>CAWGBY010000001.1:0-214162 GCA_963820855.1 uncultured Acidobacteriota bacterium
CCGGTACGGGTGCGATTGACCCTTAATCCCCCGGCTGACAGTTTCCTTTGGCATGTCCTGATTGCTGAATTGACTGTCATTTGCCTGTTCGCGTTGTTCGTAACATGGGCATTTTTGGCGCGACGCCAGCCGTATACCCACAAAAGGCTCATGGTGTTCTCGATCGCCGTGGCCCTCCAAGCAGGCATCGACCGAATCCGTTGGCTTCCAGATTTCGGTCTTCCAAGGCATTGGGGGACGACATATGGGTCTACATCATTCTCATTCCCGTCGTTGTCTTCGACCTAGCGACCGCCGGGCGCGTTCACCGGACTACGTTGATCGGCCTAGTGGTCGTATTCACAGGGCACCTCGTCATCAACTCACTTTGGGGTGCGCCCTGGTGGCATCAACTGTCATATTCATGGTTCAGGGCTCTCCGGTCTTGAGCCGAGAAGGGCGCCGGCAGAGCAGGACGTTCGTTCAACCGCAGAGGCCGCATAACCAGCGATTGGAGTGGCCGTGGCCCTCTTCGTCAGCGGGGGCGTAACAATGACCGAAATCGTCTTCGTTGAATATGGCGATTCACTCAAAGCTGGCCACGCCACTCAATCACACTGTTATGCGGGGTGCACTCGACGTAGCGCCGAAGCTAGAATGAAGATGTGCCGGAGCTGAGTCGCTTCCTCGGCATCGTGATCGCGATGTTCTATCGGGATTATGGACCCACGCATTTCCACGCAATCTATGGAGAGTACGAGGTCACGGTTGGAATTGAGGACGGAGTCGTGAAGGGTGAGTTCCCTCGTTGCGCACTCCGCCACGTAGTTGAGTGGTATGAGTTGCACAAAACTGAGCTCGCAGAGAATTGGCAGCGCGCGAAAGACCGTAAGCCTCTGCAGCCCATCCCACCCTTGGAGTAGGCGATGATTGAGTTACCGAGGCGACGTGGGTCCGAGACTATGTCCTTCGACTCCGGTTCAACGACGGCCTCACCGGCGAAGTAGATCTCCGTGAGGAGCTAGACGGTCCTGTTTTCGAGCCGTTGCAGGATATGAACGTGTTCCGAGCATTCGAACTGCATCCGGAACTTCACACGGTGGTCTGGAAAAGCGGGGCGGACTTCGCGCCGGAATTTTTGCACAGCCGTGTAAGAGTCCCCGCATAAGTTGCGGTTGGAGTGGCCGTGGCCTCCCCTTCGTTGCACCGCATGCAGTCCTTAGGTCGAAACACTTCGATGACGTTGTGCTCGCACTGTAGGACTGGCCACGCCACTCAATCACACTGTTCTGCGGTTACTTGCCTGCGTGTTGCACCGAGCGTTGCCTCGCCATACGTCAATGGCGTATAGTGAGAAGTGCGCTTCGTAGAAACCCCAGTTTTCACGCGGGAGGTCACGGAGCTCCTCTCCGATGATGAGTATCGGGGCCTTCAATTGGCGCTTCTCTTCAGGCCGGAGCAAGCGCCGCTCATCCCAAGGAGCGGCGGACTGCGAAAGCTCCGTTGGAGGAGAAGCGGTGGAGGTAAGCGAGGCGGACTGAGGGTGATTTACTTCTGGGATAAAGAGGGAGACACCGTCTACATGTTGCTGCTTTATCCGAAGAATGAGCAGGAGGCTACCTCACCCCGACGCAGCTCCGTGTTCTGAGTAAGTTGGTTCGAGAGGAGCTGAAGTGAAGACGAAGGATTTCGAGAAGCTGGTTGCGAGCGTCAAGCAGGCCGGAAAAATCAAGCGAGGGAAGCTGAAGCCAGCTCGCATGTTCCATTTCAAGCCTGCCGATATCAAGGCGGTTCGAGAGAAGCTTGATGTTTCTCAATCGGAGTTTGCACTAATGATCGGCGTGAGCGTGTCGACGCTGCAAAATTGGGAACAAGGTCGACGCCAGCCCGAGGGTCCAGCCAGGGCGCTGCTAAAGATCGCGGCCGAGAATCCGGAAGCGGTAGCTGAAGCGCTCAGCGCGTGACTCGAATTGGGTGCCGCCTATCAAGCGGATGAAGCTGACGAAAGAACCTCCCTCGATAAACTAGACACTTTCACCTAACTGCAGGAGGTGTCCGTGGGGGGCGAGGTGACAGCCGTGACAGCGCACTACGTGTACATGTGGGAGTTCATGATCTCCGCTGACCATGTGAACGCTTTCGAGCGGACATATGGGTCTTCCGGCGAATGGGTCGCAACTCTTCTCCCGCGCACCCGGCTACTTGCGTAGCGAGCTGTACCGGGACCGCGCACAGCCGCGGCGCTTCATCACGATTGACTACTGGGAGTCGAGAGAAGCTTGGGATGCCTTTCGCACCCGTTGTGCCGAGGAGTTCGAGGCCTTGGATGCCAAGTGTGCGGCGTGGACGACAAGGGAGACGGAGATCGGTCACTTCGAGCCCGTGCGATGATTCGCTGCCCAACTACAAGTTGGAGGGTATCGGAGAATCGTCGTGGCCCGTCGGAGTAGTGTTTATAGTCGACAAAGTTAGCCTTGAGCCAGCGCGTGATCCTCAGGATTTGGAACGGCTGCTGGTGTCCCGAGAGAGGGCGGGAGACGTCGACGGAATGGCGGCCCTATACGAGCCCCATGCTGTCCTTGACAGCGGATCCGGGCGGTTGGTGCACGGCAGGGAAGCAATCCGAGAATTTTTCGCCGGACTGGTGGCCACGGGTCGAAAGTTTGATTTCGGAGATTAACGCCCGGCAGTTGTCAGTGGAGACCTGGCGCTTACGTCAACTCGGAGTCCCGATGGAAGCGTAACCGCTGAGGTCGCCCGCCGACAAGCCGACGGGACATGGTTATGGGTCATCGATCTCTTTTCCATTACGGAGCGGGGAGACTCAACGTAGGAAGCACCTGCATTCAACGTGCCGGTTGAGTGGCGGGCCGTCGAACTTGCGATGGGAGTGGGCGCGGCCCTCTTCATCAGCAGCGGAATTCAGATGACCATGCCTGACAAAAAGGATGAGACCCATCGTCGCCCGCTACTGTCTCTGATCGTTCTCGGATGCCTGTTGAGCGCCGCGCCCGCGGCTCACCCGCAGGCGACGGGTGACCTCACTGCCGCCGTCACCTGCGTGATCGCGGCCTGGAACGCGTACGACGCCGACGGAGCCCGGCGGTGCTACGACAATTCCGCGGTCGCCGTGTGGAAGGGCGAACGGCACGCGATCGACTGGGAGTTCGAACGGCGGCTTCGCGAGTTCGACGCCGCGGCGCGTTCCCGCTTTCGCTTCGAGATCCTCGACGCGCGGCATCCCGACGTGGAGTTCACCCTCTACGAGACGAACGAGCTGCTCGACGCGCTGGGGCTGGAACGCGTCACGGCCCGCTGGCGCTACACCGTTCGCGGCGGTCTGGTCGTCGAGGAGCAGCTCCTCAAAGCGGATGGCCGCTTCGGTGCTGCACTCCAGGAATTCACGCGTTGGGGACGCGAGCGGCGTCCAGAGGGATGGACCTCCGTGACCGATGGCGACGGGAACGTCCGTTTCGACGGCGCCACCGCGCCCGCGCTGATCGCGCTGGCCCGCGAGTGGTCACGATCGCGCGGGCCGCGTTCTGCAAGATCGTAACTGCCCGTAACGCATCAGATGTAGTATCATTTGATGCATGAGAACGACGCTCGAGATCGACGACGATGTCCTCATGGCCGCCAAAGAGCTCGCGGCCGCGCAGAAAAAGACTGCAGGAGCAGTCATTTCCGAGCTGGCGCGGAAGGCGCTTCGCGGAGAGAGCTCGTCGACTTTGGAAGTTCGAAATGGCTTCTCGCTTCTTCCCTCCGGCGGCGCGATCGTAACCACCGAGCTCGTGGAGAGCCTGTTCGACGAGGAGATTTGAGCCGGTGCGGGCGCTGTTCGACGTGAATGCGCTCATCGCGCTCTTCGACCCCGCGCACGTCCAACACGAGTCAGCCCACGCATGGTGGAAAGAGAACGCGGCGGCTGGTCGGGCTTCCTGCCCACTGACCGAGAACGGGTTCGTGCGCATCCTGTCTCAACCGAAGTATCCCAACGCCGTCTCGGCCCAGGATGCGATTCGCAGACTCAGCGAGTCCATCGATCGCACGGATCACGCGTTCTGGCCGGATGACGTCACGCTGCGAGACGAGTCGCTCTTTCGTCGGGAGAATCTGGTCGGACATCGGCAGATTACGGACGTGTATCTTCTCGCCCTCGCGGTGCGAAATTCTGGGCGAGTGGTCACGTTCGATTGCGGAATCCCGATTTCCGTCGTTGAGGGTGCGACCGAAGAGAACCTCGCTCTTCTTTGACCGGACCGGACGCCATCCGGCGGGATGAAGCCGCCGATCCCCGAAGCAGGCAGCCAAGCCGATTGAGCCACTGAATCGGATCGCTGTGCTACTCTCCTTTCGTGAAAGAAAAACGCATTGCTGTAATTCCTGGTGACGGCATCGGCATCGACGTCACGCGCGAAGCTGTCGCGGTTCTCGCGACGCTCGGCGAGGTCACCGGTGCAAGGCTCGCCGTACAGGAATTCGACTTCGGCGCCGAGCGTTACCTCAAGACGGGAGTCTCGCTTCCCGAGGGCACTTACGAGATGTTCCAGCGGGACTTCGATGCGATTTACATCGGAGCGCTCGGCGACCCGCGCGTTCCGGACATGGCTCATGCGCGGGACATCCTCCTCGGCACTCGATTCGTTCTCGATCTCTACGCGAATCACCGGCCCGTCAAGCTCCTGCACGACGACCTCTGTCCTCTCAAGGGGCGCGGACGCAAAGACGTGAACTTCGTCGTCTTCCGCGAGAACACCGAGGGCGCCTATGTCGGGATGGGAGGGATCTTCAAGAAAGGAACTCCCGACGAGATCGCGACCCAGGAGGACATCAACACGAGGAAGGGAGTCGAACGCATCATCGACCACGCCTTCCGGCACGCGAAGGCGAACGGCCTCACCAAAGTCACGATGAGCGACAAGTCGAACGCCCTCAGGTTCGGCCACGATCTGTGGCAGAGAGCTTTCGCCGAGGTCTCGAAGCGGTACCCGGGGATCGAGGCGAATCATCTGTACATCGACGCTCTCGCACTCCAGATGGTGAAGAACCCCGCGCAGTTTCAGGTCATCGTCACTTGTAACATGTTCGGGGACATCGTGACCGACCTCGGAGCCGCGCTCCAGGGTGGACTCGGAATGGCGGCTTCGGGCAACATCAACCCGAACGGCGTTTCGATGTTCGAGCCGGTACACGGCTCAGCGCCGAAGTACGCGGGAAAGAACGTGGCGAACCCGTTCGGAGCCATCCTGTCCGCGCAGATGATGCTCGACCATCTCGGGTTCAAGGACGAGGCGGCAATGGTCGAGAAGGCGGTCGTCGCCGCAATCGAGAATCGCGAGACGCCGCAGGAGCTCGGCGGAAACCTGGGGACGCGAGAGGTGGGAGCCGCCGTCTCACGCCGTATCAGGGAGATGGGCTAAGTCGGCCGGCGCGCCGTGAAGAACAGCCGCCGGAACGGAAAGACGACTCCGAGCTTCCCCGTGAGGGTAAAGATTGGCGATCCCTTCGCCGAGACGAGATAGAAGCTCGGTAGCGGCCGCGGAATCGAGCGACGAAAGGACGGGCCGGAGCGCCGCGCCCTTGAGCCACTCGAGAATCGCGCCCGCATCCGGGAGCTGGTGGTAGTAGATCGTTTCCCAGACCTCGGCCTCGAGACCAAGCTCCGAGAGACGCGCCAGGTACCATTCGCTCGTCTCGACGGTGTAGCGAAGGGAATCCTTCGCCAATGAGGCCAGCAGTCGGAATGCAGGTTCCTCTCGATTGTTCGGAATCTGGACGGCGAGGACTCCCCCTTGCGTGAGCTGCACGGCCAGGTCGGCGAGAAGCTCTCGATGATCAGGAACCCAGTGAAGAGCGGCGTTCGAGATGATGCAGTCGAGTGGGTCAGGCGCCTGCCACTCGCCGCAAATCGGCTTCCACGAAGACGAGCCGAGGATCCGGTTCGCCGCCGCGGGCGCGCTCGAGCATTTCCCTCGAATCGTCGACTCCCCAAATCGTTGCCTGCGGCCACTTCGCGAGGAGATGGCGAGTCATCTGACCGGTTCCACATCCGAGATCCGCCGCCGTGCGAACCTGGATCTCGGGAATTCGCGAAAGAAGGTCGAAGAAGGGCCGGGCGCGTTCCCGCTCGAAGCGCTCGATACTGGTCGGGATCCCAGGTCACGGAAGGCTCACTCTACGTCGTCATTGAACGAAGCGCCGACAGCATCCGCCATAGCGTCATTCGGCCTTGGTTTCAGGCTTCCGCGCCCGCGGCGATCAGGTCTCTCGGCATCTCGCGTCTTTCGACCTTGGGCCATTCGCGCAGAGGGTCGTACCAGGACGTCAGGACAGCGCGAACCTCGTCGAGCTTCCTCGCGCCGATAAAAGCCGTTCGGACGTCGTCGGGCATCGGGTGCAGGCCGGCATAGGAAATCCCAAATTTGCGGACGATTGCCGAAACGCGCGCATCATCGTAAAGCTTCAGCGACTCCGCCAGATGAAGCTCGAGCGCCTCGCGCTGCTCGGAAACAGGCGGCGGCGGAAGCTCGCGACTCTCCTGCAGCAGCGCGCGACACTCGCGAAAGATAAACGGATTGCCGATCGCTCCGCGCGCCACGGTGACGCCGTCCACTCCGGTTTCGTTCATCATTTGTACGACCGCTTGTGCAGTGAACAGGTCGCCGCTGCCAAGAATCGTGGCCGGGCCCGCGTGGCGCTTCACACGGGCGAGGAACCCCCAGCTGGAAGGTCCGATGTAGCGCTGCTTCACGGTGCGCCCATGGACGGTAATCGCAGCGGCGCCAAGGCCGAGTGCGCCGTCGAGGATAGAGAAGAAGTTCCGTTCACTCTCGGAGGAGTCGTCGAACCCGCGGCGCATCTTTACCGTCACCGGCCGCCGGCCTCCGACTGCCTGAATCACGGCCTTGACGATGGCCAGGGCACTCTCCGGCTCACTCAGCAAGAATCCGCCGCTGCAGCGGCCAAGCACCTTCCTCACGGGACATCCGAGATTGATGTCGACGACGTCGTAGCCCGCTTCGACCAGGTCGCTCGCCGCCTGGGCGAACTGCTCCGGGCGGCTGCCTAATAGCTGTCCTCCAAGAGGATGGTCGTCGGAGCCTATCTTGAGCAAGCGGAGGCGATGCTTTCCCTCGCGGATCACGAGTTCATCGAGCATGACCTCGGCCGACGCAAACTCCGCTCCAAAGCGGCGGGCGACCACGCGCATCGGCCGATCCGAAAAACCGGAGAGCGCTGCCTGGACGGCGGGCATGGCAATCTTGAGCGGGCCGATAGTGAGCACGGTGAATCGTACCTTGAGTTGCGGAAGCCGCTTACTTCGTTCCTGCGAGGTCGGCCTTCGAGGCCGCCTCGTCCTTCAGAGGAGCGACCTTGTCGGGGTCGACACGGATCATCAGATACGTGATGTGATCGTCGATCTTCGTGAACCAGTGCCCGGTGCCCGCGGGAATCACGATGACATCGCCAGCCTTCAACTGATGAGTGACGCCGTTTCGCACGGACTTGGCGTTGTGCCCGGGACCGTTGAGCATGCGGATGTTGGTGTTGGTCGCGGGCCGCCGCTCCAAGCCTTCCGCGAGAACACCGAGGGAGCCTATGTCGGGATGGGAGGGATCTTCAAGCAAGGAACTCCCGACGAGATCGCGACCCAGGAGGATCGTTCATCCACGCAGCGCCAACAGCATCCGCCGCGCGACGGCCTGATTGATTTCGGCGGGGACGGGCTGAGGTCCGGGCGCGAGAGTCGACGGCTCGCGCGCGATCCGCGCGAGCGACAAAGCCTGAAGCGAGAGCCCGAGGTCCATCACCTCGACTGGATTTCCCCCGCCCGCCGCGAGATTCAGCATCTCACCGCGCGCCAGAAGGTAGATCGTCTTCCCCGAGGCAAGCGTGAACCGCTCGATTCCGGAATCGACCCGCGCCGCCGTATCACGAGAGACCGCGCGCAAAGCGTCGAGCTCGATCTCCGTCGAGAAGTGCCCCGTGTTCGCGAGGATGGCACCGTCGGGCAGGAGCTCGAAGTGCTCCCGCCTCAGGGCTCCCGGCCTTCCCGGTGGCGGTGACGAATACCTCGCACCGCGGAATCGCTTCTTCCAGCTCGAGAACGTCGAACCCCTCGAGAGCGGCCTCGAGCGCGCGAATCGAATCGGGCTCGACCACCGCCACGCGGCCGCCGACGGCGGAGAGGCACCGCGCGATCCCCCGTCCACACCAGCCGAACCCGAGGACGGCGAAACGACGACCGGCGATGCCGAGATTGGTCGACTGGAGAAAGGCGCTCGAAACCGTCTGCCCCACTCCATGCTGGTTCTCGACGATCGATTTGAGCGGGCTGTCGTTGATCACGATTACCGGAAACGCGACGCGGCCCGACAGCTCCTCGCGGAGGCGATTCGCGCCCGTGGTCGTCTCCTCGGTCGCGCCGATCGCACGAAGGCCCCGCTCGACGAGGAGCGCCACGAGGTCGGCGCCGTTGTCGAGAAGGAGGTCGGGGCGGCGCTCCATCACGCGGGCGAGGTTCCGGCGGTGCTCTTCGATCCCGTCCTCCCTCCGGCCGTGAACCTCGAACCCTGAAGAAGCGAGCCAGTCGGCGACGTCGTTCTGCGTCGTTCCGGGACTTCCCGTGATGGCGATCGAAGCGCCCCCGGACGCGAGCGCGGTCGCGAGCACGGCCGTCTTGGGCTCGATATGGAGGCAGATTCCGATAGTGATTCCCAAAAAGGGCCTGGTTCTCGCGAGCTCCGCCTCGAGCTCCCGTAGAAGCGGCATGTGAGCGCGCGCCCACGCGACTCTCTCCATGAGCTCAGCCCTCCTCGATCTTCGAAGAATAGGTCCGGCCGAAGCGGTCGACGACCTCGACCGTGACAGCTCCTGTCGACGGCCGTGCATAGAAGAGATGATTGGTCGCGACCGGCTCCACCCACTCCGAGTTCTTCGCCGGCCGATCGCTTCCCTTGTAGAGCGCTACCGCCGTCGGGTCGAAGCCGCGCGCCCGGAGCATCTCACCCCTGCGGATTCCGTCCTCGTACCAGTGGACCTTCCATTGCGGGTCCCAGTTCCAGACGTTCGCGATGATCTCGCCGGGCCTCGCCGGATCGGCTCCCGCGCCATGGACTCGGAGCTGGCGATCGCCGAGCCCCGTCGGGCGAAAACTCCACGAGAGCTCGCCGGAGCGCGCTTCGTAAACATGGTAGCCGTTCGGAGTTCCGTCCCAGCAGATGGGCCCGCTCCACCAGGCTCCGCAGACCGTGGACACCACGTGCTCGTGGACGCTTCCGTGAAACAGGTGCTCGCTCTCGTGGGTATGCGCGGTCACGAAGTGGGCGCGAAATCGGGAAAGCATCTCGAGCAGACGATCCCGGTTCGTCACCTCTCCCTCTCGTTTCGCGATCTTTCCGCCCGTTCGCTCCGAGGCCGTGCTGAGGAAGGGAATGTGCGCGAATACGACGACGACGGAACCAGGCTCGACCGCCGCGAGGTCTGAGGCGAGCCACGAGAGCTGCTCGTCGTCGAGGAACCCGACGTACCCGTCTCCGAGCCAGAACACGTTGTCGAAGACGACGTAGTGAACGCCGGAGACGTTGAACGAGTAGTGAGTGGGACCGAAGTAGCTTTCGAAGATCGACCTCGCCCGCACCGAGCCGCGTGCGGGGTCGAGGTCGTGGTTTCCCACCACCTGGAAGAAGGGGACTCCGAGGCTCGCGACGGCCGAGCGGTATCGCGGAAAGAGATCCATCGCGTCATGCACGAGATCGCCGCAGGTCACGCCGAAGACGGCCCTCCGATCGACGTCTTTCATCGCCCGGTCGAGCTCGTCGGCGTCGTCGGGGGTGGCAATCTGCGTGTCACCGAATACGAGGAATCGATGTTCCTCGTCCGTCGACTTCGAGACCTCGAGCCGGAACTCGACCGCGGCCTCGCCCGAAGCGTCGAGCTCGAGCGGATGGTAGCTGCGAGCGAGACCGGAATCGTCCGTCGGTACTCGATAGCCCGTGGGAAGCGAGACGAACGCGAAGCGAGCCTTCCGGTCGCTCACGAGCTCGAAATCGCCGTTCGCGTCCGTGGAGGTACACGAAAGTCCGTCAGAGACGACGGCGCCCGCAACGCCTTTCCCTCCCGCCGAAACACGGCCGGTGATCCGCGCGGGACGAGTCGCGAGCGAGAGAGCCAGCGCCGCGGACGAAGAGAGAAACTCCCGACGGTCAGGCATGATGAGCGGAAGCCGCTTACTTCGTGCCCGCGAGGTCGGCCTTCGAGGCCGCCTCGTCCTTCAGCGGTGCGACCTTGTCGGGGTCGACGCGGATCATCAGATACGTGATGTGGTCGTCGATCTTCGTGAACCAGTGCCCGGTGCCGGCGGGAATCACGATGACATCGCCGGCCTTCAACTGATGAGTGACGCCGTTTCGCACGGACTTGGCGTTGTGCCCGGGACCGTTGAGCATGCGGACGTTGGTGTTGGTGGCGGGCCGCCGCTCCATGCCCTCCATTTCCGGTCCGGTGACGAGCGTCGCCGATCCGCTCATGACGTGGTACACCTCGCTCACCAGATCGTGCTCGGCCACTTCGCCGGGCGTTTCGATCTTCGTCCGGTGCACGAGACCGATGGCGACGTTCGACTTGCCGATGTCCACCGCGCGGACCTGCTGGTCGATGATCCGGTTCGCGACCGCCCGCTTCAGGTAGGCCTCGATCTCGTCGTTCGGGATGTAGCTCGCCGGACAGCCCTTGCACGTCGGCTGCGGATTCGGGTTCTGGGTCTGCGCGGCCACGGCCGTGGCGCCGAGCAACAACGCGGACAAATGGATCGAGAGTCTGGTCATTGAGGGTCTCCTGTTGCGCCCATTGTAGATCCGGAGTCGTTTCCGTTTACGGCTGGGCTCCGTACAGGACCGCGTCCTCGCCGCGCTCTCGAATGAGCTTCTCGAAGTGGGCCACGATCAGATCCCGGCGCGCGACGACCCCCTCGAGCTCGTTTGGCTCGAGAATCCCATCGAGCGCCGCCTCCACGTCTTTCCTGGTCGTCGCTCGCAATCGTTCGTAGAGTCCGCGCTCACAGTGCTGGAGCTCATCGGTCGATCGCAGAACGGCCCAGGGGCGAAACGCCCGGGTGAAATCGATCATCCATACCCTCCAGGAGCGCGTGATGAGCACGTTCGACTGGTTTCGATCGGTGTCGTGGATGAGCTCCGAGAAGAGCTTCACCTTGTCCACCTGCTCGCGCCAGTTCGCCTCTTTGGGAGGGAGGAGACGTTTTTCGATCCTTTCGATCTCGTCCATCATCACGTCGTCGACCCACCAGGTCATGGCGCCTTCCTTCGATCGCCATTTCCGCTGGACGGAGACGGGAACCATGTCGTCGAGCCGGAGGAGCCGGGCGAGGCGGTAGGCCGCGATGTTGTAGCGATAGGAGTCGCGAAACAGAAGCTCGACGTGGCCCGCGACCTCTTTCTTCGTGGCTCGCTCGTCCACCGACTGAAAATGCGCGTCATGGGTGAGCTCTCCCTCCTGAAGGGTAACGCGCCAGGAATCGGTCACTCCCTTCCCCGCCGGCACCGCGTTCACTATCGGAGCGCTTCGGAGGAGCTCCGCTTTGCGCGCGTCGTCGACCGCGGGCTCCGTGGCAGCGGCGAACGCCAGGAGGAACAGGGCCTTCCGCATGAATCGAGTATAATCCCTCGCATGAAAACCCTACGAACCGTCGCCGTTCTCGGATCGGCCGTTCTCCTTTTCGCGGCGGCCGCGTCCGCTCAAGTCACGAAGTACGTTCGCTTCTCGGAAGGCGGGCGAACGTCCTACGGAATCCTCGAAGGGGAACAGATCCGGGATCTCGACCGTTCCCCGATCGAAGGGGGAAAGCCCACCGGGAAAACCACCGCGCTTTCGAGCGCCAAGCTTCTCGCCCCGATCGAGCCGTCGAAAGTCATCGCCGTCGGCCTGAACTACAAGAGCCACCTGGGCGACCGCGAGCCGGCGCCTTACCCGGGTCTCTTCGCGAAGTTTCCCACCAGCATCATCGGTCCGGAAGCGGATATCGTCTATCCCGAAGGTGCCAACAACGTCCATTTCGAAGGCGAGCTGGTCATCGTCATCGGGAAGAAAGCGAGTAAGGTCTCGAAGGCCGACGCGAAGCAATACATCTTCGGAGTCACCGCCGGAAACGACCTGAGCGAGCGGGACTGGCAGAGAGACGATCTCCAGTGGTTCCGTGCCAAAGCGTCCGATAACTTCGGTCCTCTCGGGCCGGCCATCGTCACCGGGCTCAACCACAACGACCTTCTGCTGCAGACCCGAGTCAACGGCAAAGTCCTGCAGAAGCAGCGGACGAGCGACCTTCTCTTCGACGTCGAGCACATCGTGAGCTACATCAGCCAGTTCGTGACCCTGATGCCGGGAGACGTCATCTATACCGGCACTCCGGGGACCACGAGCGCGATGAAGCCGGGCGATGTCGTGGAGATCGAGATCGAGGGCATCGGAATCCTCCGGAACAAGATCGCGAGCTCCAGCACCGATCATTGAGCATTCGTTCCGGGGCGCCGCGCCTCATCGTTCCGCTCGTCACTCCGTTCGGGCGCGGCGGCGGTGTCGACCGCGGCGCCTTTCAAAGACTCGTTGACTACGCCATCGGCGAAGGCGCTTCCGCCTTGATGCCGACGGCCCTGACCGGCGAAGGCCCGCTTCTCTCGGAAGAGGAAACGTTTCTCGTCTGGGAGATCGTCTTCGAAGCGAATCGCGGGCGCGTACCGGTCTTTCCCGCGGTCATCTCTTTCACCACCGATGCCGCCGCCCGCCGGGTGCGGCGCGCGGAATCGCTCGGCGCATCGGGGCTGCTCCTCGCCCCCATCGTTCCCGAGCTCTATGCCGGACGCTCGGAGCGCGACGTCCTTCGTTTTCACGAAGAGGTCGCGGGAGCTTCCTCGCTTCCGATCTGGCTCTTCAACTACCCCTCGCTGACGGGCGTAGACCTGACCGTCGAGCTCGTTCAGAAACTCGCTGCGATCCCGACGGTTCGCGGGATCAAGGAGAGCACCGGGGACAGCCGCCGAATCTCTTCCTTGAGGAGGCGGCTCGACCCGAGTTTCGAAGTGATCTGCGGCGCGCCGGGAGCCGCCCTCGAGTCCTTCGCTCTCGGCTGTACGTCCTGGATTACCGGCATCCTCAACGTCCTTCCCCGCGCGGGTGCTGCGCTCATGAGCGCGGTCGAGGGCTCCGATCTCGAGCGCGCGCGGCGCGTCTACTTCGAGCGCATCCTCCCGCTCGTCGATTTGCTCGATCGCACTTCGAATCCCACCGGGACGATCAAGGCGGGAGTACGGCTGCGGGGAATCGACGTCGGTGTCCCGCGGCCTCCCGGCCAGGATCTGCTTCCCGCCGAGCTCCGGGAGCTCGAGGCGGCTCTCGCGGAAAACAGTTGAAAGTCGGCGTCAACCTCCTGAACTTCGGCCCGGGAGCGACACCGGAGAACTTCTCTCTATGGGCGAAGACCGCGGAAGGGCTCGGCTACCACTTCCTCGGCGTTTCGGATCACGTGGCGCTCACCCGCGATGTCTCCGCCCAATACCCGGCTCCGTTCTACGATCCGTTCACGCTTCTGGCGTGGCTCTCCGGCCTCACGACGAGGATCGAGCTCGCGACCACGGTCGCGATCCTTCCCTATCGGAGCGCGCTCCAGCTCGCCCGGGTCGGAGCGAACATCGACCGTCTGAGCGGCGGCCGCTTCATTCTCGGTGTCGGGGTCGGCTGGGCGCGCGAGGAGTTCGAGGTCCTCGGCGTTCCGTTCGAAAAGCGCGGGGCGGTGGCCGACGAGGTTCTCGAAGCGCTTCTCGAGCTCTGGACGAAGGACGAGGCCTCGTATCGCGGACGCTTCGTGCATTTCGAGAACGTGCAAACCGGACCGCGCCCCGTGAGGGAACCGCATCCGCCCATCTGGGTCGGCGGAGGGAGCGATGCCGCCCTCAAGCGCGCGGCTCGATTCGGAGATGCCTGGCATCCGATCCGGGTCCGGGTCCCCTGGCTCGAGAAGAAAGCGGCGGAGCTCCTTTCGACCGCGGAAGCGATGGGGCGACCACAACCCCGGCTCTGCCCGCGGATCCTGCTGCGGCTCACGGAAGCCCCCGAGGGCGAGGCCCGCCGCGCGGGTGAAGGAACTCTCGAGCAGGTGAGACAGGATTTCGCCGATCTCGAGAGGCTCGGGTGCGCCCACGTTCTTCTCGACTTCTTCACCGGGGACGTCGAGGCCACCCGCGATTCCGCGCCTTACTTCCGATGGATGGAGACGCTCGCCGAGCGCGTCCTCGACCTCCCGCGCGAGACCCTTCGCTGAAGATTGGGACTTGCAGGAAGCCCTTCCGGGCGGTTATTCTTTCCCCCCCAACCCGAGTGCGAACCGGGGGCGTTCGCGTTCCGGTCGCACCCCAAATCGCTGATTTGAAAGGGTTTGTCTCATGCGCGAGATCGCTCTCGTGAACATGCCGTTCGCGGACGTCCATCGGCCTTCGATCGCGCTCACGCAGCTGCGATCGGTCGTGCGGAGCGCCCGGAGCGACGTCTCCGTCGATATCTTCTATTTGAACCTGGACTTCGCGGAGAGCTTCGGCCTCAAGGACTATGCCGTGGTTGCCAACACCATGGAGTCTCTGATCTCTGGAATGGGAGAATGGTTCTTCCGCCCGATCGCGTTTCCCGACGCTCCCGACAATTCCGAAGCGTACCTCCGCCGCTACCTGAGGCACTTCGGCCCCAACCAGGAGCAGGTGAGGAAGGTCCTGACCGAGCTCAGGCCAAGGGCCGCGCGCCTCCTCGACGATCTCATCGATCGCTACCGTCTCGCCGACTACAAGATCGTGGCGGCGACGTCGATGTTCCAGCAGAACGTCGCGTCGTTCGCTCTCGCCCGGCGGATCAAGGCCAGAAACCCCGCGGTGGTGACGGTGATCGGAGGGGCGAACTGTGACGCGCCGATGGGAGCGGTCATCGCGAAAAATGTCGACACGGTCGACTTCGTCTTCTCGGGTCCGTCCCTCGTGACCTTCCCCCTGTTCGTGAGCCACGTCCTCGACGGCGAGATCGAAAAGTGTCACGAGCTCAAAGGCGTCTACTCCCGGCGGAAGCTCCCTTCCCTCCCCGCGGACGCGCGGGAGATCGGCGAAGAGCTTCCCATCGAGGTCGACGTCCCGCTCGACTACGACGACTACTTCGCGGCGCTCGGGACCCGGTTCCCGCCGGGAAGCGTTCGCATCTCGCTTCTCTTCGAGACCTCCCGCGGCTGCTGGTGGGGCGCGAAGGCCCATTGCACGTTCTGCGGGTTGAACGCGATGACCATGGCCTACCGAGGCATGGTGGCGGAAGCGGCGCGCAAGCGAATCCAGGAGCTCATCGATCGCTACGGCGATCGCGTGGCGAGATTCGAAGCCGTCGACAACATCATGCCGAAGGAATATCTCACCGACGTGTTTCCGCACGTTCGCTCTCCCAAGGTCATCTTCTATGAAGTGAAAGCGGACCTGAAAGAGCCGGAGATGGCGATTCTCGCCGAAGCCGGAGTCCGGGAGATTCAGCCCGGCATCGAAGCGCTCGCGACCTCGACGCTCAAGCTGATGCGCAAGGGAACCACCGCCTTTCAGAACGTCTCGTTCCTCAAGGCCTGCGTCCGCAACGGCGTCCTCCCGGTTTGGAACCTGTTGGTGGGCTTTCCCGGCGAGACGGAGGAGACCTACGCGAAATACGTCGCCGACCTTCCGCGCTTGTCACACCTTCCCCCGCCCACCGGGAGCTTTCCGGTCCGCTTCGATCGGTTCAGCCCGTACTTCGACAAGCAGGAGGAATACGGCCTGAGCCTCGCGCCGTACGACTTCTACTCGATGATCTATCCCTTCCCGGACGCGGATCTGGAGCGGCTCGCCTACTACTTCATGGACCTGAATTTCGACGCGCCGTACGTGACCGACATGGTCAAATGGATCGGAAAGCTCCGCGAGCGCATCGCGCACTGGCGAACGAGGGCCCTCGGCGCCGATCAGAAGGTGAAGCCCGAGCTTCGTTTCGAGGAGCGGGGACTCGATCGCGTGGTCTACGATTCGCGCTCCGGGATCGCCGAAGAGCATCGGCTCGGCGACGTCGGACTCCGGGTGCTCGACGCGCTTTCGAAGCCGAAACGAGCGGCCGCGGTGGCGGCGGAGCTCGGGATGGTGGAAGCCGAGGTCGCGATCGAGATCGACGCCCTCGACGCGCTCGGACTGGTGTTCCGGGAAGGTGATTCCGCGCTGAGCCTGGTGGTGGAAATGCGGCCGAGCGCCGTCAGCCAGACGACTTCAGCCGTCAGTGCGGAGCTGCCGCAGGCGACGACCCGCTGACGGCTGACTACTCTTTCGCAGCGGTCTCGTACGCCGGAATCTTGAACTCGAGGTCCTTCGTGCAGAAGGCCTTCCAATCCTCGTTCACTTCGTCGAAGACCACGTTCTCGTCCTTGAAGATCCCGTCGGTCACGACGTAGTTGTCGTGCAGGTAGAGGATGTCGCGCTCCGCGAGCGCGGTCTTCTCGATCTCGACGTCCTTGCCGTCGACTTCCTTCGTCTCTTTGCGAAGGTTCGAGACGTCCTCTTTCCACCCTTGGTACGCGCGGAACCGCTCGACGTAATAGGCCTTGCAATACTTACCCATCTCAGCCATAGGCTCGCCCTCCAGTCGCTCTCGTTCTTTCGCGCTCCGAAGGCGGCAGGCAGAGGCTCTCGGCGACAGCGCCGTCCTCGAAGCGAAACTCGTGGAGGGGGATGGAAACCGCCTCCACCGTGTGATCGGGGTGGTATATCATACCACCCCCGAACGGAATCCCAATCGCGCGCACGGAGTCGCTCGCGTTTCGGACCGCGGCGCGAAGATCGCGAAAGCCCTCGCGCTCCTCGTGCGCGCCGATTCGGTACGGCACGAGAGAGAGAAAGCCCCAGCCGAGGTGCACCGCTCCCGCCGATACGCCTACGAGATCCGCGCCCTCGAGGTGCCGGCGAACGATGACCTCTCTCATGCCCGTAGAACGAGATCGTCCGCCATCCTCTTTCGACGTCGCCGCCGGCCAGCAGGATCAGGTCCGCACGCGTGAGGGCCGAACGGTCCTCTTCCGCGAAGCTCGAGCGCACGAATCGCCTCTCGGCGACGCCGAGCGCCGCCATCGCCGCGTCGAAGAGCTCGAAGAAAGCCGGCTCGTCGCCGTTCGAGGCGCCGACGTAGGCGGCGAGGGCGCCCGATGCGGGAAGACCCGCCCGCAGCCCTTCGAGAAATCTGTCGTTCGAGCTCGTCCGGAACAGCAGACGGCTGTCCGCGAGGAGGGTAATCGCGCGGCGATGACTCAACGCATCCTCGGCGCGAGGCCCTTCAACCGATCCACCACCTTGCCCAAAAGCCCGGTGCGATCGTCCCCGCGGCGTCGCCGCTGCGCTTCGCACGCCGCGGCGAACTGCTCCAGAGTCTGGAAAATGAGCTCCCGCGGGTTCACCCGCTCGCCGATCTCGTCCTCCAGCCGGGCCACCACCTTCATCGAGAGAAGCGAATGGCCGCCCAGGTCGAAGAAATTGTCATGAAGCGAAACCTGTTTGCGCTCGAGAACGTCGCGCCAGATGGAAGCGACCAGGCGCTCCATCGCGGACCTCGGCTCGACATGGGCCGTGCCTCGCGCCTCCTCTCTCTCGGCTTTCTCGAGCGCGCGCCGGTCGACCTTTCCGTTCGGGGTGAGCGGGAGAGCGTCGACGCTGACGAAGGCCGAAGGCACCATGTAGAGAGGTAGCTTTTCCTTCAAAGCCGCGCGGAGCTCGGTCACCGTCGGCGCGGAAACGGGGTCGTAGACCAGGTAGGCGACGAGCGCGGTCGAGCCTCCCGCCGCTTGGCGGGCCAGGACCACCGCGGCGCGGACGCCTGCGACATCCCGAAGCGCGGTCTCCACGTCACCGAGCTCGATGCGGAATCCGCGAACCTTGACCTGGAAGTCGTTCCGGCCGAGGTACTCGATCTCTCCGTCCGCGCGGCGCCTCGCGAGATCGCCGGTGCGGTACATCCGCTCGCCGGGTGTGGCCGCGAAAGGATCCGGGAGGAAGCGCTCCGCCGTGCGATCCGGCTGGCCGAAGTAGCCGCGAGTGACCCCCTCGCCGGCGATCGCGATCTCGCCCGGGACGCCGGGAGGCACCAGCTGCAAATCGGAGTCGAGCAGGTAAACGCGGGTCCCGGCGATGGGTCCTCCGAGAGTAACCCTGGGGTCTTCGGCGCTCAGGCGCTTCGCCATCGACCAGATGGTCGTTTCCGTGGGTCCGTAGAGATTGAAGACCGCGGCGCTCCTCTCGAGGAGTCCGGCCGCCAGGTCCGGAGCGAGCGCTTCGCCTCCGGAGAGGGCGCGGAGCGAAAACCCGTTGCGGCTCCAGCCCGCCTCGACGAGGAGCTGGAACGTCGCCGGGGTCGCCTGGAGCACCGTCGCGCCCGAGTCGTGCGCCGCCCGCAGAAGCGCTCTCCCGTCGCGCGTGACGTCTCGAGCCACCAGGACCAGGCGGGCTCCGGTCACGAGAGGCAGGAAGATCTCGAGCGCGGCGATGTCGAAGGAGAACGTCGTCACGGAAAGGAGCGCGTCCTCCGGCGCGAGGCCCGGCTCGGATCTCATCGCGGCGAGGAAGCTCGCGAGAGCCCCGTGGGGCACCTGAACTCCCTTCGGCCTACCGGTCGATCCCGAGGTGTAGATGACATAGGCGAGGTTGTCGAAATCGACCGACACGTTCGGAGAATCGGCAGACAGGTTCGTGAGATCGCGCCGGAACGGCTCCGCGTCGAGGGCGACGAGCTCCGCGGCCGTCCGTGGGAGCGACGCCTTCAGCGACTCGGTCGTCAGCACCAGCGCGGCGCGGCTGTCCTCGAGCATCAGCCGGAGCCTGTCCGTGGGAAACGCCGGATCCAGGGGAAGATACGCGCCACCCGCCTTCAGCACGGCGAGGAGGGAAGCGACCAGATCGAACGACGGCTCGACCGCGACTCCGACCACCGTCTCGCGGCCGACGCCTCGGGCGCGAAGCCAGTGTGCGAGGCGGTTCGCGCGCGCATCGAGCTCGCGATAGCTCAGCTTCTCACCCTCGAACTCGAGGGCGACGGCATCCGGCTCGCGGGCCGCCCGCTCGGAAAAGAGCTGGTGCGCGAGCTCGGCCGCGATCGGAGCCGGCCCACCGTCTCCGACTTCGACCAGCGCGCGCCGCTCGTTTTCCGTGAGGATCGAGATTTCGGAGACCCGCAGCTCGGGCCGGCGCCGCACGAGCGTCAGAAGCTCCTCGAAGTGCGAGAGCATCCGCTCGATGGTTCCGGCGTCGAAGAGGTCGGTGTTGAACTCGAACGTCACGACGAGGCCATGGGAAGTGTCGTCGAGATAGGCGCTCAGGTCGAACTGAGCGGTGCGGCTTTCGACCGGGAAGATGTCGAGCTTCTCGTTCCTGCGGACCTTCGCCGGAGCCGACGGGCTCTGGAACGTGAACAACACCTGAAAGAGCGGGTTCTGGCCGAGGTTCCGCTCGGGACGGAGCTCCTCGACCAGCTTCTCGAAGGGGAGATCCTGATGCGCAAAGGCATCGAGAGCGGTCTCCCGCACGCGGGAGACCAGCTCACGAAACGTGGGATCGCCCTCGAGCGAGGTGCGGAGCACGAGAGTGTTGGCGAAGAAGCCCACCACCGGCTCGACCTCGGGCCGAGTCCGGTTCGCGACGGGAGAGCCGACGAGGACGTCGCGCTCGCCGGTGTAGCGATGCAGGAGCACGGTGAAGCCGGCGAGAACGGTCATGAAGAGAGTCGCCTGCCCGCTCTGACCGAGCCTTTCGAGATCGTCGCGAAGCGTTCTCGAAAGCCTCCGGCTTCGGGTCGACCCCGCGAACGTTTGAATCTGCGGCCGCGGACGGTCCGTGGGAAGCTCGAGAACCGGGAGCCTTCCCGCGAGCGTCGTCTTCCAGAACGACAGCTGCCGATCGAGCACGTCGCCCGCGAGAAAGGAGCGCTGCCAGGCGGCGAAGTCGACGTACTGGATCGGAAGCTCGGGCAGAGGAGACGGCGCGCCGCTCCGAAAGGCGGCGTAGAGAACCAGGATCTCTTTCAGGATGATTCCGAGAGACCACCGGTCGCAGACCACATGGTGGGTGACGATCGATAGAACCGAGCGCTCGGGTCCGAGACGGAAGAGCCCGGCGCGAAAGAGAGGGGCGCGGGTGAGATCGAACGGCGCCACGGCGAGTCGGGACGCCTCTTCGGCGGCGCGGACTTCCTTCTGGGACTCCGGCAGGTGCTCGAGATTCACCTCGGCGAGCGTGAAGGACCCGGGCGCCGCGATCCGCGAGACCGGCTCGCCTCGGAGCATTCCGAAAGACGTGCGGAGCGATTCGTGGCGGCGTACCACCGCGTCGAGAGATTTCGCGAGCGCTTCCCGATCGACGGCTTCGTGGATCACGAGGGGAAGATGGATGTTGTACGCGGGGTTTCCAGGCTCCAACTGGTCCAGAAACCAATAGCGCTGTTGGGCGAACGAAAGCGGAAAGACTCCCGCACTGCGGTCCACGCGCCGAATGGCCTGCACCTCGACGCCATTTCCCTCGCGGCGGGCGATGAGGTCGACCACGACCGCAGCGAGCGCCGCGACCGTCGGACCCGCGAAGAGGAGCCGGAGAGGAATCTCGACGCCGAAGCGGGTCATGAGGCGCGAGATCACCTGCGTCGCCAGCAAAGAGTGCCCGCCGAGCTCGAAGAAGTTATCGTGGATCGAGACGTTCCTCATGCCGAGAATCTGGCGGAAAACCTCGGAGACGGATTCCTCGATCGGGGTGCGCGGCGCTTCGAACAGTGTTTCGGGATGGGGCTCGTCCTCCCTCCTCTCGGCGAGCGCGCGCCGATCCACTTTCCCGTTGGGCGTGAGAGGGAGGGCCTCGAGAGTCGCGAAGTGTCCGGGCACCATGTACGCCGGGAGTCGTTCGCGCAGGTGCCCGCGCAGGAGGGCCGCAGTGACGAGAGTCGGTCCGGACACGGTGACGAACGCGGCGAGCCGCCGTCCCTCGGGCGCCTCCCGGGCGACGACGATGGCCTCTCGGACTCCTTCGTGCTCGAGGAGGGCGGACTCAATCTCGGAGAGCTCGACGCGGAACCCTCGGACCTTTACCTGCTGGTCTTTCCGGCCGAGACACTCGAAGGTACCGTCGGCGCGGAAGCGCGCAAGGTCTCCCGTGCGATAGAGCCGCTCGCCGGGTTTCGCCGCGAAAGGGTCGGGGACGAAACGATCCGCGGTCAGATCCGGTCTTCCGAGATACCCGCGCGCCACGCCCTCTCCCCCGATGACGAGCTCTCCCACGACACCGGCCGGAACGAGCTCGAGACGCTCGTCCACCACGTACATCCGCGTATTCGCGATCGGCCTCCCTATCGGAACGCCGTTCTCGGTGGACTCCACCCGGTGAATCGCCGACCAAATCGTCGTCTCGGTCGGTCCGTACAGGTTCCAGAGTGGTCCCCCGAGAGAAAGGAGCTCTCGGGCGAGCTCCCGCGTGAGCGCTTCCCCGCCGCAGAGCATCCTGAGCCCTTCCCTCCCCTGCCACCCGCCGTCGAGGAGGAGACGCCAGGTCGCCGGGGTCGCCTGGAGAACGGTCGCGCCCGCATTCTCGATCAGGCGTGAAAGCTCGCGCGCGTCGAGGGCGGCTTCCGCGCTCGCGAGCACGACCCGCGCCCCCGTGGTCAGCGGAAGGTAGAGCTCGAGCCCGGCGATGTCGAAGGAAAGCGTCGTGACCGAGAGGAGGACGTCCGCAGGCGAGAGCCCGGGCTGGCGGCGCATGGAAGTAAGGAAGTTGACGACGGAGCGGTGGCTCACCGCCACACCCTTCGGCATTCCGGTGGAGCCCGACGTATAGATCACATACGCGAGGTCGTCCGCGGTCGCGGCAGCCGGAAGCGGCTCGGGACTCTCCCTCTCGAGAGACTCCCGCTCGGAGTCGAGCCATCCGGCGTCGATGCGAAGCGCAAGGCGTGAGTCCTGCTCCATGAAGCGAAGGCGGCTCTCGGGAAAGTGAGGGTCGAGAGGCACGTAGGCCCCGCCGGCTTTCAAGATCCCGAAAAGGGCGACAGGTATGTCCACGCTTCGCGGGAGCGACACGCCGACGAGAGTGCCGCGCGCGACACCGAGGGACCGGAGCTTCCGCGCGAGCCGATTGCTCCGGAAGTCGAGCTCTTCATAGGTGAGTATCGCTTCACCCGCGACGACGGCGACGTCCGACGGCGCCTCGCGCGCCTTCTCTTCGAAGAGCGCGTGGAGCGTCGCGTCCTCCGGAAATCTCGCGTCCGTGTCGTTCCAGACGGTGAGCCCGAGGCGGCGCTCGTCGTCGCCGAGGAGTGCGAGCTCGCCGACCGGGACGTCGGGCGAAAGCAACACGGCTTCGAGGAGCCTGCGGTAGTGAGACAGCATCCGGTCGATGGTCGAAGCGTCGAAGAGGTCCGTCGCGTACTCACAGGTGGCGGTGAGCCCCTCGGCCGACTCGGAGACGGTGAGGGTCATGTCGAACATCGTCGCTCCGCTCGCGCGAAGGAAGATGGCGTCGATGCGCTCCACTTCGACCGATGCGGGCGCGTTCTGGAGCACGAACATCACCTGAAAGAGCGGCGAGCGGCTTTCGTCGCGCTCGGGCTGAAGCGCTTCGACGAGCTTCTCGAACGGCATGTCCGCGTGTGAGAACGCGTCGAGGGCGACGCTGCGAACCCGCACGAGGAGCTCACGGAACGAAGGCTCCCCCGAGAGGTCGCAGCGCAAGACGAGCGTATTGACGAAGAGCCCGATGAGATTCTCGAGCTCTTTCCGGCTCCGGCCGGTAACCGGAGTGCCGACGGAGATGTCCGTCTCGCGGCTGTATCGATGAAGAAGGACGTAGAACGCGGCGAGGAGCGTATTGAAGAGAGTGACACCGGAGTCCCGGCTCAACTGTTTCACCTGCTCGGAGAGGTCTTTCCCCAGCTCGAGCCATCGCCAGGCTCCGCGATACGTTCGCGCTTTGGGCCGAGGACGATCGGTCGGAAGGGAGAGGACCGGGAGCGCACCTTCGAGCTGCGGCTTCCAGTACGCCAGCTGTTTTTCGAGGAGAGGTCCCTCGAGCCAACGCCGCTGCCAGAGGGCGAAATCCGGGTATTGAACGGGAAGCTCGGGAAGGTCGTCGGACTCGCCTCCCTGGAGACGCCGGTGCAGGGCGGAGAGCTCCCGCGCGAGAAGTCCGAGAGACCAGCGGTCGGTCACGATGTGATGCTGCGTGAGCACCAGGACCGGGGTATCGGGGTAGCGCTCGAGGTAGAAGAAGCGGACCAGTGGGCCCCGCTCGAGATCGAAGGGCCGGCCGGCCTCTTCCCGCGCGAGGCGACCCGTTTCTCTTACCCAATCGTCGCCGTCGAGCGACGTGAGGTCGACCACCGGAAGCGTCACCGGACGATAGGGCTCGACGACCTGGAAGGGCTCGCCTTCCCGGGTCACGACCCGCGTACGCAGGATCTCGTGGCGCTTCAGAAGCTCTCCGAGAGCGCGAGCGAGAACGTCCGGCCGAGTGTGCTCGTTGCCGACGACCTCGGCAGGCACGTTGTACGCCGGGCTCTTCGGATCGAACTTCTGCAGAAACCAGACCCGCTGCTGAGCGTACGAAAGAGGGAGCGGCTCGTCCCGCGAAGCTTTCTCGATGGGCGGGGACGACTCCTCGCCCTGGGCGACCGAGCCGAGGAACCGGAGAATCGCATCCTTATTAGAGGCGATATCCTCCTGGAGCTCGGGGGTCATCGCCCCCCGCGGCGCGTTGAAGCGCAGGCGGTCTCCCTCCGCCCAGACGCGGATATCGCGCCGCCGCAGGCGACCCAGAAGCTCCTGAATCACGTGGGAGTGCGCCGGTATCGGTCGGTCAAATCTCGATCTCCTCGCGGTCGGAAGCTTCTTCACCCTCCGGGGCCTCGGGCTCTTTTACCACCCAGAGAACGTTCCGCACGGCTTCCGCGAGCTCCGAGACCGTCGTGGCGTCGAAGAGGCTCCGGAGCGGAAGCTCGACCTGAAAGGCCTCCCGCAGGCGAGAAGCCACGAGGGTCGCGAGAAGCGAATGCCCGCCGAGCTCGAAGAAATTATCGTGGACCCCGACCTTCTCGATCCCGAGCACTTCCTGCCAGACCCCCGCCACCTTTTCTTGAATCTCATCCGAAGGAGGGGTGTACGCCGTGATCAGATTGGGACGCGGATGCCGGCGCCGCTGAGCGGGCGCCGACGCGGCAGCGGACGACCCGGCGGCCGATGACGAGGCTCCCGCTCGAGGCCGCTCGGTCGCGCGGCGGCTCCTCGCGAGCAGGAGCCCGAGATCCTTCGTCGAGACGACGATCTGGGGCGCGGGCCGCGCGAGGATGCGAAGGAAACAATCGACGCCTTCCTTCGGTGAAAGGCCCAGACGAAGGTTCTCTTCTTTCATCGCCTGCCAGGCCGCGGGGACTTCGGTCTGGACCGCCATCCCGACTTCCTGCCACGTGTCCCAGTTGATGGAGATGGTCGACCCGCCGTTTCTCGCCGAGCGGATCTGGGCGAACACGTCCTCGAAGGCGTTCGCGGCGCAATAGTCCACCTGGCCGACGACAGGGATGACCGAGTTCATCGAGGAGCAGAGCACGAAGAAGTCGAGCTTCTGTCCGGAGAGGAGATCATCGAGAACGAGAGTTCCCTTGACCTTGGGCGACAAAACCGCTTCCGCCGCCTCCCGGGACTTTCGCTGGACGATCCCTCCTCCCGCAACGCCCGCAGCGTGCACCACGCCGTGGATCGCGCCGAAGCGGCCGAGAATCGATTCGACCACCTCGCGCATCCTCGATTCGTCGGCAACGTCGGCGGCGAAAACGAGAACTTCGGCTCCGAACGACTCGAGCTCGCGGACCTTCTGGATCTTCCGGCTCACGGCGTCGTCGTCGCCGTGGCTCGCGAGGTGCTCGTCCCAGAGGTCTCTCGCGGGAAGCGGCGAGCGGGCGGTGATGGCGAGCTTCGCGCGGTGGTCTCGCGCGAGACAGTGCGCGAGCTCGAGCCCGATGCCTCCGAGGCCGCCGGTAATCAAGTAGACCCCGGAATCGCGAAGCGGAATCTCCTCCGGAACGGGCTTCTCGATCGGAACCGGCTCGTAGGATTGCACCCAGCGGTGGCGTCCTCGGTAGGCGATCGATTCCCCCTCCGGATCCGTGCGGGCTTCGAGGAGCAGACGATCGACGAGGCCGGGAATTTCCGCGCCCTCGGGCCGCTCGATATCGATGAGGCGGACCACGGCGTTCTTGTGCTCCGCGGGGATCATCTTCGCAGGTCCGATGATCGTCGCTTTCGCCGGGCTCGACAGGACCTCATGCCCGGTGACCTCATAGATCCCATCGGTAAGGACTGTGATCTCGAGCGGTGCTTCGGGCCAGGCCCCGGAGAACGCCTGCGAGAGGAAGATCAAGCTGAAGAAGCCCAGGTCCTGGGATCGATTGAGATCGTCGGAGCCAGCGTTGTCGTCCTTGGGGATCAGAGTCCAGAGGTGCCAGACCCGCGTCGGTGGAAGCTTTCTCTCGTTGAGGTCCTCGAAGAGGATCTCGTAATCGACCTTCTTACCCGGCCGGAGCCGGTAGGTAGAGCCATCGCGGGCGAAGGAATCCCCGGGCGCGATCCGGACGACGTCCTCCCCCGTCCGCTGAAGCGCTTCGGCGAGGGCGCTCGAGAGCTCCGACCCGTCCGTGAGAATAATGGACCACTCCCCTTGCCGCGGCTTCGAAGCGCCAAGGCTCCTTCGCAGCGGGTCGCGGCGCTTCCACGTCGGAAGGTAGAACCACTCGGTCACGTCGGACTTCTTCACGATGGCCGAGGGCGGGGCCGCGGGCGCGATGCGATCGACCCAGAGCCTCTCCTTTTCGAAAGGATAGGTGGGAAGCGCGACGCGGCGTCGGTTCTTCCCCCGATGCAGAGCCGTCCACTCGAGGTCCACGCCGTGAAGCCAGAGACGTCCGAGCGTCGAGAGGAGGAATCGCTCTTCACCGGAGGTGTCGTGGTCCTTGGGCCGGGGAAGAGAGGCCTGCACCGGACCGACGGCGCTCCCGTGGGCGAGAGCGAGCGAGCCCAGAGTGCTTCCGGGTCCCACCTCGAGAAGAATCGCGGTCGGGTCTTCGAGAAGGGTCTCGATGCCGCGCGAGAAGAGGACGGTCTCCCGCAAGTGCCGGGTCCAGTACGCGGGATCCATCGCTTCTTCCGGCCGGATCCACTGGCCCGTGAGGTTCGAGACATAGCGCAGCTTCGGTGCGCGCAACTCGATCCGTTCGAGCTCCCGCTGAAACGCGGGAAGGACGGGGTCCATCATCTTCGAGTGGAAAGCGTGCGAGGTGCGGAGCCGTCGTCCCGGCAGCCCACGCTCTCCGAGCTTCGCTTCGAGCGTCGAGATCGCCTCGTCCTCTCCCGAAACGACGGCGAGCGAAGGCCCGTTCACCGCCGCGAGCGAGAGGTCCTTGAACTCCGCGAGGAGCTTTCGCACTTCGCCCTCGGGCATCGGTATCGCGAGCATCGACCCGCGCGGGAGGTCCTGCATCAGCCGGCCTCTCAGCGCGACGAGCTTCAAGGCCGCGGAGCGAGGAAACACTCCCGCGAGGCACGCGGCCACGTACTCCCCCAGGCTGTGGCCAATCATGGCGGAGGGTACGACGCCGAGGCTCATCCAGAAGCGAGCGAGCGCGTACTCGATGACGAAGAGCGCCGGCTGGGTGAGCCGCGTTTCGTCGAGACGTCGATCGGGCTCCGTTCCCCCTCGCGGCCGAAGAGGAGCTCGCGCAGATCGCAGCCGAGGTCGGGAAGAAGAATCTCGGAGCAGGCGTCGACTTCCTCCCGGAACAGCGGCAGAGCTCGATAGAGCTCCCTTCCCATCCCGGCGTATTGAGCGCCCTGCCCGGGAAAAAGGAACAGGCAGCTCCTCTCGGATCCGTCCACGACAGCGTCCATCGACGGGCCGTTCTCGAGAAGCGCGATCGCTTCGGAAACGTCCGAAGCCACGACCGCGCGCCGATGGCGGAAGGATCGGCGGCCCACCTGGAGGGTGAACGCGACGTCGGCGAGGTTCGTTTCCGGGGCGGCGCCGAGCGCCTGGCGGAGGTTTTCGCTCGCTCTCCCGAGAGCGCCCTCGCTCCGGGCCGAAACCAGCAGCAGGTTCGAAGCGTCTGGCGGCGAGGACGGCTCTCGCTCCGGTGCCTCCTCGAGCACCATGTGGGCGTTGGTCCCGCCGATACCGAAAGAGCTCACCGCGGCGCGCCGCGGTCCGTCGCCCCGCTCCCAGGCACGGGTTTCCGCGTTCACGAAGAACGGAGAGCTCTCGAAGTCGATGCGCGGATTCGGAGACTCGTAGTGAAGGCTCGCGGGCAGAACCCGCCGGTCGAGAGCGAGGGCGGTCTTGATGAGTCCGGCGACACCCGCCGCCGTGTCCATATGGCCGATATTGGTTTTCACCGAGCCGATGGCGCAGTACTGCTTCCGATCGGTATGGGCGCGATACGCGACCGTCAGGGCCTCGACCTCGATGGGGTCGCCGAGCTCGGTGCCCGTGCCGTGCGCCTCGACGTAGGAGATGCTCCCGGCGTCGATATCGTTTCCGGCGAGCGCCTCGGAGATGACTTCCGCCTGTCCGTTCACGCTCGGAGCCGTGTAACCGACCTTGTCCGAGCCGTCGTTGTTGATCGCCGATCCCCGGACCACGGCGTAGATATGGTCGCCGTCGCGCAACGCATCCGACAGCCGCTTCAGCAGCACCAGGGCCGCGCCCTTGGTGATGACCGTGCCGCGTGCTTTCGCGTCGAAGGCGCGGCAGTGCCCGTCGGGAGAGAGGATCATCCCTTCCTGAAAGAAGTAACCGACCTTCTGCGGGTAGAAGATCGAGACCCCGCCGGCGATGGCCATATCGCAGTGATAGCCGAGGAGGCTCTCGCAGGCCAGATGCGCCGCGACGAGCGACGTCGAGCAGGCGGTCTGTACGGTGAAGGCCGGTCCCGTCAGGTCGAGCTTGTAGGAGACGCGCGTCGCGAGGAAGTCCTTGTCGTTTCCGAGCATCGCGGAAAACGTCCCGACCGCGGCGAGGACTTCCCGGTTCGAGAGGACGTTCTGGTGGTAGGTGTTGAGTCCCATGCCCCCGTAGACGCCGATGGCGCCGGGGTAGCGGGCCGGGTCGTAACCGGCCCGCTCGAGGATCTCCCAGCCGCACTCGAGGAACACACGCTGCTGCGGATCCATGGCCTCCGCTTCTCTCGGGTTGATTCCGAAGAAGGGAGCGTCGAACATCTCGGCCCCCTCGATGACCGACCCGGCTTTCACGTACGCGGGGTACTTCAGCACCGCGGACGGAACGCCCACCGCGGCGAGCTCCTCGTCCGTGAATGCCTGGATCGACTCCACGCCGTTCACCAGGTTTCGCCAGAGCTCGTCAACGTTCCCCGCCCCGGGAAAGCGTCCCGAGAGCCCGATGACGGCGACGCTCTCGGCACCGTTCTCTTTCTGGTTCATGGCTGTCTCCTCAATCGCCTCGACTGCTTGCGCTGCTCGACCAGCTCTTCTCTCCGCCGCGCTCGATCGCGCTTCACATCGATTCCGTGCTCGCTCCCATCGCCGTTGCCATCTCGCGACAGAAATTTGTACAGCGCTCGCACCGTCGGATACTGGAAAAGATCGACGATGGTGATGGGCCGCGGTACGACGGGCCGGAGCTTCTCGTGGACTTCGACCATGAGGAGGGAGTGCCCTCCGAGATCGAAGTAGTTGTCGTGCACCCCTACCCGCTCGACACCGAGAACTTCCTGCCACACCTGGACGATCTTCCGCTCGAGCTCGGAACGCGGAGCGACGTAGCTCCCGCCGCCGAGATCCGATCGGTCGGCCGAGGGCGCCGGAAGGGCACGGCGGTTCACCTTGCCGTTCGGCGTGAGAGGCATCGCCTCGAGAATCACGAACGCCTGGGGCACCATGTGGGCCGGAAGTTTTTCGGAAAGGAACTCCCGGAGCTCACTCCCGGTGATCGCGGCGCCCGGTGCGGGAACGGCGTAGGCGACGAGGCGCGCGCCAGACGGTGAGTCTTCCCGCACCATCAGAAGAGACTCCGCCACCTTCGGGTGTTTGCCGAGGGCCGATCCGATTTCCCCGAGCTCGATGCGGAACCCCCGGATCTTCACCTGGTGATCGGCGCGGCCCATGTACTCGATCTCACTGTCAGGGCGGTAGCGCGCGCGATCTCCCGTCCGGTAGAGGCGCTCGCCCGGGCGAGCAGCGAACGGATTCGGAAGGAACCTCTCCGCGGTCCAGTCGGGCCGATGCGCGTAGCCGCGAGCGAGTCCCGCGCCGCCGACGTAGAGCTCCCCGGTCACGCCGAGCGGCACGGGCTCGAGGTCGGCGCTCAGGAGATACGTCCTCGTATTGGCGATGGGCCGTCCGATCGGGATACGCGCGGGAACGTCTTCTTTGCCCGTGTCGTACCAGGTCGAGTCGGCCGCGACTTCCGACGATCCGTAGAGGTTCACGAGACGAGCCCCGGGCATTCTCTGGTGAAAGAGCGCCGCGAGCTCCGCGGTCAAAGCCTCGCCGCTCACGATCCAGAGCGACAGGCCGGAGAGGCGCTCGTTCAGGTCCTGCTGCGATTCCAGGAGCACGCGGAGAAGCGAGGGCACGAGCACGATGCGGCTGACCCCGCTTCTCTCGAGCTCGCTCACGAGTCCGCGCGGGTCCTTCGTGAGCTCGTCGGGGACGATCGCGAGCGGGACTCCAGCGAGGAGCGGACCGAAGATCTCCCAGACGGAGTCGACGAAGTTCAACGACGTCTTCTGACAGCAGACCTCGCCGTCCGCGAACGGGAAATGATTCCACATCCACTGGAATCGATTGAGCGCGGCCCGGTGCACTCCCAGCACCCCCTTCGGGGTCCCGGTGGAGCCCGAGGTGTACATGGTGTAGCAGGGATGATCGGAATGGAGGCGACGCTCGGGCGCGAGCTCCTCGGCCCGCTCGGAGCCCTCTCCCTCGAAGCTCTCCACGTGGACCACCCGCGCGGCGTGCGCCGGAAGGCGGGACACCAGATCGCCGCGAGTCACCAGCACCTCGAGCCGCGAGTTCTCGATCATGAAAGCGATTCGCTCCGTCGGGTACGCGGGATCGAGTGGAACGTAGGCCCCGCCGGCTTTGAGAATTCCGAGGAGGCCCACGATCATCGAAGGAGATCGATCGATGAAGATCCCGACGGGCGCTTCCGGACCGACGCCCAGGGATTTCAGACGATGCGCGAGACGGTTCGCGCGCCGATCGAGCTCCCGGTAGGAAAGGACGTTCTCGCCGTGAATCAGCGCAACCCGCTCCGGTGACAGCGACACCCGCGCCTCGAAGACGTCGGGAATGGTCTTCTCCCCGGGATAGTCTTCGTCGGTCTGGTTCCAATCCACGACCAGCCGGCGCCTTTCCTCGTCCGTGAGCGGAGAAAGGTCGGCGATCCGCGTTCCGGGATCCCGAACGGCGCGCTCGAGGATCGTCCCGAAATGCCGGATCAGACGCTGGATCGTCGAATCGTCGAAGAGATCGGTGTTGTACTCGACGCCGCCGAAGATGTACCCCTTCCATTCCTTCAGATCGATGGTGAGATCGAAACGGGAGAACGAGGGGCGCGGCGGCCTCTTCGCTTCCGGCTCCCGCATCCGGGCGGGGTCGTCGGACAGCAGTGCGACCGCGGTCAGCCCGGCGATCTTCGTCGCTTCCCGGGGAGTGTTCTGGAGGATGAACATCATCTGGAAGATCGGGTTCTGGCTGGGATCGCGCTCGGGCGCGAGCTCTTCGACCAGCTTTTCGAAGGGGACGTCCTGGTGGGCGAACGCTTCGAGCGCCACTTCTTTCAGCCGCGACAGCAGCTCCCGGAAGGTGGGATTGCCCTCGAGGTTGGTGCGAATGGGAAGGTTATTGACGAAGAACCCGATGAGGTTCTCGAGCTCGGCCCGCCTCCGGTTCGCGATGGGAGTCCCGACGATGATGTCCTCCTGTCCGGTGTAGTGGTAGAGGAGGACCTTCAGGCTGGCGAGGAGCGTCATGAAGAGCGTGACCCCCTCGCGCTGACTCAACGCGTTGAGCTCGAGAGTGAGCCGCTCGGTGAGCGAGAACGCCCGCGCGGCTCCCCGGAAGGTCTGGATTCTCGGCCGCGGCCGGTCCGTCGGAAGCGCGAGAACGGGAAGGTTGCCGGAGAGCTGCCGTTTCCAATAGCCGAGCTGCTCCTTCAGGACGTCGCCGCTGAGAAAACGACGCTGCCAGTGGGCATAGTCTCCATACTGAATGGGAAGCTCGGGAAGAGGGGACGGCTCTCCCGCTCCGAAAGCCTCGTAGAGGACGGCGACTTCGCGGTTGAAGACACCAAGGGACCACTCGTCGGCGATGATGTGGTGGATCCTCGTGAGGAGGACATGGTCCTCGGCTCCGAGCCTTAGAAGCCTCGCCCGGAAGAGGGGTGCTTTCTCGAGGTCGAAGGGCCGGTAGGCCTCCTCCTTGCTGATGGCCACCGACCGCTCCCGGCGGTCCTCCTCCGAGAGCGAGCTCAGATCGATGAGCGGCATGTCGACCGGCAGGGCCGGGCCCACCACCTGAATCGGCCGACCGTTCTCCGTTGCGAAACTCGTGCGCAGGGTCTCGTGGCGTCTCGTGATCTCGTCGAGGGTCCGCTGCAGGGCCTCGAAGCGGAGGACGCCCTTGAGCCTCCGCGTGCCGGGGATGTTGTACGCGGGATTGCCGGGCTCGAACTGGTTCAGGAACCAGAGGCGCTGTTGAGAAAAAGAAACGGGCAGCGACTCGGTCCGCGGTACCGCCACGAGCTCGATGGCGTCGGAGCGGCCCGCGCTGCGAATCGAGTTCAGGAACCGGAGAATCTCTTCCTTGTGCCGGCTGAGCTCCGCTCGGAGATCGTCGCTCAGGGCCCCCTTGGGCGCGGAGAGACGCAGCTTGTCGTTCTCCACCCAGAGCTTGACGTCGTGAGTGCGCAGGTTCGCGAGCAGGTGCTCGAGGGTTTTTCCGCTCATAGCTCGATCTCTTGCCGGAGCGCCGTGTCGTCTTGAGGGGCGGACTCCTGGTCCTTCGCCCACACCACGGTCTTGATCCGCTCCGAAAGCTCCTTGACCGTCGACGCTTCGAACATGCTCCTGAGGGGGAGCTCCACGCGAAACGTCGCGCGAAGGCGGGCGATGACCTGGGTCGCGAGGAGCGAGTGGCCGCCGAGCTCGAAGAAGTTGTCGTGAATTCCGATGCGATCGATCCCGAGAAGGTCCTGCCAGATCGTGGCGATCTCCTGCTCGGTGCGGTCCCTTGGCGCGACATAGGGCCCTTCCGGCACGGGATGCGCGGGTCGAGAAGTCGATGCTTCCTCCGTCGGCGCGGAAACGCGCTTCCGCACCCACGACGCGAGCCTCGCGTCGAGACTACCGGTAGAGATGACGACGCGCTCCAGGAGGTCGGTCGAGAGCACGCGCCGGATGGTCTCCCGTCCCTCTTCCGGGGACATCGCGTATTCCGCCGCCCCCGCCTTGTTCTCGAGATGAAAGTCCCAGCCGTCCCAATCGACGGCGATCCAGGGCGTGCCGCGCTCGCGACCGATCCTCGACGAGGACGCCTTCAAAAAGCAGTTCGCCGCGGCGTAGGCGCCGTACCCGAGGCCGCCGAGGATCGTCGAAAGCGAAGAAGTCAGGAGCACGAAGTCGAGTCCGCGGCCCGCGACGAGCTTTTCGAGGACCCGGGTTCCCGTGACTTTCGGCCGGAACTGGCGCTCGCAGTCCTCGCGGGTCAGCGACGCGAGAGGGCGCATTCCGCGCGGGTCCAGATCCGCTGCCGCGTGAACGACTCCGTGAAGCGCGCCGAACCGCTCGACCGTCCCGGCGATCACGGCCCCCATCGCGCGCTCGTCGCTCACATCGGCGCTCTCGATCCGGACCTCGGCTCCGAGCGCTTCGAGGGCCAGAACGCGGCGCATCCGCCGGGCTTTCGGATCCTCCGGGGCGAGCTCCTCGAGCGAGCGCTCCCACGTGTCGCGCGCGGGAAACGAGGATCGCGAGACCAGCACCAGTCGCGCACGGCACGACCTTGCGAGGACATCCGCGGCCTCGAGGCCCACGTTTCCGAGCCCGCCGGTCACGAGGTAAACGCCGCGCTCGCGCAGGCGGGACTGCCCCGGAGGATTCGGTCCCAGCCGGATCGGCTCATGGCCCCTGAGCCAACGTCTTCCGGAGCGATAGGCGACCACCTCGCCCGACACGAGAGATCCGATGTCCGAGGCGAGGTCCCGGGCTCGAACGTCGCCGCGAACGTCGTAGCTCGCGAAGGAGACGAACGGCTGCTCCTGGGAAAGCACAAGGCCGAGACCGGGAAGCAGGGCGCCCTCGTCGCGAAGGGGCTCCGAACCGACCACGTCGTGGAGCCCTTCGGTCACGAGTGCGAGGTCGATGGGCGAATCGGGCGTGAGCCGGGCGAGCGCCTTGACGAGAGCGAGAAAGCGCGCGAGCTCGTCGGCGTCTCCCCCGAGGAACACGATGCGCCGCGGAAGAGAGCCCGCTTTCGATAGCTCGTCGAAGAGCATCTCGTAGTCAGGCAAGCCGCCTGGATGAAGCGCTACCTCCCGCACCTTCTCGCCCCGCGCGCGTACTTCCGCGACGAGCGCGTCGCCGCGTCCCGTCCCGTCGAGAAATACGAGCCAGTCGCCCGGCTTCCGCGGCTCGACTCGGAGAGCTTCCGCTAGGGGCGTCTCCTTCCAGGTGGGCGCGTAGAACCAATCCGCGAGATCGCGCTTGCGCCGCGGGGCGTTCCCGGCGCCGTCGACTGGCGCGGCCTGGGCCGCCACCCAGAATCTCTGCCGTTCGAACGGGTATGTCGGGAGCGGGACCCGGAGACGCCGCTCGCTCGCATACGCTTCCGCGAACTTCACGGGCGCACCCGCGAGCCAGAGCCGACCGAGCGTCGTGCGAAGGAGCTCGCTCTCCGATGCGCGAGCCCGGGGACTCGGCATCGTCGCGAGACAGACGCGATCGCGGCTGCGTCCGATTTGCTGCTGTGCCAGCGTTCCCAGCGCATTTCCGGGGCCCACTTCGAGGAGCACCGAAACGTCGTCTCGAAGAATCGAGCCGAGTCCGTCGGCAAAGCGCACCGGCAGGCGCAGGTGCTTCACCCAGTACTCGGGGTCGGTCGCCTCGTCGTCGCGGATGAAGGCTCCGGTGACGTTCGAAACGAACCGTTTCTGCGGTCGCCGCAGAGAGACGCGGCTCAGATCTTCACGAAACCCGTCGAGGATCGGGTCCATCATCGCCGAGTGGAACGCGTGGGACGTCCGGAGCCGGCGGCACTCGATGCCATCTCCGGCGAGAGCGCGCTCGAAGGCCTCGAGCTCTTGCTCCGGGCCGGAGACGACGGTGAGCGACGGAGCGTTCACGGCGGCGATTCCGATCCCCGCCGGAAGGCGATCCGAAAGATCCTTCGCGCCGAGACCCACCGCGGTCATCGATCCCCGCGCTGCCGATTGCATGCGGCGCCCTCTCGCGGCGACGAGCGCGAGCGCGTCCTCCAGAGAGAAGACCGAAGCGAGGCAGGCAGCCACATACTCGCCGACGCTGTGGCCCACCATCGCGCGGGGCTCGATACCCCACCGAATCAAGAGGCGCGCGAGCGAGTACTCGACGGCGAAAAGCGCCGGCTGCGTGATGCGCGTCTCGCGGAGGATCTCCCCTGCCTCTTCCTCGCCCTTCTCGGCCCCTCCAGCGAAGAGCGGATCCCTGAGGTCGAGGCCGAGATGAGGAAGGAGAATCTCGCAGCAGCGGTCGAGCTCCTGACGATACTCGGGCTCGACGCGGTAGAGCTCTCTACCCATCCCGGCGTGCTGCGCGCCCTGCCCGGGAAAGAGGAAAGCGACTCCGCCGCCCGATCGTTCGACGCGAGATTCATGGAGCCGCGCCGGATCGCGCTCGGAGAGGATCCGTGCGGCGCTCGCGGGCGTATCGGCCACGAGCGCGCGCCGATGAGGAAACGATCTTCGACCGACGGAAAGGGTGTATGCGATGTCCGCAAGCGATGCGTTCTCGTTCCGGTTCAGATAGCTCGACAGGTTTTCCGTCGTCCGGTCGAGCGCCGCTGAGGTCTTCGCCGAAAGAATCAGGAGCTCCTCGCGGCGCGGCGAGGGAGAGGAAACAACCGTGGGCGGCTCTTCGACGATGACGTGCGCGTTGGTACCCCCGATGCCGAAGGCGCTCACACCGCACCGTCTCACGCCCGCTCGCTTCGGCCACGCCTGGAGCTCGGTATTGACGTAGAACGGGCTTTCCTCGAGGTCGAGCTTCGGGTTCGGTTTTTCGAAGTGCAAGGACGGCGGGATCTCTCCGTGCTTCACCGAAAGGATGGCCTTGAGCAGACCCCCGATTCCGGCGGCGGCGTCCATGTGTCCCAGGTTGGTCTTCAGCGACCCGATGGCGCAGAACTGCCTTCTCGAGGTGCCCGCCCGGAAGGCGCGGGTGAGGGCCGCGATCTCGATGGGATCTCCGAGCTCGGTGCCCGTTCCGTGGGCCTCGATGCAGGAGATGCTTTCGGGTCCGAGCTCCGCCTTCGCGAGCGCCTCCGCGATGACTTCTGTTTGTCCTTCGACGCTCGGGGCGGTGAATCCGACTTTGGACGATCCGTCGTTGTTCACCGCGGAGGACTTGATCACCGCATGAACGGTGTCGCCGTCGGCGAGGGCTTCCGAGAGGCGCTTCAGGAGAACGATGCCGACGCCCTTGCCTGCCACCGTGCCGGCAGCCCTCTCGTCGAAAGCGCGGCAATGCCCATCGGGAGACAGAATCATCCCGGCCTGGTGGACGTAGCCGGAGGTCTGGGGGAAGGTCACCGTGGCCCCACCCGCGAGAGCCAGGTCGCACTCGTAGTCGAGAAGATGCTGGCAGGCGAGATGCACGGCGACGAGCGACGTCGAGCAGGCGGCCTGGACGGTGAAGCTCGGGCCGGTCAGGTTGAGCTTGTAGCAGATGCGCGTGGTGAAGAAGCTCCGGTCGTTTCCGAGAAGCGCCTGATAGTGGCTCGCCTTCGACATCACCTCTCGGTTCGAGAGCACGTTCAGCATGTAGTTGTTGTGCCCGGCACCGGCGTAGACCCCGACCCTCTGGAGGCATCGCTCCGGGTCATAGCCCGCGGACTCGAGGACCTCCCAGGCGCATTCCAGGAAGATTCGCTGCTGCGGATCCATGATCTCCGCTTCGCGCGGACTGAAACCGAAAAAAGACGCATCGAAGAGATCCGCGTCCTCCAGCACCGTCCCCGCTTTCACGTAGTCCTCGCGCTCGAGGTGGGCGAGCGAAACTCCCGCCTCGAGCAGCTCCTCGTCCGTGAAGAACCGAATCGACTCGACGCCTCGCCTCAGGTTCTGCCAGAACTCGTCGAGGGTCCGCGCCCCCGGGAATCGGCCGACCATTCCGACGACCGCGATGTCTCGCTCGAGGTATTTCGCGTCCGTCACGGTCATGCCTTGCTCCTGGAGCGGTGCGCCGCGGTCCGCCGGCTGAGCGCTTCTTTCTGTCGTTCCGCGCGGTCCTGGACCTTCACGGGGGGAGTCGCGACCTCCACCGATTCCGCCGCCGCGAGATGCGCGAAGAGCGAAGCAATGGTGGGGTACTGGAAGAGCTTGACCATTGCGACGTCGATTCCGAAGCGCTTCCGCAGTTTTCCGTGGAGCTCCGCCATCAGGAGCGAGTGCCCCCCGAGATCGAAGAAGCTGTCGTGGATTCCGACCGCATCGAGACCGAGAAGCTCCTCCCAGAGCGATGCGATACGGCGCTCCAGGTCGTTCCGCGGCGGCGCGAAGCCGGCTTTCAGCTCCGGCCGCACGCGCTCGGGCGAAGGCAGAGCCTTCCGGTCGACTTTCCCGTTGGGCGTAAGCGGGAGCTCCTCGAGCACGACGAACGCCTGCGGCACCATGAAGTCCGGGAGTCGCTCTGAGAGATAGCTCCTCAAGGAGGTGAGAGTGGGCGCGGGCCGAAGGCGCGCGACCACGTAAGCGACGAGGAGCTTCGCGTCGGGCACGTCCCGTCGTTCCGCATTGGCGACGACGAAGGCCTCACGCACGTTCTCATGCCCCCGCAGCACCGAGGCGATCTCGCTCGGCTCGACTCGAAAGCCGCGGATCTTGACTTGATGGTCGTCGCGGCCCACGAACTCCACGTTTCCATCCGCGCGCCGCCGCACCCGGTCGCCTGTGCGGTAGAGCCGCGCGCCCGGAATCTCGCTGAAGGGATGCGGGACGAAGCGCTCGGCGGTCGCGGCCGGCTTTCGGAAGTAGCCGCGCGCGAGGCCCGTTCCACCGATGAAGAGCTCCCCGACGACGCCGACCGGAACCGGAGCTCCATCCGGATCGAGAACGTAGAGCTCCGTCCCCGAAAGAGGGCCGCCGATCGGGACCACCGTCTCGGTCTCCGCGAGGGAGCGCAAAGGAAACCAGGACGCGAAGGTCGTGCTCTCCGTCGGCCCGTAGACGTGAAGGACGCTCCCCGGCCGCTCCTCGCTGTCGAGGACCGCGCGAACCGCCTCCGGCGCGACCGCCTCGCCTCCGAAGAGGAGGACCCGCAGGCAGCCGAAGGTGGACGGCGCTTCGCGAGCGATCTGCTGGAAAAGAGCGGTCGTGAGGAAGAGCGCGGTTATGCCACGCTCGCGGAGCTCTCGTCCGAAATCCTCGGGCGCGAGCGCCACCTCTTTCGAGATCCCGCAGAGCTCGGCTCCGTTCGCGAGCGCACCCCAGATCTCGAAAGTGGCCGCGTCGAACGAGAAGCTCGAGGCCTGAGCGACTCGATCCCCGATCGAGAGCTCGATGTAGTTCGGTTGGAAGACCAGCCGCCGGATGGCGCGATGGGTCACGCCGACTCCTTTGGGCTCACCCGTCGACCCCGAGGTGTAGATGACATAGGCCAGATTCTCGGAGCCGCTCGCCGCGGGCGGAGCGGACGTCGGCTCCAGATCGATTCGATCCCGATCGAGGTCGACGAACACCACTTTCGTCGCAGCGGAGGGGATGCGGTGCCGCAGCGACTCCTCGGTCAGGAGGAGCGAGGCTCCGGAATCCCGCACCAGGAAGGTAAGCCGCTCGTCGGGATACGAAGGATCGAGCGGCACGTAGAAACCGCCGCTCTTGAGGACCGCGAGGAGCGCGACCACCGCCTCCGCGGAACGCGACAGGAGGACACCCACCGGCGTCTCGCCGGAGACGCCGAGGCGTCTCAGGTAGTGCGCGAGGCGATTCGCGCGGAGGTCGAGCTCCCCGTAGGTCACGCGCCCGTCGCTGAAGTCGAGCGCGGCGCGTTCCGGGAATCGGCGCGCGACGGCCGCGACCATCTGGGCGATGGTCTCGCCAGAATCGCCTCCCGCTTCCGGGGCCCGCGCCCACTCGACGAGAAGCTTCCGTCGCTCGGCGTCCGACAGGAACGACAAGCCCGAGATCGGCTCGTCGGGACGCGCGACCGCTTCTTCCGCCAGGCGCTCGAAGTGCCGCAGCATTCGATCGATCGTCGATTCGTCGAACAAATCCCGGTTGTACTCGAAAAGCGCTCCGAAAGAGCCTTCGGATTCGTACGTGAAAAGGCTCAGATCGAAATGGGCGCGATCGAGGTCGAGATCCATTCCGGAGAGCTCGAGCTCGTGGAACGCGAGAGGCGAGCTCCGGGAGATTTCGTGCACGTAGGTCACCTGAAAAAGGGGGTTGCGGCTCATGTCCCGCTCGGGGGACAGGTCCTCTACCATCTTCTCAAACGGAAGCTGCTGATGGGCATAGGCCCCGAGCGCCACTTCGCGCACCCGGGTCAGAAGCTCCCGGAAGCTCGGCTCGCCTGACAAGTCGGTTCGAAGGACGAGGTTGTTGACAAAGAACCCGATGAGTCCCTCGGTTTCCTCCCGGTTTCGGTTCGCGATGGGGGTCCCCACGACAACGTCGTCCTGGCCGCTGTATTTCCTCAAAAGCGCCTGGTAGAGCGCGAGAAACGCCATGAAGGGCGTCACGCCCGCGCGGCGGGCCAGATCCTTGAAGCTCGCGCTCAGCTCCGGGCCGAGGAGCGTCCGTCGCCTCCCGCCGCGAAACGTCTGGACCGCGGGCCGGGGGCGATCGGTTGCGAGATCGAGCCGCGTCAGATCCCGGAGGCGCTCGCGCCAGTAGTCGAGCTCCCGGTGAAGCGCGGGTCCCTGGAGCGTCCGCCTTTGCCAGTCGGCATAGTCCACGTACTGGATCGGCAGCTCGTGAAGAACCACGCTCTCACCGGTGGCGAAACCGCGATAGAGCGCGGACAGCTCCTTGAAGAGCACGCCCATCGACCAGCCGTCGGAAACGATGTGGTGCATCGTGAGCAGGAGCGCGTGCTCCCGGGGCGAGCTCCGCAATAGAAGCGCGCGGAAGAGCGGGCCCGTGCCGAGCTCGAACGGACGCTCCGCCTCCGCCGAAGCGATGAGGCGCGCCTGGCGCGCCCGTTCACCGGGCTCGAGCGAGGACAGGTCGATGCAGTTCAAAGGAAGGGTCGCCATTCGCCCGGGGGGCCCGTGAGGGTCGACGCGCACGAACGGTCGCCCGTCCTGATTTCCGAAAGTGGTGCGAAGCGACTCGTGTCGCGCGATGAGGACCGAAAGGCTGCGCGAAAGGGCCTCGACGTCGAGGGGTCCCTGGAGCTTCCCTCCCGTGGCGATGTTGTAGGCGGTGTTCTCCGGCTCGAGCTGGAACAGGAACCAGAGCCGCTGCTGCGAGAAGGAGAGAGTGAGCTCGCCGCCGCGGGAAACTTTTCGCAATGGCTCGACCGAGCCCGCGTTCTCGAGGCCGCCGCCTTCGAGCCGTTCTTCGACCTGCCTCGCGAGAGCGCCGATGGTGGGCGTCACGAACAGGCTCCGCAGCGGAAGCTCCACCTGGAACGCCTTTCGCAACCTCGACATGAGCTGCGCGGCGAGAAGGGAGTGGCCCCCGAGCTGGAAGAAGTTGTCGTGGACTCCGGCGTGGTCGATGCCAAGAAGGTCCATCCAGATCCCCGCGAGGGACTCCTCCACCGGTCCTCGAGGGGCGACGGTTCCGAGCGGACCCGAAGCCGACTCCCATTCCGGCCGCGGGAGCGCCCTTCGGTCGAGCTTTCCATTCTCGGTCAATGGAAGCGCCTCGAGGACCACGATCGCCTGCGGGACGAGGTGCTCGGGAAGCCGAGCGAGGAGATACTCGCGCAGCGCTCCCGACGTGGTGACGCCTTCCGCGGAAAGCACGACGTAGCCCACGAGGCGCCGCTCGCCTCGAGCATCCTCGGATACGATGACCGCGGCTTCGCGCACGCTCTCGTGCCCGGTCAGGGCGTGCTCGATCTCACCGGGCTCGATTCGATAACCGCGCAGCTTGACCTGCTGATCCAGACGGCCCAGGTAGTCGAGAGTCCCGTCTTTGAGCGCACGCACGCGATCGGACGTGCGGTACATCCTCGCTCCCGGCTCGTCACTGAAAGGATCGGGAACGAACCGCTCGGCGGTCAGCTCGGGCCGGCTTCGGTATCCCCGCGCGAGCCCCGCTCCTCCGATGAAGAGCTCTCCCGCGACGCCTTCCGGAACGCGGTTTCCGTGCTCGTCCAGGACGTACACCCGGCTCCCCCGAAGAGCGCGCCCGATCGGAATGCTCCGCGTGCCTTCGGGAATCCCGGCGGGAATCCGATGACAGCAGGTGAAGGTGGTCCCTTCCGTCGGCCCGTATCCATTGACGAAGTCGGTGCCGGGAGACGCCTCCTGTGCCCGCCGGATGTGGGTGACCGAGAGAGCCTCCCCTCCCACCAGGACTTCCTTAACGGAGGCGAGACACGAAGGAGATTCATCGACCAGAGCGTTGAAGAGCGCTCCGGTGAGCCAGAGCGTCGTCACGTCGCGCTCGCGAAGCTCGGTCTTCAGATCTTCGGCCGTCGGCACCCGCTCCGGATAGAGAACGATCCGGCCCCCGTTCGCGAGGGCTCCCCAGAATCTCGAAGGTCGATGCATCGAAGGTCAAAGGCGCCAGGTGCAGGATGCGGCTGTCTTCACCGAGGCTCGCGTAGGTCTGGTCTTTCACCAGCCGCACGACCGCCCGGTGCGGGACCTCGACTCCCTTCGGAAGGCCCGTCGAGCCCGACGTGTACGACACGTAGAGAAGGGAATCGGGATGGAGGGGAATCTTCGGTCCTTTCGGCGCCGAGCCGAGCTCCTCGACGAAGATCGGGGAAAGGTTGAACCGGTGCAGCGCCTCGTGCCGCGACCAGGTCTCTCGAGCGGTCAGGACGAGCGAGACACCCGAGTCCTCGATCATGAACGCGAGCCGCTCGGCGGGATAGCTTCCATCGAGTGCGAGGACCGCGGCCCCGCTCCTGGCCGCTCCCACGAGGGACGCGATCAGGTCGAACGAACGCGGGAGGAGCAGTCCCACGATCGAATCCGGGCCGGCTCCGCGATTCTGAATCTCACAAGCGACGGCATTGGCGCGCGCCGCGAGCTCCGCATAGCTCATCGACTCCGGACCGCGGGAGACCGCAACCTTCGAAGGTCCCGCGAGCACCGCGCGGTCGAACCATCGCACGACGTCTCCATCCGTGGTCCAGGCGCCGCTCGCGTCGAACGACTCGAGCGCCGCGAGCTCTGCGGCACCGAGGAGCGGAAGCTCCGAGAGCCGTCGCCCGGGGTCCCGGACAGCGCCTTCCAGGAGGCGCTCGAACCGGTCGAGGAGCCCGCGGATGGTCGAAGCGTCGAAGAGGTCGGTTCCGTACTCGAGCGCACCGAAGATCTCGCCGCCGCTCTCGACGAGCGTGAACGTCAGATCGAAGTGGGCGCGGTCGCTCGGGATCTCGACTCCGCGCGTCGTGAGCCCCGGGAGGGCGAGCCTTCCCGGCGGCGCGTTCTGGAGCGCGAAGACCACTTGGAACACAGGGTTGCGCGCGAGGTCGCGCTCCGGCTGCAGTTCCTGCACGAGTTTTTCGAAGGGAAGATCCTGGTGCGCGAACGCGTCGAGCGTCTTTCTCCGCACTCTCACGAGGAGCTCGCGGAACGAGGGGTCGCCGGAAAGGTCCGTGCGAAGCGCAAGGGTATTGACGAAGCATCCGATGAGCGGCTCGACTTCGACCCGGCTCCGCCCGGCTATGGGCGAGCCGACGAGGATGTCCTCTTGCCCCGTGTGACGGGAGAGAAGAGCGTTCCAAGCGGCGAAGAGCGTCATGAAGAGCGTCGCGTCTTCGCCGCGGCTGAGCTTTCGTAGCGCCGAGCTCAGGCCGGAGGAGAGACGGAACGGCTCGCGCGCGCCGCGATAACTGAGAACGTGTGGCCGCGGCCGATCGGTCGGAAGCGCCAGCGCGGGAATCTCACCGCCGATCTCGCTCTTCCAGAACGCGAGCTGCGCGGCAAGGGTCTCTCCCCGGAGCGCGCTTCTCTGCCAGGCCGCGAAGTCGGCATACTGCACGGGAAGAGCGGGGAGCGGCGACCGATCGCCGCGTGAGAACGCTTCGTAGAGAGCGCCGAGCTCGCGAAGGAGAATTCCGAGCGACCATCCGTCGCAGACGATGTGATGGGTCACGAGCGCGAGCACCTGGTCCCGTTCGGAAATCCGCAAGAGCGTCGGACGGAGTAGCGCGCCGCGGGAGAGATCGAAGGGCCGCGCCGCTTCCGTCTTCAGCCAGGAAGAGAGGTCGCGATCGTCGCCGCCGAAGGAAACCACGGTGAAGACGAGCCCATCCTCGGCGTCCACCCGGACAGCGGGACGTCCGTCGGCGCTCCGGAAACTCGATCGGAGCGTCTCGTGGCGCCGCACGATCTCGACGAGACTGCGCTCGAGCGCGTCGAGATTCAGAGGGCCCTCGAACCGAATGGCGCCGGCGACGTTGTACGTGGCGCTCTCCGGCTCCATCTGGTCGAAAAACCACAGGCGCTCCTGTGAGAACGACAACGGAAGATCCCGGTCGCGGGGCAGGAGCGGGATGGCTTCGTCCGCGCGATCCTGCCGACTCGAAGCTTCGATGCGGGAAGCGAGCGAGGCCACCGTCGGCGCTTCGAAGAGCGCGCGCAGAGGAAGGGCAATGCCCCAAGCCTCCCGGATCCGGGAGGCGACCTGCGTCGCGCGCAGCGAGTGCCCGCCGAGCTCGAAGAAGTCGTCGTGGATTGCGATCTTCGGGACCGCGAGCACGTCGGACCAGATCCCACAGAGCATCTCTTCCGTCACCGTTCGCGGCCCCTCGAATGGTCCCGATTCCACTCCCGAGAGGGATGCCTCGGGCAGTCGTTTCCGATCGATCTTCCCCGTCGCGGTGAGCGGCATCGATTCGAGGAGCGTGTAGATCGAGGGGACCATGTGGCTCGGAAGCTTCTCTTCGAGAAAGCTCCGGAGCGCATTCGGCGCGACGACTTTTCCCTCGCGGGGAACGAAGTACGCCGCGAGGAGCGTCTCTCCCGACGGAGAGACTCGCCCGGCGACAGCGCATTCTTCGACCGCGGGGTGGGCGGCCAGAAACGCCTCGACCGCTCCCGTCTCGACGCGCATGCCGCGCACCTTGACCTGAAAGTCCTTCCGCCCCAGGAACTCGAGCTCACCTCCCGGGAGGAACCGTCCCCGATCGCCGGTTCGGTAGATGCGGCGGTCGAAGCCCTCGGGGTCGGGAAGGAAACGCTCGCGGGTAAGCTCGGGCTTTCCCCAATAGCCCACCGCTACGTGGCGGCTTCGAATGCCGATTTCTCCATGGAGCTCCGTTCGTTCTCCCGTGTCGTCGAGGAGCCAGATCTCCGTGTCCTCGACGGGAAAGCCGACCGGCACGCGCTCGCCCGGAATCTCCCTCTCCCCGTCGATGAAGTACTGAACGGCGAGGGTCGACTCCGTCGGTCCGAGCCCATTCACCAGAATCGCGCCGGACGAGAAGTGTTTCCGGTAGAGGCCGACGTCGCGCCTCGTGACCTCTTCCCCTCCGAGCACGATCGCGCGCAAATCCGGAAACGGAGTTTCGCCCTTCCCGAGCGAAGCGACGAAGTACCGGAAGACCGTGGGAGTGGAATGATAGAGAGTGATCCGTTTCTCGGAAAGCCACCGGGGAAGTCGATCGATCCCTTCCCGGGTCACGGAGAACGGAAAGAGGGCGGCGCCGTTCAGGAGCGCTCCGAAGATCGCCATGATCGAGGCGTCGAAGCTGTAAGAAGAAAGGAGGGTCAGGCGATCGCCGGGACCAATGCGGAGCCCCTCGCTGTAGGCCCGCGCGTGGTGGAGGACGTTCCGGTGGTTCTGGACCGTGCCCTTCGGAGCTCCGGTGGTGCCGGAGGTGTACAAGATGTAAGCGAGGGCGTCGGGGGGCACAGCCGGCCTCTCACCGTCCAGGGCGGGCGGAGGCTCGGCATCCAGATCGAGAACCACCACTCCTTCGGGAGCGACCGCGCGCGCCTGAGGCGAGCTCGGCTCGGCGGTCAGGATGACGTTCGCTCCGGAGTCGGCGAGGATTTCGAGGAGTCGCTCGCGCGGATAGGAAGGATCGAGCGGAACGTAGATCCTCCCCGCCTCGAGCGCCGCCAGGATCGCGACGATCATCGGAGCGCCGTGCTCGAAGAGAAGCGCCACCCGGTCACCTTCACTTCCCCGCCGTCGAAGCGCATCGCTCACCCGGGACACTTCGCGCGCGAGGTCCGTATACGTGAAGCGGTGCGTCTCCGTCTCGATCGCGAGGGCTTGTCCGTGAGCCGCCGCTACTGTACGGAAGCGATCGGCGATCGAGCATTCGAGCGCAGACCGGGGGAACTCGTCACGAGCACCTGCCCCGCGCATATCCACGCCCTTCCGATCACGCGCTTCGAGACCCTCGTAGAGGCGCGGCAGGTCAGAGAGCTTCCGGGACGGCTCCTCGAGGACCGCGTCCAGGAGGCGCGCGAGGTGCGAGAGAACGCTCCGGACCGTTCTTTGGTCGAAGCGCCGGCGATCGTAGTTCAAGTCGATGGTGGTTCGGCGCGACGGCCGCACGCGCAGGTGAAGCGGGTAGCTGGTGTGCGTCCAGTACCGAATGTCGGACAGGGAGAGCTTGGGTCCGGCGTCCAACGGATCCGCGTTTCCCTTGCCGCCCTTGCCAAGAGCTCCGGTCGGAAAGTTCTCGAAGACCAGGAGGGTCTCGAAGAGCGGGGTTCCCCGCGGAATTCCCGCCCAGCCCTGGATCTCCCAGAGCGGTGTGTACTCGAACTGGCGCGTCTCGGCCTGCCGGAGCTGCAGCGCCTCGAGCCAGGCGAGAAACGGCGCATTCCCGCGCACGCGGGCGCGAAGCGGAAGGGTATTGATGAAGAGCCCCACCATGGACTCGATGCCTTCGAGCTCGGGCGGCCGCCCGGAAACGGTGGCGCCGAAGACGACGTCTTCGTCGCCAGAGTAGCGGCTGAGGAGAACGGCCCACGCTCCCTGGAAGAGCGTATTCAACGTCACCCGGTGCGTGCGCGTGAAGCTCGAGAGCGCGTCGCTCGTCTCTTCGGACAGGAGGAGCGTTTCTTCGGCGTACGGGTCGCCCTCCACCAGCCGATAGGGATTCTCGATCGAAAGCGCCGTCGGTGATTCGAAGCCCGCGAGCTGCGTCTGCCAGAAGTCGCGGGCGCGGGCGAGGTCCTGTTTCTTGAGCCAGGCGATGTAGTCGCGGTACGGACGGCTCGGGAGAAGCGCGGCTTTCCGTCCGGAGAGCTCCGCCTCGCAGTAAGCGAGCACCTCGGAGAGCACCCGCACCAGGGACCAGCCGTCGAGGAGCACGTGATGGAACGTGAAGACGAAGCGGAATTCCCCCTCGCGAACGTGGAGAAGGCTCACCCGAAAGAGCGGGAGCCGGGAAAGATCGAGCCGGCGCTCGCGATCCTCCTCGAGAAACGCCTTCAAGCGGGAATCGATCTCCCCTTCGCTCGACGAGCGCCAGTCCCGGTAGTCGAGCGAGACTCTCATCTCTCGATAGACCACTTGAACGGGCTCGTCGACGTCTTCCCAGGCGAGCTCGGTGCGAAGAATCGGATGGCGAGCGACGGCCGCGTTCCACGCGCGCTCGAAGAGCGCAGGATCGAGCGGACCGCTGACCGTCCAGCAGATCTGGACCAGATACTCCTTCGACTCCGGAGCGTAGAGCTCGTGAAAGAGCATCCCCTGCTGGAGTGGCGACAGCGGATAGATGTCTTCGATCGCTCGGGGTTTCATGAAATCAATCTTTCCTGGAAAGCCGCTTCGCGAGGAGCTTCTCGAGCTTTCCCCGATCCATGTCCAGCAGCGGAAAGTCCGACAGGCTGTAGGCCGAAAGCTCGGACTCGCGGTCCGATTGGAGGAGCGACCGGAGCGCGCCGAGAAACGCCTCGTTGAGAGACTCGATGCTCCGCCGCTCGAGAAGTTTCCCGGCGTACATCCATTCGACCCGGAGGCGTCCCTCCGCGACCATCGCCGTCACGTCGACGAGGTGGCGTCTTTCGCCGCGCGGGCTTCTCGCGTGACCGATTGGCTCGGGAGCGGGCCGGAAGAAACCGTTCCCGGACAAGCTCCCGTCGAGCTGGCCCAGATAGTTGAAGGAAACGAGCGGGTCCTCCTGCGCCTCGAGAACCGGAGCGAACCGCGGGCTCGAATAGCGAAGGAGCCCGTATCCGACTCCCTTCGCGGGAATCCGCCGCAACTGATCTTTCACCGAATGGAGAGTCTCGACCGGGCTCTGCTTTTCCTTGCGAGAGAGACAGACCGGATAGAGGCTCGTGAACCAGCCCACGGTGCGGCTCACGTCGACGTCGTCGAAGAGCTCCTCGCGGCCGTGCCCCTCGAGCGTCAGGTACAGCTCGTTCCTTCGGGTGAGGCGCGAGACCGCGTCGAGAAGCCCGGTGAGGAGCGCGTCGTTCACTTCGGTCCCGTACCGGCCGGGAAGGTCCTGCAGGAGCGCCCGGGTCTCTTCTTCGTCGAGCGCCCCCCGCACCCGGCCGACGTCGCCTTCAAGGTTTGCGCCTTCGCCCGCCGCTCTCTCGAACGGGAACCCGGCGGATCGACCGCGTGAGAGCGTGTCGAGCCAGAAGGGCGCTTCGGACTCCAAAGTCTCCGAAAGGGCGTACTCGGCCATTCGGCTCGAGAACCGCTTGTAGGACGACGTCTTCGGTGGGAGGGTGGCCGCTGCCCCCGCGGCGAGATCCCGGTACACCCTCTCGAGATCGTCGAGGAGTATCCGCCACGACACGCCGTCCATCACGAGGTGGTGGATGACCGCCAAGAGCCTTCCGCTCTCCTCCGGACCCGCATCGAAGTGCACGAACCGCGCGAGCGGCCCTCGCGAGACGTCGAGCGACGCCTGCGCTTCGGCCGAGAGCTTCTCGATCGCGGAGGCCCGCCGCTCGGAGGAAAGTCCTCTCAGGTCGAAGGAGCTCACCGCGACTCTCGCTCCGGGATCGTGCGCGGCCCGAAGGGGGCCCTTCGCGGTTCCGGCAGCTCGGTCGAAGCGGAGTCGGAGCGCATCGTGCCGGCTGTGGAGGATCTGGAGGACTGGATCGAGAAGGTCCCCTCGAAAACCGATCGGAAGGGAGAACAGCATTGCCTGGTTGTAGTGGTCCGCGTCTTCGGGCTCTCTTTCGAAGAACCAGCGCTGCACGGGAAGAAGGACCGAGTCGCCCGTAACAGGCCCCTCTTCGACCTCGGCGCTCTCGTCTTTTCTCGCCGCCCTCGCGAGCATCTCGATGGTCTGGTTCTGAAAGAGATCGCGTGCGGTCAGGACGAGGCCCCGCTCCTTTGCGCGGGCGACCACCTGAATGGTCAGGATGGAGTCGCCGCCGAGCTCGAAGAAGTTGTCCCGGATGCCCACCGCCGGGAGACGCAGAACTTCCTTCCACACCCCGATGAGGACACTCTCGGCCGGCGTCTCGGGACGCTCGACCTCGCTCGCGATCCCGGCTCGAGGCGACTCGGGAGCGGGAAGACGGCGCGCGTCGAGTTTTCCCTGGGACGTCAACGGCAGTCGTTCCAGGAACACGAAAGCCGACGGCATCATGTACTCGGGGAGCCGCTCCGCGAGGTGGGCCCTCAGAACGACTCCGGATGCGCCTTCTCCCGCGACGACGTAGGCGACGAGGCGCCTCGCTTCGCTCTCGTCCTCGCGAACCCTCACGACCGCCTCGCGCACCGAGGAATGAGCGGCAAGCGCCGCCTCGATATCGCCGAGCTCGATGCGGAAGCCCCTCACCTTCACCTGATGGTCGATTCGCCCGAGGTACTCGACCTCACCGTTCGCGCGGTGCCTTCCGAGATCGCCCGTGCGGTAGAGTCGGCTCCCCGGCTCGCTCGTGTGAGGGTTCGGCACGAAGCGTTCGGCGGTGAGGTCGGGACGGCCGAGATAGCCGCGCGCGAGACCCTCTCCGGCGACGTAGATTTCCCCGGGGACGCCCTGGGGCACGGGCTCGAGGTTCTCATCGAGGAGAAAGAGCGCGAGATCGGGAATGGGCCGTCCGATAACGCTCCCCGGTGTGCCGGAGACGTCCTCTCTCCGAATCTCCCGATACGTGACGTGGACGGTGGTCTCCGTGATTCCGTACATGTTCACGAGCAGGGGTCGCTCTTCCTCGTGGCGCCGCGTCCAGGGCAGAAGGCTCTTGAGCTCCAGAGCTTCGCCGCCGAAGATCACCCGGCGAAGCGCGAGCTCCGAGCCGCCGGAAATCTCCTCCGCGCGGACGAGCGCGCGAAACGCCGATGGAGTCTGGTTCAGAATGGTGACCCGCTCCCGGGCGAGCAGATCGTAGAAGGCCTCGGCGTCGCGGCTCACCCAGTAAGGAACGATCGCGAGCCGGCCTCCATAGAGCAGGGCGCCCCAGAGCTCCCAGACCGAGAAGTCGAACGCGTACGAGTGGAAGAGAGTGAACACATCCCGCGAGTCGAACCCAAACCAGGGCGCCGTCGCCGAGAAGAGGCGCAGCACGTTCTCGTGCGTGACGCCGACCCCCTTGGGCTTTCCCGTGGAGCCCGAGGTGTAGATGACGTAGGCGAGCTGTGACGGCTCGGAGGCGACCGCGGGCGGCGTCGAGGGAAGCCGTCCGAGCAGCTCCCGCTCGCGATCGAGCACGAGCACCGCGCCCGCGTACCCGGGCAGCTTTTCGACATGAGCCGACTCGGTCAGAAGCACGCGAGCGCCCGAGTCTTCGAGCATCGCGCGAAGGCGCTCTTCGGGATAGCCCGGGTCGAGCGGAACGTAGGCGCCGCCGGCCTTCAGCACAGCGAGAATCGAGACCACGAGATCGAACGAACGATCGAGACAGAGGCCGACCAGCGCCTCGGGCCCCACCCCGAGATCGCGGAGCCGGTGGGAGAGCTGGTTCGCGCGCCGATCGAGCTCACCGTAGCGGATCGAATCTCTGTCGAGGGTGAGCGCGACGCGATCGGGATCGCCTTTCACCCGCGCTTCGAACTCGTGGTGAAGCGCCGCCGCGGTTAAGGGGGCGGGCTCCGAGGCCCCTCTCCCGCTCCATCCAAGCAGATCCTCGCGCTCCGCTCGGTCCAGGAGAGAAAGCTCCCGGACCGGAACACCAGGATTCGAGATCGCGGCCGCGAGGAGATTCCGGAAATGCCGCAGCATGCGCGCGACGGTCTCGCCATCGAAGAGGTCCGCGTTGTAGAAGGAGACCGCCGTCAACCCCTGCGGCTCGTCCAGGAGGTAGAGCTCGAGATCGAAGCGCGTGGTTCGAATGCCGCCTTCCTGGGGCGTCGCCTTTAGACCGTCGAGCGAGAGCCCGCCGGACATTTCCCTCTGGCCCCTCTGGCCCCTCTGGCCGCCGTGGACCGCGAAGACGACCTGGAAGAGAGGGCTTCGGCTGAGGCTTCTCTCCGGAGCGAGCTCGTCGACCAGTTTTTCGAAGGGAATCTCCTGATGGTTGTAGGCTTCGACGGCGACACCGCGGACGCGGGAGAGGATCTCCCGGAAGCTCGGCCGCCCGGAGAAATCGACGCGCAGCACCAGGTTGTTCGCGAAGAATCCGATGAGTCCCTCGATCTCCTGGCGGGTCCGGTTGGCGACGGGAGTGCCCACCACCACATCGTCCTGGCCCGTGTACCTGTGCAGCAGCGACTGAAACGCGCCGAGGAGCAGCATGAAGAACGTCACGCCCTCGCGCCGCGCGAGCTCCGAGGCTTCCTCGCGAAGATTTCCAAGAGAGTGAGATTCCCTCCCGCCGCGGAAGGTCTGGATCGCGGGCCGCGGTCAATCGGTCGGAAGGTTCAGGACCGTGAGGTCCTCGAGCTGCGACCGCCAGTACGAGAGCTCATGCGCGAGGAGCGGGCCCGAGAGCCGCTCCCGCTGCCAGGCCGCGTAGTCCGCGTACTGCAAGGGCAGCTCCGGGAGCACCGGGCATCGCGCGTCGAGGCGCCCGCGATAGAGGTGCTCGAGCTCGCGAAAGAGGATTCCCCGGGACCAGCCGTCGAAAACGACGTGGTGGATGGTGAGAAGGAGCAGATGGTCGCGGGGACCGAGCCGCACCACGCGGGCGCGGAGAAGAGATCCCGACGCGAGATCGAAAACCGTTCGGGTCTCGAGCGCCGTGAGGCGGCGGGCTTCCGTTTCGCGGGAGTCCTCGTCCAGACCCTCGAGGTCGACGATGGGAACGTTCGGGTCGAGGGAGCCCAAAGGACGCACCTGCGAGATCGCCCGCCCGGAATCGCTCTGGAAGGAAGTGCGAAGGACCTCGTGCCTCCTTCGGATCTCGAGGAGGCAGATACCGAGCGCGGGCACGTCGAGCGCGCCCTCGAGCCGGAACGCCGAGGGGATGTTGTACGCCGCGCTCTCGGGATCGAGCTCGGCCAGGAACCATAGCCGCTGCTGCGCGAACGAGAGCGCCTGACCCTCGCTCTCGGAAGCCGATGCCCGGGCGAGGCGCGGAGCGTCGGAGTCCCGGACCGCGTCTCCGTGAAGGGCCGCGATGCGCGCCGCGAGCCCTTCGATGGTCGGATCCTCGAAGAGGTGTCGCAACTGGAGCTTCACGCGGAAAGCCTTGTTGACTCGCGAGACGACCTGGGTCGCCGCGAGCGAGTGACCGCCGATGCGGAAGAAATCGTCCTGGATCGAGATGCGATCGACGTCGAGGAGGTCGCGCCAGATCTCCGCGAGCCCTTCCTCGAACGGATCGCGCGGCGCCCGGAGCTCGTTCACCCGCTCGACGCGCGTCGTTCCCGGTTCCGGGAGCGCCTCCCGGTCCACTTTTCCGTTCGCGTTCAGCGGAAGCGCCGCGAGCGACACGATCGCCTGCGGCACCATGTAGTCGGGAAGCTTCTGCAGAAGCGCTTCGCGAAGGCCCGCGGACGCGGCAGACTCTCCCTCTTCCGGGACCACGTAGCCGACGAGGCGCGCCTCTCCGCTGGTATCGGGCCTCACCACGACAATGACGTCCTTGAACGACCCTTCCCGGCGCAGCGTGGCCTCGACCTCTCCGAGCTCGATCCGGTAGCCGCGGAGCTTCACCTGAGAGTCGAAGCGTCCGAGGTACTCGATCTCGCCGCCCGCGAGCCGCTTCACCCGATCGCCCGTGCGATAGAGTCGCGAGCCCGGGGTTCCCCAGGGATTCGGCACGAAGCGCTCGGCGGTCAGCTCCGGCCGTCTCCAGTAGCCCCGCGCGAGGCCGTCTCCTCCGATGAAGAGCTCTCCTTCCACACCGATGGGACAGAGCGTGAGCGCATCACTCACGACATGAAGCTCCGTATTGTCGAGAGGAAACCCGATAGGGATGGTGCGGAGTCCATCGGGGACCCGCCGCACCTCACCGAAAGCCGCGAACGTCGTCGACTCGGTGGGTCCGTAGCCGTTCACGAGGCGCGGCGGACCGCCGTCGACATCCTCGAGCGAGGCGCGCGCCGTGTCCGCATCGACCGCCTCGCCGCCGACGAGGAGCGATTGGACTCCGCGCAGCGTCTCGTTCGCTTCACGCACCAACACCTTGAAGAGCGACGTGGTCAGAAACATGGCCGTCACGCCCTGCTCCGAGAGCTCCCGCCCGAAGGCGCGCGGCTCGAGCGCGAGGCTCTTCTCGAATCCGACCACCCGGCCGCCCCGCAGGAGCGCTCCCCAGAGCTCGAACGTGGCCGCGTCGAACGAAAAGCTCGCCACCTGAGCGATGCGATCGTCGGGACCGAGCTCGACCGTATTGCGGTTGAACACCAGTCGCAGCACCGCTCGATGCGTGATGCCGACGCCTTTGGGGGTTCCGGTCGACCCCGACGTGTACATCACATACGCGAGGTTCTCCGGAGAGAGGAAGGGCGCTTGCGAGGCGACGGAGCTTTCCTCGTGAAAGTCGACGACAGCCACGTCCGTTGCCGGGAGGAGGTGGCGCGACTTCGCATCGACGAGAAGGGCCGCGAGACCCGAGTCTTCGATCATGAATCGCAGCCGCTCGCGTGGATACTTCGGATCCAACGGAACGTAGGCGCCTCCGGCTTTCGCGACCGCGAGGACGGCGACATAGAGCGACACCGATCGCTCGCCGAGAACCCCGACGAGACCTTCCGGGCCGACTCCGAGGGCGGTGAGCCTCCGGGCGAGTCCCTCGGCGCGGCGGTCGAGCTCGCGATAGGTCAACGTCTCCGAACCGAAGGCGACGGCGATTCTCTCCGGGTGCTCTTTCACCCGGTCCGCGAACACGCTTGGGATCGTGCGCTCGCGGGGATACTCCGTCCTGGTGCCGCTGAGACTCAGGAGCCGTTTCATCTCGGAAGCCGGGACCAGCGAAAGCTCCGCCACCGCCTGATCCGGATTCCGGAGCGCGCTTTCGAGGAGCGCGCGGTAACTCTCGAGGAGGCGCGCGATGCTCCCCGAATCGAAGAGGTCGCGGTCGTAGTTCGCGACCGCCGTGATTCCGTCGCGCCCGCTCCAGAGATGTATCTCGAGATCGAACCTCGTCGCTCCCGCCGAAGACTCGACGCCTTCGAGCACGAGCCCGGGAAGCCGCGGCGGGAGGAACGCGGTGGTGTGGAGAGCGAAAGTGATCTGAAAGAGAGGGTTCTTCGCCCAATCGCGCTCGGGTGAAAGGGCCTCGACGATCTTCTCGAAGGGCACGTCCTGATGGGAATAGGCGTCGAGGGTCGCGTCCCGCACCCGCGCGAGCGCGTCGCGGAACGTCGGGCCGCCGGAGAGATCCACGGCGAGCGCGAGAGTATTCGCGAAAAAGCCGATGAGCTTCTCGGTCGCGCTCGCTCCCCGGTTCGCGATGGGCGCTCCGACCACGACACGATCGCTCCCCGTCCAGAGGTGGAGGAGCGACTGGAAGCCGGCGAGGAGGAGCGTGTACAGAGTCACGCCTTCGGAGCGGCTCCACTCCCGGAGATCTCGCGATAGCTCCGGCGGGAAGGCCAGGGTCTCCCGTCCGCCCCTCGCCCCTCGATTCTCGTCCACCGCGCGCCGCGGACGATCGGGCGGAAGCTCCGAGCCCGCGAGATAGGGAGTGAGCTTCTCCTTCCAGTGGGTCGATAGCGTGCGAAGAGCCTCGTCCCCGAGCCAGTTGCGCTGCCACACCGCGTAATCCGGGTACTGGATGTCGAGAGGCTCGAGAGGAGACGCCCCGCCCTGCGAAAAACTTTCGTAGAGAGCGGAAAGCTCCTCGAAGAGGATTCCGACGGACCAGCCGTCGGCGACGATGTGGTGCATCGTGAGCTGCAGGACGTGCTCGCGACTCCCGAGCTTCAGAAGGAGCGCCCGCATCAAGGGAGCGCGCGACAAGTCGAAGAGCTGCCGAGCGCGCCGCCGGAGCTGCCGCCGCACCTCATCCTCGCGCGCCTCCCGACCGAGGCCCGAGAGATCGACAACGGGAAGCGGAAGTCCCTGGTCCGACTGGACCACCTGAAAAGGCGTCTCGTCGACGACGCGGAAGGACGTGCGGAGCGCGTCATGCCGGCTCACGATCTCGTCGAGGCTCGCGCGAAGCGCGTTCTCGACCAGCTCGCCCTTCATCGAGACAGCGGCGGAGACGTGGTACGCGGGACTCACTCCCGCGATTTGCTCGAGGAGCCAGAGACGCTGTTGCGCGTAAGAGAGTGGAATCGCTTCCGACGAGCTCGCCTTCAGAAGCGGCGGCGCCGCCGGAAGGTGGCCGTCACGCCGGGAGGCCTCGATCATCCGCGCGAGCCCCGCGATCGTGGGCTCCTCGAAGAAGCCTCGGAGCGGAAGGCCGCAGCGAAACACCTCGCGCGCCCGCGTGAGAAGGCGCATCGCGAGGAGTGAGTGCCCGCCGGACTCGAAGAAAACGTCTTCGACACCCGCCTGTTCGAGACCGAGGATGTCCTTCCAGATTTCCGCGACCGCGTCCTCGATGGGGCCTCTCGGTTCTCCCGACCGCACTCCGGTGTCGGCCCGCCGCAGCGGAGCGGGAAGCGCCTCCCGGTCGATCTTGCCATTCACCGTCAGAGGAATCGCCGCGACTTCCTCGATGTCCTGCGGAACCATGAACTCCGGAAGCGTTTCCGAAAGGGAGCGGCGGAGATCGGACGGCGAGACCGGTTCTCCGTTCGCGACGAAGTAACCGACGAGGCGGCGGTCCCCCGGCCGGTCTTCGCGGACCATCGCTGCGGCGTCCCGCACGCCCGGTTGGCCGCGGAGCGCCGCTTCCACTTCGCCGAGCTCGATGCGATGGCCGCGCACCTTCACCTGCGCGTCGGCGCGGCCGAGGAACTCGAGAGCGCCGTTCTCGAGCCATCGCACGCGGTCTCCGGTCTTGTAGAGCCGGCCTCCCGCGGATCCGAACGGATCGGGCACGAAGCTCTCCGCCGTTCGCTCGGGACGGTTCCAGTAGCCGTGAGCGAGCCCGTCGCCCCCGATGAAGAGCTCGCCTTCGACGCCGCGGGGACAGAGGTTCCCCCGCGCGTCCAGGACGTAGAGCTCGGTATTCGCGAGGGGGGCGCCGATGGGAACGCTCGAGTGGCCATCCGACAACGAGCGAACTTCGTGAAAGCTCGCGAACGTCGTGGATTCCGTCGGGCCGTACACGTGAAGGAGCCGATCCGGCCCTCCGCCCTCGAGGAGCGCTCGTACGGAAGCCGCATCCGACTGCTCTCCCCCGAAGAGCAGAACGCGAAGGCTCCGGAGCGCCTCCGGAGCTTCTCGAACCGTCTGGTTGAAGAGCGCCGTCGTCAGGAAGAGAACGCTTATCTCCTTCTCTTTCAGCTCGCGCCCGAGCTCGCCCGCGTCGAGCGCCGCGTTCTTCTCGATCCCGACGACGCAGGCCCCTGAGAGAAGCCCGCCCCAGAGCTCGAACGTCGCGGCATCGAAAGAGAAGCTCGCCGCTTGCGCCACGCGGTCCCTCGGAGAGAGCTCGATGTAATTCGTGTTCGAGACCAGCCGGAGCACGGCTCGATGCGAAACCGCGACGCCCTTCGGGACCCCGGTAGAACCCGAGGTGTAGATCACGTACGCGAGGTCGTCCGAGCTCCGCGGACCCTCGGGCGCGCGAGCCCCGTTCGGCGCTTTCCGCTCATCCCAATAGAGGAGTGGCACGTTCGGCGCGGCCAGGCGATCGGCGGAGTCCCTCTCCGCGAGGATCGCGGAAAGGCCCGCATCCTCGACCATGAACGCCAGGCGCTCCCTCGGATACGACGGATCCAGAGGCACGTAGGCCGAGCCGGCCTTCGCGATTCCGAGAGCCGCCGCGTAGAGATGGACCGACCTCGGACCGAGGATGCCGACGCGCGCACCCCGCCCGATGCCGCGAGACGCGAGACTTCGGGCGATCTCGTTCGAGCGCTCGTCGAGCTCGCGATACCGGAGGCGCTCCCCTCTCATCTCCACTGCCCACGCATCGGGTGTTTCTCGGGCGAGCTCCGCGAACACGGCAGGGAGCGTCTTCTCCCGGGGAAAGTCTCGCTTCACGCGAGACCAGGAGAGAAGCTCGGCACGCTCCGGTTCGTTCATCAGCGGAAGCTCCGAGAGGCGGAGCGAGGGATCGGAGACCGCCCCTTCGAGGAGCCGCCGGTAACTCGTCAGCATCCCCTCGACCGTATCCGCGTCGAGAACGTCGGCTCGAAACTCCGCAATCAGCAGGATTCCCGACTCCACCTCTCGAGCGAAAATCGAGAGATCGAAAGGTGCCGCGCGGCGATCGACCTCCATCTCCGAGAGCGCGAGCCCGGCGATCGTGAGCTCGGGGAGCGGCGCATTCTGGAGGGCGAACATCACCCGGCATATGGGGTTCTCGGACTGCGCGCGCTCCGGCTGAAGCTCTTCCACCAGCTTGTCGAACGGCAGATCCTGATTCGAGTAGGCGTCGACGGCGGACTCGCGCACGCGAGCGAGGACGTCGCGAAAGGGTTCCTCTCCGGAGACGCGGATCCGCATCACGAGGGTGTTTACGAAAAAGCCGATGAGTCCCTCGAGCTCCTCCCGGGTCCGGTTGGCGATCGCCGTTCCGACCACCAGTTCTTCCTGGCCGGTGTAACGATGAAGAAGAGCGTCGAAAGCGGCGAGGAGGAGCATGAAGAGGGTGACGCCCTCGGCCTGCGCCGTCCGGTTGAGAGCGCGAGCGAGGTCCGGGTCGATGAGGAATCTCTTTCGCGCGCCGCGGCTCGACAGGGCGTCTCCCGAGGCAGGTCGCCCAAAAGAGGGAAGCTCCAAACGAGGCAGTTCCCCGGCGAGCTGGCGCTTCCAGTAGGAGAGCTGGGTCTTCTGCTCTTCTTCCTGAACCCACCCGGCTTGCCACGCGGCATAGTCGGCGTACTGGATCTCGAAGTCGGCGAGAGGCGACCGCGCGCCCGTGTGGAACGCGTCGTACAGCGCGAGCAGCTCGCGTAGAAAAACTCCGACCGACCAGACGTCGGAGACGATGTGATGCATGACGAAAACGAGAGCGCCCTCCCGGTCCGCGAGGACGAAACGCCGCACGCGAAGGAGCGGCCCGCGGGACAGATCGAATGGCACGCGGCTCGTTTCGGACGCGAGGCGGACGAGCTCGGAGTCTCGCGTCGCATCGGTCTCGACGGAACGCAAGTCGACGACCCGATAGTCGAGCGCCGCCTCTTCCGCAACGACCTGCATCGGCTCCCCGTCGACGGCGACGAACGTGGTCCGGAGGGTCTCGTGACGCCGCACGATCTCGAGAAGCGCGCGATGGAGCGCGGCCTCGTCCAGCGAGCCCGTGATCCGAACGCCGGCGGAAATGTTGTACGCCGGGTTTCCCGGCGCGAGCTGGTCCAGGAAGAAGAGTCTCCTCTGCCCGAAGGAGGTCGGAAGTACGTACAGTCCCTCAGTCATCGCCCGTCAGCTCTTCCGTTTCATGAGCTCGCGCATCGCGGCGGGGTCCCGCGACCCCGCGGGGAGGCGATGGGCGTCGCGCGAAAGCCGGAGAATCGGAGTCTTTCCACGCGGGCTCCCGTTCTTCTGCCGCTCGGCGTCGATGAAAGACGCCATCTCCGCTACCGAGGGCGTCGAGAAAAGATTCTTCAGCGGAAGGTCCACTCCGAGTCCCTCGTGAACCGCGAGCGACAGCCTGGTCGCCAGGAGGGAATGGCCCCCGAGCTCGAAGAAATTGTCGCCGCGTCCGACTCGCTCGACGCGCAAGAGCTTCCGCCAGATGGCCGCGAGCGCATCCTCGGTCGGAGTTCGCGGCTCGGTCGCCTCGCCTTCGCTCTCGACGAGATTCAGTAGACGCAGAGCCCTACGGTCGATCTTTCCGGTGCCGGTCATCGGAATCCTGGAAATCATCTGGAACCGCGCGGGGACCATGAAGCCGGGCAGCGACTCCGCGAGAAAACGCCTCAGCCCCGCGGTGTCGACGGGACACCCGTCGCGCATCACGAGGAATGCGGCGAGAACTCCGTCTCCGCCGTTTCCGTTCCGATCGATGACGGCGGCCTCGCGCACGTCGGGATGACGCTCGAGGTGAGCCTCGACTTCTTCGAGCTCGATGCGGAACCCGCGGACTTTCACCCGTGAGCCCCGGCGCCCGAGAAACTCGACGGACCCGTCGGGAAGGAGCCGACCCATGTCCCCCGTGCGATAGACGCGCGCGCCGTCACCGTTCGAAGGCCCGCTGAACGCGGCGCGCGTGAGCTCCTCGCGCCGAAAGTAGCCGAGGGCCACGAAGGGGCTTCGGATGGCGATTTCGCCGCACACCTGTCCCGCCGCCCCGCTCTCGGACAGAAGGAGCACCTCGGTGCCGGTGACGGGAAAGCCGACGGGCACTCGCGTCCGCTTCACCTCGGTCTCCGGACCGACGAAGAACTGCAAAGTAAGGGTCGATTCGGTCGGCCCGAGCCCGTTCACCAGCACGGCCGACGAGGAGAAGGAAGCACGGAAGCGCTCCACGTCGGCGCGATGCACTTCCTCACCGCCGAGTACGACAGCGCGGATCGAGGGGTGCCGCGAGCCACCCTCGCTTCGTCCGAGGAAATGGCGGAATACCGTCGGAGTCGAGTGGTAGAGCGTGATGCCCTCCCGATCGAGGAAGCTCCCGAGACTTTCGACTCCCTGGCGATGCAGGTCGTAGGGGAAGAGCGCCGCTCCGCTCAGGAGCGCTCCATAGAGGTCCATGACCGCGGCATCGAACGTGTAAGAGGCGAGGAGCAGCACTCGATCGCCGCTCCCGATGAGAAGGTTGTCGCAATAGACGCTCGCGTGGTGCAGCAGATTGCGATAGCTCTGCATCACGCCCTTCGGCTCGCCGGTGGATCCAGATGTATAAAGAATGTAAGCGACCGCCTCCGGACGCTCGTCTTCGGCAGGGCCATCGGCCTCAGGCGCCACCGCATCGACGTCGAGGACCGCCACGCCATTTCCGGAGAGCTCCCGCGCGAGCGAGAGGTTCTCGCTCTCGGTCAGGAGAGCGCGCGCGCCGGAGTCTTCGAGAATCTTCGAAAGCCTTTCCGGCGGATAGCTCGGATCGAGGGGAACATAGGTGCGTCCCGCCTTGACCGCCCCCATCACGGAAGCGACCATCGACAGGTCGTGTCCGAGGAGAAGCGCGACGCGATCCTCGCGCGCGGGGCAGGCTTTACGAACCTCCTGGGCCGCGCCATTCGTCCAGCGGTCGAGATCTCGATAGGAGAGCCGACGGGTCGAAGTCCATACCGCGAGCCGGTCGGCGTTCTCGCGCGCCATTCGCCGGAACCTCGAAGCGACCGTTTCCCCGCTCGCTCCCTCGGCGAACGGCTGGAATCCCTCTCCGGCACGAAGCGACGGCGGAGGCGCCGCCCTTTGGGTTTCGAGAGCGCCCTCCGGCAGAAGCGGAACGCGGCTGATGCGCTCCTCCGCGTTCCCGGAAATCGCGTGGAGCAGACGATGCAGAGAGGCCAACAACTGCCGCGCCGTCGCTTCCTCGAACAGGTCGGCGTTGAAGACGAGGACGAGGTGCGAGGCCCGCCGTCCCTCGACGGCATAGAGCGTGAGATCGAAACGCGATTCGGCGAGCGAGGAGAAGAGATAGTCGATGTCGAGGCCGGCGACCGCGTCCCGGTAGTCGGGGAGATTCGCCATGTTGAAGAAGACCTGGAAGAGCGGCGTCTTGCTCAGGTCCCGCTCGGGGGCGAGCTCCGAGACGAGCGCCTCGAACGGCAGGTCCTGGTTCGCGTAGCCGTCGAGCGCGACCTGACGAACGCGCCCGAGAAGCTCGCGGAAAGTCGGATCGCCGGAGAAATCGGCGCGGAACACCAGGTTGTTGAGAAAGACACCGATGCTGTTCTCGATCTCCGCCCGGTGACGGCCGGCTATGGGCGAGCCAATCGAGATATCCGTCTCCCCGCTGAAGCGATGAAGGAGCGTTCCGAAGGCCGCGAGCAGGGTCATGAAGAGAGTCGCGCCTTCGCGCCGCGATAGCTCTTCGAGCGAGCGCTTCAGCGACGGCTCGATCTCGACGTCGATCTGTCGGCCGCGGAACGCCTGGGTAGGCGGTCTTTGAAAGTCCGTCGGAAGCTGCAGGAGGGGCGGACTTCCGGCGAGCTGGCGCTTCCAGTACGAAAGCTGCCGCTCGATGTCCTCCCCGCTCATGCTCCGGCGCTGCCATCTCGCGAAATCCGTGTACTGAACGGGCAAAGGCTCGAGAGGCATGCCGTGATAGAAGGCCCCGAGATCTTTCAGGAACACCCGATACGACCAACCGTCCGAGATCGCATGGTGCATGCTCACCACGAGCAGATGGTCGTCGGCCGCGATACGAAAGAGCGCGGCCCTCACGAGATCTCCCGTACGCAGATCGAAGGGCCGAGCGAGCTCTTCCCGGGCGCGCTTCATCGCCTCGTCCTCGCCTCCGGCCCGGTGGAGGTCGACGAGGTCGACGACACGGAGCGGAAAGCGGGCGGGCTCCATCACCACCTGCCGCGGCTCGCCGTCGACGAGCGTGAAGCGGGTGCGCAGGACCTCGTGCCGCTCGCGGAGACGGTCGAGTGCCTGCGAGAGCGCTCCTGGGTCGAGCGCTCCGCGAATGCGGAAGAGCGCGGCGTTGGCGTAGAGGGAGCTCCCGGGCTCGAGCTGCTCCAGGAACCAGAAACGTTCCTGCGCGAAGGAGAGCACTTCTTCTCTCTCACCCCTGCGCTCGAGCCTCGCAGCCGCGCTCTCGCCGTTCGCCCCGACGGAAAGGCGGACGCTCTTGCGCAGCTCCTCGAGAGTCGCTCCGCCGAGCAGGCTTCGAACGCTGACCGACGCGCCCAGATGCGATTCGAGACGATTCTTGAGCTGCACCGCCATGAGCGAATCGATGCCCATTTCGCTCAGGGGTCTCGACGGATCGACGCGGGCGCCGCCTTCGAGCCCGAGGGTTCGCGCCAGCTCTCGCTCGAGATACTCGTCCGTGAGCGCGAGCCGCCTCTCCGGGGCCGCGGAAGCCAGAATCCTCTCGAAGCGAGCGAAGCGGTAGCGCGGCCGGCGACTCTGGCGAGACATCGAATCGTTCGAGAAAGGGCCGCTTGCGGCGAGCCTCGTAAACCGGTTTGAGCTTGCTCCAGTCGATCTCGGCGACGACGTAGTGCGCGCGGTCGGACAGGAGAATCGAATCGACGAGCGCGAGCGCGCGGGACGCGGGAAGGGGGAGCATGCCTCCTTCACGCGACCGCAGTCGCGCCTCTTCCGTCGCCCAGCGCGCGTATTCCCAGGCGCCCCAGCTCACGCTCGTCGCGGGCAGTCCCCGCGCCCGGCGATGCCGGGCGAGGGCGTCGAGGAATTGATTCCCGGCCGCATAGGCGCCGAGTCCCGAGACACCCAGGATGCCCGCGCTCGATGAAAAGAGCAGGAAGAAATCGAGCCGTCGGGTCTCGGTGATGCGGTGAAGCGCCCAGGCGCCGCCGATTTTGGGCTCGAGCACGGCTCGAAGCGCATCGGTCGTCGTCTCGCGAAGGCTGCGGGTCTCCGTGACCGCGGCGGCATGCGCTACGCCGCGCAGCGGCCTTCCGGCTTCGTCGAGCCTCCGAGCGAGAGCGTCGAGGGTCCTCACGTTCGCGACGTCGCCGACGACGACTTCGACCGATACGCCGAGGGACTCGATCTCGGCAATGGTCCGAGAGCAATCGTCGGAACCTGGCGGCTCGAGAAGACCCGTTCTCCCGAGGAGCACGAGATGACGCGCCCCGCGCTCCACGAGGAAGCGAGCGAAGAGAAGCCCGAGGCGCCCGAGCCCTCCCGTTATCAGATAGGAACCGTCGGCGCGGAGCTCGAGAAGCCGAGAGGTCCGCTGGAAAGATGTGCGACCCAGGCGGGCGACCGAGCGAGAAGATCCCTGAACCGCGATCTGATCCTCACCGCCGGTTGTCTCGACCTCGCGAAGGAGCGAGGCCGCGGCTTCGTCCGGCGAGCCCGCCACGTCGATGAGCCCTCCCCACGCATCGGGATGCTCGAGAGCGAAGACCCTGCCGAATCCCCATATCGGCGCACCGGAGAGACCCTCGAGGCCTCCTGGTGTTTCCGCGGACGTCGCTCCTTGCGTACCGCGGGTGACGAGCCAGAGGCGGCTCTCGACAAGCGGTTCTCGCAGAAGGACGCGGGTCAGGGACAGCAGCGGCGCGAGAAGGTCCGTCTCGTGCGCGGTGAATCCGGTCTCGTTGATTTCCTCCTCGGACGGAGCGTCGAGCCCGCGGAGGTAGAGGTACTCGCGAGGCCGGTCGCCTTCGAGCGACGACAGAGGCAGCTCGTGATCCGAGCCGCTTTCAATCTCGAGGACCCTGTGGCCCGAGGCTCGCGCCAACTCGGCCACGCGATGACCCACGCCGCTCCGGTCGGAAAAGACAATGAAGTCCCGGGGCCCGAGGGAAGCCGCGCCAGAACCATTCGAGCCCGAGCGATTCCGCGGTTCCGCGCGCTCCCAGGCCACCTCGTAGAACCATTGGTCCTCCCGCGCTTCGCGATCGCGGGCGGCCGTCTTTATCCAGAATCTTTCGCGCTCGAACGGGTAGGTCGGAAGGCTCACGGAACGGCGCCGGTACCCCCGGTCGAGCCCGTCGAAGCTCACCTCCACTCCACGGGTGTAGAGGCGGGCGAAGCTCGAGAGCAGGGTCTCCCAATCGTCGGACCCTTTCCTCAGCGAGGGCAGCCAGAGCTCCCCCGTCGACGCGGAGGACAACCCGCAGAGGACCGGCGAGGGCCCGATTTCGAGGAAGACGGAAACTCCCTCGGACCGGAGCGTCTCGACGGCCTCGGCGAAGCGCACGGTCTCGCGCGTCTGCCGCCGCCAGTAGGACGGATTCTGGATCTCGCCGGGCTTCACGAGGCTTCCCGTCACGCTCGAAACGAGCGCGGCCGAAGGCTCACCGATCCGGAATCCGCGGACGTAGTCCTCGAACGGGCCGAGAGCAGGCTCGACCAGAGACGAGTGAAACGCATGGGACACGTTGAGATCCCGGCTGTCGATGCCCCGATCCCGGAGGGCCGAGACGAGCGCGGCCAACTCATCCTTCTTTCCCGAGACGACGACGCTCGAGGGGCCGTTCGAAGCGGCGACGGAGAGCGACGGAAAGGCTTTCGCGGCTTCGACAACGAGGCTCTCCGGCGCGAAGACCGCGGCCATCCCGCCGCCGTCGGGAAGACCATCCATCAGGCGGCCCCGCTCGGCGACGAGCCTCAGGCCGGACTCCAAATCGAAGGTCGACGCGGTGACGGCGGCGGCGTACTCCCCTACGCTGTGTCCGAAAACGTAGGTGGGCTCGACTCCAAAGGAGCGCCAGAGCTCCGCGAGAGCGTGCTCGAGCGCGAAGAGCGCGGGCTGGGTCCAGCGGGTACGGTCGAGATGCTCGCGGCTCGCGTCTGCGTCATAAAGGACGTCCAACAGGGACTCGCCGAGAATCGGCCGCAGGAATCCCATCGGAGCGCTCGAGGCTCTCGCGAAAACGGGGACAGCTCTGGTAGAGGGTCCGGCCCATGCCGTAGTACTGCGAGCCCTGGCCGGTGAAGAGAAACGCGACCGCGGGCGCGGAGCCTCGAAGCACTCTCCCCCGCTCCGGACCGGAAGCCAGTTTCGCGGAAGCGTCCGCCGCCGAGCTTGCGACCACCGCGAGCCGGTGCTCGAAATGCGACCGTCCCGTCGCCGCGGTGTAGGCGACGTCGGCGAACGAGGGAGCCTCCGACTCGTCGAGCCGCGCGGCGATGCGCTCGGCGACGACCGACAGAGCGGCGTCGCTGCGAGCCGAGAGCGCGAGAACGTGGAGAGGACGGTCGGCCGCTTCCGACTCGAGCCCAGGCGCCGGCGCTTCGGCTATGACCACATGGGCGTTCGTGCCGCTGAAGCCGAACGAGCTGACCCCCGCGATGCGCTCCCGATGGGTCCGCGGCCAGGCGCGCCGCGCCACCCCGACCTCGAGCGGCAGCGAGCTCCAGTCGACGCGAGGATTCAGCTCGTTGAGATGTAGATGCGGAGGAATCTCCTCGTGGGCGAGCGCGAGCACGACCTTCACGAGTCCCGCGATGCCCGCGGCGGCTTCGAGATGCCCGAGGTTCGTCTTCACGGAGCCGATGACCAGGGGCCGCTCCCGGTCGGGCCCGAATGCGGCGCCGAGCGCTTGGACCTCAATCGGATCTCCGAGCGGTGTCCCCGTCCCGTGAGCCTCGACGTAATCCACGTCGCCGGCCGCGGCGCCGGCGCTCTTTAGCGCGGCGCGGATGAGGGCCTCCTGCGCGGGCCCGTTCGGGACCGTGAGCCCCGAGCTTCGACCGTCCTGGTTGACGGCGGAGCCGCGAAGAACGGCGTAAATTCGGTTGCCGTCGCGCTCCGCGTCCGAGAGGCGCTTCAACACGATGACGCCGCAGCCTTCGGCCCGCGCGTACCCGTCGGCGGAGGCATCGAACGTCTTACAACGACCGTCCGGCGCCAGCATCCGGGCGCGGGAACAGTTCACACTCATGTCGGGAGCGGCGAGAGCGCTGACTCCGCCCACGAGAGCCATCGAGCATTCGCCCGCGCGAAGACTCCGAATCGCCAGGTGCACCGCCACGAGAGAGGAAGAGCAGGCGGTATCGACGGAGAGGCAGGGCCCTTCGAAGCCGTAGAAGTAAGAGAGCCGCCCCGACGCGACGCTGTGAGACGTGCCCGTCGCGAGATAGGCATCGACCTCGGAAAGATCGGAGGAGCGCGACCGAAGCTGCAGGTAGTCGCTGGTTCCAATACCCACGAAGACGCCGGTATCGCCGCCGCGAAGCTTCTCCGGCGCCACGGCCGCGTCCTGTAGAGCCTCATAGCTCACTTCGAGGAGCAGCCGCTGCTGCGGATCCATCGAGACCGCTTCCCGCGGAGTGATGCCGAAGAAATCCGCGTCGAAGAGATCGATGCGATCGAGGAATCCTCCACGCCGGGTCACAATCTTTCCGGGGGCGTCCGGGTTCGGGTCGAAGAAATCGCCGTTGTCCCACCGATCCGGAGGAGCCTCCGCGGTGACCGACCTGCCGTCTCGCAGGAGCTCCCAGAAGGTGCGCGGATCGTTGGCGCCGCCGGGAAACCGGCACCCGATGCCGATGACCGCGAGAGGCTCGCTCTTTTCCCGCTCGAAAGCCGCGAGCTTCGCGCGCAGTTCACGGAGCTCGACGAGCGCGCGCTTGAGCGGAGAGAGATCCTGGGAAGACGTCACGTCAGGACCTCCGCCCTTCGAGCTCCTCGAGGAGGAGCGCCTCGGCCTCGGCCTCGGAGAGATCCTCGATTCGGGCCTGGCGCGACGCCGGCTCGGTCCGCGCGGGCGCAGAGTCGAGGTGCAGCGCCTTCATCAAGTAGTCGGTGAGGGCCCCGAGCGTCGGGTAGTCGAAGCACAGGGTCGTTGCCAGCACGAGATCGGGAAAGTCCACCCGTATGCGATTGCGCGCCTCGACCGCCATCAGCGAATCGAGACCCGCGTCGCGGAAGCCTTGATAGGGATCGAGGGCAGAGCCCTCCGGGAGGCCAAGCACGAGGAGGATGTGCCCGCGCACACGGGCTTCGACCTCCGCGCGACGCTTCGCGGCAGGAATGTTCTCGAGGTGCTTCGGTATCGATTCGATCGCCGCGCGGGCCTCTCGTTCGGAGCGCGCGGAAGGAGCGATCTCGCGAAAGAGCGAGGTAGAAACCCGCGTCGGTAGCGCCCGGACGTACCCTTCCCAGTCGATGGAAACAGCGAGCGTGTGAGGGGGGCCATGTCGAAGCCGTTCCAGGAGTGCGAGCGTTTCCTCCGGCTTCGTCTTTCGAATCCCCTGCTCGCGGTACCGATCGCGTCCTTCGATACGGGCGGCCATTCCTGCGCCGTCGAAGGGGCCGAAAGAAACGCTCGTTGCGGGAAGGCCTTGCCGGCGCCGCTCGAAAGAGAGCGCGTCGAGAAACGCGTTCGCCGCGGAGTAGCCGGTTTGCCCCGCCGAGCCGAGGACGGAAGCCATCGAAGAGAGCGCGATGAAAAAGTCGAGCGGCTCGCCCGTCGTCTCCCGGTGCAGGTGGAGGGCGCCCTGAACCTTCGGCGCGAGCGCGGACAGAAGCTTCTTCCAGCTCTGACGCAGGAAGATCCCGTCGTCGAGCACTCCCGCCGCGTGCACGATTCCTTTGAGGGGCCGTCCGTCGACGGCGCGAGCGACGAGTCGACGCACATCTTCCTTGCGGGACACGTCCGCGGCGGCAACGGATACTTTCACTCCCGCGCCGCGAAGCGATTCGATCTCTTTCTCGGCGTCGGGCGAAGCGCCTCTCCGGCCGGCCAGCACGAGATGGCGCGCTCCCTTCGAGGCGAGCCACCGCGCGACGGCGAGCCCGATCGCTCCGAGCCCGCCCGTCACGAGGTACCGCGCCTCGGAGTCGAGCGGTTCGCTTTCGCCGTGCGCGTCGGGCCCGTGCCCGTTCGTCGAGGCACCGAAAACCATCGGCGCGAGGCGCGCGACGAACGCGCGACCCGAGCGAAATCCGATCCGACTCTCGTCGAGGTCGAAAGCGAGGACGGATCCAAGCGCGCGCGTTTCGTCCGGGGGGGCCTCCGGATCGAGGTCGACCAAGACCGGGCGGAGCTCGGGATTCTCGAGCGCGAGAGCAGCGCCGAGACCCCAGAGCATCGAGCCCGAAAGCCGGAGCGGCTGTGTCCCCTCCCCGATGGCCTGACATCCTCGGGTCACGAGAAAAAGGCGCGTCTCGAGGTCGGGCCTCTTCTCGGCGAGCGTCCTTACGATCGCGAGAAGACTTTCAGCGACCGGCTCGAGGTCTTCCAGAGGATCCTCTGCTGATGTTCCCAGACTCCCGAGATGGACGACTCCGACGCGACGCGCCCGTGAGCTCTCGATGGCCGGCGCTATCTCGGAAGAGCGAACGCGGCGAACTCGATCTCCGCGCTCGAGCAAGACCGATTCGAGCGAGGAGGCCACCGTGTCTCTGTCCGAGATGAGGAGCCATTCCGCGCGATTGGACGCGGAAGAAGGAGCGAGATCGGAAGGGCGCCACTGGACCTCATAAAGAGACGGTGCGCTCGACGACCGCTCGCTCGCCGGCTTGAAACGAATGCCGTCGATCTCGGCGCGGATCCGTCCAGACTCGTCGGCGATGCGGACGTCGAAGGTTTTGACCCCGGCGTCCGAGTCCTCGGAGCGCAGTCTTCCATGGCACCAGAGCCGGCTCGCGTCCGATCGATGAAATACGAAGCGATCGAACGCGACGGGCGCGGAGGGCTCGTCGAGGACGTCGAGAAGCGGCCGGAGACAGGCGTCGATGACCGCGGGATGACTCCGATAGAGTGAGCGTTCTGAAGTCAGCTCCGGAGCGAGCTCGATCGCGGCCAGCACTTCTCCGGTTCCTCGAAAGACTTCGGCCTCTCCCACCTGCGCGAGCCGTCGCCGGATTTCCGCGATGTCGAGGAACGACGACGCAGACTTCGTTCCCGAACCGCTGACCTTTCCCTTCGCGTTGAGCGTCCATTGGTCCGAGTCCGGAGACCCGGTCGAAAAAACTCGGAAGCTCTCCCCGGACTCGTCTCCCATCCACTGGATGGTCTCGCCGCCATTCTGCGAGACAAGGGGACGGAGGATTTCGAGCGTCCGGACCGTGACGCTCTCGAGCGGGACGGACGAGAGCCGGTGCGCGGCTTCGACGGCCATCGAGACACAGGCAGCCGCAAGAGAGGACCGCCATTCCGCGTCGACGCGAAACTCGAAGATGGGAAGGGCAGCGCGAATCCTCTGGCACACGATGCCCGGAGCGGTCTTCTCAGCAAGGTCGGCGCGGCCAGCGGACACCGGGAAGCGCTCGCGACGAAAAGGATATGTCGGAAGCGATACGATCCGCCGCGGCGCCGGGTACAGAGCCTCGAAGCTCGGAACACTCCCCGAGACGTGGAGAGCGGCAAGGAGCTCGCCCATTGCGCGGTCTTCGTCCCGTCCGCGACGGAGCGAGGGGAAGACCCGTCCCTCTTCGCTCAGGGAGCGCTCTTCGAGCGACGACGCGATCGACGGAGAAAGCACGGGGTGCGGGCCGACCTCGACGAAGAGGCGGTGGCCGGAATCGAGGAGCGATGCGACGGCGTGGCGGAACCGCACGGGCTTCCGAACGTTGTCCCTCCAGTACGAGGGCGTGAGGCTGGATCCGGAGGCGCTCTTCCCGGTGACCGTGGACACGAAGGGGATCTTCGCGGGCCGCGGAGCGAGCCCCGCGAGAAGCGTCTCGAGCTCTCGAGCGATCGGATCCATCTGTGGACTGTGAAACGCGTAATCGACGGGAAGAAGCCGCGCGGCGATGGATTCCCGCTCGAGCGATCGCAGAAACTCCTCGACGGGCGCGGAATCTCCCGAGACGACGGTGGTACGAGGTCCGTTCGAGGCGGCCACGGTGACCGCGCCTTCGAGGCCGGCGAGGCGGGCTTCCACTTCATCGAGCGGAAGCTCGATCGAGGCCATCTTCCCCTTGCCGCTCGCCGCCTGCATCAGACGTCCCCGTTGAAAGACCAGACCGATCGCCTCCTCGAGCGTGAGGACCTCCGCGACGTGGGCGGCGGCGATCTCACCGAGGCTGTGCCCCAGAACCGCCCCCGGCACGATTCCCCAGGACTTCAAGAGCTCCGCCAAGGCCACCTGGAGCGAGAAGAGCGCGGGCTGGGCGATTTCCGTTTCCGCGATACGGGTCATGGGCTCGGAGCCCCCGAGCTCTTCGAAAAGAGACCACTTCGCGTGGCGCGACAGAATCTCGTCGCACCGCTCGAGCGCTCGACGGAAGACGGGCTCGCTCCGACCGAGCTCGCGGCCCATGCCCCACCACTGCGGTCCTTGACCCGAGAAGACGAAGACCGGAGAGAGCGGCTTCTCGCGAACGACCGCGTGGTACGCGCCGTCTCGAGACCGTCCCTCGACGAACGCGCTCAGGCGCTCGGAAAGCTCCCGCCCATCTCGTCCCAGGACGGCGAGTCGGTGCGCGTAGTGGCTCCGCTTCGCGCCGGCGGTGAAGCAAACGTCCTCGATCGGGTCTTCGGAAGACAAAAAGCGCGCCGCGTGCTTCTCCGCGAGATCCCGCAGCGCGTCCTCGGATCGAGCCGAGACGACGAGGAGATGGCTCTTTCGCTCCGCTCCGGCGGCGACGGTCTTCGCCGTCGCGGGGCCTTCTTCGATGACGACGTGAGCGTTCGTTCCTCCGAAACCGAACGAGCTCACGCCGGCGAGCCGCCGGACGCCCTCTACCCGCGGCCACGAGATCGTTTCTTTCGGGATGACGAACCGCGTCTCCGCGAGATCGATCTCCGGATTCAGGCGCTCGAAATGTACTTGACGCGGAATTCGCTCGGTCTCGAGCGCCAGCACGACCTTGATGAACCCCGCGATGCCCGCGGCCGCCTCGAGATGCCCAACGTTGCCTTTGAGCGAGCCGAGGACGCAGGGAGGGTCGACCCCGCGTCGGCCGCCGACGACCGCGGCGAGCGCCTCGACCTCGATGGGATCGCCGAGCGAGGTCCCCGTCCCGTGAGTCTCGATGTAGCGAATGGCCTCGGGGGCGACGCCGGCGTCCGTGAGCGCCTCGCGCACGACCGCCTGCTGGGCGTGGCCGCTCGGCGCGGTGATGCCGTTGGTGCGCCCATCCTGATTCACGAAAGAGCCGCGAACGATCGCGTGGATCCGATCGCCGTCTGCCGTCGCGTCGGAGAGCCGCTTCAGCGCGACGACACCGCATCCCTCGCTCCTCACGAAACCGCCGCCGGCGGCGTCGAACGGACGGCATCGGCCGTCGGGCGACAGCATGCCGAGCTGCGAGACGGCGATCCCCCAATGCGGGGAAAGGATCACGTTCACTCCCGCGGCGAGCGCGACCCGGCAGTCTCCGCTCGCGAGGCTCCGGCAAGCGAGGTGGAGGGCGACGAGAGACGACGAGCACGCGGTATCGACGGCGAGGCTCGGGCCCTTGAGGTCGAGAAGATACGAGAGGCGATTCGCGACGATGCTGTTCGACGATCCGGTGCTGAGATAGGAGTGCACCGTTTCGGGATCACGGAACGAAAGCCAGGAATAGTCGTGGCTGTGCGTTCCCACGAAGATACCGGTCGCGCTCCCGGCGAGAGCGGTGTCGACGAGGCCCGCGTCTTCGAGCGCGTCGTGGGCGACTTCGAGAAGGAGACGCTGCTGCGGATCCATGTCCGCGGCTTCCCGCGGCGCGACGCCGAAGAATCGCGCGTCGAAACGATCGACATCGTCGAGGAACCCGCCCCATTTCGACGTCATCTTTCCCGGGACTCCCGGGCGCGGGTCGTAGAAATCCTCGGCGCGAAAACGATCGGCGGGGATCTCGGTGATGCCGTCGCCGCCCCGAAGAAGAAGCTCCTGGAAAAGCGCCGGACTCGAGGAGCCCCCGGGGAATCGGCACGCCATCCCGATGACAGCGATGGGCTCGCGCCCTCCCGCTTTCGGGCCCGGAGAGAGAAGCCGCGCGAGAAGCTCCCGCTGCGCCGGAGTGAGCTTTTCTACCAGCGCTTCGATCGAGCTCATCGCGTCCCTCTCTCGGAGAGCATCCGCTCCACCTCGTCCGACGCGAGATCGCGCACTCCGTCGAGGAGATTCAGAATCTCGTCCGGCGGCAGCGCCCCATCGCCCTCGAGCCGTTCGATGAGGAATCCGGCGATGAGAGAGACGGTCGGATAGTTCCAAACGAGCGTCGCTTTGAGAGGAAGGCCGAGCGACCGCTCGAGCCCATTCCGGAGCTCGAGTCCCATGAGCGAATCGAGCCCCTGACTCTTGAGCGTCTCGCCGACGTCGATGTCCGACGGCGCGAGCCGGGTGACCCGCGCGACCTGCGCGCGGACGTGCTCCGTCAAAAGGGCGGGCCGCGCCGCGGGCTCGGTTCTCGAGAGCTCGTCGCGGAAGGACTCGGGGCTCGCGGGCGATGACTCCGCCTTCGAAAGTCTGCCGAGAAAGCTCGACCGTGACCGCTGCGGATGGGCCGAGATCCATTCCTCGACGTCGAACGACATGACCGCGACCTCCGGGCCGGCGTCCTCGCAAGCCAGGAGCCGGTCGAAAGCCGCGAGCGCCTGCGCCGGAGGAAGGACTCCGATGCCGCGCCGTGCAAGGTTCGCGCCCCCGCCGCCCCGAGCGGCGAGGCCTACGTCCGCCCAGGGAGCCCAGTGAATCGAGAGCCCGGGCCTTCCGCGCGATTTGCGGTAGTGCGCGAGGCCGTCCAGAAACGCGTTGGCCGCCGCGTAGCTCCCCTGCCCTGCCGTCCCGAGGAGCGATGCGACGGAAGAGAAGGAGACGAAGAATTCGAGTGGATCGTCCCAGGTCGCCGTGCTCAGGTTCCACGCTCCCTGGACCTTGGGGGCCATCACTCGCGCGAGAATTTGCGGGTCCAGGCCCGCGAGAATCCCGTCCTCGAGGACTCCCGCCGCGTGAACCACGCCTCGGAGCGGAGCTTTCTCACGAACCGCCGAAAGGATCCGATCGAGGTCCTCCGCGCGCGCGACGTCGGCGGTCAAGACCTGAAGGCGCGCTCCCTGAGCGCGCATCGATGCCAGCTTCGACTCCGCCGCGACGGAAGCGCCGTTTCTTCCGAGGAGCGCGACGTCGCGGGCGCCTCGCTCGACGAGGAAGCGCGCGACCTCGAGTCCGAGCCCTCCGAGCCCTCCGGTTACGAGGTAGGTTCCGTCCTTTCGGAGGTCCTTCGACGGTTGGACCGGAAGCGAAAAGGGCTCGAGACGGGCGAGAAGCCGATCGCTTCCTTGAAAAGCGATCTCATCGTCGTCCGAGTCCGCGAGGAGCTCGCGCGCGAGTCCCTCGATCTCGGACGGTCCGGCCGAGCCGACGTCGATGCGCGTGCCGCGGAGCTCGGGGTGCTCCTGGGACAGGACGCGCGCGAGGCCCCAAAGAGGCCACGCGTGCGGCGAGAGTGTCGCCCCCAACATCCCGCGCGTCGCGACATAGATCCGCGGAGCGGATTCGAACTGACTTCGTGCGAGGATCTTCACGAGATCGAGGAGGCTCTCGACTTCGCCGAAGTGAACGATTCCCACGGGTCCGACGGGCTCGCCGCCTCTTCCATCGAGCGAAAAAGCTTCGCGGCGCTGGAGCTCCACGTGCTGGCCCCGCGCGCGCAGCACCGAAGCGAGCTCTTCTGCGACACGACCCTCGTCCGCGTGGAGAATCCATCGACGCCCCCGCGTCGGACCCGCTGGCAGCGGGGCAGATTCCCAGCTCACGCGGTAGTACGAATCCGGCTCGGGATCCGGGGCCGCGAGCCTCTTCCCCGTATCGAGCCAGTAGCGCTCCCGCTGCCACGGATAGGTCGGAAGCCGGACCGGGCGCGTCTTCACAGGATGGCCCGCATGACCCGCGTGGACGCGCGAGAAGTCCACGGATGCGCCGAGCGCGTGAAGACGCCCGAGGCCGCGCAGCATCTCGTCGCGATCGTTCTCGTCTCTCCGCATCGAGGACAGCGCCACGGCATCGGCCTCCCCCCACCCCGGCGCCTCGGAGAGAGCGGGAAGGAGTATCGGATGCGGGCTCACTTCGAGAAAGACGTCGACGCCCGAGGCCAGTACGTCTCGGGCGGCTTTCGCGAAGAGCACCGGCTCTCTCAGATTCCTTACCCAGTACGAGGGTCCGAGATCGCGACCCCCGATGCGTTCGCCGGTGACCGTGGAGTGAAATGGGATTTCTTCCGCGCGAGGCTCGATCGCTTCCAGCGCCTTCCGCAGCTCTTCCAGCAAGGGATCCATCTGCGGGCTGTGCGAGGCGACATCGACCTTGATGAAACGGCAGAAGACATCTCTCGCCTCGAGGGCGCGGACCACGACTTCGAGCGCCTCCCCGTCTCCCGAAAGGACCGTGGAGCGCGGGCTGTTGCTGACCGCGACCGACAAGCGGTCCTCACGGCCGCGGATCGCTTCCATCGCATCCGCGATGGAGAGCTCGACCAGAGCCATCGCCCCGCGGCCGCTCACTCGAAGGAGAAGCCGGCTCCGCCGCGCGATGACCCGCGCCGCGTCTTCGAGGTTGAGAGCGGACGACACGGCGGCAGCGGCGATCTCTCCCATGGAATGACCGATCACGACCGAGGGCTCGACGCCCCAGTGCCGCCACTGCGCGGCAATCGCGGTCTGTATCGCGAAGAGCGTCGGCTGGACCACGTCGATGCGCGCGAGCTTCGACGCGGGAGCATCGGCTCGGATCTCGTCGACGAGCGAAAAGTCCGCTTCGGCCCGGAGCGCCTCATGGCATCGTTCGATCTGCTCGCGAAACACCGCCTCGCGCTCGAAGAGGCGCGCGCCCATGCCGAGCCACTGCGAGCCCTGGCCGGGAAAAACGAAGGCCAGTCGCGGGGCTTTCCGCGAGGCGCTCCGGCCGAGGAGGAGCGACGCGCTCTCACCTCCCGCCGCGAGCGCTCCGAGACCGTCTCGCATTCCCGATTCGTCTCGAGCGGCGATGACGGCGCGATGCGAAAGATGCGCCCGGCCGAGACTCGCGGTCCGCGCGATGTCGCGCAGAGAGAGACTCTCGTTCTGCGAAAGGAAATCTCGATAGCGGCGGGCAAGCTCGCGGAGCGCGCCCTCGCTCTTCGCGGAAAGCGGCAAGAGCTCGAGATCGGAGGCTTCGAGAACGGAGCGGACGGACCCGGCGGCGCGCGGCGCCTCCTCGAGAACGAGGTGGGCGTTCGTCCCCGAGATTCCGAACGAGTTCAAGCCGGCGATGCGCGTCTCGTCGCTATCCGCGCTCCTCGGCCACGGAGTCGGTTCGCTCACGATGCGCAGCGGAAGCGCCTCCCAGTCGATCGCGGGGCTCCGCTCCGTGAAATGGAGACTCGCGGGAAGGACCTCGTTCTCGAGACAGAGCACCGTCTTGATGAGTCCCGCGATGCCGGACGCCGCCTCGAGATGTCCGAGGTTGGTCTTCGCCGAGCCGACGAGGAACGGTCTCGCCGGGTCGCGCCCCTCTCCCAGTACGGCGGCGAGCGCTTCGAGCTCGACCGGATCGCCGGCGCGGGTGCCGGTCCCGTGGGCTTCCACGTACGAGACCCGCGAAGGCGGGATCCCGGCGCGGCGGTAAGCCCGCCGAAGCGCGTCGATCTGCCCGAGCACCGCGGGGCGGCCAATCGAGCCGCTCGCCTTCCCGTCGTGGTTCGTAGCGGTCCCGCGGATGACCGCGCGCACGGGGTCGCCGTCCGCGAGCGCTTTCGCCAGAGGCTTCAGCAGGACCATCCCCACGCCTTCGCTTCGCACGTAGCCGTCGGCGGACGCGTCCCCGAACCTGCAGCTCCCTTCGGGAGACAGCATTTTCGCTTTCGAGTAGGCGATGGTGATTGACGGGTCGAGGATCACGTTCGCTCCGCCCGCGAGCGCGAGGTCGCACTCACCGTCCGCGAGGCTCCGGCAGGCGAGGTGAACGGCGACGAGCGAAGAGGAGCAGGCCGTGTCGAGCGTCAAGCTCGGCCCCTGAAGCCCGAAGAAATAAGAAAGGCGGCCGGAGCCCGAGTACCTTCCGCCGCCGGTGGTCATATAGAAGTCGACACCGCGCGGGCTCTCGAACATGAGCCGCTCGTAGTCGCTGGTCCAGATCCCGACGTAGACGCCGGTCGAGCTTCCGGCGAGAGCGTCCGCCGCGATGCCGGCATCTTCGATGGCCTCCCACGTCGTCTCGAGGAGGAGCCGCTGCTGGGGATCCATCCTTTCGGCCTCGCGGGGAGCGATCCCGAAGAACCGTGCGTCGAAATCATCGAGCCCCGCGAGAAAGCCGCCGCGGCGCCAATGCGTTCTGGACTCGTCGGAGCGGGAGCGAAAGGCGCGCAGAAGCTCTTCGCGGCGGCGAGGCGGCACCTCGCCCGTGGCTTCTCGGCCTTCGCGCAGTAGGCTCCAGAACGCGGCGGGAGAATCAGCGCCAGGAAGCCGACATGCCATCCCGATGATGGCGATCGGCTCGGCCCCAACCTCGTTCCGGAGACCCGCGCGGGTTTCGACCCCGCTCATCTTCAGTCCCGCCGGCTCGTCAAGGGAGTGAGGCGCCCGCTCATCCGCGGCTCGCCGCCTCTTCCATTTTCTTCCGGAGACTGAGCGGCCTCATGTCCGTCCAGACTTCTTTCACGAATGCGAGGCATTCGTCCTTGAGCCCGGATTTGCCGGCGTCCTTCCAGCCCAGAGGGTTCTCCTTGTGCGCGGGCCAGATGGAGTACTGCTCCTCGTGGTTCACGACCACCTTGTAGATGGTCTTGTCTTCTTTCTCGTCTCGGTTCATGAGTGCCTCCTGATCATCGAGTCGCACGAGAGATCGACGGAGCGGCCGGCTTCTCGTCCAGCCGATTCATGAGCTGGATGAGATCGTCCGCGAGATACCGCAATAAAAGAGATCGCTGGCTGTGCAGAAAGAAGTGGTCGCCGGGAAGCCGCCGGAATACGAACGACCCCCGCGTGTGGCGGCTCCATCCTTCGAGATCCTCGTGGGAGAGACGATGATCCTCGCGACCGCCGAAACAGGTTATGGGAATGTCGAGAGGTTCTTCCTCGACGAAGTCGTGGGTCTCGAGGAGCTTCATATCGCCCCTCAGGCCCGGCAGGACCAGCTCGAGAAGCTCTTCGTTCGAGAGCACCTCGCCCGGAATCCCGTCGTAACGCGCTCGCAGTTCGGTGACGAACTCTCGGTCCGGCAGCTGGTGTATCGGAGGATCGGGATCCGGCAAGTGCAGTGCCCGTCCCGCCGAGAGGAAGAGCGCGGCAGGCTGCGGGCGGCCGCTCCGGCGAAGAGCGCGGGCGAGCTCGAAGCTCACCATCGTCCCCATGCTGTGACCAAAGAAGCAGAACGGAGCATCGAGAACCGGCTCGACGGCATCGACCAGCGCGCTCGTCAGCTCCGTCGCGTCCGTTACCGGATCCTCGAGAAGCCGCGTCTCGCGGCCCGGCAATTGAAGGACCACGACCTCGAGGTCCTCGGGTAGAAGGGCGCCCCAGTCCCGGTATGCCGACGCTCCGCCTCCCGCGTAAGGGAAGCAGATGAGTCTCATCCGCGCGGGGCTCTCGCGCCTTCCGCGAACGAGCCAGCGCCCCTCGCGCTCGGCGTCCCGTTTCATGACGCCGCCGCCCCGGAATGCCGGCGCGTGAAAGTTCGGCGAACATCGGACATCGGACCGGCCGAACCCGCATCCCCCCGGCACGACAGCTGAAAGCATGCCGTTCTCATGGCAAACCCCAACCCTCCCAGATCCTTCGGTCGATGAGGTCGAAAACTGACGAATCGCCTAAATCACCAGAATCCCCATGCGTTCTAACCGGTCTGCTTGACTGGGGGGCTAACACTAACGAACCAGGATCCTCGAAGCTCGGGGCCCGCGACCGTCGAGCGAGAGCGCAATCCTCCGACCACCTGTAACCGGCGTAAAGCCGGAGGTGTCAGCGGACATCCCGCACGGCCGTGGAAGCCGCAAGCCTCGTGAATCTCAGACCCCTGGCTGGGTGGGGGGGCTCGATAGTTGTAATGGAACTCGACACCTGTTGTCAAGGGCAGGGAACAGAGGGTTCGGCACCAGCGGATCGCTGGTGCCGTCGCGTTGCGCGGGGCTATCGAATCCGCGCGGGCAAATGGGATAGAGTAGTTATTACCCCCCCCAAAACGGAGACGTATGCGTACGAAGTATCCCGGGCCGGCTCCCGACCGGGCGAAGGCAAAAAAACTGACCAGCGCCGCGCTCAACGAGGCGACGCGGCTCGTGTGGCAACACCGCTACCGTTTGGGGATCGGACTCGCGATGATGCTCGCGGGGAGAATCGCCGGGCTCGCGCTTCCAGCGAGCACCAAGTTCCTCGTCGACGAGGTGATCGCCAACAAGCGGACAGACCTCATCGCGCCCTTGAGCTTCGTGATTCTCCTCACGTCCTTGTTCCATGCGGCGAGCTCGTTCATCCTTTCCCAGCTCATCGGCGTCGCGGCGCAGCGGAGCATCAGCGAGCTTCGCCAGCAGATGCAGCAGAAGATTACCCGCCTTCCCGCTCGCTTCTTCGATTCGACCACCACCGGCGCGGTGATTGCGCGCATCATGAACGACCCCGAGGGTATCCGGAACCTCATCGGCTCGGGCCTCATCGGCATGATCGGCGGGCTGGTGACGTCGGCGCTCGCGTTCATCGTTCTCCTCTACCTGAACTGGCGGCTGACTCTCTGGACGCTGTTTCTCCTCTCGATTTTCCTGACGCTCGTGGTCTTCGCGTTCCGATACCTGCGGCCGATTTTCCGGGCCCGCCGAAAGCTCTTCGCCGAGGTGAACGGGCGCCTGGCGGAGTCGATCGACGGCATTCGCATCGTGAAGTGCTACACCGCCGAGAAACGCGAGGACCTCAGCTTCGTCCGGGGTGCGCACCGGCTTCTGCGAATGGTGGGAACGACCATCACGACCAGCGCGGCCGTTGGAGCGGCGTCGATCGTCATCGTCGGCGCCATCAGCACCACCATGACCTTCTTCGGAGGCCGCGGGATTCTCGATGGCTCGATGACCCTCGGCGACCTCGTGATGTACGGCGCCTTCACCATGATGATGGTGAACCCGCTCATGCGAATCGCGTCGTTCGCGACAGAAGTGAGCGACGCTTTCGCCGGACTCGATCGCATGCGGGAGATCATGCAGATGCCGACGGAGGAAGAGGCATCCACGGGCACCGAGGCCATCCCCGAGGTCGCGGGCGAAGTCGAGTTCGACCGGATCTGGTTCGAGTACGAGGAAGGCGTTCCGGTCCTGAAGGACATCTCCTTTCACGCGCCGGCGGGGTCCACCACCGCTCTGGTCGGACCAAGCGGGGCGGGAAAAACCACCATCACCAGCCTGGTAATGGCGTTCCACCGGCCGATCCGCGGCACCATCTCCGTCGATGGACGGGACCTGAGCTCGATTCGCCTTCGTGATTACCGCACCCACCTCGGCGTGGTTCTTCAGGACAACTTTCTCTTCGCCGGCACCATCGAGGAGAACATTCGCTACTCGAAGCCCTCGGCGTCGCGGGAGGACGTCATCCGCGTATCGCGAATCGCCCACTGCGACGATTTCATCGAGAGCTTCGAGAAAGGGTACGACACCGTCGTCGGGGAACGCGGAGTCCGCCTGTCCGGCGGTCAAAGGCAGCGTATCGCGATTGCCCGGGCGATTCTCGCCAACCCGGCCATCCTCATTCTCGACGAAGCCACGTCGAGCCTAGACAGCGAGAACGAGGTCTTGATTCAGGATGGACTCGCGGCCCTTCGCCGCGGGAGGACCACCTTCGTCATCGCCCATCGGCTTTCGACCATTCAAGCCGCGGATCAGAATCCTCGTCCTCGACCAGGGCCGCATCGTTGAGCGAGGTACTCACACGGAGTTGCTGCGGAAGAACGGGCGCTACCGCCAGTTGTACGACAAGCAGCATCGCATCGAGCGGGACCGGTTCATCAACCCGGGCGAAGACCTCGCGCCGGTCGCCCCAGCGGTTCGCGAGGACGAGGGCCGCGAAGACAATCCGGAGCCCGAGCCGGAAACCCCCGAGCTCCCGACGGCGTCTCCGACCGCGGAATGGCTCGTGGACAAAGGATAACCGGGAAAAACGCAAAGTCGCGAAGAAAGCCAAGACGCAAAGAGAGTTTCCTATTTCTCTGGGACTTTGCGTTTCTTGCCGTAGGTTCTTCAGTTCGTGCGCGTGAAGCACGGTAGCTCCACCACGTACGTATCGACCTTCGGCTGAAAGGACGTCGCCGGGCGCGGTCCTGCGCTCCAGTCGGAGCCGAACACCGCGCGGCATCCGGTCGGACTCGCGCTCACGTGAGGTTCCTGCCAGTAGTCGGAGTGGCGCTGGTTGTAGACGGGGTTCAAGCCCCGGCGGGAACGGTGATGGGCGACGCGCCCCACCCGGCCATCCCGGAGATCGGTCACCAGGATCTCACTCCCGAGCAGGAGCTGGCCGTCCGTCTGCCGGGTGTCGGCCTCGTTCTGCGCTCCGATGATGGAGGTCCAGACGAAGTTCGGCTGCCGATAGGAGATCGCGGAGTGATGGATCCCGGACGGCGGGATAGGGATAACCGAAGAGCTCGCTCAGGTAGACGCCCTCCATCTTTGCCGGTTTCGAGATCGATCGCGACGAGAGCGGTGTTCTGCCCCGGCGGACCTTCGTTGTAGAGCGTCACGTAGATGTCTCGCTGCCGGCCTTCCTTGTCGTAACGACTCCCATGGTCAGGTGTTGGATAGGCGAGGAGGTCGGGACTGATGGTGCGGAGGATTTTTCCGCGTGTCCCGGTCGCGGACCTCGATCGCGTTCTGCAGGGTGACGACGAAATTGCCGCTGACGGCGACGGCATGGGCGCGCCCCAGATACCGCGAGCGGAGCTCCCCGTGTAGGGCATGTTCCAGAGGACGCGGTCGGTTACGAGGTCGTAGAGGAAGAGTCGCTTTGCTCCGTTTCTCGGATCGCATTTGAAGCCCCAGTCGCGTCCGTCGAACGACTGCCAGTGGTGCGTCTCGACGAGGAGCGGAAAGTCGTTCTTGGACGGAGCCGCAGATGTCCTGGAAATCGTGGACGACCTGGGGCGACTCCCCGCTCTCGATTCGGATCGTCATGAGTCGCTTTCCGCCGACTTGTCCACCTAACGAAGCCGCAGCGGATCGCTCACGTCCCAGTAGATCGCCTCCGGCTCGCCAGGGTAATCGCCGAGCGGGCCGACGTAGAGTACGGCGGCTGACCTCGGAAGAGCTGATGGCCCGGACCTCCCTGAGCGTAGAGGAGAAGGAGCGATTCGTCCGCGTTCCAGGCGGGGGTCCCGCTGTACATCGGGACGACACCAGCTCCCTTGAACCCGAGCGAGTCGGCGTCGCTCACGCGGCAGATACGCGTTCCGAACTGCGGATCTTGGATGCAGGCGGACACGTCGGGAACGTCGATCGCCGTCGCGCGATGGTTCTGCCGAGAGTTCCCGCGGCCGGGCCGCTCGATCACCTGGATCTCCAGAGAGCAGATCCACGCCGGTCCCCACGATGGAATCCTCCGCCTTGGCGACGGCATCCACGACGGCGATATCGACGGTTCCTCCCGGAACCGACGCGACCTCGAGCGACACGGAATCCTTCGGCGGTTCCTCCCCGGTCCGCGCCTCTCCCTTCTTCTGAAATACGGGGCGCAGAACGGTGCTCGCATCGATCGTGATCTCGAGCGGATTCGCCTGGGAGGTGAAGGATCCCTCCCAGCGCACGAAAACCCATCCTTCCTCGGCGACCGCGGATACGCGGACCCGCGTGCCGGGCTTGAAGCTGCGCTCGCCCTCGGCTTCGGCGCTGGAAGGAGTCGAAAGCGTCGCCAGAGCGATCGTTACGTACCAGAGAGCGTTCATCGATGTTCCTCCCGAGGTCTCACTTCTCTACTCTCTTCTTCGATTATACCGGTCGTTTTCGGCGGCGCATGGTCTCGAGCGCCAGGCACCGTGTTAAGATGATTTCCCCTCCCGACTTCATATGAAGCCTTTCTTCTTCGGCTCCTCGGCGAAGCCGCTTTTCGGCGTTTACCATCCGCCCGCCGCGGGAGCGCCTCGAAGGGAGGGGGTCGTCCTATGCTGCCCGTTCGGCCGTGAGTACCTAAGGGCGCATCGAGCCCTGCGGGAGCTCGCTCATCGCCTCGCCGCGTCCGGGTTCCACGCGTTGCGATTCGACTATTCGGGAAGCGGCGACTCGTCGGGTGAGGGCGAGGACGCCGACATGGAGGGCTGGCTCTCGGACATAAGCGCCGCCATCGAGGAGATTCGCAACGTCGCCGGAACCGATCGCGTCTCGCTCCTCGGGCTCCGACTGGGAGGAGCACTCGCGCTTCTCGCGGCCCGCGCGGGAACAGCCCGTGGAGCGCCTCGCGCTCTGGGACCCGGTGATCGTGGGAAGCAGCTATCTGAGCGAGCTCCTCGAGCTCCAGCACGCATGGTCTCTCGCGCATCCTGGACTTCCCGGGCTCGAGCTCACCGCTCGCGGCCCTCTCGAGATTCTCGGTTTCCCTCTTTCCGGCCGGCTGCGAGACGGGATCGAGCAGATCGATCTCTTGAGAGCGGGGCCGGTCGCAGCGGAGCGTGCTCTCTTCCTGTTCGGCGTCCCCACGCCCGAGGCGGAGCAATTCCGTGACCGTCTTCCGAGTGTCGCACGCGCCGCCACGGTCCAGCACGTCCCCGGCGCGAAGTTTTGGCTCAAGGGAGAAGGGATCGATCAAGCTCTCGTTCCGAGCGCGGCGGTCCAGTCAATCGCCGATTGGTTCTGCGAGTCTTCCCCATGAAGCCCATGAAGCCCATGAAGCCCATTAAGGAAGTGGCGCTCCTCTTCGGCCGGGGCAAGGGCCTGGCGGGCGTGGTCACCGAGCCCGGTCTTCCGCAAAACGGCTCGGGGCGCCTCGGTTTCGTGGCGCTGAACGCCGGCCTCGTCCACCGGGTGGGTCCCAACCGACTTCACGTGAAGCTCGCGCGCGAGCTCGCGCAAAGGGGTTTCGTCGCCATGCGCTTCGACCACTCCGGTATCGGCGACAGCCCGCCGCGCGGGGACACTCGCTCCTTCGCGCAGGCGACGATGGACGAGACGCGGGAGTGCATGGACTATCTCGAGTCATCTCGGGGAGTGACCCGTTTCGTTCTGTTCGGAATCTGCTCCGGGGCCGATAACGCCCTCAGGACCGCGCGAGACGATCCGCGGGTGGCGGGAGCGGTGCTCGTCGAACCTCATGCCGTCCCGACCATGGGATATCTGATCGGACTCTACCGGCATCGCCTGCGAAACCCGATGAGCTGGATTCGGTTCTTGACGGGCAAGAGCGAGGCATGGCTCGAGCTCGTTCGATGGTCGGCGGTGAAGCGCTCCGCGGGCAGCACCCGGGTGAGCGAAGAGTTCATGTCGCCATCGCGCCGGGATTTCGTCGAGGCAGCCCGAGCCATCGGAAGAAGACGATCGCGGCTCCTCCTCGTCTACTCGAACGGCAGCGCTTCGCACCACTTCTACCGCGGGGTCCGGCGAAAGTTGAGGCCGCTCCTCGATGACGGGTTGGTAGCGGAGCGGCTCGTCGAAGGGTCCGATCACATTTTCACCCACCCCGCGACACAGGCGTCGCTTTTCGAATCGGTTCTGGGATGGGCGGAGCGGGTCGCGGGCGCGCCTTGACAACATCATCGGTTTTCATTTACAAAGACCAGGTCACCCTGGCCCCAACCATAGGGATTTGCGCCCACTGTGGCGCAATACGCGGAGAATCGATGTGGGGGATTCTGCACGCGCCCTTCGGTGCGGTCACCGCTCGGGGCGCGGACTTCTCGACGAGACCGGGATGCTGGACGTCTCGGAGGAGGGTTCTAGGGTGAGTCTACCAACGCCCGAGCGCGGCCTCGAGTATTCCCTTGGCCGCGGGATGAATGAGGCGCGTGCATGAACACGACCACGGATTTCGATTCGCCGCGATCGATCCGCGAGCTCGCGGAGTACGCGGAAATCCCACTCCGCTACCCTCTCCATACTTTACTGCCGTTCGTTCTGGTGCTCACCACCGCCGTGGTTCTGCTCCTGGTGCTCCCCAAGAAATACCAGTCGTCGACGCTCATCATGGTCGAGTCCCGGCGGGTCGCGAACGCGACGGACACCGACCGGCTGTACGAGCGCCTCGGCACCATCCGGCAGGAAGTGCAGAGCCGAACCCGCCTGGAGCGGATCATCGTGGAGCTGGACCCCTACGCGCGAACAAGGCGGCCGCTGCACTGGCAGGTGCGGGAGATGCGGCGGGCGACGCACATTCGCGTGCAGGGAAACGACGCGTTCTCCATCTCCTTCGTTCACCGCAATCCCGAGACGGCGATGAAAGTGACCAACCGCCTCGCCAGCTTGTTCATCGAGAACACCGGGAGGCTTCGGGAGCAGGCGATCCGAGACGCGAAGGGCTTCACGCAGTCGAGCCTCGACGAGGCGAAGAAGATGCTCGATCAGGCGGAAATCGAAGTGCGGCGATTCAAGGAAAGGAACATGGGCGCGCTTCCCGAGCAGCTCGAATCGAACCTCGCCACGCTTGCTCGCTTACAGGCCGAGCGCCAGACCGTGGAAACGAGCCTCCAGGCGGCCGAGAACCGCCGCGAGTTGACCTTGAACTCGATCGCGAACCGGGGGACGCCGACGCGCGTCTCCGAGCAAGCGAAGGAGCTTCAGGAGCTCCGCGCGAGCCTCGCGAAGCTTCGTCAGCGGTACACGGAGCAGCACCCGGACGTCCGCCAGGTGCTCGCGCGCATCGGCACACTCGAAGCCGAGATCGTCGAGGCTGCCGCGAAGGCCGCGAAGCCGCCCGGCGTGGGTGTCACGGAGTCGACGGAGTCGGAGAACTGGGCGGACCCGAAGGGTCCCGTCGGACCGCTCAAGAACGCCGACTTCACGGATCCCGCCACCGTCGCGCTCTACGCCACGGTCGAAGAAACGACCCGCGAGCTCGCGCGCCTGCAGCAATCGCGGCAGGAGCTCGAGGAGCGCATCGCGAATTTCCAGGCGCGGGTGGAGCTGACGCCGAAGATCGAAGCCCAGCTGTACACGCTCGAGCGCGATTACCAGCTTCGGCGGAACAACTACGACCTCATGCTTCAGAAGAACCTCGACGCGGAGATGGCCCAACGGCTCGAGGAGCATTTTCAGGGAGAGCTCTTCCGCATTCTCGACCCCGCTCACGTTCCGCAGAGACCGGTCTCGCCCAAACCGTTGCTGTTTCTCCTGGCCGGCGTCTTTTTCGGCGCGGTCGCGGGACTCGCGGTCGCGGGACTGACCGATTTTTTCGACAGCCGCGTGAAGACGGCCGCGCAGGTCGAATCCATCGTTCCCGCTCCGGTGCTGGTGACGACGCCGTGGGTAGGCCGCTTCAAGCGGGCCTCTCAGGTCCGGGTTTGATCCCATGAGCGAAATCTTCAACGCCATCACGCGCGCCGGAACCACCCTCGAAGGCCTCGAGGGCCTGCGCGAACCGGTCCCGGTCGCGGAAGTCTTGAGCAGCGATGACGAACCATCGCCGCGCTTCGCGGAAAGCGTGGTCGAGTCCGGCCGGCTGCGCGATCGCGCGATGCGCGCCGTCGTCCAGAGGGACAGTCTCGCTTCCGAGCAGATGCGCGTGCTGCGCACCAAAGTCCACACCCTCGAAGAGTCCATCCCCTTGCGCTGCATCGGGGTGGTCAGCGCCTCTCGAAAGGAAGGAAAGACGACCGTCGCGTTCGGTCTAGCGACCGCTCTCGCGCAGAAGGACTCCTACCGGGTGCTGCTCCTGGAGGCGAGTCTGCGAAACCCGCGGCTCTCGACCCTCCTTCGCGTTCCTTCGGAAGCGGGCCTTTCCGATTGGCTTCTGGGCAAGACGGAAGAGATTCCCGTGCGACGGGTGGAGCCTTTCGGCTTCTGGCTGCTCGAAGGGGGATCGCCGTGCGATACGCCGGGAGATCTTCTGAGCCACGAGCGCATGGAGCGGCTGCTCGCGCGTTGCCGCGCCGAGTTCGACTACGTGGTGGTGGATTGCGCCGCCCTGACCCCGGTGGCGGATTCCGTGGTGATGCAGGACGAGCTCGACGGGTTCCTCCTCGTGGTTCGCTCCCGATACAGCCGCGAGGACGTGGTGCGGAGAGCGCTCTCGAACCTGAAGAAAGGCTCGGTCAAGGGCGTTGTCTTTCACGCCCATCGTGTCATCTTCCGATGACCGCTTCGGCCCCCCACGGTGCCTTCAACCCGTGGTACTCCACGCGTGACGAGACGCACGATCCCGTCGAGTCGCGCGCGTCCGGGTCTCCCGCGAAGAACACATCGCCCGGCCTCGACCAGGGACTCCTCCTCGGTGTCGCCGTCGCCGGGCTTTTTTTTCTGGCCGGCCTTTTCGACATAAGCCGGAGCGGTCCCGCCAATCTCGCGCTCTTCTGCCTTCTGAGCACGACCGCCGTCGTTTGCGCGTACGCACGCCCGCGCTGGTACCTCGCGGTCATGACCGCGTACTTCCCATTCAGCATGCGCTATCCCTTCGTCGTCGGGTTGGGCTTCAACATGACCAACCTGCTCCTTCTGCTCGGTTTTCTCTGCCTGGCGTCCGCCGCGTTCCAAAGGAGGGTCCGGTACCGCTTCGGCTGGTTCGAGCGGCTGCTTCTGCTTTTCGTGTTCTTCGGTTTCATCGGCTTCGCCCGTTCCTTCGAGGACGCGCAGCAGCTCGGCGTCGCATTCCACCTGACGCAGCTGAAAAGATGGATATCTCCCATCGTCTTCTTCTTCCTGTTCCGCGCCATGCTCCAGGATCGGCGGGACGTCGCTCGGCTCCTCCAGCTCATGGCGTTCACGACGACGCTCGCGGGAATCCTCACCTGGTGGGCCGCGATCGACCGTGGTCCCAGGAGCTCCATCGAAGCTTCGCGCATCTCCGGGATTTTCAACGGTCCCAATGAAATGGGCACGTTCCTGGTCTACGCCGGGATCCCGCTTCTCGCCGTCGCCGTGTCGCGCGCGAGCGTTCGCAAGCGCGTCGTCTATCTTCTCGCCTTTCTCCTCTGCGCCCGGGCGATGTTGTTCACGTTCTCCCGAGGCGCTTACGTCTCGCTCGTGGTGGGCTCTTCGGTAGTTCTTCTCTTCCGCGGACCCATTCATTTCTCGGTCGGTGTCGTCGGAGGCGGAGCGGCGGCGCTCGCGCGTCCGGAGATCGTTCCCGACAGCGTGCGCGCGCGTCTCGAAGAGACGACCACGTCCGACTCTGGCTACGGACCCCCGGAATACGACCGGAGCGTCAGCCACCGCTTCATTCTCTGGGGCGCCGCTATGGGAATCATCCGGGACTATCCGCTTCTCGGAGTAGGGCTCGGACGCTTCGGGTACTACGTCGATGCCTACGCCTCCGAGCCGCTGCGGCCTCAGGATCCTCGGGATGTCCACAATGCCTACCTGCTGGTCGCGACGGAGCTCGGCATCCCGGCGCTCCTCGTGTTTCTCGCGATCCTCGCGTCTTTTCTCGGCAACGCCCTTCTTCTCTTCCTTCGCCGCCGCAACGCCTTCGATCGCCTGGTCGCCGTCTCGACGCTCGGAAGCGTCGTCGCTCTCTCCTGCACTTTCATGCTCGGCTCGCGGCTCGCCGACGAGAACTACATCGCGTACTTCTGGACGATGGCGGCGATGGTGATGGCGCTTCGCCATCTGCCCCCGGCCCCGGCTCGCAATGGCCGGGTCGAGGCGGAGGCCTGATGTCCGGTAGAGGGCTGAAGCCGATTGCCGCCCGGCTTCTCTTCCACAGCGGCCTCGTTTCGCTGAAGCGAACGCTCGGTCCGCGAAACCGCGCGCTCATCCTCATGTACCACCGGGTCAACGACGCGGAGGATCCATTCTTTCCCGCGCTCCCGGTCGGGGCTTTCACGCGGCAGCTCGACTACCTGAAGAAGCACTATCGAATCGAGCCGCTCGAGTCGGTGATGGAATGGGTCGATGCCGGGGGGAACGACGGCCCGCGGATGGCGCTCACCATCGACGACGGCTTTCCCGATACGTATGAGCACGTGCTTCCCGAGCTCGCGCGGAGGGACCTGTCAGCCACCCTGTTTCTCGCGACGTCGCCGCCCGAGAGCGGCCGACCCCTCTGGACGGAGCGGGTCCGCTTCGCCTTGAAGTACGCGACCGTCGAGGAGCTGACCATTCGCGCGCTGAATCTCGAAGCTCATCGCCTCACGGACACGAAGTCGAGGCTCGCGGCTCTGAAAGTCGTTCTGCGTCGGCTGAAGCGCCAGCCGGCGGAAGTGATCGACGAGGTCGTCGAGCGCATCGAGAGCGACCTCGCCCCGGACGCCGCGCCGCGCCCGGTGCTGACCTGGGACCAGGTCCGCGCCATGACGCGAAGCGGACATATTCGCGTCGGGGCCCACACCCACACGCATTACATTCTGTCGCACCTCGGCGACTCTCTTCTGGAGAAGGAGATCGCGACATCGGTCGAGCTCATCGAGTCGCGCCTCGAGACTCGAGTCGAAACGTTCTGTTATCCGAACGGACGCCCGGAAGACTACGACGCTCGCTCCGAGGCCATTCTGAGGAAGCTCGGCATCCGGTACGCATTCGACGCCACATCGTCTCCCGTGCGAAGGGGCGAGAACCCGTATCGGATTCCGCGCCTCTACACTTCGGAGCGGAACCTGGCGCTCTTCGCCGCCCGCGTCGCCGGGTTTTCCACGTCGCGGCCCGTGACGCTGCCCGCGGCGGCGCCGAAGTCGCTTGCCTCGGCGCAGCGATGAAGGGCGAACGGGTCGAATGGGAATGGCCGGCCGCTGGTCGGCTACGTCGTGTCGCAGTTTCCCTGCTACGACGAGACCTTCATCCTGAGAGAAATCAAAGCGCTTCGAGATCGAGGCGTCGCGATCACCATCTTCTCTCTGCGGGCGAAGCGGCAGGCGACGACCCAGGAAGACGCGTACGCGCTTCTTCCTTCGACCCGCTACGCTCCGTTCTTCTCGCCTGCCGTCGCGGGCGCGACGGCGAGGGCGCTCCTCGAAAAGCCAGGACCGATCCTGCGTCTCCTGTTCGATCTCGCGAGGGATCTCTTCCCGCATCCGCTGGCACTCGTGAAATCGCTCGCGTTCCTCCCGAAGACGCTCTATTTCGCGGAGCTCGCGCGCGAGGCTTCGGTGACCCACCTGCACGCGCATTGGGCCACGTATCCCGCGACCGCCGCGCTTCTCATGTCGCGGCTGACCGGGGTCCCCTGGAGCTTTACCTGCCACGCTCACGACATTTTCGCGGATCCGATTCTCTTGCCGGAGAAGCTCAAGAGCGCCGCTTTCGCCTTGACCTGTACCCGGCACAACCGGGAGTACCTCGAGTCGCTCGAGGGAGTGGGTCCGGATCGCGTCCATCTCAGCTACCACGGACTCGATCTCAAGCGCTTCCGGCCGGGTGCTCGGCCGTCTCCGAACGGCCGGCCGTTCCGCATTCTCGCCGTGGGGAGTCTTCTCGAGTGCAAAGGCTTCCGATATCTCATCGAGGCCTGCCGCCTCCTCGCCGCCCGCGGATTTCACTTTCGAACGACGATTGCCGGAGGCGGCCCTCTCGAAGACGACCTGCGCGGGCTCGTGGCGCGACACGGCCTCGAAGACCGCATCCATTTCACGGGTTTCGTGACCGAGGGCGCGCTCGTGCCGTTGTATCAGGACGCGGACGTTTTCGTGCTTCCCGCCGTCCGGGAGATTCACTGGGGGATTCCGAACGTGCTCATCGAGGCGCTCGCCTGCGAGATCCCCGTCGTCACCACTCCCCTGCCCTCGGTTTCCGAGCTCGTCGAGGACGGGCGGAGCGGAATTCTGATCGAGGACGCGGATCCCGAACGAATCGCGTCGAGCGTCGAATATCTCGCGCATCATCCCGAAATGCGAGTGCGGATGGGCCGACTCGGGCGTGAGCGCGTGGAGCAGGCCTTCGATCTCGACCGGAACATCGAGGCGATCGTCGAGCGCCTCACGGCGAGCTGATGCGATGAGCGCCAGGGACCGCTTTCGGAGAGCACGGCGGGCGTCGCCCGCGAGGCGCGCGGCTCGCCGGGCCTTCGTCAGGGTCTCCTCCCTCGCAGCTCCCACGGATCGAAGCGCCTGGCTTCGCGTCCTCACCTATCACCGGGTGAACCCGAGTCATCCCGGCGATCGCCTGACCGTCTCTCCCGCGGCGTTCGAAGCGCAGATGGAGATCCTCGCCTCGGAGCACCGGGTGGTCGGCCTCGCGAGCGCCCTCGAGGAGCTGAGCGCCGACGGCCAGGAGCGAGCACCCGCGTTCGCCGTCACCTTCGACGACGGATATCGCGACAACTATCAGTACGCTCTGCCTGTTCTCGAGCGCTATCGAATTCCCGCGACGTTCTTCCTGGTGAGCGCCAATCTCGGCTCGCCTCGAAGCATCAATCGATACGAGGGATGTTGCGACGAGGACGGAAGTCTCAGCGCCGACGAGGCGAAAGAGCTCCTGCATCGCGGCCACGACATCGGAGCCCACGGGCGTACCCACAGCTCCCTCGCTTCTCTACCGCGGGCCGAGGCTCTCGAGGAGATCGTGGATAGCCGCGACTCGCTCGAGGGGGAGCTGGGACGAAGGCCCGAGCTCTTCTGCTATCCGAGAGGAAGCGAGAACGAGGCGGTGAGGCGCATGGTGGCCGATGCGGGTTTCACGGCTGCGGTAACCGTGTACCCCGGGGCCAACGGCCGTAACCGCGATCCGTACGCGCTCACCCGCACCGAGGTTTCCGGGGACGACGACCTCGATGACTTCCGGCTCAAGCTCGCGGGCGTCTTCGACCCCTGGCATCGACTGGCTCAAACGCTGCGGCGGAGAGGGCTCGGAGGAGCTTCATGAGCTCCGGACGAGCCGCGGCCTCGCTCGTAGCCGCACTCTTCGCCTGCGCCGAGGCGCCGGCCGCGAGCGAAGGTCCTCTCTCGGTATGGATCGTCGATGACTCGACCAAGGTCCTCCCCTCTCTCGATCTCGGATCACAGGGTAAAAGCGTCACCCTCGCGGGCGCGGGGGGAGAGACCGTCGCGTTCCAGCTCGCCCTCGAAACAAGTGTCGATCGCGGTTCGGTTGAAGTCGACATTCGTCCCCTTCGCAACGGCCCTTCGTCCATCGGGCCCGAGCGGTTCGATCTTTTCCTCGAAGCGTTTCTCCGTTGTCCTCCGGTCGACGAAAAGATGGTGACGCTCGGCCCGGGACTGTATCCGGACCCGCTGGTTCCTCTCTGGGAGAAGGGGCCCGGAAGCCGCGGAGTCGCCCATCCTCTGCGCCTGAAAGCCGGCAAGCGAACGGTCCTGTGGATCGACGTCGAGATCCCGCGCGGCAGCGCGCCGGGACTCTATCGCGGGGGGCTCGCGCTCGGGATTCCCGGCGAAGCGCCGATCGTGGTCGATGTCGAGCTCTCGCGCTATGACTTCGACCTGCCGCGCCGCCACAGTCTCTCCGCCTGGGTTCCCCTCTATACGACGCGACTCGTCCGGCGCGAGGGCATCGAGGCCGCGTTTCCCTCCGACCAGAGCTTCGCTCTCGTCCAGAGCTACATGACGATGGCGAACGAGCACCGATTCGTCACTCAGCTCATCGACTACCAGCCGCGAACCCGCTGGAAGCGCGCGACGGGTGCCCTCGAGTGGATCGATTGGAAAGAGTACGACCGACTCAACGGACCGGCGCTCGACGGATCGCTCTTCCAGGATGGCGAGCCCCCTCGGCTCTGGAAAGTCGGCGGGTTCGTCTATTGGGGCGCGCGCCCCGGAGATCCCCCGAACTTCGGCGGGAACAAGCACGACCGAGACGTGACACCGGCTCATCGGCGCGCCCTCTCGGAGTACGCCTCGGCCATCCGAAAGCACTTCGACGAGAAAGGCTTCCGCACGCCAGAGCTGTTTTTCTACATGATCGACGAGCCCGATTCGAAGGAGCTCCCCCATGTGGGAGAGCTGATTCGAAGTTATGGGCGTGCCATCCATGCCGCAAAGGCGAAAATCCGCCATCTCGTGACGGCGGCCCCCGGCGAGCTCCCCGCGGCCCGGGGCGGCGTCGACATCTGGGCCGCCTGGGGCGCGGGATACGTTCCGTCGGAAATGCGCGCGCGCCAGGCCCTCGGCGAAAAAGCATGGTTCTATCAGAAGAGCGAGCCATTCGTCGGCGGACACCTCCTGAACCACGAAGGTCTCGGTCTTCGCAGCTGGCCCTGGATCGCGAAGCGGTACGGTGTCGATGCGATCTTTCTCTGGGTGGGTAATTTCTGGAACGACGATCCCTACCGCGATCCGCTCAACTGGAACGACGACCAGCTCGGTAACGGTGTCCTCTTCTATCCCGGAGCGATGCTTCCGACGATCGGCTTTCCCGCCATCAAGGGGCCGGTGAGCTCGGTGCGCATGAAGACGCTGAGGCGCGGGCTCTTCGACTACGAGTATTTCGAGCTCCTCCGAGAGGCGGGCGGGGACCCGGCGCCCATCGTTTCGAGCATCGTTCGCTCGGCCTTGAACGAGGAGGACTGGAAGCCAATCTGGAAGCACCCGCGTTGGGAAAAACACGGCGACTGGAGCCATGACCCCGCGGAGTGGGACAGGGCCGTACGGAACGCGGCCAAAGAAATCTCGCGGAGGCTCTCCGAATGAGCCCGCGGGTCACGATTCTCATGTACCACCGGCTGAGTGAAGCGGTCGTCGATCCGAAAGAAGCCATCTATACCGTTTCACCGCTGGCTTTCCGCGAACATCTTCAGATTCTCGCGGACGAGGGGCGTCCCGTCATCGGAATGGACCGGTTCCTCGGCGGGTCGTATCCGGATGGCGCCACCATCCTCACCTTCGACGACGGCGCGAAGAGCGATTTCGAGCTCGCTCTGCCCGCGCTCGAGGCGCGCGGATTCGAGGCAGCTTTCTTCGTAAACCCGGCGACGCTCGACCGGAGAGGTTTTCTCTCGTGGAAGGAGCTCGACTCGCTTCGAGCCGCAGGCATGCACGTCGGCTCCCACGGGCTCGACCATCAATCGTTCGACGATCTCGGCCCGGAGGAGCTCGAACGGCAGCTGGTCGAGTCGAAAGCCGCGCTCGAGAACCGGCTCTCGATCGAGATCACGACGCTCGCCCTTCCCGGCGGGAGCGGCGCCGAAAGCGCTCCTTCGCTCGCCCGCCGGTTGGGCTATCGCGCGATCCTCGGCTCGGATCCGGCCGTCGCGGAAGAAAAGCATGCCGCGACGCTTCTACCGCGCTTCGCCGTCCGGCGCTTCGACTCACCCGCGACGATCCGAGGCCTCGTACGACAGGAACTCCTGCCGCGGATCCAGGCGAAGGCGAGATACCACGCTCTCCGGTCACTGAAGTCGATTTTGGGACGTCGCATCTATGAGGGGGTTCGGCGGCTCGGCGCCGAGCGACGGGAGGGAGCATGAGCCTCGAGGTACTCTTCTGGCTGCCCGCTCTACTGATCCTCTACTCATACGTCGGTTATCCGTTCCTCATCAGTGTGTTGGCTTCGCTGCGGCCCCGCCCCCCCCGACGCCGCGCCGACTTCAAAGCGCCGACGGTGAGCGTCGTCCTCGTCGTTCACGACGAGGAGGACTGCGTCGAACGGAAGCTCCGGAGCCTGCTCGAGAGTGACTACCCTCGCGAGCTCGTCGAAATCCTGGTCGTGTCGGACGGATCTCGCGATCGCACGGACGACATCGTGCGGAGCTTCAGCGACAAAGGAGTGCGCCTCCTGAGCCTTCCCGGTCCGCGAGGCAAGCCGGCGGCATTGAACCAGGCCGTTCCGCTCACCTCGGGCGAGATCCTGGTGCTCACCGACGCGCGTCAGTCCATCGCTCCCGATGCCATCCGGGCGCTCATCGACGACCTCGCCGACCCCGGGATTGGAGCGGTATCCTGCGAGCTCCATCTCTCGGCGCGAGAGGGGACGGAGAAGGCCTCCGGCGTTTCTGCCTACTGGCGATACGAAAAATTCATCCGCCACACCGAAAGTCTCGCCGACTCCAGCGTCGGCGCGACCGGCGCTCTCTACGCCCTGCGCCGCAATCTTTTCCGCCCGCTCGACCCGCGCACCGTCCTCGACGACGTCGCCATTCCCATGGACGTCGTTCTCTCGGGATACCGAGTGGTCTTCGAGCCCCGAGCGAAGGCGTTCGACCACATTCATGGGAAACCGGGACGAGAGTTGCAGCGGAAGATAAGGACGCTCGCCGGGAACCTGCAGCTCGTCCGTTTGAAGCCGGAGCTCCTGAGCCCGCGCCGGAACCGCATCTGGTGGCAGTTCGTTTCCCACAAGCTCACACGCCTGCTGGTGCCCGCGGCCCTCGTGCTGCTCTACGCCACCTCCGTTCCGCTCTCCTTCGAGGCGGGCGGTTTCTACCGGGCGGCGGCGATCGTCCAATCGCTCGGCTATCTGTTGGCCGGCCTCGGAGCGCTCGCGCCGACCCGATGGCGCGCGACACGGCTTCTTCGAATCCCCTACGCTTTCGCGCTTCTGAATCTGGCGGCGGCGCTCGCCTGGGTCAAGTTTCTCAGTGGCGCCGAGCGGGCGAACTGGAAAAGCGAGGCCGCCGCCGGTTTCGAGAAAACGCACGTGGGAGGCACCTGATTGATTCGAACCGCCATTCTGGGCTGTGGAGCCATCGCCAAAGAGCACATTCGCGCCATTCGTCTGGTCCCCGGAGTGTCGATCGTGGGGATCGCCGACCCGAGCGAGCAGGCCCTCGCGATGACCGCGCGCGAGTTCGAGATCCCATCGACCTTTCGTGACGCCGGAGAGCTCCTCGAGAGCGCGCGGCCGGACGCGGTCCACGTGACCACTCCTCCGTCGAGCCATCACGAGGTCGCGAGCCGCGCGCTCGAGGCCGGATGCCACGTGTTCCTCGAAAAACCCATGACGCTTCACGCGGATGAGGCGGAAGCGCTGGTCGCGCTCGCGGAGCGGAAGGGGCGTCTCCTCACCGTCGATCACAATCACCGCTTCGATACGGTGATGCTGAAGGCGACGAAGCTCGTCGCCGACGGTGCCGTCGGCCGCGTCTGCGGCATCGACAGCTACTACGGCTTCGATCTCGGAACCACTCCGGGAGGGCGCTACTTCCGGGAAGCCTATTCCCACTGGGTCTACTCTCTGCCGGGCGGCCTCTTTCACAACGGGCTCGATCATCCCCTCTCCGTCGTGGTTCCTTTCATGAAGGAGCCGAAGGAAGTGCACGCGACCGCGGCGGAAGTCGGCGTGCTGCCGGAAGGCGTTCCGGGAGAGCTCCGGATTCTGCTGAACGACGGCGAGTGCGTCGCCACCGTCACCCTTTCGGAGGCCGCGAGCCCGCGATTCCACTATCTCCATATCCTTGGAGACAAGGGCACGCTGCAGGTCGACCTCCAGAACAAACGGCTGATTCACTTCGGACACAAGCCGGGAGTGCCTCACTACGTCACGCGAGCGATGATGAACGTGAACCTCGGGGTCCAAACGCTGGCGGGAACGGCCCGGACGTTCGTCGATGTCGCGCGGGGCCGGTTCACTCCGTACGAAGGCCAGCGGCGGCTCGTCGCCGCGTTCTACAAAGCCATCGAGAACGGCACGCCCTCACCGCTGCCGCACGAAGACGCTCTCCGCGTGACCCGGATCATGGAACAGGTGTGGGAGCGGATCGGTCCAGCAGGACCTCGGAGAGACGCCACCTCGCTCGAGAAATGGGCTCCCGGAAGAGAAGTGCGCCACCTCCCGAACACGGGAAGGCCGAAGGTGCTGGTCACCGGGGCGACGGGATTCATCGGACGCCGTCTCGTGGAGAGGCTCTGCTCTCGAGGAACCGATGACCTGCGGGTCCTGGCGCGAAACCTCCACAAGGGCGCCTTTCTCAAAGAGCTCCCCATCGAGGTCGTTCACGGCGACCTGACGAAAGATGAAGACGTTCTCCGGGCGATGGACGGCATCGACGTCGTCTACCACCTGGGGGCCGCGCTGAGCGGGACATGGGAGGACTACAATGAGGCCACGATCCGCGGAACCGAGCGGTTGGTCGCGGCGGCCCTCGATAGGAACGTGAAAGCGTTCGTCCACGCGAGCACCATCGCGACCTATGGCGTCCCGTCCTACGCGAACGGGAAAGCCATCACCGAAGACGCGCCCCTCGCGACGCAGGATCTGACGTTCTACATGAAGTCCAAGATCGAGGCGGAGAGGATCGTTCGAGAGGGGATCGATCGCGGCCTGAAAGCGACCAACCTGCGATTGGGAGTGGTGTTCGGCCCGGGGCGCCCCCAGATCTCCCGCATGGGCTATCGAGCCGGGCGCATCCATATCCTGGTGGGGTTGAACGACATGACCATCCCGGGAGTCTATGTGGACGACGCGGTCGAGGCGCTGATTCTCGCCTCGGATCGAAGCGAGGCCGCGGGCAAAACCTACAATGTGGTCGACGATCCTCAATTCACGAAGCGCGACTACCTGAACGCGATGTCGAAGCACCGCGGACTCAAGAACTACGTCCTCTACTTCCCCGCTCCCGCGGCATCACTGCTCGGAGCGGCGCTGCGCGCGTTTCCGGGGAAGAGCCGCATCGTGGCGAAAGTGGCGAACGTCCTGAACCCCTTTCATTTGAAAAGCTGTTCGAAGGAGCTTCGCTTCGACAACTCGCGCATCAAGTCCGAGCTCGGGTGGTCCCCGCGCGGCGATCTCGACGAGAAATTCCGCGAGACGTTCCGCGTCTCGTGAGCCGCCAGAGTCCAACCGGAAAGCGCCCGGCAACCGTTCTCTATGCGGTCGAATCCATGGAACGGGCGGGCGCGGAGCAGGTGGTGCTCTCTCTCGTTCGCGGACTCGACCGCGACCGGTTTCGCCCCGTCGTGTGCTGTCTCACCGAGCGGGGCGAGCTCGCCTTGGAAGTCGAAGGCCTCGGCGTAGCCGTAGAGGCTCTTCACAAGCATCCTCACTTCGACTTTCCGGTCGTTCCGAAACTCGTATCCGTACTGCGAAAGCACCGCGTGGATATCATCCACTCGCACGTGTGGCCGGCGAACGTATGGGGACGGGTCGTCGGACGGGCCGTGGGGGCGCCGGGTCTGGTCGTCACCGAGCACAATGTCGATCTCTGGAAGCGCAGGCCCCACTTCCTGCTCGATCGATTCCTCGCGCGCTTCACCAATCGCATCGTCTGCGTATCGCGAGCCGTCGAGCGCTTTTACCACGAGAGGGTCGGGATCCCTCGCGAGAAGCTCACCTACGTTCCGAACGGGATCGATCCTCTCCCTTTCGCCGTCGACATCGACGCCGCCGCGGTGCGGCGATCCCTTTCCGTTCCGGAGGAAGGACCGGTCGTCGCGATCGTGGCGCGGCTTCTTCCTCAAAAAGACCATCGCTGCCTCTTGCAGGCACTCGCGCGGATGCGAGATCGGGGGGTGTCGGTGAGCTGCCTCGTCGTCGGGGACGGGACGCTGCGGCCGGAGCTCGAGAGACTCGTTCTCGACCTGAAGCTCGGCGAGGGCGTTCGGTTCCTGGGCGAGCGGCGGGACGTCGCCCCGCTGCTCCTCGCGAGCGACGTCGTGGTCCTCTCTTCGGTTCACGAAGGAATGCCTCTCGCCATTCTCGAAGGGATGGCCGCGGGGAAGCCCGCGGTCGTGACCGACGTGGGGGGCAACGCCGAGGTCGTTCGAGACGGAGTGACCGGCTTCGTGGTGCGGCCGGACGACCCCGCCGCTCTCGCGGAGGCGATCGAAAAACTGATCCGCTCTCCGGGGCGTGCGCGAGAGATGGGCGCCGCGGGAAGAGAGCGCGTGGTGCGGGAATTCTCACGCGACTCGATGATTCGCGGCAACGAGGATATCTACGAGGAGATCCTTTCCGGCGCCTCCTGATGTCCCGAAGCTCAGCGGTGAATCGCGGAAATCACTTCGGCCACGAACGGCTCCGGCTTCCAGCCTTCCGTCGCGGGCTCACTCGAGCCGAGGCGGACGATCACCAGGTCGACGGAGGGAATCACGATCACATTCTGCCCCCCGTAGCCGAGCGCCATGTAGAGATCTCGAGGAAGACTCGGAAACATCGGCTTCGCTTTCGCGCGTCCCGCGTTCAGCCAGAAGTACGCGCCGTACTCCCCGCGCGGGGCGGCCGGAGTCGGCGTCGTCGTGTACTTCACCCAGCCCAACGGCAGGATTCGGTCGCTTCCCCAGACGCCGTCCCGCAGGTAGAGGAGCCCGAATCGCGCCCAGTCGCGCGCGGTCGCGTACGCGAGAGAGGATCCGAGAAAGGTCCCGGAGGCATCGGGCTCGAGAACGGCGCTCCTCATCCCGATGCGATCGAAGAGCGACCGGCGCGGGAACGCCCAGTAGTCGGCGAGAGAGCCGCCGACGGCGCCCCGGATCAGCCGGCAGACGATGTTCGGGGACCCGCTGATGTAGTGCCACACTTCCCCCGGGTCGTCCCGCAGCGGTTTGTCCGAAGCATAGCGGGCGGCGTCGGGAGTCCCCGAGAGCATGAACGGCGTGTCGGAGAGCAGGTCCTGGTAGTCTTCGACGAAATCCTGGCCGCTCGTCATCGTCAAGAGATGATGAAGGGAGATGGCGCGCCGCGGGTCGTCCCGCCCTCGCCACTCCTCGAGGAGTCCCTTCGACTCGAGGGAAAGGCGCCCGTCGCCGACGAGAATCCCCACCAGGGCGTTCACGATGCTCTTCGCCATGGACCAACCCATGAGCGGTGTGTCCTGCGAGAAGCCGTCCGCGTACCGTTCCGCGACGATCCGGCCCTTGTGAACCACAACGACAGCGCGTGTCCCGCGGTGGCGATCCCGGTCGGGCTCCGTGAAAGTCTCCGCAATCGCGGCCTCGAGCCGCTCCCGATCGATCTCTTCATCGAAGAGGTGCGGCGAAACGGCCTCGCCCTCGGGCCAAAGGAGCGCGGGGTCCTCGAGCGGCAGTCCTACGGGGGTGAGCTCCGGGCTGGGCTGTTCCTCGATGTGCTCGAGGGTGTAATCGATCGCGGCGGTACAGCCGAGGCCGGGACGGTAGATCGCGATCTGATCGGGTAGGCCGAAACCCGCTTTCACGCTGACGGTCCGTCTTTCCCGGTCGACCGCGGCCGCCTGAGGAAAGCGCCTCAGCTCCGCCCTCTCGACGGCGCCCGGATCTCGATTGCCCGTGAACACCGCGGAGCAGAGCATTCTCGCCTTGTACGCCGCGGAAACTCTCGCGATTTTGGGCGCTCTCGCATAGTCGGGGAGCTTCTCCCCCATCGCCGGCGCCGAAGGCATCAGCAGGGCGAACAAGATAAGGACCCGCGAGCTCAACGCTTGAATTGTATCAGGCCGTGCCACGGCGCCGGATTCGATGATATACGTGAAGTCGTCGTGACGACGATGACGGCGCTCACTCTCGCCGCGTTTCTCGCGGGCGCGCGTTGTGAAGACGAGCTCCTTCGAGAGATCGAAGAACTGAGCGCCCGCGTCGATTCGATTTTCCCTCTCGCTCCCGATTCGATGGGAGGTCGCGCCGCGCTTCTGCAGACGGAAGCCCTGGGAGTCTGGCTGCGCGTCACCGTCGCGCCGAACGGCGACCCGCTCCTCGAGCGCATGACCGAAACCCTCGTCGAGCGGCGCCGCTTTCGAACGACCTGTGAGCCGGAGCGAGACTTGGAGGACAGCCGTCCGACGGACGAGAGCGCCTGGAGCGACGCGGAGCTCGCCGAAAAGCTGAAGGCGGGTGGGGCCGGCGTCATCCTGCTCTGGTCGCCGCACATGCCGCTGTCCGTCGATGCCTACGTCGTCCTCGAGGCACTCACCCGGGAAATGGGCCTCGACCTCATCGTGGTCCTCCATCCGGCCGCCGACGCATCGTACGCCCGATCCGTCGCCCTGGAGAAGGGAATGTCCTCCTCCGTGCTTCGTCCGCTCGGTGGTATCGAGCTCGCCTTTCGCGGCATGACGACGCACGCGCCGAGCGTGCAGGTGTTCGCAGCGGGGACGCTTGAAAGGTCCGGTGGTGCCCGGCTACCGCGACGAAGCCGCGCTTCGTCTCGCCATCGGACGCGCGCTCGAAGGCGGCTACTGAGCCGGTGTCGCGCAGGAAGAGAGAAGAACGCTCTTCTGGTTCGAATCTCCGGTCCACCGCTTCCGCACCAGCTCCTCGCACTGCGCGCGGGAAAGGCTCATGAACGCCCACGGGGCTTCTCCCGCCTTGAAGGGCTTCATGGCCGAAGCGCAGCTCGATAGCCACAGGTTCCCGATCGTTTCGGCGGCTTCCCGCCGTGCGGGATCGGCGAAGAAGTTGGCGAAATAGAGCTCTCGCTCCGGATCGATTACGGCGAAGCGGAAGCTCTTGGGACCGTCGCTCTCTTTCGGTTGAAAATTGGAGATGTAGAAAACCGAACCGTCGGGGAAAAACGCGGGGAAGTAGCTCCCGATACCTTCCCGGGTCGAGGTGGTCACCCGCGCGAGACCACCGTAACCGATGTATCTCCCTTCCGTATCGCGCTCCAGATCGGCGACGACCACGTCCGTAATCGCGGGCGACTTGATCCCACCGTTCACGAAGACCGTCAGGTAGTCGTGCTTGCTGATGTGGAAAGTGAGGCGTCCGCCGTCGAAGCTGAAATCGGCTTTGCCGGCCGCGAAGCCGAAATCGAGGGAGAGCGCGCAGGACGTGCTCTGGCCCGCCGGGTCCGTTCCCGTGATCTCGAAAATCTTGAGCGAGCCCGGCACATCATCGCTCCCACCGTCGTGCGCCACCACGTGGCGGCCGTCTTTGGAGATGAAGGGGGTCGCGAGGTCGCGCGTGATCTGGGGACAGAGACGCATGGCCTTCGTCGCGGATACGTTGAGACCTCCCGCCGAGGACGTGAAGGTGTAGTCCACGATGCGAAACCCGGGCGAGGGCTTCACTTCCGAGCCGGAGAACATCATGCGGTACACGGTGACCGATCCCGCTCCATCCGTTCGATGCGAGAGCACACCGACCGATTGATAGTAGACGTCGGCGACGTCCGGGTCGTCGTGAGCGAACACCGGGCGCGACGTCGGCGGAATCGCGGCCCTCGTCGAGCCGAGCGAGGAGCACCGCGGCGTCGTAGAAGTTCACGGTCTTCTTCGGCGTGTAGTGCGAGGGAACCGTCACGTAGCGGCCATCGGGGGTGGCGACGGCGTCGGAACGATCCGGAATCTTGATTCGCCGGCCGCGAGTGAGGTCGTAGAGATAGTTCTGGTCGTGGCTCGCGAAGCCGACGATCCAGCGGCCGGAGGGATTCGGCACGGGTCGCGCGAACCAGTTGACGTCGTCGACCGCGGGCTCATCTTTCGCCGGACGCTCGACGAGAACGCGCGCGCCGCGGGACTCGACCCGGCAGTAGTCCTCGTCCGCGGGCGAGCCCAGAGAGAGTCCCGCCAGAATCGATGCCGCGAGCTTCAGGAACATGGCCGAGTATACGACGGACCTAGCGCTCCAGAAGCCGCGGGACCCGCGCGACTCGACGACCGGCGGACCCGGCTACCAGGCCCGCACGCGCCCGGTATCGACGTGCACGAAATCCGACTGCCGGTAGTACCCGACTCCGCCTCGCCCCAGCTCTTTCGCCGCGTCGCGGAGGACGGCGCTCGAAACATCCGAAACGCGAATGTCCATGGCCCGTCCCGAGAGGTGCAGGCTTCGGCGTGCGACGCCTCGGCTCGCGGTGTGGAGCATCTCGTTGGTCCGGGGCGAGCGATAGGCGGAGATGACCTGAAACGGCCCGCGGGCGCCCGTCGCGGCCCGGAGATCGTGCAGCAGGTCGAAGAGGGTCGGATCGATCGAATGTTCCTCCCCCGTCCGGTGGTCCCGCAGGAACCGGTCGAGCCGTGCGAGCGATTCGACGATGTAACCGCCGTCCGCGAAGTAAGGAAGCGTGAGGCGGTCGCTGGTGTGGGTATTGAAGAACGAGAGCACGCGTTCCTTGCGGTCCGCGAAAGCGCGGGCGGGACCCGCCAGCGCCAGGGCCGAGAACGAAGCCAGACCCGAAAGGAACTGGCGCCGCGTTCGATTCCGGGGCTCGATTCCCGCCCCGCTCGAAGTACACTGCTGGGATTGGTTGGGGAGCATCCTGAAAATGATATGGACTGAGGAAAAGAGGCGCAAGCGGAAATGCCGGATTCCCTTAGATGCCCTGATAGGTTCGCTAGTCCTTTTTTCGGCCGCTTGCAAGCGCGAGCCCGACACCATACCTGAGACGCCTGAGGACCCCTCAATCGCCGCGACGGTTGCGGAGGTACTGCAGGCAACCCGCCATCCCTGGCTTCGTCGGATGGATTTGAAGGACGTCGGACCATCGCTCGCCGAGCTCTATGAAGCGGAACCCGACCATCTATTCTGGTTCGAGCGCGGCGGGCCTCACCCTGCCGCGGCCTCCGCTGTCGACGCCCTGGCCGTAACCTTCGAGCACGCGCTCGACCCCGCGGACTATGACAGCGACAAGATCCAGGTGGAGTGGAAGCGGCTTGCGACGACACCGGAGGTCGCCGCCACCGATCGCACGCTCTTCGATCTCGCTCTCAGCGTCGGCGTCCTGCGCGCGATGGAAGCCGTCAACCGAGGTCGCATCGATCCGCGGGAGCTCGACTGGGGGTTCGACATCTCACCGAAGGCCCTCGATCGAGCGGCTCTCCTTCGCGAGGCCCGCGACGGAGCGGGGGTCGCTTCGCTTCTCGATTCGCTCGAGCCTTCGTTTCCCCACTACAAGAGAAACCGCCGGATGCTCGCTCACTACCGCGACCTCGCCGCAGCGGGTGAGCCCGATCCAGTGCCAGCATTCTCGAAGGGCCGCCGGAAGGTCGAGCCGGGAGAGACTTGGGAAGGCCTCCCGCAACTGCGCGCGCGTCTTCGCGTGCTCGGGGATCTCATGGACGAGACGTCGGACTCTTCCGATGCGGAGGTGTACGACGACCCTCTCGTCGAGGCCGTGAAGCGCTTCCAGGCCCGCCACATCCTCGACGCGGACGGAGTCATCGGAAACGCCACCATCGAGGCGGTCAACGTTTCTCTATCCGCACGCGTGCGCCAGCTCGAGTTGGCGATGGAGCGGGGGCGCTGGCTTCCGCGGCTCGACGATCGTCCCACGGTGTTCGTGAACGTTCCGCTATTCCGCCTCTGGGCGTCCGACCCCGTCCGGGGAGTCGAGCCCCTCCGCATGAAGGTGGTGGTGGGAAAGTCTCTCGGCCATAACACGCCGATTTTCGTCCAGGAGATGGCGTATGTCGTTTTCCGCCCCTATTGGAATCCCCCTTTCGGCATCCTGACCAAGGAGATCCTCCCGCACGCGCGCCGCGATCCCGCGTATCTCGCAAAGGAGAATTTTGAGATCGTGGCAAGCGGCGCCGACAACGCTGCGGAATTGCCGGCGAGTCCCGAAAACCTCGACGCGGTCGCCGCCGGTCGGCTCTATCTGCGGCAGAAGCCCGGACCCGAGAATTCGCTCGGGCTCGCGAAGTTCATCTTCCCGAACCGCGAGAACGTCTACATGCACGGGACACCCGCGCCCCATCTTTTCGCGAGAACGCGTCGGGATTTCAGCCACGGATGCATCCGCCTCGAAGACCCCGCGGGCCTCGCCGAATGGGTCCTGAGCGACGTCCCGGGCTGGACGCGGGTGCGCATCGACGAAGCGATGCAGGCGGCGCGTCCGACGCAGGTGAATCTGCCGGCGCCCTTGAGGGTCGTCATCTTCTACGACACGGTTCACGTGAACTCGGAGAACGTGGTCCATTTCGTCTCCGACATTTACGGACACGACCGCGTCCTCGATGAAGCCCTCCGGCACGGGCACACGGACCCCGGTTAGCTCATTCGAGAACCACGCCGACGCTCGCGAGAGTCTCGCCTTTCACCGCCGACGGAACGGCCCGGATGTAGAGGACGACGCCGGCTTCCGGCGCGCGGGCATCGAAAAGCTTCTTCCCCAGGAAGTCGGTGACGATCCCCACGGTCATCCCCTTCTGCACGAAGCTCCCGCGCTCGACGAGCGGACGGAACAACCCCCCTTCGGAGGCGGTGAGACTGTGGAGGGTGCCGATCCAGACCGGGTTTTCGATCGGAGTCGGCGCTCCCGGCAGCATCTTCAAGTGCCGCATCACCGAGAGAGAGCCGCGAGCAAGGGCCTCCACGTCGTCGCGCATCACCGTGCCCGCATGGCCGGCTTCCACGGTGATCGACGGTTTGCCCCGCGTCGTCGCGGTGTTCTCGAGATATACGGAGGCATTCGGGTCCTCGGGACGGCCCGTCGAGACCACGATGTGATCGAGTCCGAACGCGAGCACCATCTCACGCGAGATCCGGTCCTGGGCCTCGCGCCCGGTCTTGCTCCAGTAGGAATAAGGCCGAAGGCTCTCGTCCAGATCCCCGCCGTGAAAGTCGATCAGATGGTCGCTCTGCTCGACGACCTGTCGCGTGACGGCGTAGGAAGCCCTTTCGCTCTGCGTGCCGTCCGGCCTGCCGGGATAGGTGCGGTTCATGTTCTTCCCGTCGACCGGGTTCAGATGCGGGACCACCTTGTCGAACGATGGGAGGTTGACGATGGGAACGATGATGACCGATCCCGACAGTTCGGCGGGATCGAGCGCATCGACGAGGTCCGCGAGCGCGACTACGGACGCGTACTCCGTTCCGTGAGAGCCAGCGACCAGAGCGAGCACCGGCCCGGGCTTCGCGCCATGCACCACCGCGACGGGAATGCGGAGAGCGGGATCGCTTCCGGCAGGGACTTCGATGCGCCGCGCGCCGTCGCACCGCGACCCGCCGTCGCCGTCCCCACGGTCAGCGTCTCTCGATCCTGCGCCCACGCGCCGGCGGACAGGAACAGAAGGGGCAACAGTTTTCGCATCATCGACCTCCCAGGCGTCATAGTGAAGCCGGCAACATCACTTCGCAAACGAAGAAATCCGCCTCACCCTGCTTCGAGCATGGAGAGAGCCCGTTCGAGCACGTCCTCGGGCCGAATTCGCTTCAGGCACTGATTGTCCCCGTCGCAGGGGGAATTCCGATGGTTGTAAGCCGTGAGACAGGGAGAGCACGAAAGGTTCGAGAAGAAGCTGACGGACTCCGGATCCAGGCGTTCCGTAGAGGTGAGGAGTCTCGGGTCCGTAGAGAACGATGGTGCGAATGGGAGTCATGGCCGCGAAATGCCCCGGACCTCCGTCGTTCGTGACCAGGAGATCGGCGAGGTGGAACAAGATCATCAACTCCCGGACCGTCCTGGTATACCCGGTGAAGTCGATGATGCTCTCCCTTGCCGCGCCTTCGCGGATAGACGCCGCGAGCGGCCGATCCTCGGCGAGGCCGATGACCCCCACCATGAATCTCCGCTCGGTGAGAGCCTCCACGAGTTTCCGGAACGAGGCGAGGGGCCACGCGCGGATCGGGAGGAGGCCGCCGCCGGGGTAGACGAGCACCAGATGAGACGCGCCCCGCGCGGCGGGGAAATCGGCCTCGATTCGACGACGCATCTCGTCGATCTCATCCCCCTTCACGGAGAGCGGTCTGATGTCGATGGGGTCGTCCGCGGTCGACCGCTTCACGATGGGTCGTCCGGCCCCGCCGATCGCTTCCACCAGAGTCAGGAACTGACGAGCGATGTGCTGGTACGGGTTGTAGAGGACAGGGCGATTGATGAAGCTCCCGCGGTAGAGACCTTCCTGCGTGTGCCGCTCGAAGCCGACGCGGCGCCTCGGCTCCGGTCAGATAGGAGAGGATAGCGCTCACGCGCGAGAACAGCTCGCAGTCGAGGACGGTGTCGATACCGATGCCTTCGAAGAGCCCGGACCGCGCCGAGCGCGTCGGTCATCAGATGGAAGAGAGAGTCGTTCCGCAAGGTGAAGACGTTCGCCTCGGGAATCAACTCGAGAAGGTCCAGGACTTCCTTGTTCTTCCGGAAAACCAGGGCGTAGAGAGTCGCTTCCGGAAACTTCTCCCGGATTCGGAGGAACATCGGCTGCGCGAGGACGAGGCTCCCCATCTCGGAAAGAAGAATCACCAGGATGCGGCGCGGCGGCGGCGCATCGTGCGCTTCGTCCCGCGCCGAGGGAAGAATCGACAGCAGCCGACAGAGAGGAGCTCCGACGTAGCGGTCGACCCTTCGCTGAAAGTCGATGTTCACGTCTAGTCCATCCGGTCGCGGCGATGCCGCCGCACCACCAGCTCCTGCCGCACGAGAAGATCGAGCTCGCGGTGGTAGAAGATGCGCCACATCTCGTCCCGCGTCTGCCGGGAGCGCAGGTCGAACCTCCGGCAAATGACGCGGAACGGGCCCTCGATGTCGCGGCCCGGAGCCCGGTAGACGATGACGTGCTGGCCCGAGCTCAGGAGTCGACTCACGGAATCCACGTCCGCGGGATCATAGCCTTCGATCCGGGCTCCCGGGAGGAGAAAACGATGTCGCTCCTCGCGCGAGACGAACCCGGAGGGAACGTACACGTGCTTGCCCTTGAGAAACGCGACGCGGTTCTTGGGGTATCGGCCGAGCGGCCCTTCGAAGGGAGCGACCGCGAGGGAGATGAGCAGGAACGAAGCGAAAACCATTCCGTGAAACCCGTATCGGGAAGCTCGCGGGAAGAGGAGGAGGAGGATCCAGAGGGCGAGCACGACGACGGGCACCGCGAGCTGCCAGAATGCGTAGCTCGCGGGCGGAAGCACGAGTCCCCGGATCCCGTGCACCACCCAGAGGAGGGCGGCGGTGAAGAGCGCACCCGGCACCGCCGAAACCCTCAGCCAGGAATCGGAGAGGCTCGTCCAGCGGCGCGCGATCAGGATCGCGAGCGCGGGCACCGTCGGTATCAGATAGTTCTCCTGTCGCTGGCTCGGAATGCTGTAGACGATGAAGGAATGAGAGCACGAAGATCCAGAGCGATTGCTCTTCGCGCGAAAGTCTCTTGCGCTCTCGGAGCGTCGTAACGATGAGGAACAGGAGGGGCACCGCGAAGAATCCGGCGTTTCCGAAATGTCCCAGCCAGAGCCAATGGAGCGCGTACGGGCCGCTCACGAGCCCCTGCAGGTAGCCCGCTCCCTGGAGCTTTCCGAGGTTCTCCTCGAGAACGAAATGGCGGAAGACCGACGCGGGATCCGGGTCGAGAAGGGGCCAGAGCGCGAAGACGCGCGAGCGCAATCGCGCCGGTCAGAACCGCGGAAGGCAGGCGCCTTCGTCCGAAGGCCCACGCAAGCGCGAGCCCCACAGGGGCCACCAGCGCGAAGGACTTGAAGAGACAGGCGACTCCGAGCGGGAGCCCGGCGAGAATCGGAGATCCGCGAACCAGAAAGAGCGCGAAGCTCAGAAAGACGAAGAACGTCTCCGGTGAGTTGATGAGATAGGGCCTGCCCGTATTGGAAGCTCGAGTAGAACCCGAGAAACGTCAAGGCGGCGAGCCAGGCGACCTCCTGGCCGTAGCCCAGTTTGCGCGCGAGCCAGAACGTGACCGCGGCGGTCAAGAAGGTGAACGCCAGGATGGGAGATCTCAATCGGAGGAGCGTCCATTTCGATCCCCAGTCGGTGGCGACGATTCCGAGCCAATAGAGAAGCGGCGGCTTGGTGTTCTCGAGCCCCGCGCCGGTCTTGAGCGGCAGCCACGAGCCGCTCTCCGCCGTCAGGCGCGCGATCTCGATGTACGGCGCTTCGTCGCCGATATGCGGAATGTAGAGCCCGTCGAGCGAGAACACGTAGACCAGAGCGCCGAAAAGGGCGACGGCGGGCCAGAGCCAGCGAGCCCGGGACGTTGTCGCAGTCACTCCGCGGGCATCGAGAGAACTATCGGAAAGCGCCCATCTCCCATCGCCGGGGAAGGATACCACGCGCTCGCTCCGCGAGAACCACGCGCGCTCGTTCGGCGCTCAAGTGCCGGGGGGTCTTGCTTCGAGCGGAACGGCGTCGAGTGACACGAGCTTGGTTCCCGCCATGGTGAAGTAGTACAGCACCGCGGCCACGCCGAATCCCACGAACCAGGCGTAATCGTAGAGCGAGCGCAGGCCCGGGACCACGAGCCCGATGAACGCGGTCAGAGCACCCGCGACGAGGGCGAGGACCGCCTTCCAGTTCACGCCGTTCGAATACTCGTAGATCCCGCCTCGACGGTAGAGATCGTACAGCGAGAGGTTCCGGCCCCGGATCAGGAAATAGTCGACCACGAAGATCCCCGCGATGGGCCCGAGAAAGCCGGAGTAGCCGACGAGCCAGCCGAATATGTAGGTCCCATAGTCCTCGAGGATCTTCCAGGGCATCATGACGATCCCGATGATGCCGGTCAGAATGCCGCCGCGGGCGAAGGTCATCTTCTCCGGCCAGAGATTCAGAAACCCGTTCGCGGGCGCCACCACGTTGGCGGCGACGTTGGTGGTGAGCGTCGCGACCGAGACCGCGAAGAGCGCGAGGGCGATGAGGAGCGGGCTTTCGAAACGCGACAGGAGCTGAACCGGATCCCAGATCGCTTCTCCGAAGACGATGACCGTCGCCGAGGTCACCGCGACGCCGATGAAGGCGTAGAGCGCCATGGTCGTGGGAAGCCCGAGGAGCTGTCCGAGCATCTGCTCTTTCTGCCCTCGCGCGAAGCGCATGAGATCCGGGATGTTCAGGGCGAGAGTCGCCCAGAACCCGACCATCGCCGTGAGGGACGGGACGAAGAAGCGGAAGAACTCCGGGAAGCGTCTGGAAGCGGGATGGCCGCGAGAGAATCGGGCCGAGGCCCCCCGCCTTCACGATCGCCCAGCCGAGAAGCGCGAGTCCGCAAACGATGAGAAAGGGCGCCGCCCAGGCTTCGAGGAATCGGATGCCTTCCGAGCCCCGCACGATGATGTAGATATTCAGAAGCCAGAACACGGCGAAGCAGAGCGCGGGGCCGAACGAAAACTCCGAGCAGGGCGGGTAGACGGCCGTGAGAAGCGCCTGGATCGCCGCGCCGCCGATCCAGGTCTGGATGCCGAACCAGCCGCAGGCGACGGCGGAGCGGAGAAGAGACGGAATGTTGGAGCCGCGCACTCCGAAGGAAGCGCGGGCCAGCACCGGGAAACGGGATGCCGAATCGCGTCCCCGCGTGCGCGTTCAGGACCATCGGAACGAGAACGATCAGGTTTCCGAGGGTGATGGTCGAGGATCGCCTGCCACCAGTTCATCCCGCCCTCGATGAGCCCGGCGGCGAGCATGTAGGTCGGGATGCAGACCGCGAGCCCGACCCAGAGCGCCGCGATGTCGTACGTGGTCCAGGTTCGCTCGTCGAGGCGCGTCGGAGCGAGATCCTTGTTGAAGAGTCGCGGATCGAGTCCTTCGTCGCGATCGAAGCTGGAAGAGACCGTCTTCGGTCCGGCTCATCTTCAGGAGGGGGTCGTCGCTCATTTCGAAAGACGCGGGCGGATGATAGGAGGCGCGCTTTCGCCTTGTCAACCCGAGCGTCCTCGCGAAGCAAATTCTCTTGGATGATAATGACCGCTATGAAAATCACGCTCTGGGCTCTCGCTTTCTCGATGACCGCTTCCGGTGCTTCTCTCGGCGCCGACACGAATCTCCGCGCACAGGTCGACGCGGTCTTCGCGCAATACGAGAAAACGGATTCCCCGGGATGCGCCCTCGGCGTATTTCACCAGGGGACGATCGAATACGCGCGCGGCTACGGCATGGCGAACCTGGAGCTGGGCGATTCGATCGCGCCCTCGACGGTTTTCGACATCGGCTCGACCTCGAAGCAGTTCTCGGCCTTCTCCATCCTGCTGCTGGAGCAGGATGGAAAGCTCGATATCGACGATGACGTGCGGAAATACGTGCCGGAGCTTCCCAACTACGGGCCCACCATCACCATCCGGCACCTGCTGCACCACACCAGCGGCCTCCGGGACTACCTCGGGCTCTTCTGGCTCGGCGGAACTCACTGGAAGGACGTGACCACGAGTCAGGACGCGCTCGATGCCATCGTCCGGCAGAAGGCGTTGAACTTCGAGCCCGGAGACGAGTACCTCTACAGCAACTCCGGGTTCTTCCTGCTCTCCGAGATCGTGAAGCGGGTCTCGGGAAAGACACTGCCGGAGTTCGCGCGGGAACGGATCTTCGAGCCGCTGGGAATGCGCCACACGCGCTATCTCGACGATCCTCAGGACATCGTCCCGAATCGTTCCACCGGCTACGACTTTACCCCCGAGGGCGAGCTCGAGATCGATATGTCGGACTTCGAGCAGACCGGCGACGGGGCTGTCTATACGACGATCGAGGATCTCTTCCTCTGGGATCGAAATTTCTACGAGCCTCGCGTGGGAACGGCCGCGATCCTCGCGCAGATGCAGACTCCCGGAACGCTCCAGAACGGCAAGAGCATCAGTTACGGGCTCGGTCTGGTGATGAGGGATTTTCGCGGCCTGAAGACGGTGAGCCACGGAGGCTCCTGGGCGGGCTATCGCGCCGAGCTCCTCCGGTTCCCCGCGGATGAGCTCTCCGTCGCCTGCCTCTGCAACCTCGGCCGGACAGATCCTTCCGAGCTGGCGCGGCGGGTAGCGGTGATCTACCTGGGAAGCAAGATGACGCCCGAAGAAACTCCTGCCCCAACGGATTTCGTGACCCTCGAAGAGAGCGTGCTCCAGTCACGGGCCGGGACGTACTGGGACCACGTCTCCTCCGACTACCTGCATGTTTCCGTGAAGGATGGAAAGCTCGAGGTCGCGGACGGTGGCTCATCCGCCTCGTTCCGCCCGCTATCCGCGACGCGATTCGCCGCGGAATCGGCGCCCGCCGTCGAAATCGCGTTCGAGGGCGAATCTCTGACCTTCCGGCGGCGTGAGGATACCCAGAATTTCTCCCGAATCGAGCCCTGGAAGCCGGCCATGGGCGAGCTCGAGAAATTTCGCGGGCGATATCGCAGCGACGAGATTCTCGGCTCGATCGAGGTCGACGTCGAGGGAGACGCCCTGGTCCTCCGGCATCGAACGTTGTCCCCGGATCCGATGAAGCCGACGCGCCGCGACGCCTTCACCGTGGACGGCCTGAGCCTCAACTTCACCCGCGACGCCCAGGGCGGCGTCGACGGTTTCACCCTCGACATGGGGAGAGTCAAGGGCATCGTCTACACGAAGGAGCCCTAGGTCAATTCCACTTCAACCCGCGGAGCTGATCCAGGTTCACGTTGCCGCCGCTCAGGACCACCGCGACCTTCGAGCCCGCGGGAAGCTTGACGAGCCCCTGAAGGAGCGCCGCGACCGGTGCGGCCGCGGCTCCCTCCACGACCAGCTTCGCGTGCGACATCGTCCAGACCACGCCCTCGAAGATCTGCTCGTCGGGAAGCGCCACCAGCTCGTCGACGAAGCGGCGCACCACCTCGAACGTGGTCGCGCCCACCCGCTTCACCCGAAGACCGTCGATGATGCAGTCGACCCGGTCGAGAGTGACGAGCCGTCCCCTCTTCGACGCTTCGCTTCATCGCCGGCGCCCCTGAAGACTCGACGCCGATGACGCGGATCTTCGGGTTCATGCCCTTGAGGGCCATGGTGACTCCGGAGATGAGACCCCCGCCGCCGATGGGAACGATGGCTGCCTCCACCTCGGGCCAGTCCTGGTGGATCTCGCGGCCGAGCGTCCCCTGGCCGGCGATGAGCTCTTCGTCGTCGAAGGGATGGATGTAGGTGAGCCCCTCGCTCTCGACCAGCTCCTTCGCTTTCTCGTTTGCCTCGTCCCAGATCGTGCCGTGAAGAACGACTTCGGCTCCGTAGCCGCGCGTCGCCGCGATCTTGGAGGGAGTCGCGTTCTCCGCCATGACCACGACCGCGCGGATTCCGTGGATCTTCGCGGCGAGAGCGACTCCCTGCGCGTGATTCCCCGCGGAAGAGCAGATGACGCCCCGACGCTTCTGTTCGTCGCTGAGGTACGTGAACTTGTTGAGGGGTCCGCGGATCTTGTAGGAGCCGGTTCGCTGGAACATCTCCGCCTTGAGGCGCACGTCGAACCCGGTGCGCTCGCTCAGAAGGCGCGAGGTCAGAAGGGGCGTACGATAGGCGTGGCGCGACACGCGCTCGTGCGCGGCCTCGAAGACCTCACGGGACAGTGGAATCATGGATCGACCTCATCTTTCTCGAAGAGCCAGAGAAACATCTGCAGGAGCTCGACGCCGCCGTCGGTCCCGGAGAGGATTCGAAAGGGAATCGGTCCTCGTCCTACCGAAGATTGGGGTCGCGGTCCGCTCCGAGGAATTGTACATGGGTTGCGCTCCTCCCGTAGAATCCCGCCCCATGCGACACCTTCACTCGTCGATTCTGCTCGGTGCTCTACTGCTCGGAAGGTCCGCGGACGCGCAGCAGGGCGCGCCGAAGGGTGAGTGGCATCACTACGGCGGAGACCTCGGCAGCACGCGGTACTCGCCGCTCGATCAGATCGACCGAACGAATGCAGGCAAGCTCGAGATCGCGTGGCGGTGGGAGGCTCGTAACCTCGGACCTCGCCCCGACTTCAACTTCCGCGCCACTCCCATCATGGTTGGGGGGACCCTCTACACCACCGCGGGCTCCCGCCGGAGCGCCGTCGCTATCGACGCCAGGACGGGCGAGACGCTCTGGATCTATCGCTTCGACGAAGGCGACCGGGGGAAAGACGGCGCCACGGCAGACCTCGGGACGGGGCGTTTCCTATTGGACCGACGGAAAGGAGGAGAGAATCATCTTCCTCACGCCGGCGTACTTCATGGTGGCGCTCGACGCTTCGACCGGCCGTCCGTTCCCCGACTTCGGCCGCGACGGCGTCGTCGATCTGAAGGAAGATCTCGATCGCCCCGTCGATCTGGTGAAGGATGCGATCGGCTCGAGCTCCCCCGCAATCATCGTGGGCGACGTCATCGTGGTGGGCGCCGCCCTTCCGGCGGGAGGACAACCGCCGACGAAGGAGATGCCCGCAGCCCACGTTCGCGGCTACGACGTTCGCACCGGGAAGAGACTCTGGATCTTCCACACCATCCCCGAGCCGGGTGAGCTCGGAAACGAGACCTGGGAGAACGACTCCTGGCGCTACACCGGAAACACGGGCGTCTGGACCACCTTCTCCGCGGACCCCGAGCTCGGGCTACGTCTACCTGCCTACCGAAGCGCCGACCGGCGACTATTACGGCGGACACCGGCTGGGAGACAACCTGTTCTCGCAGAGCCTCGTCTGCCTCGACGCGAAGACCGGAAAACGAATCTGGCACTATCAGACGGTGCACCACGACATCTGGGACTACGATCTCCCCGCGGCGCCGGTCCTCGCGAATATCCGCGTCGGCGGCAGAGACATCCCCTCGGTCGTGGCCGTCACCAAGCAGGGATTCACGTTCGTCTTCGATCGCCGGACGGGTGAGCCCGTCTGGCCGATCGAGGAACGGCCGGTCGCCGCCTCGGACGTGCCGGGAGAAAGGACCGCCCCGACGCAGCCCTTTCCCACCAAGCCGGCGCCCTTCGACCGGCAGGGTGTTTCCGAGGACGACCTCATCGACTTCACCCCCGAACTGAAGAAGGAGGCTCTCGAGATCGCCGCGACCTATCGGCTCGGTCCCCTCTTCACACCACCGTCGCTCGTCACCGAGACGAAGAAAGGGACGCTGTCTCTCCCCGGCTCGCAGGGCGGGGCCAACTGGCCGGGAGCTGCCTTCGATCCCGAGACCGGGTTTCTCTACGTTGCCTCCTCCACCGACTCCGCCGTTCTCGGCCTCGTCAAAGAACCCAAGAGCTCGAACATGGACTACATCCAAGGCCGCCGCTTGAAGCTTCCCGAGGGAGGAGGACCCCAGGGGCTCCCGCTCTTCAAGCCGCCCTGGGGACGAATCACCGCCATCAATCTGAACGACGGCGAGCAGGTCTTCATGGTCCCGAACGGCGATCCGCCGGAGTACGTCAAGAACCACCCCGCGCTCGCCGGCGTTACGCTTCCCCGCACGGGAAGGCCCGAGCGCGCCGGACTCCTCGTAACGAAGACACTCCTCTTCGCGGGCGAGGGCGCAGGGCTATTCGGAATGTATGGCGGCGGGGGGAAGATGCTTCGCGCGCACGACAAGAAGACGGGAGAGATCCTCGCCGAGATCGAGCTTCCCGCGAATCAGACCGGGGTTCCGATGACCTACCTGCTGGACGGAGTCCAATACATCGTGGTCGCGGTCGGTGCGTCCGACCATCCGGCGGAGCTCGTGGCGCTCCGCCTCCCGCATGACTCAGCGGAAAACCGCCCCAACTGATTTCAAGATGGAATCGACGGGTGTGTTCTGGAAACCGGTGTTCAAGATTCTGGAGAGTCTGTTCGAATTGATTCTGGCGAACGCGCGGCATATTCAGAATGTTCCTGGACGGAAGACCGATGTGAAGGACTGCGAGTGGATAGCGCAGTTGCTTCAATATGGTCTGAACCGTCCGAGCTTTGTTCCGGAACGGCCCCAGCGCGAATTGCGGGAACTGACTCGGCAGAGAGTAGCGCTGGTGAGGACCGGAATCGAATGGCGAACCGGATTCACAAGATCCTGGAGGATGCGAACATCAAGTTGGGCGCGGTTGCCACGAACATCATGGGAGTTTCTGGGCGCGACATGATTCGATTGCTGGTGGCTGGCGAAACGGATCCGAGAAACTCGCGGAGCTTGCCCGCGGGCGGCTTCGGGCAAAGATCCCGGAGTCGAAGTTGGCTCTTCAAGGGCAGGTAAACGAACACCATCGTTTCATGCTGCGGCTTTTGATGGAACAGTTCGACCATCTCGATAGCGCGGTCCACTTACTGGAAGTACGCATTGAGGAAACCCTCCGCCCTAGCGAGGAGGCGATACGACGGCTCTCGACGATTCCCGGCGTCGACCGAGTTACTGCGGAGAACATTCTTGCCGAGATCGGAACCGACATGAGCCGATTTCGCACCGCAGCCCACATCGCTTCCTGGGCCGGGATGTGTCCTGGGAATTACGAGAGCGCTGGAAAGCAAAAGGGTGGGAAAACGCGTAAAGGAAGCCGGTGGCTTCGTCGCACCCTGACCCAAGTCGCGTGGGCAGCCAGCCACAGCAAAGACACCTACTTGCAGGAACAGTTCCGCCGTTAGGTTGCCAGGCGTGGCAAAAAACGAGCGCTTGTGGCCGTAGGGCATTCGGTCCTCGTGATCGTCTATACCATGCTCAAGAATCAGATGGATTACGTTGAACTCGGTGCTGACTTCTTCGAACGTCAGGATCCCGGGCGCCTGACCAGGTATCTCGTGCGACGGCTCGCAGAGGCGCAGCGGCGCAGAGACCGCAGAGGAAGATCCCCCTGGGCGACTTCGCGTCCCTGCGTCTTTGCGTTATTCCCGGTGGGGCTAGACGGTGATTTGGATCAGGGCCGGCTCTTCGACGCCCTTGCAGACGCGGCAGGTCTTCGACTCGAGAACGTCCTCCCACATCTTGCGGCGCATGTGCTTCCACTTGGGGCCGGTCCAGATCTCCTCGATCGATTGCTGGTGCACGTTCCCCATGGCGAGAGTGCCTTCGTAGTCGGTGCAGCAGACGGTGACGGTGCCGTCCCAGAGAATCACGAATTGCTCGTTCGGGGCGGGACAGTACCCGTCGACCTTCTGCTGTAAGGCGCTCCCCTGGATGACGTTTCCCCAGGTGTGGAGCGCTTTCCACAAGATGTCCACCCCGGGAAGGATCTCGTAGCGGCCGGTGTCGGCGTCGTGCTCGAGGAAGCGGAATCCCCCGTCGACGAAATTCAGATCGTGCTTTTTCGGAGCGAGACCGTACTTTCGCTCGAGCGCTCCGCGCGAAAGCGATCCACTCGAGCATCACCCGATCCGCCTGGCTGTTCGACCCCACGATGCGGATGTCCCGGGAGTCCTTGGTATTCATGACGTCGAGCTCGAGGTGGGTCCTGGCCCCCTTCGCGATCTTGCGCTCGACCGCCATGCGCACCTTCTCGAGGTAGATGTCGAAGGTCAGCTTCTTGTTCTTGGCCTTCCGCGTCTTGAACGATTCGGCGTCCGGAGTCTGGTAGCTGAGGATGAAGTTGGTGAGCCCCGCGTCGTAGAGACCGTCGACCAGCTCCTCGGTGAGAAGGCTGCAGTTGGTATTGAGCTCGATCGGAATTCCCTTCTCCTCGCTCCGCGTAGCGCACGATGTCGACCAGCCGCGGATGGATGGTGGGCTCGCCCATCTGATGGAGCTTCACCGGATAGAGAGGTCCGAGACGGTTCTTTTCCCGCGCGATCTGGTCGAAGATCTTGCAAGCGTCTTCGAACGGCATCATGCCGCGGTGCCGCTCCATGATCTCGTCGGGGCAGAACGTGCAGTGAAAGTTGCAGAGGTTGGTGATCTCGACGAAGAGCCACCAGATCGGATAGACCCGCTCGGGAGACTTGCGGATCGAAGGAAGAGGCGCGACTTCGGGGTACGCTTCGAGATCTCGCGGGAAGCTCGGAGCTCACCGCGACCTGCGCGACCTGGAAGTCCTGCCGGATCTCCATGCGGAAGCTGGCTTCCACGTTCTGGAACCGCGCGGGGTCGAAGTCGTCGACGATGAAGAGCGCCCGCTTCCAACGGGGCTCGATTCGCGCACGCCATCCCAGCGCTGGCTCGCTTCCTTGTAGAGACCCTCGTAGGGGGCGCCCGGATCGGTCGAGGCGTACTGAAGGCGAAAGGTCGCGAATTCGGTCCCGAAGTAGTCGACCTCGACGACCGCTCGAGGAGCGAGTCTTCGTCGCATGCTCCTCGTCGAGCCGGAAGTAGAGGTACTGCGACCACGGCTCCGGCGTCACCGCCTTTCGACCCGCCCGCTCGACGATCTCGTAGCGGCCGTCGCCCTCGTTCACGAGGCAGAGCGCGCCTCCCGGACTGGACTCCCGGGGAGCTCCAGGACCGACCTCGGTCGTCGCGCTCTTTCTGCGAACTTGCTCGAGAAGCGTCGGCATGCTCTATGACTCCGAGAGGGCTCGAAGAAGCCTTTCACGATTTCGTCGATCCAAGGCTCGATCGCCGGGTAGACCTTGTTTCGGCAGTTGAACTTGTAGATGAAGCTCTTTCCGTCACGAACCGCGTAGACCGTCCGCTCGAGGTACTCGGCGAGCTGGGTCTCGACGTGATAGAGCGTCGAGATGGCGGAGAGCCCTTCCATCGACTCGTGCTCCAGAAGCCGATAGGTGTCCCCGAGCGTCTCGGTGCGCGCGGCGTAGAATTTCTCGACCGTCAGATCCGGACGGCGCCTGGTTCACGGTGACTTCGAGGGTCGCGTGCACCGTGGTGCCGTCTTGCTCGACGGCGAGAGGCGGGCTCCTGAATCCGACGAAGAGCGATTCGCCCGGGTTGGTCGCGGTCTGGGTCCTTTCCCAGCTCTTGGGGTGCTTGATGACGACATCGAGCCTCGCCTCCGGGCGCCTCGTAGACTTCGAACTGCTTCGAGAGCTCGAGCGAGTACGAGGCCAAGGTCTGGTCGAGCGCGTCGCGATACGAATCCATCGTTCGCGCTTCGCCCCGGGCGAAAAGACCGTAGAGCGTGCCCTCGACGTCGACGAGAGCGAGCCGTGATCGCTCCTCTCCGTCCGCGGACACGAACTCGCCAGCTCTTGCCGCGACTGCCCGCGAAGATCGTAGTCTCTCCTCGCCTTCGACCTGGAGCTCGCGGCGGTAGCGCGCCGCCACTTCGTCGAGCGAGCCGTCGGGCATCGGCCCCGCCATGATCTGGAGGCGGATGCCTGGCCTCTCGGGGACGTCGACGGAACGGCCGGTGAAAGTCTGCATGTGAAATCCGGCTTGCTCGACCGGCTCGTCCGCGGACCAGCCCTGTGGCAACGGAAACGAGACGTGGAGCGTCGGGCTGTAGACCGTGATGAGCGCCGGCTTCGAGCGGAGCTCGCAGGCGAGCCAGGCCGACCAGAAGAAGGCTCGCGAGCGTCAGCCGATTCGGCATCTCTGCGAGTCACTGAATCAATCAGTCGAGCTGATAGTTCGGAGCTTCCTTGGTAATGATGACGTCGTGGACGTGGCTCTCCTTGTGGCCGGCCGCGGTGATCCGGAGGAAGCGCGCCTTCGACTGGAGCTCCTCGATGCTCGAAGCGCCGCAGTAGCCCATTCCCGATCGGAGCCCGCCGACGAGCTGCTCGACCACGCCCGCGAGACTTCCTTTGTAGGGAACGCGCCCCTCGATGCCTTCCGGCACGAGCTTCGACGCCTCCACTTCCTGCTGGAAGTAGCGGTCCTTGGTCGCGTCACTCATCGCTCCGAGCGAGCCCATGCCCCGGTAGGTCTTGAACGTCCGTCCCTGATAGAGGATGGTCTCGCCGGGGCTCTCCGCGGTCCCCGCGAAGAGACTTCCGATCATGACCGACTGCGCTCCGACCGCGAGGGCTTTCACCACGTCTCCACTGTACTTGATTCCGCCGTCCGCGATGATCGGAACGCCGTGGCGGGCCGCGACCTCGGCGCTGTCGAGGATCGCGGTGATCTGCGGTACGCCGGCGCCCGAGATCACCCGTGTGGTGCAGATGGACCCGGGACCCATACCCACCTTGACCGCGTCGGCTCCCGCGCGGATCAGGTCTTCCGTCGCCTCGCCCGTCCCCACGTTTCCGGCGACGATATCGACCCCGGAAACCGATGTTTTTCAGTCTCTCGACGGTCTCGAGGACACCGCGGCTGTGGCCATGCGCCGTGTCGACGACGATGACGTCGACCTTCGCGTCGATGAGCCGTTTGGCGCGCTCGATTGCGGCGTCGCCGACGCCGATGGCCGCGCCCACCCGGAGCCGCCCCAGATCGTCCTTGGCGGAGCTCGGGTACTTCATCGCCTTCTGGATGTCCTTGACGGTGATGAGCCCCTTGAGCGTATAGCTCTCGTCCACCACCAGGAGCTTCTCGACTCGATGCTGATGCAGGATGGCCCTCGCCTCGTCGAGGGTCGTCCCCACCGGAACGGTGATGAGCTTTTCCTTCGTCATCACCGCGGAGATCGGGAGCTCGGTGCGCGTCTCGAAACGGAGATCGCGGTTGGTCAGGATTCCGACCAGCTCTCCCTTTCTGGGTGATGGGGACGCCGGAGATGCGGTACTTCGACATGAGCGCGAGCGCGTCCTTCACCGGACGATCGGGCGACATGGTGATGGGATCGACGATCATTCCGCTTTCGGACCGCTTGACCTTGTCCACCTCGTCCGCCTGCTGCTCCGCGGAAAGATTTCGGTGGATGATCCCGATGCCGCCGAGCTGGGCGATGGCGATCGCGAGACGGGACTCGGTGACGGTGTCCATGCTCGCGGTCACGATGGGGATGTTGAGCGGAACGTTGCGGCTGAAGCGGGTCGAGGTATCGACCTGTGACGGAAGGACGTCGGACTTCTGCGGAACGAGAAGAACGTCGTCGAAGGTGAGGGCTTCCCGGAATCGAGGTTCGTTCACGACGTTAGTTTACGCCCGCCCCGCAGCATTTCTTGTACTTCTTGCCGCTGCCGCAGGTGCATGGATCGTTTCGCCCCACTTTCTCGGAAGGCCGGCGCACGGTTTTCACCGCGGCGTCCACTCCTCCCTGCGATTCCCGCCTGGACCGGCGCCCGGAGGGGCCGCGGCGCGCTGCGTTTCGAGCGCGGACGGTGTGGCGGTCGGGTCGTTGAACGAAAGACGAAGCGGGCGCGGGGCGGGCCTCAGGTCCATCGAAGGCTCCCGCACCGGCTGGAGGAGAAAGAGGACTCGCACGATCTCTTCCTCGATGCGATCCCACATCGCTTCGAACATGTCGAAGCTTTCCTTCTTGTACTCGATCAGCGGATCTCTCTGGCCGTAGCCGCGAAGACCGATGCCCTCCTTGAGGTGGTCCATCGCATACAGGTGGTCCTTCCACTGGGTGTCGACCACCTGCAGCATGATGATTTTCTCGTGCGTGCGCATCAGGTCGGGTCCGATGACCGCTTCCTTCTTCTGGTACTTCTCCAGGATTCGGCTCGAGAGCGCCGCGTGAATCTGATCGCGAGTGAGACCTGCTCCAGTCGATGCTGGAGAAAGCCGCCGAATCGAGTCCGTACTGGCGCCCGAGCGCCTGCCGGAACGCCGCGATGTCCCACTCGTCGGGAGACACTTCGGGGCCGAGGTGGCTGTCGAGGAGATATTCCAGAGTGTTCTTCGCGAGCTCGAGCACGTACTCCCGCTGCTCTTTCCCCTCGAGGATGTCCCGTCTGAGGCGGTAGATCGCGACGCGCTGCTTGTTCATCACGTCGTCGTACTCGAGGAGGTGCTTGCGCATCGAGAAGTTCTGCCCCTCCACCTGCTTCTGGGCCCGCTCGATGGCTCGGGTCACCATTCCGTGCTCGATGGGAACGCCTTCCTCCATCCCCATCCGCTGCATCAGGCCGCTGATGCGGTCGCTTCCGAAGATTCGCATCAGGTCGTCTTCGAGCGAGAGGTAGAACCGTGAGCTCCCGGGATCCCCCTGTCGGCCGGCACGGCCGCGGAGCTGGTTGTCGATTCGCCGGGACTCGTGGCGCTCGGTGCCGAGGATGTGAAGGCCACCGCTGTCGACGACCTCCTCGTGCTCGTTCGCGACTTCCCGCTTCGCTTTCTGGAGCGCCTCTTCCCAGGCGTTCGGCGGAGGCTCCCCTCCCTCTTCGGCCTTTTTCTTGACCGCGACCTTCGCGAGGTACTCGGAGTTGCCGCCGAGGAGAATGTCGGTTCCGCGGCCCGCCATGTTGGTCGCGATGGTGACCGCGCTCTTGCGCCCCGCCTGGGCCACGATCTCCGCCTCCATCTCGTGATACTTCGCGTTCAGCACCACGTGCTTCACGCCGCCCCGCTTGAGCATCTGGGAAAGCTTCTCGCTCTTGGCGATGGATGTGGTTCCGACGAGGACCGGGCGCCCCTTCTCGTTCATTTCCCGGATCTCTTGCACTACGGCGTCGAGCTTCTCGCGCTCGGTGCGGTACACCATGTCCGCGTACTCGTCGCGGATGAGGTTCCGGTTGGTGGGAACGGGGACCACTTCGAGCCAGTAGATCTTCTCGAACTCCGCGGCTTCCGTTTCCGCGGTTCCCGTCATGCCCGCGAGCTTTCCGTACATGCGGAAGTAGTTCTGGAAGGTGATGGTCGCGAGCGTCTGGTTCTCGCGCTCGATCTTGACGTGCTCTTTCGCCTCGACCGCCTGGTGCAGGCCGTCGGACCAGCGGCGGCCCGGCATCAGCCTTCCGGTGAACTCGTCGACGATGATGACCTGACCGTCCTTCACCATGTAGTCCGCATCGCGCTTGTAGAGCGTGTGGGCGCGTAGCGCCTGGTAGACATGGTGCAGGATGTGCATCTGCGAAGGCTCGTACAGGTTGTCCACCTGTAGAAGCTTCTCGACGCTCGGGACTCCCTCCTCGGTGAGGGTCACCGTCCGGGTCTTCTCGTCGACGGTGAAGTCGAGGTCTCGACGGAGCCTCGGGATGATGCGGTCGATCTTGTAGTAGAGATCGGTGGATTCCTCGGCCGGTCCACTGATGATGAGCGGCGTGCGCGCCTCGTCGATCAGGATGGAGTCCACCTCGTCGACGATCGCGTAGTGGAAGAGCTTCTCCGCTTCCTTTCCATCCGCGTCTTTCACCACCTGTGGAAAGAGGCGGTGGACGAAGAGCGACGGATCGAACTTCATGTTGTCGCGCAGGTAGTCGAACCCGAGCTCGTTGTTGGTCCCGTAGGTGACGTCGGCGCGATAGGCGTCCTGACGCTCCTGGTCCCTCATGTCGTGCTGGATGACGCCGACGGTAAGGCCGAGCGCGCGATAGAGCCGACCCATCCACTCGGCGTCGCGGCGGGCGAGGTAGTCGTTCACCGTCACCACGTGGACGCCCTTGCCGGTGAGGGTGTTGAGATATACCGGGAGCGTCGCGACGAGGGTCTTGCCCTCGCCCGTCTTCATCTCGGCGATCTTCCCCTGGTGAAGCACCATGCCGCCGATGAGCTGGACGTCGAAGTGACGCATCTCGAGAACACGGCGGCTCGCTTCGCGGCCGACGGCGAACACCTCGGGCAGGAGCTCGTCCAGGCTCGCACCGCGCTCGAACCGCCCGCGGAACTCCGCGGTCTTGCTCCTTCAGCGCCTCGTCGGACAGCGCCTTCATCGACGGTTCCAGCTGGTTGATGACGTCGACTACGGGACGCATCTTTTTCAGGTCCCGATCGGCGCGGCTGCCTACGATTTTGGTGAGTACGGTATTGACCAGCGACATAATTGAGGTAAGGCGAGCTCGAAAAGAGAACCTAGTCTAGCAACGGGGAGAAGAAGAACGCAAAGGCACACAACTCCTTGGCGCCTTCGCGGCCTGGGGCGTCCCGGCGTTTACGGGGCGGTGACGGTAGCGAGCGGCCGGTTCTTCGGGTCGAACGAGCGGTCGTACTCCAGGATGTAGTCGAGAGGAGTGACCGGCCTGTCCTGCACCCACACTTCATAGTGCAAGTGCGGCGCACGGCTCCTTCCGGTGTTCCCGACGTAGCCCACGATGTCGCCCCGCTTCACCTGCTGGCCGGCGCGGGTGTTGAAGCCCGAAAGATGAGCGTAGCGGGTCATCACGCCGAACTTGTGGTCGATCACCACGATGTTGCCGTAGGTGCCGCGGCGCGACGCGTAGAGAACGATCCCGTCCGCGGTCGCTGCCACCGGGCGGCCGCTTACCGTCGAAACGTCGATCCCGTAGTGCATCTCTCGATCCCCGGTGAACGGATCGTTCCGCATCCCGAAGGAGGACGAGAAATAGCCGCGCACGGGCCAGATCGATGGCGTCGAGGCGAGCATCAAGTTGTTTTGCTCGTAGAATCGCTCGAGGACGCGACTCTTCTCCTCGAGTCCGGCGAGCTCGCCCTTCATGCGGTCGAGCTCCCCTTTCACCTCGGCGAAGGCGCCCGAAGTGGTGGTGTAGTCCAGATCGTGCGGACCACCGACTCCGCCATCGACGTCCGCCTCGACCGTCGCGTCGAGACCGGCCATTACCGAGAGCTTGCGCACGAAATCCTGGAGCGACGAGACCCTTTCGTTCAAGTGCTCGACCGAAAGCTCGTAGTCCAGATTCTGACGCTTCAGCTCCGAGTTCGTCAGCCGAAGCTCACGAAGCTCGCCCAGGTCACGGTAAAAGGCGACGTAGTGGACCCCCAGGAAAAGCGCGGCCAGCAGCAGCAGGGCAACAGAGACCGAAAGCGCCCTCAACCCCCCCGACGTGAGACGCAACTTGCGAAACTGCTCCCCGGTATGTGGAACGACCAGAATTGTAAAGGAACGTTTCATCATTCCGGATCCGTTGGAAGAAATGCGCGTAAGTGACTGCGACTAGAGGCAATGTCTGAGTTGAATGAGACGATGACTTCCGGCTACGAACAAAGCCCGGTATCTCTACTACAGCCGGAGGGGATATGTCAACGATAGGATAACATACGGTGACTTGAAGGCAACCGAGTCTTCGCAGGGGGGAAATACCCCCTATGGAACGTAGCCCAAAGACCGCAGCTCCTCCAGAACCTCTTCGTCTACGGGACTTACACGATCCGCCGCCGTGCGGCTGCCGTCGTCGTGACTGGGGATGAAAGCTACGGGACGGCCGCGACGAAGCTCCTCCGAAAAGGCCTCGGTGAGGACCCGACCGTCCATGTCCCTTCCGACCGGAAGACCCAGTAGGTAAAGGGCCGTCGGCCCGACGTCGAAGAGCGTCGGACCTTCCAGGGTAGCCCCCGCTCGCACCGGCGGACCCCAGAGGAACAAGACGCCCTCGGGAGCTTTCACCCCACCGCGACCGTCGTCGTAGTGGTTGAACCCATAGTTTCGGAACTGGAAGCCGTGATCCGAGACGACGAGGAGCACGGTGTCAGGAGCGAGCTTCTCCATGAGCCGTCCGAGCCTCCGATCCTCGTGAACGTAGACCGGCTCGAGAACGCGGGCATACGCCTCGTCCATCGTGCGGACGATGTCCTCGGTCAATGGATTTCCCTCTTCCCTCAGCGCCCGAAATACCGGCTCGGCGACCCGCCGATCGATGAAACGCCAGAGGAAATGGGTGTAGACGTCGGTGGTGCGGAAGAGAACGGCCGTGAGCGAGGCTTGGCCGCGGGACTCGATCAGGTGGAAGAGGCTCTGCTCGGCGATCGCATCGTCGTTGAAGATGCCCGCGGCCGTTTGGAAACGCGAGCGGAACTGGTTGTTCGGACGAAAGACGCTCTCCGCGACCTCGCGGGAGTAAACGGGAATTCCCGCTTCCGAAAGCGCTCTTTCCGCGGCCGCCCGATCGGGGAGACCAAGACTCGAGAGCTCCTCCGCGAGATCGGGTGGAAACGTCGCTTCCTCGAGCGGCTCGTGGAGCGAGCGCGGGAAGTGATTCGAGACGATGGTCCCCTGCACCGCTTCCGCGGGCCAGGTCGCCCACCAATTCACGATGGCGGAATTCTTTCCGTTGCGCGACGCGATATTCCAGAGCGCCTCGGTGCGCCGCGACTGACCCGAGGCGAGGATCTTCCGGCCGTCTTTGGAAAGAAGCTGCCAATCCACGATGCCGTGCTTCTCCATCCGCTTTCCGGTGGCGACGGATGTCCAAAGCACGACGGACTTGGTCGGCTTGAACGTGTGGCAGGGGGCGTAGGCGCCCTCGCGGATGAGCTTCGCGAAGTGCGGGAGCTTTCCCTGCGAAAGGAAGTAGTCGAGGAACTCCGGGTCCATTCCGTCGAAACCCGCGATGACGACGCGATAGGACTCCCCGGGCGCTCCGTCCCGTCCGCGAGCCGTTCCGAAATACGCGGCGAGGGCGACGAACAGAGTCGCGATGGAGAGCGCCGCTTTCACGATGGGCTCACTCTATCGCGGAGACACGCATGACCGGAACGTCTTCGACTTTCCACTCGATCGACTCCCCGGCGAGCGCGCGATCGGTCTTCTCGAGACAGCGGCGCGCGGCAGCCGACAGTTCGGCGAGATCGAGACCGTCCCTCTCGGGGAGGAACGGACGTAGCCCCTCGAGGCCCCGTGAAAGGAGGCTCTGGGCTCCTTTGTGATTACCCGCCGCGACGTGGTAGAGCCCGACCGAAACATGGATGAGAGACTGAAGAAGCTCCCGGTCCTCTCCTTTCGCCTCGGACCACGCCTCTTCGAGCAGATCGTGGCATTCGAAATACATTTTTCTATTGAAGAGATCCGCGGCTCGCAGGAGAAGAGCGCGCTCGATCATTCTGCTATGGTCTCACGCTCGGGATCCTCTGTTACAATGAAGAGATCCCAGCGGAACATGACCGTTGAGTAAGGAGTACGTGTCGGTGAAAAAAGCAGAATCGCTCTTGTGTCTCGCGTTCGTCGTTGTGTCGATGGCAGTGGCTTGCGGACAGGCGCCCGAATCGAATCCCGCGAGCGCCCCCGCCAGTGGAAGCTCGATTGGCGTTCCCGAATGCGACGACTACTTGAGCAAAGTCGAAGCCTGTGTCGCGGATCACGTTCCCGAGGACGCGAAGGCGATACAGCGCGAGAGCATGGAAAAGATGCGGACCCAGTGGCGCCAGGCCGCGGAGAACCCCACCGCCAAGGCGAGTCTCGCTGCCGGCTGTAAGGCCGCTCTCGACGCCGCCCGCTCTTCCCTCGCGGCCTACGGCTGCACGTGGTGAGCTGCTGAAGCCGGAGCGAAGAACGTAGGCTCTCCGCGCGATACCGCGGCGGCAACGGGTCACCCAGCGATCGTCTCCGAGCGCATCTCGCTCCGGAAGTGAATCGCTTCCTGAAGATGCACGGGCTCGATCGCGGCCGCTCCCGACAAATCCGCGATCGTTCGCGCGACCTTCAAAACCCGGTGGAAGCCCCTCGCCGATAGTCCGAGCCGTGCGATCGCCGCCTCGAGGAGTCTCCTTCCGTCGGCGTCGATCTCGCAGTGCTTCGAGACCGAAGCGGGCGTCATCGCGGAATTGAGCTTACTCTTCGCGCGGCGGAATCGCTCGGACTGAAACCTCCTCGCCATCTCGATCCGCGGACGCACCGCTGCCGAGCCTTCTCCCGAAGGCGGAGCCAGCATCTCTTCGGGGCGGAGCGCTCGCACCGCGACCTTGAGATCGATGCGGTCCAGAAGCGGGCCGGAGAGCCTTCCCTGGTAGCGGTGTATCGCTCCCGGAGTGCAGGCGCAGGGACGCGCTTCCGCGCCGCGATATCCGCAGGGACAGGCGTTCATCGCCGCGACCAGCGTAAAGCGCGCGGGAAGAGACGTGATGCTGTCGACCCGTCGAATCCGCACCCGCCCGTCCTCCATCGGCTGGCGGAGCGCCTCGAGCGCGGGCCTGGGAAATTCCGGCAGTTCGTCCAGGAACAGAACCCCGCGATGCGCGAGGCTCACCTCTCCCGGAAGGTTTCTCGCCCCGCCGCCCACCATGGCCGCCGCAGAGATCGTGTGGTGAGGCGCACGGAACGGAGGGCGGGACAGGAACGAGCTCTCTTCGAGAAGTCCGGCGACCGAATAGACCTTCGTGATCTCGAGCGCCTCGTCGAAATCGAGCGCGGGGAAAAGTGACGGAAGCCTCATGGCGAGAAGGCTCTTTCCCGCGCCGGGCGGCCCGACGAGGAGCAGGTTGTGCCCGCCCGCGGCGGAGATCTCGAGGGCCCGCTTGGCCTGGCGCTGCCCCTTGACGTCCGAGAGATCGAGGAGGCTCTCGGAACCGGAGCCGTTCGGTCGCGTGACGGGAAGTGGCGCCTTCCCCTCGAAATCGATTAGATCCATCGCCTCCCGAAGAGACCGCACGGAATACGCCGAAATTTCCCTGACGAGCGCGGCCTCGGATCCGTTCGCCTCGGGCACGACGACCCGGGCGACTCCTCTCCGCGAGGCCTCTGCGACGATGGGAAGGACGCCTCGAACCGGCCGGAGGCTCCCGTCGAGCGCGAGCTCGCCGAGAAAGAGAGTCGTCGCGAGCCGCTCCGCCGGTCGATCCCGCATGGCGGCGACGACACCGAGCGCAACGGCGAGATCGTACGCCGTTCCCTGTTTCCTGACGTCCGCGGGAGCGAGATTCACGGTGACGCGGCACTGCGGAAAGCCGAAGCCGCTATTGGTCAAGGCCGAGCGAACGCGGACCTCCGCCTCGCGGACGGAGGCGTCCGGAAGCCCCACGGTCCGGAACGACGTGATTCCCTGAGTGAGGTCCACTTCGACCCGCACCAGGAGACCCTCTACGCCCTGTATCGAGCCTGTGTACGTCTTCGCCAGCACCGGCATCTAGGACGACATTTCACCCCTCCTTCCTCCCTTGTATTAAGATGACCGGTGACGCGATGCAAGACCGGGGGACGGAGGCGCGTTCGTCCACTCCCGCACCGCGAGACCGCCTCGAGGTCGAGCGTTCGCGCATCCTCACGACCATTCTCTCCGCGGGGACGATCGTCTCCGGCGCGATGGCTCTCCTCGTTCCTCTCTGGCGGGAGACCCCGATCGGCAGCATGGCCGGCTACGGTCTCACCTGCGCGCTGCATCTCTTCCACCTCGCCCTGGTAAGGGCCGGGCGTCCGCTCCTCGCCGCGCGCAGCTTCTCCGTCCTCTTCTTTCTTCTGGTCACCGGCGCTCATTCACGCTTACGGCGGCGTTCGGAGCCTCGGCGGTTTCGTGTATCCCCTGGTGGTGCTCTTCGCCGGACTCACCTGGAGCGGCGCCGCGGCGCTCGGCGTCTCCGTCGCCGCAGCGCTCACCGCGATCGGCATGTCGCTCCTGGAATCCCGCGGCCTCCTGACCCCCGTCGAGCCCGTCATCTCGTCCGGCGCCGCATCCGCGGTGATCACCGCGTCGGTCGCGATGACCGCGGTGATGCTCGTCGTCGCGCTTCGCGTGATCCGGGCCTCGTCCGACGAAGCTCTCGCGAACGAACGGAAGCTGCGGGAGCTCGAGAAGGACCTAGCGCGAGCGCAGCGGATGGAGGCGCTCGGAAAGCTCGCCGGAGGACTGGCCCACGACTTCAACAACATGCTGACGGGAATCATCGGCCACGCCGAGCTCGTCACGCTCAAAGCGTCGAGCGACCCGGTCCTGAAGCGCCACGCGCAGCTCATCCTCGGGACCAGCGAGCGCGCCGCGGAGCTCACCCGGCAGCTCCTGGCCTTCAGCCGGAAGCGCGAACCGTTCGTCGGGACCGTGGGATTGAACCAGCTGGTGAAGAACGTCGTCGCTATCCTGGAAGGGAGCGTCGACCCCCGAATCCAGGTCCAGGCGGAGCTCCGAGCCGAACCGGACTGGGTCGAGGGCGACGCCGCATCGCTCGAGAGCGCCATCCTCAATCTCGCGATCAACGGACGAGACGCCATGCCCGACGGGGGCACGCTTTCGATCCGAACCGCGCTCGAGAACGGCAGCCTGCGCGTCGACGTGAGCGACACCGGAACGGGGATCGCTTCCGGGGTCATCGACAAGATATTCGAGCCGTACTTCACGACGAAGGCGATCGGTAAGGGAACCGGCCTCGGACTCGCCGCCGTCTATGGGACGACTCAGGAGCACGGAGGCACCATCGAGGTGGAAAGCCATGAAGGCCAGGGCACGAGGTTCATCCTCCGCCTTCCCCGCGCCTCGGGTCCGCCGCCCGCGAAAACCCCGAGAAACGATGCACTCAAGGAGGCGGGGTCAGAAACGCTGCGGGTTCTGGCGGTCGACGACGAGCCCGCGGTATTGGAGTCCGTGTCCGGAATGCTGTCGCAGCTGGGTCACGCCGTTCTCCCCGCGATGAACGCATCGGAGGCGCTCCAGATCCTCGGCTCGAGCGAGGCCGTCGACGTGGTGCTCCTGGATCTCGTGATGCCGGGGCTTCCCGCCACGAGCGATGCTGGAGCGAATCCGCGAGCTTCGTCCCGCGATACCCATCCTCCTCACCAGCGGCTACTCGGAAGAGCTGATGAGGGAGCGACCGCGGATCGACGCGCGCTCCGGATTCCTTCGAAAGCCCTATCGCCGGGCGGAGCTCGCGAGAGCCCTCGCGGACGCGATCGTAAAGCGCTAGAAGCTCGCGCTCCCGAGGACGGGCGCACGGCCCGGTTCCCGTGGCGCTCTCGGGTCGGGGCTCGGTGGCACGGGCGGCGTCAGGACGGGCTCGAAGTCTTCCGTCGTCCTCTTCATCGAAGTCGTCTTCGCCGAGCACGATCAGGCCGAGCGCCCAGACCGCCTGACCGCGAACTTCCGCGTCCGCATCCTTCATCGCGCGCGTGAGCGCTTCGACCGCGCTCGAGTCGCGAATCATGCCGAGGGCCCAGGCGGCTTGACCACGGACCTCTGCGCTCCCATCCGAAAGCGCGGTAATGAGACCGGGAACGCCGGCGCGGCTTCGAATCATGCCGAGCGCCCATGCCGCTTGACCGCGCACCTCGTCGTCATCGTCCCGAAGCGCCGCCGCCAGGGCTTCCACGGATTGCTCTCGCCTCAGATGTCCGAGCCCCCAGGCGGCCTGCGCCCGAGTATCGGGGTTGGAATCGCCGAGAGCCTTCTCCAGATACGGAGCGACGGAGTCGTCTCCCAACTGAACGAGAGTGTGGAGCGCCTGCTCCCGAACGGACTCCTCCGGATCGTCGAGGGCTTCCCCCAAAGCGACTTTCGCCGCGTCGAGTGCGGCGCGATCCTCGGGGCTCCGCGGCTGCACCCTCTCCGGCGTCTCTTCTTCCTTGGGCTCCTGGGGTTCCTGAGCCTGCTTGAGCCTGTTGTGGTGAAGCCGGGGACTCCGGAGGCGCGGGGCTTTCCAGTTCCTCGACCTGGGCGAGCGAAGGCGGCGGAACGGCGCCGACCGCCGAAGTGGGAGCGACCATCGCGAGCGATAGCACGAAAGGGAGCGCGCTCACTCCGGCCGCGATCACGAAGCGCGGGGAGACCGCGCCGCGCTCGACTCGCGGGTCGAGAATGGCGAGCAGGCGCTCCTCGAATCGAGATCGATGGGCCATCGCCACGCTCCCGAGCAGAGTCAGGCGGTCACGCTTCAGACCGCGGGCCATGTCCAGGAGATCGTGCGCATACTCCGAGGGCCTCGCGCCCGCATGCAACGCCAGATCGTCGCTCGCGCGCTCGCTGAGAAGTCGCATCTGGCGCTCTGCCACCCAGACCAGAGGATTCCACCAGAAGGCAGCGCCGGTGACCTGACTTATGATCTGGCTCGCGCAATCGCGCCTGCGAACGTGCGCGAGCTCGTGAAGGATTACCGCCGACCGTCGTGACAGCGCATAGCTTTCGCAATCGGAGGGCAGAAGGATCGCGGGTCGAAAGACTCCCATGGTGAGCGGAAGGCGCACGCGGTCGCTTCGCCTCAGGGCGACGTCGCTCCGCACGCCCAGCTGACCTCGAGCTTCCGCGAGCAGCTCCGTCCAACCAGACTCGAGAACCGGCTCCGAGTCGGCGAGGACGCGCCGCGACGAGAGGAGGCCGATTCCGAGCCGCGCGAAAAGAAGCGCCGTTCCCGCCGCCCACGACCAGGCAACCACGCGAGACCATTCGATCGCTTTGGCGCCGGAAGTGGGAGCCGACGTCGCCGGTCGGGCCGGTTGGGCCGGTTGGGAAGGTTCCGGGCCCTCCGTCACGGCGGCGAAGGATGTTTCGTTCTGGACCGGAGCGGGCGGGAGCACCGGAATCGAGATGGTCATCTCTTCCTGGGCCCGGAAGACATACGCCATCGCGGGAATCGCCAGGAGAAAGGCGAAGGTGATGGCCCAGAGCGCATGGCGAGCCGAGGCGGAGCTTTTTCTCGCCGCGAAGCTCAAGGCGAAAGCGGCCACGAGGAGGACCGAAGCCTTCGCGGCGACCAGCACGACCAATGAGAAGTTTCCGTCGAGAGCGTTCATTACCGGTCTCCTTTGTTCTTCGCTTCGTCGATGAGCGCTTTCAGACGCTCGAAGTCGGAGGGCGAGAGTTTGGACGCGGATTCGTCGAGAAGGGTTGCCATCGCAGCGGAAGGCGACCCGCCGAAAAAAGTCGACACCAGGTGCCTGACCGCGGTGCGCTTCGCGCGGTCCCGCGCCACGGCGGGCCGAAAAACGTAGCGCGGACCCTGCTCCTCGTGCCGCACCTGGCCCTTGTCCTCCAGGATGCGGAGGGTCGCCCGCACCGCGGAGTAGCTCGGAGGATCCGGGAGCGCTTCCAGGACCTCTACCGCGGTCGCCTGCCCCAGGCGGTAGAGGACGTCCATGATTTGCCGCTCGCGGTTGCTGAGTCTCTGGTAGCTCTTCTTGCCCACGAGGGCAATATGCTAAAAATTTAGCACGGTGTCAAGCGCGAGAGGGGGGCTACTGGCTTCCGCCGGCTCCGCGGACGGTGATCGACTGGCCGACGTAGATCTCATCGGAGGCGATTCCGTTCCATTGGCGGAGCTCGTCCACGCTCACGCCGAACCTGCGGGCGATGGTGGAGAGGGTATCGCCCCGACGGATTCGATAGGCGGTCGACTCGGCGTCGACGGCGATCGGAGCTGCGTCAGCCGTCGCGCTCACGACGAGCATCTGGCCCGCGTAGATCCGCGTCGAGCGGCTGGCCATCCCGTTCAGGCGGCGGAGGGTGGAAAGACCGATGCCGTGGGCGTCGGCGATCGCACCGAGAGTGTCTCCGGAGCGAACGGTGTACGTCTTGCCCGACCCGGAGGACTCGGCCTTTCGAACAGCCTTGGGCCGCGCGGCGGTTTCCCCGCGCGAGGAAACGACGAGGCGCTGGCCCGGATAGATTCGCGTCGAGCCCGCCGGCAGATCGTTGAGCCCCCGGAGCTCCGTAAGATTCATGCGAAAAGAATCGGCGATGGCGCCGAGCGTGTCGCCTCGCGCCACGACGTAGATTTCGCCGTCGCCTTCGGGAATGCGTTCGCGGGAAGCTTCGCGGAAGCGGCGCGAGGTCGAGTCCGAATAGGCCCCGAGCGAGCCCGGGGGCACCGGTACGGTGAGCACCTGTCCGGGATGGATCATCGTGCGTGACCGCATGTTGTTGGCGGAAGCGAGCGCTTCGGTGGTGGTGCCGTAGCGGCGGGCGATCTTCGAAAGCGTGTCGCCGCGCTCGACGACGTGGGCGCCGAAGCGAACCCGTTCGCTTTCGGGGATGGACGCGATGGCCACGTCGAAGGCGGCACGCGAACCCTTCGGGATCCTGAGCGGATAGCCGCGACGGTCGAGCGGCGTGACCCAGTGCCGGAGCTCGGGATTCAGCGCCTTCATCTCGTCGACGCTCGTCCCCGCGGACTTGGCCGCGGTCTCGAGATCGATCGGAGCATCGAGCTCGACCACGTCGAACTCGAGCTCGGCGGCGGTCGGCCGGATGAAACCATACGCCTCGGGATTCTTGCCGATGAGGGTCGCGGCGAGAATCAAAGGAACGTAGCTTCGCGTTTCGCGCGGGAGGTGGCGCTTCTGGGCGAGCGTCCAGAAATCGCGGTCTCCCGTGCGCTGAATCGCCCGCTCGATCCGGCGTGGACCGGCGTTGTACGCGGCCATGGCAAGATACCAGTCGCCGAACTCGTCGTAGAGGTCTTTGAGGTGGCGCGCCGCCGCTCGCGTCGCCTTTTCGGGATCGAATCGATCGTCGACCCAGTAGTCCTGGCGAAGCCCGTAGAGCTTTCCCGTGCCGGTGATGAACTGCCAGAGGCCGCGGGCTCCGGCGCGCGAGACGGCCCGGGGCTTGAAAGCGCTCTCGATCATCGACAGGTAGATGAGGTCCTTCGGCAGGCCTTCCTCTTCGAGGACTCGATGGAAGAGCGGAACGTAGAGCGCCCCGCGATCGAGGGCCTCCTGAAACCACTCCCGTTTCTGTGTCTGGAACATCTCGACGATCGAGAGCACTCTCGCGTTCACGTCCATCGGGATGTCGTAGCTCACAAGGGGCAGTTCGGCCTCGACCGATGGCGTAAGGGGCAGATCCTCGCCGAGAACCTCGGGCGGCTCGATGAGCGCGGCGTCGGTGGTGAGCTCGTCGACCGCCGCTTCGTCGGCGTCACCGTCGATCGCGGTGTCCGCGAGCTGGGCCTGGTACTCGCGCTCCATCTCGTGGGCTGTCGAAATGACGTCCCCATAGAGGACCTTCGCCTCGTCGCTCGCCTCGACTCCCCCGGGAATGTTGAGAAGGAGATCGACCGCGCGGTCGAAGGCGAGCCGCGCCTCTCGCCACTGGCCATCCCGAGCGAGGCTCTCGCCGCGCTCGAGCTCGACGCGCGCCTGGCGGATGGTCTCCTCGCGAAGAGAGGTCACTACCTCCTTCGGCGGCTCGGGCGCTGACACGGCGTCGGGAGACCGGCCGGAGCAGGCGGAAAGGCACAGGAGGGCGAGGAATGCGGGACGGTGAAGAATCGTGATGTTGAGGTCGGCACGCTCTTGTTCCTCAGACGCGTAGGAAGATGCTGTTTTCGTTACCCAGGTCGCGCGCCGCAGGGGTGATGAGCGTTCCCGGCCCCACCGGAAGCTTCCGCCCTTCGTGCAACGCGGACCTCACATCGACTTCCGAGATGAATTCCAGTGGGGCCACCTCAGGGGGCGGCGGTGGAGCGGGCGCAGGCGTCGCCGCACTTCGCTCTACGGGCTTTACGGGCTCTGCGGGAGGCGCGGGCGCCGCTTCGGAACCGCTCGCGGAACCAAGCCCGCGGGTCTCGAGGAACCTCGCGATCTTGTCTTCGAGAGACGCGGGCCGGGCCGCCGGCGCCGGCAACGCTACAGGCGCGCGCCGCGCACCCGGATACCCGTACTCATCGAGAGCCTTCGCGATGTCCACGGGCCGAATGCCGTAGGCGAGCCGCTTGATATTGATGAGATGCATCGGGGTGATGTTGTCCGAGGTGATGTTGCCGCCGTAGGCGCCGCAGCCGAGGGTCATCGCCGGACTGAGGCCGGTCGAGAACCCGACGGCGCCATGCGTCGCGGGCGAGTTCGCGATGATGCGAAACGCGGGCTTCTGCAGCGCGAACTCCCGGATGATCTGATCGTTCGACGAATGGATCGAGAGGGTATGCCCCATGCCGCCGTAGGCCAGGATCGCCTTGGCGCGCTCGCAGCCCTCTTTCCAGTCTTTCACTACGTAGAACGCGAGGATCGGCGAGAGCTTTTCGATCGAGAGGGGGTAGTCGCGTCCGACCCCCTGGAGCTCGGCGACGAGGACGCGCGTGCCCTGAGGCACGTCGAAACCCGCCTTCTCGGCGATGAAGCGGGCGCTCTTGCCCACAATCTCCGGATTCGCGAGCCGCGAGGGCAGGACCGCGATCTTCGTGACCGCGGCGATCTGATCTTTCGAAAGAAAGTAGCCTCCCTCGCGCGCCACGCTTTCACGCACCTGCGTCTCGATGGCGGCATCGCAGACGAGCGCCTGCTCCGAGCAGCAGAGAGTTCCGTTGTCGTAGCTCTTGCCGGTGAGGATGTCCCGTACCGCGCGCGGGACGTCGGCGGAAGACTCGACGTACGCGGGAACGTTTCCCGGACCGACGCCGAAAGCCGGTTTTCCCGAGCTGTAGGCGGCGCGCACCAGTCCCATCCCGCCGGTCGCGAGGATGACCGAAGTCCGGCGGTGGCTCATGAGCTCCTGAGTTCCCTCGACGGTGACCTCACTCATGCAGTGGATGAGATCCGGGGGCGCACCCGCCGCGATCGCCGCAGTCTTCATCACCTCGGTCGTTCGCAGGATCGATCGCCTGGCGGCGGGATGGGGCGAGAGGACGACCGCGTTACGCGATTTCAAGCTGATGAGGATCTTGTAGATCGCCGTCGAAGTCGGGTTGGTCGACGGAATGATCGCGGCGACCACTCCCACGGGCTCCGCGATCTCGACGACTTTGCGATCGGGAATCTCCCGGATGACGCCGACGGTCTTCATGTCCCGGATGAAGCGATAGACGTCGTCCGATGCGAACTTGTTCTTGATGAACTTGTGCTCGACGACGCCGAAACCCGTTTCCTCGACGGCGAGCGCGGCGAGCTCGTACGCCGCGCCGGACGCCGCTGTCGCCGCGGCCTCGACGATTCGGTCGACTTGCTCCTGACTGAAGTGGGCGTAGGTCTCCCACGCCTTTCGTGCGGCGGTTACCAGATCGCGCGCTTGCTGGATGGAGCGAAGGTCGTCGTCTTTCGGGGAGTGGGGAGCGGAAGCGGACGACATCAGCCGCGTCCGCCCGCCTCGGGAACCTTGGGAAGGATTGCCTCCACGTCCTCCATGGGACGGGGTATCACGTGAACGGAGACGAGCTCTCCCACCCGGCGCGCGGCGTGGGCCCCCGCTTCCGTCGCGGCGGTGACGGCGGCGACGTCGCCCCGCACCATCACGGTGACCAGGCCCGCTTCCACGTACTCGCTGCCCAGAAGCTCGACCCTGGCTGCTTTGACCATCGCGTCGGCGGCCTCGATGGCGCCCACGAGCCCTCGTGTTTCGATGAGACCGAGCGCATCGCCGGATTTTTCCATGATCGCAGATTATCAGAGGGCCGAAATCCGGGTCAATGAAAGAAAGCGTTCGTTGACGGCTCGTTTCACGCTGTGACATAGTGGCGGTTTTGCTCCACAGGAGAATGAGGAGAATGCAACGACACCTTTCGAGACCGATCTCCGGGCTTCTTGCCGCCGTCCTCGCTTCCGCCATCGCGGGATGCAGCGATGAAAAAGCGAGGGAGAGCCGTCCCATCACCCCCAGCGTTTCCTTCAACAAGCCCCGAGCTCCCATCGGAAGCCCCGTCGAGATCACCTATCGGTTCGAGGTAGGAGCGGACGCCGAGCCCATCGCGAAGGACTACAGCCTTTTCGTCCACTTCCTCGACTCCCACGACGCCCTGCTCTTCACCGACGACCACAAGCCGCCCGAGCCGACCAGCTCGTGGAAAGCGGGCGCAGGCCGTCGAGTACAAGCGGACGCTCTTCATCCCGCTCTATCCCTATCTCGGCACGGCAACCGTCAAAGTCGGGCTGTACGTTCCGGAGACCGGTGAACGCCTGGGTCTCGCCGGGCCGGGCGATGGAAATGGCGCCTATCAGGTGGCGCAGATCGAGCTCCTCGATCAGAAAGAGAACATCTTCCTCGTCTACAAAGAGGGATGGCACCAGCTCGAGAGCCAGCCCGAGAACCGCAACATCGAGTGGCAATGGACGAAGAAGGAAGCAGTCTGTTCGTTCCGTAATCCCAAGAAGGACAGTGTCTTGTTCCTCGAGGCGGACACCAACGTGAACGCCACCGAAGGGCCTCAGCAGGTGACGATCTGGATCGGCCAGAACCAGATCGATGCGTTTCCCATCGAGAGCCGCGATCCCGTGCTCAAGAAAATCGCGATTCCCGCGTCCGCGCTCGGCGAAGAGGACTGGGTCGACCTGCGCATCGTGAACGAACAGGCGTTCGTGCCCGCGGCCAAGGGACAGGGGACGGACGATCGCGAGCTCGGCTTGCGGGTCTACCACCTCTATATCGAGAGCCAGACCGGGACCTAGAAGCTGGCTTTCGCCGGGAAAGCTCTAGTTTCCGGCGTCTTCCTCGATCTCGATCTCGAGCCGCAGGCGGGTGCGGCTTCCCTTCTCCCGAGGGGGAGCTCGATCCGCGCTACGGAAGGCGCGGTGTGGGACGACCCGTCGGAGACGAGGCGTAAGTCCACCACCACGCCGGAAGCCTTCGCGAGCGCCTCCGGCGGGACCTGCGCTAGACCTTTTCCGTTCAGCACCAGAGGAGGAGGCCGCGGCTTCGTCCTTCCGCGCGCGCGACCCGCCGAAAGCCATGCGCCGCAGTTTCTCGAGCTCTCGCTCGATGTCCAATCGGGACTGCGTCTCGACTCTGCGGACCTTCCCCTTCTCGGCGCTCTCCACGTTTCCCGCGACCGCGGGGTTGAGGGCGAACTCGACCTTGACCTCGGCCGTGTTCGGATCCGGCGCCATCGCTACGGTTTGGGGCGCGGGCTCCTCGGGCGCCGACTCCGCCTCGATGATGGGAGGATCGCTGATGGCGACGGCCTCGGGATCGAGATCGTCCTGGAGCTCGGCGAAGAGGGCGTCACTCGGGTGGCTCCGCGGCTTGTCGCGAGGCGCGGGAGGAGCCTCTACGACCCGACCCGGTACCGCCTCCACTTTCCGTCGCACGGCCGCGGGCGTTTCCTCTTCTCCAGATATCTTGCGGTGGACGGCGGCCAGGGTCTTGCGGGAAATCGCTTTCAGCGTCTCGAAGACTCCGACCCCGTGCAGGGCGGCACCTTCGAAGACCTCGAATCCCTCTCGATTGAGATGGCGGTTGAGAGTGTCGACGGTGTGGATGTTCCGGAGATCGCGTTTGTTGTACTGGAAGAGAAACGGAATCTTCTCGAGCGGCTGGTTGAGCTCCTCCAGGTTTCGCCGGAGGTTGGTGAGACTCTCCATGTTCGCGTCCAGCATCGGCTCCTGGGAGTCGGCGACGAACACGATGCCGTCGACGCCCTTCAGCACCAGCTTCCGCGTGGTGTTGTAGAAGACCTGCCCGGGGACGGTATAGAGCTGAAGCCGCACCCGCATTCCGCCGATCGTGCCGACCTCGAGGGGCAGCAGGTCGAAGAAGAGGGTCCGGTCGGCTTCGGTCTCGAGGCTCACCATCTCGCCGCGCGAACCAGGGTCCGTGCGGCCGTGGATCTGCTGAAGGTTCGTCGTCTTTCCGCAGAGGCCGGGACCGTAGTAGACGATCTTCGCCGACACCTGCATCGTGGTGTAGTTGAAGAAAACCACGTGCTTTTCGTCTTTAGTTTTTGAGTTTCAGTCAGATACAGCCATCTGCATATTAACCGGCCGGGCTTGCGGGCGTCAACATTGCCTAAGACGAGCTTCGCTCTTCGCGCCCGGTGCGCTCGCTCCCGCCGCCTCGGGTTACAATGGGCGCGCCATGACGGACGTAAGCCTCATCGCTGCGCTCGCCGCGGGAGTGATCTCCTTCATCTCCCCGTGCGTTCTGCCCATCGTCCCAGGCTATATCTCGTTCATCTCGGGCGCGTCCCTCTCCGAGCTGAAGGCCCCGAGCGAGCTCGACCCCGCGAGACGGCGCGAGCTCTTCTGGCGCGTCGTCGGCAACAGCATTTTCTTCGTCCTCGGGTTCTCCGTCGTCTTCGTCGCCATGGGTGCGTCCGCCACTTATATCGGGCAGTGGTTCGCCGCGAACCGGCTCGTCCTCGCGCGGATCGCGGGAGCGGTCATCATCGTGCTCGGGCTTCACACCATGGGAATCACTCCCATCAAGTGGCTGAACTACGAAAAGCGCGTCCAGACCCAGACCCGGCCCGATGAGCGTTCTCGGCTCTTTTCTGGTCGGTCTCGCGTTCGCCTTCGGCTGGTCGCCCTGCATCGGGCCAATCCTCGCGGGAGTCCTGGTCCTCGCCGCTCAGCAGGATACGGTCGGACAGGGGATCGCGCTCCTCACCGCCTATAGCCTCGGTCTCGGAATCCCGTTCATCGTCACCGGCCTCGCCATCAACCGCGTCCTCGGCTTTTTCGGCCGCATCAAGAAGCACATGAAGCTCGTCGAGGTCACGGCGGGCGCGCTCTTGATCGTCGTGGGCGTGCTGGTCGCGACCGACAGCCTCCAGGCGCTGTCGCGGTATTTCACGTTTCTGCCGGTCCTCGGCTGATTCCGCTTGCCAACCTGTTCTCGATCGCGATAGCGTCCGCGATTCATGCGGTGGTTTCTCGCTATCGCGCTCGTGTCCCTCGCGGGAGGATCGCTCCTCATCGCTGCCTGCGGCGATGCCGGCGCGGCGCCGGCCCAGCCGATCGCGTTTCCTCACGCCGCCCATACCGCGAATCAGATCGAATGCGGGTTCTGCCATGAGTTCTCCGAGAACTGGGCGCGCGGCGGGGATTCCCCGCACCGAGCTTTGCGGAAGCTGCCACTCGGCGATGCCGCAGGAGAGCCCCGCGGCGGCGAAGCTCATGGAGTACGTCGAAGCGGAAAAAGAGATCCCATGGGTTCGCGTCTTCGAGATTCCGCAGTACACGTACTTTCCCCACAAGTGGCACGTCCGCGCGGGGGTCGAGTGCGAGGAGTGCCACGAAGGGGTCGGACGAAAGCGTCCTGACCGCGCGCCGCGATCGAGCTGAAGATGGCCTGGTGCATGGACTGCCACGAAGAGCGTCAGGCTTCGATCGACTGCGTCACCTGTCACAAGTGAGCCAGGACAAGGAATGGATCGTCGCGAGTTTCTGAGCGGAGGCGTCCTCGCCGCGACGGCGGGACTCGCGCTCGACGCCTGCGCTCCGGAGTCGTACGGGATCATCCCCATCCTCATCCCCGAGGAGCCGTTCGTCCCCGGCCAGGAGTCGTGGCTCCCGTCGACGTGCTTCGAATGCGAGGCGCGCTGCGGGATTCGGGTGCGCAAGATCGACGGCCGCCTGGTGAAAGTGGAAGGCGACCCTCTCGACTCCTCGAGCCTCGGCGGCGTCTGTGCGCGGGGGCAAGCGCTTCCGCAGGCGATGTATCACCCGGACCGGATCCAGGGACCGCTCGCGCGCGAGCGGCGCGGAGTGGACCTCGAGTCTCGTGGGACGAGGCGCTCGATCGCGTCGCGGCGGAGCTCGCCCGCGCGCGAGACGGAGGCGCCGCGCCCTGGTGCGGATTTCTCACCGGCGGAGCGAACGGAAGCCGGCTCCAAATCGTGCAGCGCTTTCTCGAAGCGATGGGCGGAGGTCGGCTGTTGAAGCACCGGCCTTTCGACCCGGCGCCGATCGCGGAGGCGCACGCGATCGCAACCGGACATCGATCTCTTTTCGATTTCGACATGGCGAGGGCAGCCTACGCGGTCTCGTTCGGTGCGGAGCTCCTGGAGTCGGACCGATCGCCCGTGCGCTTCGCGCGCGCTCTCGCCGAGATGCGGCAGGGACATTCCGGGACGCAGGGGCAAGTTCGTCATGGCGGGGCCGCGGCTGTCTCTCACCGCCGCGAACGCGGACGAGTGGATCCCGGTGCGCCCGGGACATGAGCTCGATCTGGCGCTCGCGATCTCGTCGGTTCTTCTCGAGCAAGGACTCCATGATTCCACGTTCACCGCGTCGCGGGCGGCGGACTTCGACCGGTTCCGGGAGTTTCTCGGGGCGCGGGCGAAGCCGGCGGACGTCGCGGCGCGCATCGGCGTTCCGCTCGCGCGGATCGAGAGAATCGCGCGGGAGCTTTCCTCGACATCGACCCGCGGTAGCGCTCGCGGGCTACGCGCCAGTCGGCGCGCGCCGCGTCCGTTGCGCTCGCCCTCGCCGTCTCGCACCTGAACGCCCTTCTCGGCGCCTACTCCGACGAGGGGCTCCTGCGCGGGACCGGGATTCGAGGCCGAGCCGACCGATGTCCGCTCTCTCGCTGCCGAGCTTCCCTCCGGAGACGCCCTCCCCCGCGTGCTCTTCGTCGACGATACGAACCCGATTCACAGCCTTCCTCCGAGCTTCGGGCTCGAGGCGGCGCTCTCTCAATCGTTCGTCGTGAGCTTCGCGTCGTTTCCCGACGAGACGATGCAGAAAGCCGATATCGTTCTGCCGGAGTCGATGTCGTTCGAGAGATTCGACGACTCGTTCGGGGAGAACTCGGAGGCTCACGCGAGGCTCTCGGCTCCTCTCGTCATGCGGCCGATCTACGACACGCGATCGATGCCCGATGCGCTCATCGCTCTCGCGCAGAGAATGGAGCGGAGCGATTCCTTACCCTGGGACAGCTACGAGAGGCGCTCCGCGAGACGTGGGCGCCTCTCGGCTCCTGGGACGAGCTTCTCGCGAGGGGCGGCTTCGCGCGCGAGACGCCGGCCGCAGCCCGTGCCTTCACCACGACGGATGCGCGCTACCGCTTCGCGACCGAGCCGCTCGAGGTCGGCGCTCGCCGAACCTCTCGCTTCCGGTCGAACGCTCCACGTCTACGCCTCCACGGCCTTCGGAGACGGGAGGAGCGCGCGCCTTCCCTACCTCCAGGACCTCGCCGATCCCGTGACCGGCGTTCGCTGGGGAAGCGTGGTCGAGATCGCCGCAGACCGACGGCGCGGAGCTCGGAATCCGCAGCGGCGATCTCGTCGAGCTCGTGTCCGGCGACGTCACACTGACGGCTCCGGCCCACGTGAGCCAGGGCATCATCCCGGGGTCATCGCCGTCGCCGCCGGCCAGGGACACACCGCGAACGGGCGCCACGCCGAGGGACGCGGCGTCAACGCCTACGCGCTTCTCGAGCCGCGGCGACGAGGACGGCTTTCTGAGACTCGGGAAAGGCAGACCGAAAGCGTCATGACCGAGTGGGCGATGGCGATCGATCTCGACCGCTGCACCGGCTGCGAGGCCTGCGTCGTGGCCTGCCGGGGCGAGAACAACGTCCCGGTCTCCGGTCCGGACGCGGTCGAGAGGGGCCGGGTGACGGAGTGGCTTCGCGTCGAGCGGTATCTCGAGGGGACGTTTCCCGAAGTGCGGATGCGCTTCAAGCCGGTGCTCTGCGTGCAGTGCGACAACGCTCCCTGCGTGAAGGTCTGCCCGGTCTCGGCGACCTACGAGACCGAGGACGGACTGAACGCGCAGATCCATCCGCGCTGCATCGGAACCCGGGCCTGCGCCCACGCCTGTCCTTACACCGTGCGCTCCTTCAACTGGCGGCAGCCGACCTGGGACGGCACTCTCGAGCAGACCATCAATCCCGACGTCGCCGTCCGCTGGAAGGGCATCATGGAGAAGTGCACCTTCTGCATCCAGCGGATCCGCCGCGTCGAGGACACCGCCCGGGAGGAAGAGCGCGAGGTCGCCGATCTCGAGATGCAGCCCGCCTGCGCGCAGTCCTGTCCCACGCAAGCGATCACCTTCGGGGATCGTTCCGACCCCGAGTCCGAAAGTGTCGAAGCTGTTCCGTAGCCCGAGGGCCCAGCTTGCCGCTCGAGGAGCTCGGCACCGGACCCCGGGTCGCCTACTTGACCGAAGGAGAGTGGAGTGGAAGCGGAGAGCCGGCCCGATCTTCGGATTGAAGAGCCGATCTGCTCCGGCCGATCCTCACGACCACCTGGCGGTTCTACGCCGTCGTGGCGGCGCTTCTCGCGGTCATCGCGGTCGGGCTCTTCTTCTGGTCGCGGCAGCTCCGGATCGGCCTCTGGATGGCGGGAATGACCCAGCCCGTCTACTGGGGCTTCTACATCACGAACTACATCTTCTTCATCGGGATCAGCCACGCGGGAACGCTCATCTCCGCGATCCTGCGGCTCACGGGGCCGAGTGGCGACGGCCCATCACCCGGGTCGCCGAGGTCATCACGGTGGTCGCGCTGATGATGGGATCCATCAACATCCTCTTCGACCTCGGCCGCCCCCAGCTCATCTACATGCCGCTGCTCCATCCGCAGTTTCTCTCTCCCCTGGTCTGGGACGTCACCGCGATCACCCTCTACCTCACGGGAAGCATCGTGTACCTCTACCTCCCGCTCATCCCCGACCTCGCGCTCCTGCGCGAGCGAAGCCCCCGCTTGCGGTGGCTCTACCGGCTTCTCGCTCTCGGATGGAACGGAAGCGCCGAGCAGCACCAGCGGCTCGAGAAGGCGATCTCGATCATGGCGGTGGCCATCATCCCCATCGCGGTCTCGGTGCACACCGTCGTGTCCTGGACGCTCGCGATGACGCTCGTCCCCATGTGGCACAGCCCGATCTTCGGGCCGTACTTCGTGGTCGGCGCGATCTTCAGCGGAATCGCCGCGCTCATCGTGGCCATGGCCATTCTGCGGAAGGTCTTTCACTTCGAGGAGTTCTTCACGCCGCTCACCTTCTCGAACCTCTCGCTCCTCCTCATCACCATGTCGCTGCCTCTGGGCCTATTTCACCTTCGCCGAGCACCTCACCGCGTGGTACGGCCACGAGCACGCGGAGATGGCGGTCCTCGACGAGCCGTCTCTCCGGAGACTTCGCCCCCTACTTCTGGGCCATGGTCGCGGCCTGCTTCGTCGTCCCCATGGCGATCCTTCCCTTCAAGAAGCTCCGGACGATCACCGGCGCGGTCATCGCCTCGGTCTCGGTGCTCATCGGTATGTGGCTCGAGAGGTTCGTGATCGTGGTGGGCGCGGCCTCCTATCCGCGGTCGGTGCAGATGTGGGATAGCGGCACCTACATTCCGCGCGCGGTCGAGGTATCGCATCCTCTTCGCCGAGATCGCGGCCTTCGTCCTCGCCTACGTGCTCTTCGCCAAGTTCTTCCCGCTGGTCTCGATCTGGGAGGTCAAGGAGGCGCCTCGAGAGCAGCGCTCGCGTCGCGTGATCCGGTCGTTCGTCCGGGCTTCGCGTGCTAGTATTGGGTCGGTTCAGGAGGTCACGAAAGGACATGCAGATTCGTTTCGTCGCGGTGGTGGCCGTCGCGAGTCTCAGCGGGCTCGCGCTTGCGGCGCAGGACTCTCAGACCCGAAGGCTCCGTCTGGGAAGTCCCGGCGGAGGCGAAGGCGGTTCCGAATCCCGTCGAAGCCACACCCGAGGCGCTCGCGGCCGGGGCCGACCTCTTCAAGAAGCACTGCCTCATGTGTCACGGAGAAGCCGGAAAAGGCGACGGTCCGGCGACGAAGTTCATGAAGCCGCGCGCCTCCGGACATCACCGGCGCGGGAACGAAAGCGCGCATGACCGATGGCGAGATCTTCTACAAGATCTCGAACGGGAAAAAGCCGATGCCGCCGATGAACCGGAAGCTCTCCGAGACCGAGCGGTGGCAGGTCGTCCACCACGTCCGGACCCTCCAGCAGTAACCCGTTGTCCCATGAAGACGCGTCCTCGCGAGCCGCCGCTGCTCCTCGGAATCCTCGTCGGCTTCCTGCAAGGCTCCCGAAGGCGGAACGCCGGCGCCGGCGAAACGAACGAGCTCAAGGGGGCGCCGGACCTCGTTCTCGCCAAGGTCGACGGAAGCGGCACGCGTCTCGCTCGCGGAGCAGAAGGGCAAAGTGGTGCTGGTCGATCTCTGGGCCACCTGGTGCGCGTCCCTGCATCAAGGAGCTTCCCCACCTCCAGGCCCTTTCGGACAAGTTCGGCCGCCGACGACTTCCTCATGCTCGGCGTCGTGCTCGAGTCGGGTGAGCCCGCGGAGATCCAGGCGTTCGTCGCCGAGAAGGAGATCCGCTATCCGCAGGTGCTCGGCGAGGAAGGAACCAAGGAATCCTTCGGCCCGTTTCTCGGCTATCCCACGAAGTACCTCATCGATCGCGACGGCCGGGTGGTGAAGCGCTACTTCGGGATGGTGGGCGACGAGCTCGCCTCCGACGTGGAAACGCTCATCCAGACGGGAAGTATCGAAGCGACGACCGCCAGCTGATTTCGCCCTCCTGACAATCGGGGCTAGCGCTTCCCCGTTTCAGGCGGTATATTCATAGTCATAGGCCGTCGATCTTCTCGGCGGCTGCCGTCCCGTGGCCCTCGAGCAACACCCAGTTCTAAGAATCTCGGAATTCCGTAGGAGCTGCTATCCGTGGCGAACAATCAGAATACGGTCCTCGCGGCCAAGTCGAGCTCTCGACGGCCGACTCGAAGGAGTCAACATCACGCTCGAGGGGCGCTTTCGCGGCGACCTCAAGGCGACGGGGGTCGTGCGAATGACGGAGGGCTCCGACGTGGACGCCAAGGTCGAGGCGAGCCAGGTCGAGATCGGCGGGAAATTCCGACGGCGACGTCAAAGCGGAGATCCTGCGTCTGCTCGGTCCGGGACGCGCGACGGGGAGCTTCCGCGCGCGGAAGCTGAGCGTCGAAGAGGGTGGACAGCTCGACGGCGACTTCGAGATCGGCGAGCCGCAGCTGCCAGTCAAGCGAGAGGCGGCGGCGGTGTCCGGTGGTTAGTCAGGCGAGCGCCGCGAGCGTAGGAGCTGACGGTGCAGAACGACGTGAAAGCAGTAGCGGCGATGATCATTCTTCCCTGCCCCACCTGCGGCCGGGCGGTGAAGGTCCTGGGAAGGGTCCGCCGCGTGCTGTGCGCCTGCGGCCAGGTCCTGATGGAGATCGCCGGCGAGAAGTACGCCGTCGACGGCGGCGCCGAACGTGGAAGTCCGCAAAGCGGGATAGATCCGAGTCCGCCGATGGTCAAGAAGCGCAAGAAGAGCGCCGCGCGCGGCGAAACGAAAGGCCGCGCCGAAGCCCCCGGACAGCTCGAGGGAGAAGTCGACCGAGATCGTCTTCTCCTACGGCGAGATCGACTTCCTCCGCAAGATCACGAAGAAGGACTTCGAGGGGACCACCCGCAAGGAGCGAAAGGCGCGCCTCTCGCTCCGGGACAAGCTTCTCGAGATCAACTTCAGCGTTCCCGCGGCGGGAGCCGGCGGGCTCATCGTGCTCGAGCTCGGCCGGGGCGAAGTGGATTTCCTCCAGAGGACCACCAAGGAAGTCTACAGCTTCATCACCGCCGAGGAGCGCCGAGCCCGGCTCATCCTCCGCGAGAAGATCCTCATCGCCGTCGAGAAGGTCACGGGCAAGAAGGTCCTTCCCGACGAAGTCTCCGAGTAAGCGTCTACTCGCGTGAAGCGGCAGTACTCGGGCTCGTAGCGGAAGCGGGCCATGGTCGAGCTCTCGCGCCCCGCGCGGAGCACTTCGAGCTCCACCTGACCGGAAGACGACGCTCGGAACACGGAGGCATAGTCGGCGTCCTTCGAAGCGAGGAGCGTCGGGTCGCGTGGTGGCGGCGAGGATCAGAACGTCGAGAGCATCCGCGAGACTCTTGAGCTGCGGCGGCCGCGCTCTGGAGGGTACCGTCCTTACTCTCGACTCTCTCGAGTGAGTCCACCACGACCATGCAGGAAGATCTTCTCGTCGGACTCCGAGAGCTTCTTCGTCAGCTCGCGGACGACCGCCACCTCGAGCTCGTCCTGGAACTCGTAGACGAAAACCCGCTTGAGCCACTCGGCGGCGCTCCGACCGGCGCCCTCGACTCGCTGCCATTCGGCGAGAGTCCTTCTTCAGCCGGCCTTTCTCGAGGTCGAGCGACCGGGACCGCGGCGAGCCGCGCGAGGGTGCGGAGCCGCAGCGCCGCCTTCGGCTGCTGCGATGCCAGGAAGAGACATCGGATCGAGCCCGACGGCGGCCATCTGATCGGTCACCTGTTTGAGGAAGCTCACCATGCGCTCGCGATCCTCGTCGACCAGGAGCATGAGGCCGGGCGCGAGCCCGTTGAACTCCTGATCGAGGGTCTTGAAGCCGGTGTCGTAAATCTTGCCCTGCTTCGACGCCAGGTCCTCGAGATAGCTCGACCAGTCGTCCCCCTCGGAGGAAAGAACCGCTTTCACCTTGGGCTTCGATGGTGGCGGGCTCACCGCGGGCGAAGACTTCTCGCGCGGCGGCGGGCGTCGGCGGAGGCTTCGGCTTCGGCGCCGCGGCGACCGCGGGCGAGGATTTTTCCAGGGCCGGCGCTTCGCGCGAGCGGGAACGGCCGAAAGCCGGCGGGTTCGACTTGCGCATCTCCTCCGCGATCTTCTTTTTCATCTCCGCGACCGGCTTCACCACGTGGCGTCCGCTCTCGGGCGCTTCCCTGACCGGCGGCGGCGCTACCGTCGGAACGAGCCCGCTCCGGGAGCGCTCCTTCAAACGGTTGACCCACCCGTTGAGCTCGCCGAGAGACGGAAGGTTCCCGTCGAAGAACTGCCCGATCTCGAAGCCCGCCGGCATCTCGCCCGCGCTCTTCTGGAGCTCCTCTTCCAGGTTCGAGGAGATGACGTAGTCGCCGCGGAGATGCATCTCCGTAAGAGTCCGAAACACGGCCCGAAGGACGGGAAAATAGAAATCGTCGTCGGCGAGGCTGTCGAGGATCTTGTACTTGAGCTCCGAGCCAGCGGTGTTGATGGTAAGGCAGAGCGCCTTCAACACCGACGTTTCGAGCGACTTCAGCTCATCGACGCCGATGGTTTCGGGCATACCGGATCGACTTCTTTCTATTGGAGGCGCGGCGGAAAGGCCTCCGAATGTGTTTTTCTTTAACTCTACCGGACTTCCGCCGGGTCGACAAGTCCGAGGCAGGGTCGACCGAAAGGCCGAAAATGCTGTATACTCTAGAGTAAGTCCAGCAAAAATCAGGCGATAGCCATGGAGCTCCAAAAAAAGAGCGAGTTGAGTGTTGGCCGGGCCTCGTTCGTCATTTCGACGGGGCTTTCAGGCGAAGCCGACCCTTCGATCGAAACGCGGGTCGTCGGAAGCGACGGCCATGTCGTGTTCCAGACGTCGCAGGACATCTCGGCCCTCAAGCCGATCTTTCAGAACAGTCAGAAAGTGTTCGCGCGACTCGAGGCCCAGCATCAAGCCGTCGTCGAGGACCTCGAGCAGGGGCGCATCGGCGCCGCCCCGCAGGAAACGGTGGCGACGGGCTCATCGGACACCGCTCGAAGCGACGACCGCGAGTCCGATGCTCTCGCCCACGCCGTCGGCCTCCTCGCGAGCCGCAGCTTCGACAAAGCGATCGCCGCGCTCCGCGCCGTTCTCGAGACGTTTCCCAATTGCAGCGAAGCGCGCGAGCTCCTGGAGGTCGCCTACAAAGCGTCCTCCGGACCAAGGCTCGCTGTCGATATCACCGCGGCCCTGAAGAAAGGCACCGAGGCTTTCGCGGACGGCAAGCCGCGTGACGCCATCGAAGCCTGGAAGCAGTGCCTCATCGAAGAGCCGTCGAATCGCAGGGTCCAGCTCCTCGTTCTGCTCGCGACGACCTGGTCGCCGGCGAGGCGCCAGAAGTACGCCGCGGAGGTCCTCGCTCCGGGAAACCGGCTTCTCTCCGCCGGTCGCCCCGAAGAAACGCCGAGCGCTCCTTCTCGTGACGCAGACCGTGGAGGGCGCGTCCGCACCGAAGCTCGATGAGACTCGTCCGTCGTCGCGGAGCAAACCGTCGTTCAGGCGCCGCTCGACGACACTTTCGACTTCATGGAGGCTCCCATGGAGGCTCGACCAAGGAGCCCGGACCAGGAGGAGGACGAGACTCTGTTGACGCCTCCGCCCGAGCCGCTCCCAGTGACGGCTCCGCCTCCGGTTGCCGCTCCACCTCCGGTCGCGGCTCGGCCTCCGGCTCCAGCTCCGCCTCCGGTTACTGCACCGACCCAGGCGCCGCCGGCAAGACCGGCGCCCGCTCCCTCCACAGAAACCCCGAAGCCGGCGAAAGCGGAACCTCGCCCGGAGACCCGATCGTCGGGAACGGTGCCTCGTGTCGGCCCGAGAAAGCCGCCCCCGCCGGCGCGCGGAGGCGTTCCCTGGGGTCTGGTGGGCGCGGCGGCAGGCGCGCTCGTCATTCTGGCGACGGCGGCGTTCTGGCTCATGTCCGGCTCGACGACCGCTTCTGCCGGCGGAGCTCGAGCGGGCGGCGAGTCTGGTGAGCTCGGGTCAGTACGCTCAGGCAATCACGGCCTATGACACCATCGTCAACAAGTTCGGCGACAGCGCCGAGGTCTACCTCGGGCGCGGACGCGCGAAGCTCGCGGCGAGCGATACCACGGGCGGGCTCGCCGATCTCGAGCGCGCTCAAGCTCTCGATCCGCAGTCGACCGCGATCGCCGAGGAGCTTGCGGACGTCCTCTACTCACAAGGCAGGTATCCGGAAGCCATCAGCTACTACGAGAAAGCGTTCGCGGGAGGAGCGGGAACGACGGAAGGCCGGTACCGGGCCGCCGTCGGCCTCGTTCGCGAGGGACGAGCGGACGATGCTCTCTCGCACCTGAGCGCCGCGGTCGCCAAGGACCCGTCGCATGGCGAGGCGCAGTTCCTCTACGGACAACTCCTGAACGCGCGAGGACGGCACGAGGAGGCGGAGACGTCGCTTCGAGCGGCGGAGAAGAACGTGGAGGCCGGAGGAGACTACCTGAACCAGCTCGCCATCGCGCTCCTGGAGCAGGGAAAGCTCGAAGAAGCGGAAGAGGTCGCTCGCAACTTCATGCGAGGCTATCCCGCCGACGCGCGCGCGCGGTCGCTGCTCGGAGAGATCTACCTCAGCCGCAAACAGTACGAACCGGCGAGGGCGCAGCTCATTCAGGCGCTCCAGAACGACCCGCGCGATCCGAGGGCCCAGATCGCGCTCGGCCGCGCGTGGCTCGCCATCGGAAAGTCTCGAAACGACGCTCAGGATCTCTCGAAGGCGAAGCAGGTGCTCACCACGGCCCAGGGAGTCGACGAAGGGCGCAGGCTTCTGGCGCTCGGCCAGGTCGCGCTCGCGGAAGGAAAGCTGGACGAAGCGGGAGCGCTGCTCCAAAGAGCGAGCGCGAGCGGCGCGCCCGAGCTTCCGGTTCACCTGTCGCTCGCGGAGACCCGGTGGAAAGCGAAGGACCTCGTGGGCGCCGCGGAAGAGCTGCAGCGCGCGTCTGCTCTGGCGCCCGGGGACCCCGCGGTCTCGCTCTCGCTCGCCATCACCTACTTTCAACTGAAGGACACGAGCCGCGCGGCCGACCAGTTCCTGAAGGCCGTTCAGGGAATCGGCATGGTCACGCCCGCCGGGCGAGGGCACCGGCCCGGTCGTTCTCCCCGAGCCCTACGTTCCTCTCCCCGACCGATTCAACGTGAACCGCGCCATCAAGGACTCGGTCCAGGCGATCCTCAAGGACCTTCCCGAGGATCCGACCGCGACGCAGCTAAAGACGCTTTCGGAGACCACGACGTTCCTGGTGGGCGGCAGAGAGCTGAATCAGGTTCTCAGTTCCAGCTGGTCTAGCCTAGCCGCGGCGCGGTGGTGGCAGACGCCGCGCTCGCTCTCCCGAACGAAATCCGCGACTCTCCGGGCGTACTCGTTCGAGAGCCCGTCGATCTCGACGAGCGCCTCGCGCCGCGGAAGCTTCGAGCGATAGAGCAGGCGGTACGCCTGCTTCAGAACTCGCAGGTCGTCTTCGCCGACTCCCGCGCGTTTGAGTCCCACCACGTTCAGCCCCACCGCGCGGGCCGGAACGCCGTCGACGGTGAAAAACGGCGGGACGTCGAGATTCACCTTCGACCCGCCCCCGATCATCGAAAGCTCTCCGATACGGGAGAACTGGTGGATCACGACGCCCCCGGAGACGAAGGCGCGCCGGCCGATGCGGATGTGTCCGGCGAGGGCCGCGTAGCTCGCGATGATGACCTCTTCGCCGATCTCGCAATCGTGCGCGACGTGGCCGTAGCCCATCAGGAACGAGCCGCGGCCGACTCGCGTCGTTCCTTCGGGCCGAGCGCTCCGATGAACGGTGGCGAACTCCCGGATGACGGAATCGTCTTCGACCACGGCGTAGCTCGGCGCGCCGTCGTACTTGAGGTCCTGAGGATCGCCTCCCAGTACCGCCCCCTCGTGGACCCTCACCCGCTGGCCGAGGCGGAGCCCGTTCTTGAGGATCGCGTGAGCGCCGATTCGCGAGCCGGCGCCGATCGAAACGTCTCGCTCCACGACCGCGAACGGTCCGATGGCGACGTCCGAGTCGATCCGCGCCTCGGGGTGGACGATTGCCGCCCGGTGAATCTCGCTCGACGTCGTCATCGCGTTCGTCAGCGCGAGATCGCGCGCACTACCGCTTCGATCTCCTCGTCGTCCAGAACGCGGTTCGAGGCCTTGGCCTTCTCGAAAATCGCGCGGACCAGCGCGTCGTCGGCGGGCATCCCGCGGGAGGAAAGCCAGTATTGAATGTTCGAGATTCCGCTCATCGGCCCGACCTCGATCTTCTGCGACAGTCCGAACTCTCCCGCGGGCACGCCGGAGTAGACCCGGTCGGCGAGCCAGTGATCTTCCCGCTTCAGGGCCTTGATGACCGCGGCGGCGTGCACTCCGGTTCCGGTGCGGAACGCGTCCTCGCCCACGACCGGGTAGTTCGCGGGGATGGGAACGCCCACCGCGTCGGAGACGACGCGGCAGTAGTCGGCGAGACGGCTCAGATCGTTCGCGATCCTTCCCGAGAGCTTCAGGTTCACGAGCAGGATGTCCATGGGGGTGTTGCCGCAGCGCTCGCCGATGCCGAGAGCGCACGCGTGGACGCGATCGCACCCCGCCTCGATCGCCGCGAGGCTGTTTGGAATCGAGAGGCCGCGGTCGCTGTGCCCGTGCCAATCGATCTGGACGCTCTCGCCGGTAGCGTCGACCACGTCCTTCATGAACGCGACGAGGGCCCGGACGCCGGAAGGAGTCGCGTGCCCGACCGTATCCGTCAAGACCACCCGGCGGGCGCCGCACTCGATGGCCGTGGTGTAGAGCTTCTCGAGCGTTTCGGGGCGCGCGCGGGTCGTGTCCTCGGTCACGTACATGTTGGGAAGCCCGTTCTCGACACAGAATCGGACCGCCTGCTCGGTGTAGGCGACGAGCCGGGGGAGCTCCCAGTCCTCCGCGTACTGGCGGATGGGGCTCGAGCCGATGAAGGTCGCCGCCTCGATGGGAATCCCGACCTCCTGCGAGATCCGGACGATGGGCTCGATATCCGCCTTGAGCGTGCGCGCGGCGCAGTTCGGGCGAATCTTCATTCCCTCCCGGGCGATCTCCTGGGCCAGGCGCAGCACCTGCTTCTGAACGTGAGGACCCGCTCCCGGAAGGCCGATGTTGACCGAGTGGATTCCGAGAGCCTCCATGAGGTGGAGGATCTCGATTTTCTTCTCGATGGGGGGAGAGATGACCGATGGGCTCTGGAGTCCGTCCCGCAGGGTCTCGTCGTCGAGCTCGATCCGTTTTCGCCGGCGCGCTTGCTGTCCTCACCTACATGGTTCCAGTCGTAGATGAGGTCGGTTTCTCTCGACGATGAGTGGGACATACTCCGCCTCGCCTCGTCTCGTCAGGGACTGAGCTTCGCGATCGCCTCCTCGAGACCTTCCTCGGAGAGCTGCCTGTCGGGGTTCTCTCCCATGAGCTGGTGAAGCCATGCGGCGGGAGCCGGCGGCGTCTCTTTCCAATCCGCGTCCTTGTCGAAAAGAAGGTATACGTCCCACGCCATTCTCGACCGGAGTCCGAGGACGGGCGCGAAAGCCTCTCCGAGCGCCTGCGATCCATCCCAGTAGTGGCGGGCTCGCTCGTCCACCACTTTGCTCTGCGAGCGGTTCGCCGCGGCGTAGTCGTCTCCGGCAATCGCCGGAATCCAGACCACCAGGACGTCGAGCGGAGCGTCTTTCATTTTGTCGAGCACCGTTTGCACCACACGGGCGCCATGCGCGCACTTCCCTCAGGTGGGGGACAGGATCGCGATGAGGCGCGCTCGGCCGTTGCCGGCGCGAAAATCACGGACCACCGGCTGGTGCTCGGCATCGAGCCGCTCGACTTGCGCGAACACCGGCGCGCCAAGCCAGAGCGACGCCGCGAGAGCCATCATCGACTTCATCGCTTCTACGTTACACGATGTGCGCGAGCCGGGAAAGTCTGAGCGGAGGGATCGCCTTCGCGTTACACCGGTGTGAGCAGTGGCTCTTCGTGGCAGAGCGCCGCGAGCTCCATGTAGAGGCTGGTCATGGTCTCGGGACGCTCGTTCTTCTTTTTCGCGAGCATGCGAAGCACGAGGTCTTCGATCGCGGGAGACACGCGAATGAGAGGGTTCGTCTCGGAGAGAGGCTTCGGCGCCTCCGTGAGATGCTTCACCAGGTAGGCTTTGGAGTTGCGCGCCTCGAACGGCTTCGCCCCGGTGAGAAGCTCGTAGAAAGTGACTCCGAGCGAGTAGACGTCCGCGCGATGGTCGACGGCATCCTTCGCGTCCTCGCCGATGGGAAGAGAGATCTGTTCGGGAGCGACGTACTCGGCCTTCCCCACGAGCTTCATGGTCTGCGTGATCTTGCCGCCCGAAGCGACGAGGTTCTTCGCGATGCCGAAGTCGATCACCTTCGCGATCTCTTCACCGCCCTCTTGAACGAGCTGGATGTTGTCGGGCGAAATGTCGCGGTGCACGATTCCGTGTTTGTGCGCTTCGGAAAGCCCGAGCGCGACCTGCTGGACGATGCGCACCGCATCCGACACCGGGAGCCAGCTCGTGCGCCGGAGCCTTTTTCGCAGCGTCTCGCCTTCCAGATACTCCATCACCAGGAAGAGAAGCTCCTGTCCGACCGTTCCGAACTCGTAGAGCATGACCAGGTGCTTGTTCCGGAGCTGCACCATGATCTGCGCCTCGCGGTGAAACCGCGCGACGCATTCCTGTCGTTCGCGGAGCTCCGGGCGAAGAAACTTGATGGCCCGGATCTCGTTCAAGAGGACGTGGCGGGCTTTGTAGACCTTCGCCATGCCTCCTTTTCCCAGAAGCTCGAGAATCAGGTACTCGCGGAGTCTCTTTCCGAGGAGCGGGTCCGAGTCGTGCGCTGTGCTCGTGCATTTGGAGGCCCGACCCTCAGCTAAAGCAAGTTCCGTTCCCCGACGGCGGGAACCGGGTTCCTCTAATTCCGCTGCCGCGCTCAGTTTATGCAGCTCGTCCGGCGGACGTCGCGTCCCATCCCGCCACACCGGGGCGAAAGGCCCACGAGGACGGGGCGTTTCCCACCAGCATCGGCGTGGTATGCTGTTCGCGCCGAAGCAGCGGGGCTTCATCCAACAACCGAATCAGGAGAGTTCATGTCTACATCCGTCAACCAGGGATTCTCGAAGAAGTCGCTCACCGACTACGCGCAGTCGCAGCGGGGGAGCTTCGAGAAATCGCTCAAGGATCTGGTCGAGATCCCGAGCGTCTCGGCGGACCCTCAGCGGCAGACGGACGTCTCAGCGGTGGTCTCGCACGCGGCGGACCTGATCCGTCGGATCGGCGGCGAGGTCAAGGTTCTCGACACCGGCGGTCATCCGATGCTCCACGGCCGGTTCGATCAGAGCGGCGACTATCCGACGGTGACCGTCTACAACCACCTGGACGTGCAGCCCGCGGAAAAGGCGGATGGCTGGACGACGGAGCCGTTTCGATTCACCACCAAGGACGACCGCTACTGGGGCCGCGGGACCACGGATGACAAAGGCCCGGCGCTCACCGCGCTCTTCGGCGCGAAGTACGCGCTCGCGCACGGGGCGCGGGTCAACATCCATTTCCTCTGGGAAGCGGAAGAAGAGATCGGGAGCCCTCACTTCGAATCGACCATCCGGCAGAACAAGGACCGCTTGAAGACCCACTCGGTCGTGGTCTCGGACACGGTCTGGGTTTCGAGGAGCCGGCCGGCCTGTCCCGCGGGCTTGAGGGGTCTCCAGGGTTTCCGCTTCATCCTGGAGACGGGTGAGACCGATCAGCACTCCGGCACGTCGGGGGGCGCCGCGCGAAATCCAATCGGTGAGATGTGCCAGCTCATCGCGGATTGCTACGACGCCAGAACCGGCGAGGTGAAGATCCCCGGCTTCTACGACGACGTCATACCGCCCACCAAGAGCGAGCTCGAAGATCTCAAGAATTCGGGCTTCACCACGGCCTCCTTCAAGAAGGACCATCAATTCAAGTCTCTCCGGGTGACCGACCCCATCGAGATCATGAAGCGCATCTGGTGCATGCCGACCTTCGAGGTGCATGGAATCGCTGGCGGCTACCAGGGGCCCGGAGTGAAGACCGTCGTACCACCCCGCGCCACCGCGATCGTCTCCTGCCGGCTCGTTCCCGACATGGACGGGAAGAAGCTCATGAAGCTGGTGAAAGATTTCGTCAAAGAGCGAGAACCCCGACGTGCGGGTGGAAGCGGAGCACGGCCTTCCCGCTTACCAGGGGCATACCGAAGGACCGCACCCCGACGCCATTCGCGCCTCGATGAAGTTCGCTTTCGGGAAGGATCCGGTCTTCGTCCGCGAGGGCGGCTCGATTGGCGCGGTCGTCTCGATGGAAAAAGTCCTCAAGGCTCCGGTGTTCTTCCTCGGGCTGTCTCTTCCCGAGCACGGCTATCACGCCCCGAACGAGAACTACGACTGGGAGCAGGCCGAAGGTGGGATGATCGCCTTCGCCGACTATTTCCGGCGCGTCGGCGCGATGGAGCGCTGAGAGCATGCGTGCTATAGTTTTTGTAATCCTTCGTCATCCCCAGAAAGGTGCGTACCTCCTCCCGTAAGCCGAGTACCCTTCTCCTCGCTTTCTTCTTCGTCGGCTCGGGATTCAGCGCTCTCGCCTATCAAGTCATCCTGAGCCGCTACGCCCAGCTCATCGTGGGCGCGACGGCTTTCGCCGTAAGCGCGCTCCTGACCGCGTACATGCTGGGCATGTCCCTCGGGGCGGCCGTCGGCGGCCGGATCTCCGATCGCAGCCGGCATCCTCTCCGCATTTATGCCGTCGCCGAAGGGGCCATCGGGCTCTATTGCCTGAGTTTTCCTCTCCTGTTCCCGTGGCTCGGCGAGCTCTACCTGCTCCTGGTGCCCGAGATTGGAGCGAGCTCCGTCCTCGCGCGAAACCTGGTGCGCTTCGCCCTCGGCGTCTTCGCTTTTCTTCTCCCGACGTTCTTCATGGGCATCACGACTCCGGCGTTCGCGCGGGCGGTGGCGTTCGAGCGTCAGGACAGGGGCGCCTGGCTCGCGCGTCTCTACGGCTGGAACACCCTCGGCGCCGCGCTCGGCGCCCTCGTCACCGCGTACTTTCTCGTTCCGAAGCTCGGGCTCGTGGGTAGCATGATCCTCGCGACGGCGATCAACTTCGGGATCGCGCTCGCCGCCTATCGGCTGTCGACGCCCGTCCCGGAGTCGCGTCCCGCGCCCGAGGAGCCACGCGAAGCTCCGCCGCCGAGGCACCGGAAGGAAACTCAGCGTTCCCCTTCGATGGATCGGAATCGCGGGCCTGGCAATGCTCGTCGCCGGCGTTCTCGATTGGGTCCTCCGCGGTGTCGATCTCGTGGGCCCCCTCGTCAGCTTCTTCTATCGCAATTCGCTCTCGCTCGCGGTTACGCTCGCCTTCGCGCTCGCGGCGATCTTCGCGACCCGGACGAAAGGCGCGCGCGGAAGCGCCGCCGTGTTCCTTCTCGCGGCCTTCGCGAGCGGTTTTCTCTCGTTCGCGCTCGAGATTCTCTGGACCCATCTCCTCGCGATTCTTCTCGGGAACTCGGTCTACGCCTTTGGTCTCATGCTGGGGTCGCTCCTGCTCGGACTCGCGTTGGGAACGCTTTTCGCGAGGCGACTCGCGAGTCCACCGCGGCGCGCTCGAACCTGGATCGGGCTTTCCCTGGTCCTCGCCGGCCTCTCGATCGTGGGGACTCTTTCCATCTGGGACGAGGTCCCGCGAGTGTTCCTTCTTCTCGCGAACCGGGAGCCGAGCTTCGCGCTCGATGGAGGGCGTGCGCTTCGTCGTGGCTCTTTCGTTGATGCTGCTCCCGACGACGGCCTTCGGGATCACGTTTCCTCTCGTGCTTTCCTGCGCCTCCGCGCGCGGAAGAGGATTCGGCACCCGGGTAGGACAGGTTTACGCGGTGAACACTCTCGGCGCGGTCGCGGGAGCCCTTTCCGGCGCTTATCTCTTCCTTCCCGCGCTCGGAAGCCAGCTGTCCTTGCAGGTTCTCGGCGCCCTTCTCCTCGCGGTGGGAGGGCTCGCCCTGGCGGCGCTTTCGGACCTTCCCTTCCGTCGACTCCTCGCCGCGGGTGCGATTTCTTCCCTGCTCTGGGCGCCCGCCATTCCGGTTCGATGGAACTTCAACGCGCTCAACATGGCGGCGGCGGTGTATCTCGGCGATTCCGCGAGCGCCCAGGGAGAGATCCTCTATCGCCGGGAAGACGCGACGGGCGGGCTCACGAGCGTCGTCGAGGCCCGAGGAGTGCGCACGCTCCTCACCAACGGGAAGTTCCAGGGCGACAATGCCGAAGAGATCCCGATACAGCACCGCGCGGCGAACCTCCCGACCCTTTTCACGGCGGAGCGCGAGCGGGCGCTCGCGGTCGGCCTCGGGACGGGAGTCACTCTCGCCGCTCTCGCCGCCCACGGTTTCGAGGAGGTCGTCTGCGCCGAGCTGAGCCCGGCGATCGTCGAGGCCGCGGGAAGGTATTTCGCGGACGTGAACGGCGGCATTCTCGACGCTCCCCGCCTGAGGCTCGTCGAAGAGGACGGGCGGAGTCTCCTCTTCGAAAGTCCCGATCGCTACGACGTCATCACCGTCGAGGTTTCGAGCATCTGGTTCGCGGGGGTAGGCTCGATCTACAGCCGCGAGTTCTACCGGCTGGCCCAGGCGCGCCTTCGCCGCCACGGCGTCCTTCTCCAATGGTTTCCGATACACCACCTCTCCGCCCGCAACCTCTTCCTCGTCGTGAACACGGTCCGCTCGGTCTTCCCCCATGTGAGCCTCTGGACCCACCGGCATCAGGCGTTCGTCATCGCGAGCGCGTCGCCGCTCGAGCTCGACCTCGAATCGATTCGATCGGACCAGAGCCGGGAGAGCATGGCGCCTTACTTGCGCGAGCTTCCCTCGGGCTCCCCGCTCGAGCTCCTGAGCGATCTGGTGGTCACCGACGCCGACATGGACCGGTTTCTCGACTCGATGGCCGTGCTCCTCCGCACGAGGCGGAGCGTCGTTTCGACCGACACCTGGCCGACTCTCGAGTACGAGACCCCGAAAGACCTCCTCCAGAATTTTTCGTACTTTCAGAACCGGGCGACCTTCCGCCGGTTCCGCAGCCTCTCCCCTTTCGCCTATCGCGGGGCACCTTCGGACCGCGAGGAGACTCTGGCGCTCGCGGCGTTCTCTCGGGGCTGGAACGATCCGCGGGCGGTCGCGCGCATAGCGCGGGTGTGGCGCGAGATCCCCGAGATGTCCGATGCGGCGAGCCAGTGGCTCTACGACGAGCTCACCGGCGAAGACGCTTTCGGCTCGAGCTTCCCCCGCGATCCGCTCTCCGAGCTCGGCTCGGAGCTCGAAGCGCTCGGAGCGATGGTGAAAAGCTCGCTCACCGATAGCTCCTGCGAGCCCTTCCCCGACTTTCTCTCCCGCGCCGCCGCCGTGCCTCTTCTGGTTGCCGGCGCCGCCGGCGAAGATCTCGAGGGAACGGCGCCCGACGACGCCGTCGACGGGATCTTCGATCCGGATCTCGCGAAAGGATGGAGAGTTCGGCCCGACGGACGGCCGGCGCTTCTCGATCTCGCGCTCGTCGAGCCCATGCGGGTCGCGAAAGTGAATCTCGTCGCGCGGGCTCTCGACGGTTCTCTCGTTCGCGCCCGCGTTCTCGGGCAGGACGAGAACGGCTCCTGGCACCCCATCGCGAGCGGCGGGGGACGAGACGAGATTCTCTGCGACCGGCGCCGCGAGTATCGCCTCTCGCCGGAGACGCCGAAGCTCACCCGCATTCGAGTGGAGCTCCAGGGAGAAGGCAACTCCTTCCGTGTCGCCCTTCACGAAGTCTGGATCGAGACCGAGGGCGGGCCCGCTTCATGAAGTACCGTGTTCTGGCCGGCCCGGTCGTCGTCTCGGTGGGTCTCTGGCTCTTTGACCTGATGCGGCTCTCGGGATTCGCCTTCGCCGGTGTGACCGACGAAGCGGCGCGGAGCCGGGTGCTCGCGGAAGCGCGGCCCGCCCTTGCTTCTCTCGAGTTGAAGCTCTTCCTGCTGCACGTCGCGGTCGGCCTCGCGCTCGGACTCCTGCTGCACGCCTCGCTGCGCGGGCGCCTTCGCGGATTTCTCGTTTCGTCCGCAATCACCTTCGCGGTCTTCGTCCTCGCCCTCTTCGGCATGATCGGCCGCTACCCGCAGCTCTTCTCCGATCGTTTCTGGCTCGAAGGCGGCACGCTCGCCTGGCTGCAGCGATTCGCGACGCATTCGATCGGACCGCGGTTTTTCGACTTCGCGCTGGTCTTTACGATCGCCGGGATCGCTTTGTCGCGCGGTCGACTCCTTCTCCGTGCGCGTCCGGCGGCTTTCTGGAGAGCGGCCGTGACCGCCTCTCTGCTCCTCATCGTGCTCTTCGTGTTCCGAGGGCCCGGTCTTTCAAGTGCGCGGGAAAGCGGCGCGCCTTCGAACGTTCTCATCCTCGCTCTCGATTCGCTTCGCACCGATCGGATCGAAGACCCCGAGGTGATGCCGAAAACGTCGGCTCGAATTCCCTTGGGCTCACTCTTCCGCTACGCGTCACGCCCGTTGCGCGAACCTACCCGTCCTGGGTGTCGCTTCTGACCGGGACCGAGCCGCGGGTGAATGGCGTGCGGCACATGTTCCCTATCCTCGAAGACCGGCGCGACGTGGGAGCGACTCTCTTCACCCGGCTTCGAGACCAGGGATATTTCACGTTCGCGGTGTCGGATTTCGCGGGCGACATTTTCCCAGGCTTCGAGGGGGGCTTCGAGACCCTCGACACACCACGTCTCAGCGTCGACACTCTGGCTCAGTCGACGGCTCTCACCGGTCACACCTGGAGCCTCGCCTTTCTTCGCCTGCGAATGGTGCGGAGTCTCTTTCCTTACTGGCGGAACGTCCCCTCTCTCGCCGATCCAGAGTGGGTCGCCGATTCCGCTCTGCGTCAGATCGGACGATCCGGCTCTCGGCCGTTCGCGGGAGTGGTCTTCTTCAGCACGGCACACTTTCCGTACGTCGCCCCCTATCCCGATTACCTGCGCGGCTCGGGCGACTATCGCGGCCGTTACCTCTATCACGTGCCTCCGGTTCAACCGGACGAATCCCCCACCGTCGAAGACATCGAGCAGATTCGGCACCGTTACGACGCGGCGCTCACCTCGGTCGACCGCGCGGTGGACCGGGTGATTCGAGAGCTCGAGCGAAGCGGCCTTTCGGAGAGGACGCTCGTGGTGGTTACGGGCGACCACGGTGAAGAGCTTTACGAGGAGCCGGGAATCGCCGGCCACGGAGACACCCTTCGTTATCTACGCTCACAGGCGGTGCCCATCTTCCTCACGGGACCCGGCGTCGACCGAGGCCACCGTTCGAGCGGCCAGGTGCGGCTCTACGATCTCGCGTCCACGGTTCTTACCCTTCTCGACCCCGAGGGTGGAGGCGACGTTCGGGGAGGGAGCGTCGCTTCTCGAGCTCACCCCGAGACCGATCTGCGTCGAGACAGGCATCTGGTTCTGGCCGGGCCGCCCGCTCGGCCTCGTCGGAGAGCGGCTCGACTATCCCGGAATATCGGAGCTTCTGGAGTTGGAGCCGAAGACCCGGGAGATGGTGCTCCGGACCGACAGAGAGCGCGAGGTCGAGACGGCGAAGGAGCGCGGTCTCCTCCTCGGCCGCCGACTCTACCGTGAACAGCTCACGCCGGAAGGTCTCGAAAAGGAGGTCGTGCTGCTCGACGGGCCGGATCCCGCGGGGGAGGACGTCGATCTCGCGAGGCTCTTCGAGGAAAGGTGCGTCGAGGGTGACGAGAACCTCCGCCGCCTCTACGGAGCGGTGGTGTTCGAAAGAAGGAAGGGCAACCCTTGAGGTCGCGAGCGCTCCTCGCTCTCCTGCTTCCAGCAGCGCTCGTCGCCGCGGATGAGGGAGCCATCGATTGCGGTCGGATCGTCGACGTCCCTCGCCCCGACGCGCGTTTCGAGCCGTCGGCGTCGAAGACCCCGCTTCGCCGCGCGTACTCGCTTCAGGAGCTCTTTTCGGAAGGCGAAGGGACATTCGAGCCGGGTGAGCCCGGAACCGTGGACGGGAGTCCGCTTCCATGGCAGTCGGCTCCCGGCCGAGAGCGGGCCCTCCGCCTCGTGTCGTGGCAGAACGCCGGGTCCGGCAACGACGAGAGCATGACCGCCATCGTGCTCTCGCCCGGCGCCTCCTGGTGCACTCCCCCGCTCGACTTGCCGGAGGGCGCCCGCCTCCGCTTCGAAGCGATCTCGGAAGGGGAAGGGCGTCTTGCCGTCGAGGGGTTCGACGGCGTCGTTCCTCGTCCCGAGGCCTTCGCGAAAGCGCGCCAGACCGATCTCGCGCTCGGTCACGGGCGAAGGAGTCTCTGTTTCCGCGCGGCGAAAGCGCCCGTTGCCATCGGCGAAGCGCGGGTGCTGGTGCCGGAGGACCGCGGCTCGGACCCCCGTCCGCGCTGGATCGTCCTCACCATCGTCGATGCGCTCCGCGCCGACACGCTGGATCTGCTCCCCTCGCTCTCGGGACTCGCGGAAAGCGGACGACGGTACGAGAACGCAGTCTCTCCCGGCTGTCACACGCGAGCGTCGGTCTGGCCGATTCTCATGGGCCGCGACCTGATGCGCATCGACCCGCTGCAGCGCCGACAATCGATGCCCATTCAGGCGCCCCTCGAGGCGATCTACTCACGGGGAAACCTCTTTATCGGAAACATCGCGGAGGCGGCGGGCTACCACTCCCTGTTTCTCGGGAACAACGCCTACCTGCGCTCCGTCCCCGCCTTTTCCCGCTACTCGAGCTGGGGCCGCACGGATACGGGAACTCTCGACACGATCCAGAAGCTTCCCGACCTCCTTTCACGGTACGCCGACGAAAGGATTCTGCTCGTCTACTACGTCTCCACCCCTCACGCGCACTCGGAGACCCCGCGCCGCCTTTACGAGGAGCTTCGCTGCGGCGAGCTTCGAGGTCTCGACGAGTGCCGGTGCCGGTACCAGGCCCGCGCCCGCCACGCGGACGAAGCGATCGAGGCGCTCGAGCGCGGCCTTCGCGCCCATGGCCTCGCGGAGCGAGCGCTCCATGTGGCGACCGCGGATCACGGTGAAGTCTTTGGAGATGGAAGAGAGCTCGAGGGCGAAGTGCAGAGCTTCGCGACCGGGCGAGAGGGGTGGAGCGTACGCGGCATTCGACCAAGGGCACGGCTACGCGTGCCATCCTCGGGAGACCCAGGTTCCTTTGATCGTGCACGGCCAGGGAATACCCGAAGGGCGATGGAGCGGGGCCGTGAGCGGACTCGACGTCGTGCCGACGCTTCTCGAGGCGATGAACCTTCCGCCGCCTGGAAATCTCGATGGCTTCCCGCTTCCCTTGTCAGCCGCAGTGAGGCCAGAGTCGCGAGCGTTCGTCGCGCACGGATTCTGTTCCGACTCGCGGAGGGAGGGGGAGGAGCAGCTCTTGTGGTGGGTCGAAGGTTGCCGCGTGAGGGAAATGGACGGCACTCCCCTCTCCCAGCGCGCGGAGCTCTGGAACGGCGAGAGACGCGTCCGCGATCCCGCGCGGCTCGAGACTCTCATGGAGCAACACGAGGAGTGGCTCCTTTCGAGACTGCCCTTCGACTCCTTCGTCTTCGGAGTCGATCGCCTCGAGGACGCGACGGTGCGCGTCGAGGCGGAAGGCGGACGTATCGTCGATTTCGGCCCCGCCGGCTCGGTCTACGGCATCGACAAGATCGAGCTCCTTGGTCTCTCGGACGAGGACACGACGCTTCGCGTTCGCTTCCGGGGGTACCAGGGGCCTCTACCACGTATCCACGCTCCCGCCGCGGGCACCGGTCAAGATCGAAATCGAAGGCCGACCGGACGTCGTCACTTTCGTCGGGTCCGCTCCAGCTTCCCCTCCCCATTGGCGATAGGCCCGTCGACCCGGCGCGCGACCTCTCGTTCTTTCTGGCAGACTCGCCGCCCGCGCCTCGAGCGGCCCGAGGACCGGGACTCCGGTTCTGGTGGCAGAGCTACCAGCGCTCCGAAGACGACGGCGGCCGTCGCGAGATGTCGGACTTCGACCGCGTGCTTCGGGAGTGGGGCTACATCCGGTAGCTTCTCTAGTACCCGAGGGCGCAGCCATCCTTGCGAGGATCCGAGCCGCCGATCAGCACCCCGCTCTCCCAATCGATCTCGATCGCTTGATATCCGCCGTAGGCGCCCATGCGGGTCATCGGGCGGTGACCCTTCTGGTTGAGCGCCTGGAGAACGTCGATATCGATTCCGGATTCGAACGCGACTCCATCGGAAAAATGACGGAAGCGCGGCGCTTCACCGGCCTGCTGCACGTTCATTCCGAAATCGATGATGCTCGAGAGAACGTGGGCGTGCCCCTGGGGCTGCATGTCGCCTCCCATCACTCCGTACGTGATCCAGGGCTTTCCGTTTCGGAACACCATGCCCGGCATGTTGGTGTGGAGCGCGCGTTTGCCGGGAGCCATCTCGTTCGGGTGGCCGGCCTCGAGCGAGAATCCGGCGCCGCGGTTCTGGAGCGCGATCCCCGTCCCCGGCACGATCCGGCCGGAGCCGAAGTCGTCGAAGACGCTGTAGATGAAGGAGACCACGTTCCGTTTCTCGTCGACGACCGTCAGGTACACCGTTTCGGTGGTGTCGATGAGCCCGGGCGGAACTTCCGAGGCCGCGCGGTCGGGATCGATGAGGCGCCGGCGCTCGGCCGCGTACTCCTTCGAGATCAGCGTCTCGAGCGGCACGCGGGCTTTCTCCGGGTCGGCGAGATACCGGTCGCGATCGGCGAACGCGAGCTTCTTCGCCTCGATGAACCGGTGAAAATACTCGGCGGAATTGTGCCCGAGCGCCTTGAGATCGAAGCCCTCGAGGATGTTCAGCATCTCGAGCGCGACGAAGCCCTGGGAGTTCGGCGGAATCTGATAGACCGTGGCCCCGCGATAGGTCGTCGAGATGGGCTCGACCCAGTCGCCGTGGTGATTCGCGAGGTCCGCGCTCGTGAGGAACCCCCCTTCCGCCTGCACGAAGTCCACGATGCGCCGTGAGAGCTCGCCTCGGTAGAACGCGTCGGGCCCTTTCTCGGCAATGAGCCGGAAGCGTTCGGCCGAGGTCGGGACTCTTGAAGATCTCTCCGTGCTTCGGCGCTCTTCCGTCGATGAGATAAGTCGAAGCGGAATCGGGATTCCGCGCGAGCTTGGGAACGCTCGCCTCCCAGTCGGTCGCGATGATTTCCGAAACGGGAAAACCCGACTCGGCGTAGAAGATGGCCGGCGCGAGGAGCTCCGCGAGCGGCCGGCTCCCGAAGCGGGACCGAAGCATCTCCCACCCGTCGAGAGCGCCGGGCACCGTGACCGCGAGGATGTCGTTGTAGGGAACGCTCTCGAGCCCGCGCTCCCGGAGCTTCTGGGCCGACGCGAGCGCTCCGGCACGGCCGGTGGCGTTCAACCCGTAGAGCTTCTGCGAGTCCGCGTCGTAGACGAGCGCGAAGAGGTCACCGCCGATGCCCGCCATCATCGGCTCGACCACGTTGAGGGTCGCCGCGGTCGCGATGGCGGCATCGATCGCGTTCCCTCCTTCCTGGAGGACGCGAAGGCCCGCGGCCGCCGCGAGAGGCTGGCTCGCCGCCACGATCCCGCGCGTCGCGAGGACGGGTGACCTCCCGAGCTTGGCATCGGGGGCAGGACGATCGGAGACGACGGAAAGGGCGAGAACGAGTATCAGGTTCATGGGGAATTCTAGCATTTGGGTCCGGCTTTGATTATGGTGTCCTCCCAGCAGGAGAACCCGATGTCTTTTCATCGCCTCGTTCTTTTCCTCTTCCTCGCGTCGCCGGCTTTCGCTCAGCAGCCGCCTCCCGAAGAACCGTCGTGGAAATGGCCCGAGTCGCGCTGGCGCACCGCGGTCGCCGAGGTCCGCGCGGGGAAGCGGCTCCTTCCGGCGTCGTGGCCAGGCGGCGCGAAAGTCGCCGTCGCGCTCTCGTTCGATTTCGACAACGAAACGCTGGCTCTCCGAAACGGACAGACGCTGCCGTCGCTTCTGTCGACCGGCGAGTACGGTTCGCGCGCAGCTCTTCCGAGAGTGCTGTCCCTTCTGAAGAGATACGACGTCCCGGCGACCTTCTTCATTCCGGGGGTCGCCGCGAAGCTCTATCCCGACGACGTGAAACAGATCGCCGCCGCCGGACACGAGATCGGAATCCACGGATGGATTCACGAGTGGACTTCGAGCCTCGCCCGCGACGAGGAGCGCATGCTGATGGAACGTTCACTCGCCACCATCCAGGAGCTCACCGGGAAGAAACCGGTCGGCATCCGCACCGGCTCCTGGGAGTACAGCATGAATACCGCGGAGCTCATCGCCGAGCTCGGCCTCCTCTACGACAGCAGCCTCATGGCGGACGACGTGCCCTACGAAGTCATGAGCGACGGGCGGCCGACAGGAGTGGTCGAGCTCCCGGTGGAGTGGCTCCTCGACGACTATCCTTACTTCAACATGGATCGCTTCGCCGGCCTTCGTCCGCATACGCCTCCGAGCGCGGTCTACGAGATCTGGGCTTCGGAGTTCGACGTCGCCTACGACGAGGGGGGGATGTTCCTTCTCACCATGCACCCTCAGATCATCGGACACCGCTCCCGGATGGCGATGCTCGAAAAGCTGGTCCAATACATGCGCTCGCGGTCCGGGGTCTGGTTCGCGACCCATGAAGATGTCGCCCGGCACGCGAAGGAGAGCGCCTCCAAGTAAACCTGTATATCCCGGCGCGGATCCGCGGGCTATCGTGAGAGTGCGCAGTGAAGGAGGCCTCCCGTGACGACTGTATTCTTCCTTACTCTCTTCCTCGCGGCGGCTCCCGTAGCGACCGCGGGAAACGACGCTATCGAAGAGGATTTGTTGAAGCTCCAGGCCGATCTCCAGAACCTGGAAGCGGACTTGAGCTCCCCTCTCTCGGACGCGCTCTCCTCTTCCGAGCGCGATCGCGTCGAGCGGATCCGTGAAGAGGCGATCTACCTCAGGGTCAAAGCGCGAAAGAACGAAGATGACCCGGGCGCGATTTCCCACGATGAGATTCGCGACCTGCGGCTCGAGATCGCCGACCTGCGGAACGACATTCGCCCCAAGCTCACCCGCGCGGCGGACGCTACGGCCCCGCCGTCGCTCGAAGCCGGAACCGAGATCGAGCTCCGCCTCGAAGACGCGCTGGGCTCGGAGACCTCGAGCGTCGGCGATCGCTTCACCGCGACCACGGCCGCACCCATCCTTCGAGGTGACCGCGTCGTGCTCGATGCCGGAACCACCTTCCACGGCCGGGTCGAGGCCGTCGACGAGGCGGGGCGAGGCACCGACCGGACGGCGAAGCTGGTCCTCGTCGTCGAGGAGCTCCGATACGACGGAAAGACCTATGACGTCGAAGGTACCATCGTCGGAGCCTCCGAGGACCTCGAGACCGGGCTCGACACCGAAGTGAAGAAAATCGGAATCGGCGCCGGCCTCGGCACCGTTCTCGGCGCGATCCTCGGCGGGAAGAAAGGCGCGGTCATCGGGGCGACGGTCGGTGGAGCGGGAGCGATTCTGGGCACGGAAGGGAACGAGGTGGAGCTCCCACGCGGGACCATTCTCCGCTTCCGCCTCGATCGCGACCTGGCTGTTCCGGCTACTTGACGCTTTGGGCGCTTCAAAAGCCGAGCGGCCGTCCCGCCGAGAATCGCCGCTCGTTCCGACTCACTGAGACCCGAAACAGCGAGAACATCTCCGACAGGGTCGCGGCTCGCGACGGGAAACGGGTAGTCCGTTCCCGCCACGATCCGGTCGACTCCGACCTGATCGATGAGATGGCGGAGGACGCGCGGGGAGTAAACCAGCGTGTCGAAATAGAGCTGCCTCAAATACTCGCTCGGTTTCTTCGCCATCTGCCGGCAGTGGGGATCGACGGCCTGACAGTTGTCCGAGCGGCCGATGTAGGACGGAAGGTATCCCCCGCCGTGGGCGGCGACGATCGAGAGCCTCGGAAACCGATCGAGAAAACCGCTGAAGATCATGTGCGAGAGAGCGACGGTCGTCTCGAGAGGGTTCCCGACGGTGTTGCCGAGCGTGCCCGCGCCCTGAAACCTCTTCGCCCCTTCGGGGAAGCTTCGCGGATGAATGAAAACGACGCGGTCGAGCTCCTGTACCGCGGCCCAGAACGGATCGAACCGCGGGGCCGAGATCTCCTCTCCCAGAACGCTTCCGGTGACCATGAACCCGGGAAAGCCGTGGAGCTTCACGGCTTCCTTCACCTGCTCGGCGGCGAGCTCCGGAAGGTGCAAGCGATACCGCCCCCAGTCCCACGAGCCTCTTGGGATGGGCCGCGCACATCTCCGCGAGCTTCTGATTCTGCACGCGGACGACGTCGGCCGAGAGCTCCCGCTCCGCCCAGTAGTGGTACTGCCCGACGTAGAGGCTCACCACTTGTACGTCGACGCCCTCGCGGTCCATCTCCGCGATGCGGGCCTCGATATTGACGAGACTGTCGAAGTACTCCGCCTTGACGAAGGTTTCGAGGTCTTTCGCTTCGGGCCGGTTCCGGAGAAGAGGCCAGTCGTCGCGCACGAACGCGTGCGCGTGAAAGTCGATGGTGAACGGTCTCTCCGCTTGCTGCGCGACCGCTCGGCGCGCTCGCGCGAGCCCGCATCCGCACAGTGCCGCCTCAAGAAACTCGCGACGGAGCATCCGCACCTCCACGCACAAGGAATACCAGCGCCGCGGCTCCCGCCAGAACCGCGGCGACGAAGAAAATGCTGGCGCTGAAGCTTCCGGTAGCGTCGCGCAGCCTTCCCACGAGGAGCGGGCTCGTCGCCGAGGCGAAGATCCCGCAGGAGCTGATGAAAGCGATGCCGGCCGGCCGCGCCGCCGCGGAGAGAATCGCTTGAGGCACTGTCCAGAACACCGCCATCGCCGCGAAGGCGCCGATCGAGACCCACGATCAGATCCGACGAATTGGACCCAGGGATCGGCCGCCGTCGCGACGAGGAGCCATCCCAGGGCGGCGAGGCCCATCGGAAGGACGATGTGGAGCGTGCGCTCCTTTCTTCGATCGGAGCGAGCGCTCCAGAAGGGCATCACCAGCACGGTGAGTAACGCGGGGATGGCTACGACGAAGCCGATGAACGAGAGGCTCTTTCCCTCGAGCAGCTCCCGCGCGATGGTGGGCGTCCAGGTCGCGTTGGTGTTCAAGGTCATGGTGAGACCGAAATAGGCGAGCGAGAGGAGGAGCACGTTCCGTCCGAGAATTTCTCTCCAGGCGCCGGTGCGGGCCGGGCTTCCGCTCGTGAGGCTTCGCTGAAGTACGGATTTCTCCTCCTCCGTCAGCCATTTCGCGTCCGCGGGACGGCTCGTGAGATAGAACGCCGCGATGACGCCGAGAACGATGGACGGAACGCCTTCGACCAGGAAGAGCCATCGCCAACCGGCCATTCCGAGGAGCCCGTCCCCCCACTGGAGAATCAGCCCCGAGATCGAGGCGCCGAAGGCGATGGTCACGGGCATCGCGATCATGAAGACCGCGTTCGCGCGCGCGCGATACGATTGCGGAAACCAGTACGTCAGATAGAGAAGAACTCCCGGGAGGAATCCCGCTTCCGCCACTCCGACGAGAAATCGGATGATGTAAAGACTCGCCGGGCTCGAGGCGAAAAGCGTCGCGGTCGAAGCGATGCCCCAGGTGATCATGATCCGCGGGATCCAGACGCGGGCGCCGAATCGCGCCAGCATCAGGTTGCTCGGGATCTCGAAAAACATGTATCCGAGATAGAAGATGGTGTTCGCGATCCCGAACATCGTCGCGGTCAGTCCCAGATCGCGATTCATGGAGAGGGCGGCGAAGCCGATATTGATGCGATCGAGGTAGGCGAAGACGTACAGAAGGAACAGAAACGGGATCAGGCGGCGGGAAACTTTACGGACTACGGATTCCGCAGAGGGCTCGTCGGACACGCGCGGGCGAATCTATCGCCCGGCCTCGTGGAGCGCAACTCGGATGCTGTGATAGCTTCCGCCGGCATGAACACTCTCCTGCTTCTCCTCCAGACCGCGACACTCATTCTCCACGACGGCAAGGTCATCACGGTGGACCCTTCGGGCCGGATCGCGGAAGCGGTCGCGGTCGAGGGGAATCGCATCCTCGCCGTCGGGACCAACGAGGAAGTCGCGCGCCTCCGCGGGGCCGGAACGCGGACCGTGGATCTCCGGGGCCGCGTCCTTCTTCCCGGGTTCATCGATGCCCACTCGCACGTGGAGGGCCTGGCGGAATCGGAGCACGCGCGGCTTCCGATTCATATCCCTCACTCCCTCGAGACCACCGCGGACATCCTCACCCGGCTTCGTGAGCGCGCGTCGGAAATTCCCGCGGGAACGTGGATCGTGGGACAGGGCACCTACAACCAGCCGATGCCGAGCCGCGAGGAGCTCGATTCCGCGGTTCCCGACCATCCGGTGGTGCTCCGGTGGAGCGCGCACGATCTTCTCCTCAATCACAAGGCGGTCGAGGTCGCGGGGCTCGCGAACACCCCCGACCCCACGAACGGAATCGGCCGCATCGAACGAACGCCGACGGGAGAGCCGGCCATTCTCCGCGACGCGGGAATCGAGCTCCCTCTCCCGCATTCGACCATCGAGCAGATGCGCTCGTGGATCCCGAAGACGCTCCGCGATTTCTATCTCGCCAAGGGAGTCACGAGCGTCTACGACATGTCCTCGCCGGACATCGCGTACCGGATTTATCAGGAGATGAAGGAAAAAGGAGAGCTCCCCGTCCGTCTCCTTCTCAGCTACCGCTTCACTGAGGTGGAGCCCTTGCTCCGCGTCGGAATCAACACGGGGTTCGGCGACGACTGGCTTCGGGTCGGCGCAATCAAGTTCCATCAGGACGGCGTCTGGGGCACGACCGCGGCGACGTACCACCCCGCGTGGAAGGGCTCGGGAACGACGTGGGTGCCGGAGAACTATGGCGGCGTTCGGTTCGAGCAGGAGGAGCTCGACCGCCGAGTCATCGAGGCGCACCGCGGCGGCTGGCAGGTCTGGACCCACGCGAACGGGGACCGGGCTCAGGACATGATCCTCACCGCCTACGAGGCGGCGCAAAAAGCGGCTCCCCGCCCGGATGCGCGGCATCGCATCGAGCACTTCGCCCACTTTCTCGTGCAGGATGCGCGCACCGAGGAGAGGCTCGCCAGAATGAAGAGGAACGGCGTCATCCCGTCGCCCCAGGTGGCGTTTCTCTGGCGCCTCACCGACGAAGGCGTAAAGGAGCCGAGCGTGAAGTTCTTCCCGTTGAAGACGCTCCTCGACCAGGGACTTCACCCGGCGGGCGGGTCGGACACTCTCGGGACTCAGAACTTCGCGACCGACCCGATGTTCTCCATCTCCGTCGCGGTGAACCGCAAGACGAAATACGGGACGCCCGTGCAGACCGAAGAAGCCATCCCGGTCATGGACGCCATCAAGATGTTCACGATCTGGGCCGCGTACGGCGGATTCGAAGAAAAGGTGAAAGGAAGCATCGAGCCGGGGAAGCTCGCCGACCTGGTCGTGTTGTCCTCTGATCCTCTGACTGTCTCGCCAGAGAAACTGGCGGGAATTCACGCGGATCTCGTAGTCGTGGATGGGAAGGTCGCGTACGAGAGGCCGTCGAAATGACCTCCGTCGGCCGGCGAAGCTTCTGGAAGCTTCGGACTCAAGGGCTTCCGGGTGATCTCGCGATCGTGAACGCCCGATTGATCACGATGGACGAGGGCCGACCCGAAGCGGAGGCGGCTCTGGTTACGGATGGGCGCATCGCGCTCGTGGGAAAGACGGACGAAGTGAAAGCGGCGGCAGGAAACGCGCGGGAGCTCGACGCCGGAAAACGGGTCGTCGTACCGGGCTTCGTCGACGCCCACGCGCATTTCGAGCTCACCTGCCTCGGCGCGTCCTTCCAGGCGGCGTGCCACACCCCGCCGTATACGAGTCTTCGCGAGATCGTGAAGGTCCTCGAATCGAAGGCTTCCGATACGCCGAAGGGCCAGTGGGTCATCGGCCGTGGCTCGTTCAGCATGCGCGAGAAGCTCCAGGAGCGCACCCTTCCGACGCGGCACGACCTCGATGCCGTAACGACCGAGCATCCTCTCATTCTGTTCTCGGGTCTCCACGTCGCGATGATGAACACCCGCGCGCTCCAGGAGCTCGGCCTCTGGGATCGCGAGCCCCCTCGCGGAGTCCGGGTGCTGCGGGAAGCTTCGGGTCAGCCTTCCGGAATTGCGACCGAGGTCTGGGATCTCCTTCCCGGCTACCCTCTGGCGGATGTCCGGGAGGCGGTGCGCGCGCATGCGAAGGAGATCTTCATTTCCAAAGGAACGACGTCGCTCTCGACGATCCCTTTTTCCTCCGCTGACGTCCGCGCGGACCAGGAGCTCCAGGCGGCGGGAGAGCTGCCGCTGCGGCTGCGCGTCTATTACCACGTGCCGCGGGTAATCTCGCTCGAGTCGCTTCTCGCGACCGGTCTCTTGTCGGGAGCAGGCGACGATATGTTCCGCTACGGCGGAATCAAGATCTTCGTGAACGGCACCACCGGCGACGGCCTCGGAAACGCCATCGATGACTTCAAGTGGACCCAGGCGGAGCTGTCCGATTTCGTTTCCCGCGCGCACGAGGCCGGGATCCAGCTCATCATGCACGTCCTTTCACGCGAGGCGATGCTGATGGCGACCGAAGCCGTGGAAGAGGCGGTGCGGCGCCACCCGAAGCCCCATCGACACCGGGTCGAGCACGGCGGGGACCGCCTCGCAGAGATCGAGGACATGAAGCGCCTGAAGGCGGCAGGGATTCGAGTGGTATGCACGCCCCATTTCGCGAAGCGGCCGGGCACGGCGTCGAGAGTGCCGCGATTTCGCACGATGATCGAGGAAGGTCTCGAGCCCATCGCGGTCACGGATACCACCGGCACCGTGCCCGAAGCGTCGGGTCCTCTCTTCAACATCGCCTGCGCGATGACTCCCAAAGCCGAGGGCGGGGCCGCGCCGAGCGCGGAAGAAGCCTTGACCTTCGAGGAAGCGCTGAGAATGCACACGCTCTGGGCCGCGGTCGGCGGGTGGGAAGAGCAGGACAAAGGTTCGATCGCCGTCGGGAAGCTCGGCGATTTCGCGGTCCTCTCGGACGATCCTCGCGGACGGCCGGGGAAGGAAGTCTTCGGGATCGGGGTCTCCGCCACGATCCTCGGTGGGAACGTTGTTTTCGGGCATTGAGCCCGGAGGAGGCAGAATGTACAGGCTCTTGATAGGGACTCTCGCTATTCTCGGGTTCGCCGACCGCGGCTTCGGCGCAGCCGTCGATGACGGCGGAGGAGACGGCGAAGATCAAGAAGGAAGTCACCGCCGCGGTGCATCATTATTACCGTCTCTTCACCGAGAGGAACATGAAGGCCCTTCCCGTGGAAGTGTTCCACGTCCCTCTCATCTATCTCAGCCCCGAGGGTGCGCAGGTGGACGCGACCGCCGCAGCCGTGACGGCGCGAACCGAAGCGAACTTGAAGCGCCTTCTCGAAAGCGGCTGGGACCGATCGGAGTTCCCGAGCCCGAGCGTGTGCGTGCTCCACGCCGGCGCCGCGATCGCGAGCGGCAAGTTCTACCGCTACAAGAAAGACGGGAGCGTCCTTTCGGAGAACGCCGTGACCTACCTCTTCGGAAAGACCGACAAGGGATGGCGCATCGTTTCTTACGGCGGACACGGACTGGACCGCGTCGTGACCTGCAAGGACTGATGCAGTGCTAAAATACGAAAATTCAAACAAGGAGATTGCCATGAAGGTGCCAAAACTGGGCTTGGCTCTTGGTCTGACCGCTTCGCTCGCAACCATTCCGGCATTTGCGCAGCACGACCACCCGGAGGCCGGAAACCCGCCGGAGCGACTTGGGACGGTTCACTTCGCGAACTCGTGCAGCCCGGACGTCGCGAAAGACTTCGACCGCGCGGTGGCGCTCCTCCATTCCTTCTGGTTCTCTTCGGCCATCCACGCGTTCGACGGCGTCCTCGCGAAAGACCCCTCCTGCGCCATGGCGAACTGGGGTATCGCGATGAGCTGGTGGGGCAATCCCTTCGGTGGATTCCGGCCGCCCAAGGCCATCGAGGATGGGACCGCCGCCGTCGAGAAGGCGAAGGCGGCGAATGCCAAGACCGAGCGGGAACGCGACTACATCGCGGCCGTCGGCCTTCTCTACAAGGATGCCGCTACCGTCGACCAGCGGACGCGGACCCTCGCCTACGAAAAGGCGATGGAGCAGATCGCGGCGAAGTACAAGGATGACCCCGAAGCGCGCATCTACTACGCCCTGTCGCTCGACCAGACCAACCTTCCGAGCGACAAGACCTACACGAACCTTTTGAAGGCCGCTGCGATTCTCGAGACGGAGTTCCAAACGCAGCCCGATCACCCCGGGATCGCTCACTACATCATTCATAGCTACGACGTACCGGCCCTGGCACCGAAGGCGCTCGACGCCGCGCAGCGCTACGCGAAGATCGCGCCCGACGCCCCGCACGCGCTCCACATGCCTTCCCACACCTTCACCCGCGTCGGCTACTGGGACGATTCCATTCAGAGCAACATCGCCTCCGCCGAAGCCGCGCGGAAGGACAAGGCTCCGTCGGAAGAGCTCCACGCGCTCGACTACCAGACGTACGCGTACCTCCAGACGGCGCAGGACCAGGCGGCGAAGAAGGTGCTCGAGCAAATCCCGGCCGTCGGTGCGAAGATTCAGGTCAACGCCGCCGGCGGCGCCGCCGCCGCACCCGCGGGCTGGTACGCCCTCGCCGCTATTCCCGCGCGCTACGCCCTCGAGCGGAACGACTGGGCCGGCGCCGCGAGCCTCACTTCCCAGGAAACGCCTTTCCCGTGGATCAACGCCGTCACGCCCTTCGCCCGCGCGCTCGGCGCCGCTCGAAGCGGGAATCCCGCCGCCGCGGCCAAGGACGTGGAGAAGCTGAACGCGCTCGCCGCGAAGCTGAAAGAGGCCAAGGATGCTTATTGGACCGGGCAGGTCGAGATCCAGGCCAAGACGGCTTCGGCCTGGATCGCCTTCGCCGAAGGCAAGAAGGACGAAGGCATCGCGATGATGCGCGAGGCCGCGGCGATGGAGGATCTCACGGAGAAGAGCGCCATCTCTCCGGGTCCCATCAAGCCCGCCCACGAGCTCCTGGGCGAAATGCTCCTCGAAGCGGGAAAGCCCGCGGAAGCCCTCAAGGAGTTCGAGGCGACGATGAAGAAGGAACCGAATCGCTTCCGCGGCGTGTACGGCGCGGCCGTCGCGGCGGAGAAGGCCTCCAAGGACACCGCGAAGGCGAAGGAGTACTACAAGCAGCTTCTCAAGATCTGCGAGAAGGGCGACAAGGGAGCCCGCCCCGAGCTCGAGGCGGCGAAGAAAGCGGCTACGGACTGATCGCGAAGCTCGTAGAACGGGGTGGGCTCGGAGACACGGTCTTTGTTTCTCCGATGCTCGTCTAAACCGTTCTTGCGGTAGTCTCACTCAGCAGCGGAAAGGTCGTGGATTCGAAGCTCCTGCCCGCGCTTCGCTCAACGCAGTAGCGCTCGGGGGCTAGCGGTTCCGGCATCGAAACGGGCGGCCGGATCCGGTGAAGCACCTGCAAGCGAACTCCGCAGCACGGAGTTCGACGACCAGTTTCAGCCGTGGCCTGACCGCGCACCGCGCATCGATCGAGCGTGTACGAGTCGTACGGTTGGTGTACTCTTCGCGTATAGAGCATGGAGTGCCGCCTCCATCGTTATTGTCCGGAGAGGTGTGGTCATGAAGCTTCTGGTGATCTTGTGGTCGTACGGTATCCTCAAGGTCGTCGACCCCACGCCCAGCCAGCCCCTCTACATTCTGTACGATCCTCAGTGCCGCCTTTCCAAGGGCGCCGTAACCCTCGTGGCGTCCGGACGGCGGTCGGCGAGAATCGAACGCTCGGACCCGGTCGGTACTTTGAAGCAGGGCAATTCGACATGTGAGGTCGAGCAGTTGGTCTACCCCGGCCCGTAACGACGCGAGCCGCACGCGAATCGCGCGGCAATCGTTCCCGCAGTAGGCGCAGAGAAGGAAGCAACGGCCTTGTCCGATACTCCCGAGCTCCTCGAACGCATTCGGCTGCACCTCGATGAAAAGCCCTCCCGTATCGGCGAGATCGTGGCGGAGCTTCCGCCCGCCGACCTGGCGGAGCTCCTGAACCAACTCACGCTTCAGGAGGCAGCCACGGTGATGACCATGCTTCCGGTCCCGCGTGCCGTGGAGGTCTTCAATCAATCGACCCTGAGGAGAAGAAGCGCCATCGTCGAAGAGAGCGAACCGTCCGGGGCGGCCCATGTCCTGGAGGGTCTCTCCGCCGACGAACGAACCGAGATCGTTCGCGGCATGGGTGAAGTTTCCCGGCGACGCCTGCTTCCGAAGCTGTCCGCGGAAATTCGGACCGAGGTGGAAAGCCTTCTCCGCTATCCGGACCACACGGCCGGTGGGATCATGACCACCGAGTTCGTGCGCCTCGCACCAGGCCTGACAGTCGGTGAGGCCCTGCGCCACATCCGTTCGGTGGCTCGCGAGAAAGAGTCCATTTACGCCTGCTACGTCCTGGAGCCGGACACCGGCCGGCTCCTCGGAGCCGTTTCACTCCGAGACCTGGTGATGGCGGAGCTCGATCAATCCGTTACGTCGGTCATGCGCCGGAAGCCCGTCACGGTCAGTACCCTCGACGACCAGGAAACCGTCGCCTCGAAGATCGCCAAGTACAACCTTCTCGCAGTTCCCGTGCTCGAGAGCGACGGTCGCGTCGTGGGCTTCGTCACCGTCGATGACGTGGTCGACGTCATGATCGAGGAAGGCACCGAGGACGTCTTGAAAATGGGCGCCGTGGGCGCGAGCACCCTGGACGTGCCCTATACCGCAACGCCGTTCTGGAGTCTCATCCGGAGGCGGGCGGGGTGGCTCCTCGTCCTCTTCCTGAGCGAGATGCTCACGGCTACAGCCATGGGCCGGTTCGAGGAGGAGATCGCAAGAGCCGTGGTCCTCGCTCTGTTCGTACCCCTCATCATCAGCAGCGGAGGCAATTCCGGGTCGCAGGCGGCAACACTGATCATCCGCGCCATGGCGGTGGGTGAGCTCGGCCTCAAAGACTGGTGGCAGGTGATGCGGCGCGAGGTGCTCACCGGCCTCGTGCTCGGGAGCGTCCTCGGTCTCGTGGGCTTCTTGCGCATCACACTCTGGTCGGTCATGTCTCCGATCTACGGTCCGCACTGGCTGCTCATTGCGATCACCATCTGGCTTTCTCTCATCGGCGTCGTCCTCTGGGGCACCTTCGCGGGATCTATGCTCCCCATCGCCCTGAAGCGACTGGGGTTGGACCCCGCCGTGTCGTCTGCGCCCTTTGTCGCCACTCTGGTCGACGTCACTGGGATCGTGATTTACTTCGAAGTCGCCGCTTACGTCCTCCGCGGCACACTTCTCTGACATCTCGTCGCTCGACGTTCGGGGCCAGCGCACGAGCCAAAGACGCGCTCGTGCCAGGGCGGTCAGAAGGAATCTACGTCACGCCGCAGATCGAACCAAAGCGACATCGGCCTGGGTCGCGTTCACCGAGGGGAAGACGGACGACGGGATCGCCATGATGCGCACGGGGCGGCGATGAAGGCGGCGACAGACTGAGCGCGGAGCCCGTAGAGCGGAGCAGGCTCGGAAACACGGTCGCTGCTTCTCCGGTATCTGTCTAGGACCTTCTTTCCGTAGTCTCGCTCGGCAGCGTAAAGGTTGTGGGTCCGACACCGAAGGCTGAGCGTGTCGGGATCGTGTGCGCCTCCTCGGGCGAAGGGCTCGTGGTGGTGGAACTCGAGTGCTCGCCGCGCGGTGCATCGCCGACCTCTTCCATCGACGAATGCGCATTGATCTCCGTCGCGCTTACGCACCTCCCTCCGTATCGGGGCAGGGATGTAGCGTGACTTCGGCGTCGTATCGACGTCCTCGACGTTCTTTCGCGGTCGTTTCGTCTCGGCATAGCGATTCGCTTCGAGCCTTTCGAGCTTCTCCGTCACAGCCGCCTCGATTACCGCAGCCAGATCGGCCTGCGTGAGCGCCTGAAGGCGCTCGAGCTTGTCCCGGAGCTCCTTGCTCGCGGTGAACTCCACCCGGTAGCGCTCGGGCGCTAAGGGTTTGGGCCTCGGAGCGGGTCGAGCGAGATTCGGCGGGGCCTGAGAGTGAACTCCGTCCGGACGGAGTTGAACGATTGCCTCCGGCTGTGGCTGTGGCCGAGAGGGTGCAGTCGGCAGCTTTCGAATCGTCGCCGGGACGTCGGGTTTGGGCGACAGCTCGGCGACGAGTTCCTCGACCTGGCGCTTGGTCTTGAACGCCGCACGAGCCAGCACCCTGTCGCAGTTCTCTTCCGTGAGATGAGGCGCGAGAAGTGCGATACCGCTCAAATGGAGATGACCCTCGCCCAACATGAGAAGGAGCTGCGGATGCTTCCGCGCCGCCCGCGCTACGGTGATGCGGAGATAGGCTTCGGGCTCCGAAAGGTGCAGAACCTCGACGCCGTAGACGAACATGCTCGAGCAAGCCTGGCTTGCATAGAGCCTTCGCTCGTCCACTTCCGCGATGTGCGCGACCAGATCGGCCTCGACCCGCCGCGACTGGGAAAGGAGCGCCGAGAGACTTTGGAGGAGCGCGTCATCGGAGAGCGATTGGAGAGAGTTGCGATTCGTCATTCCCTTTGTATAGCACGCACTTTTTCTGGCCTCTGGCTGCGCGCGTGTGCGACGAATAGCGCCTGCGACAGCTTTCGAGTCTCCCCGGGTCGCTTGCGTTCGGATGATCGACTCGTAGCGAGACCAATGCGCCCTCTGGATCCGATTCGCAAATTGGCACGAAGTCGACTCCGCAGTTTGTCAAGAGAAAAATGACCTCTCGACGTTTTTTTCGCGCCAACTGGGCGCGCCTACCAGACGGGAACTGTCTTCCAGCCCGGAAAGGCTCCCACCTCGCCTGTCATCCAGAAGAAAATCTGCCGCCCAAACCCTACCCTCGCGCCCTTCGCCAATCGTGCAGCCTGGACCGTGAACAACCGCCCGTCCGGCGAGAAGGCGAGCGGATTCACCCATCCTTCGCGTTGCGTGAACCCGGGCATCCGTCGCGGCACGCCACCCTGCAGAGGCACCAGGGATACACTGGGGTCGAATCGAGATCCTACGAGGGCATACCTTCCCGAGGAATCGAAAGCGCTGATCGTCGCCTTCTACCCCGAATTGGAGCGCATTCTGAACGTCCGGTCGCCTTTTGGGGTGCAGCCGATTCAAGGCTGGCGCGCACCCGGTAGGCGCGTCGTGAACGGCGTCGCGCGGGTCGTCGTTCATGAGATCCTGCACTACTTCCTTCCCGGACGTCCGCACGATGCCGAGGGTGTCTTCATGGATCACGTCGGAGGAAACGTCCTCGCGCACTCGACGTTCAAGGTGAGCGCCGGGACCAGAGACGCGCTCGTGGCGACGCTGGTCAAAGAGAATCGAGAAGCCGGTAGTACGCGATGACGGCGGCCACATAGAGCCGCTGCAGTCCGTGAAACGGAATGGGCCGAAGGCTCGTGATGGGAAACGGGAGAGGTGCGCTCGAAGGCGCGAGCAGGTGCTTCCCGATCGCCATTCCCATCGCCGTTCCGAGACCCACTCCTCTTCCGTTACAGCCGACGAACGCGAGAAGCCCGGGCGCTGGCTCGTGGAGATGCGGAAGGTAGTCGCGCGTCAGCGCCACACGTCCGCTCCAGTGAAACTCGTACTCCACGCCGTGTAGAGCCGGGTACAGATCCTCGACGGCGCGCACCAGGTGCGTGAAATCGGACGGCCCCTCGGGCTCCGCAAACGGGCCGCGTCCGCCCATGAGGAACCGACCCGTCGCATCGCGGCGGAAATAGCGCAGGAGTCTCCGGGTGTCGGAAGCTACGTGACCGCGGGGTAGCACGCTTCGCCCGAGCTCTTCCGGGAGCGGCGTCGTCGCGATCTGGAACGAGTTCGCGGCGATGAGCGTTTCGCGGAGCTTCGGCCAGAGCGCGTCGGTGTAGCCGTTCGTCGCGAGCAGCACCCGGGTCGCCTCGATCGAAGGCCCGCGGCCCGTCACGATACGGAAACCTCCGTTTCGGCGATCGATCGAGACGGCCCTCGTTCCTCCGTAGACCGCAGCGCCGCTCGCGAGCGCCGCCCGAGCGAGGCCGCGCGCGTAGCTCAAGGGCTGGATCCCTCCAGCGCGGCGATCGAGGCCGGCCCCGTGGTAGCCATCGGTGCCGAGAAGCTCCGCCGTCGCGCTCCGATCGAGGACCTCGAGCGGCGCCCCCCGCCGCTGCCACTGCTCGACGCGGCGCTTCACGATCTCGAGCGCTTCTTTCGAATGGGCCGGCTGAATCCACCCCACGCGCGTCGCATCGCAGGCAATTCCATGCTTCTCGACGAGAGAAAAGACGACGTCCGCGGTGCCGCCGGCGAACGCGATCACACGCTCTCCCGCGTCGCGACCGTAGATCGCGAGAATCTCCTCGGGGTCCTGTTTCAACCCGGGATTGACCTGTCCGCCGTTGAGCCCGGATGCCGCGCCTCCCGGTTCTCCCGCGTCGAGCACCGCGACCGATGCACCGCCTTCGGCGAGGTGAAGCGCGGCGGAGAGTCCGGTATAGCCGGCACCGACGATGGCGACGTCCGCGCGGCGCGACTCCTCGAGAGGCGGCGCGGCTGGCGCGGGCGCGGCCGTCGCGGCCCATAGCGAGTTTCCGCTCATGGATGGGTGACCCTCCTCAGAAAGTCCCGGGTGCGCTCCTCCCGCGGGCTCGTGAGCACCTCCCGCGCCGGACCCTCTTCGAGGATGGCGCCCTGATCGAGGAACACCACGCGGTCCGCGACTTCTCGGGCGAAGCCCATCTCGTGGGTGACGATGAGCATGGTCATGCCTTCGTCGGCGAGGCCTCGAATGACGGCGAGGACCTCTCCGACCAGCTCCGGGTCGAGGGCCGACGTGGGCTCGTCGAAGAGAATCGCCTTCGGCTCCATCGCGAGCGCCCGCGCGATCGCGACCCGCTGCTGCTGTCCGCCCGAGAGCTGGCTCGGGTGGGAGTGCGCCTTGTCGGAAAGCCCGACTCGGGAGAGAAGCTTCCGCGCGCGCTCCTCCACCACGGAGGGCGTTTCTCTTTTCACGTAGAGAGGCCCTTCCATCACGTTCTCGAGCGCCGTCCGGTGCGGAAACAGGTTGAAGCGCTGGAACACCATCGCCACTTCGGCGCGGATCGAGCGGATCGAGGGTGACGCGCGGATCGACTCTTCGGCCCTCGACCTCGACGTTTCCCCGATCGTAGCTTTCGAGGCCGTTGATGCACCGCAGGAGCGTCGACTTCCCCGAGCCCGACGCTCCGATGAGGCACACCACTTCTCCCCGGCGGACACCCATCGAGACGCCTCGAAGGACCTCCGTCGTCGCCGAACGCCTTGTGCACGTCCTCGAGCGCGATCACTTGCGTCCGAACCTTCTCTCGAGGCGGCCCGCCAGGAGAATGAGCGGCACGCTCATGCATAGATAGAGGAGAGCGACCATCGTGAAGACCGACGTGTTCTTGAAGGTCGAGGAGGCGATGAGTCTCCCCTGCTGCGTCAGCTCGGCGACGGTGATGACCGACGCCTGCGAAGAGTCCTTCAGCATCATGATCATCGTGTTCCCGTAGGGCGGGAGCGCGATGCGGAAGGCCTGAGGAAGAACGACTCGCCGAAGGACGAGGCCCCGGGGCATCCCGAGCGACTGAGCGCCGCTTCGACTTGTCCCGGGTCGACCGCTTCGATCCCGGCTCGAAAGTTCTCGGCCTGGTACGCGGAGTAGGCGATGCCGAGACCGATGACGCCCGCCTGGAGCGCCGTAAGCTCGATCCCGAACTCGGGAAGGACGAAGTAGATGTAGAAGAGCTGCACCAGGATCGGGATTCCCCGGATGGTGTTGACCACTCCCTTGCTGAAGTACTCCAGGACCGGCACCTGCGATACGCGGAAAAGCGCCCAGACGAGACCGAGGACGGTGCGAGAGCGCGAGGGCACCCACGGTCACGAAGACGGTCAGGACCGCCCCTCTCAAGAAGGAGAGGCAGGAACTCGCGGGCGTCGGTCCAGAATCCTTCCATCCGCTCGGTCTCCGGCCGGAGATTCTACTCGACCGCGTCCCGGAGCTAGAATCCGAGAGTGAAAATCTCGAAGCGCCAGAGCGATCCTTTCCTCACCGTCAACCCGCCGCTCCATCGGGCGTCGACCGTTCTCTACGACACCTACGAGAGCTATCTCGCCGCCGACCAGAAGCCCTATCACGGGAAGCTCTACGGCACCTACGGCTCCCCCGTGCAGCTCGAGCTCGAGAACGCGCTCGCCGAGCTCGAAGGCGGCCACGCGTGCCGCGTCTGCCACTCCGGACTCGACGCCATCGAGACCGTGCTGATGGCCTTCACCCGAGCAAGGCGATCACGTTCTGGTCTGCGACAACGTGTACGGCCCGACGCGGGACTTCGGCGACCGCGTGCTCACGAAGTACGGCGTCGAGGTCGAGTACTTCCCGCCCACCGTGGGCGCCGACGTCGAACGGTTCTTGAAGCCGAACACCCGACTCGTCTATCTCGAGTCTCCCGGCTCCAATACCTTCGAGCTCCAGGACGTTCCCGCCGTCGTCGAGATCGCCCGCACGAGGAACATCGTGACGGTCCTCGACAACACCTGGGCGACTCCTCTCTTCTTCCGGCCCTTCGACCACGGCGTCGACATCTCGATTCACTCCGTCAGCAAGTACATCGCGGGACAGTCGGACACGCTCCTCGGCTCGATCACGACCAACGAAGAACGCTTCGCGGAGCTCGAGTCGTTCTACGAGACGATCGAGCGCTTCGCGGCCCCGGAATCCTGTTACACCGCGCTGAAAGGGCTGAGAACGCTTCCGGTGCGGCTCGCCCAACACGAGACCGCGGGCATCGAGATCGCGAAATGGCTCGAGAAGCACCCCGCCGTCGAAGACCGTGCTCCATCCCGCGCTCGAAAGCCACCCCGAGCACTCGACTCTGGCAGAGGGATCTGACGAGGCGCCTCGGGCGTCTTCGGATTCATTCTGAAGAAGGACCCATCGCGCGAGGAGCTCTCGCGCTTTCTCGACCCGATGCAGGTCTTCGCCATCGGTCTGAGCTGGGGAGGATTCCAGAGCCTCATCAAGGCCGGGCGGGTGACGGATCGCGTTCACCCCTTCCGCTATCGCGACCGAACCATCTTCCGGCTCAGCGTCGGTCTCGAGGACGTCGAGCGAATGAAAGCCGACCTTGGAGAAGCGCTGGACCGCGTCGCTTCATAGATCCCAGCTCGCAAGAATCCTCGCGATGGTGCCGTCCCCTTTCAGCCGCGCCAGCGACTCGTTGATTCGGCCGAGAAGCTCCGCGTCGCCCTTGCGAACGCCGATGCCGATCGACCCCACGATCCGGGGCTGGTAGCTCCGTACGAGACGCACCTCGGGGTGGGTGCCGAGGCCGAGTTGGTAGGCAACGATCGGATGGTCTCCGAACCCGGCCTCGATTCGTCCGACGCTCACGTCGCGAAGGATGTCGGCGATCGAGTCGTAAATCTTGACCTCCGGGAAAAGACCGGAAGCCTGAAGCGCGTCGATGTAGACCGTTCCGACCTGGGCCCCGACCACCTTCCCCTTCAGCTCGTCGAGCGTCTGGTATTCGGTCGCGTCGCTCGCCGTGACGACGAGGGCCTCCCCGTAGCTGTAGACGGGCTCGCTGAAATCCACGATCTCGCGCCGAGCCGGTGTGATCACCATCGCCGCCGCGATGAGGCGAATTCTGCCGCTGGTGAGCGATGGAATCAGCGCGTTGAACGGAAGCATTTTCACTTCCGTCGCAAACCCGGCGTCCTCACCGACCGCGCGGACGATGTCGACCATGATTCCGCGCGGAGCGCTCGACTCGACGTCGAGAAACGTAAAGGGAACTCCGCTCGACGACGCGCCGACCACGTAGGCGCTCGTCTCCCCGGCGGGTGAACAAGCCGTCGCCGCCGCCCAAACGGCGAGGAGCGAAAGGAGCTCAGACCGCGTTGGTCGGCTCCTTCACCCCGACGATCTCGGAGACCGCCCGATGGGCTTCGTCGATGGCCGCATGGGTGTAGGCGGAGGCCGCGGCATCGGAGTTCGCTACGTGAATCCGGCCGAAGGGCTGCCGCCCGACTACGTTCGGCCGCTCGTCGTCGGCGAGGTCGGGATCCGTGAGCGGCGTGTAGCTGTACGCATACCCGTGAGGCCAGCGGTTCACGGTTATCGCCTGGATGTCCCGCGCGGGGTCGAAACCACCGCCGGAAAGAGATCGTCCGAGCTGATCTCGAATGGAGCGCTCGAAAGTGTCGAAGCTCGTCTGCAGAAGGTCCCACTTTCCGAGCTGGTGCTGTTCCCGGAGCGGACGGCCCGGAGTCACGAAGAACCGGACGAGATGAAGGAGCATCGGTTCGTCCGGCGTGCGCGGATGCCGGTAGCTTCCGAGGCTCACGGGGAAATCCAGACTCGCGCTCGAATGATAGCCGCCGGGGTAGTAGATTCGCTCCACGCCCAGTTTCTGGAATGACGTCCAGTTTCGGATGAGCACGTTCGTGTAGACGAGCGGAGTCTTGACGCCATAGGCGAGCGCTTTCCGCTGCGGCTCCGGCATCTCGGGGCACAGGAACGGGATCACTCCGTTGTAGCAGGCCAGCACCACGTTCTTGCCGGAGACGCGGTACGCCTTGCCGCCGTTCACGTACGTGACGTCGACGTCCTCCGAGCGCGAAGGCTCGCCACGGTGCTTCACCTGGACCACGGTGCTGTTGAGCCTGACCCTCGCGTTCGACCCTTCGCGATCGAGCCGGGAGTAGTCGAGGCTGGCGGTGACTACATCTTCCATATCGCGTCCGGGCAAAGCGTCGGGAATCAGCGAACGCACGATCAGCCGCGCGACCGAGGCGTTGCCATCCGGGAAGTGATGGATGTACGGCTCTCCTTTTCGCGGATCCCGCGACGGAAGACCCATCCCCTGAAACCCCGGAAACCGCCGCGCGTAAGCCGCGGGCACCGAGTCCATGCCGCGGGCCCATCCCCCTTCGCGCATCATGAAGTAGGTAAGGATCTGAGGGTCGACCTTCACGAAATCGCGCAGGAAGTCGTGGTAGCTGATCTTCGTCAGGCGCGAGAGCTTTTCCTCGACACTCAAGCCGGCGAGATAGTCGGTCTGGTCCTCGTACAGGCGGACCAGGTCCTTCTTCGCCTGCTCGTTCAAAGGGCTCTTCTCCGCGAACTCCTTCCATGGAATCGAGCCCTCGCCCGAGACCAGCCGGTCGCTTCCAAACGTTTCCTTGTCGAAGAAGACGCCGCGCCCGAGCCCGAGCGACTCGTAGAGCTTCTGATCGAACGCCGTATAGAACCGCTGAACGTCGATTCCGAGATCCTTCACGAACGCCTGCGCGACGGGGCTGAAACGCGTCGTCGGTCCGTCGAGAGACTGGGTGCCTCCGTAGCCCAGCATCAGCCGGTCGCCGGCGCGGAACTCGTTTCGCTTCGCGTGGCCGCCGAAGTCGTCGTGATTGTCGAGCACGAGGATTCGAGCGGACGGTCCGGCGGAACGGCGGAAGTAGAGCGCCGCGGCGAGACCGCTGATTCCGCCGCCCACGACCACCAGGTCGTAGCTCTCCCCCGTCGCCCCTTCGGGACCCACCTCCCAGACCTTCCCGTCGCGCATCTCGTGCGCGACCTCGAAGGAGCCGGGATGGCTTCCGCGAAGCCCGGTCAGCGCGGGAGGGTAGTAAGGCGGATGCCGCCGCCGCTTCGAGCCACGGGTAGCCGACGAGCGAGCCACCGACCGCGATCCGCACGCCGTCGAGAAAATCCCGCCGGGAGATGGTTCGGTCCATACCGAGATCCTTCATGGCTAGTACGGCTCCCGGGTCCGCGCGAGCTCCGAGACCGCGCGATGCGCTTCGTCGATCGCGGTATTCGTGAAAGCCGCGGCGCCCGCGTCGGAGTTGGCGATGCTGACCCGGCCGAAGGGCTGGCGTCCCACCACGTGAGGACGCTCCGCGTCGGGAACGTCCGGGTCGGAGAGTGTGTCCGGGGTGTAGGCGTACCCGTGCGGCCAGCGGTTCACGGTGATCCCGAGGATGTCCTCCTTGGGATCGAATCCCCCGCCGCCGAGAATCCGCGCGAGCTGGTCCCGGATCGAAAGCTCCATCGTCTCGAACGGTGTCGTGAAGAGCTCCTGCATTCCCGCACGGAGCTGCTCGCGGCGGGGAAAAATACCGGGCGCGGACGGGCTCTTCGAGAGATGGAGCACGATCGGCTCGTCCGGAGTCTTCGGACACTGGTATCCGCCGATCGATACGGGCTGATCGAGGCTCACCGACGAGTGATACATCCCGGGGCAGCTCACCCGTGAGATGCCGAGCTTCGCGAAGGACTTCCAGTTCCGGATGAAGACGTTGGTGTAGAGAAGCGGCACTTTCGCCGATTCCGCGAGGGCCTTCTTCTGCTTCTCGGGAAGCTCCGGCATCAGGAAGCGGACGATCGAGTTGTAGCAGGCGAGAACGGCGTTCCGCGCGCGCACGCCGTGCACCTTCCCTTCGGAGACGTAGGCGACCTTGACCCAGTCGGCTTTCTCCGCCGGTCCCTCGTGCTCGACGCGCACCACGGTGCTGTTGAGGCGCAGGCGCACCGGACAATCGGCTTCGTCCAGATGCGGGTACAGAAGGCGCGCCTTCACCACGGTCTCCATGTCATGCTCGCCCGGAAGCGCCGCGGGGATCAGACGGTTCACCAGGAGCCGGGTAATCGTGGCGTTCCCATCGGGAAAGTGGAAGTGGTAGTCCTCCCAGCCGAGCCGCGGCGTCTCACCGAGCTTTAGACCGGCGAAGCCAGGGGCGCCGTCGCGCGCCGCCTCGAGAGCCGGACAGGTGTCGATGTACTTGTTGTTGCGGAAGCTCATATGCCAGAGGAACGGAAGGGCATCCGTCGTGACGCCGGCGTGCTTCACGCAGGTAGTCCTGATAGCTCATGCGCGCGAGGCGCTCCCGCTTCTCGGCGGCCGAGAGTCCCGGGAGATAGTCCTTCGCGGTCTTCTCGTCATAGAGCCGGATCAGATCGGCGCAGGCTTTCTCGGACAGCGGGGCTTTCGACAGAAACGAGCTCCAACCGTCGCTCCCGCGGAGGCATTCCGGGAACGAGACGGTCCTGACCGAAACTCTCCCGGGCGAAGAACATCGCGCTCGAAAGACCTCGATAGGCGTCGCGATCGACGAATTCCGCATAGCGTTCCACTCGGATCCCCAGCTCTTCTACCAGCGCTCGCGACACGTAGCTGTACGGAAACGGAGTCTCGATGCTCATCGTGCCGCCGTAGCCGATGAAGGTCCTCCCCTGGTACGTGAACTCGTTGCGCTTGGCGTGCCCGCCGAAGTCGTCGTGGTTGTCGAGGATGAGGACGCGCTTGTCGGCGCCCATCATCTTCCGGAAGAAATACGCCGCGGAGAGACCGGAGATACCCCCTCCGACCACCACCAGGTCGTAGTCCTCGCGGGTGTCGACATCGAGCTTCGGGGAAGACGCCGTAAGCTCCGTCTCGCAGTTGATGAGCGACCTCGAACGAGCCCACGTGGCTCCCGCGAAGGCCGGAAAGCGCCGGTGGATAGTAGTCCGCGGGCAGGGGGCCGGCCTCGCCTTTCCGCGCGGCTCCCACGAGAGCGGCCATCGCGATTCCGTTCAGGAAGTCGCGCCGCGTAATGGCCCTGTCCATTCCCAGCTCTGCCGCCCTCGTCATTCGAATCCTCCCGGCCGATACTGCCGATACTGCCGATACTGATCGATACCGACGCTTCCGTCAATCAATGCGAACGCCGCTCGACGAAATCCAGAATCTCGCGCCCCAGGAGCTCGTCGCCGGTATTGAAGTGAATCACCTCGGAAAGGTGATTGTGGTGGCGAAGCTGGAGGAAGCGCGGGCAGCGGCCTTCGTCGCGGCGGCAGAGCGCGCTGAAGAGCTCTCCGGAAGTCTCCACCAGGTTCGTCTGGTCGCGCTCCGCCACCACCAGCATCGCCGCGACGTCGCTCGCGGGAACGTGAGTGACGACCGATCGCGATTCGTACAGCGTCGGATCGTCTCCGAAGTACTCGCGAATCGAGTCGAGGCTCGGATCGTCGGGATCCCAACGAAGTCGATAGCGTCCGCTCACCAGAACGATGCCCGCGAGTCCATGACCATCGGGCGGCTGGAATCGCGAGTCGAAGGCGTACGTCGCCACGTGGGTCGCGCCCGCCGAGTGGCCCATCAAGAACAAACGATCGGGGTCGCCTCCGTGCGCGCGCGCGTTCTTCCGGACCCAATCGACGAGGGCGCGCATGTCCTCGGCGCCGGACGGCCACGAGGCCAGAGGAGCGAGCCGGTAGGTCGCGCTCATTGCGAGATAGCCGTGCCGCGCGAAGTACGTCGGGATGTTCGAATACACGAGCGGGCTCAGATCGCGGTCGCCCGTGCGATACCCTCCGCCGTGCACGTACACCAGCACGGGGGCATTCTCGACGCCGCGAGGCCGGTACAGATCGACGAGGTTCCTCTCGTGCTCTCCGTAGCGGACGTCCTTCTGGACGACCAGATCGCCCTTGGGCGCCGCGGCGAGAAGAGGCTCGTAGATCGCCATCGACGGCTCGAGAGACGACCCGAATCCAATCTCGAGGAGCCTCTCGCGGATCCCGTCCGGGACCTGATAGAGGGCAACGGCGAGGAAGATTGCCGCGTTCATCGTTCGGCCGGAAGCGTACACTAGAACCCTCACCGATGCCGAAACAGGTGGCGGTTCTGGCGGTAGTTCTCTCCGTCGGATGCGCCGGAATCCGCATCGAGGACATCGAGACGACGCGGCCGCTTCCGTCGGACTCGTGTCTGATCGTGGGCTTCCTCGGCGGCCGCGACGCCTGGAACGACGAGACCAAAGGAGTCCGGCAGCTCGCCCTCGATCTCCGCCGCCGGGGACTCTTCGCCGAGACGTTCGAGAATCGCAGCCGCGCGGTGGCCCTCGCGTTCGTCGAGGAGGCGCAGGCGTCCCGGCTCGTCGTCTATGGACAGAGCTTCGGCGGGGCCGCGGTCGTGAGCTTCGCGCGAGAAGTAGGTGTTCCGATCGAGCTCACTCTCCAGATCGACAGCGTCGGTCGGAACGACGCGATCCTTCCCCCGAACGTCAGAAACGCCGCGAACGTCTTCCAGACCGACGGATGGTTTCTGGACGGCGAGCATCCGATTCGAGGCGTCGGATCCGTCGCGAACGCGCATCCTCGGCAACTGGCGATTCGACTACTCGCGACCGCCGGGAAGCGAGATCTCGCTCGCGGACGTTCCGTGGTGGAAGCTCGCCTTTCGCATTCCTCACGCGCGCATGGATCGCGACCCCGAGGTCTGGAGTTTTGCGCGTCGTCTCGTCGAGGCCGCCTGCGCCGGGGGAAAATCTCGAAAACGATCACTCCGATGCGACCCGAATCGGGGACCACCCCATACCGTCGGGCCGCTCTTTCTCGAGTCCCGATAGCAAGACCCGCGGCTCTCCCCATTCGTCCAGGTCGAAGGCGAGCACGCGGCCCCCGTCGGTGTCGCTGATGAAGACCGTTCGATCCTGAATCCAGATCCCGAATGCCCCTTTCGCGGGTTCGCCTCCTCGAAGCGGAAGCTCCCGTCGTTTCTTCCGTGACGCGACGTCGTACACGGTGACGTACTGCACCATCGTCTCGCCCGAGGTCCCGTTGGTGACGACCGCTTCACCTGCCCGCGAGATGGCGATCCGGTTCGACTGCAAACGCGAGGGCACCCGATCGACCACGACCGCGCGAGAGGTATCGACGATCGAGATGGTTCCCGCCACCCGGTCGAGGACCCAGACTTCTCCGCCGTCGGGAGTGACGGCCAGTCCCTCCGCTCCCGCGCCGGTCTCGAGAATCCGCGTCGGCGCGGTCCCCTCCAGATCGAGAATCGAAGCCGTTCCTTCCTCGAGCCGGCTCGTGACGTACGCGCGACGGCTGTCGGGGCTCAGCCGGACCATGTGGCTTTCCCGTCCGCCGGTCGGGATGACTCGCTCGACCGAGAGCGAAGCGAGGTCGAGTATCGCGAGCGTGTCGGAATCCTGCAGCGTCACGACCGCTTTTTCTCCACCCGGAAGAAACGCGACGCTGTGCGGTCGCGAGCTCGGACCGACATCGATGCGGCCCACGATAGTCGCGCTCGCGACGTCGAGGATAGCTACGGTGCGTCCGTGGTCGTCCTCGGGTCCATACTCACCCACCAGGACCCTGCGGCCATCGGGCGAGACCGCGAGCTCGTGCGGAGCACGACCCACGGGCAACCGGGCCACTTCACGGCCACGATCGAGGTCGATGAACGAGACGCTGTCTCCGGTCTTGTTCGCGACCACGAGCGTTCCCACGAGCATCGACGCTTCGAGCCGCGTGGAGGCGACGAGCGCGAGGAAGAGAAGGATCCTGAGACCCATCACGAGCTCACTCCACGAGCTTGTAGCCGATGCCGTACGCGGTCAGGATGTGGCGGGGAGCCCGCGGATCGACTTCGATCTTCTTGCGAAGGTGCACGATGAGGTTGTCGACGGCGCGCGAGGTCGCTTCGGGAGAGTAGCCGAGCACGTGCTTCATCAGGTCCTCGCGCGTGACGACCTCACCTCGACGCGCGGCGAGATAGCGAAGGAGCTCGAATTCGCGGAAAGAGAGCTTCACCGGACGTCCGCGGCGCGTCACCTGCTGCCGCCCGAAATCGACATCCGCCGAACCCAAACGAAGCCGGCCCAATTCCGCCGAGCCCGGCTGCGATCGCCGCAGGAGCGCTCGCACCCTCCCCGAGAGCTCCTGCACGCTGAAAGGCTTGAGCACGTAGTCATCCGCGCCCACATCGAACCCGAGCACGCGGTCGGGCTCCTCCTTCCGTACGGTCAGAAGGAGGATCGGTGTGGTGGCGCCTCCGGCCCGGAGCCGCCGGCAGACGTCGAATCCGTTGATTCCAGGCAGCATCACGTCGAGGATCAGGAGCTGCGGGTCGAGCGAGACCGCGGCCTCGAGACCCGCGAGTCCGTCCGCGGCGGTCGAGACGCGGTAGCCTTCGTATTCGAAGTTCCGGCGCAGTCCCTCCCTCAAGCCTTCGTCGTCCTCGACGATGAGAAGGTGACTCATCAGCCCGAAACCGGAAGAAGGATGGTGAACGTGCTTCCCTCGCCCGGAGCCGTTTCGACCACGATCCGGCCCTCGTGCGCCTTCACCACCGTTTCGGCGATCGAGAGGCCGAGGCCGGTTCCCTTCACCGAAGTGGCGCGAGCGGCGCTGCCTCGATAGAAACGCTCGAAGATGCGCGAGATCTCGGCTTCTTCGATCCCGTTGCCGCGATCGCGCACTTCGAGAGCGAGATTGCCGTTGCGGCGTTCGGCCCGCACTTCGATGGGATGCTCGGGCGCGCCGTACTTCGCGGCGTTGTCGAGAAGGTTGTAGACCGCGCGCACCAGTCCCCTGCGATCGGCTTCGAGCCGCGGGAGATCGGGTCCGATCTCGAGCGTCACCCTTCGCGGGGAGGTGCCGTGCGCGGTGAGCATGTCGATCGCTTCCTGCGCGATGTCCCGCGGCGAGCAGCTCTGACGCGGCGAGAGCTGCTGTTCCGCCTCGAGCCTCGAAAAGTCCAGGACTTCCTCGAGCATTTCGCCGAGGGCCTCCGACTGCTGCCGCAAGCGGCGGTAGAACTCCATTCGCTCGGATTCCTTGACCCGGCCGAGCTCGAGCATCTCGGAATAGAGCCTCAGGAGCGACAGCGGAGTTTTGAGCTCGTGCGAGATTCCCGAGATGAAGCGGGACTTCAGGTCGGAGAGCTCCGCCTCACGGGTGAAGGAGCGGGCGATGAGACCCGCCCCGAGCGCGAGAACCAGGATGCCCGCGGCCACGATCGCGACGTTCGCGAGCGCGCTCCGTTGCAGCCCCTGGTGGAGCCCCCCCTGCGGCTCGGCCACGACGAAGCGCCAGAGGGGCGGAGCCTCGTCGCCTGGAATCCGTTCGGTGGGCATGCCGAAAGACGCGTGGAACTCGATGGAAGCGCCGAGACCTTCGGGCTCGAAGCACTCGGGCACGCCGAGAAGGCACTGGCCATTCTCGCCGACGAAAGCGACCGGCTCGTCATGAGAATCCTCGCGGCGGAGCATTGGCTGGATCCGGTCACGAAAGAAGCTCGGAAGCACTTCCCGCGCAAAGCGGTCGAGGTCGACAGTCATCCCGAGGACCGCTTCCCGATCGGCGTCTGCCAGGTCCACCACGCGATGGACCACAATCTGGAGAGGCGCGCCCGGTCCCTCCGCCCGGTACTCGCCGTAGGGATGCGACTCCGTTCGGCGCCGGAAGACCTGTTTCGGGAACCGCGCGAGGAGCTCGGGGGCCGGCCCGAATCGGCGCTCCTCGGGGAAGTAGAAAAGCGTTTCCTCCAGAGGAGCGGGCCCGACCCAGAGGAAAAAGCGACCGACGTAGGGGTAGAGGCGGTGCGCCTCGTCGAGCTCGGGCGCGAGTTTTCCCAGGTTCCGCCGCACCACGTCCGTGTGGTCGACACCGGGGAGGAAGTCCAACCGCGCCGCGTTCATCTCGCTCTGCAGCATCCCGATGGCGGTGGTGGCGGCCGCGCGGTTGTTCTGGGACTCGATCATCCGGGACTGGCTCTGGACCTCTCCGAGCCAGCGGTACTGGGTGAAGGCGATGGCGGCGAGCGGGACGGCGAAGGCGAGGGCGGGAACGAGCTGCCGTTTCCCGAGACCTCGCAGCCAAGCCGCTCTCACGTTTCCACCTCTCCGCGGAGACTACGCGAGCCCCCCTTACTTCGCAATCGGCGATGCGGAAGCGACGGCGTCGAATGTCTCCACGTCCTCGATCTCGAGCGACGCGACCTTGCCGTCGGCCGAGAGCCGGAAGGTCATGAGCCCTTTCCCCATCACCCGGTCGCGCCAACGGACGAGGAACGTATCGTAGTGCCAGTGCTCGAGGTCTCCGACCCAAGCGGTGTGACGCCGGAGGACGAGCCTTCCGCTCTCGACCGCGAGCGTAGAGCTTTCCGTACATCTCGTCCTCGTAATCACCCGCGTACGCCTCGAGCGGGAGCGACGGGGACGTCCCCTTCACTCGCGATTCGTCCTGCTTGCCTTTCCTGCTCTTGCTGCTGCTTTTCCTGCGTCGCGCTCAGCTCGCCGAAGCGAGCGCGCCAATCGGTCTCGCCCGCCGCTCCGAGATAGGCGTCGAGCACGTGGTACGTGACCGCCCCCTGCGCCGGAGCGCCCATGGGCGACGTATTGGTGAGCACCATGATCCCGAGCTCCTCTTCTGGAACGAGCAAGACCTGCGAGAGCATCCCGTCGATGCCCCCGGTGTGAGTCGCGACGAAGCGGCCGCGATAGTCGCGGAGACCCCACCCGAGCCCGTACGTCGAGAAATGCGTCGAGGGAAAGAGAGCCTTCGACTCGGGAGACATCGGATAGATGATGCTCGGCTTCCACACCTCGGCCGCGGTCTCCTTGCTGAGGATGCGCTTTCCCTCGAGCTCGCCCTCTCCCAGCATCAGAAGCATCCATCGCGTCATGTCGGAGACGCTCGAGAGAATGGAGCCGGCGGGAGCGACGTTGTCGATGTTGCGATGCGGTACGGCGACCACCTTCCCGTCGATTTTTTCGTGGGGCTCGGCGACGTTTCCCATGCCTTCGAGCTCGCGCACGCTCGTGCGGCTCCTCGTCATTCCGAGCGGCTTCAGGATACGCTCGCTGACGAGACTCGTCCCAGCTCTCTCCGCTGACCGCCTCCGCAACCTCGCCCGCCGCGAGGAACATCGTGTTCTGGTATCCCGCCTCGGAGCGGAAGCTCGAGTTCGGCTCGAGAAAGCGAACGCGCCGCAGGATCTCTTCGCGGTCGAAATCGGTCGCGTACCAGTTCTCGTCTCCCCGCCGGCCGAGGCCGCTCCGGTGCGACAGGAGGTCGCGCACGGTGATCTCCCGCGTCACGTAGGGGTCGTAGAGCGCGAACCAGGGAAGGTGCTGCGTGACGCGATCGTCCCACCCCATTTTCTTCTCATCGACCAGGATCCCGATGGCCGCCGCGGTGAACGCCTTGGTGTTGGAGCCGATCGCGAAAAGGGTGTTCTCGTCGACGCTCTCGCCGCTTCCGAGTTTCCGTTCGCCGAAGCCCTTCGCGTAGACCACCCGGCCGTCTTTCACGACGGCGACGGCGAGCCCGACGACGTCCCAGGTCCTTGCGGGTATCCTCGATGAATCGATCGAGATCCTTCGGCAGGGCATCGGGCGGCGCGCCCCGAGGAGCGAGAGCGAGAGCGAGAGAAGTCAATGCGATCAGGTGATTCATGATTGGCTCCTTACGGAATCCCGTCGCTTGCCCGGAAGACGAGGCCTCCCTTGACCACGACGTCGAACGTTTCGAAGGACGGTGATGTCCTCGAGGGGATCGCCTTCGACGGCGATCAGATCCCCGAAGCGTCCCATCGTCGAGAGCGCCCACGCGATCTTCCCATCCCATGTAGCGGGCGGCGACGCGAGGTCGCGGCCCGGATGGCGTCCATCGGCTTCATCCCCCGCTCCACCATGATGCGGAACTGCTTCGCGTTGTCGCCGTGAGGATAGACGGCGGAGTCGGTTCCGAACACGATGGGGACTCCCGCGCGGTAGGCCTTGGTGAAGCCCTGGCGCTGCGCTTCCGTCGTCTCCTCGTTCTTCCGCAGGAACTCCTCGGGCCAGCCCTGCCGCTTGCCCTCGGTCGCGATGTAGTCCCCGTTGTAGACGTCCATGGAGAGCGCGACCTTCCGCTCGGCGGCGAGAGCGATGGTCTCGTCATCGATGAGTGAAGCGTGCTCGATGGTGTCGGCGCCGGCACGAATCGCTTCCTCGATCGAGCGGGAGCCGTGGGCGTGCGCGGCGACCTTCTTCCCGGCGGCGTGGGCGACCTCGACGACGGCGCGAATCTCTTCTTCCGTCATCTCCGGCTCTCCCGGCACTCCGCCGTACGCCAGAACCGCTCCCGACGCGATGACCTTGAGCACGTCGGCGCCGCCATCGATCGCCGCCTGCGCTTTCCGCCGAAACTCTTCCTCGCCGCGGGCGATTCCCTGGCGAACGCGGTCGGGAATGTCCTTCTCGTCGAAGCCGGGAATGACGAGATCGCCGCCACCGCCGGGAATGCGTCAGGTAGTAACCAGCGACCTGCATGCGCGGCCCGATCGCTCGACCCGAGTCGATCTCGTCGCGGAGCGCCTTGTCGATGAAGGCGACGTAGGTCCCGACGTCCCGCACCGAGGTGAATCCGGCGTCGAGGGTCGCGCGGGCGTTCTCCCGCCCTTCCGCGAGCTGCTGCTCGCGCGGGAACGTGAAGTAGACGCTCAGGTCCGCGGTGCTGCCCGGACGGTCCGCGAGGTGAGTGTGCATGTCGATGAGACCGGGAAGCACGGTGAAGCGCGAGAGGTCGAGAAGCGGAGTGTCGCGCGGCACGTCGAGCGCTCTCGCCGACGGCCTCGATTCTCCCGTTCCGGATGTAGATCTCGAGCTCCGTCCTCGCCTCGTCGGAGATGCCGTCGATGAGCCGACCGCACCGGACGAGGAGCGTTCCGGAATCCGGCGAGTACGACCCGGAGACCCGCGTCGGGCTCGGAGGCTCGGTCGCGCATCCCGTCGCGAGAACCAGGATCAGAAGAAGCTTCTTCATGGCGCGAGCCGATTGTACTTCCGAAGCGCCTCCCGGAGCCGATCGTGGGGAATCGCGTAGACTTTCAAGCCGTTTCTCCCGGTCATGGTCTCGGCGGCCACCATCGCGTTGATGACCGCTTCTTCCGACGCTTCGACCGTGGCGCGGAAGATCGGGTTCAAGTCCGAGTTCCCCAGCATCTTCAAGTCGTAGAGGCCGCCCTCTTCCGTTCCGATGTTCTCGTGGAACGTGGAGAACGCGATGAAGATGTCTCCCGAGCCGTTCGAGGCGATGGTGCCGTTCCGCCCGAGTCCCAGGCTCGCCCGTTTCGCGATGCGCTTGAGCTGGTGCGGCAGCACGGGAGCGTCGGTCGCGACCACGATGATGATCGAGCCGTCCTCGTTGGCGTCGTCGTCGCCCGAGTCGCGCCCCTCGGGCATGAAGTCCGGAATCTCGAGCCCGACGGGAACACCCGCGACGCGGAGCTGGCCCCGGAGTCCGTAGTTCGCCTGCACCAGGACGCCGACGGTGAACCGTCCGTGCGGCGTCTCGACGAGCCGCGACGAGGTCCCGATCCCGCCCTTGAATTCATAGACGCGCATCCCCGTGCCGCCGCCGACGTTCCCTTCGGGCACCGGACCGCCCGACGGCGTTCTCGATCGCGGCGAAGACGTGCTCGGCCTTCACGTGAAACCCATTGACGTCGTTGAGGCCGCCGTCCCACGTCTCGGCCACGACCGGAAGGCTCCAGGTCAATCCGTCGACGTGTTTCACCGACCACTCGATGACGGCCTGATGGACCGTGCCGACGCTATGGGTGTTGGTGATGGCGACCGGTCCCTCGAGGATTCCCGACTCCTCGATCCACGTGGTCCCCGTCATCTCGCCGTCGGCGTTCAACGTGAACCAGCCCGCGAAGACCTGGTTCTTCGCCCGCTTTCCCTCGGGGAGGACCACCGTCACTCCGGTTCGCACCGCGAGTCGCCCGAGATGAGAGTCGTGTGGCCGACCTCGACCCCGGGCACGTCGGTGATGGCGTTGAGCGGGCCGGGCGTGCCTTCGAAAGGAACGCCGAGATCCCGCGCCCGAGGCTTCGCGCTCTGCGCCTCGACCAACCCGGAAGCCAGCACCCAGAACGGCGGCAATCAAGAACAGATTCCTCACGGACGAGCCTCCAGTGGCTTGAGCCATTCTTCGAAAATCGCGCGGGTGTCGACTCCGGTGGCCTTCTCGAAGATCCCCGGCAGCTCCTCGATCGCGAACGGCCTCTCGTTCTCCCGCGACCAGGAGACCAGATGCCGCAACGCGTCCCGCAGCCGGTGCGTGCCCCGGCTCTTCTGCCGAATGCGGTCGTCGATCTCGGCGGCCATGAGACCGCCGCGGGAGAAGACCGTTCGGCCCGTGCGAAAGTCTTCCGAGTATCGAGTCGAAGCCACTCGAGAGAGCTCGACGAGCGGCATTTCGCCGGAGAAACGCCGGCGCGGACGCGACGTTCTGGCGGAAGCGCCGCTCGAGCATGTTCTCCCGATAGACCTTCGCCTCATTCGCGGGCAGCGCGTCGGCGATGCGCCTCGATGGCCGCGTACTGCGCGAAGCCCTCGCTGAACCAGATGGTATCCAGCACCGGAGCCAGCTCCCAGGTAAACGGATAGTATCCTTTACCGTAGGACCGCTTCGGGATCCAGGCGTGCGCGAAATGGTGCGCGAAATTGTAGAGGACCCGCGCGCGATCGGACTCCGAGGAGCTCGCGGTCAGTCCGGCGTCCTTCGCGAGGTAGAACGTGGCGCTATCCAGATGCTCCATGCTGAACCCGTAGCGGTGACGATCCGAGAGCGGCTCGAGAAGCTCCTGAAGAGCGGTGTAGTGCGCGAACGGCGCGTCGCCGAAGTAGGCTCGTCGTCCGGGAGAGCGCCTCCGTCGCGAGCTCGCTCAGAAGCGAGGCATCGGTCTCACCCTCCGCGTAGAGGGCGAAGTATGCGGGAGGCCGCGTCGGGAGCGCCCGAACCTCGAGCTTCGGACCCGGCCACGATCTGGGAATCGGCGAGAGCGTAGAAGTCCGGGGCCGAGGCGGAGGCTCGCCCTCTCGGGAGCGGAAGCCGCGGCGCGAGCGTCGTGAGAAGCGGCCAGCTCTCGGGGAGATCGAGATCGAGACGAATGCCGTTCTCCTCGAGTCCCTCGACGTATCCGAAGACGGAGTAGCCCAGAAGGCTCAAGTAGCCGGGCCGGGCCTTCGATGTGTCGGAGGCCGCGACGATCTCCTCCTCCATCCGGGCGATATCGACTTCGTACTCCACGCGCGCCACCGTCGAATCCGGAAGACCCGAGAGTCCAGCGAGGGCCTTCTCCCCTCTCGACTGCGAGTGTCGAGCCGTCAGGTCCATGGGAGCTGACCGAAGAGACGAATCGATCGAAAGGCTGCTCGCCGTATCCCATGGGGATGGCTCGAGGAAAGATGAAAACCCTGCGCTCCCGGCGTACTCGGCGGGAGCTCGATTCGACCGAGACGACACCGGGACGCGACTCCTGGTAGCGGATGGTGTAGGCGACTTCCGCGGTTGCGGCCGACTGCAGCGCGAGGGACAGAAGAATCGCGAGCGCCATGGCCGCAAAGGATATGCCGCCGGTCCTGAACGGCCAAGCCGCGTCCGAAGCTTCATCGGATCGCGGTCGCCAAACCCTGAGGAGGAACCCGCGTTCTGATGCCTACTCTGCCAGCGCGAACGCCAGGATGTTCGGGCCCGAGGCGACGGCCACGATCTGCCTCCAGTCGAACTCGTACGTCATCGGCGAGGCCTTCCAGAGCTGGTTGGTCTGGAACTGCCAGAGGACCTCTCCGTCTCTTCGCGTCGACGGCGGTGAAGGCGCCGCTGTCCTCACCGAAGAAGACGAGCCCGCCCGCCGTCGCGAGCGTGCCTCCCCAGGAGTCGGCGGGTCCGATCTGCGGAAGCTCCCATGAGATCTTACCGGTGCGCGACGTCGATGGCGCGCAGGATCTTCTGCGGAGAGTCCTCGGGCGGGTTTCGCGTCGAGCCGCTGTAGTAGGAGCTTCCCGCCTGCCATTCGGAAGGTTTCTTCGTGAAGATGTTGCACTTCTCGAGGGTCTGCACGTAGTAGAGACCCGTGTCCCGGGTGAAACGCGGTCGAGAACCAGTTGGTCGCTCCCTCGATCGGCGGGCATACCCACGCTGCCCTCGAGGGACGGTTCCTGGTCGGGATTTCGCACGGGCCTTCCGTCGCGTCCGATCTCGCGGGCCCAGGTGAGCTTCTTCACGAAGGGCGTCGCTCGCAGGAGCTCTCCCGTCGTCCGATCGAGCACGTAGAAAAACCCGTTGCGGTTCGCATGGAGGAGGAGCTTTCGCGGGCGTGCCCTGCCATTCGAGATCGACGAGCACCGGCGGCTGCTGCGCGTCCCAGTCCCAGACGTCGTGGGGAGTGAACTGGTAGTGCCACTTCAGCCGGCCGGTCGCGACGTCGAGAGCGAGGATCGAGTCCGAGTAGAGGTTGTCGCCCAGACGATGGTCGCCGTCGAAGTCGGGGCAGGGATTCCCCGTCGGCCAATAGAGCGTTCGCGTCTCCGCGTCGTAGGTGCCGGTGAGCCACGCGGTGGCGCAAGGGTGCTCGATGTCCTTCCCCTGCCATGTCTCGGATCCGGGCTCGCCTCGCTTCGGCACCGTCCAGAATCGCCAGACCTCCTCGCCCGTCGTCTCGTCGAACGCCGCGAAGAAGCCCCGCACGCCTTCGTCGCCTCCCGAGGTCCCGGAGATGACGAGCCCTTCGACCGCGAGCGGAGCCGAAGTCGCGCCATAGTTCTCTCGCCAGTCGGCCATGGTCGTCTCCCAGAGGAGCCGCCCGGTGAAACGATCGAGCGCGATGAGGTGCGCGTGATCGGTGACCATGAACAGACGATCCCCGCTCACCGCGACCCCGCGGTTGATGCCCGCTGAAGCGTCGCCAACGAGGCCGGGCGTGCGCGGCCTTCGATAGTGCCAGAGCCGGCGCCCGTTCCCCGCGTCGAGGGCGTAGCACTCGTTCGGGCCCGTCACGTACATGACACCGTAGACGACGAGCGGCGTCACCTGGAGGCGGGGAGCGCCGGGAAGCGCGAAGAGCCATTTCAAAGCGAGGCGGCTGACGTTCGCCGTGTCGATCCCGGCGAGCTTCGAGTAGCGATTTCCCCGGTAGTCGCCATGGTACGTGGGCCAGTCGGAAGACGACGTCACCTCGCGATAGAGCGTCCCCTCTTTTCGCAGGAGATGGATCCGCGCGTCGTCCGACCGGAGCTGAAGGTCGAGAAGCACTTCGATTGAGGACGACTCCTTCGATCGTCTGCCCTTCCGTCGTCTCGATCGTTTCGAGCTTCGGCGCGCGTGCGCCAGCAGGCTGCAACGTGCGTAGAAACTGGATCAGGTGTCCGAGCGCATCGGCCTCGAAGCGGAAGCCGGGCATGCCCGGAAGCCCCGCGCGCACGATCTCGGAGAGCTCTTCGTCGGTGCGGGACCCGATCCGCTCGACGATCGAGGGCGCCGTCTCTCCGCCGGCGCCGTCACTCCCGTGGCAGCTGGCGCAGAGCGATTCGAAGCGAGCCGCTCCCTCGCCGCGCGCCTGCGCCGTGAGGGCGACCGCCGCGAGAATCAACATCCGCGGAAAATATCACGGGGCGATTCGAAAGGCGGCCATCTCGTTCGCATTGCGCACGAGCAGGATACCGTCGGCGATCGCGGGATGGTTCCAGGTCTTGCCCTCGATCGCGGGAAACATCCGAAGCTCTTCGTGCTTCTCGGGTGTCGCCTTGACGAGGACGAGCTCGCCTCGCTCCGTCAGGACGACGAGATGGCCGGAGGCGAAGACCAGCTGGCCGTATCCGTAGCGGCCGCCTTTCCACTTCAGGTCCCCGGTGCCCGCGTCGACGCACGCGAGGATCGCTTCGTCGAGGCCGTAGATGTGACCCTCATGAAAGACCGAGCTCGTGAATTTGTTCTTCATTCGCGTGTTGGACCAGAGGGAACGCGCCTGGAACGAGGAGTCCTGCCGCGTCACCTCCACGACCTCGGCTCCGTGGCCGTAGCCGGCCGACAGGAAAACTCGGTCCTCGCTCAGCACCAGCGGCTGGGCCACGTTGATTCCCTGGTTCGTGACCCAGGGATGGTCCCAGAGAAGAGCTCCGTCATCGACAGACACTCCCATTGCCCGCCGGGCGCCCACCACCAGGATCTGAGGCTCGCCCGCTAACGTGACGAGCATCGGCGAGGTGTACGCCTGCGTATCGTCGAGCGATTTCCAGAGAACCTCTCCCGTGTCCTTGCGGTACGCGACGACCGAGCTTCCGTTTCCCCCGGGCAGGACGATCACTTTCTCGTCGACGATGAGCGGCGAAGCGGACATTCCCCACGTGAGGTTCTCCGCCCCCGCGTCTTCGAGAACGTTGCGCTCCCACAGGATCTCGCCCGTCGCCGCTGCGAGCACCTCGAGATGTCCTTCCGCCCCCAGGACGAAGAGCCGTCCCCTCGTCCCAGGTGGGCGTCGCCCGCGGTCCGTCGCCGCCGAGCGTCTCCCGGAAATCCGCGCCCCACCCTCGCGTCCAGACTTCGCGGCCCGTCTCGAGATCGTAAGCCGCCGCTACCTCTTCGTCCCTTCTCTGCTCGATGGTGAACGCGGTCCCATCGGCGATCACGAACGACGCGTATCCCCCGCCGATGGGCTGCCTGTAGAGAAGAGGAAGACCGGTTTCCGGCCACTCGGTCTCGATCTCACCCTCGTAGCGCCCGTCCATTTGCGGTCCGCGGAAGCGCGGCCAGTCCAGGTTCGGAGCGGGCGGGGGGATGTCGCTGACGGCCTCAGGCTCAGGGGCTGGCGCGGCGGCGGGAACGGCGCGGCCGGAGCAGGCGGCGGGAGCAGGCGGAGCCACTTCGGCCTTCTGCTCGGATCGGCTCTGCTCCAGCTCTTCGTAGTGAGACTCCGCGCTGCCAAAGGAGAAGATCGGCCGCCCCGCCCCGCCGTCGAACTCGGCCCGAAGCTCGAAGAGGTACACCAGGTGCACCACGCTCAAGAGGAGGAGCGCGAACGAGCCGAGGAGCTTTCGGAAGAAACCCCAACGCGTGCGGGTCCAGAGCAGCACGATTCCTAGCGGAGGCACCAGGAGCGCGATGAGAAACAGGAGCCACCCCGACATCAGCTCGTCCGTCCTTCCCCTGGAAAAAGAAACCCGAGGACGTCGTCGATGTGCGACTTCCACGCGTTCCAGGTGTGACCTTCGGGAATCTCGAGAAACGAGACATCGTAGCCTCGCGCCCGAAGCGCTTCGTGGAGCGCGATCCCGTCGGGTCTCCACTCCAGATCGTAGAGACCCACGAGCACGAAGAACCGAATCGGCTCGCGCTCGCCTTTCGAGATGAGCTCCAGGAGAGGCGTCGGCGAGATCGCGGGAGCGATGGCGCCGCAGGCGCCGAATGTCTCCGAGTGAGAATACGCCACGTCCAGCGCCGAGAGGCCGCCCCGCGAGCCGCCGAGAATCGCTCGCGCTTCGGCGGAGACGATGGTCCGGTATTGGCTGTCGACCCACGGGACGAGCTCTTCGACGATGAATCGTCGATAGTCCGGATGCGCCCGATACTCTTCGCGGCGGGGAGCCGGCTCGACGAAAACGGCGATGAGCGGCCGCACTGCTCCCCGGGCGATCGTGTAGTCGAGGATTCTCGGGACGGGAACGTTCGTGACGTACGCGCTGGCGTCGCCGAAATAGGCCGTCGGGTAGCGTCGATCCGCGCTCTCGTCGTAGCCCGCGGGAAGATAGATCAGGATCCGGCGGCGGTTGCCTCGGATTCGGCTTTCGATCTCCGTATCGATGAGACGGCCCTTCGGAAGCGAAGAATCCTCGATGAGCTCGGGCGCCTCGGGATGAGCCGGCATCCGAAGCTCGGAGTAAGTGCGGGAGAAACCCTCGACGGTCCTCGGATTTTCGGGGTCGAGATGAAGCGCCTCGTCTTCCATGGACTCCCGAGCGATCGCGTACTCGATACGGGCCTGCGGATGAAGAGCGCGCCTCAGGTAGTACCACGACGTTCCTTCGAGCCGTGTCATCACGGTGTCAGGAAGACGCTCTTCCGACTCGCCCCATCCATTGAAGTCGGCGAGAAGACGAGGGGCGGGACCGGAGCTTCCCTCGACGAGGAAGAGCGCCGATTCTCCTTCGACGAGCGGCGTTCCGCCATTCCGCGCGATGGCCTCGCGCACCATTCGATCGCGCGCCTCGGGGGGCGCGATCTCCACCTTCGCGATGAGGTCCCTGGGCGCTTCTCTCGCGGCAGCGCATGCCGTGGCGGCGAGTACCGCGACGACTACCCATCGAGCGCGCATCCGACATCGAACTATAGCGCGGCGGAGTTGTATGATCCCGAGCCATGCGGTCCGTCGTCATTGCCATTCTCGCTGCCGCTTCCCTTCCCGCGCAGGAGCGCGTGAGCCATGAAGGAAGCGAGGGGCTCCGGCTTTCGAACGGCAAAGTGGAGCTCGTCGTCCTTCCGCACGGAGGTGCTTTCGCGAGCTTCCTCTTGACCGAGGACGAGAAGCGCGTGAACCCCATGTGGGATCCGGTCCGCATGGGGCGCGAGCGAGGCTCGAAGGAAACGTTCGGTCCCAGCCGTGGCCACTTCCTTTGCGTCGACGGGTTCGGCCCCGTCAGTGCGGCAGAGCGCGATGCGGGATTTCCAGAGCATGGCGAGGCGAACAAGCTGCTATGGGAAGTCGTGCGCTCGACGGAATCCTCCGCGACTTTCCGAGTGCGGCTGCCACTCGCTCAGGAAACCCTCACCCGCACCCTGACCATCGCGCCGAACGAGCAGGTGGTGCTCGTCGAGAGCGAGATCGAGAGCGAGGTCGCCTTCGATCGCGTGATGCTGTGGGCGGAGCACGCCACGATCGGCGCTCCGTTCCTCTCGCTCGGAACGACCGTGGTGGACCAGTCGGCGAAGCGGTGCCGCACGAAGACGTACGGCGATCCGGGCGCCTCCCGATTTCCCCAGGGACTAGACTTCGAGTGGCCGAATCTCGAAGGCCATGGTGATCTGCGACGCTCCCCCGCGAGCCCCGACTTCTACGAGCACATCGGCTGTCTCATGGATGAGGGTCGCGACGATGCTTTCCTGACCGCGATAGCGACGGAGGAGAATCTCCTCCTCGGATATTTCTTCTCACGCGCCGACTTCCCCTGGGTGCAGCACTGGATGCACTACCCCGAAGACGGCGCCTACGCCTGGGGGCTCGAGTTCGGAATGCAGCCCTACGACATGACGAAGGCTGAGATCGTCGCGCTCTCTCCGATGTTCGGAGCGCCCGCCTTCCGGTGGCTTCCGGCGAAGTCCAGGATCGCGACGCGCTTTCTGATGTTCGCCGCGAAGGTTCCACCGGGCTTCGACCACGTGAGCGACGTGAGGCTCGAAGAGGGAAAACTGATCATCGAGAACGGGACTGACCGCGTGGTCCTCGACTACTCCGGCGAGTGGTGAGCCGAACGGTCTATGCCGCGAGAAACTCGCTGAAAAACTCGTCGACGCTCACGCGGCGTTTGGTCAACCCATCCTCGAACGCGGACTGGCAGAAAACGTCGACCTGCGCGCGGTTTTTCTCGAGTCCGTGCGCAAAGTGATCCCGACCCACGGCGAGGTCGGCCTCCTCGACTTCCGCGATCAGCCACGGGGAGGCGTAGGGAAAGAGGTGCTGGTTCGCCTGGAACCGTGACTCGCACTCGTCGAGAGCCGCGACGAGCCTTCCTCCGATCGAAGGATCTCGCTCCCAGACTTCTTTCCGTACCACGATGACGTGCTGCGGCGGGTAGCAGCGGGTCTCCTCGAAGTAGCGCTTCTCGACGGGACGGAAATCGGGAACGAGTCGGGAGATCGGCCCCTCGATGGCGTGGTACTTCTTCGGCGGAATCGGCGCGAAAATGGCATCGACCTCTGAAGCGAGGAGGAGGTCGGCGAGAGAGCGGCCTGAAGGAGCGTCCTTGACGTGCGGCGGAAACGGGGCCCGGGAGTCCACCTTCGCCGCGGTGTCGACCCCGCCCACGATCCAGGACATCTTCGCAGGGTCCTGCCCCAGGTGCCGGAGGAGGTGCCGGTACCAGACGGAACCGCTCGCCGCCCAACTGTAAACCCCGACTTGTCTGCCGCTCAGCCCGGAGGGTGTGAGAGCGTCCCCCTTCCTTATATAAATGTCGCGCGCGGTGAAGTTCCGGAGCGGAAACACGGGGACCGCGACGAGAGAGCGGTCCCCCTGATCGACGCGCAGAAGGTGCTGCAGCATGGACGCCTCGCCGCCGCTCACCGCGGGATCGGTCGCGGCGCGGCGCAGCATTTCGTTTCGCTCTCCGCGAAGCCACGTGAGATCGAGATCCTTCGGACGGAAGTCGCCGGTCGCGAGCGGAGTGAAGCGAAGATAGTCGGCAGCAAGCGAGCGTCAGCTTCGGCGCCGCGGCCGCACCGCCGCTCCGGGCGAGCGTCAGAAACGAAGCGGTTCCGAGGAAGGTTCGTCGGTTCATCATGATCAACGGGCCTCCAGGCCGCCCAGTGTAACGCCTCTCGCCCGCGCGAGGTTTTTCGACTCGATGCGTTATTTCGCGGGCAGGGTGAGCGCGATGAGCTCGGCCGGATGGTCGGTGCGGGTGTCGCCGGCGGCGAAAACGATGAACTGCCTGCCTTCATGCATGTAGGTCATGGGAAGGCTCGAGGCCGGGGCGGGGATTCTGAGCTCCGCGAGAATCTCCCCGCTCGCTTTGTCATAGGCCCTGAAGAAAGGCTCACCGCGCCACCCTTCGCCGGCGAAAAGGAGGGTCTTCGTAACGAGGAGCACGGCGCGGGACAGGCTTCCCGTCGGCTCGAGGGCGACTCCTTTGAGGGCGGGATGGTTGCGGATCGATTCCGGTGTTCCTCCGTTCGGCTTCATCCAGACCTTCTCGCCCGTGTTCATGTCGACGGCCGTAATGCGACCGAAGGGAGGCTTGAACAGGGGCAGGCCCTGAGGGCCATCGACGTTCACGCTTGCCGAGACGTACGCGATGTCCGAATAGTCGGGCTCCGGCCGAAGGGAAAGAAGCGTCGGAGAGGTCAACGTGCCCACATAGAGCATTCCCGTTTCCACGTCGACGGCGCCGCCTTCCCAAAGCGCGCCGCCTCCGGTGCCCGGGAGCTCGATCGTTCCGTCCGTCCCGTCGGCCGCGTCGGCGAGTGAGGGCGGCGAATAGAGCGGGCCGAGACGATAGCGCCGCGCAATCGAAAGCGCCTGGTCTCGAATCGCGGGTGTGAAATCGATGAGAGATTCTTCGGTCACTCCCTGCCGATCGAGTGCTTCGGGCTTCGTTGGAAAGGGCTGTGTCGGAGCGGCTCTCTCGCCGGGCACGTCCGACGCGGGCACGGGACGCTCTTCGATCGGCCAGAGCGGCTTGCCGGTGACCCGATCGAAGGTGAACGCGAACGATTGCTTCGTGAGCTGGACGACGGCTTTCACCGATCTCCCGCTGACGTTCACGTCCATGAGGATCGGCGCGCTCGAGTTGTCGTACTCGAAGATGTCGTGGTGCACGATCTGGTAGTGCCACACGCGCTCCCCGCTGCGCGCGTTCAGGCATACGAGGCTCGAGGAAAAGAGGTTGTCCCCGTGCCGGTGGCCACCGTAGTAGTCACTGGTGGCAACCTCGACGGGGAGATAGAGGTAGCCGATCTCCTCGTCGAGAGACATCGGGGCCCACACTCCCGTGTGGCCGGAATACTCCGCCGAGCCGTTCTCCCAGGTCTCATGGCCGAACTCTCCGGGCTTCGGCACCGTGTGAAAGATCCAGCGGCGTTTGCCGGTGCGCGCGTCCCACGCGGTCACGTGTCCCGGGACGGCGGCCTTCGACTTCAAACGCACCGCGCCCGCAAGAGCGGGGCCGACGATGATCAGATCTTCGAAAACGATCGCCGGCGAGCTCGAACCGACGTTGTCAGCAGCGAGCTCCACGGGCTGATCGAGACCGAGCTTCAAGTCGACGAGACCGTCGACCCCGAAATCGGGAACGGGCCTGCCCGTCTCGGCATCGAGAGCGACGAGTTGAAACCCCGGAGTGACGACGAAAATCCGCTCGTCGCCCCGGCCGTCCGTCCAGTAGGAGACGCCGCGTCCGGAGTTTCTCCGAGGCGCGGCCATGCCCCGCGCGCCCTCGTCCAGGCGGAACGTCCACAGCGTTTCCGCCGTACCCGCGTCGATCGCGATGACGTCGCGCCGCAACCCGGCGGTGAAGTAGAGGACGCCGTCGACCATGAGCGGCGTCGTTTCGCTCTTGAACTCGCGCGCCGGCCCGAAATTGGCGCCCGACCATCGCCATGCGATCTCGAGGCTCCCGACGTTCTCTCTCGTGATCTGGTCGAGAGCAGAATACCGGGTGCCTCCGGTATCGCCGTGATAGTGGAGCCACTGACTGTTCGAAGCACCGTGCTGCGCCATGCAGGGTGTCGCGCCCGCGAGGAGCGCTATCGCTGCCAGCAGTCGGTGAAGCCAACCTCTCGAACGTCGCTGCATGAGCTCCTCTCGCGTCGGGACAACCCGGGGTGTCGCCCCGAAGCGGAGAGAACTTATCACGTCAGAACCGCGATTCCAGGCGCCATGCGATACGATGAGCGCATGAAGGCCGTTCCGCGTTCCCGACGCGCGGCGATTTCCTGAACCGTGCATCGCATCGCGCTCGCGGCTTCCGTCCTCTTTTCCGGCGCCGCCGCTCTCGTCTACCAGGTCGTCTGGGTGCGGCAGCTCACTACCGTCCTCGGCACGACCCTCGAAGCGGTCTCGGTGGTCCTCGGCCTCTTCATGCTCGGGCTCGGGTTCGGGTCCTTCCTCGCGTCGCGATTCATCGATCGGATGGCCGGCACGCATTTGCCGCGGCTCTACGCGGCGCTCGAGATCGGAGTGGCGGTATTCGCGCTTTTGTTTCCGCTCCTCCTCTCTCGCTACACGCCGGTTCTTCTCCTCCTTCCCACCAGTCTGATGGGCGCCACGCTGCCCACGGCCGTCGCGATTCTCGAGCGCGCGCGACGGGACGGGGATCGCACCAGCCGCTCGGCGGGATGGCTCTACGCGCTCAACACAGCGGGGGCCGTTGTCGGAAGCCTCGCGACCGGACTCCTCCTTCTTCCCTCGGTCGGGATTCGGCTCACCACGTTCGGCGCGGTATTTCTGAATCTTCTCGCCGGCGGGATCGTGCTCGCCGCCGCGGCACGCACTGACGAACCTCCGTCCGCGCCGCGATCGAGGTCCGCGCGATTCTCGTTCGCCTCGCGGGTGGCCCTCACGGTCGCCGCGCTCTCCGGGTTCGCGGCCCTCGTGAGCGAAGTGGCCTGGACGCGAAGTCTGGTCCTCCTGATCGGACCGACGACCTACGGTTTTGCCTTCGTGGTGAGCTCCGTCATTCTCGGGCTCGCTCTTGGAAGCGCTTCGGGCCTGCGTTCGCTCGCCTGGGCTCAGGCCGGAGCGGCCGCCTCGTCTCTCGTCCTCCTCCAGATCCTCGGCCGGCTCGCGATTCCCGCGGGACGGCTCGTGGAGCGGTACGCGGATGACATGGGAGCGCTCCTCGGAATCGAGCTCGCCGCCATCGCCGTCCTCCTCCTTCCCGCGAGCTTTTTTTTCGGCGCCACGTTTCCCCTCGTGGTCGGAATCGTCTCGCGGGAGGGTGCGGGGCCGGCCGAAGCGACGGGCGCGACACTCGCCTGGAACACGGTGGGGGCTCTTTCGGGATCGCTCGCCGCAGGGTTTCTTCTCATCCCTCACCTCGGCGCCCAGAGCGCGCTCTATGCCGCTTTCGGACTGCACCTTCTTGCCGCCGCTCTCGCGAGCTCCGCGAGACCACTCGTGCCCGCGCTCGCCGCGCTCGCAGTCGCGGCCGCGGCGCCATTCGTTCTTCCACGATGGGATCGGGAGCTCTTGACCGGAGGACTCTACAAATACGCGTCCTATCTGGATCCGGGAGAGCTTCTCGACTTCGTTCGTCAGGGCGATCTCGTTTTCTACAGGGAGGACGAGGTCGCGACGGTCACCGTGAGGAGGGTAGCCTCGCGCCTCTCGCTCGCCATCGACGGCAAGGTGGACGCGACGAGCTCCTCCGACATGATGACCCAGAAGCTACTCGCTCACGTGCCGCTTCTCCTCCATCGCAATCCGAAGAATGTTCTGGTCATCGGGCTCGGAAGCGGCGTCACCGCGGGATCCGCTTTGACGCATCCCATCGAGCGCCTCACTGCCGTCGAGATTTCGGACGCGGTCGTCGAGGCTTCCGGGTTCTTCGACGATTTCAATCGACGCCCCCGGAGCGATCCGCGTTTTCGACTCGTCGTGGGCGACGGTCGAAACCACCTGCTCGTTTCGGAGGAGCCCTACGACGTCATCATCTCCGAGCCTTCGAATCCGTGGATGGCCGGAGTATCGGGACTCTTCACCCGCGAGCTCTTCACTCTCGCTCGCTCGCGGCTGGCCGAGGACGGACTCTTCTGCCAGTGGGCCCATATCTACAACATGGACGAGAGTGAGCTACGGACCATCGTCGCGAGCTTCACCGACGCCTTCGAGAGCGCGGCGCTCTTTCTTCTCAGCGAGAGCGACCTCCTCCTGGTCGGAGCGAAAGAGGCCCTGCCGCGCGTGGGCACGATTGCGCTCGACAACCGCATGGAGTCGGACGAAATTCTCGAGGACCTTCGGAAGGTCGGCGTTCTCGGGAGCGATGGATTCCGGGCGCTCCTGACAGCCTCGACGCCGCCGCTCGCCGAGTGGGCGAAGGATGCCGAGCGGCATACGGACGACCGTCCGATCCTCGAGTTTCGCGCGGCGCGGTCTCTCCATCGGGACACGAGCCGGGAGAATCGGCAGGGCCATCGAGTCGATCGGCACGGGCGACGCGAAGCTCGACGCCGCCGTCACTTTGTCCCTCGAAGACCTCGTTGCCCGAGCGCTGGCGCTCGAGCGAGCCGAGAGCTACGACTGGGCGTTCGAAACGTTCCTTCGCGCGGTGGAGCTGAATCCTGCCTTCCCAGAGGCGAATGACGGATTCGTGCGCACGGCGATTCGCGCGGGCCGAGCGGACGAGGCCGAGCGGAAGTTGAAAACGATGACCGGCCCTTCGGCGGCGCTGGTGCTCGGTACTCTGTACCGTCGCCTGGGACGTTTCGAAGAAGCCCTCACCACGATCGATCCTTTGGATCGCGAGAGTCTCCTCCTTGGCGCCGACGTCTCCTCCGACCGCGGAGACGCGGCCGAAATGAAGCGATATGGAGAGCTCATGCTCGAGCTCGACCCGAGCGATAGGGAAGCCGCGGGCGTCCTCGCGGAGGCGCGACTCCGCGGCGGCGATCTGGCGGGGGCCGCACGAGAGAGCGCGTCGATTCTGGCGCTTCACCCCGGGGAAATCCGCGCCCTTCAAGTACACGCCGTCGCTCATGCCGAGCTCGGGAACGAGAACCTCGCGCGGGAGTCGTTCGAGAAACTCCTCGAGCTCCATCCGGACGACTGGGTCCAGCTCAACAACCTGGGGAAGCTCGAGCTCTCGGCCGGCAACGAAGAGAGGGGGGCGGAGCTCTTCGAGCGGGCCGTCGATGTAAATTCGCGGAACGTGGAGGGATACCGGGGGCTCGAGGCGGCGGCCGAGAAAACGAAGAACGCGGAACGGCTCGAGAGGGCCCGCAGCATGCTGCGGTTCCTCGACCAGGTAATCCAACGCTCTGGATTCTCGATCCGAACCGGTGGATGGCCCTTCGGTGCGCCATCCAGGTTACCCTCGCAACCAGAAACAAAACAAAGACTTATTCGATTAGAATGAATTGGAAATTGAGGCATGACAATTGCTTTGTGGGCAGCATCAGCTGATCTGCAGGAGGGATCTCTAATATGAAGATGTCTGGCAGGTTCTGGACTTGCCTCTTCGTCGCGCTGGCGGTCACGGCAGTCGGTGCCGGCGCTCAGGAGCTCCGCGGCCGCATCGACGGAGTCGTGACGGACAACACGGGCGGTGTTCTCCCTGGAGTCACGGTTACCGTCTCCGGCCCGGCTCTCATTCAGCCTCAAGTCACGGTGACGGGAGCCGATGGCGGTTACCGTTTTCCCTCGCTTCCCACAGGAGCCTACACACTTGTCTTCGAGTTGTCGGGTTTCCAGACGGTGCGCCGAGAGGAACTCCGTGTCGGTCTCGCCACGACGGTCACGATCAACACGCAGATGCCCCTCGCGGGAGTCGAAGAGACCCTCACCATCACGGGCGAGTCGCCCGTCGTGGACGTGAAGAACACCAACATCGGCACGAGCTTCACCAAAGAGCTGATGGAGGACATCCCGAACGCCCGGGATATCTGGGCCGCGATGGCGCAGGCGCCGGGATTCCAGATGCAGTCCTACGACGTCGGCGGCTCCCACACGGGAACCCAGACGGGATTTTCCACCTACGGTTTCGCGGGGCAGAACAAGACTCTCCTCGAGGGCATCAACGTCACCGAGGGCCAGGACGCGAACGCCGGATATTTCGACTTCGGCAGCTTCGAGGAGTTCTCGGTTGGCGGCGCCGGAAACATGGGCGAGCAGACGGGCCCCGGCGCCTTCCTGAACCTCACCATCAAATCCGGCGGTGACGACTTCTCGGCGAGCGTTTACTACGACTACGAGAACGACGACACTGTCGGAGACAACGTCCCCGACGAGTTCCGCACCGGCGGCGGGGTCAATTCGGATGGGTTCAAGGCGCCCGCAAGCGGTCTCACCGCGGGAAACCCGATCACGAAACAGTACGACCTCAACATCAATGGCGGCGGACCCATCGTGAAGGGCAAGGCGTGGTTCTTCGGGAGCTATCGCGACAACAATCAGTACAAATTGATCCTCGGGCTTCCGGACACGGCGCAAAGCCAGCTGAAGAACTATACGATCAAGGGGACGTACCAGCTCGATTCGAGAAACCAGATCATCGGCTTTTTCAACCAGAGAACCAAGCTGCAGCCTCTGCGGGAGCTCTCACTCGCGACTCCCACGGAGACGGCCTGGTGGCAGTCGTCGAAGAACCGTCCCTGGAAAGTCGAGTGGACCAGCACGCCTTCGAACGAGCTCTTCCTCGATTTCCAGTTCGCGCACTGGGGTAACTACTTTCCGCTGTTCCCGAGCTCGACTCAATCCGAGTCTACGGAAGGTGTCAACGTTGGACGGATCGACCTCGCGACGGGCCAGCGCTCGGGTGCCAAGTCCTATTATCACGATCGCACGACCATCAAGCCGCAGTTCTCCGGCAGCGCCTCTTATTTCAAGGACAACTGGGGCGGGAGCCACAGCTTCAAGTTCGGAACCGAGATCCAGAACGAACAGCGCTCGTTCCTTCGCTTCCAGCCGCAGGACCTCTTCTACCAGGACCGGGCTGGCGCTACCTCAGGAAGTCTGGATCTACAACACTCCGAACGAGGGAATCGACGACACCATGGGCGTCGCGTTCTACGCGCAGGACGCCTGGACCATCAACAGCCGCCTGACGCTGAACCTCGGCCTGCGATTCGACAACTACGGCATCAGCTACCCCGAGCAAAGCTTCACGCCGGAGCAGGGCGGGTTCTTCCCACCGGTCTCGACCAGCCAGACCGATATCGTGTCCCTCACCTCGATCGGTCCAAGGCTCGGTTTCGCCTATGACTTGACGGGCGAAGGGAAGACCGTCGTGAAGGGGTTCTACGGAAGGTTCTACTTCAACCCGTCTACCGACATCGGTTCGCAAGAGAACCCAGTAGGGGCGGCGCAGCGCGTATATCAATTCACCGATCGCAACGGGAACAGGATCCTTGATCCAGGACCTGACGGATCGCTCACCACCTCACCCGAGCTCGGCGCTCTCTTGAGAACTCAGGGAGGCGCAGGGTTCGTTCGGGTGGATCGGGATCTCGAGCCCGCGTACGGTGACGAGCTCTCGTTCCACGTCGAGCACGAGCTCCGGGAGAACTTCCAGGTGCGCGGCTCCTATGTCTATAAGAACCAGCGAAACGGCTGGGGTGAGGTGGACATGGCTCGATACGACCAGTACACGATTCCGTTCACGTTCAACGATATCGGCGCGGACAACGTGGCCGGCACCGGGGACGACCAGGTCCTCAATCTCTTCGATCGCCCGGCGGGAATCCCGAGCGACCGCACGCTCACCAATCCCGGCAACGTGGAGGGAATGCCCGACTACTACGGGAACTACCACACCATCGAAGCGGGAGTGAACAAACGGTTCAGCGACAAGTGGCTGCTCCTGAGCTCGTTCGAGTACAGCTGGCTCGAGGACTGGCGGAGGAGCGCAAGCTCTACCGCCGCCCTCGGCGTGCTTCGAGCTCAGCAGCCTGCGATCAATCCGTCCACCTGGCTCTGGCGCCCGAACCAGCGCTACCTGGGCATCGCCAACACCTCCATCTGGAACTATAAGCTCGTCGGCCGCTACATCTTCCCGTGGGACATCGGGGTCAGCGCGTCGTACAAGCTCCAGAGCGGCTTCCACTACCCGCGCGAGCTGAGCATTGCATTCCCCAACGCGGGCGCCGAGGCGGTGCCGGCCGAGGCTTTCGACGCCAATCGCGCGCCGAACGTCGGGATCTTCGACATCCGCCTCGAGAAAGCGTTCGCGCTTGGAAGGCCGGGGAGCGTTACCGCGATGTTGGACATCTTCAACCTGACGAACTCCGACACGGTCACGAACGCGCGAAATCGCTCGGGGTCGCGGTACCACGAGGTGATTGCGCTTCTGGATCCGCGGACCGTTCGGTTCGGCATCCGCTGGGAGTTCTAGAAGCAGGTCCGGATTTTCAAGTTTAGCGATTGCGACCCCCGGGGACGGCCCCCGGGGGTTTTTGTTTTCGCGTAGCCGGGAAATTCGCAAGAACTATCAGCCGACGGTTCGGCAAGTTGGGCTAGAGTTGCCGCGTGAGCGGCGCGAAACGCGATTCCACGAGGCGCGAGTACTACGAACGGACGACGCGCGTTCTTGATCATATCCGGCGAAACCTTCATGAAGAGCTGACGCTCGAGGATCTCGCGCGGGTCGCCTGCTTCTCGCCCTACCATTTCCACTACGTTTTCCGCGGTATCGTCGGAGAAAGCCTGGGCGCCTATACGCGCCGGCTGAGGCTCGAGCGCGCGTGGAATCGGCTCCTCGGTGGTTCGCGATTGACCGAGGTCGCCTCCGAGGCGGGCTACGGCAGCCCAGAAGCGTTCGACCGCGCGTTCAAGGCGCACTTCGGAATGACCCCGACCGAGGCTCGCGAGAGCGGCTTGACCCCGCCGCCTTCCGCCGGCGAGCTTCCCGAGGGGCTCTCCGCTCGGCTGCGCCGACTTCTGCAACCGGCCGAAAACACCTCGGCCCTCGGCGTGGAGGTCCGTCGCATCGATCCGGTTCGCGCTGCGGCGATGCGACGGATCGGACCCTACAGCGAGATCGGGACTCTCTTCGGCGATTTGATGTCCTGGGCGGGAGGAAACCGCTTGCTACGACCATCGACGCGCGTCTTGGGGTTGTGCCACGACGATCCGGAGCTCACGCCGCCAGAGAAGTGCCGGTACGACGCCTGCCTGCAGCTCGAGCCCGACCAATCCGTGCACAGCGAGAACGGCATCAGTGAGATCCTGATCCAGGGCGGCGAGTACGCCGTGGCCGTTCATCATGGGGCGTACTGCAACCTGCCGCAAACCTACGCGAAGGTGTGCGGGGAGTGGTGCCCACGGTTCGGACGCGAGCTGCGGGACGCGCCCTGTATCGAGAACTACCTGAATCACGCGCGGAACACGGCGGACGAGGATCTGAGGACTGAGATTCTACGTCCCGCTCGAAGCGGAAGACTGAGTCGAGGAGAACGAACCAATGTTGGCACTCGCCCTGTACTGGATACTGGTCGGTGGGCAAACTCCGATGGAGCCCGACCGCTTCGAGGCGTTTCGCTTCTTCCTCGGATCCTGGGAGGGTGAGGGCGAAGGACAGCCGGGCAAGAGCCGGGTAAGCCGCGAATACGCGCTCGTTCTCGACGGTCGATTCATCGAGGTCAAGAACCGCTCCCTCTACGCTCCTCAAGAGGGAAACTCCGGAGAGGACCACCGCGACGTCGGGTACATCAGCTTCGATAGAGCCCGCGGCAAGCACGTGCTGCGGCAGTTCCACGTGGAGGGGTTCGTGAACCAGTACGTTCATGAGTTCACGAGCGAAGACGGAAAGACCATCACGTTCGTCACCGAGGCGATCGAGAATATCCCTCCCGGCTGGCGCGGGCGCGAAACGTACGTGCTGACCGGGCCGGACCAGCTCATCGAGCGATTCGAGCTCGCGGAACCGGGGAAGGACTTCGAGCTCTACAGCGAAGCCCGTCTCCGCCGCGTTTCGCGCGCGCGTTAGCGCGGTCGCCCCAATCGGCCCGACTCGGTACTCCGGTTCGAACGGGATCATTAGAATCAGCGAATGACGTCTGTAGCGTTGTTCCTCGCGACCCTCACCCTTTTCGGACTCGCAAGTCAGAGCATGAGCTCGGAGGACACGCCGGTCGCGATCGAGAGTGACGGCTGGCGCCTCGTCGGCGAGCTTCGACGGCCCGAAGGCGAACGGCCGCCAGTCCCCGCTGTCGTTGTCCTCCACGGCGCCGCGCGCAATCGATCCGCGTATATCGAGCTCGCTCGAGAGCTCGCGATCCGCGGGATCGCGTCTTTGCGACTCGACCTGCGGGCGCATGGGGAAAGCATCAACAAGGGCCGGTTCCTACCCGACGACGATCCTGCAACACTCGACCTCCTCGAGGGGACCGAGCGGGACGTCGTGGCCGCGCTTCGCTATCTCGAAGGTCTCGACGGCATCGATCCCGCGAGGATTGCGTTCGTCGGCGCGAGCTACAGCGGTGAGTTTGTCGGAAAAGCCGGTCGCCTCTACAAGAAAGGCCGCGCCTATGCGGTCCTCTCGCCAGGATCGTTGAGCGACGAGACGATCGCGGAAATCGATCCCTCGGGAATCCCCTGGCTCTACGTCCGGTCCAGGGACGAGCGGCGGGTGACCGAAGTGACCGAAGCGGTGCAGCGGAGCTCCCACGCGGAGGTCTGGATCGTACCCGGCTCGGCCCACGGCTCCGATCTCGCTCGCGGATCGTCGTCTCTCTCCGAACAGATCGCCGTGTGGCTCGGGGCGCAGTTGTCTCCTTGAGGGTCGTTCCCCTATCTTCTCTCCCTATGAGATTCGCACTCCTCGCTCTCGCCCTCTCCGCCGCCGAGCCCTCCCCTCCCGACTACGAGATCGTCGTCTCGGAAACGTGGATCCCGATGGCCGACGGAGTCCGCCTCGCCGCGGACCTCTTCACGCCCTCCGGCGGCGCTCCCGGCGAACAGTTTCCCGTGCTCCTGGAATACCTCCCCTACCGGAAGAACGAGAGCCGACAAAGGAACTACTCGCTCTACTCCTATTTCGTGCGCCGGGGTTACGTGGTCGCGCGCGTCGACATCCGGGGAACGGGCGCGAGCGAGGGCAAACTCATCGACTACGAGTACACGGATCGAGAGCAGGAAGACGGCGAGGTCGTGATCGACTGGCTCTCGAAGCAAGACTGGTCGAATGGAAACGTCGGCATGTTCGGCATCTCCTGGGGCGGCTTCAACTCGATTCACATGGCCATGCGAAATCCGCCCGCGCTCAAGGCCATCATCGCCGTCGACGCGACCGACGACCTCTATCAAGACGACGTGCACTATATGGACGGCGTCATCCACGTCGACTCCTGGGAGATGAGCCAGGACCTCGACAACGCCCGTCCCGGAGCACCGGACTACAAGATCGACGACGCGAACTTTCGGGACCGCTTCGACACGCGGCCCTGGATGATGACCTACAAGAGGCAGCAGCGCGACGGACCGTTCTGGGATCGGACCGCGCTCAAAGCCCGCTACGACTCACTTCGCATTCCGTCGTTCCATATCGGCGGATGGTACGACGGCTACCGTGACAGCATCCCCCGGATCCTCGAGCACGCCAAGGCGCCGGTGAAGGCGATGATCGGGCCGTGGTCTCACGCGTTTCCCCACAATCCGTACCCCGAGCCGGGAATGGAGTGGAGACACGAGGCCGTGCGTTGGTTCGATCAGTTTCTCAAGGGGCGCGACACGGGAATCCTCGATGAGCCGCGCTTCGCGGTCTTCGTGAGAAAGTGGCATGCGCCGGGTCCGTACCTCGAAAGGGTCGAAGGCGACTTTCGATGGGAAGACGGCTGGCCGATCGCGCGCATCCGAGACCGGGTGCTCTACCCCCAGTCGAGCCACGCGCTTTCCGAGAAGACACCTGATACCGCCGCGCACTTGCTCCGCTACGTGCCGTCGAACGGCGTCGAGGCCGGCGGTCCGGTCATGTGGTGGGGCGACGCGGCCCACGATCAAAGACCGACTGACGCGTTCAGTCTGGTCTACGACACCGCGCCGCTTTCGGAAGACCTCGAGATCCTCGGGCTTCCGAAAGCCCTCCTCAGCGTGTCGGCCGATGCGCCCCGCGCGAACTGGTTCGTGCGACTCTCGGACATCGCTCCGGACGGCACCGTCACGCAGGTGGCGGGTGCCGGGTTCAACGGAACTCACCGGGAATCCGCGACCGAGCCGAAAGCGATCGAGCCAGGGGTTCGATTCCCCCTGGAAATCGAGATGCACTTCACGTCGTGGGTCTTTCCCAAAGGGCACCGCATTCGCTTCGCCGTATCGAACGCGCAGTGGCCGATGATGTGGCCGACTCCCTACCTGATGACGACGACGCTCCACCTCGGTGGGGACACGCGGGTCTTGCTGCCGGTCGTGCCTTTCGAGAACCGTCCCCGTCCCTCCTTTCTCCCGCCCGAGACCGGTCCTCAACTGACGGGATTCGAGCGCCTGGAGGAAGGGACGCCCTCGGGCTACGGCGAGGTCTCTTCAATCGAGCGAAACCCGCAGACGG
>CAWGBY010000002.1:0-247886 GCA_963820855.1 uncultured Acidobacteriota bacterium
AAGCGGTCGAGATCGGCCGGTCCCTCGAGGCGTTTCACCTTCTGCTCGATCACGAATCCACCTTCGAGGCGATGGAAGCCTGCGCCCGGGCGAAGGGCGTGCGCATGTCTTCCTTCTTGAAGGTCGACTGCGGCTACCACCGCGCGGGAGTCGACCCGATGAGCGAGTCGAGCGTCGCTCTCGCGCTCCGCATGGCGCAGTCGCGCGACGTGGACTTCGCCGGAATCCTGACCCATGCGGGGCACTCGTACCATGCCGCCAATCCGGAGGAGATCAAGGGCTTCGCGAGAGCGGAGAGGAGCGTCATGGTCGAGTTCGCGCGGAAACTCACCGAGGCGGGGGCGCCGCCTCCGGTCGTGAGCATAGGCTCGACGCCCACCATCTCCCTCGCCGAGTCTCTCGATGGAGTGACCGAGGTCCGACCCGGCAATTACGTCTTCTACGACCGCTTCCAGGCCGCGATCGGAAGCTGCGGGCTCGAAAGCGCCGCCTTCAGCGTTCTCGCGACCGTCCTCAGCCACTATCCCGAGAGAAACGAGATCCTCATCGATGCCGGAGGGCTCGCTCTGTCGCGGGACGAAGGGCCGACGCACCTGGATCCGAAATGCGGCTACGGGGCGGTGTTCTCGGGCGACGGAAAGACGCACTTCGCGTCCCTTCGGGTCCGATCCCTCTCGCAGGAGCACGGCAAGCTCTGGGGAACCGCTCCTATCGACTACGCGGCGCTCCCCGTGGGAGCCAAGCTCCGCATCGTGCCGAACCATTCCTGCCTTTCCGCGGCCCTCTTCGACCGCTACCACGTTTTCCGGGGCGAGGCGGCGGTGGACGAGTGGCGGCCAGTTCGTGGTTGGTAGCAAGGAGTGATATGCTTGGCCCACGGAGAATTCCGAAGCGGTCGAGGAGGGTTGGCCGCGGATGGAGAGACAGAACCTCGGCCCCTATCGTCTCGAGCGCCTGCTCGGTCGGGGGGGGATGGGAGCGGTATACCTGGCTCACGACCCGAGGCTTGCCCGCGACGTCGCCCTGAAGGTCCTGTCTCCCGCGCTCGCGACTTCGCCCGGTTTCCGAGAACGCTTCCTCAGCGAAGCGCGGTCCTGCTCCCGGCTGAATCACCCCAATATCACCATCATTCACGAGATCGGTGAGGAAGACGGTCTCGACTACATCGCCTTCGAGTACGTCGAAGGCGAGAACCTGGAAGAAATCCTCGCGCGAGAGGAAAGACTTTCCGTAGATCGCGCGCTCGAGATCGGCCTCCAGCTCGCCTCCGCGTTGTCCCATGCCCACGGGCGGGGAATCGTTCACCGCGACCTCAAGCCCGCGAACGTGGTGATTTCCGCGCTCGGCATTCCGAAGATCCTGGACTTCGGACTCGCGAAGGAGATGCCGCTCGCGGTCACTTCGGAAGGCGACACTCTCGCCCGACTCACCCAGGCGGGAATGATCGTGGGCACCATCGCCTACATGGCGCCCGAGCAGGCGCTCGGACAGGCCGTGGATGCCCGGAGCGACGTCTTTTCCTTCGGCTGTCTTCTCTACGAGCTCTTGTCGGGGCGCGCGGCGTTTCGCGGCGCGACTCCGGCGCAAGTGCTCGACCAGCTTCTCCACGGCGAGCCGGAGGCTCTGGACCAGATCCGCCGAGATGTTCCCCCGAATCTCGCGCGGGTGGTCGCGCGGGCCATGCGCAAGAACGCGGACGACCGCTATCCGGACATGAACGAGCTCGCCGAAGAAGCGCGGGTCGAGCCGAGGCGTCTTCCGGCGTCCTCGAGGCGGATCGAGCGCAGAGCGGGCGGTCCAGGCTTTCCTGGCCCTTCACGGCTCTCGCTGGCGCCGCGGCGTCTGCCGTCGCCATCGCGCTCTTCTTTTCGCGGAGCGAGACGCCAAAGGAGTCCGATTCCATCGGCGTCCTCTATTTCGAGAACCTCTCCGATCCCGCCGACTCCGAGAGAACGGCTCGGGTGCTGGCCGAGCTCGTGAACCACGAGCTTGCCTCATCGCCCGAATCTCCGTGTGGTGAGCCGACAGCGAATCCACGACGTCGCGGCCAGTCTCGGCATCGCTGCGACGGACCTCGATCGGGAGGACGCGAGCGATGTGGCCAGAGGGGCTTCGCTCGGGAAGATGGTGGTGGGGCAGGTGGCGGTTGCGGGGGATCGCCTGATGGCCTCCGCCGAGATCGTGGACGTGCGGAGCGGCCGCTCGGTTTCCTCCGAAAGAGCTCAGGTCTCGAGCTCAGAAGATCTCTTCGTGCTCGCGAAGTCTCTCGGGACCGGAATCCGCGAGGAGCTCCTTCGCATGGGGAACGTGGCCCGACCCGCGACGGCGCAGGATCCGGCGGAGCCGACGAACTCGCTCGCGGCCTACCGGCTGTACGTCGAGGGAGAAACGGCCCTGCATGAGTCGGATTTCAACGCCGCGGTCGAAAGCTTCGAGGAAGCGGTCCGAGTGGATCCGAATTTCGCGCTCGCGCAGTTCCGACTCAGCATGGCGGCACGATTCGTATCGGACACTCCCGTAGCGCACCAGGCTGCTCGTCGGGCGGCGGCGAACCTGGACGAGGGCGCCCGCTCACTTGAGGGATCTCATCGAGGCGAACGCGCTCTATCAGGACGGAGCGTACTCGCAGGCGATTCCACTTCTCACCGCGACGCTCGAGCGCGAGCCGGATCAGAAGGAAGCGCTCTACATTCTGAGTCAGATCTACGTGCACTCCCTCAGGGACGGGGACACGGCGAGGGCCATCGAGCTCATGGAGCGGCTGCTCGCGCTCGATCCGCGCTTCCATCAAGTGTACGACCGGCTCGCTCTCAGCTATGCCTTTCAAGGAGACATCGAGCGAGCGCGCTCGCTTCTCGCGGGCTGGGAGCCGATCCGGCCGGACAAGGTCGAAGGTCTCCGCTCGATCCTGGCGACGTTCGAAGGCCAGCCCGAGGAAGCGCTCGGCTTCGGCCAGGCTTTCTCCTGGATCGAAGGACCGCTCTTCCAGGCGCAAGCGGCGCTCATGGCCTCCCGATGGGAAGTCGCGCGCAGCCTGACCGGGCAGGACATCGCCGAGTGGCGCTCGGATTCCCTTCGCGCGTGGGCGATGCGGAACCGCGCGGTCCTCGAGACGTACCTCGGCGAGTTCGAGAACGCGGTCCAGTCCTACCGCGCGGCCGGTATGGCGAGCGGACTCCGGACGGATGAGGGCGCGAGCGGAGGTGTTCCCGCGAGCGCTCTGCAACTGCTCGCGGAGCTCTATCTCGTCGGAGGGGAGACCGGCGCGGCACGGACGGAGGTCGGACGCGCGCTCGCCATTCAGCCGGAGAGTTTCCGCGGCCTCTACTACGCAGGAAGACTCGCTCTTCTGGAGGGCGACACCGAGGAGGCGGCGAGCTTCTCCGCGCGGCTCGCTCGGCTTCCTGCCGTCGAGACCAGCGCCGCGGCTCGGGTGTACTTGAGCGCCCTCGAGGCGGAAACGGCGCTCGCGACCGGAAACGCCGAGCGGGCAGTTGAGCTCTTCGAGCCCCTCGTCGAGGGCTCCCTCATGCTCGATTGGGCGAGCACCTGCTCGAGCGCGGGAGCGGCAATCCGGGATGGCCTCGTGAGGTCCTATCTCGCGCTCGACCGCGACGATGAGGCCGCGGCCGCGCTCGAGGATCTGCTCGCAAGCGGAGCCGAGCGCGTCGACCACCCGACGCTCTATACGCAGGCCCTCTACCGTCTGGGAGTTCTGAAGCTCGAAAGCGGCCGCGCGCAGGAAGGACGACGGCTTCTCTCGGCGTACCTCGAGCAATGGGGAAATGCCGACTGGGACCTCGAGAGCGTCCGAGACGCGCGAAAGCGGCTCTCGGCCGCTCCCGGGTCGGAATGACCTGGCGCACGACGGAGACGAAGCTCCTCGTCAAGACACCCATATTTTCTGTCAGACACGATCGCAAGGAGCGCAGAAGCGACGTAACCGGGAGCCACGATTTCTACCTTCTCGACTTCGTGGATTGGGTGAACGTCGTTCCCGTCACGGCCGCCGGTGAAATCGTTCTCATCGAGCTCTACCGGCACGGTACCGACGAGCTCAGTCTCGAGCTCCCCGGAGGCATGATCGATCCGGAAGATCCGAGTCCAGCGGTGGCCGGGGCCAGGGAACTGCGTGAGGAGACTGGCTACGAAGCCGATCGACTCGTCCCTCTCGGTGTCGTGCACCCCAATCCCGCGATCCAGGCGAACCGGTGCCACACGTTCCTCGCGGAGAACGCGCGAATCGTCTCCGCCCCGGAGCCGGACGATACGGAAGACATCCGGGTCGTGCTGCACCGCGTCGAAGAGATCCCTCGGCTCCTTCAAGAGGGGCGGATCACTCATGCTCTGGTCGTGGCCGGGCTCCTCTGGTACCTCGAGAGAACGCGCGCGAGATAGCTGCCCGCTCCGGTAAGACCCCGATATACAGGCTCGAGCCTGCCGACAAAGCGAACGAGTAGCGACGCGGAAGAGAGCGCTCAGGCGGGAGCGGTCGTCCGAATCATCTCCCACGCGGCGCGGACGTGCCGTTCTTCGGTGTGGGTCTGGCCGATCGACATGCGAAGCGTGTAGCGGGAGTCGAGCTTGGTGTGAGTGAGATAGAGCTTTCCGCTCGCGTTCAGCTTTTTCAATAGCTCCTCGTTCACGGCATCGCCCCCGCGGTGCCGGAACGTGACGAGGTTCAGCGGCACGGGCGCCGCGAGCTCGAACCTCGGATCCTCGCCGACCCAGGAGGCGAAGTTTTTCGCAAGCTCGACGTGCCGGCGAACGTGATACCGGAGCCCTTCGACCCCGTAGTGGCGAATCACGAACCAGAGCTTGAGCGCGCGGAACCGCCGTCCCAGCGGGACGTGCCAGTCGCGATAGTCGATGACCGCGCCCGAGCTCGTTGCTTCGTTGCGGAGATACTCCGGCAGGATGCTGAGAGCTTCGATGAGATCCTTCTTCCTTCTCACCCAGAAGCAGTCACAGTCGAAGTTGGTGAACATCCATTTGTGGGGGTTGAAGGAGTAGCTGTCCGCGTGCTCGACGCCGTCTTGGATGTGTCGGAGCTCGGGGCAGAGGGCCGCCGTCCCCGACATGGCTGCGTCCACGTGGAGCCATAGCCCGTGATCGCGACAGATCGGTCCTATCTTCGGGAGCGGGTCGATGGCGTTCGAAGAGGTGGACCCGATCGTCGCGGTCACGAAAAAAGGCCGGAGTCCAGCCGTCCGATCGGCGCGAATCCGCGCCTCGAGAGCTGGCGCGGACATCGCGAAGCTCTCATCCACCTCGATGAGGCGCACGTTCGCCTGTCCGATCCCGGCGACCTTCGCCGCCTTTTCGATCGACGAGTGCGCCTGCGTCGAGGTGTAGCAAACGAGGTCCCCACGGCAGCCCTCCCGGTTCGCGCGGCCGAGGGTCGCTCGCTCGCGCGCCGCGAGAAGAGCGCAGAGGACCGCGCTCGAGGCGGTGTCCTGGATGACGCCTCCTCCCTCGGTCGAGGACTGGAAGTGCTCGGGAAGGCCGAGCATTTCCACGAGCCAGTCGAGAACGTGGGTCTCGAGCTCCGTCGCGGCGGGGCTCGTGGCCCAGATCATTCCCTGAATCCCCAGTCCCGCCGAAAGGAGCTCTCCGAGAATCGAGGGGCCCGAGGAGTTCGAAGGGAAGTAGGCGAAGAAGCTCGGAGACTGCCAGTGAGTAATCCCTGGCAGAACGATTTCTTCGACGTCCCGCATCATCGCGTCGAAGCTCTCACCCGTTTGCGGAGGACGAGGAGGAAGACGCTTTCGAATGTCTCCCGGCTCGACCCGGGAAAGAACGGGGAAGCTCTCGATCTTCTCGTGGTAGTCCGCGATCCAGTCGACGAGCTCTTTTCCATTGCGCCTTAGCTCGTCCGGCGTCATGTGAGGCTGCGGCTTCATTCTCGGCAGCCTATTTGTCTTTGAGCAGATACTTGGCGATGGTCTGGAGCTGAAGGTTGCTGGTGCCTTCGTAGATGGTGCCGATCTTCGCGTCGCGCCAGTACTTCTCGACGGGGAAGTCCTTGGTGTAGCCGTAGCCCCCGTAGAGCTCGATCGCGAGGGAGGTCACCCGTTCGGCGACCTGGGAAGAGAAGAGCTTGGCCATCGCCGCTTCGACGAGAAAGGGCTTTCGCGCGTCGCGGAGCCTCGCCGCGTTGTACACCAGTAGCCGCGCGGCCTCGAGCTCGGTCGCCGCCTGGGCCAGCTGAAACTGCACGCCCTGGAAGTCGGCGATCGGCTGGCCGAAGGCCTTCCGCCCTTTGGTATAGCCCATCGCATGCTCGAGAGCGCCGGAAGCGGCTCCGATCATCTGGGCGCCGATACCGATGCGTCCTTCGTTCAAGGTCTCGATCGCGATCTTGTAGCCTTTGCCTACCTCACCGAGAACGTTCGCGCGCGGAACCCGCACACCCGAAAGGATGAGCTCGGTCGTGCTCGAGGCGCGGATTCCGAGCTTGTCTTCCTTCTTTCCGACGGTGAAACCCTCGAAGCCGCGCTCGACGAGAAACGCTGTGATCCCTTTGTAGCCTTGATCGGGATCGATGGTGGCGAAGACGATGAAGACCCCCGCCTCGCTTCCGTTGGTGATCCAGAGTTTCGTCCCGGTCAGGCGGTAGGCGTCTTCCTCGAGGAGTGCGCGGCAGGAAAGAGCGAAGGCATCGCTTCCCGAATCGGGCTCCGAGAGGGCGTAGGCGCCGACGGTGTCCTTCGCGAGCCTCGAGAGGTAGCGGGTCTTCTGCTCCTCGGTCCCCCAGCGAAGGAGAGCGTTGTTGACGAGGGTGTTCTGGACGTCCACCATCACGCCGACCGAGGGATCGACGCGGGAAAGCTCCTCGACCGCGAGCACCGACATGAAGAAGCTCGAGCCCGCGCCGCCGAACTTTTCCGGGATCTCGATCCCCATCAGTCCCAGCTCGAAGAGCTTCGATACGAGCGCGGAGTCCATCTTCATCTCACGGTCCATGCGCGAGACGAGAGGCTGAATTTCCTTCCGGGCGAACTCCCGGACCGAGCCCCGGAAGATCTCCTCTTCTTCGGCGAGCGACGTGAGAATTCCGGCCGTCGACATCAGTAGCGCGCGAGCTCCAGGATCGCGCTCTCGAGATCCGCGATCTGCGGGAGGATGGTGTCTTCGAGGTCCGGGTTATAGGCCACCCAGCTGTCCTTGGCCGCGACGCGGCGGACGGGAGCGTCGAGAAAGTCGAAAAGCTCTTCTCCGATGCGCGCCGCGATCTCGGCGCCGTACCCGAAGCTCCTCATGTCCTCGTAGGCGACCAGCACCCGGTTCGTTTTCTGGATGGATTCCGCGATGGCGTTCCAGTCGTAGGGGGCGAGCGATCGGAGATCGAGGACCTCGACGGAAACCCCCTGGGCCTCGGCCTTCTGGGCGGCGATCGAGGCTCCGGTGCACGAGCGCGCCGTAGGTCACGACGGTGAGGGTCTGGCCCTCGCGAACCTTGCGGGCCTTGCCGAAGGGGATGCGGTAGTCGGGGCCGGGATAGGTAGCCTTGTTGTAGGTCTGCCGGTAGAGATGCTTGTGCTCGAGGAAGAGAACGGGGTCATCCGAGCGAATCGCCGTTCGAAGAAGACCGTTCGCGTCGAGCGCGTTCGACGGCATGACCACGCGAAGCCCGGGGTTGTGAGTGAAGAAGGTCTCACCGGACTGGCTGTGGTAGATGGCTCCGCCGCGCAGGTACCCGCCCACGGGAACCCGGATCACCAACGGGGCGCTGAAAGCTCCGTTCGAGCGCCAGCGGAACGTGGCGAGCTCGTTCCGAATCTGCATGAACGCGGGCCAGATGTAGTCGAGGAACTGGATCTCGACCACCGGCTTCAATCCTCGAACCGCGGCGCCGATGGCGAGCCCCACGATGCTGGCCTCGGCGAGCGTGCTGTTCCACACCCGGTTCGATACCGAACTCCCGCTGCAGTCCCAGGGTCACTTTGAAGACACCGCCCTTGCCCTTGACCTCGGCCAGGTTCTCCTCCCGGCTCGCGTCGGCGACGTCCTGTCCAAAGACGATGATGCGAGGGTCGCGCCGCATCTCGTCGCGCAGGCAGGCGTTCAAGAGGTCCACCATCGTGGAGTCCTGTACGGGCTGTGCAGGCTGGACAGACTGTACAGGCTCCGGCTTCGCGCTTTCGAACTCTTTCGCCGTCGGATCGACGGTGGGGCTGTACAGGTGCGCGCTCCAGCTCTCCTTCGTCGGCCACCTCATGGAGAGCGCCTGGTCCGCCGCTTCGACGACCTCCTGGTGCACGGCTTCCTCGAGCGCGGCCAGAGTCTTCTCGTCGATGAGCCCCTCGGCGAGGAGCAGGTGCCGCATGCGCATCACCGGATCGCGCTTCGCTTCCTCCTCGCGCTCTTTCGCCGTTTTGTAGAGCCGCTCGTCGTCCGAGAGGGAGTGAGAGTAGGGCCGGACCACGTGAGCGTGCGCGAGCGCGGGACCTCTTCCCGCGCGCAGATAGGCCACGGCGTCCTTCAGCCGGGAGTAGCTCTCGACGAAATTGCAGCCGTCGAACTCGGTGACGAAGAGATCGGGAAAGCTCCGCACCAGCCGCGAGATGCTTCCGCCCGCGGTCTGCTTCTCGACCGGGACGGAGATGGCGTAGTTGTTGTCCTCGATGAGGAAGAGGACCGGCACCTTGTGAAGGCAGGCGTTGTTGAGCGACTCCCAGAACTCGCCTTCGCTGGTCGATCCGTCGCCTCCCGAAACGTACACGATGTCGTCGGCCGCGCCCTTCGCGTACTTGTCGCCCGGCGATCGCCGCGCCTACCGCGTGAAGGAACTGCGTCGCAACGCAGCTCGACTGCGCGACGATGTTGAGATTCTTGTGGCCCCAGTGCGAGGGCATTTGACGCCCGCCGGACGCGGGGTCGGCGCCCGCGCCGACGCTCGCGAGCAGCTGTTCGAACGCGGTCATCCCGAGAGCGAGCGCGAGAGCGCGGTCGCGATAGTAGGGAAAGCACCAGTCGCGCCCCGGTCGGAGATGCATCGCCGCGGCGACCAGGACCGCTTCGTGTCCGACGCCGTTGATCTGGAAAATAGACTTTGTTCTGCCGTTTGAGCTGGATCTCGCGGTCGTCGATCTTCCGGGAGAGCAGCATGAGCCGATAGGCCTCGACGAGATGCGCCTTCGAAAGGCCGTGGAAGCGACCCGCCACGTCGCGATCGTTTCGAAGCGCGGGCTCGAGCTGCGGCTTCGAAGCTCCGGACCCTGCCTGCATCGCCACCTGACGCGATTATAGCTAGAGCGACTTCCGGACTCATATGCGCGGCGCGGATGAGCGGCGCGGCGAAAACAATTCACTCGCAGCCGCGTCCGCTCGATCGGCGGACGCCTCTGTTTCGACTGAAGCCAATGCTCCTCCGGGAATTATATCGCACGCCTCCTCGCGACTGAGACTTACCGGCCGGTCGGGTCTCACTCGCCGGTGAGATCGGTGCGATTCATGCCTCGAAAGGAAAGCAGGCGTTCGATGGATTCATCGACCTTGACGTCCGGGGTGGAGGCGCCTGCGGTGATTCCAATCTTGAGCGGTCCCGCGGGGAACCAATCCTCGCTCTCGATCTCCTCTTCCGCGTGGATGGGCTTGTGCCGGATGCGAACGGGTGAGATCAGCCGATCGGAATCCGAGATATGGAAGGTGGGGAAGCGGGGCGCGCAGATCTCGGCAAGGTGGGTGGTGTTGCTGCTGTTGTAGCCCCCGATCACCAGCATCAGGTCGACGCCCTCGCTGGACAGCTCGAGCACCGCATCCTGCCTCTCCTGCGTGGCGCTGCAGATGGTGTCGAAGCTCCGGAATCGGAGCTCGGCCTCGCGCTCTCCATGACGGCGGACCATCGCCTGGCGAAGAGCCTCGGCAATCGCCAGAGACTCGCTGCTGAGCATCGTCGTCTGGTTCGCGACACCGATGCGCTCGAGATGCCGATCGGGATCGAAACCCCGGGAGATCGCTTTTTCGAAGCGGCCGAGGAACTCCTCACGGCCGCGATCGATGCCTTCGATGTAGCGGCAGACGAATTCCGTCTCGTCCATGTCGCGCACCACGAGGTAGTGGCCGCCGCGCGAGACGGTGGCCTTGGTCTCCTCGTGCCAGTACTTTCCGTGGACGAGCGACGTGAAGCCGGTGCGCGCGTAGCGCTCGACGTTCTTCCAGACGTTCATCACCGATCCGCAGGTCGTGTCGACCAGGACCGCCTGCCGCTCGTTGAGAATGTCGAGCTCTCCCGTGGAAACTCCGAATGCGGGGAGCAGGACCACGTCCTCCGCGGTGACGGGGAGAAATTTCTCTTTCGTCCCGTAGTCGCCCGAAAGGAACTCGATCCCCATCTCCTCGAGCCGTCGGTTCACGTAAGGGTTGTGAATGATCTCGCCGGTGATGAAGATTCGTTTGTCGGGGAAGCGACTGCGCGCTTCATAGGCGTACTCCACCGCGCGGTCGACTCCGTAGCAGAAGCCGAACTCCTTCGCGAGGCGGAAAGTGAGCTCTCCGGCAGTGAGGGTGAAGCGGTGCTCCCGGGCGAAGTCGACGATGAGCCCTTTGTAGTCCTTGCGCAGGGGCTCTTGCACCTCGTCCTTCAGTCCGAGGCCCTTGCGGAAGATCCTGCTTTCCGCTTCGACCGGTCTCATCTCGGCTCCAGTATAGTCGTCATTCCGGCGTTTTGGATATAATGAGGCTCCGGGAGAATCAATTTCATGCAAGACGTTCTGATCACCGGGGTCCGCGAAGAAGAAGCCGAAGCTTCTGGCCTACGTCGACAAGGGGAAGTGCTTCGGCCGTGGGTGCGAGATGTGCATCCACGTCTGCCCGGTAAAGGACTGCATCTACCTCGTTCCCGATCCGGAGCCTTCGGCGATGGGTGAGGTCTGCGAGATCAACGTCGACACGTGCATCGGCTGCCAGCTCTGCGCCAAGTTCTGCCCGCCCGACTACGACGCGGTCCACATGTTCCCGTTCGACGAAGGCGTTCGTCTCGCCGAATCGGAGGAGCGCAGCTTCGAGTACCGGATCTACGACAAGAAGGACGGCGGAGCGATTCCCGCATGAGGCAGGGGGCCTCCGGGAGGCCTGGCCCCCACGAAGACAAAGAATGTCCACCTACCCGTTGCCCACGCGGCGAGCGGGCGCCTTCCGCGTAGCCGCGAGCTTCGAGCCTCGCGGCGACCAGCCCGAGGCCATCCGTGAGCTCGCCCAGGGACTCGATTCCGGCGCGCGGGACCAGGTGCTCCTGGGGGTGACGGGGTCGGGAAAAACCTTCACCGTGGCCAAGGTGATCGAGGCGGTGAACCGCCCGACTCTGGTCATGGCTCACAACAAGACTCTCGCGGCGCAGCTCTATCAGGAGTTCAAGGAGTTCTTCCCCGACAACGCGGTGGAGTACTTCGTCAGCTACTACGACTACTACCAGCCGGAGGCCTACGTCCCTGCGAGCGACACCTATATCGAGAAGGAAGCGACGATCAACGACGAGATCGATCGCATGCGCCTCTCCGCCACGAGGTCGCTCTTCGAGCGCGAGGACGTGCTCATCGTGGCGAGCGTCTCCTGCATCTACGGCCTCGGCTCGCCCGAGGCCTACTACGGGATGCTGGTGCACCTCGACCAGGGGAGCGAAGTGGACCGCTCCGAGATGCTGCGGAAGCTGGTGGAGATCCAGTACGAGCGCAACGACTACGATCTCAAGCGCGGCACCTTCCGGGTTCGGGGCGACGTCATCGAGATCGTGCCCGGTTACGACGACCTCGGAGTCCGCATCGAGCTCTTCGGAGACCAGGTGGAGGCAATCTCGCAATTCGATCCGCTCACCGGCAAGAAGCTCTGGCCGATGCGGCGGGTGACCATCTTCCCCAAGACGCACTACGTCTCTTCACGCGAGCGCACTCAGAAGGCCATCCAGTCGATTCGCGAGGAGCTGGATTGGTTCCACCGGCAGCTGGTCACGGAAGGAAAGCTGCTCGAGGCGCAGCGGCTCCAGCAGCGAACTCTCTTCGATATCGAGATGCTCCAGGAAGTGGGGTACTGCCACGGCATCGAGAACTACTCGCGCCACTTCACCGGCAGGAAGCCGGGCGAGCCGCCGCCCACCTTGATGGACTACTTCCCCAAGAACACGGTGGTGGTGATCGACGAGTCTCACCAGACCATCCCTCAAGTGCGCGGGATGTACCACGGCGACCGATCGCGAAAAGAAACTCTGGTGCAGTACGGCTTCCGCATGCCTTCGGCCCTCGACAACCGCCCGCTGAACTTCTCCGAGTTCGTGAGCCGGGTCGGCCAGTCGATCTACGTCTCCGCGACCCCCGGGCCGTACGAGCTCGAGCGCAGCGAAGGAGTGGTGGTGGAGCAGATCATCCGCCCGACCGGACTTACCGACCCCGACGTCGAGATCCGCCCGGTGACGGGTCAGGTCGACGACCTGCTTCACGAGATTCGCGAGCGGGTGGCGAGGAACGAGCGGGTCCTGGTCACCACCTTGACCAAGCGGATGGCGGAGGATCTCACCGAGTACTACGCGGAGATTGGTGTCCGCTGCCGCTATCTGCATTCGGACATCGACACTCTCGAGCGCGTGAAGATCCTGCGGGAGCTCCGGCTCGGTGAGTTCGACGTTCTCATCGGCATCAACCTGCTGCGCGAAGGACTGGATCTCCCGGAGGTTTCGCTCGTCGCCATCCTCGACGCGGACAAGGAAGGGTTCCTGCGCTCGGGCGGCTCGCTGATTCAGACCATCGGACGCGCCGCCCGGAACGTAGAGGGAAAAGCGATCCTCTACGCCGACCGCGAGACCGATTCCATGAAGTACGCCATCTCCGAGACTCACCGGCGGCGTCGCATTCAAGAGGAGTACAACGAGAAACACGGAATCACTCCCGAGTCGATCGTGAAGTCCATCCGCGGCGGCATGGGAGCGGCCGGAGCGAAGGAAGAGCCCGGAGAGGCCAGCGTCGCGGAGGAATCTCTCCTCTTCGGAAGCCCGCAGGAGATCGAGCGCGAAGTGGAACGGCTCACCCGGCAGATGAAGAAGGCGTCGAAGGAGCTGGAGTTCGAGAAAGCCGCGGAGCTCCGGGACCGCATCCGAGAGCTCAAACAGCTGGAGCTCTTCGAAAGCTGACCCGGACCCCACGTGATCGATTCTCTCTCGCTGCGATTCAAGCTCGCGCTCCAGAGCATCCAGGAGTTCTCGAAGCTCTCGTACCAGGCCTTCGCGAGCCTCCTGTCGCGGCCGCGGTACTGGCGCGACACCTGTCGAGCAGATGGACTCCATCGGCGTGGGCTCGCTCACCATCGTTTGCCTCACCGGTCTCTTCACGGGAATGGTGCTGACCGTCCAGACGTCGGCAACGCTCGACGCATTCGGAGCGAGACCCTACGTGGGGAGGATGGTGTCGCTCTCCATGATCCGGGAGCTCGGCCCGGTGCTCACCGCGCTCATGGTGTCGGGTCGCGTGGGCTCGGGAATGGCGGCGGAGCTCGGCTCGATGGTGGTGACCCAGCAGATCGACGCGATGCGCTCTCTCGGCACCGACCCCATCCGCAAGCTCGTCGCTCCGCGGCTCATCGCCGGGTCTGATCATGGTGCCGTGCCTGACCATTCTCAGCAACGCCGTCGGCTTGGTCGGGGGCTACATGGTCGCGACGTTGACCCTCCGGCTCGCGACCGGACTCTACTGGCACTCGGCCCTCGACGCCATCAAGGTCTACGATTTCTTCATGGGTCTGGTGAAGCCGATCGTCTTCGGCTACATCATCGTCGCGGTGGGCTGTTATCAGGGACTCACCACCACCGGCGGCACCCGCGGGGTCGGCGAGTCCACGACACAGTCGGTGGTCGCCGCGTCGATCCTGATCCTGGCGTCGGATTACTTTCTCAATCTGCTCATTCTCAAGTTCGTCTATCCCTGACATGCCCTTTCCCGTCATCTCCTTCCGGAACGTCTACTACGCCTATCCCGGCACCGACGACTACGCCCTCAAGGGACGTCACCTTCGACGTGACGGCGGGCTCGACCGAGATCATCCTCGGCGGGAGCGGCTCGGGGAAGTCCACCATCCTCAAGCTGGTTCTCGGTCTCATCAAGCCCGAGTCCGGCACCATCGAGACTGGACGGCGTGGATATCAGCCGAAATGGAGGAGCCCGACCTGATGAAGGTCCGGGCGACATGGGCATGGTGTTCCAGGAAGGGGCGCTCTTCGACTCTCTCACCGTGGCCGAGAACGTCGGGTTCCGGCTGCGGGAGCACGAGGACCTGACCGAAGAGGAGTTCGAGAACCGGGTGCGGAGCGTCCTCGGCTTCGTCGATCTCGAGGAGTACTACGATCGAATGCCCTCCGATCTCTCGGGAGGCCAGAGGCGCCGGGTGGCGCTCGCGCGCGCCATCGCTCACCGGCCGCAGTTCATCCTCTACGACGAGCCCACCACCGGGCTCGATCCCATCATCGGCTCGACCATCTGCGATCTCATCGTGAAGCTCCGGGACCTCGAGGGCGTGACCTCGGTCCTGGTCACCCACCAGCTTCGCGACGCGTTTCAGGTCGCGCAGAGCTTCACCATGATGAAGGACGGTCGCATACGTGTACAACCGCATCGACGATCTCGACGTTCTGGTGGGGACGGAGTTCATCGTGGTGAATCGCGGGCGAGATCGTCTTCCGCGGGCCTCCAGCGGGAGCTCTGGACCACCGACGAGCCTTACGTTCGCAAGTTTCTGGAAGGGTTCCTGATACCCGTCGCAAGGAGGTAGAAACGACATGCCAGGCGAGAAAGACGCTCACCTACGCCGAGCTTCGCGTGGGAGTGGTCATCGCCATCGCTCTCATGGTGGCCATGGCCGCGACCATTTACATCACGCGAGAGGGCGGACTCCCGTTCTTCGGCGGCCAGTACACCGTCTACAGCTATCTGAAGGACGTGAACGGCCTCAAAGCGGGAGCGCCCATCTATCTCTCGGGAGTGGAAGTCGGCTCGGTGCGAGGCGTCGAGTTCGCGCCGGCCCGGACGCTCCGGCGCCGGTGAAGGTCACGCTCACCCTCCGCACCGACATTCAGCATCGGGTCACCACCAACTCTCTGGTGACCGTCGGGAAGCCTGGGCGTTCTCGGAGAGAAGCTGCTCGACGTCGATCCGGGGCCTCCCGGAGGAGTTCGCCGATCCACGACCAGGGCATCGTTCCCGGAGAGTTCGAGGGCGATCCCATCAAAGGCATCATCACCGACGCCTCGGCCACGATGAAGGACATCCGGGACCTGGCGAGAGAGCTCCAGGAAGGGGAAGGGACGCTCGGCGCGCTCCTGAAGCGAGAGGACGTTCACGACCGGCTGAAGAGCGTGATCGAGCGGGCTGATCAGCTTTTCGTGAGTCTGGACAGTGCGCGAAGGAACCTTCGGAAAGCTCATCCACGACCCTGCGATCTTCGACAACCTCAACGAGCTCACCGTGAGCATGAAGGGTCTGATGGCCCGCATCGAAACCGGCGAGGGCGCCATCGGTCGGCTCGTTCACGACGAGGAGATGGGGCGCTCCATCTCCCGGGTCACGGAGAACCTGGAGCGGGTCACGGGTCGAATCGACGGAGGCGAAGGGACGCTCGGCGCGCTGGTGCGTGAGCGCGATCTCTACGACCGGCTGGACGCGCTCTCCGCGAATATCGCCTCGGTGACGGCGCGGCTCGACCGCGGCGACGGCACCGCCGGGCAGCTCCTCCACGATCGAGCGCTCTACGACAATCTGAACAAGACCGCGAACGAGCTCCAGGGGCTGATCGGAGATATCCGTCGCGATCCGAAGAAGTATTTGCGGGTGAAGGTGAGCCTCTTCTAGCCTCGATCGCTAGCGCCGGATTCTCCAGGTTTCGATGGCATCGACGCTGAAGCGCCGATAGTTGCTGTACCGCGCCTTGCAGCGCGTCACTCGCGGGCCGAGGCGTTGCGCGTAGGTCTCGGTCATCGCCGAAGGAAGCGGGAGCTCCCAGTCGTCGAAGCGAGCGAACTCGACCGTGAGCTCGATGTGCTCCAGGGCGGGACGGCCCGCGAGGATCGATACCCGCTCGAGCCGTCCATTTTCCGGCGCCACGTGGAGGGTTCCGCGCAGGGGCAACTCGCGGCCCTGCCCGGTGCCGACGAGGTAAGGCGGGCGTGTCTCGCGGAAGGAAACCGCGCAGGTTCGCTCTTCCGCCGACGCGTTACCATTCAGAGCGAGCTCCAGCCTTTCGATGCCGCCGGAGGCGTCGGAAAGGAGCAGCGGTAGAATCAACGTCGGCAGGTTGAGGTTTCGTTCGATGTCGCCGATGTTGAATCGAGCGCTTTCTTCGATGAGGGCCTTGGTCTCGTTCGGGTCCTTTCCCTCGCTGAGAAAGAGCTTCTGGATTCTCTGGCCCCGTTCCGCGACCTCCTCGCCGTCGACCTGAGCGACGTCACGGAAGCCGTAAAAGCCTCCTGACGGAAGACGAAGGAGAAGGATATCTGAGCCCAGGCGACGATGGGCCAGCACCTCGTTGTGCAAGAGCTTCATCGGAAGCGACGCCGCGCGGTCCTCTACCTCGAGAACCTCCTGGTCGTAGTCCTCCCAGGCGACGGCGCCGGAAAGAGCGTCGGCGAGGGCTCTCGCCGAATTCGAGATGCGGGGTATCAGCTCCTTGAGCCCGCATCGCTCGGGAGGAGGAGGCTCGTGGAACCCGGAGGCGGCCATCGCCAGTGCAAAGCACGTCCAGCGAGGATTCACCATCGACTCCCGCTTGCTTTCCTCCGCGGCCCCGCTGAGGCGATTCGCAGCGAGCAGTGAGCTTGTTCTGAGAACCGAGAACCGAGAACTGAGAAGCTTATTGCGATGCCGGTAGCTTCGCCCTCTCGTCGTGCCGTCGAAGCGCTTCCATCATGAACTCCGTGGTCGATCGCACGTTCTGTATGTTGCTTCGGATGTTCGATCGGATGAAGTGAAACCGGCCATTGCGCACCGGAATCAAGCGGTAGGCCGCCTCTTCTCCCTTGTGGTTCTCCGCGAAGCAGCCGCAGATGTAGCCATCGAGAAGGTGGATTTCGCCTTTGCACTCGCCGTCGATGTGCAGGACGCCCGTCGCCTGGTTGGCCTCGAGGAGCTGCAGGACGTCCGTGCTCTTGAAGCGCGCGAGGTCACCCGAGAGCTCGCCGAGCTCGCTCTTCCGCTGGTGGACGATGAGTCGCTCGCAGCGGTAGACCAGCTCCTTCATGGTGAAGGGCTTCAAGAGATAGTCCTCGGCCCCGGAGATCAGCGAATCGAGTCGCTCCTCGGGAGTCGCCGCGCCCGACAGAAGGAGGACCGGGACCGACACCAGGTCTCGTTTCCGACGAGAGCGCTCGAGCGAGCTCGAGTCCGCTGGCCCCGCCGGGAAGCTCCGACTCGGACACGATGAGGTCCGGGCGCTCCCGCCGAGCGAGCTCGAGCGCGGAGCGCGGCGTCGAAGGCCGCGAGCACGTCCAGCTCCGAGCGGCGAAGGTACTCCTGCAGGACTCGGCCCAAATCGCGATTCGGCTCGACCAGGAGAACCCGATAGCGTGACATTCCGGTGGGTTGGCCCTCTTCTTTAGTACTTTGGACGGCGCGAGACCTTCATTGTAGGTTTGCGCCTCTATACTGTCAATCCGGCGGCGTTTTACGGCCGCAAACACCTTGAAATCCGCGGGATCGCGGTGTTATCCTGAGTCAACAAGCTTCCTGGCCGGAAAAAAAGACGATGCTCGAAAGTTACGGCGCGACCGATGTCGGTTTGAGGCGCAAGCTGAACGAAGACAGCTTGACCCTCGACAACGAGCTCGGCCTGTTCATCGTCGCCGACGGGATGGGGGGGCACAACGCCGGCGAGATCGCGTCGCGCCTCGCGGTGGAAACGGTCTTCAACTTCGTGCAGCGCTCCGGGGCGGAGGAGGAGATCACCTGGCCCTACGGGGTGGACCCCAAGCTCTCTCTCAATGCCAATCGACTCCTGACCGCGGTGATGCTCGCCAATAAACGCGTCTGGAAGGAAGCGGACAACCGGCAGGACTATACCGGCATGGGCACCACCATCGTCGCGGCGCTCGCGGATCGGGAAGCCATCAGCTTCGTGAGCGCGGGCGACAGCCGCGCCTACCGGTTGCGCAACGACAGCTTCCAGCAGATTACTGTCGACGACTCCTGGGTCCAGGCCGCGGTGGACGAAGGTGTTCTCCTGCCCGAGGAGGCCGAGAGCCATCCGATGAAGAACATCATCACCAAGGCCATCGGGGCGAAGGAGAACATCGACATCAGCGTCGACGAGTATCCTCTCGAGGAGCAGGACCTCTTCCTGCTCTGCTCGGATGGGCTGCACGGCATGGTGCCCGAAGCGCGCCTCTCCGAGATCGTGAAGTCCTCGACCGGCTCTCTCGAGCGGCTGGTGCGCCAGCTCATCGACGGCGCGAACCAGAACGGCGGCAAGGACAACGTCACCGCGCTCGCCCTTCGATACTTGCGGTAAGCTCTCTCGCGTGGGTAGAGAGCTCCTTCTGTCCGGCGTCACCGTCCTCGACTTCACTCGAATCCTCGCCGGTCCCTATTGCACCATGCTCCTCGGCGATCTCGGCGCCGACATCCTCAAGATCGAGCCGCCGAAAGGGGACGACAGCCGCTATTGGGGGCCGCCGTTCGCCGAGGGGGAGAGCGCTTACTTTCTCGCGGTCAATCGCAACAAGAGAGAGCCTCACCCTGGACCTGAAGACTCAGGAGGCGCACGAGATCGTTCTTCGCCTCGTCGATCGCGCGGACGTGGTCCTCGAGAACTTCCGTCCCGGCACCATGGACCGCCTGGGCCTCGGCTACGAAACGCTCCGCGCTCGAAATTCGCGGCTGGTCTATTGCTCCATCTCGGGATACGGACAGACCGGTCCGCTTCGCGAGAGGCCCGGCTACGACGCGGTCATGCAGGGCGAGGGAGGCTGGATGGGCTTGACGGGAGAGTCCAGCGGAATGCCCATGAAAGTCGGCGCCTCTCTCGCGGACATCTTCACCGGCATGATGGCGGGCGAGGGCATCCTGGCTTCGCTCTATCGGCGGGAAAGGACCGGTGAGGGAGCCTTCATCGACGTCGCCCTCTTCGACAGTGTCGTCTCGACCCTCTGCTATCAGGCGCAAGGCTACCTGATGACGGGCGAGACGCCTCGGCGACTCGGGAACCGGCATTCATCGCTCGCGCCATACGAGACGTTCGCGACCGCCGACGGCCACGTAATCGCGGGAGTCGGAAACGACAGTCTGTGGAAGCGCTTCGTTCGCGCCGTCGGAAGTGACGCTCTCGCCGACCCGCGCTACGACGTGAACGTGGATCGAGTCGCGCACTACGACGAGCTCAAGAGTCTCCTGGATCGGGTGTTCGCATCGCGCACCACGGGCGAATGGGTGGCGCTCCTCGAAGAGGCGGGCATTCCCGTCGGTCGGGTGCGGGACGTCCGCGAAGTCTTCGCGAACCCTCAGATCGCTCCGCGGCGAGATGCGCATCGAGGTCGATCATCCCAAGCTCGGAAGGCTTCCGCTGACGGGAAATCCGATCAAGATCGGAGGCACCGATGGCGCTGGTGGCGAGCACCTTCCACCTCCGATCCTGGGTGAGCATACGGAATCGGTTCTGGCCGAGCGCCTCGGCATGGACGAGGCAGCCCTTCGCGCGCTCCGCGCGAAGGGAGTCTTCGGTTCATGATCGTCAACAACGCCAACCTCATCACCCACTGGCCCTCGCAACCGTCGGTCGCCGGCGCTCTGGTCGCGGTCGAGGGAAAGAGCATCGTCGATTTCGGACTGGTGGGTAAGCTCGTCGATCGCTACGACGGCGACACGGAGATCGTCGACGTCGGGGGGCGGCTCGTTCTTCCGGGGATGATCGACGCGGGAAGCCGTCTCTACAGGAGTCTCTCACCGGGACTTTCCGTTCCGTGGAAGGACAGCCACCTCATCGAGGCCGTGCTCGACGAGGAGAGCCTCTACTGGAGCGCGCTCGCGGGCCTCCTCGATCATCTGCGCTCCGGTGTCACGACGGTCATCGCTCTGGTCTCGAGCCCATCGTTCATCGAGGGCAGCCTGAACGCGATCGGGCGCGCGTTCACCGAGACGAAGGTGAGAGGCGTCCTCGCCTACGTCCACTCGCCACGCTCGGTCGCCGCGGCGGCCATACGGGAGAACGCGCGGCACCACGCGAGCTGCGCGGGCTCGGAGAGAATCCAGGGCCTCTTCGGACTCGACGCGTCGTCGGGAATCGAGGACGAGACCCTGCAGCGTTTCGCGAAGGCGGCGGAAGATGAAGGCGCGGGAACGTACGTCCTCCTCGAGGATGGCGGCGACGAGGCCGACCTCGTGAATCGCCTCGACCGCGCCTCGGTCTGGAGCCGACCGGGAGCGGCGCTCCACCGCGGCCCGATCGCGGCCGGCGACGAGGTGGTGTTTCGCGATCGCGAGGTCTGGATCGCGCACGGTGCGCAGTCGGACATCCTCTCGGGTATGGGCGCGCTCGACCTGGCGCGCGCGGCGTCCTCGGGGCTGAGGCTCGCGCTCGCGACGGATGGGTGCGGCGCGAGTCTGAGCGAAGAGCTGCGCGTCGCCGCTTACCGGCAGCGGACTCGAGGCCGGGACCTCAAGGACGCGCTGCGCCTCGCGTGCCGCGCGGGGTTCGCAGGAAACGCGGACTTCGTCTCGCGGATTTTCGGGCCGGAGCTCGGCCGCATCAAACCGGGCGCGCGGGCCGACCTCGTGGTCCTCGACTATCGGCCGGCCACACCGGTCGGGGAGGAGAATCTGCCCGAGCATCTTTTCTGGGGTGCGTCGCGCTCGCCGGTGCATGCGGTGATTGTGAACGGCAAAGCTCGTGTATCAAAATGGTGAGTTCAAGCACCTCGACGAGGAGCGCATACGCGCGCGAGCTCGCGAGGTGGCGACGAAGCTCAAGGAACGATTGTGAATCGAATCGGACTCGCGCTTTCTCTGACGGCGACTCTCGCGGGCTGCCGAACCGCGACCTCGATCAGCGATCCTCCGTCCGGGCTACCGAGCGCGGCGTCCCGGACCGTACCGGCTGCGCCTCAGGCTCTCGCCGCCGATCTTCCGTTCCGTACGAATCCTCTGTTTCGGCGACAGCATCACCTACGGAGTGACTCTCGAGGCGTCGTCCCTTCCACCGGAAGCGCAGACGGACCTGGTCCTCGTCGAGGGGTACGTTCCCAAGCTCTGGCGCGCTCGTGGAATCGAAGTACGGGGCCGGATTCGATCTGATCAATGCCGGCATACCGGGGGAACGGACCGTCGATGGTGTCGAGCGGCTGCGAAACGAGATGCGGATTTTCGAGCCGGACCTGGTGCTGCTCCTCGAGGGTGTGGTGGACGTCAACGACAGCTCGCCCCGTTTCCCGGTCGTGCGCGAGAACCTCGTAGACATGATGGGCATCGTCAAACGAGAAGGAAAACAGGTCATCATCGGCACCTATCCTCTCCTGAACCCCGACGGATTCCGCACGACGGGTGCCCAGCACGTGCCGCGGCTGAACGACCTCATCCGTCAGGAGGCGGGGCGAATGGGAGTGCCGGTCGCCGACCACGAGAGGGCCGTCGACTTGAGCGGACAAGGGCCCGACGGACTCCACCCCAACAATCTCGGCTACGAAGGTATGGCGAGCACGTGGCTCTCCGCGATGGAAGCGCTGGCCGAAGCCCTCGGCGGGAGCTAAGGCCGGGTCACCGTCACCACGATCTGCGCCGTCCAACCGTCCGGGTCGTTGCCGTTCGAATCGAAGGGCCAGTCCCGTCCCAACGCCGTGCCGGCCGTCAATCGACCAACCGTCGGCATCCGCATCGTTCAGAAAGCGCATGCAGGTTCCCCTTCGACTCGTCGAAGGCGCTCGGGTAGTCCGCGTCGGTGAATTGAGCGTTCACTCTCTCGACCGCGTCCTGAAGCTCCTCGCGAAGACCCTCGTTGTCGAACGTGGTGGTGCCCTCCGACAGGGAGTCGACGCCCAGGAGGATCCTTCCAATGCGGTCATCCCGGGTGATTCCTTCCGTCCACTGCGCGTCGTCCTCGGCGCTGCGTGTAGACGGTGAGAAGCGTCCGGATCTCGAACGGAGAGATGACCGACGCGGTCGTCGTGGTGACACTGGTGGTGGTGGTGGGAGGGACCGCTTCCTCCGTCGCCGCAGCTCGAGAGAGCGGCCATCAGCAGCAGGACGTCGACAAGCTCGAATTTCACGCGTTCATCTGCGGTTGGCGGACGAGCGGAACGAACTGGACCGGCAGGACCTCGCGGGTCACCGTGCTTCCGTCCGCCGCCTTCTCGATCCGGAGAAGACTCTGTACTTGAGACTGAGGTCCAACGGGAATCACCATGACCGCGCCGGGAGCGAGCTGCTCGACGAGGGGCGGTGGAACTTCGGGCGCCGCGGCGGTGACCAGGATGGCATCGAAAGGCGATTTCTCCTCCCAGCCGAGGTAGCCGTCTCCCGTTCGGACGGTCACGTTCTCGTAGCCGAGCTCGTCGAGCCTCGCCTTCGCCTGTTCCGCCGAGATCGGAAACGATCTCGATGGTATAGACCTCGCGCACGAGCTCGGAGAGGACCGCGGCTTGATATCCCGAGCCCGTCCCGATCTCGAGAACCACGTCGTCGGGCTCGAGCTCGGCGAGCTGAGTCATCAGAGCGACGATGTACGGTTGAGAGATCGTCTGGCCGTTTCCGATGGGAAGCGGGTGATCGGCATAGGCTCGAAATCGGAGCGCTTCGGGGACGAAGAGATGGCGCGGCACCCGGCCCATCGCGGCGAGGACCTGCGGGTCGTCGATGTCCCGCGCCTGGAGCTGTTCTTCGACCATCCGCCTCCGTCGCTCGTCATACTCTTCGACAGGACTCGAGCAACGGGACGCGGAGAGCAGCAACCGTCGCGGCGACCGTAAGGAGACTCATCATGGAGGAAGGCATCGTATAGTAGTCTAACCATCGTGGAAAGACTGCGGGAGATTCGCATCGATTCGGGCTTCGGACTCGCCGATGCGTTCCGCGTCGGCAAGGGCGATGTGGTGAGCCTGGTCGGCGCGGGGGGAAAGACCACCGTCTTGTTCGCCCTGTCCATGGAGCTCCGCCGGCGGGGGTTCTCCGTCGTCACCACCTGCACCACGCACATGCAGCTTCCGACGACCGGGACCACCACGGCCCCCCTGGTGGTGGTCGAGGAAGAAGGCAACTGGCTCGCGACGGTAAAGGCCCGCCTCGCGCACTACGGCTCGGTCACCGTCATCGAGAACCGCTCCCGGGAGGACAAGCTCGGCGGCCTCGATCCGGTGATGATCGATCCGCTGCGGAGCCTCGCCGACTGCGTGGTGATCGAAGCGGACGGTGCGCGCGGCCGGTCGCTCAAAGCGCCCGCGGATCACGAGCCCGTGATCGCGGACGAAACCACTCTCTCCGTCGTGATCGCTGGCCTGGACGTGCTCGGCGAACCCCTCCACGAACGCTTCGTTCATCGGGTCGAGGTGGTGAAGCGGCTCGCGAAGGCGCCTCCGGCGAGCGAAGTCACGAACGAGGTCATCGCCGCCGCGGTGGTCGACGGGTATCTGCCGAAGCTACCTCGGGGCGGGAGATGGCTCGCCTTTCTCAACAAGGCGTCCGACGACCGGCTGAAAGCGGCGGAAAGACTCGGTGAAGCGCTTCTGCGCCGAGGAGCCCCCGAGGTCGTCTTCGGCGAAGCCATCCGGCCGCACGAGTGCTTTTACCGCATGACCGCGGGGACCGGCAGCGGGTCGGGAGTCGAGCACGATTAGAGTGTCGACGTGAAAATCGGACTCGTGCTCGCCGCGGGGCAGTCGAAGCGCATGGGACGGCCGAAGCTCGAGCTGCCCGTTCGGGGAGCTCCCATGATCCGACGAACGGTCGAGACCATGCTCGAAGCGCCCTTCGAGCGCGTGCGCGTCGTCGTCGCTCCGGGAGCCGCTCTCGATCTTCCTCATGACCCCAGGCTCGAGGTCGTCGAAAATCCCGACGCCAGGTCGGGCATCGCGAGCTCCATCCGGCGTGGCCTCGACGGATCTCCCGGAGGAGACCGAGGCGGTTGTGATCGGGCTCGCCGACCTGCCCGCTGGTCGAGAAGGAGACGGTACTCGAGGTCCTCGAGGCCTATGACGAGACGGAACGGCCGATCGTCTTTCCGCAGTTTCGCGGACGGCAGGGACATCCCGTGCTGTGGCAGCGCCGCTTCTTCGACGATCTGCGTCGCCTCGAAGGTGACAACGGCGCGAAAGCGGTCCTCGATCGCAATCGCGACGTCGCGCTCGCCGTTCCCGTCACCGATCCGGGCGTTTGTCTCGACATCGATACACCCGCTGACTATGCTAGGGTCGTGAGCCCGCGCGGGGTCGGCGGAAGAAAGAGCGTTTTCGTCGAGATCGAGGAAGCCTACGAGAGGGGAGAAGCCGTCGCTCTCGTCACCATTCTCGAGACGCGCGGTTCCACGCCTCAGAAAGCGGGCGCCAAGATGGTCGTGGGCCGCGACGGACGCATGCGAGGCACGGTCGGCGGCGGTTGCGTCGAAAGCGAAATCCTCTTTCGCGCGCAGCGCGCCATCGAGACCCGCAAGTGCGAGATTGGAAACTACGACTTCAATGCCGACGAGGACGAGAACGGTCTCATCTGTGGAGGCTCGATGAAAGTGTTTATCGAACCAATCCTTCCTCCGCCCCGGGTATACGTGGTGGGCGCGGGACACGTCGCGCAGCCGGTGGCGCAAGTCGCGAAGATCGCGGGCTTCGAGGTGGTGGTGCTCGACGACCGGGTGAAGTACGCGAGCCGGGAGCGGTTTCCCGATGCCGACGTCGTGAAAGCGGGTCCGATTCCGTCCCTGGCCGAGGAGTTCCAGTACGGAGACAGCGCATACGTGGTCATCGTCACCCGCGGACACAAGGAGGACGAGGAGGCGCTCCGGGCGTTCATCGACAAGGAAACGGCATACCTCGGGCTCATCGGAAGCGTCACCAAGCTCGAAAAGATCGTGAAGCGGCTCGAACGGGACGGCGTTCGGCGGGAGCAGATCGAGCGCGTGCACTCTCCCATCGGCCTCGACCTCGGCGGCTCGAGTCCGGGAGAAATCGCGGTGTCCATCGTGGCGGAGCTTCTGGCGGTGCGCTACCAGCGCACGGCAAAGCCCATGATGTTCACGGAGCGGCAGGAGTTTTTCGGGAAGGTGTGACGATCAGTGATCAGTGATCAGTGGTCAGTGATCAGTGCTTTTGCTCCAGCCAGCTCACCGCTACCCTCAGTACATCGGTGGCGCTCGCGAGGCCGAGCTTCTCCTTGATGTGGGCGCGATAGGTCTCGACGGTCTTGGGGCTGACCTTCAGCTTCTCCGCGATCTCCCCCACCGAGAGGCCGTGGCCGATCCATTGAAAGACTTCGAGCTCTCGGTCGCTCAGCCGATCGATTCCGTCGCTCGGACCTCCTCCCACCATCCGGCGGAGCATCCGGGAGACCACCTCTCTGCTCACGTAGACTTCGTCGGCGAGCACTTTGCGAAGGGCGATGAGCACTTCGTTGGTGGCCTCCTGCTTCATGATGTACCCATGGGCGCCGGCTCGGAGCGCCCGCTCCGCGTAGACCGCCTCGTCGTGCATCGAGACCACGAGGATTCGGGAATCGGGGCTGCGCGATTTGATTTCTTTGATGAGCTCGATGCCGCTCGAGTCCTTGAGCATCAGGTCCACGATGACAACGTCGGACGCGATGGTCTGGATGGCCTCGATCGCGGTCCTTCCGCCGTCGGCCTCGCCCACCACCTGGAGGTCGGACTCCTGCGAGATGAGCTGGGCCAGGCCCTGCCGGACGATGGGGTGGTCGTCCACGATCAGGACCTTCCGCTTCACTTCGCCTCCTGAACGATGCGGATGCCGGCGCTCGCTCCGATGCGGTTCGCGCCGGCCTTGACCATCTCCTCCGCGGTCGCCCGGTCGCGGACGCCGCCCGCGGCCTTCACGCCGATCTTCTCGCCCACCACTTCCCGCATCAACGCCACGTCCTCGACGGTGGCGCCGCCGGGTCCGAAGCCGGTCGAGGTCTTGACGAACTCCGCGCCCGCCGCCGCCGCGAGGGCGGAGGCCTTGATCTTCTCCTCGCGAGTGAGGAGGGCGGTCTCGAGGATCACCTTGGTGATGGCTCCGCCCTGGCGGCATGCCCGCACCACTCCCCGGATGTCGTCCTCCACCGTTTCGTAGTCGCGCGACTTCAGCGCTCCGACGTTGATCACCATGTCGACTTCGGAGGCGCCGTCGAAGACCGCGCGCCTCGCTTCGTAGGCTTTCACGTCGGCGGCGTTCGCGCCGAGCGGGAAACCGGCGACGGTGCAAACGCCCACGCCCGTTCCCGCGAGAAGCCGCGGCGGCGAGCCGGACCCACGTGGGCTGGATGCAGACGGTGGCGAAGTGGAACTCCGCCGCCTCGGAACAGAGCTTCCGGATCTGCTCTTCGGTCGCTTCCGGTTTCAGGAGCGTGTGGTCGATGAGAGAGGCGAGAGACGCGTGGGACGAGGAAGCCTCGAGCCCGAAGCGGGCGACTCCGCGCTCGGCGAGGGGCTGCATCACGTCCGGACAGGAGCCTTCCGCGATGCGATGGCAGCGGCAGAGCGTCCCCGGCGCCCTCGCGAGGCGCTCCATGACCGCGTCGGTGACGGCTTCGGTGAGTCGATCGAGATCCCAGCTCATAGCGGTCGATAGTATTTCTTCTCGATCGCCTCGATCTTCGCGACGCGGGCGCGGTGGCGGGGCTCGGTGTGCTGCGCCGTCAGGAAGACCGAGACCACCTTGCTCAGGTTCTCGAGGCTGAGGATGCGCGATCCGAGAGTGAGGACGTTGGCGTCGTTGTGCTCGCGCGCGTTCCGCGCCTGAGTCTCGTCGTTGCACGCCGCGGCGCGGACGCCCGGCACTTTGTTCGCTGCGATGGCGGAGCCGATTCCCGCCCCGTCCACCACGATGCCCCGGCGCGCCTGGCCCAGGGCGACCGCGACCGCCACTCGATGGGCGAAGTCAGGATAATCGACGGCGTCGCTCGAATTTGTGCCGCAGTCGAGAAAACTCGCTCCGATCTCACGAAGGTAGCGAGTGAGCGACTCTTTCATCTCGTATCCCGCGTGGTCGCATCCGATAGCGACCTGTACCGGCTCCGGGCCGCGCCGCGGAAGACTGCGCCGCCTGGTCCGCCACGCGGATCTTTCGCCTTTCGATCCATTCGCGCGCGACATCGGTCACGATGGCATCGGCGGGAAGGTCGAGAAGGCTTCCTTCGGGGAGCGAGCGAACCTCCTCGCCGGTGACGATTCGCCGCCCCACGCTCGACAATCTATGTCGCCAAAGCCTATCGACGCAAGCTTTCACGGGATAAGATCGACGCGTGACCCGCTCTCTCTGGTTTCTTCTCGCGCTCGCCGGCGCCCCCGGCGCTGAAGTCCGCTTCCGCGACCGCACTCTCGAGGCGGGTATCGATTTCGTTCACTACAACGGAAAAACCGAAGAGAAGTACATGGTGGAGACCATGGGGTCGGGAGGCGGGTTTTTCGACTTCGACGGCGACGGAGCGCTCGACCTGTACCTGTTGCAGGGCGCGCCGCTTCCGGGTTCTCCGACGGCGCCCGTCCCGCTCCGAAACACGCTTTATCGGAACGACGGGCACGGCCGATTCATCGACGTCACCGAGGACGCTGGCGTCGCCGGTAGCGGTTACGGAATGGGAATGACCGCGGGCGACGTGGACAACGACGGCGACGTCGACCTCTATGTCACCGCGTTCGGCCCCAACCTCTTCTATCGGAACCGCGGTGACGGAACGTTCGAGGAACGGACTGGCGAAGCTGGACTCGAGACCGCGGGCTGGAGCACGAGCGCCGCCTTCGCCGACTATGATTCCGACGGGTACCTCGATCTGTACGTCGCGCGGTACGTGGACTTCGCTCTCGACAACCACAAGTTTTGCGGGAATCAGGCGAAGGGTATCAAGGCCTATTGCCATCCCGACGTGTACGACCCGGTTCCCGGCATCCTGTTCCATGGCAGGGGCGATGGGACGTTCGAGGACCGGACGCGGGAAGCCGGGGTCTACGTCGAAGACGAGGGAAAGGGTCTCGGCGTGGTCTGGGGAGACTACGACAACGACGGCGATTCCGATCTGTACGTGGCGAACGATTCCATGCGCAGCTTTCTCTTCCGCAACGAAGGCGGGTCCCGGTTCACCGACGTGACGCTTCTCGCCGGCGTGGGCTACAGCGCCGACGGGAAGACCCAGGCGGGCATGGGAACCGACATGGCGGACTACGACGGCGACGGATATCTCGACGTCACCAAGACCAACCTCGACTTCGAGTACAACTCGCTCTACCGGGGAGGTGCCGCGGGAATCTTCAGCGACGAGTCCTATCAGTCGGGAGTCGCGGAGGTCTCCTTGAACTTCGTCGGCTTCGGCACGTTCTTCTTCGACTTCGACAACGACGGCCTACTCGACATCTTCGTCGCGAACGGACACATCATCGACAACATCCACTTGTTCAACTCCGTCTCGACGTACCGGGAGCCGAACTTCCTGTTCGCGAACCAGGGAGGCGGCGTCTTCCGCGAGATCGGAGCGTCGCTCGGTGACGCCATTTCTCGCGAGAACGTCGCTCGCGGAGCCGCGCCCGGGGACTATGACTCGGATGGAGACCTGGACGTATTCGTGACCCGTTGCGGGGAAGCGCCGCTCCTGCTCGAGAACGATGGCGGGAACCGCCGGAAGTCGCTCTCGGTGCGTCTCGTGGGACGCGCATCGAACCGCGACGCTCTGGGCGCGAGGGCGACGCTGCGCTCGGCGTCTTCGGCGGGAACGCTTTCGACGGAGGCGTTTCGCGAAGTGAAGAGCGGAATGAGCTACCTCTCGCAGGGGGGTGTCGACCTCCATTTCGGAATCGCCGAAGGGAGCGTCCCGAAAGCACTCGAGATTCGATGGCCGAGCGGGGCAAGAGACGTCGTGGAGAGCCCGGAAGCGGGCGGCCTTCTCCTCCTGGTGGAGGGCGCCGGGAGGATCCCGCGTGCTAACATTGGCTTGCCGTGAGCCCGGAGCCCGAGTCCTTTCGTATCGCCGAGGCTTCGGATGACGCGCGTCCGACCATCGAGACGAGCGACGGAAACCGCGCGCGAATCGCCTCCGTCCTCGTGCATCTCTTCATCCTCGCGGTAATGCTGTTCGGCAGCCCGGAATGGTTCTCGAGCGACGACGCGGCCGACGGCACGTTTTCGCCCCGTGTTCGCTATTACTTCCCCGGTGGTGAAGGCGACAGCGGAGGCGGAGGGGGTGGAGGCTCGCGGGGAAGAAAGCCGACGGCCTACATCCGGACGCGCATCGTCGAAGCGACTCCGCCTCCCGAGGCGCCGAAGGAGCGCGAGGCGCCTCTCGCTCCGCGAAAACCGCGCGCTCTCAACTTCGAAGATATCGACGTGCCCGATCTCCCGACGGAGACCTCACTCATCGAGGGCGTCTTTTCTCCGGACGCGGTAGAGCTCCCGGGGCTATCGGCTTCCGATACGAGCGACTGGGGTGGAGTCGACACGGAGCCGAGCTCGGGAACCGGTGGGGGCATCGGCGGCGGACGCGGAAGCGGGCGTCGGCGTGGGACAAGGCTGGGGAGTCGGCGAAGGTCGTGGCGGAGGGACGGGCGGCGGGGATTTTTCCCCCGGCGGCGTGGGACATCGAGCCCGTCTTGATCTACGAGCCGCCGCCGCCGCCCTATCCCTCGGTCGCGAGGGAGAAGATGGTCGCTGGAGAAGTGATTCTCCAGGTTCTGGTCAAGCTCGACGGATCGACGCAGGTCGTCCGGGTGATCAAATCGCTCCCCTACTGCGTCGACGCCGCGAAGGAGAGCGCCAAGCTCTGGCGTTGGAAGCCGGCGCTCAAGGACGGAAAGCCGGTCGAAGCCTTCGGCATCATCTCGGTGACCTTCGATATTTTCGCTCAGGGAAACGCGAAGAGTTGATTCGCAGGCCGTCCGCATGTCGCTCGAAGTTCTAATCCCCCGCGAGCTTCTCGAAACCCGCATCGAGGAGCTCGGTCGGCTCATCAGCGCCGACTACGGGGGAAAGACCGTCCACCTGGTCTGCGTTCTCAAGGGCGCCTACACCTTTCTCGCGGACCTGGCCCGGGCGATCGAAGTCCCGGTCACTGTCGATTTTCTCGCCGTCTCGTCCTACGGCAAGGGGAAGAGCAGCAGCGGCGAGGTGCAGCTCACGAAGGACCTCGACCAGTCTCTCGAAGGCAAGGACGTGATCGTCGTCGAGGATATCGCCGACACCGGCCTGACGCTGAACTATCTCGTCAATATGCTGCGCTCGCGCCGTCCGGCGTCGCTGAAGGTCTGCGCGCTCCTGTCGAAGCCCTCGCGCCGATTGATCGACGTCACCGTAGACTACGTGGGGTTCGAGATCCCGGACCGATTCGTGGTCGGTTATGGGTTAGACCACGATCAGTTGTACAGGAACCTGAGATACGTCGCCGCCCTGGACTGAGGCTGGTGGCTGGTAGCTGATGCTGACGGCTGCTCACGAGATCCCGCTTGTCGAAGGCGTAAGGAAGCAGCTCCCCCAACGAGAGACTCGTCGCCCGTCCCCGCGTGCTCACCATGTGCACCGGCACGTCGCCGCAGTACTCCCAGAGGAGCTGGCGGCACGATCCGCACGGAGGAGTGGGCCGCTCGGCACCGGTCACGACGGCGATGTCGGTGAAGCGGCGCGCGCCTTCGGAGAGCGCTTTGAAGAGAGCAACGCGCTCGGCGCACACGGTGAGCCCCAGGGTCGCGTTCTCGACGTTGCAGCCCGAGTAGATGACACCGCTCTCGGTCCTCACCGCCGCGCCGACCTTGAAGCCGGAATAGGGCGCGAGGGCGCGCCTCCGCGCGTCGCGAGCGGCCTTCACCATTTTTTCGATTTTGCTCGACATTCGACAGCTTTCAGACGAGCTTCGCGAGGGCCGGAACGACCTGGGCCAGAAGCTCCTCCATTACCGACTTCACTTGAGCCCCGACCTCCATCACTTCCTTGTGGTCGAGCTTCTTCGGCAGGATTCCCGCCGCCATGTTGGTGATGCACGAGATGCCGAGCACCTTCACTCCCATTTGATTCGCGGCGATGCACTCGAGAACGGTCGACATCCCGACCGCGTCCGCGCCCAGGGTGCGAAACATCCGGATCTCCGCGGGTGTCTCGAAGCTCGGACCGAGAAGACCGACGTACACACCCTTTCGCATGTTGAGCCCGATGCGCCGGGCCGACTGGTCGCAGGCGGCCGCGAGCTTCGGGTGGTAGCCCTCGGTCATGTCGGTGAAACGATGGCCGAGCTCCGGGTGCTCGGCTCCCATCAGCGGGTTCATTCCCGTCCAGTTGATGTGGTCGGTGAGGATCATGAGCTCGCCCGGCTTGAAGGCGGTATTGACCGCGCCGGCCGCGTTCGTGAGGACGAGCATCCGCACTCCGAGCGTGGCGAGAACGCGGGCCGGGAAGACGACCTCCTCGGCGGTGTACCCTTCGTAGGCGTGTACCCGTCCCGCCATGACGAAGAGCGGGACCCCCTGGTACGTCCCGGCGACGAGACTTCCCGAGTGCCCCTGCACGCTCGATCGAGGAAAGTGCGGAATCTCGGAGTAGGGGATCGACGTGCGGGCAGACAGCGACTCCGCGAATCCGCCGAGACCGGATCCCAGCACCACCGCCACCTGTGGCTTCGCGCGGACGCGCGATCCGACGTAGGTCACCGCTTCCCGAATCTTTTCGACCGTGTTCATGGTTCCAGCACCGCGAGGATCAGCTCCGGCGTCGAGGGAGGCGGGGTCTCGGAGATCGAGTACGCTCTCCGGACTCTCTCCTCGGCTTCCGAGAGCCGCGAGGGGTTGTTGTAGTGAAGGGTCACGAGGGGCTCGCCTTTGTCGACCCGGTGGCCCAGCTTCTTACTCACGACCAGGCCCGCGCCCGGGTCGATCACGTCGTCGACTTTTTCCCGACCCGCGCCAAGGACCATCGCCGACGTACCGAGGAGCTCGGTATCGATCGCGGCGACGAAGCCGCCTTGCGCCGCCGTAACCTCGTGTTGCGCGCGCGCCCGGGGCAGAACGCCTCCGTCGGCGATTCGCGGGTCTCCACCCTGGGCTCGGACCATGTCGAGGAATTTCCCGAGGCCCCGGCCCGAGCGCAGCTCCTCTTCGGCCCGCCGCTCGCCGTCCTCGACGCTTCGCTCGATTCCGCCGAGAACGAGCATGTGCGCGGTCAGCCGGAGACAGAGGCGCTTCAAGTCGTCCGGGCCATCCCCACGGAGAGTCGCGAGCGATTCCTCGACTTCGAGGGCGTTTCCGACGTGAGTCCCGAGCGGCTGGCTCATGTCGGTGAGGAGCGCCACGGCTTTCGTTCCCATGCGGGCCGCGGTCGAGATCATCGATCGCGCGAGCGTTTCGGCGTCCTCACGGGTCTTCATGAAAGCGCCGCTTCCCACTTTCACGTCGAGGACCAGCCCATCGATGCCCTCGGCGAGCTTCTTCGAGAGAATGCTTCCGGTGATGAGCGGGAAACTCTCGACCGTGGACGTAACGTCGCGGAGTGAATAGAGCTTCCGGTCGGCGGGAGCGATCGATTCCGTCTGGCCCACCATCGCGAATCCGATTTCGGAGACGACTTCGCGAAATCGTTTCTCGTCGAGGCGGACGTCGAATCCCGGAATCGCCTCGAGCTTGTCGAGCGTGCCGCCGCTGTGTCCGAGGCCCCGACCGCTGATCATCGGCACGATGACGCCCGCGGCGGCCGCGAGCGGGGCGATGATGAGAGAGGTCTTGTCGCCGACACCGCCCGTCGAGTGTTTGTCGATCTTGGGCCCGGGGATTCCGCTGAGATCCAGAACCGCGCCGCTCCGAAGCATGGTTTCGGTGAGCGCGGCGGTCTCGGTCGCGCTCATTCCGCGAAGACATACCGCCATCAGGAAAGCGGCGACCTGATAGTCGGGGATCCTGCCGGCGGTGTATCCATCCACGAGAAACGCGATCTCCTCGCGGGAAAGCTCTTTGCCCTCGCGCTTGCGCTTGAGCACATCGACCGCCCTCATGCCGAAAGGGTATATTGATACTCGTTCCGAAGGAAAGCCCATGGCCCTCCACCGAGTCGAGCACCCGCTGGTCGAAGACATCCTCGCCCAGCTGCGCGACCGCCGGACAGCGCCCGAGGAGTTCCGGCGGCTGGCGCGGCAGGTGACAGGGCTTCTGGCATTCGAAGCGTCGCGCGACCTTCCACTCCGGAGCGAGCGCGTGGCGACCCCCCTCGAAGAGACCCGGGTCGAAAGGCTGGACGCTGAAGTGGTACTGGTGCCGGTCCTTCGCTCCGGCATGGGAATGCTGGACGTCATGCTCACCATTTTTCCCCGGGCCGCGGTCGGCTACGTGGGCCTCGAGCGGGACGAGATGACGGCGCAGGCGCGGCAGTACTACAAGAAGCTTCCGCCGCTCGAAGGTCGCCACGTGCTGGTTCTCGACCCGATGCTCGCGACCGGAGGGTCCGCTTCGTCCGCCATCGCCTTGCTGAAGGCGCAGGGCGCCTCCCTCATGCGGCTTCTTTCCATCGTCGCGGCGCCGGAGGGCGTCGAGAGGCTCGCCCAGGATCACCCGGGAGTGGATGTGTACACCGCCGCACTCGACCGGGGCCTCGACTCGCGAAAATACATCCTGCCCGGGTTGGGCGACTTCGGCGACCGTCTCTACGGAACGCCGTGATCGGCTAGAATCGGAGGGTTATGCGCGCCAAAGAAGAAACTCAAGAACGGCCGGCAACGGCGGGTATCCCGGTCGCCATCTCAGCGTGGCTGGTGCCGGGGCTCGGGCATCTGATGCTCGGCCGAACCCGGCGGGCCCTCACCTTCTTCCTCATCGTCACGGGTCTCTTCGTGCTCGGCCTCACCCTTCGCGGCGAGCTCTTTCCCCTCGAGACGTCGGAGCCCCTGACGTTCCTCGCGGGGCTCGCCGAGATCGGAACCGGACTCCCGTTCTTCGCCGCCAAGCTCCTCGGCTTCGGCGCGGGAGAGGTCACGGCGGTGACGTACGAGTACGGCTATACCTTCTGCATCGTGGCGGGACTCCTGAACATGCTGATCATGCTCGATGCCTACGATATCGCGGTCGGGAGAAAGTCTTGACCAGCCACTTCCTGATGCTGACGATTTTCGCGCTCTTCGTCTCGACGGCGTTCGCTCTCTTGATGAGGGAGGAGCCAAGGGATCAGGTGCGATTCGGAGTCCTCGCCTTCGTGTGCTTTCTCGGGTCCGCCTTCCTGATCGGGTGGCTGATGTATCCTTTCCCCTCTTGACTACGTTCGTCAGGTATTGGGGGCCGGTGCTCATGTACATGGGCCTCATTTTCGGGTCGTCGTCGGGGGCGCGCCCGGACGTGCTTGTCAGAGGCGCCGGATTATTTGCTCCACGGAGCGGCATATGCCGGGCTCGCCGTGCTGTCGGTCCGCGCCCTCGCGAAGCGAACGTTCTCCGGCTTCAACACCGCGCACCTCGCGGGAGGTGTGGCCATAGCGACGCTCTACGGAATCGGTGATGAGTTCCATCAACTGCACGTGCCGGGGCGTGAAGGAAGCCTCTCCGACGTCGCCGCCGATTTCGCCGGCGCGGCGCTCGGCGCGGCGCTTCTCGCGGCAGTCTCGGCGCTGAACGCGGCGGGAGAAACACGATGAAGATCGAGAAAGTGGGAGTGGTGGGCTGCGGCCTCATGGGGTCGGGCATCGCTCAAGTCGCCGCGGGGGCCGGGCTCTCGACGGTGGTAGTCGAAGTGGACGAGGCGCGGCTCAAGGACGGGATCCAAAGGATCGACTCTTTTCTCGAGAAGGGCGTCGAGCGGGGAAAGCTCACCCCGGAACAGAAGAAAGAGCTCCTCTCGCGCATCGACGCGACGACGAGCCTCGAGAAGCTTTCCGACGTGGACGTCGTCATCGAAGCGGTCCTCGAGGATCTCGGTGTGAAACAGGAGCTTTTCCGCAAGCTCGACGCCATCCTGAAACCGGAAGCCATACGCTGCAGCAACACCTCCTCTCTCTGCGTCACGGAGATGGCCGCGGCCACCCGGCATCCCGACCGCTTCGTGGGGCTGCACTTCTTCAATCCCGTACCTTTGATGAAGGTGGTCGAGATCGTTCCGGCGCTCGCAACCGACCCCAAAGCGACGGAAGCTATCTTCGGGCTCGCGCGAAGACTCGGAAAGACGCCGGTCGCCGCCCCGGATCGGCCGGGATTCATCGTGAACCGGCTCCTGGTGCCCTACCTTCTCGACGCCATCCGCGCCCTCGAGGAAGGTGTCGCGTCGAAGGAAGACATCGACGCGGGGATGAAGCTCGGCTGCGGATATCCCATGGGGCCGTTCGAGCTCCTCGACTTCGTGGGCCTCGACACGACCTACTACATCGCGAACATCATGTTCGACGAGTTCCGGGAGAAGCGCTTCGCTCCGCCGCCGCTCCTTCGCCGCATGGTGCTCGCCGGCCACCTGGGCAAGAAATCGGGAAGAGGTTTCTACGACTACTCGCGAGGGACCCATGGATCTTGAGAGCTTGAAGCTTTCGACCCGCGACGGAGTCGCGCTCCTCACGGTGAATCGCCCGCAGAAGCTGAACGCGATGAACTACGAGACCATGGCGGAGCTCGATCGGGCGTTCTCCCATTTCGAGGGCGACGACGCGGTGCGAGCGGTCATCGTCACCGGTGAAGGGGACAAAGCGTTCATCGCCGGCGCCGACATCAAGGAGCTGGCGCGGGAGACGGCGACGACCGGGCACCGAACCGCCCTTCGGGGGCAGTCCATCTTCCGGCGTATCGAGACGCTGGGAAAGCCGGTCATCGCGGCCATCAACGGCTTCTGCCTCGGGGGCGGTCTCGAGCTCGCGCTCTCCTGCCACGTGCGAGTCGCGGCCGAAGGAGCCAAGCTCGGTCTTCCCGAGGTGACCCTCGGGGCGATTCCAGGCTACGGCGGAACGCAGAGGCTCTCCCGGCTGGTCGGTCGTGGTCTCGCATCGGAAATGATCCTCACCGGCGATCCAATCGACGCCGCCGAGGCTCTTCGCATCGGCCTCGTGAACCGTGTCGTTCCCATGGCGTCTCTTCTCGAGACGGCGGACACGATCGCCCGAAGGATGGTGCGCAATGCGCCTCTCGCTCTCCGGCACGCCCTCCTCGCGATCGATCAGGGGCTCGAGGCCGATCTCGAGAAAGGACTCCTCCTCGAGGCGACGCTCTTCGGAATTCTCTGCGGGACGGAGGATCTGAAGGAAGGGATGACGGCTTTTCTCGAGAAGCGCAAGGCCGCGTTCCGGGGGAACTGAGACTTCGGTGGCGAAGTTCTGGGAAGGAAAACCGAGCGCGCCCGAGGGGATGCGCTTCGGCGTCGTGGTGAGCCGCTTCAACAGCGGGGTCACGGACAAGCTTCTCGACGGAGCGCTCGAAGCTCTCAAGCGCGCCCAGGTCCCGGAGACGGACGTCGAAGTGGTTCGCGTGCCCGGAGCGTTCGAGATTCCGCTCGCGGCGCAGGCTCTCGCCCTCTCGGGAAGGGTCTCCGGTGTCATCTGTCTCGCCGCGATCGTCAAAGGCGGGACACCGCATTGGGACTACCTGAGCCGCAGCGTCACGGATGCCATCCTTCGCGTGGCGCTCGATACCGGCGTTCCCCTGACCAACGCGGTCCTGACGACGGAAACCCTCGAACAGGCGGTCGAGCGCTCGACGGGGCGGGGCAGCGACAACAAGGGATACGACGCGGCGCTCGCGGCCGTCGAGACGGCGGTGCTGCATCGCGCTCTCGAGGGAACCCGCGAAGTCTGAGCATGGGCGCGCGGAGGAAGGGACGAGAGCTGGCGCTCCAGATGCTCTACCAGTGGGATGTGAGCCGGGATCCCGTCGAGACGGTCATCTATAGCACGAGCGATCTCCAGCTCGCGGGCGACGCCGCGCGCGAGTTCGCGAGGGGACTCGTCGAAGGCACCGTGGATCGCGTGGAAGAGATCGACAAGATGCTCATGGATAGCTCCGAGCACTGGCGTCTCGGCCGGATGTCGACGGTGGATCGCAACGTTCTCCGGATGGCGGTCTATGAGCTCCTGAGGAGAGAGTCTCCCGCTGGAGTCGTGATCAACGAGGCGCTCGAAGTGGCGAAGCGCTTCTCGACGCCGGAGTCGGCGGCATTCGTGAACGGCATCCTGGACGCCGTGAACCAGGAAATCAACGCAAAGGCGAAATGAACAAGAAAAAACGGGGAATTTTAACGCAGTGGCGCAGAGGCGCAGGAGGCGCAAAGAGGGATTCTTCCTCTGCGTCTCTGCGTCTCTGCGTCTCTGCGTTGAAAAACATTGAGTATCGAAGAGAAGATGGAGGAGGAGCGGCGTCGCAAGCGCGACGCCATCGCCGCGCTCGGCGTGGACGTCTACCCGACGCGCTTCGACAGGACCCACACCGTGTCGGACGCGTTCCATCAGTTCGAGGCGCGGTCCGCCGAGGAGCTGGAAAAGGACCCGGTGCGGGTTCGAACGGCCGGACGGATCCTCGCTCTCCGGCCCTTCGGCAAGGCGGGATTCGCTCATCTGAGCGACGGCGAAGGAAAATTGCAGGTCTATATAAGGAAGGACACGATCTCCGAGCGGGACTTCTCCGTCTACGAGAACCTCGACCTGGGGGATTTCATCGGCGTCGAGGGTCCGCTCTTCCGAACCAAGACCGGGGAGCTCACCGTCCGCGTCGAGGCCCTCACCTTTCTCGCCAAGGCGATGAAGCCGCTTCCCGAGAAGTGGCATGGCCTCACCGACGTCGAAGTGAGATACCGGCAGCGATATCTCGACCTGGTCTCGAATCCGGACTCTCGCGCGGTCTTCGTGACGAGGAGCCGGTTGATTCGGGAAATCCGAGCCTTCTTCGACGAGCGCGGCTACGTCGAGGTGGAAACCCCCATGCTCCAGCCGATCGCGGGCGGGGCGGTCGCGCGGCCCTTCAAGACCTACCACAACACACTCGGAATGGAACTCTACCTGCGCATCGCGCCCGAGCTCTACCTGAAACGGCTCACGGTGGGGGGGCTCGAAAAGGTCTACGAGATCAACCGCAACTTCCGGAACGAGGGCATATCGACCCGGCACAACCCGGAGTTCACCATGCTCGAGTTCTACGAAGCGTACAGCGACGTCGAGGACATGATGTCGCTCACGGAGGCTCTCTTCCATCGCCTGCAAACGAGAGTGCGCGACGGGAAAGCACTTGTGTACGGAGAGCACTCGATCGACCTCACACCGCCGTACCGGCGGCTTTCGATGCTCGACGCGGTGCGAGAGGGGCTGAGGGAACGGGGAACGGTTCTGGAGCTCCAAGAGCTCCGAAGCCGTGAGCGCCTGCTCGCGATTGGACGCGAGTCGAAGATCGCTCTCGACCAGGGCGCTCCCTGGGGGAAGCTACTGACCAAGTTCTTCGACGAGCTGGTCGAGCCCAAGCTCGTTCAGCCGACGTTCATCATCGACTATCCGCTCGAGGTCTCGCCTCTGTCGAAGAAGAAGAAGGACGATCCGGCGCTGGTAGAGCGGTTCGAGCTCTTCGTCGCGGGGATGGAGTGCGCAAATGGCTTCTCGGAGCTGAACGACCCCGACGATCAGAGAGCGCGGTTCGAAGGGCAGCTCGAGGAGCGCGCGAGAGGGGATGCCGAAGCGCACGCGATGGATCACGATTACGTTCGCGCCCTCGCCCACGGCCTTCCTCCCACGGGAGGCGAGGGAATCGGCATCGATCGCCTGGCGATGATCTTCACGGGCTCTCTCTCCATCCGGGACGTGATCCTCTTTCCCCACTTGCGGTCCGAAGACGCGCCGCCCGAACCGGAAGGGGACTGACCGGTGCCCTTCGAGCTTCGCATCGCTCTGCGCTACCTCCTGGCGCAGCGGCGACAGCTCTTCATCTCCGTCATTTCCACCATCTCGACGCTCGGGGTGGTGGTGGGCGTGATGATTCTTCTCATCGCGCTCGCGATCCTGACCGGATTTCAGGGTGAGCTCCGCTCCCGGATTCTCGGCGCCGCTTCTCATCTGAGCATCTACCGCGAGGGGGGCCATTCTTTCGAAGACTACCGCCGGGTGGTCGACATGCTCGCGAGCGTCGACGGCATCGAGGGCGCGACGCCGGTGCTCTACGGAAAAGCCCTGGTTTCGAGCGCCACCGCCTCCGGTCTCGTCACTCTCAAGGGGATTGACCCCGAGCTCGAGAAGGGAGTGACCGAGTTCGGAGCAAAGATGCTCTCCGGAGATCTGGGCGATCTCTCTTCGGGCGGGGGCGAGGGCTCTCCCGACGATCCTCCTTCCATCGTCCTCGGCGACGAGCTCGCGATCCAGCTCGGCGTGTTCTCGGGAGATACGGTCAAAGTCACGTCGCCGGAAGGGCATTTGAGCCCCTTCGGCATGCTTCCGCGCACCCGCACTTTCCGGGTCGTCGGGGTCTTCCGGCTGGGACTCTACAACTTCGACAACTCCTGGGCGCTTCTCGATCTTCCCGACGCGCAGCGCCTGCTCGGGGTGGGCGACGAAGTGATGTACGTCGAGACCAAGGTCCGGGATCTGTATGGCGTCGAGAAGACGGAAATCGCCGCAAGGGCCGCCCTCGGATCGGATTACGGCTCGATGAACTGGAAAGAGACCAACCGGAGCCTATTCTCGGCCTTCTGGCTGGAGAAGATGGTGACGACGATCTTCATCAGCTTCATCGTCGGGGTGGCCGCGCTGAACATCGTGGCGAGCGAGATCATGATCGTGATGAACAAGACCCGGGACATCGCCATTCTGCGCTCCATGGGAACGTCTCCGCGGAGCATCATGTCCATCTTCATGCTCCAGGGCGCGATCATCGGAGTCGCGGGGACGGCGGTGGGGGCCGCGCTCGGCGTGACCGTGTCCTGGCTCCTCGATCGGTACCGGGTGATCAGCATTCCGGAGGACGTCTACCAGGTGGCGTACGTGCCCTTCAAACTGCTGCCCTCGGACTTCGCGCTGGTCGTGGTGGCTGCGCCGCTCATCTGTTTTCTCGCCACGATCTATCCGGCGTTTCGAGCCTCGCGCCTCATCATCACCGAGGCACTGCGGTTCGAATGACGGCGCTCCTCGAAGGCCGAAGCCTCGGGAAGAGCTACCGGTCCGACGGGCGATCGGTCGATGTGCTCCGGGACCTGAACATCGAGGTCGAGCGGGGAGAGATGGTGGCGATCGTAGGATCGTCCGGCGTTGGGAAGAGCACTCTCATGCACCTCCTGGGGACACTCGACGTACCCGACGCGGGTACGGTCCTGCTCGAGGGGCGGGACCTCTACGCCCTCGACGAGGCCGAGCGCTTGACGCTTCGCAATCGGACCATCGGCTTCATCTTCCAGTTCCACCACCTCCTTCCGGAGTTCACCGCTCTCGAGAACGTGGCCATGCCTCTCCTCATCGCCCGTACCCCCGAAACCGAAGCGATGGCGCGCGGCCGAACCGTCCTTTCCGAGCTCGGCCTTTCGGACCGGATCGACCATCGTCCCTCGCAGCTTTCGGGCGGCGAGCAGCAGCGGGTGGCGGTAGCGAGAGCTCTCGTGACTTCTCCCTCTCTGGTGCTGGCGGACGAGCCGACCGGAAACCTCGATTCGCGCACCAGCCGCGACCTCGTGGCGATCTTCACCAGCCTTCATCGCGAGCGCGGTCTCACCTCCGTCATCGTCACCCACAGCTCGGCCATCGCTTCGGCATGCGACCGCGTACTCTTCATGGAGGACGGGAAGCTGGTCGAGCGTGACGCGGATTCGGCGTAACCGCGCAAAGTTCGGTAAGATTGAGAGACTAGGACTTTCGATTGCCCCTCATCTGGATCGGCTTCATCGCCTTCGTTCTGCTGATGCTCGCCCTCGACCTGGGGGTGTTCCATCGCAAAGCGCACGTGGTCGGGATCCGCGAAGCGCTCGGCTGGTCGGCGGTCTGGATCGCGCTCGGGCTCTCGTTCTCGATCTTCGTCTACCACGGCTACGAGAACCATTGGCTCGGCCTCGGCGACACGAAGGACGTGGTGGACCGCTCGGCGGAGTATCCCGACGGCAAGACCAACGACGGCCGGAGCGCGGCGCTGAAATACCTGACCGGATACGTCGTCGAGAAGTCGCTGTCCGTCGACAACGTGTTCGTGATCGCGATGATCTTCAGCTTTCTCGCGGTGCCCCAGCTCTATCAGCACCGGGTCCTTTACTGGGGCATCCTGGGTGCTCTCGTCCTTCGCGGCACGATGATCGGGCTCGGAGCGCGTCTCATCGCGGAGTTCTCGTGGATTCTCTATATCTTCGGGGCGTTCCTGATCTTCACCGCGGTGAAGATGCTGTTTCTCGGAGAATCCTCGGATCCCAACGACACCTGGATCGTTCGATTCACGCGGCGCTTCTTCCCCGTGACCGAACGGCTTCACGGCTCACATTTCTTCGTTCGGGCCGGGGGGAGCGCCTCACGGGAGGCCGAGACTCCGGGAAGCGCGCCCTCGGAAGATCGAGTGGTCGAAGCCGCGCGCCGGGGCAAGATCCTGATGACGCCCCTCGCTCTCGCTCTCGTGATCGTCGAAGCGAGCGATCTGGTGTTCGCCGTCGATTCCATCCCGGCCATCTTCGCCATCACTGCCGATCCGTTCCTGGTCTTCACCAGCAACGTCTTCGCGATCCTCGGACTCCGGTCGCTCTATTTCGCGCTTGCCTCCGCCATTCAGGCCTTTCGGTACCTGAAAGTCTCCCTCTCGCTGGTGCTCGGGATCGTGGGCGCCAAGATGCTCGCGCACACCTGGCTTCGAGAAATCCTGGGGCCCAACTTCAATCTGTACCTGCTGCTCATGGTCATCCTGATCCTCTCCCTCGGCGTCCTCGCGTCGTGGCTTCACAAGCCGGCCGTCGAAGAAGGCGCGATCGAGAGCTCCGCGGTCGAATGAGCTTACCGAGCTTTCATGCCGGCTTTCGTTCGTGGTATTCTTCGCCACGGGATTCCCGGCGGAACGATGCCTGAAACCACGCTGACAGAATGGTTTAGGCGCGTGTGTTATAATTCCAACCATCAGTTCGGGTGGAGGACATGTTCGAGCGATACACCGAGCGGGCCAAGCGAGTCATCTTCTTCGCCCGTTACGAAGCCGCGCAACTCGGCAGCAACTCGATAGAGACCGAGCACCTGCTGCTCGGTTTGATCCGCGAGGGTAAAGGTCTCACCAGCCGGATCTTCGCGAAGTCCCATCTTTCGATGGAGAGCATTCGCAAGGAGATCGAAGGCAGGATCGTGATCCGCGATCAGGTCTCGACCTCCGTCGAGATCCCCCTCTCGCCGGAATCGAAGCGCGTTCTGACCTTCGCCGCCGAGGAGGCCGAGCGCCTCGTCCACAACTACATCGGGACCGAGCACATCCTCCTGGGGATTCTCCGCGAGGAGAAGTCCGTCGCCGCCACCATCCTTCACGAGCGCGGACTCCGCATCAACACGGTTCGCGAAGACATTGTCCAGGAACTGAACCAGAAGGCGACGATGTCCAAGGCCAAAGAGACCCCGCTTCTCACGGAGTTCAGTCGGGACCTGACCGAGGCGGCGAGTCGAGGGCAGCTCGATCCGCTCATCGGCCGGGACAGCGAGCTCGAGCGCACCATCCAGGTGCTGTGCCGGCGAACCAAGAACAACCCCGTGCTCATCGGCGAGCCGGGAGTCGGCAAGACCGCGATCGTCGAAGGGCTCGCGAACAAGATCGTGCACGGCGACGTGCCCCTCTTCCTGGCGGACAAGCGAATCCTGGCGCTGGACATCTCTCTCATCGTGGCCGGCACCAAGTACCGGGGACAGTTCGAAGAGCGCCTCAAGACCATCATGAAGGAGCTCACCGAGAACCCGAACGTCATCATCTTTATAGATGAGCTCCACACGCTGGTCGGGGCCGGCTCCGCCGAGGGGTCTCTCGACGCGGCCAATATCCTGAAACCGGCCCTCTCCCGGGGCGAGATCCAGTGTATCGGGGCCACGACGCCCGCCGAGTACCGGAAGTACATCGAGCGCGATCGGAGCCTCGAGCGGCGGTTCCAGGGGGTCAAGGTCAGCAGCCCCACAGAGCTCGAGACCATCGAGATCCTCCGGGGCATCAAGGAGCGCTACGAGGCGTTCCACCACGTCGCCTATTCCCCGGAAGCCATCGACGCGGCCGTCTACCAGGCCCACCGTTACATCACGGACCGGTTCCTTCCCGACAAGTCCATCGACCTCCTGGACGAGGCCGGCTCCCGGGTGAAGCTCCGCGAGTCCACCTTCTCCACGGATTTCGCGGACCTTCGAAAACGAATCCGGGTCATCGCCGATCGGATGGATAACGCCATCGCCAACAAGGACTTCGAGCGAGCGGCCATGTATCGCGACGAAGAGATCGCTCAGCGCGAGAACCTGCAGTTCATCCGCGAGCGGTGGGAGCTCAAGAACTTCGATCGTCCGGTGGTCGACCGACGGGACATCGATGAAGTCGTATCGCGCTGGACGGGAATCCCGCTCGCCTCGATCAAGGAAGAGGAGAGCGAAAAGCTCCTGCGCATGGAGGACGAGCTCCACCAGCGCATCGTGAGCCAGAAGCAGGCGGTCTCGGGAATCTCCCGCGCCATCCGTAGGTCGCGGGCCGGACTGAAGAACCCGAATCGGCCGGTGGGGTCGTTCATCTTCCTCGGCCCCACGGGAGTGGGGAAGACCGAGGTCGCGCGCTCGCTCGCGGATTTCCTCTTCGGCACGGAGAAGGCGCTCATCCGTTTCGACATGAGCGAGTACATGGAGAAGCACTCCGTCTCGAAGCTCATCGGCTCTCCTCCGGGCTACGTCGGACACGAGGAAGGCGGACAGCTCACCGAGAAGGTGAAGCGGAATCCTTACTGCGTCATCCTGCTCGACGAGATCGAGAAAGCCCACCCCGACGTGTTCAACATCCTGCTCCAGGTCTTCGAGGACGGGCAGTTGACCGACGGGCTCGGCAACACCATCGACTTCAAGAACGCAATCCTGATCATGACCTCCAACATCGGGGCGCGCTACATCGAGAAGAAGGGCCGGGTCGGTTTCCAGTCGAACGACGAAGAGTCCACTTCCGCGCGCATCCAGGACATGGTGATGGGGGAGGTCAAGAAGACCTTCAACCCCGAGTTCATCAACCGCGTCGATGAGATCATCGTCTTCGACGCGCTCAACGACGACGACCTGCGTCAGATCGTGCTCCTGCTTTCGCAACAGATGAACGCCGTGCTGCGCGACAAGAAGCTTCAAGTCTCGCTCACCCAGGACGCGGTCGATTGGATCATCGAGAGCACCTGCCAGGACCGCTCCTACGGCGCGCGCCCGCTGCGGCGAGCGCTCCAGAAGTACGTCGAGGACCCGCTCTCGGAAGCCTTCATTCGCGGTACGGTGAAGCCGGGCCAGCCGGTGACCATCTTCGCAGACGGAGACAAGCTCGGGTTGAGACAGACGGATGCGGTAGAAGAGCCTCTTTCGGTCTGAGGGAATCTGTAATGCCCAACCTACGTTTCTCCAGGATTCTCATTTTGTCCGCGCTCTCGGTATCGCTATCGACGCTTCCCGTTCTCGCTCAGTCGACCAGCATCGAGAAAGTCGAGATTCGCGGCAATACCGTCGTCGACAGCGAGACCTACCTCTTCCACGTCACCCAGAAGCCGGGCGACCCCTACGACCCCAAGCAGGCCATCGCCGATTTCCACCGTCTCTGGGCCACGGGCTTTCTCGACGACCTGACCCTGGAAGTCACCGACGGCGAGCGCGGGAAAATCGTCGGTTACGTGGTCGACGAGCGGCCGCGAGTGCAGGCGCTCGACTTCGTGGGAAGCAAGGAGCTCTCCGCGAGCTCCATCACCGAGAAGCTGACCGAAGAGAAGGCCGAGCTTCCCATCGACTCTTTCTACGATCCCGCGAAAGTGGTCAAGGCGGAGAAGATCATCCGCACCATGCTGGTGGACAAGGGCCGGACCGACGGCAGCGTCACGAGCCGCGTCGAGCCCCTCGATTCCGGCGGCGTGAAAGTGGTCTTCGACATCAAGGACGAGCAGAAGATCCGCATCCGCAGCGTGGATTTCGTGGGCATCGAGAAGTTCGACGACTGGGAGCTGCGCTGGGCGATGAAGAAGACCCGCGAAAGCCACATGCTCGCGGCGCTCATGGGCGGCAGCACCTACACCGAGGAGCAGTACGGGCAGGACATCGAGAAGGTGCGTGAGGTCTATCTCAACCACGGCTACGTGGACGTGTCCTTCGGACCGCCGGAGATGAAGTACGAGGACGGCTACTCGCGCGTCATGTTCTGGAAGCGTCCCAAGCGGTGGCTCGATCTGAAGATTCCGGTGGAGGAGGGAAAGCAGTACCGGGTCGGAGCGCTCGAGGTGGAAGGCGCGACGGTCTTTCCTGCGGAGGCGGTGAAGACGTTCTTCAAGCTCCAGCCGGGAGAGGTCTACAACGAGTCCATGATCACCAAGGGACTCGAAAAGCTCCGCGAGCTCTACGGCTCCCGCGGCTACGTGCAGTTCACCGGGTTTCCGATCAAGAAGCCCGCGGCGGAAGGCGAACTGGTCGACGTCACCATCAACCTCAACGAGGACAAGCAGTACTTCGTCAACCGGATCGAGTTCAAGGGCAACACCACCACTCGGGACAAGGTGATCCGGCGCGAGATGTGGCTGAACGAGCAGGACGTGATGAACATGGAGCTGCTCAAGGCCTCCATCCGGCGCATCAACCAGCTCGGATACTTCCAGCCCATCGAGGAGCCGGAGATCCAGCCCGCCCCGAACGCCGAGAACAAGCTCGACATCACGCTGCGGCTCGCCGAGCAGAACCGCAACCAGTTCACCTTCGGTGGCGGCGTCTCCGGTCTCGAGGGAGCCTTCATCAACCTCGCGTTCTCGACCACCAACTTTCTCGGCCGAGGCGAGACCGCGTCCTTCGCGCTCCAGACCGGGAGCCGCACCCGCAACTTTCAGATCGCGCTCACCGACCCTTATTTCATGGACCTCCCCATCACCGCGGGGTTCGATCTGTTCAAGCGCACCCTGAGACTTCCGCAGTTCACCCGGGAGGACACGGGAGGAAGCCTCATCTGGGGAATTCCGGTGAGGCGGTTCTCGCGGCTCTTCCTGAGCTACAACTACTCGGTCATCAAGACCTCCGAGCCCGACCCGGACCTGGTGCTGAGTCCTTACGATCTCTTCACCGATCCGAGGTATTTCGATCCTCGCTTCTACGGGATTCAAGGAAATTTCACGCAGAGCAAGGTGTCCCCCTCCTTCGTCCACAACACCACGGACAGCCCCTTGTTCCCATTCTCAGGAAAGCGGTATACCGCGAGCTTCGACGTGGCGGGGGGAATTCTGGGAGGCTCCGTCAACTACTACAAGCCCACGGTCGAAGCGGTCTGGTACCTTCCTCTCACCCGCACCACCAACATTGGCTTCCGGACCATGTTCTCGTGGCTGCAGGGGTACGCCGACAGCCGCGTCGTCGATCCGACAGTCGACGAAAACGGCGACATCATCTTCGACGTGCAGCAGACGGGCATTCCGTTCTACGAGCGCTTCTTCCTCGGAGGAGAGAACCAGATCCGCGGTTACGACATCCGCACCGTTGGCCCCCGCGACGCGCTGGGCCGCTTCGTCGGCGGCAACAAGATGATGCTCTACAACCTGGAATACTACATCCCGCTCGCCGGACCGCTGCGCATGGTGCTCTTCTTCGACGCGGGCCAGGCTTACGCGGAGAACACCGACTGGGGCATCTCCATGTTCAAGGAGCTCAGGACCTCGACCGGGGCGGAGATGAGGTTCTTCGTGCCGGTCCTGAACGTTCCGTTCCGCCTGATTTGGGCGTATAATCCGCACCGCGATGCTTTTCAGCCGGCGACGGCTTTCCGCTTCGGCATCGGAACCACTTTCTAATGCTCGCTCGCTCTTCGTGCGCCGGTCCCCGCGCTCCCGCTCGGGGAGCTCGCCCTGCGGGCCAGTGGCTGGCTCGTCGGTCTCGGTTTCATCGCAGTCAATCACAAGGAGTCTCGAAATCATGAATTCTACGAAAGTGGCCATGAGGGCCGCTTGGGTGACGCTGGCGTTTTCGCTCGTCGCTTCTGCTCAGGCCTTCGGTCAAGCCGCGGCCGCGACGCCCGCGGGCTCAACGACCACCATCAAGATCGCTGTCATCGACATCGAGCGCATCGCGGCCGAATCGAACGCCGGGAAGGCGCTTTTTTCTTCGTTGAAAGCGGAGAACGACAAGATCCAGGAAGAAGTGGCGAAGCGCGAGCAGGAGATCCGGGACATGAGCACGAAGCTCAACTCGGAGATTCTTTCTCAGGACGCCAAGGTCCGTCTCCAGAGGGACATCGAGCGCAAGAGGACCGACGCGCAGCGCTGGCTTCAGGACCAGCAGCAGGACTTCGAGGCGAAGCGGCAGGAAGGCGAGGCGAAATTCCAGGAGAGCCTCGAGCCGATCGTGAGAGCGGTCGCGACGGAGAACCAGATCGGGCTCATCATCCGCGCGACCCCCGGGCTTACGTTCGTGCTCGACCCGGCGCTCGACATCAGCCAGCTCGTCGTCCAGAAGCTCGACTCCGCTCCGCCGACGGGTGGCGCGCCGCAGCCCAAGCAGTAGCGACTCTTGCCCGAGAAGCCTGACAGAGATGTCCAATGGATCATGGAGCGGCTGCCGCATCGGTATCCGCTTCTTTTGTTGGACCGGGTCCTCGAGCTCGAGCACGACGTCCGCATCGTCGCCCTGAAGAACGTCACCATCAACGAGGAGTTCTTCCAGGGACATTTTCCGGGCCTTCCGGTGATGCCCGGGGTTCTCATCCTCGAGGCCATGGCGCAGGCCGGAGGCCTCATGGTCCTGCCGGAAGACGGAAGCGCCGCCGGCAAGAACTTCTTTCTGGTCAGTATCGACCATGCCAAGTTCCGGCGTACCGTCGTCCCCGGTGACCAGCTTCTGGTCACGGTAACCCTCGCGAAAGCGAGGGCCAATTTCCGCAGGCTCGCGGGAAGAGCCGAAGTCGGTGGTCAGCTCGCCGCCGAAGCGGAGCTGACGCTGACAGGAGTCGACCCCGCATGAAGACCGCCGCCATCGACTGCCATCCCACCGCGGTGGTTCAAGAAGGCGCGCGCCTCGCCGAAGGCGTGCGCATCGGTCCGAACTGCGTGATCGGAGAGCACGTGTCCATCGGCCGCGACACCGTGGTCGAGCCCAACACCGTCATCACCGGTTACACCACCATCGGCGAGCGCAACCGCATCTTCTCCTTCGCGTCGATCGGCTTCGAGCCCCAGGACTTGAAGTTCAAGGGAGAGGTCTCGACGCTCGAGATTGGCGACGACAACACGTTTCGCGAGTTCGTCACCATACATCGGGGGACCGCGCTCGGAGGCGGCCGGACGGTCATCGGCAACGGCAATCTCTTCATGGCGTACACGCACATCGCCCACGATTGCATCGTGGGGAGCTCCATCATCTTCGCGAACGCCGCGACCCTGGCGGGCCACGTGATCGTCGAGGACCACGCCACCATCGGCGCGTACAGCGGCGTCCACCAGTTCTGTCGTGTGGGCATCTACGCGTTCATCGGCGGATATACCGTCGCCACCAAGGACGTACTGCCGTTCTCCAAGACCGTCGGCAATCGAGCGCTTCTCTATGGGGTGAACACCATCGGCCTCGAGCGCCGCGGTTTCACCCGAGAACGAATCGAGGCCATTCGCGGCGCCTATCGGGTCCTGATGCATCCCTCGGTGAACGTTTCGCAGGCGGTCGCCGAGCTCTCCGTCTTTTCGGAGAACGGCGACAGCGCCGATGTGCGCACGCTCGTGGAGTTCATCCGCTCCTCGAAGCGAGGCGTGATCGTCAAGCGCGGGAAAGACGAAAACGACTGACGGTCTACCCGGGCGGCTCGGCCTCATCGCCGGTGAGGGCCGATTCCCCTTCCTGATTCTCGAGGAGGCGAAGCGGCTGGGGCTGCCCGTAACCACGCTCCTCATCGAGGGGGAAGCGAACCCCGATCTGGCCGCTGCGTCGGAGGCTTTTCACTGGGTCGCCCTGGGAGAGCTCTCTCGCACCGTCGGCATTCTGCGCGATGCCGGCGTGACGAAGGCCATCCTCGCCGGCCGGGTCAAGCACGCTCGCGCGCTCGACATCCTGAAGCCCGATCTCCTCACGCTCAAGGTGCTCACGAGGCTGCGCTCCCGGACGACCGAAGCGCTGCTGCTCACGGTGGCGGAAGTCCTGGAGGAGGAAGGGATCGAGCTTCTCGACTCGACGATCCTCCTGCGGAGGCATCTCGCGGAAGAAGGGCCGATGACCCGCAGAAAGCCGGGGAAGAGCGAGATGGAAAGCGTTCGCTTCGGAGTGGAGAAGGCCCGCGGACTCGCCTCTCTCGACGTCGGTCAAACCGTCGTCGTGAAGCGCATGGCGGTGGTCGCGGCGGAAGCGATGGAGGGGACGGACCGTGCGATCCGCCGCGCGGCGGAGGTAACCGACGGTCCGTTCATCGTCGTGAAGGTGGCGCGGCCGCTTCAGGACATGCGCTTCGACGTCCCGGTCGTCGGACCCAACACCATCGATTCCATGGCCGCGGCGGGCGCATCTGTCCTCGCCCTCGAGGCCGGGCGAGTCCTGCTCCTGGAGCGCGAGGAGCTCCTTCTGCGCGCGGATGCCCGTGGAATCGCCGTCTACGGAGTCTCCCGTGAGTGAGAAGACGAGAGTGGCGGTCGTGGGCGTGGGGCATCTCGGCTCGCGCCACGCGCGGATCTACGCCGAGAGCGCGAATGCGGAGCTGGTAGGGGTCGCCGATATCGATCGAGAGAGGGCGCGCGCGGTGGCGAACGCCTACGGCGTGCGGGCTGTCACCGACGTGGGCGAGCTGGTTTCCGAGATCGACGCGGCCAGCGTCGCGGTCCCGACCGCAAGCCACGGTGAGGTGACGGAAGCGCTTCTGGAAGCCGGCGTGCACGTTCTGGTGGAGAAGCCGATCGCCGCGAGCCTCGCGGAGGCCCGCCGGATGGTCGATCTCGCGAAAGAGAGGACGCGGGTCCTCGCCGTCGGCCATACCGAGCGCCACAACCCCGCCGTCGAAGCGCTCTTGAAAGGCGCGAGCGATCCGCGGTTCATCGAAGTCCATCGACTCGGCTCTTTTTCACCCCGCAGCCTCGACATTGACGTCGTGCTGGATCTGATGATTCACGATCTCGACGTCGTCGCGGCCCTGGTAAAGCAGGAGCTGGCGTCTCTCGAGGCGGTTGGAGTGCCGGTCCTGACCGGGCGGATCGACATCGCCAACGCCCGGCTTCGCTTCGCGAACGGGTGCGTCGCCAACATCACCGCGAGTCGGGTGTCGCAGGAAAAGATACGGAAGCTGCGATGGTTCGAGCCTTCGCGCTACGTTTCCCTCGATTACCAGAAGCAGGAAGCGGTCTCGTACCGGTTGGTTCGAGCTCCGGGCGCCGCTCCCGAGATCCGGCGCGAGGACCTTCCGATCGTCCAAGACGAGCCGCTCCGCCTGGAGCTCGAGGACTTCCTGGAGGCCGCCGCGAGGGGCGGGACCCCCCGGGTCACCGGCGAAGACGGACTGAAGTCGCTCTCGCTCGCCCTCGAGGTGGTCTCCGCGATGGGAAAGAACCGCTGACGGCTTCAAGTTCACGCGTAAGAAAGGTGTAAATTTCCTGGGCCGTTCTTGCCGGTGGGATCGGCCGCGGCTATAGTTGAAACGGAATGCACCGCAACCGGACGGCGAAGCGCCGGGGCGCCCCATCCCTGCCGAAACGGCGCGCCCGGAGCGGAGCCGCGCCTCATTCTTTGCAGCGCGAGAGCCGGGGCTTCGAAGGGCTGATTCCCGTCGGCGGCTACGAGGACTTCTTCTTCTCGGGATTCATCTCCGATCCCGACGAGGCCGCGGAGATCCTGGAGCACGGCGAGGCGCACGAGAAACTCGACTCGAATCCACGGCTCGGTGTATCGGTCTCCGCGGGGCTTCACTTTCTCATCATGCTGCTCCTCTTGATCGAGCCGAGCCTCGAGCTTCTGGGAAAGCGGGATTCCCCGGAGGAAACGACCGAGACCGAGCAGGAGAACCCGCTCCTCGTTTTCATGGAAGAGCCGAAACCTGAGGCTCCTCCGGTCACGCTCGTGCCGGTAGTTCCCGTACCGCCCCAGCCCGCGCCGCCGGCGGAAAAGGCGCCGCCCCAGGTCGCGGATAACCGCATGCTGATTCCGAAGGCGATGCTCCCTTCGCCGAAGCCGCAGGACTTCATGAACGATCTTCCGTTCTCCGAGGGAAACGCGGAGGAGTTCTACACGGACAAGGAAGTCAAAGATCCCGGGAAGGAAGGCGAGACCGAAACCCCGAAGGAGCCGGAAGAGGAACCGGTGATGGCCGCGGAGTCGGGCGAAGACGAAGAAACCGCTGAGGAAAGTCTGGGGGCGGAGAACGGCAACGGCGGGCTGGAAAAGCCGGAGACCCGGCTCACGCCGGCGGAGGCATCGGAGCTCCTCTTCGGCGACCCGCGCTCACGCGAGGCCTCGAAAGCGCGCATCGACATCCGACCGCCCGATCCGAAGCCGTCGCCGCGCGAGCTGGGCGAGGGAGGTGAGGATGGAGCGTTTACCGACATCCGGCGCTTCCTCGCGGGCACCCGTTTCGAGAACCCGGAGGGAGGGCTGGTCGCGAACACCGACAACACCCTCTACTACAACGACAAGGGCGCGAATTTCGTGCCCTGGATCCGCAGGATGATCGCGGAGGTCCGTCGCAACTGGATCATTCCCTACTCCATATCCTTCAATCATGGCCACGTCGCGGTGGGAATCTCGGTCGCATCCGACGGAACCATCACGGACCTGAAGCTCCTCATTCCATCTGGCACTTCTGGCTTCGACAACGCGGCGGTCGGGGCGCTCCGCGCCTCGCAGCTCATGCCGCTTCCCGCCGACTATCCGGACGAGAAGTTCGATATCATCCTCGTCTTCTGGTACAACGAGCGGCCATACGACCTGTTTGGTTAAATCCTGGTTCCTGATCCCGGCCGGCGCCGCCGCCATCGCTTGCGGTGGAAAGCCGACGCGCGCACCCGTTCCGAGGCCGGCAGCCCCTCCGGCGGCGACTTCGGCCGCGCCCGCCCCTGTGTCGCCGCCGCCGGCGGCAACTCTCGACCGGCTCGCTATCGAGCCTCGCATCCGTATCGGCCTATCGACCGCGGCCGCGATCGTTCGCTTGACCTCACCGCGGCCGATGCGGGTGGGGGATGGCTCCGTGTGGCTCGAGAGCCAGGACGTCATCGTGCAACCGGAAATCGATTCCGCAGGCGCGGCTGAGCGATGGGTCTATCGCGTCGAGCTCGCGTCGTTTCCGACCGAGGCCGCCGCCTCCGATTTCAGGACGCGCGCCGCCGAGGAGCTCGAGCGAGACCTCTCGACCGCACGCGTGCCGGGCACGGGTCGCTACGCGGTCCGGATGGGAGAATTCGCCGACGAGGCGGCCGCGGCCCGAGAGGCCGGTGCGATCGAACGGCTCGGCTTCGACTCCCCGTCCGTCGTCCGCGAGGCAACGACGGTAGCAGGGGCCCGGGGGTTCCTGCTGATCGGCGGCGGAAGCCCGCCGGTTCGCGTCGATTCGCGGAAGATCACGGCCGCTCCGTCTTCTGCGGATGATTTCATCGAGCTCGACTCACGGCCCTATCGCGGATATCTCGAGATCGCGCTGAACAAATCGTCGTCGCTCACCGCGATCAATGTGGTGAATCTCGAGGACTACCTGCGAGGAGTGGTTCCTGCGGAGCTTTCGCCCGATGCGTTTCCGGAGAAGGAAGCGCTGAAGGCGCAAGCCATCGCCGCGCGGACCTACGCGGTAAAGAGGCGCGGGCAGTTCGTGGCCGACGGTTACGATCTCTGTGCGACCCCGTCCTGTCAGGTGTACCGGGGTGTCGCCGTCGAGCGTCCGCTCTCGAACGCCGCGGTGTCCGAAACGGCGGGCGAGGTCCTCACCTTCGACGGCGAGCCCGTCGACGCGCTCTACACCTCGACCTGCGGGGGAAGGACGGAGAGCTCGGAGAACGTATTCAGCGAGAAGGAACCTTACCTCGTGAGCCGTGCTTGTTTTCTCGAAGCGCGGGCGCCGGTTGTGGCGTCCGCGGGAGGCGCGCCTCTCACCCTCGAAGCCGCGGTCCTCCGCGCCCTCGGCGTACTGGAGCCCGGCGATGAGAGCCGCGAGCTCAGCTACACGGAGGCTCGGAACTGGCTCGCGTCGGCGCTCCGGCTTCTCGGTCAGTCGCCGTGCTGGACCGAGCCCGGAGGGGCATCGGACAGCGCCAGGGTCCTCGACCTTCCGGCCCTCGCCGGTCTTTTGAGCGAAGGGCTGTGCTGGGACAGAAGGCTGCCATTCCTGTTCTCCGATTTCGATGCGACTCGTATCGCCGGAGGAGACCTGCCCGAGGCCGACCGACTCCGTCTCGCTTACGCCATTCGAAGCGGCCTGATCGTCCCGGAGGGTTACGGCGTGCGGACGGGTCAGCGTGTCTCTCGGCAGCTGGTAATGGTCACCCTTCATCGTCTGCTGGTCCAGCGCGGAGAGTCTCTGCTGAAAGAAGGCCGAATACGGAGGGCCGACGCCGCGGGACTCACCGTCGTCGACGCCGCGGAGAGAACGGAAACCTCGATGGCCCTCGCACCGTCGCGGCGCTTCTTCCGCGAGATCGCGGGAGTGTCCTACTACGCGAGCGAGCTCACCCTCTTGCCGAACGACCGCGTTCGGTATCGCGCCAGCGACGAAGGCATCGACATCCTCGTGCTCCTCGAAGACGGCGGGAGCTTCGACCGTAGCTCGCGCTTCTCGCACTGGGTGGTTCGGAAATCCGCTGACGAGCTTTCACGGGAAGTGAACGCATCGTCACAGGTGCCGGTGGGCTCCGTGCGGGAGCTCCGCCCGAAGCGCTACGGCGCCTCGGGCCGCATCGCGGAGCTCGAAGTCGTGGGAAGCGCCGGCGAGCGTCACGCTGAAAGGCCTGGCGATTCGCCGGGCGCTCGGCATACGAGAGAACCTTTTCTTCTTCGACCCGCAGCACGAAGCGGACGGGACCATTCGAGGCTGGGTCTTCACGGGGCGCGGGTGGGGGCACGGTGTCGGGATGTGTCAGGTAGGGGCCTACGGCATGGCGGCGGCGGGGTACTCCTATCGAGACATCCTGAGCCACTACTATCCGGGCACGCGGATTGACAACCATCCCAGCCGACCGTAGCATGTCGGTGACCAGCCCCAGCCCAATCGAGAGCATGAGTTCCAACCGTTCGACTGTCGAGAGCGCACCCGAGCGCGGCGGCCTGAGGGGCCGTCTGTCCGACGTCGGCCTGCCCTCGGTCCTCGCGCTGCTCCAGGAGGCCGGCCGCACCGGAGTTCTGTCGCTCGTGAACGCGGGCGTGAGGAAGTCGATTTACTTTCTCGACGGAAAGCTGGTCTTCGCCGGCTCGAGCTTGACCCAGGATCGCCTGGGTGAGGTTCTCCTGCGAGGCGGAAAGATTTCCGCCGACGAGTATCTGAAGCTGTCGCAGCGCATACGCGGCGGGCAGCGGCTGGGGAAGGCCCTCGTCGAGAGCGGAGTGCTCTCGCCCAAAGACCTGTGGTGGGCGATCGAGCAGCAGGTGAAGGAGATCGTCTGGAGCATCTTCAACTGGGAGGACGGCTATTTCCAGTTCGAAGAGGACGAGCTCCCGCGGCGGGAGAAGATCACTTTCGACCTGGATGTGGAGAAGCTGGTGGTCGAGGGGATTCGCCGTTCGGAGGGGACCGGCGCCATTCGCGAGCACTTCCTCTCCACGGATTCCGTGGTGGAGCGGACCTCGAAAGCGCCACCGGTGGAGCTCGAGCCGCACGAGAGACACGTGCTGGGAATCGCCGACGGCAAGCGCACCGTTTCCGAGATTTGCCAGGAGAGCGAGATCGGCGAGATGGAGACGCGCAAAGTGCTCCATACTTTCCTCGCGGTCGCAGTCCTCCGATCGCGAGGACCGAGGCAGGCTCCGCTCGCCCAGAAGCTCGAGGATCGCGAGGACTACCAGTCGGTGGTTGAGCTCTACAACGAGATGTACCGCCGTCTCTTCCGCCACATGTCGGGCGAGGTGGGACCGATCGCGGAGATTATCCTGGAGAAGTATCTCAAGGAGCTGAAGGAACGTCCCGGTTCTCTCTTCGACCGGGTCCGTCTGCGGCAGGACGGCTCGCTCGATCCGGGCCAGATCGAGGCGAACCTGCAGCGAATCGCCGAGGACAAGAGGCGGGATCAGCTCGTCTCCGCCCTCAACGAGCTCCTCTACTCGGAGCTGCTCGCGGTGAAGCGCACCCTCGGCGCATCTCACGAGACCCATCTCATCCAGTTGTTCCGGGAGATGCAGACGCGAGAGCTGGGGTGAAATTATCGCCGGGTCTCTCGACACCGGAAATCTACGGCGCGGTGATTCTGGGTTTTCTCATCGCCGGCTTCATTCTGTACCGTTGGCTCGTCTTGTGACCGAAAGGGAATCGAAAACCGTCCGGGTCCTGCTCGCCATCGTCGGGCCGACCGCGGCGGGGAAGAGCGACCTCGCCCTCCGTCTCGCCGAGAACTTCGGCGGAGAAGTGGTGAGCTGCGATGCGCTTCAGGTGTATCGAGGGCTCGATATCGGCACCGCGAAGCTACCGCTCTCGGAGCGGCGCGGAGTGCCGCATCATCTTCTCGATCTGGTCGAGGCGAACGAGGAGTTCTCCGCGGCGGAGTTCGTGCGCCGTGCCGTCCCCGCCATCGAAGGCGTGGCGTCGCGCGGAAAGCTTCCGATTCTCGTGGGCGGCACGGGTCTCTATCTGCGAGCGTTGAGACGGGGACTCTTCGCCGGGCCGGGCCGCTCGACCGGAGTTCGAGAGCGTCTGATGCGGATCGCCGAGCGGCGCGGCGGGCGCGCGCTCCATCGCATTCTCCGCCGGTGGGACCCCGACCTGGCGGCGAGGATCCACGAGAACGACCGCATCCGCCTCGTTCGGGGTATCGAAGTCTTCCTGGAATCGGGGAGGAAGATGAGCGAGCTCATGCGCACTCGAGAGAGGCCGCTCCCGGGCTTCCAGGATATACTTGTCGGGCTTCGGCCGGACCGCGAAGTGCTGAAGGCGCGGGTCGAGGCCAGGGTCCACGCGATGTTCGCGCGGGGATTGGTGGATGAGGTCCGAAGGTTGCGCCTCGAGCACGGCGACGGGATTTCGGCCTTCAAGGCCATTGGTTATCGCGAAGTGATACGCCACCTCGATTGCGAGATCGATCTCGACGGCGCGAGAAAGCTCACCCTCCTTTCGACCACTCAGTACGCGAAGCGGCAAATGACATGGTTCCGGCGGGAGCCGGACGTGCAATGGTTCGAGGGCTGCGGCGACGACGCGGAGGTCGCTTCACAGGTCCTCGATTGGATTCGGCGGACTCTTCCGACGGCGGGGGAGCTTTCGAACTCCGGAGCGGTCTCATGCTGAAACAGCCCCCGAACGTGCAGGACAGTTTTCTGAACCACGCGCGCCGCGAGCGCGTGAACGTCACCGTGTACCTGGTGAACGGAGCCAAGCTCAGCGGCCGCATCAAGAACTTCGATCGCTTCGCCATCATCCTCGAGACGAACGGCGTCGACCAGATGCTCTTCAAGCACGCGATATCGACGATCAGCGGCAACCGCCAGTTCGGGAACTACATGGACCTCGATGAGGTCGTCGATGAAGGTGAAAAAAAGGAGTAGATCCGAGATTGACCCGCCGGACCGCCGTGCTATAATCCTGCCGCCACCAAGGGACTAAAGACGTGTTCATCGATTTGGATCGCGTGCCCCTCGAGGGGCAGGCGGTAGACCGCGCGATCGAGCTCGATCCGGCCGCTCTCGCGAACGAGGAGTTCAAGGTCTCGACGCCGGTCGTTGTTTCGGGCCGCCTCGATCCGGTTGGAGACGACGGAGAGCGCCGTCTGCGAGAAGCGTGTCTTCCGGCTCCGTGGCCGCATGTCCTGTCGCATCGAGCTCACCTGCGTTCGCTGTCTCGACCCGCTTCCGATGGACCTTGCGGAAGAGCTCGACCTCCTGTATCTTCCGCAGTCGTCGAACGCCGGTCCCGGGAAGGACGGGGAGGAGGACGGCGAGGGACGCGGACTCGACCCCGAAGAGCTCGCCGTGAGCTTCTACCGAGACGAGCGGATCGACCTTTCCCAGATGATCGTGGAGCAGATCGTTCTCGCGCTGCCGATGAAACCGCTCTGTAAGTTGGACTGTCTCGGGCTGTGCCCCCAGTGCGGCGCGAATCACAACCTTTCGTCCTGCGCGTGCGTGCCCGAGGACATCGATCCGAGGTGGGCCCCGCTCAGTACGCTTTCGAAATCGAGGAGATCCTAGATGCCCAATCCCAAAAGACGGCACTCGAAGAGCCGCAGAGGCAAGCGCAGGGCCCACGACGCCCTCGCCAAGAAGCCGCTCTCGCAGTGCCCGAACTGTCACCAGCCCAAACATCCGCACCGTGTGTGTCCCAGCTGTGGGTACTACAAGGGTACCCAGGTCATGGAAGTCAAGGAAATCTGAGCTTCCTTTAGATCCTTCAGATCGACTTCGCGCGCCGACCCGCGGGCGGCCCGAAATCGATCGGAAATTCATGCTTCGATGAACGGCGAAGGCAAAGTCGCGTTTCTGTTTCCCGGCCAGGGCTCGCAGCACCCGGGGATGGGGTTGGAGCTTGCCGAGCGCTATCCGCAGGCCCGAGCGATCTTCGAGCGCGCCGACAGAGCGCTTTCGCTTCGCCCTGTCGAAGCTCTGCTTCGAGGGCCCGGAGGACGACCTTCGGCTCACCGAGAACACGCAGCCCGCCATCCTGACCGTGTCGAGCGCTCTCGGAGAAGTGCTCCGCGGAATGGGAGCTCGGGCGGACTTCGTCGCCGGGCATAGCCTTGGCGAGTACTCGGCGCTGGTTTTCGCCGGAGCACTCGCTCTCGAGGAGGGAGTCACCCTGGTTCGCAAACGCGGCGGCTACATGCAGGCTGCCGTCCCGGTGGGCTCCGGAGCGATGGCCGCGATCCTGGGCCTCGCGGCCGACGAGGTGGTCGCGGTCTGCGGCGAAGCGGCCGCGGGAGAAGTCGTCGAGCCGGCGAACTTCAATGGCGCGGGGCAGGTCGTGATCGCCGGCCACCGCGAAGCTGTCGACCGCGCGTGCGCGCTCGCCCGGGAGCGCGGCGCGAAAAGGGCCATTCCGCTCGCGGTAAGCGCGCCTTTCCACTGCCGGCTCATGGAGCCCGCGGCGAAGGCGCTCGCGCCGGACCTCGAGGCGACCTCGTTCCGGGACCTCGACATTCCGCTCTTCACCAACGTCGATGCCCGGCCGATCCTGCGCGGAGTCGAAGCGAAAGACGCCTTGCTTCGCCAGGTGGCCTCTCCCGTTCGCTGGGAGGAAACCATCCAGGCGATGGCCGATCGCGGCGTAAGCCGGTTCGTCGAAATCGGACCGGGCAAAGTCCTTTCCGGACTGGTGCGCAAGATCTTGAAAGACGCGTCCGTCGCTTCGGTCAGCGGGCCTTCGGACGTGGAGCGCTTCTTCACGGAAGGAGCTCCGGTTGTCTGAGTGGGACGGGAAGGTGGCCCTCGTGACCGGCGGCACGCGCGGCATCGGACGCGCCATCGCGGCAGCGCTCGCAACGGCGGGCGTGGACGTGGCGATCACGGGCCGGGACGCCGGCGGGCGTGCGAGCGGCGGCCGAGGAGCTGTCGCGGGATTTGCCTCGAGCGGTCACCGGGATCGCGATGGACGTCTCCAGACGCGAAGCGGTCGACTCGGCGATCAAGGGACTCCTTCAGGAGCGCGGCCGGATCGACATACTGGTCAATAACGCGGGCATCACCCGCGACAACCTCCTGATGCGTATGAAGCCCGAAGAGTGGGAATCGGTCATCGCCACGAACGTGAACGGGCTCTACTATTGCAGCCAGGCGGTATTGCGACCTATGATTCGCGAGCGTGCCGGCAGGATCATCAACATGAGCTCGGTCGTCGGGTTGACGGGCAACCCCGGTCAGGTGAACTACGCCGCGTCCAAGGCGGCGATCCTCGGTTTCACCAAAGCTCTCGCGAGGGAGGTCGCATCGCGGCAGATCACGGTGAACGCGATCGCTCCCGGCTACATCGAGACGGACATGACTCGCGGTATCCAGGAGGAAGCGAGGAAGCTCCTGTTCGGAGCGATTCCCATGCAGCGCATCGGACGGCCCGAAGACGTGGCCGCGGCGGCGCTGTACCTCGCCTCGGAGGGAGCGGGCTACGTCACCGGACAGGTTTTGCAGGTCAACGGCGGATTGTACATGTAGGGAGTTTCTAGGAGGTTTCATGAGTAACATTTCAGAGAAAGTGAAGGGCATCATCGTCGAGCAGCTCGGCGTCGATCAGGACCAGGTCACGGAGGACGCGTCGTTCGTCGACGACCTCGGCGCCGACTCCCTCGACCAGGTCGAGCTGGTGATGGCCCTGGAAGAGGAATTCGGGATCGAGATCCCCGACGAGGACGCGGAAAAAATCACCCGCGTGAAAGAGGCGGTCTCCTACATCCAGGACCACGCGAAGTAGCGGAGCCCGCTCGATTTCGCCTATTGCGCCAATTGCGCCACTAGCGAAGTGCAGAATCATCCGAAACGGAGAGTGGTCGTCACCGGAGTGGGGCTTTGCTCCGCTCTCGGCATCGGCACCGAAGAGACCTGGGAGGGCCTGCTCGCGGGCCGCTCCGGCATCGGTCCCATTACCCGCTTCGACGCCTCCGGCTTCAGCGTCCGCATCGCGGGTGAGGTCAAGGGGTTCGATCCACTCCTTTTCGTCGACAAGAAAGACGTCAAGAAGATGGACGTCTTCATCCAGTACGCCCTCGCCGCCGCGCAATTCGCGATGGCCGATTCCGGCCTCGAAGTCACGAAGGACAACGCCGAGCGGGTCGGCGTATTCATCGGCTCGGGAATCGGCGGCTTCGCGACGATCGAGCGGGAGCACAAGGTGCTCCTCGAGAGCGGCCCCCGCCGCATCTCTCCTTTCTTCATCCCCGCGATCATCATCAACCTCGCGGCCGGACAGGTATCGATCCGCTTCGGAGCGAAGGGGCCCAACTCCGCGACCGCGACCGCCTGCTCGGCGAGCGCGCACGCCATCGGCGACGCGATGAAGATCATCCAGCGGGGTGACGCGGACGCGATGATCGCCGGCGGAAGCGAGGCCGCCATCACCACCATGGCGGTGGGCGGTTTCGCCGCGATGCGGGCGCTCTCGACGCGGAACGACGAGCCGCAGCGGGCGTCGCGGCCGTTCGACAAGGATCGCGACGGCTTCGTGGTCGGAGAGGGCTCGGGAGTGCTGGTGCTGGAATCGCTCGAGACCGCCCGCGCGCGCGGCGCGCGCATCTACGCGGAGCTCGTGGGCTATGGCATGACGTCGGACGCATACCACATGACCACGCCCTCGGAGAACGCGGACGGAGCCACGAGGGTGATGGCGATGGCGATCGCCGACGCGGGCGTCCGTCCCGAGGACGTCGACTACATCAACGCCCACGGGACGTCGACGGAATACAACGATCGCACCGAGACGCTGGCCATCAAGAAGGTCTTCGGCGAGCACGCGCGGAAGCTTCCGGTGAGCTCGACCAAGTCGATGACCGGCCACCTCCTGGGTGGGGCGGGAGGCCTCGAAGCCGGGATCACCGTCCTCGCGCTCCGGGATCAGAAGCTCCCGCCGACCGTGAACTACGAGACGCCGGATCCGGAGTGCGACCTCGACTACGTTCCCAATGTGGCTCGAAGCGGCACGGGTGGAGCTCGCGCTCTCGAACTCGTTCGGATTCGGCGGAACCAACGCGGCGCTCCTGTTCCGCCGCTATCGGCCGGGGAGCTAGATTGGCATGACCACCGGAGTCATCTTCAGCGACGACTTCCGGAGGCACGATCCGGGCAAGGGGCACCCCGAATCCTCGGAGCGTATGGACGCGGTCTCCCGCGCCCTCGCCGCGCCCGCGCTCTCCGGGAAGCTCGAGCTCGTGGCTCCCAAGCCGGCCGAGAAGGAGCACATTCTCCTCGTTCACTGGGAGAGGCTCTACGACGAAGTCGTGGCGACCCGCGGTAAGGAGCGGACCTATCTCGACTCCGATACCATCGCGTCGGAAGCGACCGCGGACGTGGCCCATCTCGCGGTTGGATCCGTGCTCACCGGGATCGACCGGGTGATGGAAGGCAAGGTCGAGAACGCGTTCGCCTTTCCCCGGCCGCCGGGACATCACGCAAAGCCGGACAAGGCGATGGGCTTCTGTTTCTTCAACAACGTCGCGGTCGGGGCGATGTACGCGCTCAAACGGTTTCAGCTCGAGCGCATCCTCATCATCGACTTCGACGTTCATCACGGAAACGGCACCCAGAAAGCGTTCTACACCTCGCCCGAGGTCCTCTACCTCTCGACCCATCAGTCCCCGCACTATCCCGGGACTGGCGGGATTCACGAAACGGGAAAGGACGAGGGGGAGGGATTCACGCTGAACGTCCCGATGCCCGCGGGAATGGGAGACGGAGAGTACCTTCGCGTCTTTCGCGACGTCCTCCTGCCCGTCGGCCTCGAGTATCGGCCCGATCTCGTCCTGGTCTCCGCGGGCTTCGACGCCCATCGCGACGATCCTCTCGGGGGAATGGAGCTCTCGAGCGCCGGCTACGGGGCGATGGCCGCGGAGATCCTGCGCCTGGCCGGGGAAGCCTGTGGCGGGAAGGCAGTCTTCGTCCTCGAGGGAGGTTACAACATCCGCGCGCTCGAGGAATCGATCGCCGCCGTGCTCGACGTCATGAGCGGGGGCGACGTCCCGATACCGTCGGCGCCCGGGGCGGGTGCCTCCGATCTGTTGAAAGAGCTGAGGTCGGTCCACCGCGAGTACTGGGCCAGCCTCCGGAGATTCTGATCCATCGATGCCGAGTAAGCCCGTCAGGAAGAAGAAGGCGCGCGAAAGGCCGGATCGAAACGCGCCCCGAGGAAAACTCCGTCGCGGACGGTCGGCGGCGAAGAAGGCCGCCCCTCGCCATCTCGACCCAGCACGTCGACTACCTGACCTACAAGTCTTCCCAGCTTCGAAAATTCTACGGCGAGATCCTCGAGATGCCGACGGAGTTCCGCGACATGGACGGGGTCGACTACCTCGTGGTCCGCACGTCCTCGAGCTCCACTCTCGGCTTCATGGCGCCCCACCCGGATTTGAGGACCGGGGAAGCGGCTCCGCGGGAGCCCGGACTCTATTTCATGGTGGACGACGTCGATCGCGCCTACCAGCACCTCCTCTCCAAAGGGGTCCGGTTCACGCGACCTCCGGAAACGATGCCGTGGGGGCATCGGGTCCTCACCACGACCGATCCCGAGGGTCGGACGGTGATGCTGGCGGCGGAAGCCGAGCCCGAGGACTGATTCCCTGACGGAGCTCATCGCCCATATCCGTCGCCTGGTCGATATTCCGTCCGTCACCGGCTCCGAGCACGAGTTCGCGTCTTTCGTCGCGAAGGATCTCGCAGACCGCGGATTCGAGGTCACGCTTCAGGACGTCGTCGATGGCCGGAAAAACGTCTATGCTCGTCAGCCGGGGCGTTCTCCCGCGCGTCGTGTTCTGCACGCATCTCGACACGGTGCCTCCGTTCTATCCGAGCTCCGAGGACGACGAATACGTCTACGGCCGGGGGGCCTGCGATGCCAAGGGAGTTCTCGCGGCGATGGTCTTCGCCGCCGTCGCTCTCCGCGACCAGGGTGTCACCGACCTCGGTCTTCTTTTCGTCGTGGGCGAGGAGGTCGACAGCGTGGGCGCCCTCGCCGCGAACCGGCTCGAGTCACGCGCCCGGTACGTCGTCGTGGGCGAGCCGACCGAGAACCGCATGGCGAACGGGCACAAGGGCGGATTGAAGTTCCGGTTGACGGCGAAGGGAAAGGCCGCGCACTCCGCCTACCCCCAGCTCGGGGACTCCGCGATCGAGCGGCTCCTCGACGTTCTGCCGAGATCCGCGCCCACGACTGGGGGCGAAGCGATCGTTCTCGGCGCCGCGACGGTAAACATCGGAACGCTGTCCGGCGGGCTCGCCGCGAACGTGATCGCACCCGCCGCCGAAGCCACGGTCTTCATCCGGGTCGTCGGGCGCGCAACGGACGTGCGCGAGGAGCTCGAAGCGATCCTCGCGCGTCATCCCGCGTCGAGCTTCGAGCTCATCTCTCAGTCGGATGCCGTCTTCTGCGAGACGCGTCCGGGCTACGAGATCGCCCCCGTCGCTTTCGGCACGGACATCAAATCCCTGAAGACTTTCGGAAAGCCGCTCCTCATCGGTCCCGGCTCGATCCACGACGCCCACACGTCGAACGAAAAGATCGGGAAGAAGGAAGCCCACGACGCCGTGGAGTATTACCAGCGACTGGCGCTCGAGCTCCTCCTCAGCGAATAGCCTTCAACGCTTTGCGTTCTTCTTAGGGGTTCAGTAGTAGTCCGAGCAGCTCATGTAGTAGTGGCAGCGGGGGCAGAGGAGCTTGCATCGGCTTTCCTGCGAGCTTCGATCCGCAGTTGGGGCAGGTTCGGACCAGGATATCGGGATCGGGCAGGGGCACATCTTCGGCCGGTCGCGGTCTTTCTGTATCGTCCCGCGCCGAGCTCATCCGCGGCGTCTCTTTGCCCGCCACCACGGCTTTGAATCGCAGGCTCGGACCGGAGGGACTCGAACTCCTGCGCTTTCTGGGCGTCGGTTCTTCGGGGCGGATGGATATCGATCGCCTTCTGGAGAGCGTCGAGCGCCGCTTCGCGATCGCCCAGTTGAACGTAGCTGATCGCCAGGTGGTAGAACGCTTCGTCGCAGTCGGGATGGTTCTTGAGCGCGTCCCGAAGGTCGCGCACCGCCTCTTCGTTGCGCTTGAGCTTCTGCAGCACGATGCCTCGATGGAGGAGCGCTCCGTGATCGTCGGGAGTGAGCTCGAGGGCGCGAGTGAAGTCTTCGACCGCTTCCGCGGAGCGTCCCGAATCGAACTCCGCCATTCCGCGCAGAACGCGGGCTTCCACCGACTTCTCGTCTCTCAGGACGGCATCCTTCGCGACTTCGAGCGCTTCCTCGATACGCGAAAGCTCAAGGAGCGCGTTTCCTTTCGCGATGCGCGAGTCGAGCTTTTGCGGGTCGGCTGCGATGGCTCGCTCGTAGTCGCGAAGCGCATCTTCCCAGCGGCCGAGGTCGGCGTGCGCGATTCCCCGGTTGTACAGCACGTCGCCGTTGTCCGGGTCGAAGCGCAGGACCGATTCGAACGCCTCGATCGCCTCGCGCGGCCTCCCGAGCTCCCGGAGCAGCACGGCGCGATTGTGTTGCGACGCCAGGTGGTTCGGCTGGATGGCGAGCGCGCGATCGTAGTCCGCGAGCGCCTCTTCGAGCCGGTCCAGCATGTCGTAGGCCACGGCGCGGTTGTAGTACGCGAGGTACGAATCGGAATCGAGCGAGAGCGCCCGGTTCAAATAGCGGAGGGCCTTCTCCAGATCGTCCTGGTCGATGGCCTTGACGCCCAAGTCGACGTAACGCTCGCCGAGCGGGGTGGCACTCATCGTTCGTCGACAGGATAGCGTTCGCGTCCGGGCTTCGCAACCGGGGTACGATTGCGGGCGATGGGACTGGCCGGAAAGCTCCTTCCCTGGTATCGGCGCGCCCGCCGCCGGCTTCCCTGGAGGGCGGTCTCTGAGCCGCCCGACCCGTACCGGGTCTGGGTCTCCGAGCTCATGCTCCAGCAGACCCGCGTCGAGACCGTCATTCCCTACTTCCAGCGCTTCGTCGAGCGCTTCCCGGACGTGAAGCGCCTGGCGGCGGCCACGGAAGCTGAGGTCCTCGCCCTCTGGTCGGGGCTTGGATACTACTCCCGCGCGCGCTCCCTCCATCGCGCGGCCCGAATGCTCGTCGAGGAGCGGCGAGGACGATTTCCGGAGGACGTCGAGAGCTGGATGGCGCTACCCGGAGTCGGCCGCTATACCGCGGGAGCGATCGTTTCCATCGCATTCGGCAAGCCGGCGCCGATCCTGGACGGGAACGTGGCTCGGGTGCTCACGAGACGCTACGGGTTACGAGGCGATCCGCGCTCGGGAGCGCTGAATCGGGAGCTCTGGGCCCTTTCGGAAAAGATTCTGCCCCGCCGCTCGATCTCCGACTTCAACCAGGCGTTGATGGAGCTCGGGGCTCTCGTTTGTACGCCGAGGTCCCCTCGCTGCCTCATCTGTCCGTTGCGCGTCGACTGTGTCGCGAACCGGGAAGGATTGCAGGAGCGCCTGCCGGAGCTTCGCGCGCGGCCGAGAGCGATAGCGGTCTCGATGGGCGCCGCTCTCGTGGTGGAGAAGGGAAGACTCCTTTTCTATCGGCGCACGCGAACGGAGCTCTTGAAGGATCTCTGGGAGCTCCCCCTGGGAGAATGCGCGCAAGGTGAGAGTCCACGGGAAGCGATCGTTCGCGAAGCGCGCGAGACCTATGGCCTCGCTGTGCATCTGGGTGAGGAGCTTCTCCGGGTGAAGCATACGATCATGAATCGCCGAATCACGCTGCACGCCTTCGAAGCGGCGCTCGAAGCGCGGCCGAAGGCGGGGGTCGAGAACGAGTATCGCTGGGTGGAGCGCGACCGCGTTCGCGATCTCCCCATCTCCTCGATGGTGCGGAAAGTCCTCGAGAAGGACTTGAGCTATAGTGGCTCGTGTGGGCCGCGATCCTTCTCGCTCTCGCCCTTCAAGCCCCGGCCTCCGACACCTATCAACGTGGCGTCGAGCTCTACAACCAGGGTGACATCGAAGGCGGCGCTCGAGGCACTCTCCCAGGCCGCGGCGCAGGCTCCCCAGGTTCCCGATTACCGCTACCATCTCGGGCCTCGCTTACTTGAAGCTCGGCCGGGCGAAGGAGGCGGCCCGGGAGCTCGAGGCGGCGCTCGGGATGATGGGCGTTTCCCGGGAGACTCGCGAAGAAGAGCCGAAGGTTCTGGTTCATCTCGCGATCGCCTACCTTCGCCTTTCGAACGTCCCGACGGCGCGCAAGCGCATCGAGCTCGCCCTCAAGCGCGGCGAGGATTCGGCGGACGCCCACTACGTCATGGGCCTCGTCGCGGCGGCGGAAGGGGATGAGACCCAGGCGACGCTCGAATATCGGAAAGCTCTCGAGGCGAATCCGCGATCACGGAGACGCCAATCTGGCGCTCGCGAAGCGCGCGGAAGCCGAGGGAAGGATCGACGAAGCGCGGGAGTGCCTTCAGCGCGCCTTTCGCGCGCAGCCGTCGAGCTTCGAGATCGCGATGGCCCTCGGAGAACTTTCCTATCGCGCGAACGCTTTCGCCGAAGCGGAGGAGGCGTTCCGTGCCGCGCACGCGCTCTCTCCCGCGGACGAGCGCGCCGCGTACAACCTTGGGACGGCGCTTCTCGCCCTCGGCCGGAGCGAAAGCGCGATCGAGCTCCTTCGACCGCTCGCGGAAAAGGACGTGCCGAACGACGAAGCCGTCTTCAATCTCGCCGAGGCGTATCGCGCTTCCGGGGCGTTCACCGCGGCGCGGGATTTGCTGAGATCTCTCGTCGCGCGCGAGCCGTCGTTTCCCGGCGGGCAGTTCGCGCTCGGGGTGGCTCTCGATGCGCTCGCCGATCTCGAGGGAGCTGAGGCGGCGTATCGATCCGCCATCGACCAAAGACCCGACGATCTCGCCGGCCTTACTGAACTTGGCTTCCGTTCTGGAGCGCCTGGAGCGCGTCGCCGAGGCGCGCTCGATTCTGGAAAGAGCGCTCGCGCTTCCGATGGAGGAGGAAAGGGCCCGCGCCATCCGGGAAGCGATTCAGGCGCTCGCGCTCAACCGGTGAAAAGAAAAGCGCCGGGAGCCTGGCCGTTTATGCCGCCGCCTCGACCAGTACTCCCGGCGCGGTTTCATCCGGGACCGGACCTTCTCGATGGTTTTCTTCTCAGACGCGTTTCGGTCCGATCCAGGACTAACCCGACCGTAACGCAAGGGGATGCCAAGCTGGGAGCCAACCATAACCTAATGAGCCGAACACGATTTCCGACGAACCCGGAGCTTCGAAGACGGCCTCACTTGTATCCGCGAGGTGACGGAATCGACCCCCTGAGGGTACAGGTTCTGCTTTCTGTTAAAATTCAACCTTTCCTAGGAGACGCATGTCCCGACCTTACGATTTCGAAGCGATCGAGCGGAAGTGGCAGAGCCGTTGGCTCGAGAGCCGCGCCTTCGAAGTGAGCGAGACCGATCCACGTCCGAAGTACTACTGCCTCGAAATGCTTCCCTATCCGTCGGGGAAGATTCACATGGGGCACGTCCGCAACTACTCGATCGGCGACGCCGTCGCTCGATTCAAGCGGATGCGCGGCTTCAACGTCCTTCACCCCATCGGTTGGGATGCGCTCGGTCTCCCCGCGGAGAACGCGGCGCTCAAGCACGGCGCCCATCCCGAGGACTGGACGCGGTCGAACATCGCTCACATGAAGAGGCAGCTGCAGCGGCTCGGCTTCTCTTATGCCTGGGATCGCGAGATCGCGACCTGTGATCCCGAGTACTACCGTTGGAACCAGTGGTTCTTCATCCAGATGTGGAAGAAGGGCCTGGCCTACCGGAAGAAGGCCGCCGTCAACTGGTGTCCCGTGGACCGCACCGTTCTTGCGAACGAGCAGGTGATCGACGGCCGGTGCTGGCGATGCGATGCGGAAGTGGTCCAGAAGGACCTGGAGCAGTGGTTCCTCCGGATCACGAGCTACGTCGAGGAGCTCCTTTCGGCGCTCGACCACCTTCCCGGATGGCCGCAGACCGTTTTGACGCTGCAGCGAAACTGGATCGGAAAGTCGGAGGGAGCGGAGGTGGAGTTCCCGCTCGCGGAAGGCGAGGGCAGCATACGGGTCTTCACCACCCGTATCGACACCATCTACGGCGCGACCTTCGTGGTTCTCGCGCCGGAGCATCCGCTCGCCGCGCGCTTCGCGAACGCGAGCCCCGAGATCGCGGCCTACGTCGAGAAGGCGAAGAACGAGGAGCGGGAGAAGCGGCTCGCCGAGGCGCCCGAGAAAACGGGAATCGCTTCCGGGCATTTCGCGGTGAACCCCTTCTCGAACGAGCCGGTCCCGATCTGGATCGCGAGCTACGTGCTCATGGAGTACGGAACGGGCGCGATCATGGCGGTGCCGGCGCACGACGAGAGAGATTTCGCTTTCGCCCGCGCGCATGGCATTCCGATTCGCGTCGTGGTGCAGCCCGCTTCGGGAACGCTCGAGACGGAGGAGCTCGATCGGCCCCACGCGGACTACGGCACGGTCGTCGACTCGGGCCCCTTCACCGGCCTTCCCTCGATCGAGGCGCTTCGGGCGATGACCGAGCACGCCGAGGAGCACGGATTCGGGAAGAGAGCGATCACCTACAAGCTGCGCGACTGGGGCATCAGCCGGCAGCGCTACTGGGGAACGCCCATTCCCATGGTCCATTGCGACGCGTGCGGTGTCGTTCCCGTCCGGGAAGAGGACCTTCCGGTGGTCCTCCCGCGAAACGTGACCATTACCGGGAAGGGGGAGTCCGTTCTCCTCGAGAACGAGGCGTTCGTCAAGACGACCTGTCCGGGCTGCTCCGGGCCCGCTCGGCGCGAGACGGACACCATGGACACCTTCGTCGACTCGTCCTGGTATTTCTATCGCTACACCGACCCTCACTGCAGCGAAATGCCGTTCCGTCCCGAGATCGCGAACGAGTGGTTTCCCATCGACATCTATATCGGCGGAGTCGAGCACGCCATCCTGCACCTCATCTATTCGCGCTTCTGGACGAGAGTGATGCGCGATCTCGGCCTGGTCAAGGTCTCGGAGCCGGTCGAGAACCAGCTCTCGCAGGGGATGGTGATCAAAGACGGCTCCGCGATGTCGAAGAGCAAGGGCAATATCGTCGAGCCCGAGGAAGTCGCGGCGAAGCACGGCGTCGATGCGCTGCGGCTCTACGTCCTTTTCGAGGCGCCACCGGAGAAGGAGATCGACTGGACCGACGCGCGACTCGAGGGACCGTCGCGATTCGTGCAGCGGGTGTGGAGGTTCGTGCAGAACGAGCTCGACGCCATCTCGTCGGCGTCTTCCGTCGAGGGTGACGAGCAGTGGAACGAGGCGGAGACGGCTCTCCGCCGCAAGACCCACCAGACGATTCTCAAGGTCACGCGCGACATCGAGGACCGTTTCCATCTCAATACCGCCGATCGCCGCCGATCATGGAGCTGGCGAACGAGCTCTACAAAACGATCGAGCCGCGGCCCGACGCGGCCCGAGACCTGGAAGGCCATTCGCGAGGCTACCGAGACGGTCCTCCTGCTCCTCTCGCCTTTCGCGCCGCACCTCGCGGAGGAGCTCTGGGAATCGCTCGGACACGAGAAGCCGATCTATCCCTCGCGGGGCTGGCCGGCGTACGATCCCGTCGATCGCGGCCGAGGACCGGCTGACGCTCGTGGTGCAGGTGAACGGGAAGCTGCGCGGCAGACTCTCGATCGGCGACGGACGAAGACGACGAGACCATCAAGAAACGGGCGCTCGACGACGAGAACGTGAAGCGTTTTCTCGAGGGGAAGGACATCGTGCGCGTGGTGGTCGTGCCGAAGCGACTGGTGAACGTGGTGGTCTCCGAATGAAGCGCGAGGATCCGGCGCGCCGCGCTCGCCGTCGTCGCTCTTGTGCTCCCGGCTGCGGATACAGCCTCGCCGGTAGGGGAAATTTTCTTCCCGAGTACATCGCGACCATCGCGATACCCACCTTCGCGAACCGGAGCGACAAGGTGTCGGTCGAAGAAGTCTTCACCCGAAAGGTGGTGGAAGAGTTCACCGCCCGGGGCCGGTACAAGATTCAGGCGGAGGAAGCGGGGGCGGACGCGGTCCTCTCGGGCACCGTGGTCTCGTTCCTCACCACCCCGACGGTTCTCGAAGGAGGCTCGGTCGACGATCCGGACGCGAGCCAGGCTTCGACCTACACGGTCATCGTGCGGGCGCAGGTGGAGTTCAAGGACGTGGTCAAGGACGACGTCATCTGGTCGAACAACAATTTCCAGTTCCGCGACGACTACGAGATCGGCGAGGACCCGGAAGAGTTCTTCAATCAAGAGGGATTGACCATGCAGCGTCTCGCGGAGGAGTTCGCGAAGTCGCTGGTGAGCAGCATCCTCGAGGCCTTTTGAAGATCACCTACTCCGGTCTCGACCAAGCGCTCGACGGGAGAGTCGAGCCCGTCTACCTCCTGTCGGGCGACCAGGACCTGCTGCGGCAGCTCGCATCGGAGAAGATTCAAAGAGCCGTCGTCGGCGAGAATCCGAGTCCCTTCGTTTTCGAGCGCTTCGACGGGGAGAGCGGAGACTCCTCCCGGATCGTCGTGGCCGCGAACATGATGCCGCTCCTCGGCGGGCGCCGATGCATCCTGGTGAAGCGCGCGAGCCGGCTCCTCGAGAGCGACGAGCCGCTCCAGGCCTATGCCTCCGACCCGAACCCGAATACCGTTCTGGTGCTCGACCTCGAGAAGAAACCGGACGGTCGGCGGAAAGGGTTCAAGGACCTCGAGAAGAAGGTCACGATCGTCGCCTGCGACTCCCCCGATCCGTGGGAGCTCCAGGAATGGGTTTCCGAGGAGGCGGGGGCGCGGGGCCTGAAGCTTGGGCGGGAGGAGATTCGATACCTGGTGACCGAAGTGGGCTCGGATCTGTGGCGGCTCTCGAACGAGCTCGAGAAGTTGTCGCTCTACGCGGCGGGAGATCGGCTCGATCTGGAAACGATGGCGGAGGTCCTCGGCCGCGGGCGGGCGCAGAGCGTCTTCAAGTTCACGGATGCCGTCGCGTCCGGCGACGCTCCGAGCGCGCTTCGTCAGCTCGGAAGGCTCCTCGAAGAAGGGGAGGCGCCGCTCCGAATCCTCGCTCTTCTCGACCGGCTGGTCGGCCAGCTCCGGATCGCGAAGGACGCTCAGGCTTCCGGAAGGAAGGAAGCGAGTCTCGCTTCACTTCTGGGAGCGCCGCCGGCGGCCGCGAGGGCTATTGGCGAGAGCGCGCGAAAGCTCGATCGGGCCTTTCTCCGGCGCGCCGTCGACGCGCTCGCAGACGCCGATCGTCTTCTGAAGTCGACAAGGCTACCGCACCAGGTGGTGATGGAAGGGCTGGTGCTCGAGCTGGCTCGAGGCGCCCGGCGCTGAAGCTATTTCGTGGCGGCGCCTACGGATGCGACGCGCCGCGCGAGCCGGGACTTGTAGCGGTTTCCTGCGTTCTTGTGGATGATGCCTTTTTTGACCATCACGTCGACCAGGGACGCGGTCTCCGGAAGAAGGGCTTTTCGCTTCGGCGGTGTTCTTCGTCTCGAGGGCCTGGCGAAGCTTCTTGATCTGGCTGCGAAGACGGGACCGGTTCGATCGATTGCGGAGACGGCGATCGACGTTCTGCCGTACCCGCTTGATGGCGGAAGCGCTATGGGCCAAGGAAATCCTCCCGGGGCGATTCAAAGACCGCCCGTGAAACAGGTATCATAGCACAACGGACTTCTCCAGGATGAAAACCACGCCGCGGAGGCATTCCCGGTACTCCACGGGAAACGCCGAGCTCGATGCGCGAGTCCTGGAGCTCGTCCGCACCTGCTGTCCGGACGGCGACGTCACCTACGTGCAGGAGCTCGCGGTAACCGCGCTCAAGCTCGCGCTCGACGGCGCGAGTCGCGTCGATCTCAAGATCGCGAGCTCCGCGCTGAAAGAAATGCGTCACGCCTTCCGCATATTCACGCCCTTTCGCCACGTGCGAAAAGTGACCGTCTTCGGCTCGGCCCGAACCGCCGTCACGCACTCCGACCACGATCGGGCGGTCGAGTTCGGCAGGAGGATGGCGGAGGCGGGATGGATGGTCATCACCGGCGCCGGGAGCGGGATCATGGGCGCCGCGCACATCGGCGCGGGCCGCCATCGGAGCGTCGGAGTCAACATCAAGCTTCCCTTCGAGCAGGAGGCGAACGAGATCATCCGCGGGGACGACAAGCTGATGACCTTCCGCTACTTCTTCACCCGGAAGCTCTTCCTGCTGAAAGAGTCCCACGCCGTCACGCTCTTTCCCGGCGGTTTCGGCACGCTCGACGAGGGCTTCGAGGTGCTCACCCTCCTGCAGACGGGCAAGCAGACTCCGCTACCCGTGGTGATGGTGGAGAACCCCGAGACCGGCTACTTCCGAGGGCTGACCCGCTTCATCGAAGAGCGGCTTCTGGCATCGCACCTGGTGTCGGAGCCGGATCTGTCGCTCTACCGGGTGGTCGAAACGGCGAAGGCCGCGACCGAGGACGTCCTTCGTTTCTACGACGTGTATCACTCCTCGCGATACGTCGGATCGAAGCTCCTCATTCGGCTCGAGCGGGAGCTCGACGATTCGGAGCTCGCGGAGCTCAACCTCAGGTTCCGCGACATCCTTCGTTCGGGTGCCATCGAACGAGGGAAGCCCCTGCCGGAGGAGGCGGGAACGCCTTTCTCGCGGCTCGCGGTGATCGAGCTCGACTTCAACCGAAGGGAGTTCGGACGGCTGCGTCAGCTCATCGACCAATTGAACTCGTTCGGTCCCCGCTGAGCAGGAAGCCGCCGCCCGTGAAGAGGGCGCCCGAGGGCAGGAAGCGGAACGAGAGTCTCTCCTCGGATTCACCTTCGATCACCTGGAAATGCTGCTCCACGATCTGACCGGCTTCGAGCGTGCCGTCGATCTCGAAGGGCTCGAGCCGCAGCGCCGCTCCCGCCGAAGCGAGAACGCGCGTTCCGCAGCGCTCCCGGAGAGTGGGAGCCGCCGCCGCCGCGTCGGGATCCGCGGACGTGAGAAGGATGGCGCGGACCGATCTCAGGCCGACGCGGGCTTTCTGAAACCCTTGCATGATTGCCGCTCCCGAAGCTTCGGGTCCGGTGTCGATCAGCACGGCTCCCGGCGACGTCCTGATGATGTACGCGGCGCGAAAGCGCGGTCCGCGCTGGACCGACCAGATGCCGGCGACCAGCTCCGTGATCGCGAGCTCGGCCATCGCCCTCCGCCCGGATCAGCGCCGGACGAGCCGGACGTCGCCGCTGAAAGTGCTCGCCTCGATGAAGGCGCTTCCGTCGCCGACGACCGCGCTGAGTCTCTTGCCTTTCTGCGCTCTCGACGTGGTCTTGAGGGCGAAATCGGATTCGATCTCTCCGCTGAAGGTGGACGCTTCGAGCTCGAAGCCCACGTCGTCTCCGATGGTCAGGATCACGTCCCCTGAGTGCGCGGAGAAGTCGTATCGGCCCGAGGCGGCGATGGACCCGGTATACTCCAGGTTCCCGCTCACGCTTTCGAGCGACGCGCGCTTCGACGTGACCTCCTGGAGCAGCACGTCACCGCTCACTGAGGAGACGGTGAGCTCCGAGGCATCGATCCCCTGCACGAGCACCTCTCCGCTCACGCTCTCGATCTCCGCGTGTCGGGAGGATCGTGCGCGCAGGACTTCGACGTTTCCCGAAACCGATTTCGCTTGCACCAGATCGGCCACACCGTCGACCCGGACGTCTCCGCTCACCGACTGGACGTTCGCCGTTCCATCGACAGCGCTCAGAATTACATCTCCCGGACACCGATTGGATCTCGACGTCGGTCCCTTTCGGCACCTTTACCCGGTAGCTGACCGAGACGTTTCCGTCGTGCCCGCGATGACGACGGCCCCTTCCGGTGTGCTCGGTCGACACCCGCACTCGGTTTCCGAGCTGAGAAACCTCGATATCGACGCTCTGCAGGAGCTCCGCGTCGCTCTCGTCCTCGACGCTCTTGACCGCATCGATGGTAATCGTGTTCCCGGGCGCCCCCTCGACATGGATGTCGCCGGAGATATTGCCGAGGGAGAGCGCGGCGTCGGGGCCCACCTCGACCGTCCGGTGGAACTTTTCTTCCAGCTGCGCCCGGGCGCTGGTTGCGAGAAGAAGCGCGGCCAGTGTCTTGAGAATGATGTTCTTCATATTCGCTCGCGTCATATCGGATTGGAGGGGTCGTTCGGTTGGCGCATCTCGTCGATGAGGTCGAGGGCGTTTTCGCCTTGTCCCTTCCGGATTTCGTTGATGAGGAGGATGGTGTTCTGGAGCAGACTCATCTTGCTCCTCAGGGCGGAAAGGAGGCTCTCCTGGGCGGCGGCGCTCCTCGGCTCGCTCGCGATGGCGCTTCGGCTTTCACCGATCGCGTTCTCGATGAGGTCGAGGTTCACGTTCAGGACCGACGCCAACTCCTCGCGGAAGAACGCCGTCGTTCTGGGCGATGATCTGCTCGAGACCGACGATGGCCTTGTCGTAGTGCGACTCCGCGGCCTCGAGCTCCTCGGTAACCATTTCGGCGAGCGCCTCCTGGTCGGTGGGCGTCTCGAGCTCGCTCGAGCGGAGCATGAGCCAGAGGGAAACGCCGAGAAGGAGCGAAGCCGCGAGGGCGAGCGCCGGAAGATAGCGATTGCGACCCTTCGAGAGAGATTTACGCTCGATGAGTGACGCGGCGATCGACTCCCAGATCTTTTCGGGCGGAGCGAGCGCGGGAAGCTCCGCGGCCGCGCGGACGATAGCGGAGAGGTCCTCGAGCGTGCGCCGGCACTCTTCGCACTGCGAGAGATGGGCGTCGATCCGCCGGCGCTCCCTCGGGTCCAGCTCCTGGTCCAGGTACTCGTTCAGCCGATCGATTGCGGGGTGTTGGTCCGTCATCGCGCGAGCGCCTCCTTGAGGCGGGTCCTGGCCCGGTGAACCAGCGATTTCGATGTGCCGACCGCGATGCCCAAAAGCTCGCCCACTTCCTTGTGATCGAAGCCCTCGACGTGGTGCAGGAGGAACGCGGCGCGGCTGGCCGGCGGCAGGTCGCCGATGGCTCGCTCGAGCTCGAGCCCTCTCATGCCCGTTGCGGAAACGTGCGCCGGGAAATCGGGGCTGATCGGCTCGGTGCGGGTCTGTTCTTTGGCGCCGCGGCTGCGCAGATGGTCGAGGCACCGGTTGACCGAGAGCCGATAGAGCCACGTGCCGAACGCGGAGCGCCCCTCGAAACTGGGGAGCCGGTCGTACGCCTGCAGGAAAATCTCCTGAAGCATGTCCTCGGCGTCGGCGCGGTTCTGAAGCATGCGGAGGGTGAGCCCGAAGATGGGTGCGCTATGCCGTTTGTAGAGCGCCTCGAAAGCTTCCATCTCACCCCTCCGGGCCCGCTCGACCAGCTCGGCGTCCTCGCGCCTCCTGGCGTCGCGATCGAGGGGCGCGCGCGGGGAAAGACTCATCCCGCCTTCCTCATCGGCGCGTTTGACCTCGATCACGGCAACGGGCGAGCCCATGTACCTCCGCCCGATAGGACGGAGCCACGAGGGTGAAGGTTTACCGCGGACGGCACGAGAGCATTGTAAGGCAACGAGCTCTCCGAGGTCGCGGGGGAAAAGGGCCTTTCTGAGGCAATTGTGCTAACCTGCAGGGATCCGAGAGGAGAAAGACTGATGTTTATCTTCCGCCCTGGCGGACGCGTTCTGTCGCTCGCCGCCAGCGCTCTCGTCCTGAGCGCTTCCTGTGACAAGGCTCCGGCCTCTCAAACGGCGCGGGCAAGCTCGGAGGCCGCCCCCGAGCCGAGCATCGTCGCCCGGGTGGGCGACCGCGAGATCACGCTCGCCGAAGTCGACCAGCGCGCGCTCAAGGCCAATATGGCGGTCTTTCAGCAACTCTACGACGTCCGACGGCAGGCGATCGAGGATCTCCTCGCGGAGGCGCTCCTGGACCAGGAGGCGAGTCGCCTGGGGATCAGTCGAGAAGATCTGGAGACGCAGGAGATTCGCGCCAAGATTCCAGAGGTGACCCCGAAGGACATCGAGGACTTCTACAATCAGAATCGCGAAAGAATTCCGCCCGAGCAGACTCTCGAACTTCTCTCGGGTCAGATTCGTGAGTTCCTGGTGGCGCGAAACGAGGCCACCGCTCGCCAGGGATACCTGTCCGGACTTCGGGAAAAAGCGGAAGTCGACGTCTCGCTCGATCCGCCGCGTGTTCCCATCACCGTCGCCGACGGCGAACGAATGAAAGGAGGTCCGGAGGCACCGATCACCATCGTCGAATACTCCGACTTTCAGTGACCGTTCTGCGTCAGGGTCGGTCCGACCCTAGAGCAGATTGAAAAGACCTACGGAGATAAAATTCGGCTCGTGTATCGTGACTTTCCGCTTCCGAACCATCCGGAGGCCCGGCCCGCCGCCGAGGCCGCACTTTGTGCGCACGACCAGGGCAAGTTCTGGGAGTTCCACGATCGGATCTTCCAGAACCAGGGCTCTCTCTCCGCTTCGACCTACCGGCAGATCGCCGCGGATTTGACCCTGGATGCGAGCTCGTTCGGCCAGTGCCTGGACTCCGGAAAGCATCGCGAAGCCGTGCAGAAGGACTACCAGGAAGGCGAGTCGATGGGCGTCACCGGAACTCCGGCGTTTTTCATAAACGGCAGGTTCCTGTCCGGCGCGCAGCCCTTCGAGGCTTTCCGCGCGATCATCGACGAAGAGCTCAAAAAATGAACCCGGGTGGGGGTATCCCCACGGGCCCTCCGTATTCCCCCACGCCGAGTGGGGTCGCCAGGCACTTTGGAATCTAGATAACTTATTGATAGTGCGTGGCTTCCATGGCTCCCGATGGGGCCTGCCGGCGGCACGTTTCTTGCCAATCGGTTCTCCATGGATCTCCACGGAGCGAACCCCCTTCCCCAGATTCCCGGGGGCCGCTATCACATCGTCGAGCGTCTCTCGACCGGTGCTATCGGCGGCGTCTACAAGGCCCTCGACACAATCCTCGACCGCCCCGTCGCCGTGAAGTGCATCAACCTCGACACTCCGTTCGCGGACCACGGCCCCGACGAGCTTCGGGAGCGCTTCGTGCGCGAGGCGCGAATCGCGGCCCGCCTCCAGCATCCCAATATCGTCACCATCTACGACATCGTGGCGACGGCCGACCGCGGCTTCATCATTATGGAGTTCATCGAGGGGCAGTCCCTCGATTCGCTCATCAGCGAGCGGAAACGGCTCACGATGCCGGAGGCTCTCCGCGTTTTGACCCAGCTTGCGGGTGCCATCGACTATGCCCACTCGCGAAACGTGGTCCACCGCGACGTGAAGCCGGTGAATATCCTGGTGTCGAAGTCGCTATGGCTCTGGGTCACCGATTTCGGTATCGCCAAATCCGAGCTCTCGACGAACCTGACCATGGCGGGTGGCGTCCTCGGGACTCCCGATTACATGTCACCCGAACAGGCGAAGGGCGAGGACGTGGATGCGCGCTCGGATCTCTTCTCGATCGGCTGCATCCTCTTCGAGTGTTTGACCGGGGAAAAACCCTTCCGGAGCCCGAGCCTGACCGGAGTGCTCCTCAGCATCATCAACGACGAGCCGGTATTCCCGCTGAATTGGAAGAGCCTCGGTCTTCCGAACGGGCTGAAACCGATCCTCCACCACGCGCTCGAGAAGGATCGTGAGAAGCGTTACCGCACCGGGTCCGAGCTGGTTCTGGCCCTCTGTTCGCTCGATGCTGGCGCGTCTGCGGCACCGAGGGGACCCGCGACGGACGTTCCTTCCGTTCTGGACGTGCCCGACGAAATCGCGCGGCAAGCGGAGCGCGCGCGAGAGCTCTTCGAGGATTTGGCGGCGCCTACGCCTGAAGCGGAAACCGAGCCGGAGGACCGAGCCTCGGCCTGGAGCGAAGAGCCGTCCGAGCCTTTCGAGTCTTTGGAAGTCGACACGAGCAGCACCATCGCGACTTCGCCCGGCGAGCTCCTCGAGTCGCACGAAGAGTACGGCACGTACGATGAGTCTCAGGGACCGATGGAGCAAAGGGCGACGTCGTCTGTCGGGAGCGCGCCTTACCATGCCCCGGCGCCATCGCCTCCCATCGCCCCGGAGCGCATCGAGGAGCTGAAGTCGGAAGCGCGACCGCTCCGCCTGTCTCCCAATCTATCGGGCGAGCTCCAAGGCGCCGCGATCTCACCCGAGGAAGGTTTCCTCCTGTCACGAATCGACGGGCTCGCGCGCGCGAGCGATATCCTGGCGATGAGCCCGATGTCCGAGGCGGAGACCGCTTCCGCCCTCTTGAATCTGATCGACAAGGACCTCATTCAGTTCGGAGGGAAAACGCCGGCGAGGGAGCCCGCGCGCGAGGTCAAGCTACGGGCGGCGCCCGCGGCGGCCGTGAATCCCACGAAAGGCGTCCCGGACGATGCGACGGTGAAGGAGCTGGACCGCCTCCTCTCTCTCGCGAAGAGTCAGGCTTACGCGGATCTTCTCGGTGTCGCGGAGGGCGCCTCCGCCGGCGCGCGCAAGAGCGCGTACTTGAGGATCATCGGAAAATTCCATCCCGACAAGTTCCCCCGCGCCGCGGACGACATCCGCGAGAAGCTCTCCCGATTGTGCGCCGAGTCCGCCGAGGCGATGGACCAGCTCGCTTCTCCCACGGCGTCGAAGCCCGCTCCGAGCGCCGTCGCCCGCAACGGGTACTCGCCGTCGCCCGCCGCCGGGAGATCGCAGGGTCCGAATTTCGACCGGAAACGCTACGCGCGTGAGCTCTACGATCGAGCGCACCGCGCGTTCGACATGCAGGACTTCTGGGAGTCGATCCAGCTCTGCCGCCAGGCGCTCGAGACCGACGACAGCCAGGCGGAGTACTTCCACCTCCTAGGCCGCGCGCTCATGCAGAACAAGAAATGGCGCAAAGAAGCGGCGGACAGCCTCCGAAAGGCGACGGAGCTCGATCCCGGAAACCTCGATTACCTCGGAATGCTGGGAGCGGTCTACAAGGCGGAAGGACTCCAGGCGCGCGCGACAGCGGTCCTCAAGAAGGCGCAGTCCCTCGACCCGAGCTTCAGCCTTCCGGAGATCGACGGGGAAGTCTCCGTCGAGGCCGGCTGATCTGTTTCGCTCTTTCCACGCAACGGCACAGAATCCCCACCGCGAAATGTAATATCATTCGCGCATGCCGGTTTCCTTCTCCCACTCGGAGAATGCCGCATCCGACGGGAGGAGTGAAGCCGAAGTCGAAGGGCCAGCGGCGGGCCACGACCGAAAGCTGACGCGGTCGGCGGGTACGGTGAGCCTGGGAGTGATGGTCTCCCGGGTGCTCGGTCTGGTCCGCGAGCAGATTCTCGCCTATCTCTTCCCCGCGAAGACCGGGCTCGATGCGTTCTACGCCGCGTTCCGCATTCCCAACCTCTTCCGCGACATGTTCGGGGAAGGGGCGCTCAGCAAGGCATTCGTCGCGACCTTCTCCGAAATCGAGAAGAAAGAAGGAAGGGAGGCGGCGCTTCCGGCTCGCGAACCTGGTGCTGAACGCGGTCCTCCTTGCCGTCGGAGCCCTGACCTTCTTCGGGATCGTCTACGCGGACGTCATCGTGGACCTCATCCTGCCGGGCGCGGGCTTCGACACCGCGCTTTCCGGGAGTGAGAGCTTCGGATACGTGACGAAGCGCGATCTGACGGTAGGGCTCACCCGGGTGATGTTCCCGTTCATCCTTCTGGTGAGCGCCGCGGCTCTCGTCATGGGCATCCTGAACGCCCAGGGCCGTTTCTTCGTTCCCGCGCTCGCGTCCGCGTTCTTCAACGTCGGCTCGGTGACCGTGGGACTCCTCGGCTATTTCCTCGCCCCTCGATTCGGCCAGCATCCCTCGATCGGCATGGCGGCCGGAGTCCTCGCGGGGGGCGCGCTGCAGCTCGCGGCCCAGCTTCCCACTCTCGTCCGGCTCGGTTATCGGTATCGTCCGCTGTTCTCGTTTCGCGATCCATGGCTCGGCCGGGTGGCCCGTCTCTTCGGTCCGGGTGCGATCATCGCCTCGACCGTGCAGGTCAACGTGCTGGTGAACCAGATCTTCGCTTCTCGCGGAGAGGGGTGGCTCTCCTGGATCAACCAGAGCTTCCGCATCCTTCACCTTCCGATCGGTCTCGTGGGCGTCGCGATTTCCGTCGCGACCCTTCCCGCGCTGAGCCGCGCCGTCGCGGCGTCCGATACCGCGCTCTTCCGAAGCACTTTCTCGCACGCGACGCGGCTGGTGCTCCTCTTCATGGTGCCCGCGACGGTCGGCCTGGTCGTCCTCGCGATCCCGATCGTGCGGCTCATCTTCGAGCAGGGCCGCTTCGGGCCCGATGACACCGTCGAAGTGGCGGGAACGCTCCGTTGTTACGCCGTCGGCCTCATCAGCTTCGCCGCGGTCAAGATCGTGACCGACGGGTTCTACGCCATCAGAGACGTTCGCGCGCCGCTCGTGGTGAGCGTCCTGAGCATGCTCGCGAACGCGATCCTCAACTGGCTCTTCGTGGTCGAGCTCGGGCTCGATCATCGCGGACTCGCGCTCGCGACCTCGGGGACCATGACGGTTTCGCTGATCCTGCTCTGGGTCCTTTTCCGGCGCCGGAGCCGCCTCGGGCGTCTCGACGGCCGCCGTACGGTGGCGACGCTCTTGAAGACGGCGACCGCGTCCGTCTTGATGGGCGGGCTGTCGTACGCGACGTTTCTCGGTCTCGACGGCGCCTTCGGCCATGAAGCGGTCTGGGCGCGGCTCCTCCAGGTGGGCCTCGCGATCGGCGTCGCGTTCCTCGTCTATTTCGTCGGCTGCAAGGTGCTCCGCGTTCGCGAGCTGGACCAGGCGCTTTCGGCGCTCGTGCCCGGCCGGTAACTGTTTTGGAGGGTTCATGAATCGTTGCGTCTACGCTCTGACCGTGATGGTCCTCGCCTCGGCTCCGTCCATGGCTCAGACGCAGACGGGCCGGAACCGGAATCAGGGCGAGAACTATCGGGTCGAGGTCGAGCTTCGAAGGTGGAGGCCGGACCTGGTAGCCGAGCTCCAGCTGTCGAGAATCGGCGCTCCCGGCACCGAGCTCGACCCGATGGAGGACCTCGGGGTCGAGGACGAGCAGATCTTCGACTATCACTTTGGCATTCGTTTGGCGGGGCGATTCAAGCTCCGCGGCTCCTGGATGAAGGTCAAGTACGAGGGGGAGAAGGCGGTCGACTCCGCGTTGTGCGTCGCCGGTCTCTGCGTTCCCGCGGGAGCTCCTCTATCGACGACGCTCGAGCTCGAGGAGACTCGGGGCGGCGCCGAGGTCGATCTGCTCCAGGGCGAGTACGGCTTTCTCGCGATTGCGGGTGAGTACGGCCGCTTCGCCGCGACGCCGACCTTCGAGTCGACGACGGGCTCTTCCGAAGAGCCGCTTCAACTCGACTTTCCACTCTTCGGCGTGAAAGGACGGGCCTATCTGACGCCGGCGCTCGGGCTCAGCATCGAAGGGATGGGCTGGAAGAATGATGAGGGTGTCTGGACCGATTTCAATGCGTCGGCGACTTACAGCGCGGGTAAGAATCTCGGATTCACGTATGGTTACCGGAACTCCTACACGAGGTTCAAGACCATCGAGGCGGTGGGCGATCGCGCCGTGATGCGGGTCAGCGGCCAGTACTTCGGCGTCACCGTACGGTTTTGAAGACCGCTTTTCTGCACTATCTCGAAGTCGAGCGCGGACTCTCGCCGCACACAATCGAAGGATATCGACGGGACATCGAGAAACTCGAAGCGTTCGCAAGCAGAAAGCGCCGTGCGCTCGCGTCCTTCGACGCGTCCGATTTGCGAGAGTTTCTGCGGGACCTGCACCGGCACGGCCTTTCGCATCGCTCCGTGTCGCGGGCGACCTCGGCGGTTCGCGGCCTCTTCCGATTCGCCGCCGCGGAGGGATTCACCGCGAACGACCCTACCGAGCACATCGAATCCGCTCGCTCTCCGAAGGCGCTTCCGCGTTACTTGACCCTCGAGGAGGTCGAGAACCTGCTACGCGCCCCCGATCCCACGGGCCCCGAGGGGCTTCGCGACCGGGCCATGCTCGAGCTCCTCTACGCAACGGGCCTTCGCGTATCGGAGCTCGTTTCCCTGCGGACGCGCGACCTGCATTTCGAAGCCGGTTATCTGATCTGCCGCGGCAAGGGAAGAAAAGAGCGCGTGGTCCCCTACGGCCGCTCGGCGAAGAAATGGATCGAGCAATACTTGTCCGCGAGCCGGCCGCTCCTCTCACCGAAACCCGGCGAGGGCGGGCTCTTTCTGAGCCGGCGCGGGCGCCCCATGACCCGTCAGCGCTTCTTCCAGCTCCTGAGGGGATACGGGCGCCTCGCGGGAATCAAGAGAGCTCTTTCCCCACACGTCGTCCGCCATTCGTTCGCGACCCATCTTCTCGAGCGGGGGGCCGACCTGAGGAGCCTCCAGCTGATGCTGGGACATTCCAACATCGGGACGACTTCCATCTACACCCATGTGAGCGGGGAGCGGCTCAGGCGGGTCTACGACCAGCATCACCCGCGCGCGAAGAGGAAGACTTGAAGTAGTGCCCGCTCCGCTCAGATCTCCATGGCTTCGAGCTTTCTCTTCCCCCAGCGCATGGGGAGAGCGACCGCGAGAAGGTTCACGATCAATACCGCGACGAGGGAGCTCACCGAAAGTGCGAGCGCGCGGCGCGAAAGCGCGATGCCGCGGAAATCCGCGTTCAGGATGAGATAGACCGGCACCGCTTCCAGGAACAGGACCAGCGGCGACGAAGCTCGTGGCCGCGATCATGTAGAGGAGCCCGCCCGAGCTTCCCGCGATCTGCGTTACGTTCTCGAACTTGAACCGGGGAAAAGCCGCGCCCATCCCCACTCCCAGGCCCACGATGCCGAAGGTGACGAAGAGGATGGTGACCGAAGAGAGAACGGTCATGAAGAGAGTCGCTCCCAGAAAGTGGTTCGACGCGATCGTCAGAATCTGTGAGAGAACGAGAAGAGGCGGGACCGCGGTCCAGAACTTGCTCCAGAGGAGCTTCTCCATCGTGAGAGGGGAGGAGCGCAGTATCCAGAAGGCGCGGCCCTCGCTCGAGACGGAGGTGAAGACGAACCTCACCGCCACCGCCGCGAGGACGAATCCCGCGAGGCCGAGGTTCAGGAAGGAGAAGAGATTCTGCAGGAAGAAGGTGCCGAAGGTGAAGTTCGCGGGGAGCACGCTGAAGTTGTAGAGATAAACGACGACCAGAGCCACGAGGAGCAGAAGCTGCGACCACTGCGTGGTGTCCCGGAGAAAGGTGCGGAGATCCTTGAGGAGCAGCGAACGGAAGCGCGGTTCGAAGGGACTGCTCACCGTTTCGAGGATCCCGTCGATCAGCGGAAGCGACGACAGCCGCGCCGGCCGCGATTCCTGCGCGCGCGAGTATCCGACGGCGTAGAGCGATCGGGCCATCCAGCACCCGAGGACAGTGAGCGCCGCTCCGGTCGACCAGAGGAGCACCAGCGGCATCAGCGGAAGCGGCGCCCCGTTGCGGCCGGCGACGAGGACGCTGGTGGTCCAGGAGCTCGGGAGAAACGGGGAGCTCGGCGTCGCGAAGTTGGAGAAGAACTCGGTGACGTCGTAGATCGAGCGCGGGTTCAATAGCCTCTCGGGCTGCTGCACGCGAATGAGAAACACCAGGAGCACGACGAAGAGCGCGGAGAGGAGGAGCAGCATCTCCTTGACCCTGCGGGCAGGGAAGGCCGCCATGAGAGCGGCCGTCACCATGCTGCCAACGCATGTCGCGATGAGGATCAGCGGAGGAAAGGCGAGAGCCACGGCGGCGAGAAAGAGCGCTGGCGCCGTCGCTGTTGCGGCGAAGGCGGCGTAGACCGGAATGCTGAAGAGGACCACCATCCACGACGATTGGAGGAGCGTGAGAATGAGGCGCGCGCCGTAGAGCGCGGGAAGCGGGATCGGGCTCGATACCAGGAGCGAAAGATCGTCCGAGAGATACTGCGTCGCGAGCGCGGTGACCACGGTGCTCGCGAGAAGGACGGTCAAGACGAATGTCGAAACCGTGTCGAGCACCCGGTGGGTCAGGGGCGCGGTGAACTCGTCGAACTGGCCGATGTAAAGGAGCACCCGGTAGAACCCGGCGAACACGAAGACCGCAAAGAGGAGCCCGATGAACGCGAAGAGGAGCGCGCGAAGGCGGTCTCCGCGTCCCGCGTGGCGCTGCCGATTCCGGACCCCACGGAAGTAAGGCGTGAGGAGCGCCCCGATGTCTCTCGGGGTGAACTCCAGGGTCACTCGCCGGCCTCGCTCTCCTTGAAACCTTCTCCGCCGGTGAGCTTCAGGAAAATCTCCTCGAGGTTCTGGGCCTTGGTCTCCGCTTTCGCCTTCAGGTCCTCCATCGTTCCGAGGGCGACGAGCTCGCCCCGGAGGATGATTCCGATCCGATCGCACAGCTCCTGCGCGACCTCGAGAGTATGGGTGGAGACGAAGACCGAGTGTCCCGAATCGCAGTACTCGCGGAAGACCCGCTTGATGAGGCGAGCCCCCTTCGGGTCGAGACCGACCATCGGCTCGTCGACCACCATGACCTTGGGTTGGTGAAGAAACGCCGACGCCATCACCAGCCGCTGCTTCATCCCGTGGGAGTAGCTTTCGATGAGCTGCGAGCGCACCTGGTCCAGCTCCACCATCGCCAGGAGCTCGTCGATACGCCCGTTGAGGCCCCCACGTCGAAGCCGTAGATTCCCGCGACGAACCGCATGAACTCGAGGGCGGAGAGTTTCTCGTAAAGGAACGGGACGGTCCGGGATGAAGCCCAGGGCCCCTTTGGCTTCGACCGGGTGGGAGGTCAGGTCGTGACCGGCGATCTCGATTCGCCCGGAAGTAGGCCGGAGGAGCCCGGCTATCATCTTAATAGTGGTCGTCTTGCCCGCGCCGTTCGGACCGAGAAAACCGAAGAGCTCGCCCGCGGGCACGTGGAGCGAGAGGTTCTTGACCGCCTCGTGGGCTCCGTAGCGCTTGGTGAGCGATTCCAGCCGAATCATTACTTAATGCTCGCCTCGCTCTTCGCTCGGGAAGGATGGGCCCTCCGGGCCCGCTGCTTGCCCACGCTCGTCACCCTACTTCGCCTCCCGCTTGTCCACGACCTCGATCGTCGCCCCGCGTCCGAGAAGCGTCAGCACCTCGTACTGGCTTTCGATGCCTCCCACCAGCAGGCGTAGATGGAGGGGATCCGCAGGGAACTGGCCGAGCGTCGGATCGACCGCGAGCCATCTTCCCACGAACACCTCGGGCCAGGCGTGGTAGTAGAACTGCCCCGAGCGTATAGGTCAGGCCGGTCGCGATGCGGGTGGGAATGGACGCGGCTCGGGCGAGCGCGGTGAAGAGGACGGTGTGCTCGTTACAGTCGCCTACTCTCTGCTCGAGGATCTCGGTCGCGCTCGGGAGAGACAGGGTCGGGGACTTCGTCAGGTTCTCGTAGACCCAACGGGTGATGGCTTCCGCTTTCTCGACGTCGTTCGCGCCGATCGCGATCTTCGCCGCCTGGTCCCGAATCGAGGCCTCGCCGGTCTGGATGAAAGAGTCGGCGGCGAGAGCCCGCGAACGTTCGTCGTCGGAGAGAACGGCGGCGCCGAGATAGGGAGGCGTCTCACGCGCGATGACCACCCGCGTGCCGTCGAGCTTCTGCCGGCCGCCGTCGATCGCCTCGAAGCGTGTCGGGGAAAAGCGTCAACTCGAGGGTCGCTTCTGCGAGAGACTCCGGCTCACCGGCGAAACCGAGGGCCGGTACCGCGGACATCGCGAGAAAATCCGTCGATGCGGCCCCGATCGTGACCTGGAGGCTGCTGCCCGGTGCTTCCTTCAGGAGCGTCCAGCCAAGCGGAGTTTCTTCCTGAAGCACCTCTCCTCGCTCGTTCACCCAGGCGGTGGTGGTGAGCCCGGCGAACGTAGTCTGGAGCCGGATAGGATTCCTCTTCGCGTCCTCCCCAGCGGACGACCTCCCGCTCGCGGACGATGATGGTGACTTCGCCCTCCGAAACGGTCATCGGATCGAAGAGTCGAAACCGGTAGGTGTCACCCGGCGTGAGCCCGCGTGCGGCGAGGGTGTAGTAGAGGTTCACCGGGAGCACGATGGGGTCGACCACGATTCGCCGCTCGAGCCGCTCCGGCGAGCTTCCGGACCGGATCTTGAGCAGCAGCTCGTCGCCCTGTCACCTCTCCCGTGACCGTAGTCTCGAAAGGAGAACGGCGCGAGGAGGTGGAGAGCCGGAACGAAAAGCTCCGCAGCTCGCCCTTGCGACCGCTCTCCGCGAGCTCCTTCCATACGGACGCGGCGCTCTCTCCCGAGGAGATTCAGCGTGAGCTCTCCCGTTTGCTCGGCGCGAAAGCCGTTCGCGAGCGGCGTGAATCTCTCCCGGATGAATCCGATGCGGGCGCCCCGATAGAACACGCCCCGCTGGGTCAGCTCGGCGTCCCGGCTCGAATCCGGTCCAAGGTCCACGAGCGGCGTGGGATAGGCGATCGAATAGCTCTTGAGCGCGTGGTTGCCGAGGAGGACGAGCCACGACGAAACGATGAGTACAGACAGAACTCGCCCAGGGCGGATCTTCATGGGGAAAAGTAAGACGTTGGATTTGAAGTCAGTATAGCATGCCGGTCGTGGACGAGGACCCTCGCGGTGGATCCGCGCGAGCCCGAATCTCGGGTCGTGGAGGAGGCGGTTCGAGCGCTCGAAGCGGGCGGAATCGTGGCGTATCCGACGGAGACGTTCTATGGACTGGCCGTCGACGCGCGAAACGCGCGCCGCATGCCGACGACTCTTCGAGCTCAAGGGACGACTCGAGCAGAAGGCGCTTCCGTGCATCGTTTCGGGATTGCCTCAGCTCGAACAGGCGGCGCGCCGCCTCGAGCCGGCCGCGCTCGCGCTCGCGCGAAGGTTCTGGCCGGGTCCGCTCACGCTCGTGGTGGAGGCGAGGCCCGGGCTCGCCGCCTCGTCGACCGATGGCGGAATCGCGATTCGAGCGAGCGGCTCGAGGCTGGCCCGCGACCTGGCCGATGGGCTCGGAGCGCCCATCACCGCAACCAGCGCCAATCGCTCTGGCGAGGCCGCGGCGACGACGGCCGGAGAAGTGGTTGCGGGCGTCGGCTCCGGAGTGGATCTGATTCTCGACGGAGGTCCCTGCCCCGGCGGTCTGCCATCGACCGTCGTCGATGCGCGGGAAGCACCGCCCCGCCTTCTGCGGGAGGGTAGAGTCGCGTTCGCGGAGATAACCCGATTCCTCGAGTCGTCTTGACTTGGGCGCAGCGCAAACTAGAATGGGATCTCTGCGGGAAAGCGACCCCATTCGCTTCGAGGTGCCTTACGCCGACTCAACGGAAGATCCTTGTCCTCCTCGGGCTCGCGCTCTGGACCGTCCACTGCGCGCCCAAGCGCACGTTCGTCCCGTACCCGGTTCCGGATTGGGACGTCGTCGAGGGGATGGGGCTCGACGCGCCGTCGGAGCTTCCGGCATCCGAGCGGACCAAATTCGATCGCGCTTGGAAATCTCTCCAGACGCGGGCGTCTCGAGACCGCCGTGCCGGATATCGAGTCGCTGGCGGCACGGTACGAGAGCAGTCCGGAAGTCGCGACGGCGGCTGGATTCCTCGACCTTCGCCTCGGAAAACCTCTCGATGCGGAGCGCAAGTTTCAGGCGGCCCTGCGCCAGGAGCCCGAGCTCGGCGCCGCTCAGAGCGGGTTCTTCCTCGTTGCGCTTCAGGCGGGAAACGAGGAGCAGCGCCTTCGAAAGACTGCTGCGGCTCGAGGAGAGCTTCCCGCAGCACGATCTCGTGGAACGGCACGCGGGGAGCCTTCGGGTGAACGTCGCGGAGTCGCGGCTGTCCGCGGCTCGCGAGAGGATGGCGGAGCAAAAGTACGAAGAGGCCGCCGCCGAGTACCTGAAGGCTCTCGAAGTCGCCCCTCAGGCCGGCTCGCTGTATCTCGAGACGGCGGAAGCTGAGCTGAAAGCGGGTGATCCGGGCCGCGCGACGATACACGCGCGACGGGCGACCGAGCTCGAGCCCACCAACGCCGACGCGCATCGCGTCCTTGGTGAAGCGTGCTCCCGCACGGAGGACCTCGTCTGCGCGGCCGGCGCGCTCTCGAGCGCTTCGTCCCTCCGACCAGAGGACGCTGCGCTACGTTCGCAGTTGGAAGCAGTCGAGCGGTCGCTCCGCGAGACCACACTCCCGGCGGAGTACGACGGAATTCGGGACGCCGAGCGTCTCACCCGCGAGCAGCTCGCGGCGCTTCTCTACGTCGACCTGCGGGAAGCCTTCGACGCGTCGACGCCGCGCGAAAGCGTGATCGCGACGGACGTTTCCGAAAGCTGGGCCTCGGAGTACATCCTTCGCACCGTCGGGAGCCGGTGTGCTCGAGGTGTTTCCCGAACCACACGTTTCTGCCGACGGCTTTCGTCAACCGGCTGGACCTGGCATCCGCGCTCTCCCGGGCGCTCGAGAAGCTGGCGCCGGAGTCGTTCGGCGCCGTGCGCGGCTCCGCCTTGCGCCAGGAGTTCAGCGACCTGGCGCCTCAGAATCCCGATTACAACGCGGCGGCGCTCTCGGTATCGCTCGGTCTCCTCGCTCCGGCGGAAGGGGGCGCCTTCGAGCCCCGGCGCATCGTTACCGGTCCGGAAGCTACCTCGGCGGTCGCGGCGCTCCGGGAGCACATGACTCCCTAGCCGGTTGCGAGTACAATGACCGGGCACACGAAAAGAGGGACGGTGAGCGCGCCGACGGGTAGGTGTTGATGTCCGGATCCCGTGAAAAAGGGGAGGAGCCGATGCTGGTCACAGCGGAGCTCTTCCGTCAGGTGCCGCTGTTCTCCGGCCTCGTGCCCGAGGATCTCGAGAGCCTCATCGCAGTCGCGACGCGCCGGAAGTTCCCCAAGGACGCGGTGATTTTCTTCGAGCACGACCTCGGGGACGCCCTCTTCATGATCCTGTCGGGACGGGTGAAGGTGACGATCCTCTCGGACGACGGACGCGAGATCATTCTCGCCATGCTCTCCGATCGGGATTTCTTCGGAGAGATGAGCCTCCTCGACAACGAGCCCCGCTCGGCGACCGCCATCGCCATGCAGGAAACGGAGATGGTGGTGCTGCACCAGAAGGACTTCCTGTCGATCGTGGAGAAGCGCCCTCGCGTGCTGCTGAACCTGCTCGCCGTCCTCTCCTCTCGTCTACGCAAAGCGAACCAGCAGATCGGGAACCTCGCTCTCCACGACGTCTACGGCCGCGTGGCGCGGGTGCTCCTGGAGATGGCGAGCGAGAGCGGGAGCCGGGGAGAGGACGGGCGCGTGCTCTTCCGCCGCCCCACCCATCAGGAGATCGCCAATATGATCGGCGCGACCCGGGAGACGGTGTCGAGAATGATCAGCGACCTCCACCGCCAGGGCTACATCGAGATCTCGGGGAAGAACGTGATCATCCACGATGCGCTGACCCGCGAGTTCGCGCACACATGAACCGTAGCGTCCTTTAGCTCCCTTATTTCCGGCCTTAACCTTCGTCTTTCCGCGTGAATCCCGTTCGAGAGATTTTCCATGCCTGGGAGAGGCGTCTCGCCTTCCGCGACGACCCCGAGCGACGGGTTCTCTCCTTCGACTGGGGAGTCGATCATCTCCCGCGTCTTCCGGCGGGGCTGGCATCGGCAGGCTCGGCCGACACGTCCTTCGGGATCCGAGGAGAGCGGTTCACGAGCATGTCGAGCGCGCTCTCGAGCGCAGCTACGATTACTTCGACCCGCCCGCGGTTTCGGACTTCTCGCTTCGCGAGGGCCGGCTCTCATTTTCCTCTCCGGCCGTCACGCGGAGTCGCCGAGAACGACGTCGCGTTCGCGCAGTACTTTCCGCTGTCCCCGAACGGCACCGCTCCTCGGGCCCGGGGCCGGCCGCGATCGTCTTGCCGCAATGGAACGCGAAGGAGGGCGCTCAGGACGGGCTTTGCCGGCTCCTCAACCGCTTCGGGATCGCCGCGCTCAAGCTCGCGCTTCCGTACCACGAAGAGCGGCGCCCCGCGGGGATGCTGCGGGCCGACTTCACGCTGAGCCCGAACGTCGGCCGGACGCTACAGTCCTGCCGTCAGGCCGTGCTCGACGCGAGGGCTGCCGTGTCGTGGCTCGAGCGCGAGGGCCACGGTCCGCTCGCTATCGTGGGCACCAGCCTCGGTTCGGCCATCGCGTTCATCGCCTTCGCCCACGACGAACGGCTGGAGGCAGGGGTCTTCAACCACGTGTCCCCCTTTTTCGCCGACGTGGTGTGGCGCGGGATCTCGACCCGCCACGTTCGGGAAGGTCTGGAAACGGGAGTGGACCTTTCCGAGCTTCGGAAAGCTCTGGCTCCCGCTCAGCCCCGCGGCCTACTACGAACATGTGAAGCGGAGAGCGCGGCCGTCGCTCCTCATCCACGGGCGGTACGATCTTTCGTTTCCTCCCGACCTCTCGCGAGGGCTCCTTGCGGAGTTCGAGCGGCTCGCGATCGAGCACGAACGATACGAGCTGCCCTGCGGCCACTACACCACCGCCAAGTTCCCGTTCAACTGGATGGACGGGCTCCGCATCGCCGCGTTTCTTCGGAGGCGCCTCCGTCAGAAGAAGTAGCTCGCGCCGAAGAAGAACATTCGCGTCGATTTGTCGGTGGTCGTCGGGACGCCACCAGCGAAACTCGACCCGGGCGGCGACGTTGTAGAGAAAATACAGGTCGAAGCCCGCGCCCAAATGGGCCGTAGGCTCGTAGTCGGTCGTGTCCAGGACCTCCTCCTCCTGGCGGTCGATGACCACGTTGTTCTCGCCGAAGGTATACGTGAAATCGGTCCGTTTCTCGTCCCGGCGCTCGAGTCCGCCGCCCGCGATGACGTAGGGATGGAACGGCAGCCTCCTCCCGAAGTGGTAGAGAAACGACCCGTCGAGATGATACCGGTTGCCTTCGAACTGAAACGCCGGGACGCCGCCCTGCTGCTCGTCGATGGGAACCCCGAACTCGCTGAACTGCCGGTCGGATCGGGCGAAGCTGAAGCCGGTCTCGAAGGTGAAGTTGTCATTGAAGCGGAATCCCAGCGATCCTCCCACTACCGCGGTGCGTCCGTGCTCGATGTCCGGGTTGTAGAGCACCGCGAGCCCCGCTCCGCCGCCGAGCCGGAACTTCTGCTGCGCCTCGACTTCGGCGATAGCGGGTCCGAGAAGAACGAGCGCGGCGAGCGAAGCCGCCGAGCGCTTGCGCATCCATCACCTCCAGGTCGCGGGATTCTAGCAAGCCTGCGGCTTGCGACCTAATTCACGACTGGCTAAGATGCGCTCTCTGCCTCGCAAGAGGCTCGACAAGGAGTCCAGATGCCCCAGATGCCCCAGTTGCCAAGGACGGTTCTCGCTTTCGTGTGGGCGTTCGCCGCGATGGGGGGACTCGCGTCGTCCCAGGACGCCGCCGATCCGGAGCGGCGCATCATCGCTTACATCAAGGAAAACCTGAAGCCGGGCGAGCCCCTCATCGTTTCCAAGCTCTATAACGAGGTCTTTACCACTCCCGAAGAGCGCGCCGTGCTCGACAAGCTCAACGGTGCCTTTTTCCGCGTGCCGCTCTTCATCATCGAGTTCGAAGGCCGCGAGAAGCCGCTTGCCTACTCTCGAGGAGATCTCGGGACAGTTCGACTTTTACGGCGCGGAAGAGGCGGACGTCGTCCTCTCCATCATGGAGTCCGACCCGCGCGTCCCGAAGTTCATCACGCGCGATCCCGCGACGCGCGAGCTCTCCGCGATCGACATCGAGAAAGTCAAAGCGGACGAGCGCTTCAACCAGGCGGTCACCCGGACGCTGGCCGGCTGGGAAGGACGGCCGCTTCCCGCAATCACCGGGACGGGATTCGACGGAAAGGAGCGGAGCCTGTCGGAGTTCGCCGGCCAGGCGATGCTGGTCTACGTCTGGTTCACCAACTGCCCGCCGTGCGTGAAGATCGGTCCAGAGCTCGTGGCGCTCCAGGAGCGGTTCTCCGGGACGAGGCTTCACGGTCGTCGGTCTGAACGCGGACAAGGTCCTGAAGCTGAAGTACGACGACGCGTATCGCGCGGAGTACGGCGCCAAGATCGGGGTGAACTATCCGAACCTGCATCTGACGCCCGAAGTCCGTGCGTCTCTCGGGAACGTGAACATCTTTCCCGACCCTCTTCCTGGTCGATACCACGGGGAAAATCGTGAATCATTTCGTGAACTTCCAGTCGCGAGAGGAGCTCTCGCCTGCGATCGAGGCAGTGCTGCCGAAAGCGTCGAGCCAGGATCGTTGACACCGGATTCCAGTCCTGAAACCAAAGTCTGACAAGGGAGTGAACCGCATGAAGAACCGAGCTCTTTCGAAGATGTGCCTTTCGGCCGGGCTTTTCCTCATGGCCATGCCGCTTCTGCTGGCCCACGGAAACAAGCCGGGCACCGCGACCGCGTCGATCGGGGGCGGGGAAGTGAAGGTGGACTACGTGGGACCGTGCCGCAATGGGCCGAGACGTGCTGAGCCTGCTGGCGCCCGGAAGCTATTGGCGCATGGGCGCGGACAAGGCCACCACGCTCACGACGGCGGTGGACTTGAAGTTCGGGACCACGGTCGTGCCCAAAGGGACGTACAAGCTCGTCGCTCATCTCTCGGAGGACAAGAAGTGGACGCTGATCGTGGCGGAGGACCTGGGAAGCGGCTCGAAGCCGACCAAAGTCATCGGCGAAGCTCCCGGGACCATCGGAAAGACGGAAGCTCCCGTCGAGAACATGACCATCAAGCTCGAGGCGGCCGGCACGAAAGGGAAGTTCATTCTCGACTGGGGCAATGCGCGGCTCACGGCGGAGTTCACTGGGGCCTGAAGTTTCTCGAAATCTCGAAGATGTCGAGGCGCCCCGCACCGCGTTCGTCGGTGCGGGCCGCACTCGCCGCTCTTCTGCTCCTTCCTTCCTCTGGACTCGCCCACGACCTCTGGATTCTTCCCGGGAAGTTCCGGGTCCAAGTCGACGAGTCGACCCGGGTCTTCGTGAACAACGGCGACGTCTTCCCGGAAAGCCTGACCCTTCTCGGCGAGCATCGCGTGAGGGAGGTCATCTCGAAGAACTCCGCAGGCGAGAGCCCCATCGCGCAGTTTCGCGTGGACGGAAAATCGCTGACCTTCGAGTTCCACTCCGCGGCTCCCGGCTCCCACGTGATCGCGCTCGGAACCAAACCCCGGACGGTGAGGATGAACGGCGTCGATTTCGAGGGCTATCTCGCGGAGGAGGGGCTGACCGAAATCGCCGAGATGCGAAAGGAGCTCGGCCAGTCGAGCGCGCCCGCGGTGGAGCGCTATAGCAAATTCGCGAAGGCGGTGGTGGAAGTGGGGAACGAGTCGAGCGCGGAGCGGGCCTGGGCGGAGAGAGTGGGGCAGCCCTTCGAGATCGTGCCTCTCGACCACCCCAACCGGGTCCGGACCGGCGAGCCGTTCCGGCTGCGGGTTCTTCTCGAGGGCGAGCCGCTCGCGGGAGCGAACATCAAGGGGGCCCGGGCTTCCGGTCCCGCGGCGGAGATCGCGACGGTGAGCGACGAGCAGGGAGAGTTCTCGGTTACGGTCACGGCTCCGGGGCGTTGGTACGTGAGAGCGCTCCACGTCGCCCACGTCGAGGGGGATCCCGAGGTCTCCTGGGAGAGCTATTGGGCGACGCTGACCTTCGAGGTTCAGCCCGCAGAGGGGAGCGATTTTTGAAAGACATCCGCATCGTGCTCCTCGGGTTCGGAAACGTGGCACAGGCCGTCCTGCGCCTCCTCGAGGAGAACGACTCCTATCGCGCTGAAGGAGTCTCGCTCTCCCTGCACTCGGTATTCGATCGTGGAGGCGGGATACGCGTCGACGCGAACCGGGCGCCCGCGCTCATCGCTGCGAAGCGCGAAGGAAAGACCGTCGCGTCTCTCGCCGGGGCGACGCGGATTACGGTTCAGGAGGCTCTCGACGAAACGCGCGGAGAGGGAATCCTCGTCGACTCCAGCATCACCAATGCCGATACCGGCGGGCCGGGTCTCGCCCCCGCGCGGCAGGCCCTCGAGCGGGGAACGCCGGTGGTGTTCGCGAGCAAGGGGCCGCTGGTGGCGGCTTTCGATGAGCTCTCGGCTCTCGCGCGCGCGAACGGCGCCCGCCTCGGAGCATCGGCCGCGGTCGGGATTCCGCTTCCGAGCCTCGAGGTGGGAGCGCTCGGCCTTCGCGGAGCCGGCGTCCGGCGCTTCCGCGGAATCTTGAACGACACGACGAACCAGTTCTTCCGCGACCTGGAGGCCGGGATTCCTCTGGAGGACTCCATCGAGAAGAGCGCGACTCGCGGGGACCATCGAGGAGGATCCGCGGCTCGACCTGGAGGGTTGGGACGCGGCCTACAAGCTCCTGATCCTCGCTCGGGTCCTCTGGAATCCGAAGCTCTCCCTGGCGGACGGCGAGATCCGCGGGGTCTCCTCCGTCGGCAGGACGACCATCGACGAGGCGAGAGCGAAGGGATGGCGCATCCGGCTCGTGGCGACCGCGGAGCGGATCGGCGGGGGGGAGATTCGTCTTCGCACCGAGCCCGAGTCCCTCGAGACCTCCGACCCGTTTTTTTCCCTCGGACCGGGGGAAAAATCGATCGTGTTCGAGACCTCGTCCATGGGAACCATCGGCCTTCGCAGCAGCACGCGGCGGCCCGGTCGCGACCGCGGCCTGTGTCATCAAGGACGTCCTGAATCTCGGGTCCCCCCCGAGACCGTTTTTCGGCTAGAAGAGCCGCGCCTGGGGCGATCGCTCGGCCGAAGCACTCCTCGCGAGCACCGGGTAGTGCTCGAGCAGGCTCAAGGGCGCAGACACCTTTCGCTTCTCGATTCGCGAGCGGATCTGAAGGGCATTCACCACGGCCTGACCTCGAAAGTGGTTGTTGGTGATGACGTAGGTCGACGACGCGGCGTCGCTGATTTCGGAAATCTTCTCGAGCCAGGGGTCGAGCTCTTCTTCGCGTAGAGGTAGTCGTAACGCGCGTCGCGGCCCGCGTCCTCTCGAAACCAGTCGCGATAGTTCCTGCCGTGGAGCCGCACGTAGCCGACGGGACCGGTGGCGCGCTCCGAGGGACCGAGCGAGCGTCCGATGAGCGGTTGGTCGATGTTGCAGAAGCCGACCCCACGCTCGGACAAGAAAGGCGTAGAACTCCGGCTCGGTTCCACGACGCGTGCCGCACTTCGACGACCCGAGGGAAGCGCGCGAAGCGATCGAGCGTCGCCGTCCAGGTGCCCGCGGCTCTCGGGCTCGTTCTTGTACGACCAGGGGAACTGAAGCAGCAGCGCGCCGAGCACGCCGGCGTCGCGCAAGCGGGCGAAGGGAGTCCGCGAAACGATTCGCTCGTCGTCCGCCGTCGCCGTCCGCTCGTGGGTGAATCCCTTGTAGAGCTTCAGCGTGAACCGGAATTCCGGGTTCGCGTCGAGCGCCCGCTGCGCCCAGGACGAAGTCGTCCGCGGCGGTGGGAATGCGGTAGAAGGATGAATTGACTCTCGAGAGTATCGAAGAAGGCCGCGAGATAGGACAGTCCGTCGAACGCGAGGCGCCTTGGGATAGACGATCCCTGCCCAGTCGGGATAGGACCAGCCGGCGACGCCGACGCGCGCCGGGCGCTTCGTCAGCCCGTGGTGAAGCTCTGCTTCTTCAGCCACTCGCTCGCTTGCTTGCGGGAGCGAATCATGCGGAAGTCCCGCCAGGCGTCCCGGGCATCCCGATTTCGCTCGACGAAGTCCGCGAACTTGGATCCGTCGTGATCGTCCACGAGCACCTTGTCGAGCTTGGTCTTCAGATCCCCTTCCGCGAGCGAGGCGACGAACGCGTCCTGCTCCTCCAGGGTCTCTTCCATGCTCGGCTTCGGAATCTGCACGTACCGGCCGCGCGTGTCCGCTTCCAGCTGCCAGACGAGCTCCTGCGTTTCGGGGTCGTCGTGATCCTCGAGCACGTTGAAGACCCGGCCGGAGTCGGTATCGAGGTAATAGCTCCGCTTCACGGAGTCGTCGCTGAACGCCACGACCACCGCTTCCAAATCGACGTTCACGGCTTCACTTCCTCCTTCGTTTTCGTGGCCTCCATCGCCGTAGTCTGGGTGCCAATCGAGAGTATCTTTCTCAAGGGGTTTATGCGGTCGTTAGGAGTGTTCTTTGGGCCCTGGGCTGGTGGTGTCGCGGTTTCATTGTATTCGAGCCCGGAACCATGGAGCAAGCGTCACTGCGACCAGCTCTCAGGCGGGGAGAGCCTCGTTTTACTTCTTGCGTCTCGCCCTTGCTGAATGTGGGAAGGCTCACCCGCGTCGGCCGGTCGACGCGGTAGCCCAGAGCGTAGTCCGCCTGCATCAAGGTGTGGATTTCGCGCGTTCCCTCGTAGATGACCGCACCTTTGGAGTTGCGCCAGAAGCGGCCGACCGGGTACTCGTCGGAGTAGCCGTAGGAGCCGAAAATCTGCACCGCGTCCGAAGCGGCTCGCTCGGAGGCGACCGTCGAGTACCATTTGGCGAGAGAGGTCTCCTTGGTGTTGCGACGGCCCTCATTCTTGAGCGCTCCCGCGCGAAGCCAGAGAAGACGCGACACCTCGTAATCACGCACCATGTGGGCGATCATCTGTTTCACCAGCTGGTGCTCCCCGATGGCCACACCGAATGCGTGGCGTTCCTTCGCCCAGCGCACGCTTTCGTCGAGACAGGCTCGAATCAGTCCGGTCGCGCCGGAGGCCACGGTGTAGCGGCCCTGGTCGAGGGCGAACATCGCGATCTTGAAGCCCTCGCCTTCCTTTCCGACGAGGTTCTCCGCGGGCACTTCCATGTCGGACATCTTGAACCAGCCCGTGTTTCCGGCGCGGATTCCCCACTTGTGGGTCATGGCTCCGCTCTCGAACCCTTTGAACTCCCGCTCGACGATGAAGGCGGAAAGCCCGGAATGGTCGCGATTCTTCTTCTTTTCCTGATCGGTCCAGGCGATGACCAGGAAGTGATCGGCGATCTGAGCGAGGGAGATCCACTGCTTCTCGCCGTTGAGAACGTAGCGGTCGCCTTTCTTGATCGCCGTGGTCTGAATCCCCACCGCGTCGCTTCCCGCGTTGGGCTCGGTGAGGCCGTAGGTGGCCATCTTCTTGCCCTGGGCCTGTGGAACGAGATAGCGCTTCTTCTGGTCCTCGGTTCCCCACGCGAGCAAGGTCAGGCAGTTGAGACCGACGTGGACCGACATGATGACGCGGAGCGAAGTGTCGGCGTACTCGAGCTCTTCGCAGGCGAGTCCGAGCGAGATGTAGTCCAGACCCGCCCCGCCGTAGGCTTCGGGAACGCAGATTCCGAGGATATTGAGCTCGGCCATCTTGGTGAGGATCGACCGGTCGAAGTGTTTCTTGGAGTCGTTTTCCTGGATGTGGGGCGCCACTTCGGCCCGTGCGAAATCGCGTACCATCTGTTCGACGGCGCGATGATCCTCGCTGAGATCGAAATCAGTCATGCATACTCCTCGTCGCCTCGCGCGTCGCCGGGAGGAGGTATGCAGCCCGCCGCGGAAACCTGGGCCTCGAGGGGCGCGAGTATAGCCCAGGACGAGGACCAGTCGGCTCTAGCGGTGCTTCCAGACGGGAGCGCGGCGCTCGCGGAGCGCCCGTACCCCTTCCTTCGCGTCTTCGGTCGCCATGAGCTGGTTGAGGTAGACCTCCTCGACCAGGCGCAGTCCGTCCTCGAAGGGCATGTAGGCGGCTTCGGAGATGGCGCGCCTCGCGAGGCGCAGCACGGGTGTCGAGAACGTCTTGAGAAACTGGATCCACTTCTCCACTTCGGCGTCGATCTTGTCGGAGGCGAGCGCGCGGGTCACGAGTCCGATCGCCTCCGCCTCGCGGCCCTCGTAGATGCGTCCGGTCAGGATCAGCTCGAACGTGCGGTGCAAGCCGACGATGCGCGGGTAGATGACCGGGAGCGACGGTTGGGAAGAGTCCCGCTTTCAGCTCGGGCTGGCCCGAGCTTCGCTCCCTCGGTCGCGAAGCAGAAGTCGCAGGCCGCGGCGAGCTCGCAGCCGGCGCCGAGGGCCATCCCCTTCACGACGGCGAAGCTGACCGTCTCGAGCTGCATCATCCTCCGGATGACGCGATGAAACGCGTCGAGCAGCTGGTACACGTTCTCGTCGGTATGCTCCGCGACGTCGAGGCCGCTCGAGAAGGCGCGCTCGTTCCCGGTAATGACCACTACTTTCGCCGACTCCTTCAGCTCGAGCTGATCGAGAGCGTAGGCCGAGCTCCTCGAGCGCCGCGAGGTTGAGGGCGTTCGACGCCTCCGGCCGGTTGAGCTGAATCCGGAGCACTCCGTCGTCGAGATGCTGCTGAATGTTCTTGAAGGTCGCGGGATCGAGACCGGTGGCGGTCAGGTTGGGGGACTCGTCCATGAAGATCATGCTAACACACGCCCCCGCGGGTAGGCGATCCCGCCCTTTTGTGGTAGAAATGAATCATTGATCCGGAATTGGAGTGAATCGGCGCCCAGGAATCGCTGAATCAACAAGCACTTGGAGGCGAAGGACCCTTAGACGGCGACGTTTCGGCGACGCTCAATTCCAGTGACCCATGGAAGGATCTAGCGACCGAAACGCCATGTCCCAACCGGTCTATCTCGACCACAACGCCACGACGCCGCTGGCCCCCGAGGTGCTGGAGGCGATGCTTCCGTTCCTCCGCGGTGACTTCGGCAACCCCTCGAGCATTCACCAGCTCGGACGCCGTGCCAAGAGCGCTCTCCAGGACGCGCGCGAGAGGCTCGCGTCTTTCCTCTCGGCTTCCGCGAACGAGATCGTCTTCACCGCGCTCGGGCACCGAGGCGGACAACCTCGCGATCCTCGGGGATCGTCGCGGCGGAGGAAGAGGAGGCCCGGCCCCGGAAGCATCTCGTCGCGTCGAGCATCGAGCATCATGCGGTGCTGAACGTGATGCGCCATCTCGAGAAGAAAGGGTACGCCGTGACCTACCTCCCGGTGGATCGAGCCGGGAGCGTGCAGGTCGAGCGATCTCCGCCGACGCGCTCCGTGCGGACACGCTCCTCGTGTCGATCATGACCGCGAACAACGAGACGGGTGTGGTTCAACCCATGAAGGAGCTGGCGCGGACCGCGAAAGAAGCAGGGGCGCTCTTTCATACCGATGCCGTTCAGGCGTGCGGGAAGTTGGCGGTCGACGTCGACGATTCGCGCGTCGACCTGCTGTCGCTCTCGGCACACAAGCTGTACGGCCCCAAGGGGGTCGGCGCGCTCTTCGTGCGCGGGGGAACAGGTTTCAAAGGGGTGTTCCGAGGAGGCGGTCAGGAGCGGGCGCGGCGGCCGGGAACGGAGAACGTCGCCGGCATCGTGGGGCTGGCCGAAGCGGCGCGGCGGGCAGGCGAAGAGCTTCCCACGGAATCGTCGCGGCTCGCGGCGCTTCGCGACCAGATCGTGGCGTCGGTCCTTCGCGGGATTCCCGGAAGCTACCTGAACGGCGAAGGCTCCGAACGGACGCCCAACACCGCGAACCTCCGCTTCGACGGCGTCGACGGCGAGGACCTCGTGAAGCGGCTCGACCGCGAAGGCTTCGCCTTGTCGACGGGCGCCGCCTGCTCCGCGGGCGCGGTGGCCCCTTCGCACGTGCTCATCGCCATGGGTCTCGCACCGCGCGAGGTCCAGGGCTCGCTCCGGGTCAGCCTCGGCCGGGCCACGCGACCCGAGGACGCTTCGCGGTTCGCCGAAGCCCTCAGTTCGATGCGTCGAGAAGCGCCCGGGCGGCTACCGAGAATGCAGTGTCCGAAATGCGCTTTTCCCGCTGAGGAAGGCGGAATCGCGTGCCCGCGCTGCGGCGTGGTGTTCGCGAAAGCCGCCCAGAGGGGCGATCGACGCCGGGCAGAGCCCCGTCCCGCACCGGCGCCTCGCGCGCGCGCCGCGGCGACGGAATCCACGCGCTCGGTGTCGTTCGTGAACGTCCTCATCCTCGCGTTGCTTCTGACGGCTTCCGGCTTGTACTTCTTTCGATCGCGCAGCGTTCCCGAACCTCCCGCAGCCGGTAACGCGGCTCAGGGGCTCCCGCCCCCTGCCGACACGCAAGCACCTCGCGAGATCGTCGTCGAAGTTCCGCCGCCGCCCGGGCCCGAGACTCTCGTACTTCCCGGCTTCCCGCCCGCACCCGTGCCCGAGGCGGTCGAGGCCGCTCCGCCGCGGGAAGTGCCGAAGCTTCCGGAGTTGAGCGAGGCGACCGTCAACCCCATGCTGATCGAGCAGGCGAAGAAAGCGGCGATGGACTTTCCGGAAGAGCAATCCCTTCGTGAGTACGTTGCTGCCGCGTACCTGATTCTCGCGAGTAAGGAGATCCGGACGCGCCGCTTTCAAGAAGCGTTGAAGCTCGTGGAGGAAGCGGAGCGGTGGACGCTCGAATCGGGTCAGACCGCGACGGCGCGCGCGGTCATCTACTCCGAGCTTCAATCCTGGGAGCTCGCCGAGAGCTGGGCTCGAACCGCGCTCGGATACGGCGCCCGCGGCAACGCCGCCGAGATGCATCACATCCTGGGAAAGGCCCACTACTTCCGGGAAGACATGGAAAAGGCGATCGAAGAGTTTCGGCTCGCGCTTACGTTGAAGGACGACCCCGAGATCCGCGCCTCGCTGGAGAAAGCGACGCTCGAGGCGCGCACCGCTCGCGGGTTCGATCAAAAGCGCCTCTCCCACTTCATCGTGAGCTACGAAGGCGAGACCATGGAGTCACAGGGGCGTCTGGTTCTGGACTCGCTCGAGCGCAGCCGAGCCGCGCTCATCGCCCAGCTCGGCTACGAGCCCGAGCAGCCGGTCGTGGTGATCCTCTACTCACGTCGCTCTTATCGAGAAATGGGAGGTCCTCACTGGTCGGCGGGTTTCTTCGACGGAAAGATCCGGATGCCGGTGGGCGGGCTTCATCAGGTCGACGAACAAATCCGCTCGACGCTCCATCACGAGCTGGTTCACGCCTTCATTCATGCCCGCGCGGGAGAAAGCGCGCCCCGGTGGCTCCACGAAGGGGTGGCGGAGTACATGGAAGGGACGCGGGCGTCGGACCAGGGACCTCTCCTCGCGCGGACGATCGCCGAAGGCAACTCCTTCGAGCACTGTCTTCCCACGAGCCAGTGCGACGTGCGTATCTTCTACCCGGCGGCGGCCTCGCTCGTCGATTACGTCATCCAGATGCGAGGCGTCGGCGGGATCCGCGACGTCCTCGTCTCCCTCGGCGAGGGAAACGACATCGATGGCTCGCTCCAAAGAGTCCTCGGAAAGGACGAGGGCGCTCTCATTCGTGATTGGGAGCACTTCGTTTCCCGCCGTTACAGCGGGAGATAGACGAGCCCCTCCAGTGATAGAATCGGGCTAAGCTCTTCAAGCCATGATTCGTGTCGCCTGTCCGACTTGTCAGACGAAATACCGGTTCGACGAAAGTCAGCTGGGGGGAAAGCCTCGGGTCACTGCGAAGTGCAAGAAATGCGGGGGCTCGATCGAGATCGGAGCGGCTGAGGCGGAGGCGGGCAGGTTGCCGAGGCCGCGTCCGGGCCGCGCGAGCGCGATACCACGGCGCGCGTTCGCCGCTTGCGCTCCGACGAGAACCTCGGCGAAGAGACCATCACCGGCCACCGTGTGGCCGAGGTGCTGGACCTTCCCCCGGACAAGAAGTACTCGCTCGCGGTGCTCCAGGGAAAAGCGAGCGGCCAGATATTTCAGGTCCAGCGGGTGAAGACCGTCCTTGGACGCTCCGACTGCGACATCGTCCTCGACGATCCCGAGGCATCACGGCAACACGCGACGCTCGAGATTCTCGGCTCCCGGGTGGTGGTCACCGATCTCGGCAGCACCAACGGCACGTTCGTCCAGGGAGAGCGCATCCAGAACGCGGAGCTCGAGAACCACAACGAGTTCCGGATCGGCGAGCACGTGCTGATGCTGATCGTCACCGACCGCGAATAGACAGCCCCGATCAACGCAAAGACTCGCGTTCTTCCCGTTATTGGGGGAGCTGAGGCTCGGGGTTGCCGTCTTCCTCGCTCAGTAGCTTCGCGAGCGCCGTCTGCGCCGCCAGAAGCTCGGCATTTTTCTTGGTGGGGCCGGTGGCCGTTCCGAGCGTGCGATCTCCGATGCGAAGCGCCACCTGGAACGTTTTGCGATGCTCCGGTCCGGTTTCGGCGGTCACGGTGTAATGCGCCGCCTCGAGGTTTCTCGCCTGGAGATACTCCTGAAGCGCGGTCTTGGGATCCTCGACGGCCGCCCGCCCGTCTCCGACCTCCCGGATCATCGGGTAATAGAGCGGGGCCAGGAAGCGGCGCACCTCGTCGATCCCGGAGTCGAGGTAGATGGCGGCGATCACTGCTTCGAAAGCGTTCGCCGATAGCGCCTTCTTCTTCCGCCCGCCCGTCTTCTCCTCGCCTCTGCCGAGGCGGAGGTACTTGGGTATCTCCAGCTGGAGAGCCAGCAGCGAAAGGGTGGTGGAGCTCACGAGGTAGGCTTTGATCTTCGACTTCCGACCTTCACTGAACTCGGGAAACTCGTGGAAGATGAAGTCGGTGATCAGGAAGCCCAGGATGGAGTCCCCCAGAAACTCCATCGACTCGTTGTGCGGATTCCCGCCCGACTCGTAGGCGAATGATTTATGGGTCAGGGCGTTCTGCAGCAGATCCTTGTTGCGGAAGCGATGGCCGAGCCTCGCTTCGAGCTCGCAAGGATCCACGGACGCGGACACAGTCATCTTCAGCGGGGGCAGATTGCCTTCTCTCTGGCGGATGTCTCATGGTACTACAACACCTTGACCAGGACCATGGTCATGTCGTCGTGCTGCACGGCGCCGCCGGCGAAGTTGAACACTTCGTCCACCATCTTCTCCCGGAGCTCCTCCATGGGGAGGTCGGCGTTCTCTTCCATGATCCCGCGCAGGCGGTCGTCGCCGAAGAGCTCGGAGCGGTTGTTCATCGCCTCGGTGACGCCGTCGGTGAAGAAGAGAAACAGGTCTCCCGGTACCAGGGGGATCGAGACCTCCTCGAGAATCTTTTCGAACTGGGAGCCTCGGTCGAGGGCGAGCCCCATGCCTTCGGGAGCGAGCACCTGCGCCTGGGGGCGATCTCCGTTGGCGCTCACCTGAAGGATCGGATTGTGGCCGGCCCTGGCGTAAGTCATCTTCTTCTGCTTCACGTCGATGACGGCGTAGACCATGGTGATGAAGCTCCGGCTGTCGAGGTTCGCCGCGAGGATCTTGTTGGCCTCGATGAGGAGCAAGCGGGGGGAGTCGTACACCTGGCTCAGTGCAAGCGACAGACCCTTGAGCTCCGCCATGTAGAGCGCGGCGGAAGTGCCCTTGCCCGATACGTCGGCGATGAGGAGCGCGAGGCGCCCGTCGCTCAGGGGAATGAAGTCGTAGTAGTCGCCCCCGACCTCGTTCGCCGGGAGACAGAGGGCGGCGATGGAGAGTCCGGGAACGTTGACCCGATCCTTCGGGAGAAGGCTCATCTGGATGGTTCGGGCGATGCGGAGCTCCTCCTCGAGTCTCTCTTTCTCCGCGGACTGGTGCAGGAGGTCCTGGATGCTTCCGGTCATGAGATTGAATGAGTCCGCGAGCTCGCCGAGCTGGTCCCGCGAGCGCACCTGCACTTTGTGTCCGAAGTCCCCCTGCCGCACGTGGTCCGTCCCCTGACTTAGCGCATGCACCGAGCCGGTGATCGAGCGCGCGAGAACGAGACCCACGAAGATCGCGGAGACCTCGATCACCAGGAAGAGGGCCGCGAGGAGAGCTAGCACCCAGAGGATCACCTTTCCCAGATCGGGTCCTTCCGGGCCGAGCTGGAGTGCGTTCCGGGCGACGGTGTCGTAGAGGCTCATCGGGGCGAATCCGAACTGCACGAAGACCAGCTCCGTCTGGCGTTCACGAGGCTCGTGAAGGTCTCGTGACTGCAGCAGAGTCAGCCAGGGAAGCGTGAAGGACGCTTCCGTAGCGCCCTCCGCGCGAGATCCGTCAGCTGCTTGCGGATTCGACGACGAGAAGAGAGCTCCGCTCCGGCTCGTCCGACGTTCCCGTCACCAGTTGGTCGATGTGAAAGCCCATCCCCTCGGCCGCGTAGTCCAGCACGGCTCGGAGGGGAGAGAGCACGAGGACGCTCACGCCCTCGGGCACGGGGGTCGACATCGCTCCGAGAAAATTGGCGCGCTCGACCCGCACTGGACCCTGGTAGGGCGTTTCCATCCACGAGGGCAGCGTCGTCCCGACCTGGGGCGGACCAAGGAAACCGTCGGACGCGATGACTCGCTGGATGCGGCCGCGCCGATGCTCGAGGTAGAGGGCGCTCGAGCCCGGAAAGCGCTCCGCGAGCGACGCGATGCGAGCCTGGAGCAGGCCCCGGACGGTCTCGTCCTTGGTGTGGGTCTCGCCTCGCCGCGCGCCGAGCACGTCCGAGGCGGCAAGGTCCGCGGTTCTCACCATTTCGGATTCGATCCGCCGCACCTCGGTGTTGAGCACGTACGAGCTCACCTGTCCCACGATGAAAAACGCGCTCAACAGAAAGAAGAAAAGGATGAGGAGCGTCGGGACGAGACCGATGAGCAGGTAGGAAATCACGAGCTTTCGCCGGATGCGCCACAGAAGCTTGGTGCGGAGCCGGGATATCCGCCAGAACACGAATCCGATCGCGTAGACCCAGAGCCCCACCGTGGAGACGGTCACGAGCCATGAGGGTGCGGATGGAAACACCGCTCCCAGCAGCCGGGTCACAAGGAGGACGGTGAGGATCTGTCCCGCCCGGGTCCTCAAAAGGAATCGCGGCAATCTTTCCAGGCGCGTTTGGCCCCGCTTCGGCTCCGGCAGTCGCGACCTCGGCAAACGAGGATCGGAAGCCATGAACTACCTTGATACAAGTGGCTTACGCGGACCTTGGAACTATAGCACAAGCGACTCGGTCGCCCGCGCTTGACCCCACGGAATGGACCGCCTATGCTCGTGCCGTAGGTCTCATGTCCTCTCTGATTGGCGTCCTCCTCTGGGCGGCGCTCGCAGCACCGCCCGCGCAGGCGGGAGGGCTCGTCCTCGACGGAGTGATCGTCGCCGCGAATCCCGCCGATTCCGTCGCTCTGGTACGGAAAGCGGGGCCCGGGGGCCGCGCAAGAATCCTTCGCGTCGGTCAGGAAATCCAGGGCTACGTCCTACTCGAGGTCGCGAAAGGCGAGGCGCGTTTTCGGGGACTGGAGGGGGAGCTCCTCCTGCGCCTTTCCGGCGCGCCGGTGGCGGCGAAGCGAGCCGAGGATGTGCCTTCGAAGGCGGGCGGCGAATCGGAGTGGATTCGGCGCGCGTTTCCCCGCGAGGCGTCGCGCGCGCGGCTCGAGAAAGAGATGCCGGTCATTCTGAACGAGACCGATCTGACTCCGAGAGTCGAGGACGGCGAGGTGCGTGGACTGAGCGTCGCTCGCCTCCCCGACGGAACGCTTCTCGCGGAGACCGGCCTCCTGCCGGGAGACCTCCTCGTGAGCATCAACGGAGAGCCGCTCGTCGGCGTGGAAGCTCTCTGGGATCTTCTCCCGCGGCTCGTCGACCAGGAGGAGATCCGCATCGTCGTTCGAAGGCGCGGCGAAGTCCTGAAGCTCGCTTACGCTTTCACCCAGTGACGCGCTTCGTCGACCCGTTCCGGATCGATGTCACCGTCGCCCCAATGCGATAGGAATCTCGCTCCGTCCGCGGCGGCGCCCGACTCGTCCCCCTGAAGCGAACGAATCCGCGCGCGAAAGAAGATCGAGCGAACCCAGGGAACGGGCCAATGGAGGATCCCCTCCTCCATGCGGAGCAAGTCGTCGAGAACGGCGAGAGCCGATGGGATTTCTCCTCGGGCCATGAGGCCCGAGGCCAGGGCGGAGCGCACCAGGATTCCCGGGCTCGCTGGGTCTGCCGGATCGAGGCGCGCTGCGCCTTCGAGAAGGCTCTCGATACCGGACTCCGGGCGAGTTTCCGCGTCGATGTGTCGGGCGAGAGCGAGCGCGAGCGGAGACCCGCCGCCCTCAAGGCTCCGGGCCGCGGATGCCGCGGTATCGGCGTCGCCGAGCCGCGCGTGCGCGAGAGCGCCGAAGTACGAGAGGAGAATCGTCTCGCTCGATGCCCTCCGCACCGCCTCGAGCGCCTGGCGCGGCCGGCCCGTCTCGAGAGCGAGATGCGCTTCGATCTCGAACGCGGGCGCGCGAAGGCCCGGAACGTCTCGAAAACATTCCTTCGCGTCCTGGAGCGCTTCGAGGGCACGCTCGCTCCGCCCGTGGCAGAGATGCGTCACCGCGAGGTCGAGCGAGCCCTGCCATCGCCAGAACCGATCCTGCGAGCGGGCGAGCTGAGCGGCGTTCGCGAGCGCGCGGGGGAATTCCCCGGAGAGGAGCGATTGGCGCCAGTTCTTGAGCGCGAGCTCGTGAAGCAGCGTCTCGTAGTCGAGAGACGAGGGCTTTCTCTTGTCCATCGCCAGGATCCGGACCGCTCGAGTCTACAATACCGGCCGGTGGAAGTTCCCTGGCGTGTTCTCCGACACCTGGCGAGTGCGGCGTCGAACTTCCAGCGCGATCGGTGTTTCGACCGGGCCGTGGTCATCGCCTATTTCGCCTTGCTCTCGTTTCTCCCTCTCGCGGTGGTTCTCGTCGCGCTAGGGGCGCTCCTACTCGGATCGCTCGAGGCCGCGGAGCGGGGTACGGGGTTCGTCCTTCGCAACGTGCTCTACCTCCCTTTCGCCGCAGGTGATGACGCAAGTGCGGTCCTTGCAGGAGGGGATATGGGCAGGAATCCTCTACCTCCCGATCACACTCTGGAGCGCCAGCACGGTGTTCAACAAGATCGAAGAGGGACTCGATCACGTGTTCGAGGTCCCGCAGCCAAGACACTGGGCCTTGAAAAAGCTCATCGCCTTCGGTGGTGTGCTGCTCGTGAGCGTGCTGCTCGTCGCCGCGATGGTACTGGGAGGATTGCTGTCGACCGTCGACCGGTTCATCGAAGTGACGGCTCTCTCGGAGCTCGAGCAAGCCCCGCTGTACCGGACGGTGAATGGTTTCGTGAGCCGCTACCTCGTTCCCTGGGGAATCGCGGTCCTCGCCTTCTTTCTCGTCTATTGGCTCGTGCCCGCCCGGAAGGTGCCTCGGCGCGCCGCGTTCGCCGCGGCCTTCGTCGCGGGGACGCTATGGGAGGGGCTGAAGATCGGTTTTACCTACTACGTCAGCCACATCGCGAGCTACACGAGAACCTACGGCGCGCTCGCGACGGTGGTCATTTTCTTGCTCTGGATGAACCTGTCGGCCGTACTGCTGCTCTGGGGTGGAGAGCTCGCGGCGGTGCTGTCGGGATTCCGGAGCGTTCAGCGTGAGTCGCGATGACGAATGGTCAGGACGATTTCGCCAGGGCGCACCATGCCTAGCGTCTCGCGGGCGAGCCGCTCGACGACGAGGGGATCGCTCCGGAGCGCGCGAATCTGCGCCGAAAGCCGATCGTTCTCCTCTTCGAGGCTCTCGACCTCTTCCAGAAGGCGACGGTGCTCTTCCCGGGCCTTCCAGAGACCCTTCATCCCACGCTCGCCGAAAAGCGAATTGAGCATCGTTGCGGCGGCGATCAGAAACGCCGCGAGGGCGAGCGGCCTTTCTTCGAAACGCGGTCTCGACGAGACGAACGCCCTTGGCCGAGGGCTTCTGACCCGCGCCTTCAGGGTGGGAGCGCGCTCTCATGTCTGTCAAAGAGCATAGTATAGGCTCAGCGAGCCTCCCGATAGAAGCGGATGAGGTCTGTCGAAGGCGCTTTCGCGCCGAGTTGACGGAGTATCGTGACCGCCTGGCCCCGGTGATAGCTCGAATGATTCGCGACATGCCGGAACATGTCGGCGAAGCGGTGTCGGTAGGCCGTTCCCTTGCTGGTGGTCATTTCCAGCTCCCGCTCGAGATCGGCCTCTCCGAGTGAGGCGACGAAGGAATCCCGCTCCTCCCTGACCTTGCCCCAGAACACCAGCAGCGCTTCGAAGCTCGAAATTTCGTCGAGTCCGGTGAGTCTCGCGAGCGGAGCTCCCTTCCAGCGCGAGAGCCAGATCTCCTCCGCGGCGACGATATGGACCAGCGTTCCCAGAAGGCTCTGGTGGGACGCTCCCAGGTCGCGCTGCACCGCCTCTTCGGGAAGCCCTTTGGCGGCATCGAGGATCAAATCGTTGGCCCAGGTATCGTAGGCGAAGAGGCTTTCGAGCTCGTCGAGATTCATGAGATTGAGCATGGCAAGCGATTTCGTCCGATGCAACAGCCGCTTCCCGTGGGGGAACCCACCTTTTGCCCGCTCGAACGACGCGAAACGTAGGGAATCACCGACTAGGGAAAACCTCACTCTAGACACCTTCTCGGGGCGCCTCGATAATCCACCTCCTGAGGCACGGGTGTTTTTCCTTATATCGACCCGCACCTCCGTTGGCCCAACCTAATAATCGAGGAGTCATAGCCGTGGTGGTTGGTCGAGAGCGGTTGGCGAGGATCACAGTCTTGAGCGTGGGGTTGTTCGTTCTCAGTCAGATGTGGGCGCAGTTGGTCATGGAGGTGAGCTTTCCGCTCGCGATCCACCTGGGCCCGGTGACGGCGGTGCTGTTCCTTCATTGACCGTCGGCCTCTCGCTGGAATAAAGCTACTCCGAGGATTTATCCTTTGGCGGATGGCCGAGTGGAGCCAATGGAGGAAAGTCCTATGAGCGATTCCAGGAACTCGATCTCACGCCGCCGGTTTCTAGGAGGTAGCGCCGCCGCGGTTTCCGGCTTCGCCCTTGCTCCTCTTCCCGTCGCCTCTGAAGCTCCACGCCCGACTCCCGCGCTCGGACTTTCCGATCTGACCCCGCCGCCGGTCCCGGACGAGCGTTACTGGTGGAAAGTGCGCTCGCAGTTCGACCTGGTCGACGGTCTGACCTTCATGAACAACGGCACACTCGGACCCGTGCCGAAGGTAGTGCAGGACGAGAACGCCCGCGTGGCGCGGGAGATCGGCTCCGATCCCACGAACGGCTATCGCAACGAGGAGCTGCAGGAGAAACGCAAACGCCTCGCGAGATTCGTCGGCGCCGCGCCCGAGGAGATCGCCTATACCCGAAGCACCACCGAGGGCATGAACGTCTTCGCCCATGGAATCGACTGGCGCGAGGGCGACGAGATCCTGATGTGCAACCACGAGCACGACGGCGGCGTCGAGCCCTACCTCATGCTCGAAAAGAGGCGGGGAGTGAAGATCCGGCGGGTGGACATTCCCTCGCCGCCCGAAAGCGCCGAGCAGGTCGTTTCGTTGTACGAGAAAGCGATCACGCCCAAGACCCGGGCGATCATGATCAGCCACATGACCTACGTGACCGGACTCCTGATGCCGATGAAAGCCATTTCGGCGATGGCGCGGCGGAAAGGCGTTCTCACCTCCGTCGACGGCGCTCACCCGCTCGGCATGATCGATCTGGATCTTCACGATATCGCTTGCGACCACTATGCCGCCGCCGGACAGAAGTGGCTTCTCTGCGGCACGGGCACCGGGCTCAGCTATTACCGCCAGGACGTTCAGGACCGAATCTGGCCGTTGATGGGCGCGGGGGGACAGGTCGGCCCGGACGGAGTCCGGATCTTTCACAAAGACGCCCGGCGCTACGAGGATTGCGGTCAGCGCGACGTGCCCTCCGCCCTGGGAATGCTGGCCGGAGTCGAGCTCCAGGAGACCATCGGCAAGAAGAACATCGAGGCGAGGATCCGTGAGCTGTCGAGCCGCCTCCGCGAAGGCCTCTCGGAGATCGAGGGAGTCAAGCTCTGGACTTCGAACGACCCGGAGCTGAGCTGCGGGCTCACGCTCTTCTCGGTTCGCGATATCCCCATGGCCAACGTCAAGGACGCGATCATGGCGCGTGACCGGATCTTCATCCGCGACATGAGGACCGGAAACCTGAACGCCGTGCGGGCCTCGACGCACGTGTACAACATGCCGGACGAAGTCGACCGCCTGATCGCGAGCGTGCGGCACGTCGCGAGCCATTGGGCGGACTACATGACGGCGCCGACGGCTTGAGCCATGCCTATCTTCGAGTATCGTTGTAAAGAGTGCGCGAACGAGTTCGAGACCCTCGTGCGGGGGAAGGAACGGCCTCAGTGTCCCTCATGCCAGAGCGCGAAGCTGGAGAAGCTCCTGTCGACGTTCGCCGCAGTCACCGGAAGCTCGCGCGCTTCGACCCGTAGCGAAGCCGCGGCGCCTTGCGGCTCTTGCGGGGATCCCCGCGGCCCCGGCTCCTGCTCCATGAACTAATCGCAAAGGCGCCTAGCGAGCGAAGACGCAAAGACGATTAGAATTCTTTTGCGCCCTCAGCGTCTTCTCGCCTTTGCGTTCGATCCCCGACCTCCTGTCGCCTCGTGAGGCTGGGTTTCGGGTTCGGGCCTCTCGCGAGTTTCGCCATCTCGACGTTCTCCGAATAGCGCTTCTGAAGACGCTCCCGCAGGACGTCGATCTCGACCCGTTCGCTCTCGGCCCTCTCGGCCAGCTCCCGCTCCGCGGCGGCGACGCCCGGCCAGAGCGAGCCTCCGAGTCGCGCCACGAGGTCATCGTCATAACCGAAGCCGAAGGCGGTGATGCTCGCGGGAGGCACCTGGTAGTTGTCGCTGAGGCCGAGAGCGCCGAACGGAAAATTGCGCGCCCAGTCCGCGTGATAGCCGATGAGCTTCTTCCCCGCGCTCACAGAAACGAGGCCGTGTGGAACGCAGTTGATGTCCGCGATTCCGTAGCGGGCTCGCAGGAGGTCGGTGAGGCTCAGCGCGGATTGGATCTGCGCGGTCGTGATGGCGTCTCCTTTGGAAGTGCTCCCCTGGCTTTCGAAGGCGATCCCGATGAAGCTCTCGTTGAGGTTGAGGTAATGGTAGGTCTCGTCGCCCCAGATGGAGACGCCCGCGTGCACCGCGACGGACTCATCTTCGACCACGCGGTATACCTGACCGAATCGGTCGATCACGTAATTGTAGATTCGCCGGCGGCTGAGCCAGCCGACGAGGTCGCGCGTCGTGGAGAGGATGTCTCGGTTGAAGGCCGCGCCGAACGGCGCCATGTCGCTTTCGCTCGCGTGATAGACGATACCGATCGGAGCCGGCCCCATGGGTTTCGGCGGAGCGCCGCTCTTGGGAAAGGCGAAGAACTGCCGAGGCTCGCCCCGGGCCTCGAACGCTGTCACTACCCGAAGCCCGTTGCTCCAGAGCTCCTCCTCACCCTCCTCCTTCACCAGCCACACGTCCTCGGGCGGTTTTCCGATGCGGTCGGAAGCGAAAGCCGTCGAGCCGGAGCCCCCCGCGTCCGGAGGCGGAGAGATCTGCTCGAACACCCAATCGGTCCCCGCGCGGGCGAGTCCGAACCCATAGGCGCCGGCCGCGACGACGAAGGAAGCAAGCGCGAGGCCCCCGAGAATGAACGCCGCGTGGCGCAGCCGATAGATCCCCCAGAGCGCGGGAAGAGGAAGACGGACTTGCCCGCGGCGAGGACCGAAGACGAGCTCTCCCATGGTCTCGACGGCGACGAAGTGAAACACCAGAGAGCGCGCGAAAGGCGTCCTGCGCAGCGCTTTGGGCGTCGATTCGAAGGCCTCGATGGTCCTGGTGATGAACCAGAGCTTCGCGCCGGGATCCGGGCACGCGGGAAGAGAACCGGTCCAGACTCCGCTGCAGCGAACGATGCTCGAGAAAGCTCGCGGGAGACGGGTTCAATTGTCGTATACGGCCGCGATGTATGCGCCTTTGGCCGTGGCCTGGGTCGGGTGGGGCGAGAGCCTCACCTCGGCAATCGGCACCGGGCACTTCGACTGGAGAAGCGCCTTCTCGAAGCGCTCGCGGAATCCACGCGGCTGGGCGGTGCCGCCTGCGAGCACGACCGGCACGGCGCGATCCAGCTTGTGGGACTCGCTCGAGGCCCGCGCCACGGATTCGTTCAGCGTCGAGATGAGCGTCTGGATCATGTCGTCGTAGTAGATGTGGAGCGCTTCCTCGAGCTTGTCTTTCGGCGAGCGCGTCAGATCGAGCGACTGCTCCTTCACCATCTTCACGCGGGTCGCCGACTCGCCGGTGACCGAGCCGACGCTCTGGTCGATGTAGTCGCCCGCTTTGGACGTCGAAAAGGAGACCACCGGAACCGACAGGTAGGCCAGGCAGGCGTTGCACATTCCGCCGCCGGCGGAGATGCCGATTCCCGTGAAGTTCTCCGCCTCGAGCTCGGAAAAGACGATGGCCAGCCCTTCGTTGATGCTCTTCGCCTCGTAGCCGAGCTCCGCGAGGAACCCTTTCAGGAGCTGCTCGTGATAGATGAGATCGTTCGGGGAATCCGCGGGAGCCCCGGGAACGGAAAAGCAGACCAGCTCTCCCTTGGCCTTGGGCTTCTTGAGCAGGCCCTGCAGCATGACCTTGATGAGCGTGAGCGCGGAGGGCTCGTTCGGGTTGATGAGTCCGCGGCTCATCGGCCGTCGCGTCTCGGAGTTGAAAAGGCCCGCGAATTTCTCCGCATTGTTTCCGTAGACGTAGAAGTGGCCGTTGCTCTGGTAGTAGTGAATCTTGTTCTGGAGGAGGATGTTCTCGGTGATGCGGGAATAGGGGAGGGGCAGGAATGCGTTGACCTCGATCGACGCCTTGAGTTGACTCCCCGCCTGGCGGATGGTCATGAGCTTGCTCGTGCCGATGTCGAGGCCGATGCGGCCCTCCCCGTTCGAGATCGCGGTCTCCATGGTCGTTCTCCTTGCGCGCTAAGCGGATGAATCAGTTCTCGTAGAGGGCGGCGAGAAGGGCGCCCCGGGCGGTCGCGGTCAGGGGATCGCGGGCGAGCTTGACCTCGCCGAGCGCAATCGGAAGCTTTTCGTCCTCGAGCGCCTGGGCGAAGAGCTGAGGGAACCCCTTGGGAAGGGCGGACCCGCCGCCGAGGACGACGGGCAGGGGGCGATCGAGCTTGGGCATGCGCTCGGCGCGCGAAAGGGCCTGACCGATGGTGCCGACTACCGTCTCGATGAGGTCCTGGTAGTAGATGTGGAGAGCGGCTCCGACTTTACTGCGGGTCTTCTGGTTGAGGTCGAGGCCCTCTTCCTTGATCGCCTTGACCCGGGTCGCGGTCTCGCCCGTGACCTCGCCGACGGCCTCATCCACGTCGTCGCCGCCTTTGTCGACGGCGAAGGTGAAGACCGGCACCGAGAGGTAGGCGAGGCAGACGTTCGTGAGCCCGCCGCCGAAGCTGATCCCGATTCCGGAGAAGTTCTCCTTTTCGAGCTCGGAGAAGACCACGGCGAGGCCCTCGTTGATGGAGCGCGCCTCGAAGCCCTTTCCCTCGAGCATCTGCTTCATCAGCGCTTCGTGATACACCAGGCTCGCGGGCGCACCCTTGGGAGCGCCGGGGACGCTGAAACAGACGAGCTCCGACTGGCTCTTTCCGCGCGGCTTTCCCACCAGCTTCTCGACGATGACTTCGAGGAGCTTCTGCGCGTAGGGCTCGCTCGCGTTGACGAGGCCATGGCGCATGGGGCGCCGGGTCTCGGTGTTGAACATGTTCGCGAAGCGGAAGGCCCCGTTCCCGAAGACGACCAGGTGGCCGTTCTCGCGAACGAAGTCGATCTCGTTCTGATTGAGGATCTGCTCCGTGAATTTGGAGGTCGGAAGCTCGATGAAGGCGTTGAGCTCGGTTTCGGCCTGGATACCGCGGCCGTTCTGACGCGCGGCAACGACCGAACTGGTCCCCAGATCGAGGCCTACGGCATCGCCCGGAGAAGCGGGGGAGCGTCGTTTCGTCGAGGCTTTGGGGGATTTTCGGACAGGCATTTTATCGATTCCTATTCCGTCAACTCTCGAGATGGGCGAAGAGATGGCTCCCCGGAGTCCGGGCGGCTCAGCCCCGACACGAATCCGGCGCTACGTCTGGAACTTGGCTCGGTGCGCCGTCCGCAGGCTCAGCAGGGAACTGTCGACTGTCACAAAAAATAGCATCCGGGCCGGTTTCGTGTCAACCGGTTCAAGTTTTACTTTCGTTCCGCAGAACGGCCCGGGCCCTTTCGAGATCGTGAGGCGTGTTGACGTTTAGAAGGCAAAGCCTCGAGGGGTCGAGCCGCTCGAGGTCGAGATCGTCCAGAAAGCGAGCACGGAGCGATTTCGCGAAGTCCCCGGCGGCGAGATCCCGCCTCTCGAGCCGGCGCGCCGCCTCGTCGAGGCAGGCGACGCGATAGACGGCGCACACCGCGACGGGCTCGCCGCCGGGGCAGGGCACGACCGCGTCCCAATCCGGCGAAAGCGCCTCGACGAGACCTCGAAGGAACGATGTCGTCACGAGCGGAAAGTCGCACGCGACCGCGAGCACGCGATCGGCCGCGGCCGTCGCGAGGGCCGCGTGGATTCCCGAGAGCGGTCCGAGGCCGGGGTGGAGGTCGGGCTGCGCCTCGGGGAGCTTCGGCGAGGCCTCGCGTCCCACGACGCGGAGCCGCTCGACGACGGGGTGCATGGCCTCGGAGATCCTTTCATGAGCGGTTTTGTCGCCGAAACGGAGAAAGAGCTTATCTCTTCCCATGCGGCGGCTCTGGCCTCCGGCAAGAATCGCTCCCTCGATTCCCGCGCGGGGTTTGGGAGCGATAGGGGTTTTGATATACTCGTCCAAGTTCCGAAGCCTATGATATTGGCGCGCCTTTCCTTCGGGCAATGCCCGAGCGTTCCGCATCTCCGCTGAGTATGCTGGGAAACGCGGACATCCAGGTAGAGCGACTGTTCGTGACGAGCTTACAGCGAGCGCTCGAGGAGCACGCTCCCGAGGAGCTCGAGGTGTTCAGCCGGTGGTTCGATCCCGCCGCCCGAAGGACCCGTTTCCACGTCGCGTCAGTCATCGGGGCGGTGGGCTATCTCCGCCGCAACCCGTCGCTCTATTTCAAGGTGATCGACACCGCGGGCCGGACGGCATCGGCCCGCGCTTACGGCGACTTCTCCCAGATCGAGCGAAAGCTCCTCGAAACGCTCCCCAAGTTCGGCCGAGAGCGGCTGGTGAAGCATCTGCTCCATAGCGGGCTCCGCAGCATCCACAAGGACGCCCAGCTCTCGGTGAAACGCGAGGGAGAGAAGCTCGTCCTCACGGTGTCGAACTCTCTTTTCTGCCACACCCCCGCCGAGGATGGCGGGCAGATGCGCTGCCATTTCTACGCGGCTCTCTTCGCGGGTCTCCTCGAGAAGACCGACATCCATTGCTATTCCGTGACGGAGTCGAGCTGCCGGGGCCAGGGGTCTCCCACCTGCAGCTTCGAGGCCCTGCTGGAGCAGCACCAGGCGGCGTGAACGTGAGAGCCCGCCTGCGTTCCATTATTCCTCTCGGTCGCGGCCCTCGCGTCGACGCTCGCGTCCGTCGCCTCGCCCCAGATGAGCGAGGCGGAGATGAGCGAGGCGCTCGATCGGATCGGCGACCTTCTCGGCCTTCCCCCGGTCTCCCCGGAGGAGCTGAAGAAGCGCGTGGCCGATGTCGGAAAGCTCTCCTTCCAGAGGGACGTCCCGGTGAATTTCATGTCCCGGGACGAGCTGCTGCGCTACATTCGCGGGCTCTTCGACGAAGAGTATCCCGTCGACTTCGCGGAGCGCGAGGAGCGAATGCTGCGCGGGTTCGGCTTCCTCAAGGACGGCCAGGACCTCCGGACCATCCGGGAGAAGGTCCTCGGGGAGAACGTGGCCGGCTTCTACGACGAGCGGCCCTCGGTGAAGAAGCTTTTTGCCATTTCTTCCGGCCAGAGCCTGAACCTCATGAACCAGCTCGTGCTCTCGCACGAGCTGCGCCACGCAATTCAGGATCAGCAGGTCGTCCTTCGCGAAAAGCTCAAGGTGCAGAGCGACTACGACGACCGGCGTCTGGCGCCGCTCTGCCTCTTCGAAGGAGATGCTTCGATCCTGATGGAGCAGTACCTCGCCTCCGGGGCGACCTCCAATCAGCCCGAGGTGGCGAACCTCTTCAAGGTTTTCTCGCAGAGTTTGTCCGGTGAGGAGATTGCGGCGATGTTCGCCGCCGGGCCGTCGCTCCGGACCGCTCCTCCGGTCGTCCAGGAGCAGCTCATCGCTCCGTATTTCGACGGGCGGAATCTCGCATCCGCGATTTTCACGAAGGGGGGATTCGCGCTCCTGAACCAGAAGCTCGCGCGTCCGCCCCGGTCGATGGAGCAAGTCCTCCATCCCGAGAAATACCTCGAATCGGTCGACGAGCCGGTCGAAGTGAAGCTGCCCGAAGCGGGTACGGCGAAGCCGAACTTCGACGGGACTCTCGGCGAGTTCCTGATCCGGGTACTGCTTCGGGCCGGTCCGGAAGCGGAGGCCGCGCCGGACGCCGCCGCGGGATGGGACGGCGATCGGTATGCGGTCCTCGAAGCCGGCCAGGGCTTCTACCGTCTCGTGTGGCGGAGCGTCTGGGATTCGGAGGAGGACGCCCGCGAGTTTCGCGACGCCCTTAAGGCCTGGAAGCGACGCTCGATTCTCGGGAGAGAAGATCACGCTGACCCTCACCGGCAGGGAAGTGTTCTTCGAGCGGCCGCGCTTTCGGTGAGCCGCATCAGCGGCTGACCTTTTCCATCATCACCCGGCCCTCGCCCTCGAGCCTCAGGTTCATCCCGTTGTTGGCGCCGGGAAGCATCAACTCGGCGAGGGCCTCGTCCTCCACGATCGTGGGGGTCAGGTCTCCCGACCACGAGATGATGCTTCCCGTGGATACGTTCACCGGAAAGGGCTTCTGGACCGAAAGCACCAGGGGGCTCGACGCGACGGAGAGCGCGATCATGCCGGTGCCCTGAATCACCAGCACGTGGAAGGCGTTCTTGCCTCCGTCCCGCTCGATGATGCCGTAGCGGGGGGTGAGCGTTTCCTGGCACGCCAGGAGGTGAGAAGGTTCGACGTAGATCTCGTCGTCGTCGATGGCGAGGACGGTGATCTCGCGCTGCCGATCGGTGAGCAGGAGCTTCCCGGTCCCGCTCACGATGACCAGGGGCGGCGCCGTTTCCTGGCGCTGAGGCTTGACCCAGAACGTCAGGTTCCCGCTGTAGCTATAGATGGTGCCCTGCTTGATGAACACCTTCCCCGAGAAATTCACCTCCATGAGGTTGTCCTCGAGGTACCGGAACAGATCGTCGCGTCGGCGGCCGCGCGCGTAGACGTGCGGCTCGCCGGCCGAGGGAGTGGACCCCCAGTTGAGTCCCTGGACCATGCTTTGACGGTCGGGGTCGGACAGGGATTCGACGGGAATGATGACAGGCCGCCCACGCTCCGGCTGGCGGAAGAACAAATCCGGGCTCACGCTCGAGGGCTCCTTGCGTCGCGCCATTTCCGCGAGCGACTCGTCCTGCACCAGCGGTTCGCTCAGGCGAAGGCGAGTGGTCTCCGAGCCCGGTGGCTTCGCCGCCGCTGGCGGCGGGATGGTGTCCTCGGTCTCGATCGTGATCGACCTGGCTTCCTCGGTGAGGGCGCTCCGCTCGTCGACGCTCAGGAGGGTCTCCTGGGTGTCCGAGGTCGTGACGGCGCGCTCCACCAGCTCCTCGAGAGAAGATTCGGAGGGCGCGGGGGGTCGGAGGCGCCGGGCGCGCCTCGCGGCCAACGAGGAGGCCCCGCTGGATCGCGGAGAGAATGCGGGTCCGGTCGATGGTGTCGACGTTCACCTTCTCGAGAGGAAGCTCGGGCGCCGTGGTCTCCGTCACCGGAGCGCGGGAGAGCGTCGACGGCTTCGTATCGTCGGGGCTCGGTATCGGAAGCGCGAAGTCTTCTCCGTCGGTGCGATCGGAAGGTCTCTCGCGGTCGATCTTCTCCTGCACGCGCTTGACCATGATGTTGGCCCCGGCTTTCCGGTACTGGAAGATCGCGTTGTAGTACTGTTTCTTTTTCTCGTAAATGTTTCCGAGGTAGAAGTGGGTTTTCTGGTTGTCGGGCTTCAGCTCGAGCGCCCGCAGGAAGGTGGCTTCCGCCCGGTCCAGGTCGACGAGCTTGAAGCACACGAGGCCGAGATTGAAGAAGAGCGTGGAGGACTCGGGGTTGAGCTCGATGAGCTTGCGGTAGACCGAGTCCGCTTCCCGGAACTTTTCCTGCTTGAAATATGCCAGCCCCAGCAGGTTCAGGACGGTGTCGTCGCTCGGCCGGAGCCGGCGAGCTTCCTCGAGCTCCTCCGCGGCATCGGAGAAATTGCGGGCGTCGAAATGCTCGCGACCCCGGTTGAGGTGCACGAGAAAGAGCCCCTGGTCGAAGGGCGTCGAGGACTGATTCGCCATAAATCGACCGCTAAATACTAACCTAAACCCGAGTCAAAACGTCCACAAGCAGTACTTCAGAATGAGCCTGACGGGCTGAGCTCTCGATCAAGAGGTAGGCACTGCCGTTCTCTACCGTGGGAGGAGGGGATTAACGCAGAGGCGCAAAGGCGCGGAGGCGCAGAGGAAGATTGGAATTGTCTCTGCGTTCTCTGCGCCCCTGCGTTTTTCCCCGTTTTCGGTCCGTGCTGACCGCTGAAGGCTGACCGCTTAGGGAGACAGCACGTCGTACGGGTACGTCTCGGGCCGCATCCTCGTGATGTGGACCGTTCCGTCGGGATCGACGAAGCGGTAATACACGAGCTCGGTGGTCGGCGCCGCCGGCAACGGGTTCGAGGCCACCAAGGGGGCGGGGGGCGGCGGAGAGGTAGCGAGCCCGCGGGCCATGGCCGCGCGACGGGCGAGATCTGCCAACGGTGAGCCCGGTCGGAGCGCGCCGTCTGCGGATGCAGCAGGGGCGGTCGCGCCCGTCGGACTGGTGGTGATCACCTGGGTCTTTCCGCCGGGCTCGGTAATGCTGTAGACGCGATCGCCGCGGACGATCTGGATCTTCGAGCCGACTCCGTAGATCGCCATCACTTTTCTCACGTAGTTGCGGGTCTCGGCATAGGGGGGAATGGTTCCGTAGCGGCGGACCGGAGTGGCGCCCGCGTTGTAGGCGGCGAGCGCGAGGCTCAGATCGTCGAACTCGTCGATGAGGTCTCGCAGGTGAGCGGTGCCGGCGCGGATGTTCTGCCACGGGTCGTAGGCGTTCGAGACGCCATAGCGCTTGCCGGTATCGGGCATGAGCTGCATCAATCCGCAGGCACCTTTGTGAGAGCGGGCGTAGCGGTTGAACGCGGATTCGACGGCGATGACCGCTCGCACCAGGGACGAGTCGACGCCGAAAAGATTCGCCGCTTTGACGATAAGGGGGTCGTACTGACCGCTGTAGTGCCAGACCGTTCCGGCGTTCTCGGGCTTGTCGTCGACGATCATGCGCATGCGGTCGTTGGTGATCACGTTCGAAAGGATGAGGACGCCGTTCTCGTCGGTATAGCCATAGACCTGCGCCGCCGCCTCACCTCCGCAGGCGAAGGACATCGCGAGCAGAAGAGCGCCACCGCGCGCGAGACCCCTAGACATGCTGACCCTCCAGAGCCAGGCGGACCGCCTCTTTGGCGCGCTGGTAGAGCTCGGGCACTTTCTCGGGAAAACGCCCGCCCGCTTCCACTCGCTCGGCCTTACCGCCTCCGCGAGCCTCGATGACCGGTGCTATGGCTTTCAGCAGCTGATCCGCTCGAACCTGCTCGGAGATGTCCTTCGAGACCTCGATGATGAGCGATACCTTGTCGTCGTTCACCGAAGTCGAGATGGCGACGTAGGGACGGCCGCGCTCCCGGTCCTTGAAATCGTCCACGAACTGCCGGTGCTGCTTCTTGTCGAAATCGAGGAGAGGAGCGGGCGTCCAGACCAGGACCGAGCCCACGGTGGTGGTCGCTTCGGCGCTCTCGCTCGAGCCGCCCTGAGCGAGCTTCATCTTGAGCGATTCGATCTCCCGCTCCTTGCGCTTGATGTCCTCGCGCATCCTCTCGAGGGTAGTCGAGATTTCTTCGGGCCGCACGTGCAGCGACTGGCTCGCGCTCGCGACCAGCGCCCTCTGGGTTCGAAGGTATTCGACCGCCGCGGCGCCGGTGAGGGCCTCCATCCGCCGCACGCCGGATGAGATCGAGGATTCGCTCACGATGACGAAAAGACCCGCCTGGCCCGTACGCCGCGAGATGGGTCCCTCCGCAGAGCTCGAGACTGAAGTCGGAAACCCGGACCACGCGGACTTTCTCCCCGTACTTCTCTCCGAAGAAGGCAATCGCGCCACGCTTGAGCGCTTCGTCGATGGGAAGGACCGCGGTTTCGACTTCGATGTCCTCGAGAATCTTCTCGGTGACCCTCCCCTCGATCTGCTCGATCTCGCCCGGAGTGAGCGGCGCGAAGTGCGAGAAATCGAAGCGGAGCCGGTTGGGCGCGACGAGCGAGCCCGCCTGCTTGACGTGCGGGACCGAGGGTCTCGCGGAGAGCGGCATGGAGCATGTGAGTGAGGGTGTGATGCGAGGCCGCGCCTTCGCGCGCGCGCTCGTCCACCCGGGCGCTCACTTTCTGATCGACGACGAGGCTCCCGCGCGACACCTTCACTCGATGGGCTATGAGGCCCGCCACGGGCGCACTGGCGCCGAGAACCTCCGCGATTCCGTCCGGGCCCGCGAGCACTCCGCGGTCTCCCACCTGGCCGCCGCCTTCGGGATAAAAAGGCGTCGCGTCGAGGAACACTTCGCCCTCGTCGCCTTCCTGGAGCTCGCGCACCTCGGCGCCGTTCCTGGTGAGGGCCACGATGCGGACGTCCGCGAGCTGGGTCTCGCCATAGCCTTCGAAGCGAGACTCGACGCGGCCACGGATGGCTCCGTAGACACCACGGTCGGGCGCCGCCGCCGACTTCTTCCACGAATCGCGAGCCCTGGTCCGCTGCAAGTCCATCTCGCGCTCGAAGCCCGCCTCGTCGACGCGGACACCGGATTCCGCGGCGATATCGACCGCGAGATCGAGGGGCATTCCGAACGTGTCGTAGAGTTTGAAAGCCGCGCTCGCCGCCGAGGGTCTTGGTTCGCGCGACTTCCTCGGTCGCGAGCATCTCCTCGAGGGCGGCGATTGCCTGGGTCAACGTGGTTCGGAAGCGGTCTTCCTCCGACCGTACCACCCGCTCGACGAAATCCTTCGACAGAACGAGCTCCGGGTAGGCGCCCTTCATCTCCTCGACTACCGTCCCGACGAGGTCGACCAGGAAAGGCTCCTGGACTCCCAGCTTCTTTCCATGACGCATCGCCCGCCGCATGATCTTTCGAAGGACGTAGCCGCGCCCTTCGTTCTGCGGCATGACGCCGTCGGTGATGAGAAACGTGGTCGCGCGAATGTGGTCCGCGATGACCCGGAAGGACACGTCATTTTCCGAGCTGCCCCGGTGGTAGACCCTGCCGGTGCGGGCGGCGATGGCGCCGAGCAGCGGAGCGAAGAGATCGGTGTCGTAGTTGCTCTCCACCCGCTGCACGATGGCGGTGATGCGCTCGAGGCCCATTCCCGTATCGACGCTCGGCGCCGGAAGGGGAGTGAGGCTCCCGTCCGCCGCCCGATCGAACTGCATGAACACCAGGTTCCAGATCTCGAGCCAGCGATCGCACTCGCACGCGACCCCGAGGCATTTCGGAGCGGAGCAGGGAAGGTGATCGCCTTGGAAGAAGTGGACCTCGGAGCACGGTCCGCAGGGCCCGGTATCGCCCATGGACCAGAAGTTGTCCTTTCGCCCGAGCTCGTGGATCCTGCTCCGGCGCGAAGTATCGTCGCCACTCTGCGAAGGCCTCGGCGTCCCGCGGCACGGCGGAATCGCCCTCGAAGATGGTGACCGCGAGCCTCGCCGGGTCGAGCTTCAGATGCTCCACGAGAAGCTCCCACGCGAGGTCGATGGCTTCCTTCTTGAAATAGTCTCCGAAGGAGAAGTTCCCGAGCATCTCGAAGAAAGTGTGATGACGCGCGGTGACTCCGACGTTCTCGAGATCGTTGTGCTTGCCTCCGGCGCGGACGCACTTCTGCACCGTGGCGGCGCGTCGATAGTCTCGCTTCTCGAGGCCGAGAAACACGTCCTTGAACTGGTTCATGCCGGCGTTCACGAACAGAAGGGTGGGGTCGTTCCTCGGCACGAGGGGCGAGCTCTCGACCGGGCGGTGGCCCTTCGACTCGAAGAAGTCGAGGAACCGCCTGCGGATCTCGGCGGCTTTCATGAACGTTCAGTATCCCCGAAATTTCCAGACGATACCAGTCGGTGCGCGACCTCGGGGGAGAATCCCCGCCCCAGAAGGTGTCTGTAGGCCCGCGCCCGGAAGGTTTCTCCCCGAGGGCCGCCGCGCTTGACGAATCGATCGAGCGCCCGTTTCGCCGCGGCCTCTTCCTCCCCCTGGGGGAACGACTGTGACAGGGCCTGACCGATGTCTTCGTCGGAGAGATGGAGAGCTTTGAGCTTCTGCTCGATGCGCGCGGGGCCCCAGTGCTTGCGCTCGGCGCCCGCCCGGGCGATCTCGCGAGCGAAGGCACCGTCGTTCAGGTAGTTTCGCTCGTGGAGGAACGCGAGGGTGGACTCGATTTCCTGGGGGAATAGCCGGCGCGGGCCATCTTGGAGGAAAGCTCGCCCTCGCTGTGGCTCCTTCTCGCCAGACGCTTCAGGGCGAAAGCCAGCGGAGTCTCAGCTGAACTCGAACGGGCTTTCCGCTCCCTCACCACCCTTGTCGTCCATGAAATCGGTCATGCTCTTCTCCATCTCCTCCTGCGCGAGATCGCTCGTCGACTGGATTCCCTGGATCTTGAGCTTGAACTCGTCGGGGTTGCTCGCTCGCCTCAAGGCCTCGTCGTAGGTGATGAGGTCCTTCTTGTAGAGGTTGAAGATGGACTGATCGAAGGTCTGCATCCCGTATTGGGAGACGCCGGCGGCGATGGCCTCGTGGATGAGCTTGGTCTTGTCCTTGTTGATGATGCAATCCCGAATGAAGGGAGTCGCGATCATCACTTCGACGGCGGGAACTCGGCCGTGCCCGTCCGCGCGGGGGATGAGCCGCATGGAGATGACCGCCTTCAGCACCCCCGCGAGCTGGAGCCGGATCTGTTTCTGCTGGTGGGGAGGAAAGACGGCGATGATGCGGTTCACGGTCTCCGTCGCGTCGAGGGTGTGGAGCGTCGAGAGCACCAGGTGACCGGTCTCGGCCGCGGTGATGGCGGTCTCGATGGTCTCGTAGTCCCGCATTTCACCGACCAGGATGACGTCGGGGTCCTGTCGGAGGGCGCTCCGGAGCGCGCCGGCGAAGCTCTTGGTATCGACTTCCACTTCGCGCTGGTTCACGATCGACTTCTTGTCGCGGTGGAGGAACTCGATGGGATCCTCGATGGTCATGATGTGCTCGCACCGGTGGGAGTTGATGTAGTCGATCATCCCGGCGAGAGAAGTGGACTTTCCCGAACCGGTGGTTCCGGTGCACAGGATGAGCCCGCGGGTCTCCTGGGAGATCTTCTCCAGCACCAGGGGAAGGCCGAGCTCGCGGATGGTGAGGATTTTCACGGGGATCACGCGAAGCACCAGACCGACCGTCCCGCGCTGCTGGAACACGTTCGCTCGGAAACGTCCGAGACCCGGAACGCTGTAGGCGATATCGATCTCGAGGTTGTCCTTGAACTTTTGTTTCTGGCGGTTGCTCATGATCGAGAACGCCATCGCGATGGTGTCTTCCTGCATGAGGCGCTTCATCTCGACCAGAGGGACCAGCTCGCCCGCGATGCGAATGACCGGGTGGCTACCCACCTTGAGGTGCAAGTCGGAGGCTTTCCTCTCCGACGCGACTTTCAACAAGTCATTGATGTGCATTTTTCTGAGCCCCTTTCGAGCCGGATGGCACGGGCATTCGAGTTCGTCCTCGTTCGAATCACAAGACTTTCAAGTCGCTGTTCCAGCGAGAAGCCTTTTGTGGAGAGACCGAGCGAGCTGAAATTTGTTCCTAACTATTAATGCTAGGGAAAAACCCTTGTGTTGTCAACGTCTTCGACGTTCGCCGGGCCCGGAAAGGACCATGTTATAGTACCGCCGCTCGCGACATGTTCCTGCTCGGCCAACAACTCGGCAAGTACCAGATTCTGAAGACGCTGGGAAGCGGAGGGTTCGGCACCGTCTACCTCGTCCGGGACACCTGGATCGACAAGAAACTGGCGATCAAGGTTCCGCACAAGCAGAACGGGGAGTTCGACGATCTGCTCCGCGAGCCGCGGCTCCTCGCGGCGCTCGACCACGACAACATCGTGAGCATCGTGACCGCGGAGAAGGCCGACGACTACTTCTTCATCGTGATGGAGTTCGTCGAGGGCGAGAGCCTCGAGGCCCGGATACAGAAGACGAAGGGCATCGAGATGCCGACCGCCACGTCCTTCTCCCGCCAGGTGGCAACCGCGGTCTCCTACGCGCACCGCCAGGGAGTGCTCCACCGCGATCTGCGGCCGGGAAACGTCCTCGTGACGCCCGAGGGGAAGGTCAAGATCACCGACTTCGGAACTTCGCGATTTCTCGAAGTGGCGGATCGGGCCTCGACCATCATCGGCAGTCCTCCCTACATGGCGCCGGAGCAGTTCCAGGGACGAGCGGTCTTCGCCTCCGACGTCTACTCCATCGGAGTCATCATGTACGAGATGATGACCGGTGTGCTGCCCTACTTCAGCGCGAATCCTCGGCAGCTCGAGAAGATGGCGCTGTCGGGCCGCCTTACGCGCCCCCGCGAGAGGAATCGCGCGATACCGGTCGAGATCGAGGAGATCATCCTGAAAGCGCTCGCTCCCATGATTTCTGACCGCTATCAGCAGGCCGAGGAGCTTCTCGACGATCTCGGCACCGTGAGCGAGATCGATCGCCGCGGCTCGCACCTCGAGGACATTCGACAGCGCCTTCGCGCGCGAGAAAAGTCGACCTCACGCTTCTGCTGGAACTGCCGGAAGCCGCTCCACGCGCGCTCGACGAGCTGCCCATTCTGCAGCGAAGCTCAGTAAAACATTCAACGCAAAGACGCAAAGGGTCCGGAAAGACGCAAAGGAATCAATTCCCTTGCGACTTGCTTCCTTAGCGCCTTCGCCCCCTTGGCGACTTTGCGTTGGCGGTTTTTCCCCTAATCGCCTAGGTCGCCCGCCAGGTACTGGAAGAGCGTCGCCGCTGCGATCGCCGCCGTTTCCGTCCGGAGCGTGCGCGGGCCGAGGCCGAAGAGCGTTGCCCCGCGGGAACGTGTCAGAGCGAGCTCGTCTTCGCAAAAGCCGCCTTCGGGGCCCACCAGAGCCACGATTCGAGCGCCCACGGGAGGACGCAAAAGGGGAGGGGCGCCGGGGTGTGCCACAGCAATGAAAGCTTCCTCGTTCAGGACCTCAGCGAGCTTTCTCGGCTCCGCGATCTCGGGGATCGGCTTCGGCCACTTTGCTTCGAGGCTTCGAGCGCGATCCTTCGGTAGCGCTCGAGCGGTCCCGGGGTGCCGGCCCGATCGGTCTGGAGCGGAATGACACGCGTCACGCCTAACTCCGCGAGCTTCCGTACCAGGAACGACATCCGGTCACCTTTCGGAGGAGCAACGGCGAGAGTGAGCGAGAGAGGCGACTCCCTCGAAGGCTCGACGCCGAGGATCTCGAGAGCAACCTCGCCGTCCGTGATGCGAAGGACTATCGCTCTCGCGGCGCGGCCGTGGCCGTCGAAAAGGCTCACCTCCGCTCCCGGACCCAATCGCAGAACGTGGATCAGGTGGTGAGCTTCGTCCGAGGCGAGAACCACCCTGTCCGCGTCGAGATCCTGGACGTGGAAACGCCTTTCGCGGCTCATTCCGCGAGGCCTTCCAGCACCGCCGCCGCCCATTCCCCGGAAGTCCATGTCTCTCGCACGCGAAACCGCGAAGTGAGACGCGAGAAAGTCGTCGACTTCGTCCGCGAGGAGACCCGAGAGCACGAGAATCCGCGCCTCCATCCGGAGAATCGCCTCCTCGAGAATGGGCCGGGTGATGTTCGCGACGATGACGTCCGCTTCGAGCCGCTCGTAGCTCTCGGAGCCCAGCCGTCTCGACCCGGATGCGAGCGAGCCCGTTTCGCGCGACGTTCTCCCGGGCGCAGCGGGCCGCGTCCTCGTCCGGCTCGATGGCCGTCACTTCGCGCGCGCCCCGAAGCGCCGCGACCATGGCGAGGATGCCCGTCCCCGCGCCGAGATCGATGACGCGATCCCCCGGGCGAACGAGGCGCTCGAGGAGCGTCGCCGCGAGGCGGGTCGTATCGTGGGTTCCGGTGCCGAACGCCTGCTCGGGGTCCAACCGGAGCACGACGCGTTCGACCGAGGGCTCGGGGAGCCAGGTGGGAAGGATGAAGTGAGACTCACCGAGCGCGAAGCCCGTGAAGCTCGCCTTCCACGCGGCAAGCCAATCCGCGACGGGCTGCGGCGCGGCCTCGCGGCAGTCGATGCCGGGGAGACGTCGTCTGAGATCCCGCGCTACTTCGGCGACGTCGGTCTCCTGCGGAAAGAACGCGCGCAGGTTTCCTGCCGGCGGTAGCTCCTCCGTACCGAGGCAGCCCCAATCGGAAAGGTGAGAGAGCGCGATCTCGAGTCCGAGCGCGTCGCCGGCGATCTCGAGAACTGGATACGACGGCACTCGCCGTGCCCCGTCCGTCAGCCGAAGAGCTTCTCGAAGAAGCTTCGGTCCTTCTCGTGAGAACGCTCCCCGATGCGGACCGGAGGCGTTATCGCAGCGAGTTTCTCCATCAGCGATCGCTGCTCCTTGGAGAGCTTCTGAGGGGTGACGACGCTCACCACGACCAGCTGGTCGCCGCGGCCGCCGCCCTGGAGCCGGGGGACACCCTTTCCTCGGAGCTTCACCACGGTACCGCTCTGGGTCCCTTCGGGAAGGCTCACCCGCTCGATCCCGTCGATGGTCGGAACCTCGAGCTCCGCCCCGAGCGCCGCCTGTGGAAACGTGACGGGAAGCTCGAGGTAGATGTCTTCGCCTTCGCGGCGGAACGTCTTGTGGCGCTTCACCGCGAGCACCACGTAGAGATCTCCCGGCGGACCTCCGCGGACTCCCGCTTCGCCTTCGCCGGCGAGACGCATGCGAGAGCCGGTGTCGACCCCGGCCGGTATCTTGAGCGTCAGCTCGCGCTCCTTCGCCACTTGTCCCGCGCCCTTGCAGGTCGGGCACGGTTCCGGGATGAACTGTCCCGTGCCGCGGCAATGTCCGCAGGGCCGCGCGACGACGAGAAAACCCTGCTGAAGCCGAACTTGTCCCTGACCGCCGCACGTGGGGCAGGGACGCTTCTGCGTTCCGGGCGCGGCGCCCGAGCCGGCGCAGCGATCGCACATCTCCGCTCGCGGGACGAGGATACGGGTCTCGGTCCCCCGCACCGCTTCCTCGAAGGTGATCTCGAGGTCGTACCGCAGGTCCGAGCCGCGCGCGACCCGCCCGCCCCTTCGGCCGCCGAAGAAGTCCGAGAAGAGATCTTCGAAGATGCTGCCGCCTCCGAAGATGTCGGTGAACTCGCGGAAAATGTCGGCATTGACCTGCGGACCGCGAAGCCCCTCGTGGCCGTATCGGTCGTAGACCGATCGCTTGTCGTCGTCGCTCAGGACGGAGTACGCCTCCGCCGCTTCCTTGAACGCCTCTTCCGCTTTCGGATCGTTCGGATTCTTGTCCGGGTGATACTTGACCGCGAGCTTGCGGTAGGCTTTCTTGATTTCCTGCGCGTTCGCCCTGCGATCGATTCCGAGAACGTCGTAGTAGTCGCGTTTCGTGGTGCTTGCCAAACCTTCTCCTAAGGCTCCTAGGGACTCCTAAAGGCTCCTCCGCCTCATCCAAGATTATAGGTCAGCCGCGCATCATCGCCTGACCGAGAGCCTCCGCCGTCGTTTCGAGCGTGGCGAGAGCGGACTGGAGGTCCTCGAGCGAGCCCTCCCGCGTCTGCTCGGCCTTGCTCAGCGCGGCCGTGGCCTGCGTCCGTTCCTGATCGGTGAGCTTCGCCTGCAGGAGCTCGTAGGTCTTGCGGGTGCTCTGGATGAGGCCCTGGAGCTGCGCGGTCACCTTGTCCCGCTGCCGCATTCCCTCTTCCCGCTTCGACTGCTTGTCCGCTTCGGTGCGCGCTTTGTCCACTTCCGATTGGGTCAGTCCGCTCGCGGCTCGCACGGTGATGTTCTGCTGGCGTCCCGTCGCCTGATCGAGGGCGGTGACCTGCACGATGCCGTTCACGTCGATCTCGAAGGTGACCTCGATCTGGGGCACCCCCTTTGGCGCGGGGGCGACGTCGGTGAGCATGAATTTGCCGAGCGACGTGTTCTCGTGGGCCATGTTGCCTTCGCCCTGGAGGACGTGCACTTCGACTTTGGTCTGGTTGTCGGTGACCGTCGTGAAGATCCGGCTCTTCTTGGTAGGAATGTTCGAGTTGCGCTCGATGAGCGGCGTGAAGGTGCCGTCCTTGGTCTCGATTCCGAGGGTGTGAGGGGTCACGTCGAGGAGCACGAGGTCGGTGACCTCGCCCTGGAGGATTCCGGTCTGGATGGCGGCGCCGATGGACACCACCTCGTCGGGATTGACGCTGCGGTTGGGCTCCTTCTGGAAGATCTTCTTGATCGTGTCGAGGACCTTCGGAGTTCGGGTCTGGCCGCCGACGGGGATGACCTCGTCGATCTCCTGTTTGCTCAGGCCCGCTTCCTTGATGGCGTCTTCGCAGGGCTTCACCGTACGGTCGAGGAGAGGCTGGATCATCTGCTCGAACTTGGTACGGGTGAGCACGGTATTCAGGTGTTTGGGACCGCTCTGGTTCGCGGAGATGAAGGGGAGCACGATCTCCGCCTGAGGCTGTGTCGAGAGCTCGCACTTCGCCTTCTCCGCGGCTTCCTTCAGCCGCTGGAGGGCCATGCGGTCACCCCGGAGATCGATTCCGTTCTCCTTCTGGAACTCCTCCACCAGCCAGTTGATGATCAGCTGATCGAAGTCCTCGCCGCCAAGGTAGGTGTCGCCGCCGGTCGCGAGCACCTGGTAGATGCCGTCCTGGAGCTCGAGGATGGAGATGTCGAACGTTCCTCCGCCGAGGTCGTAGACCGCGACCTTCCCCGATTTCTTTTCGATCATTCCGTAGGCGAGGGAAGCGGCCGTCGGCTCGTTCAGGATGCGCTGCACCTTGAGACCGGCGATGGTTCCCGCGTCCTTGGTGGCGTTGCGCTGGGAGTCGTTGAAGTAAGCGGGGACGGTGATGATCGCTTCTTCCACCGGCTCACCGAGGTAATCCTCGGCCGCGGCCTTCAGCTTCTGGAGCACGATCGCCGAGATCTCGGGCGGGCTGTAGACGCGGTTGTCGATCTGAAGGTGAGCGTCGCCGTTCGCCGCCTCGATGATCTGGTACGGAAGCACTTTCGAGGAGTGCTGGACCTCGGGCGAGTTGAACCTCCTCCCGATGAGCCGCTTCACGCCGTACACGGTGTTCTGCGGGTTGGTGAGGGCCTGCCGCTTCGCGATCTGACCGACGAGCCGCTCGCCCTTGCTGGTGAAGGCGACGATGGAGGGAGTGGTGCGCGCCCCCTCCTGGTTCGGTATGACCTGCGGCGTCCCGCCTTCCATGACCACGATGCAGGAGTTCGTGGTCCCGAGATCGATTCCGACGACCTTGCTCAATGGCGTGCTCCTTCTGTTCTCAATCGGACCTCCGGAGGGCTTCGCTTTCGTCATCGGAAGCCGGGTCGACTGACTCTCCGTCTTCGACGCCGTCCGAAGGTTTCCGCGCCACGCTCACCATGGCTGGCCGGATCAGTCGATCCTTGAAGAGGTAGCCCTTCTGAAAGACGTCCAGCACGGTGCCGTCGGGATGCTCCGCGGTCTCTTGCTGGCTCACGGCCTCGTGAATGTGCGGGTCGAACGGCTTTCCCCGACTCTCCACCTCGGCGAGCCCGAGCCGCGCGAGGATTTCCTCGAGTTGACGGTGGATGATCGCGACTCCGTCGCGAAGCTGCTCTTCCGTTCCGCCGGCGCGGAGAGCTCGCTCCAGGTTGTCGAGGACCGGAAGGACTTCCTTTACCACGTCGGCGCCCGCGTAGCGCGCGAGATCGAGCCTCTCACGCTCCATCCGCTTGCGGTAGTTCTCGAACTCCGCCTGCTTCCTCTGGGCGAGCTCGCGCATCTCGCTCGCCTCCGCCTGGAACCGCTCGAGCTCCGCGCCTGCGCTTTCGGCATCGCTTCCGCTCGACGCGGATGCGGCCTCCGCCGTCTCCTGCGGCGCTTCGGTTTCGACTTCCGCCTGGGTCAAATTCTTCCTCTTTCGTCTCGACATGAATGCCCGCCCGCCTCGAGCTCGCCGCCCGTCGCTTTTCGAAAATAACAGGCCCTTGCCCGTTCCTGCGAACGCGCTCCGGCCCGAGAGCAAGCTCTCCTGTTAGAAGTTATTGCTCAGAAGACTCAATGATCCGGCCCGTTCCCGCCGACCTCGGTAATCGCCGCCGAGAGCGAGCACGCGATCGAATCCACCACGGATATGTGCCGGGCATACTCCATGCGCGTCGGTCCCATGATGCCGATCGCGCCGAGCTCCTTGCCGCCGTCGCGGTAGCGGGCTCCGATGAGAGAGATGCCCTCGAGATCCGGGACCTGCGCTTCGGAGCCGATCACGATTTGAAGCCCGGCTCCTTCCATACAGGCGTTCAAGATGCTTACCAGTCGGTGGCGTTCTTCGAGGGTCGCGAAAAGCTGCTGTGCTCGATCGACGTTTCTCACGAATTCCGGCTCGCTCAGCATCCGAGAAGTGCCTTCGAGGTGGACTTCTGCCGCGGGCCGCTCGGAAAACGCCGCCTCGGCGATGGTGAGCGCGTTCTTCACCAGGCGGTTGACCACGACCTCGATCTCCTTCATGCGGAGGAGGAGCACCTCGCGGGCCTCGAGAAGAGTGAACCCGTTGAACTGCTCTTCGAGGTAACGGGCGCACTGCGCCAGATCTTCGCCCCCCAGGTCCTCGGGGAGCTCGGCCACGCGGTGAATCACCTGGCCGGCGCTCGAGACCAGCATTACCAGGATCCGCCGCGGGGCGAGGCGAACGAAGTCCACGTGACGGAGGATGCTGTGGCTGAAGTCGGGGCCGATGACGAAGCCGACCATGCCGGTCATGTTCGAGAGCAGACGCGAGGTGCGGCGCACGAGCTCCGGCAGTCCTCCGTCGGATGGACGAATCTGCTCGCGGATCAAGAGCTCGTCTGCCGGCGGAAGCCCCTGACCGTCTATGAGTGTCCCGACGTAGAAACGATAACCGCGATCCGTGGGCACTCTTCCCGCCGAGGCGTGGGGCTGGTAGAGGAATCCCATCGCCTCGAGATCCGACATGATGTTGCGGATGGTGGCGGGGGACAGGCCGTGTGAGTTCAGCTTCGAGAGCGTGCGGGAGCCTACGGGCTCACCGGTAGTGATGAACCGATGAACGGTCTGGTTCAGGATTTCCCGGCTGCGACTATCGATTACGGCGGAGTCCATGGCGGATGTGGTCGAATCCCGGCGCTTCGCTCGATCGGCGGCCTGAGACGCTAAATCTTTTTTACCAAACAGCTTCCACGTTTGTCAACCTGCGGCAGTGCGCGAACCGAACGATACTTTTCCCGAAGCGCCACGCTCCTCAGGCGCTCCCCTCGGGTCAGCTCCCCTCGGTCCGCTTCGGCGCCGAAAAGCCCCTCGAATGACTCGAGGAGAGAGGAGATGAGGAGCAGGTCGGGGACAGGCTGCGGCAGAAGCTCGTCGATCCCGACGGCGCGGAGGGGGACGCCGGGCTTTCTCTCGGGCTCGATCTTCTCCCAGAGCGCGGCTTCCACCCGCCTCAAGATAGACCCGTGCTGGAGAAACGCGCGCCGACCCCGCCTTTGGGCGCTCGCGACGACTTTCCGACCCCCGGAGGCAATCTCGTGGCGGCCGGGGAGTGCGAGGCAAGGGACGTGGAGCGCCGGCTCGCCGGAGGTTCGCTTCGGGCTCCGCGGGATCGAGCGGGACGCGAAGACCCGAAAGCGCGCGTCGGATGGCGCCGCTGACGGCATCGTAGACCGCTCGAACACCCAGGCCCCGGAAAATGCCTTCGAGGGGAGAGGCGACGCTGTACGTGAGCTCTTGGTGGTGGAGAAGCGCGCGGCCCCCGGTCGGCCTTCGGACGCAGTCGATCCCGAGCTCGCGGCAGCGAGCCAGGTCGACCGCTTCCTCGACAGCCTGCCGGTAGCCCAGGCTCACCGCCGGCGGATGAAATCCGTAGATCCGAACCGTTGCGATGCCCTCGGTCTCGCCCGCGGAAAGAAAGAGCGCCTCGTCGACGGCCATGTTGAGGGTCCCGGGGCCTCGCTCGTCGACGAGGAACCGGAACCGCAATTCAGAGCAGCCGATCGAGAGGCGTGTGCTCGCGGCTCTGCGAAGCGGCCACCGCCTCGGAAGTGAGCCGGCCCTTGTAGGTGTTGACTCCGGCGAGCAGGGCTTTGTCACCCCGCACCGCCTGCACCACGCCTTTATTGGCGATGGTCAGGGCGTAGGGAAGGGTGACGTTCGTGAGCGCGTAGGTCGAAGTCCGCGGGACGGCGCCGGGCATGTTGGCGACGCAATAGTGCACGACTCCGTCGACCACGTACGTGGGGTCGCTGTGGGTGGTGGGGCGGGTGGTCTCGAGGCATCCTCCCTGGTCCACCGCCACGTCCACGATGACCGCGCCGTTTTTCATCTGCTTCACCATGTCCCGGGTGACGAGCTTGGGCGCGGACGCGCCGGGGATCAAAACCGCTCCGATGACCATATCGGCGCGGACGACGCTCTCGCGGATGGTGATGGGGTTCGACATCAACGTGGTGAGCCGGCCGCCGAAGATGTCGTCGAGATACTGCATGCGGGGAAGACTCTTGTCGAGAACCGTCACGTGAGCCCCGAGTCCGACGGCCATCTTCGCCGCGTTGAGTCCGACCACTCCTCCGCCGATGATCACGATCTCTCCGCGGGGGACGCCGGGCACCCCGCCGACCAGCATGCCGAGTCCTCCTTCCGCCTTCTCCAGGTAGTGGGCGCCCTCTTGAATCGCCATCCTTCCCGCGACTTCGCTCATGGGCGTGAGCAGGGGAAGCGTTCCATCTTCGGCGGTGATGGTCTCGTACGCGATTCCGATTACGCCTCGGGAAACGAGGGACTCCGTCAGCTCCTTCATCGGCGCGAGGTGGAGGTAGGTGAAGAGGATCTGTCCTTCGCGGAGCTTTGCCACTTCCTGGGCGAGCGGCTCCTTCACCTTGACGATCATCTCCGCTTTCGCGAACACCTCGTCGGCGGTCGCAAGAATGGTCGCCCCCGCGGCCTGGTAGTCGTCGTTCGAGACGCCGCTTCCGAGACCGGCGCCGGCCTCGACGAAGACCTCGTGTCCCGCCGCGGTCAGGGTCTTGACCCCGCCCGGCACGAGCCCGACGCGATATTCGTTGTCCTTGATTTCCTTGACGGTGCCGATCTTCATGAATCAGTTCGCCTGGGTCGTTCGGAGCGTCGAGCTCGTGGCTGCCGCGGAGCCCGTGGAAGGAGCGTTTGCGTCGCGGCTCGGCGAAGCCGCGGCCTCTTCCGGTTTGGAGGGATCGGCCTGCGCCATCTTGCTGGCGCCGCGGAACGTCGCTCCCTCGGCGACGACGATCGCGCGGGAGGCGATGTTGCCGAACACCTTTCCCGTCGCGGTGATCTCGACTTTCTTCGATCCTTCGCAGTCCCCTCGAACCGTGCCGCGAATGATGAGCACCTGGGCCGAGACGCGCGCTTGAAGGTCGCCGCTCTCGCCGATTACGACACGAGTGCCGTGGACCTCGCCTTCGACCCTGCCCTTCGATGAGCATGTCGGTCGAGCTTCGAAGCTCGCCCTTGATGAAGGTGTCCTTTCCGATTACGGTCGGTGTTGCGGTTGGCGACGTCGACACGGTCGTCTCCTTCTTCTCCGTGCAGGTGCGGGCGGAGGGGTCGGGCCGTTCTCCGGTTTTCCACCAAACAATCCCACGGGGGCCTCCTGGGTTCTTTTTAAGAGATGGAGCGGGCGACGGGATTCGAACCCGCGACACCAAGCTTGGGAAGCTTGTACTCTACCAACTGAGCTACGCCCGCTCTTGGCATTCGGTAGCGGAGTATAGCATCTATTCCAGTGCTCGCCTCGCTCTTCACTCAGTGCCGCGGGGACCCCACTCCCGCGCGGTATGTCGCTGCGCGCTGCGCGCTCCGCTCCGGCTGAAGGCTCTCGCTCGGGGAGGAGGAGCCCTCCGGGCTCCAATGGGCTCGCGGATGCCGTGCACTCCCTCCGGGCTCCGCTCGGCTCGCTTCGCATCCGATTATTCTCTCGAGGAAATGCGGCTGTAGTCGGTGATGACCGACTTGTCGCCGAGGACCACGCCCCGGTCGACGATCGCGTGGTGTCCGATGTGGGCGCTTCGCCCGAGGAGCGCGCCGTCGACGCGCGCTTCCTCGCCGATGCGCACGTTCGACCAGAGAACGGAATCGGAGACCGTCGCTCCTTCCTCGATCCGGCAGTTGGGCCCGATGACCGCATAGGGCTCGACTACCGCCCGCGCCTTCACCACGCTCCCCGCGCCGATGTACGCGGGCCCGGTCACGCGGGAGCCGGCCTCCACGGTGGCCTCGGGGTCGACGTAAGTGCCGCCGGCGTTGGGATGAAAACCCTGGAACGGCAGGACGCCGGAGAGAATGTCGCGATGGACCTTGAGGTACTTCTCCGGCGTGCCGATATCGATCCAGTAGCCGCGGTGCACGTACGCGAAGAAGGGCACTTCTTCGCGCAGCAGGTGAGGAAAGAAGCCGCGCTCGAAGGAATAGTTCGTGCCCTTCGGTATGTACTCGAGGAGCTCGGGCTCGAGGATGTAGACACCCGCGTTGATGGTGTCGCAGGTGATCTCGTCGTAGCTGGGCTTTTCCAGGAATCGCCGCACGCGGCTCTTCGTCGTCGGTTTCGACGAGGCCGTAGGCCGACGGGTTCGCGACCGGAGTCAGCACGATCGTCGCTTTCGCTCCGACCTCTTCGATGGAACTCCAAGACCGACGCGCAGATCCAGATCGCTCAGTACGTCGCCGTTGAAGACCACGGTGCGGTTCGAGAGCAGCGCTTCGGCGTTCTTCACCGCGCCCGCCGTGCCCAGAGGCTCCGGCTCCATGGTGTAGTGAATCTGGACGCCGATGTCGCTCCCGTCACCGAATATCTCCTCGATGCGGCGCGGTTGATAGGAGAGCGAAAGGACGATGTTCTCGATTCCCGTCTTCTTCAGGAGATCGATCTGAAGCGCGAGAAACGGCCGGGTCAAAATGGGAACGATCGGCTTCGGCGTGTGGAGGGTGAGCGGCCGGAGGCGGGTTCCCTTTCCGCCGGCGAGAATGACGGCGTTCATCTCGATCGTTTAGGTTATCACATAGAAGGGGTGGACTTTCTCGCGGGGACGCCACATACTTTGAGCTCTCTATCTCCATGATCGTGACGAGCGTTCAAAAGCGTCCGATGATCCTTCCGAATCTTCCCAACGGCCTGACGCTGAGCCGGATCTTCCTCGTCCCGATTCTGGTGGTGGTGCTCTCTGACCCGCACCGAGCGTTGGGAGCTCATCGGAGCGGCGATCTTCGCGGTCGCGGCGCTCACCGACTGGCTCGACGGCTACCTCGCCCGGCGCCGGAAACAGGTCACGACGCTCGGGATCATGCTGGACCCGGTCGCGGACAAGCTCCTCGTGTCCGCGGCCTTCATCAGCATGGTGGAGCTCGGACTCGCTCCGGCGTGGATGGTGGTCGTCATCGTCGGCCGGGAATTCGCGGTGATGGGACTTCGGATGGTCGCGATCGACGCAGGGGATCACCATCCCGGCGAGCCCGCTGGGGAAGGGAAAGATGGCGACGCAGGTCGCGGCGATCCTTCTCCTCATCCTGGGCGAGAAGTTCCTGGGACCGCTCGCGGTCCTGGGCAAGGTGACGCTCTGGCTCACGGTGGTTCTCGCCGTCGGCTCCGGCCTCGATTATTTCCTGCAAGCTTCTACGAAGAGTCGGCGAACGCGCTTCCCTCTGGAAGCGAAGCGTGAGCGCGAGGCGTCCCAGCGCCTCGATCCCGGCGAACGCGCGCCTCGCGTCTACGTCGGACCGAACGCGGCGCGATCGCTCGACGGGGAGACGGGGACTCCTCCTCGGATCGCGGCGCACCGCCTGGATCGACGTGCTGGAGTTCGATCCTCGTCCGGACGCTGGAATTCCGCGACTCGTGGACCTTCGGTTCTCCGCGACCTGGCCCGTGGGACATCGTGGGCTCAGTCTGTCGTCAGCGCGATCTCGCGGGAAGGCGCGAGACCCTTCTGCGAGATCTGGTCCCCGGCGACGTGGTCCTCACGGAGCATGGACCGCGGTTCCACTGCGGCGATGCCTGTGGCGGAAGGCGCCGCTTCTGCGCGAGCGCCTCCGCGAAAAGATCTACTTGAGCTCGACCAGATCTCCCGCGGAGGATGTAGTCCTTGCTCTCCATGATCCTCGCCGTCGAATGCTCGCGCTGGACGGTGAGCACCGCGAGAGTGCCGAGCACTTTTCTCGGCGCGCCGTCGTACACGTAGCGGTAGATGGTGAACACGTTTCCGGGCACGACGCCGTCTTCCTGGCCCAGATCGATGCTGACGAGATAGCCCTGTCCGAGGGTCGCGAGGTCGTCGAGCGAAGCGTCGATGGTTCCGCGCATCCGCCCGGTCTCCGGGGTGAGGCGCGTCGGAGGGCTCTTCGAGGGGGAGTAGCGGAACCGGAATCGGCTCGAAAGGCTTCAGGTAGTCGCCGAGGCTTCACGTCGAGGCAAGCCTGGACGATCTCCGCGAGGGCGGTTTCTTCCTGGACCGCGAGGACGCGAAGCCAGCCGCTCCGGCGAACGTAGCTCCCGTCTGACCCCACGTAGAAGTCGACCTCTCTCTGGGTATAGAACGAGTCGCCCGCGCTCACACCGTCCTGCGATCCGCGGTTCAAGTAGACGATGTCGCCGGTCGCAAGCCCGTCTTTGTGGCCGTCTTCCTCGCTCCCGAAGATGCGGAAGTCGTCGTCCGCCTCTTCCCGAAGGTATCCGGCGCACTGAATGGTGACCTCTTCGTACGCGGGACGGAACTGCGGTCCCGACGGGACCACCTGCCCGGCAGTCCGCCGTGCCGGGAGCGCCGGGTCCACCCTCTTCTCCCGCGACCCGCGCCCGTCCCGCCCGGGCCCGTTCCGGGTCCGCCCGGCTCTTCTCCCTCGCCGCGCACGACGTCGACGTCCGGAATGCGAACCGGGTCACCGGGATAGATGAGATGGGGATTCTGGATGTAGCGATTCGCGTCCCAGAGCTGCGGCCATAGAAAGGGATTGCGGAGGTAGGTGTTCGAGATGTCCCAGAGCGTGTCTCCACGCTGGATGATGTGGAGCTGGGTTCCTTCGGGGTAGCTCGTCGGCGCCGTGATAGGGCGACCAGTGCGGAGCTACGACGATTTCATTCCCGGCTGTGCTGCCTCGGGCTCCGGCTCCTGTCCCGCGGGCGAACGCCGCGAGCTCCGGAAAGAGCGAGGACGAGACCGGGAGGGCGAGAATTCGGCTGGGGATGAGCGGACGTCGACAGACGGTCCGCGAAGCTCGCGTCGTCACGACAAACCTCCACATGGGAAAGGGAAACGTAGCTTGTCGTCAAACTGTAACAGCACGATCTCGCAGGTGTCAAGCCGTTTTTTGCGCGAGGCTTGAAGTGCTACTTTAGCTCGCTCCGTGGGTTCGCGGCGCTTGAACGTGGCAAGAATGGCCTGCGCCTCTTCACGAAACTCGCTTTCCGGGTAGTTGTCGACGACCCGCTGGAAGTGGGGGAGCGCCTGATCGAGCTGGCCGCACATCTGGTAGGCGGCGCCCAGTCGGAAATGGAGCTCGTCCTGCCGCTTGTAGGCGGGGTACTTCTCGACGACCTCGTTGAAGCGAGCGATGGCGGCGCGGCAGGCCTTTCGGATCTCGAGGTAGAAGAGCCCCACCCGGAACTCGGATTCGGCGAGGGTCTCGTAGCACTCGTCGAGAAGCTTCCGTCCCTCTTCCGCGTAGCGGGAGTTCCGATAGAGCTCCACCAGCTTCTCGAACTCCTCGATGGCGAGCGCCGTCGGGTCCTGGTCGCGGTCCGGGCTGTGAATCTGCCGGTAGTGGCCGTAGCCGATCTGGAACTGCGCGTAGTCCGCCCGCGGGTGATTCGGGAAGAAGGTGAGGAAGTCGCGATACTCGGCGATCGCGAGCACGAGGTTTCCGCTTCCCTTCTGATTGAAATAGGAATCGGCGACTCCGAGCCGCGCGTCGCCCGCGAGCTGGCTTCTGGGGTAGGCGTCGAGGAGCTGCTGGAAATAGCCCCGCGCTTCTTCCCACTTCTCCCGTTCGATGGCATCGTTGCCGAGCGCTAGGAGCTTCTCGTCGCCCTGGGCCGCGCCCGAGAGGACTTCGGCGCTCTTGCCCCCGCAAGCCGCCATCAGGAGTGAGGCGAGGGCCGCGATGAGAAAGGCGGCGGTTCGCGCCGGCGCGAAATGAAAGCGGGGGAGTGCCTCGCAAAGTCCTATTCCCGAGATGTCAGCTTAGACGACGATTGTCCCTGAATCCAATCCCACTCCCGCGCGAGCCCCTCGCGCAGGCTCGTCCGGGGCACGTACCCGAGGTCGCGCCGGGCGGCAGAGGTGTCGGCGTACGTGTCGCGCATGTCCCCCTTCTGCTTCTCGGACATCACGACCTCGACGTCCCGTCCGGTGACCTCGCGCACCGTCTCGATGACCTCGAGCATCGATACCCTGCGAGCCGCCGCCGATGTTGTAGACCGCACCGTGCGCGGCCGCGCTCGGAAGCGGCGATGGTGGCGGCGACCGCGTCGGCGATGAAGGTGAAGTCCCGCGTCTGGCCGCCGTCGCCGAAGAGGTGAAAGGGCGTTCCCTCGAGGGCGCATTTCAAGAGCCGATGGAAGGCCATGTCGGGGCGCTGCCGCGGTCCGTAGACGGTGAAGTAACGAAGGGAGACCGTGGGCACCTGGTGGTTCACGAAGTAGAGCTCGCAGAGCTTCTCGGCCGCGAGCTTGCTGACGCCGTACGGAGAGACGGGATGGAGCGGAATGTCCTCGATCATGGGGAGGCGGCGCCGCGTCGCCGTAGACGGAGGATGAGGAGGCGAACACGAATGAGCCGATGCGCGGTTCCCACCGCCGCTTCCAGGAGCCGCTGGGTCGCGAGGATGTTGTTGTCGGTGTAGATCCCGAACTCGACGCCCCAGCTCGCCCGAACCCCGGCCTGGGCCGCGAGATGGAAGACTCGGTCGCATCCGTCGAGGAGGCGAGGAAGCTCGAGCTCCTGGAGCGGCCCTTCGCGGAGCTCGAACCGTGGGCTCGCGGAGAGGGCTCTCGAGGTTCCTCTCCTTGACCGCCCGGGGATAGTAGTCGAGGAACGAGTCGATGCCGATGACTCTCTCGCCGCTCTCGACCAGCGACTCGGCGAGCGTCGAGCCGATGAACCCGCCGACGCCGGTGACCAGCGCCGTCATGCGAGGAGATCCTGGAGCTTTTGCGGGAGCCGGCAAGGCTTCCCGTCTCTCCCGACGGCGACGTGGAGCGTGGTCCCGCTCGCGAGGAGGACCCCGTCTTCCGCCCGGGAGAGCTCGTAGTCGAACTGCACGCGCGCTCGCGAGGGCCGGCTCGCCCGGGTCACGATGTCGACCAGATCGTCGTAGCGGGCGGGTTTGTGGTAGCGGCAATGGGCCTCGACCACGGGCAGACTGGATCCATGTCGTTCTCCTCGATCTCACGATAGCTCTGGCCGAGCTGGCGGAGGAGATCGGTGCGGCCGACTTCGAACCAGGTGAGGTAGTTTCCGTAGTAGACCACGCCCATGCCGTCGGTCTCCGCGTAGCGGACGCGAAGCTGGCAGGTGGTCTGGCTCAAACGGGCACCGCGGACAGCATCTGACGGACGACCGCTTCCGGATCCTTGGCCTTGAAGATCGCGGAGCCCGCGATCACCACGTCGATTCCCGCGAGCGCGGCTCGCGGGACGCGCTCGGCGTTCATTCCGCCGTCGATCTCGATTTCGAGCGGGAGGCTGGTTTTCCCGGGCGAAGCGGCGGAGGCCTCGGCTCGCTCGAAGCTTCCCTCGATGAAGTCCTGACCGCCCCATCCGGGATTCACCGACATGACGATGGCATAGTCCGCGAGCGGCAGGAGCTCCTGAACGGATGCGAGAGACAGCCCCGGGTTCAGCGCGAGCCCCGCCTTCTTTCCCCGTTTTCGAATCGAGGTGAGGACGAGGTGGGGGTGGTAGACGGATTCCGGATGGAAGGCGATCATGTCCGCGCCCGCGTCGGCGAAAGCGTCGATCCATCGATCGGCGTCCTCGATCATCAGATGCACGTCGAGCGGGAGACGTGTCGAGCGGCGGATGGCCTCGACCACCATGGGGCCGAAGGTCAGGTTGGGAACGTAGTGGCCGTCCATCACGTCGAGGTGAAGCTGATGGGCTCCCGCGCGCTCGACCCGATCGATCTCGTGAGGCGAGCCTCGAGAAGTCGGCGGAGAGAATGGAAGGAGCGATTCGCATCGTTTCAGGCGCCCTTGCTGAGGAAGAGAACGATCCGATCCCGTTTGAACACTTTCACGCCCGGCGCCGGGACCTGCCGCACCACCACGTTCTTCGGCACGCCGGGGTAGTCGACCAGCCGGACCTGCGAGATCTTGACCTGTCCGCGCGAGATCTGGTCCAGGATCTCGACGTAGTTGCGCCCGATGAAATCGGGCATGACGTAGGCGTTGTCGAGATACCCGCGCGAGAGGAGCACGGCGACTTCGGTAGTTTCGGCGACGTCCTCGTACGCCTGAGGCGACTGCGCGACGACGGTGTCGGGAGCGTAGACCTCGCTGTGAATCTCGACCACGCGGCCCAGGCTGAAGCCGTTCTGCTCGAGGATGAGCTGCGCGGACTGGAGGGTCTCTCCCTCGATCCGGGGCACGGTGTGCTTCTGCGGGCCGAGGCTCACCCACACGCGGACCGAGCGGCCCTTCTTGAGCGTGGTGCCGGGACGCGGGAATCTGCTCGGAGATGAAGTCCGGAGGAACGCTCGCGTGGAAGCGGCTTCCTTCGACCACGAGCTGCAGCTCTTCGCGGCTCAGGCTCTCGCCCGCGCCCTCGACGCTCGCGCCGGCGAGATCGGGGACCACGACTTCGTTGCCTCGCACGGCGAGGGTGAAGGTGATGGCGGCGGAAACGACGGCGGTGGCGAGGAGCCCCGCGGCGAGCGCGGCGATCTCCGAGAACGCGGATCAGGATGGCTCGCGCACGAAGGGCGCGCGGGCTCGGAGCTCTTTCGGCTGCAGCCGCTTCTCGCGCGCCCGAAGGCGGAGATCTCGGGCTTCGACCGTCCTTCGAGACGCCTTTCTCCGGCCTCGCGCTCTGAGCTCACGCCGGTATTCTATCGCGGGTGCCCATCAGGAATGAACGCAAAGGCGCAGGGGCGCAGAAGAAGAAATACAACGGCTGTCTCTGCCGAGCTTCGCCTTCGTCACCGTCGCACGAGAATCGCTGCGAAGTAGCCGTCCATATCGTCTTGCTTCGGGGGAGGTGCGAAAGTAGCCGTCCGCATCCGACCAGGCGGCGGGCCGACTCGGGAAGGCTCGAGTGCGGCGTCGACGCGGCGAAAGCCCGGGGACTCGGAGAGGAATCGCTCCACCACCTCCTCGTTCTCCTCGGGCTCCGTCGAGCAGGTGGCGTACACCAGTCGGCCGTCCTCGGCGAGGAGGCGCGACGACGAGCGAAGGAGCTCGAGCTGAAGCGCTGCGAGCGGTCTCGAGGTCCGACGCCTGAACGCGCCACTTGACGTCGGGGTTTCGGCGCAGCGTGCCGAGGCTGCTGCACGGGACGTCGAGAAGGATCCGGGTGAACCTGGCTTCGAACGGAAGCCTTCGCCCGTCGGCCACGACCGGACGAACGTTCTCCGCCCGAAGCCTTCGCGGCGATCTCGCGGAGAAGCCGCACTCGGCGCTGGCGCCGGTCGATCGGCGATGACACTGCCCTCGGAGGCGAGCTCGCTCATCGCCGTCGCTTTGCCGCCGGGAGCGGCGCAGACGTCGAGGACCCGATCGGACTTCGCCGAACCTCGAGAAGGAGCGGCACCAGCTGCGAGCCGGCGTCTTGAGGGAAGACGAGCCCGTCGCTGCGGGAGGGAGCTTTCCGCGAGCGCACCCGAGACAGAACGCGAAGGCAGCGCGGGCGCCTCGGAAACGATCTCGGTCTCGACACCCTCGCTCGCGAGGGCCTCTCGAGCCCGCTCGACGATCCGATGCGCGCGGAGACGCGCAGATGGAGCGGAGGCGTCCGGTTCTGCGCCGCGCACCTCGCCTCGGCTCGCTCGACGCCGAGCCTTCCGAGGTAGCGCTCCGCGAGCCAGCGAGGGTGGGACAGGGTCGTTGCGAGGTAGCCCGAGCGGGTCTTCCTCCTTCGTCGGAAACGGAGGCGACTTCGGGCTGGCGCAGCGCGCTCCGCAGGACGGCGTTGACCAGGCCTTTGCCGCGCGCGGCGCCATAGGCTTCGGCGAGCCGCACCGACTCGTCGACCGCGGCCCGCTCCGGGACGCGATCGAGATGGCGGATCTGGTAGAGCCCGATCCGGAGCGCCAGCAGGATCGCTGAGATCGAGCTCCGCGAGAGGCCGGCTTCGCGTGGCGCTCCAGGATCCAGTCGAGGCTCGCGCGCCACCGAAGCACTCCGAAAACGATCTCCATCGCCAGGTCGCGGTCGGCCGAGGAGAGCGAGCGATACCGCGGATCGGCGAGAAGGCTGGCCGGCTCACCCCGGCGTTCTTCCACGCGCGCGCAGGACCTCGAACGCCGTGCTTCGCGCGAAAGACACGGACCGGCGAGGGGACACGGTGTTAGATTATCGCCCACCATGACCACGCCGAAGGAGGTTCCCCTCGAGAAGCTCCGCTATCGCTGCTCGCCCGACGCCTTTTCGTTCGAGACCACGCAGGAGCTCGACCTCGGCTTCGACATCATCGGCCAGGAGCGGGCCATCAAGGCGATCAAGCTCGGCCTCGCCGTCGAGTCGCGCGGGTTCAACGTCGTCGTACAGGGCCTCACCGGAACCGGCAAAGAGACTACGGTCAAGAGCATCCTGGAGAAGGTCGCGCGCAGCACCAGCGTGCCTCTCGACATCTGCTACGTTCACGACTTCGACGACGAAGACTCCCCCAAGGTGCTGTACCTCAAAGCGGGCGACGGACGGAAGCTTCGGCGGGAAATGGACTCCCTCGTCGACTTTCTCACCCGCTCCGTCCCCGCGGTGCTCGAGTCCGACGAGTTCAAGAAACGCCAGACGCAGATCCTCGAGACCGAAGGCGAGAAGGGGCGGGCGATCATCCACGAGTTCGAAGAGAAGATCAAGAAAGAGAACTTCGTTCTGGCGGAAGTGCGCCGAGGAGCCGCGACCCGGAACGAAGTGGCGCCCATCGTCGACGGCAAGCCGAGGACCGGCGACGATCTCGAGGTGATGCTGGCCGAGGGGAACATCGCGAGGGAGGAGTTCGAGCGGCTCGACGGCCTGAGACGGCAGTTGAGCGAGGAGCTGGACGAGGTCCTGAAGCATGCCCGCGACAGCGAGCGGCTCCTGGGCGAGGCGATGAAAGCGCTGGCGTACGGCTTCGCGGCGGAGATCGTGAACCCGCGGATCGACGACCTCAAGAAGCGCTATCCGGGCGAGCGCCCGGAGCGATTCCTCGAGCAGGTCCGACACCACGTCCTCGAGAACCTCGACGAGTTCGCGACGAAGTCCGAGCCGTCGGGCGAAGCGGCGGGCCTGGTCGCCCTCATCGGAAGCGCGCGAGATCCTCGCCTGAAGTTCCGCGTGAACCTTCTCGTGGACAACTCCATGACCGAGCGCGCGCCGATCGTGGTGGAGACCCATCCCACCTACAAGAACCTCTTCGGGACCATCGAGCGGAGCTGGGATCGGAGCGGCCAGACCTACACCGATTTCACGCGAATCAAGGCGGGGAGTCTGCTGCACGCGGCCGGCGGATACCTGGTCCTCTCGTTCGCCGAGATCCTCTCCGAGCCCGGCGTCTATCAATCCCTCAAGCGCACGCTCAAGAGCGGCAAGGTCGACATTCAGGGCTTCGATCCCGCGTATCTCTTCACCGCGACCGCGCTCAAGCCCGAGCCCATCGACGTGGACCTGAAGGTCGTCCTGATCGCCGAGAATCACTCGTACCAGATCTTCTACCAGTACGACCCGGATTTCCGGAAAGTGTTCAAGGTCAAGGCGGACTTCGACACGGTGATGGAGAGAAACGAGGAGTCCATCGCCCGCTATGCTTCGTTCATCGCGAGAGTGTCGGAACAGGAGCGACTCCTTCCTTTCGATCGCACCGCGGCCGCCGCGGTCGTGGAGGAAGGGGTGAGGCTCGCGGGCCGCCAGGGAAAGCTTTCGACCCGGTTCAGCGACGTCGCGGACCTGATTCGGGAGGCGAGCTATTGGGCGAAGGAGGAGGGCGCGTCCGTCGTGGGCGCCGCCTCGTCGACCGGGCCGTCCGCGAGAGCATCGAGCGGCGGAACCTGGTCGAGTCGCGGATCGCCGAGATGATCCGCGACGGCATCCTGATGATCGCGACCGACGGCGCGCGAGTGGGCGAGTTGAACGGTCTCTCGGTCTACGATGTCGGCGATTATCGTTTCGGGAGGCCGACCAAGATCACCGCTTCCGTTGCCGCCGGTCGGGCCGGGATCATCAACATCGAGCGCGAGGCGGATCTCTCGGGTAAGAGCCACAACAAGGGAATGCTCGTCCTCAGCGGCTACTTCCGCGCGCGTTTCGCGCAAAAGGTCCCGCTCGCTCTCTCCGCGAGCCTCGCCTTCGAGCAGAACTACGGCGGGGTCGACGGCGACAGCGCTTCTTCGACGGAGCTCTACGCCCTTCTCTCCGCGCTCTCCCGCGTGCCTCTCCGGCAGGACGTCGCAGTAACCGGTTCGGTCAACCAGAAGGGCGAGATCCAGGCCATCGGAGGGGTCAACGAAAAGGTAGAGGGCTTCTTCGACACCTGTCGCGCTTTCGGGCTGACCGGCCGACAAGGCGTCCTCATCCCCGAATCGAACGTATCCGACCTGATGCTGCGGAAGGACGTGGTGGAGGCGATCGCCCAGGCGCGGTTCCGCATCTACACCGCCGCCACCGTCGAGGAAGGCATCGAGGTCCTCACCGGAGTCGAAGCGGGCGTCCCGAACGAAGAGGGCGAATACCTGGGCGATACCGTTTTCGCGCTCGTGCAGCGTCGGCTCGCGAAAATGGCGAAGGACGCGCGCGAGTCGCTGAAGTCGGAGCGGGAAGAGCCCAAGAACGGCTCTACGGCTTCCGGGCAAGCCGGCCCATGAGCCGGAGCAGGCGATCGGGATAGTCCGTCAGAATTCCGTCGACGCCGAGCTTCAGCATCCGCGCGAGGTCCTCCTCCTCGTTGACCGTCCAGACCTGCACCCGGACGTTCGACGCGCGTGCCGCTTCGAGGAATCTTGGCCGCAGGACCTGGATTTCCCCGAAGTACTCGGGGACCTGGAAGGCGAGCGCCGGGCTGCGGTAGAGGCTTCCGAGCCGCATGCGATCGAGCTGATAGAACAGGAGGCCCTCGCGCATCGTGGCACTGGTCGCGACCTCGGGGCAGGCTTCGCGAAAGGCGACCATCGGTGCGATGATCGAAGGAGGCCACGAGAACCCGCTCCCGGGCCTCTTTTTCCTTCAACAAGGCGCAGAGCGCGCGAGCGAGATCCGGGGTCGAACTCCTTCATCTCGAGGTTCAGGCGAGCCTCCGCGAATTGTTCGAGGACCTCGACGAGCGTCGGAATCGTGAGCCCCTGTCCCCGAAACGGATGAGAGTCCACTCCGAAACGGTAACCGGCGTCGAGTCTCCTCACTTCCTCGAGCCTGAGCTCCGAGATCCATGCCGCGCGCCCTCGGTGGTCCTCTCGACGGATGCGTCATGGTGCACGACGATCCGCCCGTCCGACGTGCCGCGCAGGTCCATCTCGAGGACGTCGACTCCGAGCTCGAGCGACCGCTCGAATGCGAGAAGCGTGTTCTCCGGCCAGAGTCCGCGTCCGCCCTGGTGCGCGATCGCGAGCGTTCGCTCGCCGAGAAAGAATCGGTGCTCCTCCGCCTTCGCGCGCGGATGGAAGAAGCGCGAAGTAGAGGTAGAGCGCCAGCATGCGCGCCCGCGACGGAAACGACGACTCGAAGCGCGCGCATCGCGCGAATTGTAGCAACGGCGCGCGGGCCTACAGAATATCTTCGACGATCTCGGGGCTGAGGGGCTCGTGGAACAGGCTTCCCTGGCCGAGAACGCAGCCGAGCCCGAGAAGCTCGTGAAGCTGTTCTTCGGTCTCGACCCCTTCGGCGATCACCCCCATGCCCAGGTTCTCGGCGAGGCCCATGATGGTGCGGGCGGCGATCCAGTTGTCGCCTCCGGCGCGCAGGTGCCGGATGAAGGAGCGGTCGATCTTGAGCGTGTCGATCTCGAAGCGGTGGAGGTAGCCGAGCGAGGAGTAGCCCGTGCCGAAGTCGTCGAGGTGGATGCGAAGCCCGAGACTCTTGAGCTGACCGAGGATCGCGACCGAGGAGTCGGCCTTCTGCATGACCACGTTCTCCGAGATGTCGAGAACCAGGTCGCCCGGCGAGAGCTCCGTTTCGGCGAGGATTTGCTCGACCCGGGAGGCGAGCTCCGGCTGGAAGAGCTGCTTGTCGGACACGTTCACGTGGATCGAGAGATCGTCGTCTCGCGGGTTTTCGCTGCCACTCCTGAACCTGCAGGCAGGCTTTGCGCAGCACCTGGAAGCCGAGCTCGACGATGAGGCCGGTCTCCTCCGCCGCCGGGAGAAACGCGGAGGGAGGAAGGAGTCCCCGCGTCGGGTGCTTCCAGCGCGCGAGCGCCTCGAATCCCCGAATCGCGCGATCCTGGAGCGAGACGACCGGCTGATAGAGGACCCGGATCTCGTCCCGAACCATGGCCCGTCGAAGGTCCGCCTCGAGCTGGAGCTGCTCGACGGCGTGCGCCTGCATCTCCGAGTCGAAGACTTCGTGGCGCCCCTTTCCCGCCGCCTTCGCGCGGTACATGGCGGTGTCGGCGTCCCGCAGAAGGTCCATCGGCTTCTCGTACGCGCGCGAGCCGACGGCGATGCCGATGCTGGTGGTGATGAGCACCTCGAGCCCGTGGATGTCGAAGGGATCGCGCAGGGTCTGGTGGATTCTCTCCGCGACGCGGGTGGCCTCGGTCACCTCTCCGAGTCGTTCGAGGACGACGCCGAACTCGTCGCCCCCGAGGCGGGCGACGGTGTCGCCGGGTCGGACGCAGTCCTTGAGCCGTCGGCTGATGGCGATGAGCAGCTGGTCGCCGGCGAGATGCCCGAGGCTGTCGTTGACCCGTTTGAAGCGATCGAAATCGAGGAAGAGCACGGCGAACTTGAGATCGCGGCCCGAGCGCCGCGCTCGCTCGAGAAGACGCCTCAGATGCTCCATGAAGGTGGAGCGGTTCGGAAGACCGGTGAGCTCGTCATGGGTCGCCTCGTGACGCAGCCGGTCCTCGGCGTTCTTCTGCTGGGTGATATCGGAGAGAGAGCCCGCGATGCGGAGCGAAGCCCCGCTCGGATCCGTGAGTCACTTCGCCGCGGGCGAGCACCCAGAGATAGCTTCCGTCCTCATGGGCGAGGCGATGCTCGCATTCGAAAAGGCGGCTCTCGCCGGATTTCGCAGACCGGAGCCGCTCGCGCACTCTCGCGCGATCGTCGGGATGGATGCGGTCGAGCCACTCGGAAGCAGAGGCTGAACGTTCGACCTCCTTCATGCCGAGAAGCGCCGACCATCGCGCGGACAGAAGGAGCTCGTCGCTCTCGAGGTTCCAGTCCCAGAGGCCGTCGCGCGCGCCGCGCGCCGCGAACTCGTAACGGTTCTCCGACGAATTCGATCGGTCGATCGCCGAGGTCGGACCCGACCTCGATTCTTTCGGCTGACGCTGCAAACAGACCCCCGTGCTCAAGTTGGGAGGAATCTGGAGTGCAAAGTCCGTACCGGGAACCGCCGAGCCTCCTTTCAACGGGATAGGAGAGTTGGGCGCCCGAGGGTCGTGGGACGAAAGCCACGCTTGGCCAGGGAAAAGGCGAGTTTTGGGGGATTCTGCCTACGTCGTCCGGCCGAGAGTATCGCCCGGCCCGAGTCTTTTTCCGCGCGCGAAGGCGGATGCGGTCATTCTCTCTTTACCAGCCGGCTGGACCAGGTCCACGATCAAGGCCGTTCGTCCTCCACAGGCGACGACGAGCCCTTCGCGCTCGATACGAAGGATGCGTCCCGGAGGGTTCTCGTCCGCCTCGAGCAAATCGGCCACTCTGGTTTTCCAGATTCGCAGGGCGCCCCCTTCGAGCGGCACGAAGGCGACCGGCCATGGGTCGAATGCCCGCACGCGGCGGTGGATCTCCGCCGCCGGTCGGCTCCACTCGACGAGGGCCTCTTCCTTCTTGATTCGAGGGGCGAGGGTGGCTTCACGGTCGTCCTGGGCCGTCGGCGTGAGATCGCCTTTCTCCCACCGTGAAAGTGTCTCGAGCAGGAGCTCAGCGCCGAGAGGCGCGAGCTTCGTTTCGAGAGTTCCCCCGGTGTCCTCGTCGGAAATCTCGATCCTTCGCCGCAGCAGAGTGGGTCCGGTGTCGAGCCCGGCATCCATGAGCATGGTCGTGACGCCGGTTTCGGTCTCGCCTCGCGCGATGGCCCACTGGATGGGCGCTGCGCCGCGGTAGCGGGGAAGAAGCGAGCCGTGCACGTTCACCGTTCCCCGTTCTGGAATCTCGAGGATGGCGGGCGGAATGATCTGGCCGTAGGCGACGACGACGATGAGCTCCGGATCGATCCCGCGGACGAGCTCGATCGCCGATTCGGCCCGTACCTTGGGAGGCTGGTGCACGGCGAGCCCCCGCTCGAGCGCGAGAGACTTGGTCTCTGGCATGCGAAGCTCGTGGCCGCGACCGGCGGGTTTGTCTGGCTGCGTCACCAGAGCGATCACCTCGTGAGGGGAGTCGAGGAGGCGCGTGGAGCGACGGGAGAGCGAACTTTCCCGAGCCCATGAAAAGAACGCGCATGGGTGGAGCGCCCCGCGACCCTACCAATCGCCCTGGCGAATCTTCTTCCGGATTTTCCGCTTGATGAGGTCCCGCTTCAACACCCCGAGCCGCTCGAGGAAGAGCTTCCCGTCGAGATGGTCGATCTCGTGGCAGAACGCGCGCGCGAGGAGCCCTTCGCCCTCGAGAGTGAACTCCTGTCCTTTCAGATCCTGGCCTTTCACCTTGACCCAGGCGGGTCGGGACACGACCCCGCTGTAGCCGGGAACGGAAAGGCAGCCTTCCTCCTCGTGCTGTTCTCCGTCTTTTTCGATCATCACCGGATTCGCCATCACGATGACCTGGTTCGGGTCGTCTCCGACAGTAATGTCGATTACCATCAGACGGATCCCGAGTCCGATCTGCGGCGCGGCGAGGCCAACCCCGGGCGCGGCGTACATCGTCTCGATCATGTCGCTCGCGATGGCGTCGAGGTCGGAGGAGAACTCGGTGAGCTCCGAAGCCCTCCGGTCGAGCACCTCGGCGCCGAACTTCTCAATGGGAACAATGGCCATTGTGCCTCGAAGCTACAATAGATTTCGATGACGAGTCAATTTCGGATGGTCGCGGTCGCATTTTCTCTCTCCGCCTGCTTCGATTCGACCGCGCCGGAGTTCACCCGTCTCATGAGGGCCTCGGCGAGCGGCGAAGTCGGCTCCGTCCAGGAGCTCCTCGAGGGCGGCGCCGATCCCAATGCCGCGAACGAGAGAGGGGAGACCGCGCTCTCGCTCGCCGCGCAGTTCGGCCGCACGGAGGTCATCGCGCTCCTGCTGGGCCGCGGGGCTCTCGTCGACGCCCCCGACACCGACGGGGTCACCCCGCTCATGAAGGCCGCGCGGTTCGGACGGGAGGAGGCGGTCGAGGAGCTTCTCCGAGGAGGCGCGGACCGAGAGCGAAAGGACCGAGAAGGCCGGGACGCGGCGTCGTGGGCGAGGAGATCTCGCGGGATCACGAGAACGAGCTTCAGTCCGATCGCCTTCAGTAGCTAGATTTTCTCGGTGGTCACGGCCTCCACTCTCACGTCCTTCGCGCGGAAGCGCCCGTAGCCTTCCGCGAGCGACGCGGCCGCGGCCGCGGCGGCGAGTCGAGCGGACTCGGAGAGCGGGTATCCCCTCATCACTCCCGCGAGGAGTCCGGCGGCGAGAGCATCGCCCGCGCCGGTGGGATTGCCGAGACGAAGGTCCGACGAAGCTGCCGAGGCCGAGCGATAGACGCCCGTCTTCGCCGGCGAGCAGGAACCCTGCCTTTCCGAACGTGACCACTCCCGTCGCAGCGCCGAGGCTCCGAATCCGCTCGACTCCCTCTCGTCGAGCGCCGTCGCTCGAAAGCGGAAAGCCCAGGAGCTCTTCCGCCTCCGCGTCGATTCGGCTTCGCGAGATTCGGCCCGGCGTCGAGACCGCGGCGCAAGGCTTCTCCCGAGGTATCGAGAAGGCACCACCGGCCGGCTTCTCTCGCGCGCGCGATCATCTCGGCATAAAGGTCGGGCGGGAAGCCCGGCGGCAGACTTCCCATGAAGGCGACCGCGCGCGACTCTTCGAGGCGAGATTCGAATACCGCGAGAAGACGCGAAGCGTCTTCGATCGGGAGGGCCGGCCTCGTTTACCACCGTCGCCTCACCCTCGAGGTCGAGCACGATGGTGCAGGTACGGCTCTCTCCGGGAAAGGAGACCAGATCGCAGTCGATGCGCTCCTCGTCGAGCCCTTCGCGGATCGTCTCTCCCGCGCGTCCGGAGGCGAACCCGACGACGAGCGGCGGGTCGTCGGGCAATCCCAGCGGTCCGAGAGAGCGCAACGCGCGAGCGAAGTTGACTCCCTTGCCTCCGGCCTGACGCCGCACCCGCCGCGCGCGATGCACCTCCCCCGGTTCGATCGCATCGACTTCGAGCGTCACGTCGACCGCGAGGTTCGGCGAGACGACGAGGATCATGCCCGGCGCAGCGCGAGAACGAAGGTCGAGCCTTCGCCGGGCTCGCTCGTGAGCGTCCAGCCGACCGCCCTGCGCTTCGGCGAGATCGCGGGCGATCGCAGAGTCCGAGTCCCGCGCCGGGGCTCTCGCGGTCGACGCGTTCGAAGGGGTCGAAGATTCGCTCCCGGTCCGAAAGCGCGACGCCGCAGCCCTGGTCCTTCACCAGGACCTCGACCGTATCTCCCGATCTCACGCGCGGCGACCGCGACACGGCTCCGCTCGGGCGAGAACTTCAGGGCGTTGTCCAGGAGGTTCGCGAGCGCCCGCTCGGTGGCTCCCGGATGCCCCTCGACCGAGGCCCGGGTGGGCGCGGTCTCGATTACGATCCCTCGCGCGTCAGCGATCGGCTGGAAGCGGCGAGCGAGGGTCTGTATGAGGGGCTCGAGCGAGAAGATTCGGGTCTCGAGCGGGAGCTTCTCCCAGAATCCGGAAGTCGGCGGCCAGGGAGCGGAGCGCTTCGACTTCGGCCAGGCAGGCCTCCGCTTCCTTCCGGTAGTCGGCCGCCCCCCGCGCGAGCGAGCTCAATCTCAACTGTAGAGAGAGTAGCGAGCGCTCGAGCTCGTGCGCGAGGCGGCGCGCGAGATGGACGTCGTCCACGGGGGTCAGGGTCGGCTCAGGGGCGCGCGGTCCCGCGAATGAGACCGGGGTCGTTCGGCAGGACGTTTCTCGATGAAAGCTCCGGCAGGCCCGCTCGAACCGCTCGGCGAGGGCCCGTCCTTCGTCGCCGGGAACGGGAGCGGTCTTGGCCCAGGTCGACGCGGAGCCGCAAGACCTCGTCTTCGGCCTGCCGCCAGTCGAGCGCGGGCTCTCGCCTTCTGCCGCCGCCGATGGTGTTGCTCGCGAGCGCATCCTTCAGCCGCTGAGCGAGGCTCTCGAGCGCCTCTCCCGCCGGTTTCCTCTCCTCGAGCTCGCCCACGAGCGTCTCGAGACGCGCGACGATTTTCCCGCGCTTTTTCGCGCTCACCTCGGGGTCGAGCTCCGTCCCGGCGAATGCGGCGGGCGACCCGAGCAAGAGGGCCCCCACTTCATTCTCGAACCGGCGGGCGATCTCCGAGCCCGCCTCGGGGAGCGGGACCGTCGGTCTTCCAGGCGTTCCAGATCGCCTGCGCTTTCTCGGCGAGTCCGTCGCCCGCCTCGCTCTTCGAGGCGCCGAGCGCCACCAGCTCCTCGATGAGGCTCTCCCTCTTTTTCAGCTTCTCCTCGACCTCGACTTCGTCGCGGCGCTTGTATCGATCGAAGAAACGATCGCAAGCCGTGCGAAAGCGCTTCCACACCTCGTCCGATTTCTTCCTCGGAACCGCGCCGATCTCTCTCCATTCGGACTGCATGCGTTTCAGCTCGTTCGCCACCTGGTGCCAGTCCGTCGAGTCCTGGATTGCCTCGGCCCGCTCGCAGAGCGCGACCTTGGCCGCGAGGTTCGTGTCGCGCTCCGATCTTGAGCTTTCCAAAGCCCTCCTTGCGCCGATCGAAGAAGAAGTCGCACGCCGCGCGGAACCTCTTCCAGAGCGCGTCGGAAGTCTCCTGGGGAGCGGGGCCGATCTTCTTCCACTGGATCTGGATTTCCTTGATCTCGTCGGCGGTCTTGTTCCAGTCCTCGGATTCCCTCAGCGACTCGACCTGGACGCAGAGTGCTTCCTTGAGCTTCTGGTTCTCGACGCGCTCCTGGTTCTGCTTCTCGAAGAACGCATCGCATCGGGCCTTGATCTCGTCGCGGATGGCCTTGTACCGATGCCAGAGCTCCTGGGCTTTGTCCGGGGTCGCCGCTGCCCGCTTTCTTCCAGTCCTCGTGTATCTGGCGGAGCTCTTTCGCGACCTTCGGGAGGTCGTTCGATTCCTTCAGCTTCTCGATCCGATCGATGAGCGTCTGCTGAACGTCGACGTTCGCCCACCGCTTCCACTCTTCGAGCTCCCGGCTGTCCTGAGTGCGCTTGAAGAGCTGCTCGCGTGCGTCGGTGAGCCGCTTCCGCGCCTTCTTGCGATTGGCGCTCTTCGGAAGCGGGCCCATGTCCTTCAGGAAGTCCTGCGCTTCCTTGAGAACCCGATCGGCATCCTTGATCGAGAGGTTCTCCGAAAGAGTGAGCGTCTCCATGAGCTGTACGCGCGCCTCGAGGTCGCGGAGCGTCCGCTGTTCCGCCTCCTCCTGGTGGGCCCGCGCTTCTTCCTCCCGGGCCTTCCCGTGCGCGACGCGCCGCCTGAAACCGCTCCGTGAGCTGGCTCTCGGGAGGTTCCGGGAGACGCGACCACTCCCGCTCGAGGCTCCGAAGGTCAGAGGCTGCCCGTGCGAGATCCGGCTCGCGCGATGCCGCCTCCGCGCGCTCGACGAGAACCGAAGCTTCGCGCGCTCCCGCCTCGAGCGCGAGCACCCGCGCGAGCCTCGCTCGCGCGCTCTTCAGAGATCGGCGGAAACGGGACTGGACCTCCGGGCTGGGAGCTTCCTGGGACGAGAGATCCTTCCATTCCTCGGCGAGACCTCTCGAGGCCCGATTCGAGCTCCGGGTCACCGAGGGCTTCGAGCTTTTCGACGAGGGCCAGAAAGTGGGGCTCGAGAGCCTCCGCGTTTTCCGTCACCGCGGTCGCCTCCGGTTCGCGTGCCGGAGGCTCGGGATCGCGCTTCACGGTCGCGAGCGAAAGGATTGTCGCGATCGCGGCGCCGAATCGCTCCGCGGTCTTCGGATCCGGAGCGCCTTCGGCTTCGAGGGCCGCCCAGCCCTCGCGCAAACTCGGCGCCTCGTTTGCTGCCGACGGCATCCGTCCCTCCGCGAGCTTTTCCGCGTGCTCGCGTAGCTCCTGGAAACGCTCCTGACGGGCCCTGGCCTTGATCGGGTGATCCGGAGGAACGAGCCTTTCGAGCTTGGAGAATGCCTGGCGCCGAACGGAGCGCGGAAGCGTGTGCTGATCGAAAATCGCTTCGAGAGCTTCGGGGTCCTCGATGCGCGAGAGCGCCGGGAGCGCGAGGTCCGGGGCGGCCTCGTCGAGGACCACTTTTTTCAGCGTGTGCGCGGACGAGATACCGGCGAGGGCGCGCGCGCGCATCTCCGGGTCTTTCGCTCTTCGAACGACTTCGAAGAGGGCATCCTCGCCGGTCAGGGTCTCGAAGGCCTGAGCCCGGAGCTCAGGGAAAAGCGCGCGCTCGGCGACGGCGATCCGATCGGCGGCGTCCGTCAGCAGGAGAAGCGCCCGCTTCGACTCCTCCAGGTCGCGGTCGTCGCACGCGATATGGACGAGGTGCTGCCTCGCCCGCTTTCTCGCGAAAGATCGAAGCGATTCGTCCCCGTCGGTATCCGCGATGGAAAGCAGGAGGCGTGGAGACTCGAGTTTCTTCACCGCGATGCGGCGCACCCGCGGGTCGGGATCCTGCTGGGCGACAGCCGCCAGAAGATCGACTTCGTCCTTGGGAAGGTCGCGAACGGCCTGAGCGCGGACTTCGGAGTCCGCATTTTGCCACTTCGGACGCAGGCGGTCGAGCAAGCTCATGAGGCGGCCATCTCGTTATGACACCCCTACGCACCCGACGACGGAAGGTCGAAAACGCTCACGGGCCAGGACAATATACCGCAATTCCACGGCAGGTTGAAGGACCAGGATGACCTTTTGCGCCCCTGGTCCCGGCGGGAGAGAATGCTCCCATGAGGAGAGGCTTTCTTGCGCTCCTCGCGGTCGGCCTTTTCGGCGCAACCGCGGAAAGCGGCCAAACGCTCGCGGAGGTGGCCAAGAGGGAGCGGGAGAGGCGCGCGCAGGCGGGCAAAGACGGACCGGAGACCGCCGTCATCTCCGAGAAGGAGCTTCGGGAAGCGCGGGGAGACTCGCTATCGGTCTCGGGAACGGTCGTGGAAGATCCGCCGACCGAGCCTCCCGACGAAGCCGCGGCTCCTCCGGAAGCGCGCCGCCAACCTGACGGCGAACGAGATTCGGGACCTGCGGGAACAGTGGGCTCGAATCTGGCAGGAGCAGAAGACTCAGGCGGAGCAGGAGCTCGAGAAGGCGAAGGATGACGTGTACCAATGCCGTTCGGCCGAAAGGTACTTCTTCGTCCCGATCGCGGTGGATTGCGAAGGTGTGGATCTCAGGCTCGCGGCCGCGGAATCGCGCCTGAAGACGATCAAGCGCAATCGCTACCACTGGGAGCTGCTCCTTCCGGAGAATACGAACCGCTGACCGTGCTCTCGCTCCTCCTCAACCGCCTGAAGGGCTTCGAGCGGCTCAAGGAGCGAGGGGATCACCTTTTCCTCGCCGGCGAGTTCGATCGCGCGCACCGCGAGTACTCGCGGGCGCGTTCCGTGCTCGCGACGGAAGACCACCGCGGCGTCGCCATCGACGCGCTCATTCGTTCCTGCGAGCGTCAGACATCGGAAGAGCCGGGCTTCGGGGAGGAGGACCGGTATCACCCGGGGCTCGACGACCTCTTCGAGCTCGCCATCGGCGAAAAAACGACATCCCGGGCGGAGACCTATCGCATCCTGGGCAGCGAATTCCGTTCGGGCTACGTCGCGCTCGTTCAAGGCAACGCGCGGCGCGCGGTCGAGCAACTGGAGAAGGCTGCCGCCGTGACGCCTTCCTCGTTCGTGGTCCATCTGGAGCTCGGCCGGGCGCTCAGCCTGGGGGGACGGCTCGATGAGGCACGCGCCGCCCTCGAGATCGCGGAGAGGCTCGCGCCCGAGGACGACGAGGGGCGGATCCTTGGTGCAGCGGTGCGCATCGAGACCGGCGACGCTTCCGGGGCCCGCGCGAGACTCTAGCCCCTGGTCGAGCGAGGAGGCGGAGGACCCGAGGCGCGCTTCCTGCTGGGAAAGGCGCTCGCGGGACTGGACAGGGCGGACGAAGCGCTCGAAGCGCTCCGCGAGACGGTTTCGATGGAGCCGCATTTCCACGAAGCGTTCTTCGAAGCCGTCCCGGCTCCTTCGCAAGCGCGGCGACATCGAGGCGTCGTTCGAGCTCCTGAAGCGCGCCTCGGGACTCGCTCCGGACGAGGTGCGGTACAGTCGAGAGCTCGCCGCGCTGGTTCTCGAGAACCCGCTCGAGGAGGAGGCCGGCCTCGCGGCCTGCGACCGATTGATGGTCTCGGACGAGGAGAACCGCTGGGAGTACCTTGCACTGGGTCGGGCAGCTCTACATCCGGCGCGGCTGGAAGCGTGAGGCGCGGGATCCACTGGAGAAAGCTCTCGCGCTCGCGCCCGAAGAGCGCCGGGCGGAGCGCCACGCGATTCAAGCACGGCTTGACAGCCTTGGCGAGCACTAAGATTGCCCCTCTATTCGATTGGTCACAGCAGCCTGCCAGCCGACGTCTTTCTCTCTCACCTGAAGCGCTTCCGCATCGAGCTTCTCGTCGACGTGCGGCGCTATCCGATGAGCCGCCGCCACCCGCACTTCTGCCGGGGCGTACTCGAGCCGCTTCTCGCCGAAGAAGGCATCGACTACCTGCATCTCGGCGAAACGCTCGGGGGATTTCGGGAAACGAGCTACGAGGAGCACATGCGCACAGAGAGCTTCGCCGCGGGAATCTCGCTTCTGCTCTCGAAGGGGAATCGCGAGCTCGCCTTCATGTGCGCCGAGAAGAACCCCTGGGAATGCCATCGGCGATTCATCGCAGAGGAGCTGTTTCGGCGGGGTTTCGAAGTGAGCCACCTCGTCGACGGAGATCGGTTGCTCACCGCTTGAGGTAGTATCCGCCTCCGGAGGCACTTGAGCTCGCTGAAGTCGGAACGGGTAGAGACGCTCCGCGCCGCACCCGAGTTCCGCGATCGAGCCGAGAGCCGCCTCGTGCTGGTCCTTTTTTCGCTCCTGGCGCTCGGAAACGTGGACAGCCAGGTCATGGCGCCGCTTCTTCCCGCGATCGCCCGAGGGCTCGGAACGAGCGAAGGCTGGATCGGTCGGGCTGTGAGCGGCTACGCCATCGCGGCCGCTATCGCAGCCCTCGTCGCGGGTCCTCTCTCGGATCGTCTCGGCCGCCGTCGATTTCTCGCGGGCGCGGCAGCTTCTTCTGGGATTCGGAAGCGCGCTTTCCGCCCTGACGGCTTCTTTTCCCGGTTTCGCTCTCGCGCGCGTCGCGACGGGCGCGGGCGCCGGCGTGATCTCGGCTCTTTCGGTCGCGGCCATCGCGGACGCCGTCCCTTACCAACGGCGCGGGCGCTCCATGGGATGGGTCGCGACCGCCTATACGGCGGCTCCGGTTCTGGGAGTGCCCATCGCCGCGTTCGTCGCCGAATCGATCGGCTGGCGCGCGAACTACATGGCGTTCGCCGCCGCCGGTCTGTTTCTCGCGCTCGCGGTCGAGGCGTCGCTCCGCGAAGCGCACACCCGCGTCCCGCGCGCCGTCTCGGAACTACCTCTCGTTTTTCTCCTCACGCGACACGGCGCTCGGCGCTCTCTCGGCGTTTTTCATCACCGGGGGCGTGACGGGTTTTCTTCTCTTTCTCGGAGCGTATCTGCAAAAGGAGCTTGGTCTCACGCTGGGACAGGTGGGAATGGTGTTCCTCTGGAGCGGTCTCGCGAGTCTCGCCGGCGCGTTCGGAGCCGGATCCCTCTCCGATCGTCTCGGAAAGAAGAAGGTCGCTCTCGCGGGATGCCTCGGTCTTTCTGTGTTCGTCCTCGCCGTCCCCAGAGTGGAAGGGCTCGCACTCTACGCGGTCCTGGGAGCTGGTCGGAATCGCGGTGGCGGCCCGGCTCGCCCCCTTGCAGTCGATCGTGACCGAGCTCGTGCCGGCCGAGTCGCGAGGCGCCTATGTCGCGCTCCGCAACACCGTGTCGCAATCCGGTAACGCCGCGGCGGCCATCGGCGCTGCGGCGCTCTACCCGAGCGGCTTCGAGAACGTGTGCCTGATGGCCTCCGTGTTCAGTCTCGATCGCGTTCCTTCTGCTCCTCGGCATCGAGGAGCCGCGCTGAGGCGGCGAGTCGTGCGGCGAAAGCGCTGGAAGCGGATTCTCCTCGGGCTCCTTCTGCGCGCTCGTCCTCTTCGTCACCGTCGGGATTCCCTATATCCTCACGGTCCTGATCACGCGGTCGGGAACGCGCCCGATGGACCTCGATCTCACGTCTTCTCCCGCGGACTACGGCCTCGCTTTCGAAGAGGTCCGTTTTTCCGCGACGGACGGCGTTCCCATTTCCGGGTGGCTTCTTTCCGGAGGCACCAGGCAGGCGGTGGTCGCCTGCGGTCACGGTCTCTTCCGATCGCGCCGCGAGGTCCTCGACCGCGCCGCCTTCTTTCGCCATCAGGGCTACGACACTCTCGTCTTCGACTTTCGCCGGCACGGGAAGAGCGGAGGAGAACGGGTCACTCTCGGCTACGAGGAGAGGCGCGACTTCGAGGGCGCGGTCGAGTTTCTGCGGAGCACGCACCCGGAGGCGCCGGTGGTGCTCTACGGAGTGTCGATGGGGGCGGGCGCGGCAGTCCTCGCCGCGCGCGAGACTCCCGCGGTCGCGGCGGTCGTCGCCGACAGTCCCTTTCTCAACATCGAGCACACCGTGGTCCACCACGTGAAGCTATATTTCGGGCTTCCTCGTTTTCCCGTTCGCGAGTGAGCTGCTTTGGTTTCTCGAACGCGCGTGCCGGCTTCGATCGGAAGGACTTCGATCTCGAGGCCGCGGCGCGATCGCTCGGGGATCGACCGATCCTGGTGATCGCCGGCGCGGACGATCCGCGGATGCCTCCCGAGTTGCAGAAGCGAGTCGCGGACGCTTCGAAGAGCTCTCTGAGCCGATTCGTGAGCTTCCCGGGCGCCGGGCATGGCGCCGCGTTTCGCGTGGCGACCGCGGAGTACGAAAAGGAGGTCTTGGCTTTTCTCGCCCGAGCGGGCCTTTGACGTTCGCTCTAGACCTCGTGCTCGAAGTCGGGAACGTCGGGAAGCCATGGCTGGATGTAGTAGCCGCGGGTCTCGTTCAATCGTTTCCGCTTCACCCGCATCCCGTCCGGAAACGGCACGTCGGGATAGTGACCGAGGAACACTTCCCGGATCGTCCCGTACTCATCGAGAGGAAAGTAGCGTTGAACGAGCGCCGCGGTGTTGAGCGTTCGGTCCCAGTACTGGACGTCCACCCTCAGCACGGATTCGAGAGGCCTCGCCTGGACCGGGCGGCTGTTCGGCGTAGCTCCGGGCGTCGACCCAGATGGATATTTCCTGTCCTTCCACGATCTTCTCGTGGGCATGGGTCATGTAGTACCGCCACAACTGGAACTCCCGGAGCGGCACGTACCGGACCGCGGGAGCTTCGCCGGGAGAGCGAAGCATGCACTTCACCATCTTGATTTTCGTCATCAGCTCTCCCAAAGTGCGCCTGCACTCCAGCTGTGCCCGACGTGTTGGGTCGCCAGTTTGGGACTGGAAAAGTGCGAAGTGAGTATACTGGGTTCACCGGAGAATGTGAAGCCGCAGCCGGGCGTCCCGTCATGACCCTCGCCAACCAGCTCACGCTCCTCCGGATCGTCCTGGTACCGGCGCTGGTCATTCTGGTGGTCTACGGCTATTTCGGTTGGGCGCTCGCGGCGTTCTTCGTCGCGGCCTTGACCGACGGGCTCGACGGTCTCGTCGCCCGGATTCGCAACGAGCGCACGGCGCTCGGAGCGATCCTGGATCCGCTCGCCGACAAGCTCCTCACGACCGCGCTTCTCATCGTTCTCGCGCTTCCCGACCTGGGCCTGACGTCGCGAGTCCCGCCCTGGATCGCGATCCTCTCGATCGGGCGGGATGTGGGAATCCTCCTCGCGTTTCTCGTTTTTCACCTGGCGGGAGTGAAAGGGAGCATCCCTCCGAGCCTCCTCGGGAAGGCGACCACTGTCGCTCACCTCGCTAACCTTGCTCTGGATTCTCTTGTGCAACTACCGCGGCCAGGATCATCCGCTCACAGAGCTTCTGCTCTGGGTGCTGGTGGGCCTCGTGCTCGTCTCCGGCGCGCACTACCTCTACCTCGGCCAGCGAGTGGTGGCGCAGCAACCGAAGGAGGAGACCGCCGCGTGATCGCTGTCGTGCTCGTCGGCTGGGCGCTCGCCTCACAGGGGGATCTGCTCGACAAGGCCCTCGTCGAGCTCTGGTCCGCGGAGAGCGACTCGTCGCGGGAGAAAGCTGCGGAGGCCGTGGCGCGGCTCGGCTCCGACTTCGACAGTTTGTATCACCGGCTCGAAGCCGGCCCACGCTACTCGAAAGACGTCGAGACGGGGCTCATCGAGGAGAACCGGAAAGGGAAGAACGGGCTGAAGCAGGAGTACGTCTTCCTCGTCCCCGAGGACTACGATCCGACGAAGCAGTACCGGGTCTCCTTCTACCTCCACGGCGGCGTGAATCGCTCCGAACCGTGGCAGAAGGGCGACTCCGTGGTGGCGGCGTTTCGATCGGGCGTTCGGGCCGGATCAGATATCGGTGTTCCCGTCCTCGTTTCGTGGAGCGCTCTGGTGGCAGTCGAGTCAGATCGAGAACCTGAAGGCGATTCTCGAGCGGATCGAGCGCGAGTACAACGTGGACGAGAACCGGGTGTACCTCTTCGGCGTCTCGGACGGCGGCACCGGGGCGTACTACCACGCCGTGAAGGCGCCGACGCCCTGGGCGGCCTTCTTTCCGTTCCTCGGTCATCCCGGAGTCCTCGAGAATCCGGCGACCGGAGTCGACGGGCTGCTCTTCCTCGAGAACCTCGTGAACCGCGCGTTCTTCGTCGTCAACGGCGAGAAGGACGAGCTCTATCCGATCTCCCGGGTGAAGCCTTACCTCGACTCGTTCGAGCAGGCTGGAGTGGAGCTCGTGTTCCACCCGCAGCCCGGAGGACACAACACGCGGTGGTGGAACAGCGAAGCAGGAAGCGATCGATGCCTTCGTCGAGAGCCATCCCGCGCAATCCGCTCCCCGACCGACTCCGGTCTGGGAGACCGAGCGCACGGATCGCTTCAACCGGATTCACTGGCTCGTCATCGACGAGCTCGAGGAAGGAGCTTCGTCGGGGAAGGTGACTCTGGTCCGAAACGACAACCGGTCGAGGTGGAGACTCGCGGTGTCGCGCGCTATCGCCTGCTCATCTCTCCGCGGCAGTTCGACCTCTCGCGGCCCATCGAGGTCTCGACGAACGGGGTCAGCTCCTACGCGGGAACCGTCGAGCGGAGCGCCGAGACTCTCCTGCGCTGGACCACCCGCGATCGCGATCGCACGATGCTCTTCGCCGCCGAGATTCCCATCGTCGTTCCGAAGGTTCCCTGACGCTCAGGGTCGAATCTTCCGGATCGCGTCCTCGGCCGCCCATTGAACGCGGGGCATCAAAACGAGCTTTCTGGAGCGCGGGTATCGCTCCCGCTGCGTCCGGGCCGATCGCGCCGAGGGCGGAAGCCGACGCGCGCAACACCTGCACGTCTTCTCCTTCGACGGATACCGAGGCGATGAGATCGGGGACCGCCGAGCGAGCCGCCGGACCGATGGCGCCGATGGCATTCGCCGACATCATCCTTACGTTCACGTCGGGATCACGGAGGGCGGCCCGGAGCGCGTCGAGCGCCGAGAGCGCCCGCGGACCCGAGTCGCGAAGCGCGATCGCCGCAAGACCGCGGACGATCGCGTCGTCGTTCGAGAGCGAGCGCGCGAGCTCCGTCGGATCCATCGAGCCAAGCCGTCGCGGCGCGGCCTTCGACGCCGCCGCCCAGGCATCGGGTCCGGTCTTCGCGAGGATGATGTTGTCGATTCCGAGCCGGTATCCCGAGGACTCCGCGCGTTTTCCCAGGCAGACGAACGTGAGCTCGTGGCGCCCCTTTCGAAGGCGGGGCCAACCGACGGGATAGTCGTAGCCGACGTACGTCTCGGGCGCGTAGCCGTCGAAGCTGTCCTTCACCAGCACGTCGGCTCCCGGCTCGTGCTCCAGATCCGGGGATTCCGGCGCCTTGCCGTCGAGGAGCACGGTGTACATCCCGTACTCAGGCCCTTGAGCGATCTGGGTATACAGCTCGTAGTCTCCGTCTTCGGGAACGTCGAAGGGGACCACGAGGCGCGCGCCCGTGCCCTCCGCCTCGAAGGAGAGAACGTCTTTCGACCAGAAGAGCTCTTTCACGAGTGAGGCTTCGCCCTTCTCGGCGGCGGTGTCGGAGAGTGCCCTTTCGACTTCGATCTGGTGCGCGTTTCCTTGAGGAAGGCGCGCGCTTCCGTAGGGGAGATCCGAAAGGCCTTGGGCGATTCCTTGCTGGTACCAGAACGCGACGCTCGAAAGGAGGTCGGTCCTCTCTCCGAACGCGGACTTGACCGAGCCGTCCGGATGGAAGGTCCATCCGCGATGCTCCATCTCGAAGCGGAGAGATCGCGTGAAGGGAATCGGATCGAGAAGGTGCCACCGATAGGCGGTCATGCGCGAGCCGAGCCCGGTTCCTTGCGCGACCGGGACGCCGCTGTAGAGGCCTTCGCTTACGTGAAGGCCCCAGGCGTCGTTGAAGTAGTCCTCGGTGCCGGTGCCTTCGATCGCGGCGGTCGGATTTCCATCGACGTAGAAAAAGTCGTCTCCCTCACCGAACCAGCCCGCCTCCGCCTGGACCACGGAGAACACCGTTCCCACGAAGTGGCCCCTTCCTTCGACGTCGAGAAGCGTGTAGCGGCCGCCGCCCGTGCTCGGAAGCGCCTGCCGGTAGTGCGCGTGGAAATAGGGAGTGTCCTCGGCGAGCGTGGGAAGCTTTCTCCAATCCACCTGGTAATAGAGGTTCTGCACGCGCCGGGTTCCCTCGTTGGTAAGAGTGATGCGGCAGGATTTGCGGAAGGGCATGGGCCAGAACGCGTTTCGCGATCGTCCCTCCGAGCTGACCCGAACCATGGCCGACTGCACTTTGGCCTCGAAACCGTGTCCCAATCCGAAAAAGTCGCCGAGCGGCACGTCGACGCTCGGGCGGTCGCTTCCGTCGTAGTACACGCGAAAGCGGAGAAGGCGCGGCCAGCCGTACTCGCTCGCCGCGACGGTGATCCAGATGTGACTCACGACACCGGGACCCTCGAGATCGGCGAGCACCGTGGTCTCCCCGGGGATCGGCCGCTTGCTGTCGTCGTTCGAGGCAAGGTTCGGGTTGTTGGACGAGCTGCGATACGCGGCGAAGTCCTTGGGTGCGAGGAGCCCGAAGGGGTCATACGTCTCGCTTTGAGCCGAAAGGAGCGCCAGAAGGGTCAGCATCGGTTTCATGGGGCGAAATTCTAGAGTATCTTCCCTTCGTTGAAGAAAGCGGAAGTGGCGATCGTGGGCGGCGGAATCGTCGGCGCGTCCATCGCCTACCACCTTGCGGCAAGGGGCGTCTCGGGGATCGTCGTCTTCGAGCGCGAGGAAGAGCTCGGCACCGGTTCGACGGGGAAGTGCGCCGGCGGGGTCCGCCTCCAATTCTCGACGGCGGCGAACGTCGAGATGTCGCGCATCAGCATCGCCGCCCTGAAGCGGTTCGAGGAAGAGCTGGATCAGGCGGTCGACTTCAAGCAGAACGGCTATCTCTTCGTGCTCACGAAGGAAGAGCATCTCGAGACGTTTCGGAAGAACGCCGAGAAGCAGAGAGCTCTCGGAGTTCCGGTCGAGGTGATTTCGCCGCTCGAAGCACGATCCATCGTCGCGGAGCTCGCAATCGACGATCTGGTCGGCGCGACTTTCTGCCATGAAGACGGGATCGCGAACCCCCACGCGATGGTGCAGGGCTACGCGCGCGGCGCGCGGCGACTCGGAGCGACGTTCTTGAAATCGTCCGAAGTCACCGCCATGGAAGTCGTGTCCGGACGCGTGGCCTCGGTGACCGCCGGTGCCGAGCGCTACGAAGTAGGAGAGAGTGGTGAATGCCGCGGGACCGTGGGCGAAGCGGATCGCGGCGATGGCCGGAATCGAGCTACCCGTCGAGCCCGTGCGCCGGCAATACTTCATCACCAAGCCGCTCGAGTGGATTCCCGATACCTTTCCTCTCCTCATCGATTGGGGAACCGGTGTCTACATGCACAAGGAGAGTGGAGGAATGCTGATTGGGGAGTCCGACCCCGAGGAGCCGCCCGAGCTTCCATCAGCAGGTGGATTGGGATTTCCTGGCGACGGTGAGCGAGCACGCCGTCGCGCGGATCCCCAGGCTCGAGGAGGCCGAGGTCGCGACCGGGGTCGCGGGACTCTACGAAGTCTCGCCCGATCACAACGCCATTCTCGGCCCGGTGCCGGGAATCGAGAATTTCTTCTGCGCCAATGGATTCTCTGGCCACGGCATGCAGCACGCTCCTGCCGTCGGGCTCGCGATCGCGGAGCTGCTGACGGAGGGCGCTGCGCGGAGCGTCGACCTCACCCCCTATGCCATCGAACGCCTCTCCCGTCCGGCCGCGGGCGAGTACAACGTGATCTGAGATGAGCTTCGCCACTTTCGCGCTCAGCCTGGCGCTGGTCCACGCGAACGTCCTGGACTTCGAGTCGGAAAGCGTCCTTCGCGACGTGACGGTCGTGATTCGAGAGGGTCGAATCGTTGCGATCTCGACCGGCGCGACCGTGCCGGCCGACGCGGAGGTGATCGATCTCCGCGGGCGGACGCTCATCCCGGGACTCATCGACGTGCACAGCCACGTATCGTCGAGCGAGGAAGCGCTCCGCGCGCTTCACTCGGGAATCACGACGCTCCGCGTGCTGGGAGTCGACCACTACAAGGACGTCGGCCTTCGAGAGCTCCGCCGCCGCGGCGCTATCGAAGCCCCCGAGATTTTCGCCTCGGGCTACTTCGTGGGGCCGGGGCCATCGCGCGGCGCGAACGACGAGCCTCCTGAGGCGCTCTTTCTCGATGAGCCCGATCTCTCCGACCTGAAAGACGGAATTCACGGTCCGGAAGCGTATCGCCGCGTCACGGCGGTGAACGTCGCGCACGGCGTCGACTGGATCAAGACCACCGCGACGGCGCGAGCCGGGCGGCCCGACACCGACCCCAGGCGCCAACTCATGAGCCAGACCGAGCTCGAAGCGGTGATTGCCGTGGCGTCCGCCGCGGGCATCGGAGTCGCCGCTCACGCTCACGGAGACGATGGGGGGCGAGCCGCGGTCCTGGCTGGGGTAAGGAGCATCGAGCACGGCACGTACCTGAGCGACGAGACGCTTTCGACGATGGTGGAGCGCGGCATCTTTCTCGTTCCCACGATGTCGGTGGTGAACGATCTCACCGAGCCCGGAGGCAACTACGATCATCCGTTCCTCCAGATTCGGGGGCGGCACATGCTCCCCAGGATTCGCGAAGTGGTACAGAAGGCGCGAGAGCTGGGAGTCAAGGTGACGACGGGAACCGATACCGGATTCGACCCGGCGAATACCATCCGCATCCAGCACGAGGTCCAGGCTCTCGCCGAGAGCGGATTCTCGCCCCTCGATGCTCTTCGCGCCGCGACGACGAACGGCGCCGATCTACTCGGCATCGCGGGCAGAACGGGCGCGATCCGGGTCGGGCTCGAGGCGGACCTCGTCGGGGTCGAGGGGGACCCGTTAGCGAACCTCGCGGCGATCGATGACGTCCTTCTGGTGGTGAACGACGGCCGCGTCGTTCTCGACCGGCTCCGCTTCGACCTTCCGAGCGAGCGAGCGGCGAGCGGGCGGGTGGAGCGCGTCGCCTTCGGATCCGACAACGAGCAGGACAAGCCGCAGGAAATCTGGCAAGGGGTGCTTTCGAGCGACCCGGACGTGTTCGTTTTCGCGGGCGACAACGTCTTTGCCGACACGCGCGATCCCGAGGTCTACCGCCGCGAGTATCGGAAGCTCGGCGAGAAGTCCGGCTTTCGAGCCATACGCGGCCAAGCGGTGACTCTCGCCGTCTGGGACGATCACGATTTCGGCGAAAACGACGCCGGGTCGGATTTTCCCGCGAAGGAAGCGGCGCGCGATGCCTTCCTCGATTTCTTCGAAGTGCCTTTGGACTCGTCGCGGCGGGCGCGCGACGGCATCTACGATTCCGCCGTCTTCGGTCCGCGGGAGAGCCGGGTGCAGGTGATTCTCCTCGACACGCGGTCGTTCCGCGATCGACTCCTTCCGGACGGGCCCGACCGTTACGCGCCGCACCACGACGAGACCACGACGCTCCTGGGACGAGCCCAATGGGATTGGCTCGAGCGGGAGCTTCGTCACCCGGCGGCGCTCCGCCTCGTCGTCTCCAGCATTCAGGTCGTTCCCGAGGATCATCGCTATGAATCCTGGGCGAACTTTCCGCATGAGCGACGGCGGCTCTTCGACGCGATCCGTTCGGCGCGCGCGGAAGGTGTGATCTTCCTGTCCGGCGACCGCAACCTCGCCGAGATTTCGTGCTACCGGGACGCCGGGTACCCCTTGTACGAGGTCACCTCGAGTCCAATGACTCAGCTCTTCCCGCCCACCGGGGGTGGGTTCAGCGAAGAGCTGAATCGGCATCGCGTCAGCGCCGGCAACTTCCGCTATCCCAATTTCGGTCTGATCGCGATGGATTGGTCCGCGCGGACGGTGGCGCTTCAGATCCGCGACGCGAGAAACGGCGAGGTGTTCACGGTGAGGGTGCCGATCGACGAGCTCCGTTTTCCTTCCGATTGAGGAGGTCGAGAACACGATGGGCTCCGACACGATGTTTCCGGCAGAGGTCTTCCGAGAGCGGCGCCAGCGGCTCCTCGATCGGCTTGGCGACGGCCTCCTCCTGCTGCCGACGGCAAGGCTCCAGATTCGAAACGGGGACGTCTTCCACTCCTTCCGCCCCGACAGCGACTTCTATTACCTGACGGGCATCGAAGAGCCCGGTGCGTTCCTCGCGGCCTATCGCCTGGGCCGCGGCCGCCACCATGCGATCCTGTTCGTACGCCCCCGCGACCCGGAGCGCGAGATCTGGGACGGTCCAAGGCTCGGGCCCAGAGGAGCTCTCCGGAAGTTCGCCGTCGAGGAAGCGCGGTCCGCCTCGGATCTTTTCGGCCGCGTCGAAGAGCTCCTCGGCGGAGGAACGCGGCTCTTCCATCGGCTCGGCGACGACGAGATTCTGGATCGCTCTCTCGCCACGGTCTTCGAACGAATCGCGATCCAGAAGCATCGCGGAAATCCTGCGGCGCATCCCGCCATCGAGGATCCGAGACCGGCGATCGCCGAGCAGAGGCTCATCAAGGACCGATACGAGATCGCGGCCCTCGAAAAGGCGGCCGGGATCGCGGCCGAGGGGCACCGGCGCGCGATGGGGGCGGCGGCTCCCGGCATGATGGAGTACGAGCTCCAGGCGGAGCTCGAGGCGGAGTTCCGCCGCCGGGGCTCGCGCAGAAACGGCTACGACTCCATCGTCGCGAGCGGGAAGAACGCGTGCGTCCTGCACTACGTCTCGAACGATCGGAGAATGCGGGGCGGAGATCTGGTCCTGGTGGATGCGGGCGCCGAGGCCGACTATTACACCGCGGACATCACGCGCTCGTTTCCCGTCTCGGGATCGTTCAGCGCGGCGCAAGCGGAGGTCTACGGCATCGTGCTCCGCGCGCAGAAAGCGGCGATCCGCGCGGTCCGTCCCGGAAGGCCCTGGAATGCGCCTCACCGCGCGGCGACCCGTGCCATCGTCGACGGTTTGCTCGCGCTCGGTATCCTGAGGGGAAAGCGCGCGGTTCACCTCGAGAAGGAAACTCATCGCCGCTGGTTCATGCATGGAACGAGCCACTGGCTCGGAATGGACGTGCACGACGCGGGAGGTTATCTCGAAGCCGACGGCAAACCGCGGCGCCTGCGGCCGGGTATGGTGCTCACCATCGAGCCCGGCCTCTACTTCGGTCCCGCCGATCGCCGGGTGAAGGAAAAGTACCGCGGGATCGGCGTCCGCATCGAGGACGACGTGCTCGTGACCCGAGGCGGGTCGAGGGTTCTGACCTTGGCGGCCCCCAAAGAGATCCGCGAGATCGAAGCTATCTCGAAGGCCTCCTCGAAGACCTCGAAGAAAGGTCCGACTAGCGGCGGCTCTCGTTCATCCGCTCGAGGAGCTCGCCGAGCTTCCGGATCTCCTCGCCGTAGAGCGCCCAGTCGCCGCGGCGCTGCGCCTCGATAGCTCGAAGATAGTGGACGCGCGCCTGCGCGGCCAAGGTGTTCAGGGGCGCGGGCGCGCTTTCTGGAACCTCGGGAGCCGATAGACCGGTCGTGAGCGCGGGAATTTCGGGGCGGACTGGCGCCGCACCTGCCGGGAACAGCCGCTCGAGCGATTCTTCGAGCGTCTCCTCCATCACGATCTGGTTCTGGTACGCGACGATGACCCGTTTGAGCTCCGGGATTCGTCCTCCGGCGGCGCGAAGATAGAGCGGCCGGATATAGAGGAGCGACTCCTCGATGGGAATCACCAGGAGCGTTCCCTGGATCACCTCGGAGCCCTGCTGATTCCAAAGAGTGATCTGAGGCGAAATCACCTGGTCCTGACTGATGCGCGCCGCGATCTGCCGCGGGTCCGTAGACCACGGTCTGCTTCGGAAACTCGAACACCATGAGCTTCCCGTAGTGCTCGCCGTCGCTTCGCGCGACCATCCAGGCGGCGAGATTGTCTTTTTGTCGCGGCGTGTAGGGGAGCATCTGAATGTACTCGGCGCCCGTCTCGCCCGGGAGCTTCATGATGGTGTAGTAGGGCTCCATCGGGGCGTCTCGTCCTTCCTCGTCGATGGAAGGGACCTCCCACTGGTCTTCTTTGTTGTAGAAGACCGCGGGGTTCGTCATGTGAAATACGGAGAACATCGTGGACTGCAGTTGGAAGATCCCCTGCGGGTAGCGGAGTCTCTCGCGGAGACCCGCGGGCATGGCCTCGAGGGGCTCGAAGAGGTCGGGGAAGGTTTTCGCCAGGGTCGCCGCGATCGGATCGGCGGGATCGATGACGTAGAAGGTCGTCGTGCCGTGAAACGCGTCGATGGTCGCTTTCACCGAGTTCCGGATGTAATTGATGCGTCCGATGGGAGTCGAATACGGGTAGCGCGCGGTCGTGGTGTACGCGTCGTGGACCCAGACCAGGCGCCCCTCGTCGATGGCGAGATAAGGATCTCGATCGAAGGTCAGAAACGGCGCGATGCGCGCCACGCGGTCCGAGATCCGCCGCTGCATGAGGACTCGGCTCTCGCTCGTGAGCGAGGGCGAGAGCAGCGTATCGGTCGAGCGGAATCGGATCGCGAACAGGAGCCGCCGGAAGAAGCCTCCGAGCTCGACTCCCCCCGAGCCCTCGTAGCTCGCGAAGACGTTGCCTTCGCCGCGCGGATAGTCGAACTCCTCGGTCGCGGTGCGCACGAACACGTGGTCGTTCGATAGCTCGCCGAAATAGAGGGCCGGCTGGGTTACCTCGAGGCCGACGCTCGACGCCGGGGGAAGGTCTTTGATGAAGAGCACCGGAAGCCCCTCCGGCGTGACCTGGTTGACCGGACCGAGGGTGAGTCCGTAGCCGTGGGTGAACGTGAGCCGTTCGTTGATCCAGGTGCGGCTCGGAAGGCTCTCGGAGTTGAGCTCGCGCGCGGAGAGCATGATCTGCCGATACTCTCCGTCGATCTCGTAGCGATCGTTGTCGACGGACACGAAGTCGTAGTACGTCCGGATCTCCTGGAGCTGAGCGAAGGTATCCAGAAGCGGCTGGTGGTTCCAGAGAGGCACGTTTCCGAGCGTCGCGCGGTTGAGGTCGATCTCGGCTCGAGTGAGGAGAGCGTCGCCTTCGAGCTGACGCTCTTCCACCTCGTCGAGCGCGAACGCCGCGCGCGTCGCGGCGATGTTGTGGGAGATGAAGGGCGTCTCGCGGACCTGCTCGTTCGGCGCGACCACGAACCTCTGCACGATCGCGGAATAGAGCGCTCCTCCGAGCCAGACGGCGAGATAGAGTCCGAGCGCCGCGGCGATCAACCGATAGCCGCGCAGGAACGGCTGCGCGGCGGCGAGAAGGGCGCCCAGGATCGATACCGCCATGAGCGCTCGCAGCGCGGGAATCCGGGCGTGCGCGTCGACGTACGAGGCGCCCTGGAGAATACGGGACGACGAGGTCAAGAGGTCGGACACGTCGAGCCAGGCGCCGAAGGCCAGCACGACGAGCAGGACCGCGGCGAGTCCGGAAAGATGACGGACGGCCGAGGGGTGGGCGAAGATCCCGCTTCTCGCGTCGATTCCGACGTTGCCCGCGAAGACCTGCGTCGCGGCGACGGAAGCGATGGAAAGGACGGTGAGACCGAGAGCGATCTGATAGAGGAACTGCAGGAACGGAAGGCGAAAAACGAAGAAGCCGATGTCCCGGCCGAGGATGGGGTCGGTCTTTCCGAACGCCGTCCAGTTCGAGAAGAGGAGGAAATCCACCCAGTGCGAGGAGGCGAAAGAGGCCATCAGGAACCCCGCGATGGCGGCGAGCAGGTACGCGAGGGGTTTCAGGCGCCCCGGGTCGACGGCGATCGACCGGGGGCCGTCGGGAGTCAGGATCTCGAACTCTCGACGCTTCAAGGTCGCGAACGCGAGACGCAGGTTCAGGGCGAGAACCAGAAAGCTGACCAGGAAGGCGAGGAGCGCGAGGGTCGCTTGAGCGGTGAGGGTGCGAAGGAAGACCGATTGATAACCCACTTCTCCGAACCAGAGCCAGTCGACGTAGAAACGAACGATGGCCGGGAGCGCGAAGAGAAGAACGATCGCGAGAAGAAGCCCGATGACACCGGGAGACGCGGGAAAGCGACGTCGAGACATCGCGGGGATTATTTCACAGTCATCGCCCAGTGGCCGTGCTCGAGAACGAGGAGACCGACCGCCATGAGAGCGAGGACGTACATCGCCGGCTTCAACTCGTTCCGGCGGCCGGCGAGAACGTACAGGCCCACGTGGGCGATGAAGCCCCAGAGGATTCCCTGCGTGATGGAGAACGTGAGCGGGATCAAGACCAGGGTCAGAAAACCGGGCAGCACGTCTTCGAACCGCGTGAAATCGATGGCGGCGACGCTCTTGAACATCATCGCCCCGACGAGAATCAGCGCGGGCGCCGTGGCGTACGCGGGGACCGCGCCCGCGAGCGGCGCGACGAAGAAGCAAGGAAGGAAACAAAGCGCGGTCACGACGGAAGCGAGGCCGGTGCGTGCTCCGGCGTTGATCCCCGCAGCGCTCTCGATATACGCGGTCCCCGATGACGTCCCGAGAAGACCCGCGCCGAGTGTCGCCAGAGAATCGACGATGAGGCCTTCTTTCAAGTTCTTCGGGTTGCCGTGCTCGTCCAGCATCCCCGCCGACATGGAGACGCCCATGAACGTCGAGATGGAATCGAACAAATCGGTGAAGAGAATTCCCACGATGGCGGGAAGGAGCGAGAGCTTCAACGCGCCGAGGACGTCGAGCTCGAGGAAGACACTGTCGAAGTCGGGACGGCTCCACCAGCTCTCCGGAGCGGGAACGAGCCCGGTCGACCAGGCGATGGCGGTGACCGCCACGATTCCCGCGAGGAACGCGAACGGACTCTTGCGATTCATCAGCCAGAGGGTCACCGCCATTCCGAGGATCGCGAGCAAGGCTCGATGATCGAGAGCGCCGGGCCGTACGAAGGTGACGGGGTCGAACGCCACCATGCCGGCGTTCCGGAGGCCGATGAACGTGAGGAATATTCCGATTCCCGCCGCCATCGAAGTCCGGAGTCCTTTCGGAATGGCCTGCGCGATCCACACCCGGATCGGGCGTTATCGAAGTGATGAGGAACAGGACGCCCGCCCAGAACACGATGCCGAGGGCGACGCGAAAGTCGACCTTCTGTCCCAGGATGATGGTGAACGTGAAATAGGCGTTGATACCCATTCCCGGAGCGACACCGAAGGGAAGCTTCGCGTAGAGACCCATGAGGAGGGTCATCGTGAAGCACAGGGCCACGGTTGCCGTGAGGACGCCGCTGAACGCCATCCCCGTTCCTTCGGTCGCGAGGATCGAGGGGTTCACCACGACGATATAGGCCATGGCGAGGAAGGTGGTCACTCCGCCGAGAATCTCGGACTGGAGCTTCACCGGGAGGCGGTCTCGGCGAGGCCGAGCTTTCGTCGAAAGTAGGCGATGGTCGTGGTGAGTCCCTCGTCGAGGGAGACCTTCGGGCTCCAGTCGAGAAGCTTTCGAGCGAGGGAAATGTCCGGCTGCCTCACCTTGGGATCGTCGACCGGAAGAGGCTCGAACACGATGCCGCTCGTCGAGCCGGTCTTGCGCTTGATGGTCTCCGCGAGCTCCTGAATCGTCATCTCCGCGGGGTTCCCCAGGTTGACCGGCATGTTGTGATCCGAGGTGAGGAGCCGATAGAGACCCTCGACGAGATCGGTCACGTAGCAGAAGCTCCGCGTCTGACGGCCTTCACCGAACACGGTGATCGGCTCGTTCCGAAGCGCCTGGCTGATGAAAGCGGGAATGGCGCGGCCATCCCGGATCCGCATCCGCGGACCGTAGGTATTGAAGATGCGCGCGATCTTGATGTTGACCCCGTGGTAACGGTGATAGGCCACGGTCATCGCTTCCGCGAAGCGCTTGGCTTCGTCGTAAACGCCCGCGCGGACCGATGGGGTTGACGTTGCCCCAGTAGTCTTCCTTCTGCGGATGAACGAGAGGGTCGCCGTAGACCTCGGAGGTCGAGGCGAGGAGAAAACGGGCGTTCTTGGCTTTCGCGAGACCGAGCGTCTTGTGCGTCCCGAGCGACCCGACCTTGAGCGTCTGAATGGGGAGCTCGAGGTAGTCGATGGGACTCGCGGGGCTCGCGAAGTGAAGGATGTAGTCGAGGGGCCCGTCGATCCGGATCTCCTCGGTGACGTTGTGCTCCACGAACTGGAACCGCGGGTCGCGGACGTGCTCGAGGTTCGCGCGGTCGCCGGTGATGAAGTTGTCCATCCCGATGACCTCGTGACCCCGGGCGAGCAGATGGTCCACGAGATGAGAGCCGATGAAACCCGAAGCGCCGGTGATGAGAGCTCGGGTCACGTTCAGTACGCGTGCTTGTGAAGGACGGCGCGCCAGGTGCGCCACAGGATCTTGACGTCGAGTCCGAGCGACCAGTTCTGGATGTAGTAGAGGTCGTGCTCGATGCGCTTTTCGAGGGAAGTGTTGCCGCGCCAGCCGTTCACCTGCGCCCATCCGGTCATGCCGCACTTCACCTTGTGGCGAAGCATGTAACGGGGAATGCGCTCCTTGAACTCCTTCACGAAGCTCGGCCGCTCCGGCCGCGGCCCCACGAGCGACATGTCCCCCTTGAGCACGTTCAGAAGCTGTGGAAGCTCGTCGACGCTGAAGCGCCGCAGCACCCGGCCGATCGGCGTGCGCCGCGGATCGTCCGAGGTCGCCCAGACCGGACCGGTGTCGCGCTCTGCGTCCTCGTACATCGAGCGGAACTTCACGATCTCGAACGGCTTTCCGTCGAGGCCCATGCGCTGCTGCCGATAGAATACCGGTCCCTTCGACGTCAGCTTGATGATGAGCGCGATGACGGAGAAAGGGAGGGCGAGGAACGAGCAAAAGGGCTGCCGAGACCCCGACGTCCATGATCCGCTTCGCGAGCCAGTGCCAGCCGCGGATGGGCGGCTCCGAGAGGCTCACGATGGGCATGCCGTCCAGATCCTCGACCCCGGCGCGAATCGAAGCGTCGGTGAGGTAGTCCCAGGCGACCTTGGCGTCGAGCGCCTCACGATGAGCGAAGGCCACGAGGTCCCGGATCCGCTGGTGAGCCTCGAGCGGCAGCGCGATATAGAGAGAGTCGACGGTCACGCGATCGACTACGTCGCCGATCTCACCGAGCCCGCCGACGATGGGAATTCCGCGGTGCCCCGAGAACTCTCCGCGAAGGCGGTCGTCGAGGAAACCCACCACGCGAAACCCGAGCTCCTGGTGGTCGATGAACTTGTCGGCGACGGTTCGCCCGAGCTCTCCGGCGCCGGCGATGAGGATGTTCCGGAGGCCGAGCCCGCGCCGCCATCTCGCTTCCCGCTCGCGCCGGATGGCAGTCCTCGCGAGAGCGAGAAGACCGATGTCGAAAACCACGAACATGCCCAGCACGAGCTGCGAGTACTCGTACTGGCCGGAGTCGGGCCCGTACAGGAAGTAGACGCGGGCGTAGAGAGCGATGAAGAGCATCGCCGCCGTTCCCATCGCCACCGCCCAGACGATGGAGAAGAGCTCGTCCGTCCGCGAGCGGAGCCGCTTCAGGCTGTACAGCCCGTGGAGATAAAAGAGCGCGGGCCAGAAGAAAAAAATCAGCGGCAGGAGCCACAAGTACTGACTGAAGGGATTCACTCCCTTGGTGACGGGGAAGAGATCGCTGTGGAAGCGGACGAAGTACGCGAGCGCGAACGCCGCGAAGGTGGACAGGAGATCGGCGGCGACGTAGAGCCCGATCCAGACACGGCTCTGTTGCTTGACCATTACTTACTGCTCGCGCCCCTCTTCGGGGCGCTCGCTCCCGCGCTCCTCGCGCGGGGAGGACGGGCCCTCCGGGCCCGTTGCTGCTCTAGAGGCATCGGTCTATCTTGCCGCTTCCTCCCGGCCGGCTCGCTGCGCTCGCTAATTTCGAGCATGCTTGGTAAGGAACGCGTCAATGAACTCCCGCATCCGCGTGAGGAATCTCTCTCTCGAAAAGCCAACGGCCCAATTCCTGAGTGACTCCTTATTAAAGCTCAGCGCTGAAACCCTGTCAATGGCGTGAGATAGCGACGCCGGTGTCGGCTCCAAAAATAGCACGCCCGTCTCTCCGTCCTTCACCGTATCGAGGGCTCCTCCTTCTCCGTACGCGACCACAGGAAGGCCGCAGGCCATCGCCTCGAGCGGTACGATCCCGAAGTCTTCGACGCCAGGGAGGATCGCCCCCCTCGCGCCGCGGTAGAGGCGCCTCAGCTCCTCGTCGGGCAGAAAGCCGAGGAACCGGACGTTCGAGGGAGCGAAGGCCTCGAGCGTCCCCCGCGACGGGCCGGCCCCGACGACCAGCAGCCGCTCCGGGCGGCCGCGGAACGCTTCGACGGCGAGATCGATGCGTTTGTAAGGGACGAGCGCCGAGACGACGAGATAATAAGGATCGCCGCCGACGTCGCTGCCCGGAGTGTAGAAATCGGTGTCGACCGGGGGCGGGATGACGGCGTCGACCTCCCGACCGTAGTAGTCGCGAATGCGCGAAGCGACGTAGCGGGAGTTCGCGACGAAGGAATCGACGCGCTTCGCCGAGCTCCGGTCCCAACGACGAAGGCGGCGAGCCCAGGGCGCGTAGATAAGGCGCGACTTCCATCCGCGCCCGAAGTAATCCTCGAAGCGGTCCCACACGTAGCGCATCGGCGTGTGGCAGTAGGAGATGTGGGGGGCGCCCCGTCGAGCGATGGCACCTTTCGCCGCGCAATGTGAGCTCGAGATCACGAGATCGAAGCCCGAGAGATCGAGAGACTCGATGGCCCGGGGAAAAAGCGGGAGATACCAGCGATAGTGCCGCTCGACGAGCGGGAGCTTCTGGATGAAAGAGGTCACGATGGGACGGGACTCGATGCGGGAGCTGGTCGAGCCCGGGACGTGCAGAAGGGTCGCGATGGTCGCGTCGGGAAAGATCTCCAGAAGGAGCTCGAGCACCTTCTCACCGCCCCTGAGCCCGGTGAGCCAGTCGTGGACGATGACGACTCGCATTCGTCAGGACGGCGGAGCCGTCGGGCTCTCGAGTCCGAGAACCGTCATGTAGGCGGAGTGGATCTGGCCGACGGCCTTCTCCCACGAGAAAAGGGAAGCTCGCCTCCGTCCGCTCTCCGACAAACGCGCGCGGAGCGCGTCGTCATCGAACAGGTTCTTCATGGCCATGGCGATCTCTTCCGTGCTGTAGGGATCGACGGTCAACGCCGCATCGCCCACGACTTCCGGAAGCGAGGAGAGGCGGGAGGTGATCACCGGCGTGCCGTTGGCCATCGCCTCGAGCGGCGGAAATCCGAAGCCCTCGTAGAGCGACGGAAAAACGAAGATGATCCGCGACCCGGTAGAGCGCGACGAGAGTCATCTCCGGTACGAAGCCGAAGAAGCGGACGTGCGATCGCAGCCCATGCTCCTCGACCGTCCGGCGGAGGGCGGGATACTTCGAGATGTCGTCTCCCACCACGATCAGGGTGACGTCGGCGAAGGCGGGGTCCTGGCGAAGAAGGGCGAACGCCGCGATGAGCCGCTCGACGTTCTTGTGCGGCTTGATGTTGCCGACGAAGAGAGCGTTTCTTCCCGTGAGCTGGAAGCGGCTCCGCACGCGCTCGATCTCCTCCCGGGTGAGCTCCCGGGTCATCGCCGGGTCGATCCCGTTCGGGATCACGAGGATCTTCGATTCGTCGACGTCGAAAAAGCCGAGGAGGTCTTTCTTGGACGCGCGGGAAACGGTCATCACCAGTTTCGCTCTCGAGACCGCGCTTCCGATCATGGCGCGAGCGTAGCGGCTCGCGAACCGGGACGGCAGGTACTGAGGAAAGAGGAGGTGGATGACGTCGTGTACCGTAACCACCGACGGACAGGGAACGAGCGCGGGCAGGACGTAGTGGGGCGCGTGAAACAAGTCGGCATCGATTCGCCTGAGCGCGAGCGAGATGCCCCAGTGCTCCGACAGAGAGTAGTTGGGGGAGGAGACGAAATAAAGATGATAGGCGGCGGAGAGCGATTTCAGGAGCTCCGCGTCCTGGGGATAGCAGAGCAGGTAGTACTCGTTTCGCGAGTCGAAGCGAGGGAGGTGCCGGACCAGATTCCTGAGATAGGTTCCAATGCCGAAGTCGTTGATTTTGCGGACGTCGATGGCGATCCGCATTCGAGCCCCGCAGAAAGATATCAGATGCCGGAATCGAGCGTAAAGGAATCGTTTCGGCGGAAGCTCAGGCCGACTCGCGGCCGACGTTCTTGTCCATCTTCTCGCCGAGAGCGTCGAGCTCGTTCGAGAGGGAGCTCGCGAGGCGGTCGAACTCGGTGACCGTCGGTTTGAAGACGGTCACGAACGCGTCTTCCTTCTGCAAGAGTGCCACGAGCCGCGAGCGCTCTACGGTCGACGTGACCGTGAACCGGAGTCCGTGCAGGCGCAGCCCTTCGAAACCGCGTTCGGCCTCCGACGCCTCCCGGCTCCAAACGACCCGGGCGATCGTCTCGAAGAGCCTCGGCTGCTGATAGAAAGAGAGCTTGAGCCTTAGATCGGTCCCGGGAGCCATCAACGTGTCGGTGACGACGCAGGCCCCGGCCTCGGACACGTTCGCCAGGATTCCGTAGCCCACCTGCTGGTCGCCTCGGTAGACGGCGACCGTCGCCGATTGCCTCGGCACCAGCCGGCGCACCGTCCGCGGCGCCGAGATTTGCTCTGGCATGGAGTCCTTCCCGAGCGGAATGGATCCGCGTTGTCCGAGGGGTATCTCGAAGCTGAATTCTACTTACGGGCGCTTCCGCTGTCAAAGGCGGCGGCGACTTCGAGTTTTCGCTTCTCGAGGAATGACCGCTCGCGATCGTTCCGGGTGAGCGCGATGGCCTTCCCGTACTCCGAAAGCGCTTCCTCGAGCCGTCCCGCGCGCCGCAGGAAGTCGGCTTTGCTCGAGAAAAGGAGATGGTACTGAGACAGCGAGGCCGTCGCCTCGATGCGCTCGATCTCGCGGAGACCTGCTTCCGGACCCTGCGCCATTCCGATCGCCACGGCGCGATTCAGAAGCACCACCGGGGAATCGGTCCATTGCTGCAGCGCTTGGTAATGGGATGCAATCCTCGCCCAATCCGTCGCGTCGGCGGATGGCGCGCGAGCGTGGCAGGCCGCGATAGCTGCTTGGATTTGGTAGACCCCCGGCCGCCCGAGCCCGGCGCCGCGGTCGAGGAGCGCGAGTCCCTCCGAGATAGCGCTCCGATCCCACAACGTGCGGTCCTGTTCACCGAGCGTGATGAGGTCGCCTTCGCGCGTGGTCCTCGCCGCTCTGCGGGCGTCGTGAAGGAGCATCAGGGAGAGAAGGCCCAGGACTTCCGCCTCCTGCGGCATCAGGGAAGCGAGGAGCCGGGAGAGGCGAATCGCTTCGCTAGAGAGCTCGTGGCGGATGAGCGATTCCCCTTCGGATGCGGCGTATCCCTCGTTGAAGATCAGATAGATCGCCGCGAGCACGGCGTCGAGCCGCGCGGGAAGGTGATGCGCGTCCGGCACCTCGTACGGAATTCCCGCGAGGCGGATCTTCTTCTTGGCGCGAACGAGCCTCTGAGCCATGGTCGGCTCGGGAACGAGGAAGGCGCGCGCGATCTCGGCCGTGGTCAGACCTCCGAGGGTACGGAGGGTGAGCGCCACCCGCGCTTCGAGCGAGAGGGCCGGGTGGCACGCCGTGAACATGAGGCGAAGCCGATCGTCGGGAATCGTCTCCTCCTCGCTCTCGGGGAGAATCTCGGACGCGGGCCGGAGCTCCTGCGCTTTACTGGCGAAAACCGCTTCGCGCCGAAAGCGGTCGATGGCCCGGTGGCGGGCCGCGGTCAAAAGCCACGCGCCCGGATTCTCCGGGACTCCGCGGGACGGCCAGACCTCGAGGGCGCGCGTGACGGCGTCCTGGAGCGCGTCCTCGGCTCGATCGAAGTCCCCGACCTGCCGTATGAGCGTCGCGAGCGCTCGTCCCCAGTGCGCGCGAATCGTCGCGAACTCCGCGAGCGCGTGATTTACGTCATCGTGCGAGCTGAGCGGCAAATCGAAAGACCCCCTTCGCTTTTCATGGGAGCGAGGCGGAGCGAGAACGTTATCACGGCCTTGGAAGGCGACGGTCGGCGACTGGTTCAAGGCCTCAGGGGAGGAAGCCGTGTCCTCACCCGTGCTCTCATGGTTGAGACGAACGGCGAAGCGCGGGATCGACGCGGGCGAGCTCGAGGATCCGTTCGTAGAGCGCGCGGTCCCGTGGTCGAAGCACGCGAAGAATGCTCGCTTTCACCGACATGTACCGCTTCAGCAGGAACAGCTCGAGGCCGCGGTGGTGCTTTTCGTAGAAGTAGAGACGGCTCCGATGCGATTCGTAGACGACCCGTTCGCGGTTCGTCGCGCTCGAACGGCCGACGAGGTGCACGATGTCGACCTCGGGAGTGAAGAGAATGCGGCCCCCGGTGGCCCGGATCCGGGCGCAGAGGTCCACGTCCTCCGAATAGAGGAAGAAGTTCTCGTCGAAGCCCGACACCGTCTCGAGCGTGTCCCTCCGGGTCAAAAGGCAGGCCGCGCTCACCCAGTCGACGTAGCGGTCGCGGGAGTAACGGCTTCGCACGGCGTTTCGCAGGGGACCTTTCCCTCGCGCGTATCCCCGGTTCCAGAGTTTTTGCATCATTTCCGAAGCGATTCCGAGCATGGCGCCGAAGGACATCTGGACCTCACCGTCGGGATAGAGGAGCCGCGGACCGATGACTGCTGCCTCCGGCCGCTCCCGGGAGATGGCGACCAACCGATCGAGCGCGCCGTCGGAAACGAGGGTGTCGCTGTTCAGGAAGAGAACGAGGCTCGCCTTCGCCTGCTGCCAGCAGAGATTGCAGCCTCCTCCGAAACCCCGGTTCTCGGGCGAAGCGATCACCCGGACTTGAGGAAAGCCCGCGGCCAGCATCTCGACCGTGCCGTCGGATGAGGCGTTGTCGGCGACGATGACCTCGAAGGACTCGAGCCGCGTCGAGGCGAAGACGGACTCGAGGCAAGCCCGAAGCTCTTCTTTCGCGTTGTAGCTGACTATCGCGATCGTCAAATCGGTCATCGACGGTCAGGATCGTCCCAGCTTGCGATACAAGGCGAGCGTTTTCTGCGCGCACGCAACCCACGAAAAGTCTTTTACCCGGATCGATCCTTTGTCCCGCAATCGCGCCCGCAGCGTCTCATCCGTCCAAACGCTCTCGATCCCGCTCGCGAGGGCCTCGGCGTCCGTCGGCGGCACGAATATGGCCGCATCACCCGCCACCTCACGGTGAGCCGGGATATCGGACGCGACGAGCGGCGTGCGGGTCGCCATGGCTTCCAGGAGAGGCAGCCCGAATCCTTCCCAGAGAGACGGAGTCACGAGGGCGCGCGCGTTTCGGTAGAGCGACGGAAGATCCAGCGCATCGACATACCCCAATCGGGCGACGTCGCCATCGAGACGGTGCTTCCGGATGGCTTCGACGATTCTTCCGGTGTCGAGACCGCTGCCACCCGCAATCTTCAGAGTCCCATCGAACCCGCGGCGCTTCAGGAGCGCGAAGGCCTCGACGAGCGTCGCCAGGTTCTTTCGCGGCTCTTCGGTCGCGACGGCGAGAACGTACGGCGCCCCCCCGTTCTGCGGGGCGTCCGCCACGAGGAAGCGCTCGTCGACTCCTGGCTGTGCCACATGAATGCGCTCCTCGGGGACATCGAGCCTCGCCGCAACGTCCGCGGCGGTCGTGGCGGAGATCGTCAGGACCGCATCCGCCGACTTCACGTGCGCGCGCGCGAGCGCAGCGTAGTCCCTGCGGATCTCGGCGCTCGTCGCCTCGGGGTGGTCGAGAAAGAAGAGGTCGTACACGGTCACGACGGATCGCGCGCGTCGGGAGGGAAGGCGCAGGGGAGTGGGCGAGTGTGCGATGTCGATCGCGGTCCCCGAGAGCCAGTCGAGAGAAGGCGCTCCCAGCCGGTGCCAGAGCGCGTTCAGCACGGAGACCGGAACTCTCCGATCGACGAGCTGGAAATTCGGGCCGCGCGGCTCCGGCCGAGGGCGCTCTTTCAGCGAGCTCGAGAACAGCACGTATCGTGTGTCCCGGTCGATCTCGCCGAGCCCGGAGACGAGGCCTTGGACGTAGCGTCCGACGCCGGTCGCGCGCGAGAGCGCGGGACGGAAATCGATCCCGACGACGAGCGGCGTGCTCATGCGTGAGGCGATGTTAGCACCGCCGCGTCGCGTGGATGGATCCACTCCAGGAGAGGCGTCGTCACGAGCGTCGTGACGAGCGCCATCACCACCATCATGGTGAAGAGCGCCGGGGAGATGACGCCGATCTCGAGGCCGACGTTCAGAATCACGAGCTCGACGAGACCGCGTGCGTTCATCAGCGATCCGAGGGCGCCCGCCTCGCGCCAGGAAAGTCCCGCGAGGCGCCCGGCGACGCTAACGCCGCCCAGCTTCCCGGCGAAAGCGACGAGGAGCACCAGGCCGCAGTAGGCCCACATTTCGGCGCCGTCGATGAGACCGATGCGGGTCTGAAGTCCGGTGAGGGCGAAGAAAATAGGCAGCAGCAGCACTACCACCAGATCCTGCGTCTTCGAGACCAGTGCTTGCGCGAAGCCGGAACGGCGCGGGACGAGGACACCGAGGGCGAAGGCTCCGAAGAGCGCGTGGACCCCTGCCATTTCGCTCGCGAGGGAGGAGCCGAGGGCGAGCAGCAGAACGAGCGCCATCAGGTCATTGGTCAAGGCGCCTCGGCGAACGAAAGCGTCCGTCAATCGCTGCAGGAGCGGCCTCGCGAGGAGGAGAAGCACTCCGGCGAAGGCGAGGAGGCCGAGAAGCGTCGCCGCGACCGATGTCTCGATTTCCTGCGCGCGGGTGAGGAGCACCACGATCGAGAGCATCGACCAGCCGAAGACGTCGTTGATGGCGGCGCTCGCGAGCGCCACGGTGCCAAGGCTCGATCCCGAAAGACCACGCTCGTCCAGAATTCGAGCGAGAACGGGAAAGGCGGTGATGCTCATCGCCGTCCCCATGAAGAGAGCGAAATGCGCGCGATCGACGCCCTCGGGAGCGAGCGCCGGATAGAGAAATAGGCCGAGGAGCGCGCCGCTCACGAAAGGGACCAGGAGTCCTGCCTGGCTCGTAATCAGGGCGGCGCGGCCGTGCTCGCGAAGGAGCGTCGGGTCGACCTCGACTCCCATGAGGAACATGAAGATCACGACTCCGACCTGGCTCACGGCGGCGAGGTGCGGAAGGGTCTCCTCGGGAAAGAGCGAGGCCGAAAGCGAGGGAGCGACGAGGCCCAGGAGGGACGGACCGAGAAGGATCCCCGCGAGCATCTCCCCCACGACTTGAGGCTGCGAGAACCGGCGCAGGACGAAGCCCACTCCACGCGCGGCGAGGAGGATCAGTGCGATTTGTGTCAGAAGAGCCGGGAGATCGAGCACGCGAGCCCGATATCTTACCCTCAGCGATGCTCCTTTGACGTGGATCCGACTCGAACGTAAAATCATGTGTTCTACATATGAAGATCTCCGTCTTTGGAACCGGATACGTGGGCCTGGTGCTCGGCGCGTGCCTGGCCGAGAACGGCAACCACGTCATCGCTATCGATATCGACGAGGACAAGATCGCCCGCCTCAAGCGCGGCGAGATTCCGATCTACGAGCCGGGGCTCTCGGAGCTGGTTTCCCGGAACGTCGCCGAAGAGCGGCTCTCCTTCACTACCGACTTCGACCACGCCGTGGTCAGCTCGAAAATCCTGTTCGTCGCCGTGGGTACGCCTCAAGACGAGGACGGCTCGGCCGACATGAGCCATGTGCTCGCCGTGGCTCGAGGAATCGCCCGGGCCATGAACGAGCCGAAGGTCGTGGTGCTCAAGAGCACCGTCCCGGTGGGCACGAACCGAAGGGTCAAGGATGCGATCGCTGCGGCGACCGAGTACGCGGTGGGCGTGGTGTCGAACCCGGAGTTTCTGAAGGAAGGAGCCGCGATCGACGACTTCCTCCGGCCCGACCGCGTGGTGATCGGCACCGACGATCCCGAGACCGCGGAGCTCATGGAAGAGCTTTATCGGCCGTTCGTGCGCACGGGAAATCCCGTGCTGGTGATGGATCCGGAGAGCGCGGAGCTGACCAAGTATGCGGCGAACGCGATGCTCGCGAGCCGAATCAGCTTCATGAACGAGATCGCGCGGCTCTGCGAGAAGGTGGGCGCGGATGTGTCGCAGGTGAGGCGGGCGGTCGGTTCGGACCGCCGCATCGGCCACGCCTTTCTCTTCCCCGGCGCCGGATACGGCGGCTCGTGTTTTCCGAAGGACATCCGCGCGCTCGCCCGCACCGCGCGGGACGCCGGGCTCGAGCTCAAGCTGGTCGAAGCGACCGAGACGGTGAACGAGGACCAGAAGCTCTTCCTGCTCTCGAAGATTCGACACTACTTCCAGGACGATCTGAACGGGAAGACGGTGGCCCTTTGGGGCCTCGCCTTCAAGCCCCGAACCGACGACATGCGCGAAGCTCCTTCGCTCTCCTTGATTCGCGGCCTGGTCCGCGCGGGAGCGAGAGTGCAGGCATACGATCCCGAAGCGACCAAGGAAGCGAAAGCGCTGCTCAAGGACGTGGACGGGCACGTCACGTACTGCCGCAAGAGTTATGAGGCGTGCGAGGGCGCCGACGCTTTGGTGCTGGTCACCGAGTGGAACGAGTTTCGCGAGCCCGATTTCGAGAGGATCAAGAGACTCCTCCGCCGGCCGGTGGTCTTCGACGGAAGGAACATCTACAACCCCGCTGCGCTCAAGGAGCTCGGCTTCGCCTACTTCGGCGTCGGCCGGGGCTGAGGAGTGGGGTCGCTTCTCGTCACTGGAGGCGCCGGCTACGTCGGTTCGCACACCGTGCGCGCACTCCTCGAGCGCGGGGAGAAGGTCGTGGTGCTCGACGATCTGAGCGAAGGACACGAGAGCGCTATCGGGGGAGCCGAGCTCGTTCGGGCCGACCTCGCCGAGCCCTCCGTCGGCGCGACGCTCGACGAGATTTTCTCTCGCGAGCCGTTCGAGGCGGTCCTTCACTTCGGAGCGAAAGCGTACGTGGGAGAGTCGGTCCGCGATCCGGGCAAGTACTACCGCACCAATGTCACCGGTGGCATTCATCTGCTCTCGGCGATGGCGCGGAAGAACGTTCGGGCCATCCTTTTCTCGTCCACCTGCGCCACGTACGGAGCTCCCGCCGAGATCCCCATCGCCGAGACTCACGCGCAGAGCCCCGTGAACGCCTACGGGCGCACCAAGCTCGCGCTCGAGGGCGCGCTCGTCGACTTCGAGGCGGCTCATGGGATCCGCCACGTGAATCTCCGCTATTTCAACGCCGCGGGAGCGCACGAGAGCGGCGACCTCGGGGAGGATCATCGACCGGAGACGCACTTGATTCCACTGGCCATCCATGCGGCGAGAGGGAAGGGCCCCGCGCTCCAGGTATATGGCTCCGACTACGACACGCCCGACGGGACCTGCATCCGCGACTTCGTTCACGTCCAGGATCTCGCCTCCGCGCATCTTTCGGCGCTCGAGCGGTTGAGGAGCGGGGCGCCGTCCGACAGCTTCAATCTCGGAACGGGGACCGGCCACTCCGTTCTCGAAGTCGTCGAGGCGGTCTCGCGGGTGAGTGGACGGAAAGTCCCGCGCGAAATCGTCGGCAGGAGAGCGGGGGACCCCGCGCGTCTGGTCGCGTCACCCGTCAAGGCGAAGAGCGTCCTCGGGTACCGGCCGCGTTTCACCGGGCTCGAGCGCATCGTCGAGACGGCATGGCATTTCGAGGAGCGTCACCCCGATGGTTTCCCCGACTAAGAACCCCCCGTGGAGTCTGGCGAGGCGGATGGACCGTCTCGGCTCGTCCCGGGAAGTCACCGAGATCCTGAAGCTCGCCGAGCGGCCGGACGTCATCTCACTCGCCGGCGGCCTGCCGGACCCCTCGGTGTTTCCGCTCGATCGCGTCCGCGAGTGCCAGGAACGAGTGCTCCGGGAGGAAGGAGCGACCGCTCTCAACTACGGGCCCAATGCCGGCTTCACCCGGCTCCGGGAATGGATTGCGGAGCGGATGAGCGCGCGGGAGCGTGTTGAGGTCGGAGTCGAGAACATCCTCATCACCTCGGGCGGAATCGAGGCGCTGAACCTGGTCGCAATGGCCGTCCTCGACCCCGGAGATACGGTGCTGGTCGAAGCTCCGACCTATCTCGCCGCGCTTCACGTCTTCCGAAGTCAAGAGGCCAGGATCGAGTCTGTCGCGACGGACGCGGAGGGGCTTGATCCCGACGCTCTCGACGAAAAGGTGAAAGAGCTCGCGAGAGCTTCCGTGAAGCCTCGCTTTCTCTATGTCATCCCGTCGTTTCAGAATCCTTCTGGCGCCACCTGGAGTCGGGCGAGACGGGAAAGAGTCGTCGCAATCTGTGAGGAGGCGTCAATCCCGATCGTGGAGGATCACGCGTACGCGGAGCTCTGCTACGAGGGCGAGCGTGAGCCCTCGCTGAAGTCGCTCGCGCCCGCGAACGTGATCTTCCTTCACACCTTCTCGAAGATCTTCGCTCCCGGGGCGCGCCTGGGATGGGCGGCGGCGGACCGGGAGCTGGTCGAGCAGCTCGGTCTCGCGAAGCTCGGGACGGACCAATGCGCCAACACGCTCGCGCAGCGCCTGGTCTACGACTACGGGCGCCACGGGTACATCGAAGACCAGGTGAAGGCGTCGATCGAGCTCTACCGGCGAAAGCGTGACCGCATGGAGGAGGCGATGAAGCGCCACCTGCCGCCGGAGACAAAGTGGGTGCACCCCCTCGGCGGTTTTTTTGTCTGGGTCGCTCTTCCGGAGGAGATCGACACGGAAGCGCTCCTGCGCCTCGCCATCGACCGGGAGAAGACCGCGTTCGTCGCCGGGCCTCCGTTCTTCGCCGATCGAAGCGGGAAAAACTTCATGCGGCTATCGTTCAGCTTCGTTCCCGAGGACAGCATCGACGAGGCGATGGCGCGGCTCGCGAGGGCGATCCGGGCCCTTCAATCCTGATAGCATGGCTTCGAGAGTGCTGTCTTGAGCGAGCTGAGGCGCCTCCTTTCCCAGGCCTGGCCCTACCGCGGCCGTCTTTTCATCGCGATTCTCTGCATGTTCGGCTACGGCGCGGCCTCCGCCGGGCTCGCCTATCTCATCAAGCCCATCTTCGACGAGGTCTTGATCCAGCACGTGAACCTCGGCCTGGTGGGGACGCTCATCGTCCTGCTGTACACGCTGAAGGGACTCTTTTCCTACTTCGCGACGTATCTCATGAGCTGGGTCGGCCAGCGCGCCGTGATGGACCTGAGAAACCGACTCTACCAGCACGTCATTCAGCAGTCGGTGGGGTTCTTCAAGAAGAAGTCGACCGGAACTCTGATCTCGCACCTCACGAACGACGTCGAAAAGATTCAGCTCGCGGTGTCGGAGGCCCTGGGCGACCTTCTGATGCAGAGCTTCGCGCTCGTCGGCTACGGCGCGCTCCTCTTCTACTACGATTTCTGGCTCGCGGTGGTCTGCCTGGTGACGGCGCCTCTCGCCGTCTATCCTCTCTTGACCCTCGGCCGCAAGCTGCGCCGGATCACGGATACCGGGCTCGAGCGCTGGCGCGACATCTCGAACATCCTGCAAGAGACCATCTCCGGGAGCCGAATCGTGAAGGCGTTCCGCATGGAGGCCTTCGAGACCGAGCGCTTCGAGACCGCGACGAATCGTCTCTTCCGCAGCAACATGCGCATCACCCGCGTGGTCTCGATCATGCCTCCGATCATGGAGCTGGTTGGTGGACTCGGGATCGCCGCCGCCATCTGGTACGGAAGCCGGAGCATCGCGCTGGGGCACATGACCACGGGCGAGTTCACGTCGTTCATGGCGGCGCTCTTCCTCATGTATACGCCGGTGAAGAAGCTCTCGCGCGTGAACGCGACGTTCCAGCAGGCGCTCTCTGCCGCGAGCCGCGTCTTCGCTCTTCTGGACACCGAGCAGGAGATTCGCGAGGCGCCGGATGCGGTCGCTATCCCTCCGCTTTCGGGGCGGATCGAGTTTCGCGGCGTGAGCTTCGTGTATCACGACGGCGAGGGGCCGGCCCTCGAGGAAGTGGATCTCTCAATCGAAGCCGGGCAGGTGGTGGCGCTCGTCGGGACGAGCGGGGCGGGGAAGTCTACGCTCGCGAGCCTGGTGCCCCGTTTCTACGACCCGACGGAGGGGGCGGTGCTCTTCGACGGAGTCGACATCCGGAAGGCAACGCTCTCGTCGCTGAGGGGGCAGATCGGTCTCGTGACGCAGGAGGTCATCCTGTTCGACGACACCGTGCGGAACAACATTGCCTATGGCTTGAAATCGATCGCCGACTCGGAGATCCGCAAGGCGGCGGTGGCGGCGAACGCGCTCGATTTTATCGAGGCCCTTCCGCTGGGCTTCGAGACCGTTGTCGGAGAAAAGGGATCGCGGCTCTCCGGAGGCCAGAGACAGAGGCTCGCCATCGCCCGCGCCATCCTGAAGAACCCGCCCATTCTGGTGCTCGACGAGGCGACGAGCTCGCTCGATGCCGAATCCGAAGCGTTGGTCCAGCAGGCCGTCGAGAATCTCATGGTGAACCGCACCACGATCGTCATCGCCCACAGGCTTTCCACGGTGAGGCGCGCGGACCAGATCGTCGTCATCGAGGACGGACGCATCCAGGAAGTCGGCCGGCACGACGAGCTGATTCATCGCTCGTCGAGCGTTTATCGCAGGCTGTATCAGCTCCAGTTCGCGCTCGCGAGCGAGCCCATTTCAGCAACGAGTCACACATGAAAACATACAACGCAGAGGCGCAGAGGCGCGGAGGCGCAGAGGAAAGAAATTCCCCCTCTGCGTCTCTGCGCCCCTGCGCCTCTGCGTTTTCTTCCGGGAAGAGTTCATGCTGAAGAGCATGACCGGATACGCGCGCGCTTCGGCTTCGACCGATGCTTACGAGGTCGTCGCCGAGATTCGCACGGTGAACCATCGCTACCTGGAGGTGCGCCTGAGGGTTTCGGGGAGTGCTTCCCTCGCCTACGAAAAGCGGATTCGCGAGCGGATCGCCGGAACCCTGAGCCGGGGAAAGGTGGACGTGACGCTTCACGTCCGGGCCCTTGCGGAAAGCAATCAGGAGATCCAGGTGGATCGTCCGCTCATGAAAGAGTTCGTTCGCCTGGCGAGAAGCCTCGGTGAAGAGCTCGGGGTGGAGGCGAAACTCTCGGCCGCGGACCTGGTCGCGTTCACGCCGGCCTTCTCTGTGCGCGAGCGCGACATCGGTGAAGGCTCCGGGGCAGATGACGCGATCGAGCGGGCATTGGAAGCCGCGATCGATTCCCTCGAGACGATGCGGGCGTCCGAAGGCTCCGCGATGGCGTCGGACCTCGTGGCGAGGATGGGATCGCTCTCCCGCATGATCGGGGAGGTAGAGTCCCTGTCGGCCGCCGCGCGGGAGACGAAGCGCTCTGAGCTTCAGGCGAAGGTGGAAGATCTCATCGCTTCCGTGGCCGAGCCGAGCGCGATCGCCGCCGAGGTGGCCCGGCTCGTGGAACGCGCGGACGTGGCCGAGGAGATCACGCGGTTTCGGAGCCACGTCGATCTCTGGGGAAGCGCCGTCGAGGCCTCCGAGCCATGCGGCAAGAAGCTCGACTTCATCGTCCAGGAGATGAACCGCGAGGTGAACACCATCGGCTCCAAATGCCAGGAGGCGTCGATCTCGGAGCGGGTGATCGCGATGAAAGCTGAGCTCGAGCGCGTCCGGGAACAGGTGCAGAACATCGAATGAGCGCGCGTCGAGGCTGCCTCTTCGTGATTTCCGCCCCCTCGGGCTCGGGGAAGACCACGCTGGTCTCGAAGCTCCTCGCGTCTTTTTCGGACCTTCGATTCTCCGTCTCCTACACCACGCGGGCGCCGCGGGGCGCGGAGCGCGACGGGATCGACTATCATTTCGTGACCCGCGAAGAGTTTCAGGAGAAGATAAGGCGTGGAGAGTTTCTCGAGTGGGCGGAGGTCCATGGAAACCTGTACGGCACGTCGAAACCCGAGACGGAGCGCATTCGCTCGGAGGGGCATGACATCCTGCTCGACGTCGACGTGCAGGGGGCGGAGCAGGTGCGAAAGCGGGACTCCGAGGCGGTGACCATGTTCGTGATGCCTCCTTCCTTCCGGGTGCTCGAGGAGCGCCTGCGGGGAAGAAAGCAGGATTCCCCTGAAGTCATCGAAGGAAGGCTCGCCGGCGCCCGCAGGGAAATCGACCGCTACCGGGACTATCACTACGTCCTGGTCAACGACGACATCGAAGAGACCGCGGCGCTTTTGAAAGCGATCGTTCTCGCCGAGCGGGCGCGCCCGCATCTTCTCGAGGAGCGCGTCGCACCGATCGTCGCCTCGTTCCGGTCATGAAGCCCGTAAAGCCCGTCAAGATTGTCCTCGGGGTCACCGGCTGCATCGGCGCGTACAAGTCGGCGGAGCTGGTGCGCGGGCTCAAGAAGCGCGGCTACGAGGTGCAGGTGATCCTCACGAAGAACGCGCGGGAGTTCGTGACTCCGCTGACGCTCGAGACGCTCTCCGAGCTTCCGGTCATCACCGACCTCTTCGGGCCGGTGCGCGAAGACGGCATACGGCACATCTCCCTCACCGAGGAGTGCGCGCTCTTTCTCGTAGCGCCCTGCTCCGCCGACGTCGTCGCAAAACTCGCTCTCGGGATCGCCGACGACTTCTTGAGCACCTTCGCGCTCGCGAACCGCGCGCCCACGATGATCGCGCCGGCCATGAACACGAACATGCTCGAGCACGCCGCGGTCGTGGAGAACCTCGAAACTCTTCGCTCCCGCGGCGTCGAGATCGATCGAGCCCGGCGACGGGTGGCTCGCCTGCGGGTGGATGGGGAAGGGACGGCTCGCTGAACCGGAAGAGATCGTGAGACGGGTCGAAGCGCGCTTGAAGACGGCGTCGGATCTTTCCGGACTGCGAGTCCTCGTGAGCGCGGGGCCGACCGCGGAACCGCTCGATCCGGTCCGGGTCCTCACCAACCGTTCGAGCGGAAAGATGGGTTTCCGATTGGCCGAGAGGGCCCTCGCGCGGGGCGCATCCGTGGTCCTCGTGAGCGGACCCTCCTCGGAGCCGCTCCCGCACGGAGCCGAGACCCTCCGCGTCCAGACCGCGGCGGAGATGAAGGACGCCATCCTCGGTCGGCTCGATGCGGTCGACGTGGTGATCATGGCCGCGGCGGTCGCCGACTATCGTCCGGAGGCGGCGGCGCCCCAGAAGATCAAGAAGGACGAGAAGCCTCTCACGCTGAAGCTGGTCAGGACCGACGACATTCTCATGGCCGTCGCCGGGAAGAGGAAGAAGGAGCAGACCATCGTGGGCTTCGCGGCCGAGACGGAGTCCGTCGAAGCGAACGCGCGGGAGAAGCTCTCGAGGAAGAAGCTCGACCTCATCGTCGCGAACGACGTCTCCCGGCCGGATTCGGGCTTCGAGGTCGATACCAACGAGGCGACGCTCATGCGGGCCGACGGCGGCGTGAGGAAGCTCGCACTGATGTCGAAGCTCGCGCTCGCGGACGAGATCCTCGACGAGATCCGGGACTATCGTGGCGGACGATAGGGACTTCGTCATCGAAGAGATTCGCGAGAGACTCCGGTTCTACTCTTCGATCACGAGCCTGGGATTCCCGCGGAGCGCGAAGCTCGAAGCACCCGCGCCGCGGGAGGCCGCGCCGGCACCGCCGCGGCGAGAACGAAACCCTCGAGGAGATACGCGCGGACCTCGGGGAATGCACGCGCTGCCGCCTGTCGGAAAAGCGGTCCACGATCGTGTTCGGAGTCGGAAACCCCAATGCGCAGCTGATGTTCGTTGGCGAAGGTCCGGGCCGGGAAGAAGACCGGCAGGGCCTTCCTTTCGTGGGCGACGCCGGGCAGCTCCTGAACAAGATCATCCAGGCCATCGAGCTCACCCGCGAACAGGTCTACATCGCGAACGTGGTGAAGTGCCGCCCCCCCAACAATCGCGACCCCGAGCCGGATGAAGTCGAGGCCTGCCGTCCGTTTCTCGACCGGCAGATCGACGCGGTGAAGCCCAAGGTCATCTGCGCCCTCGGCCGGGTCTCGGCCTTGAACCTCCTGCGCACGGACGAAGGCATCACCCGGCTTCGCGGCCGGATTTTCTCGTATCGCGGGGCGAAGCTGGTCCCGACGTACCATCCCGCGTACCTGCTTCGCAACCCGGGAAAGAAGCGCGAGTGCTGGGAGGACATGAAGCTCGTCAAGAAGCTTTTGTCCGAAGGTTGAGCAGGCGCCGCGAATGCATCCGCCGCCCTTTGTGGCTTTCGCGGAGGTCGCTCTACCCGTTCCCCTTCCGCAGACTTTTTCCTACGGTGTTCCCGAATCGCTCGCGCGCGCTTCCGCCGGGCATCGCGTGCGCGTCCGCTTCGGCGCGCGTTCCCTCACCGGGTGCATTCTCGAGATCCGGGCGGAAGCCCCCGACCTTCCTCCGGGCACGACGCTCAAGCCGATTTCTTCGCTCCCGGACCCCGAGCCGATCCTGAGCGCTTCCCAACTCGCGCTCGCGCGTTTCATCGCCGACTACTACATCGCACCTCCGGGCCTCGTTTGCCGCGGGATGCTTCCACCGGAGACGCCGCGCGCGGATCGCGTCCTCTACCGCCGCGTGAAGTCTCCTGAGCTCCGTCCGGGGAAGGCTTCGGCCGTCCCTATCCTCGAAGCGCTCTCACGACCGATGACCGCATCGGCTCTCGCCCGTTCTCTCGGAAGGAAGTCGGTTCTGGCAGCTCTCCGGGCGCTCGTCGAGAGCGGGCTCGTCGAGCGAACCACCGGGGGCGGAGGCGGCGCCCGAATGATCCGCGTCGCGCGAATCACGGAAGAGGGAAGCCGCGCGCTCCGCGAGGAGAAGCTCCGCCCGACGGCTACTCGCATCCTGACCCTTCTTTCGACGGCGACCGATCCGGTGCCGCTTTTCACGATTCGGAGCGAGCTCGACCTCGGAAAGACGGCGCCCTTTCGCGCGCTGGCGAAAAAAGGCTATGTCGAGATCGGCTCCGAGGAGTCGCGCCGGAGCCCATGGGGCCGGCTCGGCTCGTCCGACGTCGACCAGGACGTCGAGCTCACGTCTCCGCAGAAAGAGGCGCTCGATGAGATCGTGAGCGGCATCGCGAATCGCTCCTACCAGCCGACCGTGCTGCGAGGCGTGACCGGAAGCGGCAAGACCGAGGTCTATCTTCGCGCGGCGAAGGCGGCGCTCGCGCAGGGCCGGTCGGTTCTGATGCTGGTCCCCGAGATCGCGTTGACACCCCGTCTCGGAGGCCTCCTGCACGCGCGGTTCGGAGCCCAGGTCGCCATTCTTCACAGCGCTCTCGGGGCGGGAGAGCGCCGCGACGAGTGGTGGCGGATCCGGCAGGGAGAGGCGAGAGTCGTCGTCGGAGCACGCGCCGCCGCTCTCGCGCCCATCGAGAGCCTGGGACTCGTGGTGGTCGACGAGGAGCACGAGGGCTCCTACAAACAGGAGGAGAGCCCGCGCTACAACGCGCGCGATGTCGCCATCGTCCGCGCTCGGAACGACGGCGCGGTCGTGGTCCTGGGCTCGGCGACGCCTTCGCTCGAGTCTTACACGCACGCGGTCGAGGGACGCTATCGACTTCTGACGCTTCCCGACCGGATCGGCGCTCGCCCGCTCGCTCGGGTCACGCTTCTCGACATGCGCGAGGTGATTCGCGAAGAGGGCCCGGAGGTCGTGGTGTCGCGCCCGCTGCGAGAGGCCATCGCCTCGCGGCTTCGAGACGGCGAGCAGGCGATGGTTCTCTTGAACCGGCGGGGCTACGCGGGACAGCTTCTGTGCCGGAGATGCGGCCTCTCCCTTCAGTGCGGCGAGTGCAGCGTCGCGATGACTCTCCACCGGAACGGTACTCTCGCGGTTTGCCACTACTGCGGACTGGGGCGGGCCACTCCCGATCGGTGCGATACCTGCGGAGGCGAGTATCTGCGGCAGGTCGGGTACGGAACGGAGCGGGTCGAAGGGCTCCTGAAGTCTCTTTTCCCCGAATGCCGCGTCGCGCGGATGGACCGCGACACGATGCGCCGGAAGGGAAGCCACGAGTCGCTTCTCTCACGCTTCGCGGCGAAGGAGATCGATATCCTGGTGGGGACGCAAATGCTCGCGAAGGGCCATGACTTCCCCTCCGTCACGCTCGTGGGCGTTCTCGCTGCCGATAGCGGGCTCGCGACACCGGATTTTCGCGCGGCGGAAAGGACCTTTCAGCTTCTGACGCAGGTCGCGGGCCGCGCGGGGAGAGGCGCGCGAGAAGGAGAGGTGCTGATACAGGTATTCGCGCCCGAGCATTACAGCCTGCAGTTCGCGCGCGAGCAGGATTACGAAGGCTTTTTCGAGGCGGAGCGGAAGTTCCGCCGCGCGCTCTACTACCCGCCGGTCGTGAGCCTTCTGAACCTGGTGGTGGAGGGCGAATCGATGGCGGAGTCCGCGAGCCTCGCCCGGCGCGCGGCCTCGTTCCTGACCCGCGGCGTGCCCGAAGGGGTGAAGGTCCTGGGGCCGGCCTTCGCGGTCCGCTCGAAGATCGCCGGGAGGCACCGCTCGCAGATCCTGTTGAAGTTACCGCGGCGAGAGCACGCGCGCGCGCGCGCCGCGATCCGGGTTATGTTGAAGGATGACGAGCTTCTGCGATCGACGCTCGTGGATGTGGATCCCATGAGCCTTCTGTGACCGGGAAGTGAAATTGACCGACTACGAACTGACGGCGCTCTCGAAGGCGACGACCATTCCCTCGAGCTGGTACCTCGACCCGGAGCTCTTCGAGCGCGAGCGCGAAAAGATCTTCCACTGCGGCTGGCAATGGGTCGGCCGGTCCGAAGACGTGGCACGCTCCGGCGACTTCTTCGCGGCCGACGTGCTGGGTGAGCCCATCGTGATCGCGCGAGGCGACGACGGTCTTCGCGGATTTTCGAACGTGTGCCGCCACCGGGCCGCTCTCATCGCGGAGGGAAAGGGAAGCGCCAAGCTCCTCCAGTGCCCGTACCACGGCTGGACGTACGCCCTCGACGGACGCCTTCGCCGAGCGCCGGAGATGGAAGGAACGGAAGACTTCGACGTCGAGGACGTCTGCCTTCCCGCGGTGCGGGTCGAAGAATGGGCGCCCCTCGTGTTCGCGAGCCTCGCGGCTTCCGGTCCGTCGTTTCGCGAGACCGCGCCCGCGATTGCGGAAGAGGTGGAGCGCGCGGGGTTTCCCGTGAGCCGGATGAAGTTTCGCGAGCGGCGCGAGTACGTGGTCGAGGCGAACTGGAAGATCTACGTCGACAACTACCTCGAGGGCTACCACATCCCGATGATCCATCCGGCGCTCCATCGCGAGCTCGACTACCAGAACTATCGCGTCGAAGCCTACCGGTACCACGCGTCTCAAATCGCTCCCCTCCGCGCGTCGAGGGGCAAAGAGGACGAGAAGGTCCTCTACTACTGGGTCTTTCCGAACATCATGCTCAACTTCTACCCGGGAAGTCTTCAGGCGAACGCGATCATTCCTTTGACCCACGAAAAAACGCTCACCATCTTCGAATGGTACGGCCTTCCGGAGGAGGACCTGGAAGCGGCCATCGCCTTCAGCCATCAGGTGCAGCTCGAAGACGTCGCGATCTCGAACTCGGTCGCGAAAGGGATTCGTTCCCGGTCTTACGACCGCGGACGACTAAACGCGAAGCGCGAGAACGGGGTGCACTTCTTCCATTCGCTCTTGCACGAGCATTTAACCCGCTAGCCATTCCTTCAATCCGGACCAGATATCGGTCCAGTCGATGACGATGGGCTCGGGAGTGAAGCAGAGGACGAAGACCGCGAGAGCGACCGCTCCCATGACGTAGCGGCTCGGCGGCGGCGGGAGCTCGTCGACGCGAGTCGGCGGGTGCGGGCGCCGAATCCCGAGGAGATAGAGAAGGAGCGCCCAGAAGAGCCACGACGGACCGAAGTAGGCCATCGGAAGGAATGCGAAGAACGCCAACGCCGAGAGCCGATGCGCCCCCTCCCTCAGGAGCGCGTAGGACGCGTGTCCGCCGTCGAGCTGGCCAATCGGGATGAGGTTCAGCGCGGTGAGAAGGAGCCCGAACCACGCGGCGAGGCCGATCGGGCTGATGTACAGGTCGAAGCTTTCGGGGAGGTTCGGCCAGATCGCGGCGGAGAACCATTGAAAGAGGAGAGGCTCCCCGAAGCTGATACTGGTTTCGGGAGGGAGCGGGGGCCCGGGCCGCGACGTCGATATCCCGAGGATGAGCGCGGGGATGGCGACGAGGAACCCCGCGAAGGGTCCGGCGAGACCGATATCGATGAGGGCTTTGCGGTGAGGAAAGCGCGACTTGATGATGATGAACGCGCCGAACGTCCCGATGAGCGAGAACGGAAACGGAAGAAAAAGGGAAGCGTCGCATCGACGCGGTAATAGCGGGCGGCCCAGTAGTGCCCCATCTCGTGGGACAGGATGATGGCGAGGAGCGTGAAGCTGAAGGGGGCTCCGTAGAGGGCGAGCCTCCGAATCCATTCGAGCGTGGAGCCATCCGCCTGGGCGAGGTTCGGCGCCCAATACGCGAGGCCTTGAATCCCTCCGACGAAGAGCGTCGAGAGAACGGTGAGGAGAAAGAAGATGGCGGCGGGAACCCAACTCCCGGAGGCGAGCGAGGTAGCGCTCGACGAGATGTCTGAAGAGTCCTGAGCTCAGGGGATGTTCTGCAGGTCCTTTCCTGGCTTGAATCGGATGGTGCGGCCCGGAGGGATACGCACCTCCTTTCCCGTGCGCGGGTTGCGGCCGATGCCCCTCTTCCGGGGCTTCACCTGAAACACGCCGAACCCTCGAAGCTCGATGCGCTCACCTCGCTGCATCGAGTTCTTCATCGCATCGAGCACCGCTTCCACCGCCTGTTCTGCTTTCACCTTGGTGATGTTTGCGGTAGCGGACACCTCGTTGATGATGTCCACCTTTATCATATTGACCTCCGGAGGGATAGGGTGTGATTATAGGAGCCGTCCTTCTGGCTGTCAAGGGACATCTCCCTTATCGTGCTCTAAACGTTCGGGTTATTGGCGCAATCCGCGCGCGGTTTCGGATGCGCTACAAACCACAGTAAACTGAGGAGTTATGGTGAATCGCCTCCCGCAGGTCGCCATCGTCGGGCGGCCCAACGTGGGCAAGTCCACGCTCTTCAACCGCATGAGCGGATCGAGAAAAGCGATCGTCGATGCGGTGGCTGGCTCGACTCGCGACCGCAACGTCGCCGCCGTCGAATGGGGAGGGAAGTCGTTCGAGGTCGTCGATACCGGGCGGCGTTCTCGAATCGGTGGCGACGCCGTTGGACGAACAGGTTGCGGCGCAAGTGGAGATCGCGATCGGTGACGCCGAGATCGTTTGCTGGGTCGTCGATGGGCGCGCGGGACTCCTTCCGGAGGAGCGCTACCTCGCATCGAAGCTGCGGCCCCTCGGCGACCGCGTCGTTCTGGCGGTCAACAAGATCGACAGCGAGGAACGCTTCGCCGACGCGATGGAGTTCCATCGACTGGGCTTCAAGGATCTCTTCGAGATCTCCGCCGAGCACGGGCTCGGCGTCGCGGAGCTCATGGACGCCATCGCCGAGAAAGTCCCGGATGCCGGCGAGCCCGGCGACGACGGAGGGAAGCGAGATCCGCATCGCCATCGCCGGACGGCCGAACGTGGGGAAGTCGTCTCTCCTCAATCGCCTCGCGGGGGAGGAGCGGGCGGTGGTCAGCCCCATCGCCGGCACCACGAGGGACGCCGTGGACACGCTCGTCGAGGTCGACGGTGAAATCTATCGCTTCGTCGACACCGCCGGGCATCCGCAGGCGGGCAAAGCTTCCCGGGTCTCGCGGATCAGATCTCCGTGCTCTACGCCGAGCGCGCGATCGAGCGGGCGCATATCGTTCTCCTGATTCTCGATGCGACGTCGGGAGTGACGACCGAGGACGCGTCGATCGGGGGGAAGATCGCCGACTCGGGGCGAGGGGTCGTCCTGGTCTTCAACAAATGGGACGTGGTCGAAGAAAGAGAAGAGCGAGCGAAGGAGCTCGCGAGCGACGCGCGCGAGAAACTGCCGCACCTCGATTTCGCGCCCATCGTCTTCCTCTCCGCCAAGTCGGGCCGGGGGGTGACCGGACTCTTCCCGCGCATCCGAAAGGTGCGCGAGGAGCAGCTGAAGAAGATCTCCACGTCGGAGCTGAACCGCTTCCTCGAGGGCGCCGCCGCCCGGCTGCCGCCGAGGTCCAAGGACGGCAAGGAAGCGCGCCTCTTCTACGTCACTCAGACGGGGGTCGTGCCGCCCCGGTTTCTCGTTTTTTCGAACCGCGCCCAGAAGGAACTGGACATCAGCTATCCGCGATATCTCGCCCGGCGGATCCGAGAGGCGTTCGGCTTCGAGGGAACACCCATTCGCGTCACCATTCGTCGCCGCGAGACGACAAAGAGCCAATAATCGTGGTTGACTCGAAGGAGGGATCTCATATAATACTTTAGGTATTCGATTGAATCTGCAAGCCTTCTGAGTCCTAAAGTCACGACTTAACCAATTTCCGTTAAACCCTTGGGCGGAATGCCGGATTCCATCCATCCATGACGAAGGCAGACCTGGCGCGTGTTGTCTACGAGCGTCATGGCGGCATTTCAAACAAGGAGGCGTCGATCCTCGTGGACATCATCCTCGAGTTCATCAAGGGAGGATTGCGGGACGGGGATCGGGTGCAGATCAGCGGCTTCGGGACGTTTCTGGTCAGAGAAAAGAAGCAGCGAAAAGGGCGAAACCCGCAGACAGGGGAAGAGATGACCATACGGCCGCGGAAGTCCGTCGTGTTCCGCCCTTCGAAGAACTTCCAGAACGGCTTCTCGCCGGAAGCGGAATAACCCGGGAAGAGGATCACGAGCGAGCCCTCGATGGAACGAAAGATCCCGAGCAAGCTCTTCTTCAAGATCGGTGAGGTGTGCGAGCTGACCGACACCCAGCCCTATGTGCTCCGCTACTGGGAATCGGAGTTTCCGGCCCTGGCGCCCGCGAAGAACAATTCCGGTCAGCGCATCTATCGAAGGCGCGATATCGAGACGATTCTCCGCATCAAGACCCTGCTCTACGAGGAGGGCTTTACGATCGCGGGGGCAAAGAAGAAACTGGAGCAGGAAATGAAGGACCAGGTGAAGTCGGGGTCAACGACACCCCCGCCGGAGGTCGTCGCGGCGGCGGGAAACGACGATCTGAAGGACGAGATACTTTCCATCCGGGCCGAGCTGCGGGGAATTCTGGAGCTCATCGACGGTCACGATTCGAAGGAGCGGGACGACCACTGACCCTTCGTTGACCCTCGATTTCGGCGCGTGCTATCCTTCGCCGCTTCCGACGCGCGACAATAGATGAAGATGCGCGCCGCCAGCGGAATGGGATCGGGACGTAGCGCAGCCTGGTAGCGCACTTGCTTGGGGTGCAAGTGGTCGTGGGTTCAAATCCCGCCGTCCCGACCATTCCCATTCCGTCACTTCCGCGCACACGGAGAGCTCGCCATTCTCGACATCCTGGTGACGAACGACGACGGGATCGATGCGCCGGGCCTCCGCGCTCTCGCCGAGAAACTGCGCGAAGTCGGCGACGTAACCGTCGTCGCTCCTGCACGCGAGATGAGCGCGGTGAGCCACGCGCTGACGATCCACGCGCCGCTTCGTTTCGAGCACGTCGGGCAGCGTTCGTTCAAAGTCGAAGGCACTCCCGCCGATTGCGTGAACCTCGCGGTGCGTCAAGCTGCTGCCGATGCCTCCCGACGTCGTCGTCTCCGGCATCAACCGCGGCGCGAATGTCGGCGACGACATCGCCTACTCGGGCACCGTCGCCGGCGCGCGCGAAGCGGCGATGCTCGGCGTGCCCGCGATGGCGGTCTCGCTCGCGAGCAAGGACGCCGGCGCCGACTACTCCCACGCCGCGGCTTTCGCCGCCCATCTCGTTCCGGTCCTGGCGCAAAAGAAAGACTGGAGCCGGAGGACGTTCCTGAACGTCAACGTGCCCGACTCCGCGGTCAAGGGCGTCCGCATCACGAGTCAGGGACGCCGCGCCGTCCTGGACCAAGGTCGAGGAAAAGATCGACCCCGCTTCGCGCATCTACTACTGGGTCAAGCAGGGCTTCACGAGAGTCGAGAGGGAAGCGCTCTCCGACATCTCCGCCCTGCGGGACAGCTACATTTCCATCACGCCCCTCCAGTTCGACTTCACCGCCTACAGCGTCCTCGAGGAGCTTCAGTCCTGGGACCTGCGTTCAACGGCATCCGCTGAGCGGTTCTTTGTCCTTGATCGATTCCGATGTAGACTAATCCGTTCTCCCGCTTTCGCAAGGTCGGGGCGTGGCTCAGCCTGGTAGAGCACCTGGTTCGGGACCAGGGGGTCGGAGGTTCAAATCCTCTCTCCCCGACCAATAAAATCAACAGATTCACTGCTCCTCTCGAAGATCACGATGGATATCTACGCATGCGCATTGCAATCGGCTCAGAAGAGCGCTGCCGAGAAGATGGGCTCCCTCCTTCACGGTTAGGTGTAGACGTCATCGGAACCTTCCGTCTTACCGCTGGCAAGGTCGATGAAGGGCATTTCGTCTGGGACAGATATGGATTTCGACACCAGCTCGGTGTGCTACCTGTCAGTGGCGGAGCGGCGATTAGCGGCGGCCTTTTTCACGGCACCTTGGGAACGCGGTTTCCTCCGCTTCGCCAAGACTCACCCACACATTCTAGCGAGCTGAAGGCCAGCCGGGAGGCACTGGCCCGCGTTCTATCGTCGCGTCAATCCCCCTGGCCGCAACGAAGCCGAAATCTTGCGCGAGCCAGAAGCGCGAAAGGGCTCAGGTTTTCTCTCCGAGGACCTTCTCGCTTCCAAACGAAGATGGCAGGCGCCGTTCATCATCCGCGTCGACGATGCTAAAGACGTGGATGTACACGCAGTCCGAACGGCGAACACAAGGCTCCACGTTCCGAATGACGGCAGCGTCATACCTTTCCCCGGCGGGCTTCCGCCGCCCCCCCTCGAAGATCTGGCCTTCGCGCGCCCTCTTGTTCGCGTTTCCGGCGGGCTGGTGGCTCTTCCGCGTCATCGAACGGTCGAGGACACCTCGTCTTCGGTCATCCCGCAAGCGTTCACTTTCTCACCTGCACGACGGAAGCGATGAGGAAGGCCAGGCGCGTGGCTGCACGTCTGGCCTTCCTCTGAAGCTTACGGTTGTGGTACCCCGCAGACGTCCTCGGGTGGAACCGGGTTTAAGAAAGGCACGGTGCCGCAATCGATGGAGCTCAGGAACTGGGCCACGAAGCCCCGCAAAACCTCGAGTTGCAGGATATCCAGTTTATCCGCTCGACCAGCTCTTCGGTGGGTTTCGTTTGCGAGCACGGCATCGAACGTCGGAGCCGCGCCGCTGTGTAAGTAGGGGGCACTGGCGAATGCGGAAATCAGCGAGGGCACGGTGAAGCCGTCCGCTCCCCGTGCCTGGACGTTGGCTACGTTGTTCGCGCGGATCTCGTTGCCTCCGCCGTTAGTGAACTGATTGGCGTCGAACGTGCCCACTCGGCAGAGGAACCGGATCAGCTGCGCGTCGACGATCTCAGCGGCATTTGGCGGGGGAGTGAAGTCGAGGACGCTGATCGTCCAATTGCGCCCGCCGTGACAGTTCTGGCAGCCTGCCGCTTCGAAGAGTGCGCGACCCACCAGCGGTCCGACGGTCTGGTCGTCGACCGGCGAGATCGGCGCGCGAACCCCCAGGGCCAGGTAAGTGGCAATGGCGTCCAGGTTCGCGCTGCGCCTGCTGTTGGCAACAGGAACTAGATCCGGAACATTAGCCAGGCCGGCGACACCTTCGGGAATATCTAAGATGAGACCCCCTCCTCCCGAGACCGCACGGATGTTTCGCGTGAAGTCCTGGACCTCGTCGCGGACCGCCGACCAGTTCAGAGCGCGTTGGTGAGAACGGGGCAGAAGCGGAGCCCCTCCCTGGATCACCGCTGCCCCGAACTCGAACGTGTTCTCCATCGAGATCGCCTGGCGAGGACCGTCGGCGAACATCCAGGTCACAGTGTCAGTGAGCCCTTGGGGATGACAGCTGTAGCAGGTGCCCCAACCGGTGTCCGACAGGCGTCCCGCGGGACGAATCGAGTTATCCATGGCTCCCTCGGGCCCGATGGCGCTGTTGAAGAGCTGTTTGCCACGCTGGACTATGCCTGCGCGGCTTCCAGGGCCAGGGAGGTTCGCCGACTGGATCCGGTCGAGGGTTTCGTACTGGGTTGGATCGGTCCCGGAAATGTCGACGACGGCGACGTCACGCGATATGAAGTCCATCACATAGGCTCTGGTGTCGGTGGAGTTGATCACGAGGCCGCGCGGGTTCTTGCCGCCAATCCGGTCCTGCGGGTCGTCGAGGAGGATCTCCTGCGGGTCCTTCAGTTCGATGCGAATGATATTGCCGGGATCGCCCGCCATCTGCGGAGGGTTGATCGTCGGGCTGCCTTGAGCATTGACCGTCACCCGGAGGAGCCGGTCCGTGGCGCCGAGGGTGACGAATCCTTCGTTCCCCGAGCTCTTGAAGGCGATGGCGAACGGATTCGTATTGAAGAGCTTCACGCCTACCGGCTCGAACTGAACTCCGCGATTCATATTGAGCGCCGGAAAGGCCTGGCCAAGCTGATTGATACGGATCGTGGACAGGCAGCTCTGGACGTTCACGTTGAAACGGAACGGACCGTTCGGTGAAGAGCAGGTGTTCGGGATGTAGGCGAGGTTCCCCCTGATGGTGATGGACTCGAGCAGGTTGGGAAACATACCGGTTACGTTGTCGAACCTCCCCGTAAGCGGCTCACGCGCCAGAGTGTTCCCATCCGACAGGAAGCCACTGTTGCCTACTGGGTTCAAACGGATGAGGTCTATCACCGTATTCGTAGACCGCTGGATTACTGTGACTCGTCCTTCCCTCCCGTTATCGGCGCCTTCACTTCGCGTTGCCGGGCGGTTGTCACTGGGCGGGCGCAGGGCCAGGAACTGCGTTACGAAGATCAGGCTGTTCGTGGCGGCAATCCCATGGGGCTTGGCGCCAACGTTCGGGATGGTCGCGATCACGTTATCGGTCGCGGTGTTGAGGACCGAAACCGTGCCCGAGCTCTGGTTCGTTACGTAGAGCCACGCCCCGTCAGGGGTAAGCGCGCAACCGAACGGCTCGGTGCCGACGTTGACCGTCGTGATCACCTGATATGTCGCGGCGTTGATCACCGTCACCGTGCCGTCCACCATGTTGGTCACGTAGACTTTCCGGTCATTCGGGGTGATGGCGACGCACCAAGGTTCCCTCCCCACATCGACGACTCGCACTCTCACATTGGCGTCCCCGGCTACTTGGAACACTGACACCGAGTTGTTATCCGGGTTCACGCTCCAGACGAACTGATCATCGCTGGTGATGGCGATGGGACTCGACCGAGTTGATGCGGCCATGGCTGATTGCCAGACCAGAATACCTGCGAAACCCATCATGAAGACCCGCACCCGCCTGCTCATGGACACCTCCTTTGAGAACATAACAGTCGAGCGAAGAGTGTAACGGCGGGAGTCGGCCCGTGAACATTAACATTTGTAAATTGCGATTAACGGATAGAAATAATTACCGTAGGTGGTCCTACTATCTCTACCCTAGGGGAACGGATCTTCCGGCCAGCGCTGCCACTTGAATCGTCCCGGACACCCTCATGTTCCGCTCGATCTCCGCCCCCAAAAACGGGTTAGGACCGTTGGGGAACCAACCCAAAGCGCGGCGTGAGTCTTCTCGTCGGCCTTCGGGCCGTCCGTCTCGTGAACCTCATCCGCTTGCCAGTGGTATCAGGCTCGATCTGCCGAGCTCCAAAAGATGAGGTGCACCATGCCGGGCGTCTGCGAGCGTGTGGATGACCCGCCCGCGAGGAGGGATTTTGTTACGAGTCCCACCCCAAATCGCGCCGCTCCGCCCCCATGGACCAGAAGGAGTCCCTTTGATGATCCCAACTGGCTCTTCGAGCGTGCGGTGATTCCGTCCCCCGCCCTAGCTACAGGTTAGCGGCTCACTCGAGGCGTTCAGGAAGAGATTGATGAAGGGCCCCCCCCGTACGCGCAGTATCGGACATGGGACGCGGTGACGTGAAGGTTTTCTTGATTCGGGACCAGGGGGTCGGACGTTCAAATCCTCTCGCCCCGACCAATCACACCAGCCACCGCACGAATTCCAGCTATCGGCCGAGCTTCAGCCTCAGCCACGCGATGAACACCGCTGCGAGAACCGAAAGAGTTCCTTCGAGCAGGTAGTTTCCTGGACCCCAACTGCAGTCGTCGCAGAGCGAGAAACTCACGGCGCGGCCCGCCGGTAGTGTCTCCGCTCCGAGATCGTCTTTAACACCGGGGTGACAGGAGACTGGAATCTCCGGACCATTCCTAGGCGCGGTCCTCGGGCCCGATCAAAAAGCGAACGGCTTCCCTCACCAACGCCCGACGGCTCCAAGGTGCCGTATAGCGGCGCGGTCTCGGACGCCCTCGCCGTTTTTCCGATACCTCTTCATCACCTCTTTCCCGTACTCCCGCTCGGCGAGATATGCGTTGTGGCGCTTGCACATGAGCGAGATCTGGTCCGGGTCATGGCTACCTCCGCGGCCGAACGGATCCTCGTGGTGAAACTCTAGCTTTCGCTGCTCGGGGCAGCGTCTACCCGTCTCGCTCACGAATCGGCACTGGTGCCCGTCGCGCCGGCTCACGAAGCGCCTCACCGCGGCCGGCAGGTAGCGCGATTTCGGCGAGGTATCCGTCTCCTCCAGGGCTTTTCGCGGCGACTTCGTTTCGGCGAATCGCTTCGCTTCGAGCCGTTCGAACTTCTCCGTCACCGCCGCGTCGATGACCGCCGCCAAGTCGGAGTCCATGAGGTCCTGGAGTCGCTCCAGCTTGTCCCGAAGCTCCCCACTCGCCGTGAACTGGATCTTGTACCTCGATGGCGAAAGGGGCTCGACCGCGGACCGGACCGGCGGGGAAGGCGGAAGCAGCGGACCCGGCTGTTGTGTGGTCAGAAGAGGTACTCGGTCCGGGCCGAGTTCAACCCTTTCACTCGCAGGCGGAGTCGGAGCATCGCTTCTAGCGCGCTCGGGCAGCTTCCGAATCAGAGGCGGCGCGTCGGGTCGGGGCGAGAGCTCGGCGAGAAGCTCTTCGATCTGGCGTTTGGTCCGGTGCGCGGCTCGGGCGAGGAGGGACTCGTGGTTTTCCTCCGTCAGGTGCGGAGCGAGCTTTCCGATCCCCGACAGATGAAGGCGACCATCGCGCAGCATTTCCAGAAGAATCGGATACCTCCGAGAGGCTCGCGCCGCGGTGATGCGCTCGTACGCTTCGTGCTCCGAGAGGTGCAGCACGTCGGTTGCGTACGCGAACATCGACGAGCAGGCCTCCCGGGCAAATAACCTCCTTTCGTCTATCTCGCCGATATGGGCGACGAGATCGGCCTCGACCCGTCGCGACTGTGACAGGAGCTCCGATAGACGCCGGAGCAGTTCGTCATCGGAAATCGAATGAAATTCTTTAGGAGAAGTCATACTTCTCTATAGCACGGTGTTTTTTTGCTCAATGGCTGCGCTTCCACGGGACGTTTGCGGCATCGAATGACGCCGCCGATTCCCATTGCGTTCGCGTCAGTAGTAAACGCCCTCAGGCGCCAACCGCGCACACTCTGGAGGGGATCCGTGCCCTTCCTAAAAGGCACTTCAGAAAGTTGTCAAGACAAACTTTGTGCGAAACATTATTGCCCGTCGCCGCGATTCCACCCGCAGTCAGTGTCCCCGCCACGTCCGATAGGTGCGTACCGCCAGAACCGTCCCCGATGGACGCCGAATCCCAGACTGTGCTCGCTCGGTGTAGGGAGTTTCCGCCACATATTGGGGAGATTTCCAAACGTGAGCGGGATCGCTTTTTCTGACCGCCACGTTGTGCTAGCGTGACCGAACCCCAATCGGTATCTTTAGTCTCTGTCTGCCCCAGGTCCTGCAACCGGTCGCTCATCGCGGGGAGAACGCTATCGCCTTGGATTGCTAGAGATCCGAAAGGGGGTCGTTCATGCGACGTTCCTGGACGTCGACCGCGAAGGCGCTCCTCTGGCTTTCGCCCCTGGTGCTGCTCCTTGGCTGGTTCATCGGCTTCGAGCTCAGTGCCCAGCCCGAACCCGTCGTAGAGGCGCAAGGTCGCACCGGCGACCGCAAGCTCCGAATCCGGGACCGCGCTGCCGCGAGCCGGCTCGATCGAGTCGGCGGCCGCCTCGTCGCCGACTATGGCAGCTACCTCCTTTACGAAGTCCCGAACGCGCTGGCCGAAGAGGCCCGCCGCGACGCGTCCGCGGAGCTCGTGGATGAGTATCGATTCGTTCTCTTGAACAGCGGTCCTGTCGATACCGCGAACGCCGCGGGGAGGAACCGACGGAGCGCATCTCGCGAACGGTTCCAGGGGAAGCGCATGCGGCTCGTTCAGCTCGTCGGCCCTGCCCGGCCCGAGTGGCTCGACGGCGATGCGCGATACCGGCGCTCAGATGGTCGCTTACGTGCCTCACAACGCGTACCTCGTGTACGCGGACGAGGCCGCCGCAGGCGCTCTCGCCGAGCTCGAGAGCTCCGGCCGCTTCATCCAGTGGCAAGGGCCCTACCGGAACGATCACAAGGTGCATCCGCGCGCCCTGCGGGCGGCCCTCCTCCGCGCCCAGAGGCGCTCGATCCTCGGGCGAGCCGAGCCAGCGACTTCAGGAGCGGAGGATCTCTACGCGGTCCAGATGGTGAGCGACGCGGAAGCGAATGCCGCGACGATCGCTCTCGCGCGGGCCCGCTCTCGCGGCAACGTTCGCGGCGAGTTTCGCGTTCGAAACTACGTCAATCTGATCGTTCCGCTCACGTCGGCGGACATGGATGCGCTCGCGGGGAGGCCCGACGTCGTTTCCATCCAACCGTTCGTCGTTCCCGAGAAAGCGGACGAACGTCAAGGCCAGATCGTGGCCGGTGACCTCTCCGGAAGCCCCGGCTATCTCGACTTTCTCGCGGCGGCTGGCTTCAACCAGCAGCAGTTCACCCAGTCGGGCTTCGCCGTCGATATCTCCGACAGCGGCGTCGACAACGCGACGACTCATCCCAACCATCCCGGCCTCTACGTCTCGGGAAACACTTCCGCGACGAGCCGCCTCATCTACGGCCGGCTCGAGGGCATCCCGCTCTTCGGCGACACGCATCGAGGGCTGCGACGGCCACGGAAATATCAACGCCCATATCATCGCGGGCTTCAACAACGGCATCGTCGTTTCCCTTCGCGGACGCCGAAGGCTTCCGCTACGGGCTCGGCATCGCTCCCTTCGTCAAGGTCGGCTCCTCCGTCATCTTCGCGCCGAACTACACCTATCCGGATTTCTCCGAACCTTCAAGCGCGCGCATACCGCGACGGCGCGCGGATCAGCAGCAACAGCTGGGGCGGCCTCGTGTACGGAGCCTATGACGTGACCGCGCAGACCTACGACGCGCTCGTTCGCGATGCGCAGCCCGCGGGCGCCGCGGTCTCGGCGCCCGGAAACCAGCAGATGGTCATCGTGATGGCCGCCGGGAACGAAGGCATCGATGGACTCCGCTCTCCGGGCACCGCGAAGAACGTCATCACCGTGGGCGCGAGCGAGAACGTTCACTTTCTCGGGGACTTCGATGGCTGCGGAGTCGACGACACCGGGGCCGACGACGCCGACGACATCGCGGACTTCTCGAGTCGCGGACCGGCCGAGGACGGGCGCATGAAACCGGACCTGGTCGCACCCGGCACGCACGTCAGCGGCGGTGTCTACCAGGCGGTGAATCCCGGGCCCACCGGCCAGGCGAATGCCTGCTTCGACGCCACCAGCGTCTGCGGTACGGGATCGACGCGGCCCATTCTTCCCCGCGGGACAGGAGTTCTACACGACGTCGTCGGGCACGAGCCACTCCACTCCCGCGGTCGCGGGCGCGCGCGGCCCTGGTCCGCCAGTTTTTCATCAACCAGGGAATGGCGCCGCCGAGCCCGGCGATGACCAAGGCCGTTCTCATGAGCTCGGCCCGCTACCTCGACGGGGAGGGAGCGAACGACAACCTCTGGTCTGGGAACCAGGGCATGGGCGAAGTGAACCTGGGCGCCGCCTTCGACGACGCGCCTCGCGTGCTTCGCGACCAGCGCCCTCAAGACGTCTTCACCGCCAGCGGACAGTTCTCCGTCGTGACGGGCACCATCGCCGATTCGTCGCGCCCGTTCCGCGTCACTCTGGCGTGGACGGATGCTCCCGGCTCGACCACCGGCCCCGCTTTCAACAACGACCTCGACCTCACCGTGACCGTCGATGGCGAGACCTACAAAGGCAACGTGTTCTCCCGCGACCATTCGATCACCGGGCGGCGCCGCGGATCTTCGCAACAACGTGGAGAGCGTCTTCCTCCCCGCGGGCACCAGTGGAGACTTCACGGTGGCCATCATGGCCTCGAACATCAACTCGGACGGGATCCCGAACGTCGGCGGTCCGCTCGATCAGGACTTCGCCCTCGTCGTGTACAACGGCGACGAAATTCCGCGGCCCGCGGTCGTGGGCACGGGCGCGACTCTCGTCTCCGAAGCCTGCGGAATCGGAAACGGCGTCCTCGATCCCGGTGAGGAGGTCACCATCGCTTTCGCGCTCCGCAACATCGGCGTCGCGAACACGGGCGACGTCGTCGCGACGCTCGAGCCCTCGGGCGGAGTCACGCTCGCCGAGCTCTCCCCAGAGCTACGGGCCGCTGCTGGCCGCGGCGCCCGCTGTGACCCGCTCGTTCAGTTTCGTCGCCGACGGTACCTGCGGAGGAGAAGTTCTCGCGACCCTCTCGCTCCAGGATGGAGGCGTCGACATCGGCACGGTTCGCTTTTCGTTCGACCTCGGCCTTCAGGTCGCCTCCGGACTTTCGACGACGCTCGCGAACAACGCTCCCGTGCTCGTTCCGGTCGGCGGACCCGCGACTCCCTATCCGTCGAGCATCGAGGTTTCGGGCATGACCGGACGACTGAGCCGGGTGCGCGTCGGGACTTCACGGGGTGAATCACGCTTACCCGGACGACGTCGACGTTCTCCTGGTCGCACCGAACGGACAGGGCGCGGTTCTCATGTCCGACGCCGGCGGCGGAGTCCGCGCGCAAGGGGTCGACCTGACGTTCGACGATAGCGCGAGCGCCGCGCTCCCGGACGAAGGTCCGATCGTTTCCGGGCAGTACCGACTCTCGAACTACGAGGGTGCGGGCGACGATTTCACGGAGCTCGCGCCGACGGGTCCCTTCGCCGCGTCGCTCGGCGATCTCAGCGGAGTCGATCCGAATGGAACGTGGAGTCTATACGTCGTGGACGATTTCTTCCTCGATGGAGGAGATATCGCGAACGGGTGGAGCTTGAGTCTCGAGACCTCCGTTCCCGTCTGCTGCGGCGGCACGCCGGGGATCCTGTTTGGCTCGACCGACGGACTCGTCACGACGGAAGCGGGAGGTAGTGCCACCTTCACGGTCTCGCTCCGATCGTCTCCGACGGACACGGTTACTATCGCGCTCGAGAGCTCCGATCTCACCGAAGGCGTCGTTTCTCCTTCCGAGCTCTCGTTCGAACCGAACGACGCGCAATTGCCGCGCGCGGTCACGATAACCGGCGTCGACGATGCGCTCCTCGACGGAGACATTGCCTTCACCGTTGTGACGTCACCCGCGGTGAGCTCCGATCCGGACTACTCGGGTCTCGACCCCGCGGACGTCTCCGTGGTGAACCGCAACAATGACTTTCCGAGTCTCACCATCGGCGACGTCTCTCTCCTCGAGGGAACCGGAGGAGCGACCAGTTTCGTTTTCCCTGTGGCGCTCTCCCAGGCGGCGAGCTACGACGTGAGCGTGTCCTACACGACGCAGAACGGCACGGCGACGGCAGGAAGCGACTACTCGAGTGCCGCTGGTTCCCTGGTGTTTCCGGCAGGAACGCTCAGTCGCACCATTCCCATCGCGGTTACGGCCGAAACACTCGTCGAGGCAGACGAGACTTTCTTCGTCGACCTTTCGGGCGCCGTAGGGGCAAACCTGGCCGATGGACGAGGGGTGGGAACGATCCGGAACGACGACGTTCCCTCGGTCGCGGTGAACAAGACCTCTCTCGCTATGGGCGAGACGGTTCAAGTCACGGTCGCGGACGGGCCGGCGAACCGCATCGGACTGGGTGACGCTCGCGAAAGTCGGGACGCCTGTGACGACCTACGTCGATTGGCTGTACCTCAGCGGGACCAAGACCCTCCCGCCGACGCGGTCTCATGTCGGCGGTGATCCCGTTCTCGATGCCGTCGACACCTGGAAACTACGAGTTCCGATTCCTCGCGAACAACGGCTACACGCTCCTCGCCACGAGCCCTGTGGTGACGGCGCGCCCGCCCGCCCTCGGCGTGAGCGCGACGACGGTCGCACCGGGCGGTCCGATCATGGTGACGGTCGCGGACGGGTCCGGCGAATCGCGGTGACTGGGTGTCTCTCGCGCAGGTGGGAAGCGCCCTGACCAGCTATCTCGACTGGAAGTATCTGAACGGCACGCGCAACCTGCCCGCGACCGGACTCAGGTCGGCGACGCTTCCGTTCACCATGCCGCAGACTCCGGGAAGCTACGAATTCCGATTCCTGGCGAACAACGGCTACACGCTCTATGCGACCAGTCCTCCGGTGGCGGTCGAGCTTCCGACGACACCCGTTCTCTCCGTCTCGCCCACGAGCCTCTCATTCGGATCGGTCGTGACCGGTACGGGTGTCCAGCAGTCGGTGACCGTACGCAACGCAGGTGGCGGGACGCTCGTGGGACAGGCCACGGTAACAGGCGCTGGTTTCAGCCTCGTCGGTAGCGGGAGCTACTCCCTCGGGGCCAACGCCACGGCCGTCGTGACCGTTCGCTTCGCGCCTTCGGTCGCGGGTCCTGCGAGCGGCGTCCTCGATCTCACCGGTGCCGGTGGAGACGTCGGTGCCCCTCAGCGGAACAGGCGACCTGCCTCCGGCGAATCCGGTTCTATCCGTCTCGCCGTCGAGCCTGACCTTCTCCACCACTAGCGGTTGGCACGAGCGCGGACCTCACGGTGAACGTGCAGAACGCGGGCGCGGGCACACTCGCCGGAAGCGCCTCCGTCACGGGCACGGGTTTCAGCCTGGTGGGCGCCTCGACCTACTCGCTCGGACCAGGCGCGACGACGATCCTGACGGTCCGATTCGCGCCTTCGAGCGCGGGTCCTTTCAGCGGAACGCTGGCGCTCACGGGTGGAGGTGGAGCGAACGTGCCGCTCGCGGGTACCGGATCCGCGTCGGGTCCTGCCGTGGCCGTCAGTGCCACGTCGGTGCGCCTCGGCGGAACGGTCACCGTGACCGTTTCCGGCGGACCGGGCAACCGGGCCGATTGGGTAGCTCTCGCTCAAGTGGGCTCCGCTCCCAACGTCAACCTCGGATGGAAGTATCTGAGCGGCACTCAGGTCCAACCTCCCGTCGGACTGACCTTCGCGGAGCTTTCGTTCACGATCCCGCAGACCGCGGGGCAATACGAGTTCCGCTTTCTTCGCGAACAACGGATACACGCTTCTCGCGAAGAGTCCCGTCGTGACGACGCTTCCACCGACGGTTTCGGTGAGCGCGACGTCCGTGGCGCCCGGAGCTTCGATCCAGGTTACGGTGGCCGATGGCCCGGCCTATCGCGCCGACTGGGTGGCTCTCGCCAAGGTGGGAAGCCCGGTGACGGCCAATTTCGATTGGAAGTATCTGAACGGGACGCGCACGATGCCGGCGACGGGAGTCCCCTCGGCGGTTCTCCCGTTCACCATGCCGCTCGCGCCGGACACGTACGAGTTCCGGTTCTTCGCGAACAACGGGTACACGCTCCTCGCGGTGAGTGTGCCGGTAGTGGTCGTGCCGGGAACGAACTGAACGATTCTGTCGCGCTCGGTCACTCGCGTCGAAGGGCGATGGCCGGGTCCACTCTGGAGGCGCGGCGGGCGGGAAGAGCGCTCGCCGCGACCGCGACCCCGAGGATCGTGATCGCCGCGACCGCGTACGTGACAGGGTCGAAGGGGCGCACCTCGAAGAGAAGACTCGAAAGCACCCGGGTCAGGCCGAGAGCCCCGAAAAGCCCGATGACCGTGCCCGCGAGAGCGGTTCTCAGACCATTCGCGACGAACATGCGCTGAACCTCGCTCGCGCCGGCTCCGAGGGCGATTCGTATTCCAATCTCGTTCCTTCTCTGGCTCACGAGGTACGAGACCACGCCGTAGATCCCGATACAGCCGAGGAGAACGGCGACGATGGCGGACAGGCCGAGGAGGATCATGCGTGAACGTGGTTCGTGCCGTCGAGCGGGCGACCGCCTGCTCCATCGTCCCAACACCGGAAAGAGGGAGGTTCTTGTCCAAACGCCGGATCTCGTCCTGGATCGAAGCGAAGAGCGCCCTCGGCTCGGTTCGCGTCCGCACCGCGACATCGAGCGAGCGCGGAAGGAAACCAACCTGTCCGTAGGGGAAGTACACGGTCTGCGCCGGCTCTTTGTCGAGTCCCTCATCGCGTACGCTCCCGACGACTCCGATAATCTCGTATAGATCTTGGGCGTCGAACGGACGAAGGCGCTCGCCAATCGGGCTCTGTCCCGGCCAGTACTTTTCGGCGAAGGCACGGCTCACAACCGTCGTGCGAAGTCCCTGGTCGCGGTCGCTCCACTCGAAGGCCCTGCCCTCGAGGAGCGGAATCGAAAGCGCGAGGAAGTAGTCCGGGCTCACGAAACGCGTGGGATGAACGGGAGGAATCTGGCCCTCGGGCACGGGGAAGTCTTCGATGAAGACGGCGTTATTGTCGTAGCTGCCGGAAAGCGGCAGCCGCGTGGTGATGGCAACGGCCGCGACCCCCGGAAGCGCTCCGACCTGCTCGGTGAGCTCTCGTACGAACCGTACTCCCTCCTCTTCTCCAGGATACTGGCCTTCCGGAAGCGCGAGCTCGAACGTGAGCGTAGACTTCGGATCGAAACCCGGTTCGACCGATCGCAAGCGCGAGTAGCTCCGCGCCATGAGACCCGATCCGATGAGGAGCACGAGGGCGAAGGCTACCTGGCAGGTGACCAGCACCGCCCGCGCGGAAAGCCGCTCTCGTCCCGCAGTGAGTCCGCGTCCGAACTCGTTCAACCCCGCCGCGAGTCGGGATGACTCCAGACGCAGGATCGGAACGAGGCCGAAGAGAAGGCCCGCCAGAAGCGACATCGAAAGCGTGAACAAGACCACCGCCCCATCGATTGCGACGTCCTCGAGACGGGGCAATTCCATGGCTCCGAAATTCACGAAGAGACGGACCGCGACTCCGGCGAGCGCGAGACCGAGCGTTCCTCCCAGGAGGCCGAGCGCCAGGCTTTCCGTGAGGTAGAGACCCGCGATGTCGGCGCGGCTCGCCCCGAGCGCGGTTCGTACCGCTACCTCGCGGTGCCGTGCATCGGCCCGGACGAGGAACAGGTTGGCCACGTTCGCGGCGGCCACGAGCAGAACGAAGCCCACCGTTCCCAGCAGAATCCAGAGGGGCGTTTCCACCTCGCCGACCACGTCCTGTTTCAGCGCATGAAGGACGGGTTCCATCTTCGCCTGTTCGAGCATCGACTGAGTCAAGTCGCCGGGATAGGTCTCGGTAATCCTTCTCAGGATGGGCCCCATTTCGGTCTCGGCTTCTTCAATGGAGACGCCCGGACGCAGGCGCCCGATGGCGTTGTAGCTGAAGCTGGTGTCGCGATACCGGGAACGGTCCAGTCGGAGCGGAAGCCATAGATCGGTCGAGGCATCAGGAACGGAGAGCTCATTCGGCATGACGCCCACGAGGCGCGTCTCGACTCCATCGAGGCGGATGGTCTTCCCCAGGATCGATGGATCGGACCCGAAGCGCCTCTCCCAGAGGGCGTGGCTCACCACCGCCACGGGCTCGGCCCCGGGCTGGTCCTCATCGGCGGAAAAGGCCCGGCCCGCAAAAGGTTCGATCCCGAGCGTGGTGAAAAGCGAGGCGGTCACGAAGGCCGGTTTCGATCTGCTCGGGCTCGCCGTCTTCGGTGAGAGTGCGGGATCCCGATCTGTAGAGAGCCATGTCCTCGAACGACCGCGCATTGTCGCGGTAGTTCATGAAACTGGCGTCGGTCTGCTCGATCTGCGGAAAACCGATTCCCGGCGCCGTGTGCCACATCCCGACGAGCCGCTCCGGCTCGGTGTAGGGAAGGGGATGAATGAGAATCCCGCTGACCAGCGTAAAGACGGCGGTGTTCGCGCCGATGCCGAGGGCGAGCGTCACGATGGCGATGGTGGTGAAACCCGGGCTTTGGACGAGAGCCCGGACGGTGTGGCGGAAGCTCGACCTGTCCATGCCCTTTAGGACGAAAGGTGGTTAGCGGAAGTTCAACCGCGCCGTAGCCCGACCCGCCTCCGCGCGAAGCGCTTCGGCGAGGTCCCGCCGAAGCCCGAAGGAGAAGGCGGAGGCGGGTCACATGATCGCCTGCGGCATCGCCGGCTCGTCGGGGCTACCCGCCTTGTCGTTCGGGACCTTGATGAGCGTATACGCGATCACTCCGAGCACCCCGAGGCCGACGAGATACGACGGGCTCGCGAAGATCGCGGGAATCGGTTTCTCGAAGTAGGCGAAGGTCGCGACGACCAGGCCGACCAGAGCCTCTCCCGCGATGAGGCCGGAGGCGGTGAGGACACCGACGCTCTCGACCCGGGATTTCTGCGCGGCGTTGTGGCCGCGGCGCTCGCTGACGGTGTCCGTCACCCAGCGAAGGAGGCCGCCCACGAACATCGCGAACGTGGTGGCGAGAGGAAGGTACATGCCGACCGCGAACAGCATGGGGCTCTTCACCTGGATCATGATCAGGACCACTCCCATGAGGATGCCGACACCCACGAGCGGCCAGGCCATGTCTCCTCCGACGATTCCCTGAGCGAGAGACGCCATGAGGCCTGCCTGCGGCGCGGAGAGCCGCGGGTCGCCGAATCCGATACCGCCCTCGTTGATGTTCCCCTGGTGGAGCACGAGAAGCGGAAAGTACATGATGAGGCTCGCGACCGTGACCGCGACGAGCTCCACGATCTGGATGGTCCGCGGAGTGCCGCCGAGGAGGTAGCCCACCTTGAAGTCCTGAAGAAGCTCGCCCGCGACGGCGGACGAGACGCAGACCACCGCCGCGACTCCGAGGACGGCGAGGACGCCGCTCGCTCCGGAGACTCCGAGGGACACCATCAGCACCGCGGCGATGATGAGCGTCGAGAGCGTAAGTCCGGAGACGGGGTTGTTCGACGAGCCGATGATCCCGACGAGGTAGCCCGAGACCGTCGCGAAGAAGAATCCGACCAGGAGCATGACCACGGCGGCGACGATTCCACCGACGACGCTTCCGGAGAGATAGACGTAGAGGATCGACATGAGAAGCCAGACGACTCCGATGAGCGTGAAGACCACCTTCGAGCTCATGTAGCGATCGAGCCTTCCAACCTGGCTCGGAGCGGCGGCGCCTTTGATTTCGTCGATGGCGCGCTTCAGACCACCCGTCAGGTTCTTCCTCATGCGGAAGAGAGTGTAGGCCGCGCCCACGAGCATGCCGCCGACGGCGATCGGCCGCACGATGAAGCGCCAGACCGAGTTCGCGAGCGCTTGCCAGGACTCGGTGTCGGCGTCCGCGGGGAGGTAGGCCTGGAGCTGGGGGCCGAGGAAGAACATGAGGAGCGGAACCAGAAGGCCCCAGGCGAGGACGCCTCCGGCGAAGTTCAGCGCGGCGAGGCGCGGTCCGATGATGTAGCCGACGCCGAGGTACGCGGGGCTGATGCTCGGCGCGGCGAATACCGTCACCCCGCCCGTCCCCACGCTCTGCGCCGCGTCCGGACCTCCGAAGCGCACCGCACTCCGTCCGAGCTCTCCCATGCGCACGAAGAAGTCGCGGTCGGCCGCGAAGAGACGAAACGCCCCGGCGAGAAAGATGCCGGCCCCGAGCGCCATGTTATAGAAGAGGTACTTCGCCGCTTTCGCGCCGCGCTGTCCCGCTTTGTGGATCTCGGAGGCCGCGACCGACTCGGGGTAGGGAAGCTCCCGATCCTCGACCATCACCCGCCGCACGAGCGAGATGAAGAGCACGCCGAGAAACGATCCCAGCACCATCAGGGACGTCGACTTCCAGTAGGCGTCGCCCGGGCTGAAGGAGGGCCAGGCCCCCGCGATGACGAAGGCGGGTATGGTGAAGACCGCCCCGGCCGCGACGGACTCACCGATCGAGCCCGCGGTCCGCGCGAGGTTCTCTTCGAGCACCGATCCCTTGAGGAGCCTCAAGACCGCCATGCTGATGACCGCAGCGGGGTAGGTGGCGGCGATGGTGACGCCCGCGCGCAGGCCGAGGTAAGCGTTCGCGGCCCCCAGGATCACCGTCATCACGAGACCGAGGAGCACCGCTCGATAGGTGAACTCGGTCATCTCCATGCCTTCGGGCACGAAGGGCTTGTGCCCGCTTTCCACCGCCGGCGCTTTTTTGGCCACGATCAGTTCTCCTTCCGCCGCGATTCCCAGATCCAGAACACCGGAATCCCGAGCGCGATGATGGCGAGGCCAATCATGGACTCGCGGGGCGAGACCCAGAGCGTGTTCAGGATGATGCCGCTCGCTGCGATGACGAACAGAATCTGCGAGTAGGGGTAACCCCAGCTGCGGTACGGCCGCTCGAGGTCCGGTCGCGTGCGCCTCAAACGAATGAGCGCGAGCGACGAGAGCGAATAGAACAGCCAGGAGGCGAAGACCACGTAGGTCGTGAGCTCCCGGTAGACGGCGAATCCTATCAGCACCGCGGCCCAGAGAGCCTGCCCGATGAGCGCGACCGCGGGCGTGAAAAATCGCGGATGGACCGAAGCAAACTTCCGGAAGAAGAGCCCGTCGTCCGCCATGGCGTAGAAGATGCGCGCACCGCTGAGGATCGATCCGTTGAGGGCACCGAACATCGAGAGGAGGATCGCGAGGTTGATGAAGCGCGCTCCGAAATCGCCCAGGACCGCGCGCGCCACGTCCGCGGCGACCCTTTCGGAAGTGGCTTGAGCGGGAGCGGGAAGCACGTAGAGGTAGGCCAGGTTGGCGAGGATGTACACCAGCATCACGAGGCCGATGCTTCCCAGCATGGCCCGCGGAACGTTTCGCTTGGGGTCCTTGATTTCTCCGGCCGTCAGATTGACGTCGTTCCAGCCGTCATAGGCCCAGAGCGCGTCGACGAGGGCGAGGCCGAAGAGTCCGATGAAGCCGAGCTCGAGCCCCGGGGAGAACAAGGGCGAGAAGTTCGAGGCCGAGCCCGCGTCCGAGGTGAACGCGAGCGTGATGAGGGCGAGGAGGGCGCCTATTTTCAGGATCGTGAAGAGGACCTGGACGTTTCCGCCGGATCGCACGCCCGTGATGTTGATCGCGGTCAAGAGCGCGATCGCGGCGAGGGCGGCGAGCTTTCCTCCCCATTCCCCCATGGGCAGGAACTCTCCGAGCTGGATGGCGACTCCGGCGGCGAGAGCGGCGATCGAGCCCGATCGCGCGACGAGGAGCTGCGTCCAGCCGAAGAGGAATCCCCAGCGGCGGCCGAACGCGTCGCGGATGTAGACGTAGTCGCCGCCGGCCTTGGGAATCGCGGCGCCGAGCTCCGCATAGGTGAAGGCACCGAGCATCGCGAGGATGCTCGCGACCATCCACACGGTGAGAATCATGCCCGCCGTCTCGACGGAAGCCGCAATCGATTGAGGGACGATGAAGATGCCGGTGCCGATCATCGTGCCGGCGTTGATCGCGAGCGCGTGCGCGAGATTCAAATCGCGGACGAGATGGGGACGGCTTTCGCTCGCGGAAGCCATTTTGGGGCGGCATCATACTGGACGTTCTCCAAAGTGACAAGGTAAGAATCACGGGTCTTGACTGCGAGACTCCGCGGTCTTAGGCTCCGGGAACGATGTCGATGAAATCGGCTCTCCTTCTCGCTCTCGCCGTCCTGACTGCGACCTATATCGTTTACGCGCTCCTCTGCGCCCGGACGAGCCGCGGCGCTTCGGGGAAGGGGAGTCGGCCGTCCTTCTTCCTCGCGGCCATCGGCTTCGTGACGAACTTCTTCGACACGCTCGGCATCGGCTCGTTCGCCCCCACGACTTCGATCTTCAAGCTGCGGAAGCTCGTGCCCGACGAGCTGATTCCGGGAACGCTGAACGTGGGCCACGCGCTTCCCACCATCACCCAGGCGTTCATCTACATCACCATCGTCGAAGTGGACATGACGACACTCATCCTCATGATCGCGGCGTCCGTCGTGGGAGCCTTCCTCGGCGCTGGGGTGGTGGCCTCCTGGCCCCGGTACAAGGTGCAGGTCGGGATGGGGCTCGCGCTCCTCGCGGCCGCGATTTTCTTCATGATGACGAACCTCGGTCTCTTTCCTCCGGGAGGCGACACTCTCGGCCTCGAAGGTGCGAGGCTCGGGCTCGGCGTCGCGGGGAACTTTCTGCTCGGAGCTCTCATGACTCTCGGTATCGGGCTCTACGCCCCTTGCATGATCCTGGTGGCCTTGCTCGGGATGAACCCGCTCGCGGCCTTTCCGATCATGATGGGCTCCTGCGCTTTCCTCATGCCGGTGGGCGGCATGCGGTTCATCACGAAGGGCAGCTACAGCTTCGGCCCCGCTCTGGGGCTCACCCTCGGCGGGATTCCCGGAACTCTGATCGCCGCGTTCATCGTCCGCTCGCTCCCGATGACGGCGGTGCGGTGGCTCGTGGTCGTGGTCGTGGTCTACGCGTCCGCGGCGATGCTCCGATCGGCCTTTTCAGGAAAGCGCGATCCCGTTCCCGAACCGGCTCTCAATTCCTGAGAATCCCGTTTGCTATAGTGATCGAAGCGTTTTTCCTTTAGCTTCAAGCTCCACCCGGGGCTCACTCGGGAAACCAATGCCGCAAGAATCCTGGCACACTCAACCTGTCGAAACCGTCCTCTCCGCCACGGGCTCTTCCCTCACGGGCCTTTCGCCTGCGGTTGCCGCGCGTCGGCTCGAAGAGCACGGACCGAACGAGATCGGAACCGCGGAGCGCACGTCGCCCTGGACGCTTCTCTTCGAGCAGTTCAAGAACGTCCTCATCGTCATTCTCCTGGTGGCGACGGCGCTTTCGGCCTTCCTTGGACACGGACTCGAGGCCGTCGCCATCGCGGTTATCGTGCTCTTCGCGGTCGGCCTGGGATTCATTCAGGAGTATCGAGCCGAACGGGCCATCGACGCGCTCCGCGACATGGCCGCGCCCACGGCGAGCGTTCTCCGGGAGGGGGTCGAGAACGAGATTCCCGCACGGGAGCTCGTACCGGGCGACGTCGTGCTGCTCTCGGCGGGCGACAAGGTTCCGGCCGACTTGCGACTCATCGAGGCGGTCAACCTGAAGATCGAGGAAGCGGCTCTGACGGGGGAGTCGGTCGCGGTCGAAAAACACACCAAGGCGCTCGACGAACCCGACTTGCCGGTGGGCGACCGGAAGAACATGGCGTACGCGGGTACCGCAGCCACGTACGGCCGAGGCCGCGGGGTGGTCATCGCCACCGGCGTTTCCACCGAGTTCGGAAAGATCGCCCGGATGATCGAGACGGTCGAGACCGGGAAGACGCCTCTCCAGGAGAACCTGGACCGCGTCGGACACAGCCTCGCCCGCGCGACGTTCGTGGTCGTCGCGATCATCGTGGGCCTCGGCTTGATGCGAGGGCCAGCCGTTCATCGAGATGCTCATCTTCGGCATCGCGCTCGCCGTTGCCGTGGTGCCGGAAGCGCTTCCAGCCGTCGTCACCATCTCTCTCGCCATTGGCGTGCGCCGCATGGTCAAGCGCAACGCGCTGATGCGCCGGCTCCCCGCGGTCGAAACGCTGGGCAGCACTTCGGTCATCTGTTCGGACAAGACCGGAACGCTCACCAAGGACGAGATGACGGCGCGGCGGATCCTGTGCGGAGGAAAGAGCCTGGCGATATCGGGCGCGGGATACGAACCTCGGGGCGATTTCTCGTCGAACGGATCGCCCATCGAAGCGCCGGAGTTCGCGAAGCGGCTCTTGCGCGCCGCCGTGCTCGCCTCCGACGCGCACATTATTTACAACGAGAGCGAGAAGAGGTGGCACGTCAAGGGAGATCCGACCGAGGGCGCTCTCGTGGTCGCCGCCGCGAAGGCGGGATTGAAGAAATCCGATCTGGAGGGTCAATACCCGCGCCTGCACGAGATTCCCTTCACTTCGGAAACGAAGCGCATGACGACGCTTCATGGAGGGCCGGAAGGAGAGTTCGCCTGTTCCAAGGGCGCGCCCGAGATTCTGCTCGAGACCTGCAGCCGGCACCTGACCCCGGAAGGGGAGAAGCCGCTCGACGAGACGTCGCGAGAGGCCATTCGCGAAGCGGCGCAGCAGATGGCATCGGAAGCGCTCCGCGTCCTGGGAATCGCGGAGAAGAGGGGAGCGTCGCTCGCGGACGCGGAGAAGGACATGACCTTTCTGGGTCTCGTCGGGATGATCGATCCGCCTCGGCCGGAGGCGAAGCCCGCGATCGAGACTTGCCGGCTCGCCGGTATCCGGGCGGTGATGATTACCGGCGACCATCCCCTGACGGCCCGCGCCGTGGCGACGGAGCTCGGAATGCTTCGGGGCGGTAAGGTCGTGACCGGCGCGGAACTCAACGCGATTCCTGACGAGGAGTTCGAGCGGGAAGTGGAAACGGTCGAGGTCTATGCCCGGGTCTCGCCCGCGCACAAGCTCAAAGTCGTGACCGCGCTCCAGAAGCGGGGACACGTGGTGGCGATGACCGGCGACGGGGTCAACGACGCCCCGGCGCTCAAGAAGGCCGACATCGGAATCGCCATGGGAATCACCGGCACCGACGTCACCAAGGAAGCGGCGGCGATGACGCTGACCGACGACAACTTCGCGTCGATCGTCGCTGCGGTCGAAGAGGGGCGCGCGATTTTCGGGAACATCAAGAAGTACTTGATGTATCTCCTGTCCTCGAACATCGGTGAGATTTGCCTGATGGCCGGAGCGACGCTTCTGGGCCTCCCGCTTCCCCTGAGCGCGGTCCAGATTCTCTACGTCAATCTCGCGACCGATGGGCTTCCCGCGCTCGCGCTCGCCGTCGATCCGCGAGGAGCCCGACCTCATGCAGAGGCCGCCGCGTCACCGGACGAAGGGAATCTTCACCCGCCCGGTCGTCGCATTGATGGTCGCCGGAGGACTCTGGTCGGCGCTCGCGAACCTCGGGATCTTCATGTGGGCCCTCCGCTCCGGCCGGAGCCTCGAAGAGGCGATGACCATCACCTTCGTTTCGCTGGTGCTGATTCAGTTCTTCAAGGCCTACAACTTCCGCTCCGACCGCCACTCCGTGCTGCGAAGCCCGTTCGCCAACAAGTGGCTGAACGCGGCCATCGCCTGGGAGCTCCTCCTCCTCGGACTCATTCTGTACGTCCCCGTTCTCGCGAAGCCTTTCGGCAACTTCAGCCTGTCCGGCGTCGACTGGGTGGTGATCCTGGCCGTGTCCTTGACCATTTCCCCGGTGCTGGAGCTCACGAAATGGCTCGTGCGCCACGAGCGCTTCGGAAAGCTGGACTGAAGAATGACTTTCAACGCAAAGACACAAAGGTAAGACCAGGGCGCCAAGGGTAATTCATCGTATTTCTTGCGCCTTTGCGTCCTCTTTGCGCCCTTGCGTTCTTCCCCGATTGAGAATTTGCGTTAACCCTCACCCTCCGGGTATAGTCGGCGGCCGTGGCCGCGTCGCGACTTCCGGAAACGACCGGCCTCTCTTTTTGCCAGCCCGCCAGATTGTCTGGCGGCGGGAGTTTCACTTCTCCTCTAACATCAGGCAGCCGCCCCCCGGCGGCCTGTCTCAAGCTCGAGGGTATCGATTGCAATGAGTGAAGCCACTATCACGCTGCCGCCGTTCGGCACGTCCGACTGGACGGTGCTCTGGATTGTGTTCATTTCGGGGTGGGTCGCCATCGCCTATGGCGCATATCTCGTCCGCCGCGTGCTCGCCGAGAGCCCTGGAACCCCGGCGATGGTCAAGGTCGCGCTCGCGATCGAGAAGGGCTCGATGGCCTATCTCGCCCGCCAGATCAAGACGATGTTTCCCTTCGTCGTCGTTCTCGCGCTCGGCCTCTTCCTGATTTACCGCCAGATTTACGCGGACGCGCAGGGAGCTCTCACCTACATTCCGATGGGCGTCGCGCTCGCGTTCCTGATGGGCGTCGCCGCTTCCTACGGCGCCGGGTTCGTCGGTATGTGGCTCGCCGTCAAGGGAAACGTTCGAAGCGCGAACGCGGCCCTCACCAGTTTCAAGAAATCGATGGAGCTGGCGTTCCAGGCGGGCGCGGTCTCGGGGATGTTCACCGTCGCTTTCGGGCTTCTCGGCGCGACCATCATCTTCATCGTGTTTCGCGAGAACGCCACCAAGGTCCTGGTGGGCTTCGGATTCGGCGGGAGCCTCGCGGCGCTCTTCCTCCGTGTCGGAGGCGGCATCTACACCAAAGCCGCCGACGTCGGCGGCGATCTCGTCGGGAAGGTCGAGGCGGGAATCCCGGAGGACGATCCCCGGAACCCCGCGACCATCGCGGACAACGTAGGCGACAACGTCGGGGACTGCGCCGGAATGGCGGCAGACGTCTTCGAGTCGTACGAGGTCACGCTCGTCGCCGGAATCATCCTCGCCGCCGCGATCGCGCTCGATCCGGCGTTCGCCGCGGCCCACGGCGAAGGGGCGGCCGCCTTCGGGATGAAGCTCATCCTCTTTCCGCTCCTTCTCCGCGCGGTCGGGGTGTTCTCCTCGATCCTCGGCATCCTGGCGGTTCGCGTGCCCGAGGGCTCGGAGATGCGCGACCCGATGCGTCCCATCAACATCGGCTATTGGGTCTCCTCCGCGACGAGCGTCGTCGGCTTCTTCGCAGTGAACGCCGTTTATCTCATCGATCCCGCGACCGGACGCGCCGACTATCGATACGCCATCGCCGCAACCGGGGGCATCGTGCTTTCGCTGGTGACGTTCTGGCTCACCAACCACTTCACACATCCCGACAAACGACCGGTGACCGAGACCGCCGCTGCCGCCCGCACCGGGCCGGCGACGGTGATCCTCTCGGGGATGGCGGAGGGGATGGAGTCCACCGTCTGGGCCATCGTGACCATCGGGGCAACCATCATGGGCACGAGCCTCCTCTTCCCCGAAAGCACGCTCTTCGGCGCCTACGGCGTCGCTCTCGCGGGACTCGGTCTTCTCACCACCACCGGGTTTCTCCTGGCGATGGACACCTACGGTCCCATCACCGATAACGCCCACGGCATCTTCGAGATGAGCCGCATCGACAACGAGAAGGCGAGCACCACTCTCTCCTGGATGGACGCCATCGGCAACACCACCAAGGCGCTCACCAAGGGTCTCGCCATCGCGACCGCGGTTCTCGCGGCGGTGAGCCTCTATCGCTCCTTCATCGAGGAGGCGCACCTCTTCGAGAAGGGAATTCAGTTGAACCTCCCGACGGTGCTGGTGGGTCTCGCCCTCGGCGGCGCGGTGCCGTTCCTCTTCTCCGCGTTCGCCATCAAGGCGGTGGGCCGCGCCGCCTTCGGAGTGGTCGAAGAAGTGCGGCGCCAGTTCCGCGAGAAGCCGGGGATCCTGACTTTCAAAGAGGAGCCGGACTACGCGCGCTGCGTCGACATCGTGACAGCCATGGCGCAGAAGGAGCTTCTCGGGCCCGCGATCCTGGCCATCTTCTCGCCGCTTCTCGTCGGATTCGCTCTGGGCGCCGAAGCGCTCGGCGGATTTCTGGGCGGAGCCATCCTGAGCGGACAGCTCCTCGCGGTCTTCATGTCCAATACCGGAGCGAACTGGGACAATGCGAAGAAGAAGGTCGAGGACGGCTACCTCGGCGGAAAGGGGACGGACGCGCACAAGGCGGTGGTCATCGGCGACACCGTCGGCGATCCCTTCAAGGACACCGCGGGCCCCGGCCTCAACCCTTTGATCAAGGTCATGAACCTGGTGGCGATCCTGATGGCACCCTTCGTCATACGGGATATCTCGACCGGCCTTCGCGCGGTCATTGTCTTCGGATCTTTCGCCGCCCTCGCGGTGGCGGTGAGCTTGTCCAAACGGGGGTCCATTGCCGAGTCGCCGCAAGCGGGAACGGTGGCAGGGCCTGCCGCCCATCGAACCTGATTTCACGTACCACTCAGGAGGTTTTCTATGAGTCAGTTGTTCGTGACCAAGTCCATCGCCGACCTTCAAAAGGAGGCGTCGGACTCGGAGGGCGGGCTGAAGCGCGCGCTCACGGCGACGAATCTGGTCACGCTCGGGATCGGCGCCATCATCGGCGCCGGCATCTTCGTGCTGACCGGACAGGCCGCCGCGAACTACTCCGGACCGGCGATCGTGATCTCGTTTCTGGCCGCGGGTTTTGCCTGCGCCCTCGCCGGGCTCTGCTACGCGGAGATGGCGGCGATGATTCCCATTGCGGGCAGCGCGTACACCTACGCCTACGCCACGATGGGAGAGTTCGTCGCCTGGATCATCGGCTGGGACTTGATCCTGGAGTACAGCTTCGCTGCGTCCACGGTCGCGGTCGGATGGAGCGGGTACTTCGTGAGCCTCCTGGATCAGATCGGAATCGTGATTCCACCCCACTTCCGGGTGGGTCCGGGAACGACGCTCCTGCAGCTCGCATCGGGAGAGTGGGTGGCATCGACGCCGCAGCTCCTCGCCGAGCTGGGACGGCAGGGAATCGAGGTCGCATCGCTTCCCACCGTCGCGGGCCTTCTCAACCTTCCCGCGGTCTTCATCATCGCCGTCGTCACCACCATCCTGGTCATCGGCATCAAGGAATCGGCGAACGTCAACAACGTCATCGTGATCGTGAAGGTGAGCGTGGTGCTCCTGTTCATCGCGATCGGCGTTTCGTACGTCAACCCCGAGAACTGGAAGCCGTTCATTCCCGAGAACACGGGGACCTTCGGGCAGTTCGGATGGTCGGGCATCCTTCGCGGAGCGGGCGTGATCTTCTTCGCCTACATCGGCTTCGACGCCGTGTCGACCGCCGCGCAGGAAGCGAAGAATCCACAGCGGGACATGCCCATCGGGATTCTCGGTTCGCTCGCCGTGTGCACCGTCCTCTACATCATCGTGGCTCTCGTGATGAACGGGATCGTGCCTTACTACGAGCTCAACGTCCCGGATCCGATCGCGGTCGCGGTCGATCGCATCGGGATCGGGTGGCTGCAAGTCGTCGTGAAGCTCGGCGCGATTTTCGGTTTGTCTTCGGTGATCCTGGTGATGCTCCTCGGCCAGCCCCGGATCTTCTACACCATGGCGAAGGACGGCTTGCTTCCCCCGTTCGCGGCGAAGATCCATCCGCGTTTCCGGACTCCTCACATCACCACCATCGTCACCGGCGTCTTCGTGGCGCTCTTGGCGGGGCTCCTCCCGATCCGGATTCTCGGCGAGCTGGTCTCCATCGGAACCCTTCTCGCGTTCGTCATCGTGTGCGGCGGTGTCTGGGTGCTTCGAAGGACGCGTCCCGAGATTCCGCGGCCGTTCAAAACACCTCTCGTACCCTGGGTTCCCCTGGCGGGCATGCTGGCGTGCTTTTATCTCATGACCGGTCTTCCCCACGACACGTGGTATCGGCTTTTCATCTGGCTCGCCCTCGGGCCTCGCGATCTATTTCTTCTACGGAAAGAGCCACAGCCGGCTTCGTTCCAAGGCGTAATCGTCCGTCTGCGGGTGCGGTCGAACGAGGCCGCACCCGCTTTGAGTTTCGGTGCTCCGCTCCTCCCTCGTCGCCCTAACGCACAGGAACTTCCGCCTGTTGTGGCTCGGGACGCTCGCCTCGATGTCGGGCTCCTTCATGCGCACCGCGGCGCTTCTCTGGCACGTGTCTCTCCTCGCGCCGCCGGACAAGAAAGCCATCGCCCTCGGCATGGTCGGACTGGTGCGCGTCGTGCCGATCGTCGTCTTTTCGTTCGTGAGCGGCGTCGTGGCGGACGCGAGCGATCGTCGCAAGCTGATGATGCTGACGAACGTCTCGATGATGGTGATCTCGGGAGCGCTCGCTTTCGTGACCTTCACCGGGCGCGATTCGCTCAACGTCGTCTACGCCCTCGCGGGAATCGGAGCGGCCATGGCCTCCTTCGACAATCCCGCGCGACAGTCGCTCTTTCCCTCTCTCGTTCCGCGCGATCACCTGCAGAATGCCATCAGCCTGAACAGCACCATGATGCAGGCCTCATCGGTCCTGGGGCCCCTCATGGGTGGCCTCATCATCGCTCTCGGCGGGGTCGCCTGGGTCTACGCCATCGACGCGGCTTCGTTCCTGGTGCTGGAGTTGATGCTCGTGCTCATGAAAGACGTTCCCGTTCGGCCGGCGGCGGAACGAGGCGAGCTCAGTTTTCGCGCGGGAGTCGAAGGGTTCCGCTTCGTCTTCCGCCAGCCTCTCATTCGATCGACGATGCTCCTCGATTTCGCCGCGACGTTCTTCGCCTCGGCGGAAGCTCTCCTTCCGATCTTCGCCCAGGACATCCTGCGCGTGGGCCCGCGCGGATACGGCCTTCTCGCGGGAGCGCCGGCGATGGGCGCGATGGCGATGAGCGTGCTGATGGTTCCTCTCGTCGGCCGCATCGAGCGCCGCGGAAGGATGCTCATGGGAGCCGTCGTGGCCTACGCACTCTCGACCGTCGTCTTCGGAGTTTCGACCGCGTTCTGGCTCACGTTCTCGTGCCTGCTCGTGGTCGGAGCCTCCGACATGGTGAGCACGGCTCTTCGCAATATCATCCGGCAGATGCATACTCCCGACTCGATGCGGGGCCGCATGACGAGCGTGAACATGATGTTCTTCATGGGAGGGCCGCAGCTCGGCGAGCTCGAGGCGGGCCTGGTCGCGCAGGCGCTCGGCCCGGTGGTGTCGGTGGTGAGCGGGGGAGTCGCCTGCCTCGTCGCCGTCGTCTGGATTGGGTGGAAGACGCCGAGCTTGGTTGCCTACGGCAAGGAGTGAAGCCGTCAGTGGTCAGTGATCAGTGATCAGTGCGAAAAGTCGAGCGATAGCTTTGGCGCCGAGTTGTGATACCTGATCACCGATCACTGATGGCTGATCACTGATGTTCTCCTTCCTCCGTACCGCCACTCCCGTCCAGCGGCGCAGTCTCCTCGCCGCGTCTCTCGGCTGGATGCTCGACAGCATGGACGTGCAGATCTACGCGCTCGTCCTCGTCGAGGTCATGCGCGATCTGGAGATGGACGCCGGGACCGGCGGGCTCCTGGCGTCGATCACGCTTCTGGGCTCTGCGGCGGGCGGGTTCCTCTTCGGTGTGCTCGCCGATCGCATCGGCCGCACGCGGGCGCTCATGGCGAGCATCCTTCTGTACTCGGTCTTCACCGCCGCCTGCGGCCTCGCGCAGACCGTGACCCAGCTCGCGGTCTTCCGCCTGTTCCTGGGGTTCGGCTTCGGGGGAGAGTGGGCGACGGGAGCGGCGCTCGTCGCGGAGACCTGGCCTGCCGAGCACCGGGGCAAGGCCCTCGGGATCATGCAGAGCTCCTGGGCCATCGGCTACGCGCTCGCGGCTGCGCTCACGGGGCTCCTTCTGCCGGTGGTCGGGTGGAGAGGCGTGTTCTTCGCCGGCATTCTCCCCGCGCTCATTACACTCTGGATTCGTCGGCGCGTTCCCGAGCCCGACATCTGGGTCCGGACTCGGCTCGAGGAGCCGAAGACGGCCGGACTCGGTCTCAGCGAGATCTTTTCGACCGCGTACCGCCGCCACGCCGTCGTCGCGACCTTGATGAACGCGGGGACGATGTTCGCCTGGTGGGGCCTCTTCACCTGGATTCCGAGCTACCTCAAGCTTCCGCCGGAGCAGGGAGGGGCGGGCCTCACCCTGCTCAACTCCTCTCTCTGGATCATCGTCGCTCACCGTGGGTCAGTTCCTGGGCTACATCACCTTCGGCTTCATCGCGGATCGCCTGGGAAGGAGGCAAGCCTATCTTCTCTACCTCCTCGTCGCCGCCGCGGTGGTCCCGATCTACGGCGCGGCTCGGGCGCCGTGGGCGCTCCTGCTTCTCGGACCGATCGTGGGGTTCTTCGGCACCGGCTATTTTTCGGGGTTCGGCGCAATCACCGCCGAGCTCTTTCCCACTCGCATCCGGGTCACGGCCCAGGGCTTCACCTACAACGTGGGGCGAGTCGCGAGCGCGGCCGCGCCCTTCATCGTCGGCCGGCTCGCGCAGAGCTCGGGCTTCGGCTCCGCTTTTCTGGTCATCTCCGCCGCGTTCCTCTTCGCCGCGGCTCTCTCCTGGTTGCTTCCCGAAACGAAGGGCAAGATACTCGACTAGCCATGCGCGTCCCGCTCGGCCTCATTTCGTTTTTCTTGTCGACGGGCGTCGCCGTCGCGTCCACGGATCCTCTCCAGGATTACCTGATTTGGGTGGTTGCCGAATCTTCGGACACCATCTCCCTGGTCCGATTCGGCCCCGCCGGCGCGAGCGTCGAGAAGACGATCGAAACCGGACTCATGCCCGTCGAGCTCGATGGTCCGCACGGCATCGATCTTTCTCCGGACGGCGAGTACTTCTACGTCTCACTCGGCCACGGACGGCCCAACGGAAACCTGCTGAAGTATCGGGCGGCGGACGAGAAAGTCGTGGGGCAGGTTCCGCTCGGGTCGTTCCCCGCGTCTCTCGACGTGAGTCCCGACGGAGCCTTCGCCTACATCGTGAACTTCAACCTGCACGGGGACATGGTCCCTTCGTCGGTCTCGGTCGTGGCCACGGAGGATATGGTGGAGGTCGCGCGAATCAAGACCTGCACCATGCCTCACGGCTCGAGGCTCGACCCGACCGGAGCGCGTCACTACTCCGCCTGCATGATGGACGACACTCTCGTCGAGATCGATGCGCGGGCGCTCGAGGTCTCGCGGCACTTCCTTCTCGGGAAGGGTCGCGAGCACGGAATGGAGGGGGCGCCTTCGGGGCACGCCATGCACATGAGCGAGCTTTCGTGCTCTCCGACCTGGGCCCAGCCCTCATCGGACGGCAAAAGGGTCTTCGTCGCCTGCAACAAGTCGGAGGAGATCGTGGAGATCGACGTGCCGAGCTTTCAGCTCGTGCGGCGGATACCCGCGGGCAGCGGCGTCTATAACCTCGGCGTGACGCGCGACGGAAAACTCATCGCTACCAACAAGCGAGGGCAGTCGGTCTCCGTCTTCGATGCCGCCACGGGCAAGGAGCTGGCGCGAATTCCAACGAAGGCGAAGCTTCCCCACGGCGTCGCCGTTTCTTCGGATGATCGGTTCGCCTTCATTTCCGAGGAAGCGGTTGGCAAGACGCCGGGAGTGGTCGAGGCCATCGATCTCGAAGCGCTCACGAGCGCCGGGAGCGTCGAAGTGGGTCTGCAGGCCGCGGGTCTCGACTTCTGGAAGGTCGAGCCCGCAAGAGCCCGGTAGCGCGGCGTGGAAGCGGCCGCCCGAGTCGCTCAGAGCGCCAGTTCGTTCGCAACCTCCCGTACGGCGATGCGCCTTCTGGCGCTTGTCGCGATTTACGTTCTCATCGCGCACGTGCTTCCGCGGCCGGAAGCGATCGAGCCCGGCGGATGGCGCGCCACGGCGATCTTCGTCGCCACGATGGCAGGGATGATGCTTCGTCCTCTTCCGGGCGCGGCACTCGTCCTCATCGGCCTCTCCGCGATGGTCGCGGTCGCGGATATTCCGATGGCCCGGGCCCTCTCCGGGTTCGCGGCGCCCCCGGTGTGGCTGGTCCTTCTCGCGATGCTCTTTTCGCGAGTTCTTCAGGACACCGGCGCCGCGCGTCGGATCGCACTCGTCTTCGTGCGTCTGTTCGGCCGGAGCTCACTCGGGCTTTCGTACTCGCTCGTCGCGACCGACGTATCGCTCGCGGTCGGAATTCCCTCCATCAGCGCCCGCTCCGCCGGGGTCATTCTTCCCGTTGCGCGCAGCATCGCCGAGCTCTACGACTCGAAACCGGGTCCCACCGCGCCGCGATTGGGGAAGTTCCTGATGGCCGCGCTCTACCAGGGAAGCGTCGTCGCCTGCGCGATGTATCTCACCGGCCAGGCGTCGAACGTTCTCGCCGCGAAGCTCGCCGCGGACGTGGCCGGCGTCACCGTGACCTGGTCGAGCTGGTTTCTCGCGGGCGTGGCTCCCGGGCTCGTCTCCTGCCTCGTCGTGCCCTACGTCGTCTACCGCATGCTGACGCCGGAGGTTCGCGAGACGCCGGGGGCGTTCGAGTACGCTCGCGAGGAGCTCGAGAAGATGGGCCCCCTTCGCGGACAGGAGGCATTGTCGCTCGCCATCTTCGCCGCGATCGCGGGCATCTGGGTTACGTCCGGATGGCATGGCATGGACGTGACGCTCGTGGCGTTCATCGCCATTTCCCTTTTCCTGCTGACGCGCCTCCTGACCTGGGAGCGGGTGGTTTCGGAATCCGCGGCCTGGGACATTCTCGTCTGGTACGGCGGGCTCTTCACGATGGGGGAGATCTTGAACGAGAGCGGAGCCACCACCGCATTCGCGGAATCGGTGCGCTCCACGACCGCGGGAGTGCCCTGGTACTGGGTGCTCCCCGTCACGCTCCTCATCTACTTCTACGCGCACTATGGCTTTGCGAGCATCACCACCCATCTTCTCGCGATGTTTCCGCCGTTTCTCGCGATGCTCATCGCGGCGGGAACGCCCCCGGGTCTCGCCGTCTACAGCCTCGCCTGCCTCGCGAATCTGACCGCCGGTCTCACGCACTACGGGACGACGACCGCGCCGATCGTGTTCGCTCAGGGCTACGTGGAAGTGTCGGAGTGGTGGCGCGTCGGGTTCACCGTGTCGCTGGTGAACCTCGCCATCTGGACCACGCTCGGCTTCGCGTGGTGGAAGCTGGTCGGGTTCTGGTGAGAGGTCTCAGGGACCCGAGAAGACGAACTCCTCGACGTCGCAGGTCCGACCGTTCTGTTTCAGCTTTCCCATGGGAGCCTGGGGTGGCGGATCCTGGGGGAGCCAGTTGGTGATGGTGACGTCGATCGTTCCGCTCTCGACGCGGCACTCCGGATCGTAGAGGAGGTAGATGGGCTCCTCGGGATCGGGATTGACGACCTTCAGGATGCCGTACGCCCAAAGCACGACGATGAGTTTCATGGTGACGCCTGCCTGTACTGTTGGGGAAGGAGGTCGAGGTCTGGATCAAGAATAACATGACGGACGGTCTTTTGTAACCTCGAAACCGCTCGCCTTTGGAGCCCGCCCTCGGCTATGGTAGCGGCCGCTCCGAAGCGATATGAACGACGCAAACGAGTCTTCCCGAAGCGGTTGGTGGGGATGGGTGCGCGAAGTCACTTCCTACCAGTGGCTGGTGCTCCTCGTCGCCTGGCTCGGATGGGTCTTCGACGCGATGGACGGCACGATCTACGCCATGGTGCAGAGGCCGGTGATTACCGAGCTTCTCGGGCCGGGCGCGAGCCAGGCCGACGTCGGCTTCTACAGCAGCGCCGTCTTCTCCGTGATGCTGATCGGCTGGGCGCTCGGAGGCATCGTCTTCGGGATCCTCGCCGACTACATCGGGCGGACCAAGGCCCTCACCATCACCATCCTGATCTACTCGCTCTTCACCGGCCTTTCCGCGCTCGCCGAGAACTGGTGGCAGCTCGCGATCTTCCGCTTCGTGACCGGACTCGGCCTCGGTGGGGAATGGGCCGCGGGCGCGGCACTCGTGGCGGAGGTCTGGCCGGACCGCTTGCGCGCGAGGGCTGGCTCGATTCTGCAATCCGCGGCGGGAGTGGGCTTTCTCCTGGCAGCCGCGGCCAACTCGTGGGTCGGGAGTTTACTCCTGGCGCTACGTCTTTCTCGTCGGAGCGATTCCGGCGCTCTTCGTTCTCTTCATCCGCATGGTGGTGAAGGAGCCCGAAAGCTGGGTCAAGGCGAAGAAAGAGCGGGCTCGATCCGAAAACGCGTTCACGCTTTCCCAGTTGTTCTCGCCGCAGCTTCGACGCGATACCCTGGTGGCCTCCGCTCTGGCGTTCGTGGTGCTCCTCGGTCTTTGGGGCGGAACGATGTGGATTCCCTCCGCGATACGGGAAATCGCGGAGAACGCGCCCGGAGGAGATGCCTTGAGCGCTCCCGAGATCGAGCGTCTGCGCGAGCCGCGGTGTGATCCTGCTCAACGTGGGATCTCTCCTCGGCTATCTTCTGTTCGGCCCGCTCGCCGACGCGATTGGGCGGCGGGGCGCGTTCCTCGTCTACTTCATCGGAGCGGTCTGCCTCTTTCCGATCACCTTCCTGACCTCGACCAGCGTCGACACGGTCTTCCTCCTCGTGCCGCTCGTCGGAATCTTCACTCTCGGCGTCACCAGCGGTTTTCCCATCTATCTCCCGGAGCTCTTTCCCACGGCGGTGCGCACGACGGGAGTTGGCTTCTGCTACAACCTCGGGCGTTTCGTCACCGCCGGGCGGGGTCTTCATCACCGGCTATCTCGTAGGCGCTCTCGGTTCCTACGCCAAGGCCGCGACGGCGGTGAGCCTGGTCTACGTCGTCGGGATGCTGGTGCTTCTCTTCGCCCGCGAGACCCGCGGTCAGACGCTCGCCTGAGCTTCGGCGGCGCTCGCGGGCCCGTCTCGAAACGCGCCCTCCGAGCGGGCGATGACGACGGTCGCGAGGCAGTTTCCGAGCACGTTCACCGACGTCCGCGCCATGTCCATGAGCTCGTCGATTCCGAGAATCGCGAGGATGGGCCATTCCGGAAGATTGAAGGAAGCCGCGGTCCCGAGGAGGATGACGAGCGACGCGCGCGGGACCCCGGCGACTCCCTTGCTCGTGAGCATGAGCGTGAAGACGATGACAAGCTGCTGGGGCAACGACAGGTGGATTCCCGCCGCCTGCGCGACGAAGATCGAGGCGAGGGAAAGGTAGAGAGTCGTCCCGTCGAGGTTGAAGCTGTATCCCGTCGGCATGACGAAAGCCACGATCTGCCGCGGAACTCCGAGCTGCTCGAGCCTCTCCATCGCGAGCGGAAGGGCGGCCTCGGAGCTCGTGGTCGCGAAGGCGATGGAAACCGGCTCGGCGACCGCCGCGAGGAACCGGCGAAGCGGCACCCGGGCGATGAGCGCAATGGGAAGGAGCACGAAGAGAAGGAAGAAGAGGAGCGCGACGTAGAGCGTCGCGAGGAGCTTGAAAAGGCTCACCAGGATACCGAGACCCATGTGGCCGACGGTATACGCGATGGCGGCCCCTACGCCGATGGGCGCGAAGTACATGACGATGTTCGTGAACTTGAACATCGTCTCCGCGAGGCTCCCCGCGAAGTCGAGCATCGGTCGCCGCTTCGCCTCCGGAAGGAGCGCGAGAGCGATTCCGAAGAGCACGCTGAAGACGACGATCTGGAGAACCTGGCCCTCGGCAACGGATTTCGCGATGTTCTCGGGGAAGACGTGGAGAATCACGTCCGATGCCGTTTGCTTGACCGCGGTGACCCCCGAAGACTCGAGGGCCTCGGGACGGACCACTCCTTCTCCCGCGCGAGTGAGGTTGATCGCGGCGAGTCCGATGAAGAGCGCGAGGGTCGTCACGACTTCGAAGTAGAGGAGCGACTTGATGCCGAGGCGTCCCACCTGGCGCAGGTTGGTGTGGCCCGCGATTCCGACCACCAGGGTCCCGAAGAGCAGGGGAGCGATGATGGTCTTGATGAGCTTCAGGAAGATCTGGGAGAGGATTCGCGCACTCTGGCCGACGGCCGGCCAGTCATGTCCGATCTCGGCGCCGACGGCCATGGCCACCAGGATCCAGGCGGTAAGGGAGCGGCGCTTCACGCCGTAGGCGACGAGGCCCGCGAGAGCGATCCATCGGCCGGTGAACCCGAGCGACGGGCTTTCCAGAAGATATCCCGCCGAGGCCCCGAGTGCGCCCGACGGCAATCAGAATCAGAGCGACGAGTCCGAGAGAAGAACGCTTCGCAGGAGCCGGTTCCGCCATAAGCGGCGGAGTATATCAGCCGGGACCGGACGCGGCCGCCTCCATGGCTTCGGCTTTTTTCTGCATGCGCCTCTGGAGAGGCGACAGGAGCCACATCAGTGCGTCCATCGCGAGCACCATCGGGCTCCGCTCGCGGCCGGCCCAGAGACGAAGCACGTACACCCAGCCGAGAGCGTAGCCCCGGCGCGCTTTCGAGGCGATCGGACCGAAGCTCTCCCAGCCCGAATGGACGAGCTCGAGGCGCGAGCCGTCGCCTTCGGGATAGAAGCGAAGCTCGATGTCAGAGGGCTTGCGGGGATCGCGCCCCGGATGCCAAGTGAACGCGACGCGGTGAGGAGGCTCCCATGCCGTGACGGTTCCCCACGTCGACTCCTCGCCGCTCCGAGAGCGTTCGTAGATGCGGCCCCCCAGCTTTTCCTCGAAAACCACCGTCTCCGCGTTCTCGCCCATCACCGAGTGAGAGCGCAGCGGCCACCAGGCGCCGATTCCCGAGGTGAAGCGGCGGAATGCCTCGTCGGGCTTCCAGCCGACGCGGACGACTTTCCGGACCGGGGCAAGGGTTTCTGCGACAGCGGTCATCGACTCTCCTCCTGTTCCCGGGACGACGCGGCGTAAGCCTCGAGCACATCGTCCCAGAGCGATTCCACGTAGCGTTTCAGCTCCGCGAGTCCCTCGGGATGGGCCGCGAAGTAGTGCCGCGTCCCGGCGCGCCGTTCGCGCACGAGCCGGGCTTTTCGAAGGACGCGCAGGTGCTGCGACACCGCCGGCTGCGTGACTCCGAGAGCCCGCGCGAGCTCGCCGACCGCGAGCTCCCGGCGCCGGAGCCGCTCGTAGATGGACCGTCTCGTGGGGTCGGCCAAGGCGGTCAAGGCCTTATCGTAAGCCATGGCTTATATAAGTATCAGCGAATGCTTCCGACGTCAAGAGGCACTTTTTTGTTGTAGACTCCGCCACGATGAACCTTCCGATCCTGCTGCTTTTTTCCGTGGCCGCGCTCGCGGAGGATCCTCCGAAGTGGAACGTGGAGGAGCCTTTCGGTCCGACGAGCGCCCTCGATTTCGAGACCGAGGAAGGAACGTGGGTCAACGTCGATGTGAGCCCCGATGGGAAGACGATCGTCTTCGACGTCCTCGGCGATCTCTACCTGATGCCGGTCGAAGGCACCGGCGGGGGCACTCGCCACGCGGCTCACCAGCGGCGCCGCCTTCGACATGCAGCCCCGCTTCAGTCCGGACGGCGCCCTCATCGCCTTCGCGAGCGATCGCGACGGCGGGACGAACCTATGGGTCGATCCGTCCGGATGGAGGCGGGCTCCGGCAGGTATCGAAGGAAAAGCGTTGGTTCATCAATAGTCCCGTCTGGTCTCCGGACGGACAGTATCTTTTCGCCCGCCATCACTTCGTGAAGGAACGCTCGCTTGGCGCGGGCGAGATCTGGATGTACCACCTCGGCGGCGAGGGCGGGCTCCAGGTCACGGAGAAGGAGAGCTTTCAGAAGGACGCGGGCGAGCCGACGGTCTCTCCCGACGGCCGGTACCTCTATTACAGCAAGGACGTTTCCGCGGGTGGAAACTTCGAGTACAACAAAGACCCGAACGGAGCGATCTACGCCATCGTGCGCCGGGACCTTCTGACCGGCGAAGAGCGCCGCGAGGTCTCCGTTCAGGGAGGAGCCGTCACGCCGCGGCTGTCTCCCGATGGAAAGTCTCTCGCCTACATCCGTCGCGTACGCCTGGGAAGCCATCTCTACCTCCAGGACCTCGCGAGCGGCGAGAGCCGGCCGGTCTTCGACAAGCTCGACAAGGACCTTCAGGAGGCGTGGGCGATCCACGGGCTTTATCCGAGCTACGCCTTCAGCCCGGACGGCCGGGCCATCTTCATCTGGGGCCTCGGCAAGATCTGGAAGGTGGACGTCGCGAAAGGCTCCCAGGGGAGGAGTCGAAGTCCCGTTCAAGGTGCGGGTGGAAGCGGCGCTCCACGACGCGCTTCGGTTCCCGCAGAAGGTCTACGAAGATCGCTTTCCCGTCCGGATGATCCGGCAAGCCGCCACGTCCCCCGACGGAAGGACGGTCGTCTTCAGCGCGCTCGGCCGGTTGTACCGGAAGGATCTTCCCGACGGCGAGCCGCGGCGGCTCACCGAGCGACGACGTCATCGAGCTCGCGCCCGCGATTCTCGCGGGACGGCTCCTTCATCGTCTACGCGACCTGGAGCGACGAGCACCGAGGGCGGGTCCGGGTCGTTCGCGCCGACGGCACGGACGGGCGAAACCTCGTCGAAACGCCCGGCCACTACACCGAGCCCGTCGTTCTCTCCCGACGGCAAGAGCGTCGTCTATCGGCGGACGCGCGGCGACTCGATTCGCGGCGAGGCCTTCGGGACCGACCCGGGAATTTACGTCGTCGCGATGGAGGGCGGAAGCCCGCGCCTCGTTCGCGAAGCGGGGGAGGAGCCCGAGGTTCTCGTCGGGTGGAGACCGCATCTCGTACGTCGAGCGCCGCGGGGACAAGACCGTCCTCGCGAGCGTCGGCCTCGACTCGTCGGAAGCGAGTCAGGAGATCGTGCATCTCGAGTCCGAGAACGCCGTCGAGATCGTGCCTTCGCCCGACGAACGGTTCGTCGCTTTCGTCGAGCGCTACAAGGTCCTCGTCGCGCCGTTCCCGAGGACGGGCCGCGCGGTCAGCCTCGCTCCCGGGTCGAGCTCCGTTCCCGGTAGCCGAGCTCTCCACCGAGGCGGGATTCGGTCTTCACTGGTCTTTCGACTCGAAGAAGCTCTTGTGGACCCTCGGTCCCGAGCTCCTTTCGATTTCGCTCGATGACGTCTTCGACTTTGCCGGGGAAAAACCGGTGAAGACGTTCGAGGTCGCGCGGACCGCCGATCGGGTTCTCGGTCGCGAGCGACGTTCCCACGGGGAGCGTGGCCCTCGTCGGCGCGCGCGTCGTGACGCTCGGGGAGGGGACGGGAGAGGCCATCATCGAGAACGGAACCATCGTGGTCGAGGGGAACCGCATCGCGGCGGTCGGGCCATCGCGCTCGATTCGCGTGCCGGAGGGCGCCCGCCGGATCGATGCGGCGGGAAAGACGGTGATTCCGGGGATCGTCGACGTCCACGCCCACGTCGGGAGCGAGGACGACGGAATCCTGGGCGAGCAGAGCTGGCCGCTCGTCGCGAACCTCGCCTACGGCGTGACCACGTCTCACGATCCTTCGAACAACACCGAGATGGTCTTCACCAACTCCGAGATGATCCGCGCGGGCATGAAGCTCGGGCCGCGGCTCTACTCGACCGGGACCATTCTCTACGGCGCAGAGACTCCGTTCAAGGCGGCGATCGAGAAATACGAGGACGCGCTCGCCCATTTGAAGCGCTTGAAGGCGGTGGGCGCCTTTTCGGTAAAGAGCTACAACCAGCAGCGGCGGGACGTCCGGCAGATGATCATCAAGGCCGCCCGCGAGCTCGAGATGATGGTCGTGCCCGAAGGCGGTTCCCTTCTCTACATGGACGAGACCTTCGTCCTCGACGGCCACACCGGGCTCGAGCACTCGCTTCCGGTGCCGAACCTCTACCGGGACGTGGTGCAGCTCTTCGCCCGAAGCGCCACCGGCTACACGCCGACGCTCATCGTCGGATACGGCGGGCTATCGGGAGAGTACTACTGGTACCAGCACGAGAACGTCTGGGAGAAAGAGCATCTTCTTTCGTTCACGCCGCGCGAGATCGTGGACGCCCGCTCCCGCCGCCGCACGATGGCGGAGGAGGAAGACTTCAACCACGTGCTGATTGCGCAGGGAGCCAAACGCATCGTGGACGCCGGAGGAAGGGTGCAGCTCGGCGCCCACGGGCAGCTCCAGGGTCTCGGGGCTCACTGGGAGCTCTGGATGCTGCAGCAAGGGGGGATGACTCCGCTCGAGGCGCTTCGGGCCGCGACCCTCGATGGAGCCCGCTATCTCGGGCTCGACCGCGAGCTCGGTTCGATCGAAGTGGGTAAGCTCGCGGATCTCGTGGTCCTCGACAAGAACCCTCTCGACGACATCCGCGGAACGGAGGCGGTGTCGATGGTCATGGTGAACGGGCGTCTTTACGAGGCCGCCACCATGAACGAGATCGGGAGCTCGAAGCGGCGGCCCGCGTTCTACTGGCAGCGATAACCAGCCGTCAGCAGTCAGCTGTCAGGGGGCCTTACCTCGACCATGAAGGACCACTCCTTCCCGCCCGACGTCGCCGTCACCTCCCAGCACCCGGGCGCCGAGAAGTACAGGCGACCGGGCTCGAATCCCTGCTCCAGGTAAGGGGCCCGGCTCCGCACCTTGAACGGCCGCGCCTCTCCATCGATGCGGCGGCCGGTGACCTCGATTTTTTGACCGGGCGGCTTGATCCACAGCACGGGATTGGCGGCCTTGCCCGCGACGAACGGCTGCCAAGCTGCCCAGAGGCTTCGATCTTCGCTCACATACCACGGGCCGCGTCCGAGCGGTTCCTCGCTCGGGGCATTCGGGGGCGCCTCCTTCACGGGCTCGACCGGATGGCAGAGAAGCTTGAACTCGGGAACGAACTCCGGCGTCGCCTGAGCAAGAGCCAGAGCGACCGCCAACGTCAAAATCATCGCTCACCCGAGGAACCGAGGCGACCTCGAGCAACGACTCGTCCCGAGCCCGCCGAGGCGGAGACCGAGCCGTCGCGGTACACGATCTCCCCGCGGCGCATCGTGAGTCGGGGCCAACCCGTCACGCGGAAGCCCTCGAAGAGCGAAAAGCCGGCCTTCGACAGGACGGAGCGGCGCTCGATCTCCCGGGTCTCCGCGGGGTCCCATAGAACGAGGTCGGCGTCCGAGCCCGGAGCGATGGCACCCTTCGCAGGAAAGAGGCCGAAGAGACGAGCCGCGTTCGTCGAGGTCAGCGCGACGAACCTCTCGAGCGGCAGTCGACGCCGCGCTCCTTCCGAAAAAAGCACCGGAAGCATGCACTCGAGGTTCGCGACGCCCGGGCGAAGCTTCTCGATGTCGAGGGATGGATCGAGCTTCTGCTCCCTCGTCCAGGGCGCATGATCCGAGGCGACGGTGTCGATGCTGCCGTCGTCGAGTCCCTTCCAGAGCGCTTCGACGTCGGAGGGTTTCCGGAGCGGCGGCTGTCCCACGTAGAGCGGGCCGTCGGCGCCGGCGAATTTCTCGTCGGTGAAGTGGAGATAGAGGGGCCGGGTCTCGACGGCAACGGGAATGCCGCGCTTGCGCGCCGCGGCCGCGGCCTCGAGGGCCGCCTGCGAGGAGAGGTGAACGATGTAGATGGGCGCGCGCGTCGCCTCGGCGATCGCCACCGCGCGCTCGACCGCTCTCGCTTCCGCTCGAACCGGACGGCTGTCGGCGAAGTTCGCGAGAGAGGTCTTGCCTTCGGCTTTCAGCCGGCGAACGGCTTCCGCGAGAAGCGCCGCGTCCTCGCAGTGGAGCACCGTCCGCATTCCGAGGCTTCCCGCGTAGCGGATCAAGTCCACGTAGGCCGCTTCGTTCTCATCGAAGCGCGTGCTGACCATGAAGATCTTGAAGCTGGTGCGGCCGGATTCGGCGAGGCGCTCGAGCTCGCGCTTGCTGCCGTCCGTCGGAACGCCCGCGATCGGATGCAGGAATACGTCGGCGAGAGCCTCTCGTCGCGCGCGGGCCTCTTCCCGCTCCGCCGCATCGACGAGACCTTCGCCCTCCTTGGGCGCCGTCATGCAGCCGAGCGTGGTGATGCCGCCCGCGAGCGCCGCGCGAGATCCGCTCTCGAAATCGTCGGCCCAGGGAGGGGAGAGGTGAGTATGGGGGTCGATTCCGCCCGGGAGCACCAGGAGACCTCGGGCGTCGATGACCTCAGCGCCGAGAGCCTCGAGGCCCGGTCCCACCTCGGCGACGGTCTCGCCGAGGATCCGAACGTCGGCGTCGCGCTGTCCATCCGCTGTCACGACCCGGCCGTCCTTCACCAGAAGCGATCGTTCCTGTCGGCGAAATGCGGTCCCGATGCCGAGAGCGGCCATCGCATGGAGAGCCCGGCGTCGATTCATTGGGCGCGTGATAGTTTACGCCATGCGCTTTTGCTTTGCCTTCTCGCTGATTTTCGCCGCCGCTTGCGGTCGAAGCGAGCCGACGATTGCGGAGCTCGCTCGAAAGCGCTCTGTCGACGATCGAAGGGGAGATCGTCCTCGACGGGCTCTCGAGCGACGTCGAGGTGCTCCGAGACCGGTGGGGCATTCCGCACATCTATGCGCAGAGCGTCGAGGACCTCTTCTTCGCGCAGGGATTCGTGGTGGCGCAGGACCGATTGTGGCAAATGGAGGTCTGGCGGCGATGGAGCGAGGGCCGGATGGCGGAGCTCATCGGAGAAGAGGGCTTCGCGCACGATCGGCTGGTGCGGATGCTCCAGTTTCGCGGACCCTTCGACGAGACGGAGCTCTCGAGCTATCACCCGGACGCGGATCGCATCGTGTCCGCGTACGTGCGCGGCATCAACGCCTACCTCGAGCACGCCTCCTCGAATCTGCCGGTCGAGTTTCAGTTCACCGGAATCAAGCCGGAGCCGTGGACGAAAGAAACGATCCTGCTCCGAGCGCGAGTCGAGATGGTCGTGGACGATGCGCTCTCCGAGCTTCGCCTCGCGCGAGCGGTAGGAGAGCTCGGCGCCGAGGAGGCCAACCGCCGCGAGAACCCGGACCCGTTCCGAGAGCTCGACGTACCGGAAGGTCTCGATGTCGCGCTCTTGAGCGACGCTGCCGGAGCCGCGCTCGAGGGCGATCTCTATGGAGAGTTCCCTCGCCCGGAGCTTCTGCCGCAGTATCGCGCCATCCGCTCCGACAATACCGGTGCGCGCGAGACCTCACCCGGCAGCAACAATTGGGCGGTCCGACCCGCGCTTACCGGCACGGGCGAAGGGTTCATGGTCGACGATCCGCATCGGGAGGTGAGCCTTCCGGCCCATCGTTACATGATTCACCTCGTGGCTCCGGGATGGAATGTCATCGGGGCCACGGAGTCCACCATTCCCGGCGTCATCCGTGGACACAACGGCCGCATCGCCTGGGGCCGGACCGCGACGGCAAGCGACCAGGCCGATGTCTACATCGAGACGCTGAACCCCGATGCTCCCGACCAGGTCTCGTACCAGGGAGCCTGGGAGCCGCTGACAGTCTTTTACCGAGGAGATTCGGGTCAAGGGTGAGGCCGAGCCGCGGCGCGTCGTGTTTCGCGTCAGCCGGCACGGCCCGCTCTTTCACGTGGACAGGGAGCGAGGCATCGCCTACGCGCTCCGCTCGAAGCTCCAGGAACCGGGGACTGCCGAGTACCTGGGAGGGCTGCGGCTCGATCAAGCGCAGAACGTCGAGGAGTGCCTGAGGGAGTCGGCCTACCTGAAGAGCCCGCCGACGAACCTCGTGTGCGCGGACGCCGACGGAAACGTCGGCTGGACCATCGCCGCGCTCTCGCCGCGTCGGCGGGGCTGGCACGGGAGGCTTCCCGTTCCGGGAACGGGCGCCTTCGAGTGGGACGGATTTCGCGACGATCTTCCGCGCACGGTGAATCCCACGGAAGGTTTTCTCGCGACGGCGAACAACAACACCCACCCGACGGACTACGACCCTCCGCTCTTCTTCTCGAGCGGCGCGCCGCGCTATCGACGCTACGAGAGAATCCGGGAGCTCCTCGCGTCCGGGTCGGCCTATACGCGGGAGGACATGCGTCGAATTCTCAACGATACTCTGAATACGGAGGCGGTCGAGCTCCGGCCTCGCTTCGAAGGCTGGGTAGCGGCATCGGAGCCCGTCGAGCGCGCGCGGAAGTCCCTCGCCGCCTGGGACGGCCTCATGAAGAAGGACAGCGCCGCTGCCGCAATCTATTTCGAATGGAGGAAAGCCGTCGATCTCGAGGCGCTCGATCCGCCGGCGATCGAGGCCGGGCTCGCTCGCGCGATCGAGGCGCTCACTTCTTCTCAGGGGCCGGACGAGAGCGCGTGGCGATGGGGGAGGATCCATCGAAGCGATTTTCCGCACCCGCTCTTAAGCGACTTCGACGTGCGTTCCGTCGAGCGCGACGGGGGCGGCGGCACGGTGGACGCTACCGGCGCGGTCTACCGGCTCGTGACCGACTTCAGCGACCTCGACCGGTCCCTCGCCATCATCGCCCCCGGCCAGTCCGGGCAGCCGGGAAGTCCCTACTACGACAATCTCCTCGAGATGTGGGTGAAGGGAGAGATGTTCGAGCTTCCGTACAGCCGGGAGGCGGTGGAAAAAGCGACCGCGCACCGATTGGTGTTGAAGCCGCGTTGACGGCTCGCTAAAGCGCTTCGCGGATCTCTCTCACTCCGATCGCAAGGAACAGGACCAGCACGAGGACCAGGAGTGCCGTCGTGATCCATCCGTTTCGGGGCACGCGCTCGTCCCAGCGGGCAACGCGGTGGAGCCAGAGGAGCGTCGCCGCGAGAAACGGAAGGAACAGGCTTCCCACGATGGTATAGGTCACGATGATGAAGAGAGGCCGGCCGAGAAACGCGAAGGGGATTGGCGCGAGCGTGACGTAGGCGAGCGCGGCGCGGTAAGGACCGCTCCCGACCTCCGTGAGCTTCGACCGCTCTTCGGGGGAGACGTTCTTCCAGATGGCATAGAAGTCGGCGTAGAGGTAGGGGACGCTCTGCCAGACGCCGAGGAGCGCGGCGAAGACCGCCGCCCAGAAACCGATCGAGTAGAGGTAGAAGCCCGATGGGTCCGACGAGGTTGCCGAGCATTTCCGCGAGCCTCGTGACCGCCTGCCCGTCGGTGATCTGGATTCCGGCGGAGTGGAAGGCGCGGCTCGACATGGTCATGATCGAGATCCCGAAGAGAGCCGTGAAGCTGTACGCGAGCGCGAGGTCCTTCTTCACGAAGCGCGCGAAGCGCGGCGTCGCCATGCCCTCCTCGCGAAGCCAGTAGTTGTACGAGAGGAGGGTCACCGAGCCTCCGATTCCGCCGATGAGCGAGAGGACGTAGGCGCCGCGCTCCCTCCGGGATTCGCGGAATGAGAAGACCGCTCAAGACAGCGCCGCCGTCTTCGAGCGTCACGATGGCGCAGCCGATGATCGCGAAGAACATCGCGCCGACCAGAAGCTTCATGATTTTCTGAAAGCCCGAGAATCCGCCGAGAAGCACGAAGGCCGCTCCCGCGAGCGAGTGCAGGGCCGCGCCCCACGATTGGGGGACCGCGCCGAAGGTGAGGTTCGAGATGCCGAGGCCGCACGCGTTCGCGAGCGCGGCGGTGACCGCTACCGTCCAGAGGACGAGGTAGGCGCCGAAGTAGACCCGGACCCATACCGGGAGGTAACGAGCCCAACCCTCGATGGCGGTCAGCCCCGTCGCGAGCTGGAACCGCGCCACCCCTTCATTGAGCACGTACTTGAAGAACGCGCCGAGTAGGATTCCCCAGAGAAGGATCTCGCCGTAGCGCGCGCCCCCGACCGTCGCTGAAACCACGTCTCCGGCGCCGATTCCCGTGGCGGCGACGATGAGCCCGGGTCCGATGAGCTTCACGAAGCCGGCCTCCGCTCTTTCGAGCTTGGCCGAGCTCTCCGCTTCGAGCGATGCCGACATCGGAGCGGGATTCTATAGCCATTGGCGGATGCACGGACTAGAATTCGCGGCGAGGTGTGAGATGAAGGAAACGCTCGAGTTGACAGCCGCAGTGATGGTCCTGGCGATGGCCCTTTCGGGCACGATGGGCGCGCAGGAGAAACCGGAAGCGACCTCCCTCGACGGGAAGCCCTTGTACCGCGATCCGCTCATCACTGCCGAGCAGAGACCGGAGCTCGAGGAGAACCTGAAGAAGGCCGAGGCGGAGTACGCGGCCGATCCGAAGAAGGCCGACAACATCATCTGGCTCGGCCGAAGGCTCGGCTACCTCCATCGTTATCACGACGCTATCGACGCCTTCAGCAAGGGCATCGATCTCTATCCCGAGGACGCGCGCTTCTACCGGTTCCGCGGACACCGCTACATCAGCGTGCGCGATTTCGACAAGGCGATCACCGATCTGGCGAAAGGCGCGGAGCTCATCCGCGGCAAAGCGGACGAAGTCGAGCCGAGCGGCGTCGGAGGCCGGCCGAGCACGCTGCACTTCAACGTGTGGTACCACCTCGGGCTCGCCCACTACCTGAAAGGCGAGTTCGGAAAGGCGATCGATGCCTACCTCGAGTGCATGAAGGCCTCGGCGGACGAGGAGTCGAAGGTCGCGACGAGCGACTGGCTCTACATGGCCTATCGCCGCGACGGCAAGACGCGCCGAGGCCGCGAAGGTGCTCGAGCCCATCCGCGAGGGAATGGCGATCGAGGAGAACACCGCCTACTACCAGCGCCTGCTGATGTACAAGGGTCTGGTGAAGCCGGAGACGGTTTTGAATCCGGAGAACGCGGAACCTCTACAAGTCGCGACGCAGGGGTACGGCGTCGCCAACTGGTATCTCTACAACGGAGATACGGACCGCGCCCGCGCCCTCTTCGAGAAGGTCGTCGGCGTCGGCTACTGGCCCGCGTTCGGACACATCGCCGCCGAAGTCGAGCTGCAGCGGCTCACGAAGTAGCGCGAACGCCCGCGATCAGTCGTCAACGGTCCGGTCGGGCGGCCGCTTCGGAAGGAGCGGTCGTCCCGAGTGCTTCTGAAGAAGACGCCGGGCGAAGCTGAGGTTGTAGACGCCGGGGAGCGATCCGCCCGATACTCCACGCACCGGCAGCTGCTCTCTCTGCAGGTCCCCGAGACTCGCCGTGGCGCGCGAATACGTGTCCGCAAGAGCAAAGTCGCTCGTGCATCGATCCTCCTCAGGATCCGGCGCGTCGGTTCTGATTCGGTAGACCATTAGCCTACCATAGTCCCGACCGACCGGGGTAATAATGTAGGGACCGGAGTTCGGGAGCGAAGCGCGCCGACCGCATCTCCGCCGGGGAGTTGCTGTTTGGCTGAAAGTACAGTCTTCGGGGAAGAGTTGAGGCGCGTACGCGAGCCGAGCGCGGCGTCTCTCTCGATGCCGTCGCGAGCGCTACGCGTATCGCCCAGCACTACCTCGAGGCCCTCGAGAACGGGGCCATCGAGGCTCTTCCGAGCGGTCCCTTCGGGAGGAGCTACCTTCGTTCCTACGCCGAGTTTCTCGGCCTCGACCCGGAGCCGATGCTCGAGTCCTTCCGCTCGGCCGGAGAGCGAGAAAGGCCTCGGACCCGCCGAGACCCGCGAGAAGTCGGTTCGTGAGCTTTCGCGCCTCGTCGAGCGACGAGCCGGCACGAACGCGGACTTCGCTCGCCCCCGTGCTCTTCGCGCTGCGTCAGCGGCTCGGCGCTCCTCACGGCGGTCTGGGTCAGCCGCGAGCCCGCGGCCGGCGCCTCGCCCCCCGGCCACGGTCGAGAAAGCATCGCGGAGCCCGTCTCGTCCCGTCGAGACCAGGCCCGAGCCGATCGCCTCCGAAAGAAGCGGCAGCGCCCTCGCACCATCTCCGTGTCCGATGCCGCTCTCGGAACGCGAATCGTCGATCACGCGCTCGTCGGACCCGGCCGACCGCTTCTCCGACGGAGAGCGGGTCGCCTTCTGGACTCGAGTTCTCGCCGCGAAGCCCGGCGAAGTCATCCATCACTACTGGCTTCACGAAGGGCGGGCGGTGATGAAGACGGACCTCGCGATTGGAGGTCCTCACTGGCGCACGTTCTCGCGCTACACTCTTCCCGACGGCGCGAGCGGAAGCTGGGTCGTCGAAGCGCGTGACGACACGGGACGAGTGCTCGCGCGCCGCGAGTTTCTCTGCGTCGAGTCCGGCGAATGATCTCGGGTCAGTTTCCGCTTCCGCGGCGATAGTAGACCGGCTTCTCCGGGAGTTTCTCGGTCTCGACAATCTTGCCGGCCTTCATGACCACGCTCAGCTTGCGGATGTTCGAAATGTTCTCGAGCGGGTTCGCGTCGAGCACCAGGAGGTCCGCGCGCTTTCCTTTCTCGAGCGTCCCGAATTCCGAAAGACCCGCGGCAGGCGATGGCGCCGTTTCGGGTGGCCGACACGATCGCCTGCGACGGCGTCATTCCGAGCTCGACCAGCCCCTCGATCGCGACGATGGTTCCTTCGCCGGCGTCCTGGTAGCCGGGCTTCGGCTTTCGCGCGAACTCGGGCGCCGCCGCGCGATAGTTGTCGGTTCCGACGGTCACCCGGCAGCCTCCCGCGATGAGCTTCATCGCGTTTCGCCGCCTCGTCTCGAGAGATTCTCCCAGCTCCTCCGCCTGCCGGCGCTTCTCGGCCGCGGTGAGCTCGCGTTCCTCCGGCTTGCCCTGATGCCCGGTGAGGGCCTCCGCCGGACTTCTCGAGCTTCTTCGCCGCCGACTCTCGCTTCTCCAGGTGCTCCTTCCAGGCGGGGCCGGTCATGGTATTGACCAGCATCGAGCAGATGACGTCCCGCTCGCGAAAGAGCGCGACCATCTCGTCGGTGATCTCCCGCGGCGAGAGAATCTCGGGATGCTGCACCAGGTCGACGCCCGCTTCGATCGAAAGGCGCAGGCCTTCGAGGGTCGTCGAATGCGTCTCGGCGACGAGTCCACGCCGGTGCGTCTCTTCGACCAGCACCTTCTGAGCTTCCGGCGAGAATCCGATGAGCGTCGGCATCGACGTATGGCCCGTGCCTCCGTACTTCACGAAATTCACTCCGCGGTCGAGGTACGCGTTGATCGCGACCCGAAGCTCCGATGGCGTCATGTCCATCAAGTCTTCGCCCGCGCCCTGCGCGACCAGGTCGTTCATGCGCTCCTGGAACGGCGTGAGCCCCTCCTCGGGGATCAGGCTGAAGGTGATGGAGAAGGGCCCACCCCAGCCGACGATGTTTCCCGCCGCGAGAATCCGCGATCCCATCGCCTCTCCGCGCTCGATGCGGTCTCGCACGGCCCTCAGCGGCGGAAGGACGCCGTAGCTGTCGCGCACCGTCGTGACGCCGTACTTCAGTTGAATCTGGGCCGACTCGAGAACCACGTCCTCCTGGCGGTCGTGGTACCGAACGAGAGTCTCGTAGCGCTCGCCCGTGTGGCCGCCGTAGAGGGACAGGTGAACGTTGGTGTCGACGAAACCCGGAGTCACGAATTTTCCCGCGGCCTCGAGCTCGCGCGCTCCCGAGGGAACTGGCGTCGAGGACGCGGGACCCACGTCGGCGATGCGGCCGTCGCGGATCACGACGACCGCGTTTTCGAGCGGCGGACCGCCGTTTCCGTCGATGACCGTCGCCGCCGACGATGGCCACGATTTCTTGCGAGAGCGAAAACGGGAGCGGGGAGGCCGAAGAGCGCCGCGGTGAGGAGAGCTTCGAATCGCATGACCGCGGAGTATATCGAAGGCGACAGAGCGACTGGGTAGAATGGGGGCCCATTCGATGCGCGATCTTGACCCCGCTCCTCGTGGTTCTCGCCCTGTCTCGCGCCCTCGGTTCTCGAGGCGCAGGCGGAGCGGCGCTTCGAACGATTCTCGACCGACGAAGGTCTCTCCCAGAGCTCGGTCCGGAGCATCCTCCGGGATCACCGCGGGTTCATGTGGTTCGGCACCGACGACGGGCTGAACAAGTACGACGGCTACCGGTTCACGCCATTCAAGCGCGATCCCGAAGATCCGGGAAGCCTGAGCGACAACTACATCCGGGCGCTCTACGAGGATCGGGAGCGCGTCCTCTGGGTCGGAACCAACCTCGGCTTGAACGCGTTCGATCGGGCGACGGGCGCCTTTCGGCGGTTTCTTCGCCGCGGAAGACGGAGCGGACCGGGGCTCGCCGACGATTCGATCCATGCGATCGCCGAGGACCGGGAAGGGCTACTTGTGGGTCGGAACGAATGCGGGACTGAGCCGCCTCGATCCGACGCGCGCGCGAATCGAGAGCTTCCATCCGGCGGAGGGAGACGAAGAAAGCATCCCGGACGATCGGATTCGCGCTCTTCACGTCGACGCGGACGGCGTCCTCTGGGTCGGCACTCTCGCGGGCATCGCGACCCGCGGTGCCGGGCGAGCGCGACGTTCCGGCGGCGAGCCGGAGAATCTCGAAGCCTGGAGCCTGGCCAATTCGGAATGGATCGTCCGAGCGTTCGCCGAAGATACGTCGCGAAACCGTCTCTGGATCGCTACCTCGAAGGGCTTGTTCTTTCTCGATCGGACTTCCGGAAAGATTCGAACGGGATCCCCGGCCAGAGCTCGCTCGGCTCTCGGTGCGGTCGGTCGATGCGGGCTCTTCGGGCTCCGTCTGGGTCGGGGAGGAGAACTTCGGGCTCTCCCAGATCACCCCGAGCGGGAGAATCGCGGACGCCGCTGTTCACGCCGGGCGAGCTCGAACCAGATTCGTTCCGTGTATGAGGATCGAGACGGGCCTTCTCTGGGTGGGGACTTTCGGCGATGGGCTGAATCGCGTCGACCTGAAGGACAGCCGCTTCCCGCATTACCACAAGAACAATCGCTTTCCCGCGAAGATCAACCACGACACGGTCCGGACGTTCTACGAGAGTCCCGAGGGCAGCCTCTGGCTCGGGACGGACGGAGGCGTGAACCGTTTCGACCGGGAGAGCCGCTCCTACATCTATTATCGCAACGATCCGAAGGACGCCACGTCGCTTTCGGACGATCGCGTCTACAGCATCGTCGGCGACCGAGCGGAGGCGACGTCTGGGTAGGCACCTTCGGCGGAGGGCTCAATCGATTCGAGCCCGTCGCGGGACGCGCTTCACTCGTTTTCGTCACGATCCGGAGAATCCGGAGAGCCTCTCCGGCGATCGCGTGCGCACGCTTCTCCCCGATGGGAAGGGCCTGCTCTGGGTGGGGACGCACCTTTCCGGTCTGAGCCGGCTCGATCTCGAGGCGGGCGCCGACGCCAAGTTTCGCCGCTACCAGAACGATCCCTCGAACCCACGGAGCCTGAGCGACGATCTCGTCTACTCCCTCTACGAGGATCGGCGCGGCGGCTTCTGGGTCGGCACGGGCAACGGCTTGAACGCCTATGACCGCGACTGCGACTGCTTCAACCGCTACGTCTTTCGCATGGACGGCCCGGGAAGCATGACCGACAAGGCGGCCCTCTCCATCCTCGAGGATCGTGAGGGGAATCTCTGGGTCGGCACCTTCGTCGGTCTGAACCTCCTCGATCGCGAGAGCGGCACCTTCGCCCACTTCAACGAGAAAGACGGTCTGCCGAACGACGTGATTTACGGAATCCTGGAGGACGAGAACGGCGGACTCTGGCTGTCGACCAACAAAGGGACTGTCGCACTTCGATCCCAAGACCAAGACCTTCCGCAACTTCGACGTGAAGGACGGCCTCCAGGACAACGAGTTCCTCTTCGGCTCCTACTACAAGAATCCCGACGGCGAGATGTTCTTCGGAGGCACGC
>CAWGBY010000003.1:0-273907 GCA_963820855.1 uncultured Acidobacteriota bacterium
CGGCCATCTTCAGCGTCGTGAACTGGGTCGTGCTGCGGCCGCTCGGCTTCGAGGAGCCGGACGAAGTGGTTCGCGTCTGGTGGATTCCGGGGAGCTTCAACCAGCGCATCCTGGCTTTCTTCCGCGAGCGGGCGGAGTCTTTCTCGGGGCTTTCGGGTTACAGCGGCTGGGGGTTCACCCTCGTCGGGGAAGGGGAGCCCGAGGAGCTCTCGGGCGCCGTCGTATCGGCGAACCATTTCGAGGTCCTCGGCGTCCGTGCCGTTCTCGGACGCACCTTCGCACCCGAGGAAGGGGACCCCGGCCGCAGCGATGTCTGCATTCTGAGCGAGGGGCTGTGGCGTCGCCGTTTCGGCGAGGATCGGGGAGTGCTCGGCCGTCGCATCCGGCTCGCGGGCGCGGGCAGAACCGATTGCACCGTCGTCGGCGTGGTCGGCGACGCCGAGGCCACGCTCGATTCCTTCGGGCCTCGAGAGGCGTTTCTTCCGCTCGAAAGACCGGTAGACCTGGAGAAGGACGATTCCTGGTTTCTTTCGGTGGTCGGCCGACTGAAGCCGGGCGCGAGCCTCGAGTCGGCGGACGCGGAGGTGAAAGGACTCTCCGGTCTGGTGCGCGAGACGATGTACCCGCGCACCTCCGCCGAGGACATCCTGCACGCTCGGGTCGAAAGGCTCCAGGATTCGATCGTGGGCAAGGAGGTCCGAGGCCAGCTCGGCCTCCTTTCGTTCGCGATCGCCCTGGTCCTGCTATCCGCGTGCCTCAATCTTTCCTCGCTCCTTCTGGCGCGCCTTGGCGAGCGAGGCCGTGAGCTCGCCGTGCGCTCGGCGCTCGGCGCGGGCCGAGGACGGGTCGCGCGCCAGCTTCTGACGGAGTCCATGGTGCTCGGTCTCACCGGCGGCGTTCTCGGCGCGGTCCTCGCGGCTCTGGCCGCGGGGTCGATCGGAGCGCTCCTGCCTCCGCAGTTGCCGAGGACCGACGGACTCGCCGTCGACGGCGCGGTGCTCCTTTTCGCGCTCGCGCTTTCGGCCTTCGCGGCGGTGGCCTTCGGCTTGTTGCCCTCGCTCCGCGCGTCGGCGAAGCTCGACATGCTCGCCATTCGCGGCAGCGCGAGCTCCGGTGCTCCCGGCCGCCAGCGGCTCCATCGAGGGCTCGTCGCATTCGAGATCGCCGCGAGCGTCGTTCTCCTTACCGCCGCCGGCCTATTCGTTTCGTCCTTCCTTCGCCTTTCGCGAACCGACCCGGGTTTCGAGGCGGAGCGCGCGCTCGTGGTCGCCGTATCAACTCCCGAGGGCGCCTACCCCGAGCCGGAGCAGAAGCGGCAGCTCTTCCGAAGACTTTACGAGAGCCTCGCCTCCATTCCCGCGGTCGAAGCCGTCGGTTCGATTCACATTCTTCCTCTCGATTCGAGCAACTGGGATTTCTCCTTCTACCCCGAAGGGCAGGTTCTGGGTCCGAAGGACACTCCGCCCCGCGCGAACTTCCGTGTGGTGTCGCCGGGTTACTTTCGCGCCATGGGGATTCCGCTTCTCGAAGGCCGCGAGCTCGACGACGGCGATCGCGATGGAAGCGCCGCGGTCGGGATTGTCAACGAGGCTTTCGCGCGAGCAACCTTCCCGGGGGAAAGCGCCGTCGGAAAGACCGTCCGGCTCTTCAATGCCGACGGTGATCCGTGGGAGATCGTGGGCGTCGCCGGCAACGTGCACGAGCGCGGGCTCGCGCTCGCGCCGAGCCCGGAGATGTATCGGCCTCTCGACCAGTGGACTCTTGGCCGGAACGAAATCGTGCTCCGAGCCTCACTTCCTCCTCCGAGCCTCGGGCCCGCGGTTCGGCGCGCGGTCGCCGAAGTGGACCCGAACCTCCCCATTGTTCGCCTTTCCCCGATGAGCGAGATCGTAGCGGGCTCACTCGCGACCTCCCGATTCGTCGCGCTCCTACTCGGCGCTTTCGCCGTTCTCGCGGTCCTCCTCGCCGTGGTGGGCCTGTTCGGAGTCGCGTCCTCGATCGCGAGCGCCCGAAAACGCGAAATCGGGATCCGTATGGCTCTCGGTTCCACCTCGTCTTCGGTTTTGAGCCGGATGCTGGTCTCCGGAATGGCCCCGGTCCCCGCAGGGCTCCTTGCGGGCTTCGTAGGATCGCAAGCGATCACCCGACTGCTCCTCGGCCTGGTTCCGAGCCTCCGCGCTCCCTCACTGACCGCCCTCGTTCTGCTCGCGGCGCTCCTCGCGGCGGCCGCGCTCCTCGCCTGCTACTTGCCGGCCAGAAAGTCGAGCCGTTTGGATCCCGTTGCCGTTCTTCGCCTCGACTGATCTGCTGTAAGATCCGGCGCTCGGAGGAACCGCCGTGATTGCCTTGAAACCTGCCGCCATCCTGCTTTTCCTGGCGTCGCCCCTGCTCGCGCAGAACGACGCCGAGTTCGTGAAATCGGTGCTCTCGGCCAAGGTCGTCGAGCTGAACTTCGTCTGGGACAAGAACGCGCCCGTTCTCGGGTTCAATCCACCCTTTACGATCGGCCTTCACACCGGGCACAAGGCCACCACCGGCATGATTCCCGGAGGCATCGCGTTCGCCGCGGACATGATGTTCTTCAGCGGGCAGCACGGAGCGCCGACCATCGACTCTCTGGGCCACATCTCGGACAACGGGAAGCTGTACGGAGGAGCCGACGCCGCCGCGAGCGAAGGCCCTGACGGGATGACCGCTCAGGGTATCGAGAACTATCCGAGCGCCAAGCTCGTGAATCGCGGCGTTCTCCTTGACGTCGCTCGCCACAAGGGCGTCTCCGCGCTGGAACCGGGATATGAGATTACCGCGGCCGACCTGGAGGCGACCGCCGCCGCCGCGAAGGTCGAGGTGCGGGCCGGCGATTCCGTCCTCATTCGCACGGGCTATGGCCAGTTCTACAACGCGGACCGAGCGAAGTACATGGGCCCCCGCCCCGGCCCGGGCGAGGACGCCGCGAAGTGGCTCGCGGCGAAGAAGGTTTTTCTCACCGGCTCCGATCAGCTCACCTTCGAAGTGTTTCCGGAAAAGGGCACCATCTTCCCCGGCCATCGCATCCTGATCGCCGACAACGGCATCTATCTCGTCGAGAACTTGAACCTCGAGGCGCTGGGACAGGCTCTCGCGGAGCGGGGACGCCACGAGTTCGTGCTCGTGCTGAACCCGCTCCGAATCAAGGGCGCGACCGCCTCGCCTCTGAACGCGTTCGCCCTTCTTCCCTGACGGCCATGGACCGCCGCAGTTTCTTTCAGATCTTCTCCGGAATCGCGGTCGCCGCCCTGCCTGGCGCCCGAACGGCCCTCGCAACCCCGCAGGAGAATCGGCGTCGTGGGGGGCGGCATCCTGGGCGCTTCCATCGCCTATCACCTCGCCCGGCGCGGCGCTGCCGTCACGCTCTTCGAAAAAACGAAGCCGGCATCGGGAGCGACCGCGAACTCGTTCGCCTGGATCAACGCGACCTTTTCGAAAAAGCCGCACCACTACTTCGAGCTGAATCGGCTCGGTGCCCTCGGCTATCGCCACCTCGAGCGCGAGCTCGCGGGCGATCTGGAAGTCCAGTGGGGAGGAAGCCTCGAGTGGTACCACGAGCCCGATCGCGCGCGGTGGCTTCGCCAGGAGGTGGCCTCTCACCAGAGATGGGGTTACTCCACCCGGCTGATCGAGGTCGACGAGTTCCGGAAGCTCGAGAAGAACGTCGAACCGGGAGAGGTCCTGGCGGCGTCCTGGAGCGAGGACGAAGGAAGCCTCGATCCGGTGCGCGCGGCGGAAGTGTTGATCGATCACGCGCGAAAACAGGGCGCGAAAGTGATCTTCCCCTGCGAAGTGACCGCCATCGATCAGAAGTGGGGAAGGCTCGCCGGCGTCCGCACCACGGCAGGCGACCACGAGCTCGACGTGGTGGTCCTCGCCGCCGGGGTCGACACCGCGAAGCTCGCGGCGATGGCGGGAGTCGAAGTTCCGCTGATCGAATCGCCGGGCGTCCTCGCCCATACCAAGCCCGGGGACCGAATCGTCGACCGCGTCGTGCTGTCTCCCGGAGCCCACGTGAAGCAGAAGCTCGACGGCCGTCTCGTGGCCGGAATGGGGTTCGGGTCCGCGCCTTCGAAGCTCCCGACGGACGAGGAAGGGGAGCGGGTGCTCGAAGCGGGTCGACGATATCTCCCGGCGCTCGCGTCGCTCTCTCTCGAGAAAGTGACGCTCGGTTTCCGTCCGCTTCCGAAGGACGGTTATCCGATCATCGGTTTTCCGGAAGGCGCACCGGGGGTTTATCTCGCCGTCATGCACAGCGGCGTGACTCTATCTCCCATCGTCGGGAGACTCTCGGCGATCGAGATACTCGACGGAGTCGAAGTGGAGCTCTTGTCGAGCTACCGCCACGCGAGGTTCGATTCCAAGCGAAGCTCCTGATATCATCGGATTCGAGCCCAACAAAACGGAAGTCGGAAGGCGCGAGTCGGAGTCGTTCTTTGAGCCCAGGTCTCCGGATCTGTCCCAAGTGCGGACGGGCGATGCCGTCGTCCGGCACGAGACCGTGCATCTGTGAGGCTTCGAAGAGAGGTCCGTCCGGCGTCCTCATCGCGGTCGCGGCCGCGATCTTCGCCGGAGCCGCAGGATACATTGTCCTCGAAAGCCGGCGCGGAGCCGATGAGCCGGCGGCCCCCGCGGCCGAGCCGGTGGTCGCCCCCGTGGCGGAAGCGCCCGCGAACCTCGAGGACACCATCGGACTCGCCATTCAATCCGTCGTCTCGATCATCTCCGACGAAGGACGCGGAAGCGGGTTTCTCGTTGATTCCCGAACCGTAATCACCAACCACCACGTCGTTGGCAGCGCCAAGAACGTGCTCGTGAAGCTCTCGAACGGAAGCGCGCTCAGCGGAACCGTCGAGCGGATCGCGGAGAATCATGACCTCGCCCTCGTGCGCCTCGACCGGGAGCTCGCCGACCGGAAGAGCCTCGAGCTGTCACCGGTCTCGGCGGTGCGCGTCGGACAAGAGGTGTACGTCATCGGCTCGCCGATGGGGGTGCTCGAGAGCAGCGTCACCCGCGGAATCGTGAGCGCGGTCCGGCCATTCGAGGGAGCGACTCTGGTCCAGACCGATGCCGCGATCAATCCGGGCAATAGCGGCGGACCACTCCTCGACCGTTCGGGACGAGTCGTGGGAATCGCGACCATGAAGGTGGCGGAAGGAGAATCGATCGGCTTCGCCGTCGCCGCCGATCATGCTCTGGAGCTCATTCAGGGCGGGGGCCGTCTCGCGTCCGAAGTCGTTCTGAGTCCCTCCGCGAGCCTTACGGACACCCTTGGGGGAACCGCGGCGCCCGCCTCCTCGAAGGAGGAGGGTGAGCTCCAGCAGGTGGTGGAGTCCTCGCTCCCGCAATTCGAGTCTCTCGCGCGCTCGGTCGCGGGTTGTCCCGATATCGCGCGCGAATTCGAAGGCGACAAGGACGACGAGGCGCTCATGCGGCTCGGACGAATCGTTCTCGAGTACGTCGATCAAAGGCGGGTTTTCGCCAACAGCGGACGAAACATTCCGGAGTGGAACCGGATGTCCTGCCTCAGAAACGCGGAGAGCACCATCGCCGCGTGCTATCAGTCGGTCGCGATCTACGACGAGCTCTACAAGAGCTATGTCAGCGACGCCGCGCGGAGGGGAGTGACGCCGCGGCTCGCCCGCCAGTTTCCCGAGATCTAGGCAGGCTGCGCGAGGATGCATCCGCAGCCTGCGCGAGCGAAGCGAGCCCGGCCGGGAGGAAGCGGCCGCGCCGAAGGCAATGTGCCGCGGGAAGTCCGGCCGTCCTCTCCGAGCGAAGAGCGAGGGGAACGAGCCGAGCGAGGAGCGAGGCGAGTACTAATTAAGAACCCTCGTCTTCTTTCGGGTACTGCGCGAAGAGTCCCTCGACCGCCGCGTTGATCAGTCTCTCCGCCTTGTCCGGCGTCCCCAACGGGTACTTGCCCTTGGCTTCCCACACGAGAAAGCCCGATTCCGTCTCGATCATCAAGATCTGGAGAGTCACCTCTTCTTCGCGGGTCAGCTCGACCTGGACTTTCATGTCGGTCGGATCCCACGTGGAGGCCTTCTGCGAGGACTCCGTGCGGACGGCGGTGTGGCGGTCCGCTTTGTACTGGATCACGACGTCGGGTCGCACGGTATCGATCCGGTACCCGTGGTCCTTCATCTGCTGTTGTATGGCATTGACCAGCCGAATGTGGTTCGCGAGATTCACGACCGCAACCTGATCCTTGCTCCAGTTGTAGCTCGAGAACTGCGACATGTCGGGTTTCACCTGACTCATGTCGAAATTCTTGAGATCTGGAGCGGGTTTCGTTTGCTCCTCTGCTAGCGTCAGGGCGAGGGCGAAAGCGATGGCTTGGATGGTCACGGGGTCCTCCTGCCGGCGCTCCAAGTCTCGTCCCCCGGGGTGCGGATGTCAACGCGGCAGATTGCATGCGTACAATATCACAATTGCATTCATATCGTATTGTCCATCGACGCGGGCAATGCTAAGCTCTCGCTATGACAATGTGGCGGCCAACTCTTTCGAATCGCGAGCAGCCCCTCTATCTCGCCATCGCCAACTCCATCGCGGAGGACATCTCGAGCGGCAAGTTGACAGATGGACAACGGCTCCCTCCCCAGCGCGATCTGGCGGATGAGCTCAAAGTGGCTCTGACGACGGTGACCCGCGCCTACACCGAAGCGGAGAGGCGCGGACTCGTCAGCGGCGAAGTCGGACGAGGCACGTTCGTCCGCCGCATGGAGACCTTCGGATTGAAGCGGGAAATTCCGGAGCCCTCGGCCCTCGACCTCACCGTGAACAGCCTTCCGCCCTACGCGTTGAGCCGCGATCTGATGGAGAGCCTCTCGAAACATCTGCTGAACGGCGGCGCGAGCTCTCTCGTCGACTATCAACCGTATCAAGGCCACCCGCGCCATCGGAACGCCGCGGCGAAGCACCTCAAGTCGCTCGGCGTCTTCGCCGCACCCGAGAACCTGCTCTTGACGACGGGCGTCCAGCACGCCATGGCGGTGACTTTTTCCACCATCACCAACCCCGGCGACACCGTGCTGACCGCGGAGGTGACGTACAGCGGAATGAAGTCGCTCGCGAACTTTCTTCACCTGCGCCTCAGGGGACTCGCCATGGACGAGGAGGGCATCCGTCCCGACGCGCTCGAGGCCGCCTGCGCGACGACGGAGGCGAAAGCGCTCTACTGCATGCCGACGCTCCAGAACCCGACGTCCGCGGTCATGTCCGAGGAGCGGCGAAAGGAGATTGTCTCCGTCGCCGAGGCTTACGGCCTCGCGGTGGTCGAGGACGACAGCTACGGCTTTCTCCTGCCGCGGCAAAAGCCGCTGCGAAGCTTCGCGCGAAATTCCTCCCGGTTCTTCTATCTGAACGGGACGTCGAAGAGCCTGGCTCCGGGGCTTCGGCTCGGCTTTCTCGTGTCTCCACCCGCGATGGTCGATCGCCTCGTTTCGTCGCTCTCCGCGACGACCATCATGGCCCCGCCGGTGATGGCAGAGGTGGTCTCGCGCTGGATCGAGGACGGCACGGCCGAGCGCGTGATGGAGTGGAAGCGCTCCGAGATCCGCGCGCGCCAGAAGCTCGCCTCCTCGATTCTCGGCGCATTCGAGTACCGCGCTCATCCCGCGAGCCCCCACGGCTGGCTCACCGTTCCCGAGCCCTGGTGTGTCCGGGATTTCGTCGCCCAGGCGCGGATGCGCGGGATTCTGGTTTCACCCGCGGAGGACTTCATCGCCGCTCGCGCCACGAGCGCTCACGCCGTGCGTATCTGCCTCGGTCCCGTGGCGGAACGCTCCCGCCTCGAGAGAGCTTTGGAAACGGTGGCGGAGATCCTGGAGCGCGCCCCCGCGGCGTATCAAGCGCTGGTTTAGTCTCGGAAGAAAAACGCAAAGCGTTGAAAGTTGTCCTCAGCTGATCTACCTTTGCCGCCTCCATGGCGAGATCGGTCGTTTTCCGTGGCCCTTGGTCCGACGTCACCGTTCCCGAAGGCTCGCTCACGGATTACGTGTTCGAAGGGGTCGCGAAGCGAGCTTCGAAGCCGGCTCTCATCGACGGAGTCACCGATCGGGTCGTGACCTACGGAGAGCTCTATCGGGACATTCGCCGGTTCGCGCGCGGACTCTGGGACCGCGGCTTTCGAAAGGGCGACGTTCTCGCCATCTATTGCCCGAACCTGCTCGAATACCCCGTCGCGTTTCACGGCGTCGCCCTCATCGGGGGGATAGCGACCACCATCAATCCTCTCTACACTCCGGCGGAGCTGGAGCGGCAGCTCAAAGACGCGAACGCCAAATACCTCCTCACCACGAAGACCTTCCTCGCGAACGCGCGCGAAGGATCGAGCGGGACGCGAGTGGAGGAGATTTTCGTCATTGGCGAGGCCGATGGAGCGACGCCTTACGAGGCCCTTCTCGCGAACGAGGGCGACCCACCGGAGGTTCCCATCGACGCCGCGAACGACATCGTCGCCCTTCCGTACTCGAGCGGTACGACCGGTCTCCAGAAAGGGGTGATGCTCACCCACCGGAACCTGTCGTCGAACCTGGCCCAGGTGACGGAAGTGTACAAGGAGGACATCCGCGAGACGGACGTCGCCATCGGCATCCTGCCGTTCTTCCACATCTACGCGATGATGGTCATCCTCAACTGGATCCTCCGCAACGGAGCCTCGATCGTCATCCTGCCGCGGTTCGACCTCGAGCAGTTCCTCGGCGTTCTTTCCAGGCACAAGGTCAGCATCGCGCACCTGGTGCCGCCGATCGTGCTCGCTCTCGCGAAGCATCCCCTGGTGGACAAGTTCGATCTGCCGCTCCGATGGGTTTTCTCCGGCGCGGCGCCTCTCGGCGTCGATCTTTCGGAAGCTTGCGCGAAGAGGCTCGGCTGCATGGTGTTCCAGGGCTACGGTCTCACGGAAACGAGCCCCGCTACCCACCTCACGCCGCCCGACGAGAGGAACCGCCTCGGTTCGGTCGGCTTTCCCGTGCCGGGAACCGAGTGCAAGGTCGTGGATCCGGCGACGGGAGAAGTTCTCGGCCCGGAGAAGGACGGAGAGCTCTGGATGCGTGGACCGCAGGTGATGAAAGGCTACCTGAACCAGCCGGGAGCGACGGCCGCGGCGATCGATGCCGACGGCTTTTTCCACTCCGGCGATATCGGACACGCCGACGAGGACGGATACTTCTACATCGTCGATCGGCTGAAGGAGCTCATCAAGTACAAGGGACTCCAGGTCGCGCCGGCGGAGCTCGAAGCGCTCCTTTTGACGCACCCGGCGGTCGCCGATGCCGCGGTCATTCCCATTCCCGATGAGGAAGCGGGAGAGATTCCGAAGGCCTTCGTGGTGAAGCGGGGAGAGGTGACGGACGAGGAGCTCAAGTCGTTCATCGCCTCTCGCGTGGCGCCCTACAAGAAGATCCGCCTCATCGAGATCGTGGATCAGATCCCGAAGTCCCCCTCCGGGAAGATCCTGCGCCGGATTCTCGTGGAGCGCGAGCGCCAGAAGCGCGCGTAGCTACTTCGGCAGATACTTCTTCGGAAACTTCGCGAGGACGGTATACGCCGGGTCCACGATATTCGCGACCGTCGAGACCGCGAGCTGACCGAGAAGAGCGTAGGCGTCCAGGCGATCGAAGCCGTAGTCCTCGACCAGCCATTCGATGAGCTCCACATGGGCCAGCCGGAACGCGTCGATGAGGGGACGGGCGCTTCCCGCGACCATGATGTAGTTCTCGTCCTCGAGCCGCGGCCAGTCGATGGTCTTTCCCTTGAGGAGGTCGAAGCGGAGCTCCACGTCCATGGACGTTTCGAGCCCGGTGCCGGCCACCTCTCCCTCGCCCTGGCGGGCGTGCCCGTCTCCGAAGTAGACGTACGCGCCGTCGTGAAAGATGGGGAGGTACAGAGTCGTCCCTTCGCGAACCTCGGGCGCATCCATGTTCCCGCCGAAGTCGCCGGGCCATAGACCGGCGAAAGCCTCTTCGCCCCGCGGCGCGACCGCGACTCGTCCGAGCATCGGCTGGAGCTCGATCTCGATCTCGCGCATCTTGCTCCCGGGAAGGGTCGTCTTTCCGGTCATCCGCTCGCGGTCGAGTCGCCAGACGTAGCGGCGATCGGGAATCGGGTCCGCGAGAAATCGCACCGTCTTTTCGCCCGCGAGACCGCCGAATCCGCCCGAAACCTGGGACGCCGCGATGTCATGATTCGGACGCACCTTCAGAATCTGGACCACGAGGGTGTCCTTCGTGGTCGCACCCTCGATGTAGAACGGCCCCACCTCGCCGGGAAAAGCGCCGCCTTCGACGGTGTAATAGGGGCCGCTCATGGTGCTCGAGACGAGGATGTTGCCCGGCTTCAGCTTCAAGACCGGCTCCCGTACGGCGAACGTGGGATGTCCCACCGTCGGCTTGAACTGGACGCGTTCCTGGGCCGCGGCGCTCGAGACGGCGGCCGAGATCATGAAGATCGTTTTGAGGGTGCGCATGAGAGAAGTCCTCATTTCTTTGGTTTTCGTTGAGCGAGAAGCCAGGGGAATAGCTCTGCTTCCGCGTAGGCGCGGTCCCACGAGTTGTGGGCGACCCCGGGGTATTCGGTGTAGCGGACGTTTCCTCCCCGGGCCTTGACGGCTTCCGTCAGCTTGCGCGACTCGGTTACCGGGACTCTCGGATCGGCTTCGCCGTGGAACGCCCAGATCGGCATCTTCGTCAGATGGCTCGCCGTCTCGCCGTACGGGTCGTCCGGTTTCGTCGAGAGCGGATGCCAGGGTGGAGGTGTGATGAACCGGCGGCTCGCGACGACACCGCCGCAGACGGGGACCAGTGCCGCGAACTTCTCCGGATACTTGTATCCGAACGCCCACGCTCCGTAGCCGCCCATCGAAAGGCCGGTGAGATAGACCCGCTCCGGATCCCCGTGAAACTCCTTCATCGATTTCTCGAGCGCCGCGAAGGCCTGAGCCTCCATCTCCGGGTCGCCCCACCAACCTCTTTCGCTGCACTGCGGCATCACCACGACCGCGGGAAAATCCTTCATCTCCCGGAGGCGCGCCGGGAGACCAATGTCGGTCTGTCTCTCGCCGTCGGAGCCGCGCTCTCCGGCGCCGTGCAGGAAAAAGATCACCGGCCAGCTCTTCTCCGGTGTGAAGCTCGACGGAACGTAGACCTGGTACTTGTACGAGGTCGAACCGACTTCGACCGTGCGGTGGAGAAAGCCGGTTTCCGGGGCGAGGACGGCGAGAAGGATCGGAAGCATCATCATCGGCCGGTATTCTAGTACGGGATTGAACGGAATCGCCGGCTCGGCCAGAATCGGCAGATGGAACGAACGCTGGGCGATCTACGAAACGAGCTTTCGGCGCTCGATCGAAAGCTGCTCGAGCTGGTTGCGGAACGCGCGCGGCTCGCCTCCGAGATCGGAAGCGTCAAGCGCGCGACGGGCGCGCCGACGCGCGATTTCCGCCAGGAGCGCGAGGTGGTCGAGCGCGCGCGAGCGACGGCGGCGACCTTGAATCTCCCTCCACGGCTCGCCGAGGAGCTGATGCTGGTCCTCATCCGCTCGGCCCTCGCCGTCCAGGAGAGAGAAGAGCTCGCGACCATGGCGGGAGGAACGGGGAAGAGAGCCCTGGTCCTCGGAGGCGAGGGCAAGATGGGGCGATGGTTCGTGCAGTTCCTCGCCTCTCAGGGTTTCGAAGTGGAGCTCGCGGACCCGAAAGCGTCGCCGGTCGAAAGGAAACGATTCCAGGACTGGCGCGAGGCGGATCTGACCCACGATCTCATCGTCCTCGCCGCACCTCTTCTCACGACGAACGAAATCCTCCTCGAGATGGCGAAGGACCCGCCGCGGGGCCTGGTGTTCGACATCGGCTCTCTCAAGAGCCCGCTTCGCGACGGCCTGAAGGCCATGGCGGAGGCGAAAGCGCGTATTACCTCGGTGCATCCGATGTTCGGCCCGGATACCGACTTGCTCTCGGGCCGCCATGTCATTTTCGTCGACGTGGGGGTGCCCGAGGCGACGGAAGAAGCGCAGGCGCTCTTCGCGTCCACCATGGCGGTTCGCGTCTCGATGGACCTCGAAAGCCACGACCGGCTCATTGCCTACGTGCTCGGTCTTTCCCACGCTCTCAATATCGCGTTCTTCACCGCCCTCGCCGAGAGCGGCGAAGCGGCGCCCCGGCTATCGACTCTCTCCAGCACCACCTTCGACGAGCAGCTCGCGGTCTCGAAGAAGGTCGCGGGAGAGAACCCGAAGCTCTATTTCGAGATCCAGTCGCTCAACGACTACGGCACCGAATCGCTGACCGCGCTTCTCTACGCGGTCGAGAGGCTTCGCTCCGTGGTGAGAGCGCAGGACGCGTCCGGGTTCGCCGCGCTCATGGAGCGCGGGCGGGACTACCTGAGCTTTGTAGGAAAACGGGACCCGCCTTCGTAAAGCTTCGGCGGGTCCGCCGAAGCCCTTCGGGCGGAGGCGGATCAGCAATAGCTGGGATCGAGAGACTTCGCTCTTTCCAGCATCGAGGCCGAGTCCTCCGGGAGCCCCTCGGCCTTGTACACGGTCGCGAGAAGCCCGAAGTACTCCGCGTTCTGGGGATCCAACTCCGCCGCCTTCTTGAGGCACTCCGCGGCTTCCTTGAGCCAGTTGCGGTTCTTCATGAGACCGATTCCGAGGAGATGGTGGTACTCGGCCCTTTCGGAATCGAGCTCGATCGCCTGGCGCGCGAGCTGTATCGATTCCCAGTAGTCCGCGGTGTCGTAGGCCCGCTGCCCCAATCGGAAGAGCTCCTCGGCGTAGCTCGACCGATCGAATTCCGGATTCGCCTTCTTGCCTCGAGTCGATAGGCGGGGCGCGGGCGGCGCCGGCGTCTCCTTCTTCGCACTCGAGAGCGCGGTCATTGCTTCGGTCGCGGCCGCGCAGACTCGCGAGAGCTTCTGATGCGACGTGGCATCGAGGCTTTCCGACCGGGAATCCGGGTGGAAGCGCTCGATGAGCTCGAGGTAGGACTTCTTCACCTCTGCCGGGGAGGACTTGCTGGAAACGGCGAGAAGCTCCGCATAGCGCTGCTTACCCGCGAGGTCCAGGATGCGCTCGAGCTCCTTCTCGGTGGCGTCGTCGAGACCGTTCGGCTTTCGGCTTTGGTTTCGCTCCTCGCCGCCTGCGTCGCGGTGTCGCTCGAGCTCAGGTCCGGCGTGGTCCCTGGATCTCCCCAGGCGACGAGCCCCTTCTCGATCAGATCGGCGAGAGTCGCCGCGACGTCCGCTTCGGGCAGCGGGCTGAGCGCGAGGATCTCCCGCGCCCGCGAGGCACCGTCGATGCGCGACAGAATGAATCCCTGCGCTGGCGTCAGGCTCATCTCCTGGAGCTCATCGGAGAGCTTGGATGCGAACTTGAGGGGCCGCTCCTCTTCCTTCAACGACTGGAGCAATTCGTCGAAGCGAAGGGATTTTTTCGCCGGCGCGGGCGCGATCTCGAGCGCGCGGAGCGCGGACGCGAGCTCGGCGGCGCTTCCGTATCTTTGATCGGGCTCCTTGGCGAGAGCTCGTTTCGCGATCGCCTCGAGCGCGGGAGGAAGGCCCCCGGACTTCCATCCTTTGGACTGGAATGGGTCGCTGTTCACGATTGCGAGGAGGACACCGGTGAGGCTTCCGCCCTTGAAGGGTTTTTCTCCGGCGGCGCACTCGAAGAGCACGCAGCCGAGAGAGAAGATGTCGGACCGGTTGTCCACGTCTTCTCCCTTGGCTTGCTCGGGAGACATGTAGTCGGGCGTCCCCACGAGGCTTCCCGACATCGTCAGATGGGTCGCTCCGTCCGACTTGGCGATCCCGAAATCGGTGATGCGCGCCTCGAACGAGGGAGTGATCATGATGTTCGCCGGCTTGACGTCGCGATGGATGATCTTGTGCTCGTGCGCGTACTGGAGGGCGCTCGCCACCTGTGCTGCGATCGCGATGCACGTCGCGAGCGGGAGCCGCTCGGACTTCAGCATCGATTGGAGCGTGCGCCCTTCGATGAACTCCATCACGATGAAGCCGGTCTCGGGAGTGAAGAGGATGTCGTGGATGGTGACGATATTGGGGTGATGGAGCTGCGCGGCCACCTGCGCTTCCCGAATGAAGCGCTTGTTGAGCGCCTTGCGGTGCTCGGGATCGAGCGTCGTGTCGAGACGGATGCTCTTCACCGCGACCGGGCGGTTCAGGAACGTGTCCTGCGCCTGGTAGACGGATCCGAAGGCCCCGGTCCCGAGCCTCGCGACGATCTCGTATCGGCCTCCGGGCATCTGCTCGAAGGTCTCGGTCTTCTGTGCCAAAAGCTCCCTCCACCAACGGGGCGGACGGCGACTCCCCGAGATACGTATAGGCAAGAAACATGCCGGCGATCTCCAACAGATCTCGATTCCGAAATTCCTGAAGGGCCAAGGCTTGACCGCACGACTTCCTGGACGCCGCGGGGAATCGCCCGCACCCCGTGCCAAAACTCCGTCAGCGAAGAGAGCGGTGATATAAGAACGCGATGGCGACCGTCGAATCGCTCGACCGCGAAACGCTGACCCGTCTGCAGCTCGAGCGGCTGCGGATCCTCGTCGCGCGTCTCGCGCGGGACGTCCCGTACTACCGGGAACAGCTCGCCGGCGTCGCACCGAACGATATCGATTCACTGGAAGCGCTCTCCCGGCTTCCGTTCACCCACAAGAAGACCCTTCGCGACAACTACCCCTTCGGGCTTTTCGCCGTTCCGCGGAAGAGCGTCGTTCGCATCCATGCCTCGAGCGGCACCACCGGAAAACCGACGGTCGTCGGATACTCGCGAGGCGACATGGAGCTCTGGGGCGAAGTCATGGCGCGAACGCTCGCCGCGGGCGGAGTGACCGATGACGACGTGGTGCACAACGCCTACGGCTACGGTCTTTTCACCGGCGGCCTCGGCTTCGGCCACGGCGCCGAGACGCTGGGCGCGGCGACCGTTCCCGTGTCCTCCGGCAACACCGCGAGGCAGCTCGTGCTTCTCGAGGACTTCGGGGCGACCGTCTTGTGCTCGACGCCCTCCTACGCGCTGGTGCTGGCGGAGGCCGCGGAGCAGGAGGGCATGGACATTCGTTCTCGCCTGAAGCTCCGGGTGGGATTCTTCGGCGCCGAACCGTGGACGGAGGCGATGCGAGCCGAGCTCGAGGGAAGACTGGGGCTCGAGGCCTTCGACGTCTATGGATTGAGCGAGGTCATCGGTCCGGGAGTCGCCGTCGAATGTCGCGAGCATCGAGGCCTTCACATCCAGGAGGATCACTTTCTTCCGGAGGTGATCGACCCGGAGACGGCAAAGCCTATCGAAGGAGACGGGGAGGGGGAGCTCGTCTTCACCACGCTCACCAAGGAGGCATTACCCCTTCTTCGCTACCGGACTCGCGACCGGGTGCGCATCACGCGAGAGCGCTGCGCCTGCGGGCGGACGACGGCGCGGATGAGCAAGGTCCAGGGCCGCACGGACGACATGCTCATCGTGCGCGGCGTGAACGTCTTCCCCTCGCAGATCGAGGAGGCGCTCCTCGGCGTCTCCGGTGTGGCCCCTCAATATTTGATCCTCGTGGATCGGGGACGAGACCACATGGACGAGCTCGAGGTCCTGGTCGAGCCCACGACCGAGACCGAGGCACGCGGAGAGTTCGCACTGAAGGAGCTGCAGCGAACGGCGCAGGAAAGGGTCGAGTCGATCCTCGGAATCCGGGCCCGGATCCGCGTCGTGAGCGGACGAGAGATCGAGCGGAGCCAGGGGAAGGCGGCCCGCGTCATCGACCGCCGGGAGAAGTCGTGAGGTTTCCGCTATACTGCGGGGGCGCAATTTCAGGAGGATGACCATGGAGCTCGTCAGGGATCGTTCGTGGAGCTGCTATCCGCAGGGAGCGACGCTCGCGAGGCGGAGGTTTCTCCAGGCCCTCGCCGCGGCGGCCGCCGGCGCTTCGATCCCGAGGCTCGGCTTCGCGCAGGACGGAGCGGGGGAGCCTCTTCCGGACTTTCCCGTGGGGGGATTCGCCAAAGGCTCGGTGCGGCTCAATTTCAACGAGAATCCGCTCGGCCCCTCGCCCAAAGCGATCGCCGCCGTTCTCGAGAACGGTCTTCGGGAGGCGAACCGCTACAACCTCATCGAATCCATGATCGAGCGGATCGCGCGGCACCACGACGTGCCGGCGAAGAGCGTGGTCGTGGGATGCGGGTCGACCGAGTTTCTGCAGTTCACGCCGTGGGCTTATTTGAGGGACGGTGGAAACATCGTGCTTCCCGTGCCGACGTACGGTTGGTGCGGAGGGGTCGCGAAGTCGATGGGCCGGGAGGTCATCGAGGTCCCGCTCGCCCCCGAGGGACGGATCGACGCCGCCTCGCTGAAAAAAGCCATCACCCGCGATACGCGCATGCTGTACATCGCGAACCCCAACAACCCGACCGGCGCGGGCATGGCGTTCGACGACGTCGCCTCGCTGGTCGAGGCAATCCCCGAGGGCGCGGTGTTTCTCGTGGACGAGGCCTACAACGACTTCCTCCCCGATGGAAAGACCGCGATCGATCTCGTGAAGCGAGGCGCTCCCGTACTCGTGGCGCGCACGTTCTCGAAGGGTTTCGGTCTCGCCGGGCTTCGCCTCGGCTACGCCATCGGCTCGGATCCGGTGCTCGAGACGCTCAAGAACGTCTGGTGGGGAGACCTCGGCATCAATACCGCGGTCCACATCGCGGCTCCGGCGGCCCTCGACGACAAGGAGCACGTGGCGCGCTACGTGAGCACCGTCGATTCCGGACTGAAGCAGTTGAAGTCCGGGCTCGTCGCGAAGGGGTTCAAGCCCTATCCTCATCGGGCGCCGTTCTTCATGGTCGATACGGGCAAGCCCGCGCGTCCTCTGGTGAGAGCTCTCCAGGAAAAGATGGTCTACGTCCGCGACGGGAGCGCCTGGGACATGCCTACCTTCCTTCGCGTGTCCGTCGGAACGGCTGAAGAGAACGAGAGCTTCCTCCGCGTTCTTCACGAGATCGCCTGATTCGCCTGATTAGGATGCTCGACGCCTTCCTGCAGGGGACCGCTTCTCAAGGGGTCTCCGGAATGGTCCTCTACGCGCTTGCCTCCGGCGTCTCCGTGGTTTTCTTTTTTCCGGGCTCGATCGTCATGACCGCCGCCGGGGCCGCGTTCGGCCTCACGCGCGGATTTCTCACGGCGCAAGCCGGGGCCATGCTCGGCGCCGCGCTCGCGTTTCTGGTCTCGCGGTATCTCGCCCGCCCACGGGTGGCCCGCTGGGTCGCTTCGAAGCCCGCCTTCGCCGCGGTGGACGAGGCGATCGGGACCGAGGGGTGGAAGCTCGTGCTCCTCACGCGCTGTTGTCCCGTGTTTCCGTACATCTTCCAGAACTACGCCTTCGGTCTCACCCGGGTGAGCTTCTCTCACTACGCGTTCGGATCGTTCCTCGGTCTCATCCCGACGACTCTCGTCTTCGCTTATCTCGGCTCTCTCGGGCGGAGCGGCGCGCAGTTGATCTCGGGTGACGAATCGACGGCCGTACTCGCGCTCAAGATCCTGGGCCTCCTCGCGACCGTCGCGGTGTGCGTCTATATCGCGCGGGTTTCGCGGCGCGCGCTCGCGAAAGTCGGAGTGTGACTCGCCGCGGGTTCGCCTTCGGCATCGAGCCGGAAGCCGCGGACCCCGCCCTCGACGAGCGAGGCTTCGACACGGTGAACCGGCTTCTCCTCCACGGAGCTCGCTATCACGATCGAAAGGTTCTCTTCGACTCGAGCGAGGGCGGAGAGATGCCGGACTGGCGCGCCGACCGTCTCTCCATTCGCATCGCGCTCGTGCTCGCCGAGGACGTCGGCGTCGGGCCGGGGGACGTCGTCGCCCTCGCGATGCCGCTCTCGATCCGCTTCGCTCTCGTGGAGCGCGCGGTCTGGGCGCTCGGAGCCGCGACCGCCATCGACTCGGCGACCCGCCCGGTGAAGGCCGTCATCACACCCGATTCCGACTGGAAGGCGTTTCTCGACCGTGGGGGCACTCTCGACACGCCCGAGCGCGCCTCCTGGCTTCGCGCTCTCGCCCGGAGCACTCCGCCCGAGGCGATCGCCTCGTTCGAGCGGCAGGGAACGCTGAGTCAGGCGGATTGGGTGAACGAGATCGAGTCCTGCCTTTCGCGATGCCCTCCCGAGCGCGGAGTGCGAAAGGCGTCGTCGAATCCCGAACCCTCCGTCTCCTCGCGCGCCGCGCTCTACGCCGCATGGGCGGACGGACTCTCGACCATCGTGTTACCCTTGCCGTCGTGAACGGAGGGTCCTGTGGGTAGCCCGGTTTCGCAAACGCTCGCCCGCGCCGCGGGTATGGCCTGGGAAGCGTTCCAGGCGGTGAACCAGAGGATTCCTGAAAGCCCGTCGATCCGACCGAGCTGGGCGGGGGCGCCGCTCCTCAAGAGCCGCGAACGGTCGAAGCCACCTCTCGGATGGCCTCGGGAAACGGATTCGCTCTGCCCCGGGTGCGTGGTCGAGGTGAGAGAGGCGATTCTCCGAGGAGAGCGGGAGCTCAGCGAGCTCCTCAAACGGGGAACGGCCGAGATTCCCGCGACCATCGTGGAAGAAGCGGGTCGAATCCTCATCCGCAAGCAGTGCGTGAAGCATGGGCCCTACGAGGACGTCCTCTCCGTCGATCCCCGGCTTTCCTCGGTCCTGGAGAGTCGTTTCTACGGGAGGGATTTCGCGACTTCCGAGGATTCGCACGTCCATCACCACGGCTCGTCCACCATTCGCTACGGACGAGGCGCGGTTTTGACGCGTCGATCTCACCAATCGCTGCAACATGATGTGCAACCCCTGTTTCATGGACGCGAACCAGGTGGGTTACGTGCACGAGCTCACCCTCGACGAGATTCGGCGGATCCTCGACGACTCCATCTCCTTCAAGCCGCGCCGTCAGCTCTCGGTGCAGTTCTCGGGAGGCGAGCCGACGCTCTCGCCGCATTTTCTCGAGGCCTGCCGCTACGCGAAAGACATCGGCTACTGGAGCGTGCAGGCGGCGACGAACGGCCTGCGCTTCGTGCTCGAGCCGGAGTTCGCCTTCCAGGCGAAAGAAGCCGGGCTCAACATGGTCTATCTCCAGTTCGACGGCGTCACCAACGAGGCGAACGCGCACCGCCAGGTCAAGAATCTCTTCGACGCCAAGCGCCTCGCCATCGAGAGAATTTTCGAAGCGGGCATGGACATCACTCCGGTCACGACGGTGGTCAATACCGTGAACGATCGCCAGGTGGGTCCGATTCTGGACTTCGTGATCGATCATTCGGACGTGATTGGGGCCGTTTCCTTCCAGCCCGTCTCCTTCACCGGCCGGGACGAAGACATCAGCGACGACGATCGACGAAGGATGCGCTACACCGTCTCTCACCTGGCGCATGGACTCTCGCGCTACTACGAGGGGAAGATCGACGTCGTACCGCGACTGGTACCCGCTCGGCTCGCTCGGAGCCTTCACCTGGCTCGCCGATCACCTGCGCGGTCCCGATACGGCGTTCGGAGGACTCAACTGTTCGTGCCATCCGAACTGCGGGGCGAGCGCCATCCTGGTGGTGAACTGGCAGACGCGGTCCTGGACGCCGCTCACCGCGTTTTTCGACGTCGAGGGGTTTCTCCGCGACACGAACGTCATCACCGACACGGCGCGCGGCCGGTCGCTCTCGAAGATCCAGGCGCTTCTCGCATTCATCCGCAACTTGAATCCCGCGAGCGATGCCGGCGGGGCTCTCGCTCGCGAAGTTCCTGAAGCTCGTCAACCGGAAGATGGGCGGGCCAGATCGAGCTCCTCCCGCGAGGAGGACGAGTGGAACATCGTCTGGGTCGGCGGCATGTGGTTCCAGGACCTCTGGACGTACGACTTCCGGCGCACCGAGATGTGCGTCATCCCGTACGCGACGCAGGAAGGGGAGATCTCCTTCTGCGCCTACAACACGGGCGTCGGCTGGCGGAAGATCGTCGAGAACATGCACATGGTCGCGACGACCCGCGATTGGTTCCAGAGCCGCGGCCGGCACTCCATCTATGCCGGGAACAGGACAATGCCGCTCGGGCCCTCGGCCCCGGTGAAATTTCGCTTCCGGTGATTCAGCGCGAGGCCGTCGGCGCCTCACGCGGGAACGGTGCAGCTCGCCTCCGCGGGCTGCGCCTGCCACCAGGACTGATTCTTGGCGCCTTTCCTCGCGGTCTTCGCTTCCTCGGTGCGCGTCCTCGTGCTCTCCACCATGCTCGCGGAGCACCGAGGGGATCGGAGAGTGGGGATTCGCGCGCTCTGGTCGAGGCCGACGGGCATCGAATCCTCTTCGATACCGGAAAGTTCCCGGATACGGTTCTTCGCAATCGCCGCGCTCTCGGGGTCGATCTCTCGAACGTCGACGAAGTGATCTTGAGCCACAACCACATCGACCATACCGGCGGTCTCGTCACGCTGCGGCGGGAGCTATCGAAGTCGAACCCGAAGGCCCTCTCGACGGCGCACGTCGCGCGCGGCATCTTCTGGGAGCGCCCGGACGATCCGCCGGAAGAGAGCGTCCTCACCGTCCGGAGCGCCTACCAGAAGCTCGGGGGGAACGTTCATCGAGCACGAGCGTCCCGACGGAGATCCATCCAGGGGTGTGGCTCACCGGGCCGGTTCCGCGGGTCCATCCCGAGAAGAACTGGAGCGACGTCTCGAAAGTCCGATCTCCCGAGGGACTGGTCGAAGACACCATCCCCGAGGATCAGTCGCTCGTGATCGAGACGGAATCGGGTCTCGTCGTGATCTCGGGATGCGGCCACGCGGGCATCATCAATACTCTCGAGTACGCCCGTCAGTCGGTGAAAGAGGCTCCGATCGAAGCGGCTCTCGGCGGATTCCATCTCTTCCGAGCCTCCGGAGAACATCTGGCGTGGACCGGCGCGAAGCTCCGCGCGATGGGACTCGAGCATTTTATGGGCGCTCACTGCACGGGAATCGAGGCAGTGTTCCGCTTGAGAGAGAGCGCGGGACTCGACCGCGATCATTGTGTCGTGGGCTCCGTGGGAGCTTCGTTCGAGCTCGGGAAAGGGAATCGAGCCCGAACGAGCTAGCCCGTTGAGAGCCGGCGGCTCGCCGCGAAAGGCGAGCTGCGCCTCGCACCACGAAGCCGTCGAGAAAAGCTTCTCCTCCGAGAACGGCGCCGCCATGAGCTGAATCGAGAGCGGGAGTCCGTCTGCGCCCGCGCCGCTCGGAATCGCGATCGCGGGAAGACCCGAGAAGCTTCCCGGAACGCAGAACACGGGGTCGCCCGTCGAGGAAAGACCTTTCGGAGCCGTCGTCGGCGCGACCGGCATCAAGAACGCATCCAGATCCTCGAGGGCCTTCGCCATGTCGCCGGCGAAATTCCCGCTGCAGGTTTCGAGCGCGCGCGTACTCGTAGCCCGGAATCGACAATCCCTCTTCGACGATGGCACGGATGAACGGCCGGTAGGAATCGGGATGGCTCGTGAATCGCTCCCGGTGATACGCGGCGGCTTCGACCCGCATCGTCGAGCGCATGCGCGCTCCGAATCGTGTCCGCTGGAGTCCGGGAGATTCACTTCTACGATGGAACCGCCCTTCCTGTCGAAAGACCGAGGCGACGGCAGTCCAGATGAGCGCTCACTTCCGAGCCGACCTTGTCGGAGAAGAGCTCCTTGGGAATCCCAAGCCGCGGCGGCCGCGCGCCCCGAAGGCTCGCCGCGTAGTCGGAAGTCGGCTCCGTCGCCGAGAGCAGGTCCGCCTCGTCGTGCCCCGCCAACACTCCGAGCGCGAGCGCGGCGTCTTCGGTCGGTTCTCGCGAAGACGCCGAGGTGATCGAGGCTCCACGCGAGAGGCGTGACGCCGGCGAGGCTGATCCGCCCGTGCGTCGGCTTGAGACCGACGATGCCGCAGTAAGCGGCCGGCCGGAGAACGGATCCGCCCGTTTGCGTCCCGAGGGCGAGAGGCATCATGCCCGATGCGACGCCCGCGGCGGAGCCGCTCGACGAGCCTCCCGGCGTGTGCTCGAGATTCCATGGATTTCGCGTTGGCGCCGGATCGCCGGACGCGAACTGGGTCGTGGCGGTCTTTCCGAGGATGACCGCGCCCGCGGCTCGGAGCTTTGCGACACAGGTGGCGTCCTTCTCCGGGCGTTCGTGCGCGAGCTCCTCCGACCCATTGGTCGTGACCATCCCCGCGACCGCGATGATGTCCTTGATCCCGACGGGAACGCCGTGGAGCGGACCACGAAACCGGCCTTCGCGCGCTTCCTGCTCGAGCTTCCGCGCGGCCTCGAGTGCTCCCGCGCGATCGACGAAAACCCAGGCGAGCACCGAGGGCTCGAGCTTGTCGATGCGCTCGAGGTAAGCCTCGACGACGTCGACGGGAGAAAGATTCCCCGCGCGCACTCGACGCGCGATCGCGGTGGCGCTCAAAGAGTACAAGTTTTCTTCCTCCTTGATACGAGGCGTGGAAAAAGCAGTGGCGCCGATCGCGAGGCCGGTGCTGGAGAGAAAGGATCTTCGGTTCATGAGCGGTTCGGCCGAACCTCGGAATCATCGCAGACGTTGCGGAGAGGAGGCAAGCCGCGCCCGGAGAGGGGAGCTCGAGAGTTTCGGACGTGCGCCCGACGTCGAGCGACCGCAGACGGCCGGGCGCGAATCGGGGCGGGAAGCAGAACAGCTCTTCGCATAGCGCACGATCTTCGATGCGATCGCATGGCTGCTGCAGATGACGGTCGCGCATGCGCCGAAGGTTGCGGGAATCGAAAACGAGAACGAGCCGGGAACCGAGCGTTCACTTCTCGCGCAGATCGATCCGCTCGCCTCCCGCATCGAGCGCTACCTCCAGCACGTCGTAGATCCAGACTCCCGCCAGCTTCCTGGCGCTCACGTAGAGGGTTCCCGCTCCCTTCGGGCCCGAGATGGGGATCGCGATGTCCGCATTGCCCGAAGCGCCGGTGACGTTGATGGTCCCGCTCACGTACCAGCCGGGCTCGACAGGCTCACCCATCGCCTCCACCACCGAAGGGCTCGAGCGCGCATGCTCGAGCGCGTACTGGTAGACGTCCGACCGCGCGACGAGTCCGAAGACGAAAAGGACGAGGGCGGCGATCGAGGCGATGAAGAGCGCGAGGCCCGTCAGGCACCCGAGCGGGACCGCCCACTTCCAGTTCCGGCTAAACCAGGACGACGAGAGCTGCGAACTCCGCATGTTTCTAGCGTGCGGGACGAGGCCTGGGCAAGCAAGCGGCGTCGGCTCGATCGCTGCAGGGGATGAGAGACCGCAAAGCAAATTCGTCAACCACATCGTAGGATTTTCCCCTCGGGTACTGAGGGAAAAAAGACCCGGTTCCGGACACAGTGGTCTTCGCTCGGGATCGGGCTAAGTTATCGCCTGGTCGTGGCGGAAGGTGGACTGGCGGGTTCGGTCGTCCGCCACGATCGACGCCTTGGGCGCATTCCGATGACGGGGAGGCGGTAGCGGGCGGACCTCCAACCGACTCAGTCTGCCGCCTCCCCGGAGTCCGCCAACCGCGAGCGACGCGCCTCCTCGAGCTCCGCGACCATCGCTTTCGCTCGTTCCATCTCGGCCGCAGCTCGGTTCGATTCTTCCTCGGCGCGGCTCAGCGCGGTCCGCGCGGCCTCGAGCGCCGCGGATTGGAGCTCCGCGCGCGCCGCCGCTTTCGAGAGCGCACTCCGGGCAGCCGCGAGGTCCTCTTCTTCCTTGATCGCTTCCTTCTGAATGCGTTCCGCCGCGGCCGCGGCCGGCGGCGGCGCGAGAGCGGAAAAGCGCGCCGAATCCCGGCGCGTCGAGGTCCTCCGTCAGGCGACCCTTCAAAGGATTCGGATTCTCACTGCCGTAGCTCGCGAGGGCTTCCAGAGTCGTCTCGACCCGACGCAGCAGCGGCCCGCCCGGATCGCTCTCCCCGAGAATCCGCCGAACGGTCCGGACCGCCTCGTCGATCGCGCGCCTCCGTTCTCGTTCCGCCTCCGAGAGGTCCGTTCCGTCTCCTGCGAGCGCCGCCCGCTGGGCTTGGCGATAGCGGTCGCGAAGCGGCGATGAGATCGTCGAGCCGAGGCCGCGCCGTCCAATACAGTTGATTGATGGCCCACGCCGATGCGCTCGGCTTCGGAAGCTCCCGAACTCGCTTGGCGGCTTCGGGATCGCCGCTCTTCTTCAGCGACGCCGCGAGATCGTTCCGCGCCTGGACGAACTGTGTGAGAGGAAGCCGGTAGAGCCGGTCCACCTCATCTTCAATCATGGGAGCGAGCGCATCGATCTACTTCCTTCACGTCGTAGCAGTAGAGCGTCCCCTGATCGCGCACGTACAGTTTTCCGTTCGCGACGACCGGATGGGACCAGGTCGGCGAGCCGCTCCTCTCGATCTCGAAGCGTCCGTTCTCCCGATAACCCGCGCGCGTGGCTTCCGCGATGGCCACGATCCCGTTCTCACTGAAGAGATAGAGCTGACCGTCAGCCACGACGAGCGAGCCCTTGCCGACGCTTCGATCGCGCCACACGAGCTTCCCGGTAGCGAAATCGAGGGCGGTCAGGATGGCGCTCGAAAATCCGTACAAGGTGTCGTCGACCAGAATCGAGCTCGCGTGGTGGTTCTTCATGTCTTGATTGAAGTACACCTCCCGCGCGCTCATCCCCGAGGCGTCTCCCTGGATCTCCAGAAGAGCGCAGCCGGTGCCGTAGTCCGAGGAAACGAAAACGAAGTCGCCGCGGACGATCGGCGTCGCCACGTTCGCCGTGCGGTTGGAAACTCTCCGATAGCTCCAGAGAACCGCGCCGTCGTCCACCCGGACGCCGAGGGCGCGCTCGCCGGTGAAGAAGACGGCCTGGCGCACGCCGCGGATGACCGCCACCACGGCCGAGGAGTATCCCGCTTCGTCACGCTCGACCGCCCAGAGCGTCGAGCCGTCCTTCTTGCTGAGCGCCACGAGCGATCCGCCGCGGCCGCCGGCGTTCGCGAGGATTCGGTCTTCCAGCACCAGGGGAGATTCGCTGATCCCCCAGCTGATGTTGCTCGCGGAGAATCTCTCGAGGAGATTGACCTGCCATGCCACCTTGCCCGTGGCTGCTTCGGCCGCGACCAGATCGCCGTTTCCGCCGAGGGCATAGACGCGGCCGCCGTCGATCGTGGGGGCGCCGCGCGGACCGTCCCCTCGACTGTTCTCGTACTCCTTGCCGATCCTCGTCCGCCAGAGCTCCTTCCCGCCGGCGGCGTCGAGGGCGATGAGGTATTCGATGTCTCTCGCGGCGCCCGAGAGTGAAAATCCGGCCATCGTCGACCGCCACCGTCGAGTATCCCGCGCCGAGGCCCGAGGCTTTCCACTGAAGTGGCGGTCCACCTGAAGGCCATGCGGGTGCGAGACCGGTTTCGCGGGAAAGACCGTCGCGGTTGGGCCCGCGCCACTGCGGCCAGTCGTCGGGAGCGGGGGAAGAGATCAGAAGAGCGAAGAGAGCGCTCGCGAGCTGCATGCCCGCATCTTAGCGTAGCTTCGCGGCAACGCAGACCGGGCAATCGACGCTGCCGACGGACTCCGGGGGCTTCGGGTGCGAGGTGTTGTCGAGCTGGCCGCGATCTCCGCCGAGGCGGTGAAAGAGCTCGCATTCCCGGAAGTAGCGCTCGTCGGGCTCGTCGATGGTCTCGAAGTAGAAGTAGGCATACTCGCCCTCGAAGGCCGAGAGCGTCGCGCGCAGATCCTCGTCCGCCCGACCGACGCGCGTCTCCTGGGTGCGATCGTAGGACAGCACGAAGATGCCGGGAGACGGCGTCTGGATCTGCCGGTTCACGACGTCGCTCCGGAGCCGGAAGGGCGGCCCTTCGCGCTCTTCCTCCCGAGCCATCTCTCGCGCCGGATCCCGCGCGGGCAGGGGAATCGGTTCGGGCGCCGGCTCCTCCACGAGGTCCGCGGGCTCGGGAAGCCGGACTTCGGAAATGAGGGAAATAGGGGGAACGGGGGCGATCGCGATGCGGTCGCCGCCCAGGAGCGTCTGGATGGTCCGCCGCGCCTCCTTTTCCAGATCGACGAAGCGCATGCCGTACCCCGGGGGAAGACCGTCGCGTCTTCCCACCGTGCCCCGGTTCTCCCAGACGCACGACGGCGTCTGCTTCGACCCAGCGCTTCTCGTCCTTGAGCACGATGGAGAGCCGCACTCTCGCCTGCGGCAGCAGATACATCGGAGTCGCGACGTACACTCCGGTCATCGAGAGGTTCAAGATCCTCCCTTTTCCCGAGACCAGAAACGAACGGACCCCTACCGGGATTCCATTCTTGAAGTCGACGCGTCGCGGTGTTCCGCTCGCCATTGGGACTTCCGTCATTCTCGCAAAGAACCGGATAAAGAAAAAGAGGCGCCAAAAAAAAGCCCGGGCCACGTGGGCGACCCGGGCTCGAGACGAAACCTTCTTTTGGGCTTTAGTAGTCGCCCATGTCTCCCATGCCGCCCGGCATTCCGCCGCCAGCGCCGCCCTTCTTCTCCTCCTTCTCAGGAATTTCGGAGACCAGGGCTTCGGTGGTGAGCATGAGTCCGGCGATGGAGGCCGCGTTCTGGAGCGCGTAGCGCACGACCTTGGTGGGGTCGATGACGCCGGCGTTCACCAGGTTCTCGTACTTGCCCTTCGCGGCGTTGTAGCCGTTCTCGCCTTCGAGCTCCTTCACCTTGTTGACGACGATGGAGCCCTCTTCGCCCGCGTTCTGGGCGATCCAGCGCATGGGCTCCTCGATGGCTTTGGCGATGATGCCGATGCCGATGCGCTCGTCCTCTCCGAGGTCGTCCTTCTTCTGGAGCTTCTTGAGAACGACTCCGGCGCGGAGAAGAGCGACGCCTCCGCCGGGGACGATCCCCTCTTCGGCGGCGGCCTTGGTGGCGTGCATCGCGTCCTCCACCCGGGCCTTCTTCTCCTTCATCTCGGTCTCGGTCGCGGCGCCCACCTTGATGAGCGCGACTCCGCCCACGAGCTTCGCGAGCCGCTCCTGGAGCTTCTCGCGGTCGTAGTCCGAGGTCGTCTCCTCGATCTGAGCGCGGATCTGCTTGATGCGGCCTTCGATGTCGGCCTTCTTCCCGGCGCCCTCGACGAGCGTGGTGTCTTCCTTGGTGACGATCACCTTCTTCGCGCGTCCGAGATCCGAAAGCTGCAGGTTCTCGAGCTTGATCCCGAGGTCCTCGAAGATCGCCTTACCGCCGGTCACGATGGCGATGTCCTCCATCATGGCTTTCCTGCGATCGCCGAAGCCCGGCGCCTTGACCGCGGTAGCGCGGAGCGTACCGCGGAGCTTGTTCACCACGAGAGTCGCGAGAGCCTCGCCCTCGACGTCCTCGGCGATGATGACCAGGGGCTTGCCGGACTGCGCGACCTTCTCCAGAACCGGAAGGAGGTCCTTCATGTTGGAGATCTTCTTCTCGTGGACCAGGATGAGCGCGTCCTCGAGGACGACTTCCATCCGCTCGGGGTCGGTCACGAAGTAGGGGGAGAGGTAGCCGCGATCGAACTGCATGCCCTCGACGATTTCGAGGCTGGTCTCGAGCGTCCGCGCTTCCTCGACCTGGATGACTCCGTCCTTGCCGACTTTCTCCATCGCTTCGGCGATGATGCTTCCGATGGTATCGTCCCCGTTGGCGGAGATGGTTCCCACCTGCGCGATCATCTTTCCCTTGACCGGCTTCGAGAGCTTGTGGATCTCGTCGACCACCGCGGCGACGGCGCTGTCGATGCCACGCTTGAGGTCCATGGGGTTGCTTCCGGCGGCCACGTACTTGAGGCCCTCGCGGAAGATCGCCTGGGCGAGAACGGTCGCGGTAGTGGTGCCGTCGCCGGCGACGTCGGACGTCTTCGAAGCGACCTCACGCACCATTTTGGCGCCCAGGTTCTCGATGGGATCCTGAAGCTCGATCTCCTTCGCCACGGTGACCCCGTCCTTGGTGACCACCGGGGAGCCGAACTTCTTCTCCAGAACTACGTTCCGGCCCTTGGGGCCGAGAGTGACGCGAACGGCGGTCGCGAGCTGGTTCACCCCGCGCAGGATTCCCTGCCGCGCGTCCTCGTGATAAACAATCTGTTTTGCCATGATTCTACTTTCCTCCAGAATTTATTCGACGACTCCGAGTACCTCGTCCTCTTTCAGGATCAGGTACTCCTTTCCGTCGAGTTTGACTTCCGACCCCGAGTACTTACCGACGAGCACTTTGTCGCCCACCTTGACCTCGAGAGCGACCTTCTTGCCGTCCTTCAAGGTGCGGCCGGACCCGACCGCGATGACTTCCGCGGTGAGCGGCTTTTCCTTCGCGGAGTCGGGAATGATGATGGATCCGACTTTCTTCTCCGCATCCTCCTCGATCCGCTTGACGACGATGTTGTCCTTGATGGGTTTGATTTTCATACTTTCCTACTCCTCCTTGACTGAAGTTGACAGATTTCAACCGCTGATCGGAATCTGACGGCCCTTCTCGCTCGCCCGCTTGGGCATGGTGACCGTCAAGACTCCCCGCTTGAACTCCGCTTTGACGTTCTCCGCATCGACACTCGACGGAAGCTCGAACGTTCGATGAAACGGTCCGTAGGACCTCTCCATCCGAAGAAACTGCTTTTCGCTGACCTCTTCCTTGAGACGTCTCTGACCCCGAAGCGTGATGCGGTCCTCGTCGATGCTGAGCTCGATTTCGCTCTGCTCGACTTCGGGAAGCTCCGCTTTCAAGATGAGACTCTTGTCGGATTCGTAGAGATCGACCGCTGGGGACCAGGCGCCCGACGACGAAAGCTCTCCTTCCGAGTGGCTCCGCGACAGGGTCTGATCGATGATGCGGTTCATGCGCTCTTGTAACGACAAGAGCTCACGCACCGGATCCCAGTGAGCGAATGGCATTTGGTATTCGAACTCCGCGAGCATTAGCACTCGGACTGCCCGGGTGCTAACAGGTGTGGATATTAGTCAGTTTATTAGCTTCTGTCAAGCAAATAAATCTTAGACTTTAATGCTAAGATTTAACGAGCACGGCGACGGCGCGCTGGATGGCGGAAATAGCCGTATCCACTTGATTCGAGGTGATATCTCGGTGCAGGACGGCGCGCACGCGATCGGGGCTTGCCCCCAGCATGTAGACGCCTTCCGCGTAGCATCGCTCGACGAAGTCGAAGGGTGAAAAACCCACGACTCGAAACCGTACGATGTTCGTCTGAACGAGCGCCACATCGAGCTCGATTCCGGGAAGCTCCGCGAGCGCCGTCGCGATACGCCGCGCCTTCTCGTGGTCGCTGCTCAGGTCTTTCCGGTGATTGTCGACCGCATAGAGCGCCGCGGCGGCGAGGACGCCCGCCTGGCGAAGTCCGCCGCCGAACATCTGCTTGAACCGGCGCGCTCTCTCGATGAAGCTCGCGGGTCCCGCGAGCGCGGAACCGACGGGCGCCCCGAGGCCCTTCGAGAAGCAGACACTCACGGTGTCGAAGAACGACGAGTACTTCGATTCCGGGATTCCCGTCGCGGCGGACGCGTTCCAGAGCCGCGCTCCGTCGAGATGAAGGGCGAGGCCGCGGCTTCTCGCGGCTTTCGTCACCTCTTCGATTCGCTCGAGCGGCCAGACCGTCCCTCCGCCTCCGTTGTGGGTGTTCTCGACGGCCAGAAGCTTCGTCGGCGGGGGAAGGGTCTTCGGGTTGAATCGGTGAGGGACGCGAATCGCGCGAAGGACGTCCTCGCCCGTGAAGATCCCGTTTACGCCGGGAAGGCCCCGCACCTGTAGTCCGGAGAGCCCCGCGGGCGCGCCGCCTTCGCTGGTAAAAATATGAGCTCCCGCATCGGCGAGGATCTCGTCCCCGGCCTCGGTGTGGGCCCGCAGTCCGACCTGGTTGCTCATCGTGCCGGTCGGCATGAAGACCGCGGACTCTTTTCCGAGGATCGCGGCCGTCCGCTCTTCGAGCGCGCGCACCGTCGGGTCGTCGCCGTAGACGTCGTCTCCGACCTCGGCCCGGGCCATGGCCGCGCGCATGGCCTCGTTCGGCTTCGTGACGGTGTCGCTTCTGAGGTCGATCATGGCCAGAGAGAGTTTACCTCAGCCCCCACGCTTGCGCTCTTCGAAGGGCGGTGGGATCCTGATATCAAACCCACAATTCGCCCAACGCAAGGAGTCGCCAATGGCCGCTCGCCTTCTCGCTCTCGCGCTTCTTCTTTCCGCCGATGCCTTCGGGGCCTTCCGTTTTCAAATCCCCGAGGGCTTTCAGGACCTTTCCCCGGGGGCCCCTGATTCCGCCTTCGCGGGACTTCCGGAGACCGTGGTCGCCGAAGCCCGGAGCGGCAAGTACGCCGCATTCGCCATGGACATGCGGGAGCTGGACGGCTTCGGCGAGAACTTCAACGCGATGCTTCAGTCGGGAGCGCTTCACATCGACGAAGACTTCGCAAGGGGGCACAAAGAGAGCGTGCAGACCGAGTACGTCAAGATGCTCGGGGCACCGGTTGTGATCCTGGAGCACGGCATCCCGAGCATGGGCGGCGTTCCCGTGCTGCGAGCGGTGTACGACGTCCAGAACCCGGACCTGCCCATGCGCCAGCTGCAGTACATGGTGCCCGGCGGGAACGAGGAGTGGGCGATCCTGACTTACACGGCGACTCCTGAAACGTTCGCCCGGTATCTCCCTGTATTCGAGGCCTCGGCCGCGGCGACCGTGGGCATCCAGGAAGCAAAGCGCTTCGACTGGGGGCGAATCGGCATGGGGACGCTCTATGGAGCGGGGATCGGCGCCGGCATCGGGATCCTCGCGCAGCTCGCAAAGATGCGAAAGAAGAAGGCGAACCCCGTGCCTCGCCGGATGCCGCCTCGCCCCGGGCCGAGGCCGCGTCGGTAGTTTCCGTCCGGCGTTTCGTGAAACAATTCGAGGCATGCTTTGCCGGCGTGCGTTCCTGAAGTTCCTGGCCCAGAGTCCGGCACTCGCGCTCGCGGGGCAGTCCACGTACAAGTTCGCCGGCAGAGGCGACGGACCGATCGCCTCACCCGAGGAAGCGATCAACGTCTTCGACTTCGAGGTCCTCGCTCAAAAGAACCTGGATCCCGCGCACTGGGGCTACCTCTCGACGGGCACCGACGACGACGGGACCATCCGGGCGAACCGCGACGGGTTCTCGAGGTTCCAGCTCCGGCCGCGCCGGCTCGTCGACGTGCGCCAGATCGATACCGAGACCGAGATCCTGGGCGCCCGGTGGTCGACTCCCATCGTGCTCGCCCCTACGGGACGACAGCGGGCGTTTCATCCCGACGGAGAAATCGCCGTCGCCCGCGGCGCTCGCCAGGGGAATCATCTTCAGATTCTTTCGACGGTCACTTCGACCGGAGTCGAGGACGTGCTCGAGGCCCGAGGCGCGCCGATCTGGTATCAGCTCTACGCCGAGTACGACTGGGAAACGACCCGCGCTCTCGTGAAGCGGGCGGAGCAGGCCGGCTGCAGCGCCGTCGCGCTCACGGTGGATCTCCAGGGCGGCAGCAACCGGGAGACGGTGAAGCGGCTCGCCCGCCTCGACGACCGTGAGTGCTCCGCGTGCCATCCGAGCGCCTTCGCCGACTACATACGCACCAAACCGATGTACGACGGGCTCGACGTCACCGGCGAGACCAACTACGAGGAGAGCCTCGACTGGGACTTCGTGAAAAAGCTCCAGGACACGACGACGATGAAAGTGCTCATCAAGGGCATCGTCACCGGCGAAGACACTCTTCTCGCGGTCGAGAACGGGGTCGACGGAGTCATCGTCTCGAACCACGGAGGCCGGGCGGAGAACAGCACCCGCGGGACGATCGAATGTCTTCCCGAAGTCGTCGAAGCCGCGTCGGGCCGCATCGCGGTCCTGGTCGATGGCGGGTTCCGTAGAGGAACGGACGTGTTCAAGGCGCTGGCCCTCGGGGCGGACGCGGTCTGCGTCGGAAGGCCCTATCTCTGGGGGCTCGCCGCCTTCGGCCAGCCGGGCGTCGAGGCGGTTCTCGATCTCCTTCGGAAAGAGCTGGTCATGGTCATGAAGCAGATGGGGACCAGGACCATCGCGGCCATCGAGAGGTCATCGATCGCCGAGGATCATCGATCGTCGAGCGATCGATCTGAGAACGATCTCTCCGCCCTTCATCACGAGGACGATATCCCGCAGCGTTTCCGCGCTCCTCGTCGGATCGGCACGGACCGCGATGAGATCCGCGAACTTTCCGCCCTCGATGGTCCCGATGTCCTTCTCCGCTCCGAGAAGGCGCGCCGCGTCGACCGTCGCCGAGCGCAGCGCGGCGAGCGGGCGTCATGCCCGCTTCCACGTAGTAAAGAAGCTCGCGCACGGTCGCCGTCGTCCCGTCGTTCTCCTCGAACGGAAACTGGTCGGTGCCGAGGCCGATCGGGACTCCCTCCTCGATCGCCATGCGAAGGGCTTCGAAGTGCCGGGGACCGACGGATTTCACCCGCTCGAGGTACCAGGGCGGAGAGCCGATACGCTCGAAGAACGGCATCGTCTTCGGCTGGCTCACCACGATGGTGGGAACGTAGAACGTCCCGCGCGCTTTCATCGCGCGAAGCACCTCGCGGGTGAGGAAATAGCCGTGCTCGATGCAGTCGATTCCCGCCGCGACCGCGGTCGCCGTCGCCTGGGGCGATCCCGAGTGCGCCGTGACCTTCGCTCCGAACCGATGGGCCGCGTCCACCACCGCCTCGATCTCCTCATCGGTCATCAGCGCTTCGGCGATATCTCCCCGCGCGGTCGCGATGCCTCCCGAGATCGCGATCTTGACCCAGGTCGCACCCGCGCCGATCTCGCGGCGCACCGCTTTCACGAGCTCGTAGGGTCCATCCGCGGTCTCGCCGTCGGCGCCGTGACCCGCGGTGATATCGACCATTTCCCCGGCGCTGTGGATCCGCGGTCCAGGCACCTCACCCCTCTCGATCGCGCCTTTGAGCGCGATATCGGCGTGGCGGGAATCGCCGGGGATTCGAATGGTGGTGACGCCCGCCTCGAGGGACTTCCGCGCGTTCGCGGCCATGCGCAGCGCGAGCGCAGCGTCGGTCTCGCCCGCGAGATCCGCCGCCATCTTCCCCGGGAGCACGAGGCCGAGGTGCACGTGCAGGTTGACGAGGCCGGGAAGGAGGTAGAGTCCGTCCGCGCGGAGGATCTCCGCACCGGCCGGGGCCGCCGTTTCGATCGCCCGGATCCGGTCGCCTTCGATGACGACGACCGCGTTCGTCACGTGCGGGCCGCCGTCGAGATTCACGATCGTGGCCCCCACGATCGCCGTCGCCGCCAGGAGCGGAATCATGAAGGGCGCACGACCGTGCTCCGAAACTTCTCCATGAGGTAGGCGCCGGCTTCGACCGGCGGATACTTCGGGCTCTCGCCGATGACGCGGATCTCCGCGTCCCAGTTGGGAAGGTGGAAGAACGCGATCGATCGACGCCGCTTCTCCGTTCCTTCACAACTGCAGCGGTGGATCGTCGAGACCCAGCGATCGTTCGACCATCGGGCCATGAGGTCGCCGATATTGACGATGAAAGCACCCTCTTCGATAGGCACCGGCTGCCAGGATCCCTCGGGATGAAGGATCTCGAGCCCGCGGGAGCCCGGCGCGGCGAGGAGCACGGTGAGGCTCCCGTAGTCGCTGTGCGCGCCCGCGCGGAGCTGACCCGCGCCGGGAGTGTAGTCGAGGGCGGGATAGTCGAGGGCCCGGAGCGCGCTCGCGTGCCGGTCGATGGTCTTCGCGAAGAAATCAGGAGGAAGCTCGAGAGCGAGAGCGAAGAGAGACAGGATGCGCGAGGCGAGAGCGCCCATCTCGGAGAAGTAGCGGCGGAAAAGGGGCTCGAGCTCTGGCGGCGTCGCGGGCCAGAGGGTCGGGGCGGAGGTGAACCCCTGAGACGGGTCCCAGCCCTTCGCGTCCCACGTGGACTCTGGCCCGATGCTGAAGCTTTCTTTCAGATCGGGCGGCGTTTCCTCGCCGCGCGACGCGGCGAGCGTCTCTTTCGCGAAAGGGGAGTAGCCGTAGGGATAGCCGGGAAACGGCATCGCCACGCGCATCTTCTCGTCCAATGGAAGGTCGAAAAAAACGCCCGCGGCGCGAAAGACCTCCTGAACGAGATCCTGCGGAACGCCGTGGCCGACGGCGGCGAGAAATCCGGTCTCGCGGCAGATGCGATCGACTTCTCGAGCGGTCGCGGAGTCGGTCCGCGAGACGTCGACCGTGGGAAATGGATTCATCGCATGACGTCCGACCACATCGCGATCGGGTTGCGAAGCGTGCCGATGCCCTCGACGGAGCACTCCGCCACGTCTCCCGGTTTCATGAAGATCGGAGGCACGCGCGCCATCCCGACTCCCGACGGAGTTCCGGTCGCGATGACGTCGCCCGGCTGAAGGATGATGTTGTTCGAAACGAAGTGCAGGAGCTCGTCGATTGTGTGCTGCATCAGCTCGGTCGAGGCGTCCTGCATCCTCTTGCCCGAGAGGTCGAACCAGATGTGGAGCTTGTGCGGGTCGGCGATGAACTCCTTCGGCACGATGAAGGGTCCGAGCGGGGCGAAGGTGTCCGTGCTCTTCCAGACGAGCCAGTCCGAGCCGTAGCGGTTGTCACCCCGGCCTTCCCGGTCGCCGACGTCGTTCATCAGCGTGTATCCGAAAACATGCTCGCGCGCTTCTTCGATCGGGACGTGGCTCGCCGGCTTTCCAATCACGACCGCGAACTCGCATTCCCAATCCATCTGCTCGCGTTTGGGCTTCATCAGGATCGGGGCCTCGTGGCCGATGACGATCCGGGGAGGCTTGAAGAAGAGGTAAGGGTTCTGCCGCCGGTCGGAAGCCTTACGCTCCCAGAAGAAGTCCATCGATTTCGGCGCGTCATCGAGGGCTTTCGAGTCCGACATCTGAGCGGGGACGCCGGTGGTCATCTCCTGCGCGTGGGCCCAGTAGTTCAAGGCGGCGGCGAGGATCACTCCGGGCTCGACGGGAGGAAAGACGTGGAGCTCAGCCAGATCGTGAATGTAGACGGGCCGCTCGGCGCTTTCGAGAACGCCGAGGACCCGATCGACGATGTCGTGAATGCGCTCGCGGAGACCGTATTCGTAGCGGCCGATCAGGTCTTTCATGTCCGTCGGCATGGGGAGCTTCACCCAGAGCGGCTCACGGCGCTCGAGCGAAGCATTGGCGCGCGCGAGGTCCACGACGTACCGGTCGCGGAGGACGATGCCGACGAGCTCCTCTCCACGGTACTCGAACGTGCCGAGCTTGAACGGCTCCTCCGAAGGGAACGCGAAAGGAACCGTGCCCGAGAAGAAGCGTGAGCGCGAGAATCGCTTTCGTCATCATCGCGGGAAAAGCTACGCCCAACGAGAGCGGGCGTCAAGGAGCGATCGGCTGGCCGGGGAGGAAGGGAGGCATGGGGAGGCCTAGAGAGTCCGCGATCGCTCGCAGCACCTCACCCTCGCCCACGGTGATGGTGGAGTCGAAGGCGCTCGCGGCGATGAACGCGCGCATCACGTCTTTCTTGAGCTTCGGCGTAAGCTTTTCGAGCTTCGCGAGGGAGTCCCTCACCCCGGTGAGGCCCGCCTGCTCCCGGGAAACGAGCGCGAGGCGGAGTCCGTTCAGCTCCCCGGCGCCTTGAGCGAAGGCGCGCTCCGCTCCCTCCGAGTCCTTGTGGCCCGCGTGGGCGACGGCCGAGAGCAGCACCGCGCATTCCTTGCGGAGTGGGGGAAGCGCATAGAACTCGACGGTGGGAGGACGCGTGCGGGAGAACGCGGGCTCGAGATGACGCTTGAGGATATGGGTGAGCGTGTACTCGAAGAGATCGATCTGACGATCCGCGCGGACGAAGCTCTCGACGTGCTTCATGAAGTCCTGATACTGCGCCGGAGAGAGTCTCCGGAGGGTCGGGAGCGCGAGGTCCACGAGCGGAAGCCGGATCTCTCGAGAGCTCGATTCGAGACACGGCGCGAGCCCCGACGTCTCGCGCGCCAGGATTTCGTCCGAGGCAAGCCCGTCGAGCTGTTTCTTTCGCACCTCCGGCTCGCGAGAGGTCAAAAGCGCGAGAACCACACCCCGGGCTCCGGAGGGATCGTGCACCGCGGCACGAACCCGTTCGGGGATGCCCGAAAGAAGCTTCTGCGAGTAGTCGAGGTGCGCCTGGTTCAAAGTGCCGATGAGCGCCGTGAGCTGCGCGGGAAGGGCGGCGAAGACCTCGGGGCTCCTTTGCCGCCGGGCGCGCTCCGTGGCTCGAGATCGGTCAGGGCTACCGGCTCGACCTTGGGATAGGCGCCGTTCCAGCCCCGGTCGACGCGGCGGATGCGTTCGGCGAGGGGAGGGTGGGTCGCGAGGAAATCGAAGCGGCTCGCTCGCGTGAGCGCCATCCGCACCTTGCCGAGCTTCCCATCGGAGAAGAAGAAGTGGCTCGCCTGCTCCGCGTGCGGGCTCATTACGAGAGAGCCTTGCGTCAGGCCGCCGATCTTCTTGAGCGCACCCGCGACTCCGTGCGCGTTTCGGGTGAACTGGACGGCCGAGGCATCGGCGAGGAACTCGCGCTGCCTCGAGACGGCGCTCTTGATGATGCGCCCGAAGAAGACCCCCACGTACCCGATGGCCACCAGCGTCAGACCGAGAACGGGAAGCGCGAGGATCGCGGCGCCGCCCTTGCGGTTCCGCGAAGCCGCTCGCAGCGTCGATCGCAGGATGAAGTACCCGATGAGCGCTATCACCAGGATGCCGTGGAGGACTCCCATGAGCCGCAGGTTCAGGCTCATGTCGCCGTTGAAGATGTGCGAGAACTCGTGAGCGATGACGCCCTGGAGCTCCTCGCGGTTCAGAAGCCCCATCGTCCCTCGGGTCACGCCGAGGACCGCGTCCTGGGGAGTGTATCCGGCGGCGAACGCGTTGATGCCTTCTTCCTTGTCCAGGAGATAGACCGTCGGAACGGGAAGACCGGCCGCGATCGCCATCTCCTCGACGACGTTCAGAAGACGCCGCTCCGCGGGATCCGTGGTGTTCGGATCGATCGGCCGCCCGCCGAGAAGGCGCGCCACCGTGTGACCGCCATCTGCGAGCCGCCAGATTTTGTACAGGCTTCCCGCGGCGATGACGAGAAGGGCCCCGCCCGCGAGCACGACGAAACGATCGAGCTGCCACCATCGGAACGGCTCGGTCCCGCCTTCGGGAGTGCCCCACATGATGAGGAAGCTGACCGCGAGGTGGACGCTCAGAACGATGGCGATGACCGCGAGCGCGAAGTAGAGAAGAAGGAGCCTGCTCGCTTTGCGCGCCTGGTCCTGATGTTGAAAGAAATCCATCTTGATTACATGCTCGCTCGCTCCCGTCGCTCCTCCCGGGCCAGGCAGCTCCGGGCCGTTGCGCCTAGAAAGTCACTTTCGGAGCCTGGCGCTCCTCCTTCGTCTCCACCTCGAAGAGCGGCGCCGCGGTGAAGCCCATGCTGTTCGCGATGATCACGTTCGGGAACTTCTCCCGAGAGGTGTTGTACTCCGTGACCGCGTCGTTGTAGGCCTGGCGCGAGAACGCCACCCGGTTCTCCGTCGAGGTCAACTCCTCGGTGAGCTGGGCCATGTTCTGGTTCGCCTTCAGATCCGGATACGATTCCATCAGGGCGAAGAGCCGGCCGACGGCGCCGGTGAGCGCCGCCTCGGCCCCCATGAGCCCTTTCATCGCGCTCGCGTCTCCAGGGTTCGCGGCGGCTCGTCCCTCGGCGGTGACCGCCTGGTTGCGCGCTTGAATCACCGCCTCGAGCGTCTCCCTCTCGTGCTTCATGTAGCCCTTCGCCGTCTCGACGAGGTTCGGGATGAGGTCGTATCGACGCTTGAGCTGAACGTCGATCTGGGAAAAAGCGTTCTTGAAGCGATTCCGGAGCGTGACGAGGTTGTTATAGACCCCGACGAGGAACAGAACGAAGACGACGATGAGTCCGAGAAAGACAAGCCCAGCAATCACGGGGAGCTCCTTTCGAGCGAACCAATACGAGGATGGGACCGGGAGGAATTTCGATGATGCTTGTTCTTCCGATTATAGGAAACGAAAACCGCGCCCGCTACCGCCTGCCAACCGCGGACTACGACGGTACGCGGGTCCATGCGCCGACGACGGCCGGCGGCAGCAACGTCGCCTCTTGAGCCAGAAGAACTTCCGTGAGGCGTGGCGCGAGAGTGTCGATGGCGACGTCGGACGGGGAGGCGATCCCGAAACGCTCGATCATCGGTAGAAGGCTTCTTACGGTTTCGGCCAGGTAGCGCGCGGTTTCAGGCGCCGGGGACGGTTCCAGCTTCGAGCGGTAAATCAACGTGGGCTCGGGGAGCCCTGCGCCTCGGAAGACTCTCCAGACCTGCGGCCCGAGATCGACGGGAACGCCCGCTCTCCGAAACGTCCCGCGGAGCCACTCGAGGGCGGTCTCCGCGAGGGGAACGGTCGGGACGGAACGGGCTGCGGTCATGTCCATTTCGAGAAACGCCACGACGCCGCCGGGACGGATGCCCGCCATGAGCCTTCGGAGTGTTGCGGCCGGGTCAGCGAAGTACATGAGAACGAATCGTCCGACCAGCGCATCGAATGGAGTTGGGAAGCTCCAGCTCGTTGAGGTCTCCACTCTGAAACTGAACGTTCGAGAGACCGGCGGCCTTGGCGCGCGCCCTGGCGGCCGCGATCGCTTCCGGGGATCGGTCGATCCCCCAAACCGACCCTGATGGTCCGACCATGGTCGCGGCCAGAAGGCTGACATCACCCGGGCCGCATCCCACATCGACGACGCGCATGCCGCTCGTGACGCCCGAACGCTGGAGCACTTCGAGCGTCGGCTCACTCCAATACTGGCCCTGCCGCGTGAGCCGCTCGAGCTCGTCCGCGCTGTGCCCTAAAACGTACTCCGGGTTCGCAGCCTCGCCCACGATCCACCTCCCCGCGCGCCTTGGTTTGAGCTGGAATCGTAGGTCCGAACCGCGCGGAAGATCAATCCGTCCCGCGGGTCAGTGCTCAGGCTTTCAAAGCGACAGGTCCATCCTTATTAGAGAGCGAGCCGCATGATGGGTCGAGAGGACACGCGGCGAAGGACCGTCTTGAAGCCGGCGCGCTCGAAAGTCGAAGTGATGCCGGTTGACGTGCTGCTCGGCGTCAGGTTCCGATCCAGAGGATAGGCTTCGAGCGCGGGCGCGCCAGCGCGCTTCGCTGCCTTCACGGCGGCAGCGATCAGGGCGGAGGTAATGCCTCGCCTGCGATAACCCTTTCGCACGTAGAAGCACGACAGCGACCAGACGGGCACGTCATCGACGGGCTTCAGCCTCCATGCGCGATCGAGCTGCGGGACCTGCTCCCGCGGCGTCAGTTGGCACCAGCCGACGGCGACATCCCCATCGAAAGCGAGTAGGCCAGGAGGAGGACCGTGTTTCACGACCTGTCGGAATGCTGCCTTGTTCGTGGTGCCCGCGCGCTTTCGATAGTCCGCGCCGACCCGCCAGTACATGCACCAACACCGGCTGCATACCGCACTGTCGCTGAACAGGTCCTCGACGGCGGGAAAGAGATCGGGCGTGAGCGGGCGGATCGTAAGCTTCATGTCACCTTCGTCGCGGGCGCTATCCCGACGACGTCACGTCTTATCCATCCAGACGTCCCACGTGACCGGCCCCGCTTCGTCATCGGTCATCGGGCGGCCCGTGATCTTGAGAGCCAGTTTTATCTGACCGTGATGGTAGCCCTCGTGCCAAATCATGTGCTGGAGCATGAGGATCGGATGGTCGTAGTGCAGGTTCATTTCCTGGCCGGCCTGAAGCCTGCCCTTTACCGCGTCCCGCACGACTTTGGCGCTTTCGTTCAGCCTCTGCTCGATGCGATCCCTGTCCCGCTCGACCACCCACTCCTCCTTGGGAGGTTTCTTGGAGAACTCGGGAGCGTCCTCGAAGACGAACACGAGTCGTACGTAGTGGATGTGCGTGAAGAGCTCCGCGACGGACGGGCTGCCCTCGATCGCCCGCGCCTCGAGCCCGCCCTCCGGGACCAGGCGGAGCAGGTTGACCAGAATGGTGTTGTTCCGATCCCAGGAGTCCAGCAGAGCCTCGAGAAGAAGTTGGTCTGGTGCTTCCGACATAACCTCATTTTCTCCTCAAAGTAATCATGCCCCGGCGGAACCGAAGCTCCAACTACTCGTCGAACGAGGGGCGGCGGAATCGACCTGCGGGTAGACGATTTGAGAAAAGCTGTCTCGCGCGATGGATCACCGCGGCTGGGCCACGTATTCCTGTCGCCTCTTTCAGAGCGGGCTGTCGCGTCCCGCCATCAGCAACTTCGAGGAGCTCGAGATAGAAGGTGCGCGCTCGGGATTCGTCACCGAGGGCGCGCGCCGCTCGAGCGGCGCCCAGCAGGCTGTTGAAGCGCTCGGGATAGAGCTCCAGAGAGCGCTGGTAGGAGGCGAGGGCTTCCGCCGGCTGGTTCTGCTCCATCAGAAGGTCGCCCAATAATTCGTGCGCGGGGAGAGTGGGTCCAGGCGTGACGGCGTGCTTTGGCGTCGAGGCCTCGAGCTCGGCAGCCTCTCGCATCAGCGCAACACTGACCTTCCCTTTGCCCGTCCGCGTGAGCGAGCCATGCGTTCAGCTCGAGCCGAAGCACTCGGATGTTTCGTGGCAAACAGGTCTTCCCCAGCCTTGCTGGTTGCAGCTTCGAGCTCCTCGAGACGTTTGCCGGCCGCTCTCGCCTCGTTGACGTTGCCCAGGTGCGCCGCGCCCAGACCGTGCGCGAACCGCGCGATGGCTTCCGGCCAGGCAAAGCGGTCCCAGTCGAGAGTCGCGGGCTCGCGGGGAACGAGCAGCGCCGCCTCGTTCCAGGCGCGCCGCTCCAGTGCGTAGCGGGCCTGTGTCGACGCCAGGTGAAACGCCGTCTTGAAGGTGGGCTCCAGGCGGGCCGTTGCGCGCAGCCGCTTCAACTGCGCGGCGGCTTCGTCGTCCGCGCCTTTCTGGAGATAGGCATAGACGAGGTACTCGATCGCGTGCGGAAACTCGTCCCAGACGAACTCTCCGTGGTCCCCCGCGGGATACTCCAGGGCCGCCTCCGCCGCCGCAGGTTTCCTCGGATCACCCCGTTCCAGTCTCCGAGGCGCGTATAGATATGGGTCGGCATATGGAGCGCGTGTGGATTGCGCGGAGCGACCGCCTCGTACTTGCGCGTGATCTCCAGCGATTCCCGTTCGCGCCCCGGCACGTCGTTGGCGTGCACGAGATAGTGCATGGCGCCCGGGTGGTCCGGATTCCGCTCGTACACACCGAGCAGGATTTCGGCCGCCCGGTCGGAGTGCACCCGGGAATTGGTATCGGAAGGCGCGGTGGCCAAGTGCGCCAGGGCGTAGAACGCGGCCGCCTCCGGGTCATCCGGGAATGAGGCATGAACCTTTTCTGTGGCCTGTTCCCACCGGCGGATGCGAAGCCAGTAGTCGGACGACGCCGGTTCGAGGAAGAACGCCTCTGCCGTCGCCACGAAGAGCCGTTCCCGCTCTGTCGGCGGCTGAAGGGCCTTGGCCTTCTGCACGGCCTCCCATCCTCGCTGCAGTGCTTCGGGTCCTGGCCGCGTCGGCCAGAGCGGCTGAAAGAGCGTCATCGCGATGCCCCAATGCGCCATCGCGCACCGGGGATCGGTCGCTGCGACTTGCTGGAATGCCTCCCGTGCTTGTGGATACGTCATGTGATGCAGGAGGGCGACCGCTCGATTGAACTCCACCTGGGCTTGCTCGGAGCAGTTGATAGGAAAGTCCACGGTGCCCACGGGGTGGTCCGTGTGCTGCGGGGCCTGGCGTTTTGTTTCGCCTGCGAGGCCTGCAAGGAAGACGAACATGAAACCGGCACCGAAGTGCAGGAAAACAGGACGAAGTGCCTCACTCATAAAGCTGCGAATAGGCAGACTCAGCCGCATCACGCTGCCGCCTGCGCTGAGCGATTGACCATTCTCGACTTGCCCTATCAATGGCGAGCGTTGTCCAGCCTAGGCCACCCTCGTCGGAAATGTGCACGAGAAGAGTGTGCCTGTTGTGCTCGACTCGGACTCGATGATTGGCGTTACCTTCTTCTTGTAAGCCGCGTCCAACTCTGCCATGTGCGGGTGAAGCAACGAACGAAGTCCATCGAACACCCCGACTCCTCGGCTTTGGAACTACTCGGCTCTTGCCATCGGCCATCGTGACACCTCTGCGTCTAAACGCGTTCGCTGAGCGCGGGCCGTCGATCAAGGTAATCCGTAACGGCCTCATATGCCATGGCGCACTTCCTGGTCCGGCCCCATTCGCCCCATGAACTGCAAGCCCATTGGTCGACTATCTCTCGTCAGTCAGGCGTGGAATCCGCAAGACGTGTATTCTGCCCCCAACCGACTCGCCACGTGCCCTCCCGTCGCGTCAAGACCAGGAACTTGCGACTTCGAACCACCTTGTCCGGAAACCGCTCATCTCCTGTCAGCATGCTGTAGAACCTGACTACGGCCGCATCCGGACCGACGAAGGTCAGCTCCTCGAGACGCTCCCGTTGAATGCTATTGCGGAAGACCGTCTTATGCACGACAGCGTGACCTTCTTCGATCGCCGCCCTTCCTGTCCAGACGGCGCCTGTCCACAGGATCCAAGTACCGTCCTCGTGGAACAAGCTCCCGAAGGCGCGCATGTCGTGACTGTTCCACGCCTCTTCCCAACGCTCGATGATTGCCGTGATCTGCTCGCGGTCCTGAGCTCTCTCGCCGGCCGGTGAGTCCTGGCTGAGCGCCGTGGACGCAGCGGCCAGGAAGCCACCGACGACGGCAACAATCCGAAAGCTGGATCCAGCCATTGCGACCTCCATCCTTCTACTTTCCTTCATGAGCGAAGGAGGAACCGTTGGATCTTCCCGCTCGGCGTCTTCGGCAGCTCGGCGATGAACGCGATCTCGCGAGGATAGGCGTGCGCCGAGAGGTTCTTCTTCACGAGCTCGCGCAGCTCGGCGGCCAGCGCCTCGGAAGGCGAGCCATTCGCGACGAGCACCACGAACGCCTTCACCACCTCTCCGCGAAGCTCGTCCGGGACGCCGACGACGGCTGCCTCCGCGACCGCCGGGTGGGACAGTAGTGCGCTTTCCACTTCGAAGGGACCGATCCGGTATCCGGCACTGGTGATCACGTCGTCCGCGCGGCTGGAGAAGTAGAGGTACCCGTCACCGTCCGCGCTCGCTGTGTCCCCGGTCAAGTAGTACCGGGGCCCATGCGCGAACCGCTCGGCGGTCCGCTCGGGCGCCTCGTAGTACCCGCCGAACCAGTACAACGGCGACGCTTCGACGTCGATCGCGATCTGACCATCCTGGCCGGGCGGGAGCTCCGCACCGTTTTCGTCCAGGACGACCACTCGAAACCCCGGAGCCTGGCGTCCCATCGATCCCGGGCGTAGCTCGCCGCTCGCACCCGGCGCGTGCGCGTTCATGACGACCATGCAGAGCTCCGTCTGTCCGTATTGGTCGTGGATGGGCACCCCAAGATTCTCGCGCGCCCAAGCGATGACGTCCGGGTTGAGCGGCTCTCCCGCGGATGAAGCGGTCCGCAGGGTGACGCCGGACGGAACCGCGATGCCGGAGGCTCGCAGCGCGCGGTAGGCGGTGGGCGCTGCCGCCAGGTTCGTCACGCCGTACTCATGCATCACCCGGTATGCGGTCTTCGGGTCGAACGGTGATCCGATGTACAGAATCGTGTGTCCGATGAGCAGCGTGCCCAGCAGTCCAATGTACAAGCCATACGCCCAGCCGGGATCGGCGACGTTCCAATGGACATCGTCCTCGCGTATGTCGAATCCGATTCGCATGTACATCTCGAACGAAGCCAACGCTCGCACCGGAACCTGCACGCCTTTTGGGTTGCCGGTCGTGCCCGAGGTGTAGATCAGGATGATGGGATCGTCCCCGGTCTTCACGGCGGCCGTTTGAAGGGGTGTCGCGCCCGCCACTGCGGTCTCGAAATCGACGTCTCCTGACGACGCTCCGCCGATGACGATGTTCGTCTGCGCGGTCATCTCCTCGAGCTTCGGACGGTTCACGCGATCCGTGACCACGACCTTCGTATCGCTGTCGTTCAAGCGATGCGCGATCGCCTGTGGGCCGAAGGCCGTGAACAATGGAACGTGGACCGCGCCCAGCCGCCAGATGCCGATCGCGGCCGCGACCAGCTCCGGTGACTTCGGGAGCAACGTCGCGACTCGATCGCCCGGCCCGACGCCGAGCGCCAGAAGCGCTCCGGCGAACCGCGCGGAACGTTCACGGAGCTCCGCGAACGTCAACTCCGTCCGGGTGCCAGCGGCGTCCTCGTATCGGACGGCAACCCGTCCCCGGTTCGCGTACCGGTCGCAGACTAAGTCAGCCACACACACGCGTGGGCCGGTGTACGGTGCCAGCCAGTCGTCCTGTTGTTGACCTTCGGTGGCTTCCATACGGTCCTTCTCGCTGCTACGTACCGAACATCAGCACCAGCTCTCTTGCAGGAGAGGGGATGACTCTGGTTCGAATTGTCGCAGTCGGCCTCTCGGAGATGGGCACAGGCCTCGTGGTCGATTCACCGGTGCTCCCGATGCTCGGCCGCCGGCTCGAAGAATATGGGCTGCCCTACCGCGAGGCGCCCGCGTCGAGTGACGGTGCCGTAGACCCCAGCCTTGTTGTCCCTCACCCGAACAATCGCCTTCAGCACCTCGGCGGCGGGGCGTGCCGAGTCAGGGTCGAAGTTCACCATCGAGCAGCGCTCGTCGCGATTGGTGATGCCTATGGCGGCGGCCTCGTTGGTTTCTCCGAACGAGAGGACGCCTCCCACCCATTCGTCCTCCTCGAAGGGGACTGATCGCAGTGATGCAATCAGGATGTTCGGCCGGAATCTTCGGACGTCCGGGCGCTGCGCCGCGAGCCTCCCGATTTCGCCGACCGTGGCGGAGGTAATCACGGAGATGCTCGCTTCGTCGAAGATGCCACGGTTGAGGTGCATCATCTCGACCGGTGAACCATGGCGGCGACCGACCTCCGTCGCCAATTCCTGGCCGAAGACAGCCAGCTCCTCTCCTTCTGGCGTGCGAACGTGCGTCGGGAGGTTTCCACCGACGGCGGGTCCCCGCCGCTGTGGAGCAAAGAGAATCAGCTCCGGAAGCTTGGTGGCGGTCAGCCAGGGGAAACCGCCGCGATCGTCAGCCCGACGGAAGGCCAGGCGCCGGTCGCCGTCAAGACCGTGCCAGCCCAGGTCGGCGACCTCGAGAGGTTCGCCGCTCATGGACTTCACCGGGTACCGGAAGAGCGCCTCTACTTCACCAATCTTGATAGGCATGTTCGATGTACGCGGCTACTTCGCCGCCATCGCCTCGACCTCTAGCTTCCACCGGGGATCAAGCAGCTGACAGCAAATGACCGTAGAGGCGGGCTGATGCGTGCCCAGATGCTTCACGCGCAGGCGGACGTTGGCTTCGTCGTATGCGGGATCGGCTAGATAGGTTCTGAGCGAGATCAGATCGGGATAGTCCATGTTGGCGGCCTGCAGAATCGTTCGAAGATGAGTCCATACGACTTCTCCTTGCTCTTCAAAGGAGTCGGGCATCGTCGTGCCGTCAGCCAAATAGCCATTGAGGCCACTGATCACCAATAGCCTTGCGCCTCCCGGGATTTCGACCGCATGACTGTAATTACGATATGGTGGAAACAAGCCGTTTGGATTGTGCTTGATCATGAAACGCGCCTCACCGCCTTGCCACAAATCTGTCGCTCCCAGGTCAGAGCTTCTTTCGAGCCACCGGAGGAAAAGCATAGTCAGGTGGGAAGTCGGGGAAGAGCGCTCCAAGAATTTCTTTGTTCAGGCGAGAACCTTCCACGTACTTCCATCCCACACTATCCGCTTCCCGCACACCGAATTGAAAATTCAGACTCTGCACCTTCTGATTGTTTGCGGAGATGATGCTTTCCATGGGAACGATGGCAAACAATCTTCCATTTCCGGAAACGAACTTCGGACTCTCAGGGAATACGAGCGAATCGAGAGTCATTCCAATGGCTTGGAACTGCCTTACGGCTTGGTTCAGCGCATCCCTGGCTGCAGGTTCGCCACCGAGCGCTTTCACTATCTCTGGATGCGTGAACCTCAATAGTGAATCAACGTCACCTCGGTAAAGCGCCGCCGACATTTGGCGAACGTCCGACTGAACAGTTTCCGAATCCGATTCAACGGGTACGTTTTGCCCATCCTGGGCGTTCCCCTTGCCAACCGTCAAAAGGGCGACGAACAACGCTGCAAGCAAACTGTGTCCTGTGGTCATTGGAATCCCCCCTCTGACGCCTCACAGCCTGCATATTGTAGGTCTGTTTAGCGGAACAGATCGGTGATTGGCGCGGTCGGGAATGCGGGAATGAGTGGCATCGCTCCGTTCCAGACACGCGCAGCCGCTGTGTGGACGCGCTGCACCATCTCGTCAGTGAACTGAGACTTGTGACACGCCATCGAGCGCGCCGACGCCTGCAAATCTTCCACACTGAACGACACACTCGCCGTCGCGAACCGAGCGTCGGGGACGAGGAGAGGTGGCTCGCCCCGCTCCGGATTCATCGCGCGCATCGCTTCAGCGGGCAGATACATATAGAAGACACGCTCGGGCACGCCAGGCGCGCCGGCGCGCTGCAATTGCGTCACGATGCTACTGACCATTCGATGGTCCGGGTGCCCCATTCCGCCGTCTGGTCCCCATGTGACAACCACATCGGGACGCAGGCGCTGGAGCTCCTCGGCGATGCGCTGTGTCAGTCGGAACACGAGCGCGCGATCCCCGGCGTAGTCACCGAGCTTGCCGTCCGGAAATCCCAGCAGGACGGGCGGCTTCACGCCGAGCGCCTGGGCTGCGCAGCGCGCCTCTTCCGTGCGCATGCGCACAAGGTCCTGTTCGCTCGGCGATGTCTCCCCGCGCGCGGCGGCGAAGCCGGTGCCCTGGCCTCCGTCGGTCGCGATCAGCAGGTGGACCTGCACCCCCTCGCGTGCGTAACGGGCGAGTATGGGTGCGACGGGCCCTTCGTCATCGGCATGAGCCAGAACGGCCACGAGTGTTCTGGGCGCAGTCGCCTGCGAAAGTGAGACGCCTGGGGTGAAGTACAGCAGCGCGGCGAGGACGACTAGCGTGATTGAGTACATGGTGACTCCAAGATCTCGTCTTCGACGAACAACGCGATTCGTCATTGAACTCGCCAGCCGGCGACCTGCGTTCCACAGCGCTGAACGCTACGTCCGCTACAACCATAGGTGTACACCCTCATCTGCATCGCATTGGGGTTGCCCAGATCCTTCGCGCCCATGAGCGTGCAGCCGGACGTGCATTCGACGCGTGTGTCGCCAACGGGAGCATCGATCGCGATCATGAAATCCGGCTCAGGCCTCTGTGCGTGTCCAATTGTCCAACCCAACCCGAGTAGGATGAAAGCCGAGACAACTTGTTTCCCTACGGACATACCCCCTCCTTGCATTGGCAGCATACTGGCTCTGCCCCGCGCGGCGTCATATCGGGAGTCACCGGTCGCTACTTTAGGATGTCTGCTGCTTCATCACCCGATAAAGTCCCGTGAGCGCCGTGTGCCACGCTCTATCGACCTTGATCTCGACGCCTGCTCCCGCTGTTTGTCGAGCCCAGCTTGGTGCGCCGGTGTACTCCTTTCCATGAATCAGGTCCACATAGTGACCCGTAAGAATGACCGCACACACGAAGAGGCTTACGAAGACGGCACGGCGGAACCGAACGGACAGCGGAAGACTCCCAACCACCGTCCAGGACACGGCGGGAACGAGCCACTGGGTTAGCGGCTGACCCGAGCCGCACATGTGAATGAAACTGCCACAGAGAAGAACAATGGCGGACGCCCCTAGAGCGGCATTGAGCGCTCGCTGACGGAGGCTGGTCTCTCGTTTCACAAGGTGATGTCGCGCCAGGAAGACGACCACCGGCAAGACAACGACTGCAATGATCACGACTGCGTGTAGGTTCCCTGCCACGATTCGCCTCCGCTAATTCCAGCTCCCGCTTCCCCCTGTGCCTGGCTCACCGCCGTGGGCTGGTTGAGGGCGCGTCCTGCTCGTCCTCGACAGTTTCCACGTCCCGAGCGAGCGCGTCTTTCTCCTCCTTGCTGAGAGTACGCCACGGTCCTGCGCGATAGCGACCAAAGCACAGCCCGTGGAGCAGGGGCTCCTTTCCGTTCGCGTCGAACAATGAGAGCGAGAGTTCAGGCAGGGTATCGATCTTCAGGGCCAGTTGATGGTGTCCATTGGAAAACCCGAGGACCAGACCATCAATAGCGGTGCACGACCGCGAGTAGCCGGCTTTCACGAGGCCACGCGACACTTCGGCCAGCAGGGCGGTTCTATCCCGGCCGGCGTAGTCGGCGTAGAACCCGTGTTCGTCGGACTCCGGCAACACACGGAGCAGCCCTGCGGCCGGAACGCCGACGTCCGACCATGCTTTCGGCACATCCGACAGCGGTATCACACTTGGTGCGTCGGACCTCGTCCGGGCCTCGGTTTCCTGGCGGCAGGCGACGCCGAGAGAGAGAACGAGGTGACTAACGAGGAGGCTTGCGTGGAGTCGACGGTGCATTCTCCCTCCGATGTTCGTCCAAAACACGCGGCGTGAGCGGCGGCACGGGTAAGTCGCTTCCGAAGGCGAAACCTTTCTTCCAAGTGTCTCATGCTGTGACGGAGGCGATGTGCTGTCCGCTCCAAGCCGAAGTCACGCGACTCACATAGCCCCGCTACTCAATCTCCGGGCCACCATATCCCGCGATGAACTACCCACCCCATGTTCGGAATGATGTGACCCTGGTCCAGACGGCGTACATCCACGTCCTCAATCGCCTGCGCTTGGGCCAGCAAGTCCAGCATCCTGGAACTGCAGGAGAAGCTCTCCACCCATGTAGAAGGGGACTTCCGTAAGGGTATCAGCCGTGCACTCTCCCTCCAGCGCCGAATAGCTCACCTTCACCAAAGAAGTTCCTAACACCGCTCTCAATGGAGCGAGGATTACAACGTTAAGGTCGGCAGGCAACGCTCCTCCTTGCTCCGAAGCTACTCCCACAAACCGGCTGATCGTAAAGGCGTGCCGCAAGATGCACCCAGCGCCGCGAGAAACTCTGGCTCGAAGTAGACGAGAGGCACTGCAGGGCTCCGAGCTGATAGAAACTTGATGCCGAGCCTAAAGAAGGGAGCCTCGACAATGTCGCCAGCGTCAAGGGCAAGAGTTCGATAGTCTAGTTGGACGCCACACGCTGCACACGAACTCGGGGCGGCGCGGTATCCGTTCTGAATGAGCATGCTCACTGGCGGACCTGGCCCGTCGGCCCAGGCAGCATCATCTTGCGCTGCGGCCTGCTCGACGAGATCCTCTTCGCACGCGGTACATGGCATCACAGCGCCGTTCATACCGCTAGGAAAGATCAAGAGGGCTGGGCTGCACACAATCTCGACATCTTCGCAAAGAAATGGCTCGAACACTGGCTCGTCTTCGGGCCATTCAAGGGGTGTCCTTTCACTCATACCACCGGCGATGTACAGGCGCAGGGGATCGGCGGGCTGCCATTCGCGGACTGCAGCGCGAGCCTGCTCCAGCGTCTGATACAGCTGATCGTCCACGATGTCTCGCGTCCAACCCAGGGATTCGAGAGTTTCGAGTAGCGCGAGTAGTTGGGGCTGTCTTGGGTGGTAGTCGATGCTCTCGACATCAGGGATGACGAGTTCGGAGTATCTGACGCTCATGTCTCCTCCACCCTCCCAGTCCGGCTGCTCGCTTAACGCGTGAGTTGAAAGCGGACCCCGAGTCCAAATCTCACAATGTGGCTACCCAACCCAAAGTACAGCGCATCGTCACCGCGATTTGCGTACGAATACCTGAACCCGGGGACTACCGCGACACGCTCGCTGAGTGGCGCAACGACGTCCAACCCGATCGTAAACGCCAACGTACCTGCCGGGTCGTCGTACTGAAAAGCTTCGCGTTGAGGAGTGCCGAGCAACAGGCTAAGCCCCGCCTTGGCGTCAAGAGAGCCACGACCCAGTCGCAAGCGGAACCCGGGGAGGATTGAGAGCAGCGTGTCCCGATGTCGCGCCAACACCGGACCGCCCCCAAAAATGAATCGGCCGCTCTGCAGTGCCTCTAACTCTGTCGTGGAGGTGACCTCCACGGTTAAACAAAGTTTAGTTGCCCACGAGACGCCAAATGCGGCGCTAAACCCTGGGACTGAGCCACCAAGGCTGTTGTCCAGATATGGGCCACCGGTACCATCGTAGCCTTCCGGCTGTATGGAGACCAGTGCACCGATCGTAACATCGACACCAGGGCCTGTCCTCGGGTCGGATCCCTGCGCCTGCACCGGAAGATGGACGAGTAGAACCAGAACGAATGCCGCTGCCGAGGAGCATCGGCGCAGCCAGCGGGTCTCCTTCGACGCTGTCATCCAGTTCGTGAGCTTGTTAAGTACGACGCCGGTTCGCCGCGGTCTGTTCATGTCCCGCTCAAGAAGTCTAAACACTGCGATGGTGTAGCGTGACCAACCTTAAGTAGACCAGCGATCTCAACGAAGGCACCGTCCGCCATCTGACCAGCGTTGTCTACGAAGAGGGCCGTGTCCACTCCATCCGCTTGCTGGGCCGCCATTACCGATGGGCGCCAGGTACCTCACGATACTGGGCGCACGGAGTCAAAGACGATGTTCAGCTCGCTTTCGTACTTTTCCCAAAGCGCGGTCACCGCGGATCCAGTAACGAACAGCACCTTATCCTTCGTTATCCACAACACCATTTCGCGCTCTGTAAGGGGCACGCCTTGCGAGGAATGCGTGTAGATCAACTCGCCTCCGGCGAAACCGCTGGAATGGTTGGTAAGCGCTTTCGAGCTCTGAAGGACGAATCCCTCCTTGTGGTGTCGCAGGCTTTCCGCGATCTCAGCAAGGCGCCGCTCCGTGGGAATGGACGTATCAAAGTCCGTACGAAGCTCCAGAAACACATTCGTCTGCCATCCCGCTTCCTGGAGGGGACTGGAAAGAAGAAGTACGTTCTGCTCCGCCAATTCCTCGACGACCCAGTCCGCAGGGTAGTTGAACTGAAGCCCGCGCTTCGAGTCGGTGAATTGCTTTGGTCCGGCCGGCTCGATTTGTCCACAGCTGACCACAAAGGATGCGGCCCAGCCGATGATCAGGCAACGCGGTTTCGACATGAGTGCTCCGTTCGAGCTCCGACAACACTGCCAATGTCGGCCCAACGCGAAGGGTTAGGCCTCACTGTGAGTCTGGGCCTTTGAAGACAGCGGTGGGTTACGCAGGTACTCAGCGCATAGAAGCTGCACGGCGGGCGCGAGCATGCCTGTTTCACTGAGTTCCAACCACTGGACTTCGCTGACCTCGCCATGGGCTTGCGGCTCTCCGCTCCATTCGCCAGAAAAGCACACCAATTCGACCGAGCCCGCCTGAGCGTATGCCGGGCCCACGACTGTGTACAGATACTTGACGGAGTTTGGGTACAACTGAATGCCAAGCTCCTCTCGCAACTCCCGCTGAAGCGCAGCCTGCGGAGACTCATGACACTCGATTTTGCCGCCGGGAAGATACCAATGCTGGTTCTCACGGACCCGAACCAGGAGCAACTTGTTGCCTCGCTGATTGACGAGGCAGGCGCATCTGAGTGGTGGTGGCATAGCTGGATGATTGTCGTGTGAGGCCTATCACCGCGTTTCAGCCGCAACGGCTCATCATTGCAACCGCCGTTGTCGGCTGCAAACGGAGTTTAGACGGCCGATCGTCGATGATGAATAACGTGAAGAAATCGCTCATTGAAAAACAGTCGCTCGGAATCGAGTGCACCCAGCTGCCACTCGATTACCCCTTTGGGTGGCTTGCCTTCGTCACCGTCTGCCACTGGGTAGAGTTCTATGCGTTCAGTGTGCCCCGCCGCCTGCGTGAGCAATTCGATGAGAGCTCGAACGCTACGAAGATCGGCGGCTCGGTCGTCCGAATCCAGCGGCATACCCTCGTAATGTTCGATCGGGGACTCAGCGATGACGGACGGAAAGCCACAGCTGCAGCCTGTATGAGCACCGACGAACCGCACTGCGGGCTGCGAAAACCATTGACCCACTCTTTGTCGTTCCTCACCTACGGGTTCGATGCTCAGGTCGGGCGATGAAGTGAGGGGAAGCTCCGTCGCGGTACTGATGTAGAGCATCAGGCACATTGGCTATAGCCGTCTTATTTCTAATTGTACCGGGGCAGCATAGGAGAATGAAGCGTGGCGAAGTCCATGCAATTGTCCAGAAATCAATGAGAGGGGTTGATAGACGCGGAGCGTACAAAAAATATGGAAGTCCGGATACTGAATATCGAGCGCGTCTTCGCTTGTCTCGCTCCGGGTTGACTTGAAGCGAACCCGCGCCGGGATGCGTTCCTCAGTCCCGATTGGAAGCTGCTGGGGTTGGCTGCGACGCCTCGGGCCACTCCATACCCAGATTCGCCATCACGAAGGCCCAGCGGTCGGCTTGCTCGTCGATCAGCATCTTGGTCGGCTTGCCCGCGCCGTGGCCGGCGTCGGTCTGGATCCGGATGAGCATCGGACGCGGCTGGCTTCCGTGGATCTCCTGGAGGCGCGCCGCGTACTTGAACGAATGGCCGGGGACGACGCGGTCGTCGTGATCCGCGGTCGTGACCAGGGTGGCGGGAAAGTACGGGGTCGGCTTCAGGTTGTGGTACGGCGAGTATGCGTACAGCGCCTCGAACTCGTCGGCTTTCTCGGCGGAGCCGTAGTCGGACACCCAGGCCCAGCCGATGGTGAACTTGTGGAATCGGAGCATGTCCATGACGCCGACCGCCGGGAGCGCGGCTCCGAATAGCTCGGGTCTCTGGTTCAGCACCGCTCCGATCAGGAGGCCTCCGTTCGATCCGCCTCCGATCGCGAGCTTGTCTCGGCGGGTGTAGCCCTTCTCGATGAGGAACTCGGCGGCGGCGATGAAATCGTCGAAGACGTTTTGCTTCTTTCCGAACGTTCCGGCCTCGTGCCAGCTCCTCGCCATACTCGCCGCCCCCGCGCAGGTTCGCCTGAGCGTAGACGCCGCCGAGCTCGAGCCAGACGAGGTTCGAGACCGCGAACGTCGGCGTGAGGCTGATGTTGAAGCCACCGTAGGCGTAGAGATAGGTCGGGTTCGTTCCGTCGAGCTTCAACCCGCGCTTGTGGGTGACGAACATCGGGACCTTCGTTCCGTCCTTCGAGCTGTAGAACACCTGCTCGGTCACGAACTCGCCGCCGTCGAACTTGATCTCGGGAGAGCGGAACACGCTGAACTCGCTCTTCTTGAAATCGTATCGATAGATTGTGGTGGGATACAGGAACGACTGGAAGGCGAGGAACATCTCCTCGTCCTTCCGCTCGCCGGAAAGGGAAGAGACCGATCCCAACGTCGGAAGCCCGATGTCCTTGACGTGGGCGCCGTCCTTGCCGAAGACCGCCACGCGGCTATGCGCATCCTCGAGATAGAGGGCGACGAATTTCTCGTTCACGAGAGAGACGCTTTGGAGAACGTCGTCGGACTGCGGGACGATCTCCTTCCAGCTCTCTCGGGCCTGCGACTGAACGTCGATCGCGATCACCCGGTAGCGGGGAGCGTCCTGGTTGGTGCGGAAATAGAAAAGCGAACCGTCGTTTCCCAGGAACTCGTAGCTGGCGTCGAAGTCGTCGAGGAGCCGCACCACTTCACCGCCTGAAGCGATGTTCTGGTAGTAGATGCGGTTTCGCTCGTCGGTTCCGTGCGTGATGTGGAAGACGGCATACGCGCCGTCGTCCGAGACCTCGGCGTTCGAGTCCCCATTCCGGCTCATCCGGTCTCTCGTAGACGAGCCGATCCTCCGATTGCTCCGTGCCCAGACGGTGGTAGTAGACCTTCTGGTTCACGTTCAGTCCGCCCTGTGCCTCGTCGCTCGACGGCTCCGGAAATCGGCTGTAGAAGAAACCGATTCCGTCGTGCGTCCAGGAAGCGTCCGAGAACTTGATGTGCCGCAAATGGTCGGAGAGGTCGCTCCCGCTCGTAACGTCGCGCACGCGGAACTCCTGCCAGTCCGACCCCGCCGACGCGATCCCGTAGACGAGGTGCTTTCCATCCTCGCTGAAAGTGAGTGTCGAGAGCGCCGCGGTCCCTTTCTCCGAGAGCTTGTTGGGATCGAGAAGCACTTCCGCGGGCGCATCGAGCGACGCCTGCTTGTAGAGGACCGACTGATTCTGAAGCCCGTCGTTCTTGAAGAAAAAGTACTGGCCGCCCTTGTGGAACGGCGTGCCGTACCGGGGATAGTTCCAGAGCTCGGTCAGCCGGGCGCGCAGCGGTTCGCGCTGAGGGAGTTTCTCCAGGTAGCCGAAGGTCACTGCGTTCTGCGCCTTCACCCACGCGAGCGTTTCTTCCGAGTTGTCGTCCTCGAGCCAGCGATACGGATCCGAGACCCGCGTGCCGTGGTAGTCGTCGACCTGGTCCACCTTTTTCGTCTCCGGATAGTCGATCCTCATCGTCTCAACTGCGGTGAAGGCGATTGCGAGAGCAACGAGCGTCCTCGTCATGGAGCACCTCCGTGGGCGGTGGAAGCCGGCGTCGGGACGTCATCCCACCAGAACTGCTTCGGGAGCGGCTTCTTCTCGGGCCAGATCTCGTCGAGCGTCGCGGCTTCGAAGATCTCGCCGTTCTTCATCACCTGGCGAACGGTGTTGGTGTTCTCGATCGCGTCGAGGGGGTTCTTGTCGAGGATCAGAATGTCCGCGAGCTTCCCGGGCTCGATCGAACCGACGTCGGCGTCGAGACCAATGGCTTCCGCTCCGTGGAGCGTCACCGCGCGGAGCGTCTGGTGCTGGGTGAGCCCACCGGAAGCGAGGGCCCAGGTCTCCCAGTGCGCGCCGATCCCCTGAAGCTGACCGTGGCTTCCGAGGCACACCTTGCCGCCCGCGCGCACGACCTTCGCGGCTCCTTCGGCAATCCCGGGATGGACGTACTCCTCTTTCAAGAACCATTGGCCGCGGCGCCTCGTCATGTTGTCGAGAAGCTGGTGGGGGATGAACCGCCCGAGCTTTTCGTCGGAGGCGACGTCGGTGTTCTGGAAGAAATAGTTCTCGGTCCAGGGGCCGCCGTAGGCGACGAGAATGGTCGGGGTGTAGTACGTCCTGGTCCTCGCGACGTACTGGGCGACGTCATCGTAGATCGGGATGAGCGGGAGGCTGTGCTCGTGTCCCGAGTACCCGTCGGCCATCTGGGTCAGATCGAGCTTCATGTCGAGAGCGCCTTCGGTCGTCGGGCTGAGCTCGTGCTTTCGCGCCGCCATCGCCACCCATTGTCGAACGATGCGGTCACCGACGACGTACTGCTTGATGGTGCGGCTGTCGTAGTCTTCGTGGTACCTCCTGAGAAGGTTCGACGCCGTCTCCTCATCTTGGATCCCGGATGCCGAGAAGATGCCGGGGCCCGTTGCGAAGATCCTCGGACCGAGCATGAAACCCGCCTCCACCAGGTCGGAGTAGGCGAAGACGTCGTCGGTCGAGGTTTGGGGGTCGCGCGTGGTCGTCACACCGTAGGCAAGGTTCGCGAGGTATTGCCAGACTTCGGTCTGGTGCACGCCCCGCGGCGCCCACATGTGCGAGTGCGCGTCGACGAAACCCGGCATCAGCGTCTTTCCGGAGACGTCGATGACGGCAGCGCCCGCGGGAAGCTCTGTCTTCGCGCCCACCGCCTGGATGCGGTTACCCGTCACTACCACGTCGCCGCCTTCGAGCACTTCGTCGCCCTTCATCGTAATGATGCGGGCGGCGCCTCGAAGGACCACGGTTCCCGAAGGCTTCGGGCGGGGAAGCTCGACGTCGAGCTCGAAAATGTCGGGCGTGCTCGCGATCTCCTGCGCCACCTTTTGCCGGAAGAAACGCCGGCCCGTCGACCAGTGCACGTCCGATCCGTCCCGGGACCAGCCGAGGTAGTTTCCGCCCTCCGCGGACAAGGGCTTCGCGGGAAAAGCCGGATCGCCTCCGCGCGAGATCGTGATCTCGAGGACTTCTTTTCCCGCGCGGGGAACGGAGACCAGGTAGTGCTTGTTCTGGAGGCTGACGAACGCCCGTCGCCCGTCCGGAGAGAGCGCGATCTCATCGGCGCCCGGAGGCTCGGGCATGGCCGGACCCATCCCGACGATCTTCAGATGTGTCCTCCGATCGAATCCGTCGAGGCGGATCGAAGTGAGGCCCGACGCGCTCGTCAGGTAGACGCGCTCCGGGTCGGAGGAGAAGTGGGGACCGCGTCCACCGGCTGTAGAAGCGATGAGCGTCGACTCGCCGCCTCCCGAGGGGATGTAGCGAAGATCGAGAGCTCCGGTTGGCGAAACGCCGCCAATCTCGAAGTCGCGGTACACGAGATCCTCTTCGAGAAAGGAATAGAGCTGATCGGAGACCGATCCGGTGACGAACACGATCTTCGCGCCGTCGGGGGAGTAGACGGGGTCACCGTAGTAAGCCGGGTGCGAGGTGAGCCTCTCGGGCTCTCCCGCTCCATCCGCGGACGCGCGATAGATGTGGCCTCCCTCCGTCGACCAGGTCACGAAAGCGACATGACGGCCGTCGGGGGACCAGGTCGGCATGAACTCGGCGGTATCGAGCTTCGTGAGCCGCCGCGGCGCACCCGATATCGGAAGCGGCGCGATCCAGATGTGATTGAACGCGCTGAAAGCGAGCCGCGTCCCATCCGGCGAAGGCGACGGCCAGCGGATGACGCGTGCTCGCACTCGATCGGAATCGTCCACCCGGCCGCGAAAATGCACCCGGGGACCAATCTCGGCCGCGACTTTGGCGTTGAAGGGAATGGCGCGCGCCTCTCCCGTGGCGAAATCGATTCGTTGGATCTTGCCGGAGACGGCGAGGACGATCGACTTTCCGTCCGGGGTGAAGGCGTATCCGGGCATCGTGTCGCGGGTCGCGCGGGATTCCTGATCGTCCCGGGTCACGGGGTAGTGAAGCCAGCGCTCGGCGCCCGTCGAAAGGTCTCGCACCCGCAAGCCGGTTCCCGTGCGGAAGCGCGAGGCGTAAACCAGCGACTTCCCATCGGGCGAGAGGAGCGGCCTCAAAGCGCTTCCCTGAGCGTTGGTGATGGTCGCGGTCTCGCTGGTCTCGCGATCGAACCTCACGATCTGCCAGATGGGAAACTGCGCGTTGTAGTTGAAAGCGCCTCGCCGCTCCGCGTAGTAGACGTAGCGGCCGTCGGGGGAAGCGACGGCCCCGAGCTTGTTCGGCGGCTGGACCTGCGGCTGTCCCGGACTCGGCGGCTCGTCTTTCGGCGGCGGCGGACCAAGACGCGCCCCGGCGCCGCCGTCTCGATGGTAGAGGAAGAGCCCATAGGTCCTCTCCGGAGGCCGGCTCTTCGATAGAAGCAGGTAGTCTCCATCCGCCGTCCAGGAAGGGGAGGCCATGAGCTGGGGACGCGAATCGGTCGGCTTGTCCTTGGTTACCGCGCGCGGGTTCGATCCGTCCGCGTCGGCAAGCCAGAGGTTCTCGACTCCGCTTCGATCGCTCAGAAACGCGATGGTCCGGCCGTCGGGCGAGAACCGCGGCTGGCTCTCGAACGACATGCCGCCGATGATGCGGGTCGGCGTCGCCGCCTTCGATTCCCAGGGTATAGATGTCGCCCAACAAATCGAAAACCAGCGTTCTCCCGTCCGGGGAGACGTCGAGAGACATCCACGTGCCTTCGTCGACTTCGAACTCGAGAGTTTCCGCGACTTCGAGCGGCAGTCCTTCCGGTTTCTCCGCTTCCGGCGCTTGCGGCAACCCGAGACTTACGAAGAGCGACAAGAAAAAGCCCATGTTTCGCCTCCGGATGCGATAATAGCCGTGGGCTCGATGGGCTCGCCGGCCACACCCGGGCTCGAACGGCTGCTCGGAGACGACATCGATCGCGTCGCGGGAAAGCGGATCGGTCTCATCGCCAACCCCACGACCGTCGACCGTACGCTGCGGCACGCCATCGACCTTCTGCATAGCCGGCCGGAAGTCGAGCTCGCGGTTCTCTTCGGGCCCGAGCACGGTCTCCGTTCGACGGCCCAGGACCTCATCGAGGTCTCGGACGCGACCGACGCGAAGACGGGTCTCCCCATCCGGAGTCTCTACGGATCGACCCGAGTGCCCACGAAGGAGATGATCGCCGGTCTCGACGCGTTGGTCTTCGACATTCAGGACGTCGGCTCCCGGTACTACACGTACGTCTGGACCATGGCGCACGCGATGGAAGCCTGCGCCCGCGACGGGATCGAGATGATCGTGCTCGATCGGCCGAACCCGATCGGCGGCCACCTGGTCGAAGGAAATCTCATCGAAGCGAGCCACCTTTCCTTCGTCGGGCTCTACTCTCTTCCCAACCGGCACGGGATGACCGCGGGCGAGATCGCCCGCCTGGTGAACGAGGAGTACGGTATCGAGTGCCGGCTCACCGTCGTCCCGGTCGAGGGCTGGCGCCGCTCCGAGTGGTTCGACGAAACGGATCTTCCCTGGGTGCTCCCGTCACCGAACATGCCCACCGTCGACACCGCGACGGTGTACCCGGGCGCTTGCCTCATCGAAGGAACGAATCTCTCGGAGGGCCGAGGCACCACCCGGCCATTCGAGATCATGGGAGCCCCCTGGATCGACGGCGAGAAGCTCGCGCGCGAGCTCGCGAACGAAGATCTTCCCGGCGTCGTCTTTCGTCCTCTCTCGTTCGAGCCCACCTTCCAGAAATTCCACGGAGTGGTTTGCGGCGGAATCCAGCAGCACGTCGTCGATAGAGAGTCCTATCGGCCGGTGCGGACCGCCTACGCCATCCTCTCCTGGGCGCGACGGCTCTGGCCGCGGGAGTTCTCGTGGCGGCCGCCTCCCTACGAGTACGAGCTGGAGCGGCCCGCGATCGATATCCTCGCCGGCAACGGAAGGATTCGAGAGCTCATCGACAACGATGCGTCGGTCCAGGAGATCGAAAGCTCCTGGCAGGTCGATCTCGGGCACTTCAAGAAGGTTCGCGATCGCTACCTTATTTACGAGTGACGATGAGGGACGCGGTCTCGACCACCTCCTCGCCCCAATTCCGCTTGTAGCGCACTTCGGATCCGAGATCGTAGCGGCGAACGCCGGCTTCCACCAGACGCCGGACTTCCTCGAGCTGACAGAGATTCCCCAGGGAGAGGGACGAGAAGCGGGCATCGAAGCTGAACTGGAGTCCGCGATAGGTGTCTCCGACGACCCCCCCGAAGATATAGGCCACGTCCTCTCCCTCGAGACGGGCGAACATCAACCGCCGGCATCCGGCCTCGAGGAGTCTCTGATTCATCTCCTCGTAGAAAGAGCGCATCGGCTCGCGATCGATGCCGACCCCATGAAGCCCCTTCCAGCTCCGGCGCTCGACCGCGAGAAGACGCTCGAACGCCGGCTCTTTTCCTTCCGGCACCTCGAACGTGAGCCCGAGACGCGCCGCGCGCCGAACCGCCTTCGGGAGACTCCTGCGGAGACTTGCCGGTCGCCGGGTAAGGAACCCCTCGATTCCGTCTTCGAGGCGCGCGACGTAGCGGCGAGTGCTTCGCCCGCGCTCGAGGCGGTATCGACCCAAGAGCGCGCGGGCGAGCGCTTTCCAGAGCGACGAATTCTCCGCGAGCCCGGTCGCGAGACAAGCGCTCCAGTCCGGCTCGCCCTCGAGCGCGCCGGCAGAAGAGCTCGATCGCGGGCTCGGGGTCGCGCCCCACGAGAGGGCAGGCGAGGCCCCACATCGCTTCGAGGGGATGGAGCCACGACGCGCTCCGGGCCAGGGCCGCGTAGGAACCGTTGGCGCCCAGGATTCGCGGCTCCGCTCCGGGGCTCAGGTGGCGCGCCGCCGGAAGAATCCAGAAGCGGCTGGAGCAGAACCGATCGACGGTGAATCCGGAGGAGACGGCGTCGTCGTACTGGCCCCCGAGGGCATCCAGTTGCGGATAGGTGAGCCAGTCCGTCACCAGGAGTCGACTCGTTTTGATAACATACCCTGTTTCGGTTCCGTGCGGGGACCATAAATGGAGGTTTCGTGATTCGGAAGCAAGACGCTTTGGACTATCACTCTCAGGGACGCCGCGGCAAGATCGAGATCCGGCCCACCAAGCCGACCCAGACCCAGCGCGATCTCTCGCTCGCATACAGTCCCGGCGTCGCCGAGCCCTGCCTCGAGATCAAGAGAAATCCCGAGGACGTATTCACCTACACGACCAAGGGCAATCTGGTGGCGGTGGTCTCGAACGGCACCGCGGTTCTCGGCCTCGGCAACATCGGTCCGCTCGCGGCGAAGCCGGTGATGGAAGGAAAAGGAGTCCTCTTCAAGCGTTTCGCGGACATCGACGTCTTCGACATCGAGCTCCAGGCCTCCGAGCCCGATGACGTCATCAAAGTGGTCAAAGCCCTCGAGCCCACGTTCGGCGGGATCAACCTCGAGGACATCAAGGCGCCCGACTGCTTCTACATCGAGGAAACCCTCAAGCGCGAGCTCGACATTCCTGTATTCCACGATGACCAGCACGGCACGGCGATCATCTCCGGCGCGGCGCTTCTCAACTGGCTCGAGATCTCGGAGAAGGACATCGCTCGCATCAAAGTGGTCGTGAACGGGGCCGGCGCCGCGGGAATCGCCTGCGCGGAGCTCATCGAAAGCCTCGGCGTCCGCCACGAGAACATCCTCATGGCCGACTCCAAAGGCGTGGTCTATCGCGGCCGCGTCGAAGGGATGAACCCGTACAAGGAGCGCTACGCCGTCGAGACGCGCCTTCGCACGCTCGCCGAAGCCATGGAGGGCGCCGACGTTTTCATGGGAGTGTCCGCGAAGGACGCGGTATCGAAAGCCATGGTGGCGTCCATGAATCGAAAGCCGCTGGTCATGGCGATGGCCAACCCCGACCCGGAGATCAGTTGGGACGACGCCATGTCCGTCCGGGACGACCTGGTGATGGCGACCGGGAGGTCGGATTTTCCCAATCAGGTGAATAACGTCCTCGGATTTCCCTTCATCTTCCGTGGCGCCCTCGACGTGAGGGCGCGCGCGATCAACATGGAGATGAAGCTCGCGGCGACCCACGCTCTCGCGGACCTCACCAAGGAGGACGTGCCAGACTCCGTCATGAGGGCCTACGGCGTCGACTCCATGCGCTTCGGGCCGAACTACATCATTCCGAGTCCGTTCGATCCGCGGGTCCTCACCTGGGAGGCGCCCGCCGTCGCCAAGGCGGCGATGGAGACGGGGGTCGCGAGGATCCAGATCGACCTCGAGTCCTATCGCGGACCAGCTCGAAGCGCGGCTCGGCCGCGGCCGCGAGGTCCTGCGCTCGGTCATCGTGCGGGCGAAGAAAGACTCGAAGCGGATCGTCTTTCCCGAAGGGGAGGAGGTCAAGATCCTGCGGGCGGCGGAGCGCCTCGTGGACGAAGAAATCGCGAAGCCGATCCTCCTCGGCCGTCCCGACGTGATTCGAGCGCGCATGCGGGAGCTCGGGCTCGAGGTCGATGGCATCCAGATCGTGGATCCGTCGAAATCCGACAAGCTCGAGGTCTATGCCGAAGAGCTCTACGGGCTCAGGAACCGCCGCGGCGTCACGCGGAACGAGGCGGAGCTTCTCCTCCGGAACCCGAACATGTTCGGCTCGATGATGGTGAACCTGGGCGACGCCGACGCGATGGTCGCCGGGATCTCGCAGCACTACCCCGACACCATCCGCCCCGCGCTCCAGGTGATCCGGGTCAAGACCGACGCCCGCGTCGCCGGCGTCTACATGATGGTCTTCCAGAACGACATCAAGTTCTTCGCCGACACGACGGTGACCATCGACCCGACTCCGGAAGACCTGGCGAAGATCGCGATCGAGGCGGCGGAAGTGGCGCGGCGATTCAACGTCGAGCCTCGAGTCGCGATGCTCTCGTTCTCGAACTTCGGAAGCACCAAGCATCCGCTCGCCGACAAGGTCCGTCGCGCGGTCGAGCTGGTGCGGGAACAGAATCCCAATCTCATCGTCGACGGCGAGATGCAGGCCGATACCGCGGTCGTGCCGGAGATTCTGACCGGAGACTATCCCTTCAGCCGGCTGAAGGAAGCGGCGAACGTGCTCGTCTTCCCGAGCCTCGAAGCGGGAAACATCGCCTACAAGCTCATCCAGAGGCTCGGCGACGCGAAGGCGGTGGGGCCGATCCTGGTCGGGCTCCGAAAGCCGGTGCACGTGCTCCAGCGGGGCGCCGAAGTGGACGAGATCGTGGATATGGCGGCGATCGCGGCGGTCGAAGCTCAGTCGACCTGAAGCGTGCGCCTTCGGAAGTACTGAGGCGCCAAGGTCGAGGGCGAGACGCCCGCGCAGTAGAGGCCGACCATCGTCCAATCGAGAAGCGTCGTCCGGAGGATTCCGAGCTCGCGCCAATGGCGGTCCCCGGTCGAGAGGGGGACGTCGAGCCCAAGGAGGCGTCCCTCTCGCCGCAGCATCCTTATTAATGCGACGTCCTCCAGGAAGGGAACGTCGGGAAATCCCCCTACCCGCTCGTATACCGAGCGGCGTAGAAACAGCCCCTGGTCCCCATAGGGAAAGCGCAGAGCACGGGCGCGCAGGTTGGAGCCGAAGGCGGCGAGCCGTAGAGCGGTCCTCCGGCTTCGGATGCGAAGCTGAAAGAAGCCTCCGACCACCTCTGGATCCGAGAGGGCGCTTTCCATCGCCTCTTCCGCGCCGGACCCGAGAACGGCGTCCGCGTGAAGGAAGAGAAACGTGTCGCCTCTCGCTTCGAGCGCACCCGCGCGCATCTGTCGCGCGCGGCCCCGGGGGCCGAGGAGCACGCGTGCGCCCGAACGCTGCGCGATTTCGACGGTGCGTCGACGCTCCCCCCATCGGCGACCACGACTTCCGCGCTGCGCGGAAGCGCGTCGAGAGTCGCTTCCAGGTTACCGGCTTCGTTCCAGGTCGGAATGACCACGGAAAGGTTCATGGCGTGAGATGTTAGACTAACCCACTATGGCCCATCGCATCACTCTCATTCCCGGCGACGGAATCGGCCCGGAGATCACGGAGGCCGCAATCCGCGTTCTGGAAAAGACCGGTGTCGCCTTCGAGTGGGAGACGCACGAGGCCGGGATCCGCGCCTACGAGAAGACGGGAAACCCGCTGCCGCCGGCTCTCCTCGACTCCATCCGCAAGCACAAGGTGGCGCTCAAGGGGCCGCTCACGACCCTGGTAGGGGAGGGCTTCGCGAGCGCGAACGTGACGCTTCGCAAGGAGCTCGACCTCTACGCGAACCTCCGGCCGGTCCGCAGCATCGAGGGCGTGAAGTCGCGCTACGAGGACATCAATCTCGTCATCGTCCGCGAGAACACGGAGGATCTCTACTCGGGAATCGAGCACATCATCATGCCCGGGGTCACCCAGGGCCTGAAGGTCATCACCTCCTACGCCTCGATCCGCATCGCCCGCTTCGCCTTCGACTACGCGAGAAAGCGGGGCCGCAAGAAAGTGACCGCGGTCCACAAGGCGAACATCATGAAGCTCACCGACGGCCTTTTCCTCGAGAGCGCGCGGCAGGTGGCGGCGGAGTATCCCGAGATCCAGTTCGATCACAAGATCGTCGACAACCTCGCGATGCAGCTCGTTCTGAACCCCAACCAGTTCGAGGTGCTGCTGCTCTCGAACCTCTATGGGGATATCGTCTCGGACCTTTGCGCCGGACTCGTGGGAGGGCTCGGCCTCGTCCCCGGCGCCAACATCGGCGACTCGTTCGCCGTCTTCGAGGCGGTTCACGGCTCGGCGCCCGATATCGCGGGGAAAGGAATCGCCAATCCGACCGCGCTTCTCTTCTCGAGCGTCCTCATGCTGCGGCATCTGGGAGAGAACGACGCCGCCGATCGCCTGTTGAAGGCGATCTTCGCGGTCCTGAAGCGGGGAGAAGTGCGGACTCCCGACCTCGGCGGCAAAGCGTCGACGAAGGAGTACGCCGACGCTCTGGTCAAGGAGCTCGAGGCGTCGAGCGCGCGCTGACGCGAGCGGTTCCTACTTCTCGCTCACGGGGACGGTCTGCGACTTCGAGAGCCACCCTTGCAATTTCTCGTTTTGGGCGCGATCCTGGTGGAAACCCAGGAAAATCTATGCCGCGAACCATTCGTTGCCCCAAGTGTGGTCTGGTCCAGCTGGGCCAGGAGAAGTGCAAGAAATGCGGCGCCGCCATTGCCGCGCCCCCGGAGCCGTAGCCGCGCCTGCCGCGAGACGGCCGCCGGCGCCCGTGGCCCAGGAGGAGCGGTCGCCCTACCAGCCGCCCGCCGTCGGCGCTCGCCGACGCTCCGCGCGCCGCACCCGCGAACGGGGAGGAGTCGATCTTCGACCGCGACCGATTCCTCATGCGCCAGCGGGTATTCACCATTCACGAGAAGTACGAGATCTGGGACGAGGAGGGCCGGCCGATCCTCTTCATCGAGCGCCCCGGTCACTACCTGCGGAACATCGGGGCACTCTTCGGCGGGATCTTCGCCGGGGGAATCGCCGCGATCCCGTTCTTCTGGCTGGGCGAGCGATTCGAATCGGGAGCTCCCGATCGTCGTCGGAACCATCCTGTCGCTCGCGATCATGGTGGTCGTCATTGGAGTCCTCTCGAAGAAGAGGCACGTCCATTTCTACCGGGACGACTCGAAGAGCGAGCTTCTTCTCGAGATCCTTCAGGATCAGAAGCTCGTCGTTCCTGACTCGCACCTTCACGGTGAACGAGCCCGGGGGCAGAGCCATCGCCCGGCTCAAGAAGAACGCCCTCACCGACATCTTCCGCAAGAAATGGAGCTGCGCGGCTCCCGACGGCCGTACCTCTGTGGGAAGCGAAGGAGGACTCCATCCTCCTCGCCATCGTGCGGCGCTTCTTCACGCGCCTCGTGCCGCTCTGCTTCATCTTCTGCCTTCCGGGCGGGCAGGTGGTCGGCGAGTTCAATCGGAAGTTCACTCTCCTCGACCGCTACGTCCTCGATCTCTCGAGGGATTCCGCCCGAGCTCTCGATCGGCGGGTCGCCGTCGCGATGGGGGTGATGCTCGATACCGGAGAGCGCCGTTAGGCCTGCCGGGGTTGCCCGAGGAGCTCGGGGAGAGCGAGGAAAGCTTCCAGGACCGGTTCGGCTTCCGCGTCGACCCTCGTTTCCCACCAGAGCTCGCCGTTTCTTTCGGAGACGTCGAATCGAAAGAAACGGCAGCAGGCGTGCTCGCGCTCCGCGAGCGCTTTGAGCTCGGCCTCGAGTCCCGGCAGCGCGCGAAAGCGGAAGCGGCCTCCGCCTTCGAATCGTTCGCTCGAAAGGAAAGCGCGCTCGAAGACCTCGCGAAACTCCTCCATGCGGCGGCGGAACCCGTCGGAATCGAGGGTGCAGGCGATCGGTATCTCGCTCATACGGTTAAGGCGACGCGTTTACCCTCGACGATACACGGAATCCCGGATCGAGTTTCGGGTCGAATTTCAGCTTCTCGCGATCGAGAACCTTGCCTCGAAGGATGACGGTCTCGATGTTTCGCGTCTCCGAGACGTTTCGGTCGGGCCGGCCCCGGACCACGATCACGTTCGCGAGGCTGCCCGCGCCGAGCGTTCCCCACTCGCTCTCCGCGTTCATGAGCCGCGCGGCGTTGCGCGTGCCGACACTGATGGCCTCGAGGGGAGTCAGCCCGGCTTCCACCAGAAGCTCGAGCTCACGGTGCAGTCCTTCTCCCTGGAAGACTCCGGGGTAGGGAGCGTCGGTTCCCGCCGCGAGGAGAACGCCCGCATCGTAGAGCCGCTTGGCATTGACCTGTCCTTCGCGGATGCGTCCGAGCGCCGCTTCGAGCTCGCCCGGCGGTCGCGAGACGACGGATCGCAAGTCCTCGAGAAACCACGGCGGCGTCGTATCCCGGATGAGAGGCGTTTCCAGAAACGAGAGATTCTGGAGCCGCCTTCGCGAGAACGACTCGAGGACCGCGAGAGTCGTGATGATGCGAATGTCCTTCGCCTTCAAGACGGCGATGGCGTCGTCCGAGAGATCTCTCACGGGCGTGTGGGCGAACGCGGTGATTCCCGCATCCACGAGATCGAGCGATCCGTTCCGCGTCCACTGATCGACGAAGACCGGTAGCGAGGCTTTCTTTCCCTCGCTCGCGAGGAGAGCCACCATCGAATCGGAGAGCCCGACGTACGCTTTCAGGATATCGACGCCGCTCGCCTTGAGCTGGGAGACCAGCTTCGGGATCTGCTCGAGAGAGGAGACCGAGGCGGAGATGGGAGGCCAGACGGGATCCGCCCCGTCGATGACCGGACCGGCGCAGTAGATACGCGGGCCAAGGAGGCGGCCGGCTTCGATCTCCTGGCGGAGCTGGAGCACGTAGGGCTGGACGTTTCCGGTATCGAGCACGGTGGTGATTCCGCTGTAGAGAAGGGCGCTCAGATAGCGCCGGTAGCCCAGCATGTCGACGCCTTCGCCGTCCCAGCCGCCGAGGAGATGGACGTGCATGTCGGCGAGGCCCGGCATCACGCGTCCGTCCCGACACGTCGAGGACTCGCGCCCCGGCCGGAACGGAAACGCCTCTGCCCACGGCCTCGATCCGATCGCCCCGGATCACGACCGTCGCGTCTTCGACCGGGACTCCACCACTCCCGTCGATGACGACCGCATGCGTCAAGGCGAGCGCGGTCTCGGTCTGTCCGTGCGCGGCTCCGGTCGAAAGCCCGAGAGTCAGAATCAGGAGCGAACGCTCAATGTTCCGCATGGTCGATCCTCCGGACGAGTCCCGCTCTTTCCAGCATCTCGAGGAACCGCACGACCGCGCCATTGCCGACGGGTCCGAGCTCGGCTTCGACCGCGCCCTGGATCCAGTCGGCGTTTCTCGTGCCGTCGATGAAGTTCCAGACTTCGAATGCGGCGTAGGGATGTGCGTGGAAGAGCGCGCCCTCCTCCGGGTCGGGCGCCCGGCCCAACCGCTCGCGCACGGCGTCCTCCGTCAACGGACCGTGGAGGACGTCGGTCTTGGCGAACACAGCGGAGCTCCTCGTTCCCCGAGAAGCCGCGGCTCGCCCCGGCGCGGGTTGCCGGCTCCGAGCAACTCTTCGCGGAAGGAGGAAAGCTCCGGACCTCGCAAGCCGGGAGAGCGTTTCGAGAGCGCGTACTTCTCGGTCGAGCTTGTAGGCGAGACTGTCTCCGCCGTCGGCTCTCGTCCAGGAGACGCTTCTCGGCGCGCTTCACGAAGCCGCGCGCGATGGCGAGGACGTCGTCATCGGAAGCGCTCGCGATCCGATACGCCCCCGCGGCGAGAACGAGGCTCATCCGCTTCATCTGCGTCGCGTCGAAAACGTCGAGCGTGTCGCGCGTGGTTCCGAGCACTTCGAAAGGCCAGGCTCCGAAGAATCCCATCGGAATTCCCGTGGAGAGAAACTCCACGTGATCGCTCAGACCTTCGAAGGAGGCGGTCCGCGGCATGGAATGCCTCCTTTGTCCCGGCGTCCGAAACCACGGGGTAGGGGAATACGTCCGAGCCGAGTCCCGGGCGTGTTCCCGTCCCGGACCCACTCGAGGATTTCTCCGAAGACGTCGTCCGCGAAAGAAGGGGAGGAGTCGGGCGTCCGATAGAGGTAGGTCACGGCGCCCGTCGCGCTGTGGCGCGCGGTCGGCATGTCGACATTCACCGCGGCGACGACACGCTCCTCGAGCTCCGGGTGGGCGAGAAGGTACGCCATGGTGCCGACGTGCTCGGGAACCCAGAGAAAACGAATCGTGCGCTGAGGACGATCGAGCGTCGCATAGCGAAGCCGCGGCTTCGACGAGAGCGAGCGCGGCGGCGGCGTTGTGAACCGCTCCCGGAGAAGTCGAGTCCAGGTGATTCACCAGGAGGACTTCCTCCCGCGCTCGAGAGACGCCCGGGAGGACGGCGCTCACGACGCGGTAGTGAGAAGGGTAGGTCTCGGTCTCGACGCGCGCGGAGAGCCGGACGCGAGTGCCGCTCCGTAGATGCCGCCGGAGCTCGGCGGCGTCTCGGGTTGAGACCGAGAACACGAATCCCGGCGTTCCCTCCGGTCGGGCTCACCCACGGACGAATGCCCGCGCCGTCGCTCGAGAGAATGTCCGGATAGCGATCGCCGAAGAGATGCCAGGAGCTCACGACGCCCGACAGCGCCTCGCTCGTACACCGCTTCCTGGTGCACCGCGCGGTGGGAGCCGCTCGCGAGAACGATCCGTCCCCGCACGTTTTTTTCCGCGTAGTGCGAGTCCTCGAGGCCCTCGCCCACGTCGACCAGATCCGCGGTCACGTCCGCCGATCCGCTGAACCAGGCGAGGGCGAGGGGCGTTGCGACTCCGTCGGCGATGCGGCGACCTTCGGGCTCGATGAGATCGAGCTCCGCCCGACGGACCCTCCATCCCGGCTCCGAGAGAAACGGACCGTAGCGAATGTTACCGTCCGATGGAAAGTCCTCGATCGAGACCGTCAGACCGGCCGCTCGCGCCCAGCCGGCGACGAGCTCCGCGGCTTCATCGAAGGCGGATGTCGCCCGGAGGCTGTGCAGACGAGCGAGGGCCTCGATCCGCGGCCTTGGATCGTCGCGCAGCAGCACGCGGTTGAGCGCGTCGATCGTCTCTCGATCCACCTCGGCGGCGAGGAGGGTCGAGAGGACGATCGCCCACGAGGCGAGCATTAAAAGTTGAATCGGATTCCGAGCTGCGCCTGAAACTGGTTGAGCCCGGCTTCGGTGGTGCCGGTCCACTCTCCGAAGTTCGGCGACTCGAAGGTGTCTTCGAGCTGTCGACTCTCGTTCAACCGGTTGAAGGCGTTGAAGGCCTCGAACATGATCTGCAGGTCGCGGCCGTTCGCGAAGCGGAAGAACTTCACGAGTCGTAGATCGACGACCGCCGTGCGGTCTCCCCGGAAGTTTCCCCGTCCCGGAGCCTCGCCTCCAGGGCCAACGGTGAAATCCGCGATGCGGCCGTTTCCGTTCAGGTCCTGGCTGGACGATGGCGTTGATCGCCCGTCCGCTCTCGAGAGTGAGAAGCGCCGAGAACTGGAAGTCCGCGGGGAGCGCGAAGACGCCGCTGCCCACGAACAAGTGGCGGGCGTCGTTCTCGAGCGGACCCACGTCCCGATCGTTACCGATGCAGGTGCGGCACTCGGCCTGGAAGACGGCAAGGGATTCTCCGATACCCCCGTAGCCTCTCGCCTCCGACAGGGTGTAATTCGCGACGAACTGGATCTGATTCGAGAACCTCTTGCGGAGGGACAGCTGGAGCCCTTTGTAGCTGTTCTCGCCGATGGACTCTTCGATGAGGAGACCGCCCTGCCGCTCGGGATAGAAGAGGCGCGAGGTCTCGTCGTTCGGAATGGCCATCTCGTTCAGGTCCGATTCCTTGTTGCGGTTCACGTCCCGCGAGTAGATGAAATCGGCGTCGATCGCGAGGGTGGGAGTGAGTTGATGGCTCGCTCCGATGCTGAACTGATCGCTCCGCGGATTCTGAAAGCCGGGGACCGGCGTCTCGTCGAACGAGAGGGGAATCGCGCCTCCCGCGAGGAGCTCTTCGAGAGAGGGCTGGTTGGCCGGACCGAACGGAGGGTTGATGAGGAACACGAACTCCACGCCGCCGGCGTCGAGCTGGGTGAAGAGCGTCGACAGACCGATGACCTTGTCGTAGAAGACGCCGTAGCCGCCGCGGACGACGGTCTTTCCTTGCGCGCCGACGTCCCAGGCGAAGCCGAGGCGCGGCGCGATGTTGTTGGTATCGTCGGCAATGCAGCCCTTGCCGCGATTTCCGGACGCGCAGCTTCCTTGCTGATAGAAGGGACTTCGCGAATCGGTGAGAAGAAACTCTCCCGTGTCACCGTACTCGGCGTTGCTCAACGCGCCAATTTCGACGTCGTAGCGGAGCCCGAGGTTCAGCGTGAGCGAATCGGAGACGCGCCAGTCGTCCTGGGCGTAGAAACCGTACGCGGTATTGGGAACGTTCGCGGGCTCGAACGGCGCGAACTGGGTGAACTGAATCGCCCGATCCTCCGGGTCGCCGTCGTTGGCGTAGGTGAAGGCGCCGTGGCCGTTGAAGACCGCGAGATCGACGCCCGCTTCGCTCGCGCGAAGGACGTCGCCGCCGAACTTGAAGCTGTGCTCGTTCAGAGTCCAGGAGAAGTTATCGCGGAACTGGTACTTTCGCTGGAGCGTGCTCTGCGGCGCCGAGGTGTTGGTGCCCACGATGAGCGTCGGGAAACTCTGCGAGGGCGCTCCCACCTGGTCGTAGGCGGGCTGCGTGACCCCCTGGATCACGTTCACGAAATCGGTTCCCTGGAATACCACCTCGTTCAGCCCGTTCGTGCCGAGGATGGTCTGAAACCGCCCGAGGATGCTCCAGAAGTCGTTGGTCTGGATGGCGGCATTGTCGCGAGTGGCGTTGTTGGTGCGGCCGGTCCCGATGAGGTCGCCCTCGCGGCTGTTGTCCTCGTAGGCATAGCGCACGTCCAGGCGATTGTTGGGATTCAGCTGCTGGGTGTATTTGGCGGTCAGGTAGTTCCGGCGGAACGGCTGCTCGATGGTTCCGAGCCCTCCGTGCGCCTCGAGAAACGCGGGATCGTAGCGAGCCTCGACCGCCGGCGGCAGGAAGAGAGAATCGCTCAAGTCCTCCTGGATTCGCTCGTAGGTGAAGAAGAAGAACGCCTTGTCCTTCACGATCGGACCGCCGATGTTCCCGCCGAACTGGTGCCGCCGGAAGGGACCTTTTCCAGTGCCCGCATCCTTCTCGGCCTGGGTCTCCGCGTTCAGCGACTTGTCGCGGAAGAACTCGAAGACCGATCCGCGGAACTCGTTGGTGCCCGACTTGGTGATGATGCGGATGGCGCCTCCGCCCGCGCGCGAGTACTCGGCGTTCAGCCGCGCGGTCACCACCTCGAACTCCTGCACGCTGTCCATCGAGACCTGCTGCAGGAGCCCGCCCACCACGTCGTCGGTATTGTCTCCGCCGTCGATGGTATAGAGCTGGCCGCGGCCGCTCGACATGGTGCCGAAGCTCACCATCGGCACGCGGGCCTTCGTGGGATCGTACTGGTTCGCGCGGCGGGCGCCGGGAACCAGGAGCGCGAGGTTCTGCGTGTCGCGGGTGTTGATGGGAACGTTCTCGATCTGAACGTTCTCGACGACGCCGCGCACGCCCGACTCCTGCGTCGTGATCATCGGCGATTCCCCGGTGACGGTCACCGTCTCTTCGACTCCGGCGACGTCGAGACCGGCGTCGACGGTCAGGCTCTGTCCGGTGAGGAGGGTCAAGCCTTCGCGCCGGTAGGTGCTGAAGCCGGGCATGGTCACCTCGACCGAGTAGTCGCCGGGATCGAGGGAAGGAAAAACGTAGATGCCCGCCGCGTTGGTGGTGGTCTCCGATTCGAAGTCCGGTATCGACGTTCGACGCCACCACCGTCGCCCCGGGCAGGATCGCGCCCTGCGGGTCGGTCACTTTTCCGCTGATGCGGTTCGCGCCCTGCGGCAGAGCGGGCGAAACGAAGAAGAGCGTGAGCGAGGCGAATGCGAACAGGCGGGCTGAAAGCTTCTTCATTGACTTGTCCTCCGCGTCGTGACGTTCATCGTATGCTCTATCAGCGTCGCGGAACGGAAGTCAAAAGGAAGGTGGTCGCACGTGGCGTCAAGACCGTTTTTCATCCTGCTGACGATCTCGATTGGCTCGATTTGCTCCCCGGGGCTCGCGCAGTCGCGCACTCATCGCCTGAAGGCGGCGCCGGACACCGTCGTCTGGGGTTATTACGACGCGTCGGTCCCACCCGTCCTCACCGTCGATTCGGGGGACGTGGTCGACGTCGAGCACATGATCACCGGAGCGCGGCTCCTGCGCACGCTCGGCGTTCCGGAAGACGCGATTCGACCCGACATGGAAGAGATGGATGAGAAGGTGAAGCAGGAGGGGCCTCACCTCCTGGTGGGGCCGGTCGCGGTGCGAGGCGCCGAAGCCGGAGACGTGCTGGAGGTGCGCATCGTCGAGATGGGGGTCGTCGACCCCTGGGCGGTGAACCTTTTCGCGCCGGGTGGAGGAGCGCTTCCGAAACTCTTTCCCTACCAGGGCTCGAAATTCGTGCGCCTCGACCTCGAGCGGAAGGTCGCTCTCTTCGCGCCCGGGATTCGAGATACCGCTTCGGCCGTTTTTCGGAAGCATCGGCGTGGCGCCGCCGCCGCTCTCGGGCCGCATCGGAAGCGGTCCCCCCGGCGTGCACACGGGGAACCTCGACAACAAAGAGCTCACCGCGGGCTCGACGCTCTACATTCCGGTGCACGTCAAAGACGCCCTGCTGTTCATCGGCGATGGCCACGCGGCGCAGGGTGACGGAGAAGTCGACGGGACCGCCCTCGAGGCGTCGCTCTCCGGGAAACTTCAGCTCGTGGTGAGAAAAGACTTGAAGCTCCGCTGGCCCCGCGCGGAAACGGCGGATCACTACATGACGATGGGCCTCGATCCGGATCTCGACGCTCGCCGCCGAGATGGCCGTCTCCGAAATGGTGGACCATCTGGTCCGAGACCGCGGGCTCAGCAGGGAAGACGCCTATGTACTCTGCAGCTCCGCCGTCGACCTCCGCGTCACTCAGGTCGTGGACGGCACCAAGGGAGTCCACGCGCTTCTTCCGAAAAACATCTTCGTGGGAGGTGGAAGATGATCGCTTTCCTGCTGCTGCTCTCGGCGCAGGTCCCCGTCTCCGAGCACGCCGAGCGCCGGGAGCGCCTGATGACGTCCTACTCCGACGGGATCGTCCTCCTCCATGCGCGATCGACGTCGTCGTCGCTGGGAGAGGCGTCGTTCAAACAGGACGCGAACTTTCTCTACCTGACGGGGCTTCCGAACCAGCCCTCGGCGATCCTCGCGCTCGACGGACCGCGGAAAGAGTCTCGCCTCTTCGTGCCGGAGGTCCCGACTCTCTTCGGGGCCCGAGTCGAGGGCGCGGGCCTGACGCCGGGGGAGGATTCCGCGAGCCGCTACGGCTTCTCCCGGGTCGAGGCGTGGGAGAGCTTCCTACCTTATATAAAGCAGCGCCTCTCGGAGGGCGTACGGAAGCTCTATACCGACGAAGCGCGAAACGCGGAGTCCGCCGGGAACCCGCCCGCGATGCTGCCGGTTTCGGGCGACAAGCTCCTGTGGCGCCGTTCTCTCGAGGCGGCCTTCCCCGGGGTCGACATCGGATCGGCGGAGGCCGAGATACGGAAGATGCGCTGGGCGAAGTCACCGGCGGAAGTGAAGATCCTTCGAGAGGTTGCTCGAACGTCCGCGGCGGCGCTCATGGCGGGGATCGGCGCGATCGAACCGGGCAGCGGCCAGCGTCCATCGGAGGTGGCCGTGGTGAGCGCCTGCTTCGAGGCGGGCGCCGTGGCGCCGTCGTTCTGGCCCTGGACCATGTCGGGTCCGAATGCGCATCTCGGAAACGTGGTGCGCTCCTTCTTCGACTACGAGCACCTGGACCGCAACGATGAAGGCAGGCGAGCTCGTCCGGATGGACGTGGGCTGCGCCCTCGGACACTACGAAGGCGACGTCGGCCGCACCGTGCCCGTTTCCGGCAAGTTCAATGCGAATCAAAGAGAGACCCTGGACCTCCTCGTTCGCGCGTATCGGGCCGGGCTCTCCGCGATGAAGGCAGGAGTGCCTCTCGAAACGGTCATGGAGCGATCGCGCTCCGAAGTCGAGAGCGCGCGCGGGACGCTCGTGAGCGAATACGCGCGGCGGGCCGCCGAGCACCTGGTCGCGGCACCGCTTCGCGCGGCGTGGCACATCCATGGAGTGGGGCTCGATGGGGGCGAGACGGGGACCGACACGCTCGAAGCGGGATCGGTCGTCGCGTTCGAGCCGATGTTCTCGGTCGATGAGGATGCCTACTACATGGAGGACATGATCCTCGTGACCGCGTCGGGCCACGAGGTGCTGACGTCCGGTCTGCCGTACACCGCCGCCGAGATTGAAAGCGTGATGCGGCCGAAAAACTAACCGCTCCTCGCTGCGCCGAGCTATGGGGCGGCGGCGCGATCCACCCAGAAGACGGCACCTCCCTCTGGTCGGATGAGTCCGGCTGGAGTCCGGGGCGGAGCTTCGGTGAGCGCCCGGACCAGGGCGTCCCTCTTTGCCGGCCCGGACACGAGCATATGGACGGAGCGCGAGCGGTTGATGGCCGGAAGCGTCATCGAGATTCGGACCGGCGGAGGTTTCGGAGCGCCGTAAACCGGCACGACGAGCCGGGACGTTTCTTCGAGGGACGGCGCGCCGGGAAAGAGGGAAGCGACGTGTCCGTCCTCGCCGAGTCCCAGGAGAGTGACATCGAGTCGATCGAACCGCGGAGAGCTCCTTCTCGTACTCCCGAGCCGCGTCGTCGGCGTTCGAGCTCTCGGTATCGGGGGCGTGAACGTTCTCGGGAAGGAGCGGGAGAGGAGCGAGGATCGCGCGGGCAGCCGCGGCGTTGCTCCGCGGATCGTCGGGAGGCACGAAACGTTCATCGGACCAGAAGAGGTGAACGGCTTCCCAAGGGACGTCGTGGCGATGATCGGCCGCGAGCCTGCGGTAGAGGACGTTCGGCGTTTCGCCTCCGGAAAGAGCGAGGGTGAACCTCCCCCGACGCCGTATGGCCTCGTTCGCGGCCTCGACCAGCGCTCGAGCGGCAGCGGTGCTCAACGTCTCGAGATCCTCGAAGACGCGGAGATCAGCTCTTTCCGGGGCCATGGAGCCAGCTCCGTCCCTCACGGGCGAGAAGCTCGTCCGCTCCTGGGGGTCCCCAGCTTCCGCGCGGATAGATTTCGAGCGGAGGAGCGTCCCCGGTAGCGAACCCCTCGATCACGGGATCGATGAACTGCCAGGACAGCTCGATCTCGTCTTCTCTCGCGAAGAGCGAAGCATCGCCGTGGAGCGCATCGAGGAGTAGCCGTTCGTAGGCTTCCGGTAGGACGATTCCGGCGAAGTCCTCGGCATACCGAAAATCCATGTCGACCGAGCGGAGCGCGGCCGCCGTGTCCGGCAGCTTCGCTTCGAAGCGAAGGTGAATGCCTTCGTCAGGCTGGATTCCGATGGCCAGGTAGTTGCTCCTGAGCACCGTTGCCTCGGAAAGGGGAAACATCACGTGCGGCGGGCATCGGAATTCGATCAGAATCTGGGACGATTTCTCGGCGAGTGCTTTTCCCGAGCGCAGGTAAAAAGGGACGCCCTGCCACCGCCAGTTGTCGATTGCGAGCTTGAGCGCCGCGAAGGTGGCGGTGGCGGAGTCTTTCTGCACACCCTCGGCCTCACGATATCCCTCGTACTGGCCGCGGACCGCGATCCGCGACAGGCGAGAGGAGTCGATGGGGCGCAAGGCCGAGAGCACCTTCGCCTTTTCGTTGCGGATGGCGTCGGCGCCGAAGGAGGCGGGCGGCTCCATCGCTACCAGGGTGAGGAGTTGGAGCAGATGATTCTGGAACATGTCGCGGAAGACACCGGTAGCGTCGTAGAACTCCGCCCGGTGGCCCACGTCGAGATCCTCCGCCACCGTGATTTGCACGTTGTCCACGTAGTTCCGGTTCCACAGTGGCTCGAAGACGGTGTTGGCGAAGCGGAAGAAGAGGACGTTCTGAGCCGTCTCCTTGCCGAGATAGTGATCGATGCGAAAGACCTGCCGCTCCTCGAAGACGGCGTGCACTGCCTGGTTGAGGGCGCGCGCGGTCCTTCGATCGGTTCCAAAAGGCTTCTCGATGACGATCCGTCTCTCGCCACCATCATCCTCCGCCATCCCCGCCCGGCCGAGGTGGGAAACGGCGGTCTCGTAGAGGTGCGGAGCGACGGAGAGATAGTAGAGGCGATTCGCCCCGCCGGTGGCGAGCTCGCGAAGTCTCGCGTCCAGCTTCCGGAAATCGTCGAGCTCCGACAGGTCTCCAGGAACGTAGAAGAGCTGCTTCTGGAAGACGTCCCAGACCGAAGGGTCGAAGTCGCCTTCGGAGAACTCCTTGACGGCGGCTTCCATGCGCTCTCGGAACACCTCGTCCGAAAATTCGCTGCGAGCGAAGCCGACGATTCGAAGGTCGCCGAGACGCTTCTTTCGATGGAGGCGGTAGAGGGCAGGCATGAGCTTGCGGCGCGTGAGGTCACCGGAGGCGCCAAAGATCACGAGGGTGGTGGACTCCGTCATCACCGGCTCGCTTCACCGCGTGTCCGCCGAACTGATTTCGCATCGCGGCGAGGAGCTTCGCCGCGTAGCTCTCCTCCTGGCGGCTCGCGAATCGCATCAAAAGCGACGCCGCGATCACCGGCACCGGCACTTCGAGCTCCATGGCCTCGGCCACCGTCCAGCGGCCCTCGCCGCTGTCCGACACATAGGGGCGGATGCCGCTGAGCTCCTGGTCCGGCTCGAGGGCCCGCGCCGTCAAGTCCAGGAGCCAGGAACGCACGACGCTCCCGAAGCGCCAGATCTCCGCCACCTGATGAAGGTCGAGAGCGAGCTCTTCCTTGCGCTTCAGAAGCTCGAAGCCCTCGGCGAAGGCTTGCATCATTCCGTACTCGATCCCGTTGTGAACCATCTTGACGAAATGGCCCGCTCCCGAAGGGCCCACGTGGCCCCAGCCGCGGTCGGGCGCCGGCGCCAGCGACTCGAAAACAGGGCGAAGGCGGTCGACGGCGTTCGCTTCGCCGCCCACCATCAAGCTGTAGCCCTCGGTGAGCCCCCAGACGCCGCCACTCGTCCCTACGTCGATGAGCGTGATCCCGCGCTCTTTCAGCGACGACGCCCGGCGCTGCGTATCTTTGTAGTAGCTGTTGCCGCCGTCGACGACGATGTCTCCACTCTTCAGAAGGCTCCCGAGCTCGTCGATGAGACTTTGGGTGGGTTCGCCGGCCGGGACCATGAGCCAGACGATCCGCGACTCGTCGAGCTTGGAGATGAGATCCGCGAGGGACCGGGCGCCTCGGGCGCCCTTCTCGCTCGCCGCCGAGACCGCCTCCGGCTTGCGGTCGAGCACGACGAGGTCATGGCCCGCCGCGAGGAGACGCTCCGCCATGCTGGCACCCATCTTCCCGAGCCCTACCATCCCCAGCTTCATCATCACCGAAGTATCGTTAGAAGGCTGGTGGATCGCCAACGTGGCTCCGGCGAATCAGGAGCTTTCCCGTCCTATCGAAGCTTCTTAGCGCGGCTCGCGAGCGGCGAGATGGTAGCGGAAGCGGACTCTCTCTCCTGCTTCGCCGCGCACGTGAAATGACAACGCTCGCGGCTCGGAGGAAATCAACTCACCAGTTTCTACCTGAACCCCGTCGACTTCGATCCCGGGCGAGAGGCGGAGCTCGAAGCTCCATTTTCCGCTTCGCCCGCTGGCTCGAGTGAGCACGGCCTCGACGAGGCTCTCGCTCCCCTCGGCGGTCCAGGTGATCTCGACGGGGGCGGTGTCGTCGATCCCCACGAGGCGCGAGCCGACGGTGATTTGCCCGACATCGCGCCCGTCGCTCGGCGCGACGTCGAGACGGACGGACAGCCCCACGGGCGCGTTGGAAGAATCCCGCTGCAGGAGAGTGACCCTCGTGGTCGCGGAGTCGGAGTTGTTGCCGGGCGCGGGATCGGACTCGTTTGCGCTGGCCGAAGCGGTTGCGGTGATGCTCCCGAGCTGGATCGTCAGGACCGTGATCTGAATGGCAGCGCTCCCGCCCGCGGACATGGATCCCAGGTTGCATTGAACCACGCCGAGAAAACTCGAGCAGGAGCCACCCGAGGCGCCCTGGAACGTCAAACCGAACGGAAGCGAGACTCTCAACCGAACGCCGGAGGCCGCTGCGGGACCATTGTTCCGCACGACCACCTGATACCGGATGGGGCTCGCGATGGTAACCGACGCGGGTGCTGCGAGAGTGACCGCGATGTCGGCTCCCGCGGGCGCGCTGGTCGTCGTCGACGGGACGCTCGTGGTGGTCGGAGCGACGCTTGTGGTCGTGGCGACGACGCTCGTGGTCGTGCTCGGGATGCTGGTCGTCGTGCTGGCAGGGCCGGTCGTCGTGGTCGTGCTCGAGCCCGGGGTGGTTGTCGTCGCCGGCGAGACACTACTGGTGCTGGAAGCGCTCGTGGTCGTGGTCGTAGGCGCGGAAGGAGTCGCTGTCGTCGTCGTGATGGACGGAGCCGACGAGGTGGTCAGAGGTGGGATCGAAGTCGTCGGTTGCGACGCGATTGCGGTCGTCGTCACGGAGGACGGATCGTCGTCGCCGCCGCCGGCAACCACGACGCCGCCGGCGATCCCTCCGCCTACGATGGCGACAATCGTGGTCGCTCCAACTCCGCCGGCCCCAGCGCCGACGATGCCGGTCGAAAGGAAGCCCGGTGGAAGAGTGCTCGCCCCCGCCCGCGCCACACCCACGACGATCTTCGGGACATCGCCTTGAAAGAAAGCCGCGAGAGGATCTCTTCGGCGGCATTCGTCGCTCTCCGAAACCTCGGGTGTCCACTCTTGCGTGCGCGCGCTCTCGAACGATTGACTCAAGGCCTCGATGTAGTAAACGACGCGCTTGGTCTCGGGCGCCGCGAGGGGAAGGACGGCCTCGATCTGGCCTTCCGGATTCACGACGGCGTCCACGAAGTAGAAGTCGGGGTATTCCTCGGAGCGGAAGTAAATCCGGACGCTTCGGACGTCGTCCCCGGGCGAGACCGCGCCGGACAGAACGGGGAAGAGATCGGACGGCCAACACTCGAGGTCGTCATGCGAAATCGCGAGCGATTGGGCGACACCCCGGGCCGGCGCAAGGAGGAGAACGCCGTAGAGGAGAGTTTTGACGCAAGCCCGCAATAACGAACGCAAAGCGATCCCCCGCAGCACTGATGGGGCTTTCAGCGCCAGCTCTACAAATTAGCGAATTGTTGGGCGAACAGTAAGATCTTACCGAACGCAGGACGCGAATTTCAACCGACGAGGCCCGGTTACCGGCGGGTTTTTCTTGATTGGAGTCGTTTCCGCCCTTTCGTACAATCCCCTCGTGGTCGTGCTCGAGACGGAAAGACTGGTCCTCCGGCGGCTCGAGCTCGGCGACGCCGAGTTCATCCTGGAGCTCTTGAACGACCCCTCGTTCCTTCGCTTCATCGGAGACAAGGGAGTGCGTTCCCTCGACGACGCTCGTGAGTACATCCGGACCGGGCCTCTCGCGAGCTACGAGCGCTTCGGGTTCGGGCTCTTCTTGACGCTGCGCCGGGAGGACGGTGCTCCGATGGGGATTTGCGGGCTCCTGAAACGGGAGTCCTTGAAAGACGTCGACGTGGGCTTCGCCTTCCTTCCGCGATACTGGTCTCAGGGGTACGCTTTCGAATCGGCATCCGCGGTTCTCGCCTACGGAAGGCAGGCATTTGGACTCGCCCGCATCGTGGCGATCACGTCGCCGGGCAACACCGCCTCCATATGTCTTCTCGAAAAACTGGGGCTGACGTTCGAATCGATGATCCGCCTTTCCGAGGACAGCCCGGAGGTGCGACTCTTCGCCTCGGAGGTCTCGTGAGGCCGGTTCTCGCGGGTGGGCTCCTCGCGGGGCTCCTGGACATCCTTGCCGCGTTCGTCGTCTACGGTTTCCGTGGGGCGGCGCCCGTTCGCATCCTGCAAGCCATCGCGGCCGGAATCCTGGGCTCCGATGCCTTCGAGGGAGGTCTCGGGACGGCGGCGTTGGGTCTTTTTCTGCACTTCGGGATCGCGATCGGCTGGGCGGCCGTCTATTTCGCATTGCATCGATGGCTCGAGGGACTCTCGAGGCGTCCGCTGCTTTCGGGAGCGGCGTTCGGCGTTCTGGTGTACTTCCTGATGAACCTCGTGGTCCTCCCGCTTTCCGCGGTGGCGAGCCGTCCGTTCCAGCTCGACGTCGTCATCCTGGTCGTGCACGTCATCTGTGTGGGGATTCCGATCGCACTCGCGATGAGCCGAGGGGACCGGTCATCCAGAGGGACCCCCGCGAACGTATAATCCGCATCATGGTGCGGAGGGCCCGACCTCTTCCAATAGCCGCCGCGGCTTTCGGCTGGGTCTTCGGCCTCTACGCCCTTCCGCTCGCGCATAACGTCAATCACCGGAACGACCATACCCACGGTCCGGCGCCCGCCGAGCACGTTCCTCCTCATGAGGAGGGCCATTCCCACTCCCATCCGCACGCCCCTGAGGGCAAGGTACCGCTCGATTCCGATCACGGGACCGGGTCGGTTCTCCATTTCGCCGCGGCCGCTCTCTCGATCCGAGGAGGGGATCTGCCCCAGGTCGGTCCGCGCGCTTTCCTCCCGCCGCCGCCCTCCCCCCGGGTGGCGCCGTCGATTCCCGCTCGCATCGTTCTCGTCCGAGGTCCGCCCGTCGTCGACTTCCTCTGACATCCGAATCGCTTCACAGCTGGAGGTATCGATGACCGGGAGTGTCTTCGTCTTTCTCTTGCCATTGCTCTTGCCGCCGTCGGGCGCCCTGCGAGGCGCCCTTCTGTCGGAGTCCGCGGAGCCTCTCGCGAACGCTCGAATCTGGATCCTGGAGCTCGCCCTTTCGGAGCGAACTCGCTCGGATGGCTCGTTCGTGTTCGAGAACGTTCCTCCCGGGACGTACCAGATCCTCGCGGAGACGGACATTCGGGCGGTCGCGATTCGCGAAGCGACCGTCGAAGCGGGCCGCACGACGGAGCTCGCGCTCACGGCGGAGCTCGATCTACTTCGCGTGAACGAAGTCGTGTCCGTGACGGGACGCGCCGACGAGCTCATCGGCGTCTCGGACTCCGCTTCCGAAGGCGTCGTGGGCCAGAAGGATCTGGAAGCGCGGGCCGTCCTCCGGCCGGGAGACCTGCTCGAGAGCGTGCCCGGAATGGTCGCGACCCAGCACAGCGGCGGCGGCAAGGCCAACCAGTTCTTCCTCCGCGGATTCAATCTCGATCACGGCACGGATTTCCGCGTCAGTCTCGACGGGATTCCCGTGAACATGCCGAGCCACGGCCACGGTCAGGGCTACACCGATCTCAACTTCCTCATCCCGGAGCTCGTGGAGAAGGTCTCCTATCGCAAGGGTCCCTACTTCGTCGAAGAGGGAGACTTCTCGGCGGCCGGGGCGGCGCGGCTGACTTTCTTCGATCGTCTCGATTCGCCGCTCTTCAGAGTCGCGGGGGGCGAGTTCGGCTACGCCCGCGCGCTCGCCGCGGGCTCGCTGCGGGTGGGCGGGGGCGATCTTCTGGGCGCCGTCGACTTCACACACGACGATGGGCCCTGGGAGCGGCCCGACGGCTTCAATAAGCTGAGCGCTCTCGTCCGATATACGCGGCGCGCGCCGAATGGAGGGTGGAGGGTCTCCGCCCAGGCGTACGACGGCGATTGGAGCTCGACCGACCAAATCCCGCTTCGAGCCGTCGAATCGGGCGAGGTCTCGCGCTTTGGACTCATCGACCCGACCGACGGCGGCGAATTCGAGCCGGTATACGTTCTGGGGTGAGCTCTGGCGCACCGGAGACAGCTCCATCACCAACGTGCAGGCCTACGTGCTCTCGTACGACATGACCCTCTTCTCGAACTTCACGTACGCGCTCGCCGATCCCGAGAACGGCGATCAGTTCGAGCAGCGCGACGACCGCACGGTGAGCGGCGTCAACGTCAAGCACAGCCGGATCGCGAGCTGGGGCGGGCGGGACGTCGAGAACGTTTTCGGATTCGAGCTCCGCAGCGACTGGATCGCGAACGGGCTTCACTCCACCCGCGAGCGGGAGCGACTCGCGACGACGAGAGCTGACGACATCGCTCAGCTCGGTGGCGCCCCCTACGTCGAGAACCGACTGCGCTGGAACGATTGGCTGCGAACCACGTCGGGTCTCCGCGCCGACTTCTATCGCGTCGATGTCGAAAGCGACAATCCTCTGAACTCGGGTCAAAGAAGCGATGCGCTCGTAAGCCCGAAATTCTCCGCTGTCTTCGGGCCGTGGCGGCGCACGGAGATCTACGCGAACTTCGGCGGCGGATTCCACAGCAACGACGCCCGGGGCGCGACGATCCGCGTGGACCCCGCGACCGGAGATCCCGCCGAGCCCGTCAACCCGCTGGTGCGCGCGTGGGGAGTCGACCTCGGCGTTCGGACCCAGGCCGCGCGCGGGCTCCATACCGCGGTGACCTTCTTCCGTCTGGACGTCGACTCCGAGCTTCTCTTCGTCGGCGATGGAGGCGCGACCGAGGCGAGCCGGCCGAGCCGGAGATACGGCATCGAATGGGCGAATTTCTACGAGCCCTTCGATTGGCTGAAGCTCGATGTCGATTTTGCCTTTACCCGGGCCCGTTTCAACGACGACGACCCGGCCAACCGCATTCCGGGAGCTCTCGAACGGGTGCTCTCGGGCGGGGTCGCGATCGACTCCTACAAAGGCTGGTCGGGGAGCTTGCGCTTTCGATACTTCGGAGCGAAGCCCCTGCTGGAGGACAACTCCGTGCGCTCTCAATCCTCGACGTTCGTGACGGCGCGCGTGGGGTACGCGCTCTCGCGTGAGGTTTCGAGTCGGGGCCGAAGTCTTCAACCTCTTCGACCAGAAGGCGAACGACGTCGACTACTACTACGAGTCCCGACTGCCGGGGGAGCCTCTTTCCGGGCTCAGCGACATCCACTTCCACCCGCTCCAGAGCCGGAGCGTGCGTTTTTTCATCGACTACCGCCCATGAGACGGGAGGGGCGCGCGATCGCGAAAGGCGACCTCGCCGAGCGCGTACGCTCCGACGCACTGGCTCCAGAACGTCGCCGGGATGATTCCGACGCAGAACAGAATGATCCCGAACTGAGCGATGAAGTTCCCGACCAGGAACACGACGATCGCCATGACGAAATTACCGATGTTCCTCTTCAGAAAGGCCAGGTTCTCTGAAACCTCGAAGGCCGCTCCGAAGCGCTCTTCGACCGCGAGACGGGTCAGAACGGCGGTGAAGTAGAACACCACGCCGAAGAAGAGAACCAGGAGCACGGCCAGGAGCGGAAAGATCACGAAGAGCGCCGCGGGTGCGCCCTCGCCATCTTTCCCTCCGAGAAGAACGATGGGAATCGCGAGGAGCCCGAAAGCCATGATGCAGGGCAGGATATGGAGGAGGTACGCCGCCATCGCCGAGAGGCCCTCCATGAACATTCCGCCGAGATCGTCCCATTCGGGGAGTGGATAGGGTTCCCCGCGCGCCGCGCGCCTTAGCAGGCGAACGGCGTAGCCCGCGATGAAGACGCCTCCGATCAGGAAAAACGAAAGAATCGTAAAAAGCGAGCCGATGAGAAGCTTCTGGATCCAGTTCGGATCCTGAAAGAAGAAGCCGAGGCTCCTTCCGAAGTCGAGCGAAGAGCCCGGCTGCGGGGGGGGCACGGGAGGCGGAGGCGCGGACGAGCCCGAAGGGGGCACGTAGGGGTTGACACTGCTCATGGAACATTCTAACGGCATTCCAGAGGGTGTCGCCGGAAACCCTTCATTTTTTTGGGTTGATGGCCTATGGCCCGGTCGTTATAATACCCGCCTTGTGCAGCTTGCCCCGGCGGTAGTGCTTGGAATTTACTGAGTCCAAAAGAGTTTTGTCCACGTCTTGCCGGCGCTTCCTTCGAGAGTTGCAGCCCCTCGAGCCGATTGAAATAATGAAAGGCTTGGCCGAGATATACGGCGCGAAGGATCAGAAGATGATCGAGTACGTCGGTGTGCTTCTGTTCCTCATCGTTGGCGCGCTCTTCGTTTCCGCTGACGCTCGTCGTCTCGAGTCTCGTCCGTCCCAGCAAGATCACCCGCGAGAAGATCATGTCGTACGAGTGCGGCGAGAACCCGATCGGGACGCCGTGGGGCGTTCGCTTCAACATCCGTTTCTACGTCTTCGCGCTGGTCTTCCTCATCTTCGACGTGGAGGCGGTGATGCTCGTGCCGTGGGCGGTCGCCTTCAAGAGCACCGGGATGATCGCCTTCGTCGCGGGAATGATCTTCATCGGAATGCTGGTGCTCGGTCTCGCCGACGTCTGGCGCAAGGGCGATCTCGAGTGGGTTCGCGAGGAAGACCGCGAGGCCGCGCGGGCCGGAACCAAGTCTTCGCCGGCGAAAGCCGCCTGACCGGATGACGCCTTCAAGCCTTTAAGGGAGTGACATGGATCTCGATCAAGGCCGCCTCGAACCAACAGTTCATCCTCACGCGGGTCGACGCGGTGGTGAACTGGGCGCGCCAGTCGGCGCTCTGGCCCATGGTGTTCGGTCTCGCCTGCTGCGCCATCGAGATGATGGCCGCGGGCGCGAGCCGCTTCGACTGGGACCGACTGGGCCTCATCCCGCGCGCGACGCCGCGGCAGTCCGACCTCATGATCGTCGCCGGCACCGTGACCCACAAGATGGCCATCCGCGTGAAGCGGCTCTACGAGCAGATGTCGGAGCCGAAGTACGTGATCTCGATGGGAAGCTGCGCCAACAACGGCGGACCTTACTGGCAGCACGGCTATCACGTGGTGAAGGGCGTCGACCAGGTCATTCCCGTCGACATCTACGTGCCCGGCTGCCCGCCGCGGCCGGAAGCGCTCCTCTACGGCATCATGGCGCTCCAGGACGTCATCCGCGAGCGGTCGCTCCTCGACGATCCGCGGGAAGGCCGGACTCCCCGGCACGTCGAGGTCCCGGCCCGGGCCAAAGAGGTGTCGGCGTGAGCCTCAAGGCGCCGGACATCCAGGGAAGGCTCGAAGCGAAGTTTCCGGGCAAGATCGCGGAAGCGAAGCTCGACGCGATCGATCCGTTCCTCGTGGTCGACCAGGGCGCCCTTCTCGAGATGGGACGCGTACCTGAGGGACGATCCCGAGCTCGCGTTCGACACGCTCCACTGCCTCTCCGCGGTCGACTACTTGAAAGAGAACCGCATCGAGATCGTCTACCACCTGTCTTCGCTGAAGCACCGGCACTGGATCGTCCTGAAGGTGTTCCTCCCCCGCGTCGATCCGAAGGTCCCCACGGTCGAGAAGGTCTGGCCGACGGCCAACTGGCACGAGCGCGAGGCCTACGATCTCTTCGGAGTCGTGTTCGCGGGCCACAGCGATCCGCGACGGATCTTCCTTCCCGACGATTGGGCCGGTCATCCGATGCTCAAGGACTGGGTGTGGCCCGAGGAGTGGCACGGGATCGCGGTGAAGCCGGGAAAGCAGTTCTCGCAGCGCGCCATGGAAGGTGAGAACCTCGGCGTCGGACCCTTCGACTAGACATGACCACTACCACGCGCGTCTACAAGGACCTCGAGCCCGATACCGCCTACGCCTTCAAGCCGGAGGATCTCGAAGACGACGAGATGATCCTCAACATGGGGCCGCAGCACCCCTCGACCCACGGGGTGCTCCGCATCGAGCTCAAGACCGACGGCGAGATCGTCAAGGACGCGCGGCCCCACATCGGCTATCTCCATCGGAATTTCGAGAAGCACGCCGAGAACATCGACTACCAGGGCGTCATCCCGTTCACCGATCGCATGGACTACGTCGGCTCGATGGCCAATAGCCTCACCTACGCCATGACGGTCGAGAAGCTCATGGCGATCGAGGTCGGCGAGCGCGTGAAGTCCATTCGGGTGCTGGTCTCCGAGCTCCAGCGCATCGCCTCGCACCTCCTCGCCATCGGCACCTACGGTCTCGACATCGGCGCCTTCACTCCGTTTCTCCACTGTTTCCGGGAGCGCGAGAAGATTCTCGATCTCTTCGAATGGCTCTGCGGCGCGCGGCTCCTCTACAACTACAACTGGGTCGGCGGGGTCTCGCACGACCTCCCCGAAGGCTGGACCGACAAGGCCCGGCAGTTCCTCGGAGAGTTCTCGCCGGTCATCGACGAGCTCGACGATCTTCTGAGCCACAACAAGATCTTCACCGACCGTACCGCGACCGTCGGGATCATTTCGCCGGAGCTCGCGGTGGCCTACGCGCTCAGCGGGCCGAACCTCCGCGGCTCCGGCATCAAGTGGGACGTCCGCAGGGAAGAGCCCTACTGCGGATACGAGAAGTACGATTTCGAGATTCCCGTCGGGCAGGGGCGGTACGGTCCGATCGGCTCGTGCTGGGATCGGTACTACGTGAGAGTCGAGGAGATGCGGCAGAGCGTCCGCATCCTCCACCAGGCCCTCGACAAGCTTCCCGCCGAAGGGGACGTTCATGAAAAAGTCCCGAAGCGGGTGAAGCCGAATCCCGGGGAGGCCTACGCGCGCACCGAAACCCCGCGAGGCGAGCTCGCGTTCTACATCGTGAGCGACGGCGGCCTCATTCCCTACCGGGTCAAGGGCCGCTCGCCCTGCTTCGTCGCCATGAGGCTCTTCCACGAGATCGCGAGGGGCGAGATGATCGCCGACATCATCGCCATCATCGGAAGCCTCGACATCGTCCTCGGGGAGATCGACCGCTGATGCGACCGTGCGGCGATGTGTGATCGGCGGCCCGACGAAGGCGAGATCGGGCTGATGGCCATGAAACGTCCGGAGCTCGAAGCCAAGATCTCGAACTTCCTCTCGCCCGTCGTGATCGCGGGGGCGGCGGGGTTCCTCGTCGTCCTCGCGCTCCTCCCGAAGATCGCGGAGATCATCCGCACCCAGCTCCAGGCGGCGCTCCCGCCGACCTGGGCGTCGGTCGCGGCCATCGCGCTCGGCGTCGGGGCGACGGTGTTCCTCATCGCCCAGCTCCCCATCTTCCTCATCTGGTTCGAGAGGAAGGTCGCCGCCCACGCCCAGGATCGGCTCGGACCGATGCGGGTAGGCTGGCACGGCGTCCTCCAGAGCTTCGCCGACGGCATCAAGCTCCTGTTCAAGGAAGACATCATTCCCGAAGGCGCCGATCGTCAGCTCTTCCGCATCGCGCCGGTTCTGGTGATCATGGGAGCGTTCGCCGCCTTCGCCGTCGTCCCCTGGGGACACGGGCTCGTCATCTCGGACCTGAACATCGGCCTTCTCTACATCGTCGCCATCACCTCCCTCGGCTCCATCGGAATCCTGATGGCGGGCTGGGCCTCGAACAACAAGTACTCGCTCTACGGCGGAATGCGCTCCGCGGCGCAGCTCGTGGCCTACGAGATCCCGACCGCTCTCGTAATCCTGGTCGTGGTGATCCAGGTGGGAAGCCTCGAACCTCCAGGACGTCATCGCCGCGCAGTCGGACGGGCTCTGGGGACCGAACCGCTGGCTCGTCACCCGGATGTACGGGCTGAACCTCATCGCGTTCGTGATCTTCTTCATCTGCGGTCTCGCGGAGACCAACCGCAACCCCTTCGACATCCCGGAAGCGGAGTCGGAGCTGGTCGCCGGTTTCCACACCGAGTACAGCGGAATGCGCTTCGCGTTCTTCTTCCTCGCCGAGTACGGGGCGATGTGGCTGGTGGCGGGTGTCGCCGCGATCCTGTTCCTCGGCGGCTGGGTGGGTCCCTATTCTTCTCGGGACCGCTGGTGTTTTTCCTCAAGACGCTCTTTCTGGTGTTCGTTCAGATGTGGCTCCGGTGGACGCTGCCGCGCCTCCGTGTGGATCAGCTGCTGGCGCTCTGCTGGAAGTACCTAATCCCGATCACGCTCGCGGTGCTGGTGGCGGTCGCCGGGTTGAGCGTCCGGCATGCTTGAAGGACGAGAGATGAAAGAATACCTCGCGCAGATCTGGGTCTCGGTGAAGACCATCTCCATCGGCATGGGGGTGACGCTCCGCCACCTGTTCATGCCGAACGTGACCCAGCAGTACCTCGCGGACGAGAACCCCGACGCGCGGTGGAAATCGCAGATCGTTCCCGAGGGGCTTCTGAACGAGCGCTCCCGCATGCGGCTCCACGTCAAGATCGAGGACTGCATCGGCTGCAAACAGTGCGAGAAGGTCTGTCCCGTCGACTGCATCTACATCACCACCGAGAAGCGGGAGAAGGACGAGGCGCCGATCTTCGCTTCCGACGGCACCGCCATCAAGCAGCGCGTGGTCCAGTTCGACATCGACATGTCGCTCTGCTGCTACTGCCAGCTCTGCGTCTATCCCTGTCCCACGGTCTGCATCCTGATGACGCCGGAGTTCGAGTTCGCCGAGACGGACGAAGGAGAATTTCCTCTACCGCTTCGCCAAGGAGAAGCCCCTCGCAGCCGCCGCCGCCGGAGAAGAAGCCCGAGCCCGCGCGCGGCGGGAGCCTGAAATGGAGCGATGGAAGACTCTGGCCCCCCAGATTCTCTTCTGGTTCTTCGCCGTTCTGATGCTGGTGCTCGGCGCTCATCGTGGTGCACGGGAGGAACCTGGTCCATTCCGCCTTCGCGCTTCTCGCGACGTTCTTCTCGACGGCGGTGTTCTACGCCCTCCTCGGGGCGGACTTCCTCGCGGGCGCCCAGGTGCTCATCTACGTCGGCGGCATCCTGATCCTCCTCCTCTTCGGCGTGATGCTCACCAACCGGATCTTCGACGTGAACTTGAGGACCGAGACGTTCCAGGTCGTGCCCGCGGCGCTGGTCTCGATCGGCGTCTTCGCGATGCTCACTCTGGTCATTCTCAAGACCCCCTGGCGCCAGGCGTCGCTTCTCGAAGAGGGCCCGACGACGGAGAAGATCGGAAACCTGCTGGTGACGACCTATCTTCTTCCCTTCGAGGTGGCCTCGGTGCTCCTCCTCGTCGCTCTTCTGGGAGCGGCGATGCTCGTTCGACGGAGGTCCGACCTGTGATTCCGCTCGAGTACTACCTCATCGTCTCCGCGGCGCTCTTCTCCCTGGGCCTCTTCGGCCTTCTGACGCGGAAGAACGCCATCAACGTGCTGATGTCGGTCGAGCTCATCTTCAACTCCGGCAACATCAACCTCGTCGCGTTCTCCCGCTTCGTCGCGGGCAACCTCGAAGGCCAGGTGTTCGCGCTCTTCGTCATCGCCATCGCCGCCTGCGAGGCGGCGGTGGCGCTCGCCATCGTGATGTCGCTGTTCCGGCACCTGAAATCCGTCAGCCTCGATGAGGCGTCCGCCCTCAAGAGGATGATCGGGGGATAACCGTTGCAGCGCCTCGATACCATCGCCAGCCTCAAGTACTTCACGCCCGAGATCGTCGTGGTCTTCACCATGATGGCGGTCCTCCTCCTGGACCTGGTCGCGATGAAGCGTTCAGCCGCGGGGAGCGGCGAGTCCTGATCGTGGCCCCGGCCCTCATCGGCCTCGCCGTTGCCCTGTTCTACTCGATGCGCCTCGCGGAATCGCCGGCCGCGGGCCTCTTCAGCGGCATGGTGGCCCAGGACGGCTTCGGGAGCGTCCTGCGCGTCGTGTTCCTCGCTGACCTCGATCTTCGTACTGCTCTTCACCCTCCACTCGCGGGAGCTCGCGAGCGTCTCACCCGGGCGAGCTCGTGGTGCTTCTCCTGACCGTGACCGCGTCGCTCATGTGGATGTCGAACGCGGTCAACCTGCTGATGATCTACCTGGCGCTCGAGACGGTCTCCATCGCCTCGTACGTCATGGTGGGCTACCTGAAGGCGGACCGGCTCTCGAACGAGGCCTCGCTCAAGTACGTTCTCTTCGGCGCCATCTCGACGGGAACGATGCTCTTCGGCATGTCGCTTCTTTACGGGCTCGCCGGCACGCTGGACCTCTACGGCATCCGGAGCGCCCTCGCGAACCAGGAGATGCTCGTCGAATCCGGCCCGGCGCTCATGGTCATCGTTCTCATGGTCCTCGCTGGCATCGGCTTCAAGATGGCAACGGTGCCGTTCCACTTCTGGTGCCCCGACGTCTATACCGGAGCCCCGACGCCGGTGACCGCGTTCCTCTCGGTGGGGCCGAAGGTCGCGGGCTTCGCCGTCCTGGTGCGCTTCTTCTACGGCGGCTGGCCCAGCCGCGAGGGCGACGGCTTCCTGGACCATGGTGGGGGCGGTGAACTGGCAGGCGATCCTCATCGGGATCTCGGTCCTCACCATGACGCTCGGCAACGTCGCCGCGCTCCTGCAGACGAACCTGAAGCGGCTGCTGGCCTACTCGAGCATCGCCCACGCCGGCTACATCATGATGGGGGCGGTGGTGCTCTCGGGAGAGGGCATCCAGGCGATGGTGGCCTACGTGGTCATCTACCTCTTCATGAACCTCGGCGCGTTCCTCGTGGTCATCGTGGTTCACAACGGCGTCGGGAGCTTCGACATCAAGGACTACGCCGGAATCTGGCGGCGATCGCCGCTTCTCACCATCCTCATGGGGATCTTCCTCTTCTCGCTCATGGGGATCCCGCCGTTCGCGGGTTTTCTCGCGAAGTGGTACGTGTTCGCCGCGGTCATCCGCGCCGATCTCGGCTGGTTCGCGGTGGTGGGTGTCCTCAACAGCGCCGTCGGCGCGTTCTATTACATCAAGATTCTGAAGACGATGTTCCTCGAAGGCGACGACGTCCCCGAGCCGTCGTCGCCGCTCGAGCTCCATCCGATGCACGCGGGTTTACTTTTGCTCTTGGCCGTGCCTAATATTATCGGACTCCTGCTGTGGGGTTACCTGGATCGCGTCACCGAGTACTCCCAGAAGCTACTCGAGATTCTTTGAGACGACGCTGTAGACTAAGGAGGAAAGCGACAAATGGCCTACATCATCGCCGAGCCCTGCATCGGCACGAAGGACACCGCCTGCGTCGAGGTTTGTCCCGTGGACTGCATCCATCCCACGAAGGACGAAGAGGGATTCGAGGCTGCGACGCAGCTCTATATCGATCCCGAGACCTGCATCGACTGCGGCGCGTGCGAGCCGGTCTGCCCGGTCACCGCGATCTTCCCTCAGGAAGAGCTGCCCAGAGAAGTGGAACGCGTTCATCGCGATCAACGCGCAGTACTACGGCGAAGTAGCTTCTCAGTTCTCAGTGTCCAGTTCTCGGTCAGCGGTCGCGCGTGGTGCAATTTCGCTCATCGCACTGAGAACTGAGAACCGCTGAACCGAGAACTGTCTCGATGTTTGGCCGCGGCTTTCTCCTCGGCACCGTATTCGGCGTCCCCATCCGCATCGACTACTCCTGGCTCATCATCGCCGGGCTTCTGACGGCGAGTCTCTCTCTCGTCTTCGGTCAGGAGTATCCCTATCTCGGGCTGCATCCCGCGGATTCTCCTCGGGATCTCGGAGCTCGCTCCTGCTCTTCGGCTCGGTGCTCGCCCACGAGCTCTCGCATGCCGTGGTGGCGGTTCGGAACCGGGTCGGTATCCGCGGCATCACGCTCTTCATCTTCGGCGGGGCCGCGGAGATGATCGATGAGCCGGAGACCGCGCGGGCCGAGCTCGAGATCGCCATCGCCGGTCCGGTCATGAGCCTTGGTCTCGCTCTCGTCTTCGGCGGCCTCCATGACGTCGGCCTCGGCGCCCTGCCCCTGCCGCTCGTGGATCTCGCGGACCGCCTCAAATGGATGAACCTTGCTCCTGGTCGCCTTCAACCTCGTTCCCGGCTTTCCCCTGGACGGCGGACGCGTTCTTCGCGCGCTTCTCTGGGGAATCTGGGGAAAGCTCGCGCCCGCCACCCGCGCCGCCGCGCAGGTCGGCTCGCTTTTCGGCGCGCTCCTGGTGGCCCTCGGTCTGGCCTCCGTGCTCTTCTACGGAAACCTGCTCGGCGGAATCTGGTTCGTTCTCATCGGTCTCTTTCTCAGAAACGCCGCGGGGATGAGCTACCAGCAGATTTCCGTTCGCCGCGCGCTCGACGGGGTCCGGGCTCGAGACGTGATGACCCGTGACGTGGCCGTCGTTTCTCCCGAGATGACTCTCGAGGAAGTCGTCGAGAAGGTCATCTACCCGAAGGGAGTCAGCGAGATTCCCGTCGTCTCGGCGGGGAAGCTCGCGGGGATGCTGCGTCTCGAGACCATCCGGAGCCGCGATCGCTCCTCCTGGGGGCGGTTGACCGCTTTCGATTTGATGAGCCGGGACGCCGTCGACGAGGCGATTTCGCCGGACGAAGACGCGTTGAGAGTTCTCTCTCTCCTCGGGTCCGACGACCGCATGCTGGCCGTGGTCGAAGAGGGAGCCCTCCTCGGTGTGGTGACCCGCCGCGACTTGCTCCGCCGTCTCCAGATTCGCCTGGAACTGGGAGGCTAGTGCCTCCGGCCGAAGTCGATCGCCTCGCGAGAATCGTCTGGAACTACCTTCACCTGGACCACGAGATTCGACCCGCCGACGCGATTCTCGTCCAGGGGAGCCACGATCTGAGGGTCGCCGAGCGCGGGGCTGAGCTGTTCCTCGAGCGGCTCGCGCCGCTTCTGATCGTTTCGGGCGGACTCGGAAATCTCACCCTCGGGATGTGGGACGAGCCCGAGGCGCGGAAGTTCGCGCGGATCGCGCGGAGCCGGGGAGTCCCGGAGGATTCGATCCTGATCGAGGATCAATCGACGAACACCGGGGACAACGTGCGGTTCACGAAGCGGCTCCTGCGCGAGCGCGGGATCGATCCCGCGAGCTTCATCCTGGTGCAGAAGCCGTACATGGAGCGAAGGACCTACGCGACCTTCCGCAAGCTCTGGCCGGAGAAGAAGGCCGTGGTGACGTCGCCCGCGATTTCCTACGAAGACTATCCGAACGAGGAGATTCCGCTCGAGCGAGTGATTCACATCATGGTGGGAGACCTTCAGCGCATCCGGATCTATCCCGCGAGGGGATTTCAGATCGAGCAGGAAATCCCGGACGACGTCTGGGAGGCCTACCAGCGCCTCGTGGAGCTCGGCTATACCCGAAATCTCATTCGCGACTGAGGAGGGGGAAGAACCGTCCCGAGAGCGGCTCTCCTCGCGGAATCGGAGGCACGCCTTCGAGGAGTGGCTCGTCCGACGCGCTCTTCGTGCCGTCCAGGCAGAAGTTCAGGGCGATGCCCCGCCGCGGGCGAGGCGAGCGGTTGCGATACGAGCCGTGAACGGTGAGCGGATGATGGAAGGTCGCTTCTCCGCGACGGAGAACGGCGGGCACGGGATGGAACGAGGCGAGCTCCTCGGGAGTGAGCACCCCGCGGATGGCGTCCATATCGGAAGCGAGGCCGGTTATCGGTAGAAGCCGCCATCGATGGCTTCCGGGGATGTACTGCGGACAGCCATTCTCTTCGTCGACGTCATCCAGAGGGATCCAGCACGTCAGGTGGGCCATCGGCACGGTCCGGGTCCAATAGGAGTAGTCCTGGTGCCAGGACACGACGCCGCCGAGGTGCGGCGGCTTCACGAAGAGCTGATCGTGCCAGAAGCGCACGCGTCCGCGAAGGAGCTGTTCCGCGGGAACGACGACGGCGGGGCTCCAGAGGAGATCGTGAAACGCCGCGGAAATGCGCCACGCGCCGAGCGCGTGAAAGAGCACGTGCCCTTCTTCCTCTGACTCGTTCGAATGCCGTTCGTAGAAGAGGTGAGCGCCCGGGTGCTCCGGATCGAGAAGGAGCTCGAGCTCCGAGCGCAGCTCCTCGACGCGTTCGTCGTCGAGGACTCGCACCCCGGGAAGGAATCCGTCGCGCTCGAATCGCGAAATCTGTTCGGGAGAAAGACGCTGTCGCGTCGGAGAGAGAAACGGTATTTCGAAGTATGGGTCCGTGATGCTGCGACAGATCCGGTACCATCGGCCGGTTCCATCATGGCATAATGACCGCTCAACATGAGCCGAAATCGCGTTTCGCTCGTCGTGCTTCTCGCGCTCGCGGGGGCGGTCCTGTCGGCACTCCTGCTTTTCGAGCACCACGGAATCGGAGGCGCGGTGGATGGGCATCTGCGGCACCGGCGAGGAGAGCGGGTGCGAGCAAGTGTCCCGTTCGGGGTACTCGGCGATCGGAGGCCTTTCTCTCGCGGCGTTGGGTGTTTCGTTCTACGGCGCGATGCTGCTTCTCCTCGCGTTCGGTCTCGCCTCTTCCGACGCGGTGCGTGAGTCGGCCGCGGCGGTCGCGCTTGTCGCTTTCGGCCTCGCCCTCGCCGTCGACGCCGTGCTGCTCGGGATTCAGGCCTTCGCGATCGGCGCCTATTGCCGGCTCTGTCTCGCGACCTACGCGGTGAATCTCGCCGCCTTCGTGGCGCTCCTACCCGTTCGATCGAAGCTCGCTGCCGTCACCGCGGAGAACGAGCGGCGCCGCGCGCTCTCGGTCTGGGCCGTTTCCGCCGTGGTGGTCGCAGTCGCGGTCGGGGCTCTCGATCACGCGCTCGCCTCGGTTGGGCCGTCCCAGGAGACCGATCTTCTCGGTGAAACGAGAGCCGACCGCCTCCGGTCACGGCCTGGCCCGAGACGCCGCCGCCATCGGGTCCCGGCGGTAGCCGAAGCCCCGCCGGCCTGCGGCCCGGAGCCCGTGGCGATCCTCCGAGCGATGCCGATCGGCGACGCCGGCTGCGACGCGCAGCTCGAGGCCGCCCAAAGCGCATGCGCAGGAGCTCCAGGCGACCCTCGACGACCCGCAGAAGTTCCAGGCGTACCAGGAGCGGAAAGCCGCCGAGAATTTCGAGCGTCAGCCCAAAGTCGATCTCGACCTCGCGGGCGTGCCCGCGAAGGGCCCCGCGCAGGCGCCCATTCAGGTGGTGGAGTTCTCCGACTTCCTCTGCCCCTTCTGCCGCAATCTCGCCGGAGCGTTCGCCGACTTCATGCCGCAGTCCCAGGGACGGATCGCTGTCTTCTTCAAGCACTATCCTCTGGATCAGGCGTGCAATCCGGTCATGACCCGCACCGTTCACGACGGCGCCTGCGAGCTCGCGCTCGGAGGGGTCTGCGCCGAGGAGCAGGGAAAGTTCTGGCAGTATCACGATCGGATTTTCACGCAGCCTCCGATGAACCCTTCGAACGACGACGTGATCCGGCTGGCGACCGCGGCCGGGCTCGACTCGGACGCGATGCGTCAATGCCTCACTTCTCCCGGCGCCCGCGCGAAGCTCGATCGGGACATCGCCGAAGGCAAGCGCCTCCAGGTGAACGCGACTCCGACGGTCTTCGTGAACGGCAAGAGACTCGAGCAAATCGGGGGCTTCCTGAAGGCGATCGAATCCGAGTCGAAACGCCTCGGTCTTCCGATGGCGAGCCACTAGCCAGCTCCTACCCCTCAGGCTCTCTACTGCGAAATCCTCTTGAAATCTCTTGACTGTCGATACTGTGTGACATATAGTATGTGGCAACTACTATGTCGCGCATCCTATCGGACGAAGAACCCCGGACGGAGCGGTTCGAGAACCTGCGGCTCGAGCTCCGCCGAGGGTGCCTGGTCCTCGCGGTTCTGGCCGCCCTGAGGGTCGAACAGTACGGGTACACTCTTCGGAAGTCCCTGGGCGAGCAGGGGATGGCTATCGACGAGGGCACTCTCTATCCTCTGCTGCGCCGTCTCGAGAGCCAGGGACTTCTGGTCAGCGAATGGCGCGAAGAAGAGAAGCGCAACAAGCGCTTCTATCGCCTGTCCCCGGAAGGAAAGAAGCTGCTGAAGCAGCTCCTCGCCGAGTGGAGAGGCATCGATGCGTCGCTTTCGGGAATCTTGTCGCGATGAGCGAATGAGGGGGTCGACGATGAGGACGATGAGCAAGATGAGCAAGGTAACGAAGAACGATGACCTTCTGGAGCGCTATCTACAGGCCGTTCGCTTCCTGCTCCCGGGGAAGCAGGGGAAAGACGTCAGCCGCGAGCTCCAGGAAAACCTTCGGTCCGAGATCGAAGAGAAGGAAGCGGAGCTGGGCCGGCGCTCGACGACGAGGAGCTCGGCGCCTTGCTCAAGAGGCTCGGTCACCCTGCCGTTCTGGCCCTCCGCTATCAGCAGGGCCGCTGCCTGATCGGTCCGGCGATCTTTCCCATCTACTGGTTCGCCGTGAAGTTCGTGCTGGGCGTCCTCGCGGTGGTCCACATCCTCCTTCCCGCGATTTTCCTTCTCGTAACGGGAGAGCCAGCGGGTAAGATCGAGGGCCTCTTTCTCCGCTATCCGGGGGTAGCCCTCCCGGTGCTGGCCTGGATGACCATCGGCTTCGCGGTGCTCGATACCGCGCCCGTGCGCTCTCGGGTGGAGGGTGCGCTCTCCGGGTGGAGCCCGCGATCCCTGCCTCCCGTCATGGAAGGAGAACCGGACCGGCCGCCTTCGGTCACGGGACTGGTGCTCAGCGCCCTCTCGAGCGTCTGGTGGCTCGTCGGCCTCCAAATCCCGCCGGTTCTTCTGGGACCTGCCGCGGGCTACATCGCGTTCGGTCCGATCTTCTACCAGCTCTACGTCCCCATGGTGGTCGCGGCCGCCGCGGGGATCGTGCTCGGTTGGATACGACTCGCCCGTCCCCATTTCACGCAGCTCCATCGTCTCGGAGGAATGGCGGTCGATGCTCTTGGACTGGTCATTCTTTACCTTCTTTTCCGAGGAGGCGACTGGATCGTCGCCGGAGAGCGAATGAGCACGGCCCCCGGCTTCGACCGCGTGATCGAAGTCGCGAATCTCGGCATGAGCATCGCCCTCACGATCGGGCTCGTGGCCGCCGGCATTTCGTTCTCCTGGAAGCACCTGATCCGTCCCGTCTGCCGGCGTCGAGGATTTCTGACGCGAACGATGGTTTGACGACCCTCCTATTCCAGCAGGATGAAGGCGTCGACCCGGAGTCCCAGCGGGAGCTCTCGGGCGCTTTCGAGCTCGATCAGCGTCTCGAGGATTTTCGTGTCCACGCGCTCCGTCGGCTCGTCGGTACGGAGGTTCTTGCGGCCGAGAAGGCGGCCCACTCGGACCACTTCGCCCCAGAACTGCTGGCCGGGATAGCCGTCGGCGGTCACGTACGCGCGCTGGCCGACCCGGAGCCGGGCGACGTCGACCTCGTCCACGTCGACGCGGGCGCGCAGGACCGAATCATCGGCGACGGTAACGATGGGCGTATCGAACATCATCGACACGTTCTCGCCGGCCCTGCGGTGCTTGCGCAGCACCACGCCCGCGACGGGCGATCGCACGAAGCTCTTGTCGAGCATGACCCGCGCCTCGTCGAGGTTGGCTTGGGCGAGAGCGACTTCCGCGTCGGCCCTGGAGCGGTCTTCCTCGCGAGGCGTTGCCTCGACGAGTGACCACCGTTCGCGAGCGGCATCAAAGTTGGCCTGGGCGACTCCGTGATCGCGCACGGCGCGATCGGCGATGTCCCGGGCGAAGACGCCTTCCCGATAAGCGCGCTCGCGTCGTTCCATCTCGATGCGGCTGTTCTCGAGCTGCGCTTCCGCGGCCTTCATCGAAGCATGGGCCTCGCGGCGCTCTTCGGGACGCGCCCCGTTCACGAGGCGGCGCAGCTCTGCGTCCTTTTGCGCCAATACCGCTTCGGCGGAAGCGACGCGGGCCTTCAAATCCCCGTTCTCTACCACCGCGAGCACGGCGCCCACCGCGACGCGGTCGCCTTCCTCGACGTCGACGGTCAGGAGCTTTCCTCCGATCTGGGCGCTCACACGGATCTCCTCCGAGAGCGGCTCGACGCGACCCGGCCCGGCGATCCGGTCGGAGTCGGGAGCGCTCGGGGAAGCCGACGCCGTCGACGCGGCTCGGCCTCGAAGGAACAAGAACCCTGTGCTGGAAAGGCCAAGGACGACCAGAGCAAGCGTGAGCGGGCGCTTCTTATTCATGAGATTTTCTCCATCGCATCGAGACTCTCGCGGATGCGGCCCTCTTCCATGTGGACGATCCGATCCGCGACGTCCAGGATGCGGTTGTCGTGGGTGACGAGAACCACGCTCCGGCCATCGTCATGGGCGAGGCTTCTCAAGAGCTCGATCACGTTTCGGCCGCTTCCGATGTCGAGCGCCGCGGTCGGCTCATCGGCGAGAAGAATGTCCGGCGATCCCGCGAGCGCTCTCGCGATGGCGACTCTCTGCTTCTGGCCTCCCGAGAGGTTGGCCGGAAACACCCGGAGCTTGTCGGAGAGACCGACCCGGTCGAGGATCTCTCGCGCGCGCAGAGCGGCTTTGGCTCCGCGAATTCCCTTGAGGTCGAGCGCGAGCTCGACGTTCTCCTGCGCGTTCAGCGTGGGGAACAGGTTGAAGCCTTGAAAGACGAAACCGATGTGCGAAAGCCGCACTCCGGGTAGCTCCGCCTCCGTGAGCTCGGAGACCTCCCGTCCGCGAACGCGAACGCTCCCCGAAGTGGGTCGAAGAATGCAGCCCATGATGGAGAGAAGCGTGAAGGAGCGGATGCCGCGGGTGAATCCCGCGAGGCTCCACGGTCCGCCTAGCCCGCGCTCGCGGAGAATCTCTTTGGGGGACCGGTTACTTCAGGAGGGGAGTGACCGCTCCCTGGAGCGTGATCTGGAAGATCGTTTTCGCGTGTGCGTCGGCGACGAGGAGGTTTCCTTTGCCATCGACCGCGATGCCCTGCGGGCTCTTCAGTGGCTCGCCCTTCACGAGCGCCGCGACTTTGCCGTCCGGGGTCACCTGCCAGACCGCGTGCGCGTAGCCGTCGGTCACGTAGAAGCTTCCGTTCGAGTGAAGGACCGCGTCGTGAGGGAACTCGAAGGGAGGAGTCGCGACGATGGGGCTCGTGGAGCTTCCGGAAACGCGAACCAGCGTCTTGTCGGTGAGGACCACGATGGCGCCTTCCTTGTCGAACAAAACCGCTCGAGGCGCGCGCACCTCGACGACGTCCTCGACCTTGCCGCCGGCTTTCACCCGCCGCAGACGATGGGTGACGCGGTCGACGGCCAGGATGTCACCCGAGGGCTCCACCGCGATGCCGTAGGGAGTGACGAACCGATCGTCGTCCGCGACCGGCGTAATCGTACCCGCCGCGTCGATGGTGTAGAGCTTCATCGTCGCCGGATCGCTCGCGACCCACTTGCCGTCCTTCGCCCGGGCGATATGGCGGATGCCATAGAGCGGAGTCCGGGGCAGGCCCTTCCCTTTGGCCACGGTCTTGAACGCGCCGGCCTCCAGCTTGAGCAAGGCGTGCGCCTCGTGGTCGGCGACGAACACGACACCCTCGGGATCGACCGCGACGTCGACGGGATAGACCAGGCCTTGCGCGAGGGTGAGCGTTGCGCAAAGCGGCAGAAACGCGAGAAGGAGAACGAATCGGCTCGACATTTCAACATGGGCGACCCGATTCTATCCAGGCGCCACAACCGATTCAAGATTGGATAGAATCCCGCGTCCGATTGGAGGTCGATGAGTGGATAGCGTGATTCAGTGGACTCCGGCATTCGGAGCGGCGGCGCTCTTCTTCGCGTGGTACCAGGCGAGCTGGGTCTCTCGCCAGGATGCCGGCACCGACCGAATGAAAGAGATCGCGGGATTCATCGAATCCGGGGCGATGGCATTCCTCCGCCGTGAGTACGCGGTGCTCGTCGTGTTCGCCCTGGTCGTTTCGGCTCTCCTGGTGGTGTCGAACTATTCTTCCGGCACGGCGCTAACGGGGTTCTCGTTTCTCGTCGGCGCGGTCTGTTCCGCCCTCTCTGGCTACTTCGGAATGAGGGTCGCGACCCGCGCGAACGTTCGCACCACCAACGCCGCCCGCCACTCGCTCGCCGGAGCGCTCGAGATCGCCTTCGCCGGAGGGTCGGTGCTGGGGATGTCGGTGGTGGGCCTCGCGATCGTGGGAATGTCGACGCTCTATCTTCTCTACACCCGCATGTACGGCGTCGAGCTCACGGTCCTCCAGGACAAGGTGCTTCAGATCCTGTCGGGGTTCAGCCTCGGCGCCTCCTCGATCGCGCTCTTCGCCCGTGTGGGCGGCGGCATCTATACCAAGTCCGCGGACGTGGGCGCCGACCTCGTGGGAAAGGTGGAAGCGGGAATTCCCGAGGACGATCCCCGGAACCCCGCGGTCATCGCCGACAACGTAGGCGACAACGTCGGAGATGTCTGCGGCATGGGCGCCGATCTCTTCGAGTCCTATGTGGGAGCCATCCTCGGGGCCATGGTCCTCGCGATCCCCTACGTGAGAGGGCTCGAGGCGTCCGGCGTCGTCGTCGCTTCGCCGCTCAACTACGTGACGCTTCCCTTCATCCTGGCGGGCCTCGGAATTCTTTGCTCGATCGCGGGGACATTCATGGTCCGGACGTCGGAGGGTGGGAATCCGCAAACGGCGCTCAACATGGGAACGCTCGGCGCCGGCGTTCTCATGCTCGTCGTCTCGATACCGGTGACCCGGGCGCTCACGCCCGAGGTCTGGGGCCGCCTCTACGGCGCGATGATCGTGGGCCTCGCCGTCGGGATCGCGATCGGCTTCATCACCGAGTACTACACCTCCGAGTCGCGAAAGCCGGCCCGCGCCGTCGCCGCCGCCGCTCAGACCGGGGCCGCGACGAACATCATCGCCGGACTCGCTCTCGGCATGAAGTCCACGGCGTGGCCGCTTCTGCTCCTTTCCGCGGCGATCGTGGCCACGTACCTTCTGGCGGGACTCTACGGTGTCGCTCTCGCCGCTTTCGGAATGCTGGGCACGGTCGGAATCCAGCTCGCGGTCGATGCCTACGGCCCGATCGCGGACAACGCGGGAGGGATCGCCGAGATGAGCGGGCTTCCGAAGGAAGTTCGAGGGCGCACGGACAAGCTGGATGCCGTCGGCAACACGACCGCGGCCATCGGCAAAGGCTTCGCCATCGGGTCCGCCGCGCTCGCGGCGCTCGCGCTCATGGCGGCCTTCCAGCAGCAGGCGCAGCTCGGGCCGGAAGATCTCTCCATCGCGAACCCGGTGGTGCTCGCCGGAATCCTCGTGGGGGGGATGGTTCCGTTTCTCTTCTCGGCGATGACGATGCAGGCGGTGGGCGAGGCGGCGTTCGCGATGATCGAAGAGGTGCGCCGTCAGTTTCGCGAGATTCCGGGACTCCTCGAAGGCAAGCCAGGGGTGAAGGCCGACAACGCCCGCTGCGTCGATATCGCGACCTCGGCCGCGCTCAAACGGATGGTCGTCCCCGGGCTCATGGCGATCGTGATCCCGGTCGCCGCGGGATTTCTTCGGAAAGACTTCCTCGCCGGAGTCCTCGTGGGCTCTCTCGTCTCGGGCGTGCTCATGGCGATCTTCATGGCGAACGCGGGAGGCGCCTGGGACAACGCCAAGAAACACATCGAGGCCGGGAACTACGGAGGCAAGGGGAGCGAGCCCCACAAGGCCGCGGTCGTGGGGGACACGGTAGGCGACCCCTTCAAGGACACCGCCGGCCCGGCGATCAACATCCTGATCAAGCTGATGTCGGTAGTGGCGCTCGTGATCGCACCACTCATTCGCTAATTCTGAAGAATAGAGACGGATCCGTTCACCGTCGAGATCTCGAAGCTGCTCGAGCCGCTCCCGAAGCTTCCCTGAACGTGGCGGCGGCTGGTGCGCGTGACGTTCCATCGGAAAGTCGACGTCGATGGACCCGTTCATGGTCTCGGCATCGAGGTCGCCTCCCGCGTCCGCCGGGAGATAGACCCGAACCGCGCCGTTCGTCGTCTCGAAGCGGTGGCGTCCTCCCTCGAGGCTCTGGTAGCTCGCGCGGATGCTTCCGTTGGTGGTCTCGGCCTCGATCTCTCCCGCGATGTCCTCGATCTCGAGGGCGCCGTTGACCGACTCCGCCTCGACTCGTCCCTGGATCCCCCGGACCGAAACCTCGCCGTTCGCGGTCGAGACCTGAACCTGCGCCTCCGCCGGGAGGATGATTCGGTAGCTCACGCCGCCCGAGCCGCGGCGGCTGTGGTGGACGGTTCGCACGGAGACGCGATCTCCCGATCCCTCGATGACGATCTCGAGATCCCGCAGCGCCTCCTCGGACTTCGCTTCCTTCTCCGCGTCGATGCGGACGCTTACATCGCTCCCGACTCCGATCTCGATGCCGCCGTTCTGGTTCTCGATGCTGAAGGTCCCGCCGGGATTGAACTCGACGGTCTGCTCGAAGCGCTCTCGAACGCTCGCATCGGGCACCACGATCGGGCCATCGAGCCAGGAAAGCCCGATACCCACTCAGCTGGACGAGTCCAAGGAACGTCGACGAAAAGTCCATGACCATCCCTCACTTTCGTCCTCTTTGGACGACGGACGTGAGAATGCGAAAGGCTTCACTCTTCGGCAGAGAATCGCCGAAAGCTTCGCGGGGTCGATACTTCCGCCGGTGACGAGCGCCACGGTCTTCCTCCCCTCCGCGCCCTCGGGATCGCGACTGCCGCCGCGATGGCGAGCGCTCCGGAAGGCTCGGCTACCACCTTGTTCCAGAGAGCGAGGCCTCTGACCCCCCACTTCACTCGATCTTCGGTGACGAGAACGTCGCTCGATGCCAGCTCCCGGAGGAGAGGGAACATCTCCTCGGTCATGTACGGAACCGCGACCCCATCACAGATGGTCTGGCAGTCGACCTCCATCGGCCGACCCGCCTCGAGGCTGACGTGAAGAGCGGCGCAACCCGAAGGCTCGACGGCCACGACGCGAACGGACGGTTTCGCGGCCCTGAGTCCGGCGCCGACGCCGGCGAGAAGGCCGCCGCCTCCGACCGGGACGATCACCGTTTCGACCTCCGGAAGATCCTCGACGATCTCGAGTCCGAGGCTCGCGTGCCCGGTCATCACGTGGCGATTCGTCCACGGATGGATGAAGGCGTAGGGCTCGGCCTTCCATCCTTCTTCGCGAAGATAGCGAAACAGCCTCGGCGACCGGGACCAGCACCGGCTCGCCTCCATAAGCGCGAACGGCCTCGATCTTCGCCACCGGCGCGTGCTCCGGCATCAGGCTTCGCGCCGGAATACCGAAGTGCCGCGCCGACCAGGCGAGGGCCTGCGCGGTATTGCCCGCGCTCACCGTCGAAACACCGCGGCGCCGCTCCTCCTCGGAGAGTGCTGCCACCGCGTTGAAGATTCCTCGAAGCTTGAAAGAGCCTATCGGCTGGAACGTCTCGAGCTTGAGATACAAGTCTTCGGCCTCGAACCGTTCGTCCGCGGGAACGAGAGGCGTCCGTCGAACTACGTCGCGAATCCTCGCGCGGGCTCTTTCGATCTCGTCGAGGGTCGGGAGACTCGCCACGGTCGTCAGCGAAGCGTCCGGCCGAAGGGAAGGAGGGCGAGAGGGATGAGCTTCAGGTGCTGCAAGGCGAAGGGAATTCCGATGATGGTGATGGCGAGCACCAGCGCGGAAGCGGCATGGGCGAGAGCGATTTCCCAACCCACGACGACCAGCCAGATCACGTTGAGAATGAGTCGAAGGGCGCTATTGGCTTCCGGGAGCTCGACCACTTGCTTTCCGAAGGGCGCGAAGGTGGCGACACCGATCTTCATCGCCTGGATGCCGAAGGGAATTCCGACGATGGTGATGCAGGTGAGGAGGCCGCCCAGGATATAGCCGAGTCCGGCGATGAGACCGCCGAAGATGAGCCACAGGATATTGCCAAGAAGACTCATGGGCCCGAATCATAACGTGCTAGCGTTGTCTCTGCATGAAGCTCTTCGAGATCGTCGAGACGTCGCGTCGTCTCTCGGAAACGAGGAGCCGGCTCGAGAAGATGGCGCTTCTCGGCGATGTCCTGGGCCGGGCGCCTCGAGATGAGGTCGCGCTCGTCGTCTCCTGCCTTTCCGGGCGGCTTCCTCGCGGCCGCCTCGGGATCGGCTACGCCACTCTCCAGGATCTGCGCCGAATCGAAGGCGCGCGCGAGCCCACGCTTACGCTGGGAGAGGTGGACGGGACGTTCGCGGAGCTCGAAGCGAGTCGCCGGCGCGGGCTCGAGCTCGGCGCGGCTCCAGATCGTGCGCGGTCTCTACCGGCGCGCGACCGAAGACGAGCAGGAGTTTCTCACGAGGCTTCTGCTCGAAGACTTGCGCCAGGGCTCGCTCGAGGGAGTCATGCTCGAGGCCATCGCGAAGGCCTCGAGCCTTCCTTCGGAGGCGGTGCGGCGCGCTTACATGCTTTCGGGCGACCTCGGGCTCGTCGCGCGAATCGCGACCGAGGAAGGCGCTTCCGGCCTGGCCTCGATTCCGGCTCGAAGTCTTTCGCCCCATCCAGCCGATGCTCGCGCAAACGGCGGAGAACGTCTCGGAGGCGCTCTCGACTCTCGGGACCGCCGCTCTCGAGCACAAGCTCGACGGCGCCCGCATCCAGGTGCACAAGTCGGAGGACGAGGTCCGCATCTACAGCCGTCAATCGAACGACGTGACCCAGGCCTGTCCCGAGATCGTGGAGCGAATTCTCGCGGTGTCCGCGAGGAGCCTGGTGCTCGATGGGGAGGCGATCGCGCTCGATCCGGAGGGCCGTCCACATCCGTTCCAGACGACGATGCGGCGCTTCGGCCGCAAGCTCGAAGTCGGCGCTCTGAGGAACGCCCTTCCTCTGACCTCGGTTTACTTCGATTGCCTCTTTCTCGACGACGTCGACCTCACCTCCCGTTCCGCGAGCGACAGATTTCGAGATCCTGAGACGAGACCGTCGGCGAAGACGCAGGTCGTGCCGCGGCTCGTGACCTCGGATTCGGCCCGGGCGCAGAGCTTCGTTCAGGACGCTCTCGATGCGGGACACGAGGGAGTCATGGCCAAGTCTCTCGATGCGCCGTACGAAGCGGGCTCCCGAGGCAAATCCTGGCTCAAGATCAAGACCGCCGAGACGCTCGATCTCGTGGTGCTCGCCGCGGAGTGGGGAAGCGGCCGGAGGCGGGGCTGGCTCAGCAACCTCCACCTCGGCGCGCGCGATCCATCGACGGGAGACTTCGTCATGCTGGGAAAGACGTTCAAGGGAATGACCGACGAGATTCTCGCCTGGCAGACCGCAGAGGCTCCAGGAGATCGCGACGGAGAAGGGCGATTGGGTGGTGCGCGTCCGGCCGGAGCTGGTGGTGGAGATCGCGTTCAACGACATCCAGAAGAGCCCTCACTATCCGGGAGGTCTCGCCCTTCGGTTCGCGAGGCTCAAGGCCTACCGCGAGGACAAGCGCCCCGACGAGGCGGACACCATCGAGACGGTCCGCGCGATTTACCGCCGGCGCACCGGGGCATTCGCTCGAGGTCGACCGAGAAACAACTCGAGCTATGGTAGCAACCAATATGAAGAAAGGCCTCGTGCCATCCTCTTCGATCTCGACGGAGTCCTCGTCGACAGCTACGCCGTCTGGTTCCACCTTCTCAACCAGACGGCGCGGGAGCTCGGCTATCCCGGAGATCTCGAAGGAGCTCTATCGCGCGGGCTGGGGTCAGAGCACTCTCGCCGATCGCGATCGGTTCTTCCCGGGACATTCGGTGGAAGACGTCGAACGCTTCTATCAGGACCACTACTTCGAGCACCTCGACCATCTGACGGTTCCCGAGGAGGTGCCGGGCGTCTTTCGCCGCCTGCGCGAGGAGCGCATCGCGACCGCGGTCGTGACCAATACGCAGAAGTCGCTCGCGACTTCGATCGTCGCGCGGACCGGGGCGACGCCGGACGTCGTGGTGGGCGGTGGGGACGCTCCGCGCGGCAAGCCCGCTCCCGATTCTGCTGCTTCTCGCCTCCCGCCTCTTGAACGTCGGACCGGAGGATGCCTGGATGGTCGGGCGATACCGCCTTCGATCGCGACGCCGCTCGGGACGCCGGAATCTGGTTCGTGGGTGTCGGGTGCCAGGGCGACGCCCGGGTCGAGGCGGTCGGCGAGATTCTCGGATCTTATCGCCGACTCCAGATGATCTCGCCCTTTACGGACGGTGTAGCGGACGCGGGCGAGAGCGCGGATATCGGCGCGCGGATCTCCCTCGATCACCGCGAGGTCGGCCTCTTTACCCGGCTCGATCCTTCCCTTGCGCTCCGACTGCCCGAATCGCTCCGCGGGCGCAGTCGTCAGCGACGCGAGAATCTCGTCGAAGGAAAGGCCGGCGCGCGTCATGAGCTCATACTCCTCGGAAGGGTCGTAGTCGGGCCGATAGCCCACGTCCGTACCGAAGAGGATCTGACCGCCCCCGCGGGAAAACCTGCCGAGAGCTTCGAGGATTGCGTCGATATCGCCGAACGGCGCGAAGAGCTCGAGCGTCGGCACGAGCGATACTCTTGGCCGTCGACAAGCCTCTTCGACGAGGGCTTCATCGAAGTTCTCCGGGTCCTCGACGCTGTGCGCGAGAACGTCGACCCCGCCCTCGAGCGCGAGCGCGATTCCCGGCGTCAGCGAAGGATGCGCGAAGAGGAGCTTCCCCCGCGAGTGAGTCTCGGGCCGCCGCGGCCTCGACGACGTCGATCGACATAGGAAGCGTCTTGCCCCGAGCCACCCAGGACACGACGAAGACCTTCGTCAAGTCGGCGCCGCCGTCCAGCGAGTCGCCGACGATGCGGGAGGCTTCGGCCGCGGTCGCGGGCTGCGGAAGAATCGCGACGATCTCGGCGGGAATGGAATCCTTGACGTAGTAGGGAACGCCATTCGGCGGGATAGAGCGGGTCGCCGGCGGTCAGAATCTCGGGGCCCGCGACCTCTCCGGTCCCGATGCGCTCGCGAATCGCCTGGGTGTTCGGCGAGGGCCGAGCCGGTATCGACGACGGTCGTGAAGCCCCAGCGCGTGAGCATCTCCTTCAGGTGTCCCTCGAGCGCCGCTTTCTCGAGACCGCTCGCGTTCTCGAGCGCGGGCTCCGTGAAGTGAACGTGGCTGTTCCAGAATCCATACGTGAGCGAAAGCCCGCTCACGTCGAGGCGCTCCGCCGTCTCGGGATCGTCGACCCGGTCTCGCGCGCCGACCGCGGCGATCTTCCCGTCGCAGACCAGGACGGCTCCGTCCTCGATAGGAGGCGTTTCCGGGGCCGGGTATATCCGCGCTCCGAGAACGGCGAGGCAGGACGCGGCCAGCAAGGGAGATCATGCCCTCACGAACGTTTCCACCACGCGGAAAGTTCCGAATGGAGTAAGATTCCCGCCGCTGTGGACTCGGTGCAGCTCTCCCCGCTCGACCTCGGGCTCATCGTCCTCTATCTTCTGACGGTCACCGGGCTCGGGCTCTGGGCGAGCCGGGGAATCCGCACCAGCCGCGACTATTTCCTCGCGGGGAAGTCGATTCCGTGGTGGGCGGCGGGAATGTCGCTCGTCGTCTCCGACATCGGCGCGAAGGACATGGTCGGTCTCGCCGGCGACGGCTATCGCTACGGAATCGTCATGATGAACTTCGATTTCGTGGGGTGCATCCTTCCGGTCCTCCTCGCCGCCTTTCTCTTCATGCCGTTCTTCTGGGGCTCGAACGTCACCACCATCCCGGAGTACCTGGGCCGGCGCTACAACCCGTCCGTGCGCACGTTCTTCGCCGTCGTCTGGTCGCTCTTCATGCTCGCCACCGTCGCGACGATTCTGGTGAGCGCGGCGGCGATGTTCGAGGGTCTTCTCGGATGGTCGTTCTGGGTCTCGGTCGGCGTCACCTCCGTTCTCGTCGGTCTCTACACCACCTCCGGAGGCCTTCGCGCGGTCGTGGTGACGGAGGTCTTCTCCTGCGTGGTCTTGATCGCGGGCGCGACCTTGATCTGCGTCCTCGGCATCCGCGAGGTGGGAGGTGTCTCCACCCTGATGGCGAAAGTCTCGGAGCTCTCCTGGACCCGCGAGCATTTCGAGCTCTTGCCGTCCTCGAGCCATCCCGCGTATCCCTGGCCCGCGGTGGTGCTGGGCTCGGGGTGGTGCTCGGGCCCGCCTACTGGATCGGAAACCAGGCCATCGTGCAGAGGACGCTCGGCGCTTCGAGCGAGGACGACGCCCGCGCCTCGTACGTCTTCTGCGCCGTCATCAAGCTCGTTTTTCCCGTCCTCCTCGTTCTTCCCGGGCTCATCGCGCTCGCGCTCTTCGCGGAGGAGCTCGGAGCTCCGGGCGAGGGATGGGACGCGAACCAGGTGCTGCCGCTCATGGTGAAACGACTGGTGCCGCCGGGCGCCCTCGGAATTCTCATGGGCGCGTTCATCGCCGGCGTGATGGCGAACCTGGAGTCCTACGTGAACTCCGCCTCGACCCTCCTGGTCACCGACCTCTATCGTCCGTTCCTGCGGCCGAACGCAACGGATGAAGAGTGCCTCCGTCTCGGCCGGTGGCTCGTGGTCCGGGACTTCTCCTCGGAGGAGCGCTCTTCAGCTATCAGGTCAAGACGCGGCTTCGCGTCGGTCTTCGAGGCCTTTCAGACGTTCCTCTCGTTCTTCCAGGGAGCGCTCTTCGCGCTCCTCCTGTTCGGCATGCTCACGCGGCGCGCGACGGCCGAAGGCGGTGTCGCGGGCATGCTGGTCGGCGTCGCGACCGCGGCCGCTTTGAGCGCGAGCGGTCAGCTCTACCTCTGGACCGCCTTCTGGTCGTTCGTCGCGGCGTCGGCGGCGCTCGTCGCGGTGAGCTTGGTCACGGCGCGAAAATCGGACGAGGAGCTCCGCGGCCTCGTCTGCTGGATTCGATGATGATCGATCCGGGAGCCTCGTGGTGATTCTGCTGTACGCCGCCTGTCTCGCCGTGATCCTGCTCGTCTCGCCGAGGCTCCTCGCGCCGTCTTCCGTGCCGCGCCCCTTGTGGAGAAGCCCGCGCTTCTGGGCATCGTTCGTCGCGCTCGCCCAGATGGTCGTCTACGCGGTCTGGGGATAGCGGAAGACGCAGTAGCGATTGGGCTCGCTTCCCGCGTCGAAGCTCGTAACGAGCTCCAGGCGCAATCTCCGCGCGATGTCCTTCTCTTCCTCTTCGCTCATCGCATGGCAGAAGCGGTAGGCGGGCGGAGCGCCGCCCCAGGTGAGGATGTGGTCGCCGGGCTCCAGATCCCGCTCGTCGACCGCGATTCCGGTCCTCGCGCGAAACTCGTCCCAGGGAACGATCTTCCTCTGGAACCGGGGAAGACCATCGAATCGCCAGAGGGAGAACGCGAGGAGACCGCCCGGTGCGAGACGAGCCGCGGTCGCGTCAATAGCTCGAGACGATTCGCCCTTCCGGGGACGTGATGGAGCACTCCGAAGAGAGCGACCAGGTCGAAGGCACCCGGCGGTAGCGTTCTCGTGAAGTCGGCTTCGACCAGCGAAACGTTGCCGCGGCCGCCGATGCGCCTCCTCGCCTCGGCCAGGCCGAGAGGGCTCTCGTCGACGCCGCAGTATTCGAAAGTCCTTTCCGAGTCGGCTCTCGAGAAAGCGCGCGAATCGGCCGTTCCCGCAGCCGACGTCGAGCACACGCGGAGGAATCGGAGAGAAGCTCTTCCGTCCGCGCGAGGAGCTCGCTCCCAGCCGGACCACGGCCTTTCGCGGTGCGGCTGAACTCGGAAGCGCGCTCCTCGTAGAAGCGCCGGTTTACGGCGCGAAGCGCCTGGACCGTCTCCTCTCTCAATTCGTCGGCGGGAGGCTTTCGTCCTTCCTCGGGAGTGATCACGTCTCCGGGAAGGGCCCAGGTGAGCTTCCCGTTCTCGACCACGGTGTCCCTCCCACGAGGACGTGCACGATCCCTTCCGCGTAGCGATGGGGCTCGAAGAAGGTCGCCGCGTCCTTGACGCGAGGAAGGTCGAGGACGGCGATGTCCGCGTGGAATCCCTCGCGCAGGAGACCTCGATTGCGGAAGCCCAGAATCTGCGCGGGCAGCGACGTCGAGGAGCGGATGGCGTCCTCGATCGAGAGCTTCCCGCGCTCCATCGCGTACCACCGGATCTTCCGCGGAAACGTTCCGTAGTATCGCGCGTGCACGAACCCGTCTTCGGGGAGAGCGATGCCCGCGTCCGAAGCGGTGGCCATCCAGGGCTCGGCGGCATAGATCTCGACGTCGATCTCCGAGAGCGAGTAGCCTCGGAGCCGCGCCCCTCCTCGCTGATCCGGCTTTCCCTTGCGCTGCAGGTGGAGCGCGAGCTCGAGCGGATCCATGTCGAGCTCGACGCATCAGCTCGAAGAAGCTCTTACCGACGTAGCTCGGGTCGGGGAATTCCATCACCACGATGTTCTCCGCGCCTCCGCGCCGATTGACCTCGTGGAGCACGTCGTTTCGAAGGGCCGCGGCCTTCTCCGGGTTCGCGAGAGCGGCGTCGACCGCCTGGACCCAGGTCAGATTCTGGTTCTCCTCGCGCACCCACTCCGGGATCAGGCGCGTGCCGCCGTCGCTTCCGGTGGTGTTGTAGGGATAGTGGTCCGCGAAGATGCGAACTCCCCGGTCGCGCGCCCGCGCGATGAGCTGGACCGCGGCGCGGCTCGAGCCCCAGTAGTCCGCTCCGCGCGCCTTGGCGTGCGTCGCGACGGTCATGACGGAGGTTCGCTCGGCGATTTCGATGGTCTCCTCGATGGAGTCGAGAAACGTGGGCTGTCCGGGCTCCGCCATGCTCGGGAGGTACCACATCGGGTCCGCTCCCGAGGCGCGCTCGTGCTCGATGAAAACTCCCTCGTAGGGGGCGAGCTCCTGGACGAGCGCCACGACCTCCTCGGTATCGCTCCACCGGCCGGGAATGTACTCGAGGCCGGCGCTCATGCCGTAGGCGCCGGCCTTCATGCCTTCGACCACGAGCCGGCGCATCGCCTCGACTTCGTCCGGCTTCGCGAGCCGCTGCATCCGGGCGATCTCCGCGTCGGCGAAGGGCTCGTTCTTGTTCTGCGCCATGACCATCGCCCGCACGGTGTTGTGCCCCACGAGGAGCACGGCGTTCGGTCCGAATTTCTTCGTCTCGAGCTCCTCCTTCTGGGCCGCAATCGAGTAGGGAGAGCCGCCGTCCTGATTCACGACCAGAGTGGTGATGCCCTGGGTCACCAGGTTCGGCGCGGCGCGGCGCTTCGGATCGTTCGAACGGAGCCCGTCTTCGTCGAGCCCGTCCGCGTGCGAGTGGAGATCGATGAATCCCGGGGCGACCACCAGGCCGGAGACGTCGATGGTGCGATGAGCCTTTCGTCCCGCGAGATTCCCGACGGCCACGATACGCCCGCGCTCGGACGGCGACGTCCGCCGGGTACCACGGGTTGCCCGTGCCGTCGATGACCCGACCGCCGGTCAAAAGGAGGTCGAAGGGCGTCGTCGGCCGGAGTTTGCGGCACGATCGCGAGAAGCAGCAACAGGACGGTTTCCATCGGGGCCTCTACCTCGCGGAAAGTGTACAGTAAGATGGCCGTCGAGGGCCCATTGGGATGAAGCGCGCCCGCTGGCAGGACTATCGATTCGCTCCCGAGGAGCACGAAGGGGAGCTCCTCGCCATCATTCGCGCCATCGAGGCCCTCCCTCACGTTCCGAACCTCGATCGCATCCTGCGCCGCCATCCGAAGAACGGCGCGACCCTTTTTTCGAAGAGCGAGCTCATCGCGGGCTACCGGCACCTGGCGACGAGGCATGCCGATCTCAGCGATCCGCGGCGGTTCCTGGAAAAAGTGAGGATGAAGCCGGTTCGCTCGCTCTCCGGAGTCACGCCGGTGACGGTCCTCACCAAGCCTTTCCCCTGTCCGGGCAAGTGCATCTTCTGCCCGAACGACGTGAGGATGCCGAAGAGCTATCTCTCGAACGAGCCGGGCGCCCAGAGGGCGGCCATGCACCAGTTCGATCCGTACGAGCAGACCTCGTCGAGATTATCCGCCCTCTATTGGATCGGCCATCCCATCGACAAAGTGGAGCTCATCGTTCTCGGCGGGACCTGGTCCTCCTACTCCGAGTCGTATCAGGTGTGGTTTCTCACGCGGGTGTTTCTGGCGCTGAACGACTTCGGACGGAGCGCGGCGACGATGGACCGAGCTCGCGCGCATCGACTTCGCCTCGATCGAAAAAGAGATCGACGGAAGGACGGGGCATCGCCGACTACAACCGGATCGTTACCGAGTTCGCGCGCGAAAGGGATCCCGAGCGGCGTATCGAAGGCGAGGAGATCGCTTCCTGGGAAGAGCTCGCGCGCCGCGCAGAAAGAGAACGAGACGGCCGAGGCGAGGGCGGTCGGTCTTTCCCTCGAGACACGGCCGGACCATGTGACCGAGGAAGAGGTCGTGCGTCTGCGAAGGCTGGGCGCGACCAAGATTCAAATCGGTTACCAGAGCCTCGACGACGAAGTGCTCTCCTTGAACGAGAGGGGACACGACGTTCTCGCGTCTCGTCGGGCGACGAAGCTTCTTCGCCGCGCGGGGTTCAAGATTCAGGCCCACTGGATGGCGAATCTCTACGGCTCGAGCCCCGAGCGCGACCTCGCGGATTACGAGCGTCTCTTCTCCGACTCCGATTTCCGTCCGGACGAGCTGAAGCTCTATCCCTGCAGCCTGGTCGAAAGCGCGACGCTCATGACCCATTACGAGGCCGGCCGGTATCGGCCGTACTCGGAGGCGACCCTTCTGGAGCTTCTCGTGGAAGCAATGACCCGGACCCCTCCGTACTGTCGTCTGAGCCGGGTCATCCGCGATATCCCCGGGGAGGACATCCTCGCGGGAAGTCGGGTCACGAATTTCCGTGCCGTTGCGGAAGAGGAAATGCGGCGGAGAGGCGTTCGCTCGCGCGACATCCGCGCCCGCGAGGTTCGGAGCTCCGACGTCTCCATCGAAGACCTCAGGCTCGACATCCTGCGATACCGGACGTCCTCCGGCGAGGAATCGTTCCTTTCCTACGTCACCGAGGACGATCGACTGGCCGGATTTCTGAGACTCGCGCTTCCCGATGAGCCGAGCTTCATCGACGAGCTGGGAGACTGCCGCGATCGTCCGGGAAGTCCACGTGTACGGCTCGTCGATGGCGATCGGGGCCCGCGAGGACGGGAAGGCCCAGCACGCGGGTCTTGGCCGAAAGCTGTTGCAGGATGCCGCCGCGGAGGCACGCTCGAAAGGCTTCGCGCGCCTTTCGGTGATCTCGTCCGTCGGCACGCGGGAGTACTACCGACGCCAGGGCTTTACCGATGGGTCGCTGTATCAGCACCGGTCTTTAGCATGACCATGCAAAAATTCCTCGCTTCCGCGCTCCTCGCTTTCTTCAGCTGCCGAAGAGCGCCCTCCGACTGGGAGAAGACGAAGAGCTGGGTGCGCTCCGAGTTCCCCGGCGTCGACCACGTTTCGGCGGAGGAGCTGAGGCATTCTCTTTCTCTCGAGTCGAATCGCAAGACCCCGATTCTCCTCGACGTGCGCACGGCGGAAGAGTACGAGGTGAGCCACCTCCCGGGCGCGATTCGGGTAGACCCCGACTCCGATCTCCCGGATTTCTTGAAAACGCTGGACCATGAGGCCCCCGTCGTCGCGTACTGCTCCGTCGGCTACCGCTCTTCTCGACTCGTGGAGCGGCTCGAGCGGGAGGGCTTCCAGAACGCGAAGAATCTCGAGGGCTCGATCTTCGAGTGGGCCAACAAGGGCTATCCCGTCGAGCGCGACGGGACTCCGGTCGAGGAGGTCCACCCGTACGACGCCGAGTGGGGCCGCCTTCTCGATCCGTCGCTCCACGCGTATCAGCCCCGGTAACCCCACCCTTCCATCGCCCTCGGCGAGGGTGCTACTATTGTTCTTCCCACAAAATGGTCGCTCGAATGCTTGGCCGTGCCGCCTGTGTCCTTGCGATAATTTTCCTTATCGCCGCATGCGGCGGCAAAACGGCCCCGGTTTCCGCGCCCGCACCCCCATCTGAGCCCCCCCCGGAGCCGATTTCGAGCGCACCGCCTGCCCCGGAGAAGACGGAAGAGGACAAAGACGACGATGGCGAGGTCGCACTGACCGCGGCGCTCGAGGAGGCCTCTCGACTGCGGGAGGCTCTCGCCGAGCGGAGCGCCGAAGTGACGGCGCTCGAGGAGACGAAGGCGACTCTCGAGCTCGAGCTCAAGAGTGCTCTCGAGGAGCTGGTGCGCTCCCAGACCAGCGTTCGAAACGTGCAGAGCCGCGCCTTCGCCGTGTCGAGAATCGCGGAGGTGCGGGTCGAGCTCCAGTCGCTCCGCAAGCGCAAGGATCCGGCGGTCGCCGATCGTCTCGACGCGGGCCGCTGGATTCCTCGACCACGCCGACCGCGCTCTCGAGACCGACAACGTGGGCGGAGCCGCCTATCTCGCCGAGCGGGCGAGCGAGCTCGTTCGCCAGGTGCGGACCATCGCGGAGATGCGAAACGGATCCCCGTCGGAGCTCATCCCCATCGTGCCGCCGCGCCCGCTCCAGGTCGTCGCCACGGCGAACCTGCGGAAGGCGCCGAGCACCGACTCAGAGAAGCTGGGCTCGGTCGAGCCGGGAGCGGAGCTCCGAGCGATCGCGCGCCGCGGCGATTGGTTTCAGGTGGAGATCGAAGGAAAGGAGCCGGCCTGGGTTCACCGCCGGCTCGTGCGCTGAAGCTCGAGCCGCGCGGGCCGTGATTTCGCGTCGGTGCGAGACGCCCCCGCCACCACCACGCGGTTGCGCCCGGAGTTCTTCGCGTCGTAGAGCGCGCGGTCCGCGGCGTCGATGATCTCGAGCGCCGCGCGGCCGTCCCGGGGCCACGCCGCGACGCCGAGACTCAACGTCACCTCGGCCTCCTCGCCATGGGCCTCGAAGAATCCGACACGAATCCACTCCGCCTGCGCCGCCGCCTCCTCGATCCCCGTTTTCGGAAGAATCAGGACGAATTCCTCCCCGCCGTACCGCGCGGCGATGGCGGGGGAGTCGATAGCCTGGAGCAGGTAGGCGCCCACTCTCTCCAGCAACGCGTCGCCTCGAACGTGCCCGAATCGGTCGTTGTAGCTCTTGAAATGATCGAGGTCGATGAGGACCAGGGCGAACCCGACCCCGGTCTTCTCCGCGCGCGCGAGCTCCTCGTCGAGAGCCTTTCGGAACTGGCGCCGGTTGCCGAGCTTCGTCAGCTCGTCGGTCGCCGAGAGCCGCTCGAGCCCTTCGTGGCTCCGCTTCAGCGCGGATGTCATCTGAATGAAGACCTGGGTCAGATCTCCGATCTCATCCCTCGTCGAGACGGAAAGCTCGTGTGAGTAGTCGCCTCGGGCCAGGGCCCGCGCTCCCGCGGTGAGCTTCTCGAGCGGATCCGTCAAGCTCACCACCAGTCCATAAGCGAGAGCGATCACCAGGAGGGCGACGAAAACGCTCAGCAGCACGATGCTCCGGCCGAGGTCGGTCACGGCCGCGAAGGCCGTTTTCCAGTCGGCCGCCACCACCAGGACCATGGGCTCGCCGTCGATTCCCTCGATGGCGCGCGCCGCGGCGAGAATTCTAGCTGCCATGCGCGTCCCGGTATTCCGTCAAGGTTCCGACTTCGGGCGCGAGCTTCGGAGTCGATTCGTTCGAGACCGGGTCGGGATGAGCGAAAACCGCGCGGTCTCCCGCGGTGAGGACCAGCCGGTCGAAGGGCGCATTCTCGGCGAGCTCCTCGCGAAGCGCGTCGAGATCGGACGCGAGGACGAGGAACCCGACGGTCTTTCCCGCAGCACCCGCGATCGGCGTCGAAAGCCAGAACCTCGCCTGTCCCGCCTGGTTCCACGCGACGAAGGCAGCATCGTCGGGGGATTTCTCCTCGGGGAGGAGGCTGCTTTCCTCCGGACTCCGGGAGACAGCGACCATCCTTCGGTTGGCGTCGAGGACGGCGAGAAGAGGGTAGACCCGGTACCGGCCGCGCACTTCCTCGAGGTAAGAGCCGATGAGGGGAGAACCCCCAGGGGGTCCTCCCTTTGACCCACGCTCGAGGTTTTCGACGACGATGCTCGAGCTCGCGAATACGTTGGCGTCGTGCCGGCGCTCCGAAAGCCACTCCGAGACTCGCGAAGACGCGAGAGAGGCTTTGGTATTGAGCTGGTCGGAGAGCTTTTCACCGAGCGCGCGGCGGGCGGTCCAATACGAGGACGTTCCTACCAGAAACGTCGGGAGGAGGGCCGCCAGGATCACGAGAGCGAAGACTTTCGCTCGGATGCTCCAGAATCTCGGCCGTTCGCGCCAGTCGCTTCGGACGACGTCCTTTTCCAATTTGGACCACCTTGTTCGGGATTGCCACTCTTCCAAGCAAGAAGCGCTCCAAGTGCCGTGGGGAATGTCCCCGTGCTATCATCGTGGCGAAATGGAGCTCGCTTCTTGAGAAGAGTTCCAACGACTTTCTCGCTCACCGCAGTTTTTCTTTCATCGCTCGCCGCGGCGGCACAGACGCCGCAGAAGCCTCCCGAGCCTCCCGACGAGGGTCGCCTGCAGTTCGCCGTCTCCGTCGAGACGGTGACGCTCGACGTTGTGGTGGTGGACAAGAAAGGCCGCTTCGTTCCCGGGCTCAGCCGGGAGAGCTTCGAGGTCCTCGAGGACGGATTTCCGCAGGAGGTGTCGTTCTTCACCGCGCAGTTCACGCCGGTGACCACCATTCTTCTTCTGGATTCTTCCGCCAGCATCCGTTCGAGTCTGACCGCCATTCAGACTGCGGCCTATCTCTTCGCGCAAAACCTGAGCGAGGGAGACAGGGTGCGAATCGGTCTCTTCAACAACGAGATTCGGTTCGGCGCCGGCTATACCGACGACATCGCCGCCCAGTTCGGCATGCTGCGCACGATGAAAGCGGAAGGAGGTACGAAGCTCTACGATGCGATTCTCGAAGCTCTCGGCGAGCTCGCAACCGTCGAGGGCAGGAAATCGCTCTTGCTTTTCAGCGACGGTGATGACGCCGGCATCGCCAACAAGGGAAGCAAAGCGGGAATCGAGGAGGTCATCGAAGGCGCGAAGCAGTCGGAGGTCACCATCTACACCGTGGGCTATCCGGGCCTGGGCGCCGAGGGAAAAGACAGTATCAACCGTCCGTTTCTCACCACACTTGCCGAGGCCACGGGCGGACGTCCATTCTTCCCGGAGAAGGTCGAGGACGTGAAGAAGGCGTTTGCCGACGTGCAGCTGGACCTGCACCGTCATTACCGGATGGCCTACGCCCCCTCGGTCGTCGCTTCCGGCCTCGCTGGGTGGCGCAACATCCAGGTCAAAGTGAAGACGAAGCCCGGTCTCTTCGTCCGGACGCGGCAGGGATACTACACGCGGGCGCCCTCCGAATGAGGGGCCTCTCGTTCGTCGCCGCGCTACTCCTCGCGTCGCCGGTCGCGGCCGCCGACGTCGAGATCTTCGGTGGGCTCGGCATCTACTGGCCCGCCCTCGATGCCATCTACGACGCCTCGTACGTTCCGTCGAGAGTCTCGGGAATCAATCAGCTCTTCGTCACCCCCGACCCGCGGAGCGAAGCCCGGCAGTTCCTCTCGCTCCGCGGAAACACCAGTGCGGGCCTCGGGCTCGGGATCAACGTGTTTCCCCACCGCGTCGTGGGCTTTCAGTTCCTCTTCGATCGGGCGAAGGTCGATATCGTCGGGGAGAACGAGCCACAGGAAGTCGATCTGGTCTGGAACACCATTGCCTTTCCCAACCCCGACCCCGTGGTGCGAGAGACGACGTTCTCCGTGCCCGCGCCCGACACCGAGGGCACCCTCGACGAGCTCGCCCTCAGCTTCAATCTCGTCGCGCGATTCGGGTCCGGTCGCGCGGTCTCCGGGAGCGTTTCTTCCGGATTGACGTACTTCCGATTCGACGCCGAGGCCGAGAGTCTCACCGCCATCGGCGGATGGCTGGGAGGACACGCGGTCCTCTTCATCGAGCACTACGTGATGGCCTACCAGATCGCGACCGCCGATACCTTCGGATTCAACGTCGGGGGAAGCGTCGATTTCGCTCTCGGATCCCACGCCGCGATCTTCGTGGACGGCCGGCTTCTCTGGGCGCCCGCTACGGAGACCACGGTGACCCTTACCGAAATACGAAACACGCCCGTCCCCACCGTGCCGGTCTCGCAGATCGACGACTATCTCGACCTTCCCCCGATATCGATCGATCCGACTTTCTTCCGCATTCTCGCGGGCGTGAAGTTTCGTCTCTAGAGCCCGTCGAGCTCGAATCGTTCTCCGAGGAGCGGCTCTAACACCCGCACGTGGAGCTCCTCTTTCAGGGTCTGCGCGAACGCCCTCGAGGCGCTCTGCTCGGCGTGGGTCACGAAAACCGTGCGGGGCGGTTTCGGTTGTGAACGGAGGAAGCGGAGGAGCTCGCCGCGATCGGCATGCGCCGACAGGCCGCCGATGGGCACGAACCGCGCTCTCACCGGAACGTCCTCGCCGTGCACGCGGACCGTGCGCGCCCCGTCCATCATGGCCCGGCCCCTTGTGCCCGCCGCCTGGAATCCCACCAGCAGGATCACGTTTCTCTCGTCCGGCAGAAGCCGCTTCAAGTGATGGAGAACGCGCCCCGCGGTGAGCATGCCGCTCGCCGAGATGATGATGCGCGGACCGGGAAGCTGGTTGAGTCTCTTGGAATCCTCGACACTTCGATGGAACTGGATGCTTCTCGGAACGAGCTTTCCGAAACCATCGACGTCGTCCGCCGCATCGAGGCTCTCGTCTTTCAAGTGCCGGGCGTAAATCTGAGTCGCATCGACCGCCATCGGGCTGTCGACGTGGATCGGGATTTCGGGAAGCTCGCCGCCATGGATGAGCTGGCGGAGGAGGAGGGTCACGAGCTGCGCGCGCCCGACGGCGAACGCGGGAATCAAGACCGTTCCCCTGCGGTCTATCGCTCCGAGGATCGCGTCGCGAATCTGGTGTCCCATGGGCCTCGGATCGTGCTCCCGGTCCCCGTACGTCGCCTCGATCACCAGGGCGTCGCATTCGGGAAGAGGATCGGGGTCGGAGTGGAGCGGCACGCCGTAGCGGCCCACGTCGCCGCTGAAGACGATCGTGCGCTCGCTTCCGTTCGCGCGAAGCCGGACTTCGATCATCGCGGCGCCGAGAATATGGCCCGCGTTGTGGAAACGAGCGCGGACTTCGGCGGCGGGCTCGATCCAATCGCCGTAGTCGAGCGGCTCGAAGAGCGCGATCGCGCGTTCGGCGTCCTCCGTGGTGTAGAGGGGGAGCGCGGGCCGGTGCTTGCTGTAGCCCCTGCGATTGGCGAACTCCGCGTCTTCCTCCTGGAGCTTCGCGGAATCCATGAGAAGAAGTCTGGCCAGGTCCAGGCTCGCTCCGCGTCGTGCGCACGGGCCCGCGAAACCCGTCTCGTACCAGCCGGGGAAGAAAGCCGACGTGATCGATGTGCGCGTGGGTCAGGAGCAGGAAATCGAGCGAAGACGGGATCGAAACGGAGCTTCTCCCAGTTCATCTCCCGGAGCCGCTTCAGGCCCTGGAAAAGTCCCGCGTCCACGAGAAAACGGGTGCTTCCGTTCTCGACCAGGAAGCGGGAGCCGGTGACCGTTCCGGCGCCGCCGTGAAACGAGAGAACGTGACTCATCGCGACAGGTACTCCTTGAGAGCGGCGTAGTCCGCCGGGATCGTTTCGAACTGCCTCGCGCCTTTCGAGAGCGCGCGCGAGCGCGGGAGGCAGATCGAGCGTCGACTCGATGGCGCGCTCGACCGTCTCCCGGAACTTCGCGGGATGGGCAGTGGAAAGGAGCACCCCCGTTCGGCCCTCTCTCGTGACTCGCCTTACGCCGAGATAGGACACGGCCGAGTGGGGATCGAGGACATACCCGGTGCGCCGGTATACGTCGCTCATCGCGGACAGGGTCTCCTCGTCCGTATGCGCGCTTCCCTCGAGGTCACCCCGGATTGCCTCGAGCGAGCCGCGGTAGAGCCACAGAATACGGGCCCAATTGCTCGGGTCTCCGACGTCCATGGCGTTCGAAATCGTCTCGATCGAAGGACGAGGCTGGTAGATCCCGTCGGCCAGGTACTCGGGGCACGACGTCGTTCGCGTTGGTCGCGGCTACGAATCGCTCCGCAGGAAAGCCCATGCGCTTCGCGAAGAGGCCCGCGGTGAGGTTTCCGAAGTTTCCGCTCGGCGTCGAGACGAGAGGACGGACTCCCGCCTCGAGCTGTGAAGAGATGTGGAAGTAGTAGAACGACTGCGGAAGCAGGCGGCCGATGTTGATGGAGTTCGCGGAGACCAGGGACCGGCGGGACGCGAGACCGTCGTCGGCGAAGGCGCGCTTCACGAGGCGCTGGCAGTCGTCGAAGCTCCCCTCCACGGCGAGCGCGGAGACGTTCTCGCCGAGAGTCGTGAAGAGCTTCTGCTGGAGGACGCTCACCTTGCCGCGGGGAAAGAGAACCACGACCTCGATGCCCGCGAGGCGGTGGAACGCCGAGGCGACGGCGCTTCCGGTATCGCCCGAAGTCGCGACGAGGACGGTGACCTCGCGGCGGCGCCGCGAAAGGTAATGAAGCATGAGGCGCGCCATGAAACGCGCGCCGACGTCTTTGAAGGCGAGGGTCGGTCCGTGGAAGAGCTCGAGGCAGTAGATGCCTGGCTCGACCGGAACGAGCGGGATCTCGAAGGTGAGGCTTTCGCGCACCACGGCTTCGAGCGCTTCGGACGGCAAATCTTCTCCGAAGAAGCCCGCCGCTACCCGGTGTTGCGGTCTCGACGAAATCCGTCCCCGGGCGAGGCGGATCGATCGAGGGAAGTCTTTCGGGAACGTAGAGCCCGGAGTCGGGGGCAGGCCCCGCGAAGAGCGCCTCCTCGAGAGAAACGGGAGGCGAGATTCCCCGCGTGCTCAGGTAGCGCAAGCCGCTTCCTTTTCGCGGATCAGCCGGGCTCCGCGCGCGCTCACGACGGAGGTGTGAAGGTCCCACCTCAAGCCCGGCGCGGCGACGGCGAAGGCTTCCGCCATTTTTTTCGAGACTGCGCGAGCACTCGCCAGATTGCGGCAAAGCGCGAAAATGGAAGGGCCCGAACCGGAAAGACTCGACCCGAGAGCTCCCGCCGCGACGGCCGCGCGCTTTACTTCCGTGAAACCCGGCACGCGGAGAGAGCGGATCGGCTCGGCGACGGCGTCGACGAGTGAGCGCGAGACGAGATCGAGGTCTCCCGAATAGAGCCCTGCCACGAGGCCGCCGACGTTGGCCCACTGCTGGACCGCGTCTTTCAGGCGCACCTCCGATCCGAGGAGCCCACGCGACTCCTTGGTGCTCATCTCGAGGTGCGGACGAAGGACGGCTACGCTGAGACCGGAGGGAACGGGAAGACGGACGACATCGAGGGGTTCCGTCGATCGAACCAGGACCAGCCCTCCGAAGAAGCAAGCAGCGGCGTTGTCCGCGTGGCCTGCCCCCGCGACTACTCGCTCGCCTTCGAGAGCGGCCGCAAGAATGTCCGTGGAGTCGAGGGGGAGTCGAAGCAGGTCCGTGACCGCGAGCGCCGCCGCGACCGCCGACGCGGCGCTGCTTCCCATCCCGCTCGCGAGCGGAAGTCCCTTTCGGAGCGCGAGCCGCAGTCCGTGCGATTGTCCCCGGCCGGTGCGATCGAGGATCGTTCGCGCCGCGACCGTCGCCGTATTCTTGTCGGCGTCTCTCGACAGCCGACCATCGTCGCCTTCGATCTCGACGATCGAGAGTCCGGGCTCTTCCATGAGCTCCACCGTCACCGTGTCGCCCGGCTCCTCGAGGGCGAGACCGAGGACATCGAACCCGCAAGCGACGTTGGCGACGGTGGCCGGGGCGAACGCGGTCGAACGGGGTGGCGCTGCGGTCATCCGTGGGCTCGGGGACCAGTATAAGCCGTCTTTCCGCTTCGCTTTGCATTTGCCGCAGAAGGCTTCATAGACTGGGGGCGGAGCTTCCTGGAAATGCTGGTCGAAGCCTTACCCAAGCGCCGGCTCTACCCGGTTTTGGGGTTTTTGCTCGCTTTGGGGGCTCCGGCCGGGCTTCTCCTCTTCCAGGGGCTGGCGGAGGGCGGCCTCGGAAGCTGGGACTGGATCCGCGAGGAGCTTTCGACCCGCGCTCTCACGTATGGATATCTCGCGGTCTCGACCGCGGTCATGTTCCTCGGCCTGGGCTACATCATCGGCTCGAACGAGGATCTCCTCCAGAGAATCTCCCTGACCGACCCGCTGACCGGTCTCGCGAATCGCCGCCTCCTCGACAAGCGCCTGCGGGAGGAGCTCGCCCGCGTCGACCGCTACAACCATCCTCTCGCGCTGATGCTCCTCGACCTCGACGGCCTCAAGAGCGTGAACGATCGGCGCGGCCATGAAGCGGGCGATAACGCGATCAAGGCCGTTGCCCGCACGCTCCAGAAGACGTGCCGCAGCACCGACCTCGCCGCGCGGTTCGGAGGGGACGAGTTCGCGGTCCTCGCGCCCAATATCACCGAGCTCGAGGCGAGGACCCTCGCGGAGCGAATCCGCAGGAGCCTCGGCATGGAGGCGAGCTGGGTCGCGGTGAACCTGCCGCCCCTCACCCTTTCGATCGGGATCGCCGACACGCGCTCGATCCGCGAGCTCCACCCGGACCGGCTGTACTCCGCCGCGGATCGTGCGCTCTACCGCGCGAAGGCGGGAGGTAGGGATAGGGTGGTGCTGGCTTCCGCGGAGGAGGCCGGCGAAGCGACCGCGGTCCCCACCATTCCCGCGTGAGAGCTTAGAAACTCGACCGCCCGCGATACGACACCTTCGTCCCGGAGAATCCTGCGGTGGCCGAGCCCGCTGGTGATGGCGAGCCCGGCTCCACGCCACGCCGAGGCGATATCGATCCCGTTCTCGACTTCGATCTCGCGATCGTGCGCGTCATGGATCACGAGAAGGGGCGTCTCCATCGACTGCGCGAGACGAAGTTGGGCGACCGCCTCCCACTCGAAACCGAACCTTCGGGCGATGCGCCGTCGCGCGAGGAGCGTCACCCGCTCCGGCAGTCCGAGCGAGCTCGCCACGCGCGGGAGGTACTCTCCGAGATCTCTCGGCGGGGCGACGTAGACCAGACGCCCGATCGCGGCGCCGTCGCGAAGCGCGAGCGTCGTCGCCGCGGCGCCCGCCGAATGGGCCACCGCGCCGTGAAAGGGCCCGAAAGCCCGCGCGGCGTCGAGGACAGCCCTCGACATCTCGATGAGGGAGGAACGATTTCCCTCGGAGACGCCGTGTCCCGGACCGTCGAAGGCGAGGACTCGGAAACCCTTCACGAGCAAAGGGTCGATGAACGCTCCGAGCTGCGCTCCTCGTCCTTCCCATCCGTGCACGAGAAGGACGAAGGGACCTCTCGTTCCCCACCGCCATCCGACGAGACGGCTGCCGCGGCTGTCGAAGAGAATTCTTTCGCCCTCCGCCATGAAGCCCCGTTCCCGCTCGGGCGCGGGGTAGCGCCTCGGGGATAGGAACACCCGCTCCAGAAGACGCGCCCCGAGCTCGGGGGAGAGAGAGGCCGCGAGGCGGCCCAGCGCCCGCAGGCCAAACAAACGAACGTTCGTGCTTTTTTGTGAGCGACTTCGGTCGGTCATCGAAGAGCTTCCTTTCTCAGCCGCGCGATCGCTCGAGCAGGTGCTCGAAGCTGCGGCGGGCGCGGGTTTCCGCGTCCCGGTCCGACATGAGCCGGCTGAAGTGGTGATAGGCGAGGAGAATCGAATAGAAGTCGTAGGCGAATTGGGTGGCGTCGAGCTTCCTCTGGAACTGACGCTCTTCGACCGCGATCCGCGCGGCGGTCGCGAGGGCGCCGATCCAGTCCCGCTGATAGCCCACGAGCGCCTCGCGCAGCGGACCCGGCTGGTCGTCGAGCTCGTTCGCCGCGGCGACGAAGAAGCACCCGCCGGGCATCGAGCGCGACCAGGTGAGCCAGTTCTGGAAGAGGGCGCGGATACGAGGGACGCCGCGCGGCTTCTTGAGTGCCGGGGAGAGGACCTCGGCGACGAATCGTTCCGCCGAGGTGCGGAGGACCTCGAGCTGAAGGTTCTGCTTCGAGTCGAAGTGGGAGAAAAGGCCGCTCTTCGAAAGCCCGGTCTCGCCGGCGAGCCCCCCGATGCTCAATCCCTCGAGTCCGATGCGGCTCGCGAGCGAAATCGCGCGATCCAGGATGGCGGCCCTGGTCTCTTCTCCCTTGGTGACCACGTTCTCAAAATAGTACGATCGTGCTCTTCTGTCAAGAGAGAAAACTCGTTCGAGAATCCATTGACAACCCTGTTTTTTGTCCGTACCATCATTTCAATCTCTTTCAACTAAGTCCGAAATTTGGGGTTCACCAACTCCCATCCTGCGAGTCGGTGTCAGGGGAAGACCATTCCAAGCAAGGTGAGTCGACACATGGCAAAAGAGGAAGAAGTCGCTAGGCTCTGGACCAAAGAGGCGGTACTCGACGTCGAGAACAAGATCCTGCAGCAGATCATGTCGGCGCGCACCGGAGAAGGCTCGGAAGCCTCGGTCGCTTTCGCGCGCTTTCTCAGGATGTCGGGACTCGACTCCGACAACTATCCTCTCTTTCTGAAGATGCTCGAGATCGAGAACCACTGGGTGCTGGATGCGCTCATCGGGGACCGTGACCCCTTTCTCCTTCTCTCGACCATTCCTCCCAACGAGTACCTCTCCTCGAAGTGCTTCCAGCTCCTCACGCGGTGGCGCTCCGGCGGGATCTATCCCAAGACCCTCGCCATCGTGCTCGGAGTTCTCCAGAACACCTACAGCTCGCCTCGCGACGGCTACAAGATTTATCACTTGAGCGTCGCCGACGTCGACAACCTGGGAAAGCACCTGGAGAAGGAGAAGGGGCAGAACGACCCCCGCAACCGCTGCATTCTCGACATCCTCGATCGCATCGGCTCGCTCGAGGGCCTGCGCTGGGACGAGTCGATGGAGCAGGTGGCCCGCCAGGCGCTCAAGATCCGGAGCAACTTCTTCGACAACACCAAAGCCCTCGAAGACTGCATTCCGCAGGTCCTCCTGGTGCGAGGCGACTACCGGCAGGAAGAGGTCGCGCCGCGACAGCTCTTCGCTGACTAGGCCGATACAGAGAGAAGCGAGGTAAGGACGAACATGGCTCACTCAATGGAAGCTGCGAAGTACCACCCGGACATCATGGGCCTCCCGAGGGAAATCCGGATTTCCGAGATCGAGAACCGCCTGATGCAGGGTCTCTTCGGATGTCGATCCACCGAGGCGGTGGAGGCGGCCATCACCTACGCCCAGTACCTCTCGAGCGTGGGCATCACCCCGGAGAACTATCCGGTCTTCCTGCGCATGCTGGAGATCGAGAACCACTGGGTGATCGACGCTCTCATCGGCGGACGGGACCCCTTCCTTCTCCTCTCCGGCGTCCAGCCCAACAAGTACATCGTCGGCCGGATCCTGGCGATGATGACCCGCTGGCACAAGGGCGGCATCTATCCCAAGAACCTGTCGGTCATCCTCGGCGTGCTGCAGTCGGTCTACAGCTCCCCGCGGGACGGCTATCGCATCTACCCGCTCTCCATCGCCGATGCCAACGCCATCGGAAAACACCTGGACAAGGAGAAGGGGCAGGACGATCCGCTGAACCGCGCCATCCTCGAAGTGCTCGAGAAGATCTCCGACCTGGAGGACGCGGGCAATACGGAGATGGACGAGGTCGCCATTCACGCCGCCGCGATCCGGAACGCCTTCTTCGACGACCGCAAGCGGATGGAGGACGTGATTCCGCCGGTGCTCCTCGTGACGGTCAAGGACCGCAAGGAGATTCCACCGCGGCGCCAGGCCCACGTGGCGAACGACAAGCCGGCGAAGCCGACCGTGGTCAAAGGCGGAAAGGCCGCCGCCGACGAGCCGAGCTCTGGCGACAAGAACTAGGAGAGAGGGGGCCTCGAGTCCGGAGCCGGACTTCGAGGCCTCGGAAGTCGCTCTCCTGCTGAAGGCCTGCCGCAAATACCGGGGGACGATCCCGGTCTACCTCCAGTCCGTCCAGACCGAGCTCGCCATGGTGGATGAGCTGATTGAGAAGCTCGAAAGACGGCTGAGAACCGAGAACTGAGAACCGAGAACTGAGAACCGAGAACTGAGAACCGAGAACTGTTCTAGTTCTTCCGCTCCCCCTCCTCGTCCCGATAGAAATCGTCGATCACCGCCTTGAGCGACGAGATGGTCTGGTCCGACTCCTCGCGGTCGCGCATGTAGCCCTCGACCGATCTCGAGAAATCGTTGATCACCGCTTTGAGCGAGGCGATGGTCTTCGCGTTCTCCGAGAGTCGCCGCGTCTGCTCCTGGAGCGCGCGGTCACGGTCTGCGATCTCATTGTGGGCCACGGCCAGACTCTGGCCCATCTCGTCGACCTTTCCGCTCATCGCGGTGAGATCGCGGGCCGCGGCCTGGTAGGACTCCTCGATTCCACGCGTTCGCTCGAACTGCTGCCGCACCGTCGCGAGCTCCATTTCGAAGTGCCGGGTGAGAGCGGCCTTCGCCTCCTCGTGTCCGAAACGCTCGCTTTCGATCCGGGCGCGCCAATCCCGCTCCAGTCCCGCGACCGCCTTCTCGCTCTTCTCGTTGAAGCTCCTCTCGAGAAGCTCGAACTTCTGAAGCCAGTCCTTCTCGATCTCCTTGATTCCCTCGATGTGCCGGAGACTCAGCTCCGCGAGCCGCCGCTCGTAGCGGTCCTTCGAGCCCTGGTGGAGTTTTTTCTCGTGGGCGAGCGAGTCGAGCGACCGGGTGAGCTCGGTCGACGACTGTCGTTTCAGTTTCTCGACGGACGCGGAGAGGAACTGCTTTTCTTCCTCGAGCTGCTGAATCCGGGCCTTGAACTCCTTGGCCGCCTCCCGAAGCTCGGACTTGTGCCTCTCGTCGGCGACGGTCGCGTTCGAGCGCTCCCGCGCCTCCAGCTCGGCGAGCTGCGCTCGCAGGGCGACGGCGCCTTCTCTCGCCTCGTCGCGCTCCTCCTCCGCGCGCCCCAGGCCCTCGCGGGCTTCCTGGTCGAGCTTCGCCACCGTCGCCAGATGGGCCGTCTCGAAGGCGGTGATTTCTTCCTCGTGCTCCCGCCTCTGGCCGGCAAGGGCCTCCGCGGCCTCCTCCCGAGCCCGCTCCGCGCGTTGAGAAGCGTCGGCTCTTGCCGTTTCGACCGCGTCACGGAGCGCCTGCTGACTCTCGCGGTCGCGTTTCTGAAGGGCTTCCATGTGCGTGGCCCGGAGCGAGGAGACTTCCTTCTCGTGGGCCTGGCGCAGCCTCGCCAACTCGTCGGCGTGGCCTTTCAGAGTCTTCTCGAAGCCCTCCTGGATCTGGGCGCGAGCTTTCTCGATTTCGGCCTTGCGCGTTTGCTCCGTTTCCGCGTCTCTCTGGCGAAGGGCGGCTTCATAGCTGGCGGCGAGCGCGGCCGCCTCGTCCCGAAATTGCTGTTCGAGGCCTTCGAGCGCCCGGGTGTGATCGAGATGGAGGATGCGCGCGGTATCCTCCCACTTCAGCCGCTCCATCTCCATGAACCGGGTGCGGTCCTCGCGAAATTTCCGTGAAAGGCCGGCGAGCGCCGAGAACTGATCCTCCTCCGCCTTTTCCACGTGTTTGGAATGGGCGGTCTGCAGCGATTCGAGCTCCTGCTCGTAGCGCTCCCGGGTCTCCTGGTGGCGCGCGCGCTCCTCTTCGAGGCCCTTGACCACGTCCTGGACTTTGGCGCCGAACTCCGTCGAGATTCTCTCGCTTCGGGCCTGGGCCGCCTGCGCCTGTTTGGCCAGAGCTTCCTTCTCACTCCGATGCTTCTGCTCGAGGGCCTGAAGCTCGTCGTGGCGGCGCTGGTCGGTCTCGGACAAATCGGCTTTGCGCGTCTCCTCCGCGCGCGCGAGCTCGGCGAGTCGCTGAAGGTTCGCTCCCTCGAGAGCGGCGGCGCTCTTCTCCGCGGCTTGCCGCAGGACTTCCTTCGCCTCTTCCGCCGCGCGAATGGCGGCTTCGCGGTACGAATCGTGTATCGACTGCGCCTCGCTCTCTTTCTCCTCCCGGAGCGATGCGAGGGCGCGACCGTGGCTCGCCTGTAGCTCCTTCAGCTTCTCGCCGTACTTCGACTTGAGCTCGTCCGCGAGCTGGCTCTTCTGCTCTTTGAGCTTTTTTTCGAGGGTTTCGATCTCGGACTGGTGCTCGCTTTCCCGGACTTCCGCGGCTTTCGCGTGCGCGGACTTCAGCGAAGCGACTTCGGCATCGTGTTTTCGCCGGGTGTCGGTGTGGCGTGCCTGAAGCTCGAGGAGCTCGTGGCGAAGCCCTTTCGCATCGTCGTCGAGCTTGCGCTCGTGCTGTTCTACCTCGTCGAAGAGGCGCTGGAGCTTTCCCTGCGCGGCTTCGAGCTCGCCTTTGAGGTCCGAGGCCTGCTCGCGGCTGCCGTCGGCCTCTTTCCGCGCTTCCAGGAGCAGCCGCGCGAGCTCGGTGAGCCTGGCTTTGACGACACTGAACTGTGAGTCGCGCCGGCCGAGAGCCTCCTGGAGCGCGCGCAACCTCTTGTCTTTCGCGGAGGCCTCTTCCCGAAGAACGAGAAACTCGCTCGAGAACGGCGAGCTTCTGGCGTCTCTTCTCGCGTGATCGAGCTCCTCGCGAAGGAGCTCGAGCTCCTCCTCGAGCTCGACCATTCTTTCGGGCGATACGTCGCCCGGAGCCGTCCGTCGGCGGGACGCCTCCGAAAGCGGCGCGTCTTCGTGGATCTCCGCGAGGATTGCAGCCGTCTCGCGGGTCGAGGAGCTCGGCGAGCCAGGGTTCTATCGTTTCCTTTTCCGAGGCTACGATCCTCGACCGCGGGCTCCTCGCGAGGCGACGAGGCCTCAGCGCTCGGCGTGATCCCGAGCCGGCTCTCGATCGCGTTCCGAATCTCTTCATCGGTCGCGGTCCGCTTGTCCAGATACGCCTCGGCGTGAACCTTGAGCTTCTCGTGAAGCTTCAAATCGGACGCGGAAATGCTCGAGGTCACGAGGACCACGGGGACGCGGCGGCGCGCTTGCTTGATCCTGCTGAAGAGCCCGTAGCCTTCCTTCTCCGGCAGGTCGACGGCGATGAAAACCGCCTCGGGCGCGCGTCTGGCGACGGCTTCGAGGATGGCATCCTCTCCCTCGACCGCCTCCACACGGACTCCGAACGGCGCGAGAAGGGCCGCCAACCGGTCGCGGAAGGCCGCGTCCTCGTCGATGACCAGTACCATCCGGTGGGACACCGCTTGCATCGGAGTTCAGATTGTTCGGGACTGCGAATAGGATAGCAGACGGGAGAGGGAGGGTCGAAGAATGATTCACTGGCTTCTCGCAGTCGCAGTCGAGGCTTCCGCGTGGGACGTCACGCAGGCCCGCGGAAATCAATACGAAATCGACTTCGAGACGGAAGAAGGGACGTTCATGTCCGTCGACGTCTCTCCCGATGGGCGCTATCTGGTCTTCGACCTCCTGGCGCACGTCTACCGGGTCCCGGTCGAGGGCGGAGCCGCGGAATGCCTGACCGCCCTGAGCGGAGTCGCGCTGAACTTTCATCCGCGGTACTCGCCCGACGGCGAATCCATCGCCTTCGTCTCCGACCGCGCCGGACAGAACAATCTCTGGATCATGGACGCCGACGGCTCGAACCCTCGTCAGGTATTTCACGATCTCGATGACTCGCGTGGTCGAGCCGGTCTGGACACCGGACGGGGAGTACGTGGTGGTGTCGCGACAGACTCTCGGGACGCCGCGGACCGCGGGGCTCTGTCTGTACCACCGGGACGGCGGAGAGGGGATCGAGCTCGTCGGAAAGGACGTGCGGCGCGCCGGCTGGCCGTCGCTCTCTCCCGATGGCCGCTATCTTTATTATCACTACTCCGCCGCGGCCGGCGGAGAAGAGGTCGACCTCATCCGCGGAGGATTTCAGCTCAACCGGCTCGATCGGGAAACGGGCGAGACCATCGAAGTCACGTCGGGCGTCGTGCAGCAGCAGTACCAGGGCTCGAGCGGCGGCGCTATCGCTCCCGAAGCGTCTCCCGACGGCCGCTATCTCGCGTTCGCCCGGCGCATCCCGGGGGGAACCATTTCGTACAAGGGGCATCGGTTCGGACCACGAAACGCCCTCTGGCTCCGCGATCTCGAGACCGGCGGTGAGCGCATCCTTCTCGACCCGATCGAGATGGACGCCGCCGAAGGATTCAAGACTCTGCGGGTGATGCCGGGCTACGCGTTCTCGCGGGACGGAAAGCAGATTTTTCTTTCGCGCGGCGGCCGGCTCGAAAGACTCGACGTGGCGACGGGATCGACGAGCCCGATCCCGTTCACCGCGCGCGTGAAGCGTCCGGTCTCGGAGATGGCGTACGGAAAAATCAGCGTCAAGGGCGCGACCTTCCCCGTGCGCTTCACCCGCTGGCCTTCGGTCTCACCCGACGGAAAGAAGCTCGCGTTCACCGCGGCGGGAAAGATCTGGATCCAGGATCTACCCGCGGGTAAGCCTCGAAGGCTGACGCCGGATTCGTTCACGAGCTTCGAGCTGTCTCCGGCCTTCTCCCCGGATGGGGCGTGGATTGCGTTCACGAGCTGGGACGACACGGTGGGCGATCTCTGGCGCGTCGCCGCCTCCGGAGGATCTCCCGAGAAGCTCAGCCGGCAGCCGGGAGAGTATCTCCATCCGGTCTGGTCGCCGGACGGAGGGCAGATCGTTCTCGCGCGCGGCTCGGGTGCGACACAGCGGGGCCGGTCCTGGTCGAACAATCTCTGGTACGACCTGGTGCGGATACCCTCGGCCGGAGGCGACTTCGAGGTCATCGTGAAAACCAAGCGGCCCTTCAACGAAGGCCGTCCGCTGATGCCGCGCCGGCAGATCGTGGCTCCCTCTTTCGGACCCGAGGAGCGCGTCTTCTATCCCGAGCAGAGCGGAATCAAAAAGGACGGTGAGACTCTCGAACAGACCGCGCTCATCTCCGTGAAGCTCGACGGCTCCGACAAGCGGACCCACATGACGTTTCCTTACGCCGACGAGGCGGTGCCGTCGCCCGACGGAAAGTGGGTCGCGTTCTCCGAAGGAGACAACCTGTACCTCGCGCCCCTTCCGTTCGCGGGCGCCGGGAAAGAGCCGCCGCACATCGATCGGAAAAAACCGACGCTTCCCGTGACGCGACTCAGCACCGAGGGCGGCATGTTTCCCCGGTGGCGCAGCGCCTCGATCCTCGATTTCGGGAGCGGCAGCCGCCAGCACTCCTACGACCTGGGCTCGAAAACGACCTCTACCACCGAGATCTCGCTCGAGCTCCCGCGCGCCCGGGCTCGCGGAACGGTGGCCCTCACGGGAGCGCGGATCGTGACTCTCGACGACGCGGCGCGTCGTCGAGCGGGGAACCGTCGTGGTCGAGGACGGTTGGATTCGGTGCGCCGCCGCCGACTGCTCGACGCTTCGGGCGTCGATCGCGTCGTCGAGCTCGACGGAAGGACCATCATCCCGGGCTTCATCGACATGCACGCCCACCACCACCGCGATCACACCGGGGTCATGCCGCGGCACAACTGGGAATCCGCGGTCTACCTCGCGTACGGCGTCACCACGACGCTCGACAACTCCATGTGGTCTCAGAACGTCTTCTCCGCCGCCGAGCTCATCGAGGCGGGAGAGATGGCGGGCCCGCGGACCTTTTCGACCGGGCGATCCTCTCTACTCCGGCGACGGGCCGCGGCAGAACGAGATCGCGAGCTACGAGGTCGCCGAGCAGAACGTCGCGCGCCTCGCTTCCTGGGGCGCCCCGAGCATCAAGTCCTACCAGCAGCCGCGCCGGGACCAGAGGCAGTGGATCGCGGATGCCGTCGCGAAAACGCGGCCTCAAGGTGACGGGCGAAGGCGGCGATCTCGAGTACAACCTGAGCCTGATGCTGGACGGGCAGACCGGCTGGGAGCATCCGCTGAGCTACGCCCCCATCTATTCCGACGTCGCGAAGTTCTTCGGGCGCGCGAAGGCGGTGTACTCGGCGACGTTCGTGGTCGGGAGGTCCGTCGGTCTGGAACGAGGAGTACTTCTGGCAGGAGAGCGAGATCTGGAAGGATCCGAAGCAGCAGAGGTTCCTTCCCTGGCGCATGCTGGTTCCCCACACGCGACGGCGCCCGCAGCGGCCGCTGACCGATTACAGCTACCCTCTCATCGCGCAGGGTCTCGCGGACATCATCGCCGAGGGAGGACAGGGCGCCATCGGATCGCACGGACAGCACCACGGTCTGGGCTCTCATTGGGAAGTCTGGATGGCGGCTTCCGCGCTCGGTCCGATGGGTGCGCTCGAAGTCGCGAGCCTCGGGGGCGCGCATTTCCTCGGCCTCGCCGACGAGCTCGGTTCGATCGTGCCGGGAAAGCTCGGGGATCTGATGGTCCTCGAGAAGAACCCTCTCGATGACATCCGCAACACCAAGGACATCGTCTACGTGATGAAAGACGGCGTTCTCTACGACGGCGCTACCCTCGATGAGGTCTGGCCGAACGCCAAGCCGTACGGCGCCTATCCCTGGCTTCTCGAGGGTATCTACGAGACGGACGATCGGCCGATTCGACCCCTGCAGGAGGACTAGACGGTGTCGCTCCTCGAGTCGAGGGTCCGCATCGTGCGCGCCGACATCACGGAGCTCGACGTCGACGCCATCGTGAACGCGGCGAACTCGACCCTTCTCGGCGGCGGCGGAGTGGACGGCGCGATTCACCGCGCCGCGGGACCGGAGCTTCTCGCGGAATGCCGCACACTCGGCGGCGCCGCGACGGGAGAAGCGAAGATCACGCGGGGCTATCGGTTGAAGGCGAGGCACGTGATTCACGCCGTCGGACCGGTCTGGCACGGCGGGACGCGCGGCGAGCCCGCGCTCCTCGCGAGCTGCTACGAGCGAAGTCTCACCCTCGCCCGCGACAACCGTCTCGCCTCCCTCGCCTTTCCCTCCATCTCGACGGGAGTCTTCGGCTATCCCATCGAGCTCGCGGCGGCGGTGGCGCAAAAGACGGTGAGGACCTTTCTCGAAGCGAGCGCGGCTCCGAATCTCGTCGTCTTCTGCTGCTTCTCGGAGGCGGACCGGCTCGTCTATCTCGACGTCGCGCGCGGGGAGCTCGGTCTCTCCTCGTGAAGCCCGAAGCCGTCGTTCTCCTCCACGGGATGGGTCGCTCGTGGATCTCGATGGTGCTTCTCGGTCATCGGTTGAAACGGCGCGGCTACGAAACGCATCTCTTCCGTTACCGCCCGAGGCGGCCGACGTTGGACGATCTCTCGAGCGCCCTCCGGAACTTCGTTTCCGAGCGGGTGCGCGCGCCCGTCTATCATTTCGTCGGCCACTCCCTCGGAAACGTCATCGTGCGCCACGGATTTCGCGACGGATTTCGTCCCGGTCTCGGCCGCATCGTGATGCTGTCCCCGCCGAATCGCCCGGCGCGGCTCGCGGGAAGCCTTCGCGAGAACCGCCTCTTCCGCCTCCTCGCCGGCGACTCGGGTCAGAAGCTGGGAGACGAGGAGTTCTACCGCACGCTTCCCGTTCCCCCGGTGGAGTTCGGAGTCATCGTGGGCGACCGGGGCCATCACATCGGCTTCGACGAGCCCAATGACGGGGTGGTCTCGGTCGAAGGCGCGAAGCTCGAGGGAATGTCGGACTTCGTCGTCCTCCATCACACCCACACGCTCATCATGATGGCGCAGGACACGGCGGATCTGTGTCATCGCTTCCTGGAAAGCGGACGATTCTCTCGAGAGGCCTCGCCGTTCGTCAGCCCTGGCAGAAAAACCCGGTAACGATCTTCAGATTCGAAAGGGCTAGAAGGCCGCCGGCCGTGCTTCGGGAACCAATCGCTTCGACGTAGTAGGCATTGTTTGCGAAGTCCAGAGTCCGGCCACAGACGAGCACGCTGCGAGTCTGGGGGTTGACGTTCTGCGGAAAGGCGTCGCTGTCCAGAGTCGCGATGGTCGTGAGGCGCGCCGTTATTGATGTTCTTGGCGCGAAGCGAGAGGGAAATGCGGGTCTGAGTGCCGGAATCACGATAACGCGCGGTGAAAACCAGACTGTCTCCGCCGACGACACCCGGGACCGGGACCACGTTGTAACGCATCACCACGGCCTCGGGCGCGGTTCCCCTCACGGTCACGTCGGACAGGCTGAAGCCGACGACCCCGGCGTCCGATTCGTCGACGGTGCCCGCCGACCCCACGGAGGTCCAGCCCGGCTGTGCCGAGACCGTCCGCGCCGCGCTTGCGACCAGCGCCAGTGCTACGAAAGCCTTTACCGTGCGCCCCATCCTCGATCGAACCGAGCTTGTCATTGCCTTACCCTCCTTCTTGATTGCCGGCGGGAACTCCAGCTCTCGGTAAAAGCGCAGCCGCCGGAGAAAACGGAGAGTTTTTTTTGGGGTTCGCTACGAGGGCTCGCCGACCATGTAGCCGTAGTCCCCGGGCTCGACGACGTTTCTCGTCAGGTGGGAGAGGATCATGACTCCCTTCGGGAACGGGGTTCCGAATCACCTCGAGCTCCTCGAAGGTATAGGGACTCACCACTCGACCGAGAACGGCGCCTTCCTCGATGGTTTCTCCGAGCGGGGGAGCCGCGGTCTCGAGAAATCCTCCCATCCGCGGGCGGATCGTCACGATCGAGGAGACGACGGTCTGCGGCGGCAGGTGGGACCGCCGGCTCGTCCGTCATTCCCAACTTCGAAAGGATGCTCGCGATGCCCCGAACGCCCCGAGCGACGTACGGGCCCTGGTCGACCAGTCCGCCGCCGAGCTCGACGGTGACCGCGGGGATGCCGCGCTTCTCGGCGACGCCGACGGACGTGCCCGAGAAGATGGTGCCTTCCTTTCCCTCCGTCTGACGGTAGAGCACTCGCGAGCCGAACGCGCGGGACAGCTCCTCGGCATTGCGTATATAGATGTAGTCGACGGTCGGCCGGTCGCCGCCGGAGTGAAGGTCGAGGAGAACGTCGATGCGGTCGAGGAACTCCGCGGTGATGACCTGGGCGAGATGGTCCGAGAACCAGCCGCGGCCGTCTCCGGGAAAGAGCCGATTCAGGTTCAGATCGTCGACCGGGGCATGGCGCCGATTGGCCGCGAACGCCGGCGGATCGGCGACGGGAAGGAGCACCAGTTTCCCCCGGAAGCGGCCTTCGGCGTAGCGCCTCGCGATCTCGAGGACGATCTCCGTCCCGGTCCTCTCGTTGCCGTGGATGCCGGCGCAGATGCCGACGGTCGGCCCTGCCCCTTCGCTTCCCGCGATCTCATGGAGGTAGAGGGCCATTTCGCCGCCGTCCGCCATGGAGGCCAGAGGGATTCTCGTGAGTCGGGTCACGGGGTGCTCACGAATCTTCGGGGGTCGAGGCGATCGCGAAGTCCGTCTCCGAAGAGATTGAATCCGAGGACCGTCATCAGGATCGCGAGCCCCGGAGCCATCGAGAGCCACATGTGGCTCCTTAAGTAACGCATCCCATAGGCGAGAGTCCAACCCCAGGTCGGAGCGGGAGGCTCGACCCCGAATCCGAGAAAGCTCAGACCGGATTCCGCGACGATCGCCGTTCCGATCCCGAGAGTCGCGAGGACCGCGAGAGGGCCGAAGGCGCGCGGCAGAATCTGGCGGAACATCAGGTTCGCGTGCGTGGCTCCGAGCGAGCGGGCGGCCTCGACGTAGTCGCGCCGGGACTCGGCAAGGGTGATGGCTCGAACGAGACGGGCGTATTCCGTCCAGAAGATGGCGGTCAAAGCGATGACCACGCTCGAGACACCCGGTCCGAGAACCGCGACGAGCGCGAGCGCCAGGATGAAGGGCGGAAAGGCGAGGAACACGTCGACGATGCGCATCAGGACCTGATCGACCGGACCGCCAAAGTATCCGGACAGGAGTCCCACGAGCGTTCCGAGAAAGAGCCCGGCCGCGACCGAGGCGAGAGCGATGGTGAGAGAGATTCTCGATCCGAAGACCACCCGCGACCAGAGGTCGCGCCCGAAGTTGTCGGTCCCGAGCCAATGGGAGGACGTCGGCCGTTCGAGCCGCGCCGCCATGTCCATGTCCTCGGGAGAATGAAAGGTGATCCAGGGCGCGCAGATCGACGCGGCGACCACGAGCGCGGCGAGAAATCCGCCGGCGGCGAAGGACGCGCTCCCTTTCAATCGGCGGATGAAGCACCTCCGGCGTCGATGCGGATGCGAGGATCGAGGACTCCGTAGGCGAGGTCGACGATCAAGTGCAGGAAGAGGAAGATCGACGCGAAGACCAGGACGATTCCCTGCACCAGCGGAAAATCGCGCTGTGAGATCGCGGTCACCGCGAGCGAGCCGAGCCCGGGCCAACCGAAGATGTTCTCGGTCAAGACCGAGCCTCCGAGAAGAACTCCGAAGCGAACGCCGAGGACGCTGAGGACCGGGAGAAGCGCGTTCCGAAACGCGTGGGCGACGACCGCTCTCCCGGGGAGGCCTCGCGCGCGGGCGGAGCGGACATAGGCGTCCTGAAGAGTATCGAGAAGGGAGGCTCGCACCAGGCGGCTCGCTACGGCGGCGAGTCCGAGCCCGAGCGTAACCGCGGGAAGGACGATATGAGCGAACGAGCCTCGGCCCACCGCCGGAAAAATTCCCCAGTGCACGGCGAAGAGCGCCGATAGCAGGATCCCGAGATAGAAAACGGGCACCGAGACGCCGAGCTGGGCGAAGACCAGTGCCGCGAGATCGACGAGAGAGCCGCGCTTCAAAGCCGAGACGACGCCGAGAGCGAGACCGCCGCCGACGCCGATGAAGAGAGCGGCGAGCGCCAGCTCCAGTGTGGCGGGAAGTCTCTCCGCGATGAGCGCCGATGACGGGCTCGCGCTGAAAGAGCGACGTTCCGAGATCGCCCCTCGCGATGCCTCCGAGGTATCGCGCGAGCTGGACGGGCCAGGGAAGATCGAGTCCCAGCGCGTGCCGGAGCTCGGCGACGCTCGCCGGGGTCGCGTTCTCTCCGAGGAACACGACCGCGGGGTCGCCGGGGACGAGCCTCAGGAGCGCGGCGACGACGAGGGCGACGCCCAAGAGAGTGAGGACGAAGAGAACGAGGCGCCTCGCGACGTAGCGAAGCACCGGCCCTCAGTCCGCGAGGCCCCGAAGCATTCCTCGGGGATCGGCCCTGAACCCTTCGAGGCGCGCGGAGTGAAAGAGGTGATAGCCCTGGTAGGAAAGGACGTAGTAGGGAACCTGGTCGGCGAGAAGGGCCGCGATCTCGTGGTACATCGACGCGCGCTCCTTCCGGTCGGTCGCCGATCGGGCGCTCGAGAGGAGCGCGTCGACCTTCGGGATTGCGGAAGCGCCCCCAGTTGAGCCCGCCCTGGGAGTGGAACTGATCGTAGAGCCCTTTGTCCGGATCGACGAGCTGCGTCCAGCCGAGAAGGATGACGTCGAAGTCGGAGGCGTCGCGGCGCATCGAAAAACTGGGCCAGTCGCTGATGCGCAGGCCGGACCTCGACTCCGTGGCTCTTCCACTGGTTCTGAAGAAACTCGACGGTCTGGACCCGGTTCACGTCCTCGCCGTGCGTTCCGAGCTCGAACGCCAGCTTCTGACTGCCGCGCTCGCGCACACCGTCGCCATCGCCATCTCGGAAGCCGAGCTCGTCGAGAAGCGCTTCGGCGCCTTCCGGGTCGTAGGCCGGCTGACGGATCTCCGGTGAGAACGCCCACGAAGAAGGAAGAAGCACCGATCCCGCCTTGTCGTCGCTTCCCTCGTAGATCTGGCTCAGGATCGTCTCCTGATCGATGAGCATCGAAAGCGCGCGCCGGACTCCCGCGTCATCGAGAGGCGCCCGCGAGGTATTGAAGTTGAAGTACGTGATCGAGGGACCGCTATCGCGAACCTCGTGAAATCGCGGGTCGGCGGAAAGGCGGCGGATGTCCTGCGGTGAGAGCGGCGACTGGATGAGATCCAGATCGCCGGCCTCGAACGCCTGAGCCCGGGCGGTGTTGTCGGGAACGACCACGATCTCGATCGCGCCGTGTCTCGGAGCGCCGCCCCAGTAGTCTCCGTTCGCCTCGAGGACGATCTTGCTCCCGCGGTCCCAGCGCTTCAGACGATAGGGTCCGGTGCCGATCGGGCCGGTCTCGAGGCCCTCTCGTCTCGCGCGGCACGATACCGACGTCGAGATAGCTGAGAAGCGGCGCGTAGGGGCCTTCGAGATCGATCTCGACGGTGTGCGCGTCGAGGGCCGTAACACTCGCGATGGGCTCGTAGAGAGAACGGAGCGGCGCGCCGAAGGCGGGATCGAGGAGAGTTTCGAGGGTGTGGACGACGTCCTCGGCGGCGAGGGCTTTCCCGTCGTGGAATCGCGCGTCCTCGCGGAGGTGGAACACCCACCGCGTCGGCTCGGGGTTTTCCCAGGAGGTCGCGAGGCCCGGAACCGGAACGAGGTCCCGGTCGAGCCGGACGAGACCGTCGTAGAGCAGATCCACCACACGGTAGGAAGTCGTGTCCCGCATGAGGCGCGGATCGAGGGACGAGGCGTCGACGTCGGTTCCGACACGGATGGCTCTGTCCGTGCTCGGCGTCGAGCAGCCGACACCGAATGCGAGCAATACGGGCGTGATTCGTCCCATCTACAAGCGTATCTCGAGAGACTCACCCCGGAACGTCAACGAGCGCTCCTCCGCCGACCCGGCGATGCGCGCGAGGAACGACGCGCGGCGATGAGGGAAGCACGCGGGACCCGGGAGAAAGCTGCAGCCTGAGGCGTGCGCTCGGAGTCCCGCCAGGAGGCGTCGATCCCCATCCACTCTCCCTTTCGATAGTCGAACGAGATTCCGTCATCCTCGTAGAGGCGCCCTTTCCCGTCCGCGCCGGGGTAGACGACGAACGACGTGGGCTCGGTGACCGCCTCCGACGTGTACTGCCGAACGGGATCGTGCGGGAATGATGGCGCCGGCCCGCACGTAGAGAGGGGTCGTCTCGAGATCGACGGCGCGCTCGATCTCGCGGCCGCCCTCGTGGCGCTCGTTCGTCCAGTAGTCGTGCCAGACGCCTCGCGGCAGGTAGAAGCGTCGCGACGTCGCGCCCTTGGAAACGACCGGGGCGACCAGCATGTCGCGGCCCCAGAGATACTCGTCGCCCCGCGCGACGGCGGCGGGATCCTCGGGATAGTGCAGCCAGAGCGCGCGCTGGAGGGGGAGTCCCGTGCGGCTGCACTCCTCGACGGCGGAATAGAGGTACGGCATCAACCGGTAGCGCAGCTCGAGGTATTTCCGGCAGATGGGCTCGACGTGCGGATTGCGAAGCTCCGACGGGTCGGGGTCGGCGGCGCCGTTGCGATAATTCACGATCTCGCTGACGCCGAGGCTCCCGGTGTTCCAGCCCCAGGGGAGGCGCAGATGCCAGTCGCGTCCGTGGGCCCGGAAGAGCGGAGAGAACGCGCCGAGCTGGAACCATCGCACGTGAAGCTCTCCCGTGTACTCCAAAGTGGGGACGAAGCCTCCGATGTCGAACCCCCAGAATGGAATTCCCGAAAGGCCGGTATTGATCGCGACTTCGACGTGAGTGGCGAGAGTCTCCCATGTGGAAAATACGTCACCCGACCAGAGAAAGGCACCGTAGCGCTGCATCCCGGCATAGCCGTTTCGATGGAGCGCGTAGGGCCGCTGGTTCGGGCGGAGCTGCTGGGTTCCTTCCCAGTACATGCGGATTCGATTGAGCCGGGAGGGCGCGTCGTAGTCGTCTCCCTGGTCGGGCCAGAAACCGTCCGCGCCGGCCTCCAGCAGCGATCGGTGGAACGGCCAGTAACAGCCCACGTGCCGCTCCGCGGGCCAGCGGTCGTCGGCATCGCGGCCGCTCGGCTCCGGGCGCGGCACAGGAATCGTTCACCGTTCCGAGGAGCCGCTCGCCTTCGATGACGACGTGAAAGACGACCTTGTAGTCGAGCTCGTGGAGCTCTTCGATCTGCTTCTCCGGTTCGGGAAAGTTCTTCGGGTGAAACGCGAACTCGCCGTTTCTCGTGTTCCATCCGGACGGAGTGAATTCCGTGCCGAGATAGATGAGCGTGTCGCAGGGCAGTTTTTTCTCGCGAAGGGTTCGCGCGACGCCGCGGATCTCTTCCGGTCCCGAAAGAGTTCGATGCGACTGCTGATAACCGAACGTCCATCGGGCCGGCATCTCGGCGTATCCGGTGAGGCGCGCGTACTCCGCGAGGATCTCCGTCGGATCGTCCGAGGCGACGACGAAAACGTCGAGAGGCGGCGTCTCGTCCGGCGATCCTGATGGAACGGACTCGATCGAGAACCGGCCCTCCGCCCCGGTGAAGTCGAAAGTGCCGAGCGGTTGGTGGATATAGAGGCCCCATCCGTCGGTCCCGACGAGCCACTGGATGGGCACCCGTCCGCCGTGAGTCCGGAGCCGATATCCGCCCTGACCGTTGCGCATCGTATCGACCGAGCCCTTGCGATCGAACTGAGGTCCACCTTGCCCCATGCCGAGAAGCGGCCCTTTGGGGAGAAGGAACGAAACGCTCGTGGCTTGCGCTGTCGAGCGTAAGCCGCTGTACGAGCTTTCGGGAGGCGGTCTCGATGTGGAGCGCCGGAGGGTTTTCGGTGAGTCGAACCCGAAGAGCGTCCGTCCCGCTTCTTGCAAGGGAGCCGTTCGATGCCGCGGGAGCGAGAGCACCGTCGTCCGGGACCGAACCCGCCCGACCGAGCGGATTCACTGTGATCCGGACGGTGAACGGCCCGACAGAAGTAATCGCGATCTCCACGTCCCGGCCGCCGACCCGGATGGGCGTCTCCTTGCCCCCGAAACAGGAGGCCGGCACCCGCGGCTCCAAGCCGGGCGAGCGCACTTCTCCGGGTCATCGAGGGCAACAATGATTTCCCGTCCCTCTAACGGACCTCGCCGGTCAAGCTCTCGAGGAGTTTCTGGACGTCGTCCTGCGTCGGGTCGAGCTCGAGCGAGCGACGGTAGGCGCCGATGGCTCTTTCCCGTTCTCCGAGCTCTCGATACGAGTCGCCCATGGCGTTCAAAAGCGCGGAGTCCGGCGGACGAAGACTCGCCGCGCGCTCGAGAAACTCCTGCGCCCGGGAGTATTCGCGTCGAAAGTAGTACGCGTAGCCCAGGCCAGCGATGACCTCGTAGCGCTCTCGAAAACTCTCCTTCAGCGGCAACAGGAGCTCGAGGGCCTCATCGGCGCGCTTCGCGGAGAGAAGCGCGCCGGCAAGCTTGAAGCTCGCTTCCGGAAGCCGGGGTCCTCCCTCCGCGACCGCTTGCCTGAGCTCCGCCGTCGCCTCTTCGTAGCGTTGCAGGCTCCAGAGCTGCTCGCCCCGAGCGAGGGCGAGGGAACCGGGAGAATGAGGAAAGCCTCGCCGGTAGATGAATCCCGGCCGAGCGACGGTGCTCCGCGGTGAAACGACAACGTCCGTTCGACGTTCGTCTACGACGGTGTCACTCGGGTCACGGAGCTGGACGCGCAACGTGTAGTTGCCCCCCGCGAAGTCACGCAACGTGAACGCTTGCACGACGGCAGCACTCCCCTCGTCGACTTTCGTCTCGCGCTCGTCCAAAGCACTCGCACCCTGAAGGAGGGAGAACCGAAGGCTCGAGCTCGCTCGAGCGCCTTGTACCTGTGCCAGTGCAAAGACCTCCGCTCCCGTGGGGAACAATCCTGAAACCGCCGGGTAAATACAATCGTAGTCCACCTGATACGCGAGCAAGTAACCCGGCGCCTCCTCGGACAGCGGTCGTTCGTGCAGGTAACCGACCAGGAGACCGCCGAGGCCCGGCGGGCTCGTCGCCAGACGAGCCACCTCGAGCGAACCCTCGGCCACTGTAAATTGTTGAACGGCCCGGTTCTTCAGCACGACGCTCACGCGATATTCACCGGGGACCAGCGGAAAGGCGTCCTGGAAGGCGAAGGGGAGTCTCGCGCCCTTCTGGAACTCGCTCGGCGGAAGCTCCAGATACACCTCCTGTTCGTCCACCAGAACGAGCTTGTCCTCTATGGTCCGCACCTCACGCGTGACATCGAGAGTCGTGTAGTACTTCGAACCGTCCTCCGAAACCGAGAGAGCGAAGTTCTCCGGCGAAAGCTCGACGGTGAAATGAACGAAAGGCGTCGAATCCGGTCCGTAGAGAACCGTGAACGCGCTCTCGTTGGGGACGTAGCGAAACGAATATTCGGCGGATACCCGGTTTCCGTACCGCACGTACGCGTCCGCGTAGTCGGTCCGGACGTTGCGCTTCGGCGACTCCTCGATCCGCGACAGGAGGATGTCCGTCCCGAAGGCGGGCCGTCGGCTGACGAAATCGACGGGCTCTCCCAGATCGAGGGTAAGGGACGCCCGCGCGAGATCGGGAGAGATCCGTTGGAGCACCTGGAGGGTCTCATCCGTGTCCGAGGCGGGTGTGTACTGATGGCCGGTCATGAGGGCGTTCGGGCCATGGAGCACCGGGTTATAAAGCTCGTACTCGCCGACCGCCCTCCGGCGGAAGAACAAGAGATTGAACGACGAGGGGAGACCCCTTTCCGGCTGCGCCGGGTAGACCCAGAGCTCGCATTGCACGACCTCGTTCTGAGACTCGAAACGAGTGATCTGCTGCGGCTCGCCGAGAATGATGTACATGCGCCCTCGGTCCGTCTTCCAACCCGGGCGCGCGGTCTCCCGGCTCAAGGACTGGTTCGCGTACTCGAGGCGGCGGTAATGCTCGGCGATGAACTCGTTCTGCTTCGTCGCCGGGTCCGGATCGCGGACCCGCCAGAACGCTTCGATGAAGCGCTCACGCTCCTCCTGGGTCTCGAGCGACAGGAACAGCTCCCTCTCGGGGTCGGAGATTACGTAGACGACCTCTTCCTCGAGCCATTTGCGGAGCTGCGGGTTCAGGCGCTCGAGCCGTTCGTCGGCCACGATCTCGAAGACGAAGATCAGTAGGACGAGCGGCTGGATCGCGGCGATTCGGAACATGGCGCAGCGACAAAGGTGTCTCTGGAAAACCCACGATATCACTGAAGGGCCAGGGTCGAGTACACCTCACGACCCCTCCGCCAGAGATCGATCACCTCATTTTTCTGGTGCGCCGTGTCGAACGCATCCGATTCCTCCAGCATCTGCAGCACTCGCTCGATCCATCGGACGAAATAACGCGCGTCCTCGGGAGAGCTCGGCGCCTCGTTTCCCTTGAGTAGGTAGATGGGGCTGGTATGGGCGTAGACGTACGTGTCCATCAACAAACGAAGGTTCGAAGGACCCGTCACCCGCGCCGCGATCCAGCCGCTCTGATTCACCGGAACCATCTCGTCGACTTTGATGGAGTACGGATCGTCCGGCTTCGTCGACGAGACCACCTGCCCGTTGACGATGATGTCCAGGCTCTCCATCGGGAAGATCGAGGTCGCCTCCGCCTGGACGCGAACCGGAGTCGGCGGCCCGCCCGGCACTCGGAGCTCATCGCCCGGTTCCCGCCCCTCGACTTGGAGCAACAGCAGCGGTCCGTTGGTGACGAAGGAGCGTCCCTCCGTTAGCCCCCGAATCCAGTTGCCGTAGTCGAGAGGAGAACCGGATTTCACGTACACCCTCGTCGTTCCGATCGCCGGCGCCCTCCAGTAGTTGGTCATGGCGTCGGTCCCCGCCGACGCCGGGACCCGGAATCCGAGGTTCAGCGTCCTGTACCAGACGCTCGCGGAAACGTGCTCGTCGCTCCAGATGCACATGACGTCGAAGTAGTCCACTTCACCCAGGGCCGCGCTCACCGGGTACTCCCGCGCGCCGCGATACTCGTCGTCGGAGGGATCGCGTCCCGGCACCTGAAAGGGATGCACGTAGCCGGCGACCGCTCCCTGGCGGTGCACCTCCTCGAGCACTTTCGAGTTCGTGGGATAGTGCGCGCTCACCGCCGTCCCGAAAAAACCGTCGAACTGCGGGTAGATGAACTCCTTGAGGTTCAGGAGCGACATGTGCCCGGCGAAGCTCGGTCGATACTCCTCGTTGAAGTACAGGAGACGATTCGGCTTGGAGTGAGAGCTCAGCTTGCCCTCGAAGTAGTGGAGATCGTGGATCCGCGTACCCGCCTGGTTCGCTACCAGATCGTTTACTACGTGGAGGTCTTCGGAGTCGGCCTCGAGAAGGAGCGAGCGCGGTGTCGCCTGGTAGATCCCTCCGTAGTTCATGTGGATGTGGTTGTCGCCGGAGTACCAGCCCCTTCGAGGGAGATCCGCGAATCGTTCGAGGGTGATCTCGACGTTCGTCGCCCCCGACGCGACGACATCCACCGTCTGGGCCTGAGGCCGGTATTCGAAGCCCTTCACGACTTCGAGAGTCGCGGGTCCTGCGGGGAGCTCGACCGTGAAGCTTCCACGGGTGTGAAAGTAATGATCGTTGGTCACCACCACCATGCGGTGAAAAGCATCGAGGGGCGTGTACGACTTTCCGTCGCTTGCCCGGAGGTACACGCGGGCCTCGGTCTCGTCTCCCGTTCCCGCGTCCTTCACCGTCACTTCGATTCGGCCCGTGGGATGCCGGTGTTTCCGGCTCGAGATCTCGACCTCCGCGGGCGCTCCACCCACCGCCGGAACCGTCCAGAGCGAGAAGCGCTCGCCTGCGTTCGAAACGTAAGCCAGCCTGTCGCTCCCCGGGGACCAGGCCGGAGTGAAAATCTCGCCTTCGTCGCGAGTGATCTGCATGGGGTTTCCGTGCTCGGCCGACATCACCCAGAGCTGGATGCGACCGCTCCGGAACGACCCGTAGGCGACCTTTCGTCCGTCGGGCGACCACACCGGCCGTGCGTGCCAGACCGTTTCCTCGGGGAGGAGGATCGTGGGCTCGGATTCTCCGATCCGGAGAGTCCACAAGCCGCCCGTTCCCTGGATCCGCCTTTCACCCCACGGGCGATTGCTGACGAAAACGATCTGGCGTCCGTCGGGGGACCAGCTGCCCGTGATGTTTTGAAACGAATCCGAGAGGACGGGCCGTATCGTGCTATCGGCGACCGCGAGGGCCCAGAGCCCGATCGCCTCGGAATTGTCGAAAGAATCGAAGAGGATGGTGCTGCCGTCGGGAGACCAACGCGGGTTCACGCTGAAGCTCGCGCTCGCGGTGAGCTTACGGGGCTCGCCTCCGCCGAGGTCGAGGAGCCAGAGATCGATCGACCTTGCCGGTGTCCCTGGTGAAAACGATCCGCTGGCCGTCCGGAGACCAGTCGGGGCTGCCATCGTAGTGAGGTCCGGAGGTCAGCTGGATCGCCTCACCCCCGCCGGACGGAATTCTCCACAAACTTCCTTGCATCGAGAACGCGATCTCGCGCCCGTCGGGAGACCAGGAAGGCGACCATGGCCCGGTCGTGACCGGCGGAAGGTACATGCTCTCCATGTACATCCCTCCGCCCCCGCCGAAGATGTGCTGATAGGCCAGCGGGATTTGCGGCGCGTGCGCCTGGACCGTCGCCGCGGACAACGCGAGCGGAAGCGTCCAGAAGATTCGACCGGTCATCCTTTCCTCGCTTTCCTCGCTTTCCTGACTGCCTCAATGGGCCAGTGCTTCGAGCTTTCGTCGAGCTTCGGAGAAGCGCTCGCGTAGCGCGGGGATCTCGGCGGATCCGAACCCCTCGACGAGCCGGGCCTCGGCGACGGCCATCCAGGCCAGGAGCTCTCGAGCAGAGCGGCTCGCCGCCTCGTTCTCCCGGCTCCCCACTTCGTTCACCCAGACAGCGCCGGTGTGGGCGAACGGATAGCTGTCCATTGCCGGCCACACGGATTCGCCGCCGTGGGCGCGGGCCGCTATCCATCCACCAGCCGGCACCGGAACCCTCCCGCTGTAGATCCGCTTTCCAGGCGCCGCCAGTCCCTCGTCTTTCCACGCGACCTTGCCGTTCACGAGCACTTCCACCGTCTCGACGGGCACGGCGGAGATCAGGGTGAGGCTCCAGTCGGCATGACTTCCAGAGCCGGAGAGAACTTCACCGGGTCCCGCTCCCCCTACGACGAAGTCGAGGAAGGGCGCCGTCGTCACGAAGCTCCTCCCGCGCCTCAAACCGTCGAGGTAGCTCGTGAGATTCAGCGGCCCGTCCACCTTTACGTAGACGCGCGTGGCTCCGACCGTCATCGAACGGTAGAAGTTGGAAAAAGCGTCCGTTCCCGCGGACGGAGCGACCGCGAGGCCCACGTCCAGAAGCCGGTACCATGCGTCCGAAGTCCCTCGCTCGTCGCTCCACAAGCAGGCGATCTCGAGCGTGTCGACGAGCCCCTGGAGAGCTTCCGGCACGAGCGCGAGTGGAAGACCGCGCGGAGTCCCATCCTCGGGAAAGGGCGAAGGCGCCATGACGGGGTGCACGAACGAGTTCACACCCCCCTGGCGCCGGGTCTGCTCGAGGGCGCTCCCGTTCACGCGGTCGTCCCTTCCGTAGACGGGATAGGCGGGACCCCAGAACCAGGGCCAGTGCGGCGAGGAGATCCCGATGAGTCCCATGTGGCCGAGAAAGTGAGGTCGGACTTCCTGCCCGAAGACGATCAGGGGCGGCGACGGCCCGAGCCTTGTCCACGACGCCCATTCGAGGTCGGTGAGCCGCGTGTGGAGGTTCGCCATGAGAGGCGTCGCCACGTCGAGATCTTCTGCCTCGAGAACTCCCACGAGCGAGTCGGGGTGGAGACGATACGGACCGCCGTAGTTCAGGTGGAAGTGGTGATCGCCCGAATACCATCCGCCGTCCCCCCCACGCCAAAGGGGGGCGAGCTCCAGATCGGCGATCGCGATCTCGCCCGCTCGTGGAACGAGCGTCGTGGTCGCGACCGGAGTCGAAAGGCCGTGAGTGGCTTCGATGCGAAGCGAACCCGCGGGCGCTTCGACCTCGAGCATTCCATTCGAGTAGAGGTAGACCTTCCCGCTCTGGGAATCGAACCGCGGTTGCGAGGTTTCCGAGACCACCGGGTGCCCGGTCGCGTCCGAAACGTGGAGCCGTGCCGCCAGCGGACGGAGCGTGCCTTCCGCGCGGGTCCGAATCTGAACGCGCGTCGTCGGCGCTCCCCAGTCCCACCCGATGGGATCGACTTCCTCGACAGCACCTCCGCCGCGGGCGACTCTCTTCAGTCGAAAGCGCTGCTCGGAGTCCGCTTCGACGAAGAAGATCGTGCCGCCGTCCGAGGAAAAGGCGGGCATGATGGGCAAGCCGTCGCCCGCGGTCACCCGGATACCAGGTCCGCCCGCGAGATCCTTGAGCCACAGGGCCCAGCGATCGGGATCGGGCAGGGGCACGACGAGGCTCCCGCGGCTCGGATCGAGGGCGGGCCGCATCAGGGAGCCGATGGATTCCTCGATCAGGACCCGGGAATGTCCTGTGCTTGTATCGAGCACCGAGACGCTGTCGCCCGTCTGCGCCTTGGAGACGAAAACGATCTCGTGCTCCGACACCGGGAGCGGAGAAAGCTCCAGGCCTTTCGCCTCGGTGAGACGCGTCTTCTCCCCGCTCGCTAGATCCATCCGCCACAGATCGAGGTCGCCCGCCTGCGCCGAGGAGTAGAGGATCGCCCGGCCGTCCAGGGAGTACACGGGATCGAGGAGAATCGCCGGCTCCTGCACGAGAACGTCCTCGGCCCCGCCCGCGACCTCGAGGCGGACCAGCGTCGTATTCCGCGTATCGTCGCGCACGAACACGATGGATAAGGCGTCGGGAGACCAACGCGGCCGGAAGTCCATGCCGGCTCCATCGGTCAATCGACGCGCCTGCTTCGATTCGAGATCGAGGATCCAGAGCCATCCCCGTGCGGAGAGGGCGATACTCTTGCCGTCGGGCGAGGGCGCGGGATCGGAGGGACCGGCGTTGAGAAACGGGAGCTCGTATCCCTCGAGGTAGACGTGGTGGCTGAAGCCTTCGACCTTCGGGTAGCGGTTCGTCCACTGCGCGCTCCCGGTTCCCTCGGAAAGGGAGATCAGGAAGACCGTCGATAGAAGAAGTCTTTTCCGAGTCATCATCAGAACTCCAGCAGGCGGAGAGCCTCTCGATTACGAGGACGGCGAACGGGGGTGACAACAAAGCTCGGGCCGCCGAGCCGATACGCCCGGCGGCCCGAAGCCTATCAGTAGTAGACCTTGATTCCGAACTGCCACTCCCGGGCCGGCACTGCCGTGCTTCCGATGCGTCCGAAACCGGCGGAAGCGATGTCCACCACGGGAAGGCCCAGATTCACGGTATTGAAGAGGTTGTAGACCTCGGCGCGGATCTCGAGCCGCGTCCGCTCACCCGGGAGCTGGATGAGCTTCGAGAACGAGAGGTCCACGTTGAAAAGACGCGGTCCGAGGATCGGGTTTCGTGGAGACGTTCCGAACTCGCTCGGCCCCGTTCGCTGGAAGGCGTCGGTGTTGAACCACTCCTGCGCCGTTCGCGGGCCTGCGTTGGGGTCGCCGATCAGGTTGGGGCGGCAAACGGGAGTCCAGTTGCCCGCCGTGATACAGGGGTCGGCGCTGTCGTAGGGCGAGAAGGGACGTCCACTCTGGTAGGTCCAGATGCTGGTCACCACCCAATCGCCGAGGATGTGGGCCCATACCCCTTCGTTCATGTACTTCTTGTCGGGACCGAGGGGAACTTGCCAGGTCTCGTTCACCACGATCCGGTGCCGGGCGTCGAAGAACGAGTCCGCCCACTCGACCTCCGGGTCGTCGGCGTCCTGAGGCGTCATGACCCAAGTCCGATTGGTCGCGCCGGAATGGAAGTGGGAAGACAGGTCCCTCGACCTGGACAAGGTGTAGGCCACGCCGAAGCTCAGCCCTTGGGAGAAACGGCGGAAGAGGCTCGTCTCCCAGCCGTTGTACGTGGAGCGACCCCAATTGGTCGTCTGCAGAACGGACGTGAAGCCGGGATAGCGACGATAGAGGTCCTTGTTCGACTGCGTGATTCCCTCGAGCTGGTTGTACGGCTGGTTGATCTCCTCGAACTGCAGGAGCTCGCTGCCGCGGTTTCCGACGTAGGCCGTCTCGAGAATGGTGCTCTTGAAGACCTCCCACTGGAGACTGAGGCTCCAGGCCGTGGTGTAGGGCGTGACGATGTTGGGATCGGTGACGTAGAGCTGCCCGATGGGTTGCCCCTCATATCCCGGTCCAGGATTCAGAGGCGCCGTGGCATAGTCCTCACGCTCGAGGCCCAGGAGAGGGTCAGCCAGGGTCGTGTCGCGAACCACGGGCTGGTAATAGAACGGGTACGAGAGAAGCTGCTGGAGAGTGGTGTTGTTCTTGAGCTGGTTGTGGAAGACGCCCGCTCCTCCGCGAATCGCGAGCGTGCCGTCGCCTCGGATGTCCCAGGAAACGCCGACGCGCGGTTGAAAGTTGTTGTAATCGGGAAAGTACGTTCCCCGGTCGGGAAGTCCAAAATCCGGATCACCCGCGAGAACGATCTGGCCAACGCCGCTCAAAGGAACGTTGGGCGTGGGTGACTCGATCTCGAAGAAGGTGGAGGTCTGACCCGTCTTGTGGATGATGGGGCTGTAGTAGTCCCATCGGAGCCCGAGATTGAGCACCAACCGGTCGCTCAAGGTGAAGTCGTCCTGGAAGAAGAGCCCCAGGTTCCAGTTATTCTGGTCCATCAGGGTCCTGCCGCCGGCGAAGTTGAACTCGCGCGCGCGGCCGAGCAGGAAGTCGGCAAAGGAATCCCCGCTGTATCGGCCGTCGAATACGAACCGTCCCACGTAGAAGAACCCCACGTCGTTCTTCTCGCGACCCTTCCGCACCTCGCCGCCGAACTTGAAAAAATGGTCTCCCGTGTCCCAGGTGAACACGTCGGTCAACTGGAGCTCGTAGTTGTCGTTGGTGCTCGGCCCTTGAATCTGATTGCCGATGCCGGACATTCCCGTGATGTTGAACTCGGGAAGGCCGATGCCCCCGATGACGTCCTGCGGGCGCTCGTACCCGACCCCGAAGTCGAGCGGGTCGAGGAAGGGAAGGTTCGAGGAGGTGTTTTCCCTCGTGTAGACGCCGGCGCGCAGCTCGTTGAACCTCTCGACGGAGAGGATGGTGTTCACGCCGAAGGTGTAGTGTCCGACGGTTTGGTCGAGTGTGTTGGGGAATCCGTCGTAGCGCGAAACGCCCGCTCCCTGAACCGGGTTGAACTGCTCCGTCTTCTGATAGAAGTGCCGGTAGAAGATCGCCCAGTTTTCACTGAAGTTATGGTCCAGGCGGGCGATGAACTGGTCGTAGTCGTTCGACGAGTCCGGAGAGGAAACGTAGTTGTTCGACCGAGCCGCCGCCCCCGAGATGTTGGGCAGCGGCATCAAATCCAGTAAAGCGGTCGCGGCGGGGTCGATTCGATCCTCCGGAATCACGTTGCCTGGGAAGGGCTGTCCGGTGCTGGGGTCGACGATCGGCCTGGTAAGGAAGCTGAAATCGCCCGCCCGTTCCCCTGCCGACGCAACGATCGTCTGGCTGGTCAATCCTCGGGTGAGGCGATAGCCCTCGTAGGAGCCGAAGACGAACGTCTTGTTCCGGATGATGGGCCCGCCGAAGGTCGCACCGTACTGCTTCTGGCTCAGCGGTGGAGGGTCGTTGATGGCGAAGTAGTCCTTCGCCTGGAAGGCGTCGTCGCGAAAAAAGAGCCATCCCGCGCCCGAGTAATCGTTGGTGCCGGACTTGGTGACGACCTGGACGATGGAGCCGGCGTTGCGCCCGAACTCGGCGGAGAAATTGCTCGTCTGGATCTTGAACTCCTGGACGGCGTCGGGATTGGGCTTGATGTCCGCGGTGTTTCCGTTCAGCTCGTTGCTCGAGACTCCGTCCATCAGGAAGTTGTTGGCGTCGTCGCGCTGGCCGTGAACGTAGTACGTGCTTCCGGCCTGCGTGCGCTGCTCCCGGGTCGTTACCCCGGGCACGAGCAGGCCCAGGTCCACGAAATTCCGGCCGTTGAGAGGCATGGCGACGATCGCCGTTTGATCGACGACCTTTCCCACCGTCGAGGACCTCGTTTGTACGACCGTCGTCTCCGCGGAGACGGTGATGGTCTCGGCGACCTCGCCCAGCGGCATGCGGAAGTCGAGGCGTGTCTCCTGGTTGACTTGAATCACGACGCCGCTGGCGACGGATGTGCGGAATCCGGTGAGCTCCGCCCTTACTTCGTACGTTCCCGGCTGGAGACCGACGATCGCGTACTGCCCGCGGCTGTCGGTGGTGCCCCCGCGCGACACACCCGTGCCGGTGTTGGTGGCGGTGACCGAAACTCCAGGCAAGACACCACCCGTGTCGTCCTGGGCCTGCCCCAGGAGCGTTCCCAAGCTGACCTGACTCGAGACCGTCGCCGGCAGCGCCGAGAGCGTCGCGGCCGCTATCCAACTCCGCCATCGCGTCTTCATACTTGCCTCCCTGCCTTCCTGAAAGTCTCCATACGTACGCTTGGAATCAATTGCCGCCCGAGGTCTTTCCCTGCGAACGCGCGGTCACGAAGCCCGGTCGTTCGTTCTGGTTCGCGAGGCTCCTCGCGCTCGCAGGTAGACGAGCCGCACGATCTTTTCCATCTTGGGATAGTTGATCCGATCCCACGTGTCGTTGGCGGTGTGATAGTCGGGGTGCTCGCCGGTGTTGAAGAAGCCTACCGGCACGCCGTGGATCGCGAACGGATAGTGATCGCTACGCGAGAACCAGCCCTCCCGGTCGTCCCCGTCGGTCTTGTAGTCGAGTGTGAGCCCGATCGTCCCGGTTCTCCGCCTCGATGACGCGGCGGATATCCGGGCTGTACAAAGTGCCGACGACGTTGACCGAGTTTCGATTGTCGGCCGCCTTCGTGTCCCAGGTGGCGGATTCCTCGTCCCTGCCGATCATGTCCATGTTCAGCACCGCCACCGTGCTCTCGAGGGGGACGATCGGGATGAGCGACGTAGTGGAACGCGCCCAGGAGTCCGTCCTCCTCCGCCTCGAACACGAGGAACATGAGGCTCCGCCGCGGCGGCGTCGGGTTGGCTCGGAACGCTTCCGCAATCGCGATGACGGCCGCGGTGGCCGAGGCGTTGTCGTCCGCACCGCGAAAGATGAACTCTCCCTCGCGACCCACGTGGTCGTAGTGGCCGGTGATCAACACGTACTCTTTCGCGAGGGCTGGATCCGAGCCCTCGAGAACCCCGACGACGTTCCGCGTCTGGACGACGCGGCGGCTCGAGATCGGCCGCTTCATATCGACGGTCACGCCTTCGACCGCCATCGAGGCCGGCTGGCCTGTCTGGTCGATCGTCGCCTGCAGCTCGTCGATGGTCTTTCCGGCAGGGGAGAGGAGCTCGTCCGCGACCCGCCGGCTGACCACGAAAAGGGGCAAATCCCAGAACGGGCTCGTGAGCGCATGGCCGGGGCGATCGCGCCGCACCTGGCCGTTGGTCGGTCCGCTCGGCACTCGACGGGGCCGATGCGGGGCTCGCTCGTCCACCATTACGATCGCCAACGGCTCCCCGCTGCCGGATGACCTCCGGTTTCCACCAGTTGTAGGCGTGAACGGTCTGGAACCGTCCGAGGAAGCGGCTCGCCGGATCGCTCTCCTGTGGCTCGTGGGTCAGAACGAGCACCACCTTTCCCGCGACGTCGATGGAAGCGAAGTCGTCGTAGTCGAACTCGGGGGCGGAGATTCCATAGCCGGCGAAGACCAGAGGAGCTCTCGCCTCGAAATCGACTCCACCCTGTCGAGGGAGCGTGAAATCGGCCCCGAGGGCGTAATCTCTTTCGAACGTGCCCGCGGCGTTCGCGATACTGGCCCGCAGTCGAACGTTCGCCCGGTCGACATGGGCTTCCACCATGGGGAAGTTCTGGAAGAACGTCCCCTCGTCGCCTACCGGCTCGAGCTCGGCTCTTCGAAAGAAACCCGCGATGTACTCGGCGGCAATGCGTCCCTCGGGACTCAGGGAGTCTCTCCCCGCCATCTCGTCGGACGCCAGAAACGAGACGTGCCCCTTGAGAGCCGACTCACGAATCGAGGACAGCCCTGGATCGTCCGAGGCAAATGCCGAGGCCGCCAGGAATTGCGTAAGAAACGCCGATCTCGGCCCTACATTTTTCAGAAAACGAGGCTGAAATAGGAACATAGTAATAAATTTGTCAAATATCAGCCTTAGTTAGCGGTGTCAATAGCAAGATGTTAACTTTTTGTAGCTAAATCACCTCAAATCGTGCAAATTTTTTGGATCCAAGAACCATTGTCGTTTGTGGGAGCCACACATTAGAATGACCGCTTTAGAGGGCAAGGAGGGGGATTGCCGGTTTTCAGCTCGCACCTGGGCAGTTTCGAGGAACTCAGGCTAGGACAGCGGCTTCGGGAAGAACGACAGGCTCGAAAGCTCACTCTCGGCGACGTCTCGCAAAAGACGGGCTTGTCCGTCACCCGGCTTTCTCAGATCGAGACGGGTCTCGTCGTCCTGGACTTCGAGACGCTGGTCCGGATCGCGGGCGCGTTCGGAGTCACGCCCGACGTCCTGCTCCCCGAAGAGCGAAGCTTTCCCTACCAGATCACGCGCGACGCAGAAGTTCGCAGGCAGTCCGCGAGGAGGTCGCTGGTCCTCAGTGAGTCGGGTGAGCTCGATCGGACGCACGAGTTCTGGCCTCTCGCTGACTTGTTCGTGGGACGACACATCGAGCCGCTCCTCGCGCGGCTCTCGAACACGCCGGAATCGGGCCTGCGTTTCTACTACCACGACGAGATCGAGTTCGTCTTCGTTCTGAAAGGGGAGATGGAATTCCGCATGCGGACGTCGGAGGGCGAAGCGGTCGAGCGCCTTCACCACGGCGATTGTCTGATTTTTCGAGCCGACATGCCGCACTTGGTACGCTCTCCCCATCCCGAGCTTTGTGAGACCTTGCACGTTTTCGCCGGTCCGTCGAGGCCGTTCCCGACTGCCTGGGACTGGTACTCGCCCCACGCGCGCGGTTTCTCGATCGATCGAGAGAGCGGGCGACATCAGACAGCGGGACGGAGGCTTCACGTGCTCCGGGAGTCGAGGGGGTGGAGCCTGGAGGAGACCGCCGAAGTGGCGGGGCTCCGACCTCGCCAGCTCCAGCAGATCGAGGCCGGGAAGCGGCCCCTACCCATGGACTCGCTCATGGCGTTGACGAAAGCGTTCGGTGAGCCCCTGCGGGGATTCTTCACACACCTCCAGGACGAGCCTCCTTATTACGTCGTTTGCCGGGCCGCGGACATCCGGGCCGACTCTCACCGGCGCCGCCGAAACGGCGCCTTTGGCAACGAAGGGCGCCCTCCGAACGCATACTATTCGCTCGTCTCGGAGTTCCGTCCCCGTTCTGTCTTCCCCTGCATCGTCGAAGTTCCCGCGAACTCCGGCGACTCCGCTCCGAGCGAGCACCACGGCGAGGAATTCATCTTCGTCCTCGAGGGCCAGCTCGTGCTCACGACCCTCGCCGAGGACAAGAAGGTCGAAGAAGTCCTCCGCGCCGGCGACTCCTGCTTTCTGGATGCGAGCGTTCCGCACGCGCTCCGTGGCGAGACGAGGAATCCCTATTCCGAGACGAGCGCTACCGTTCTCGACGTGTTCTGGTGCCCGCTCGGCGAGAACTACCTCTTCGTGCCGGAAGCCTTCTAGACTCGCGGCGGTCTCACGTAACCCGCCTCCAGGGCTTGCGCCATTGTTCAATTAATAATGAATATTTGATACAGTTAGAGCAATGGGTAACCCGATTCGGAGTTTGAAGCAGGTAAAAGCGCTCGCTCATCCGCTCCGCCTGCGGATCCTCGAAGAGCTCGCGGCCGCGGCGCGCACGCCGAAGCAGGTGGCGGAGATCCTCGGGCGCAAGCCGACCGGTCTTTACCACCACGTGAGGGTGCTCGAACAGGCTCGCCTCGTACGCCAGATCGAGACCCGGCGGAAGCGCGGAACGGTCGAGAAGTACTACCGCGCGGTCGCGCCGAGCGTCCGCGTGGACCCGGGAGTCTTCGAGCGCCGGCGCTCGAAAGTGCCCGTGGTCCTGGCAGGAGTTCTGGAGGCGGCCGAGGACGAGGTGCGCGCGCTTCGCTCGCCGAAAGAGCCGGTGCTCGCGCTTCGACTCGGGACGCGGTTGTCTCCCGCCCGGATGCGGGAGCTGCAGCGGCTTCTCGAGCGGTGGGCGCGGAGCGCGGATACCTCTGGCGCTCCGCTCTACGCCATCACCGCCTTGGCGTACCCCGCCCCCACCGCGGAAAGGAGGAAAAATGAGTTGGTTTCCCTGGAAACGACTGGCTCCCGCATGGCGCGCGTGGGCCGACGGCGACGTCGCGCGGGCGGGTGAGCTCTCCTTCGATCTCGAGGGTGACGAAGGCGTCTACCTCCGCCTTCTCGTCGCCGCCGTCAGCGGACGCTACGAGGACGCTCGCGCAGCGCACGAGACGTTGTCACCGAAGTATCAGCGCCAGCAGGAGGTGAGGCAGGCGCTGATTGACGTAATGCGGCATGAGAGTCCTCCTTCGCCGCTCGCCGGAACGACGGTGGTTCCCTTCGCCGAACACCCACTCACTGCATACTTCCCCGCATTCAGCGTCGAGATCAACGGCATCCCTCTCCTGGCCCACGTGGACACTGGCGGGGCGTTCCTGGCGATGAGCCCAGAGAAGGCGCAGAAGCTGGGCATCGACGTGGTCCCGGCGGGGAACGGGTTTCACGGAAGCCACAGGACGGCGCTGTCCTCGGGGCTCGCGCGCTCATTTCGGATCGGCGGTGCTTTGCTCGAGAACGTTCCCGTGACGGCTCTTTCTACTCTCACGGGTGAGCAGGACTTCGTGATCTTCGGTACCAACCTCCTGGAGCCGTTCCTCGCAACACTCGACTATCCCCGCGCGCGGCTCGTTCTATCGCCTCGCCGCAGCGACGCGCGCGATGAGCATTTCCGGCTAGTGCCCGCGACAAATCGGGTTGAAGTCGCATTCTACCTCTGGGGCGACCACTACCTCTGGGCTCGCGGAGGAGTCGGGGAGCGCCGCGATCTGAATTTCTTCGTCGACTCGGGTCTCATGCTTCTCCGACCAGACGGGAGCACCGGTCTGAAGCAGGTCGCCTTCCTCGCGCGCGCGCGCGATCTCACCCGTTGGGACGTTCCCCGAGACGAGACCAGAAAGACCTTCTTCGATTCACCCCTTCCGCTCTCGCTCGGCGAGGTTACCGCGCAAGGACTCACCTTCGAGGTCGAGAACCGGCCAAGCTGGTCTTCGTTCGGGGGCGTTCGCATCGACGGTTTGATTTCGCATGCGTTCCTCTCGCGCCGGGCATGGACCCTCGACTTCGATCGGCGGGTGTTCGTTTTCAGCGGGTGATGAAACTCCACTGCTCCTCTCCGACGTAGAGATTAAGGGCTCGAAGACCATCCAATTCAATCCCTTGAAGAGAGGAGTCAATTCCATGAATCGACGTCGTGCCGCCGCCGCGGCGTTTTTCGTTCTGCTTGGGTCTCATCTGGCTCTCGGCGGCCGAGAGGAAGTTCGAATTGAAGACGGAGTCCGCGGAGGCCAAGAGCCTTCTCGCTGATTTGCAGGCTCGCGTCGAGAACTTCGAGGCCGGGCCGCACCTCGCCGAGATCGCGCAGAAGATCGTGACCGCCGATCCGAAGTTCGCCATGGGTCAGTACTACCTTTCCGTCGTTCGTGCCCCCGAACGAGGGGCCGGCCCATCTGGACAAGGCGGTCGAGCTCTCGAAGAACGCCTCCGACGGGGAGCGGCGATTCATCGAGGCGATGGCGGTGGTGCGCGCCAACCAGGGCGCGAATTTCCGCGACGGCATCCCCCTTCTCGAGAAGGTCGCCGCGGACTATCCCGGACGAGCGGCTGACCTACATGCTTCTCGGGCAGCTCTATCAGGGCGCGAACGACAGCGACAAGGCGAGGGCCGCCTTCGAGAAAGCTCTCGCCGTCGGGCCCGACAGCGCCCGGGCGCGCTCGTTCATCGCGAACGACGATCTCCTTCGTGGAGAAATACGCCGAATCGAGGGCCGCATTCGAATCGATCGAGCGCTCGCTTCCGCAGGAGTCGCTTCCCTTCGTGATTCGGTACGGCGTCGCGTTCAGCCACCTGTACGAAGAGCATCCCACGGAGGCGGTTACCGCTCTCGAACAGTATCTCGCCGAGTACAAAGACAGCGCCGCGAGCCAGGGATTTCCCGAGGTCTTCATCTGGAACTCCATCGCGCGCATCCATCTCGAGAACGGAGGCGCTTCGAAGGCGATGGAAGCCTACGAGAAGGGCTACGAAAGCGTTCCCGGCTCGACCCTCCCCGAGGACCAGAAGCAGGTCTGGTATGGAAGGCTCCTTCACGGGAAGTGCCGCTCTCTCGCGAAGCTCGGCAAGCACCAGGAAGCGTGGGCGGAAGCGGAGAAGGTGCGGAAGATGATCGAAGAGGGAGGGGAAGCAGGCGAACAGTACCTGCCCGCCTATCATTACCTCGCCGGCTACTTGAAGCTCGAGAGCGGTGAGATCGACGCGGCCATCGAGCACCTCGAGAAAGTCGAACCCGGACGATCCCTTCCACCGGCTCCTTCTCGCGCGCGCGTACGAGCGGAAGGGGGAAAAGGCCGCCGCGCGAAAGACGTACGAACAGGTGGTCGCTTCGACGGCGAACGGGCTCGAGCGGGCCCTCTCGTACTCGGAAGCGAAAAGGAAGCTCGCTACGCTCTGAGCTGAGACTTCGAAGGCTGGCTCCCGGCCGCGCGATCTGCGACGATCGACTCGTGTCGATACGTTCGCGGTTCGCCCCGAGCGGAGCCGGGGGCTTCAGCCTTCTCGAAGTGCTCCTCGCGCTCGCCATCACCCTGGTGGTGATGGCGCTCGTGGCCCAGACCATGAGCCACGTCTCCCGAATCTATGAGCGAGAGAGCGAGCTCGCGGTCAGCAGCTCGGCGGTAGCGCTCGCGCTCGACGACATTGCCTACGAGCTCTCCCTCGCGGGACAGGGGCTCGGTGAAGGACCCGCCGCCGTCGTTCCACGTCGGCCGGGATCGGCGGTGGAAAGCGACGCCCTGACCTTGCGCTCGAATCCCGATGTCAGGGCGAGCGCTCTTCGAAGCGACCTCCTCCCGGGCGAGGACGTCGCCGTCGACCCCTCCGCCGGTTTCGAGAAAGGGGACGAGGTCCTCCTGACCGAGAACGCCGGAGGCAGCGAGCCCGCCCTCGTCGAGCGCGCGGAGCTCGACGCCATCGCGCTCCGACCGCTTCACGACGACGAGGGGCGGTTTCCGGAGATCGTACTCGCCGAGTCGGGGCGCTCGCGTGCTCGGCCTTCGCGAGGTGCGGTACTTTCTCGGCGAGGCGCGAGCGGACGGGCGACGCGATCTGATCAAGGACGTGGCGGGGGTGGGGCCGCGAGTCCTCACCCGGGACGTTCTCTCTCTCGCCTTCGAGTACCGGGACGAAGAGAACGAGCCCATCTCGCTTCCGAAGGTGGAGACCACGCCTGGAGCTCGCTTCCGTGCGGGTGTCGCTTCGGTTTCTGCCCGGTGACCACGCGCTCGCTCCCCGGGGCCTTTCGACGACCGTCGCGCTCGAGCCGCGCTCGGGACGGGTCGACTTCGAGCGGCGCGACGTCGGCTTCCGTCTTTCGCGGGTCTTCTTTCCGCTGGATAACCCGGCGGGAGTCGCCTCGCGCATCGGCTCCCGCTACGCTCTCATTCTCGCCTCGGGAAAAATTCCGAGCCAGGACCGCGCCTACCTCTACACCTTCGAGATGGAGAAGCGCTTCATGAGCGCGAGCGTCGACGACGTGATCTTCCTCGAGGACGTTCGCGCGCCGGTCGCTCTCACCTTCGGGCCCGAGGGCGGCCCTCTCGCGGGCTCGCTCTTCGTCGCCGCCTGGGGCCTTCGTATCGGGAACCTCACCCGCATCGCGCCCGACGCGTCCGGTGGGCTCTCGCGAGAGTCCGAGGTCACGACCTTCGAGGGCACCGAGGCCATCGCCCAGGCGGGAGGGATCGCTTTCGGAGCGGACGACGCACTCTACGTCGCGAGCCAGGAGAAGGGCTCGATCTTTCGATTCCGGTTCGGCGCCGGGGGAACGCCGGGAAAACCGGAGCGCCTCTTCCGCCTCACCGGCACTCCCGGCTCGCTCGTGGAAGGAACCGACGGTCATCTCTACTTCCTCATGAACAACGGCGAGCAGGGCTCGATCTGGAAAGTCCCCTTCGATGAGACGCTCACCCCGCAAAAGCCGGTACGGGTGGCGGCGCTTCCCGGGCTTGCCGTTTCCCTCGCCCGCGATCCGGTTTCCGGGGATCTGTTCGCGCTGGTGCGGGACGGACGCGCGGATTTCGTCGTCCTCGAGCTCGGACGAGGTTTTCTGAAGGGCCTGGCGGAGCCGAGGCAGGTCTTCTCTCTCCGCGAATGGCGCGAGGGCCTGATGGAGGTCCAAGGCGACCCGCGCGAGCTTCCGTTCGCCATGGAGGGCGTTACCGCCCTCCCGAGCCTCGAGATCGAGGAGCTCGATTTCCTGTCGTTCGACTCCTTCGGTTCGCTCTACACGGGATGCAGGAGGGCGAGCCTGGTCCTGAAGTTCGAGCTCGATCGTCCTTCGGGCCGCTACATCGTCGGCCTCTCGGCGGGCGTGGTGGAGCGGGGAGAAGGGCTCTCCGCCCGCCATCCGGATGCACGCATGGAAGAAAAACGTCTTCTGAAGGGCGAGGAAGGAGCGGCGCTGGTGACGGTGCTCGTCGCCATCATCGTGCTCCTCCCGCCGACGGTGCTCCTCGCGAGTCTCGCTCTGAGGTGGCAGCGGCAGTCGGTCGACTTCCGGGACGGCATCGCGCAGGAGCTCGCCGCGGAGGGTGTGCTCGAAGAGGCCCGGGCGCGTCTCTCGGGCGGCGGGATCGATCTCGCGCCCGACGAGGGGACCTCGTTCGTGCCGCGAAGCGCTCGCTCGCTCGACGCCCGCGTCCGGATCTCCCGGGCGGCGGACGTGGTCCTCACTCTCGACGGGCGCCTCCTCGAGGGTCTCGCGGCCGGAAGCGTCGATCTGAACCAAACCGGCGTCGACGCCGAGGGGCGGGTCGTCTATCAGTTCCGCAAGGTCGAGGTCTACCTCGTCGAGATCGACGTTTCCCACCGCGCGTCGCTTCCTCCGTTGAAGCTCTACGGGGTTCTCGCGAAGCTTCCCGATGGGACACTCCAGACTCTCGGTTTGACGCGCCGCCGGTAAACCCGCTACATTTACTGAAGTCGTCCCTACTTCGCCCAGACGCACGTCGTTTTTCCAGCACGAATCCGGGGAGGAAGCCGCCTTGCTGACCCTCACCTACGTCGCCCTTGCCGTCCTCGGCGCGGGCTATCTGCTGTTCTCGGTGTTTCTGGGGCACTCCGATCTCGGAGGGGAAGGCCACGGTGATGCGGGCCATCACGGCTCGGACGCGCACATGGACTACGGCGTCGATGCAGCCGGCCACGCCTCGGCTTCCGCGCACGCTCCGCACGCGGCGGAGTTCCACTTCCCGTTCTTCTCTCCGCTCGCTCTCGCCACCCTCTTCGCTTGCATCGGAGGCTACGGTCTCATCGCTCTCTACGGCGTTCGCGTCACGGACGCCGTGAGCATCCTCGTCGCCATTCCCGCCGCCGTCGTGACCGCGTACCTCATCACCTACGCCGGCTGGCGAATCGTTGGAAGCTCCCGCGGATCGAGCCGAGATCCGGCTCCAGGATCTCGCGGGCGTCCACGCGGAGGTGATCACTCCGATTCCCAAGGACGGAATGGGAGAGGTCGCGGCACTCGTCGACGGACAGCGGTACACCGCTCCCGCCCGGGAAGCACACGGGCGCGAAGTCCCGAGAGGCGCGCAGGTGAAGGTTCTGAAGATGGTGGGATCGACGCTTCTCGTGGAGTCGAGCTGATCGCAGCAGCATCAAGAAAGAAGGACGCCGGCAATGGAGCTGATTTTCGGAAACGTACTCTTGTTGGCCGCTCTCGCGGTCATCGCCATCGCGGTCGTGGGGTACATCCTCACCTACCTCGCCTTTCTCAAGAAGGCGGGGCCGAACGAGGTCATCGTGGTCTCCGGCCGCGGACGGGTGAAGTTCATCACCGGAGGCGCGGACATGGTGATTCCGCTGTTCCATACCTGGAACAGCCTCTCGCTCGAAGTGATGACCCTCGACGTCACGACGCCCGAGGTCTACACGTCGCAGGGCGTTCCCATCCTGGTGGACGGCGTCGCCCAGATCAAGATCAAGAAAGACGAGGCGTCGCTTCATGCCGCCGCCGAGCGCTTCCTCGGGAAACCGCCCCAGGAGATCGCCAAGATCGCGCTCGAGACGGTGCAGGGCCACCTGCGGGCGATCCTGGGCACTCTCAGCGTCGAGGACATCTACAAGAACCGCGATCAGTTCGCGCAGAAGGTGCAGGAGATCTCCGCCGGGGACCTCGCGAACATGGGCCTCGGAATCGACTCCTTCACCATCCGCGATATCCGCGACAAGCACGGCTATCTCGAAGCCCTCGGAAAACCGCGCATCGCGGAAGTAAAGCGCACCGCGGCCATCGCCGAAGCCATCGCGACCAAGGAGTCGATGATCGCGCAGGCCGATGCGGAGCGCGAGACGCGCGAGCGCCAGGCGGAAGCGCAGAAGCTCGCGCAGGAGGCCGAGGCCAAGCGCGACGCCGCGGTCGGAGAAGCACAGGCGGACAAGGACCGGCGCCAGGCGGAGGCGCAGGCGTCCTCGCGGCGGGCGGCGGAGGTCGCGAACTTCCAGGCGGCGCAGGCCATCGCCGAGCAACAGCGCGAAGCGAACTTGAAGAAGGCCGACGCCGACATGGCGTACGAGCTCCAGAAGAAGACGATCGAGATCCGGGTCCAGGAGCAGGAGATCCTCCGCCGGGAGAAAGAGCTCGACGCCACCATCCGCCGGCAGGCCGACGCCAAGCGGTACGAGATCGAGACTCTCGCCGCGGCGGACCTGAAGAAGGTGGAGAACCAGGCATCGGCCACCAAGACGCAGGGTCTGGCCGACGCGCACGTGAAGCAGGCGCAGGGCGTCGCCCAGGCGGAGGTCAACAAGGCGCAAGGTATCGCCGAAGCGGAGATCAAGCAGGCGCAGGGTCTCGCCGTGGCCGAAGCGCAGAAAGCGCAGGGTCTCGCCGAAGCGCTCGCCATGGAAAAGAAGGCCGAGGCCTGGCGCAAGTACAACGAGGCCGCCGTCCTCCAGATCCTGGCGCCCATTCTCCCCGAGATCGCCCGCGCCATCGCGGAGCCGCTCTCGAAGATCGATCGCATCACGCTGGTGAATACCGGAAACGGCGATTCGGGCATTTCGCGAGTCACGAACGAGATCGCGAAGGTGATCACCCAGGTGCCGCCGGTCGTCGAATCGCTCACCGGTCTCAAAATGGAAAAGCTCTTCGACCAGCTGCGCGAGAGCCAGTCCAAGGACGAGCCGCCGAAGAAGTGAGCTCTGAGACGCTTCCTCCTGGGCGCGGCGATCGCCGCGCTCGCGCCGGCGCTCCACGCCCGCGATCGAGCGGGAAACGTCGACGTGTTCCTGGTCCTCGACGAGTCGGGCAGCATGAAGCCCATCTTCTCGAAGGTCACTGCGTTCGTCGCCGATGCTCTGGTGCGCGACTACCTCGAGCCCGGGGACTACCTCTGCGTCATCGGGTTCAGCAGCGAGGCCCGCATCCGCGTGAGCCAGAGGCTCTCGTCCGAAGCGGAGAAGGAGAACCTTTCGGAGCTGGTGCGGACGCTCAACGTGGTGCCGCAGGGCTATACCGACATGGGCCGTTCGCTCGAGGAGGCCCTGAAGCAGCTCGAGTCGGCTCTCCGATCCGTCGCACCAGCAGGTGGTTCTGATCCTGACGGACGGAGTGAACCATCCCCCGCGCGAGAGTCCGTATTTCGCTCCGGTGAAGCGCGACCCGGGAAAGGGACTTCCTCCCACTTCTGACTTCAACGAGAGGTTTCTCTCTCAGGTGAAGAACCTGAAGGGCGCGGGGTTCCGGACCCATGTCGTCGGGATCGGGACCGTCACGGACGCGCAGAAGCTCGGTGAGGCCCTCGACGCCGAATTCACGCTGTTGAAGGAGTTCAATTCCGAGGAGCTCTCGAAGGGTCTTTCTCGCTTCTGGGACGACACGATCAATCTGGCCGGTCTCTCGGGCCCCGATGCTCCCTGTCTTCCTGGAGGGGAGATGCCGCTCGAACTGAGCCTGCAATCGACGTCGGAGCAGGAGCGCGAAGTGCACATCAAGGGAGTCACCGTCTCGGCCTTGAAACGCCTCGCCGCCGGCGCGCCTTCCGAGAACCTGTCGGCGGCCGCGGCGCTCGGGAGCGAGGGCTCGCTTCGCGCTCGCTCCGCGAGGGGACGGACGCTTCCCTCTCCGTGTCACGCTTCCGCCGGATTTCCCGTCGGGAGACTTCGAAGGCCACGCTTACGCTTCGAGCAGACGAGCGCGGTCAAGTTCTATCCGCCGGAAGCGAGCTTCACGTTTCACGTGCCTTCGTTCTGGGAGCGCTACGGTCTCGCCGTCGGGGGAGGAGTCTCGGCTCTCGCGTCCGGTCTCGCGGGACTTCTCTTCTACCGGCGGCGTCCCATCCCGGTGACCATGACGATCGAGGGTGAGGCGCCGCCTTCGACGCGCCCGGTCCCGTTCCGCATCCAAGGCCACGCGAGCGTGGGCGGAGGGGCGTCCGATCGGTTTCGCATCGTGGGGCTGCCGCAGAAGGTCGCGGTCTTCGAGAGACGATCGGTCGATTCGTTCGCGCTCGTCTCGTCGAAGCCCGACGTCGTCCCGACGATCCTCGAGTACATCCTCGGTGATGCCGTGGAAGTGCGCACCGCGGAAGGCGAGCGCAAGATCATCCGTTTCGTGAGGTCCCAGAAGAAGGCAGCGCCGGTGAAACCCCGCGTGGCTCCCTCGACCTCCAAGCCCTCATCGACGGTGGCGTCGATTTTCGCTAGGAGCGAGACCTTGCCTGTAACGCCTATTATCGTTCTCGGAGTCGGAGGCACGGGCATGAAAGCCCTTCTCCAGCTCAAGAAGATGATCGCCTCAACCGGCCGGGCGGCATGCGGGAGCTTCCCGCGCTCCGGCTCCTGTGCATCGACTCCGACGACCTCATCCGCCCCACGGCTTCGCCGGACGCGTCGATCCCGGTCTCCGAGATCTCGCTCGATCCCACGAACGAGTACCTGAAGCTCGAGATTCCAGGAAACGTCGGCTACAACGACCTCGACCGCGCGAAGAGCCTGGTTTCCGCGCGAGCTCGAGTACTTCATCCCCGACCTCTCGACCGGGTGCAAGCAGTACAAGTCCCTGGGCCGCCTCCTCTTCGCCTGGAACTACGGGAAGTTCCTGAAGCTCGTCGAGCCCCTCCGCGGAATGGTGGATTCGAAACTTCTCAAGAAGCTGGATGTGCCCCAGGTGGACGACCCGCTGGTTTTCGTCGTCTCGTCGGTTTGCGGCGGGACCGGGGCGGGGATGTTCCTCGACGTCTCCTATGCCCTGACCAACCTCTGGAAGAGGAAGTGGAATCGCTTCAACACCAAGATCTGCGGTCTTCTGGCGCTCCCGAGCGTCTTCTCCGACATCAGCCAGGGAACGGAGCGGATCCGCTCGAACGCCTACGCCTCGATGAAAGAGCTCGACCACTTCATGAACAAGGACGTCTACATGGATCCCGAGCTCGCGTTCAAGACCGACTATCCCTACATGGAGGCGAGCGAGACCTACGGCTTCGCGCCCCTGGACCGGGCGTTCGTCTTCGACAACAGCAACGGCCGGGTGAACATCTCGTCGTCCCAGGTCTACGAGATGATGGCCCGCTACATCTACCTCATGGTGTGCGGAGAGCTCACCCAGGACTACAACAGCATCGACAACAACCTGAACCCGAAGATTCGGGGCGTCAACCGGATGCTGAACAAGCCCACCTGCTACTCGTCCTTCGGCTACTACTCGGTGGTCTTCCCGAAGTCGATCGCAGTCCAGCTCGCATCGGCCGACCTGGCGCTCGACGTCGTGGAGCAGGAGCTCGTGACCGCGGCGGCGGAGCGCGACCTCGACAAGGCTTCCGACGCGTTCCTGACGGCGAACAAGATCCATTTCAGCAATCAGTCGCCCCAGATCCTCCAGTCGCTCTCGTTCTACAACGACTCCACCGGGCACCGGGTCAACATCCAGGACACCATCGGGTCGACGGTGGCCAACATCGACCTCGGGAGCGAGCCGCCGGAGAGCCACGAGGCGATCCTGCGCGAGGTCGACACCCGCTTCGCGACGACGGATCTCGCTCTCTTCGAAGCGGACTGCCGGCGGGAGGCGGCGAAGCTCCTTCGCGATTTCCGCACCCATCTCGAGGCGGAGATCCAGAAGCTCGCCGATCCCGCGCAGAGCGGAAGCGTCCGCCAGGTGCACCTGTTCGTCGAGGCGCTGTACCGCCAGGTGCACGAGGACGTTCAGGCGGTCGAGACCCTCTCGCAGCAGACGGAGAAGCAGCTCCCCGGTCTCAAGAGCTCGCTCGAGAACCAGTTCTTGAAGCTCCGGCAGACCGCGGCCTCGAAGAGCCTCTTCAGCCTCGTGAGCGTGAAGAAGAACATGGCGGCGCTCATCGGCGAGACGCGGGAGATTCTCGAGAACTACTGGCTCCAGAAGCGGAGAGGCAGTCGTCCTCCGAAACGCCCTCCTCATCCTGCGCGGCGATCCGTCGGCACCCGAATCGGACCTCCGAACGGGCGCCCTTTCCGCGCTGGTTCGAGAGCGCGAGTCCTATCTGAAGAAAGTCGCGGTCCTGAAGGAGCTGAAGGAGAGGATCCTGGACATCGAGAAGACGCGCCACTCGGTCACCGACGGCGAATTCTACAAAGTAGCTTTCGACTACCACCGTGACGTCGCCCCGGTCATCGAGGAAGTGAAGGTGGCAAAGGGAGGACGAGACGAGGCGCGAAAGAAGATGCATACCGAAGAGGTCCTGGGGACCGACCTCGACGGCCTCGAGACGCTGAGCCTCGACGAAAGCTTCCGGCGGCTCTTCCAGGTGGTGGGGGAGCGATTCGCGGCGGTGATGGACCGGTCGCCTCTCGACGAGCGGGTGACGGCTCTCGGAGACATGAGAACCCAGATCAAGACCTGGCTCAATTTTTCGAGGCCCTTCGTGGTCCTCGACACGGTCGACGCCTCGAAGTACGGCTTCTCGGAACAGCACAACGCCGCGCGCTTCATCGCCATTCCCCACACCTACGTGGGAAAGCCGTGCGAGCAGATTCTGAACCGCTGCCCGGTGCGCTCGGAAGCGGAGTGCGACAAGTACGGCAGTTGCCTGAAGCGCTCGATTCTCGAGTCCTTGCCGGAGGGGACCAGCGTCGGTCACATGGCGGGACGCCACGAGATCCATTTCCTGTCGCTCTACCACGGCTTCACCGCGTCGAGCCTTCTCCATCTCATCAGCGACTCCTCGGGGATCTACCGCAACCACCTGCTGGGGCACGAGAAGATCCACATGTTCGGTCCGACCAAGCTCTACGATCTGAAGGAGGCCCTTCCCAACAAGACGCTCGAGCGCCTCAAGGACCACTTCTACCTCTCGTTCGCGAGCGGGTCGATTGTCTGGAGCCCGGAGAAGGAGTCGTTCCTGTTCCGCACGGACGCCGATCTGAAGCTGAGCCTCGCTCCGAGCGTCGAGCTCGGACCCGACATCGGCTCGATCCTGGACAACTACCACTCTCCGGAAGCGGAGCTCGGGGGCTCGGTGCGCGCCGCGTTCGAGAGCGATGGCGAAGCGCCTCACCGCGCGCAAAGACACCGCGCGTGAGCTGGGACGGGAAGTCCTTTCCTTCGTCGAGAAGGAAAGCACGGCTCTCGACGATCAGGAGAAGCGGCGGATCTGGAACCTCGGCCAGGCGCTCTCGGAGGGTCGATGGATCGGTCTCTGAGCCAGTACCTGATCGTCGGTCTCGGCGGATTCGGAGGCTCGGTCATCGATCGGGTGAAGGCGCTCCCCATCGAGAGGAACATCGTCTACCACCGGCTCGAGGTCGAGGGCGGAAAGCCGGTGGCGGAAGCGTACGTTCCGTACCGGGAGCGGCTCCTCGGGGTCTTGAACCGGGAGGTCTTCAACTTCGCCAATACCCCGTTGACGGTGTATCTCGTCGGCCTTCTCGTCGAAGAGCACATGGCTTCGAACCTGATGCACCTCGGCTATCTCTTCAAGAGCTTCTTCCGCGAGAACATCATCCTGAGCCCGCGGGTCAAGGTCCTGACCGCGTTTCCCACCATCATCCCGGAAGACGCTTACGCGTGGCTTCCGCAAACGCGAAAGGTGCTCGCCGAGATCGACGGCTACGCGTCCTTGAAGGATCCGTTTCAGCCCCGCTATCCCGACCTCAAGCGCAGTCTTCCCTCGATCTCGGGGCCCCCGTTCGAGGACGTCGTATTCTGCTACTGCGAGTCTCTGGACGAAGACGACATGGAAGCTCTCCGCCGCAGGCGGCGGCGACCAAGGTCTATTTCGATCTCGTTCTGCTGCCGGAGCGGATCGGCGCGAGCGAGGGTGTCATGGAGTTCTACCGGAGCTTTCCCGCGGGCCAGGGGTTCGCTCCGATCTCGGGAACGGCGCTCTCCTTTCTTCCCTCCATCCAGCAGATGGTGCGCGACGAGATGGAATACCTCTTGATGATCCGCCTCTGCGAGAAGTTCTTTCCCGCCGGCCCCCCGGTCCCGGGGAAAGTAGAGAAGCTCGTGGAGCCGCTCCTCGCGAAGGCGCACGCCGCGAAGCTCACCCAGTTCCTGCAGGAGGTGGTGCGCCACTCCCTCGAGAACGAGCGCTGGTTCGACCTCGCGGCGATCGACGTCCTCGCCAAGTACGACATCGAGATGTCGGCGCCGCCGGATGCGTACCTCCAGCGGTTTCTGTCCTCGCTCGACCACGAGCGAAGCCGCTTCGCCGGCCGGGTGCGGGATCTGGCGCTCGAGAGCATGCTCCACGTCCCCGACCGCATCCGGGACTCGCTCACCGCGAGCTCCGCCGGCCTCGACCTCGCGGAGATCGACTCGCTCTTCACGCAGGCGTTCTTCCGGGTGCAGCAGCTCCTCGATCATCGAAACTCGACCGCGCAGCAGCTCACCGCCGACTGGAAGCGCATCCGATCGGAGATCGAATCCAAGGTCACCGAGCTGAAGCAGATCGCGTCCGATCGCGGCGCCAAGCTCAAGAAGGGAAGCGACACGGAGGCGCGGATCAAGGAGGTCTTCTCGAAGATCAGCGTCCGGGAGATTCTCGAGAAGGCCATCGCTCTCAGCGCCGTCGAAGGCCTCGCCTCCGAGGCGAGCCTGGAGAGCCGCCTTCGGGAGAGCTACGACCGCATCCACCAGACGTTCGCCGAGCTCCTGAAGAAGCGTCCGGCGCTTCTCGCGCACCTTCACCAGAGGCGCGACGCTTACCTGCGGCGGCGCGAGCTCTATCTCTACGTGTTCAATCAAGTGTTCCGGCAGCGCCTCCTCGACAAGGAGATCGAGAGAAAAATCGAAGAAGTGCGGAAGACGGCGCCCGAAGACACCCTCGCGAAGGTCATCGAGAGCTTCTTCTTCAAGAAGTGGCTCCCCGACCCCGCGCTCTCTTTCGACGAGGCGGAGAAGGGTCTCATGGAGGCGATTCGTCTCGAAGCGCGCCCCGCGATCGAGAAGGTGGTCTCGGAGATGAGAGTCGACTACCGCGAGGTGGTGCGCATCCTGCAAGACATCGCCGACGCCCAGGTGAACTCGATCTTCGACATGAAGTACAAGGAGCATCCCCAGGCCGCGTACCGACAGGCGATGTTCCTCTGCCACAAGGACGAGTCGCTCGCGAGCGCCCTCGGAACCACGCGCCAGCGCGACGGCATCGACCTCGTCGGACGTCTTCGTGGTGAAGGACCTCCCGTTCCAGGCGCTCCAGTTGATGGAGCTGTACAACCTGCCGTTTCGCGCGCTTCGGCAGTACGCGTCCATGGACAGGCAGGAGAGAGCGGAGTCCGCTACTTCATGATCCGCCGTGTTCCTTCGCGATGGACGCCACGATCGGCACCCCTACGAACGGGAAATGGCCTACCAGCTGAATCCACCAGCGGACTCCGAGCGCCGGCGGCCGGTACGTGAAAGCTGGAATCACCACCAGAGACATGATCAGCCAGACCAGAGGGCCGTAGAGCGCCGCGACCTTGAGCACGCCGTACCGGGACGACAGGAGGCTCCGGAGCCAGGCTGAACGCTTCATGAGAAACAGGAACACCGCCGACCATCCGAACGCCACGCCGATATGCATGAGAACACCCAACGCGGCCGTTGAGAAACCGCCCTCGAACGCGTCGCGGCCCAGGAGCGTCGCCGCGACTCCTTGAAAGAGGCGCGTCACCGTCGAGCCGTAGAAAACGGCGCTCAATACGCTGGAAAAAAGGCCGTCGGTGACGGCGGTCAAGAGGCCCGCGCGCAAGAGCCGTGACAGGTCGTCGCGCCGAGCCTCCTCCACCATCGCTCCGGGAGCGTTGCTGAATCCAACCACGATATCACCGCGCCGCGTGATGGCGGGAGTATTCCAGGTGTCGTCGCCGACGCTCGGTTTGACACTCCAACGACGCCGGGTGTATACGCCAATCGATGAGGCACCGGTTTCGGGGCCTGATGATCACGTTCGCCGTGGTCGCCGCGGCAGCCGTCCTCACGATCGCGTTGTCGTCGCGCGGCCAGGGGCAAGGAACCTATCAAGCGCCTCGCACCGCTGACGGAAAACCCGACCTGAACGGGATCTGGCAGGCGCTCGGCACGTCGCACTGGGATCTCGAGGGCCACGCGGCGCGGCCGGGTCCCATCGTCGCCATGGGAGCGCTCGGCGCCATTCCCGCGGGGTTGGGTGTCGTGGAAGGGGGCGAGATTCCCTATAAGCCCGAGGCGGCGGAGCAAAAGAAGAAGAACCTCGAGAACTGGCTTGCCGCCGATCCTGCGGTGAAGTGCTTCATGCCCGGTGTGCCGCGCGCGAACTACATGCCGTTTCCGTTCCAAATCGTTCAGACTCCCGAGCACATCCTGATGGCCTACGAGTTCGCGAGCGCCACGAGAGTGATCTACATGAACCGGCCGGACTTCGAGAGCCCCTTCGATACGTGGATGGGGCATTCCCGCGGCAAGTGGGAGGGGGAGACTCTGGTCGTCGACGTGACGAGCCAGGTCGGCGATACCTGGTTCGACAGCTCCGGCAATTTCCACACCGATGCCGTACACGTGGTGGAGCGCTACACGCCCCTGAGCTCCGATGCTCTGCTCTACGAAGCGACCATCGAAGATCCGAACGTGTTCACCCGGCCTTGGAAAATCAGCATGCCGCTCTATCGCCGACTGGACCGAAACGTCCAGATCCTGGAGTTCAAATGTGTCGAGTTCGTCGAGGAGCTGATGTATGGGCATCTTCGGAAAAACCAGAACCCGTAGCGCGGCAGCGGCACTGGTCGCGACGCTCGCGCTTTCGCGCGCACCCGCGAGCAGCCAGTCTTCGGACGGCGACCCGTGGACACCGCCTCGCACGCCCTGGGGCGATCCCGATCTTTCGGGGGTCTGGGACTTCCGCACTCTCACGCCCCTCGAAAGGCCGAGCGAGCTTTCCGGGAAAGAAGTCCTGAGCGACGAGGATGCGGCGAAATATGAAGAAGAGACCGTGCGAGCTCTCGACAAGGATCGAAGGACCGAAGACGGCTTGAGCGCGGACCAGGACGTGCGCAACGCGTATAACCAGTTCTGGTGGGACTACGGAACGAAGCTCACCGACAATCGCACGTCATTGATCGTGGAGCCGCCGGACGGGAGGATTCCCGAATTGACGCCCGAGGCGCAGAAGCGGGCGGATGCCGGACCGCGGCTCTGCAACGCCCTGCCCACGGCCCGGAGGATCGCACCCCGTGGGAGAGATGCATCATCGGGTTCAACACCGGCCCGCCGATGAACCCGAGCGCCTATAACAACTACGTGCACCTCTTCCAGAATCAGGGATACGTGGTTATCCTCACCGAGATGGTTCACGACGCGCGCATCGTTCCCATGGACGGGCGTCCCCACCTCCCGTCGGGCATCCGGCAATGGCGGGGAGACTCGCGCGGCCGTTGGGAAGGGAAAACGCTCGTGGTCGACACGACGAACTTCACCGACCAGACGAGCTTCCGCGGCTCGGGGCCGGGGATGCATCTGGTGGAGCGCTTCACGCGCGTCGGCGACGATACTCTCCTGTACGAGTACACCATCGACGATGCGAAGTCGTTCGCGAGCGCCTGGTCGGCGGCGATTCCCATGACCAGGACCGAGGAGCCGATGTTCGAGTACGCCTGTCACGAGGGGAACTACGGAATGTTCAACCTTCTGCAGGGCGCGCGCGCTCAGGAACAACTCACCGGAGCAGCGAGGAGATGACCGCGATACGAAGAAACGTATCCGGAGCGGTTCTGGTTCTCCTTTCGATAGCAGCCCCAGCGCCCGCTCATCACGCTTTCTCGGCCGAGTTCGACGCGGACAAGCCGATTCATCTCGAGGGAACGGTTACGAAGATGGAGTGGATCAACCCGCATGCCTGGGTTCACATCGACGTGCAACGGGCGGATGGAGCGGTCGAGAAGTGGATGATCGAAGGCGGCACTCCGAACACTCTCCTCCGGCGAGGCTTCACCAAGAACTCCCTTCTGCCCGGGACGAAGATCGTCGTCGACGGCTATCAGGCGAAAGACGGCTCGCTCAAGGGAAACGGCAGGGACCTCACTCTGCCCGACGGGCGGAAGCTCTTCCTGGGATCTTCCGGGACCGGCGCCCCAGCGGACGGGCGCGACCCGAGCGAGCCCAAGAAGCCGAAGAAGTAAAGTCAATCAATCTTGCGCATCGACACGGAGGCCGTTCCCCTCAAGTACCGGCGGACGAAGATCGTCGCGACACTGGGTCCGAGCTCGACCGACGAGGCGATGATTTCGCGGCTCGTCGAAGCGGGAGTCGACGTCTTCCGTCTGAATTTTTCGCACGGCACGCACGAAAACCACGGCGGCGGCGTACGCCCGGGTGAGGAAGGCCGCCGAGTCGCGAGGTCAGGCCATCGGCGGTTCTCGCCGACCTGAGCGGCCCCAAGATTCGCGTGGGTGATTTTCCCGGGGGAAGCATCCTTCTCGAGATTGGCCAGCGCGTGACCGTCACGACTCGCGACGTTCCGGGAGACGGACGACTCATTCCCACCCACTACGAAGCACTGGCCCGCGACGTAAAGAAGGGAGACCGCATCCTCCTCGACGACGGCGCCCTGTCGTTTCGCGTCCTTCGCGTCGAAGGGACGGAGGTCGAGGCGGAAGTCGAGGTGGGGGGGGAGCTCAAGAGCCGCAAGGGTATGAACCTCCCCGGCGTCGCGCTATCGACACCCTCCTTGACCGCGAAGGATCGAGACGATGCCCGGTTCGCCCTCGGACTCGGCGTCGACTTTCTCGCGCTCTCTTTCGTGCGGAGCGCGAAAGACGTCGAGGACCTGAAGGTGGTCGTCGCCGAGAGCGAAGGCCGCGCTGCGATCATCGCCAAGATCGAGAGACCAGAGGCGCTCGAGGACATCGACGCTATCCTGGACGCCGCCGACGGAATCATGATCGCGCGCGGTGACCTCGGGGTCGAGATGCCCCCTCAGAAAGTGCCACTCGTCCAGATCCAGCTTACCGATCGGGCGCGGGCGAAGGCGAAGCCCGTCATCGTGGCGACCCAGATGCTGGAGTCGATGGTCGAGAAGCCCCGCCCGACGCGCGCCGAGGTCTCGGACGTGGCTCTCGCCGTCCGGAGCGGCGCGGACGCGGTGATGCTCTCGGCGGAGTCCGCGGTCGGGAAATACCCCGTCGCCGCGGTCGAGATGATGGATACCGTCGCCCGCGAGACCGAGGCGTACCTGTGGCATGTGGGGGGCTTCCGCGTGCTCTCGCAGACTCAGGACGCCCCGGGTCCGCTGCCCGTCGAGGCTAGTCTCGCGAAGGCGATGGCGCAGCTCTCCCGGGACATCCGCGCGCGGGCGATCGTCGTGATCTCGAAGAGCGGCCGCACCGCCCAGGTGATGAGCGCGTCCCGTCCCGGGGCTCCGATCGTCGCGACCTCTCCCGACTCCGGGACCTGCAGGAAGACCGCCGTTCTCTGGGGCATCATTCCTCGCATGGTGGAGGAGCGGGAATTCGAGCGACCCGAGGATCTGGCGCGACGTCTTGCCCGTGAGCTCGGGCTCGGCGAGGCGGGACAGAACGTGCTCCTGGTCCGCGGAATCGGTGGCGATCCGAGTATTACCGTTGTGACTATCTGATCGCGGCCGGAGACACCGTCGAGCCCGTTCCGCCCTGGAGCTTCAGCGGCTGCAGGATGAACGCGAACTCGTGGACTCCTTTCGCCGCGAGCTCCTCGAGCTTCATGTTCTCGAGGAGGTGAATTCCGTTCACCACGAGCGCGATCTGGTGCACCGGAAGCGAGAGCTCCGGGTCCGGATTCGGCGCGACCTCGACCGGCCAGTTGTCGGAGCCGAGGAGCATCGGGTCCTGCCGCGCGAGCCACTCCGCCGCCTGGATGCCGATTCCGGGACAGCTCTTCACGTAGCGGGCATTGTCCTTGGCCCAGAGAGTGCCCCAGCCCGTGTGGATGAGAATGGCGTCGCCCGGCGCGAGCTTCAGATTCTGTCGGGTGAGGGCACCTTCCAAGTCCGAAACGGTGATCTCGTAGTTGTCCGGCAGGACCGTGACCCCTTTCAGCGCCGCGACGTCGAGGAGCACCCCGCGGGTCATAAGCGTTCCCACCTTTTCGATGCCGAGCCGGGTGAAGCCGTTTCGCGTGGCATTCTCGCTCGCGGGAATGCAGTTGTAGGCGAGGTCCTCGTGGGTCTGATGGGCGAAGCCGTCGAACTGCGTTCCTACCTGACCGATCTCGGCGATGACCACCTCCTCGTTCGAGCCGCGGCGATTCGACTGGGGGTTCATCGTGGTGCGCTTGGTATGGAGATCGAAACGGCGCGTTCCGAAGAGAGGCATGGTCGAGCTGAGCACGTGAGCGAGCTCGATGACTTCGCCCGTGCGGATGAGCTCCTTCGCCCGGAGAACGGACGCGGTTCCCATGTGGTTCGCCGAGCCGCGCTCGTCCGCGGCGCCCCATTTCGACGGGCATCGCTGGTCTTCCGAAGGAACTTTCCAGGTCTGGGTCAGGACCACGGCCAACGCGAGTGCCTCGATCATGTTGCCTCCTTTCGAAGCGATAGTGAGACGGCGAGAGCCAGGTTCAATCCGAGAGCGAAGAGGCCCGCCTGGACGCCCGCGACCTCTTCGACCCCCGAGAACGCGAGGCTTCCCGCGACGATCGTTCCCAACACGAGGCCGGCGAGCGTCGCTTTCGACTCGAGCCGCGGCCAGATCACCCCGAGAATGATCGCCGGGGCGACCTGGATCAGGAGCTCGAACTTGAGCTCGATGAGTCCCCAGAGCGTGATGCGCGGAGAGCTCGCGAGCCACGCGAGAAAGCCGGTGATGGCCCAGGACAGGTACTTTCCCGCCCGGGTGAGTCGGGCCTCCGGAGCGTTTCGAAGCGCGGTCTTTCCGAGGAAATCCTTGGCAAGAATCGAAGAGAGGCTCAAGAGAACCGAATCCGCGGTGGACATGATCGCGGCGAGCGCCCCCGCCAGCACCAGGACGGAGAGGGCGTAGCTCGCGAAGGACTGGGTCGCCCAGTCCCGCAGCAGCATGGGCATGATCTGATCCGCCTCGATTCCCTCGAGCCCGGAAAAGCGCCGGAAACCCACGAGTCCGATGAGAACGACGGGAACGATGGTCACGAGCGGCATGAAGATCATGAACTGAAGAGATCGCTTCAAAGCACGGGGGCTCTTCGCCGCGTAAATCCGCTGGATCGCCTGAGGGTAGATCGCGCCCGAGAAGCCGACCAGGACCACGGTGCTGAGCCAGCGGAGACTCACCGAAGCGCCGGGAACGGCGGTCTTCGCCGGGTCGTTCGCGCCGAGCCACTCGGTGAGGGAACGCCAATGCGCCGGGGTCGGGGCGGCCCAGACGAGAAGGCCCACCACTCCGACGAAGAGGAGGACGCCCTGGATGAAGTCGGTCCAGGCGACGGCGCGGAGGCCGCCGAGCGTCTCGTAGATCACGATCACCAGCACCAGGACCACCACACCCATCCAGAAGGGGATGGCGTTGCCCGAGTAGCCGGCGACGATGTGGCCCATCGCCATGAACTGCGCGAGGAGGTAGTTGGCGATCGAGATCACCAGGACGCCGTTCGCGAGATGGGAGAGGGCGGGCGAGCGGAAGCGATAGTCGAGGAAGTCCCCCGGCGTCACGAAACCGTGCTGCTTCCCGAGGCGATGGAGCGCGGGAGCGAAGGGAAGATAGGCGACGACGATCGCCATCATGAACGAGACGCTCATGATCCAAGCGAAGCCGAGGCGATAGGCCTCGCCGGGATATCCGAGCACGGTGTTCCCGCTGTACTGCGTCGCGTAGAGCGTGAGGAGGAGAACGACGGAGCCCAGGCTGCGGCCCGCGAGATAGAAGTCGCTCAGGGACTCGTCGCGTTGCGCCCGCTTCGCGATGTAACCGATGACGAGCATCGAAACGAGGTAGAGCCCGATGAACGCGAGCGCTCCCGGGCCAAGAGGCACTCCGCTCACTGCTCGTCCTCGTCCCAATAGCGATGGATCACGAACGCGGTGAAGAGCGCGAGAAGGAGAGTGACCCCGAGCGAGACCGTCACCCAGAGGGGGAAGCCCGGCCAGACCGGCCGGGAAGCGGAATCCGGAAGGTACCAGGGAACGGCGGCGCCGAAGAGGACGACGTAAACGACCCAGACCCAGCCGTGCCGCAGGGGCTCGTCCCGCACGGGCATTCTTATTACTCGCCTCGCTCCGCTCGCGCAGGCTGCGGATTCATTTGCAGCAGCCTGCCTACCGCTTTTCCCAGCGCACGTTGCGCGAACGGCCCGTCGAAATCGTGAAGCCGGCGATCTCTCCTGTTTCCTTTCGCTGAAACCGGATCGTGCCGAGCTCCGAGCGGAACTCGTCACGGGATAGCGGAACGAGGGTCTCGTCCTCGAAACGCCATCGCTTCAAGACGAGAGAGTCGCGTCCTTCGAGCGTCCATCGCACCCCGAGCTCGGGACTTTCGTAGATGCCGCCGTAAGAGGAGACGCCCTCGGGACTGTAGGGGGCACTCTCCGGACTCTCCGTGTTCTCCGCGGACTCCGTAGGAAGGCCGAGGTAGATCTCCGCTACGCGGGAAGACAGGTCTCCGGGGAGCGCCGCGCTCGAGTTACAGAGGACCGTCACCGAGAAATGTTTTTCGGGGAATCGCGTAATCTGAGCCCGGTAACCGACGAGGGCGCCTCCGTGCTCGACCCGCCGAAGTCCCTGGTACGTATCGACGGAGAGGCCGAACGCGTAGGTGAGCTTGGTCCCGTCCTCGAGGGTTCCGGGTGTTTCCGCGAGCGTCACGAGATCCTTGCCCCCGAGCTTCCCGGTGTAGAAGCTCTCGTCCCAGAGCGCGAGATCGCGAACCGTCGTGTACAAGCTTCCGCTCCCCGTCGTCGTGAGGTTCGGCATGTCCACTGCGAATCGCCCTTCTCCCAAGGGCGCGTAGCCGGTCGCGCGTTTTGGGATGACGAGGGTCCGGTCGTCGACGAATTGCGTGTCCTTCATTCCGAGAGGCTCGAAGATCCGTTCCCGCGCGTACTCCGCCAGTGTCTTTCCGGTGGCTCGATGGACGATGACGGACAGCAGGTCGTACCCGGTGTTGTTGTAGAGGTGCTCCGTTCCCGGCGGGAAGTTCAGCTCTTTCTGGCGGCTCGCGAGGTCGAGCACGTCGTCGAGCGTCACGACGTCGCCGTCGCGCCAGCCCGACATGGCGAGGAGATCCCACTTCTCCCGGAGTCCGCCGGTGTGGTGGATGAAATGGCGAATCGTGAGGGGCTTCCCGAAGTCGGGAAGCTCGGGGATGTATTTCCGAACCGGGTCGTCCAGGGATAGCTTTCCCTCCCGTGCCGCGAGGGCCACGCTCATGGCCGTGAACTGCTTCGAGACCGAGCCCACGTAGAACACGGTGTCGGCAGTGATGGGCAGGCCATGGTCCAGGTTCGCGATCCCGAAACCCCGTGCGTAGTCGAGGGTTCCGTTCCGGTAGACACCGACGGCGCAGCCCGGGGCGTCGGTCCGGTCGTACTCCTGGAAAACGGCGTCGACCCTGGCATCGGCGGCGCCGAGGGCGCCGGCGAGAAGTACGGCGAGGACGTTCATGGGATAAGCTCCTCCTGCGGCGTGCATCTTACTTGACAGTGGCGGGAAAACTGACGAATCTGCGTATCTAAATAAGAGGAGGTTCCCAAATCATGGCTATCCGTCTCGGCGATAACGCACCGGACTTCGAGGCCAAGACCACGGACGGTCCCATCCGATTCCACGATTGGATTGGCAGCGGTTGGGCGATCCTGTTCTCCCATCCCAAGGATTTCACCCCGGTTTGCACCACGGAGCTCGGGGCGGTCGCGAAGCTCAAGTCCCAGTTCGACAAGCGCAACGTGAAGGTCATCGGCCTTTCGGTCGACAAGGTCGAAGATCACGCCAAGTGGGCGAAGGACATCGAGGAGACCCAGGGAGCGAAGCTGAACTTCCCGCTCATCGACGATCACGACCGCACGGTGTCCGGTCTCTACGACATGATTCACCCGAACGCGAGCGAGACGTTCACCGTCCGCTCCGTTTTCGTCATCGGGCCCGACAAGAAGGTCAAGCTGACCATCACCTATCCCGCGAGCACCGGCCGCAACTTCGACGAGATTCTCCGCGTCATCGACTCTCTCCAGCTCACCGCGAAGTACCAGGTGGCGACCCCCGTCAACTGGAAGGACGGTGAGGACGTCATCATCGTGCCCGCGGTCTCGAACGAGGAAGCGAAGGGCAAGTTTCCGAAGGGTTGGAAGGAGATCAAGCCTTACCTGCGGGTGACCCCTCAGCCGAATCGCAACTGATCAGCGCGTCAAGTATCCGAGCGCCTCGAGCCGCCTTCGGATTTCCTCGGGAATGTCGGCATTCTCGGGCCGCAGGCGGCCGCGGCGTGCCTCCTCGATGTGGCGCGTCAGGAGTCCGAGAAGCCTTCTGGCTTCGCTCTCGTTCTCCCTTGCGATGTCTCGATACTCGGCGGGATCCGCCGTGAGGTCGAAGAGCGCATGGGTTCCCGTCTTCCCGTCGAGGATGAGCTTGTAGCGGGCGTCTCGCACCGAGTGAACGCCCTCGCGGTGCTTGGTCGCGGCGGCGAAAGTGGCGCTGTCCATTCCGTCCGGCGCGTCCGGGCTCATCAGATCGCGCCCCTCGATTCCCTCGGGTGTCTTCCACCTTCACGAGCGCGAGGAGAGTCGGAAGGACGTCCACCAGGTTCGCCGCGCGATTCGCCCTCCTGCCGGAGTCGCGGGCCGAAGGAGCCCGGATCAGGAGCGGAACGCGAAGCTGGTGGTCGTAGAGATTGAAGCCGTGATCCCAGCCGCCGTGCTCGAGAAGCTCTTCTCCATGGTCGGCGGTCAGCACCAGAATCGTGTCGTCGTTGCGGTCGGAGTTTCGGAGCTCGTTCAGGAACGGCGCCACACGGCGATCGAAGTCGCGGACGTTTCCGGCGTAGCGCGCCCGCGCGGTTTCGCTTCGCGTGAGGCGAAACGAGAGGAGCTCTCCGAAGTCTCGCTCCTTGAGATCCTCTTCCCCGAACCAGGAGATTCCTTCGAGGTACGGCGGAAGCCGGCCGCCGGCCGGAGGAGTCTCGACCGGGTCAAGGCTTCCGCTCTCCCGCATCGCTTCGAAGTCCTCTTCGGAAGCGTCGTACGGTCCGTGAACGTCCATGAAGTGCAGATAGAGGAAGAAGGGCCCGGGCCCGCTTACGAAGCTTCGGGCGCGCGCTAGAATCTCCGGAAGCGTCTCGACCACCTCATAAGAGTCGAATCCCTGGTCGAACCCGTAGCGGCCATCCATCCATGGGTTCGCGACGAAGGCCGCCGTCCGGTAGCCCGCGCCCTTCAGCGCCTCCGCGAGCGTGACCGCCTCCGCCGGGAGGACTCCCGTCGTGAGGGCCTGGTTTCCGCGAGCACCGAAAAGTCCCTCGTGGTTATCGAGGCCGTGGGTTTCCGGGTAGAGCGAGGTGAAGAGGCTCGCGATCGAGGGCTTCGTCCAGGGCGCCTGAGTGAAGGCGTTCTCGAACACCGTCGACTCTTTCGCGAGCCAATCGAGGTTTTCGGAGATCGCTCCCTCGAAGCCGTGAAAGCCGAGGTAGTCGCGGCGAAGCGTATCGACGAGAATGAGAACGATTGCGGGCCGCTCCGGAGGCGGCGGGAGAGGTCGGCTCTCGATCCTTGGCTCGCCCCAGGTGACTTCGACGTCGTCGACCCAGCCCGAGGCCAGCTCCGGATGCGCGGGCGCGGCGTCGAAAGTGAGCGCGACTTCACGCCCGCGCCAGGCCGCGAGGTTCACGGTCCGAGGCTGCGAGATCTCGCCACCTCGAACGCGGACGATCTCTTCGTGCACCGTGAAGCGCTCGTCCCCTTCCGACAGGCGTACCGAGAACCGGACCATCCCACGTGTCAACTCTCTTCCGGTCCGCACTCCTGTCGAAAAGACGAGGAAGGGTTCGTCGGGGAGCTCCGTCGAGATCGTTCGCTCGAACGGAATCTTTCCCCGGATCGCTCCGAGCTCAGCCGGCTTGCGGCTGCAGGCGCCGGCGAGGAGCCCCAGGGGCAAGGCGATCGAAACGAAGATGCCGCGCACCGGCGGACATCATAGTCCGACCTCAGGCCTCGGGCGGATAGAGCGTCTGCGCGTAGGCCAGGGCTTCTCCGAGCGTTTCGAAGACCCGGGTCGTCTCGCGGACCCCGTTCCGGTCGCGGAACACCGCCCGCACCCGGGTCTTGGGATTGACGCCGCCGTCCTCGGCCTCCAGGTAGACGGCGCGCGCGTTCGACTCGTTCGGATGGAGAACGTCGACGTGCATCATGGTCCACCTCCTGACACCTCGATCTTGTGCAAGAAGGAGGCCAAGGCCCTGCGGACGCGCTGTATCCCTAGTTTTTCAAAGGGGTTGCTCGAGTGGAAGCGGTCTCGGGAGTGCTTCGGTAGGTGCTACCTTTCGTAGCGATCAGGGGAAACGGAACCGCAGGGTGGTCAGAAACTCGTCGTGGTCGATCTGCTGGCTCGCTTCGATGTCGTGGAAGGAATATTCGACGGTGACGTCGACGTTCTGGAGAATCGTCACCCGCGCGCCCATGTCGATCTTGGTCCAGTCCCATGTCACGCTCGGAGCGACGAACCCGGGAGGCGCGCCGAAGCCGTTGTCGAGGCGGCTGTAGCGGACGACCGGCTGAACCACCGTGAAGAGCGCTTTCGGATCGCCCCGGTCTCCGAGGACCCAGTTGTAGCCGGCCTCGAGCTCGATCCCCGTCCGGGGAAGCGACGCCGCTTCCTCGTCGACGTACTGGAGGAAGACTCCGAGGCCTCCGTACTGGGCGTCGAGGTTGAAGCCCCATTCCGTTCGCTCGTTTCCCGAAATGGCGAGACTTACGCCCGCGCCATTGAGAATGTCGAGATCGCCCTCATAGAAAGTGCCGTGGAGCTTCGCCGCATCCGAGAGAGTCGTCTGGTAGTAGAACCCGAGAACGTCGACGCCTTTCTGCTGATCCTCCGACGCGAAGCGAACGCCGGCGCCGAAGCCTCCCTCGAAGTTGTCGTCGAAAGCGACCTCCTCCACCTCGGCGTGATAGAAAATCGGAAAACCCGTATCGAAGACGATGTCGGGATTCGGCGGGGGCACGACACCGTTGTCTCCGGCGAGCGCGTTGGTATCGCGGAAGAACGTCGGATTGCCGTTACTGATCTGCGCGCGGAAGTAGACGTGCTCGCCGACACTTCCCCCGAGCTGGAGCTGAAGATCGTTGAAGCGGTTGAACGCGGTCTGAACGAGGCCGTAGCTCTCGAGCCGACGGAACAGCTGGCGCTCGAACTTCGGCGCTTTCCCGAAAAGAGCGTAGAGGTGGCTTCCCTCCATGGGCTCGAGCGACTCGTACTTCTTGCCGAACCGGAGATAGGCCTCGTCGACGTCGACGTTGTGATCGCTGCTGGTCGGATTGCGATCGTAGAGGTCGATGAAATCAATCTTCACCCGCCCGGTGATGCTGCGCGGGAAATCGACGTCGAAGAAGACCGTCGCCTTGCTGACCTCGAGGGAAGGGCCGGGCGAAACCGCCCGCATCGCGACCTCGTCTCGTCCCTGCGGGAATGAACGAGGGAGGAAACGCGGGACGGGTGAAGCTGTCGTCCTCCGACCAGCGAAAGTTGGCTTTCACTTCACCCGAGATTCGAAACTGAACGCTTGCCGGTTCTTCGAATGGCTCCTCTTCGGGTTCCTGAGCGGCTCGAGCGAGCGCGGAGACGAGCGTGAGCGGGAGAGCGAGGTGAAAAGAGCGCATAAAAAAATGGTACCATGAAGAAACGATTTGTCGTGGTCCTCTGATGATGCGACGGTTTGCGCTTTTGACAATCTCGATTCTCGTCTCCGGAGCCGCCGCTTCCGCTCCCATCTCGGGAAGAGTCGAAGTCCTCGAAAAGGGAAACGTGAAGCGCGCCGGTGGTCCGCGACGTGCTGGTTTACCTCGAGGGTCGTCCGCTCGGAGATCCCCGCTTCGATGCGGGATCGGCGGGTGTCCATCGGCTCCCGCAACAAGTCGTTCGAGCCCCACGTGGAGGTGGTGCCTCTCGGCGGCTCGGTGAGCTTTCCCAACCACGACGACATCATGCACAACGTCTTTTCCCTCACCAAAGGGAACAAATTCGATCTCGGGCTCTACAAGAGCGGCGCGAAGAAGGATTTCACTTTCGCGAGCCCGGGCCTGGTGCGCGTCTATTGCAACATCCACCCGCAGATGAGCGCGCTCCTCCAGGTCATGGAGAACCCGTACTTCGCCTGGACCTCTCCGGACGGAGGGTTCCTCATCGACGGCGTTCCCGCCCGGCAACTATCAGTTGAAAGCGTGGCACGAGGAGGGGGAGACGGCCCAGCCGGTTTCGGTGACCGAGTCGGGGGCGTCGGGTCTCGTGGTTCGCCTCGACGTGAGCGGGTTCGCCAAGCGGCCTCACATGAACAAGTTCGGAAAACCCTACAAGCGTGAAAAGTACTGACTCCTTCTGGTCCCGGCTCGGTCTTCAGGCGAAGATTTTCCTGGTCTCGCTCCTCCTCGTGGTGGGCCTCACGAGCGCGCTCCTCTGGTTCTCCTACCGCCGCGCGAGCCAGCTCGCCCAGGACTCGCTCCGCGTCGCGCTGACCTCGACCCGCGAGCTCTACGAGAACCTCGAGGCCGACCGCCTGGAGAAGCTCCAGCTCATCAACTCGGTCATCGTCGAGAGCCCCTATTTCAAAGCGGCGGTCGCCGAGATGGACGCGGCCACCACGCTCGACTCGGCCCAGGCCATGGTCGAGCAGGTCGGAAGCGACTTCATGATCGTGACCGACGTCGAGGGACGGGTGGTCGCGCGCACCGACATTCCCGCTCTCACCGGCGTCGATCTGTCGGGGACGCCGCTCGTGGGAAAGGCGATCCAGGGAGAGAGCTTCGGCGGCGTCTGGCGGGAGGAAGGCCGCCTCTACCACGCGGTATCCGTCCCGTTCGGAGTGGGCGACGAAATGCTCGGCGTCGTCGTGACCGGCTACGAGATCGACAACGAGCTCGCGCAGGACATCAAGCGCTTCGCCGACTGCGAAGTGGTGTTCTTCGCCAGGACCGAGGCCGGCTATCAGGAGACGGGGTCGACGCTCGAGGAAGGCACTTCGGCTTTGAAGGATTGGCTCGCCACGGCTTCGATGCCCGCGGAGTCGGAGGATGTGCGGCTGCCTCTTCGAGGCGAGACCTTCCAGGCGATCTTCGCGCCGCTCTCGACCGAAGCCGGTGGAAGCGAGGAGCCGGTCGGTCTCTTCGCCGCGCTCCGTTCCCGCGATCGCGAGCTCGCCGCGTTTCGAAGCTTTCAGAGAAGCGTCCTCCTCGTGGGCCTTCTCGGGGTCGCCGTCGCCGTCGGGGCGAGCCATTTTCTCGCGAGCGGCATCGCGCGGCCTCTTCGGAAGCTCGTGACCGTCACGGATCGCATCCGCGAAGGGGACTATTCGAGCAACGTGGAAGCTCCCGCCGGCGGCGAGATCGGAGCTCTCGCGTCGTCCTTCCGTTCGCTCCTGGGCGAGCTGCGGGAAAAGCAGGTCATGGAGAAGTTCCTCTCCAAGTCCGCGGCCGAGATGATCCAGAGGACCGACCCCGGCGCGGCCGCTTCGGGTGAGCGGCGTCCCGTCACGGTGTTGTTCTCCGATCTCAAGGCGCACGCCGCGTTCAAGGAAGGAAGCGAGGATCCGAAGGAGGTCCTCCGGCGCGTCAACCACTCGCTGAGCCGCCAGGCCGAGCTCGTGGAGCGCTATGGCGGCCAGGTGGACAAGTTCGTCGGCGATCGCATGATGGCCATCTTCAAGGGCGACGACAAGGTCTGGCCCGCCATTCGCTGCGCCATCTCGATCCAGCATCTTCTCGACACCGATGGCGACAAGGCGGCCCTCGTCCCGGGCATCGGTCTTTCGACGGGCGATGCGGTCTTCGGCGCCGTGGGAAGCTCGAACCGCCTCGACTACAGCCTCCTCGGCCGCGCCGTGCACGTCGCGGGCCGGCTCGCGGACGAGGCGCTCGCGGGAGACGTGCTCCTTTCTCACGAGGCCTACGCCAAGGTGCAGGATCGCGCTTCCGCCGAGGCGCTCTCTCCGCTGAAGCTCCAGGGAATCGACGAAGCGATTCCCGTCTACAGTCTCACCACCGGGACCATACGGCAGCAGCAGATCGCTTCCGCCCGCACCGCGTCCGGCACGTCGAGCTCGAGCACGACCCTCGTCGAAGGCGTGCCCGAGAAAGCCGCGCTCACGCTCTCGTCGCTCGAGCCCGGCACGGTCCTCGGAAAGAGGTACGAGATCCGGAGAGTGCTCGGGAGCGGCGGGATGGGCATGGTGTTCCAGGCCCACGATCGCGATCTCGACGAGCCCGTGGCGTTGAAGATCCTGCGGCCGGAGATCGCCTCGATGGATCCGCAGATTCTCGAGCGGTTCAAGACGGAGATCCGGGTCGCGCGCCGCATCGCCCATCGAAACGTGGTTCGCACCTACGATTTCGGCGACGCCGACGGGATCAAGTTCATCAGCATGGAGTTCATCCAGGGCATGACCTTGAAGCAGCTCTTCCGCTCGAAGGGAGCTCTGCCGCTCGGGGTGGGACTCCAGATCGCGAAGCAGGCCGCCGCCGGTCTCGTCGCCGCTCACGACATGGGGGTGGTGCACCGGGACGTGAAGCCCCACAACATCATGCTGACGCCTCAGAGCGAGGTGAAGATCATGGATTTCGGCATCGTGCGCGACACGACGAAATCCGAAGGGCTCCGGGATGACCCAGACCGGGATCATCATGGGGACGCCGGACTACATGTCCCCCGAGCAGGCGATGGGGAAGGCGGACCTCGATCACCGGAGCGACGTCTACTCGTTCGGCGTCGTGCTCTACGAGATGTTCTCGGGCGCCCTTCCGTTTCGCGGCGAGTCGCCCATCGCGATCGCGATGAAGCACATCCAGGAAGAGCCCATAGCGCCCCGCGCGGTGAACCCGAAGATGCCGGCGGAGCTCGAGATCATCATTCAGCGAGCGATGCGCAAAGCCCCCGGAAGCGCCGCTATCCGCGTATGGCGGATCTGCTCGGCGATCTCTACCGGTTGTCGAAAGCCGCGGAGCGGTAGTTCACCCGGCTGTTCACGATCCCGAGCTCGACTCGCCGGTTCTTCGCCCGCGCCGCCTCGGACGTTCCCTCGACCCGAGGCTTCGCTTTGCCCCATCCGGCCACGGTCATGATCTCGCTCGGGAACGCCCGCCTCGATGAGATACCGGTGCACGACTTCCGCCCGCCGCTCGGAAAGCTTCTGGTTGTAGTCCTCGGTTCCGACGTCGTCCGTGTGGCCGTTCACGCTCACGGTGTAGTCCGACGAGGTGAGCAGGATTCCGGCGATGCGGCTCAAGAGCTCGCGCTCTTTCGGCTTCAGCTCCGCCTTGTCGAAGTCGAACTTGATCGAGTCCTCGCCCAGGTTCAACACCAGGCCGAGCGCGGTCCTCCGGGTCTCGACGACTTTGCTGAGCGCTTCTTCGAGACGGGTGAGCTCGGCCTCCGCGTCCTTTCGGATCTGCTCGGCCTCCGCCTTGGCCGCGTCCGCCTCTTCGCGAGCGCTTTCCGCTCTCCACCTGCGCCGATGCGGCGGTCTGCTGCGCGCGAAGGCTTTCCTCCTTCGCGGCTTCGCGGCCCTGCGGCCGCGGTCCGGGCCGATTCTTCCGCGCGGCGCGCCTCCTCGAGCGCCTCGCTCGAAGCGGTTGCGGCCCGCGTGGCCTCTTCTCCGAGAGTGTCGACCTGGGTCTCGATCGCGTCGAGCCGGTCGAGGACGCGAAGCCCGAGGTAGCCGAGGCCGGCGGCGACGAGAAGGACAACGAGGGTCAGGACGAGCGGCAGGATCCGCGGGTTCTTTTCCGTCTCGCTCATCTTGCTCCTGATTGTTGTGGGCGCGCTGGGACTCACATCCAGATTAGCGCAAATCAGCGAGCTCCGAGAAGGTCCAGGAGCGTGAGCGCAATCACCTCCGTCGAACGAACGAGGTCTTCGATTTCGCAGTATTCGTCGATCTGATGCGCCAGCTCGAGGATGCCCGGGCCCGTACGCGACGCAGTCCTCGATGCCGCCGATGCGCGTGACGTGCTTGTGGTCGTACGTGCCGGGGCTCGCGATGAGAGTCGGCGGCGCGGCCGAGGACTTCCGGGATCGTTTTCTCGAGGGCGGCGATCAGGGGCGAATCCTCGGGCGTCCGCACGGGATGGACCACCATCATGTCGCGGAGCTCGAACCCCTCGCCCTGCTGCTTCGAGGAGCGACTCGATCTCTCGTTTCGCCGCCTCGAATCCCTCCTCGAGAAGGAACCTTCGATCGAAGATCGCGGAACAGCGGTCGGCGACACAGGGAGTCTGCGGCGTCTGACCAGCCTGGCCTCCCCGGATCGAGTTCACGTTGAGAGTCGCTCTTCCGCGCGCCTTCGGGCACGACCGGCACCCGGGTGACGCCGCCGACTCAGCGCGGGCACGAGCTCGGTCCGCACCGATTCGAGGAAGCGGCCCATCCGCTCGATGGCGCGAAACGCCGAGAAACGGCATGCTGCCGTGCGCCACCCGCCCGTGCGCTTCCACCTCGAACCAGTAGACGCCGCGATGGCCGACGCAGATGCGATCGACGCCGAGCGGCTCCGGGATGATGACGTGGTCGACCCGGTCGCGCGTGATGCGGCCGCGTCTCGCAGAGAAAGGCGGCGCCGGCGAAGCCTCCGCTCTCCTCGTCGATCGTGCCGCTCACCTCGACGCTTCCCAGGAGCTCGACTCCCGCGCGCCTCAAGCACTCCGCGGCGTAGACCGCCGCGGCGATCCCGGCCTTCATGTCCGCGGTGCCGCGGCCGTAGATTCGCCCGTCGCGAACGACCCCGCCGAACGGGTCCACGGTCCATCCGTCGCCCGCGGGAACGACGTCGAGATGGCCGTTCAGATGGACGAGCGGACGCTCGCTCCGGCCGCGGCGGAGACCGACCACGTTCACGCGCGGATGCGCGTCGGTGTGCTCCGGATAGCCCTCGGCGACGAGATAGTCGATCTCGAAGCCAAAGCCCTCGAGCTTCCGTCCGAGCGCTTCCGCGGCCTCTCGATAGGCGTCTCCCGGCGGGTTGACGCTCGGGACCCGGACCAGCTCCGCGGTGAAGTCGACGATCTCGTCCCGGGCGCGCTCGACTTCGCGGCGGACCGCTTCTCTTCGCATCCAATGCCCTCACCGGCCGAAGAGGTACCGCACGCCGATCTGGATCTCGCGTCCGGGAAAGTAGGCGATGGGCGTTCCGAAGTCGGGTCCCGAGACGGCGTTCACGTTCAGGACGTTCGCCTGGTTCGTGAGGTTGAACGCCTCGACCAGGATCCCGATGCGAGTGGTCGTCTCCGACCCGGAATACCTTCTCCACCCGCAGGTCGATGTTGAAGAACGGATCGGTCCGGAAGTCGTTCCGGGGGACGCTCACGTCGCGCTGGTCGACGAGGCCGTCGCCGTCCTGGTCCGTGATGCCGCGCGGGTTGAAGGCGGCGCCGCTCTGCCAGCTCACGATGCCGCTCACCTGGATCTCGAACGGAACGGTGACCGCGCCGTTCGCGACGAAGATGTTGGGTACGGACAGGTTCGACGGGCCGCAGTCGGCTTCGGGGTCGTTGTTGTCGCTGAAGCCGGATCCGACGTCGCCGGTGAGGAGGTTGTCGTACGTTCTCGAGCCGGTGTAGGAGACGCCGAGCGTGTAGCGCCGGCTGAATCGCTTCCGGAGCGCGACGACGACACCGTCGTAGTCGATCCGGCCGTCGTAGGTGACCTCGCTGCTGCCGCGGCCCGCCGTCGGTGGTCTGGCCGAAGTTCGGGTCTCCCGGGCGCGACGTCGATACAGGTTCGTGATGCGCCGCGTGAGGAGGTCGCGGCTTCGTCGATGCACGTAGCTCACCGAGAGGCTCATGTCCTCGGCGAGCTGCTGCTCGACGCCGATGGTGAAGGCGCGGGTCCACGGAGTCGGTCGCCTCGGAGTAGACGCGACACGTCGCGGCTGAGGGCGAGGGGACCGCGCGGAAAGAACGAGAGCACGCGATCGCCCACGATCGAGCCGCCGGGGACGTCGAAGAACTCCCAGTCCGTGCCCGGGTAGGTGCGTCTCGAGAAGCGTCACGGCCTGCTGCCGGGGAAAGACCGCTCAGCGCCTGGATGTTGTCGATGCGGTGACCACCGGCGGCACGTTCGGGTCGGGCACCGGGATGCCGAGCAGCTCGTAGAGGGCGAGCGGGTTCGCGGCGCAGGTCCTCGGCGAACTGCCGATAGGCCGGGTTTTCCGCGGGACTCGCGCGCGCCGCCGCCGATCGGGAAGCCCGACGTGATCACGAGGTCGATGAGCGAGTCGGTGTAGTCGACGCCCAGGCGGGGCAGGGCGACGTCGAAGGCGGAGCGGGTGAAGATGCCGCCCTTCTCGGGCACCGTCGCCGCGGCGCTGCAGCACGTTGCGGTCGAAGAAGAATGCCGAAGTTCGCTTTCAGGATCGTTGCGCGCTCCATCGCCGACGTCCCAGGCGAAGCCGAGGCTCGGCGCCAGGTTGTTCGTTGTCGTCGCCGAAGAGGCTCGACCAGTCGTAGCGGAGGCCGAGGTTCAGCGTCAGGTCCGGCCGCGACCGCCACTCGTCCTGCGCGTAGAAGCCGAGCCCGTTGTCGGTCGATGTCGAGGTCGAGGCTCCCGTCCGGATTCGCGGACAGGGTAGAAGAACCGCGCCGCCGACTGCTCGAAGCCCAAGCGCTCGAAGAGCTCCTCGTTGACGTCGCGACGCGTTCGGAGAGAGAAAGGCCGCGGAGTACTCGACGTCGTTCGTGACCTCGTCGAAGCCGGTGAGGCCGGAGTGCGTCCAAGTCCCAGCCCAGCTTGAACTGGTGGTCTCCCCGCATCTCGTCCCGGATCCAGCGTGAACGCCTGCGCGAGCTGCGAGCCGATCGAGATCGCGCTCGAGCTTGCCGCCGAAAGGAGCGCCAGTCTGGAGGAAGCCGCTCCGCAGCAGGACCAGGATCGGCTCGAGCGCGCTCGTCGCGGTCGAGGTTGTTGCCGCGTCGTCCCGTCGATGAGCGTGACGTTGGTCTCGAGGAACGTGTCGGCTCGAGAGCGTCCAGCGTCTGGCGGAGAAGCTCGTCGACTCCCGGTGCTCGGTGCGGCGGCGGCGCTCGGAAGGGCGATGGTGCCCGCGATGGGCGAGCTGATCTCGCCGCGACGTCGTCCTCGTGCTGCGGTTGACCGAGAACGTGAGCGCTGGTTCGTCTGGCTCAGGTTCACAGTCGAGCTTGACGAGGCCGGTGAAGCCGTCGGTGTTCGGGCCGAGACCGAAGTCCTCGACTCCGCCAGGGGTCGCGAGCCCCTCCTGGCACGAAGTCCGGGATCTGGGAGCGGTCGATGTTGACGCCCGCGCGTCTCGTCGAGGACCTCGAAGGAGCCGAAGAAGAAGGCCTTGTCCGCGACGATGGGCCCGCCGAGCGTCCCGCCCCACTGGTGCGCTCGAGCGTCGGCGCGTCCTGGCCCTGCGACGTTCGAGGAGTCGAGCGCGTCGTCGCGGGAAAAGTAGAAGGCGCGGGCCTGCGAGTCGTTGCGTGCCCGAGCGGGTGACGATGTTGATGACGCCGCCCTGGGCGCGGCCGAACTCGCGCCTCGTAGCCGGTGGTGATGACCTCGAACTCCTGGATCGAGTCCTGCGTGTAGCGCTGGAACGGCTCCGCCGTTGAGCGGATCGTTGTTGTCGCGCGCCGTCGACGACGTAGGAGATCGACGAGCCGGGCGCTCGCCGAAGATCGAGACCTCCTCGCCCTGCTGGGTCGAGGGGAGGGACTTCGTCCCCGGCACGAGCGCGATGAGGTCTTCGAAATTTCTTCCGTTGAGAGGAAGGGCGTCGATGGTCGCGGTCCCGACGCGCGAGGAGAGGTCCGCGCGGGTGGGCTCGACCAGCGGCGTGCTCACGGAGACCTCGACCGTCTCGGCGATCGCGGCGACGTCGAGGGTCGCGTCGAGCGGCACTTCCTGGTTCACCGCGATCGGTACGTCGACCCGGGACATGCTGTTGAACCCGGCGAGCTCGAAGCGAACCGTGTAGACGCCCGCGGGCAGGAGCGAGATGCGATAGGCTCCGGCGTCGTTCGTCACCGTCGAGACGCTCTCCCGCTGGAGCGCGGGACTCGTCGCGGTCACCGTCGCTCCCGGAAGGACGCCGCCGCTCGCGTCGCGCACCACTCCGTAGATAGAACCGGTTACCTGCGCTTCGCTTTCACCCGGGAGAACGAGCGCCGACGGACAGCAGGACGGGAAAGAGAATGCGGTTCGTCATACCGCCTCCTTTTCCCCGCTACTATAGCTTCATCTCCCAGGGAGCTCGAACCGAACGCTCACCGTCATCAGTATCGGAACCGGCTTCCCGTTCAGGCGAGTCGGTTCGTATTTCCAGCGCCGCACCGCATCGATGGCGGCCTGGTCCAGGAGCGGGACGGAGCGGACGACTCTGACGTCGACCACGTTTCCGAGCTCGTCGATCGTCGCCTCGAGCACCACCGTTCCCTGAAGCCTCGCGGCGGCGGCAATCGGCGGATAGACCGGATTCTCATGGTGCCGCTTTCGCGGAGCCGTCACGCTGCTGACGCGAACCGGCTCGGGCGGCGTTCGTGGTGTGCTCCGCTCGACGGTGTTCACGAGCCGTCCCCGAGCTCGGGAATCCGACGTCGAAGCCGATAGGAAATCCTTCGACGCCTCGGTCGACGTCGAGAAACGCCCCGGTTTCCTCGGCAATCCCCTCGGGCACTTCGGTCGGGGCGACGAAACTCGTGAGAATCCGCGCCGCCTCCGGCCGGGTCCGGCTCCCCGCGGGAGCTTTCTGCGCGGCGACGGGAGCCTCGAACGGCTTCGATGCTGGGAACATAGTTTCGGAGGGGGATTGCGTTATGGGGCTCGGGAAGATTGTCGTAGCTCATGTACGGCGATACTCCGAGCGCTCCGAGAGCGAGCAACTGCAAAGCGAGCGAGCCGAACCAGCCGAAAGCGCGTTCTCGTGTCATCGCGTCCTCCTGCCTTTGGATCGGTTCGACACCGGCGTTGGCGCGAAGGTTCCCTTCCCGAAGCCTGTCGTCGGCCCGCTATTGACACATATACGTTCACAACGTATATTGGCCCGGTGAAGCTGGACCGGGAGCTCAAACGGGGGAGCGCCGACATGCTCATCCTCTCCCTGGTCGAGGAGCGGCCGCGGCACGGCTACGAGCTCTTGAAGCTCCTGGAGGAGCGCTCCGGTGGAGTGCTCAAATTCCACATCGGGTCCGTCTATCCGATCCTCTTTCGGCTGGATCGGCGGGGTTGGATTCGCGGTGAGTGGCAGATGGAGAAGGGGTCTCGCCGGCGCCGGGAGTATCGGATCACCGCTTCTGGGCGGGCGGTCCTGAAGAACCAGCGCGGGGTTTGGCGGGAGCTCGTGGCCGCCATCGATCGAGTGGCTCGAACAGGTCATGCGTGACTGGGAAGCCTACGTTCGCGAGCGGTTGAGCGTTCTTTCGCTCGAGCCGTCGACTCGATCTCGAGTGATCGAAGATCTGGCGGCGATGATGCGCGCTTGTCAGGAGGAGGCGCTCTCGGAGGGAGCCTCCGAGGAAGAGAGCGCGCGGCGGGCCGAAAAAGAGGTTCCGGACTGGCAGGCACTCGCCGTCGAAATCAGTCGTCTCGAACGAGCGGGGCAGCGCTCGTGGCACCGGACCATCGTTCGGCGGCCCATCGGGAGGTTCTCCATGGTCACAGGGCTCACAGGGCTCAGTCAGGATCTTCGCGCTGGTCTCCGCTCGCTCCGCCGGATTCCAGGGTACTGGGCTGTTTCCGTTCTGACGCTCGCCCTCGGGATCGGCGCCAATACCGCCATCTTCAGCATGGTCGATACGGTGCTCCTGAAGCCGCTCGGATTCGAAGAGCCCGATCGTCTCGTCCGCATCTTCTCGACCTTCCCCGAGAAATCGATCGATGCGGATAAAGTCTCGACCGGAGATGTCGTCGACTGGGTCGAGCGAAGCGACGCACTCGAGGGAATCGGCGCCTGGTACGTCATGGGCCGCACGGTGGTCCCCGATAAGGAAGCCGAGGCAGCCGAGACGGTGCAGGTCGCGCAGGTCTCGACCGACTTCTTCCCCGTTCTGAGAACGAAGCCGCTCCTGGGGAGGACTTTTACCGCGGAAGAGACGGCTCGAGCGGTCTTCAACTCGGCCGCCTCCCACGTCGGAACCGACCCGGTGATCGTCTTGAGCCACGCGGCCTGGCAGAGACGATTCGGCTCCGATCCGTCCATTCTCGGAAAAACGGTAGCCCTCGAGCGCGAGAGCTGGCGGGTGATTGGCGTGATGCCTCCCGAATTCTCGTTTCCGAGCCGGGAGATCGATTTCTGGATCCCGTGGAGCTTCACCTACCTGCATCATGGAAAGGTGATCGACGGCACGCGCCAACACGACCAGCGCTATCTGAGCGCCGTCGCGCGATTGAAGCGGGGAGTTTCCGTCGCGGAAGCCGAGGACCAGCTGAACGCGGTCTCGGCGGCTCTCGGCGAAGAGCTTCCCGAGACGAATGCGGGCTGGGGGGCTCGGCTCGTGCCTTTGCACGACGACCTGGTGGGAAGCGCGCGAACGACGCTTCTCGTCGTCTTCGGCGCGGTGGCCGTCGTCCTTCTCGTCGCGTGCGTCAATATGTCGAGCCTTCAGCTGGTGCGGATGGCAGAGCGCCAGAAAGAGATCACGCTTCGGCTGGCCCTCGGCGCTTCCCGGCGTCGGCTCCTCCGACAGTTCCTCCTCGAGAACTCGACACTCGCTGTTCTCGGCGGTGCCGCCGCCATCCCGGTGGCTCTTTCGGTGCTGAAACTCCTCCCGCTTCTCCAACCCGGCGGAGTTCCCCGGCTCGACGAGGTCGTGGTCGACGTGCGCGTTCTCGGTTTCGCCACCGCGCTCTCGGCCTCGGTCGCGATCTTCTTCGGGCTCGTCCCTCTGATGGCGGTAGCTCCCTCCGAGATTCGCACCTCGAGGAGCGCTCCGCGGTGGCAGAAGCTTCGAAAGCTCCTGGTCGTCGCCGAGATCGGAATGGCGGTCGCGCTTCTCGCCGCCGCCGGTCTTCTGGCACGGAGCTACGAGAATCTCTACGCGGTCGATCCGGGCTTCCGCCCGGAGGGAGTGGTCGTCGTTCCGATTACCCTCGACGCCCACGAGTACGATAGCGGCGCCAAGTCGCGCGAGTACTATCGGGTCCTCAGGGAGAAGCTGCGCTCGCTCCCTGGCGTCGTCTCTGTCGGCTCAGTGACGGCGTTGCCTATGAGTCCCATCGGTCCCATTTTCGACCGGCCGATCTGGGCGGAAGGCGACCAGCCGCCTCCCGGAGGGGGGAATCGCGCTGCCGTCCGAATCGCCTCACCGGGATACTTCGAGACCCTGGGGATCACTCTTCGGCGAGGCCGCGGTTTGCTGGAGGACGATCGTCCGGACTCGCCCAGCGTCGTCGTGATCAACGAAAGGCTCGCGCAGCAGATCTGGCCGGGGATGGATCCCGTTGGAAAGGGGCTCGTGATCGATTACAGCACCGCCGGCACCTATCCCTATGAGGTGGTCGGAGTGGTCAACGACCTGCGCTTCGACGGACCTCGAACGACCGCGAAGCCGGAGCTGTACCTGGCGCACGCGCAGCGCCCTTACTTGATCCAGAACGTCGCGGTGCGCACCTCGGGGGATCCCGACGAGCTGGTGCCGAGGCTTCGGAGAGCGGTTCTGGAGGTCGATCCCCTTCAGCCGCCGCACCGCATCGCGGCTCTATCGCGGCTCCTGGACGCCTCCGTGAGGCAGGACCGTTTCGCGATGCTCCTTCTCGGAAGCTTCGCGGCGCTCGCTCTCGCTCTGGCCCTTCTCGGGATCTTCGGCGTTCTCTCGTATCACGTCGGAGCAAGGACCCACGAAGTGGGAATCCGCACGGCGCTCGGGGCCTCTCGCGGCGCGATCCTGGCCATGATTTTCTCCATGGGAATGAAACTCACTTTCACAGGAATCGCAGTCGGCATAGTGCTCACATTCTTCTCGACGCGTTGGCTCGAAAGCCTGCTGTTCGCGGTGAGCCCCGTCGACCCCCTCACTTACGTTTCCGTGATCGCTCTCCTTGGTGGGACCGCGATCCTGGCGTGCTATCTTCCGGCACGGCGAGCGGCGGCGGTCGACCCCGTCATCGCGCTGCGGCACGAATAGCGCCCGCTACCACGCCTCCACCCAGCCGGCGGACAGGACGAATCCGCCGCGCCCGAGGGCTGTTGCCCCGTCGAGCCGCAGGATTCGCCCGAACATGTCGACGCGAAGGCCGATTCCCGGAGACCACAGCGATCGCGGTTCGCGGCCGAAGACCTCTGCCCAATCGACGAAGGTCGCGAGACCGAGCCTCACCAACCCCGGGCTCCAGAGAGTCCGCCCGGCTTCGAAGAGCCATGGAGAAGTCGGGGGCCGAAGCCCTCGCCGCGAATGACTCCGTCATCAAGAAGCGGATAGCCCCGGAGAAGGAGAGGCCTCGCGTTGTCCGAGCCCGCTCCCGGCCAGACGGCGAGAGGTGCTTTTGCCGTCACGGCGCGCGCGTCCAGCGCGTGCCCTCAAGAACCACGACTCGCGTTCGACGAGCCGCGCGCCGAGCGAAACGCCCGCTTCCTGAAACGAATCGCCGCCGCTCGTTGCGAACCAACGCGCGGCGTCGGCTCGCAGAGAAACGCGATCCCGGGCGAAGCGTTGCTCGACGGACCCTCCGAGGGCTACCCATGAACCGAGCGACTCCTCTTGATGGAACCCGACGGCGCCTTGCGCTCTGGTCCGTGAGCTCAACCAGTCTCCGAACGAAAGGCGGGCTCCCCGCCAGCGCTCCTCGATGTATCCCGCGGACTGTGGCAAACCGTAGCTCTGCATCTCGGAGTAGCCCTCGATGCTTCCGATTCCCGGAAGACCGAAGAGTCCGGGAGAAGCAAGAGAGGCCCATAGCTTCGGCCGTCGTTGCCACCATCGAAATCCGCCTTCGACCTGCTCGCCTCCTCCCGTGGGGCTCGAAAGCGTCGCGCGAGCGTTGCGATAGACCAGCGCGTCCACGGAGCCGCGCAGAAGCGCGACTTCGAGCGGATCGAAAAGACTTCGTTCGGCGACGGAAGCGACCAGCTTGGCGCGACCGTCGGTGAGAGGCTCGTACGAGACCCGCGCTCTCTCGAGAGTGGGAAGCTCCTCGACGCGTTTTTTCGCGTTCCGGAAGGTTTCGATGGTGAGAACGCTCCCAGGCTTTGCCGCGAGGTAGCGGTAGAGGACGTCCTGACGAGTGCGCGCGAGCCCGCTGAGCTCCACGCGATCGAGTGTCGGTTCGCCGAGAGCGTTCCAGGCTTCGAGAGCGCCCTCGCGGTCGCCGCTCAGAAAGAGACTGGCCGCCAGAATCGAGCGCGCGTGGTCATCCTGCGGCGCGAGCTCGAGCGCCGCTCTGACCCATGCCGCCGATTGGCTCCACTCTTCCTCGAGGAAGAGCGCGGCGGCGCGCTCCCGGAGGACGACTGCTTCTTCGGTCGATTCCGGCTCGACGACTCTCAAACCCTCGTTGGCATCCTCGTCTGGCGCTTCGGGCGAGTCCGGCGGCAGGACGAGGAGCGCCCAGAAGTCCGACGCCGCCCAATCCTCGAAGACGCTCTCGACGCTTCGGCGCCGATGAGGACCGAGCGATGGGTCGTGGAGGACCAGCTCGTCTCCCGAATATCCCGTCAGGACGACATAGTGAAGCCGGTTCGCGGAAGAGCGGAGGAGCGCGACGAGTGGGCGTCCGCTCGACAGGTGGCGCCGCACCGTGTCGCGATCGGCCCGAATCGGAACCGCACGCCACCGACGCGCCCGCACCGCGCCCGCGAGATCGGCGGTGGTGATGCCGCCTTCATCCTCGTCGACCAGCTCCTCGAAATCCTCGGCGTAGACGTTCTCAGCGCCCCAGTAGCGCAGCACCATGGCTACGGAGGCACCGCCGCAAAGAAGCCGCCCTTGAGGAAGAAAGACGACGTCCAAAATCGCGGCGTCCGGCGCGGCAGCCGCCGCGAGCAGGACGAAAGCCGCCCAGGTCACCTCGCGAGAAGGATGATGATAATGATGATGAGTAGGAGCGACACGAGACCGATGCTGATGTGGACGGTGTCGCCGCCTGCAAGACGATCGCTGAGCTCACCGGCGTATCCCGCCGCTCGCTCCAGGTCCTTTCCTTCGAGCGTGTCGACGAGCCCCGCGGCCTTGTCCACGTACCCCACGTTGAGACCGGCGTTTTTCGCGAGACGACGAACGTCTTCGCGCGCGAGCAAATCGCGAATCGCGCCTCGAGACGCTTCCTCGTCGGCCGATGCGCGCAGAAGCGCGTCATCGATCTGAGACTGGGTTACCAGGCTGTCCGTGACGGCCTGGGCGGCGGAGGCCACCTGCGGGCTCATCGGCCCGAGCATCAAGACGCAAAGAGTCGCGGCAAGAACCTGATTGAGTCGTACCATAAGACCCCTCCCCATAGAGGACCATTGTGAATTTTGGAGGGATCCGCGAGTCATCCAGCGTTCGCCGGATAAGGGTCAGGGACTCTCTGTAGCCTGAAACGTATTGTCCTGGTAGGCGAGCCGTTCGAGGAGGGGAGCCGGCTTCATCCACTCGCCCTGTTCGCTGGTGGAAACGAGCGACGGCGTCGTAGACCTTCTTCGACGCCCGACGGTGTCAGCGTAGAACATCGGGCCTCCGCGATAGCGGGGAAAGCCGTAGCCGTGAATCCAGACGAGGTCGATGTCGCTCGCTCGAAGCGCGATGCCCTCTTCGAGGATCTTGGCGCCCTCATTGATGAGGGCGTAGATGCATCGCTCGACGATCTCGTCCTCTGGTGAACGAGCGGCGCTCGATGCCGAGCTCCCGCGAGACTCCCTCGATGAGAGACGCGATCTCGGGTCGGGAATGGGCGTGCGGCTGCCTTTCTCGTAGCGATAGAAGCCCGCGCCTCGTCTTCTGGCCGAACCGTCCGAGCTCGCAGATCACGATCCGGAATCGTGGAGTACCTCAAGATGCTTCGGCCGTGTCGCCTCCTGGCGCTTTCGCACGGCCCAGCCGATGTCGAGCCCGGCGAGGTCCGCCATCGCGTAGGGACCCATGGGAAGCCCGAACTCGACGAGCGCCTGGTCGACCTCGTGGGGAAGGGCGCCGTCCTCCAGGAGAAAGTCCGCCTGGCGGCGATAGGCGTAGAGCATGCGGTTTCCGACGAAGCCGTCGCAGACGCCGACGAGGACCGCGACCTTGTCGAGCCTCTTCGCGAGCTGAAAGACGGAGGCGATGGTCTCCTTCGACGTCTCGGCGCCGCGCACGCACTCCAGGAGCTTCATGACGTTCGCGGGACTGAAGAAGTGCGTCCCGATGACGCTCTCGGGCCGCGAGGTCGGGCGGCGATCTCGTTCGACGTCGAGAGAGGAGGTGTTGGTCGCGAGGATCGCGCCCTCCTTGCAGATGGAGTCGAGCTTCTCGAAGACGTTCTTCTTGACGTGCATTTCTTCGAAGACGGCTTCGACGACGATGTCCGCCGCGGATAGCCGCGAGAAATCGGTGCGTCCCCGAGAGAAGACTCATTCGCTTCTCGAAGTCGTCTTTCGAAAGGCGTCCCTTGCTCAGGCTCGATTCGTAGAGGCCGCGGATCTTCTCGAGCCCGCGCTCGAGGGCCGACGCTTCGCTCTCCGACCACCACGACGGGAATGCCCGCGTTCGCGAACACATCGCGATCCCGCCCCCCATGGTCCCGCAGCCGATGACTCCGGCGGAGGCGATTTCCTTCACCGTCGTTTCGGGCGGCACGTCGGGGATCTTCGCGGCCTCGCGCTCGGCGAAGAACACGTGGCGGAGCGCTTTCGACTGATTCGAGCCCAATAGCCTCAGAAAAATCTCGCGCTCCGTTTCGAAAGCCGGACGGGACGAGCCCGCGGCCTTCACCGCTTCGATCGCGGCGAGGGGAGCCTCGAAGCCGCGCGATTTCGCGGCGGCCTTCTCCGCCTCGGCGAACGCGGAGGGGTCGCTCGGCCGAGCGGCGAGCTTCGGCCGTCCGGCGGAGCGGTGTCTGCGGCGCTCGGTCGATCGCGGCCGAAAGGAGATCTCCCGAGTCACCACGTCGTCGACGATACCCAGGGCGTGGGCCTTCGCGGCGGGAACGAGCTTTCCCTCGGTGATGAGCCCGAGGGCTTCGCGAATGCCGATGAGCCGCGGAAGCCTCTGCGTGCCCCCGCGCCGGGAATGATCCCGAGCGTCACTTCGGGAAGACCGAGCCGGGCGTCGCGGCGAAGCGATGCGCGCGTGGCAGCCGAGGGCGAGCTCGAGACCTCCGCCGGCGGCGACCCCGTGGATCGCCGCGACGACCGGCTTCGTCGAGCGCTCGATGGCGTCGATGACTTCGGGAAGGGAAGGAGTGCCGGGAGGCGGCTCCTTTCCGAACTCGCGGATGTCGGCGCCGGCGCTGAACATCTTGCCCTTGCCCGTGAGGACGATCGCTTCGACGCTCGGCGTCGGCCAGGGCCCGCTCGAGCTCGCTTCAGGAGATGGCTCCGCACGGCGGCGCCGAGGCCGTTCACCGGCGGGTTGTCGATGCGATCGACGCGCACGCTTTCGCCCACGTCTGATATCCTCCGCGAGAACTCTAGCATGTGTCCGCGTTCCCTACGACGATTTCGCCGACATCTACGACGCCTGGTGCGCGAGCGCTCCCATTACCGAGAGGAACCACGGTTTCTATCTGCGGAAGCTCTCGCGAGCGGCCGGCCCGGTGGTGGAGCTGGGCGTCGGAAACGGGCGCATCTGCATCGAGGTGGCGAAGAAAGGGAAGCCCATCACCGGCGTCGATTCCTCGAGCGCCATCCTGGAGCTTTGCCGCAAGCGGGCCCGCGAGGCCGGCGTCTCCGAGCGCCTGAATCTCATCCAGGCGGACTTCCGCGACTTCGTTCTCCCCGAGCCCGCCGAGCTCATCGTCCTCCCGTTCCACTCGATCGGGCACCTCCTGACGCGACGACGACAAGCTCCAGCGCCATGCGGCAGGTTCGAAACCAGCTCCAGGTCGGCGGCCGGTTCGTCTTCGACCATTTCATTTTCGATCCGAGCTTCGTCCAGCCGGGCGTACCGCACCTCCGCGCCGAGTTTCGCGACCCCGAGACCGGCCGGGATCGTATCCTCTGGGAGGCCTCGACCCACGACATGGAGCGGCGCCTCATCCGGATCGTGGTCTGGACCGACGAGATCGATTCGAGTGGAACCGTCGTGAGCCGGCGATACCGCCGCATCAACCTTTCCTGGATCACTCCCGAACGGAGCCGGCGACTTCTCGAGGACGCGGGCTTCGAGATCGAGGCGGTGCTACGGAGACTTCGACGAAAACCCGATGACCGAACGGTCGACGCATCAAATCTGGGTGACCCGCAAATGAACCTGACGCTGTTTTTCCTTCTCGCCATCGAGATCGTCCTCAAGGGCGGCCGGGTGATGGACCCGGAAACCGGGCTCGACGCCGTGCGGAACGTGGGCATCGAAGGCGGCACCATCGTCGCCATCAGCGAAGCTCCTCTCGAGGGAACGGTCGTGGTGGATGCCACCGGGCTCGTCGTGGCGCCCGGCTTCATCGATCTCCACGCGCACGGTCAGGACCCGGTCAGTAACCGCCTCCAGGCGCAGGACGGCGTCACGACCGCGCTCGAGATGGAGATCGGCGTCTACCCGGTCGCCTCGTGGCTCGCCTCGCGCGAAGGGAAGGCGGTCATTCACTACGGCGCGCACCGTCGGCCATCTTGCCCGCGCGCGCCAAGCTCTTCCACGACATCGACATCGGAAGCTGGGCGCTCGGAGACGAGGCCGACCCGAACCGCCAGCGTCTCATGAAGGTGTCCGACTACGCCTACAAGGCGACGACCGCCGAGGAGCTTGCGAGACTGGAAGCGCTCATGGTGCGCGGGACTCGAAGAGGGAGGCCTCGGCTTCGGCCTCGGCATCACCTACACGCCCGGCGCGACCCGCGAGGAGATCCTGCGGCTCTTCGAGGTCGCTCGCGATGCAGGATGTCCCGATCTACGTCCACCTGCGCGGAGAGGGCTCCGGCGGAACGCTCGGAGCGTTCCAGGAGGTCATCGCCGACGCCGCCGCGACGGGAGCCTCGCTCCACATCGTGCACATGAACTCGAGCGCGGGCGACCTCGGGAAGACGACGCTTTCCATGATCCGCGGCGCGCGCGCGGTCGGACTCGACGTCACGACCGAGGCCTATCCGTACACCGCCGGCTCGACGCGGCTCGAGTCCGCGCTCTTCGATTCCTGGGTCGACGGACCCGACGAGAGCTTCCAGAACCTGCAGTGGCCTCTCACCGGCGAGCGGCTGACCCGCGAGAGCTTTCAAGAGGTTTCGCGAAGAGGGCGGCTGGGTCATCATCCACGGCGGACGATCCGAGGAGGTCAACGAGTGGATCACGGCGCAGCCGGACGTGATGGTCGCGAGCGACGGCATTCCTTACTTCAACGGCCCGGCCCATCCCCGCGGCGCGGGAACGTTCGCGCGCGTCCTCGGCCGCTACGCGCGGGACAAGAAGAGCCTTCCGCTCATGTACGCGCTCCGCAAGATGACCCTGATGCCGGCGGAGCGTCTCTCGGGAGCGGCTCCTCAGATGATGAAGAAAGGACGGCTCCAGGTGGGCGCCGACGCCGACATCACCGTTTTCGATCCCGACTCGAATTCTGGACTTATCGACGTATGAGAAGGGAGACATTCCGTCGCGGGGATCGCGCACGTTCTCGTCGGGGGAACGTTCGTGGTGCGGGACGGAAAGCCCGTCGAGGGCGTCTTTCCGGGGAGAGCGATTCGATCCTCGCGTCCCGACTGAGCTCTACTTTTGCTGCCGCTCCCGCCGGATCATGTCGACGAGAATCTCCCGCGTGTCTTCCGGAGTGCGGGCCTCCCGCGGAAAAGCGATGCGCAGGCCGCGCATTCCGTCATTCGTCTCGACGCGGACGTGGAATCCCAGACGATCGACGGCGGTCATTCGGGCGTCCTGGCCCTCGACGCCACCGAGCCCGCGGGCGAGAAGGAGCATCGCGTCCACATGATCGTCGTTCATGTGATCGAGGATGCCCGGCCGCCGCGTCGGCGAGCGGATCGGGTTCGGCTTTCGCGTAGTCGGCGGCGTCGACCCATCCCATGACACCGAAGCCGCCGACGAAGTACACATCGATGACCTCCAGCTGGAAAGAACGCGAAATCCTTGAAGTCGACCCAGTAGGACGAGTTCGGGTAGCCGGGCGAGATAGCCTTCGCGGACGCTCGTCGCTGGTGATCTTCGCCACCCGGCCCATCAGCGTCACCCGTCCCGCTCCGAGCGGATCCTCGGCGCGCACCGGCTCCGGTAACGAGGAGACTCGCGCGCGGATCCCCGAGGAGGTTCTGCGTGTGCATCGCCATGGTGCTGATGAGGAAGGTGGGATTTCCACGCTCGTCGAGACCGTAGGGCATGACCGAGCCGAAGGGCCAGTCCGCGTGACGCCGCGAGAGCGTGGAGAGGGCTCCGACGCGACCCACGTGGACCAGGGTGCGAGCTCTCTCGGCGTAGGTCGGCTCCGGGATCTCGGGTCCCGTGCTCTCGCCGGCGGGCCGCGCGTGTTCTCTTTGGGTCACGAATTCCTCCTGACGCCGCCTGGTGACAAGACGCGGTGAAGCGGAGCGTTCTTTCCGCGGAGCTCTCGCTCTCTCGAGAGCGTGTCGTCGCCGTACTGCAGCCTTATCGCGGAGGGCGCGACGGTGCCGTTCATCGCGCGCTACCGCAAGGAAGCGACCGGCGGCCTCGACGAGGTGCAGATCCGCGCCATCGAGGAGCGCTGCGCTACCTGACCGAGCTCGAGGAGCGGCGCGCGACGGTGCATCGCCGAGATCGAGAAGCAGGGCAAGCTCGACGACGGAGCTCGCGCGCGCGATCGCCGCCTGCCGCACCAAGGCCGAGCTCGAGGATCTCTACCTGCCGTTCAAGCCCAAGCGCCGCACCCGCGCGACCATCGCGCGGGAGCGCGGGCTCGAGCCGCTCGCCGAGCTGATGTGGTCGCAGCCGCTCGACAGCCCGGCTGCCGCGCGAGCTTCGTCAACGCCGACAACGAGTCCCGACGTGAGACGGCCCTCGCCGGCGCGCGCGACATCTGCGCCGAGCGGATCGCCGAGAACGCCGAGGTGCGCAAGCGCCTGCGCGAGGCCATGCTTCGCGACGGCGTCGTCCGCGTCGCGAAGAAGAAGGAGTACCGCGACCAGACGACGAAGTTCGACACCTACGCGAGCTTCGAGGAGCCGCTCGCGACGATCCCGTCGCATCGCTATCTCGCGATCCGCCGCGGCGAAGCGGAGGGCGTGCTGCGCGCCGAGCTCCATCTCGAGGTCGAGCACCGCATCTTCGGTTCATCGCGAGCCAGGTTCCGCGTGAAGCCGGGCTCTCCCTGGGCGGCAGAGCTGCAGGCTCGCGATCGACGGACGCGCTCAAGCGCCTGCTCCTCCCGTCCGTCGAGAGCCGACGCCGCGGCGAGCTCAAGCGCCGCTCCGACGCCGCGGCGATCGACATCTTCGCCCAGAACCTGCGCGAGCTCCTGCTCGCGGCGCCGTTCGGCATCGAAGGCCGTGCTCGGCATCGATCCCGGCCAGCGCACCGGCTGCAAGTGCGCCGTCGTCGACGAGACCGGCAAGCTCCTCGAGCACGCGACGATCTACCTCGTCCAGGGCGACGCGGCGCTCGCGAAAGCGCGAGAGACCCTGCGCGCTCTCGCTGTCGAAATCCACGGCGCGCGCCATCGCCGTCGGCAACGGCACCCACGGCCGCGAGACCGAAGCCTTCGTGCGCGACGTGCTCGCGGAAATCCGACGTGGCGTCTGCGTCTCGGTGAGCGAGGCCGGCGCGAGCGTCTACTCCGCGAGCGACGTCGCGCGCGAGGAGTTCCCCGACCTCGACCTCACCGTGCGCGGCGCGATCAGCATCGCGCGGCGCCTGCAGGATCCGCTCGCCGAGCTCGTCAAGATCGACCCCAAGAGCATCGGCGTCGGCCAGTACCAGCACGACGTCTACCAGCCGCTGCTCGCGAAGAAGCTCGACGAGGTCGTCGAGAGCTGCGTGAACCACGTCGGCGTCGAGCTCAACACCGCGAGCGCGCCGCTCCTCGGCCGCGTCGCCGGCATCGGCCCGTCGCTCGCGAAGAAGATCGTGCGCCACCGCGACGAGAAGGGCCCCTTCGAGACCCGCGACGCGCTGCTCGAGGTCCCGGGCCTCGGCCCGCAGCGCCTTCGAGCAGGCCGCCGGCTTCCTGCGCATCCGCGGCGGCGAGCACCCGCTCGACGCGAGCGCCGTGCACCCCGAGCGCTACGCGCTCGTCGAGCGCATGGCGAAGGACCTCGGCGTGCCGCGTGGCGACGCTCGTCGGCAACGCCGCCGCGGTCGCCGGCATCGACCTCAGCGCGCTACGAATCGCGGCGACGTCGGCTCGCTTCACGCTGCACGACATCCTCGCCGAGCTCGAAGAAGCCCGGCCGCGATCCGCGCGCAGCGTTCGAGCCGCCGAAGTTCCGCGACGACGTGCGCACGCTCGAGGACCTCAAGCCCGGCATGGAGCTCGAGGGCGTCGTCACCAACGTCACCGCCTTCGGCGCCTTCGTCGACGTCGGCGTCCACCAGGACGGCCTGGTCCACGTCTCCCAGCTCGCCGACCGCTTCGTCAAGGACCCGAGCGAGGTCGTCAAGGTCGGCGACCAGCTGAAGGTGCGCGTGCTCGAGGTCGATCTGGAGCGCCGGAGAATTTCACTGTCCGCCCGAGATAAAATAGCCGCGAGAAGAGGACCTTCATGAAAACGGTTACCAACAAAACACGCGCGCCGCTCAAGGTGCCGCTTCCGAGAGGGAAGTCCCTTCACCTCGGCCCGGGCAAATCCGGCCAGATCCGCGACGAAGACGCCGACCACGCCAGCCTGAAGAAGCTCGTCGAGGCGGCAAGCTCGAGATCGTCGAGGGCGGCCAGCACGAGGCCAGCGTCACCGGCGGCACGGGAGCTCCCGCACGAGGCAACCCACGGACTCGGAAAGGCGAACTTCAGGCAGAGAAAGGGCGGCGACCGCTAGGGAAGCGGACCGACCGACCGAGCCCGTTAGTGCAGAGTCTCTCCGTCTTCCCGTCGACGCATCGCCAGGTTCTGTAGCGGCACGTCGACCGCGTAGTCCCAATCGATGGGTGCGTACCCCCACTTCGGCGCCCCTTCCTCACCCGTGAGGGAAACTGCGTTCTCGGCGTTCCGCGCGCGCAGAGCCTCGACCGGATTCTCGGGAGCCTTCGGAAGGAGCGGAACCTCGGGAATCAGCGAGCCATGCGGCCAATAGAACGACGCTCGCCCCTCGGCTGAGAGCTCCACGCGATAGCCGCCATCATGAACGCAGTGATGGTGGTGATGACACAAGTTGACCAGGTTCGAGAGCTTCGTCTCCCCGCCATTCACCCAATGCTCGACGTGATGGCCCTGCGTAAAGCGCAGGTTGCAGCCCGGAAACCGGCAGGTGGGATCCCGAGCGTCGAGAGCGCGCCGGATCGCGGGCGGTATCGTCCGCCTCTTCCGGCCCACATCGAGCACGTTCCCGCTTTCGTCGTGCGTCATCTCGACGACACTCGCATCGCACGCGATGCGCCGGGACGTTTCCGCGGAAACGCCCGCACCCGGCTCGAGGACCGATTGCCCGGCTGCGGCAGGGTCCCGCAGCACCGCCTGGTCCGCGTGAACGACGACCTGGTAGCGGTCACTCGACTTCCCAGGATCCAGCCCGCCGGAGAGAGCGCTCTCGGCCACGAGCCGAAGGGCATCCGCCCGCCGCTGCTCGTGAGTCCTCGAAGACGTTTCCGCGGAAACGTCCCCCTCCCGATCCTGCTTGAACAGAGCATCCCCGGCCGCCTGTAGCGCCTTCATGAGGACCGCACCGACCTCGGGCGTGAGCCGCCCGCGCACCACCCACATCCCATCCTCGTCCTGATGCATCGAGAAGGAGCGCTCCTTCTCCTGAAACTTCGCGGTCTCTCGTTCCTGCGCCGGATCGGCCTTCCGCCAGGCGCGAACGATCTGCTCGACCTGCGACGCCGTTCCCCCGAGAGCGATCTGGAGAAGGGAGTCTTCATTCTCGGGCGTCGCGATGCGCGTGACGGCCCGAACTTTGGAGTAGGAGATCTCCGCGCGGCTCACCGCTTCGCTGATGCGAGGAAGTTTCGCGAGAGCCTTGGCCACTCGAACCTTCTCGCGAGCGGCGCCGAGGTCGAGCCCGATGCGCCATGAGAGCCAGTGAGCGCAGGAACGAGCGCCTTGGTACACCCAGCCGCCGCCCTCGTCGAAGTCGCGGATGAGGCAGAGGAGACGATACTCGGCGGCCTGGAGATGAGCGGAAAGCTCCGCAATCTCGTCTCCGAGACGTTCTAGAGCGACGAGATTTGGGTCGCGGTAAGGCGCAGGTTCTGAGTCCGAGAATGAGGAGATCATGATGAATAATACAAGAATAAAAAAAGATAATCAAATGAATCCAGTCGGTTAACATGTTTTTGTGCAATTGGTTACAGTTCGGATCGATCGTCCCGTTTATTCCTGCGAGTCAATATGCGGTAGGCACTAAATTGCCGATATGAAGTGGTACCTTCTTGATAACGCGCAAAATTGTAGCCGTCCGCAAGGGTTCCCTTGAAGGTTGCAAAATGAAATTTCAAGGGGTTGCGGCCGCTTAAAGGGCTCGCCCTGCCCCCGCTCTCTCAAGCTCTCCAGGAGGCGCGCGCCGTCGGGCGAGATGAAAGTCTCCCCGCCAGGAGATGTGTTTTTTCTTCTATGACCCCTTTGGCCCCCTGAATCCGAATTAAGGGGTAAGCAGAGGAGACGTGTTTGTTCCGCATCCATTTCCGGTTTGGGGACGAAGACGCCCGCCGGCTCGGTCAGAGGTGGACGCATGGACATTCAACTCGGCAGGACAGAGGTAGGCTTTGAAGCGTTTTGCGGCATCGGAGAACTCCAGCCGAACGGAAAGTGGCGCTGATCTGGAGAATGTGCTTGGGGGGGGCGGTCAGAGGAACGCCCCCCGCAGTCGAGGGAGAGCAGAAAGAGAAACCGACCACCGTCGCCGACATCCTGACTTACGACGTTTCGGGAGGGATTGATGTACTCCGCTCGAAGGGCGACGAATTGATCCGCGCGCGCACTCGATAGCCGACGTAAAGAAAGGAGGGGACATGTCCACCACCGATAATCTTCTACGAGCGGTTCGTGAGATTGAGCCGATCATTCGACAGCACGCCGCCGCGGCCGAGCGCGACCGAAGGCTGGCAGCACCCGTGGCGAACGCGATGCGGGAGGCCGGCCTTTACCGGTTGTGGCGGCCGAAGGCGCTCGGCGGGTTCGAGGTCAACCCCGTCGCCGCCTTCCGCATCCTCGAGGACGTCGCTCGTATCGACAGTGCGGCAGGTTGGAACCTTCAGCTCTCCACGGCCTTCGATATGTTCGGCCCGTGGTACGACGACGATGTGGCGAAAGAGATCTTCGGGCCCGACGCGATTCTCGGCGGCGCGTTCAATCCCACGCGAAAGGCCGTCCCCGTCGATGGAGGTTACCGAGTTTCAGGACGCACCCCCTTCGTGAGTGGCGCTCATCAAGACACGGTCTTTTTCGGATTAGCCAATATCTTCGACGATGGCAAGATGCGCGTGGGACCCAACGGGATACCCGAGACTCTCATGACGGCCTGTCCGGCGAACGAAGCCGAGATCGTCGACAACTGGAACACCATGGGTATGTGCGGGACCGGAAGCCATGACGTGAACATGGAGGATGTCTTTATCCCGCAGAGCCGAGCCGTCCGATGGGTGCCGCTGGAAAAACCGGGGGCTGCCTACGAAGGACCCCTCTATCGGCTGACGATCTGGCCAGCAGTAGCCGCCCTCGTACCGCCGGCGATCGGCATCGCACGCGCGGCCATCGAAGAGACCATCGAGGTCGTCACGAAGAAAGTGCCCGCCTACACAACGAAGACGCTCAAGGACCGAGCCGTCGTTCAATCGCAGCTTGCCCGAGCCGAAGCGAAGCTCGGCGCCGGTCGAGCCTATTTCTACGACGTGTTCGAGGAAGCCTGGGAAGAAGCGGTGGCGGCTAGACCCATCACGATGGAGCGGAAGGCCAAGATGCAGCTCGCCTCGACGTATGCCGTTCTCGCATCCGCGGAAGCGGTGGACCTCATCCACGACATCGTGGGGGCCGCCGGAATTCGCGAAGAATACCCGTTTTCGAAGCATTTCCGTGACATTCACGTCATCACTCAACACGGCTTCATCAACGCGAGCAAGTTGGAGTCGGTCGGGCAAATCATGCTGGGGCTCGAGCCCGAGTGGCCGTTCTTCCCGTTCTAGAAGAAGCACCATATAATGTCGTGGCGCAAAAAAGGAGGGGTCCAATGGCGACACGGACTGCGGCTCAAATCGATCCAAATGTCCTCCAGGAGAAAGCGGAAAAGGCCTTCGGCATCCTGACTGGCTTCTTTGCCGCCACGAGTATCAATTTGGGCGACCAGCTCGGGCTGTACTCCGCGATGCGAGACAGCGGGCCGGTCACCCCGGCTGAGCTCGCCCGGAAGACCGGCTACAAAGAGCGTTGGGTTCGGGAGTGGCTGAGAGGCCAGGCGGCATCGGGCCTGATCACCTATCGCGGGGACGACAGGTTCGAGATGACGCCGGAAGAGGCGATGGTTCTTGCCGACGACGCCAATCCAGCGTCGATGGTCGGTGCGTTCCGGGGTGTTCCCCTAGTGACGGGACTGCTCGACCGGATGCCGCAGGCCTTCAAGACCGGGCTAGGCTATTCGTTCGACTCGATGGGGCCTGTCGGGGCAGCGTGGGTGGAGGCGTTCCTGGGTCCTTGGAACCGTTCGATGCTCGTCGAGGTCGCGCTACCGACGATGGCCGGAGTCGTCGAAAAGCTCGAGAAGGGCGCGAAGGTCGCGGACGTCGGCACGGGAGCCGCGGTCGCCCTCGTGTCAATGGCGAAGCGTTTCCCCAACAGCGAGTTTCACGGCTACGATAACTCCGGGCACGCGCTGACCAGAGCCAAAGCGAACGTTCATGAAGGCCGAGCGTCTAATGTCTTCATCCACAACGCGGACGAGGAACCGCTTCCGGAAGATCGCAGCTACGACTTCATTACTTGTCTCGATTGTCTTCACGACATGACCCACCCGGAGAAGGCGGCCACAGGAATCTATGCGGCGCTCAAGCCCGACGGCACGTGGTTTATCGTCGACGTCAACGGTAAGGACTCTTTCGAGGAGAATCTGGCCGAAAGTCCCATCGCGGGGTTCGGCTACACGGCCTCCGTGCTCTGCTGCATGGCGGCCTCCGCCTGTGTCCTGGATGGCGGTGCCCACGGCACAATGGCGCTCCCGGAATCCAAGATGCGCGAACTCGTCAAGAATGCCGGGTTTACTCGCTTCCGCCGCATCGAGGAGCTCGAGCACCCGTTCAACGCGTACTACGAAGCAAGACCGTAGACTTGACATTTCAGGAGATCCCATGAGCACGGTTGAACAATTGCGGCCACAACTTTGCGGTGACCTCATAGTTCCCGAGTCGACTGAGTACGATTCGGCACGCCGCATCTGGAACGGGATGATCGACAAGCGGCCCGCCGCTATCATCCGTTGCGCCGGAGTGGCGGACGTAGTTGCCACTGTCCGGTTCGCCGCCGAAACCAACACGCTGTTGGCCATCCGCGGCGGCGGGCATAACGTCGCTGGGCTCGCGATGTGTGACGATGGCATAGTCATCGACATGAGCCGTATGAAGGGCGCGCATGTTGATCCCTCGCGGCGTACGGTTCGAGCGCAGGCCGGGATGTGTTGGGGCGACTTCGACCGCGAAACGCAACTCTTCGGACTTGCAACGACGGGTGGTCAAGTGTCGACGACCGGAATCTCTGGTCTAACCCTTGGCGGCGGATTCGGCTGGCTGATGGGCCGGTTCGGTCTTGCGTGCGACAACGTCATTTCGTTTCAGGTTGTCGTTGCGGACGCCTCCGTGCACACAGCGAGCGCCGACGAAGACCCGGATCTTTACTGGGCTTTGCGGGGCGGCGGCGGCAACTTCGGCGCGGTTGTGTCATTCGAGTATCAGCTTTATCCGATTACCACAGTTCTAGCAGGTATGCTCGTTCATCCGCTAGAACGAGCCGGGGAGGCGCTACGCTTTTACCGCGATTACATCGAGAATGTTCCGGACGAACTGGCCGTCTACGCCGCCGTTTTGACAACCCCCGACGGTTTCGATGTGCTCGCATTTGTGCCCTGCTATTGCGGCGATAATCTTGATATGGGAGTGCTCTGTTGGAGCCCTTGAGGACATTTGGGCCACCGATCGCCGATACGGTGGGTGCGTTACCCTACCTAACGTTGCAACGAATGTTGGACCCGGCGTTGCCTTATGGCGTTCATAGTTACTGGAAATCGAACTTTGTCCAAACCTTGAGCGATGACGCGATTGACACGTTTGTGTCGCATGCGCGCTCGCGAACTTCCCCTCGCACGATCTGCACTCTTGAGCACTGCCACGGCAAGGTTCATCGTGTTGCGCCGGAAGCTACCGCAATGTCGCTCCGAAAGCATCGTTTGGCCATGCATCTACTGGCGGTGTGGGAAGGCGGTGATCCCGAGCCGCACATTCGGTGGACGCGTCAATTCTGGTCGGCAATGCAGCCATATTCGGCAGGTTCTGTCTACGTGAATTCTCTTGCCATCGATGACAGCGGCCGGATCCCAGAAGCCTACGGCCCGAATTACCAAAGGCTCGGTGAGATCAAGACAAAATACGACCCCTCAAACGTTTTTCGCGTGAATCACAATATTCGTCCGACTAAATCAACTGCGTCGTAGCCCTTTGGATCTACGGAGGTCCCGCGCCCCGAGTGTCGTCGATATCGGCTAGTGGACTGTAACAGGTGAATCCATAGTGATTCGATGGGCCGGATTGCGATGGACCCACTTCACTGGTTTAGGAGCACGGTTGTAGTGACGGATGTAGCGCATGAGTTTTCGTTTGAGGTCGAACAAAGAAGTGAAGATGCCTCGGGCGATCACATCGCGTTCGATCTTTGCGAACCACAGCTCGACCTGGTTGAGCCATGACGAGTAAGTCGGCGTGTAGTGAAGATGCAAGTTGGGATGCTCGAGGAGGAACTGTTCGACACGTTTGGTTTTATGCGCCGAGAGGTTATCGCAGATGACGTGGATCTCTTTACGCTTGGGCTGATGAGCCAGAACGTCGGACAGAAACGCGACGAACTCAGCACTCGTGTGTCGGGTCGCAGTCTTGCCGAGCACTTCGCCGGTCTTGGTGTTGAACGCCGCGTACAGCGACAGCGTGCCGTGACGGAAGTACTCGAAGCCATGGCGCTCAAGCCGTCCCGGAGAAAGAGGCAGCACTGGGTCGAGCCGGTCCAGAGCCTGAATGGCTGTCTTCTCGTCGACGCAAAACACCGCGGCATGCGCGGGCGGATCCAGGTACAGCCCAATCACGTCCGCAGCCTTGGTCTCGAAATCCGGATCGTCGGAGGCCATGTAGCGCTCCATCCGATGCGGCTTCAGACCGTGCTTTGCCCAAATCCGAGCAACCATCATGTGCGAAATACCCAGTGCATTTCCCAGCTTCCGCGTGCTCCAGTGCGTCGAGCCATCGCTTGGTGCTTTACGCGTCCACGCCAGTACTCGCGCCTCAACCTTTGCCGCATCATCGGCCGGCGCTCGCCCACGATGCCGAGCGTACAAGCCCGCAAGTCGCTCCTGCTCGAAGCGTGTCTTCCACCGATTGATGTAGTCCGGCGTGCAAGGCAACTGTTCGCTGATCGCCGTCCAGCTCAGGCCCTGCTCAAGCATGAGCATCAACCGCGCGCGTTTCACTTCCGATGCGGGAGCGCGTCGGGACCGCGTCAGCGACGACAGCACGCGCCGTTCTTCCGTAGTCAGATTGAGGGCAGGATTCATGCCTCATATAATACTACGGATATCACTGTTACAGTCCACTAGGTGAGGGCCAGCCGGGCTCGAGTGAGGGGGACTCCAAAGGAGTCCCAGCCAGCTTCGAGGCGAGGGAGGTTGGTGGTTCGAATAATCGCCTGCGTATCAACAACAAAACTTTCAGCTCAGCGATATCCGCACCTACGGCGCGACTTTCCACAGCGCCAGCGTCGATTCGTCCTTGACGAGAATCCCCGCGGAAGTCGGGACCGGATGGGCCCACGTGGGCGAGTCCGCGACGGTGTAGCGCCTCACGGCCGAGAAGCGATCGGCGGCCGCATCGAGAACGAGAAGCTCACCGCCGTTCGTGAGAACGAGCAGGAAGCCGCCCCAGAGCACGACCGCTCCGTTGTCTCCCAGCCTCCCTTCACTTTCCCATAGCCTCTGGCCGGTCTTCGGGTCGAGGGCCACGACCTGGCCCTTCTTCTGATTCGAGAATCCGACCATTCGCTCGCCCACGAGGACCGGAGTGCTCATGTAGAACGTCGTCTCCGACCGCCATAGCTCCTTGGGCGTGCGACGCCATCCTTGCCGAGAGCCGGCTCGACCGCGAACGTGTCGGAGTCGAGGCCCGAGAACATGAGGCGGTCGCCGTAGGCGATCGGCGTGACGACGTTCTGGTCATAGGGAGTGGTGAACGGAATTTTCCAGAGGAGCTTCCCGGTGTCGAGCTCGATCGCGACGATATGGGCATCGGTCTGGGTGATGATCTGCTCGCTCTTTCCGAACGTCGCGACGATGGGAGACGCGTAGCCGGGACCGTCGCCGCTCCAGCTCCAGATCGGAGCTCCCGTGTCCGGCTCGAGCGCCAGAAACTCGCCCTTACCCGGACCTCCGAGGTGGATCAGGAGCTTGCCGCCCGCGATGAGCGGCGAGGCGGCGGCTCCATAGAGAGGGGAGGTACTCTGGAAACGCTTGGAGGAATCGGTCCGCCAGAGAACCCGGCCGGTCGTCGCGTCGAAGGCGGAGAGCGTCCCCGAGATGCCGAGCGCGAAAAGCTTTCCCGATGCGGCGAGCGGCGTCGATTTGGGGCCTTTTCCATGCGACGTGGCCGCGGGGTTCATGGTGTAGGGGGCGTCATAGGGCTGCTCCCAGAGGAGAGCGCCGTCGGTGAGCTTCAGCGCTCGCATCACTTCGCGCTCGCCTTGCCGCGAGAAGACGTAGACCCGATCGCCCTGGACCACGGGCGAAGAGTGGCCGATTCCTACCTCGATGCTCCACGATTTCGTGAGACTTTGAGGCCAGCTCCCCGGAGCGGGAATGGAGGCGACCCCGGTGCGGGATGGACCGCGCCACTGAGGCCAATCGCTGGCAAAGGCCCAGTTCGTGACAAAAAGGGCGACTAGAGATAGTGTGGGTGCCCGCATGACGTCGTATTTTATCGCACGGCCTCCGCGCGCCCTTCCGGAATGACCCTGGGACTCTTTTTCGCTCTGCTCCTGATCCTGATGGCGGAGTTCGTCAACGGATGGACCGACGCGCCGAACGCCATCGCTACCGTGGTCTCGACGCGCGTCCTGAAACCACAGCACGCGCTTCTCATGGCGGCCGCGCTCAATACCGCCGGCGCTTTCGCCGGAACCGCGGTCGCGTACACCATCGGGACCGGGATCGTGAAGCCGGAGATTATCAACTTGACGACCGTTTCCGCGGCGATGGTGGGGATCGTGGTCTGGAGCACCATCGCGTGGTATTACGGACTTCCCACGAGCGAGAGCCACGCGCTCGTCGCGGGACTGTCCGGCGCGGGACTCGCGACATCCGGGCCCACGGTGCTCCTCTGGGAAGGGTGGAGGAAGGTCTTCGTGGGGATCGGCTTCTCGACTCTGCTCGGTTTCGGCTCGGGACTCCTGCTCATGATCCTGATCTACTGGATCTTCGGACGCCGAACGCCGGGGTACGTGCGAAAGCTCTTCGGACGCCTTCAAATCCTGTCGGCCGCGATCATGGCCTTCAGCCATGGGAGCAACGACGGCCAGAAGTTCATCGGCGTCTTCACGCTCGCGCTCGTCCTCGGTGGAGTCCTCCCCGAGTTCGTGGTGCCGTTCTGGGTGATTCTCCTTTGCGCCGCGACCATGGGCATCGGGACCGCGCTCGGCGGATGGCGGATCATCCGCACCATGGGCCTGCGCCTGACCAAGCTCGAGCCGGTGCACGGCTTCGCCGCGGAGACGGGCGCGGGGCTCACCATCCTCCTCGCGTCCCACTACGGAATTCCCCTCAGCACCACCCACACCATCAACACCGCCATCATCGGCGTCGGCGCGAGCCGGAGGCTCTCCGCGGTCCGCTGGGGAGTGGTCGGCAGCATCGTCACCGCCTGGGTCCTGACGTTTCCGATTTGCGGCGCCATCGCCTATCTGGTGGCGCTCGCCCTGAGCTGAATCCATGAAACTAATACAAGAAATGTTCCACTGGCTCCTGCCTCGGGACGAGCGGTTTCGCGCCCTCTTCCGCGAAGACGCGGAGAATCTCCGCCTCGTCGGCCGGATGCTCCTCGACATGCTGCAGGAGACCGACGTCGCGCGTATTCGCGAGAAGTCCCTGGTCCTCAAGAACCAGGAGCATCGAGGCGACGAGATCACGCGCGAGATCTTCGATACCTTGAATCACACCTTTCTCACGCCCATCGATCGGGAGGACATTCGTGAGCTCGCGTCCGGAATCGACGACGTACTCGACGACATGGAGATGGTGTCGAGCCTCATGGTGCAGTTCAAGCTCCCGGGCGGCTCCGAGGAGATCCTGCAGATGAGCCAGATCCTGGCCTCCTGCTCGGAAGAAATCGAGCGGCTGGTCGGCCTCTTCTGGGACCCGAACAAGGCGAAGGAAGTCGAGCGCGGGATGGTGCGGGTCTCGGAGCTCGAGAATCAGGCCGACGTCCTGTTCAACCTGATGATCACGAAGCTTTTCGACTCGGCCAAGCCGGAGGGCGCCATCGAAGTGATGAAGTGGAAAGAGGTCTACTACGCGCTCGAGGACAGCGTGGATCGCGCCAAGTCCGTGGCCCACACCATCGGGAACATCGTCAGCAAGAACGCGTGATATAGTGGCTTCAATCCGGACATCGTGGAACTACTTCAAACTCTCCTGCAAATTTTCGGACACCTCGACGAGACGCTTCTCGCATTGGTCCGGGACTACGGCGCCTGGACGTACGGCATCCTGTTCCTGATCGTCTTCTGCGAGACCGGCCTCGTGGTGACGCCCGTCCTGCCGGGGGACTCCATGCTGTTCTCCGCGGGAGCGCTCGCGGCGGTGGGCTCTCTCGACGTCGCGCTCCTGATCGGGCTCCTGAGTCTCGCCGCCATCCTCGGAGACGCCCTCAATTACACCCTCGGGGCGACCGTCGCTTCGCGCTGGCTCCTGAAGTCGCGGTTCGTGAACAAGGACCATCTCGCCCGGGCCGAGGGGTTCTATCGGCGCCATGGCGGAAAGGCGATCGTGATCGCCCGCTTCGCGCCGTTTCTGCGCACTTTCGCCCCCTTCGTGGCCGGTATGGCCCGGATGAGCTATCCGCGCTTCGCGGCCTTCAATGTCGTCGGAGGCATCGCCTGGGTCGGAATCTGCTGCCTCGGCGGGTACTTCTTCGGCAACATTCCCTTCGTGAAAGAGAACTTCACCGCGGTCCTCCTCGGCATCATCTTCGTTTCGCTGCGTGCCGGCGATCGTCGCGTTCTTCCGCAGCAAGGAAGACGAGCTCAAGACGGCGGCGTAAAGAGCCTCGCGAGCTCCGGAGCCTGATCGGCGTCGACGATCGCGAGGACTTCGTCCCCGACCTGGAGCATGACTCCTCCTCGAGGGATCACCATCTCTCCGCGTCTCAGGATCGCGGCGATGACCGAGCTCGGTGGAAGCGGAAGCTCGCCCACGGTGAGCCCCACCGCGGGCGCTCCCGCGGAGAGTCTCTCTTCGACCAGCGAGTAGCGGCCGCGACGAAGCTTCAGGAGCGTCATCATGTCCCCGAGGGACATTTCCTCCTCGATGAGCGCTGACAGAATGTTCGCCTGGTTCAGCGCCACGTCGATGTGGAATCGGTCGTCGAAAAGCCACACGTTCCTCGGGTCGTTCACGCAGGCGATGGTTCTTCCCACTCGATAGCGCTCGCGCGCGAGGAAGCAGACCGCGAGGTTGTCGGCGTCGTCGGGAAGGCAGGCGACCACGACGTGAGAGCGCGCGACTCCCGCGCGCTCGAGGACGTCGAGCTGCGCCGGCGCGCCCTCGTAGATGACTTCGGTCGGCAGCTCCTTGTGCAATCGGGAGAGGACGTCCCTTCTTCCCTCGACGAGGCGGACCTCGTGATTCTGCGCGACCAGAAGCCGCGCCAGCTCGGAAGCGGTCCGGCCTCCGCCGGCGACGAGAACGTTCATGCTTCCTCCGGGGTCCTGGCGGGCTCGAGGCGCGCCTGCAGCTCGACGAGACACCCGGAGGCCATCGCCACCTTCAACAGGTCGTCCTCCTCGAGATGGCTTTCGAGCCGCGCGAGCTCGGCAATGCCCGCGCGGGTGAGAGTGACCGGCACCGCTTCGAGGCCGGAGAGGAGCTCGCGAACGGTGCGGCGGGCCCAGAGGCCGGTGACCTGGAGCTCGAAGACTTCGATATCCTCCGTCCCCAGGCTCATGAGGCTCTGCTCTTCCGGATGATGGAGGAGCGTCTCAATCCGTTCGGCGCCCCAGACCGTCGAGCTCACCACCCGGTGCCGGAAGCTCTGATGGAGCGGAAGAAGCCGCGGATCGAAGTTGCGGACCACCACGTTCTTGACGCCGAAGACCTCGCGGGCGGCGTGTCCCACCACGGCGTTCACCGTGTCCGAGTTGGTGACGGCGGCGAGGCCGTCGGCGCGGGCGACCTCCGCCCGGCGAAGGACCTCTTCCGAGAGGACGCTTCCCTCGATGGTCCGGCCGCGGTAATCCGGATGGAGGTTGCGAAAGGAAGCGCCCGATTCGTCGACCACGGTGACTTCATGGCCTTGGCGGAACATGCGCTGCGCGAGCTCCGACCCTACGCGGCCGCATCCTACGACGATGACGTACATGGTAAGGCTCCGTCACGGTTCGGCGAGCTGATAGGGAACGTTCGTGACCACGATCCCTCGCCGGAACAAGAGCGCCATGCGCAGAAAGAGCGCGGTTTGCGCGTGGAGGACGTTGTGCCAGGACCGCCGCGGAACGAACTGGGGAACGACGATGGTGAGGGTCTCGTTCGGTTGACGCTCGTCCGCGATCGATGTGATGTAGTCGAGAAGCGGCTCCAGGAGAAGTCGATAAGGGGAGTCGAGGATCACCAGCCTGACGCCGTCGCCCCACAGGTTCCATTTCGCCTTGAGCTTGTCGGACTCGTCGTTGTCGAGCGACACGTGCACGGCGGTCACGTCGTGAGACAGAGCCCGAGCGTAGCGGAGGGCTTCGAGCGTCCCGCGGTGAACGTTGCTGATCGGAAGGATCACGCGGTGGCGGCCGCTCTGAGGAGGCGCGCCGTACTGATTCAGGGAGAGCTGCTCGGCCGTTTCGCGATAGTGCGATCGGATCGCGAGAAACACGAGAACGAAAGCCGGCAGCACCAGCAGCACCACCCAGGCGCCTTCGCGGAACTTGGTGACCGCGAATGCCATCGTCACCACCGCCGTGAGCACGGCGCCGAGCCCGTTGAGCGCCATCTTCCAACGCCATCCGGACGGCGGCCGTTCGAGACTACGCCCCATGCGCAGCCAGCGCAGGGTCATTCCCCCCTGAGAGAGGGTGAAGGAGAGAAAGACTCCTATGGCATAGAGAGGAATCAGGCGAGTGACGCTCGCCTGAAAGGCCACGATGAGGCTTGCACTCGCGATCGCGAGCACCACGATCCCTCGCGAGAAGACGAGTCGGCTTCCCCGATAGGTGAGCTGACGCGGAAGAAATCCGTCTTTGGCCTGGAGCGCGGAGAGCCGCGGGAAATCCGCGAACGCGGTATTCGCGGCCATGACCAGAATGAGGGTGGTCGAAGCCATGACCCCCAGGTAGGGAAGGCCTCTCCCTCCGAACGCGGTGCGGGCGATTTGCGAGATCACCGTTTCTTCCTCGGAGGGCACCGCTCCCGTCCGTCCGGCGAGGAACGTAATCCCGAGAAAGAGAGTGGCGAGGATGGCTGCCATCCATAGGAGAGTGATCGCGGCATTCCGGCTGCGGGGCTCCTTGAAGGCGGTGATGCCGTTCGAGATCGCCTCGACGCCGGTGAGCGCGGTGGTGCCGTTCGAGAACGCGTGAAGGATGAGAAAGAGTCCGATGCGCCGAGCTCGTCTCGACGTCGAGGTGCGGCGGGTCGACGACCGTGCCGAGGCTCCCCGCCGCGAGGCGGAAGACCGCCGCGCCCAGCATCAGCACCATCATCACGAGAAAAAAGTACGTGGGAATGGCGAATACCATTCCCGACTCTTTCACACCACGGAGGTTCACCAGCATCACGAAGAACACCAACACCACCCCGAGCCCCACGCGGTGCTGGTAGAGAATCGGAAACGCGGACGCGAGCTGTGCGGCTCCCGACGAGACCGATACGCTCACCGTCAGGATGTAGTCCGAGAGGAGCGCTGCTCCCGCCACCTGCGCGGCGAGCGGCCCCAGATTGTCTCTCGCGACCACGTACGCGCCTCCTCCGTCGGGGTAGGCGTGGATGGTCTGCTGATAGGAGATGGTGACGATCGCGAGAAGGATGGCGATGGCCACCGAAATCGGGAACGCGTACACGAAAGCCGCGGCGCCGGCGGCGGCGAGGACGAGCAGGATCTCCTGCGTCGCGTAGGCGGTCGAGGAAAGGGCGTCGGAGGCGAAGACCGCGAGGCCCACGGTCTTGCCGATGGTCTGGTGGCCCGCGTCGGCGGTGGGAAGAGGCCTTCCGAAGAGCCAGGTCCGCCAGGGGCGCCGGGGAGGATGAAAGGTCGCGGGAAGGGTCTCGGGCACGGTGAGGGGGGATTCTAACCAAATTCCACCGTCGACGGGGCCATTCGGGAACGCAATCGTTTTTCGTGCTAAGGTCGCCGGGCCTTGCAGTCGACCGGCCGCCTTCTCCGCCTCCTGGGTGTGAGCTTCGGCATCGCCGTCACGATCGGCGGAACGGTGGGGGCCGGGATCCTGCGAACCCCCGGCATGGTGGCCGCGGAGCTCGATAGCTCCTTTCTCATCGTGGTCATCTGGGTGCTCGGAGGCGTCTACTCCCTCCTCGGGACGACTTCGGTGTGCGAGCTCGGAACCGCCCTCCCGAGCGCGGGAGGGTGGTACGTCTATACGCGGCGCGCCCTCGGCGAGTACGCCGGCTTCGTCGTCGGATGGAGCGATTGGCTCGCCCAGAGCGCCGCTCTCGCGTTTCTCGCGACCGCGCTCGGCGAGTACGTCGTCGCGCTCGTTCCGGGACTTTCGGGCTGGCACCGGACAATCGCGATCGCAACCCTCGCGCTCTTCGCGCTCATTCAGTGGAGGGGTCTACGCTCGAGCAGCAAAGTGCAGGAGCTCACGAGCCTCGCCAAGGGGCTCGCGTTCTTCGCGTTCGTCGTCGTCTGCTTCCTCCTCGCGCCGCGGAGCGCCGAGCCCGAAAGCGCGGTGAGCCAGGGGTTCCGGTTCGTGCCTTTCGTGCTCGCCCTCCAGGCGGTCATCGTTACCTATGACGGTTGGTACAGCGCGATCTATTTCACCGAAGAGGACCGCGATCCGGCCCGGAACCTTCCGCGATCGGCGTTCGCGGGCGTCCTCGCGACCATCGTCATTTATCTGCTGGTGAACCTGGCGCTCCTTTACACCCTGACCGTTCCCGAGATCGCTTCCTCGTCGCTTCCCGCGGCGGACGCGGCTTCGAGAATTTTCGGCGCTCATGGCGGTGACGTGATCACCGTTCTCTCGCTCGTTTCTCTTCTCAGCATCGTCAACGCGGTGATGCTGCTCGCGACACGAATCGTTTTCGCGATGAGCCGGGATGGGCTCTTCTTCGGCTCGGCCTCGACCGTCAACCCCCGGGGCACACCGGCGGTCGCGCTCTCGTTCACGGCGCTCGCCGCCGCTCTCCTCGTCGCGAGCGGCACGTTCGAGCGGCTGGTCGCGATCGCCGCCTTCTTCTTCGTCGTGGTCTACGTCTCGGGGTTCGTTTCCCTTTTCGTCCTCCGCCGGACGGAGCCTGAGCTCCCGAGGCCCTACCGAGCCTGGGGGTATCCCTGGACCACGGGCGTGGCTCTTCTGGGCTCGATCCTGTTCCTCGCGGGGAATGGCGTGAGCGATCCCGAGAACACGGCATACGGGCTGCTGCTCATGGCGCTCTCCTATCCTCTCTACCGCGCCCTTCGGCCCGTTGCTTTTCGACGTCGCGACGTTTAGGCTCTTCTCCCCAGTCCTAAGGAGTTGGCACATGGTGGCACCGACCCGTCGGAATCCTTATGCCGGCCCGAGGCCGGGAGCTCGGCCGGGCGGCGTGCGGCCTCCCACCGGCGCGCAGATTTACCGGCGGCCTTCCGTCGTGAGTCTCCTCGCGATCCTGCATTTTCTCTTCGGGCCGATCATGTTGCTGGGAGGGGCGCTCGCGGCCTTCGGCGCTCTTTCGAGCGAAGGCTCCGAGCGAGCGCTGGTCCTGGGTGTCGGTGCGTTCTACGTGGTGTTCGGGATCCTCTCCCTTCTCTGTGGCTTCGGACTCTGGACGCTCAAGAGCTACGGCCGGACCCTCCAGATCGTCTATTCGTGCATCGGCCTTCTGGCCATTCCGATCGGCACTCTGATTTCCGGCCTCATCCTCGCCTACATGTACAAGCCGGGAGTGAAGGTCCTGTTCTCGGAAACTCCTCCCTCGCAGCTGAGCGCGGCCGACGTGGCGGACGTGGCGAGGCTCTCCGAAACGTCGGGCGTGACCGTCGCGATCATCGCCGTAGTCGTGCTCCTGCTCCTCGTCGCTTTCATCGGAATGATCGCGGCCATCGCGATCCCGAGCCTTCTCCGGGCGCGCATATCGGCGAACGAGGCGCAAGCCATCGGGGACCTGCGCATGATCATTTCGTCGGAGACCGCCTATGCCTCTGCGAACGGCGGAAACTACGACCAGCTCGAGTGCCTCGCGAAGCCGTTCGAGTGCATCCCCGGCTATCCCGCGGACGGCCCGGCTTTTCTGTCCGAGGTCTACCCCGCGGTGCGCGCGGGGTACAACCGCGAGTTCCAGGGCGGGCTACCCGCCGATCAGAGCGAGATCGCCTTCGCCAACCTTTCGCCGACGAGCGTACAGTCGTTCGTGTACCTTGCTTATCCCGTCAGCCCGGCGACGGGCTCCCGCGGTTTCTGCACGGACTATACCGGCCGAATCTGCGTGACGATGGACGGCTCCAAGCCTCTCGTCGTCGAGGGGTCGTGCAATCCCGCGTGCACTCTTCTCGAATGAAAGGCGCACTCATGAAACTGGCTATTTCTCTTTTCGCGATTCTTCTCGCCGCGTCTCCTCTCGGCGCGCAGTCGGAAAGCGGCGACGAGTACACGAGATACGAGCTTCTCGCCCCGGACACGGCGAGCTTTCGCATCGTATACGACGTCACCGCGGTGACACCGGGAGCGCGCTTCTTCTTCAACCCGATTCGCAAGGGAAGCATCGCACGGGACGAATCCGTGCTCGATTTCGCGACCGGACAGCCGCTCGAGTTCGAAGTCGTGAGCGGAAAAGCGGCGAAGGAAGCGGGGCAGGAGAACGCCGACCTGGACACCGAGTACATCCGCGTGCGCCTGCCCCGGGCGGTTCCGGCGGAAGGCGAGGTGCGAATTCGTATCGACAAAACGTACGAAGACAAGAAGAGCTACTTCCGGGAAGGAGACCTCATCGTTTTCGACCGTCCGCTCGGAATCCGCAAGAACGCGGTCGTGCTTCCCGCGGGCTTCGAGCTCTCGTCCCTGAACGTTCCGTCACAGGTCCTGAGCGAGCCCGACGGCCGGATCAAGGTGAGCTTCATCAACACCTATCCGGGCTCCGCGGGCCTGGTGCTGAAGGCGCGGCCGCTCGCCCGGCCCGCGCCGGGCCCGGCGCCGGCCTCATCGGTTCCCGCCGCCGCATCCGCCGGAGCGACTCTCGCGGATGCTCCGGTGCCCGAGCGGGCGCGCGAAGAGACCGAGATCGTTTACTTTTTGCAGCCGCCGGAAAGCCACTCCTTCCGGCTCTACCACGATTTCACGGAAACGCGGGAAGGGGTCGACAAGTACCTGAACGTCGTTCGCGCGGGGAGCAAGGTCTCGAATCCGTCCGCCCGCAACCTCGATACGGGAGAAAAACTCTCGACCGAGACTTTGCGCGGGCCCGAGATCGAGAAAGCGGGACTCGACGTGGAGCCCATCGCGTCCGACACCGAGGTCGTGGTCGTCCGGTTCCCGCCGGTCAAGAAGGGACAGTCGCTCCGCCTGCGCATCGAGGAAACCTACACCGACCCCAATCGCTACGGGCTCGCCGGCGACGAGCTCCTCTGGCACCGGAGCTTTGGAAGACCGAAGAACGACGTGGTCCTGCCCGCGGGATGGTACCTCACCGTCTCGTCGATCCCCGCCACCGTCTCGACCACGGAAGACGGAACGATTCGCCTCTCGTTCGTGAACGGGCGGCCCGACGCCATCGACGTCTTCCTGAAAGCGCGGCGACGCTGAGGGTTTCGCGCCTGAGCTCGTTCCTTCTCCTGAGGAGAACGAGTATGAAGACCAACGCACGCTGTCGCTATCGCGACGCATCGGCGCAAGCCGAGCCAGTTTCCCACCACCCTCGCGCATTGACCGAGGGTCGAACATGCGCAGCGTGTGCCGGCTCGACCTCACGAGCCTTTCCAGGACGGGCCAAAACCTGTCGAAGCTAGGAAAGTCGAGCTGGAGCTCGCGGAGCTCGGAAGCGCTACGGGGCGCGGGTCGATTTTCCCCGCCGAAGCCCGCAGGATTGGAAGCCGCATCGAGACGTCGAAGCAAGCCTGTGCGGCTCAAGGCGGCCGCTTGGCCGGCCGAGGGAGCGCCCGGAAGCTCCAGTCAGGTTCTTCGAGGCCGCCCGACTCTCTGTGGGGGTGAGGCGAAGAGCGTATTCGACGATGTCTGCACGGCGCAGGGAGGAACGCCCTCGGAGGTCTGCGAGCCCTGCCTCTTCGGGCTCCTCAGCTGCTGTGAGAAGTTCTGCACATCACCGAAGCGCGCCGCGCGGGCGGGCGAGGTCCCGCCCGGTTCGCGCGATGGTAAGCTCGCCGATGAGCGAGATTCCTGGACGAGATCTTTCGAACGAAGAGCTCCGGCGATTCGCCCACGAGGCGGTCGACTGGATGATGTCCTACCTCACGAGCTTCGGCGAAAAGACCATCCAGCCGGGCGAGACAGCGTCGCGAGTTTTCTCACTCCTTCGAGAAGACCTTCCGGAGACCGGAGCTCTCCGCGGAGGTCTGAACGAGTTCCAGCGAAGAGTCGTTCCGTTCGCGACCGACCTCCAGCACCCCGGTAACTTCGGGTACATCCCGAACTCGACGGGGGTGGTGGGAATCGTCGCCGATCTCCTCGCCTCGACGCTGAATCAGAACGTGAGCCTGGTCCGGGGAGGCGCTTCGGCCGCGGCGATCGAGGACCAGGTCGTACGCTGGCTTCGATCGCTTCTCGGACTCCGGAGCGAGGGAGGAGGAGTGCTCGCGAGCGGCGGGTCGCTCGCGAACCTGATGGGACTCGCTCTCGCCCGGGAGAAGGCGGCCGCCCGTGACGGCCTCGTCTTCTACGTCTCCGACGAGGTCCACAGCTCCATCGAGCGCGGACTTCGATTCCTCGGCGTTTCCGCCGAGTCTCTTCGCCGGCTTCCCGCGGACGATTCCTTCCATCTGAGTCCCGCGGTGCTGCGAGAGGCCGTCGAGCGGGACCGCTCGCGTGGCCTCGAGCCCGCGGCCGTCGTCGCGACCGCGGGCACCATCGGAAGCGGCGCCGTCGATCCGCTCGAGGAGCTCGGCGCCGTCTGCCGCGACATGGGTCTCTGGCTCCATGTCGACGGCGCCTACGGGGCCATCGCCGCGGCCGCTCCGAGCGGGTCTTTCCTTCGCGCGGGGCTCGACTCGGCGGACTCGGTGTCGCTCGACCCGCACAAGTGGCTCTTCGTTCCCATCGACACCAGCTGCCTTCTGGTGAAGGACGAGGCTTTCCTGCGTCGGTTCTTCACCCTCGTTCCGGAGTACCTGAAAGTCAGCGCCGCGGATCAGGAAGTGCCGCAGCCGATGGAGTCGACCATCGAGCTCTCGCGGCGATTCCGCGCCCTTCGCCTCTGGATGTCCCTCAAAGTGTACGGGGCGGGAGCGATCCGCGCGCGCATCGAGGAGCACCTTTCGCTCGCGCGGAAGCTGGCCTCCTGGATCGAGGCCGACCCGCGGTTCGAGCTGAGCGCCGCCGTCGAGACGAGCACGGTGGCATTCCGCTACGTGCCCCATCGGGAGCTTCCCGCGGACGAGCTCGATCGCGTGAACGAAACGCTCTTCGATCGTCTGAATCGCGAGCCCGGGCTCTTCCTGTCGCGAAACCGCCTTCGTGGACGTTTTACGCTGCGCGCGTGCGTGACCGGGCTTCGCACGACGGAAGAGGACGTCCGTCGTTTGTGGGACGCGTGCGGGAAGGCGGGGAGGAGCTCCGCCTTCGGTAGCCGCCGCGGAGCCTGGTAAGCGGTCCGCAATGCATCACGATGGATGACGGCTCGCGCGGAAGCAGGACTACCGACCGGAATCGAGGTGCCATCCCACGTTCACGAGTCGTCCAGCGCGGTTCACGAAGATCTCCGTTCCGCGGCCGGAGTAGGTCTCCCGCTGTCCCTCGGTCTCGAGCTCGTACGAGTAGGTGGTGTAGAGGATGATGGTATCGCCGTAGACTCGAATTTCCGTTCTGGGGAACGCAAGCCTGAACGAGCCGCGCGCCCGTCTCCGCGAGCTCCGAGGCGCCCGCGAGAACGGAGTCCCGGACGGTGCCAGTCCTCCTCGGCCGCGTTGATGGCGATGGTGTCTTCGGGGACCAGTTCCTCGAGCCTCGCCCGGTCGTTCGAGAAGAAGGCCCGCCATACCGCTTCGCGCGTCCTCAGGATCTCTTCGCGCGCGGCCGCGCTCACGGGCTGAGGCTCCTGCCGTTCGGCATCCAGGACGTCCGGGTGGGTGTTCAGGTGGGAGGCGACCTGGGTCCATTCGCCGTCTTTCTTGGCGTAGACATCGATGGATCGATACCGGGTCTCGTACGTAAGGCCTAGGGCGGGGTCCTCCTTCACCTCGATGTCCACGTCGGCGATGTAGGTCACGAGCCCGATGTCGCCGTAGAAGCTGCAGGTCGAAGTCTTCGAACCGGTAGCCGGCGATGCGCCCGGGAGATCTCAAGAACGCGTCGGCGCCTTCCATGTAGCTATCAATCCCGCGAATGATGCTGCGCGATCTTCCGAGAAAGCCGCGCCACTCCTCCGCGTGGGTCTTCTCGATCGTTTCCCGGTCCTTCTTCATGTACGCGCGAAAGATGCGATCGATATGCGCCCGAATCGCATCGCGGTCCGCCGGGCGGTGGTCGCCGTCCGACCGGCGGTTGCAGAAGGCGCTAGAAGCAGGCAGAGCTGGCTCCACATGAAATGGTTTCTCCTTTCCTCCGTCCCAGTCTGGGATGAAAGGCGAGGAAACCGCTTGCACTATCTTGCTATTTCGGGCGGACGGCGGAAGGCGGAACGCGGTAGCGTTTTCGGAACGCGCGGGTGAAGTAGCTGAGATTACGAAAGCCGCAGTCGAAAGAGACGTCCGTCACCGTGCGTCCATGGCGGAGCATCCGGTGCGCGCGCTCGAGGCGCGTCCGAAGGAGATACCGCCCGGGCGGCGTCCCCACGAGCAAGCGAAAGACCCGCGAGAAATGAAACGGACTCATCCCGACCGACCGCGAGAGCGAACCAAGCGAATGGCGCTCGTGAAACGACACTTCGAGCCGGGTGCGCGCCGCCTCGACGCGCTCGGCGTACCAGGCGAGGCTCTTCTCGCGGAAGAGCTTCCCGCCCGGTCCGGGCTCGGTGAGCACGGCTTCGGCGAGGTCCGCGCCGATCTCTTCGAACGCGGCGCCGTCCCCGCGTCACATCCAAGGCGCGCAGGAGCCTCCATTTCAAGTAGGCCGTCCGATTGGTCAGCGCCAGAACCGGAGAGGCGGAGTCGAAGGAACTCTCCTCCCCGAAGAACTCGGGAAGGTAGTCGACACTGAGGCAGACGTCTTTCGGGCACTCTTCCTCGTGAGTGATTCGATACGAGAGCCCGGGGAGGGTCGCGAAGATCGTGCGGGGCGTGACCGCGAGCTGTCTCGACCCGGCCCGGATGGAAAAGGACCCGCTGAGGACGAAGCTGAAGGAGATCGAGGCCGATCGCTCCTCGCGGGGGTCGCGATGCGGCTCTTCCTCCGGATGCTCGAACCTGGAAATGCGGAGGAGAGGGGTCTCGACCAGCGGAACGACCCGGTTCAAGGCTGGTATCCGGGTCCTCGAAGCGCCCGCCCCGGGCGCTCGCGCGTGTAGACGGCGTCCTTCACCACCGCGACTCCGTTCACGAAGACGTGCTTCATCCCGACGGAGTAGTGGAAGGGATCCTCGAACGTCGCCTTTCCGGCGATGGTCAAGGGATCGAACGCCACGACGTCCGCGAACTGCCCGGGCTTCACCATCCCGCGGTCGTCGATGCCGAGGATCTCCGCGGGGAGGGAAGAGAGCTTGCGGATCGCCTCCTCCCAGCTCAGAAGCTTCTCCTCGCGCACGTACGTGCCGAGGAAGCGGGGAGCGGTGCCGAGGTGGCGCGGATGGACGAGGGGCGGAAGGTCCTCCCATTCCAGATCCAGCGCGCCTCCGTCCGTGCCGCCGGCGACGTAGGGCTGAAGCAGCACTTGGCGCAGCGTGTCTTCCTCGTTGTTCCAGTCGATGACGATGCCGCGGCCCTCGGCCTTCAGGACGACGTCCATGAAGACCTCCTCCGGCGGCATCTCGCGAATCTCGGCGACTTCCTCGACCAGCTTGCCGTTCACCTCGGGGTCCTCGACTCCCAGGCGGACGTGGTGCCAGCCGATGTTCGCGAGGTAGGGCGGCTCGTCGACGAAGTCCTGCGCGATCCGTTCGCGCTCCTTGGGGTCACGAAGCCGCGCGAGCATCGCTTCCCGCCCGCCTTCCTGAGCCCAGGCGGGGATGTAGTCGGACAAGCCCGTGATTCCCCAGGTGTAGGTATACGAGTCTCCGGTCACGCGAATCCCCCGATCGCGCGCCTCGTCGATGATGGGAAGAAACTCGGAGGCCCTCGTCGAGGAGAGAGAGTTCAGGTGAAAAAAGTGAAGGGGCGCTCCTGACTTCTCCGCGATCTCGATCCCTTCGCGGATGGCGTTCGGGTCCGTGCCGTTCATGGTTCGGGCGTGGTTGGCGTAGATCCCGCCGACCGCGCCGGCCTCCCTCACCAGCGCGGCGAGCTCGTCCGTCGACATGTAGATGTTCGGGACGTAGCTCATTCCTGCGGACACTCCGAAGGCGCCTTCCTTCATCGCGTCGCGGACGAGGGCCTTCATTTGCTCGAGCTCCTCGCCGGTGGGAGGCCGGTCGTCGTAGCCCATGACGTACGCCCGGATGCCGCCGGAGCCCACGTAGGAAGCGATGTTGATGTCGATCCCCTGCGTCTCCATGAAGGTGAGAAACTCACCGAGCGTGGTCCATTTTCCCTTCAGAGAGTCCGGCAGAGTGTCCTCTTGCTTTCCGCCCACCGGTCCCATCGAGGTCGTTTCGCCGTAGACCTCGGTCGTGAAGCCCTGGAACGCGAACGAAGGACCGCGTCCCTCGTGGAGGAGGCGTCCGTCTTCCGAATGGCTGTGCATGTCGATGAAGCCCGGAGCCACGTAGAGTCCCGTGGCGTCGATCTCCGTCGCGCCCTTACCGGCGAGACGTCCGACGGCGGCGATGCGATCGCCCGAGAACGCCACGTCGCCCTCGAACGGCGGGCGCCCGGAACCGTCGAAGACCGTGCCGTTGCGGAGAACGACGTCGTAGTCCGGGGCGCAGGCGGCGGCGAGGATCAGAAAAAGGAGAAAGCACTTTCGCATGGTGCGGGAGTTTCACTCTCGGCGGTCGGACGAGTCAAACGCGATTCGCGGGACGTCGCGGCCGCTGCTTCGCCGAGATCGACTTGATGATGAGCTGCCGGCGAGCTTTCTTGTCGAGAGGCCGGGGCGCTACCGCGAGCGCCTGATTCATCAGGGTCCTGACCGCGGGCCGGTCCAGAGTCGACGCGTCGGCGAGCACGATGTGGCGAACGCGGGTTCCTTTTCCCTGGAGAAGCCGGTCCGGGTCTTTCAGCTTCGTTCCCTGGAAGAAGAAGAGACTCACCCAGCGAGGAAAGACGGCTATGGAGAAAATCGCGTCGGAAGACCGCTCGGTCGCTCCGAATCCAATCGCGAGCGCGTTGTAGTTGTCGTACACGAGCTCGACCGCTCCGGGAAGCCGCGTGCGCATCTTCGCCAGGATCTTTCGCGCGAGGGCTGCGATCTCCGGCGTGTACTTCGCGAGGAAGGAGTCCAGCTCCTTCTGCGGAGTCGTCCTCATGAGCGCGGAAAGTCTAGCATGGAAGGGGAGGCTGGCTTAGAATGGCTCTGCGCGCCGCGCCAGGAGATCATGAGAGCCAGCGCGGGAATTTTGCTATCGCTGTTGCTTTTTACGGGCTGCGGAAGTTCGACCACCGACCCGACGATACCCCCAACCACGACGGTCACCACCACGACCACCACGTCGTCCTCGGGATCGACGTCGACGTCGTCGACATCGTCCACGACGAGCGTATCCACGGGGAATCGACCGCCCGTGGTCACGCTCCAAGGCGGCTCCTGTCACCCGAACGCCGCGGGGAGCACCGTCGGTGCGAGGTCGTGCAGGGTTCGCCTGACCGCGCAGGCGAGCGATCCGGATGGAGACCCCCTGCAGATCCTTTGGAGCGGGTGCGGCTCCGGCGTCGACCTGATCGTCGATTGCGTCATCACCTCTCCCGGAGCGCTCTCCGCCCGGATCGAGGTCAATGACGGAAGAGGAGGGACCGCCTCGGCGGTGGCCCAGGCCGTGGGAATCAACCAGCCGCCCGTGATTCGCTTCGGCAGCCCGAGACCTCCGGATCCAGCGCCGGCGAGCACTTCGTACACTCTCTCGGGAAACCAACCCACGGATCCGGATGGCGACGAGGACGAGAACGTCCTCTGCTCGAGAACGAGCGTCACCGCCTCCGGCGCGTGCACGGTAGGTCTCTCGTTCCTCTGCGGAGGCGCTTCGGATGGCTTCGACGTGGACATCCGGACGCTCGGGCCAGGAACCTGCAACCTCGAGGCGCGGACCGAGGATTCGTGGGGCTTCGACGGAGTCGACCGCCTGACCTTCCGCGTGCAGTAGTTTTCCCCGTTTCAACCTCCCCCGGCGGGTTCCGGTATAATTCCGCGTATTTGTTCGCGGGAGGGGAATCGCACAGGAGGAGCATGATGAAAACTTTCGCAGGCGCCGCCGTCCTGGCCGTCGCTACGGCCGCGTTCGGAATGGCCCAGACCCAGACCCAGACGCCGAATCACCAGCACTATAAAGAAGACAAGGACGCGATGAAGCCCTCGCCGACGGGCCAGATCGCGCCACGGCTCCAGAACCTCGGGCCGCACACGTTTCCCGTGACGACCCTTTCGCGGGACGCTCAGCTTTTCATGAATCAGGGGTTGAACCTGGCGTACGGATTCAACCACGCCGAGGCCGGCCGCTCGTTTCGCGAGGCCGCGCGGCTCGATCCCGAGCTCGCGATGGCCTACTGGGGACAAGCGCTGGTCCTCGGTCCCAACATCAACGCGGTGATGGCCCCGGAGGAAGAGCCCAAAGCGTACGAGCTGGTCCAGAAAGCCGTGTCTTTGAAATCGAAGGCGTCCCCGCGGGAGCAGGCGTACATCGACGCGCTCGCGAAGCGCTACACGGGGAAGCCCGAAGACCGCGCCGCGGCGGACAAGGCCTTCGCCGAAGCGATGGGTGAGGTCGCGAAAGCGTTCCCCGACGACCTCGACGCGCAGGCCCTCTACGCGGAATCGATGATGGACCTGAGACCCTGGGGCTACTGGACGCCGGACGGCGAACCTCAGCCGGGGACCGCCGAGATCGTGTCCCTCATCGAGTCGGTTATCGATCGCGACTCGCATCACCCGCTCGCGCTCCATCTCTACATTCATCTCATCGAGCCCACGGAAACTCCGGAAAAGGCGGAAATCGCGGCGGACCGGCTGCTCACGCTCATGCCCGGCGCGGGTCACATGGTTCACATGCCGTCTCACATCTACCAGCGGATCGGGCGCTACGAGGACGCCGCGCGGAGCAACGAGCTCGCGGTCGTCGCGGACGAGGACTACATCACGCAGTGCCAGGCGCAGGGCATGTATCCGATGGGCTACTACCCCCACAACGTGCATTTCCTCTGGTTCGCGGCGACGATGGACGGACGGGGTCAGCTCGCCGATCGACAACGCCCGCAAGGTCGCGGCGAAAGTTCCCGACGAGGCGCTCAAGGAGATGCCGCTGACCGCGGGATTCCGGGTGGTTCCTTACTACGCGCTCACCCGCTTCGGGCGGTGGGACGAGATGTTGAAGGAGCCGAAGCCTGCGGTGGACAACTTGTACCTGAACGGCGTCTGGCACTACGCGAGAGGGCTCGCGTTCGTCGCGAAAGGGCAAGCTCGGCGATGCGGAGAAGGAGCTCGCCGAGGTGCAGCGCATCGCCAAGGACCCGGCCCTCGAGTTCGCGCTCTTCTCGCCGAACGCCGCCGCCCTCATTTTCTCGATCGCGCCCCACGTGCTCGGCGGTGAGATCGAGGCGGCGAAGAAGAATTACGATCAGGCCATCGCTCACCTGGACCGCGCCGTGCGCATCGAGGACGGTCTCGTCTACACCGAACCGAGCGAGTGGCATTACCCTCCGCGGCACGCGCTCGGCGCGGTTCTCCTCGAGGCCGGCCGCGCCCGCGAGGCAGAGACCGTCTACTGGGAGGACCTTCGCCGCAACCGTGAGAACGGCTGGGCCCTCTACGGGCTCGTGAAGGCGCTGGAGGCGCAGGGGAAGACCGAGCAGGCGGCGGTCGCGAAAGAACGTTTCGAGAAGGCGTGGTCGCGGGCCGACGTGAAGCTCGTTTCCTCGCGAATGCGTTAAGCCTCTCCGGGCGGATCGACACGGCCGTGATATAACTCGCGGCCGTGTCGTCGCCTCCCACCTTGAAGCGCGCCCTCGGGCGCTGGGACCTCACCGCGATCGGGATCAATCAAGTCATCGGCGTCTCCATCTTTCTCATCCCGTCGCAGATCGTGGCCCTCATCGGCAATTGGAGCCCGATCGGTTTCGTCCTTGCGGGCCTCGCTTCGCTCGCCGTCGCCCTCTGCTTCGCGGAAGTCGGGAGCCGCTTCGAGGGGACCGGCGGCCCTTATCTCTACACCCAGGCCGCGTTCGGGCGCTTCGTGGCTTTCGAAGTGGGATGGATGCAATGGTTCACGAGAGCGTCGAGCCAGGCCTCGGTCGCGAACGGCATCGCGCTCGCGCTCGCCTTCTACTGGCCGGTGATGAAAGCCGGCCCGTCGCGAGCGATTCTCATCACCCTGCTCACGCTCTTTCTGGCTTTCATCAACGCGCGCGGCATCACGGAGAGCGCCTGGCTCGTGAACGGGCTCACCATCGCGAAGCTCCTGCCGCTCGCGGCCTTCATCGCCATCGGCGTCTTTCACGCGGATCTGACGAAGCTCGCGCCCCTTCCCGACCTCACTCTCGAAGGGGCCGCCGCCGCCGGGCTGCTGCTGATCTTCACCTACGGCGGCTACGACGTCATCGGTGTTCCCGCGGGCGAGGCGGCCGATCCCAGGCGCCATCTTCCGTTCGCGTTCATCGCGACCATCATCACGGTCACCGTGGTCATGACCGTGACGCAGGTCATCGCCATGACCACCTACGACGGTCTCGCCGGCTCGACGACACCGATCGCCGACGCGGCCCTCGCGTTCATGGGACCTCTGGGAGCCGCGGTGATCGGCTTCGGATCGGTAGTGGCCATGACCGGCAACAACGCCGGTCAGGTGCTGACGGGCTCGCGGATGCTGTTCGCGCTCGCCGAGAACCGCGCGCTTCCCCGTTTCTTCGGACATATCGACCCGATCCACCGGACCCCGACGAACGCGATCTGGTTCACCTCCATGGCGGCGCTTCTCCTCGCGTTGACCGGTTCGTTCGTCTACCTCGCCGTGGTGAGCGCCGTTGCGCGCCTCGTGACCTATACCGGCGTTTGCGCCGCGACGCTCGCTCTGCGGAGGGAGCGCTTCGAGGGTCGAGTCGAGCCGGCGACGTTCACCGTGCCCTTCGGGCCGCTCGTGCCGTGTCGCCGCGATTCTGATCTCGCTCGCCCTCATCGCCGGGGCCACGCGAGCGCAGCTCCTGGGAGGGGCCGTGGCGCTCTTGGCCGGCGCCGTTCTCTACTGGCTCAATCGCGAGCGCCGCGAGCCGCTTACCGCACCCGGGCGGCCCGCACCTGGTCCTCGGTGAACGCGTAGCGGATGAAAGGCATCTCCTCGAGGAATGCCGCGATGTCTCCGAGGCCGATCTGGAGCTCGTCCATGCGGTCCTGGCTCACGTACATCTGACAGTTCGCCGCGTCGTTGAAATCCAGGACCAGCCGGGCTTCCCTGGGATCGAAACGCTCGTTCACCGCGGCGAGAATGTCCTCGACGTAGCGCCGGGCCTGGTCGTCGCCCTGGGGCTCGGCGGGCATGCCGTGATCGGCCGTGATCGCGACGACCGTCTGGCCCGCCCCGGCCGCCGCGTCGAGTGCTTCGAGGACCCGGCCGATCTCTGAGTCGAGGGCGCGCATCGCCTGCTCCATCTCCTTCGACTCCGGTCCGTACTGGTGCGCGACGTAGTCGGGAGTCTTGAAGTTCACGACGAGAAGATCGGTGACCGCGTCCTTTCCCACGGATTCCTTCTCGATCATCTCGATGAGAGCCTGCGCCTGGAAGGCCGGAAAGAGCCCGGTCCTGAGGAGAGTTCGGCTGCTATCGATCTTGTGGTCCAACCAGACACCGCCGGCGGCTTGCCAGACCTTTCCCGCGTTGTCGTCTTCGAGGTACTCGGGAAGACGGAAGCATTCTTTGTTGGTGACCCATCCCGCTTTGCGCTCGTCGAACATCGCCATCACCGTCGGACGTCCGTTGATCGCGCAGGAACCGAGTCCCGCGAGCGCGACGGCGGCGCGCGGCGTCGTGCCTTGCGCGATCACGACGGCGTGCCCGGCGCTCGCGAGGCTCCAATGGTCGGCGAGAGCGAGCGTCATGTAGTTCTTCGGGCTCATTCCCGGAAACGGCTCGTCTTCCTTCCCCGTCCGCCGGTCGAAAGTGGCATTGGCGTGGATACCGTGAAATCGCGGGATCGGCTCCGGTGGCGACGGTGGAATGCCCGGCGCTCGTGACGGTCGGAAGGTAGTCGATGCGCGCGGCTTCGAACCAGGCGCCCTCTCGCTTCAGCCGGGAGAGTGTGGGGAGCTGTGGCGAGAGCCGCTTCCAGGTGTCGGAACCCACTCCATCGAGGACGGCGAGCAGGATCGCGCGCGGCCGGTCGCTCGTCGAGGAGAGCGCGTCCCGGAGAGCGCGTCCGTTCATGGTGGTAGGCGCGGGGAGTCCGAGAATCGCCGCGAGCGTGGGAGCGACGTCCTGGTGCCGCGCTGGACCGGAATAGACGCCCGGCCGCACGAAAGGCTCGCCGTGGAAAAGGATTGGGATCTCGCACGTCGTAGTCCCACGGGCTCCCGTGCATGAAGCGGTAGACGTCGTCCGGCCGCGACAGAAAGAAGTTGCCTTGCTCGGCCACGATGAAGATCTGCCCGCTCCGTCCCGGCACGTAGCTCCGCGCGAACATCTCGACGACCGTGTCCCGTTCGGAGCGCGGGGGGGCCGCGGGCGACTCGGGCGCCCTCTTTCCCTGGCAGGATGCGAGGAGCGGCTGCGAGAAACGTGAGAAGGGTCGCCCGTAGCATGGGTCTACTCCTTGAGGGCGGTGACGGGATCGATGCCGGCGGCACGCCGGGCCGGGAGAACGCTCGCGCCGAACCCGACGACGAGAAGAAGAGCGGCGGAAGCGGCGAGTGTCAGCGGGTCCGAAGCCTCGACGCCATAGAGGAGTCCCCGCAAGAGCCGCGAGGCGGCGACCGCTCCCGCGAGTCCGAGGGCGATGCCGATTCCGATGACGGCGAAGGCGCCTTTCAGCACGTGCCGGTAGAGGTCCATTCGGTCCGCGCCGACCGCCTTCCGAATCCCGAGCTCCCGCGTGTGGGTCAGGACGGTGAAGGACAGAACTCCGTAGAGACCGATGGTCGCGAGAGTGATGGCGATGAAACCGAAGAGGAGAAGGAGCGACATCAGGACCCGCTCGCGGGCGAGCGAGTCGGAGAGGCGCTCGCTCATGGTTCGAGCGTCATAGACCGGAATTTGAGGATCGAGCGCGCGGACCGCCTCGGTGACGCGAGGCGAGACGCTCGCCGCCCCGGCCGGGCCGTGGGCCACGCCGTAGAGAGTCCGGCTCGCATAGGTTTCGTAGGGAAAGAAGACCGTCATGCGCGGCTCGGCCGCGAGACCGTAGTGCTTCACGTCCTCGACCACGCCGAGGATGGTCGCGCGCTCCTCGGGCTTTCGGCCGACCCACTTTCCGACGGCTTCGTCGAGCTTCCAGAACCGCTCCGCGAGCGCGCGGTTCACCACGACCTCGAGGGGCTCGCCGTCGTCCGCGTTCGTGAAGGTGCGCCCGGCGAGAAGGGGAATGCCCATCGCCTCGAAGTAGCCCGGGGTCACCACGTGCACGTCGGCGACGACACGGTTGCGCTCCGGGTCCTGCTGGTCCTGGACGAGGAAATCCGTCCAGGCGAATCCCCGGGTCAGCGGCAGCATCGAGATCCCGCCCGCCTCGGTGATGGCGGGTCCTTCGCGAAGCCGATCGAAAAGAAGCTCGAAGAATCGGTCGCGCGCTTTCCCGTCCTCGTAGCGCTCGCCGACGAGCGAGAGGCGGAACGTGAAGGCACCTTCGGGCCGAAAGCCAGGAGCGGCGGAGCGCAGCTCGAAGAACGTCCGGAGCAGAAGACCCGCTCCCGTCGCGAGGACCAGGGACAGCGCGACCTGCGCGATGACGAAGGTGCGCGATCCACTGCGCCAGAGCGATCGGGCGCGGACCGCTGCCGCCCCTTCGCGGATGGCCTCGGTCGGAGAAACGCGCGAGAGCCGGACGGCGGGGAAGAGACCGAAGAGAAGACTCGAACCGACCGACAGCACGATCGCGAAAGCGACGATTCCGAAGTCGATCTCGACCTCGGCGAGGCGCGGAAGATCCGGCGGCGCCGCCCTCCTCAGAGCCTCGATCGCCGCGACCGCCATCGAAAGCCCGAGAGCGCCGGCGACGAGACCGAGAATGAGGTTGGGAACGATCGCATGCCGGATCATTTGCGAGCGTGAGGCCCCGATGGCGGCGCGGAGCGCGAGCTCGCGGCTTCCCGCGGTCGCGCGCGTCAGGACGAGGTTCGCGACGTTGGCGCAGGCGATGAGGAGGAGCACCGCGGTGGCGCCGAGGAGAAGGAAGAGCGCCGGTCGCACCGGTCCGACCACCTGATCGAGAAGGGAGACCGCGTCGAGCCGGTATTCTCCTCCGGGGGCGAGGCCCGCGCCGAGACTCCCGGGGTCCTGAACCACTCCTTCGGCGACACGAAGAAGCTCCGCCTCGAGCTCCGCGAGCGTCGCCCCGGGAGCGAGTCGCCCGATCACGTTGTAGTTTTCCGAGCCGCGCGTGGTGATCCCGGGATCCTCGATGGGCATCGAGGTCACGAGGTCGAAGACCGGCACGGTGTTGAGCGTGGGAAGAAGGTCTTCGTCGAGAGGCAGAGGGGGAAGGACTCCCGTGACCTCGAGCCGCTCGCCGTCGACTTCGATGGTGCGGCCCAGGACCGATGGGTCGGAACGGAAGCGGCGCTGGTAGAGGCCCTCCGACAGAAGGACCTTCACCGCCGCTCCGGGCTCGTCGTCTTTCGCGTCGAGCCGCCGCCCGAGAATGGGCTCGACTCCGAACAAGTCGAAGAAGGACGAAGTGACGTTCAACGCGCCGAGCCGCTCGGGCTCGGCGCCGTCGCCGGTCAAGGTGACGTTGGTCCCGAAGACCATGGCGAGCTCTTCGAAGGCCTCGACCTTTTCGCGCAGATCGAAATACTGCGCCGGCGAGAGCCAGTCCTCTTCGACTCCCACTCCGGGGGCCCGCTGCCAGACCATCATCAGTCGTTCGGGGTCCTCGAACGGGAGGGGCCGAAGCAGGACTCCGTTCACGACCGTCGCGATGGCCGCGGTCGCTCCGATGGAAAGGGCCATGGTGAGGATGACGATCGCCGAGTGAGAGGGGGAGCGGACGAGTCCGCGGATTGATTGCGAAAGCTCGCGCAGCATGCGGCAAAGACTATCCGCTCCTGCGTGATACAGTCCAATCGGAGGATGTCCCGAAAGGAAGCGAAGTTCGCGCTCGATTGCGCCGCTTGCGGCGCGCGCCAGGAACCCTCTCCCTCGAGCCGACTCGATGCGCGCGCTGCGGCGGACCGCTGGTCCCGATCTTCTCACCATCGCGGCTCGAGGAGCCCCACCTCCCCGGCATCTGGAGGTATTTTCCGCTCCTTCCGCTCTCGGACGAGAGCGCGATCGTTTCTCTCGGTGAAGGCGGAACTCCGCGGCTTTCCGCTCCGAGGCTCGCCGCTTCGCTTGGCCTCGACGAGCTTACCTTCAAAGACGAGACACGGAATCCGACGGGCTCGTTCAAGGACCGGATGCTCGCCGTCGGCATTTCTCGCGCAAAGGAGCTCGGTAAGACGACCATCTGCGTGCAGTCCTCCGGGAACGTCGCCGCCGCGGCATCCGCGTACGCGGCGAAAGCGGGAATCTCGGCGAAGGTCTTCGTGCCGCGGTCCGTGCCCGAGGAGAAGCTCGCGCAGATCCTGATGTACGGGGCCGAGCTCTTTCGCATCGACGAGAGCTCTCCTGCCGCGGTGTTCGACTTGATGAGCGAGGCCGCGACCCGATTCGATTGGCACGTGGTCGCGACGACCGCGCTCTACAATCCGTTCACGCTCGAGGGATCGAAGACCATCGCCTACGAGCTCGCTCGAGACGTTCCCGACTGGCTCGTCGTGCCGGTCGGCGGCGGTGGAAATATCGGCTCTCTCTGGCGTGGGTTTCTCGAGCTCCGAGCGCTCGGAGCCATCGACCGCCTGCCGCGACTCGCCGGCGTCCAGGCCGAGGGCTGCGCTCCGTTCGTCGACGCGATCGCGTCCGGCCTCTCCTGGAAGGAGGCAGCCTCCCGGCGCTGGCCGGAGATCCAGACCGTCTGCGGGGCTATCGCGGATGACGTGGTCTTCGACGCGCACATCGCGATCCCCGCGGTGCTCGAGTCGGGAGGGACCGCTATCGCCGTGAGCGACGAGGAGACACTCGAAGCGGAGCAGGTCCTCGCCTCGACCGAAGGGCTTTTCGTCGAGCCGTCGAGTGCGACCGTAGTCGCGGCGCTCCGAGAGGCTCGTCGACCGGGGAACCATCGACCGGAAGAGCCGCGTTTGCTGCCTCGCCACCGGCACCGGGCTGAAGGATCTGAGCTCGGCGAAGGGCCTCGTTCGCCTTCCGAATGTGATCTCGGCACTGGAATTCCGCCGCCGGTTGCCCTAGGCTTTTGGGTGATGGACGCGAACGAGCGCGCGATCCTCTTCCAGAGCGCCATGGAGGACTACCGGGCGAGGCTCCACACCTTCGCCGCGAGCTCGCTCCGGAAACTGGTCGAGGATGGCAGCACCGATCCCGCGCACCTCTCCTATTACGGCCTCCTGATGGCGATGACCGAGGGGCGCTTCGAAAGCGCGATCGCGCTCTGCCGGCGGGCCATCGAGAAGGACGGTCGGCGGCAGAGCGATCTCTATCTGAACCTCGGGAGGGTCCTCGCGATGAGCCGCAGGCGGGGCGCGGCCATCGAAGCGCTCACCGAAGGGCTCGCGAAGCACCCGGAGGATGAAAGGCTCCGGCGCGAGCTCCGGCACCTGGTCCCGCGGGCGACCCCGACGTTTCGCTCGCTGCCCCGGCGGCATCCCTTGAACAAATACATGGGGATCGCGAGGACGGTATCGGCGCGCCTCTGGGTGACGTTCATTCCGCAGGTGCGGCGGCGCGGGCGGCGTTAGGCCGCCGGGCGAGATAGAAGATCACTCCGACCGCCTGAATCCCCAATCCCATGATGGAGCTCAGAAGGCTCCTCGACGAGCGTGTTCAGAACGAAGACCAACGCCACCAGCACGAAGATCGCGACGGGAAACGGGTAGAACGGCACGCGATAGGGCCGCGCCCATTCCGGGTGGCGCCGCCTCAGCACCACGACGGAACAGGCGATCATCGCGAAGAGCATCCAGTTCGCGAACATCGCCATGGTGATGAGGTGCTCGTAGCCTCCGGTCAAGGTCAGGATCGCCGCCCAGCACGCGAGAAACCAGATCGCGTTCGCGGGGCTCTCGAAACGGGGGTGGATCTCGGCGAGCTTCTGGTAGACCAGCCCGTCGCGGGCCATGGCGAAGAGCACGCGCGGACCGGCCAGCATGTTGGCCGCGTTCGCCCCGAACGTGGAGCACATGATGGCGAGTGCGATCAAGCTCGCTCCCACGGGGCCGACGAGCGCCGAAGCGGCGTCCGAAGCGACGCGATCGGAAGCGGCGATGCCCGCCTGGCCGAGGGCGAAGTAGTAGGCGACGTTCACCGCCGCGTAAATCGCGATCATGGTGAAGATGCCGATGAGGATGCTCCGGGGAACGTTCCTCGCCGGGTCCTTCATCTCGCCGGCCACGAAGCCGACGAAGTGCCATCCGTCGTAGGCGAAGAGCGTCGAGATCATCGCGACGCCGATGGCGCTGAAAACGTCGAAGTCGACTTTCTCCGGCGCGAGCGGCAGCAGGTTCGTGACGCTGCCACGCTGCGTGATGACGGCCGCCGCGACCAGGGCTAGAAGGCTTCCCGCCTTCAGAATGGTGAATCCGTTCTGGACGTTCGCACCCCAGCGGACTCCCCGCGAGTTCACGAACGCGAGAGCGAGGAGCACGACGATGCCGAGGACTTTGGCCGCGGGTTCGGGCAGCGGAAGGAAATGACCCAGGTAGAGGAGGAAAGCGGCGGTGAGCGCTGCCATGGAGCCCGGGATGACCACGAGGATCACCGTCCATCCGTAGAGAAATGCGAAAAAGCGCCCGTAGGCCTCTCGCATGTAGACGTAGAGGCCGCCGGAATGCGGAAGCATGGCCCCGAGCTCCGCGAGCGCGAGCGCCCCGGCAAGGACGAGAAGACCCGAGAACACCCAGATGCCGATGACCAGGCCCGGCTCGGGAACTCGCCGCGCCATGAGGCTCGGAACGACGAAGATTGCCGAGCCGATGACCGAGCCAATGAGAAGGAGCGCTCCGTCCGGGAGGCCGAGCTTTCGCGGGAGCTCGCTCACCGGCCCGCTTGCGAAATGCGGTAGAGCTTCGTCGCGGTTCGAATCAGGAGGCTCCCGCGCGCCATGGCCGGAGTCGCAAGCGCCACCTCGTCGAGGGAGTTCTTCGCCACGACCCGGAACTCCGGCCCGGCCTGGATGACGTAGGTCACGCCTTCCTCGCTCAGGCAAAAAATCTTGCCGTTGTACGCCCAGGGCGAAGCGGTGAAAGCTCCCGCCACCGGATCGATGCGCTTCTTGTCGTAGACGAGCGTCCCCGTTCTCGCGTCATGGCTCGTGAAGAAGCCGCGATCGTGAAGCGTATAGAAGATCTCGCCGTACAGGATGGGCGACACGTTGTAAGGACCCGCCTGCCGATGAGTCCAGACGATTTCGCCGCCGGGCTTGATCGCGTAGACGGGTCTCAAGTCGTCGCCCACGTACCCCGAGGAAACGTACAGAAGCCCGAACTTCGAGAACGGGGTGGGAATGGTGATGGAGGACATCCCGGCGATCTCCCAGAGGAGCTTCCCGTCGAGGTCGTAGCTTCGTATCTTGTTCGCGCCCGTGGTCACGATCTCGGTGCGGAGCTCGTTCTTCCAGACGTAAGGCGTCGACCAGTTGCTCTTCTCGTCGCGGGGTACGCGGAAGATCTCCTTTCCCGTCGCGGCGTCGAGGGCGAGAAGATAGGAGCTTTCCTCGTTGTCGTTCACGAGATAGAGGCGGCCGTCGTGAAGAACGGGCGAAGACGCGGTGCCCCAGCCGTTGCGCGTCTCCGCGCGAGCGATCTCGTGCTGCCAGAGAAGAGTGCCCTCGTGATCGAACGCGAAGACGCCGAGGTTGCCGAAGTACGCGTAGACCCTGTCGGCGTCGGCGACGGGCGTCTCCGACGCGTAGCTGTTCTTCAGGTGGCGGGCCTTCGATGGCAGTCCTCGATGGACCTCTTTCTCCCAGGCGATTCTGCCCGTGGACCAATCGAGGCCATAGACCATCCATCGATGCTCGCCCGGGGGGACGTCCTGGGGACCGCCTTCGTAGAGACCGGTTCGGGGAGCGCCCGGGTCCGCGTCGGCGACGACCGAGGTCAGGAAGATTCGCTCGCCCCAGACGATGGGGGAGGACCAACCGCGCCCCGGGAATCGAGGCCTTCCAGACCACATTCTCCGTGGCGCTCCAGGTCTCCGGAAGACGCGGGTCCTCGGCCACGCCCATCGCGTCCGGACCGCGGAACTGCGGCCAGTTGTCGGAAGCACTCGCGGAAGCCAGGAGGAAGAGAAGGAGACGGCTCATGTTTCCTGGATCTCCTTCGCCACGCGGACTCCGGACGCGATCGCTCCGTTCATCGAAGCCGTCGCGGTGTGCTCGCCGGCGAAGTGCACGACGCCCTCTGGCCTTCTCGCGATCAGCGCGGTAGTCCTTCTGGCCGACTCCGAGAAAGGAGTAGCTTCCTCGCACCCAGGGGTCTTCGTTCCAGTACTTGATGGCGGCGCTCTCCCAGAGCTTGGGCGCCTCGGGCCAGATTCGGGTCACTTCCGCGAGAGCGGTCTCGAGGCGGGAATCCTCCGAAAGAAAACCGAGCTTCTCGGCGTCGGCGCCCGAGGTGAAGCTCATGAGGATGCCGCGCGGCCCGGGCTGATCGATCGACATATGGTAGACGCGCCGGAGCATGGTGTCGGTGAAGACCCGCTGGCCGATGCTTCCCGGCTCGTCCCAGAACCTCTTCCGGAACTGCATCGCCACTTTCATCACCTGCCCGTAGCAGAGCGAGTCGATGACCTTCGTCTTCTCGGGAGAGAACGACGGAGAGAGCTCGACGTCGCGCAGCACTTTGAACGGAAGAGCCAGGACGAGCTTCGGCGCGCGCATCGACGAAAGCGACCCGCCCTCCTCGAACCAGACTTCGGCGCCGTTCGCGTCGTGGACGATCCGTCGCACCGGGCGGCGATAGAGAATCTTGTCCGAGAGAGCGCGCGCGAAGGCCTTCGGCAGCTGGTCGTTTCCGCCCAGGATCCGTCCTTCGTCCACGTCCTCGTTGAATCCGCCCTCGTGCACCCCGCTCATCACCAGTCCGTAGGCCGACATCTCGTGGGGCCGCGCGGTCGACTCCGTGGCGTTCAAGTAGGTGTAGAGGGCGATGATGTCCCGCGGCGCGCCTTCTTCGAGAAGGAGCTCGACCGCCGAGAGGTTGTCGAGCTTCTGGATTTCCGGCGGAGGCGCCTCCCGATCCTTGACCATGGCGGTGAGCCGCTTGATGTACTCCGTCTCCTGACCGAAGAGCTGGCCCTTCTTCGTCCCCTCGAAGGGGAGGGATGCGGTCCCGTCCTTGATCGCTTTCATCGCGATCTTCCGCCCGCGGACGAAAATACCGTCGTAGAGCTTGGCGGTCAGGACCTTGAGCCCGAACTCCTTGCAGTAGAGATGATCGTACTCGTCCGTCGCGTCGACGTACTCCGCGCCCATCTCGGCGTAGAGCCCGTCGGCGAAGGGGTCACGATAGGTGCGAACGCGCCCACCGGGACGGGAGCGCGCTTCGAGAACGGTGACGCCGTAGCCGGCTTTGTCGAGCTCGTACGCCGCCGCGAGTCCGGCGAGCCCGGCGCCGACCACGAGAACGCGCGTTCTCTCCGCGGATTGAAACGCGAAGGAAGCGCGAGACGCGAATCCCGCGGCGAGAGCGCCGCCCGACGCTCGAAGAAACGATCGGCGATCCATCCTAGCCTCCTGGACCCTTCCGCAGCGGCCCGCGGACCCGGGAAACGTACAGTCTCGATGAAGCGCTGCCAGTCGAGGTCGTACTGGACGCTCATCTTCTTCGCGCCCGAAGCGCCCGGCCAGAGCTCGCGTGCCGCCGACCGAGACCCCGTAGTTGATATCGTGGTTTACGTCCACGTCCACGTAGAGCTCTTCCGTCGTCACGAGCGTGCGATCGATGAGGCTCGCCATCGCGACCTGGTCGTACATGAGCCAGTCGCGCTCGGGCTCCGTCTGGAAGTGAGGGCCCATCGTTTCGCGGAGGAGGGCGGTGATGGGAGTTTCGGTCGCGACCATCTCGTCGTACCACTTCTTGGTGAGCTTCGTTTTCCGCGAGACGTTGAGAGGCGAGAGCAGAATCGGAATGCCCGAGCGAAGCGTCTTCCGCGCCGCTTCGGGGTCGACCCAGAAGTTGAACTCGGCGTTGGGTGTGATGTTTCCGCCTCCATCCGGGAGAGAAGCGATGGCGCCTCCCATGATGACGAGCTCCTTCACCTTGGAGGCGAGCCCCGGCTCCTTCCCGAGAGCGATGGCGACGTTCGTGAGCGGTCCGAGGGCCACGATGGTGATGCCGCCCGGACTCGCGGAGACCGTCCTCACGATGTAGTCGTAGGCGCTCTCGACTTCGGCACGCTTCCTCGCGAAGCCGCCCGGAGGGGGCTTCGGGGGCTCGTCCGACCACCACTTCCCGTAGTTCGCTTCGGCGAAATCGCTCTTTTCGTGAACCAGCGGCATGTCCGCTCCGCGGTAGACCGGAATGTCCGTCGCGGCCGACGATCTCGAGAAGCCGGAGGACGTCCGACGTTTCCGCTCTCGAGGCTCTCGTTCCCCGCGACGGTGGTGATGCCGAGGATCTCGACTTCCGGCGACTGAAGCGCCAGGAGCAGCGCCATGCCGTCATCGCCCGGAGGAAGGATGAAGTCGGTGTCGAAGATGATGCGGTGCGGTTGCGCGGACGCCGCGATCGCGCTGAGAGAAAGAAAGAGAACGAGGGCGACCCTCGAAGCCATGGCCGGGAGAGTATCACAGCGCCCCGAGGCCGCAGCCGGGTCGAGGTCGGGACGTGCTATCGTGTCGCGGAATGTGACGAAGCGAGGGCGAGCCTCGTTTCGGTGTGAGTCGAGGAGGGCAGTATGGAGCGAATCATCGAGAATCTCGTTCGTGACTTCGAAAGCGGAAAGCTGAGCCGCCGTGAGCTCATCCGGAGCCTCGCGCTCACCGCGACGGCCGCGGCGGTGGCGGCGCCCGCCGTGGGGGCGAACGGATTCAAAGCGGTCGCGGTGAATCATATTTCGTACGGGGTCGCGGACTACGCGCGGACGCGCGATTTCTACGCGGACCTTCTCGGCATGTCGGTCAAGGACGACGACGGCAAGCAGTGCACGCTCGCCTTCGGCGAGAGCTTCATCGTCGCGAGGAAGAGCCGGGATCCGGAGAGCAAGCCCGTCGTGGACCATTTCGCCATCACCATCGACACCTGGGACCGGGCGGCCGTGGAGGCGGAGCTGAAGAAACGGGGACTCGAGCCGCGGCCGGACACGGACGACAGCTTTCACGTGAAGGACCCCGACGGGTACACGCTCCAGATCTCCGGCAGGGGCATGAAGGCGTAAGATCTCCTCGCGGAGGTGCCAAAGAGTTGCTCAGGTCCTGTGTTCTCCTCCTCGCCGCGATGACGTATTCATCTTCTTCGTACGCAGCACCCGGGGATCTGGCGCCTGCCTGGGCTCGCTTCGAAAAGTCCTTCGGCGATCTCATGAAGGAAGAGCCGATGGTGGGAGGCGCGGTCTGGTTCTTTCACGAAGGCCGCCCGTGGCGAAGGTCCTCCACGGGATGGCCGACCTCGAGGAGAAGCGGCCGGTCGACGAGAACACCATCTTCCATTGGGGCTCCGTGACGAAGACCCTGACCGGCATCGCCGTCATGCAGCTCCGCGATCGGGGTCGGCTCAGCCTCGACGATCCGCTCGTGAAGTACCTCCCGGAGCTCCGCAAGGTCCATAACCCGTACGGCGATATGGAATCGATCACCATCCGCCAGGTCATGGCGCACTCGGCCGGTTTCCGAGCGGGCACCTGGCCCTGGGGAACGGGAGAGCCCTGGCAGCCGTTCGAGCCGACAGAGTGGTCCCAACTGGTCGCGATGTTCCCCTATACCCAGATCGAATTTCCGCCCGGGAGCCGATTCAGCTACTCGAATCCCGCGATCATTTTCCTCGGACGAATCATCGAGCTCCTCGTCGGGCGAGGACTACGAGGTCTACGTCGACAAGAACATCTTCAAGCCGCTCGAGATGCATCGAAGCTACTTCGACCGCACGCCGTACCATCTCTTGCCGTTTCGCTCGAACAACTACACCGTTCGGGACGGAGTCCCTCAGGCGAACGGCCTCGACTTCGACACCGGAATCACCGTCTCCAACAGCGGCCTCAACGCTCCGATTTCCGATCTCGGCCGCTATACGGCGTTTCTCGTGGGCGATCCGGCGCGGCAAGCGGAATACGATCGGATCCTGAAGCGGTCGTCCCTCGAAGAGATGTGGGAGCCGGGGCTTCCCATGATCGACCCGGTGGCGGAGACGACCGGGACCACGCGCGAGTCCATCGGTCTCATTTTCTTCGTTTCGGAGAAGGAGGGCGCGAAGCTCGTCGGCCATACGGGAAGCCAGGCCGCGTTCCAGTCGTTTCTCTACATCGACCCGCGCGCGAGAACCGCGGCCATCGCCGCTTTCAACACGGACGGAATCGAGAAGGACGGCGCGCGCCGTCCGGATGCGCGAAAGGTGCTCACCCGCGTGCGAGAAAGACTCTTCGAAGAGGTCTTTCCGCTCTTCCGGACGCCTTGAGTCAGCTCCGCATCAGCTTCTTGTACCGAATCCGGTGCGGAGTCTCCGCGTCCTTTCCCAGCCGTCGCTTCCGGTCGGCCTCGTAGTCGCTGTAGTTCCCGTCGAACCAGACGATCTGGCTCTCGCCCTCGAACGCGAGGATGTGCGTCGCGACGCGGTCGAGAAACCACCGGTCGTGGCTCACGACGAAAGAGCTCCCTCCGAACTCGAGGAGCGCTTCCTCGAGGGCACGCAGGGTGTTGACGTCGAGGTCGTTGGTGGGCTCGTCGAGGAGGAGGAAGTTCGCGCCTTCCTTGAGCATGCGCGCCAGGTGCACGCGGTTTCGTTCTCCTCCGGAGAGCTCCTTCACGCGCTTCTGCTGATCGGAGCCGCTGAAGTTGAAGCGGGCCACGTAGGCCCTCGACGGGACTTCACGCTTTCCGAGGAGCACGGTATCGCTCTCATCGGAGATCACGTCCCAGACACTCTTCTCGCCGTCGAGGGTCCGATCCTGGTCCACGTAGCCGAGCTTTACGGTGTCGCCCAGCCGAAGGCTTCCCGCGTCGGGCTGCTCTTTTCCGACGATCATCCGGAGGAGAGTCGTTTTCCCTGCGCCGTTCGGGCCAACCACTCCTACGATCGCTCCCGGGGGCACTTGAAACGAGAGCCCCTCGATCAGGATCCGATCCTCGTACGACTTCGAGACGTTCTCGGCGTCGAGAACGAGCTTTCCCAACCGCGGGCCCGGGGGGATATAAATCTCCAGATCGTCCGCCGCTTTCTCGTGCTCCGCGGACAGGAGCTCCTCGTAGCGGGCGACGCGGGCCTTGCTCTTCGCCTGGCGCGCGCGGGGCGCCATGCGGATCCACTCGAGCTCGTGCTCGAGGGTCTTCTGCCGTCTTCGTCTCCGCCTTCTCCTCGTGCGCGAGCCGCTCCTTCTTCTGCTCGAGCCAGGAGGAGTAGTTCCCTTCGAACGGGATCCCGTGGCCGCGGTCGAGCTCCAGGATCCAGCCCGCGACGTTGTCGAGAAAGTACCGGTCGTGGGTGACGGCGATGACCGTGCCGGGATAACGCTGCAGGTGCTGCTCGAGCCACTGAACGGTCTCGGCGTCCAGATGGTTCGTCGGCTCGTCGAGAAGGAGGATGTCCGGTTCCTGGATGAGGAGCCGGCAGAGCGCGACGCGGCGCTTCTCGCCGCCCGAGAGCACGTCGACGGGAGTGTCGGGAGGAGGACAACGGAGCGCGTCCATCGAGAACTCGAGCTCGGTCTCGAGCCCCCAGCCGTTCACGGCCTCGATCTTCTCGAGGAGCGCTCCCTGCCGTTCCAGGAGCTTTTCCATCTCCTCCGGGCGAGACGTCCGTTCCCAGCTTGTCGCTCACCTCTTCGTATTCCCGAAGGACCGCGACGACGTCCTTTTTGCCCTGCTCGACGATCTGACGAACGGTCTTTCCCGATTCGAGCTTCGGCTCCTGCTCGAGGTAGCCGACGGAATACCCCTTGGAGAACGTGAGCTCGCCCTGATAGCCGTCGTCGAGACCGGCGATGATGCGGAGAAGCGTGCTCTTCCCCGAGCCGTTGAGGCCGAGGACTCCGATCTTGGCGCCGTAGAAGAAGGAGAGATAGATGTCGCGCAGGACCTGCCGCTTCGGAGGGAAGACCCGTCCCACGCCGACGAGTGAAAAAATGACTTGACGATCGTTTGCCATGAGCGGGCGCGATTATAGCGCAGCGTTTCTGGCGTCAGCTCGAAGGCGCGGGCTCCGAGCCCGCGGGCGCTGCCGAGAAGCTTCTGTCCGCAGTGAGCGCAATGGGTCCAGACGGGCTCGACCGGGCGGCGGCAGCTCGGACAGACCCGGGGCAGGGGAGAGCCGCACTGGGGGCAGAACGCGAAGTCGCGCCGCGCCGTCGCCCCGCATGCGGCGCAGGGCTGAAGAAGAGGCTCGCGCAGGAGGAAATAGGCGATGAACCCGAGCGCGTTCGGAACGAAGAAAGCGATGAGCGTCCAGAGAACGTGGCGCATACCCCGCCGCTTCGCGTCGCCGTAGATGTAGGAGACCAGAAATCCGTAGAGGAAGATCACCGCTCCGATCAAGAGTCCCAGAAGGATTCGGAACGGGAGGGGCGGCTCGTCGACCGCTAGGACGAACGCCGTGAACCCAGCCACCGCGATGACGGCGGAGATGACCACTGAGGTCCTCTCTGCCACGTGGAACTCCGAGCTCAACCTTGGATGGGCGTGATGGGGAACTCATGCGATTCTCCTCTGCTTGCGAACGTGGAGGCCGAGAACCACGAAAAGAAAAGCCCCTGAAATCCAAGCCCCGGCCAAATAGGCCAGAGACCAGCTCAAGCTCCCGCCCTGGAGCGAGGCGAGCCCGAGTATCGAGAGCTTCCCCGCGGCGACGAAGCGCACCGCGAGGAAACCCACGAGCGCCACCGTCCACGAGAACAGCAGCAGGAACACCAGCACCAGACGGTTCAGCTTCTCGTCCGCACGGCTCGCGAGCTCCAGGTACGCGAGGCGCCGCACGCGTTCCACGAGGGCCGCCGGAGGCTGCGGAGTGGGCAGGCGGCGCAGCTCGTCCTCGAGCTCATCGCTCATCGGGAGAATCCCTTTCGCAGGGTCGAGAGAGCTCTCTGGACCCGGGACTTGACGGTCGAGACCGGCGCCCGGAGGACGAGCGACATTTCCTCGAAGGTCATCTCCTCCTCGAACCTCAAGGTCACGGCCTCGCGATAGATGGCGGGAAGCTCCAGGATCTTCCTTTCGAGGAGTCCGCGTCGCTCCCGGTCGAGGAGCCGCTCGAGGTTGCCCGGCTCTTCCGCTTTCAATCTCGCGATTCGGGGCTCGCCGGTCGTGTCCGAGGGCTCGTCGAGGCTCTCCGGCGAGACTTTTCTGAGATGATCGATGGCGAGATTGCCGGGCGATCGAGAAGAGCCAGGGCTCGAAGGGTCTTCTTTCGTCGTATCGATGGATCCCGCCGATCACTTTGAGCCAGGTCTGCTGGAACAGATCCTCGGCCTGGGCGCTATTGCCGGTCAGTCTCAGGAGATAGCGGTACAGGCGGTTCTTGTAGCGGTTGAGGAGAAGGTCGAACGCCTCGGGCTCCCCACGGCGAAGCCGGGCGGGCTCACTATCCGCCGCCATCCAGTCCTCCGATCCGAGAGCCCATAGCACGGACATGCACACTCTATACGAGCGAGGACGGGAAAAAGACGCAAGGCGGGCTATTCCGCGCGCAGAACGGCGATCGGATCGAGCCGCGTCGCGCGCCGAGCGGGCAGGTAGCAGGCGAGGCTTCCGACGATGCCGAGGCCCGCCGCGACCGCGCCGAGCGTAACCGCGTCGGTCGGTGCGATACCGAAGAGGAGCGCCGCGACGAAGCGAGCGAGGCCGAGAGAGCTCGGGACACCGAGGAGGATGCCGAGCCCCACGAGAATGGCGCCCCGCCGGTAGACGAAACCAAGGATGCCGCGGCGATCGCAGCCAAGCGCCATGCGAATTCCAATCTCCCGCCGGCTCTCGCTCACGGAGTTGGAAACGATTCCATAGAGACCCACCACCGCGAGCGCCCCGGCGACCAGCGCGAACAAACCGACGAGCGACAGAGCGAAGCGGTTCTGAGCGAGATGGTCGGCGACGTAGGCGCTCATCGCGCGGGGCCGAGCGAGCGGAACGGTGGGATCGAGCCGCGCCAGCTCCGCTCGAAGAGAGGGGACCAGGGTGTCTGGATCGCCCTTCGTACGGACGACGAAGTCGACCTCCCAGTCGTTCCAGGACCAGCCGCGCGAGTCGAAGTAGATCGTCTCCTGAGGAGGCTCGCGGAGATCCGCGTATCGCACGTCGGCCACGACTCCGATCACCTCGAAGCTCTCGAGCCCGCCTCCCCAGGGCGTCGACCGAAGCGTGCGGCCGACGGCGCTTTCTCCGGGGAAAGCGCGGTCCGCAAGAGCCCGGCTCACCACGACGACATGCAGGTCTTCCGCCGACGAGAAATCGCGTCCCTCGAGAAGGGGAATCCGCATCGTCTCGAAGAAACCCTCGGTCGCGAGCCGGTACTCGGCGTAGGCGCGGTCCGTCTCGTAAATGCCGCCGCCGGCATAGATGTTCGACCACACTCGCCGCGACAGCGGAAGAGGCCAGACGACCCCCGCGCTCTGCACTCCGGGAAGACTCTCGATCCGGGCCTCGAGCTCGCGGAAGAAGCGGTCGGTGCCCGCCGGCCGCTCGTATTTCGTGCCCGGCGCGGATACCGAGAAAGCGAGGACCCCGTCGGCGTCAAAGCCAGGGTGAACTTCCGCGAGCGACTTCAAGCTCGTTCCAAGGAGGGCCGCCCCGGTGCAGAGAACGAGCGAGAGCGATAGCTGGAGCACGACCAGAGCGCGCGTTAGAAACACGTGTCCCCGGTTGCCGGTGCTCCGCGATGCCGACAGCATTTCCGCTGCCGAGCTTCGACTGGCCGCGGTGAGGGCCGGGGCGAGGCCGAAGAGGAGCGTCGCGCCGACGGTAACGGCGATCGCGAAGGCCAAGACGGGAGGATGGAGGGAGATCGGGTCCAGGCGGGGAAGGTTCTCGGGACGGAAGCTCTCGAGAATCCGCGTGGCTCCGAGCGCGACGGCGATCCCGGCGGCTCCGCCGGTAGCCCCGAGGAGAATGGCTTCGGTGAACAGGAGCCGCGCCACTCGCGCACGGGACGCGCCGAGCGCGATCCGGAGCGCGATCTCGTTCTCCCGCGCCCGCGCCCGGGCGAGCATCAGGCTCATGACGTTGCAGCAGCCGACGAGGAGCACCAGAGCGACCGAGCCCATGAGAAGGAGGAGCTGCTGCCGAACCGGGGCGACCACGGCGTCGTGAAGAGGAATGGGCTCGTACTCGAGCCCCGCTCGGGAATACTCCGTCGCCTCCTCACGGCGCGTCCGAGCGAGGTTGTTCAATTCGTCTCTCGCCTGGATGGGCGTCGCGTCCTCGTCCAGCCGGGCGAGGACGTCGAAAATGGCGAAGTTGAGCCCTTCGCTTCCCCAGGCGTCTCCGTTCTGCCACCAGTCGTCGGGCACTTTCCAGACGTCGACCTGCGACGGAAACCGCGGGAGGTGGAGCACGAAGCCGGGTGGGAGCACTCCCGCGACGGTGTAGGGATGGCCGTCGAGGCTCACGACGCTTCCGAGGATCTGGTCGCTCGCACCGAAGGCGTCTCGCCAGAGCGAATGGCTCAGCACGAGCGTTCCGGGCGGCGCCTCCGGCGTGAAGCCCGTCCCTAGCAGGGGAGTGACGCCGAGGAGCTCGAAGAGATTGGTCGAGCTCCAACCCACCTGGACCTGCAGGGGAATTTCGATTCCGGTGAGGTTCTGCCGTATCGAAGTCACCGCCGCCACGTCGGCGAAGGCACGGCTCCCCTCCGCGATTCGCTTGAAGTCGCTTCCGGTGTGGCGGGCCCGCTCGACGCCGTCTTCCGGTCCAGCGCGCGTTGACGTAGAAGATTCGTTCGGGCTGGTAGTAAGAAAAGGACGTGAGAAGAACGCTATCGACGACGCTGAAGATCGCCGTCGCGAGTCCGATGGCGAGGGCGAGAGTGAGAACCACGACCGCGCTCGCGAGAGGCGTTGCGCGGAGGCTTCGACTCGCCGGACGTAGATCGCTGAATAGGGCGGCCGGGGCTCGATGGCTGCGCCTGGGGCGCCGCTCCCGAATGCGCATCCGGAGGGCACTCGACGCCAGATTGACCGCCGTCCCGGTCCAAAAAAACAGGGCTCTCCTCGTCGAGCGTCGGGAGTCCTCTTCGATGAAGTCGAGGATCTCCTCCGCTCTCGCGTCCCGGAACTCCCGCGGATAGAGCCGGAGGAGGAGGCGGAGAAGCCGGTCTTTCACGTCGACTCCGGGTCGCGAATCAGGTCTCTGGCACGGGCGTACGAGACGATCTCCTGCAGCCGCTCGAGCTCCTGCTTCAGCCGATCGCGGCCTTCCTTCGTGAGGCGATAGTTCCGGCGCCTCGGGTCGGATTTCGTCCGCGAGCCGCGTCGTGCCGAGGCCTCGATCCATCCCGCGCTCTCCATGCGGTGGATGGCTTCATAGAGCGTTCCAGCGCCGAGGCTCAGCCCTCCCGAAGTGCGCTCCTCGACGTCGAGCTTGATCCCGTAGCCGTGACGCTCGCCTTCCGCGAGAGAGAGGAGCACATGGAGCGCGGCGGGGGTCAGGAGCTCACGTGGGGTTCGGGTCATCGTCGTCTCCGTTTATCGGCGTTATATCGGTGACCGGTATATCGGTAACCGAGTATAGGCGCGCGCGTCCCTTCCGTCAAGCGCGGTAGACTACCGGCAGTTTTCCAAGGAGTTCGAGTCATGATGTTCGTGTTGCTCCTCGCTACTTTCGCGCTCATCCAGGAGGAGGAGAAGAAGACTCAGCCGCCGGCGGAGGAAAAGCCGCCTGTCGTGACCCAGCATGAGGTCCGTCTGAACGGCAACCTTCTGCGGTACCAGGTGTCGACCGGCAAGATGCCCATCCGCAAGGATAACGGCGAGGCCGCAGGGCGAGATTTTTTACATGGCCTATACCCTCGAGGGAGGCTCCGGACGGCGATTCGCGACCCCTCACGTTCTCGTTCAACGGCGGGCCGGGATCGTCGTCGGTCTGGCTTCATCTCGGAATGCTCGGTCCGAAACGCGTGCCGATGCTCGCTGACGGCGGAATGCCGGCGCCTCCCTATCGGCTCGTCGACAACGAGTACAGCTGGCTCGATCTCACGGACATCGTGTTCATCGACCCGGTGGGAACCGGTTTCAGCCGTCCCGTCGTCGCCGGAGAAGGGAAAGGAGTTCTGGGGCCTCGAGCAGGATATCGAGTCGGTCGCCGAGTTCATCCGGCTCTACCTGACGCGCCACGAGCGCTGGTCGTCCCCGCTCTACCTCATCGGAGAGAGCTACGGAACGACGCGGGCCGCGGGCCTCTCCGGCTATCTCGTCGATCGATCCGGAGTCGCGTTCAACGGCGTCATCCTCGTATCGAGCGTCCTGAACTTTCAGACGATTCGTTTCGCCGAGGGAAACGACCTCCCGTATCTGACGTACCTTCCGACCTATACCGCGACGGCCTGGTACCACAAGAAGCTCGAGCCGGAGCTTCAGGCCGACCTGCCGAAGACGCTCGCGGAAGTCAAGAAATGGGCCATCGAGCGATATTGGGTGGCGCTCGCGAAGGGAGCGAGCCTCGCCCCGGACGAGAGGCGCGAGACTTCGGCCGCTCTCTCGCGCTACACCGGTCTCTCGCAGGAGTTCATCGAGCGCGCGGATCTCCGCGTCGACGCGGGAAGATTCCGCAAGGAGCTCCTTCGCGCCGAGGGGCGGACCGTGGGCCGGCTCGACAGCCGCTTCGTGGGGATGGATCGCGATGCCGCGGGGGAAGAGTACGAGTTCGATCCCAGCATGGCGGCGATTCGGCCCCCGTATACGGCGGCGTTCAACGACTACGTGCGCGAGGAGCTCGGATACGAGAGCGACCTCCATTACTGGATTCTCGGAGGCGGGATCGGGCGTTGGGACTTCGGAGACGAGGGACGCTTTCCCGATACCAGCAAGGCGCTGCGCGACGCGATGCTGCGAAATTCCTACATGAAAGTCTTCGTGGCCTCCGGCTACTACGACATGGCGACTCCTTTCTTCGGCACCGAGTACACGCTGAGCCATCTCGGAGTGCCGGAATCGCTTCGCGACAATCTCCGCGTCGAAGGAGTACGAGGCGGGACACATGATGTACATCCACGAGGGTTCCCTCGCGAAGATGAAGAGCGATATCGTGACGTTCTTTCAGGAGACGAAGTCCATGTCCGGCCGCGGCGTCGCGAACGTCCCTGGAGGACGCTGACCGCTTGGGATTCGGCGCGCTCCTCGTTCTCCTGACGTCGGGAGAAGCGCAGATTCGCTTCGTGAACGTCGTCGAAGGCTCTGGCGTCGACCTGGTGACGGCCTTCGGAAGCGAAGAGAAGCGCTACATCATCGAGTACACCGGCACGGGGGCGGCCCTCACCGATTACGATCTGGATTCCGACCTCGATCTCTATCTCGTCAACGGCTCGGCCATCGAGCCTCCTTCGGGCCCCGCGCCGACGGATCGTCTCTATCGAAACGAGGGCGGGTTCCGCTTCACCGACGTGACGGAAGCCGCGGGGCTCGGCGACACCGGGTGGGGTGGAGGCTCGCTCGCGGGCGACGTCGACAACGACGGCGACCCCGATCTCCTGATCACCAACTTCGGGTCGAACGTGCTCTATCGCAACAACGGGGACGGAACGTTCACCGAGGCGACCGCTGCCGCGGGTCTCGAGGACGGACGGTGGCACTCGAGCGCCGCTTTCGGCGACCTCGACTCCGATGGCTTTCTCGACCTCTACATCGCGAACCACGCGGTCTACCAGATCGCGGAGCCGCCGGCGCTCCCGTGCTTCTGGAAGGGGATCGCCATCGCCTGCGGGCCGCTCGCGCATCGGCCGGAGCGCCACCTCGTCTACCGGAACCGGGGCGACTTCACGTTCGCGGATGTTTCGGAGGCATCGGGCGTCTCCTCGAAGCCGGGGTTCGGTTTCGGTGTGGTGATGGACTATCTCGACGACGACAATCGTCTCGACGTCTACGTCGCGAACGACCTCTCGGGAAATTTCCTGTTTCTCAACCGCACGGAGCCGGGAAGCGGGATCGTCTTCGAGGATGCATCGGCGCTCTCCGGCGCGGGATTCGTCGAAGGCGGCCGCGAGCAGGCGGGTATGGGAGTGGACTCGGGAGACTTCAACGGCGATGGCCGTCCCGACCTTCACGTCACGAACTTCTCGGATGACTACAACACGCTCTATCGCAACGACGGCGAAGGTCTCTTCACCGACGTGAGCTTCGAGGCCCGGCTGGGGGAAGTGACCCTTCCGTACCTCGGCTGGGGCACGGCTTTCGCTGACTTCGATTTCGATTCCGACCTCGACCTCCTGGTCGTGAACGGGCATATCTATCCGGAAGCGGATCGATTCCAGAGCGGCACCACCTACGCGCAGTCGAACCTCCTCTTCGACAACGCCGGAGATGGAACGTTCCGCGACGTCTCGAGCGCGTCCGGGCTCGGCGAGAAGCGCCTCGGGCGCGGCGCCGCCCTGGGTGACGTCGATGACGATGGCGATGTCGACGTGGTCGTCGCCAACATGCACGCCCGGGCGTCCCTTCTGCGGAACGACGGCGGCAACGAAAGGCGCTGGGTGCGCTTTCTTCTGGTCGGCCGGGAGTCGAACCGCGACGGCGTCGGTGCGCGCCTGGTGCTCGAGGCTGGCAGCGGCCGTTCTCAGACACGGACCGCGAAAGCCGGTGGCGGATACCTTTCGAGCCACGACCCGCGCGTATACTTCGGCCTCGGGAACGAGGGCCGCTTCGAGAAGTTGCGCGTTCACTGGCCGTCGGGCCGGGTAGAGGTCCTGGAGTCGCTTCCGGCCGGGCGCGGCTACATTATTAAGGAGGGGGTCGGCGTCGTCGCCGAAAGACCGTGAGCCTTCTGGCCGTTCTGTTCCTTGCGCAGGTTTCCCTCACACTGGAAGAGCGCCGCGACTTCGAAAGCGCGATCGCGATGCACCTCGCTTCGGACCTCGAGGGCGCCCTCCGTGGATACGGTCACGTTGCCTCCAATTCTCCGGATTTCCTTCCCGCGCGCCTCTATCGCGCCGAGGCACTGTGGCTTCTGGGAAAGCGCGACGAGGCGAAAGAGTCGCTTTCCACGGCGCCGCGGGATCTCCTATTGGTCCGAATCCTGCAAAGGACCTTCGGCAGTACCGAGGCCGATCCCCTGGCGGACAAACTCTCCGCGGAGTACCCGCTGGACCAAAAGCGATTCCTCGCCACCGGCACTCCCGTCCTGATTCTGCTTTCCCTCGGAGAGCTCGAGGAAGCGATCGCGGACTATCGCCGCGTTTCGGCGCTCGATCCCGAGGACTCGACACTGCATCGCCAGATGGGTGCCGCGTTCGCGAGTGCCCGGCTCTACCTCCCCGCGGTCGAGGCCTTCGAAAGGGTCGTCGCCGCTGTCCCGGGGGATTCATCCGCCTGGCGGCAGCTCGGCTCGGCGAACTTGATCCTCCAAAGATGGGAGCCGGCACTGGCGGCCCTCGAGAAAGCGATCGATCTCGCGGGCGAGGACGAGGGCCTTCTCCTCGCACTCGGCTATGCGCACGAGAGGTTGGCCGACATCGAAAGCGCCCTCGTCCTCTACCGTCGCGCGTCCGGTCTCGCGCGACAGTCGGGACGACCGCACTACCGAATCGGCCGCGCGCTGATGGTGCAGGGAAACTTGAAGGAAGCGGAGGAAGCGTTCACCAAGGCGGCTTCACTCGATCCGAAGATGCCCGAGCCCCTGGGGTTTCTCGGGGAGATTCAGCTCAAGCGCGGGGAGAACGAGCTCGCGCTCGCGACTCTGGAGCGCGCCGTCGCGGTGGCGCCGGAGTACTTCGAGGCCTACTACCATCTGGCGCAGGCCTACCGGCGCCTGGGCCGAGCGGAGGAAGCGCGGAAAGCGGTCGCGCTCTATGAGGATCTCAAGCGCAAGAAGCGAGGCGTGCTTTCCCAGGAAGAGGCGCTCGCTCAGACCGCCAGCAGCCGGAGCAGGAAGTAGAGTCCGAACCCGGCAACGACCGGAAACACCGCCACGAGAACGTCGAGCGCCAGAACCCGCAGCTGACCCGAAGCACGCATCGAGGACCTCTCGTCAACCTGCAAATAGCAATTTTCTTGCCAGAGTGTGGGATTCGACTTTCGGGGCGAATTCGAAGGGCGTTGGCGGAACAGTCCAACTTCCTGAACTTCAGTTCAAGCGATTGGAGAGTCGAGCCCCTTCGGACTAGCGGTTGAAGCCGCCTCGAGACGTCCGATCGCCCCGAGATGCGCGGTCCTCACCCCGACCCGGCGGAGTCGGCGTATCATCGCCGCCCGGCGCCGCCACGGGACCCGCGGTCGTTCCTCCGGGAGTGCGGGGACCTCGAATCAGACCTCCGCGTCCCGGAGCGCAGTTGTCTCCGTGGCCGTGACCTCGGCCGCCGATGCCCGTGCCGCCCCACCCGCTGCCGCCGTCCCCGGAGTCGCCCGGACCCAGGAAACCGCCGGCGCCGCGGCTCGTCCGCCGAGTTCCGCCCAGCCAGCTTCGCCCGGAGTTGCCGCCGATATCGTTGAGCCCGATCGCATCCGGAGCGCCGGGCACGGGACTGGGTGAGTCCATGGAAACCAGGCCCGCGAGAGCGACGCCCGAGACGCGGAGCGCGGCGAGCTTGTCGCCGGGAGCGATCGGTGCTTTCGGGGCGGCGGCGTCCGGCTTGGGCGCCTCCATGGTTCCCGGCTCGTCGGGGCTGGGAAATTTCGGGACCGGGAGGCGTTCGCGGGCCAGGTCGCGCGGGATCTGAATCTCGCTGGAAAAGGAGGCGTCAGGCTTCGGCAGATCGCCCGTGCCGACGCGAAGGTCGGCTCGAGGAGGAGAGGAGATCGAGAACAGCGAAACCAGGGTGAGCGCGATCCCTTGGAGCGCCAAGGTGAAAGGTAGAGCGCTTGCCGTGAAAAAACGTCGCAGCATGATTCTCCCTCGGCGGCGGCTGAGCTAAAGGTATATCGTCCCGTCCATGGTGTCAACCCTGTGGGAGCTGGTTATGACCCCGACTTCAGAAAGATGCTCTTAGGGACATATCCGGTAACCACCTGGGTCAGGTCGACGACCTCGCTGACGCGAAAATCGACGGCGATGCTGGCGAGGGACAATGCCTTGTCCGGCGTGAGCCCTTTCTCTTTCACGAGGAAGCTCACCACTTCCCACGCCGCGTTCCGCATCGCCCGGTCGAGATCGAGGTCGATCCCCATCAACAGGTAGTGCGTATCCGTTTCCGCGCGCGGGCCCGAAAGGGCCACGTCCTTGTGGACGACGAAACGGAAGACGGCACTGAGGGACTGCTCGATAGCGGTACCGCTCACCTCGCCGTCGCCCTGCACTCCGTGCGGATCTCCCGTGTAAAAGAGCGCGCCGCGGTGGAAGACAGGAAGATAGACGGTCGTTCCCGCTCCGAGATCCTTGACGTCCAGGTTTCCACCGTAGGCGCCGGGAGGTCGAGAGCTCTGGACACCAGGGAGGGTCACTCCAGGCTGGCCGACCACGGGGTCGGGAGCTACGGCCAGGATGCCCAGGAAAGGAGCGAGCGGGACTTGAATGTCCGGAGCGACGAAGGCCACCTCACGCCCGTCGACGACGCCGGTGCGAATCACGTGCCGCGTCCCTTCCGGAATGTCCAGCAGCGGATCGTCGGAACGAACGCCTGGATAGCTCGACGAGAAGACACCGCCGGTGGCGCTCGTGTTGTTGATTCCCCAGGGAACACGCGTCTCGATATGGAGAATCTGCACCTCGAGCATGTCACCGGGCTCCGCGCCATCGATATAGAGGGGGCCCGTGATCACGTGTCCGCCACGCCCCTCTCTCGCACGCCCGTCGCGCGAAACCCAGAAGTCCAGCACGTCCTGGAGGATCTCCTCTCGAGGCACTCCCAACCCGGTGAGATACGCTACCGGGTTCTCGTCCTGAGTTGCGCCCGCGTGAGTCAGTGTGTCCACGCGGACCGTCTCCCCGGATCGAATGGTCAGAACCGGCTTCTTGTCGATCGGATAAAAGCCCCAGCTCAAGTTCTCCGGGCGGGAGAGCACGTGATGATCGGCTTCGACCGTCTCGTCTTGAGCGGCCGCAGCGAGGGAGGCGAAGGCGACGCCCACCGAGAGTACGGCCCCGAGACCAACGGCGCGTCGAGTCGAACGCTCAGAACATCGAGGCATTGTCATCCATGCTGTCGGAAAAGCGCCAGCGGACCGGACGGCAGAGTTGAGCATCCGACGACGCCGGCCTATATTGGACTCGAAGGTTCCAGCAATGAAACGACGTGATTTCATCCAAGCAGCGGGGCTCTTTGCGGTGCTCCCGGGCTCCTTCGCGAAAGAGATCGGAGCGGCGATGAGCGACGAGAAGATCGAGAAACTCGAAAAGGCGAAGAAGGAATGGAAGGCGATCCTCGATCGAGAAGCGTACTCGGTCCTCTTCGAGGAAGCGACGGAGCGCCCCTTCACGAGCGCGCTCCTGAACGAGAAGCGCAAGGGGAAGTTCATCTGCGCGGCATGTTTTCTCCCGCTCTTCGACTCGGACGCGAAGTACGAGAGCGGCACCGGCTGGCCCAGCTTTTTCCAAGGGATCGAGGGACGGCTCGAAACGAAGACCGATTTCAAGCTTCTACTTCCTCGGACCGAGTACCATTGTGCCCGCTGCGGCGGCCATCAGGGGCACGTCTTCGGAGACGGACCGAAACCCACGGGGAAGCGGTTCTGCAACAACGGTGTCGCGCTTGGCTTCGTCCCGGAAGGCGAGCCGCTTCCGGAGCTGCGGTCATGAGGGCCGCTCTCGCGATTCTCTTGCTTTCGACGGCGGCGCTGCCTCGTGCCGAGTCCGCCGAGTCCAAGGTCGCGAAGGCGACATTCGCGGGCGGGTGCTTCTGGTGTATGGAGCCGCCGTTCGACGAGCTCGATGGAGTCCTTTCGACGAAGTCCGGATACATCGGAGGCACCATCCCGAATCCGAGCTACGAACAGGTTTCCTCCGGCGGCACCGGCCACGTCGAGGCGGTCGAGGTGACCTACGACCCCGCGAAGGTCACCTACGAGAAACTCCTCGAAGTCTTCTGGCGAAACGTCGATCCGACGGACGCGAACGGGCAGTTCTGCGATCGCGGCGAGCAGTACCAGACCGCGATCTTCTTTCATGACGACGAGCAGCGCCGTCTCGCGGAGGAATCGAAGCGCGCCATCGCCGACTCCGGCCGCCTGAAAGAGCCGCTGGTGACGCCGATTCGAGCCGCGACGCGGTTCTATGCGGCGGAGGACTATCACCAGGACTATTACAAGAAGAATCCCATCCGCTATAAGTTCTATCGCGGCAGCTGCGGGCGCGATCGCGCGCTCGAGAAACTCTGGAAGAAGCCGACGTATTAGAGCTTGCTCTATCTGCTCCGTTCCCTCCAGGAGAGCGTAAGCGCGCTCGACCGCGTGCGGATTCACTCCCGGCCCGGTGATGGTCGGAAAGTGGGCGGCGTGGCTCGTCATGTCGATCTGCTTCGCGGCATCCGCGGCGCTGACGCCGTCGGCGTGCATCTTCGCGATCTTCGGCGATAAGTCGCGAAGGTACGCCTGGAACCAGTCGATCTTCTCTCGTTCCCGGAACGCCTGGCCGTGACCGGGCAGGACCACTTCGAAATCGAGCGACTTCAGAGTCTCGAGCGTATCGTCCCACTCGTCGAGATAGCCGTCTCCCATGTAGGACAGGCCCGCCGTCAGCAGGTCTCCCGTCGCGACGACTTTCTCCTTCGGAAGGTAGACGACCACGTCGCCGCCGGTATGACCTCGGCCGAGGTACAGGAGCTGGATTTCCCGTCCGCCGCGGAAGAGAGTCATCCGCTCGGAGAGCGTCGTCGTCGGGGGAGTCGACTTCGATCGCGGCCGTCGCGTCCTGATAGTGCTTCTGGACCTCGATGTTCTTCTTCAGCTCCGCGGCTTTGGTCGCATCCGACGCGTCCTGCGCGGCTTTCATCTCGGCTTCCAGCTTGGCAATGTTCGCGCGGGGAGGCCGCCGACGAACAGATCCCACGAGCGACCGTTCTTCGAGGCTCCCGCGACGAGCTTCTCCCGGGTGAACTCGTGCCCGATGATCTCCACGTCATCGGGGAACACCTGGTTTCCGTGAGCGTGGTCGAAATGGAAATGGGTGTTGACGACGTAGCGAACGGGCTTGTCGGTGATGTTCTTGAGCTCCTTCAGGAGCGCCCAGGCAGCGGCGGGCGTGATGTGTGAGTCCACCAGCATCACGTCGTTCTCGTTCACGAAGATCGAGCCGTTGCAGCCGACGGAGAGATTGCCCGTACCTACGGCGTGGTAGATCCCCGGCTGGATCTCGTGAAAGGTGAAGGCCTCGCCTTCGTAAACCGCTCCCGCGGGCGGCCCGGCGCCGGCGTCCGCAGGCGCTTCCGAGACGACGGGAGGCGCGGCCTCCCTGCAAGCCGCTGAAAAGACCAGGAGCGCGAGAAATCCCAAACGTTGCATCGAAGACCTCCGACAGAAAAGAAAACCCGACCTCACTGAAGCTGGCGCTCCACGGGCGCCGCGGCGATCGACCATTCACAGGACACCACCGTCCCCTTCAACGGCGCGGGGCGGATGTCGAAAATGGCGTCGATCATGCGCGCGCGGTATCGCATGATGTGAAGCCCCATTCCTCCGATGCTCCCCGCCTTCCGGGCGGAGTCGGGCCTCGCCGCGATCCCGATTCCGTCATCGGCCACCGTCAAGCGCCGTCGGCCGTTGACACTCGAAAGCTCGATCACGATGCGCGTGGGGTTGGCGTGGCGAATGGCGTTACTGACCGCCTCTTGCGCGATGCGGTAGAGGTGGAGCGCTTCGGCGCGGTTCTCCAGAATTCCTCGGCGCTCGAACCGGCAGATGCACCGCACGCCGTGGATGCGCTCGATCCGCCGGGCCATGTCTTCGAGCGCGGCCTCGAGCCCTCCGGCGTCGATCTCGACCGGAGCCAATCCTCGCGCGAGGCTCCGGGTCTGGGAAAGCGCGTCCTCGACGAGCTTCTCGATCTGGCTCGCCTGCTCCGCCATCGGGAAGGGAATCCCGCTCGAGATGTTTCTGGAGGACCTTGCAGAGGAGGGCGATTCCCATGAGCTGCTGCGCGATTCCGTCGTGCAGCTCGTGGCCGAGCCGCTCCTGCTCGCGGTTGCTGATCTCGAGAATCTCCCGCTGAAGGCGTTTCTGCTCGGTGACGTCGCGCACCACCACCAGGACTTCGTCTTCGGAGCTCGGCGAGAAGCGGGCTTCGATAGTCGCCGCTCTGCCCGTCCTGCAGGCAGGCGGTAGTCGAGGGTCTGCACGACGCCGGTCGTGAGGGCCCGTTCGATCGATCTCTGGAACATCTCCCCGAGTGTCGCGCCCAGCACATTCTGGACGTTCGCACCCAGGAAAAGGCTGGGGGGCCGGTAGAGACTGAAGTTCGGCGGAGCGTAGTAGTCCACGAACATTCCCGCCCGGCTCATCCGGAACATGAGGTCGGGCATCGCGCGCACGAGCGCTCGCGTCCGGCGTTCGCTCTTCCGCAGGTCGTCCTCTGCTCGCTTCCGGTCGGTGACGTCCTCGGTGACCCCCGCGATCCGATGGACCTCGCCGTCCTCGTTCTCGATGGGAAAGCCGCGGGTCCGAAGCCAGCGGACCTCGCCTTCGGGGACGAATGACCCGGTAGTCGAGATCGAAGCCGCTCTTCGGTTCCTTGGCGATCAGATCGACCATCTTCTGGCGGTCGTCGGGGTGAATCACCTCGAGAAACGAGAGCGGCTCCTGGTAGAGACTCTCCACCGCGAGCCCGAAGATTTCCTCGTACGCGGGGCTCACGTAGTGCATCCGCGGGCCTCGGGCTCGACGATCCAGAAGACTTCTTTGATGCTCCGGGTGAGCTGGTTGAAGCGCTCCTCCTTCCAGCGAAGCTCCTGCTCGCGCCCCCTCGAGGCTCTCGACGAGCTCCTGCATCGACGAGAGCGCCGCGACCTCGCGGCGGTAGGAGCGCACCAGGTGCAGAGAGACGCGCGCTCAAAGGAATGAGAGAGCTCAGGATCTTGAGAGCGTGGGCGCTGAAGAAGTTCGCGTCGTAGAGCGACGACGTGCCGACCGCGTAGTGGAGCCCGACCGCGGTTTCGGGCACGCTCGCGAGAAGCATCGCCTTCGCGAGGAGGCTCGGGCGGCGGCGCATCACGGGATAGAAGATGATCCCGGAGACCAGATGAGGACGAGCGAGCGGCACGTCCCACGGCCTCACGGAAAAGTTGCCGGGCGGAGCGATTCCGGAACGTTCCCCAGGAGCGGAGCTCCACTGGAGCGCGAAGACCAGGATCGCGCCGGGAACCGCCAGAGCCGCGAGCCGCGGCCATGAAAAGATGTCGGTTCTCGCGATGGAAGTGAGGAGGTAGGCCGCCCCGAACGTGAGAACCAGCGCGCGGAACATGCGCCCGAGCGCTCCCGACCATTGCACGAAGTCCTCGAACCGGCCCGGAGTAGCCGACGAGGCCGGACGTGGTCATGGTGTGGATCGAGTCGGAGATTCCCGAAAGCAGCAGCGGCGAGGGAGATGATGAAAACCAGAGGGTCGGGCCGCGCGATCCAGGCGAGGATGCCGAGTGCGAACGTGAAGAGACGCGATGCAGACGCAGGTCCACTCCAGAAGACTGTGGACCAGTCCCGCGGAGGCCCCGAGATCTCCGAAGGCGCCGAGAGCGTTGAGGAGCACGGGGGCCCCGGTGAGGACCAGAACGCCCGCGACCAGACCGCCGCGGAAGCGCCTCGTCGGCGCTGCTTCGGGTGGCTACCGATTCAGACATGCGTTCACTCGGCGTGCGTCGCCCAATGATAGTGGGCTCTCGCCCGGGAGACGATCTCCGGCAGATCCTCGACCAGGAGGTACCGTTCTGCGAACCAAGCCGCAGCGCGGAATCGGTGATGGAGCCGACGTAGGTCATTTCGCTCTCGTAGCGCTCGTCGATGCTCTTTCGGGGGTCTCTCGCCGTCACTCGCGATCGTCGCGCGTTCGCGGAAACGCGAGGTAGGATCCGATCTCGCTCGCGAGCCGGTCCGAGGCGCCGATCGATTCATTCCGGTAGCTCCACCCGGTGTGGGTCGCGAGCGGAACCTCGATCTCGGGGAGGCGGATACCGCCGCGATCGTTTCCGTCCTCGTCGACCGCCGGCACGAGGACCGTGAACGGGTTTCCCACTCTCGGCGGCTCGTAAGCGACGATACCGCGCTTCCAGTCGGGACCGAAATCGAGGCGGTGAGGAGTCTGGGGCTCGCGCGGGAGATCGAAGCCCGGAATACTTGGCCAGGAAGCCGCCTCCGGTCGGACCAGCGTTCCCTCGTCGATTCGCGGATACGCGCTTTCGGGCGGAGCAATGCCCTCGGCCACCCACACGACCATCGCCCGGAAGAGGGCCCGCACGACGGTGTCGTATGCGAGCGGGTTCATCGGCGCGCGGCCGAGAAACGCGGAATCCGGATTGGGCGCAGGCGGAAAGCGGCCGACGATGTGCGGAGCTCCCGCGATGAAGTAGACGCGGCTCGTCTCGGGGATCGCCGCGTCCCGGGTTCCCGCGGGATCGGTGGTGGTGAGCGAGCCCGCCCGGTTGAAGTACTCCGAATTCGTGAGGACGTGAAAAAACTTCGGGACCGTCCCGCTCGCTTCGGCGCGTCGCAGGAGACCGTCCTCGTCTCCCGTCTCCGGATCGACGGAGAGCGCGTCGGTAAAGGGAAACATGTCGACCGGATACAGAATGTTGAAGTGCTGCAGGGCGTCTCTCGAGGCCTGACCGAATCGATGATTGAAGGAGCCGCGTCCGGCGCCCCCGACCTGATCGATGAGTCCGTCGAATACCCTTCGCCCGCTCTCGTCGGCATTGAATCCCTGGTAGACGAAGTGCCGAAGAAACCTGCCCGTCTGCGAGACACCCCAGCCGATCGCCCAACGGATGCCGGGGAGGGGATTTTCCCGGCCGGACTCGTACTTCAGGAAGCTCACCAGGTCCCGCGTTCCGGCGAGCCCCGTCCCGACGACGCGCGGATTCTCGCTCTCGTAGACGACGTCGTAGATGAGTCCCGGCTCGAAGCCGGAATCGAGGACGACCGTCGACGAATCGGTGAAGCGAAACCGTTCCCGGTCGATCGTCTCGGGCGCGTCGAAAGGACGGAGACGAGCCGTCATCTGAGTCTCGGAGCTCCCGGGATCGAGAACCGGATAAGCACGGTGACCTCGGTCCGCGAGGCTCGCGGTAGTTCCCCGTTCGCCGATGAAGTTTCCGCGCACGAGCCCGCGGATGGGAGCGCCGTCCCTCGTGGCAATCGGCATCTCCATGCGCATCCGTCCCTCGGGAACATCCCATTGCCATCCCATCCACAGGAGGGAGAAGCCCTGGTCGAGGAGACTCCCGTTTCCGATCTCGGCGTCGGTCGTCGGATCTTCGGTGCTCGACGCTCCCTGGAACGTCTGGAGGATTCGTTTGCGGCCCCGATTGCCCGCCTCGTAGAAGAGAACGCCGTTTCCCCGAGCGGGGTCGGCCGGCTTGAGGAGATAGAAATCCGCGTGGAACTCCACTTCCCCTCGCTCGTTTCGAGGAGCGAGCGCGAGGTCGACCACCAGGGCGTTCGCGGCATCCGACGGATCGAGCGCGAAGTGCACCTGGCCCATGAGCTTTTCGTAGGGCCCGGCAAGGCCGAAGGGTCGACCGCCGAGGAGCGTTTCGCGTCGATCGATCTGAAGGCGCGCCACGCGGGCGTCGGCAATGCCGGCCGAGAGCGTGAGTACGATCGCGGCCGCGGGAAGGCAGTCGCGCACTTAGAAGCTCCAGCCCGCGAGAGACTCGAGCGCCGCCCCCACGCCCGACCCGAGCTCGACGCCGCGGCCGAGATCGGAAAGCGTGCGCTCGAGCATGGCGAGCTGAGCGGCAAGGTACGCCGGGTGGGCGGCCATGCCCATGTGTCCGAGACGGACCAGCTTTCCCGAGAGCTCGCCGTAGCCGCCGGAGATCATGATTCCGTAGCGTTCGCGCAAATGTCCTCGGAGGACTTTGTCCTCGATGCCCTTCGGGATCACGACGCCGGTGACGACCGGCCCGGCGATCTCTTCGCGAGCTGCCCAGAGCTCGAGTCCCATCGCCTCGACCCCGCGTCGGCAGGCCCGGGCGATGGCGCCATGCCTCGCGGCCATCCGCTCGACGCCTTCCTCGACCGCTTGCGCGAGCGCGGACTCGAGGCCGTACATCGTCGTGACCGACGGAGTGTAGGGGAAGACTTTCTTTTCGAGCCAGGTGTCCTTCCAGTCGAGAATGGAGAGGAAGCTCCCGCGAAGCGGGTCTTTCCTCGTTTCCATCGCTTTCCAGGCCTCGGGACTGACCGCGAGAAGAGAGAGCCCGGGAGGGCCGCCGAGGCACTTCTGCGGACCGGCGATGGCGACGTCGATTCCCCACTCTTCGGGGCTCAGGGCTTCTCCACCGAGACCGGAGACGGTGTCGACCATGGTGATGACGCCGAACTCCTTCGCGATGCGTCCGATCTCCGCGACGGGGTTGACGGTCGCGGACGGCGTCTCCGAATGGACCACGGACAGGAAGCGAATCCCGGGGTTGGCCTTCAGCGTCTTCCGGACGTCATCGGGATCGATGGCTTCGTTGTACGGGACGCGAAGCTCGATGGTCTCGCCTCCGTACTTGGTGATGAAGAGCTCGAACCATTTTCCGAAGACGCCGGAGACGAGGTTCAGCACCTTGTCCCCGGGAGCGAGGAGGGAAGCGGCAGCCGCTTCGAGTCCGAGGATCGCCTCTCCCTGCAGGATGACGACGTCGTAGTTCGTGCGGTAGACCGTCTTGAGAAGAGTCGAAGCTCGATCGAAGAGCTCGATGAACGCGGGATCGTAGTGGTAGAGGATCGGACGCGCCATGTCGCGCAGGGTGCGCTCCGTCGCCTGGACGGGACCTCCTGCCAGGGTCATCTCGGGCCAGCGGTTCATGGGCGACAAGGTATAACCGATGCCGCGGTCCCGCAAGGGAGTTAGAATCCCGAAAAGAGGGGGAGGGCTCGGCGATGAAAAGCGCATTCGCCCTGAGCGTCCTGCTCGCCGTGGCGGCGGGGCCGGTCCAGAACGACGAAAAGAGGAAACCAAGCGTCCTCGAGACCATCGAGCCGTTCAGGAGCTACGGCCACGTCTACGACGGCGAGAGCATCGAGGCGATGCGGCCCCGAGTCATGGGGACGCATGGGGTCCTCGCGACGGGGCACTATCTTTCGACCCTCGCCGGAATCGAGGCGCTGCGCCGGGGTGGAAACGCTTTCGATGCGGGAGTTTCCGCCGCGATGGCGCTGAAGGTCATCAAGATGGACTACGCGGGATGGACGGGCGTCGCACCGCTCATCCTCTACAGCGCCCGCGAAAAGGAAGTGGTTACGCGAGTGGGGGCGGGGGTGACCCCAGCGCGCGCGACCCTCGAGTACTTCCAGAAGCATGGAAAGACGGACGTCAATACCGCCCTCATTCCCGCGGACGTGGACGTCTGGCTTTCGGCCTTGGACCGCTATGGAACCATCAGTTTCGAGGAAGCGGCCCGTCCGGCTCTCGAGGTGGCCGAGGGCGGCTATCATCTATATAAGCATCAGAAAGGGCTCATCGACGCCGAGCAGGAGAAAGTCCTGCGCTTCCCCTATAACGTCCAGTTCTGGTTCCCCCGCGGCGTTGGAAAGCAGCGTCTCGGGGACCTCATGGTCAACAAGGACCTGGGAAAGCTCATCCGGTACATGATCGACGCCGAGAAGAAATCCCTGGCCTCGGGAGGAACGCGTTCCGAGGGAATCCGAGCCGCCCGGGACGCATTCTACAAGGGCGCTCCCGCGCGCGCGGCCGCGGAGGTATACGGCGAGCTCGAGGACGGGCTCGTGGCGTACGAGGACCTCGCGGGCTACGAAGGGAAATGGTCGAAGCCGCTTTCGACGACGTTTCGCGGCTACGACGTCTTCGTTCCTGACGGCTGGTCTCAGGGACCGAGGCTCATCCTGTTCCTGAACCTTCTCGAGAGCTTCGACTACGAGTCCCTGGGCTACAACACCGCCGAGTACGTCCATCTTCTTTCGCAAGTCATCAACCTCGGGATGTCCGACTCCCACAAGTACGTCGGCGATCCGGATTTCACCGCCGCTCCCGCCGGCCTCTACTCGAAAGAGTACGCCCGCAAGCGGGCGGAGCTCGTGGATCGAGAAAAAGCGTTTTCCGACATGCCGCCCTGGGGCGACCCGTCGGGCATGGAGGCGATCGCGAAGGACTCGCCCACGAGCTTTACCCGTCCGACGGACGAGACTTCGAGTCGGCCCCTCGAGGACACGACGTCGGTGAACGTCATCGACTCCGAAGGGAACCTCTTTTCGATGACGGAGAGCGACGGCCACCTGGTCAATCCGCTCATTCGCGGATGGGGGTTTGGTCTCGGACGGCGCATGACACAGCTGAATCTCGACCCGTCGCTCGCGAACGTCATGGCGCCGAAAAAGCGACCCCGCAACACGAACAGCCCGGTGCTGGTGATGAAGGACGGAAAACCCTTCATGGGCTTATCGACTCCCGGCGGCGACGAACAGCTCCAGGCGATCCTCCAGGTTTTCTTGAACGTCGTTGTGTGGGGAATGTCACCGGAGCAGGCCCTCGATCAGCCGCGGTTCGGAAGCTACAACTATCCCGAGACCGGAAGCGAGGTGAACGAGCACCCCGCGGTTCTGAAGCTGGAGGATCGGTTCCCGCCCGAGACCGTCGACGCGCTTCGAAGAAAAGGGTCATGCCCTCGAGCCCTGGGGCATCTGGGATTGGCGCGCCTGCGCGCTCACCGTCACGTATCGCGACCCGGAGACGGGGCTTCTCATCGCGGCGGGGGACGTCCGGCGCGAGACGAGCGCCCTCGGGTACTGATGCTGGTCGCGGTCTACGGAACCTTGAAGACCGGCGAAGACAACTATGCGCGCTTCCTTCCCGGGCGAACGCCGTCGTTCCAAGGCTTCGTCGAAATTCCCTACCGGATGTACGAGAACGAAGCCTATCCGATGCTGGTACCCTCGCCTTCGAAGAGCCGCATCTTCATCGAGGTGTTCGACGTCGACGAAGCCAAACTAAGCGAGCTCGACGCGCTCGAGGAGCCGTACGCCTACAAGCGGGAGACGGTCCGTCTCGAAGAGTGGGGACGAGAAGTCGAGATCTACGTGCATGCGGCGCCGCCGCCCGAGGGTTTCGCCCTCGTCCCGGCGGGAGAATGGAAGGGCTGAGGCTACCGGAATCGCCCGTTGCGCCCGCCGATCGAAAGTGCTATCACTGGCGCGCGCAGGTCCTCCGAGATCGGGTGCCGCTCGACAATGCGAGCGAGCAGCGTTCGGGGAACAGCTTTATCACCTCTCGGCGTAACAGCTCTCGAGCGGATCAAGGTGCAGGGGGTTACGCCATGTCGCTTCGCCGTCTCGTCCTCACCGTCCTCTCGATCGTCGGGGCAATCGTCCTCGCGATCGTGCTCTACCTCGCCTTCGGCGACCTCAGCCGGCACAAGGGCCGCATCGAGGCCTTCGTCACGAAGAAGACGGGGCGGCCCTTCGCGATCGACGGGGCCTTCGAGCTCAAGGTGCTCCCGTCGGTCTCTGTTGCAGCGGAGCGCGTGCGCCTGGGAAACGCGGCGTGGGGCTCGGCGCCACAAATGGTCGAGGTCGGGCGCTTTTCGACCGAGGTCGGCCTGTGGTCGCTCGTCTCGGGGCCGGTCGACGTCCGTTCGCTCGAGCTCGGCGACGTGTCCGTCGTGCTCGAGAAGGACAAGGACGGCAGGGGGAACTGGGCCCTCGACGACGGAAGGGAGCCCGAGGAAGGGCAGGAGGAGTTCGACCCGGGCGCGACCGAGGTTCCGGCCGTCATCCGGAAAGGCAATCTCAGCAACGTACGTGTCGCCTATCGCGCCCCCGACAAGCCGGACCGCGTCGCGCTCCTCGAGACGCTCACCATTGCGCCCGGCACGGACGACCTGCTGGCGATCTCCGGCAAGGGCAGGGTCGGCGACAAGTACGACACCACGTTGACGGGAGAGGTGGGGCCGCTCGACGCCCTCTTCTCGGGGCGGGACATCCGCATGGCGCTCGAGGCCGGCATCGAAAGGCTCCGGCTCGACCTCAAGGGCGGCCTGGGCCGGCTGAACCCCCTCGACGGCGCCGACCTCACCCTGGAGGTCGAGCACGAGGACGTCGGCGCGATGCTCGAGAACCTCCAGCTGCCGGTGGTCGCCACCGGCAGTTTGAACGTCGACGCCCGGTTGAAGGACGAGGGCGAGCTCACCCAGCTGGACTTCGACGCGAAGCTCGGTGACATCGCGGCGAATGCGAACGGCACGCTCCTCACGCTCGGCCTTCCGGGGTCGGACCTGCGCTTCACGGTCTCGGTCGCAGACGCCGCCCGTCTCGCGTCGGCCTTCGAGGTGACGGACGTGCCGGCCGAGGCCCTCGAGGTCGGCGGGCACGTCGTGTCCTCGCGGAACGAGATCAAGCTCGACGGGGTCGAAGCGAAGTTCGCCGGAGCAGACGCAAAGGCCGACGGCAGCATCCGCGCGGGTCGGGACCGGGGCGCCGACATCCAGTTCACGGTCGAAGCCGAGAGCCTGGCGCGACTTCGTGAAGGGCTGCCGGAGATTCCCTTCCGGGCGAGCGGGAGCTACGCCGGCAGCCCGGACGCGCAGGAGCTGAAGGACCTGAAGGCCGTCGTCGGCAAGACCGAAATCTCGGGATTGGCCACGCGGGGCAGGAAGGAGGGCAAGCCGGTCGAGGCCGAGCTCTTCTTTCCCAGACTCGACCTGACGCCCCTCGCGAAGAAGGAGAAGAATGCCGAAGAGGAGGCCCCGGGCGCGAGCGTGGAGCCCACGGCAGAAGAGCCGAAGAAGAAGTACGTGTTCAGCGAAACGCCCCTGCCGCTCGACAAGCTCGAGGGCGCGAACGTCAAGCTGCACGTCATCGCCACCGAGGTCGCGCTCGAGGCGGGCCTTCTGAAGGACGTCGACAGCACGCTGACCGTGGACGGCGGCCAGCTGGTGCTCGAGTGGCGCGCCCAAGGCGCCTACGAAGGCTCGCTCAGCGGCACCGTGACGCTGCTGCCGGCCGGCGACGGCGCCTCTGACCTGAGCGTCGAGACCTCGATAGAGAGCGTGCGCGCCGGCTTCGCCGCCGCGGAGGGTGTCGATCCCAGCGAGGTGCCCCCAACGAGTGTGGAGATGAAGCTCCAGGCGAGGGGCGCCTCGCCGCGGGAGATGGCGGCGGGCGCGAACGGGAACGTCCTGGTGACGATGGGACCGGGCAAGATCAAGAGCGGCCTCGTGGGAATGTTCGGGAGCGGCATCCTCAGCCAGCTCGCCTCGAAGCTGAACCCGTTCTCGGCGCAGGACCCGTACACGAAGCTCGACTGCACCGTGACCCGGGTCGACATCGTGGACGGCCAGGTGAAGGTCGAGCCCGTGCTCATGCAGTCCGAGAAGGTCACGGTCACTGCGAGTGGCAAGGTCGACCTCCAGACGGAGGAGCTCGTGTTCGACTTCAACACCCGCCCGCGCGAAGGCATCGGGATCAGCGCCGGCATGTTCACCAACCCGTTCATCAAGGTCGACGGCACCCTGACGAGCCCGCGGATGGCGGTGGGGGCCAAGGGCGTCGCGGCCGGCGGCGTCGCGGCGGCGACCGCCGGCGTGTCGGTGGTCGCAAAAGGGCTCGTGGATCGCATCGCCGGAGAGGTGGACGTGTGCAAGTCGACGCTCGAGGAGGCCACGCGCCCCCCGACGCCGGCGAAGACACCGTGAAGGACGGGCGCGGCCGAGCCCTTACGAAGGACGTACCCGCGACACCGCGACGAACGCCAGTCCTAGAAAAATGGAGATGGTCGCCGAGAAGACCACCGGGATGGTGAAGATGAACTTCCACGCGAGGAGCGCGCTCGAGACCGCGCCGATGAAGAACGTTGCGATCAAGGGGCGAGCGCGAATGGGATCGGCGATCGCGATCGACGTGAGCTGCCACAGGACGACGGCCTGCAGGAGCAGGAAGACGCTGATGAAGAGTCCGAACCCGAAATAGAAGTCCCAATAGGTTCGACTGACGCCCATGGCGTCGAATCGGAACGACCTCATCGCATCCAGCACCGAGGTTTCTCCAGGAGGCGACCAGGATTCCATCGCTCCCATGGTGTGACCGATAGCGAACAGCAAGGCGATGACTGAGGCGATTCGCAGCGAGTGTGAATACTTCATGAGAAGCAATATGGCCGGCTCGCGGTTCGCTGTATTGTAAAATTGGGACGTTTTCGCGGTTCGAGGAAATATGGCTATCCGTTTCTTCAGGCCTAGAGAGGACGTTCTCGAGGTCGTGGACCGGATCTATGTCCATGAGAGCGCGACTCCCGATATCCTGACCGGACGATGGCTCATCGTTCCGGACGGCGAGATCAAGGTTATCTTTTCCTTTCGAGGCGACATTCAGTGTGGGATTGGTCGTTCCGAGCGGCTTCATCGTGCCGGCCGCCTCATCGTGTCGGGAATGCGAACCGAGCCCGGCACGCTGGGCTTTCCGAACGGCGTGGGCGCCGTCGGCTTGGTTCTGAGGCCGGAGGCTGCCCATCGACTCTTTGACTCTCCCATGCACGAGATTTCCAATCGGACTCTCGATGGGGAAGAGGTCTTCGGAAGCGCCGCCCGGGAGTGGGAGGAAGCGCTCGCGAACTCCGCAAGGGTGGAGGATTGGTTGGAACGCATCCAGACCGGCATTCGTGATCTTCTAAAGAGACGCGACCGAAGCGATCCGCTGCTGGAGCACGCGGTCGGACGCCTGCGGCGTCATCAGGGGCGCGTTGGGATCGAAGCGCTGGCGCGAGAGCTCGGCTGGTCTCGTCGGCAACTCGATCGAAGGTTTCTGGATCGAATCGGGATCGGACCCAAGAGCCTCGCGAGCGTGCTCCGTTTCCATGCCGTCTACAAGCTGGTGCGCGGCCGGACGACTCGATATGCCCATGATCGGTTCCTTTACGACTACTACTACGATCAGTCGCACTTCCTCAAAGACTTCAAGCGGTACGCTGGATCCGCGCCTCGCGAATATCAGAAGTCGAGCGACTATGGGAGGTTCTACGTCCCGTAGTGTCCGCGGGTCATGACCGATTCTCGAGCCATGGCGAGGCGATCCCAACCGTTTTCGGTGAAGCCGAGGCGTTGGGATCCCAGCCACCGCCGAGTGCTTTGTAGACCGCGACGAGGGTGACGACAACGGTGGTCTCGCTTTGCACGAGGCGATCCTCCGCGGCATAGAGCGACCGGCGCGCATCCAGAACCGACAAGAAACTTTCGAGACCGCTCACATAGCGCTCCGTTGCGAGATCGAGCGCGAGACGATTGGCGGCCACGGAGGAAAGGAGCGCGTCCCGGCGCCGCCGCTCTCGGGTGTACGCCGAGAGCGAATTCTCGACCTCTTCGAGCGCCGTCAATACCGATTGCTGAAACGTATGGAGCATCTGCTCCTGTCGAGCGGTCTGCACCTGGATGTTCGCTCGTATCCGTCCGCCGGACAAGATCGGCCATCGGACGACGGGAGCGATCCCCCAGTACTGGCTGCTAACGGAGCCCAGATCTCCTGCTTCCTCGCTGCGCCGGCCGAACGCACCGACAATCGAGAATCGGGGGAAGAGGTCGGCACGAGCCACACCGATGCGGGCGGTCGCTGCCGCCAGGTCTCGCTCCGCGCGCCTGAGGTCGGGTCGGCGCAGGAGGAGCTCGGATGGCAGTGTCGTGGGTACTTCCGGCGGAACCGGCGGCAGCGTTCCCGCCGCCTCGAGCGTTCCGACGAGTGATTCCGGCTCCCGACCGAGGAGCACGCCGATGCGGTAAATGGCCTCTCGCGTCATTCGTTCCAGGACGGGACGTTCACTCGCAATCGATTCGAGAAACGCCCGGGCACGCGCGACGTCGAGCTCCGTCCCCAGTCCGGCGTCGAAGCGGGCGGACGCCAGCTCCAGCGTCTCCTGCTGCGCCCGGAGCGTCTCGTCGACGAGCTCGAGCCGCCGCTGCGAGCCCCGTAGCTCGGCATAAGTTCTCGCGACCTCCGCAAGGAGCGAGACCAGGACATCGCGCTCGCTTTCCTCCGCGGCCTGTACCTGGGCTACTGCCGCCTCGACGTCCCGCCGAACGCCGCCAAAGACGTCCAGCTCCCACGAGGCGTCGAAGCCCGCCTCGAAGACGTTCTGATTCTCTGGCTCCGAATGGAGAGCCCTCGCCCGAAGCGGCCCTGAACGGAGGCACTGCCTCGCTCCTCGACACCCGTCCGTAGCTCCCGGTCGCGTCGACCTGCGGGAGGGAGGCGGATGCGGCGATCCCGCGAAGAGCTCGGGCCTCCTTTACGCGAGCCGCGGAGATCTTCAGATCGATGTTTCCGTCGACGGCGCGTGCAATGAGATCCGCCAGCAACGGATCCTCGAACGTCATCCACCAGGTTTCCAAAGTCGTTCCGGGCTCAGTTGCAACACCCGTGGGCGCCTCGCGCCAGGTTTCGGGAACCCCCACGGGCGGCCGCGTATAAGTTGGCCCGACGGTGCAGGCGGACGCGGCCGCGAGGAGCAGCGATAGACCAGCCGCGCGATCCTTCACGACGATCCTCCGTTCGATTTCGGTCCTTCGATAAAAACGTCCAGCTGCTGCCCGACGAAGAGCGGGAGGTCATCTCGCTCGACGCGGTAGATCACCTGAAGAACGCGGGTGTCGACCCGCTCCGTGCTGTCCCCGGTCAGCGATCGCTTGGGTACAACGAAGGGCTCGATTCGGACGAAATGGAGAGGGGTCTCGATCGCCGCGTTGCCGCGCACGTGTCCCACCGCGGCCGCACCCGGCCGCACGCGCCACCCCTCGTGCTCGTCCACGTCGACGCGGACGTGGAGCGGCTTCGACCTGCCGAGTAAGACGAGTGGCGTTGTCGTCGATGCCGCGGCTGCGTATTCGCCCGGTCGGACCTTCACCTGCAGCACCTCGGCATCCAAGGGTGCGCGGACGAGGCTTCGATCGATCTCGACCGTGACCGCGTCCGCCTGTGCTTCCGCGGCGACGATCTCCGCTCGCGCCTGTTCCACCTCCGCGGTCGCCGTCTCGACCGCGGAACGCCTTCGCGTCAATTCCTCGGTGCTGATGGCGCGCTTGTCCCTGACCTGCTCGACGAACTCGAGTTGCCTCTCCAGGTCCGAGAGGCGCGCCTCGACAGCTCTCTCCCGTGCTCGGGAAACCGCGAGAGCCTGCCGGCGGACCGTCCGATCCGCTCGGAGGTGACGCGTATCGAGCTCGAAGAGACCCTCGCCAGCCTTGACCGTTTCACCTGCGGTCACGAATACCCGCGCTACGACACCTCCGAGCGGTGTCCCGATGGAGATGTTCTCGGTGCTCGCTTCGATCAGACCGACGGCAGCCACCGTATCGTCGAAGTCGGAAGCCGGGGGCAGACCGGGCGGCTCGGTCGGTTCGCGATGCGGCTGCGTCCGGACCAGAGCGTAGGCGGCCCAGGAGGCCGCAAGGACGCCGATGAGGGGCAAGAGACGGCGCTTCATGAGTGGACCTCCTGAAAGGACGGAGGCGCCGCGACGTCTGGAACGGTAACGTCGACGATCCGACCGTCGTCCATTTGAGCGATGCGATGGGCATGATGAAAGACGCGCGTATCGTGAGTGACCACGATGACGGCCCGGTCCGGTTGAACTGCATTCGCCGCAAGCAACTGAAGAACCGCCTCCCCATTCACGTGATCCAGCGCGGCGGTGGGCTCGTCGCAGACGATGAGCCTCGGCTCGTGGACGAGGGCTCGCGCGATGGCGACCCGCTGCTGCTGACCGCCGGAGAGGGTCGAAGGGAGAGCGTCGGCGCGGCGTTCGAGGCCGAGCTTCCGCAATAGCGCCCTTCCGCGATCCACCGCCTTTCGCCGGGGGAGACCCGCCGCGATCAGCGGAACGGCCACGTTTTCGGCGGCGCTCAAAGCCGGCAGCAGGTTGTACTGCTGGAAGATGAAACCCAAGTTTCGGCGGCGAAAGACGACGCGCTCCGTGGCCGACAGGTCGTCCGGACGGGTCCCGAGTACTGACAGCTCTCCGCCGGTGCGATCGAGCAAGCCGGCAATGATCGAGATGAGAGTCGTCTTCCCGCACCCGCTCGGTCCCACGAGGAACGTGAGCTCCCCGAACCTCGCCTCGAAGTCCACACCGCGAAGGGCCTCGATTCGGGCCTCGCCCTCGCCAAAGGCTTTCTGGACAGCGTGGCACGAGACGGCTCGGCCGATCATCGGAACACCGCCGCGGGCTCGAGAACCAGTACTTTCCGGATGCTGAGGAGACTCGCAAGAATGATCACGACGAAGATGGCGGCGCCCGTCAGGGCCACGCACTCCCACAGCAGCACGATGCCGCGGGTCTGCAGCTGGTGGCGAAAAATCTCGAAGAACGTCGCGGCCATCCCGGTCCCGAGCGAGAAGCCGAGCGCGCCGGCAGTGCCCGCCTGAAGGAGAATCATCCCCACGAGCCGAAGGTTCGTGATGCCGATGGCCTTGAGCGCACCGAACTGCTTCAGGTTCTCGATGGTGAAGAGATAGAAGGTCTGGCCTGCCACCACCGCGCCGACCACGAGCGCGACTCCGATCGTGATCCCGAAGTTCACCGGAATGCCGGTGTTGCGCAGGTAATAACGAATGCAGTCCCACATGAACTCGTTGGTGGTTCTCGCCTTGAGCCCGGTCGCCGCCTGGATCCGCTCGGTCAGTTCTTCAGGTGTCACGCCGGGCGCGGGCCGCGCGATGACGAAGGAGAGCTGCGTCCGTTCCCGGCCGAGAAAGTTGACCGCAGCGCTGTATCGCGCGTGCATGACCGGAAGGCTCACGAACGGCGCCGAAGCGTCGGAGACTCCGACGATGGTGACCCGATGATCGTTCATCTCCAGCGTGCGCCCCAGCTCGAGCGGCTCGCCCGGAAAGAGCAGGATGTATCCCGCCTGATCGACGACCACCGAGTCCGGCTCTCTGAGCCGCTCCCAGGAGCCGAGCAGCATCTTCCGTGGCGCACCCGCGAGCGTGGCGTCGTCGATGCCGACCATGAAGGACACGGCGAATTTCCCCTCGAGCGTCTTGGCGACGGGGGTTCCCTTGAACAGTCGAACCGCCCAGGCGACGCCCGGCACTCCTCGCACGCGCGTCAGGTCGGTGTCCTTCAACGCCTTCGTTTGCTCCCAATACTCGGTCTTCGGGTCCATGACCCAGACTTCGGCGTCGG
>CAWGBY010000004.1:0-128617 GCA_963820855.1 uncultured Acidobacteriota bacterium
TCTCCTTGAGGGTCGTTCCCCTATCTTCTCTCCCTATGAGATTCGCACTCCTCGCTCTCGCCCTCTCCGCCGCCGAGCCCTCCCCTCCCGACTACGAGATCGTCGTCTCGGAAACGTGGATCCCGATGGCCGACGGAGTCCGCCTCGCCGCGGACCTCTTCACGCCCTCCGGCGGCGCTCCCGGCGAACAGTTTCCCGTGCTCCTGGAATACCTCCCCTACCGGAAGAACGAGAGCCGACAAAGGAACTACTCGCTCTACTCCTATTTCGTGCGCCGGGGTTACGTGGTCGCGCGCGTCGACATCCGGGGAACGGGCGCGAGCGAGGGCAAACTCATCGACTACGAGTACACGGATCGAGAGCAGGAAGACGGCGAGGTCGTGATCGACTGGCTCTCGAAGCAAGACTGGTCGAATGGAAACGTCGGCATGTTCGGCATCTCCTGGGGCGGCTTCAACTCGATTCACATGGCCATGCGAAATCCGCCCGCGCTCAAGGCCATCATCGCCGTCGACGCGACCGACGACCTCTATCAAGACGACGTGCACTATATGGACGGCGTCATCCACGTCGACTCCTGGGAGATGAGCCAGGACCTCGACAACGCCCGTCCCGGAGCACCGGACTACAAGATCGACGACGCGAACTTTCGGGACCGCTTCGACACGCGGCCCTGGATGATGACCTACAAGAGGCAGCAGCGCGACGGACCGTTCTGGGATCGGACCGCGCTCAAAGCCCGCTACGACTCACTTCGCATTCCGTCGTTCCATATCGGCGGATGGTACGACGGCTACCGTGACAGCATCCCCCGGATCCTCGAGCACGCCAAGGCGCCGGTGAAGGCGATGATCGGGCCGTGGTCTCACGCGTTTCCCCACAATCCGTACCCCGAGCCGGGAATGGAGTGGAGACACGAGGCCGTGCGTTGGTTCGATCAGTTTCTCAAGGGGCGCGACACGGGAATCCTCGATGAGCCGCGCTTCGCGGTCTTCGTGAGAAAGTGGCATGCGCCGGGTCCGTACCTCGAAAGGGTCGAAGGCGACTTTCGATGGGAAGACGGCTGGCCGATCGCGCGCATCCGAGACCGGGTGCTCTACCCCCAGTCGAGCCACGCGCTTTCCGAGAAGACACCTGATACCGCCGCGCACTTGCTCCGCTACGTGCCGTCGAACGGCGTCGAGGCCGGCGGTCCGGTCATGTGGTGGGGCGACGCGGCCCACGATCAAAGACCGACTGACGCGTTCAGTCTGGTCTACGACACCGCGCCGCTTTCGGAAGACCTCGAGATCCTCGGGCTTCCGAAAGCCCTCCTCAGCGTGTCGGCCGATGCGCCCCGCGCGAACTGGTTCGTGCGACTCTCGGACATCGCTCCGGACGGCACCGTCACGCAGGTGGCGGGTGCCGGTTTCAACGGAACTCACCGGGAATCCGCGACCGAGCCGAAAGCGATCGAGCCAGGGGTTCGATTCCCCCTGGAAATCGAGATGCACTTCACCTCGTGGGTCTTTCCCAAAGGGCACCGCATTCGCTTCGCCGTATCGAACGCGCAGTGGCCGATGATGTGGCCGACACCCTACCTGATGACGACGACGCTCCACCTCGGAGGGGACACGCGCGTCTTGCTTCCGGTCGTGCCTTTCGAGAACCGTCCTCGTCCCTCCTTTCTCCCGCCCGAGACCGGTCCTCAACTGACGGGATTCGAGCGCCTGGAGGAAGGGACGCCCTCGGGCTACGGCGAGGTCTCTTCGAATCGAGCGAAACCCACAGACGGGCGCCGCGAAAATCATCGCGACGAATCAGGGCACCGACCAGCATCCCTGGGGCACGGAGCGGTTCCACGAAACCATCACCCACGAGACGAACGACAAGAACCCCGCGGAGACCTCGATGCGCGGGAGCCACCGCATGGTCGTGGAGCTGGAAGGGCGAACGCTCGTCTGGGAAGGAGAGCTCCTTTTCCGGAGCGACCTCGAGAATTTCTATTACACCTATACGCGGCGTCTTCTCGAGAACGGAGTGCTGAAACGCGAGAAGACGTGGAATGACACCATCCCCCGCGACTTCCAGTAGAGGCTCGCCTGCCCGTCCCAGCGATATCGAACCTTTGCCTTGTATACCTCGTATAGCGAGGTGTAGTATCACAAGGTATGAACAGAGAAACGCTCAAGGGACACCTGGAACTCCTGCTGCTGGCGGTAGTTGGCGCCGGAGCTGCCCATGGCTATCACATCGCCCGTCGGCTCGCGGAGGCAAGCGGCGGTGCACTCGACCTTCCTGAAGGAACGCTCTACCCGGCGCTGCACCGGTTGGAATCGAAGAAGCTGCTCGAAAGCTCGTGGGCCGAGGTCGGCGGACGCCGGCGCCGTGTCTATGACCTGACTCCGGCTGGCAAGGATGCGCTCGCGCGGGAACGTCTCGAGTGGGGAAGTTTCGCGCGAGCCGTGAAATCGGTTCTGGATACGGTATGAGCACGCCCTCGGAAAAATCGCGCAAGCTGGAGGCATTTCTCCTCGCACTGAGAAAAGAGCTCGCCGTCCGGTTTCGCGTAGAGCCGAGCCATCCGGGGATCGATCGGATTCTCGAGGAGACGGAGGCGCATCTCGAGGACGCGATCGAGGAGCTCATCGAGCGCGGCCTCCCGAGCGAGACCGCAACCACGACGGCGCTTTCGCGGTTCGGGACGCCCTCGCGCGTCGCGCGTGCTTACGGGCTTCACCAGGCGCCGAGCTTCATTGATCCAGAAGCGCACGTCTCTGTCTGGCGCCGACTCGTTCGCGCCTTCCGATCGCCGGGCGGCCGGTTCTCGAGCTGGACCCAGTTGGTCTCCGATCTGGACGTCGTTGTCCGCGGGCTCGCGCGAAGCCCGGGTTATACGCTTGCATTCCTTCTGACGCTGGGACTCGGAATCGGCGCGAACACCGCGATCTTCAGCGTGGTGAACGGAGTCTGGCTCCGGCCGCTCCCCTATCGCGACGGCGATCGCCTCGTGTACCTGCGTCATTCCGCGAAGCTCGTGGGAATCGACAACGCCACCTTTTCCGTTCCCGAGATCCACGACTACCGGACGGATAGTCCCAGTCTCGAAGCCATCGCGGAGTTCTCCGTGATGCCGTTTACGATGCTCGGTGTCGACGACCCGAAACGGGTGCGCGCCGGGATCGTCAGTGGAAACTACTTCGACGTCATGGGACTCGGTGCCCGCCTCGGGAGGGTCATCTCGAGGAGCGAGGACGGAGAAGCGGCGCCAGCGGTCGCGGTCCTGACCCACGACTCCTGGCACCGCCTCTTCGGCGCCGATCCGGCGGTCATCGGTCGAACGGTAACCATGAACGACCGGAGCGTCGAGATCATCGGGGTCGCGGAGCCCGCTCCTCCGTATCCCGAACGGACCGATGTCTACGTCAACATGGTCGTGAGCCCGCACCATCTGAGCGCCGCCATGACCCACGATCGGGTCCACCGCATGACAGAGATTTTCGCGCGCCTCGCGCCGGACGCGAGCCTGACATCGGCCCGCTCGGAGGTCGAGGCGATTAGCCGCCGCCTGCACGACGAGCATCCCGAGGCCTACGATGAAACGCGCGGTTATGACGTGACCGTCACCCGTCTCCGCGACGAGCTCGCCGCCGAGGCGCGGCCCACGATGTTCATGCTCCTCGGAGTCGCCGCGTTCGTTTTGATGATTGCCTGCGCGAACGTGGCGAACTTGACCCTCGCCCGGGTAATGCGCCGATACGACGAGTTCGCGCTTCGCGTGTCACTCGGTGCGAAGACGTGGACCCTCCGGCGCCAGTTGCTTCTCGAGAACCTCGTTCCGTCGATTGCGGGCGCCGCGCTCGGCGTGCTGCTGGCAGTCGCCGGCGTCGATCTTCTGGCCTCCTATATCGCGCGCTACTCGACCCGCGCCTCCGAGATTTCCGTCGATACGACCGTGCTCGGAGCCGCGCTCGTCGTGGGCTTCGGGGCCGCCTGTTTCTTCGCTTTCCTGCCGCGTCTGCCGGGCACGGGCTCCCGAAGCCTCGGATGGTTTTCGGGCACGCGTTCGACGGCCGGTGTCGCGGGCCGGCGCATCCAGAGGTTTCTCGTCGTATCGCAGATCGGCGTCAGCTTCGTGCTCCTGGTCGGCGCCGGGCTCCTGCTCGAAACGTTGAAGAAGCTTCAGCGGGACGATGGCGGCGTCGCTCTCGAGGAAGTGCTGGCCATGAACATTCCGATCAACTACGGCACTTCGACGCCGGGTGATCTCTTCGCGCACCACGGGACGATCCTGGAACGGGTCGCGGCTCTTCCCTCCGTTCGCTCGGCGGCGCTCGGCAGCTTGATTCCCTTGCAGGACAGGCCGCAAGGAGTTTTCGCCGGGCTTTCCGCGATCTCGTTCGAGATCGAAGGTCGACCGACCGAACCGGGAGCGCAGCCGCCGCAAGCGGACTTTCGCATCGTGAGCGGCGGCTACTTCGAGACGCTCGGAATGACACTGGTTCAGGGCCGCACGTTCCAACCCACCGACACACGGGACGCACCCAAAGTGGTCGTCGTGAATCAGGCGCTGGCCGATCACTACTTTCCGGATGGGGAAGTCGTCGGAAAGCGCATCGGCTGGAGAGGCGAGACGCTGCACTTCATGGGAGTGACGGACGAGTACCGGACGATCGTGGGCGTCGTCTCCGACGCCAAGGACTACGGCGTCGCCGAGGCCGTGCCGCATGTAGCCTTCAACCCCACTACCGAGGTGCCTCTCGCCGGCTCGCTCTTCGTTCGAACTGCCGAGCCGGACATGGTGGTGCGCCCGATCCTGGACCTGATTCGCAAGCTCGATCCAGAGCAGCCGGTCGTGGACGTCAAGACGCTCGCGCAGATCCGTTCGGAATCGATCTCCCCCCAGAGATTGAACGCGACCCTGGTGGGCGCATTCGCCGTCCTCGCTCTCACCGTAGCGGCAGTGGGCGTCGCCGGAGTCCTGGCGTTCGGGGTCAGCCAGCGGACGCACGAATTCGGAGTCCGCGCAGCCCTCGGTGCCGATCGATCGGTATTGATGCACGTCGTCCTGAAGGAGGGCGCGCTTCTCGCGCTCTTCGGTTTGGGCATCGGACTCACGGCATCCTTTCTCCTTGCCGGGCTCATCTCCGGACTTCTCCATGACGTGGCGCCCACCGACATCGGGACGCTCGGCTTCGTGGCTCTGCTCCTCACCCTCGTGGCGCTCCTGGCTTCCGCGATTCCCGCGTGGCGCGCCGCGGAGATCGATCCCGTGCAGGCTCTCCGGGAGGAATAAAACCTTGTCTCAGAACAAATTCATCCGGCTTTGGCCGAGCGCGGTCATCGCCTTGCTGGTCGCGAGCTATCTCATCCCCTTCTTCGTACCCGAGGCCTTTCTGTTGGGCCTTTTGGGTGGAGTCCTCGGCGTGCTCTTGATCCTCGTATGGTGGCTCTTTTTCAGCGGCGTGCCCTGGTGGGAGCGCATCGGCGCCGTCCTCCTCATGGCCGTCGCCGTCGCCGCCACGAAGCCCTTCCTTCATGTGTCCATCGCGACGGCGGGCATGGGAAACCTGTTCTACATTCACGCGGTCACGCTCCTTGGCCTCGCGTTCGCAGTGTGGGCAGTCGCCGCTCATCGCCTCTCGGGCGCGGCGCGGTGGGCGTCGATGACCGGGACCATCCTCCTCGCGTGCGGGTTCTGGACGCTCCTTCGAACGGGAGGAGTGAGCGGCGACGGTCAATCCCAACTCGCGTGGCGTTGGTCTTCTACTCCCGAGGACCGGCTCCTGACCCAGGCCGCCGTCGAGCGCGAAGAGCCGAGCGCGCCGGAGCCCGCTCCGGCCGAAGCACAGACTCCCGAGGTTTCGCTCCCGGCTCCCGCCGCAGACGTGATTGCCGAGATCGCCGAGCCGATTCAACCCGCGCCGCCATCCGTTGAGGCTAGAGCAGAAGCAGAGTGGCCCGGTTTTCGCGGACCCGCCCGCGATAGCGTGATCCCGCACCTGCGAATCGCGACCGACTGGTCCCAGTCGCCGCCGGTCGAGCTGTGGCGGCGGCCCATCGGTCCGGGCTGGTCCTCCTTCGCGGTGAGCGGCGACTTCCTGTATACGCAGGAGCAGCGCGGCGATGATGAAATCGTCGCCTGCTACGACGCGAGAACCGGCGAGCCGCTCTGGATGCATCGGGACCCGGTCCGGTTCTACGAGTCGAACGGCGGCCCGGGTCCGCGGGGAACGCCCACGGTCAAGGGCGGTCGCATCTTTGCTTTCGGCGCCACGGGAATCCTGAATGTCCTCGACGCCGTCGAAGGCACGTTTCTGTGGTCACGCGACGTCGCGTCCGACGCGGAAGCACAGGTGCCGGGTTGGGGCTTCGCAAGCTCGCCGCTCGTGGTGGACGATATCGTGATCGTCGCCGCGGCCGGCCGGCTCGTCGCGTATGAGGTCACCTCCGGCGAGCGGCGCTGGATCGGGCCGAAGGGCGGCGGTGGCTACAGTTCTCCCCAGCTCTTGGCCATCGATGGCGTCCATCAGGTCCTGCTGCTGAACGCAACCGGCGCGATCAGCGTGGCGCCGGCCGACGGCGCGCTCCTCTGGGAGCATGCGTGGCCGGGCTTCCGCATCGTGCAGCCTACGCTCATCGCGGAGGGCGACCTCCTGATCAGCTCCGCCGACGCCGCGGGGGGAATCGCCACGCGCCGCATCTCGGTCGGCCACGGAGCCGACGGATGGAACGTCGAGGAGCGCTGGACATCGAAGGGGCTGAAGCCCTTCTTCAACGATACCGTGGTTCATGGAGGTCACGCCTTCGGCTTCGACGGCCGCATCCTCTCGTGCATCGACCTCGAAGACGGCAAGCGCAAGTGGAAGGGCGGGCGCTACGGCCACGGTCAGTTCCTCTTGTTACACGATCAGGGCTTGCTGCTGGTGCTGTCGGAGGAGGGTGAGCTCGCGCTCGTCGAGGCGTCCCCCGACGAGTTCCGCGAGATCGCGCGGTTCCCGGCGATCGAGGGCAAGACCTGGAACCACCCGGTCCTGGTCGGCGACGTCCTGCTGGTTCGAAACGGCGAACAAATGGCAGCGTTCCGGCTTCCGATGCCAACCACGTAGCGGTTGCGACATGAGGGCGATCGTCTACCACGAGTACGGCTCTCCCGACGTGCTCCGATGCGAAGAGGTCCAAAACCCGACCCCTGGGAACGATGAAGTATTGATTCGAGTCAAGGCGGCGTCCGCGAATCCGCTGGATTGGCGTTCCTTGAGAGCCGATCCATTCTTCATCCGCTTGATGGGTGGGCTCCTGAAACCGAAGAACAAGATACTCGGGGTCGACGTGGCGGGTCAGGTCGAAGCGATTGGCAGGAACGTGAAAGAGTTTCAGCCGGGCGATGCCGTATTCGGCACGAGCGACTACGGCGGGTTCGCCGAGTACGTGTGCGCCCGTGAGGATCGATTGGTACCGAAACCGACCGGCACGACATTCGAGGAAGCGTCGGCAGTACCCGTCGCGGCCATCAGCGCCCTCCAGGGACTTCGAGACAAAGGACGCATTCACTCAGGTCAGAAGGTTCTGATCAATGGCGCGTCGGGTGGTGTTGGCACCTTCGCGGTACAGATTGCCAAGGCTTTCGGAACCGAGGTCACGGCCGTGTGCAGCACGAGGAATCTGGATCTCGTGCGATCCATCGGTGCGGACCACGTCATCGACTACACGCAGGAGGATTTCACCAGGAACGGACAGCGTTATGACTTGATCCTGGATGCGGCGGCATATCGTTCGATTGCTGACTACAGGCGCGCATTGAGTCCTGAAGGAATTTACGTCCTGGTCGGCGGTTCGATGGCCCGCCTGTTCCAGGTTTTGCTGGTCGGGCCTTGGTACTCCAGGACGGGCAACAAGATGGGCTTCATCATGGCGAGAGTGAGCAAGAAAGATTTGCTTTTCTTGAAGGAGCTTCTCGAAACAAGGAAAGTGGTGCCTGTTATCGACAGGCGCTACCCGTTGAGCGACGTCGCTGACGCTCTTCGCTATCTCGAAGCAGGCCACGCCCGGGGAAAAGTCGTCATCACCGTCTAGGTCGATCGCGGTTGCGGCCGCCATTTGCGCGGGAACTTCCGCTGCTGTAGAACGAGGCAGCGCGACCTCGATCGATGGCATCCAGAACACGAAAAAAACCCGCAAAACCGACGACCTCAGCCGAACCCAAACGGCGAATGCTCTGGCTGCCGACCGCATTGACGTTCGGGCTCGCGATCCTGTCGTTCGTGCCGCGGGTTTCGGAGAGTCCCGTCGTGAACCGGTCGTTTTGGGCCGCGGCCGCGGTTCTGATCGTCTGGCAAGCCTGGTTGTTTCTCCGAGTCAGGCGCGAGGGCGAATCTCTCGGACCTTTCCTCCGCATCGAGCTGCGCGCGCAGCACTATGTCCAGGCGGCCGTTCAGTTCTCGGTATATGCCTACTGGGGTTACCACTGGCGTCCGGTATACGACTACGCGTGGCTTCTGATCGCGCAGCTCGTATTCGCCTATGCGTTCGACATGCTCCTCGCATGGACGCTCCGGGAGAAATACGTTCTCGGCCTCGGCCCATTCCCGATCGTTTTCAGCACCAACCTGTTTCTATGGTTCCGGGACGACTGGTTCTACCTCCAGTTTGTGATGATCGCGGTCGGGTTCCTGGGGAAGAAGTTCGTTCGCTGGAACCGTGAGGGCCGCCGGGTCCACATCTTCAATCCATCGGCGTTTCCTCTCGCGTTGTTCTCGGTAGTGCTGATTGCGACCAACACCACCGACCTCACCTGGGGCCAGGACATCGCGACGACCCTCAGTCTCGCCCCGCACATTTATCTCTTTCTGTTCTCGATCGGCCTCGTCGTCATGTACTTCTTCTCGATCACCCTGGTTGCCGGAACCGCGGCGGGAGTGCTCTTCGGCGGGAGCGCTTTGTACTCGGCAGTGACAGGCGTCCCCTATTTCGTCGATTCGGAGATTCCGAGCGCGGTCTTTCTGGGTTTGCACCTCTTGGTTACCGACCCCTCGACTTCGCCACGGACACCGCCCGGGAAGTTCGTTTTCGGCGTGCTCTATGGAATGGGAGTGCTCGTCCTCTATGCGCTCCTCGGGGCGGCGGGAGTGCCAACGTTCTACGACAAGCTGCTCTCCGTCCCGCTCTTGAACTTGAGCGTTCGATGGATTGACAGCCTCGTGCGCTCGATTCCCGAAACGTCGTGGATTCGTCTCGCGGGATCGAATCGGGTGCACATGGCGGTCTGGGCGGCGTTCTTCCTCGTGATGGCGAGCGTCGGAGCGACCGATGGGACGCATCGCGGCGACACGCTTCCGTTCTGGGAGGAAGCCTGTATCGAAGGCCGTCGAAACGCATGCGAGCGCCTGGTGCGGCTCGAGTCTACGTATTGCGGCGACAATTCCGGATGGGCATGCAACGAGCTCGGCCGCCATTACACGGAGGGTAAGATCACGACGAACGACGACGAGCTCGCGCTCGGCTATTTCGCGCGCGCGTGCGAGCTTCGGTTCCAGGCCGGCTGTCTGAATCTCCTGACTCCCGAGCGTCCGAGCCGGGCAAACCCACGCGCTCTCGACCTTCGGCTGTTGCTGCGCGAGGGCGGCCCGAACCTGATGGAGATGCCGGAGCCCGAGCTCTATGCGCGCGCCTGCGACCATCGATGGACCTTCGCCTGCCAGAAGGCCGCAGGCGCCGAACATCGTGGAGTACCCGAGAGTGACAACGGCAAAAGACCCGCCCGAGTCTCCGGCGCCCCGGAGTGACGCGAGAGGGGTCGCGATCATCGCGGCTCTCATCGTTGTCGCGGCAGGACTGCTGTATTCTCAACGGCAGCACGCCACGGCCGCGGTGCCTCCGCCCGTCGCGTCCGTCGACGCGGCGCTCCCGGGATTCCGCGCGGATGCCTGGTTCCTGCCGGACGACGATCTCCTGGGATTCGTAGAAATCCCGACCGGTCCGTTTCTGATGGGAAGCGACTCGAAGCTCGATCCGAGGGCCTTCGAGAACGAGCGGTGGTCGACTTCCAGCGATCAAGGAACGGTCGAGCAATCGGCCTTCTACATCGGTCGTTACGAGGTCACGGTCGCGCAGTTCCTTGCTTTCGTCGAGGCGACGGGATTCCACGCCGACGCACAGGCGCTCGCCGGAAGTCCGGTTCGGCCCGTCTCGTTCGTGTCGTGGCCCGACGCGCTCGCCTACGGCCGGTGGCTTGGAACGACGCTGCGGGACTCGTCTCACACTCCGCCGCCGCTGAGCCGCTTGCTCGGCGACGGGTGGCGCGTGACGCTGCCGACCGAAGCGCAGTGGGAGAAGGCGGCGCGGGGAACCGACGGCCGAATTTTTCCCTGGGGCGATGAGCCAAGGCACGATCGAGCGAACTTCGGAGGCGCGGGCCTGTCACGCGTCGGTAGCTTCCCGTGCCCGGAGTGTCCCTTCAATCTCTCCGACATGAGCGGGAACGTGTGGGAGCTGACCCGAAGCCCCTATCGGCCTTACCCCTACGATTCGAGGGACGACAATCTGGACCTCGATGCGGATGCGCTTTGGGTGATGCGCGGCGGTTCCTATGGAGACACCGAGCAGAACGTCCGCGCCGCCGTTCGCGGCGGAGTCGACCCGGGGGCGCGCCGCCCGTTCATCGGATTCCGCGTCGTCCTCAGTCGCATCGAGCATTGACACTTGTCCGAGGAGCGTTCGCGGCTCTCCCATCCCCCTTAAACCTCCCGGACTGAGATCGCGGGTGTAGCGCGGTCCGCTACACTCGGCTCCAAACTGCGAGTCCGCGATGTCGACGAGATGACTGACACTCTTTCCATCTCTTCTGCGCGTCTATATGCGAAAGGCCAGAAACCGGGAACGGTTCGGGCCGCCGGGAATCTCCCGCTCATGTCGAGCGGGCATGCTTGCCGGGTAAGAGGAGAGGAACAATGAGAAAGCAAGAACGAAAAGGCGCTGACCGCACCATCCTGTCGACGTGCGTCGCAGTCTGCATCGGCTTGGCATTACCGGTGGTGGCGGCGGCGGCGCCGATCCCGAACAAGTTTGCCAACGTAGGTATCAGCGGGAACCTGATCAGTGGAAACGGCGTGGCCGGTGTGTCCCACATTTCCACCGGCCAGTACGAAGTGACGTTCAACTCGAACGTGAGCGGGTGCGCCTACCTGGCAACGACCGCAAATGCATACACCCAGGCCATCCAGGCGTACACCGGCGGGAGGCCACGGTGGCCCCAACGGGGTCTACGTCGAGACCAAGAACCAGGGCGGTGGACTGACCGATGGTCCCTTTCATCTGGCCGTGATTTGCGCCGCGCCGAAGATGAGTTTCGCGGTGGTTGGATACTCGGCGGATCTCGTGCGTTCGACGCCGGGGACCACACTCAGTCAGCTGGGCGTGGGGAGATACGCGGTCACCTTCAGCACGAACATCAAGGCCTGCGCGTACCTGGCGACGGTGGGAGATCCGACGAACGAGCTCGTCTTCAACCCGTCGGGCGTGTATACGGCCTCGGGAGCCGACACCAAGACGGTTTACGTCGAGACCAAGAACCCCGGGGGCGGACTCCAGGACGGAGTGCCGTTCCACCTCGCCGCAATCTGCCCGGGAGCCAACAAAGCGCACCTCGCGGTGGTCAACAGCACGGGACTGCCCAACCGGAGCTCGAGCCTGGTCTCCTCATACAGGACCGCGCTCGGCAGGTACCTCATGGTAACCGGGGTCAACGTCAACCCCGATTGCGCCACGGTGGCGACGCGAGGGTCCGTCGACAAGGACGTCCCTTTCAATCCCGCCACCGTCGAGATCATTTCTGGACCGGTAGCTAGCACGATCGGCATCGAAGTACGCGCGCTTCTGTTCTTTGGAGGAGCCCGGTTCAATGAGGAGTTTCACGTCGCGAGCATCTGCAAGTAAGAGTCATTCCGCTCGTTCTCGGTGAATTGGCCGGCGTCCCATCCACGCCGGCCTTTTCTGTTTCTGTCCGCGGCGGTCTCAGTTCGCGAAGGGTGGAAGCGCCCGGTCTTCGGTTGGCATGGGATGGGAACGTTCCGCATCCCGAGTACTACTGGGGCGGCGGGCTCGGCTCCGCGCGGGACACCCTTTGTCGCGATGCCGACGGCAACATCGCGTTTCCGATCGGAACGCCGCCAGACGAGCGCTAGAGATTACTCCCAGTGAAGGGCCCGCGTCGGGTCGATGACTGAAGCGCGCCGCGCGGGGATGTAGCTCGCGATCAGGGCGGTCGCGACCAGCACGACCGAGACCAGCCCGTAGGTCAGAGGATCGACGGGGCTCACGTCGAACAAGAGAGCGCTCATGAGCTGCGTGAGCCCGAAGGCGCCGACGAGTCCCACGGCGATTCCGATTCCGGAAAGGAGCGCCGCGTGGCGGAGAAACATTCCGCTCACGTCCGAAGTCCGCGCCCCGAGGGCCATGCGAACTCCAATCTCGCGGGTGCGCTGGGTGACTCCGTAGGAGATCACGCCGTAGAGACCGACCGCACCGATGAGGAGCGCCACCCCGGATGCGATCACCAGCATGACCAGCGTGAATGAGGTCCGGCTCATGGACTCGTGCAGGATCTCGTCGAGCATCTGAACGTTCGCGATCGGCACGTCGGGGTTCACCGACCAGACTGCCTCCCGAATCTGCGAGAGGAAACCCGCTTCTCCCACGCGACTCCCGCGGACCGCGTATGCCATGTTCCTCTGGGCAAACGAAATCTCGGCCCAGAAATCGTTCACCGACATCGGCCAGTGCACGATCGCGGTCACTTTCTGATCGACTCCGTCATCGTGAACGTCTCCCACCACGCCGACGATCTCGCGCCATTTGTCGTTGGGATTCACGCGGATTCGCTTGCCCACCGAAGCAGCGGGATCCGGCCAGAACTCCCGCGCGAAGTTCTCGGTGACCACCGCCACGGGAGCCACGAGCCGGACGTCGTCCCATGAGATGCCACGGCCCGCAACGATCGGACTACCCATGGTCTCGAAATATCCCGGAGCGATCCATTTGAAGCGCCTCAGCGGAGGAATCTGGTCGGCCGCTACTGGGAACTCCTCGACGAAGATCGGATCGTTGCTGTTGTCGCCGTCCATGGTGATCGAAGACGACACGCCAACCGAAGAGACGCCCGGGATTTCCTCGATCTTGCGGAGTATCCGCTCATGCATCGGAGCCACCAACTTGGCGTCCTCGACCTGTGTTTCCAGGATCGAAACGCGGAAGGTGAGCACCTCGGAGGGCCGGACGAAACCCGGGTCGACTCTGCGAAGGGCCTGAAAGCTTCGGATCATGAGGCCTGCGCCCACCAGGAGCACGAGCGCCAGCGCCACCTGGGTCACCACCAGAGCGCCTCGCGCCCGCTGACGGTCTCGACCCTCGCTCGCGGTGCGCCCCCCTTCCTTCAGGGCCCCCGCGACGTTCGGCCGCGTGAACTTGAAGAGAGGAACCAGTCCAAAGAACACGCCGGCGACCAGCGATACCACCAGCGTGAACGCAAGTACGGTGAAATCGATTCCGATCTCCTCGAGGCGGGGAAGCGTCTCCGGAGCGAGCGCGATCAGCAGGCGGATGGCGGCATAGGCAATGCCGAGTCCGGCGAGCCCGCCGAGCAGTCCCAGACTGACGCTTTCTCCAAGAAGCTCTTTCGCCACGCGGGCTCGATTCGCTCCGAGCGCCGTTCGAAGGGCGAGCTCGCGCTGGCGGCTCTCCGCACGCACGAGGAAGAGGTTGGCCACGTTGGCGCAGGCGATGAGAAGAACCAGGCCCACGGTTCCCAGCAGAATCCAGAGCGTTCTGCCGACATCTCCAAGCACGTCCTCTTTGAGCGGCCTGATGTTGGGGCCGAATCGCGCCTCTTTCAGCATTTCCGGGGTGAAGCCGCTCGGAAATGGGAAGCGCTCTGTAGCGAGCGAAATCATCCGCGCCACGTCCGCGTTGGCATCCGCGATGGTGGATCCTTTCTTGAGCCGGGCGATTCCCTGATAGCTGAAGTTTCCGATGAAGAGCTCCGAACGATCGAAGCGAAATGGCAGAAAGACAGCGGGATCGAAGCGCAGGAAGCGGAAGTCGGGCGGCAGCACGCCTACGATCACCGTCGGACGACCGTTGATGTCGAGCGTTCGTCCGACGACCCCCGCATCGCCTCCAAACCTCCGCTGCCAGTACGCATGACTGATGATTGCAGTCTCAGCGCTTCCCGGCGTGTCGTCTTCCGCGCTGAAGATACGGCCCACGGCCGGCCTCACCCGGAGGAGGCTGAACGTTCCGTCGGTGACCCTCATGGCCTGGACTCTCTCCGGCTCGGCGACGCCGGTGATCGTCACTTGGTTATGGGCCCACATGCCGATGTCCTCGAACGCCCGCTTCTCGTCTCGATAGGTGAAATGAAACGCCGGCGCCTGGTTCAGAGTTTCGAAGCCGAGTCCCGGCGCGGAGTGCCAGACACCCACGAGCTTCTCCGGCTCTTCGAAGGGAAGCGGTTTCAGCAGGACGCCGTGAACCACGCTGAAAATCGCCGATGTCGCGCCGATTCCGAGAGCGAGCGTGACGATGGAGAGGATCGTGAAGAGTGGAGCGCGGGAAAGCTTGCGGATCAGGGACTCGAGCGGGCGCCAGAGGGAGGACATAGGGCTACCTCGGGATGAGTAACGTCAGCGCGGCGCCACAGGTTCCATCGATTTATCGGAATTTTGGGCTCGTGCCGTTCCGCGGGGCGGCGTACGACATCGAGCGCCCACTGGCAGTGGGCTCAGGTCAGCGCTTCGCGCTCGAGCCCGAACACTTCCCTTGCCTCCTCCTCGGTGATGAGGCCTTCCGCGCAGGTCGCGCTCCACGTCCTCGCGCGCCCGCGTCCTCGGATCGCCGTAGCCTCCTCCTCCCGCGATCTCGATGACGAGGCGGTCGCCTTTTCGCAGCGGGAAGTTGACCTTGGACTCGAGCGCGATCGTTTCTCCCTTCCGCTCCACGAGAAAACGGGTCTTCTCCCCCGGCCGTCCACCGAAGAGGCCCCAGGGAGCGATGCGGAAGCGATCGGAGTAGCAGTTGAAGCTCACGTCGTCGTCGAGGATCCGGTAGACCCGTCGGGCGCCGAGACCTCCGCGCCTCGTTCCCGCTCCCGAGGAGCCGCGGCGGAGCGCGTACTCCTCGACCGCCATGAACGGATAGTCCCTCTCGAGAGCCTCGACCGGCACGTTGGAGCAGTTTCCGATGTAGCTGTCGACGACGTCGGCGCCGTCCGCCCCTGCCGAGGCCCCCCATCCGCCGCCCACCACCTCCATGTAGACGCGGTAGCCGTCTTTTCCGAGGTGGCCCATGCCGATGGCGTTCGTCGTGTCGTGGCCCGAGGTCAGGACCTGCTCCGGCACCGCCTTCGACATCGCGAGCATGACGGCGTTGTAGACGCGGTGGCAGGCGTTCGCCCGAGCTCTCACCGCGAGGGGCTGGTCGGGATTGAGAAACGACCCGAACGGAACGTGGACCTCGATCGGCCGGTAGAGGCCGTCGTTCACCGGAATCGATCCGCCGCCGAGCAGCAGCGACACCGCCCCGTAGACCGAGGAGATCGTCGAGCAGACCGGCGAGTTCACCATGCCCTTGGTCTGTCGCGCAGCTCCCGGTGAAGTCGACGCGGATGCGATCGCCCTCGACTGCGACGGCCACCTTCACCTGGAGCGGCTCGGTCGTGAATCCGTTGTCGTCGACGAAGTCCTCGGCCTCGTAGACGCCGTCGGGAATGGCGCGGATGGCTTCCCGGGCGAGCCGCTCGGAGTAGTCCTGGAGCTCCGTCGCGGCCTCGGCCACCGTCTCGACACCGAAGCGCTCGAGCATCTCGATGAAGCGCCTCTCCCCGGTGCGGTTGGCGGCGAGCTGGGCGTAGATGTCTCCCATCACCAGGTCGGGAGCGCGGACGTTCGCGCGCAGGAACTGCTCCAGGATCCCGGGGCCGAGGTCCTTCTCGGTGTCGAAGCGGGTCGGCGGGATCCGAAGCCCCTCCGAGTAGACGTCGGTCGCGTGCGCGTTCGGGCCGGCCGCACCTCCGCCGATGTCGATGTGATGCCCGAGGGACGCAGCTGTACGCGGCCACTTCTCCGCGATGGAAGATGGGCGTGAAGAGCACGATGTCGTTCAGGTGCTGACCGCCGTTGTAGGGATCGTTGGTGATGAGTCCCTCCTCCGGCCGGATGCTGCGAGAGGTCGTACCGTTCGGCGAACGCCTCGAAGACCATCCCGAAGGAGTTCATGTGGATCGGGCAGAACTGAGCCTGGGCGATGATGCGGCCGTTCGGGTCGAGAAGAGACGTGGAGCAGTCCCGCGCCTCGCGGATGATGACGGAGTACGCCGAGCGCACGAGCTTCTCGCCCATCTCCTGGGCGACGGCGTGAAGGCCATTGCTAATGATGTTGAAAGAGGCCCCGTCGGTTCTCATGCGCCCTCTCCTCTCGAAAGCTCCAGAGCCCCGGTCCGGGCGACCTCGGCCCTCCATCCGGGAGGCACGAGGGTGGTCGCGGTCGGCTCCTCGATGACCGCGAGACCTTGAATCCTCTCGCCGACGCCGAGGCTCTCCCGCCACGCGAATCGGCAGCTCCGGCGTTCGCCGCGGAAATGAACGGGACCTTCTTCCGACTTTCCGCTCTCCCCTCCGGGATGGAACTGGTCGAGCCGTTCCAGTACGTTCGAGGACCCGGGACGCTGGCCACGAGCCGGTAGGTCACGACCTCGATGTTCTCGTTCGCGGGAGAGGTCCCGTATCGGTTCCGGTGGGTCTCCTCGAAGAGGTCGACGAGATAGAGGTGGCCCTCGGCCTCGAGCCGCTCGAGATCGACGGCCGCGCGGAGCTCGAAGCCCTGTCCCCGCGAGCGCATCTCGAGATGGCGCTCCCATTCGATCCCGTCGGGAGAGGATCCGTATCCCGCGAGCTCCCGCCGGGCCTCGTCTTCCATGCGGGAGAAGGCCTCTACGATGCGGTCGGGGGCTTCCGCCGTCAGCGGCAGGAACCCAGTCTCCCGATACTCGCGCTTGAGGTCGGCGACGAGAAGCCCGAGAGCCGAGAAGAGCCCGGGAAGAGGAGGGATGACGACGCGGCGAATCCCGAGCTCCTCCGCCACGAGGGCCGCGACCACAGGGCCCATGCCACCGAACGCGTAGAGAACGTAACCTTTGGGATCGCGGCCCCGCTGCACCGAGACGAGCCGCACGCCTCGGCTCACGTGGGCGGCGCTCACGTCGACCACCGCCCGGGCGAGCTCGAGGGTACCGAGGCCGAGCGGCCCGCGGAGGCGATCGAGGGCACGCTCCGCGCGCTCGGGGAGGAGCTTCATCCTCCCGCCGAGGAATCGATGGGGACGGATCCAGCCGAGATGGACGAGAGCGTCCGTGACCGTGGGCGACTCGCCCCCCTGGCCGTAGCACGCGGGCCCCGGCCGCGCGCCCGCGGACTCCGGTCCGACCTGGAGCATTCCGCCGCTGTCGATCCAGGCGATGCTTCCCCCGCCGGCACCCACGTTTGCGATATCGAGGCTCGAGATGCCGACGGGAAGTCCGTCCACTTCGCGCTCCGACGTCACCTCGGGAGCGCCACCATCGACGAGGCACATGTCCGCGCTCGTCCCGCCCACGTCCAGCGTGATGAGGTCGGAGTCGGCCAGAAGCTCCGCGATGCGCACGGCAGCGATGACGCCGGCGGCCGGACCGGAGTTCAGCATCTCGACCGGTCTCGCGCGAGCGCCCTCGCCCGGGAGAATCCCGCCCGACGACTGCATGATGAAGAGCGACGCTTCGCGGCTCCTCGTGTGGAGCTCCCGCTCGAGGTGCCCCACGTAGCGCGAGACGAGCGGGGCCAGGTACGCGGCCATGACCGTCGTGGATGCGCGCTCGTACTCGCGAAAGGTTGGGAGAACGTCCGAAGAGAGTGCGACCTCGAGCGAGGAATACCGCTCCTTCACGAGCTCCCGCAGGCGCCTCTCGTGCTGCGGGCTCTGGTAGGAGTGGAGCAAGCAGACGGCGAGCGCCTCCGGATCTTCCGATTCCACGAGGCGGTCGAGGGCCTCGAGGAAATCCCCGCTCGTCCAGGGGAACGATCACCTCACCTCCGACGCTCACGCGCTCCGTCGCTTCGATGGTGCGTCTCAGGGGCACGAGGGGCTCGGGCTTGCGGCAGACGATGGAGTTCACGTTCGGGCGCGTCTGTCGCTGCAGGACGAGGATGTCCTTGAATCCCCGGGTGGTCACGAGTGCGGTGCGGCCGCCCTTGCGCTCGAGGACCGCATTCGTCGCAACGGTCGAGCCGTGGAAGAGCCGCCGCAGCCCGGGGAGCTCGTCCCCGAGGCATTCGTCGGTTCCCTGGATCACCGCGAGAGACGGATCGGAAGGCGTCGACGGCACCTTGTGCGTGCGTACCCTCCCTGTGCCGTCCGTCCAGATGAGGTCGGTGAACGTCCCGCCCACCTCGGCTGCGAGCTGGATCAAAGGTGCCTCCGCGTCTCTAACATCCTAGGGAAAGCTCGGGCTCCGGGCAACGGTGACTCCATCGCCAACGGTTCAGCCCGGGTCTTTGCCGCCGGGTTGCCAAAGTTGGATCGGGTTGCCCTCCGGATCGGACATCCTCGCGAAGCGCCCGTTCGGATAGACCTCGGGGTCCAGCTCGACTTCGATGCCCTGGGCCCGGAGCTGATCGGTCATCTTTTGAATGTCGCGGACGCGAAAGTTGATCATCCACTGGAGCTTTTGGTCGCCGAAGTAGGACGTGTCCTCCGGAAAGGGTGCGAAGATCGTGGTGCCCGCGTTGGTCCGCCACGGGGTCAGCTCGTACGTCTCAGGCACGCGCGTGATACCGAGGTGTGTCTCGTACCACTCGGCGAGTTTCTTCGGATCCTTGGCGCGAAAAAAGAACCCGCCGATTCCCTGAACCCGCTCCCTTTCGCCCGCTTCCTGACCTACCGCGGCCTCTCCCCCTCCGGCCGCCATCGCCGCCACCCCAGCGATTGCCGCTCCAATCGCGGTTCGGCGCGAGACATCCGACGATTTCGTCATGAGTCACCCTCCCGAGCTATCGTTCTTGCGTGCTGGTTGATCCTCTACGCGACAGTGGTCGCCGTGTCAACGGAATCGGGAACCCGGGGCGCCATTCCGTACATCCACACGAGCGCCACCCAGTACGTCGCGGGGATGAGCGTGAAGAGCACGCCATAGTTCTCGTTCGTCGCGGTCAAAACATAACCCACGATCTGGGTCATGAACATCCCGCCCACGGAAGCAATCATGCTTCCGAACCCGAACACCGACGCCAGGACCGATTGAGGAGTCACGTCCGCGAGGAGGCCGTACATGTTGGTGATCCACGATTGGTGTGCGCCGAGGGCGATCGAGATGGCGGCTACCGCCATCCACAGGCTTCCGGCGCGGGAGGCGAAGATGATGGGGCTCAGGCAAAGGGCGGAGAGAAACATCGCGACGAGGCGCGCCTTGACCGGCGCCGTCCCGCGCGCGATGAAGTAAGAGGACAGTCCTCCGCCCGCGATCCCTCCCAGGTCAGCGCTCAGATAGATGACGATGAGAGGAAGACCGATCTGGTCCAGGCTGATGCCGAGATGGTATTGCCGGTTCAGAAACGGGGGAAGCCAGAACAGATAGAACCAGAATACGGGCACGGTCAGCGTGTAGGCGATGGTGAAGGCCCAGGTGGCGCGAAGACGCACGACGCGAGAGTACGGAAGGGCCGAAGGCTCCGGCTCCGCCCCATCGCGCACGTGCGCAAGCTCCTCGCGGCTCACGTGCGGATGGTCCTCGGGGTCGTGGTAGCGTCTCAGCCAGACCACGAGCCAGACGAAGCCGAGCGCCGCCGTCGCGAGAAACGCCGCCTGCCAGCCCCAGGCCAGGAGCAAGGGAGGCAGGATCGCGGGCGTGAGCATCGCGCCCACCGTGGCCCCCGCGTTGAAGATCCCGGCGGCGAGAGCGCGCTCGCTCGGAGGAAACCACAGGCGCGCGGTCTTGACGCATGCCGGGAAGTTTGCGGCCTCCGTTAGTCCGAGAAAGAAGCGGCAGATCATGAATCCGGCGGCCGAGGCCGCCAGGCCATGGGCCGCGGCCGCGAGGCTCCACAGACATACGGCGAGCGCGAACGCGCGCTTCACGCCGATCCTGTCGATGAGCCGCCCCTGGACCACGAATCCGACGGCGTAGCCGAGCTGGAACCAGAAGTTGATGTTGGCGTAGTCGAGGGCGGTCCAGCTCATCGCCTCCGCCAGGACGGGTTGAAGGACGCCGAGGGACGCGCGGTCGATGTAATTGATGGCGGTGGCGAAAAAGAGGAGGGCCACCATGGCCCAGCGCACCCTGCCAACGCGAACGGGTTGAGTCGCCACGAGCGCGGCTCAGCTTACGCCGAAAAGTGATTCGGCCGCATCCCTCTGATCGTAACGTTCCGGGTCGGCTCGATCGGCGGAGGCGGCTCGATCGCATTCGCTTCATCGCGCGCGGCCGCGGAAACCGAATCCGACGCGTCAGAATGCGCCGACCTCGGGGCCCGGCACCCTCATTTCCGCATCACATCGATTCGCCGAAGCGCGAAAACGATTCCCACAGCACGGGTATGGGGGTCAGAGCCGAATCATCGGAAGCGGCGCGGTTGGATTCGTCCGTGCGCGTCTGACCGACAGTTCGAGGAGTCGCCGATGGAAGCCTTCGTTCGGCCACATCGAAAAGACGGGCGCGACGACCGATCGCGGAAGGCCGAAACGGCGCACGCCGAGCGAGACGTCGATCCAATCCGCCCGGCGAAACGATTCGACGAGCGGACCCGAATCGCCGCGATAGCGGGAGAGCTTGTGGTGCTCGAGGATCATCGCCGCAATCTCCGGCGTCCACTCGGCGCGCCCCGTCCGACGAAGGTACGCCTTCGCCAGTCGGATGGAAGGCGGAAGATAGTCGAAGGTGCAGTCGCGTCCAGATACCCAGGTCGTGAAACACGGCGGCGAGCGCGATTTTTTCGAGGGATTCGGGGTCCGGCGACGATTGGGCGGCGCAAAAGTTCAGCACCCGGTACACATGGTTCTTGTACGCAGCGAAATCGGGGCCCAGCTCCGCCGAGTGGGAGCGCAGCACCTCATCGACGATGTCGACGTCCCTCAGGAGCACCGTCGTGGTCTACGAGGGCTTCTGGGTGCGCGACCCGCTCCCGGGTTTTCCCTCTGCGGCGTGGCGGAGGGCCCAGGCAACGGCGTAGTCGGCGACCTCCTCCCAGCCGTCCTGACCGGGAAGGAAATGCGCCCGCCCCTCGAACTCCTTGACCTCGGTTACGACCTTCGAGTTGTAGTGCGCCGCGTTCGATTGCTGGACCTTGGGGGGCATCAGATTGTCTTTGCTCCCCGAGATGAACAGCAGCGGAGCTCGCGATTCGTTCTTGTAGTCGACGTACGTCGCCTGAGGTCCCGGAATGATGTTGGCGAGCACGTTGTCCCAGACGATTCCGCCGGAAGCCGGGATGGCATAGCGCTCGTACGCGTCTCGGGCCGCGTCCTCGCTGAAGGTGTTGGTGAACGCGTAATGCCACTGCTCGAAGGTCAATCCCACTGCCCGGTGGCGATTCGCGGGGTTCTTGAAGACGGGGAACGTCGACTTGATTTGCGAAAAGGGAACGACGACGACGCCCTCGGTGGGAGCCGAATTGATCGCCACGCCCGCGGCCCCGAAGCCCCGGTCGAGCAGGAGCTGCACGAACGCACCGCCCGCCGAATGGCCGATGAGAATCGGAGGTCTATCGAGAGTTTCCAGGACCTCCACGAGGCGCTCGACGACTGCCGGAACCGTCAGCGCGACGATTGGCGAGGGGTCGATGTTGAGCGCTTCGACCTCCACCTCGAAGCCGGGATACGCGGGCGCGAGGACGCGGTAGCCCTGGTGCTCGTATCGGGCTTTCCAATGCTCCCAGCTTCGAGGAGTCACCCAGAAGCCATGGATCAATACGATGGTATCGGACCCTGTCGCGTTCGTGCTCATGAAACGTCCTTTCCCAAATGCCAGGACTCGTGGAGCGCGAAAATCGACGCCCCGCCGCCGGCCTCGTTTACGCCAGCATTACCAAAGCGAGAAGTTGCAAACCCTTCGTTAGTGAATCGCTACGCGCGCCGGCTCAGTCCAGAAGCTCCTTCGGAACGTTGCCGCCATTCGCGGCGACGCGGGCGAGGACGGTCTTGTGGAGCCACATGTTCATCTTCGCCGAATCGCCCATCAGATCCGCCGGGCAGCCCAACTCCTTCGCCAGCTCCTTGCGCGCGGTGAGGCTGCTGTCGATATCGAGAAGCTTGAGCAGATCGACGATGGAGGTTCGCCAGTTCAGCTTCTGTGGGTTCGACGCCGCCCGCTTCTCCAGTTGCGCGACGACGTCGACCACCGCGACTGCCTTGGGCGGTGGCGGTCCCGGCGGAGGCTTGGGCGGCCCCATCTTCTGGGCGGTGGGTGTGGGGGCGGGAGCGGGTGCCGGTGCCTCCTTGCCGAAGCCGAGGGTCTCGAGGATCTTGTCGAAGAATCCCATCGTCGTTCTCCTTGGGGTGGTACGGGAGAGCATGACCCGACCGAAATGATGGGGCGCGCCCCCCGCCCTTGCCGCCCATTCTACTGCCGCCGGCGCGAAACGACGAGCCTTCCATAGGCTTCATTCGCATACGTTGAACTTATTCAGATACACTCATCCGAAATTGTTCCAAATGTAGAGCCATCGCATCGCGGCTAGCTCCGGCGCGTCGATGCAGAGGAGAAAGACCATGGCGTCCGTCCTCATAACAGGAACCAGCTCGGGAATTGGCCTCGCCACCGCACTTGCTTTCGGAAGGGCCGGCCACAAGGTCTACGCGACGATGCGCAATCCGGCCCGGGCGCCCGAGCTCGCGAGGATCGCGGCAGCGGAAAAACTACCCATCGCGATTTCGGCCTTGGATGTCGATTCCGACGGGTCGGTCACGGAAGGAATCGCCCGTATCTTGAAAGAGGGGCCACTGGACGTGCTCGTCAACAACGCCGGGATCGAGCGCACGGGATCGGTCGAGGAGCTTCCGCTCGCCGAATTCCGGGCGGTGATGGAGACGAACTACTTCGGCCCGATCCGCTGCATCCACGCGGTGTTGCCGACGATGCGCGCGCGCCGAAGCGGGTGCATCATCAATGTGGCGTCGGTCGCCGGACACATCGCCTGCGCCCCTCTGGCTCCGTATTCGGCGTCGAAATACGCGCTGGAGGCGCTGAGCGAGTCGCTGGCCCAGGAGCTGAAGCCATTCAACGTCCGGGTCGCGATCGTAGAGCCCGGCATCATCGATACTCCGATGGCCCGGCGCATCGAGACACCGCACGCCCCTTCTCCCTACCCGCAACAGCGCCGCTTCGCCGGTATGTTCACCGCGTCCTTGAAAGACCCGAGGCCGCCGTCGGTAGTGGGTGAGAAGATGGTCGAGATCGTCGAGAGCGGCACATGGAAGCTGCGGCATCCGGTCGGCCCCGACGCGGCGCCGTTTCTCGCCTGGCGCAGCGCGATGAGCGACGAGGATTGGGTCGAGTGGGGCGCACTCAGCGACGATGACTGGTATCGCCGCGTCGAGACCGATTTCGGCATGAACGCGCGGACCAACGTGTGAGCCGCCCCGACTCAGGGGGGTTTCGGGCATCGCCCCGAGAATTGACGTCATCGGGGTAGCGCGCCCCGGAGGCGTCCTTGCAATCCCCCGAGTGAAAAGCGTCTCGTGTTCGCGGAAGTCTCGCCCGCAAACGATCACCAACGCCCCAAAAGCACGACTGCGGGAACGAGCTCTCTTTTCATCGCAGCAGTAGCGCCAGTTATCTCACCGGCCACAGGTGTAGCTCTTCACTCCACAAGTTCGAGACGCGGCTGACGGAGCTCCTCCCAGCACGATCAAGCACTTAGCCGGTGAGCGTCGACTCCGGCACCTGGCATGGCGGTTGCTCTTACGCATCGTCATAACGCTTGAAAAAGCTGGAGGTGCCTTTTGATTGGAAGGATAAGTCTACTCGGTTTCGCAGTGCTCTTTGGCTCGGGTCTGGTCCGAACCGCCGGAGCTTCTAGCGTCAAACAGCTGTCGTTCGCCGAGCGCGTCGCCCAGGCCGCGCTCATCGTCCGAGGCAGAGTCGTCAGCCTCGAGGCGGTCACCAGGGGCGTGGCCCTCGCTAGCGGCGAACGAAAGCAGAAGGACTCCACGGCGCCCAAGGCGTCCGCGGCGAATCAGTCCCTCGGCCAAGGACCCGCGATCGAGCAGGTCAGCGTCGAGGGCGGCCAGATGATCTTCACCCGCGTCACCCTCGAGGTCGAAGAAGAGCTCAAGGGCGCCGTGGGAGGCCAGGTGGTCTTCGAGATCGCCGGCGGCGTCCTCGGAAACCGCGCCGCGATCGTCCACGACATGCCCACCTTCGCCCAGGGTCAGCGCTACATGCTCTTCCTGCGCGACGACTACGAGGCCACGGCGGACCCCATCGTGGGGATCAACCAGGGCTTCTTCGAGATCGTCAGTGACCCGACGATCGGCTCCGAAGTGATGCTCGACTCGAAGGGCGACTTCGTCGTCGCGGTGGATGGGGACCAGGTGCGCGTGCGGCGCAACGCCGCCCGGGCGACGCGGCCCGCGCCGCGGCTCGGACCCGCTCCGGTTCCCGAGGGTGGAGCTCGAGGGAGGCTGTCCGCCTCCCAGACGAGTCCTGAGGTTCTGAGTTACTGGCAGTCCACCGAGCGGCCGCTGTCGCTCGCGGGCTTCCGTCAAGCGGTTTCTTCCGCGCAGGGGATGGTCCGATGAAACTGAATACAAGATCCGCTCGCATCGCGACTCTCGTCGTTCTCGGCGTCGTACTGAACACGATCGTCGCAATGAGTTTTGTCATCGACAACTTCTGGCCGGATGGCGACAACATCGTGATGGACGATGTCATGGGTACCAACGCCTGGAGCGACAACGCCCAGTTCCAGATGTCCGAGTGGAACCAGATCGACACCACGGACAACTCTCATCCGTTCCGCATCAGCTCGAGCCCCGAGTTCAGCTTCGGCGCGAACGACGGCGACAACACTATCGGGTTCCTCGGCGAGGCCGGCCTCAACAGCGAGTACGGCCTTTCGTACTCGAGCGCTCTCGCCTGGACCGTCTGCTGGAGCGGCTTCTTCAGCGGAAGGCTCGACGAGTGCGACGTCATGTTCGACCCGACGCTTCCCTGGCAGCTCGGCCCCGACGATGACGAGTGGTTCCAGTCGACGGCTCTCCACGAGCTCGGCCACGTTCGCGGACTGGATCACTTCAACAACTTCCTGTCGATCGAGATGAGCGGGACCAGCAAGTACCTGAGGGGCGAAACGCTCTACATGGACGACAAGGTGGCCATCCGGCAGAACGCCTCGCACGTGAGCGAGGCGGACATCGTGATGTACAACAAGTGGCACAACGGTATCCTTGCCGCAGTGGATGAGCATGAGCCCCCTCAGCCTGAGGGAAGGTCAGGTCATCAACCTCAACAATATCACCGTCGAGAATCGCGGGACGCAGGCCTTCGGTCCGCTTCGCTTCGGGGTGTATCTCTCGGACAACACCACCATCTCGACCGGGGACACGCTCCTCAACACCGGGAGCTGGGGCTCGTTCGGGACCTTCACCTTCAGCACGTTCAACTGGAGCGCGGTGATTCCCACGGTCAGCGACTGCGGGACCCGGTACATCGGCGGCATCATCGACGACAACGGGGCCACTGCCGAAAGGTTCGAGGGGAATAACGCGGTCCTCTTCACCAACGGCGTTCCATTCAGCGGAACGAGCCCTCTGCCCACCCCGCTGAGCATCTCGCTTCGTGAGGACACGCTCGAGCCCAATGACACCTTCGGCACGGCGCGGCTCATCACCCTGCCGTTCTCCAGCAGCAGCCTCAGCATCGATGCCGACTTCGAGAACGACTACTATCGCTTCTCGGTTCCCGGCGCCGGCCAGATCAGCATCAGCACCACCTTCACCCATTCTCTCGGGGACGTCGACATTCAGCTCCTGAACTCGGTGGGCGGCGTGGTCGCGAGCTCCGGGGGGACGGGCAACAGCGAGTCCATCAACTTCAACGTCAGTGCTGCCGGCACCTACTACCTTCGGGTCTACGGATTCGGCTCGGGGAGCTGCAACCGGTACAGCCTGAACATCACTTTCGGCCAGAAGGATCTCCGCATGACCGTGCTCAACGCTCCGGTCGATGCAGTTCCCGGTCAGACCATCAGCGTTCCCAACACCGTGCGCAACACGGGTACGCTGCCCGCGGGAAGCTTCCGCGTGGGCTTCTACCTGTCGAACGACAACACCTGCACCACGGGCGATACCTTCCTCACGAGCCGCGTCATTCCCTCGCTCGCAGGGCTTGACCGATCATGCGGTAACGACCGCGATGACCATCCCTCCGGGAACTTCCCTGGGCGCGAAGTTCATCTGCGCGTATGCGGACGACCAGCTGGTTCAGGCCGAGTCCCTCGAGAACAACAACACTAGGTTCGACCCGATCCAGATCGTCGCCAAGCCGGACCTGGTGATTACGACCCTGGTCGTGCCCGCCCAGAGCTCGCCCGGAAACACCTTCAAGGTCCGTAGCGTCGTCCAGAACAACGGGCTGCTGGCCGCGGGGGCCTTCCGCGTCGGCCTGTACCTGTCGAACGACACGCGTTGCACGACAGGCGACACCTTCCTGGCATCGCGGAACGTCGCGGCTCTCGCCGTGGGCGCGACGAGCAATGCCAAGACGGCAGTGACCATACCCGCTGGAGCGCTCGGCAACAAGACGCTCTGCGCCATAGCCGACGATTTGTCGGCCGTGCCGGAGTCGATCGAGTCCAACAACACCTTGGGAAAGCCGATTCTGCTTCAGTAGCCACCCGCGACAACCGCGTGAGGTACCATCGGGAATAAGCGGAGGCAGGAGGGCGCTCGCGAGAGCGCCCTCCCTTCTTTTTTCGCAGAGGTGCATCAATGACCGGGCTCCACACACTCGCGCTCCTGTCCTTCCTGTTTCTCGGATGCTCATCGACCGACGATTGCGACGATGTCAAGTCGAGAGCCAGGGCCCTGGTAGACGAGTTCGCTGTCTGCGACGCCGCACAGAAGTGTGTCGTCGTCGAGCTCGGGCCTCTGGTCGAGGACGCATGCTTCGGGGATTTCCAGTGCTTCTCGGCTCTCGCCGAGGGAAGCGACCTCGACGACTTTTCCCGCCGCGCCCGGGCCCTGGAGGCGGAGTTCACTTCGTGCCGCGAGTGCTCGATGCCCGAGTGCGCTAGACGGGAGAAGCTGACGGCTTTCTGTGACGAGGCGCGGCATCGATGCCAGCTTCACACCGTCGAGTAAGCTCGACGTGAAGCGAAAGCTCGAGAGAAGCGAGGCGCTTCATCGCGCGACTCCATCCCCACGGTAACCCGGCCCGCGAACGACGCGGCCCGGCTTCGCCCCGGTGTGGATGCCGTCGCGGACCACAGCGGTTCCGTTCACGAAGACGTGCTGGATCCCCGTCGAGAGAACGTGCGGGGCTTCGAACGTGGCCCGGTCCATCACCGTCGCGGGATCGAAGACAACGACGTCGGCGTAGAAACCTTCTTTGAGGAGACCGCGGTCGGGAATGGAAAGCCGTGTCGCGACGGCGGAGCTCATCTTCCGGACTGCATCCTCGAGGTCGAGCACTTTCTCCTCGCGCACGTACTTGCCCAGGATCCTCGGAAAAGTTCCGTAGGCGCGAGGGTGCGCGAGCCCCTCGGCGTTCTCCGGATCGAAGCCACCCGCGTCCGTCCCGAACTTGATCCAGGGCTGCTGCATCTGGAACGCCACGTTGGATTCATCCATGCCGAAGACCACCATTCCCGCCCGCCGCTCGGCCGCGAGGAGTATCTCGATGGCGGCATCGACCCAATCGACGCCAAGCTCGGCGGCGATTTCTGAGAGTCTCCGTCCGACGAAGCGCTCGTTCGACTCACTGGCTCCATCGACGATGAGAATTCCCTCCGGAGTCGCGAGTTGGCCGAGGTTCTCCCATTCGTTCTTCTCCGCCAGCACTTCATCGTGGATGAGCTTCCGCTTCTCCGGGTCGCGCAGGTTCTCGAGGAGCTTCCCGTCGGCCGAGGCCCACGGAGGGAGAAGCGCCGCCACTCCGGTCCCACCGGCCACATACGGATACATGTTGGCCTGAACGTCGACACCCTCCGCGCGGCTGCGGTCGATGAGGGCAATCGCCTCCTTCATCTTCGGCCAGTTCCTCTGTCCGCTCGCTTTGAGGTGATAGATCTCGACGGGAACGCCGCCTTCACGGCCGATGCGGACCGCCTCCTCGATGGCCTCCAGAAACTGATCGGCCTCCGAGCGCATGTGGGTGATGTAGACGCCGCCGTAAGGAGCGGTCGCTTTCGCGATCTCGATGAGCTCTTCGGTCGAAGCAAAGTTTCCCGGAGGGTAAATGAGCGCGGAGGCGAATCCGAACGCACCGTCCTCCATCGCCTGCCGCGCGATCCGGCGCATCACGTCGAGCTCTTCGGGGCTCGCGTCTCCCATTTCTTCGCCTTTGGCGTATACCCGCACGGTGGTCGCCCCCAAAAACGAGCCCACGTTGGCGGAGATGCCGTGCTGCTCCATCGCGCGCAGCCAGGCGTCGAAACCGCGCTCTCCGGCGAACGACTCCTGGAAGTCTTCCGGCTCCGCGCCCCCGAGAGCTCGCGTCTTTTCGTTGGCGGGCGCGTTGGTCCCACCTTCGCCGAGGATCTCGGTGGTAATCCCCTGCGTGACCTTGCTGATGATTCTCCCGTCGCCGCTCAAGAACGCTCGCCGGGAATGGCTTTGAATGTCCATGAAGCCCGGCGCCACCACCAGGCCTGCCGCTTCGATGCGCTCGCGAGCGGGGGCGTCGGCGAGGAGTCCTTGCGGAGTGATGCGGGCGATGCGATCGCCACGGATGCCGAGGTCGCCATAGAACCAGGCGGCGCCGGTCCCATCCACGATACGGCCTCCATGAATCACCAGATCGAGTCCGTCCGCAGGCGGCGCTTCCCGCGTACCGCAGGCGGAAGAGAGTACAAAGAGGGCGAGGAGTCCGATCGTCAATCGCATGCGGGGATACTAATCCATCCGGAAATCGTGTTGATCGCCTTTCGTGCGATAGAGTTCCCCCCATGAACTCCCGTGACCTTTTGATCGACACCCATTCCCACATCCCGCCCGCTGGCGCTCTCGAGGGGCTCGCCGTCGAGGACGCCGAGCACCGGGTGAACGGGGCGCCGCATTCGATCGCCGAGATCGTGGCGCATCTCGATTTCTGGCAAAGCTGGTTCCACCGCCGCTGCGAAGGAGTGGACGAGCCTCCAGCGCAAACCGCAGCAGTTGGCTGGCCCGCCGCGGTTCCGGGCTCCTGGCCTGATCTGCGCGAGAGATTCCTCTCCGGCCTGGAGCGAATCGCGGTGATAGGGGCGAGCGACGGAGACCGCCCGATCTCGCCGCCCATCGAGTTTCCTCCGCTCGCGCGATACACGGTGAGTGACGCGCTGGTCCACGTGTCGAACCACAACGCTCATCACCTCGGGCAAATCATCCTGCTGCGGCAAATCCTCGGACGATGGCCTCCCCCGTCCGGAAGCTTTACCTGGTAGGTGTGGGCCGATTGACCGCTCGGAATCTCGTCGCACTCGTCGTATTCCGGCACGCTGGTTCTGCGATACCATATGGCCAAGGTTCGACGGATGGCTGGAACTCTAAGCGTCCCGGAAACGGCCAGCGGGATGCGTCGTCACGCCCGTTGGGTTCGTGTCTCCCATTGGATCGTGACCGTGAGCGTTTTGACGCTCGCGTTCAGCTGGCTTCGTGATCCTGATGGCTCACCCGCGGCTCTACTGGGGTGATGCGGGGAACGACCTCACGCCGGCGCTCCTCGAGCTGCCGATCAGCCGGAACTACCGGCACGGCGGCTGGGAGAAGCCGCACGCCCTTCTTCGAGAACGCCGCGGAGTCCGATCAGCGCCAGCCGGACGTACGACATTTTCAATCAGAACGGCTGGGGGCGGAGTCTGCACTTCCTGGCCGCGTGGTGGCTCGTGCTGCCCGGCGCCGTGTACCTCCTGGCCGGCATCTTCGGCGGTCACTTCCGCTCGCACATCTGGCCGAAGGCCAGAGAGCTGACGCCGCGTCTCGTCTGGCGCGACGTCGTCGATCACCTGCGGTTCCGGATTCCGCCCGCCAGCCGGCGGGCCGCACTACGGCTTGCTGCAGAAATGCGCGTACTCGTTCGTGATCTTCGTGGCGGCGCCGCTGATGGTGGTGACCGGCCTGGCGATGTCGCCGGCGGTGACCGCCGCGTTTCCGTTTCTGTTGAGCGTGTTCGGCGGCTATCCAGTCCGCCCGCACGATCCATTTCTTCACCTTCGTTGCGCTGCTGCTGTTCGTGTTCGTGCACGTCGTGATGGTCATCAAGTCCGGATTCAGACGTCAGATCCGGGCCATGACCGTGGGGGAATGAAATGAAGACCGGACAGGCTCATCACTCGCCGCCGAGCGATCATCACGGGACTGGCTTCCGTCGGCGGACTCGTCCTCACGCGTTACCCGAAGGATCTGCCGCCCACCTACGGCAATCTGCTGCGCATGGGCGACACCGTCACGTATGCCGCCCATCGCGCGCTGCTGCCGCGGACAGTCGCTCGTGAGGGAATACAGCAGCGAGGACATCACCTCGTTTCCCGCCACCGGCACCACCAACCCCGGCGTCATCGAAAACTCGGCGCTCGGCGACGCCTACCGCCAATTGCAGAGCGGAGCGTTCGCCGACTGGCGATTGTCGGTCGAGGGGCGCGTTGCGACGCCGCGAACGTTCTCACTCGCGGAGCTGAAACAGCTCCCGTCGCGGACGCAGATCACGCGCCACACGTGCGAGGAAGGCTGGACCGCCATCGGCCAATGGACCGGAGTGCCGCTGAGCCTCGTGCTCGATGCCGCGGGCATCCTGCCGACCGCCCGGTTCGTGGTGTTCTACTCTTACGACGATTGGGTCGACAGCATCGACTTGCTCGACGCCCTGCACCCGCAGACCATTCTTGCCTACGGCATGAACGGACGCGATCTTCCCGATCCCGCACGGCGCGCCGGTGCGGCTGCGGGTGGAAAGGCAGCTGGGCTACAAGAGCATGAAATACCTCCAGCGCATCGTCGTGGCGGACGAGTTCGACGACGGCGGCGAGAAGGGCAATATTCAGAACGGGTGGGCTTGGTACACCGGGATTTGAGTTGCTGCAGAATCCAGAGCTGTCGAGGGCCGTGCTGACGCTTGTCTAGGCCCTCAGCGGGCCTCGGGAAAGCGCCCGGCGCTTCTCGTCGATCGAGCTCTGCCACTCCGGATGCGTGGACGCGAGCGGCGCGAGCGCATCGAGAAGCGCGAGCCCCTCTCGGGTCCTTCCTTGCCGCTCGTGGAACACCACGAGTGCGATGCCGGCCCGGAGACGAAGCAGAGGCTCGGCATCGCTTGCGACGAGATTCTGATAGAGCGCCGCCGCGTCAGCCTCGTACCCCGAAACCATCATCGCGCCGGCGACCGCCACGAGTTCTCTGGAGCTCAGCTCCAGATACGGATCGGCGGCGGCGATCTCCAGATAACTGTGCGCGGCCAGCTCGAGCTCTCGCTTCCGGAGGTGGATGGCGAGCTCTTTACGGAAGCAGCGAGCCGCTTCTTTCGCCTCGCCGAGTGTGAGGTAAGAGCGCGCGAGCCACTGGTGCAGATCGGGGTCGTCCTCGTCCTCCTGGATCGCCAGCTCCAGGCACTGGATTGCTTTTCCGAAGTCGCCCCGGTCGAAGTGTGCGAGCGCGGTCTCGAGCTGCGGGTGCTTCCCCGCGAGGTTCGTCTTGCGATCGATGGCGGGCGCGATCACCCTCTCCTCCAAACGGCTGAGCTTCATCGCGAAGGCGACGGTTACACCGAAGACGAAGCCTCCGACGTGCGCCCAGAAGGCGACGGACGACGACTCCGCGAAGACGAACGCCGAGAAGAGCTCCTTCGCGAACCAGAGGAGGAGCATGATCCAGGCGGGGGCGCTGAACGCACCGACGAAAGCGAGGAACCAGTAGAAGAACCGGACCTTGGTGCTCCAGCAGCGAACGCAGAACACGCCCATGAGCGCCGCGACGGCGCCGGAGGCGCCCACGAGGTGCCCGGTGCTGTCGGGCTGGAAAAAGGCATGCGCGAGGGCGGCGCCCGCGCCGCCGAACAGATAAACCGCGGCATAGAGAGGCCGCCCCCAAAGGTCCTCGATGCTGCACCCGCAGAGCCAGAGGAGGTACATGTTTCCGAAGAGATGCATCCAGCCGGCATGGAGGAAGAGGGTTCCGATCAGGCCCACGGCCGTGGGCCGCGCGGGCACGTAGCCGTAACGGCTGAAGATGTGCTCGTTCTGGACCTCGCTCCAGCGCGCGAGAAGCGATTGAAGCTCGACACTCTCGGAAAGCCCCGAATGCCGCTCGGCATAGGCCTCGATGTCCATCACGACCTCTTCCATCCGCGCGTAGTCCTCCTGCGCCTGCGGCCAGGTCAAGAGAAAGACGCCGAGGTTCAAAGCGATGATGAAGATGGTCACCCAGGGGAGTCGCTGAACGGTCATGCGCTCGTGGGTGAGAGGGAGGATCATGGTTTCCAGCCGAGCTGAAGTTCAGTATACCGGCCGGAAAGTCAACGCGCCGCCCGCGATGATTCGAAAGAAGGTGATCAGCCGCGGAGCGCGGCCTTCACCCGCTCCCGGGTGAACGGCACCTCCCGGATGCGAGCGCCGGTGGCGTCGAAGATGGCGTTTCCGATGGCGGCGGCCGCGAGCGTGATGGTGGTCTCGCCGGCGCCCATCGCCGTCGACGTCGCGGCGATCGATGAGCACCGTTTCTACTTCGGGCAGGTCGGCGCCGAGCGAAAGGCTTCGGTACGTTCCCCAGTCGACCGAAGTCACCTTCTTCTTCATCCCAGGTGACCTCTTCGAGGAGTGCTCGGCTCACGCCCTGGAGCGTGCCCCCTTCGATCTGGTTCCGTAGTCCATCGGGGTTCGAGATGGGTCCGACATCGACACCGGCAACGAGCCGCGTCACCGCGACGGCTCCCGAGTCCTGGTCCACCTCGACGTTCGCCACGAGCGCGCAGTAGCCATTGTCTCCCTCGTAGAGCACGCACGCGATCCCGCGACCGGACGCGACGCCCGTTTTCGAGAGACCCGCCTTCGGGGAGGGACGCGGATCCCAGTCGGCTTTCCGGGCCACGGCGCTCAACACCTCCATCAACCGCGGGTCACTCAGATGCTGAAGCCGGTAGGCCAACGGATCTTGTTTCGCATGAGCGGCCGCCTCATCCAGGATCGATTCGTGCGCGAATGTGTTCTGGAGACGAGATGGCGACCGGAGAGGCCCGGTGAAGAACATGGAGCGGGACGTGTGCGTGAGCACACGCTCGCTCTTGATGGTCCCGGTGCCGCCGCAGCGTCCGCCGGCGCAGCCGGCGACGTACGAAGGCGCTGCGTTACTGCCGTTCTCGTACTCGCTGGGATCCGTGGCCGGCGAGGGCTCGGCGACGGCCGCCGGTTCGAAACCAGCCAGAAAACCCGTGACCACGTTCCCGGGGCGTTCCGGTCCTGGGTCGGCTGCCCAAGGCGGGAAACCAGGCTTCGTAGTCCCAGGCGAGAATCCTTCCTTCCGAGTCGAGCCCCAGGCGCTGATCGATGACGTAGGCGTAGCCGTAGTTCTCCCACGCCATTTCGTCCTGTCGGGAGAGCTGCACCCGCACCGGCCGACCCACCGCTTGCGAGAGCAGCGCGGCATCGTAGGAAACGGTGTCGGCGCCGTTGAGGCCGTAGCAGCCGGATCCCATCCTGTAGATCACGCGCACGTCGTCCGCCGACAATCCGAGGACCATGGCGGTCGTCTGCTTCAGATGGTGCACCGCCTGGCTCGCCGACCAGAGGGTGACCCTCCCGTCCCGGACGTCGGCCACGGCGCAGGAGCTCCCGATCGATCCGTGCATCTGGTAAGGATGTCGATAGGTGGCGCTCACGACGCTGGCCGCTCTCGAAAGCGTTTCCTCTACATCTTTCGAGTCCACCACCAGCCGGTCACTCGTCGGCGATTGACGTCGCAGATGCTCGTAGAAGTCACTCTGGCGCACGAGCCCAGCGCCCGGGCTCCATTCGCAGCTCAGTTTTTCGGCGGCTTGAATCGCCTGCCAGGGCTTCTCGGCAACCACGCCCACGAAGTCGTTCTTGACCACGACCTTCACGAGTCCCGCCAGATCCTTGACGGATTCCTCGTTCACGCGGACGAGCTTCGCGCCCACGGCCGGCGGTCGGACCACCCGGCCATGCAGCATGCCTGGGACCCGAACGTTGTGCACGAACTCGAGGCGGCCCGTCATCAGATCCGGAATCTCCGCGCGCGGCACCGCCGTTCCCAGAACCCGCCACTCGCGCGGAGGCCGGCGGCGGGCACGGCTGTCGAGCGAAAGGCGGAACCTCTTCCCTCCTACGAGCTCCCCATAGTCGGTGCGCTTTGCCGAATCGGTCCGTGAACGGACGACACCGTTTTCGACGTCGAGTTTCTCGACCGGCACCTCGAGTCGTGCCGCGGCCATCTGAAGGAGCGCTTCCCGAGCCGTCGCGGCGGCCTGGGCCAGGTTGGCTTGATTGAAATTGGTAGGGTGCGATTGGCTTCCCGACGTGGTGCCTTGATCGGGAGTGAGCTTCGTATCGCACTCGATCAAGGTGATGCGGTCGAGCGGGAGAACGAGCTCTTCGGCTACGAGTTGCAACTGTGCCGTTCTCAGACCCTGACCGAGCTCGCACTTACCCGTGTAGACGGTGACCCGCCCGTCCGCGCCGATGGCAATCCAGGAATCGAGCTCGGCTTCCTTCGCAGGTGGCACTCCGGAGGTTTGCGCGTCGAGCCCGCGACGCGCTGAAGCTGACGATGAGGCAACCGGTTCCCTTCAAGAAGTCCCGGCGGGATACGGCGAGGCTCATCCCCCCACCTCCGTCGCATAGCGGCGGATCGCTCGAAGCATCCGACCGTGTACGAAACATCGGCAGAGCACGGTCGACAAGCTCTCGCGGATCTGTTCGTCGGTTGCCTTCGGGTTCTCGTCGAGGAAGGCTTTCGCGGTCAGGATGACGCCGCTCAGGCAGAATCCGCACTGCGCGGCTTGCTCGTCGATGAAAGCTTTCTGAATCGGGTGCGGGTTTTCGACCGTACCCAATCCTTCGAGCGTGGTGATATCGGCTCCTTCCACGGTCTCGACAGGCGTGACGCAGGACCTGATGGCTTTTCCCTCGACGATCACCGTACAGGCTCCGCACTGAGCGAGCCCACAGCCGAACTTGGGGCCGCGGAGCTCGAGATCGTCGCTGAGAACGTAAAGGAGCGGCGTCGAAGGATCCACGTCGAGTGAGTGGGAACGACCGTTGACCGTCAGGGTGATCGCGCTCATGCTGGTGCGCCCTCGCGTGAGATGAACTTCGTGATTGTAGAATTGCGTTCGAGCTCCCGCAACCCCTTGATGTCGTAGACCGTAGCAGTCACCCAGGCTATCCCACGCGCGCCCACCGACGGTAAGATGCACGACGTCATGAGCTCGACGAACGGACAGGTTCGCGGGAATCCGTTTTCAAACGTCGAAGCGATCCCGGACGACCAAACGCGGACACGGAGCCGTGACTACCCCGCGCCCTTCGACGACGACGAGTACCGCGGCCGCCTCACGCGTGTACGCGAGACCATGTCGAGAATGGAGATCGATCTGCTCTGGACCGGCTGGCCGGATGCCATGCTGTATCTCCATGGGTACGAAGTCACCTGGTATCGGCCCAACCGAAATCCAAGGGCGGGAACCGCTGTTCATGTCGATCACGACAAGCAGATTTTTCTGGGCGGCGAAGACGTCGCGTTCTCGGCAGCGAAAGATCGCCAGGCCGATTCCAACCAGGAGCGAGCGTGACTCTGCGCGCGGCATCACCGATGTCCTCAAGGACGAAGGCTGGCTCAAGCCGGGCACGGTCGTCGGATTGGAGCTTCGTCGATATCTGCCGACACCGCACATGGCCCGTGAGCTCGAGAATGCCTTCGTCGCGGCCGGGGCCCAAATCGTCGACGGCACGGACGTCGTGGGCACGGTACGCAACATCAAGTCACCGGCCGAGATTGCCGCGTTCGAGCAGGCGGCGCGCATCGCCGATATCGGTCTTCGCGCGGTAGCGCAGGCGATTCGGCCCGGGGTGACGAGTGCCGAGCTTTACGGCGCCGCGTTGTACGAGATGGCCAAGGCCGGCGGAGAAGTGCCCGCCATTTCACAAGCGGTCCAACCCGGGCGTCCGCGAACGACGCACCTGTTGCCTTCCCGTCGTCAGATTGAGCCGGGAGAGCCCTTCGCGTTCGATCTCGCGGGCGTGTTCAAGCGCTACCACGCGAACCTGGACCGAACGTTCATCTATGGGGACCCGGACGCCGAGCTCGTGCGGGTTCACAAGGCAGCCAAGGGGGCGCTCGATGTCTTACAACGAACCGCGAAAGCGGGGACCCCGGTCTCGGTAGTGAATCGCGCGCTGCGTGAGTACTACCAGGAGACCGACATCTGGAAGTACCACCTCAACCCGCTCGGCTACGAGCTCGACGCGTCGCTCCCCCCAGACTGGTGCGGTGACTTCTGGTTCTGGGTGGAGGAGGAGGATGACCCGCGCACGTTCGAAGCCAACATGGTGACCAATTACGAAAACCGCTTTCGGCGCGACGACGATCGCGCGATGTTCGACCTGGTGGCGCACACCCGAGACACGGTCGTGTATACGCCAACGGGCGCTCGTGTTCTATCTGCGATTCCGTGTGACTTGATCGTCGTCGGGTAATCTCAGATGCCAGCTTCCGGGCGGGCACGGAGGCGCTCGAGGCTCGCGATGAACGGTGCGCGCGCGAACCAGAAGAGAACCGCCGAAGCGCCGCAGCCGAGGCTGGTCACGAGCGCCAGTGAATAGGGCAGGCCCTCGTCGCCTCCGAACAAGTGATGCGCGCCGAGGGCAACAGCGGTCGGCCCGATGCCAAGTCCCATGAGGGCGCCAAAGAAGAGATAGATAGCCGAAGCTTGTCCACGCATGCTGGGGGGCATCATCTGTTGCATCGCGGTCGGCGCCATGCCGAACGGAGCGGCGAACAGAACGGATTGGAGTACGAGCCAGGCCGTGGCCGCGGCTCCCGACGGCGCGAGGAATACGAACAGGTTGACCGGAACGAGCAGAGCGGCGATAGAGCCGGCGACGATGAAGACAGCAGCCCTACTCCCCTTCGCGTACATGCGATCGGCGATCCGTCCAGCCGCGACGAGGCCCAGGATTCCTCCGATCGAAACGATCACCCCGTACATCAGGCCGGCCGTCCGAATGTCCCAATCAAAGTGGCGCCGGTAGAACTCGGGAACCCAGGCAAGCGTCGCGTACGATGCCAGTGAGATCAAACCGAAACCCAGGTTGTGAAGCAGGAACGTGCGCCAATTCTCGAGGATGTAGGACACCACTTCCCGAGCGGGCGCGGCGGCGGCTCGCGCGCGGCGGGCCCTTGGCTCTCGAATCGTGAAGAGGAGCGGTACGAGCAAGATGCCAGGCAGGCCGATGATGAAGAAGATCAGCTGCCAGGGCTGGGTCGAGCCGACGAGCGGCAAATTCCACGGCGGCTGGGTCTCCGCCCAGCCGGCAACGATGCCGCCCAGCACGTAGGAAAAGCCGAGGCCAACGTAGATACCGGTCGCGTACACGCTGATAGCCGTCGCCAGACGCTCTCGGGGAAAGTAGTCCGTGATGAGGGAATAGGCGGCAGGCGAGAGTGCGGCTTCTCCGACGCCGACTCCCATGCGTAAGAACATCAGCTGTGTGTAGGTGCCTGCAAGCCCGCAACCCGTGGTGAAAGCGCTCCACAAAACGAGGCCAATCACGATTACCGAGCGGCGGTTGTAAACATCGGCCAGCCTTCCGATGGGAATGCCGAAGCATGTGTAGAACAGCGCGAAGCTAAAACCCATCAGCAGACTGATTTGGGTGTCGCTGATCGCGAGGTCGCGCCGCAGAGGCCCGACCAGAAGGCTGAAGATCTGACGGTCGACGAACGAACACACGTAGACGATTGTCAGGACACCCACGACGTACCAGGCGTAACGGAGCGGGGGCGATGGCTCTTTCGGGGCGGCAGTCACAGCGCGATGGTTCCAAGGGCGGGACTTCTGCGGTCGAATTGACTCGCACCCCTGAGTCGAATATGTATCTCGGCATTATGCCAAACTCCACCATCACCCGTCGCCAACTGCTCGCCGGCGCCGGCGCCGCAGCCATCCTCCGCGAGCCGCGCGGTCTGAAGAGCTCAGCCGTCCGTCGAGCGGCGTCGTTTTCACGCACACCACCGTCGTGAACGCCGATGCGGTTCAACACGACGTGGCGCTCGCCGTCGAGGGCGACAAGATCGCGGCCATCGGCGATAACCGACACCGTCCACGCAACGTATCCCCGAGCCGCGGTCTACGATGGACGCGGGAAGGCGCTCCTGCCGGGCCTCATCAACTGTCATGCCCATCTCGGAGCCACCATCGCTCGCGGTTTCAACGAGGACTTCGGATTTCCCAACAGCTATCGCCTCGCCCTCGAGCCCGAGAGTCTCCTTTCCGACGAGGAGGCCACGCTGATGGCCGTCATGGGCGCGCTCGAATCGATACGGAGCGGAGCCACCACCGTCGTGGAGTACACGGGAAACATCGGGAGCTCGGCGAGAGCGCTGGCGGACACGGGTCTACGCTGGGTGTTCGCGGAGTCCGTCCGCGACGTCGAGAACGCTGCCGGGCCCGGTGTCGGCGGAGAGTCTCGCCAAGACAGTGAAGCCCCCCGGTTCTCACCCGAGCTGCGAGACGAGGGCCTGAAGCGCGCCCAGGACTTGTTCGACGCCTGGCACGGCGCGAGAGAGGGACGCATCCGCGTCTTCCCGACCACCGCGCTCGCCGAGGACTCGTCGCCCGAACTGCTGCACGCCGTCCGCGATTTCGCGGAGAAGCACGATCTCGGATACACCATCCACCTCGCCCAGACTCGCTGGGAGGTGGAATACATGCTGCGACACCACGGGCTTCGTCCGTCGGAGTATCTCGCCAAGCACGACTTCCTCGGCCCGCGGCTCTTCGCGGCTCACTGCCGGTACGTCGACGATTCCGAGATCGCGCTCCTGGGCCGCTCCGGCACCATCGTCACGCAACAGGCCCACATGGCGGCGAACCGCGGGGTCATCCCGCCCATCCCCGCTCTTCGAGCGGCCGGCTGCCCCATCGCTCAAGGCACCGACAACAATACCAACGACATGCTGGAGACGATGCGGATCGCGCTTGTGACGGAACGAATCCGGCGCGACGATGCGACCCCGGGGCGCCAGCCACAGCCGGAAGACATGCTCGCCGATGCGGCGCAAGGAGGCGCGCTCGCAGTGCGGCAGGAAGCGCTCCTCGGCTCGCTCGAGGTGGGGAAGAAAGCAGACCTCATCGTTCTGGACACTCAGACGGACACACCTCGTACCCGCTGGGCGCATCCTCTCCGCATGGATCAACAACGGTCAAGCATCCGACATCGAGTCCGTCGTGGTCGACGGTCAGTTCGTGATGCGGGACCGGAAGATTCTCACGGTCGACGAGCCGAGCCTCATCGCCGAAGCCGACAAAGTGGGGCGGCGGATCTGGAGTCAGGTGGAGGCAGCGAGCCCGGTTACGGTACCGCGCCTACCACGGTCTTAGCGCTGTCGATCTCCGGCCTTGCGTCGCTCGATCGACGGCCAGAAGTGTTCTTACTTGTGCTTCTTCTTTCGAGGTGTCACCGGTTTCCTCACGTCTTCCGCCCTCTCGAGAGCTTCGCGGCGGGCCCGGGGATCCTCGACATAGGAGCGGAGCCGTTCGTGCAGCCCGGGATGATACGAAGCGAGCTCGAGGATCCGCTCCCGTGCTTCAGGATTCAAGTGAACCAGGATCGCCAGGTCCCAGAGGTCCTTCGGTGAGGCGGCCTTCAACTTCAGCCGCGCGAGCGTCTCGAGATCCACGACCCGTAGCTCGAGCTCAGCCGCGTCCAACGTGTGGGCGCGGGCCGCTTCGAACGGTACCAATCGGGACACGATGTCGAACGGAACACCGCCGACGGTGCCCTTCAGGACGGGAAAGTCTCCCTCGAAGAAGTCTCCTTTCCGGATGCGGGCCTCGATCCGCTGCGACGCGAGTCTCCGACGCGCTTCCTCCAAAGAAATGGACACCAGGATGTCGACGTCGCGCGTTGCACGAACGTATCCGTGGGCGCTGACTGCCAGGCCGCCGATGATGGCCGACTCGGGATCGGAAAGGACCTCCAATAGCCGATGGGCGGCCTGAAGCAAACTAACGGACGCCATGCGCGCGCGACCCGAGGAGGCGAGTGCGAAGCCGACGAGCGCTCATGGACACTTCGTCCGCCGCGAGAAGCCTCCTCGCCATGAGATCCTCATCCACAGTCGACGGAGGCGCTGAACTTGCGCCGTCTGCAATTCGTCGAAGTATGTTCCTCTGGAAGGAAGACTCCTCTACGCCGCGAGGCGTCAGCTCGTAATACGTCCTGGCCCTTCCGCCCCTGGATCGACCGGGGCTCACGGTGCGAGCCGTCGTAAGCCCGTCGCGCTCGAGCCTTTCGAGGCACGGATACACGCGTGCCGGCGAAAGACGCATCGCCCCGCCCGTCAACCGCGCGACGCGGCGGATGAGGTCCTTTCCATAGCCGGGCCCCTCACGGAGGCCATGGAGCAGGGCGACCCGGGTGGTAAGCGGAGAGTCCACCTGACGATTATATTCCGGATCCGGATAGAAATCGAAAATTCAGGGCCTCCTTTCGAGATTCGTTTCGCCGAGTCACTTCGGTCCCGACGGGACCCGCTTTCGACTGACGAAGACGGCGATTCCATCGCAACGGTAGATGGACCTGCCCGGCACGAGGTGACCTCACACTGATGAAGTAGAATCCCGACGAGTCACCTCGTGGTGCAGACGATGAAATCCGAAAGACGCCGGTTCATAGGATTCGTCGCCGCTCTGGTCGGGATCCTTCGTCGCTGGCGCCCTCGCACTGTCATGGCTTCTGCGCGAGCCAACGAACCCTGAACCGCCGGAGCAGGCTGTTCGGCGGATGTGGACCGACAAGGGGGTCGAGAAGCCGAACCTCGTTCTGATCACGCTCGACACCACGCGGGCCGATCATCTCGGGTGCTACGGGTATGCCCACGCCAAGACCTCCAACATCGACGCCCTCGCGGACAAAGGCGTCCTTTTCGCACAGGCTCTCTCCCCCGCTCCGCTGACGCAGCCGGCGCACTCCTCGCTCATGACGGGTACGTATCCGACCTACCACGGGGTCCGCGTCAACGGCAGCACCGCCCTCAGTCAGGCGCACACGACGCTCGCCGAGGTCCTCGCGGCAAAGGGCTACGAGACCGGGGCCTTCATCGGTGCCTTCGTCCTCGACCGACGATGGGGACTGAACCAGGGTTTCGACGTCTACGACGACCAATTCGATCTCAAGAAGTACAAGCACCTCGACCTCGCCGGCGTCCAGCGACCAGCCGACCAGGTCGTGGACGCGGCTATGGCCTGGCTCGAGGAAAAGAAGCAGGATCCCTTCTTTGCCTGGATCCACCTCTACGACCCGCACACGCCCTACGAGCCTCCGGAGCCCTTCTTGTCGGAGTACGGCGAGCGAGGTCCAGCCGGTCTCTACGATGGCGAGATCGCCTTTGCGGACTCGCAGGTTGGGCGTTTGGTGTCCTGGCTCGACGTCAATCGGCTGGACGAGAAAACGATTATCGTCGTCGTGGGAGATCACGGAGAGAGCCTGGGCAGCCACGGCGAAGGGACCCACGGATATTTCGTCTACGACTACGCCCTGCGCGTGCCGCTCGTGATGGCGTCGCCCTTCAACGAGCTGCGCGCGGTCCGCGTCGAATCGCAGGTGAGCATGGTCGACGTCTTTCCGACCGTGCTCTCGCTCCTCGGGCTCGATCCCGAGACGCAGGTCCACGGCCGGTCGCTGCTACCCGAAATGTTCCTGTCCGAGGATGACGAGGAAGCCTACGCCTACGGCGAGTCCATGACCCCGAGCCTCCAGTTTGGATGGAGCGCACTCCACTGCCTACGCTCGAGCCGCTACAAGTTGATCGAGGCGCCGAAGCCGGAGCTCTACGATCTCGTCGCGGACCCGGGAGAGACGACGAACGTCTACGAACGCCACCCGGCAGTGGCTCAAGAGATGAGGAAGGAGCTGGAACGCCTTATGCGCGAGACCGCTCGAAACGCGCCCGAGCCAGAGGCGGCGGACTTCGACAAGGAGACGATCGAGAGCCTGGCTGCGCTCGGGTACGTCGGGAGTGGCGGCCCCCAACGCACGCCGGATGCCTCGGAGCCGCTCGCCGATCCCAAGGACAAGCTCCAGATCTTCTCCGCCGTCCAGCAAGCCGGCGAATTGATCGTCAAGGACCAGTACCCCGCCGCCGCCGAGCTGCTCGAATCAGCGCTGCGCGAAGACCCCAAGATGTCGCAGGCCCGCCTGATGCTGGGGACGTCCTACGCGGAGCTGGGACGAAAACCCGAGGCGAAGGCCCAGTTCGACATGGTCCTGAAGGACGATCCTCAGAGCATCCAGGCTTTGATCGGCATGGCCAACATCCTCATCGATGAGGGCAAGTCCCAGGAGGTCATCGCGCTGTGCAAGCGGACGCTTTCTCTCGACGAGCGAAACCCCCAGGCCCACACGCTCCTGGGGGAGGTGCATGCGGGTCTGGGCAAGCCCGCCGAGGCTCTCCCCTATTTCGAGAAAGCCCTCGAGATCCAACCCAAGCTGACCCAGAACCGCCTCAACCTGGCCGTCTGCCTGGTGGAGGTCGAGCAGTACGATCGGGCGGAGGGACTGCTAAAGGACATCGTCGACGACTTCCCGCGCTTCCCCCTCGCTCACTTCAACCTCGGGCTCCTCTACGAGGAGCAAGGCCGACCCGAGGATGCGCGATCCGCCTACGAGGCGGAGGTGTCGGCTTATCCCGGGGACTTCCGCGCGCGCTTCAATCTCGGCAAGATCCTCTTCCGGCTGGGTGACCGGGCGGGCTCTCTCGAGCAGATGCGCGAGGTGATTCGGATTGCACCAAAACAGCCGGAAGGCTATCTGTTCCTGGCCCGTGGACTGCTGCAAGAGTCCGCTCCGATCGACGAGATTCACGCGCTCGTCGAGAAGGGGCTGTCGCTCGCCGAGACGCCTGACATCCAGGCCCTAGGCTTCTTCGTGCTCGCCGATGTCTACAATCGCATGCGTCGGCCGGACAAGGCGAACGAGGCGCTCCGAAAGGCCGAGGCCTACGCGTCCGAGATCCGATCGCGGTCTCAAGCGACAAAGAATCAATAGATCTATTTGGGGAACGCGGTCACGTTCAGCGTCGCGATGGATTGATAGCGTGGTAGGCCGTTTAGAGAGTAAGGAGTACACCTGGACATCGAGGACCAGGATTTTCGCCGCGGTCTTGAGACGGCGCGGCCTTGTCGAACAGGACCGTATTAATAAGGTATGCGAGCAACCGCATGATGGCGGGCTCGAATCCGAACCTCGCTCACTTCAACTCGATCTCGACGAAGCGGAACTCGTAGGCGTTCACGTTCACCACGTTGTGCGCGACGCCTTTCGGGCGCGCGTAGGACACGCCCGCCTGAAGCTCGACCTCGCGGACGCCCCCGGGCTCCAGAAGCCTCAACTTCCCCGTGGTGAGCGGCACCACCACGTAGTCGTGGGCGTGGATGTGCTGGCCGGTCTCGGCGCCGGGTGCGAAGCGCCATTCTGTGACGAGGACGCGGTCGGTTTCGACCTGCGGATGCGCGGTAGCTCTCATGCCGCGGCAGTATAACGTGCGCGCGAGCTCATTTCTTTTCCTCTTCGTCTGTGGCATCGTAGCGGGCATGCGATTTCTCTCTCTCCTGGTTCTGCTCGTCAGCGCGACGCTCGCCGCAAGCGAAGAGTATCCGCCGCCGCGCTTCACGGATCCCGATCGCGTGAAGAAGCTGGAATCGGCCATGCCGGAGATCGACCGGCTCTTCCGCACCTACGCCACGGACAAAAAGATCCCGGGCATGATCTGGGGTGTGGTGATCGATAACCGGCTGGCGCACACGGAGTCGTTCGGCGTTCGCGATCGTTCCTCGCAGGAGAAGGTCACACCGGACACCGCGTTCCGCATCGCCTCCATGACGAAAAGCTTCACCGCGCTCGCCATTCTGAAGCTGCGCGATGAGGGGCGGCTATCGCTCGAAGATCCCGTGTCGAGATGGATCCCGGAGTTCGCGCGGATGGAGCTCCCGACGCGCGACACGCCGCCACTCCTCGTCCGCCAACTGATGAGCCACAGCGCCGGCTTCCCCGAAGACAACCCCTGGGGCGATCAGCAGCTCAGCGCCACCGACAGCACCCTCGACGAATGGCTCCGCAAGGGCATTCCTTTTTCGACGCCTCCCGGAACGCGGTACGAGTATTCCAACTACGCGTTCGGTCTTCTGGGTCGCATCGTGACCAAGGCTTCCGGCGTGCCCTATGAGACGTACATGCGCGAGGAGGTTCTGGCGAAGCTCTCGATGGACGGAACCACGTTCGAATTTTCGGAAATTCCGGCTACGCGCCGGGCGGTCGGCTACCGCCTGAGGCCTGATGGAACGTACGGTGAAGAGCCGCCTCTTCCGCACGGCGTATTCGGAGCCATGGGAGGTTTGCTGACCACCGCGACCGATCTGGGCCGATACGTCGCCTTCCATCTATCCGCTTGGCCGCCCCGCGACGACGAGGAAACGGGTCCGGTGCGGCGCGCCTCGGTGCGCGAGATGGCCCACCTCTGGACACCCTCGAACTTGACGGTGAAGAGCGTGAACGGCGCACTCCAGGCGTCTGAAACCGGATACGGCTACGGGCTGCGTGTGACCTCCGATTGCCGCTTCGAGAAGATCGTGACGCACGGCGGCGGGCTGCCGGGATTCGGATCGTACATGGCGTGGCTTCCGGATTACGGCGTGGGCATGTTTGCCATGGCGACGCTGACGTATTCAGGCCCCTCGGAGCCGATGAGCGGGGCGTGGGACGCGCTCGCGAAGACCGGCGGGCTGCGCAAACGCGAGCTCTCGCCAACGCCGTTGCAGTCCGAGATGCGCGACCGCATCTTGAGCCTGTGGAAGCGCTGGGACGATGATGAGGCGAAGCAGATCGCGGCGATGAATCTCTTCCTCGACGCCCCGATCGAGCAGAGACAGGCCGAGATCCGCAAGTTGAAGGACGACGTCGGCGATTGCACGGCCGCCGGACCCGTGATGCCGGAGAACTGGCTGCGAGGTCAGTTCAACATGAAGTGCGCCGGGGGAACGGTGGGTGTCTTCTTCACGATGTCACCGACGGAGCCGCCTGCCGTGCAGCATCTCGCGTTTCAGAAGCTGGCTTCGGAGAACGAGCGGATGGGGGCTCCGACGGGTGCGCCGGCCGGCGTGGTCTGCTCTCCGTAGTCTTTCCCCCGCTCAGTACTTCACGAAGGTCACCCCGACAAGGGGCTCACGTCCACCGTCTGCCCCGTGGGGCTTAGCCTTTCCAGCACACCACGACAAAGGGCGAGGGCGGACTTCCGCGTGCGATCTCGTCTTCATCGGTAAGCCAAGGGGCTTGCTGCAACGGTATATCTGTTATACCATATGGTACGGTTCGAGTTTGACGCCGAAAAGAGCGCACGGCTTCGTGCCAATCCGCAGCGAGGGATCGGCTTCGAGGAAGCCCAGACCCTCTGGGAACGGCCGCATTACCTGGACCGGCGGTCCGATGCCCCGGAGCAGTTCAGGGCAATTGGATGGGTGGGCGACCGACTGTACTCGGTGATCTTCGAAGTGCGGGAGGATTCGGAGGGCGAATACCTTCGCTTGGTGACGCTATGGAGAGCAACTCGGGAAGAGCAGAAGCTCTATGAAGAGAGCTCGTAGGTCGACGTCCATGAGGCGAGGTGCCGTGAGCGCTGATGAGATCGCACGTCGCGCCGATCTTGGTGAAGATGTCTCCCGATTCTTCACCAACACCGGCCGGATGATGCCGCCGATTCAGCGAGTCAACGTGGACTTCAGCCGAGAAATGCTGAGCGAGTTGGACGAGGCCGCCCATCGCCTGAACATAAGCCGGCAGGCGGTCATCAAGACCCTCGTGCGCGAGGGATTGGACAGACGCTATCTGGCAGAGTCCGCTCGGAAGTCTTCCTAAGGTTCGGCACTCCTGCCGATCGAGGAATGCATACTGCCTGAGAGCCCCGGAGCGGGAGGTTGTACAACTATCGTTCTACTTGGGGAGCGCGGTCGTCGCGGGAAAGCTCCGCGTACTTCTGCGCCAGCTCTCGCTCTCCGAGGCGCGCATAGACGTTAGAGAGCAAGTAGTACACCTGGACATCGAGGACCAGGCTGCCGGGGTTCCGGAGGCCGAGAGCCCGCTCCGCATCCGCGCGCGCGCCCACGAAGTCGCCGAGTGCCATCTTCAACTTGGCCCGCTCGTAGTGGACCCCACGGTACTCGGGCATGAGGGTAACCGCACGGTCGAGGTGTGACTGGCTCTCTGGAAGCCGCATCTGTTTGAGGAGAAAACGCCCGTAGTTGTAGTCGAGAAACGAGTCGAAGAAGGCCCCCTCGTTCACCTTCAGAGCGGCGCGATAGGCGGCCTCTGCCCCCTCGGCTTCGCCCAGAGCTTCGCGGCTGAGAGCGAGGTAGTCGTGAGCCAAGGCATCGACGGGGCGCAGCATGGCCGCTTTTTCGAACCTGGCGGCTGCATCGGCATATAGCCTGAGACCGAAAAACCAGTTTCCCAGCCGATAGTGCGCCTCAGCGTTCTCCGGGGCGAGTTGGGCGGCTCTCGCTAACGCTTCACCGGCGCGGGGGATTTGGCCTTTGAGGATCAGGAGCCTCCCCTTGACCACGAGCGCTTCGGGACAGTCCGGGTCGAGAGAAAGCGCCCGCGCCGTCAGATCCTCAGCCGGAACGGGCTCGCCTCGGGAGAGACGGTACTGCGCAAAGAGCGCATGAGCGAGCGCATCCGCAGGACCGAGCGCGATGGCACGGGCGAACAGCCGTTCCGCCTCTCCCGGATCGCCTCGCGCGGCGCGCAGCCTCGCGAGACCGAGGACGACGCCGGCGCAGTCCGCATGGGATGCCGAGAGAGGTTGAAGCCGGCGCTCAGCCTCGGCCCACTCGCCCCGGTCGAGTGCCTCCGCAGCCGACTGAATCGATGACTCCACTCCTGCGCACGGACCTCCGGCTCGGTCTTGAGACGACGCGATCGTGTGCGCCAGGAGAACTACATTAATAAGGAGGGCGACCGTGGTCCGGCCGTTCATTGCTCCCTGGGCTCCCTGACCTCGAGAGTCTTGTCCGCCGTGACGTCCGTCAGAATCTGGGTGGTCCCGCTCGGCCAGCGGATTTCGATCTCGCGAGCGACGCGGTCGGTGCCCAGGCCGAAGTGCACCCGCTTGTCGGAAGAGCTGGCGTAGCCGACGGCGGTGGTCGCGTGGTTGTACTGGACGCGCCCGGACTCGCCCGTCAGCTTGACCGTCGCGCCGATGCCGTCGCGGTTGCTCTTCGTGCCTGAAAGCCGGAGCTCGAGCCAGTGCCCGGCGCCGGCGGTCAGGTTGTACAGGACTTCGGGCGGCTCGCCAATCACCGAGACGACGACGTCGACCCGGCCGTCGTTGTCCAGGTCACCGAAGGCGCACCCCCGGTGCGCACGGGGCCGCTGCATCGCGGGTCCGGTCGATGCAGTCACATCTCGGAAGCGGCCGTCTCCGAGGCCCTGGAACAAAGCGTTCGGCTGCCGGTACCGGTAATGCCCAAACAGCTCGATGTTCTCGCCGAGGTGGGAGTTCGCGATGAAGAGCTCCTTCTGGCCATCGTTGTCGAAGTCGTAGGCGCCCGTGCCCCAACCGCTCATCAATATGGTTGCGAAGCCGAGGCCCGCCCGATAGGTGGCGGGGGAGAAGAAGCGCTCGGCCGTGTTGAAGTAGATGGGAAAAGTGTCCCCGCTCAGAGCGGTCACGAAGAGATCCGCGCGTCCGTCCTCATTGAGGTCGCGGAACTCGACGCCCATTCCGGAGACGGGCACCCCGTCCTCGGTGTAAGCGACCGCCGCCTCCACCGCCGTCTCGACGAACGTGAGGCCACCCGAGTTCCGGAAGAGAAAATTTCTCATCCGGTCGTTCGCCACGAAGATGTCGGTGAAGCCGTCGGAATCGGCGTCCGCCACCGCGACGCTCATGCCTTTCCCGATGTGCGCCGCGATCCCTGTCGGCGTGGACACGTCGGTGAACCGGCCGCCACCGTCGTTGCGGTAGAGAAGATTCGGGAGCCCCTCGTAGTCGGTGGGCGAGCACGTCACTCGCCGGCCCGGAGCGCCACACAGCAGGTTTTTCTCGGGCGACCAGTCCAGGTAATTGGCCACGAACAGATCGAGGTCAGAATCGTTGTCGTAGTCCAACCATGCCGCACCCACCGACCACAGTTTCTTGCCGCCGGGTCCGATCCCTGAGACGCCGGCCTGCTCGGTGACGTCGGAGAACGTTTGGCCGCGCTCGTTACGATAGAGGATGTTCCGGTTTACGCCGGTCACGTAGAGATCGGTCAGGCCATCGTTGTCGAAGTCCGCCGCCGCGATCCCCATCGAGTAGCCCTCGCCTCGGACTCCCGTCGCCTCGGTCACGTCGCGGAACCGTCCCGCGCCCTCGTTGCGATAGAGGCGGTTCCAGAAGCGCGGGTCGTCTTTCGCGAGCCCCGGGATCCGCGCGCCGTTCGTGAAGAAAACGTCGAGCCGACCGTCGTCATCGAAATCGAGCAGGGCGACACCGCCGAGCACGGCCTCGACGATCGGCTTGTCCGGTGTCGTGCCGTTGTCGAGAACGAAGCCGATGCCGGACTCTCGCTGTCGGTCCTCGAACTGGATGGGACCAACGGTTCGCAACGCCGTGGCCGAGATCGTCAGGCCGAGACTGAATTCGATGGCGATATGTAGACGGCGCAGTCTCATCCGCCCCCTCTCCGGGCCGCGGATCGGGCCCGACGACCACGACGCCCACATCGAGTTCCACACGTTCATCAGGGTAGGAGAAATCCTTCTGTCAGGGCAAACGGAGGCGAGAAATCACGTGGGTGGAAGTCGTGCTCACAGACGGTAGGAGGGTCGTCCACGGGCCGACGCGCCCATCCGCATACGACGACCTTCCGGAAGCTGTGCGGCTCGTGATCGAGAGGGCAGGAGCGCGCTCCCGTTTCGCGGCATTCCGCTCAAGGAATCAGAATGCTGAGGCCCGCTCCAAAACGCAGTCCGCCGGTGTCGAAGTGGATCTCTCGTCCCTCGGCGAGGTCGAGACGCACCTCCGCCCGGCTGTAGCGAAGGCCGAAGTTCATTCCCAGAACACCGAGGAGTCGGAGCGTCATACTCGCTCCCAGATTGTAACCGAGCGGTCTCGCCTCCATGCGCCGGAACGTCGTCCCCTTCGAAACCAAGCTATCGTACGGAAAGACTTCCTCGTAGAGAATCTCGTCGAGGACCTCGGTCTCGGTAAAGAACATGCTGACCCCGGAGAACACGTCGACGGATAACCTCGGACCGAAATCGAGACTGAGGACTGGATCGAGGTGAAGAGCGCGCTCGCTCCGGGAGAGATGTTGTTCTCCCGATAGTTCCCGCAGCCGGTCGTAAAAGAACGGGTGTGGCAGTCGATTTCGATAGGTGGCGCTCGGAGCGCTGTCGATGAGCTCGGCCGAGGCGACAATGCCGACGGGACCGCGGATGCGCACCATAGCGCCGAACTCGTAGCCCGAGCGGCGGCTCGATTCACGATAGTTGACGTCGAGGGTCGCGATTTCCTTGAAGATCGAAAAGCTCCGCGATTCCGTGACCCCGAAGTCCGATGATCCCGTGACTCCGTTGAGGAACAGAGCGAGGCGCGTCTCGGCGCCGTCCTCGCCGGAACGAACCACCTCCCCCTCGGGCCGAGGAGGCGGACTCGTGGGAGGAGGACTCGTGGGAGGAGGAGGCACGACTGACGTCCGCGGTTCGGTTCCGGTCTGGCTCCCGGGGGGACCGGGGCGACGGTCAACCGTCTCGGGGGCGGTCCGCGCCGTTGTCACCACGTCGGCGGGCACATCCGGCCGAGGCCATCCGGGGGACAGCCGCTCGTTCTCCGACATTCCGTTGAGAGCTCGCGTCGTCTCGACGTCGACGGCCTCCAGGATGAGTGACCAATTCTTGCCGTTCAGCGTTACGGCGACGATGAAACGTTCGTGAATCTGAACGGCACGCACTTCGCTCCTCGCGCCGTTTTTTAGCACGAGCCAGTCCGCCGTGGCCGAAGAAACGCAAACCAAGCTCGCGGCGAATACGGCGGGAAGGGCACGGTTGCGCAAAATAGACCTCGGTGAGTGCGATACCTCATTGGAGCCCGGGCGAAGGACCTTGTCAATGGGGCGATTCCCCTTCGACTCGCCCGTGGCGCCCAGCGGAGCATCCTTCACGACAAGGTTGAATCTGCGACGGGTCGCGATGAGGTTGGTCCGGTTCTGCTGGCTAGCCCGGCTCGCAAGGTGCCACCCTATTGTTGGAGACACGTCACGCGGCGGTTGAGGCAGGCGCTCAGCCGCACCAATCCCTCAGGGCAACGTCGCGAATCGCATCGAGGTAATCAAAACCGTAGCCGCGAGATCCCGGCCGACGTGCCATACCAGGCTCAACAGCAGTGCCTTCGTACCATTCATTGAAGGTGGTGATGAACACGATGCGTCCAAATTTGTCGCTAAAGCGCCCCCACACCGGCAGGCTTCGAACACGACACATACTCTGCCGGAACTCATCCTTCGTACCGGTCAGCCTTCCATGGCTTTCTCGGAAATCCTTGTACGACGGAAACACCTGGGGATAGAACGGCACGGACTCGGCCCAATCGCGAAAGACAAGCTCCGCCTCGCGCATCATGTACTGCATCGCCGATTCGCCGTCGACTACCGCCGTGTCTCTGTACATGTTGTAGGCCGTGTACGCGTCGAAGAGTAGCTTCCGAGGGCCTACGTCATAAACGTTGTGTGCGGTAAGCGGATGACGGTTCGGACCGAAGTAAGCTACGTCTGCCACAATGTGCACTGGCTGCGGTGCCAACGTTGCACGAATCCTATCGACGAAGTCCAATGGGAGGTTCCGGTAGTTCCTCACCAGATAGAGGTAGAGCATCGCTTTGCCGTCAATGGTGAATTGGTTCGGGTAGCGTTCGTAATAGTTCGTCCGTAGGTAGGTGAGATCGTCAAAAAACCGGGCTCGCACGGACTCCGACGAGAAGTCGATGCTCTTCTCCCCATCAGTATCGGTGGAACCTTGGAGGTTAGCCCACGACTCGTAGAGAATCGCGAACTTGACCTTCCTCGGTTCGGTTGCCGCCAAGACCTTTTGAAGATTGATGTCGGTCCTGTTCCTCTGACCCATCCACGACAAAACGAGCAAGTCGATGCCGAACTCTTCGGCCCAGTCGAGATGGCGGTCGAAGATCTCGGGGTCGTCACTGCCGTAGAGGCGCAACGCGCGCGCGCCGTCGATACTGTAAGGACGCTCCGGCTCCGCGTCCCAATCGTTTTCCCACTCTTCGGCCACGTACCAGGGGTAGTAGAACGCAGCGAATAGATCTCGCTGTTGAGGTTGAGCTTTCGCCTCGGAATCGATTGCGGCCGCAAACGCGCTACTACCGAATCCAGCAATGATAAGCAGAAAAAACGTTACAGAAATCTTGCGATACATCACATCAAATGGGGCGAAGCGCCGTGCCGCTTCACCCGGGTGAGCGTGCGTCGCTTCAACAACGCATTGGCGAGCTACTAGCGTGGCTACCGAGGTGACACGTACGAACGGAAAAGCGCCCAGCGACTTCGTAGTGAACTCCCAAATTGTAAGAACGTTAGTTCGTCTAATTAACCAAATACTAGCTGGTTGTCAACTGGCGGGGCGGAGCGGTAGTCGGGGCGTTGGAATCATGGACGGATGGATGGCGCCCGGCGTCTATCAGCCGACAATAGGATTGCGAGGGTGAAGAAACCGAGGACGAACGCGGGAGGTCTTATAGACCGGGAATTCTACCAAACCTGGTCAGCTTCCGAATTTCGCCGCGATGTCCTCCTGTATCGGCCGCAGGGGAATGCTCTCCCTGGCTTCGTAGATCCTCTCCGGTCGCGGAGACCCCGCATCTCGCTCCCTCCCGCGTGGTGGATTCCGATAATCTCCCACTGGTCGTTGAACAGGGGAGACTCCGAGCTTCCGGGCTCCGTCCGTGAGCGGTACGGAGTAGCCGAGATCGTCCGCGCCGTGGCCTCGCTCGGCCACCGACGAATTGACACCCGGGGAGGCGAAGGTTAGCTTCTCCCCGAAGCTCGTGCGCTATCTTTCCAAGACCTCCCGGCGTGAGTTCCTCGTTCGAACGGGAGCGGTCGCCCTCGGCGCCGCCGCGTGCCGCGGCGGCAAGATGTCGGCTCCGCAGACAATGAACGCTTCCGAGCTCATCGAGTTGACGGCGACTGCAGCCGTACGCGCCCTCCGTCAAGGCGACATCAAAGCCGAGGACTACGCGTCCGCCCTCCTCGCCCGGTGCGAAGCGGCCAAGAGTCTCAACGCGTTCATCACGCTCGAGCCGACGCGCGTTCTCGAGGCGGCTCGCGCCGCCGACCGGTTGCGCGAGTCAGGAGCGCCGCTCTCTCCCCTCCACGGTCTTCCCATTCCCATCAAGGACAGCGTCAACACCAGGGATTTCCCAACCACCGGGGGAACGAAGGCGCTCCGGAGCTTTCGTCCGCGGGAAGACGCGCCGCTCGTCCGGAAGCTCGTCGACGCCGGCGGGATCGTGATGGGAAAGACGAACATCCACGAGCTCTCCTTCGGCTGGACCAGTAACAATCTCGAGTTCGGCGCCGTCAAGAACCCCTACGACCCGACGCGCATCCCTGGGGGAAGCAGCGGCGGGACGGCGGCCGCCGTGGCCGCGCGGATGGCTCCCCTCGGCGTCGCCGAGGACACGGAGGGGTCGATCCGGGTCCCCGCGGCGATTGTGCGGGATCTACGGCTTTCGTCCGACGACGGGACGCTATCCGACGACGGGAGTCGTGCCGATCTCGCCGCTCTTCGATCAGATAGGACCTCACGCTCGGACCGTGGAAGATCTCGTACTCTTCGACCAGGTCGTAAGCGGCGACCAGTCGCCGCTCGCGCCTCTCGCGATCCAGGGAGTGCGCATCGGAATCGGTCGCAAGTATTTCTTTGACAAGCTGGACGCGGAAGTCTCTCGGGTCACGGAGGAGGCGCTCCGGAAGCTTCGAGACGCCGGAGCCGTGCATCGTGGAAGCGGAGGTGGAAGGCCTCGCGCGGTTCGACGAGAAGATCACCGACGTGGTGCAGAACCACGACGTGGTCCCGATGCTGACGAAATACCTGGAGGATTTCGGAGCCGGCGTCACCTTCGATCAGATGTTCGCTGCGGTGAGCGCTGACGTGAAACGCGAATTCGAGCTCTACGCCCTGCCGGGGGCAAAGTTCGCGTGTCTCCGAGGAAGCGTACCGCGCGGCCCGGGACACGGAGCGGCCCGCGCTCCAGGAAGAGCTCCGCCGGTATTTTCGCGAGAACGAAGTCGACGGCGATCCTCTTTCCCACGACCCTGGTCCCGGCGCTCCCCATCGGCCAGGACTCGGACGTCTCGATCGGAAACGAAACGGTCAGCTTCGCGACGGCGATGTCGAGAAACATCGCGCCCGGAAGCACCGCGGGGATTCCGGGCCTGGTGCTGCCGGCCGGGCTCACGCGGGACGGGCTTCCCGTGGGAATCGAGCTCGACGCGCCGGAGGGCGCCGATCGCAACATTCTCGCCCTCGGTCTCGCCGTCGAGAAGGTCCTCGGGCATCTGCCGGCGCCGCGGCTCTGACCTTAGTCGGTTTCATCCTTTCCTCCCCGGGCTTCCGGCCAGAATCTCGCGAAGCCTTTGGCCCACGATCAGATCTTCTCCGTCCTGGAGAGTCGCCGAGATGATCCGGAGTCGATCGCGCGGCTCCGGAGGTCGTTTGACGTCCAGCTCGGTTTCCTGGGCGGCCGCGACCATACTGGGATTGCTCGCCGTCAGGACTTCGATGCGGGGCTCGCCGGCGCGGAGCTTCTCGTCACACTGGGCTACGGTGAGGCCAAAGCGATCCTCATCCCATTGAACCGTAAGCGTCGGGTAACTGTTGCCGTCGGTCGGAATCGAAATCTCCGTCGTCACGCCGGCAACCGTCTCCACGAGCTTGGCGATGCGATCGACTCGCTTCTGCCACTCGCGGTTCAGCTCCGCCAAATCCATCTTTGACCAGGCTTCGACGGCGGCCAGGACGCCTACGATCTCTTCCTTCCCCACCTTCATGGCGCGGCAGATCGCCCCTTCCCATGGAGCGCAGTTGGCGAGCGCCGCGTCGATGAGATCCTTGCGGCCGAGCAGGAGTCCCGAGCACTGCGGGCCGCGAAGCCCTTTTCCGCCGCTGAAACAGTAGAGGTCCACTCCCATCTTCGCGTACAAGGAGAGGTTCTCGAAAGGCGGAATCCCCGCGGCGTCGTCCAGCAGGAGCGGGACCCCGGCGCTCCGGGTGGCGGCGAGGGCCTTTTCGAGCCGTTCGCCTCGCCAGGTCGTGTACACCATCGCGGTCATATCGGTGAGAGCGGTCGTCAATTCCTCTGGAGAATGGGCCAGGACCAGCTTCGCCCCCGCGAGACGGATGGCGCTATCGAAGGCGTTCCTCCCGCCGAGCATCACCACTTCGTTTCTGAGTCCGGTGGTATCGGGAAGTTGCCAGACCCGGGCAGGGTCCGACCCTGCGATGCAAGCCGCGGTCGCGGCGGAAATGGCTGCCGCCGCACCCGAGGTGACCATTCCCGATTCCGCGCCGGAAAGCTCCGCCAGCCGCTTTCCTGCCGCTCGCTGCAGCTCGAACATATCGACAAAGTGCTGCGCCGCGGCATCGACCGCCCGGCGAACCTCGGGGAGCTCGAGAGAGCCGCTGAGGTACGTCCACGTTCCGCGGGCGTTGATGAAGGGCCTCACTCCGATGCGGCGGTAGACGTCGGCGGTGGATTCCTTGCCGAGGGCGGCGTAGACGCGGCCGGTGAGCCCGCGCGCGGCGACGGCCCCGAGAACAGGCGCGGCGGCTACCCACTTGAGAAACTGGCGGCGGTGAGAACGTGGATTCATGGCTCGTCTCCTTGGAATCGGCGGCTCTATCTCGCGCGCATGGCGGCGCTTCGTCCGCTCGCTTTACATCGGCGCCGGGTGACGCAGCCAGTCGACGAGCTGCTTGGCCGTGACCACCCGCACTTCTGGTCGCGATAGAGCGTAGTCCAGGATCTCCCGGAGCGCCTGGCGCCTCTCCTCGGCGCTCGTCGGGAGCGGGGTGTCGTACTGCTCGGAGTAGATGTCGCTATGGGCGCCGAACGTGAGGGGCGCGCGGTTCCCCGATAGCCGCTGGTCGAGCGCGTACTTGAAGACCGCGACGAACTCCTCTCGGCTCAGTCCGAAATCGACCCAGAGGTTCCAGTCCATGCCGGTGATCTTGCCGTCGGCCGGGTCGAAGTAGTCGTGCACGGACTGGAGCCGCTGGCGTAAGCCCGGCTGCACGCCGTAGCGCTCGCTCGCTTCGTCGGGAGGGACGATCAGGACGTAGACCGGAATCTCCCAGAGCTCCTGGGAAGCGCCCGGCTCGCCGCCGTAGCCCGCGGCGACGCGATAGGGCCAGAGGAAGTTCGTCCCATCGAAGCGATCCTCGATTCCCTCTTCGACGCTGCAGTCGTAGAGGATCCCGCTCCCGCGAAGCGCGGGGAAGAGCCGGGGGCCGTACTCCAGAAACGGCGCGCGGAAGCCGAAGATCGAAGGCCTCGGGATACCGATGCCGGTCTCGGGGTCGGCGGCCCGCGCGTCGTCGAAGGGCTTTTCGAGCCAGCGGGCGCACGCGGCGATCTCCGCCGACCACTGGTCGCTTGTGAACTCCGATCCGTGCGAATGGCTGTGGGTGTGGAGTCCGATCTCGTTCCCGGCGTCTGCCGCCCTCCGCCACTCGCGCTTCACGTTCTCGGGAAGGTCGATCTCAGGTCCTTCAATGTAACGGGTCACGACATAGAACGAGAAACGCGCGGGACTCCCGTCGTAGGTCCGCGGATTGCCCGAGCCCGCGGGGTTTCGTTTTTCCGCGAAGAGCTCGTTGACGAAGCTCAGCCCTCCGCTCGTGCCGGAACCGGCGCGCCCCGAGATGCCGATGTCGTCGAAACCGAAGTGGACGAACTGCGGCACTTGCTCGACGCGCAATTCTCCCGGCGGTCGGGCCGACGCAGCGCCGCCGCTCGGATGCTCCTGCGGCGTGGTTTGGATCCGGACGCGGCCGCAGTCGAACAGACCGCCTGCGGCGGCGAGAACCGCCACCGCGGCGAAGGCCGAGGTGAGCAAGCGTCGGTACACGGACAGGAAGGATACCATCGCTCGCGAGTCGTGCCGCAGTGCCAGGGCCTAGTGGACTGACGCTCCGCCAAGACGTCACGCATCGGCTGTCGCTTCTCGAGCACGTCTATTTCGGTTCGTCGGTCAGGACGTCCATCGTCCAGATATCGCCGAGATCGTTCGTCCAGGTGAAGTAGAGATACTCGTCCCCGACGGCGAAACTCCCCCAGGGTGCCCGGCTTGTCCAGGAGCCGCGTCAGCTGTCGTTCGACGCCGTCCTCGAGAGTGACGACCCAAAGTTCGCTGGCGTCGAACGCCGGTTGGTAGAAGATGCGCTTGCCGTCAGAGGACCAGCGGAACCAGGTCCCGGGACCGTTCGTCAAGCGTTGAGGAGGCCCGCCGGACGACGGCACCCGCCAGAGCCTCCGGACGCCGTCCTCTCGGTTCGAAGTGAAGGCGATCCATGCGCCGTCCGGAGACCATTCGCCCGACGAAGTTCCGCACGCCATCGTGCGTGATCTGACGAGGCTCACCGCCTTCGGCAGGCACGACGAATATCTCAGACGCTCCCGTCCGGGCAGAGTGAAATACAATCTCCCGGCCGTCGGGGGACCATGACGGAGTCAAGTCCCGATCGGGATGATCCGTCAACTGAAGGGACGGACCCTCCGTCCACGGAAGTAATCCAGATGTCCTGATTTCCACTTCTGTTGGACATGTAGGCGATCCGCTCTCCGTCGGGCGACCAGCGGGCGACACCATCGATCGCTCGGTCGTTCGTCACTTGTCTCATCTCGTTCCCGACGAGGGGCACGATCCAGAGGTCTTGCGCGCCACCGCGATCCGAGTCCACGATCAGCTGTTCCCCGTCGGGTGAGAGATCCAGATATCGGATCTCCGCTTGATCGAAGGTGAGCTGCTCGGCGTCCGCCCAACCGGCGTGCCGATCCTCCAGGATCGGGACACGCCACACGTTGGCAATCGAACGGCCTTGCGAATAGGCGATTTTCCGTCCATCCGGCGTCAGAGCCGCGATACTGGATGCCGACCCCCACGGTGAGCGGCGCGGCATCGCCTTGGGGTTCTCCGTCCTCGGCGATACGTCGTTGCCAGAGATCCATGCTCCCTCCACGGCTGGAGAGAAAGAAGATCGTGCGTCCGTCCCTCGACCACATCGGGCACGTGTCGCTGAATGCGCCGTCGGTGACGGCGAACGCCTGTCCGTCCGAGGCACGAAGAACCCAGAGTTGGGTGAATTCTCGCCCGGTACCTTGCCCATAGGCGAAAAAGCGGCCGTCCCGCGACCAGCTCAGATCCCAGCGATTTCCGGGAACGCCAGGAATCGTCAGTCGCCGCACTTTCCTCGTGCTCTGTGAAACGATCTCGATGGCGGTCTCGGGCTCGACGATGATGTAGGCAAGCTCGGTCCCGTCGGCCGACCAGACGGGGTTCGCAAGTACCATATTTGACGCTGACACCTTCACGGGAAGGCCCCCAATCGCCGGGATCAAGAAGATGCCGCCGCCATTGCGTTCCGACACGAACGCGATTTGGCTCCCGTCGGGAGACCAGGCGGGGCTATGATCGAAGCCGTCGTGGTCGGCCGTGAAGTTCACCGCTGCTCCACCCGTCGCCTGCGTCACCCAGATGTCCAGGTTCCCGGTTTGATCGGAGTCGTAGGCGATGCGCCCGCCATCCGGGGACCACGTCGGGTGGTTCTCGACCCCCGCCGCCGACGTCAGTTGCACCGGATTCTCCAGTCGGGGAACTGCGATCTGCGAGGATCGGGGCGCGATCAAGCCGCTCAGGAACAGCAGGACGACGATGGCCGCTGCGGCTCCAGCCGCCCCGAGAGCGATGCCGAGACGCGAGCGCCTTGGTGAAAGCGATGGAGCGTCGGCGACCAGCTCTCCCGAGTCGACCTCTCGCTTCAGCTCCTGAAGCTCGTTCCGAACGTCGAGAGCGCTCTGTATCCGGCGGGACGGATCTTTCTCGAGACAGCGCCGGACCAGCCTCGACAGCTCGCGCGGAATCCCCGCTCGAATTTCCGCGATGGGGGTTGGGACCTCTTTGATGATGGAGGAGAGGACTTCTGTCGGAGTGTCGCCTTGGAACGGGCGCCGACCCGTCAGCATCTCGTAAAAGACGATCCCGAGCGAGAAGATGTCCGAGCGCGCATCGACCACCTTCCCCTGCGCCTGCTCCGCCGACATATAGCTCACCGTCCCGACAATCACGCCCTGCTCGGTCTTGGCTTCCGTAGGGAGCTCGCTCGTGCCGAACGTTCCCGCCAAGCCTCCGGTAGGCTTGGCGAGGCCGAAGTCCAGCACTTTCACGCTGGCCTTCCTTCGCCAGCATGACGTTTCCGGGCTTTAGATCGCGGTGGACGATGCCTCGAGCGTGCGCAGCGACGACGGCATCGGCGAGAGGGGTGGCGATGTCGAAGAACCGATCGAGCGTGAATCCGTGCCGGGGCAGAAGCTCCGCGAGGGTCTTGCCCTCGACGAGCTCCATCGTCATGAAGTGGACGCGGTCCGCTTCCTCGACGGAGTAGACCGTCACGATGTTCGGGTGATTCAGCGCCGCGAGCGCTTTCGCCTCGCGCTTGAAGCGGGCCCGCCGCTCCTCGCTATCCGAGAGATCGTGAGGCAGCACCTTGAGAGCGACCTTGCGGTCGAGCTCGGTATCCTCGGCGAGATAGACGTCTCCCATCCCGCCCGAACCGAGCTTCTCCAGGACTTTGTAGTGCGCGATCGTACGACCAAGCATCCTACCCGTAAGCTAGCCTATCATCGGCTAGACGATGATTTTGCGCTCCGCCAGGACCTCGCACCACTCGCCGCTTCTCGGGCTCTTACGTGAGCGCCTCCGACGCCAAAACGCCGCGCCTCGGACTCAGCGCCGCTCGATTCTGGTGATGAATGTGACGTTCTCGATCTCGCTTCGGTATCGATCTGGTGGTGCGTCCGCAACGAATCGTTTCAGGTACGGGAGCGCTTCCGGAGGCTCCGGCGATTCCGCAAGCACAATGCCCAGATTGAACAACGTGTCGAAATCGAGAGGGTTAAGCATCACGACGCTTTGCCATGACTCGACCGCCCTGGCCGCGTCGCTACCTGAGAGTTCGGGCGTTGCTCGACATCGCGGCGAAACGCGCGTGGGCTGACGCCGAATTCGGCGCGAAAGGCGTGATTGAAGTTCGAGACGTCGCCAAAGCCGCTATCGAGCGCGACGTCGGTGACCCGCGCCGGACCCATCGAGAGCCGCATCGCCGCTTCCCGCAGGCGCGCGCGGCGAACGAACCGATGCGGCGTCACGCCCGTAAGCCGCTCGAACGTTCTCAGGAAATGGTAGGGACTGAGGCCCGCCGCTCGCGCCAGGTTTCCGAGCGAGAGCCCGGTATCGGGATGGCGCTCGAATCCAGCGCACCGCTCGGGTGACGCGCGCCAGGGCGCTCGGTGGGGCGTTCCCCGAGTCACGCGCCAGCCCGCCCGCGAGATGAACGGTCTCGGCGGCGAGTCGAACGCTGAGCTCTTCCCACGGAACGTCCTCGGCTCCGGCGAGGCCAGCGCAAGCCCTTGCAACCACCGGGGAGAGATCGCGCAGAGGTGGGAGTCGAAGCACGGGAAAGCGCGGCCAGGCGTTTCGAACTCCGGCCGAGGCGGCGAGAGCCTCGAAGGTATCCGGCGCGTAGCGAAACGAAAGGCAGCGGTCTCCGGTGTCGTGTTCGTGCCCGCACTCGAAAGACTGGTCGGCGCCGCCCAGGAGCAGCGAGCCCGGGGTCATCAGCTCGCGCCCGAGCGACGATCGATACTGAAATGTTCCCGCGGCGACGATGGCGATGGCCACGTACGAATGCCGCTCTTCGAATCGGCGGTCTCGGGGCCCGGAGGTGCAGACCACGTCTTCCACCGTCCATCCGTCGCCCTGGGCCAGCACGCGCGCAGTGGCCGCACCAGGAGTGCCGTCTACGGCGCGCCGCGCCAAGGCCCGTTCCAACTCAGCCGCAATTTTCGCCAAGAACTCGTCCCCTAGAGCGCGGTATAAGGATCTATAGCACGGGAGGAGAGCTTCGATTACCTGGTTCCGCAAGCGGGTGGGTTCAAACTCGTACGCTCGGATGATTGTGGGAGCATTGACCGCTATGACGATGGACACGGCAGAAAAAGGGGATTTGCACCCCGCGTTGAGAGCACCGGGCCGCTCGACGGAGATCCCCGATTCGGGAGACCTGTATGGATGGCTCGTCGGAAGCTGGGAGCTGGACGTCCGCGATTATTCGGCGGATGGCTCCGTCCGCCGCACGAATGGCGAAGTCCATTTTGGCTGGGTACTCGAAGGCCGCGCGATACAGGACGTCTGGATCATGCCCCGGCGTTCCGAGCGCGGCGATATCGCGGAGAAAGCGCGGAACACCTACGGCACGACTCTCCGCGTCTGGGACCCTTCGATTCAGGCGTGGCGCGTCACCTGGGTGAATCCGGTCAACGGCAGCCGGGACGAGCTCATCGGGCGCTCGAGCGGCAAGGACATCGTGCAAGTCGGGACGAGCGCGGATGGCGGTCTCATCCGTTGGAGCTTCACCGAGATCACGGAAGACTCTTTCCTCTGGCTCGGTGAACGACTGAGCTCGGATGGTAAGACCTGGGAACGGAAAGCCGAGTTCCGGGCGAAACGATCGCGTTGAACCAAGAGAAGGAAATGATCGCCGCCGCAGCCCGCCTCGAAACGATCCTGGGCGAGATCCCCGGGAAGCTCTTCGCTTGTAGCGAGGAACGAGCCTCGATAAAGCCTGCTCCGGGCAAATGGAGCCGCAAGGAGATCCTGGGCCACCTGGTCGATTCGGCCTGCAACAACCACCAGCGCTTCGTGAGGATGCAGCTTCAGGACCGGATGGCGTTTCCCCCCTACGCGCAGAACGAATGGGTGGAGAGCCAGAAATACCAGACCCGGTTGTGGAGGGAAGTCGTGGAGCTATGGGTGGTTTACAACCGTCACCTGCTGCACGTGCTGAAGAACGTCGACCAAAGCAAGCTCGCGAACACCGCGGTCTTTCCCGAGTACGAGCGGACCTTGCAGTTCCTTATCGACGATTACGTCGATCACATGGAGCATCACTTGAGGCAAGCCATGGAGCCGGACGAGGTTCGACGATGAACTCCCGACGCGGCGGTCGACGCGTCCAGCGAGTAAGCACCTTCACGCGTTGCCGCTTCCTCCATTGCATGAAGTCGAAGCCGGGCGTGGGGTTCGCGACTGTGCGCACCACCTGAGCCCGAATGCCGGGGGGGTCACAATCATCGGCGCCCGCAAGGTCGATTCGTAGGCGGAGAGTCCGTCGACGCTTCGCCGTGCTCGCCAAGCGCCTCGCCGTGATCGGCGACGGCGACGACGATCGTGCGATCGAGTTGTCCGGCCGCCCGAAGCTTGTCGAGAGCTTGACTCTCTCTCGAGTCGCGTCGTCGAGCCGTCGGCACGATCGCTGACGTGTTGTCCGCGGAGACGCTACGCCAAGGCGTGGCCCGCGCGATTTGAAACTCCGGCTGCCGGTCGTTATGATAAGCGTTCATTTCCGGTGCGCGTGCGCGGAAGCTCGATCGGGCGCTCAGCGTGATCCCTGCGGAGTTCGCTTCTCGTCAATCCTCTCAACCTTTGCGCGACCTGCGCGCGACTTCGACCCCGCGCATCGCCCCGGAATCAACGAGAAGGGGAGTTGTCCTATGAAGCACTTATTGAGTCTTGGAGCACTGCTCGGCGTCTTGCTATGCACCCAAGGAGCCTCGGCCCAGGCCACCGATCCAATGATGGGAACCTGGGAGCTCAACGTCGCGAAATCGAAGTTCAGCCCGGGTCCGGCGCCGAAGAGTCAGACGCGGACGTACGAGGCTTCCGGAGCAGGCGTGAAGTACACCGCGAAAGGAGTCGATGCCGAGGGAAAGCCGACGCTCGTTCAGTACACCGCCAACTTCGACGGCAAGGATTATCCCATCACCGGCTCGCCGGATTCCGATAGCATCTCGCTGAAGAAAGTCGACGCTAACACCATCGAAGCCACGCAGAAGAAAGCGGGCAAAGTGGTTCTCACCTCGAAGCGGGCGGTTTCGAAGGACGGAAAAACGATGACCGTCACCAACAAGGGTACGAACGCCAAGGGCCAGGCCGTCGATAACGTGCTGGTTCTCGACAAGAAGTAGGGGTCGCTCAGAAAGGGCCCGACGGGAGCCAAGTTGGGGAGCGCACTATATCCGTCCTGCGCTCTCCAATCGTGCGACGTCCGAGACGAGGAAGTGGTTCGCGACCGCAGGTCCATCCAACTCAGGGCCGCTCGATTCTGGTGATGAGCGGTGTAACGCGCGCGATCTCGGATCTGTATCGATCGGGTGGTGCGTCCGCAACGAATCGTTTCAGGTACGGGAGCGCTTCCCGAGGCTCCGGCGATTCCGCCAGCACAATGCCCAGATTGAACAGCGTGTCGAAATCGAGAGGGTTGAGCGTCAAGGCGCGCTCCCACGCCTGGATCGCCCCGGCTACGTCGCTTGCCACGAGCGCGACGCCCAGGCGTTGCCAGGCTGCCGCGTAGTCGGGATCGGCGGTCACCGCCTGTCGAAAGGCATCGGCCGCGTCTCGTCGGTTGCCGGCATTCATCTCGAGGATCCCGAGATTGTTCCAGACCGCAGCCGCGCGGGGATCGCTCTGCGAGAACCTGCCCGAACAATCGCCTGCCGTCCTCGAACCGATTCAGTCGGGAGTAGACGACACCGAGCGAGTTGAGCGTCTGAGCGTCATCCCCCCGGAGCCGGACCGCAGCTTCAAGGTGCTTCGCCGCCTCGACCAGGTTGCCGCTGGCTTCGAACGCGAGACCGAGTTGCGTCTGCACCGTCGCAGAGGCAGCGGCTCCCGGTGCCGATTGAAGCAGGAGAATCGCGTCGGCCGGGCGACCCGCGGTGCTGAGAATCGCCGCCGCGCTCACGCGCGCGGCAACGAAATCCGGGCGCGCCGCAACGACAGTGCTGAGGGTCGACAGCGCCGACTCGGACCGGCCTTCGCGCTGGTCATTGAGAGCGGCGAAGAATGCTTCGTTGAGCGCGACCAGGTTCTTGGGATCGTCTGCCTCCGAGAACGTCCGCTTTTCGGTCGTCTCCACGGAGCTGAGATAACCGAGCGCCGCCAACCGCTCGCTCGTCTCGGCATCGATGAGAGGGGGAGCGGCCTCTGCCGCCGGTCTGCGGCCCGCGATCAGATCCTTCAGCCGCGCCTGCAGGGCACGCGATCGCTCCCGCTCGCTCGAGGCCAGATTGTGCGTCTCACCGGGATCGTGCTCGAGGTCGTATAGCTCGGGAATCGGAAGCTCGATGAATTTCCAGCCGTCTACCATGATGCCGGTGAGCGGCGCCCACCCTCGCGTCAGGTTCGCGTCGAGCGCCTCCAGATACAGGGCTCGCGGGTCGCGCGTTCCGGGATCTTTCGCGCCAAGGAGAGATCGACCGTCCAGGCCGGACGGGATCGCGACGCCGAGGAGATCCAACACCGTCGGCACCAGATCCACGTTCGCGACCGGCGTTCGTACCACCTGAGCCCGAATGCCCGGGGCGGTCACAATCATCGGTACCCGCACGGTCGACTCGTAGGCGAAGAGCCCGTGCGACGCTTCGCCGTGCTCGCCAAGCGCCTCGCCATGATCGGCGACGGCGAGGACGATCGTGCGATCGAGTTGTCCCGCCGCCCGGAGCTCGTCGAGACCACGGCCGATCATCGTGTCGGTATAGGCCACCTCGGCATCGTAGGGCGTGCGTCCGACGCGATAGTCGGGTGGAGCCTGATACGGAGTGTGCGGGTCGTACAGGTGAATCCATGCGAACCACGGGCGGGCACGGAACGATGGGTTCGAAGCCGGAACCGCTGAATCGCTCGCCGACGCTCCTCGGAGGATCCAATCGGTGGCGGCTCGGATCACACTCTCCGCGGTACGTTCGGCCTGGCTGAAGCGATCGTCGTAGACGTCGAAGTCGCGATCGAGGCCGAAAGCTGCGTTCAGCACGAACGACGCCCACAAACGCCCCGGTCCGGTATCCAGCGCTCTTCAACATCGTGGCAAGCGTGGGAGTCTGACCAAGTCTCGAAGCCGTGTTGTTGCGGATGCCGTGAGCGAACGGCTCGAGGCCAGTGAGAATCGAAGCATGAGCGGGCAGAGTCATCGGCGCCGGCGTGTATGCGGATTCGAAGCGGATGCCGTCGGCGGCGAGGCGATCCAGCGTCGGCGTCAGACCCGATCGATTTCCATACGCGCCGAGGCGATCGGCGCGGAGGGTGTCGATTGTGATGAGCAGGACGTTGCTGCCAGCAGCCGATCCCGGAGGAGCCTGTGGTCGAACGCGTACGAGGAGCCACAGACCGGCCGCGACGAGCGGCAGCAAAGCCGCGACGAGCGCAAGGGCGACGCGCCAGGGCCGATGCGGGCGCGCGTTTTTCTGTGGCTGCTTCTTCGTGCGACTCGTCAAGGTTACGGTGACTTGGGATCGGCCGCCGGCTCCGGCTTGGGCGGCCTGGGTCGGTCCAGACTCATCGCGGCTCCGCCGAAGAAAGAAGTCCCCTTCCGCTCGACGACGTGGTTCCCATCGAGCAGATACTGCAGAATCGCCTTGTCCCACTGCAGGCCCATGGTCGCCGTCAGTTTCATCCAGTCGCCATAGGCGGTCTCATCCGGCGCCTCCGTGACGCCGTACCAGATGGTGATGTCCGGCTGACGCACGATGAAGTCGTCATCGATGTTGGCGCGCGTGCCCTTGTCGGCCCGGTCGCCTTTGATGTCCGTGTAGATCAGCACCTCGTTCGTGAAATCCATCTTGAAATTCTCGTCGTCGAACTGGAACCCGTACCGCCGGTATCGATCGTAGGAGCGCTGGTTGAGCGCGCGGATCTCGGGCACCGCGTTGATGTTGTTCGTGATCATCTCGCGGATCTTGAACGCCGCTTCCTTGTTTCGCGGGTACTTCGGATCGTCCAGATAGTTGAAGCCGGGAATGAACCACCCGCGCATCTGCTGCCAGTCGCGCGCCTCGGTCACGCGGTTCCGAACCCAGGCGGCGTACTCGGAGAACATCTGCACCCATTCGTGGGACGGATAGCCGTGCGGGTTCAGGAAGATGTCGGGCAGCCAGGTCTTCCACAGCTTCGCCCTGACCTTCGACTCGGGATAGATCGGGTCGCTGTCCCATCGCGTCACCAGAGTCACGCCGAGGGGACCCAGATAGCCCGGATGCAGCAGGTAGTCGGGGGTGATCTTGTACAGGTCGTACGCCAGTTGCGCGCCGTCGGGATTGGTGAACGGGTGAAACACGACGTTCACCTTCTTGAGCGCGTCCTTGAACGCCGGATCCGTCAGGAGCATCTCGGCGAGCTTGAGCGTGTGGCTGGTGGACGACACCTCGTTCGCATCCTGCCGAGCGGAATACACCACCGTCGGCTTCAGCGTGGTCGCCTTGGCCTGGGACCAGTGCGACGCCTCGATGGGCGGCATCAGGTCCATCGCCCAGATGTCCTTGCCGAGATAGCTCTCCCCGACCTTGTAGACGGTCGCCTCCTTGAAGGCAGCCGACATCTTCGCGAGGATCGCGTGGCCTTCCGGCGGCGGCATCGGTGTGTCCCACTGGACGAGCGGCTCACCGTGATAGCTGTAGCCGGCCGGCAGCAGCGTGCTCGGATCGGGGAAGGGCGCGGGCGCCCCGTTGGGATCGAGCGCGTTCACCCTCTCGGGTCGATGGGTCGGACGTCCACGTCCACGCGGCGGCGATTTCGAGGCCGCCGCAGATCGTGGTACGCCAGCGCATCCTTGTACAGTCCGGCGCCGCGCAGCTGCTCCCAGGTTCGCAAGAATCGCCGACACCTGTTCCGCGGACATGATTCGCCGGTCCACGGATTCCGCGCGCGTTCGCTTGACGAGCTCGGCGCGTTCGTCCTTCTCCGTGTCGACCTTCACCCGCAGGTCGAGTCGTTCGATACCGTCCTGTCCGTCCCGCACGATCGCCGCCAGCGCCTCGGGAGCCGTCGAGCTCCACCTTGGGGATGTCCAGGCGAGCCTCTCCCGTGCGTCCGCCCCGTTCGCGGTACGTGACCACCACCGCGGGACGATCCGTCGCGAACCCGGTGAAGCGTGATCTGAGCGTGTCCCGCCGTGCCGTCCTCTTTCGGACGGACGACCGGGATCACGCGACCGATGTAGTCGAGCGACGGCCCGCTCGCTTCGCGGCCCGAGCACGTCGAAGAAATGAAGCGTGTTGAAGTAGATCTCTTCCTGCACGCGATTCGAGCGGTGCGATGAGCTCGTTGTCGATGCCGACCTTGTAGCTCGGTTCGCTCAGCGTGAGATCGACGCGGAGCTCCCCGAAGAACGGCGCGTCCTCCGGACGCGGCTTGCCCTTGGAAACCGCCATCTCATAGTCGTAGATGGCGGGCAGCGTCTTCGCCTGGAAGTGATCCCAGAAGCGCTCCGGATCGGTTTCGATCCGTTGATCGACGAGGGTACGCGGTCGCCGGAGGTGGCTCGCAGCCAGCCGGTCTCGACGCGCACCTTTTCATAGGAAGGAAACTGATCGAAGAAATCGCGGACGCACGATTCGCGGCTCGAACGTCTGGTGGAAGATCGGCGCACCGTCCGTCCCGGTCACCGTCGCCTCGTACGCCGGCGCGCCGATCGGCGCCTCCTCGATCTGGATCTTCTGCACGTCGATCTTCAGATCGCGAGCCAGGACGTCCGCGATGGGATAGATTTCGAGCAGCCACCGCGTCGGCGAGAACATGGCCTGATGCTTCCATTCGGGCGGCGGCCCGATGCGGGCGAAGCGGATGAGGATGCTCTCGATCGACTTGCCGGAAACCGCGGGGCGCATCACGTCGTACAGCCAGCTGTAGCCTTGCTTGTACGCGCAGAGCACCGTCACCGACGTCCCGGAGTCGGCCGCGCCGGCCTTGACCAGCTCGGCCCGTGCGTCCTTCTCGATCTGGGCCCGCATCTCCGGCGACTCGCTCAGGCCTGCCTCGACGATAACGGGCTGATTCTTCTTCACGGCCGGCAGCACCTTGCTTCGGAACTGCTTCCAGAATTCGTCGACTTCCGACGGGATGTCGAAACTCTCGTCGAAGATCGTCTTCGCATGCTGGACGTCGCGGTTATCGACGACGACGTTCACCCGATCCGCCTTGATCTTCGCGGCGCGCTGCCGGACCACCTCGGCGAAACCGTCGGCGGGCTTTTCCAGCGAAACCACGACCTCTGCTGACTCCAGATCCTTGCCGGCAAGACTCCCGGCGATCTGATCCAGCTTGTACAGGGCGGTCGCCGCTTGACCCGCCGGCGTGCGTCCCGAGAGAAAGCGCCGGGCGTCGTCCTGAATGTCGTCGAGCGTCGTGCGATCCTTTCCCCGCGTCCAAACGTGCGGGAGCCGCTCGGCCGCTTCGCGAAGGGCCCTCGCAAGCCCCCGCTCGTCGGCACCGGTGATGACCAGAGCGCTCTTGTCACCAAAAGCCTTCTTGACGACCTGGATGAGTCCCTGTCCCGGCGAAAGCGCCGGCCGCTCGAATTTCTTCTCCGTCACCAGCTGATCGACGAGCGGATGCGCGATTCCGATCAGGACGAGCGTGGCTTCGTCTTCCGGCTTTTCTATGCGGTCCGGAGGCACCGCGACGGGAATGGAGATGCCCGTCGATTCGAGGCCGAGCCGGGCCGCGAGCTCCACCGTCGCTTCGATTCCGTCGCCGTAGGGACAGAGCAGCATGTCGAAGCGATCGACGATGCGATTGCTGTCGGAGTCGCCCAGCAAGACCGTCGCTGGTGAAGAGGTTCGCAAGCGTCAGTTTTTCTTTCGCGTCCGAACCGGGGCGTGGCGGTACGGGCCCCGGTCGCGCGCCTTCGGTGCGGGGAATCTCGACGACGGAAGACCTTGCACCGGTGGCCGCGATCTCGATCCGAATCATGGCCGCGCCCGGATAGGAGAGCGTACCCGCTGGTCGGGTCGATGGAGACGCAATCAGTTGACGGAGTGTTCGTGCGGCGCTCGCCGCGGCGGCGGCGGTCGGCACGGTCACCGCAACGTCGATCGCTTGAATTTCGTCTGCGCCCGCTCGCACGGTTACGGCGGGAATGGTGACGCTTTCGACAGCACTTCCGCCGTCGCCCAGAACCGTCCTGACGGCGCTCGCCACGTCGGAGAGCGAGGGACCTTCCGGATCCCACACATGGGGCAGGCGGCCCGCCAGCAGTTCCGCCGCCGCCATCGTACCCGCCTCGTCCGCGCCCGAAACGATGACCGCCGGCGCACCGGACGCAGTGGCCGTCACGATCATTCCCTCGCCCGGACGGAGCGATGCCATCGCCGCTGGCGGCGTCACGCCCGTCCGCCGAATGCCGTCCCGTCCAACGATGAATGCGGTCGCGCCGGCTTCCGGCGTGGCCGAGAGCGGCAGGTTCATCGCCATCGTCTCGAAGCCGAGCCGCGCGGCGAGGTCCGCCGCCGCAGACACGTCCGCCGCACTCGGCCTTTCACCCAACACGACGCGCGCGTGGACGAAATCAATCACGCCATCACCATTGCGATCCTGGAGAAGACCGCCCGGAGCGAAGAGCGCGGCCAGGTCGGAAGACGAGGATCGCCGGCTGGGCTTGGGCATTACCGCGGGGCGCCATCAACGCGATGGCGACAACCACGCCAATGGCGCACCACTCTCTGGCGATGGGTCGCATGACGAGACTCCTTTACTCGAGGATCGCGGCCGGATGCGCCGGACGCGGCCTTTTACCAGGCGAAGCGAATCGCCAGCTCGGCCTGCTGCTTCGGCTTGGCGGTGAGAATCCTCCCGAAGCTGTCGGACAGGGCACTCGTCACCTGTCCACCGCTGAACGGCGCGTTCAGGTTGTCGGTACCGAGAATGTTGAACACCTGGGCAATCAGTTCCAGCCTCTTGTCTCCACCGAACATGATGGCCTTCGAGAGGCGAACGTCTATGCTGCTGAACCGGTCGCTTTCGATCTGGCTCTCGGAAATGGGCCCGAAGCCGTTCTCGGCCCGGTACTGGTTGACCGTTGCGAGATTCAGGTCGCGGTTGCCCTGGTTGCGGGACGTGCCCGGCACATACAGGCGTTGCCCATAGGGATTGACGACCGCGGAGTAGGCGCTGAACGGCGCCGAGGACCGTAACGTCCAGACCGCGCCCAGCGTCATGTCCCAGGGAAGGAGCGCCGTGCCGCTCGCCACCAGTGCGTGCCGGCGCTCCACGTCGGACGGACCCTTGTCGAGATCGTAGTTGCTCTGATCCGTGATGTGGAAGAAGCCGCCGGTGTTCCCCGCGCGTCCTCCGAAGTCGTCCGTATCGGCGAGCGTATACGGACACGAGATAGGTGTAGTTGTGGCTCAGACGCTTCTCGAGCCGGACGAACAGCCCTTTGTAATGCGCGAGGCCGATGGATTGATCCTCGTCGATGATGGCATACTGCGGATACGGCCGGATCCCCGTCACCGGATCCGGAAGGTTCCGGTCGACCTTGATCCGATCCCCGCTGCTGTGCACGTACGTGCCGTCGACGTGAATCGTCATGTCCTCGGTGAGCTTCTGACTCCAGCCGACGCTGTACTGCTCCGAGCTCGGGTTCCGGAAATCGTTCGCCATGATGAAGAGATTCGGTGGCGCCGTCGAGGCGAAGGTCAACGGATCCTGTCCCAGATAAGGATCCGGGTACGGCGGGTTCACAATCGCGATGTTGAACTGCGAAAGATTTCGCCATTCGGGAAAATTGTTCAATGTGCGGATGTTGTCGTAGTATTTCCCGCCCGCCGCCCGCACGATCGATTTTCCGTCTCCGCGCACGTCCCAGGTAACCCCGAGACGAGGACCGAAATTGTTCGAGTCGCCGCGCGATGGCGGATCGGCGTATGGAATGCGCGGATCCGGAGTCAGCCGTTCGTTGAACGACCCGAACTGCTTGTCCCAGCGCAGCCCGAGATCGACGGAGACGTTCGTGCCTACCCTCCAGCTGTCCTGGACGAAGAAGGCGAGATGCTGCGACGGTACGCTGGTGTTGGTCGCCGGGAGCGACGCCCCGAAGAACACCGGGTCGTGCAGGTTGGCAATCGAAGCATCGCTGCCGTCGATGAACTGGTCCGTCCCGAAGACGTAATAGCCGTTGAGATTGTAGAGGGCGTCATCGGCGAAAGGAATGTGACTGAAGTCGAAACCGAGCTTGATCTCGTGCTTCTCGCGGCTGAGGGTGAGAGTGTTTTTGAACTGGAACCGTTTCTCGGGCCCGAGCTCGTCGAACCCGTTCCCGTAACTCAGGCTCGGGAGGTACAGCGCTCTCTCGATGCGATCGATGCTGATCCGCTCTGGCGGATAGTCACCGACCTCGGTGAAAGCTTCCTTACCGCCGGGAATCACCTGGTACTCGGCATAGGCATACTGGAAACGGATCTCATTCAACAGTTGTGGTGAGACGACCCAGGTGTGGCCGACCACCGCCGAGTAGGCGGGCTTCTGGAAGTCGAATCCCGAAGCTCCCGTACCGCCGCAACCGAGGCAGGTCTTCTTCCCCCCTCCTGTCCGTAACGGACGAAGAGCTGCTGGTTCGTATTGATTTGATGATCCACGCGGGCGACGAACAGGTTGCTGTCGATCGGCTTCTTGAACGTTCCTTCCAGCGCCGAATAGAACTCCGGCTTTCCGGTGCTGACCGTGTAGAACTCGTCGGTCTGCGTGCGCTCCGCGGACACGAAGAAGTGCGTTCGATCCTTGATGATCGGTCCGCCGAACGAGGCTCCGAACTGGTTTCGGTTGAAGTCCGGCTTGGGCGCGCCATCCACGCACTCGAACTTATTGCAAGCGTTCAGATTCTTGCCGCGGTAGTACTCGAAGACCTCACCGTTGTACTGGTTCGTCCCGCTCTTGGTGATGATCTGGATGAAGCCGCCCGACGCCAGACCCATTTCGGCGGGGAATCCAACCGTGTGGACCTTGAACTCCTCAACGGCCCCCTGCGGGAAGTTCTGGCGCGGCTCGCCTTGCTCGGCCCAGGTGTTGCTGACGCCGTCCACGGTAAAGCCGTTCGAGTAGTAGCTCGTGCCGGCCCCGACCGTGACGTTGTTATAGAAGGACCGCGCGGCGTCCTGGCTGGTGCCCGGCATCAGGAGGGCGAGGTTCAGAAACTGTCGCGAATTGACGGGGAGGGTCTCAATCTGATTTTGCGTGACGACCCCAGCGACCTCGCTCTTGGTTGTGTCGACCGTCGGCGCGACACCGCTCACGGTGATCGTCTCTTCCATGGCCTGGATACCCATCGTGAAGTCGTGTTCCACCGAGCGGCCGATGGTGATCGCGATATTCCCCACCTCGGCGGTCGCGAACCCCGAAAGCTCGGCGGTGATGCGGTACTGGCCGGGCGCCAGGGCCAGGAACCGATAGCGGCCTTCCGCGTCAGTCGTTGTCGTACGACTCACTCCGGTTTCTTCGTTGAGCAGGGTTACGGTTGCGCCGGGCAGCACGGCGTCCTGCTGGTCTTTCAGGGTGCCCTCAATGGAAGCGCCCGCGCCCTGCCCTAAGACGGGCGATGCCATCGGAAGCGCGATGCACAGCATCAGCAGCGCAATGCCGACTCCTTGAATCAAGCGGATCCGATTGGATGACTGGTGTCTACCAAACGCCTGTTCTGCCAGCGCTCGACGTTCCATTGGGAATCTCCTTCCGTGAAGTTCGTCAGCCATGACTTTCTTGGACGTGAGGTGCCTACGGGAGCGTTCGCTCAACCCTCGTGTCGTTCTAGTCGCCTGACACAACGCCGGAGCATGAGCGGCCCCAAGATGTGGAAGCTCGACTCGGCAGGATCGGCAGCTCGAGCCGGTGATATCTCAAAACCCGTTAAGGCTGTCAAGGGTTGGAGAAATGTCATCGTGAATTGTTTCGAGCGTCGGCAGAATGCCCAGGTTTGCGCTCGAGCATCCGGTTGACACGACGGGTTTGCGCATATACGGTCCGGCACACTTCGAGGGATAGCCGAAGGTGTGGAGGAGTCATGAGGAAGATGCGGCTCGTCAGAAGTCTCGCGTGTCCCCGAAGGTGGTCGCGGCCGCTGCCCTTCTACTGATCGTCGCCGCCACGGGCATCCGTGGCCAGGTCATGGCGGTCAACGGGATGGTCGTCACGTCGTCGCCCATGGCCGCTCAGGCTGGGCTGCGCATCCTCCAGCAGGGCGGAAACGCGTTCGATGCCGCGGTAGCAACGGCCGCGACTCTGGCGGTCGTCGAGCCCCTCATGTCGGGTCTCGGCGGAGTCGGGGGTTATGCGCTGATCTACGACAGCAAGAAGCAGCAGATTCGATCGCTCGACTTCGTCGGTGCGGCCCCCGCAGCGCTCAAACCCGAGATGTTCACCGCGGGTGCGCGGCTCTGGGACCGCGCCAACCCGGCGCGCGATAGCTTCGTAGCACCTCTGGTTCCCGGTTCGCTCGCGGGCTGGGCGGCCTTGCGGGAGCAGTACGGATCGATGACCTGGGCTCAATTACTGGCGCCAGCCATCGAGTACGCGGAAAAGGGGTTCGCGGTGACGCCCGCCGTGCGCGGGGGCTTCGGCGACGAAGGATTTGGCGGGGCGGTCGGACGTTACCCGTACGGCGCCGGCATCTTCTTCAAGGAAGGCAAACCGTGGCCCGCTGCGGACGTTCTGAAACAGGCCGATCTGGCGAACACGTTGAAGTCGATCGCGGCGGGAGGACCCGAGGTGTTCTACGGCGGCGCCCTCGCGGAACGATTCGCCGACGTTCTTCCGTGACAACGGCGGGCTGCTCACCACCAAGGACTTCGCCGACTACAAGGCGCGCTGGGCCGAACCGCTGCACACCACCTACCGCGACTACGACGTCTACAGCCAGCCGCCCGGAAGCTCGGGCATGACGATGCTTCAGACTTTGAACATCCTGGAGCAGTTCGACGTGCGCGCGCTCGAGCACAACTCGCCGGAGTTCGTCCATCTCGTCGCGGAGGCGATGAAGCTCGCGTTCATCGACGAGGACGCGTTCAACACCGGCAAGAGCTACGCGAAGATCCCGCTCGAGAAGCTGTTGTCGAAGGAGTACGCCAGAGAACAGGCTGCCAGAATCGACTTGAATCGAGCGCAGTTCTACGCGCCGACCAAGCGGCGGCGACGACGTCTTCCGCGTTCGAGCACACGACGAACCACACCGTCGTCGACCGCGATCACAACATCGTGGTCATCACCCAAACGCTGATGCTGCCGGCGGGCATGGCGGTGCCGGAACGGGCGTCGTCTTCAACAACGGCATGTCGTACTTCAGCACCGATCCGCAGGACGTCAACTTCGTCGAGGCCGGTGAGCGCCCTCGGTTCGTGATGAGCCCGACCATCGTCACCCGCCACGGCCAGCCCTATTTCGCACTCGGCTCGGCGGGCGGCTGGACGATTCCGCAGACGATTCTGCAGGTCGTCGTGCGGGCGCTCGATTTCCAGATGGATGCGCACGATGCGGTGAAGGCGCCGCGGTTCGTCCTGCAGTACCTCGGGAACTCGATTCCCTACATGACGGGTACGGATCTCGGATTGGAGAAGGGATTCACGGACGAGACGCGCGCCGCATTGGCCGCCAAGGGACACCGCCTGCTCGATGCGAAAGAGGCGTACGGCATGCTCAATGGAATCATGATCTACCCACGAACGAACGTCTTGTCCGCGGGGCGCGGACCCGCGACGGGAAGGACACGCGGCAGCCTGGTAATACGCTCGTCGTGACACGCGGCGCGGGAGCTCGAGCTCTTCTTGTAAATGAAACAAACGGATTGTAGGGAGCGTTTTGATCTGACATGAACATCACAAAGACCGAGGAACCGACCCTCACGAAGCCGCTCCGGGTGTGGCCCGGAGTGGCGATCGTCATCGTGCAGTGGCTCGTGAGGTTTGGGGTCCCGTTCGTCAATCCCGACGCTACGCCCATCGGGGTGATTGGGGGACTCGTCGGCGGGTTGGCTATCGTCGTGTGGTGGGTCTTCTTCAGCCGAGCGCCTTGGTCCGAGCGTTTGAGCGCCGTCGTCCTGATGATAGTCGCGCTGTTCGCGACTTCGCGCATCATGCACGAGTCGATCGCGACGGGGGCGATGGGGATGTTGTTCCCCATCTTGGCTATCCCGGTCCTGAGCCTCGCCTTCGTCGTCTGGGCGGTGGCCAGCCGTCGCCTCTCGAACGGACCTCGTCGCGCGGCGATGGTTGCTACCATCCTCCTTGCGTGCGGAGTGTTGGCGCTCGTCCGGACCGGTGGCTTCACAGCCAGCTTCGATAACGATATCGCGTGGCGTTGGTCGGAGACCGCCGAGGAGCGGCTCCTGGCCCAGGCCGGCGAGGAGCCGGTGGCGCCCACGCCAGCCCCAATAGCCGCGACGGCGCCCGAGGAGCCGCTCCCGGAGCAAGCCGGCGACGAGCCGCCTGAGCCCACGTCGACTCCGACAGCAGCGGAGGCTCCCGAGGAACGGCTCGCGGCGCTCCCTTCGGCACCGCCAGCAGCGGAGACCGGTTTCGACTGGCCCGGCTTTCGCGGACCCGATCGCGATGGCGTCATCCCCGGCGTGCGGATCGAGACCGACTGGTCGCAGTCGCCGCCCGTCGAGCTGTGGCGCCGGCCGATCGGACCGGGCTGGTCGTCTTTCGCGGTCCGCGGCGACTTCCTTTACACCCAGGAGCAGCGCGGTGAGGACGAGGTCGTCGCCTGCTACAACACGGCCACCGGCGAGCCGGTGTGGCAACACCGCGACACCGTCCGGTTCTGGGAGTCGAATGGCGGCGCCGGTCCGCGCGCGACGCCGACCCTGAGCGACAGTCGCGTGTACACGTTCGGTGCGACCGGAATCCTGAACGCGCTCGACGCCGGTGACGGCGCCGTCGTGTGGTCACGCAACGCGGCGTCCGACACCGAGACAGAGGTCCCCTACTGGGGATTCGCGAGCTCGCCGTTGGTGCTCGACGAGGTCGTCGTCGTCGCCGCCGCTGGCAAGCTCGTCGCCTACGACCTCGCCACCGGCGATCCGCGCTGGTTCGGCCCGGACGGCGGCTGGGGCTACAGCTCGCCACAACTGGTGACGATCGACGGAGTCGAGCAGATCCTGCTCCTCAACGGAGCCGGCGCGATCAGCGTCGCGCCGGCCGACGGCACGCTGCTCTGGACGCATCCATGGCCGGGCGACGGCATCGTGCAGCCCGGCTTGACCGCGGACGGCGACGTGCTGATCGGCACCGGCTCCGGAATGGGCGGCGGTTCCGGCATGCGCCGCATCGCGGTCGCGCCCGGACCCGACGGATGGACCGTCGAAGAGCGCTGGACCTCGATTGGGCTGAAGCCCTACTTCAACGACTTCGTCGTACACGATGGCCATGCCTTCGGCTTCGACGGCAGCATCCTCGCGTGCATCGACGTCGAGGACGGCAAGCGCAAGTGGAAGGGCGGACGCTACGGCCAAGGCCAGCTCGTCCTGTTACCCGACCAGGACTTGCTGCTGGTCCTGTCGGAGCAGGGTGAGCTGGCGCTGGTCGGGGCGACCCCCGACAAGTTCACGGAGCTCGCCAAGTTCCCGGCGATCGAGGGCAAGACCTGGAACCACCCGGTGCTGGTCGGCGACGTCCTGCTGGCTCGCAACGGCGAGGAGATGGTCTCGTTCCGGCTGCCCCTCGCGGGCCACTGACAGTCGACAGTCGGACCCTCATCTGCTATTTAAGTAACCCTCAGCGATCCAAGTTCCGAAGCGTCCTGTACAAGGACTCGTTTGCGTCCGGCCGCACCTGCCCATAGCATCCATGCAGGATGCGGCCCGAAGTTGCGGACGTCCCGCTGGCTCCAACTCGTTACTTGTCGGTCTTCACTACGCGCCGGAGCTCCTCGAACCAGTTCTGTACCAGGATCATCTCCGTCACGGGCTCGACTTTCCCTTGCCCGAGCGCGGTCATCAAGAATCGCCCGTCCGGGGAGACATCCCAGGTGCGGTTCGGACCGCCCGCGAGCATGCCCGGCTTCTCGAAGAGGAGGCGCGGCTTGCTTGGGGAGAAACCGCCTTCCGTGCGGACATCGACTACCCACCACTCGTCGAAGACCCGGTAGAAGAGCTGCTTTCCGTCGCGCGACCAGGCCGGGTCGGTCCCTCCCCGGGTAGAGATCTGTACTCGACCTCCCCCGTCGGAAAACGACCGGACGAACACTTCGGGACGTTTCGACTCATCGGACGTGTACGCCAGCCAACGACCGTCGGGGGAAAGGTACGGCCAAGCCTCGTTGGCCGGTGAATTCAGCAGAGGCGCCGTCCGGCCGCTGCGAAGGTCGAGGAGTGCGATATCGCCCCCCGATTCTGGGCGGATTTCCACGAAGACGAGCGAAGAACCATCCCGCGACCACGAGGCGGGTCGCTGCGAGTATTCACTGGTCGTGAGTCGCTCCTTGGGTGAGGTCCCGTCGACGGCCTGACGATATAGGTTCAGCTCCCCCGCCTCGGACCAGCCGAAGACAACCGCCTTGCTATCCGGAGTCCAGATGGGAGGCGGAAATACGCTCCCCTCAGTCAGCAGAACGCGGGCCCCCCGCTCGATCTCGTACATCCACAACCCTCTCTCCTTTCCCGTGGTCACGTACGCGATCCGTCGTCCGTCGGGGGATAGGGAAGCAGAACCAAAGGCCGCCTTCTCCGGCATCACCGGCTCGACATTGCCTCGCCGATCGACCCAAACGAGTTGGTTCTCCTGTTCAGGGAGAATTCCACCCGGTACATAGGCCAGCGATCCGGTGTCCGATATGCTGAGCTGCGCGGCACCGGTGTTGAAGAGCTGATGAAAGACATTCAGCGCCTGCATCACACTGGCAACCACCGGCACGGGCTGTCCGATAATCTCGAGCCGGGCAAGATCGAACCGCGCGGCCATGAGTGCTCCGTGGTGCAGGAACACGATGTGCCCTGAAGGAACATACCGAGCGTCGGCAGCGTCCTCCAGGAGGTAGCGCCAACGGCGCTCGGCAGGCTCCAGCACGCGCAACTTTCGACCCGAGGCTGTAGCCGTTTTCCATGACGGTGAACAGAATTCCCTTACCGGCCGGAAGCCAATGGGGCAGCCGGTGGCTCCACTCACCTCGGCTCGGATCGGGGATAGTCGCGCTCTCCGGTTCACCACCGTCTTCAGAGACCACCGTCAGGCCCACATTCTGCGCTGCCGCCAGCACAATCCTTCCGTCGGTTCCCCAGTCCGCTCCGAACGGCCCGGCAGACGATCGAACTCCCAGCTGATACGCATCACACAAAGGTACCGGCGGCACCTCGTGGTCGATCGGGACCTTCATCAGAATCCCGTCTACCCAGAATGCGACCCATCGGTCATCCGGGGAAAGAAAATGGCCGACGCCGCCTTCGGTCCCAGGAATGGGTTTCGCCTCGATCTGGTCCAATCGCCGCAGGTAGAGTCGGGGTTTGGCGGAAGCCATTCGCGGTCTGCCAAATTCCGGGTCCGGTCGGAATCGAAAAGTGCCTGGCACGAACCCAGAGGGCGAGTTCTCGGGCACCGCGCTGTAGATGACGAATCGGCCGTCATGCGAAAGCACCAGGGCGTTACGCGTGGGACGTTCGAATCCAAGCTCTCGGGGTGCTCGGATTCCATCCAACCAGTACCCGGGTTCGAGTTTGATCATGGATTCCACCACAGGGAAGGATGGAACGGACTCGAAGTATCGGCTCACCCAAAAGCCTATCGAGATCCCGGCAGGCGAACACGACGAAGATCGTGAAGGCGGCCGACCGGAAAGGTCGGCCTGTCGCGACTGCAATCTCGGCGGGTTCGACGATAGATCCTCTTATCGCCGTTCCGTCCGTGATCGGCTCCCGCAATGCCCATGCGGCAGGAGCAACGGCAGCCCCATCTCTTGAGAAGGCCGTGTTCATGGTCGAGGCTTCTCGCGGTTGCTCGTATATCCGCCCTACCTCGGCAACGAAGCGGTAGCCGCGCCTGGGGATGGTCTCGATGTAACGGTTTGAATCCGGAGCTTCCCCGAGCGCCTTACGCAGGGTGGAAATGTTCACCGCTAGGTTGGCTTCTTCGACGAAGGTGCCCGGCCACAGAGCGTTCAGGAGCTCGTCCTTCTCGATGATCCGCCCGGGATTTTGTACGAGGTACAGGAGCGTATCGCAGACCTTCGGCGTCAGCGGGACGGCCTTGTCGCCGCGCATCAGCCGGCGTTCCGTTGCATCCAGCCGGAATTCGGCGAATTCGTAATGTTCTTTTCGGTTGATCGATTCCGGAGCGCGCTTTGGGGACTTCCTCTCATCCTCCTCGAACTCCTTTGGCTCCAATTTCATAAATTCGTCCCGGAGGAAATTTGGAGGTTTTTTAGCGCACTTTTGCCGTCTCTTAAGGACTTCCCGCGCACGGATCTCCAAACTCTGCCCCGTACCGTGCGACTAAGTGAGCGGATTCTATCCGCCCCGGTCCGTTGGCAGCAATTCGGAAATTGGCAATCTCGAGAATCATGAAGGAGGTCTCAATGAACTTCACCGCTACAAGGCTCGTTCTCTTGGCCGGCTTCGTGCTGGTCGTGACGCTCGGCGCCGAAGCGCATCGGAGATTCGTGAATTCGGTGGAGCCCGTTGTGTATATCGCTCCCGGGTTCCCCGTGGTTCCGGGATCGATTTCAGTAGTGCATCGATCGGAGGATGGTGCGAGCACGTGGATAACGTCTCCCGGTTTTGTGCCCAACACCGTCGTGAGCGCATGGTGGATCAACTTCAACAATCCGGAAAACTGCACTCACCCGGACTTGCCGCACGGTTGGCTCTGTACAGGTCCGGACCTCGCGGATCCAGCCACGGGTGGGAGTTATCAGTTCGCCGACAGCCAGATTGTGAAGGGTCGAGGACGGATCGTCTTGAGAGCCAGACTGGCAGTCGGAGATACCAGCGGTTGTGCGTCTCCAAGTCTCCCGTGCATCGGTCTAACCAATCCGATGGGGGCGGAATATCACATTGCGCTGAGAACGATGGGACCTGTCATTCCAGCTCTTCTAGAGGAGCAACTCACCACTCTGAATGGGGGGTGCGGGCCGGGCGAGCCTAACGCTGGACTCTGCGCCAATGTGCAAGGCGCAGTCCACCCACCCGTCCAGTGATCGGGAGACTGATAGGGAATTCTGACGCGAGCTGATTGCCGGAAACCGGACGGAACTTCAGCTCGAGTCCCAGCCTCGAGAGAGGTCGACGTGAAGGGAGACATGTCAGTCTGGAAGCAAGCTTTGAATCGGGGTGACGGATCCGGCGCCGGACGACGAGGAGGCAGAGGTCTAGAGATGAAGAACTACCTCTCTGGCCCTTTTGTGTCTGTTCTACTTTGCATTTTTGTGATCTAGCGTCGTTGCGTGTCCTTCTCGTTTCTAAACGACTTTCACAAAGCTCTTCGCAAATTGCGTCGCACGAGTTCAGCCGTTAACCCGTAAACGAGGTGCGAAGCCAACGCGTAAACGTGGGTCGACGCCGGATATTCAGTTGGTGGCTTTGAAAGTCCCAGCACCGGAACTGCTGTTTCATCAATGACGAGCCAAAAGGCAGCACCGAAAGGTAGTCCTGCGCTTGTCGTCAATTCCGGCGCAACTTCCGCGACGGCTCCGTAAAGCCCTCCGACGCCTGTGCCCAAAGCATAGTGGACCGCCGGCCCGGCGATCTTCTTTTCACCTTTAGTTAGCTTGTGACCGAAGATGCCTTCAGAGAGAGCTGACGCAGCCCTAACCGTTGTGTCGTCCTGCTCGTTATTGTCGCCGTTAGACCCTTGCGCTTCCTCACTCTCTTTCTCTTGATCCGAGGAACGTGAGCCTGTTGACGCATCATTCCTCTCGGAAAGCGCGAGCCAGACGTCCTGAAAACGGTTCATGGTCCAGGATGCGACCAGGCCTCCAATGAGACCAGCTGCCGCGCCCTTCCACATATTCCCACCTTGATTGCCCATGTTTCTTGACCTCATAAAAAGTAAACCCATCAAAAGCCAGTGATGATGATGTACTCGCAATAGCGAAATGAAGCCGCGTGGAACAAGGCAAGGATCTCCTGCGAGTCCCGGTAGTTCGGATTAAAGGGAAGAAGATGGGCGATGACCTCGGGGTGGCGTTTCTTGAAGAGCGCGATGAGCTCATCAGCCTTGGGTGGCGCGTCACCAGGTCCTGCTCGAACACGGTGCTCGCGCACAGCGGCAGCGAAAATAAGCTTGCTCGAAGCAATCCGGACAAATGGGAGCGGTCGCCGGGAAAGTGCCCCGGCGACCGCGGAGAATGATGCGGGTCAGACTAGTTGGATCAGGTCTCCGCCTTCACCACTTCGATCGACTTCGCCACGTGCTTACCCGCCGAGCTCGTGTACTTCACGATCACCGGTTGTCCGGCCTTGAGGTCCTTCAGCTCGAGGGTCTTCGCCGCGGCCTGGCCCTCCGTTGAAGGGGGGGTGGCCGGCTTGTCGGCCTTGGACGAGATCTTCGTCGAGCTGTCAATCGTGAGAGTAATCGTCTTCGCTGCCTTCGCGGCCGGCGCTGCCGGCTCCGCGGGAGGCGTGCTCGGCGTGGAAGGGGAAGGGCTGGGCTCGCGAACCGTCACCGTCTTGGCGTTCGCGTCCACGGACACGATCTCACCCATGAACATCAACTCGGGTTCCGGTGACTCGGCTCTCTGCTCGGGCTGCCTAGGCTGCTCCGGTGTCGGTGTCTGCGCCACCACGGCGGCTGCTGTGAAGAGTGCAAGGATTGCAGGAATCGCTGTCCATCGAATCATCTTGTGACCTCCATGAAGGACGGCTCTAGGGCCGCCCGTTAACACGGCAGCCACGCTGCCGTGTTAACCCAATAGGCAGCTTCCGTGCCAATCCGAGAATTTGGCTCGTCCCCACGAAGTGCTGGGTTTTCATAAGAATCCATGGCGTACTCTCGCCAGCCCCCCGGGAGGAAGTCAAAAGGACCCGGAAAATTCGGGGTAGCCAGCGTAAGAACGACACAGCGCGAGGAACCGGGTGTCGCCTTGGTAATGCTTTTTATTGCTTCCTCCCACAGCGTTTGAAAGAAGCGCCCAGCCAACCCCCACCTTTGGGCGATTCGCCCGCCCCGATGTCCGCCGGTCTTTCTACATATAGTGAAAAGTTCCCGCGATCGCATTTGACAAACCCCGGCTCGCTGGGCATCAATGGGAAAGGTCTCGAACCTTCACCTCGCATGCCCGCCAGCATCCTTGAGTTTGTCGTAGGCGTCCTAGAGCTTTTAGACCTTCTTTTGGACTTGCTCGCACGTTGGAGATTCTGGGTTCCTGTCCTGATCGCTATAGCAGTGACGTTGCTCCTCCTTCAAGTCGTCCACGAGCCCTTGGCGCGTTGGCTACTCGGAGTCCCTGTGATGGTGGCCGGCGTAGCTAGCGGGTTGGTGTGGAACTGGAAGAAGGATTGAACCAGCGGCGATCTCCAGTCGGTGAGCTCAGCAATTCGTTGGCGTTGCGCCGGAGCCCGCTCGCTCCTTCTCCTCAGTGTGGGATTGATTCTTGATGAGCAGAAGGAAGGCTTCGCGCCCGCAATCTCGTCTCTTGTGATCGTGGGGGCGACGCGGAGCCCGGCGTGAGGGCTCCCGGCTCCTCTATTCGCTCCTGAGCTCCGGGCCGCTAGCTCCAAAGCGGACCGTTACGGGTCGTGATCTTCCGTTTCCTTTTCTTCGTACTCGCGCGAGATCGGAGGCGGCTGCGGGTCGAACGGTTTCAGATCGCGTCCAGCGAGTGCCGGATAGTCGGGCGGAATCTTCGTCGCGCGGAAGACCGCGTACGTGAATTTCTCGACCGGCGAGGGCTGTGAACCGTCCGCCAGCGTCACGGTCCCGGAGTACGGCGTCCAGTACTCCCACACGATTCCCCCTTCGGGCGTGACCTCGAAGATCCGCCCGTCCCGACCCTGGCAGATCAGCGTGTTTCCGTTCTCGAGCCTCTGGGCGCCGGAGACGAAATCGGAAAGGAACGTGCCCACGTCTTCGTACTTCCAGACGGGCTGCGCCGGTCCGAAAGCTCCGGTCTCCGGAACGACGTAGCGCTCCTCGGCATCCACGGGCGGCTCTATCTCGAAAACGGCGGAGTGGCTCCCGTCGCCTGGCCCGGGCACGTTGTTGTTGAAAATCATGAGGTGCCCCGCGCCGGGGTAGCCTTCCGGAATCCAGCGAATGTCGTGTTGACCGAACAACTGCGGCGCGGCGCTCTTCTTCCGGCCATAGGCGCCCGGGTTCCCCCAGCGATAGAGGAGATCGCCGCCCCGGCCCCAGCGCCCCCCCGTGCCGCTGGCCGCTTCCTCCGTCGTCGTGCTGTGGTCGAGGACCCAGATCTCATTGAATTTCGGCGCGCTGAGGGCGACCTGGTCGAGCCCCGCGTTGTAGGCGACCGCGTTCGTGTGAAAGAAGTCCGAGCTCAGGTCCTCCGCGTCGGTATCCTCGGATACGTATCCGAGAGCTTTCAGTTCCTCGAGCTCTTTGGGATCGACTTCGCCCCGTCTCCCGTCGCCATTGATGTCGATTCGGTGCGGATGAGCGGACGGCTCGCCGAAGCGGGGAAGGCTTTCATCCACGTTCTGGACGAGGTGATCCCACGCGTGCCACTCCCATACGATCTCGCCTCCCTCAGGGCGCGTCGGTCGGATTTCGACCACCTTGTCCGGCCAGAGCCCCTGCTCCGGGACTAGCTCGGGGCGGCGGCCCGCCTTTTTCGCCTCCCCCGCGGTCTTCCGCTCCCACGCGATCGCGAGAACGTTCCCGTTCGGAAGGGACGCGACGTCATGGTGGCTCATATGGTCGTCCGTCGCGAAAGGAAAGCTCCACGCGACCTCCCCGTCCCAAGTGAGCTCCTCGATGAGCCCGCCCGTTCCACCGCTGTTGAACACCTTTGATTCGACCCTCGCTCCCCGTAGGAGACGACCGTTCTCGAGGATATAGACGGATCCATTCGGCGCGTACTGGCTCTTCCACGTGTGAACGACGAGACCGTCGGCGTCGATCAAGTACGTTGTGTCCGAGAGAAGGGGCGAGTAGAGCACGTACCCGGGGGAAGCGTCCGGCTTCTTGACGATCAGCCCGCTTGGACGTTCGACGTCGGGCGGAGCGGCATCGACGTTATTCTCCGGAGGCGCTCCGCAAGAGACGCTCACGACCAGAAAAGGAACGAAGACCCATCCAGCTCGATGGTTCACGGGGGGGCCTCCTCCGGCCCGGGTAGCATACTGCAGAACCGCCGCTCCTATATATGAAGTTGGAGGAGGACAGCTCCGCGGGCTTCAAGCTCCCCGGCGGACGCGCGGTCCGGTTCGCATGGTCGGAAGTCGTTGCGGACCTCAAGCGGACGGGGACGGCTTGAAGTCCCTTCCGGCCGAATAGTACTAAGCGGAGCCAGGCTCGAGCGTCGTCGTCGAAGGCGACGAGCTCCTCGGGCTCGTGCGCGGCCTCCTGGGTGCGGGGGCGCACTCGCTCCTTGTGACGCTCTGGGACGTTTAGGATCGCGCGGCTGCGGAGTTCATGAAGTCCTTCTACAGTCGGCTGCGCAAGACCCGCAACCCGTCGTTCTCCCTTCGGGACGCGACTTCTCTCCATACGCGAAAGGCGCCCCATCCTTATTAACTGGGGCCCTTCGTCTGGGACCGGTAGAGTCGCGATGCCGTAACGTATTGATTGCAAATGCTTAATAAATTGACGTGTAAGCTATATCAATTTCGACTTCGTTACCCTTATCTAGCAGGAGCCCGCTCGACCTCGGCATGAGGGCGTGAGCGATGGCCCGGAGTTACGACTTGAGACACTTCGCGCTTGAGGATTGGGTCGACGTGGCGAGGGGATCTCTCTCGGTCGAGCAAAAGACGGCGATGCTCCGGCACGCGGCGGATTGCAGCCGATGCGTCCGGACGCTCCGGGTGTGGCGGAGAATCGCCGCGATAGGCCGCACCGAGGGTTCGTTCGTTCCTCCCGAGGATGCCCTCCGTGCCGTGAAATCGGCCTATCTTCGGCGCCTGCACTTGCTCTCGCCGGAGTCGTTGCTGGCTCGACTGCTGTTCGACAGCTTTCGCGCGCCCGCCGCCGCGGGGGTACGCACCCTGGACCAGAGGTCTCGTCAGCTTCTCTTCGAAACGCTGAGACCGGTAGCACTCGTTAGTCGGGCTCGCCCGGACTCGAACGGAGCCAGCGAGTAAGGAAACCCCTGAGCGCGCCGCTCGGGAAATCCCCGATGGGGAGGGCATTCAATGGCTATGAAGAAGCGGCCTGCCTCGCGCCGCATGGTTTGCGTTCTCTCGTCGCATCCGTTCGTGCTGCGAGAGCTCGAAGAGGTCCTCAACCTCGACCGTTTCCGCCTCCATATGAAGAAGATCTCGGCTTCCCCCCTTCACGCCCCGGACTGGTGCACCCGAGCAACGCTCTACGTGGTCGACGCCCAGCCGTTGCAGCCGAATACGGGAGACCTGATCAGCGCCATCACTCGTCGCTTCCCCAAAGCGCGGATCGTCGTCGTCTCCGATCACTTTCGCGAATCCGAGGCCTTCGGTCTCCTGCGGCTCGGGGTGAAGGGTATCGTTCCGTACCGCGAGATCCGGGAAAAACTCGCTTCCGCCCTGGACGCGGTGGCGGCGGGAGGCTTCTGGGTCCCGCGGTCGCTATTGTCGCGCTTTCTCGATTCGGTCGTCGCTTCTTCGCGCGGGCGGCCCCAGTCGGGACTCTCGGCGTCGATCACCAGCCGCGAGCGCGAGGTGCTCGAGACTCTGCTCGACAACCTGTCGAACAAGCAGATTGCCGACAAGCTCCATATTTCCGAGCGCACCGTCAAGTTCCACGTATCGAATCTGCTCGCCAAATTCCAGCTCAAACACCGGCAGGACCTGATCCTTCACTGCCTCGGCCTCGCGTCGTAGGCGAGTCGGGCGACCCTCACTGGCTCCGTCGAGCTCGGGGCCGATTCGCGGCCCTCGTGGCCCGTGCCGCGGCGGCGGTCCGGCGTGCCTGCCTCGAGAGCGCCTGGCGCGACACGACGGAACGCGGTTCCCGTTTCAACCGGCGCAGCATCGCGCGCGATCGCCTCTTCGACGGCGTGCCGCGCTTCTTCTTCCGCCCCGCGGCATAGGCCCGAACGGCGCTCTTCCGCGTTCTTTCGCTCGTCGTGCCCTTCCTGGGCGGCTTCAAGGGCACTCCCGCCCGCCGGGCTTTGGCGAGGCCGATGGCGATGGCCTGCTTGGTCGAGCGCGCCCCGTGCTTGCCCTTGCGGATGTGCTCGATCTCCTCGTGGACGTATTCTCCCGCAGCGGTGGTGGGGCTCTTGCCCTCCTTCAGAGCCTTCCTCGCGCGAGTCCTGGTCTTCTTGGATGGCATCGTTGTCTCCTTTCGAGGCGTGCGAGCTCCATCCCGGCGCGTGCCTATACTCCGGACGAGGACTCATCATGAGACCGAAACGGCGGAAGAAAGCATCCGGTGTTTCCCGCAAAAGGCATTACTGGTCGGCGGAGGTCTTCCGGAGAAGGATCATCGCTAGATTTTCCTAGCCGGTCCGCGATCTGGACGCGGCCAGATCCTGCTTCGTATCATTAAGGGTGAAGTCCGACCGAAGCCGCGTTTCCCTTTCCGTCGCCGTCGTGGTCTCCGGCGTCCTCCTGCCGTTTCTCACCTGGGCGTATGCCCGGGCCATCGACGAACGGCTCGTCTTCGAGACATTTCCCGATCCGATCCTCCTTGCGTTCAACGGCGCGGCCTTCGCGGCGCTTGCCTTCGCGGTGTTGTACCTGCCGCGCGCCGCTGGCGCAGGAGCCCTCCTCGGTCTAGTCGCCATCTCCATCCAGCTGCACATGGGCTACTGGCAGTCTCATTCCTCGACGACCGCGCTACTCTTTCTCTTCTATCTCCCGTGGGCATTCATCGCGGCCGCCTTCGGATGCCTCCTCGGCTTCATCGCAGGGAAACTCGGGCGGGCGGCGGCCGTGGTCCTTCTCGCGATCTATGCGACCTTGAACGTTCACTGGTCGAACTTCGGCCGCTTCAACCTTCCCGCGGAGCTCGGAGTCGTGGAAAGCGATGGAATCCGTATTCCCGTCGAGAAGACCTCGTTCTTCACGCCCGACCAGAGAATCGGGGCCCTCACCTCGATCGAGCGGCGCGTCTGCTCGAGCGATCCCGACGCGACGCTGACCCTCACCGGCCGCGCGGGGGCGGCCTTCGTGACCGAGTCGGGCGAGCTTCGGGGATTCGTCGCGTACGAGGAGGTCGCCGGCTTCGATGTCTTCCCGGTGGACGTCGAGGGCGACGGAATCTGCGAGTTCGCGGACCACGCCGGGGGCTGGTCCCCCGTCGGACTCATCGACTCCGCCGGGCGCTACATGTTCCGATACGGCAAGTCGATGTCAGGGCGTCCGGACGAGAAGCTCATCGAGATCGAGCACTCCCCGCAGGGATTCATTGCCTTCGATCTGGGATCCGATGGCCGTCTCGAGTTCCTGGTGCCGCTTCTCATCGTGGAACGACAGGAGACCCACGTTCTCGACGCCTCGGGAAAGCGGATTCGAATCCTGAACGAGAACGTGGAGGGAAGCCGCTCCCTCGAAGGCCGACTCTACACGCCCTCCCGAGGAGAGCTCGTCGTGCGCGACGCGGATCTGTCCGTCGTCGGAAAGCTTCCCCTCGGCTTCGAAGCCGCGTGGAGCTTCGTACGGTGGCCCGACCCGGAAAGCCCCTGGCATCTCGCGATTGCCGACGGCGACGAGCTTCGCGTGCTGGGACTCGAGGACGGAGCGGAGAAAGCGTCGATTGCGCGAGTCGACTGGGGAACGTACGGGTTCCTCGACGGGCGAATCGTGGTCGCCTCGGGGGAGAACCAGCGCCAGTTCCTCCGAGTCATCGACTCCGAAGGGGACACGCTGTACGAGGAAGTGCTCGAGACGGGAGGCGCGCTCTTCGTGACGGGCAGCGACAGCTTCTTGCTCTCGGAATGCACGCGCGAGCGCTGCCCGACCGTCTGGCGCTACCGCCTCCCCTAGCGATCTCCGGTTGTCAAAATTGGAGGACGGTCGAAACGCTACTAGCGCTTGCCGGTTAGCCCGCCTCCGTTACTTCTTCTCTCGGCCCAACCCGAGCGTGACGACTTCGTCGTCCGATGACATCGATTGCATCTGGGCCTCGATCTCGCTCTGACGCGCGAGGAATGCCTGGATTCGGGCGCTCACTTGCTGGGTCATCCGATCCTGCATTCGATCCCGCTCGGGAAAAAGGCTCCAGGCATCTCGCGCTTCGAGCGGAGGTTCCGGAGCACCCATGATTCGTCCGATCCAGGCGATCCGCTGAGCGGGAGCGGGGTGGCTATCGTAGGGAGACGACGGGGTCGAGAGAGCTTGCTGGTAGGCGTCTTCGATCCATTGGGCCGGCGACTTCTCCGACGCAGCGTCCTCGTCACCCTCCGTCCACTGGAGCGGCACCGTCAGCCGGTAGAGGTTTCCGAGCGCACGGGACTCGTGAAGCGATCGCGAGATCTCCCTCTGGCTCAGAAACCGGAACTCGACATCGCGGCGAATGGCGTGCCTCAACCCGGCCGAGAACGCCTCGCTTCCGTAAGCAAGGACCGCCCATCGGTCGGCGAGCACTTCCTGCAGTCGAGAGGCTCCTTGCGAGATGCGGAGATAGATTCGATGAAAGAGGTTGAGGAACAGCCACGCGGGGTTGTACCACAACGGCAGCTCCTCCCGAGGCAAGCGTCTCGGCGCTGGTCAGGATCGAGCGCCTCACCTGCAGCGCGAGTCCGCCTCCCGCCGTGTCGCGATTCGAAAGGTGTCCGTACTCGTGCGCGAGGATTCCCCGTAGCTGGCCGAGCGTCAGTCCATCGAGCACTCCAAGGCCCAATAGGAGGCAGCGCTCTCCCCGGTGACGCAGGTGATCGAGGGTCGAACCGCGCTCGAAGACCGCGACTGTCGCGTCCGGCACCAGAAATACGGAGTCCACCATGGGAGTCTCGACTTTGGAGGCGACCTCCCGCAGAAGCGCGAAGAGCTCGGGCGATTCTGGTTCCGAGAGCCGCTCGCCCGGGTCGGAATCATCGCTGCGCGCCACGAGTCCCTTGAGCATCGCCCAGAGAGTGATGAACAGGAGAATGACCGCGATCACCACCAGCTTCACCGGGAAATAGCCGACGGTAACGAGCGCGTAGAAAAGGCCTCCTGCGGTCGCGAGCACCAGAAGGAACACGAACGGCATCGAGGCGTAGAAATAGAGAGAGGCGAGCGACAGAACCAGGCGGTATACCCGCCGCATCGCCTTCATGGTTTCGCTCGGAAGCCCGGTGGCCTCGGGGGGCTGGGCTTCGATCGCCGCGAGCGTTCGGGAGGATAGAAAGACTCCCAGCCCGGTGAGAGCCAGGAGCCCGAGCGCCCAGACGAGAGTGGCGTAGCCGGCGATGCGGAGGTAGCGCCAATTGCGCGCGCGATCTCGAACTCCGGTGTCGCGCAGAATCCGGTCGGCTTCCTCGGCAGGCAGACCGAGCTCTCGCGCCTTCGCGATCTCCGCTTCCGCTTCGTTCCAGTCCTCGTCAGCGACGGCTTCGAGCGCGGAATAGTAGTGGGTGATCATTTCCTCCGGGGCGACGCGACGGAGTCCGGCAACAGCTTTCCGGAAGAGCTCGAGGTTCTCGTTCTTACCCGCCGCGCCGGCGATGACGACCAGGGAGTTGGTCTCGTCGGGCAGCTCCTGGAGAAGCCGCTCCGCGAGCTGGTTCGCTTCCGAGAGCTTTCCGCGGTCCTCGAATCGGAGCAGCGCCTGGACCACCGCCGAAAGGTTGTATCCGTGAGCGTCGATCTGGTAGGCCCGGCGGGCGAGTTGCAGAGACTCCTCGTTGTCGGAGACGACATACGAACGCCGCCTCAGTGCGGGAGCAAAATCCGGCGCGAGCTCGAGAACCGCGCGGTAACCGGTGGCCGCGGCCGCCTGGTCGCCGGCGTCGAGAGCTTCCGTGGCGGACTGGAACTCACCGACCGCCGCGGGGGCGATCGCGCGGAGCTCCTCGAGGATTGCGGATTCCTCCTTGGGATCTCGCTGCGCGATCGCGAACGAGGCGAAGATCAGCCAGAGGAGGGCGAAGAATCCGGCGCGGAGCCGCATCGATATTTCACAGTGTAACAGGATGGTCATCAATCCGAAAAGGCGCCCGACCGCGGCGCCGCCACGTCCTTCGGATGGGTCGATCGGTGCGCCTGCGGCCGGGGTGTATGATGTCCATCCCGTGAAGCTCCAAGTGGCTTCTTCACTGACGGACCGCGACCGGGCGTTTCGAGCTGGTAGCTCTTTCCGAGTGGGCGAGTGGATCGTCGAGCCTCTCCGAAATCAGCTCGTCGGGCCGGACGGCCCGGCGAGACTCGAGCCGCGGGTCATGAGGCTTCTCACGGCGCTCGCCGAGCGCGCTCCCCGCATCGTGTCCCGAGAGGAGCTGACCGAAGAGGTCTGGCCGGGCACCTTCGTGACCGACGAGGTTCTCACCCAGAGTGTTTCCGAGCTGCGAAAAGCCTTCGGCGACGATCCCCGCGAGCCGCGGTTCATCCTGACCGTGCCCAAACGGGGCTATCAGCTCCTGGTTTCGCCCGAACCCGCTGAGCGCGAGTCTCCCGGCGGGAGTGAGACGAGCCCAGTGACGCCCGGACCCCGACGGTGGGTCTGGGCGCTCGCCATAGCACTTCTTCTCGTCGCGCTCGTCCTGGCTTCTCGCGCTCCCTCCGCACGCCGCCCGATTCGATTCGGGATCGAATCCCCTCCCGTGGCGTCCTATGAAACGCTCGAGCTGTCGCCGGATGGAACGAGGATCGCCTTCATCGCGCCCGATACCGAGGAGCACGTCGTTCGGATCTGGGTACACGAGCTCGAAAGCGGGCTGAGAAAATCGCTTCCCGGGACGGAAGGCGCCTGGCATCTCTTCTGGTCGCCCGATGGCCGCTCGCTCGGATTCAGCACGGTTGCGGCTCTCAAGAAGATCGACGTCTCCAAAGGCTTCGTGGAGACGGTTCGCGAGACGGGGTTCCTCTGGGGAGGGACGTGGAACGAGTCCGGCGAAATGCTCCTCGCTCACTTCGGCCGGTTGTTCCGCGTCAACGCCGCGGGCGGAGAGCCTCGGCAGTTGCCGCCGAACGGCGCACTCGCATCCATCCCGCGGGGAATCCGGCCCCATTTTCTTCCGGGCGGAAATCACTTCCTCTACTTCGACTCACCGGAGCTACGGCGCGGCCGTATCTACGTCGGCTCCCTCGACTCCGGGGAAACGCGGTTTCTGGTGGAGAGCGACTCGAAGGCCATCTACGCGGATGGCCATCTGTTGTTCGTTCGCGGCGACGTCCTCCTGGCGCAGCCTTTCGATGTCGATCGACTCGAGCTCGAGGGCGACGCGCGCGTGGTGGGTCGGCAGCTGACCTCTTCCGCCACTGTCCGCCGCACCGACGTCTCATTCTCCGCTTCGCGCAATGGCATCCTTGCCTTTCGCGGAAGCTCGAGCGTAGCCGGGCAGCTCGTATGGTTCGACCGGAGTGGACGGGAGCTCCGCCGGGTGGCGCAGCCGAGCTCGGGCGAGTTCGTCAACCCGCGCCTGTCACCCGATGGGCGATGGATCGGAGCGAACCGCATCGATCCCGCGACCGGGGATGTGGACATCTGGCTCATCGACGTCGAGACCGACGTGGCCTCCCGATTCACCTCCACCTCGTCTCCCGAAAGAGACCCGGTCTGGTCGCCGGACGGACGCCGCATTGCGTACGCGGTGACCCGCGACGAAGGCCCTGAAATCCGGGTGAAGGAAGTTTCGGGTGGAGAGGAGGAGCTTCTCTGGAAGCCGGAAAAAGGTCGCGTCGGACTCCTGCTCTCGGACTGGTCCCCGGACGGTCGAACCGTCCTTTGTTTCGCCGGCGGCGACACCTGGATGATCCCGACGTCGGGCGAGGGCGCCCCTCGGGTGATACTGAAGGACGAGTTCGAGCCCGGCTCCGGGGTTCGGACGGTCCACGTCTACACAGCTCGCTTCTCTCCGGATTCGGAGTGGATCGCCTACACCTCGAGCGAGACGGGAAGATTCGAGGTGTACGTCATGCGGGCCGATGGACGGTCGAAGCTGCGCCTGTCGAACGAGGGCGGCGTGCATCCCGTCTGGCGCTCCAACGGCCGGGAGCTTTACTACTGGGGAGGCGTGGATTTCGTGGGACCCTTGATGCGAGTCGAATTGGAGCCGGTGGCGGAGGGTTTCCGGGCGAGCGCGCCGTCGCCCGTGTTCGCGCCGCGCATCGCGGGACTCTTCGACAGCCGGAACAACTTCGACGCGGCCCCGGACGGCGAGCGGTTCCTCGTGCGCCAGCCGAGCTCCCATCCCTCGCCCATCACGATCATCGTCGACTGGAGCTTGGCTCCGAACGAGTGATGGTCGCAGGGCCCAGCACGGAGCGGAGCTCCTGTGCCAGAACCGGATCGAATTCGATCCGGGAAGCGAGGAGCGCCGAGCGGTCGAGCTTCCACCGCGTGATGCCCTCCTCGCCGTGCGGTCGAGACGGCAGCAAGGCATGGACGGCTTCGTGGGCGATCACCCGTGCGAACGCCATGCTGAGATTCCGCTCCTCGCGCTGAGTCGGCCACCGCTCGCGCAGGACTTCCGGTCGATACCCGAGCGCGCGGGCCACGGTAGAGAAGAAGACGTAGATCCGAGGGCGGTCCCGGGGACCGGCGACCGCGCCCATCGCGTCCGCGGGGAGACCCCAGTCCCCGGGCTCGGAGCGAACGAGCACTACCGGGATTCCTCCGGCGCTGTTGGTGAAATGGACGGCGACCTGAAGCGGCTCGAAGGCGCGCTGCAGCTCGTTTCCGATGCGGGCCCATCCGTGGCCATACAGCCCCTGGGGGTCGCACCACTGGAGCGTCAACAGGAAGCTCGCGACGATGCTGTTCATGCCGCATCCGCCTCGAAGCGGCACCTCAGTCGGGCACGTACTCCTCGCAGGAAACGGCCGGGTTCCAGTCCACGAACATGCCGTGGGGGTTGTCCCGCCAGGCCCACACGTGAAGCTCGTAGAACGGCGGGAGCCCGTAGCGGTTGGGACTTCCGACGTGGTGAAAGTGCTGGCCCATGAGAACGGGCGGAGCCGCGTTGCTCTGGTGCCAGGCCTCGGCGATCACCAGGAACTCGACGCCGACCAGCCGCAGCTTGTTGCCCGTCTGTTCGTAGATCAGGATCTCAGGGCGACGGGGATCGAGCGCGGGGTCGCCGACCAGCTCCCCGTTGGGGAAATGGATACCCATGGCGCCCTCGTCCGGCCCGGTCACGCAGCTGCCGGCCGAGCCGTACCCCGCGTCCATCGCCGCGTCGACGTTTCGAAACTCGGCGGTACCGATGCGGACCTCCCGCACGAGGCCTGTCGATTGCTTGTGGCGGTCGGTCGCGCCCTGCCAGGGCACAGAGCGTACCCGCTGCCGTCGCCAGCGCCGCCGAAGCGGCGACCACAACTCTTCTCGCGCTCATAAGGAGACTCCTTTCGGCGCGAGAGTGCGGGAGGACGGTCCGAGGAGTCCTGAAGGAGAGCCAAATTTTCGTAAAGAGAGGTCAACGCGGACGGGTAGAGAAATCTTTCGACGGAGGACCAAGGCCGAGACCGCGGCCTCTCGTGTTCCGGCGCGCGGCGCCGTCCGTCCTACCCAAGGGGAGAACCCCTCGAAAGGAGAACCCATGCTCACGAGACTCCGACTCCGTGCCGTCCTGATGGTCGCGGCGGCGATGACGTGCGCGCCCGGCGCCGTACGAGCGCAATCCGGTCCGTCCGAGGACCACCACCGCAAGTTCCACCTGGCCAGCATCAGCGACGAGGGCGCCCAGGGTAACAACGACAGCGACCGCGCCACGATCAGCGCCGACGGCCGCTTCGTGGCCTTCGCCTCCATCGCCGACAACCTCGTGCCGGGCGACACGAACTTCTCGTCCGACGTCTTCGTGCGCGACCGACGCAACGAGACGATCGAGCGCGTGAGCGTCGGCCCCCTCGGAGTGGAGGGCGACGGGAACAGCGGGTGGCTCTCGCTGCTCGGCACTCCGGACATCAGCCGTGACGGCCGTTTCGTCGCCTTCGCCTCCGAAGCCTCCAACTTCGTGGTCGGGGACGTCCCTTTCACCGCCGATGTCTTCGTGCACGACCGGAAGAGGCACACGACCGAGCTCATCAGCCGAGGCGTCGACGGCTTTCCCGCGGGCGGGTCGACCGCCCCTTCCATCAGCGGGGACGGGCGGTTCGTGGCCTTCCGGTCCTTCTCGGACCGCCTGGTGGCCGACGGCAACCCGAACTTCGTCGACCACGTCTTCGTGGTCGACCGGGTGACGCACGCCATCGAGCGGGTGGACGTCGCCAGCGACGGCACCCTGGCCGACGGCGGCGCGTTCGACGTGATCATCAGCGCGGACGGCAAGACGGTGGCCTTCGACAGCGCGGCCGGCAACCTCGTGGAAGGAGACGGCGATCAGGCCTTCGACGTATTCGTGCGGGACCGGCGGGCAGGGCGGACGGAGGGCATCAGCACCCGCCGTCCCACCGACACCTTCAGCGGGGAGAGCCTCCTCTCCTCGATCTCGGGCGACGGCCGCTTCGTCGGCTTCGAGTCCACCGACCCCACCCTCGTGCGCGACGACGGCAACGAGTTCTTCTCCGACGCCTTCGTGTTCGACCGGGAGCGCCGGCGCCTGCTCCTCGTCAGCCGCAACAGCGACGGCGAGCAGGGCAACGACGACAGCTTCGGCCCGCTGGTCAGCGACGACGGCCGGATCGTGGTGTTCACCTCGCGGGCCAGCAACCTCGTCCGGCGGGACACGAACCAGGCAATGGACGTCTTCCGCCGCGACCTGGAGGAGGGCGAGACCAAGCGGCTGGCCGCTGACGACACCGGCGGCGACCAGCCCTTCGCCTTCGACGTGGTGGCTACCGACGTCACGCCGCGGGCCCGCACGGTCGCCCTCCTGACGCGGGCGGACCTGGCCCCCGAGCAGGACGTCGGCTTCTTCGTGGCCGACGTCTACGTGCTCGTCCGGCGCGGCCACTAGACCCCGGCGACGGGACCTCGCTCGACGTGCGAGCTGGATCCCGATCAAGATGTAGACGGATAGGAAATTTTATCCTGAGGGAGTGCCGGAAGTGGCATGAGCGTCAGGACACACCTGCTCGACGACTGAAATTCCCTATGCTTTTACTGCTGGCAGGTCCACGCTTGACTTCACGGCCCCTCCTTCCGGTAGAATCAAGCAGTCTAAAATTTACTATTTCTGGGTCTGAGTATGGGTTCCAAGCGCTCAAAAGACGGGCACGGGGCTCGCAAGAAGCGCCTCGCCCGACCGCCGACCGGACGTTGCTGTGGTCGAAGCGGCGCTGGGGAGCGTCCGGTCGAACCTCGAAGGCTACGTCGCCGGCTGGATCCACGATCTCGACGATGCCCGGACCGCGCTGCAGGACGGCATGACCGGACAGAGTGGCGAGCGGATCTCGGAAGCAGGCCACAGGCTAGAGCGCTTGGGAGAGGCCTTGCGCCTTGCTCCTGATGGGCTCGACCAGCAACTCCGCGAGTGCATCGTCCCGCTTGCCTCTACCCGCACAACGCCGGCGCGTATGCTGGGCGAGCACGCGCTAGCGGAGAAGAAGCTCGCGGAGGCCAACGCGGAGCTTCGCCGCCGGATCGCCGAGGGCGAGCGGCTCGAGGACGAGCGGCAGGCCGTCGAGCGGGGGCTGCACGAAGTGCATGCGCGGTTCGAGAGCGCGTTCGCCAACGCGCCGATCGGCATGGCTCTCGTCGACATGGAGGGCCGCTGGCTGCAGGTGAACGACGCGCTCTGCCGGATCACCGGGCACACCCGGGACGAGTTGAAGGCGACGACGCTCAGGGCCATGACCCATCCCGAGGACGTCGATCTCGACGCGGACTTCGTGCGGGAGCTCCTCGACGGCCGGATTCCCAGCTACCAGATCGAGAAGCGCTACCGCCACGCCTGGGGCCATTACCTCTGGGTACTGCTGACCGTGTCGCTCGTCCGCGATCGCTCAGGGCAGAGCCACTCTACGTCGTCTCCCAGGTTCAGGACATCTCGGAGCGCAAGGCGCTGGCGCAACGCCTCGAGTACCTGATCGATCACGACTTCCTGACCGGGCTCGTTCAACCGGCGCCGCTTCGAGCAGGAGCTGTCCCGCGAGGCGGAGCGGGTGGCGCGCTACGGCGCCATCGGCCGCGGTGCTCATGATCGACCTGGACAATTTCAAGGACGTCAACGACGCCTTCGGCCACAAGGCGGGCGACGATCTCCTCAGGGGCGTCGCGGGCGCGCTGAGACATCGCATTCGCCAGACGGATCTCCTGGCGCGGGTAGGCGGGGACGAGTTCGCCGTGCTCCTTCCCGCAGACGGATGCCGACCAGGCCCAGATCGTGGCCGACGGGATCGTCAAGGCCCTGGGCCGGCACGTCGCGGTGCTCGGCGACAAGTCGATCCGGGTCACGGCCAGCGTGGGGCTCGCCATGTTCGACGGCCTCTCCGCGGCAGAGGTGCTGGCGTTCGCCGACCTCGCCATGTACGAGGCCAAGCAGGCGGGCCGGAATCGTGTCGCGCTGTACAGCCCCGGCGGAGGACGCCGGGAGCGGGTGTCGGCGCGGCTGGCGCGAGGCGGAGCTGATCCGCACCGCCCTCGAAGAAGATCGCCTCCTCCTCTACGGCCAGCCGATCCTGGATCTCGCGCGAGAACGAGGTGTGCCAGTACGAGGTGCTGCTGCGGCTCCGGGACGAGGAGGGCGGCGAGCCACTCACGCCGAGCTCGTTTCTGTACGTCGCCGAGCGCTTCGGCCTGATCCAGGCGATCGACTGCTGGGTCGCGCGCAAGGCGATCGAGCTGATCGCCGAGCATGAGCGTGCCGGCCGCCGGCTGGTGCTTCACGTCAACCTCTCGGGCAAGTCGATCGGCGATCCCAAGGTCGCCGCGCTCATCGAGAGCGCCATCGCCGAGGCCGGCATCGATCCCGCGCGTCTGGTCTTCGAGCTGACGGAGACGGCGGCGATCGCGAACATCGAGGAGGCCAAGGCCTTCGCCCACCGGCTGCGCGCCCGCGGCTGCCAGTTGGCGCTGGACGACTTCGGCGCCGGCTTCGGCTCCTTCTACTATCTGAAGAACCTGCCCTTCGACTACTTCAAGATCGACGGCGACTTCATCCGCGGCATCGCGGCGAGCCCCATGGACCAGCTCGTGGTCGAAGGCCATCGTCGGCATCGCCCGGGGCATGGGCAAGAAGACCATCGCGGAGTTCGTGACCGACGACGAGACCGGCACCTGCTCGAGAAGAGCGGCGTCGACTACGCGCAGGGCTACCACGTCGGCAGGCCGCGACCCTTGCGCGACGTCCTGCCGCCTGTATAGCCTGTATAGAACGGTGGGCGGCACCGGCACGTCCCGGCCGAACGCACCGGAGACTCGACTCAATCGTGGAGCCGTGGTTCCCAGCGCACCCGGCGTGTCGCGGCCCGCAACCCTCGGGCGGATGCTACGGGTACCTGAGGCAAACGATCGTCACAGCCCTCCGCTCAGGTCGATCTGCACCGACCCCTGGGCGCAGTTGGTCGGCATCGCTCGTTCGCAGATCTTGTACACCATCGTGTAGAGGCCCGAGTCCGTCTTGCCGAGCACGTCGACCGACCCGTCCGTGAGGTCGAGCCGGATCTTGCTGTTGGCGGGCGTGAGCGAGACGAACGCGAGGCTCACGTTGGCGATCGTCGCCTTCCCGTTGCCGAGCCGGTCGTTCGTGAGCACGCTCGCGACCACGGTGTTCGGGACCTTGGACGACCCGCGCCCGGAATCGTTGACGGCATAGATGGAAAGCGGCTGGACCGTCACCGTGACGGTCGCCTCGTCGCAGTTCGCGGGGCTCGCGATCTCGCAGATGCGGTACACGAGCGGGTAGGATCCCACCGGCGTTTCCGCGGCCACGGTCACGGTGCCGCTGTCGAGGTTGAGCGCGATTCCAGCCGGGGAAGAGCCGACCTGGGACAGGCGGACCTTGGCGAGCGTGGCCACCGCGCCGTTGAATGTGTCGTTGGCAAGCAGGTTTCCGATCGCGGTTCCGCCCGACCGCGGCGCCGCCACCACATCGTCCACGGCATCGATTGGGAAGGGATTCACGGTGAGCCTGACGTCGGCGGTGTCGCAGTCCGGCGGGCTCGTGATATCGCAGATGCGATACCTCAGCGTGTGGGAACCAGGCATCGTGCCCACCCACACGTACACCGCGCCCGTGGAGACGTCGAGCTGGATCGTGGTGCTGGTCGAGGAGACGGTCGAGAGCGTCACGCGCCCTGCCGCCGGCGCACCGTCGATCGTGTCGTTGGCCAGGACGCTGACCAGCGCTCTTCGGCCGGGAAGCGTGGTGGCGCTGTCGTCCACGGCGTCGACGACCGATGGCTTCCGGATGGTCAATCTCACAGTGGCGTTGTCGCAGTTCGAAGTGTCTGCGATCTCGCAGAGCCGGTACACGAGCTTGTGGATTCCGACGGGGGCGCCGGCGGCGACATGGACCGCGCCGGTCCCCGGATCGAGGGCGACACGTTTGGACGACGACGAGACCTTCGTCAGTGTCAGGTGGGCCAGGTCCGCTTGGAGGCCTCCGAAGCGATCGTTGGCGAGGACGCTTGCGATGGGCGTGCCCCCGGTCGTCGTCGCGGTTGCGGCATCGTCGACCGCATCGACCTTGTACGGGACGAGCACGGCGTCGTCATCGGGAACGATGGCCAGAGCGCCCGGGCCGGCCGTCACCGGAATCAGGGAGGTCACCGCGTTCGTGTTCACGTCGGCCACTGCCACCGCGCTGAGGCGCGGAATGGCGGCGTACACGGCGCGCCGGTCCGGCGTCACGCCGATGCCGGCCGCCGTGTTCTGCACCGACCAACCGGGGCCGCCGGCGCCGAGGTCGATGATCCCCGCGATCTCGTCCACGCTCGTATCGATCACGACCAGGACGCGGCCGGGGAATGGGGCCGCGCCGTAGCCGGTGTCGGCCCAGAACGACTGCACGACGACATAGGCACGGCTTCCATCCGGCGTCAGCGCGATCGCGCCCGGCATCGCGTGGAGGAACACCGAGCCCGTCACCGACTCCGAGGCCGTGTCCACGAGGACGACGCTGCCGCTGAACCCGGCGCTCGCCATGCTCCAGGTGGTCACGCCGACGTAGGCGCGCGTCCCGTCCGGCGAGATCGCGACGGAGGACGCGACGTTGAGCAGGTTGGGGACCGGCGCCGCTTCCGCCGCAAACGAGTGCACGACCACGTTGGTGGCGGTGTCGATGACGTAAACGAGACCGGCCGCCACGAAGACCCGCGCGCCGTCCGGGGTGATCGCGATGTCGCCGCTAGTCGCCCACTGGGATCATCGCGACCACGGTGTACAGAGCCGTATCGACGACCTCCACCACTCCCGCCGCTGTCATCACGTAGAGCCGCTCGCCGTCCGGCGTCACCGCGAGCGCCGACGGGCCGTCCCCGACCGGTATCGTCGCCGTGACTTGATCCGCGGACGTGTCGATCACGGAGATGGAGTCAGAGCCCGTGTTGGCCACGTAGGCGCGGGTGCCGTCGCGGGAGATCGCCACTCGCGACGGGTTGTCTCCGACCGAAAGCGTGCCGGCCACCGTGCCGGTTGGGTGTCGATCGCGGTGACGAGATCGGCGCCCCCATGCGTCACGTAGGCCTTCGTTTGCGCCTCCGACCGGATCGGGCCAGCGAGGACGAACAGCGAAAGAAGCGCCAGCGCGTAGAAGCCGGGCGTACGGAGTCCACAACCAGGTCGAAACACGCTCATGGGATCCTCCCTTGGTATAGGACGTAGACGGTGGCTCGGCGGAACACGAAAGCATGTTCTGTTAGCATCGAGCAGGCTCTCATGGACCGGTTGAGGCAACTTGTCGCGCCGCTCCTCCTCGTCGTCTCGACGACCAACGGACGGCCGGCCCTTGCCGCGACGCCGACCCCGCTCGACGATGCGGTCGCGCTCCAACTTGAAGGACGGAACCAGGAAGCGCAGAGTGCGCTCCGCGCGCTGTTGCCGGGGCTCCGCGCGGCCAGCGATCGGGAGGCGCTGGCGCGCGCACTGAGCGCCCTCGCCGAAGCGTCCATCGGAGTCGGCGACTACGAGGCGGCGATCCCGCTGGCCCAGGAGGCGTTCGAGCTCCATCAGCAGCTCGGTCAGCATGGGGACGTGGCGTGGGACCTCAACGCGGTGGGGCTCGCGAACCTGTACCTGGGCCGCTACGACGCCGCGCTGGCCAGCTACGAGCAGGCGCTGGCGCTCGATCGCGCGGGTCGCGACGGCGATGGCGAGGTCATGCGCCTGAACAACATCGGAAACGTCCATTACATGCGCGGCAGGTATGCCGACGCCCTAAGGCTCTACGACGAGGCGATGGGGCACGTCGAGACGCGGACATCCGCGGACGCCCGGGAGCGGCTGCGGAAGATGACGATCGCAAACCTGGCCGTGCTGCATCAGCGGCTCGGCGCTTTTCAGCGCGCGCTCGACCTCTACGGGCAAATGCAGACCAGCGAGGTCATGGAACCGAGCGAGGAAGCGCAGCTTCTGGCAAATCAGGGGACGCTCCTGCGGCGACTGGGCGATCCGATCAAGGCCCTTCAGACCTACCGCCAGGCGCAGGCCCTCTTCGCCCAAGCCCAGCATAGCGACGGCGAGATCGGGACCTGGCGCAATATCGGCATCGCATATGCGCTGGACCTCGACGACAGCCCGCGGGCATTGGAGGCGTTCGACACCGCGCTGAAGCTGGCGCGGCAGTCATCGAACCAGCGCGGAGAAGTCCTGGCCCTCCTCTACCGCGGCGAGACGCTACGCCGGCTGGGCCTTTGGAGCGAAGCCAGCGAGAACTTCCAGGCCGCCCTCGCCGGTGCCACCGCCGTCGGTCTCGTCGAAGAGCAGTGGAAGGCTCTCTACGGTCTCGGACGGATCGCCGAGGTCGACGGCCAGAACGAGGAGGCGGCCCGCTCCTACGAGCGGGCCATCGCCGCCATCGAGTCGGTTCGCGCCGACCTCCAGGCCGTCCCCTCCGGTCCGAGTTCCTGGCCGACAAGCGCGACGTCTACGACGCGCTCATCGCACTGCGCCTGAGCGAGCCCTCGGCCTCGGCGGCGGAGGTGTTCGCGCTCATCGAGCAGAGCCGCGCGCGCGCCTGGCAGGACCGCCTTCAGCCCGGCGGCGAGCGGCTGTCGCTCGAGAGCGTGCAGAGGAAGATCGCCCCCGGAGCGCTGCTGCTCGAGTACTGGTGCGGTGCTACCGCGTCGGCTGTGGTGTGGGTCTCTTCGTCCGCGGCCGGCATCGCCCGGCAGGCGGCGAGCGCCAACGACCTCGACGCCGTCCAGCGCTTCGCGGACGTCGTGTCTCGGCCGGGCGAAGATTGGCGCACGGCGTCACAGCGCGCCGGGCGGATCCTGCTCTCCGGCTTGCCGGACCTGGCGGGCGTGAGCCGGCTGCTCGTCGTATCGGACGGGCCCCTGCACTCCGTCCCCTTCGAAGCGCTGACCGCACCGGGCTCCCCCGATCTGCTCGTCGACCGGCTCGAGATCGTCTACTTGCCGTCGGCCGCGCTGCTCGTCCGGAGCCGCTCGGCACCGGCCACCACCTTGATGTGGCCGTGGCAGAAGCAGCTTCTGGCCTTCGGCGATCCGCCGGTCGCACCGGCCACCGAGGAAACGCCCCGCCGCGTCTTTCCTATGCCGACGACGAGGTCCGAGCCATCGCCAAAGTCCTGCCCGGGCGAGCCGAGTTGCACGTCGGCCCGGACGCCCAGAAGCGGATCCTCCGGCGGGAGACGCCGAGCGTGCCGCTACTGCACTTCGCCACGCACGCGATCGCGGACACGCGCGATCCCGACCGGTCGCGCATCCTGCTCGCGCCCGCGGCGCCCGGCGACGCGGCCGACCACCTGTTCCTGCGCGAGATCTACGACCTCGACCTCAGCGGCGTGCAGCTCGTGACGCTGTCGGCGTGCGAGACGGAGCGAGGCAAGGTGATCCGCGGCGAGGGAGTGGAGGGCTTCAGCCGGGCTCTCCTGGCGGCGGGCGCGGCATCGGCGGTCACGACCCGCTGGGATGTCGTCGACCGCGCGAGCGCGGAGTTCATGAAGCTGTTCTACTTCGCACTCGCGCAGGGCCGATCGGAAGCCTCGGCGCTGCGGGAGGCCAAGCGGCAGTTCCTCCACTCGCAGCTTCCCTGGTCGCATCCGCGCTACTGGGCCGGGTACGTCCTCAGCGGCGACGGTTCTAACCGGCTGCCGCGCGTCGTGTCGTGGAGCGGCGTCGTGGCGGTGCCATCACTCGCGGCACTCGCCGCATTCGCCGCCGCGCGCCTATCGACGTTCCAAGCGCCGCCGATGAGCCGTCCCGGTCAGGGCCTGGCTTCGATGGGCAGGCGGGGCGTGACCGACCGGATCCGGTCGTCGACGATCAGGCCGAACATCTGGACCGGCCGCGACGAAAAGACGCGCACCGACGAGCCCGGCGGCACCTGCGTGCCGGGGAGCAGTTCGGAAAGCTCGAGCAGCAGCCGGTGTCCGCTCTCGAGCGAGCGCGAGGCGGCACCGAGGCGCGCGCCGTTCGACGCGTACAACACGAGCGTCATGTCGGCACGCGCGAGATTGGGATTCTGGAGCGCGAGCGCCGCATATTGGTAGGCGGGGTTCAAGGCCGGTATGGCGCCGAACGTCGAGACCGACCGCGCTGTGCCGGAGAAGACGGGCAACGTCGAAGCGAGGAGCGGCCGCTTGCTAGTGGCGGCGGCGGCGGTGCCGCGCAGGTACGAGTAGTAAATCGTTTTTTCGCCGAGCGAATTGTCGACCCGCAGCTCCGCGCCCGCCATGTTGGTCGGCTCGCGTCAGGGTGAACTGGATCTCGTTGGGGCTTATGACCTCGGCGTCGTCCAAGCGGTCGCCGTTGAGGCGCAGCCGCGTGTCGCCGTCGAATCCGACGCCGCGGACCGAGATCACCGTTCCGGCCGGAAACGTAGCGCCGGCAGGAACCACATCGGTGATGGCCAGGGTCCCGCCGATGGTCACCGTGGCCGTGCGCCTCTTCGACGCGAGCGTCCGGCCGCCGATGGTCCAGGTCGACGGCTCCAGCGTGAACAGCGCGCTGCTGCCGGCGGGAAGGTCCTCTTGCAGACGCAGGCTCACGGTCAGGATCGGATATTCGCCGCCCGAGAACGGCGTCGTCGTGACGTAGGTGATGCGTCACGGAGCTGCCGTCCAGCACGGCGGCGCCCGCCCGCCTCTCCGGTGGGGGCGAAGAGACTCACGCCGGCGAGCTGCCCCGCGAAGCGCATGCGGCCACGGCCGCCGGAGATCGGTGTGGGCTCCGTCTCCCTCACCTTCATCTGGACCATGCTGCCCGCGGGCGCCGTCTCGTCCCGAATGCTGAACGTCAGCTGCTCGGCGTTCCGCGTCGCCGATGCCGACGCCGAGCGCCAGGAGGGTCGTCGCGATGGCCGGGAGTCTGCGCCGCATGGCGCTCAGCGTAACACGAGGTGGAAGGACTGCGCCCCGGATTCGGCAATGGCCGCCTCCGAGGCGTCGTATGCCGTCACATCCCAGAGGAGCGTCCGGCCGGGGGTGAGCGCGGTTCGCACCGGCGCCGGCAGATCCACTTCCAGGGCCGGGGTGGACGTGGACCACACCTCGCGGCGATCCACCTCCATCAGGCGCACTCGGTAGCGGACGGCGCCGTCGACGGCATGCCACTCCAGTCGCCTCGGGGCCTCGGTCTGGTCGCCCACGGGTGCTCGCACGACGACTGAAAGCGAGCGTGTGACTTCGTCTTCGGTCGTCACCCGGCCGGGAAGCTCCGGCGGCTTGCCGACGCGCAGGTAGAGACCGGCCGCGACGACCAGCGCCACCACCGCCACGGCGGCGGGGAGTCTGCTCAGACCGAAACCAACCGACGCGGCGGGCGAGGCCGCGACCGAGGCGGCACCGAAGATCTCCGCGGCGCGTCGCTCCAGACGCGCCACGCCGTCGCGCACGACGTCCGCTTCCCCGGGGCGGACGTCGCCCGACGTCACCGCCTGCCGCAGCGCAAGCTCCGCCTGGCAGTTGAGACAACCGCGAACGTGGGTGTCGGCAGCCGAGCGCTCGGCGGTCCCGAGCGCGCCGTCCGCGTAACGGGCGAGCTCGTCCGTCGACAGGCACGAGGCGCCGGGGACGAGCGCCGTCCTCAGGATTTCGCGGGCCATCGCTTCATCGCGGCGTTCAGCTTGCGTTTGGCACTGACGATGTACGCCTTCGCGCCGCTCGGGTTGGTCAGCCCGAGCGCGGTCGTGATCGCGTCGAGCGTCATGTCGTGGCCGTAGTGCAGCGTCATCACGCGCTTCTCCGTCTCGTCGAGGGTTTCGTCCATCAGGGAGCGTACGAGGGTGCGGGCGTCGCTGGCCTCCAGAGCCGCCAGCGCCTCGTTCAGCTCCGAGGGTGTCTCGACCATGGCTTCTTCCGGCGCCTCCCGCGGCCGCGTCGCGCGCGCTCGGTGCTCGTCGCGGCATCGGTTGCGCGCGATGACGTACAGCCACGTCGTGAACTTGGCGTCGCTCCGGAAGCTGTCGAGTCTGGAATAGGCCTTCACGAACACGTCCTGGGCAAGATCCGGGGCCAGAGCGCGGTCCCCGGTCAAACGATAGCACCAGGCGACGACGTGGGCGCGGTGACGACGGAAGAGCTCGTCGAGAAGCCGGCGGGACGCTTCGGCGGTCGGTGCGAGACGATACCGAGCCAGCAGCTCCTCGTCCGAGAGCTCGTCCATTCCGCCGAGTATAGGCTGCCCGTCCCATTACAGAGTGAGACGAGGACCGTCGGCGGTGCGGAACAGAGTCGCGTTCTGTGAAAAACTCACGCGGACGTCGAAATCCCGCTCCCGGGTCCGACCTACCCGTGAAAGCGGCCCATTCCGGGGCGCTAAGGTGAGAAGGAGCCCAAAGTCATGAAATTCATGCTGATCATGAACACCCCCCGCGACGGCTACGCCCAGTACATGAGCTGGCCGAAGAAGGTCCTCGAGGCGAACATCGCCTTCATGACCGAGTTCACGAAGAAACTGCGCGCTGCGGGCGAGCTGGTGAGCGGCGAGGGGCTGGCGTCGCCCGTCCAGGCGAAGCTGGTTCGCGCCGACAAGGACGGGAAGCCCGATCACCGACGGTGTGTTCCCCGAGTCCAAGGAGTTCCTCGCGGGCTACTGGATCGTTGACGTCGAGAGTCCCGAGCGCGCGTATCAGATCGCGGCCGAGGCGTCGACGGCGCCCGGGCGCGGTGGCGGACGCCCTCGAACACCAGTGGATCGAAGTGCGCGAAGTGATGGGCTCGCACAAAGACCTCAAATGACCTCATCGCCGCCGGACCTTCCTGTCGAGCGCCTGCTGCGCGAGCTCGCGCCGCGGTGCTCGGCGCGGTGGTCCGGCGATTTCGCGACTTCGCCGCCTCCGAGGACGCCGTGCAGGAGGCGCTCATCGCCGCGGCCGCGCAGTGGTCGCGCGACGGCATTCCGGATCATCCGCGCGGCTGGCTGATCCGCGTGGCGCTGCGGCGGATGACCGATCACATCCGCAGCGAGATTTCTCGCCGCAGGCGGGAGGCCGTGGTTGCCGACGAGACGCCGCTCTTCGTTGCGCCCGGCGCTCGAAAGCGAGCCAGGGATCGATCCCGACGATACGCTGGTCCTGCTGTTCATGTGCTGCCACCCGGCGCTTTCGCCCTCGTCGGCGATCGCGCTGACCCTGCGCGCCGTCGGCGGCCTGACCACCGCCGAGATCGCGAAGGCGTTCCTCGTGCCCGAGTCGACCATGGCGCAGCGGATCAGCCGCGCGAAGCAGACGGTCAAAAAGTCCGGCGCGCCTTTTTGCCTGCCGGACGCCGGCGGGCGTGCGACCCGGTTGAGCTCGGTCCTGCACGTGCTCTACCTGGTTTTCAACGAAGGCTACAGCGCGACGTCGGGACCCGCGCTCCAGCGAGCCGACCTCTCGAACGAGGCGATTCGCCTGACACGCGCCGTCCACCAGCTCCTGCCCGACGAGGGCGAGGTCGCGGGCCTCCTGGCGCTGATGATATTGACCGACGCCCGCCGTCGGGCTCGGAGCGGACCCGACGGTGAGCTCATCCCGCTCGACGAGCAGGACCGCACGCTCTGGGACGCCCAGGCGATCGCCGAGGGCGTCGCGCTGGTGAGCGCGGCCCTGCGCAGGGGATCGGTCGGCGAGTACCAGCTGCAGGCGGCGATCGCGGCCGTCCACGACGAGGCCCCGCGCGCCGAGGACACCGACTGGCCGCAGATCCTGGCGCTCTACAGCGGTTTTGAAGCGGATATCCGACAACCCGATGGTGGAGCTCAACCATGCGATCGCGACCGCCATGGTGCACGGCCCGAACGAGGGGCTCGATCGGCTGAAAGCGCTCGACCATGACGAGCGGCTCCGCGGGAACCATCGCCTCGATGCCGTACGGGCTCACCTCCTGGAGCGTGCCGGCAATCCGCAGGAGGCGGTATCGCTCTATCGCGCCGCGGCGGAGAAGACGACGAGCATTCCGGAGCGAAACTACTTGATGATGCGCGCGGCGCGGCTGAGCGAAGCTCGATAGGCCATCACGGCACGCTGCACGCGCAACTGCTCGGAGCCGTCCCAATGCGCCGTTACCCGGGCGTCACCATCGACGCAAAAGCTGTTCGATGACATGGTGTTCATCCTCCGCCCGGTACGAAGCGCGAACCCGGTTGGTGTATACATCTCCTTTATACTTTCGCGAGCTCATCGACTTCCGTGGTGCGGCCGCCGACGAACCTCCACTCCAGCTCGCCGCGCCATCGGGATCGGGACGCTGATTCGGGAAGGACGGTAGCACGGTGACAGCGCAGAATATCGACGAGGTCCTGGAGCGGCTCCGCGACATCGTGGAGCGTTCGAAGTCAACCAACGACCGGTTGGGGTTGTTCGCGGCGCTCTACGCCGTGGTGACGCGTGAGGTTAAGCGGCGCATCGAAAGCGGCTTCTTCGACGACGGCGCCCGAATGAATCGACTCGATACGCGATTCGCGAACCGCTACTTCGACGCTTTCGACGCTTTCCGCGCCGGCGAACGGCCGACCGGGTGCTGGCGCGTCGCTCTTGAGGCGGGAACGCGCTCGGATCTCATGCTCCTCCAGCACCTGCTGCTGGGAATGAACGCGCACATCAACTTCGATCTGGGCATTGCGGCCGCCGAGCTCTTCTCCCGGGACGAGCTCCCCGGAGTGCGGGATGACTTCGTTCGGATCAACCTCATCCTCGCGGAGCTTCTCGAGCGGTCCCAAGTGGCAATCGCGCGCTTCTCACCTCTGCTCGGCATCCTGGATCAGATCGGTGGCAAGACCGACGAGCAGGTGGCCAACTTCAGCATCGAGCGAGCGCGCGCCGACGCGTGGTCGCATGCCGAGATTCTGGCGCGCCTGGGAACGGGAGAGCGGCCTCTCGCCCTCGACGTCATGGACCGAAAGGCGGCCTTTCTCGGCAAGGTCCTGGCGAGCCCCGATCCCGTTCTGGCATCGGGGATCAAGGTCATCGCGCTTACAGAGAGCCAGGATGTCGCGGCGATCATTGTGGCACTCGACAACCTCGAGACGTTCCGTTAGCGCCGTCCCAACGAATCGGATCCTGACGGATCCGAAGTCCGAGTCGGATTCTCCTGTTTCCGCAGTCTCATGAACTCGTTGTCTACAGACGCAGCAACTCCCCGCGTCCGGAAGCGGCCCCTTCCGGAAGCTCTTCGATGACGAGCCAGTGAAGACGGGAGAACCGGTCGAGTCCGTTGGGTCTCCCAGACGAGCGGATCGATTGAAGTAACACCTTAAGCAACTCGGTCCGGACGGAGTCGGTTAAAGGATTACTTTAGCTTCGCTCACCTCAACTCCGGTGCTGCGGAGTCCGGTAGCGATCCGTTAGCAACCCGCGTTTGGGCGAGATAAGAGTTTCGACTGGATCATGCGGAAACGCCCGCGGGTGCACGTCTAACTACATAGACAAGACAAATCGGCGATTCAGAACATGCGCCCGTCGAAACCGACGTCAACGGGCATAAAGGAGGCACGATCATGAAAACGATTCTCATCACACTCGCCCTTGCGGCCGCTCTCGTTGCGTCCGCCTGTACGGACGAAAGCCCGCTCAGTCCGGACCCGCTGCGCGACCAGCAGATCCGCGACCAGCAGAACGGCTGCCAGGACACAGAGCGGCACTGCCCCGAATACCTACCTGGGAAACCCTTCCCCGGGTAGAAGGACGAATAACGATTAGGAACTTTGATCAGCGCAGCGATGCTGGCGGCCCGTCGTCCCATTGCTTCTGGTCACCAGGAGCGAGGTGGACGGGCCGTCGGCCGTCGAGCGGCTGCAGGAGGTTTCGTCGACGAAGCGGGGAATCCCGCCCGTGGTGGTCTCGGGCTTGACGGGCGCCGGTTGGATCGCAAAGCTGGAACCTTCGCGATTCCGCGCGAGGAGGTCAAGCGATGCCGCGAGGAAAGAAGAAAGCCGAGCCGAAGCCAACCCGTCCACACATCCCGGACTACGGGATCCCGAAAACGGCGAAGGGAATCCTTTCCTGGAGCTTCGTCGAAGAGCGCATGGCGGCGGCGAAGAACTACTGGGTGTCGACCACGCGCCCCGATGGCCGTCCGCACGCGAGGCCCATCGACGGTGTCTGGCTGGACGGGGCCCTCGCCTTCGGCGGAAGCCCCAAGGTCCGGTGGGTCCGGAATCTCGAGGCGAATCCCCACCTGAGCGTGCACCTCGACAGCGGCGAGGAAGTGGTCATCCTCGAGGGCACGGCGGAACGGGTGGTCGACGCCGCCCATCCTCTCGCGACCCGCGTCCTCGATGCCTCGAAGGAAAAGTACCCGCAGTACTACCCGGGGCCGGACAGACCCCCGTTCCGGCCCTTCTGGCTGTTCCGGCCGGACATCGCTTTCGCCTGGACATTGAGCGGGTTTCCGAAGAGTGCCACGCGGTTCCGACTGAAGAGCTGAGCGAGTCCACGCAACTCGGTCCGGACGGAGTCGGTTAAAGGATTACGTTCGCTTCGCTCCACTCAATTCACATAAGACGGCGATCTCGGCGATTTACCTATCGATTCCAGCGCCCGCCACAATTGTGAGAAGCTCAGAGAAGACCTCCGAAACCGCGTAGCTCTCCCGCCGGTGTTCTCCCGAAGGCTTTCAACGCGGAGCTTCCCGAATTGCTTCGAAAGCAAGAACCGGAGTGACGCCGAAGTTCGGGGGCGGTATCTTCGAGGCATGCTCTGCGTTTTCGGGTCCGGCGGACATGCTGCCATCCGCAGGCCCGTCCCGGCAACGGCAGCAAGCGAAAGGCATTCACAATGTCGAAGGAACAGGACAACAAGGCGATCGTAGGCCGATGGTTCGCGGAATTCTGGGGCAGTCCCTGGAATCCGAAAATCGTCGATGAGCTCGCTGCACCCGGCATCCTCTTGCAGTATTCGCTGCATGCGCCGCGCAACGGTCGCGAGGACGTGAAGGCGTTCATGACCGCGTTTCGTGAAGCGTTCCCCGACCTGAGTTTCTCGGGCGCGGCGGACCTCATCGCCGAGGGCGACTATGTGGTCGGCCGCTGGGTGGGCGGTGGAACACACACCGGCCCCGCTTTCAGCGACTTTCTCGCCGGTTCTCTTCCCACCGCTTCCGGCCGGAAGATGCGGTTCACGGGAACGACGGTGCTTCGCGTTCAAAACGGCAAGATCGCGGAGGAGGTAGGACTGGACGATGGGGTGACCGCGTTGACCCAGCTTGGCCTCATACGCGCATCGTGATCGATCGGCGGGCGCGGACGTGCGATCGAGTCTCTATCATTCGCGTTCCACGAGGTCGGCGACCCACACGTCGCCGATGTCGTTCATCCAGGTGAAGTAGATGTGTTGTCCGTCGGTGGCCAGTCCGAGCTGTTGGAGGCCGCCCGGACGCCCCGCCAGGTTGGTGACGGCTCGTGCCGAGGCCGAGGCCGTGTCCGGCACGATCTCCCAAACATTGCCCGTACCGCCGTCGGCGATATTGGAAACGTACAGCCTACGGCCGTCGGGCGAGAAGCGAGCGACACCGTAATCGAAGGCGCCGAGTCGTTCCGCATTCCCCCCTCCGGCTGGGACACGCGAGAAGCCGTTATCTTCGTCGAAGACAACCCATCGTCCATCGGGTGACCACGCCGGTGCGCGCTCGAAGCCGGGTGTTTTCGTCAGCTGCTCGAGCTCTCCCGAGGCCACCGTGAGCAACCAGATGTCCGAGCTACCGCCCCGAAACGAGTCGAAGGCGATTCGGGTGCCGTCGGGCGACCAGACGGGGTAAGAGTCCCGCTCTAGATGGTTGGTGAGCTGACGGGCTGGCCCACCCTCGGTTGGCACGATCCAGAGGTCGCGGTTTCCGCTGCGGTACGCGTAGAACACGATCTCTTTCCCATCGGGGGAGTACGACGGATGCCAATCGGGCGCCGCGTCGGTGGTCACCGGGCGCACCTCTCCGCCGGCGGTCGAAACGATCCACAGATCGGGATTGCCGAGGCGATCGGAGCTGAGAGCAAGCTCCGTTCCATCGGGAGAGAGGTCCAGGAACTCGATGAAGGCCTGTTCGAAGGTGATTTGCTCCGCATCGTTCCAGGTGGCGGGGCGGTCTGCCAGGATCGGCACACGCCACACGTTCGCGATCTGCCGACCTTTGGAATAGGCGAGCTTACGCCCGTCCTTCGAGAACATCGCTGACCGGGTCTCGTCCCCCGTCGTGATCCGCGCTGGCTCACCCACCGGCTCCCCATAATCGTCGAGTCGTTGCTGCCAGAGGTCGCGCGGGCCACCACGATTGGAGACGTAACCGAGCGTATGGTCGCCGCGCCACGCGGGGCTCCAAACATTGGTCAGACCGTCGGTAAGCTCCAACTCCTCGCCGTCCGAGACGCGCAGCACCACGAGCTGGGTGATTTGAGAAAAAAGCGTGGGCGCATGGATGAATGCGAAGAACTGCCCGTTCGGCGACCACGCCAAGTCGAAAATGCCGTCGGAGTGTCTCGGGGTGATGCGACGCGTCTCACCGGTGCTCACGGACACGATTTCGATAGCGGGCGGCTCGTCCAACACGACGTAAGCAAACTCTCCGCCATCCGCAGACCATTGCAGCCGGCCATCCTGCGCCGCGGCGGTGAGACGCCGTGCTGCGCCCGCCAGTGCGGGCATTATGTACATGCCGCCGTCGTTGCGGCTGGACCAGAAAGCGATCTGGCTGCCGTCGGGTGACCAGCTCGGGAACCGGTCGTCGCCGAGGTGGTCGGCCGTTCGGTTCAGCGGCTGCTGGCCTCGCACTTGCGCGACCCAAATGTCCCAGTTCGCGCTAGCCCTGGATGGATTCGGGTTTCGGGAGGCCGCGTAGGCGATGGTCTCGCCATCCGGCGACCACGCGGGATAGTCTTCGACTCCCTCCGCGCGGGTGACGAGCGTCGGGTTGGAAAGCCGCGGTACGTCCGAGGTCGCGTCACGATCGGGGCGGAAGAACACCAGCGCGAGGACGATGGCACCGGCTGCCGCAAGCGCCCACGGGTTGATGCGTTTTCTCGGCGACTCTTTTCGATCGATGTTTCGGAGCTCATCCGCGACGTCACCAGCGCTCTGGTATCGGGCAGCCGCTTCCTTGGCGAGACAACGGTCCAGTATCGGCTGGTAAGACGCGAGGCCCGGTGGCAACCGAGGCGCGGGCTCGTTGATGATGGCGCTCATCGTTTCCGGCGCGCTCAGACCCGCAAAGGGTTTCTTTCCGGTGAGCATTTCATGAAGGATCACGCCGAAACTGAAGAGATCCGATCGGTGATCGACATCCTTGCTCCGTGCTTGCTCCGGAGACATATAAGCAACGGTTCCGATCAGCGTCCCGCCCTTCGTCGCCGTTTCCGCCTCCGTTCCCGAAGTCTCTTGCGACTCCAGAAGCTTCGCGAGACCGAAGTCGATGATCTTGGCGCGACCGTTCGTGAGAATCATGATGTTGGCGGGCTTCAAATCGCGATGGACGATGTGCTTCGCGTGTGCGTGGTCCAGTCCTTCGGCGACGTCGATGCCGATCTCGATGGCGCGCTCCGGGCGGAGATTCCTCGACGCAATCCGATCGCTGAGCTTGACGCCTTCGATGAGCTCCATTGCGATGAAGGTGAGACCAGAGGCTTCGTCGATCTCGTAGATCGTCGCGATGTTGGGATGGTTCAGAGCCGCCGCCGCTTTCGCCTCTCGAATGAAGCGTTCGCGCCGTTCCGCCGATTCGAGCGCGTCCCCACGGATGACCTTGATGGCGACATCTCGACCGAGCTTTTCGTCGCGCGCCCGATAGACCTCGCCCATGCCACCCTCGCCGAGCGCGGCGGTGATCTCGAAGTGGCCGAGCTTCGAGCCGGGAGTGAGAGGCATGACCGAGCCGGATTGTAGCGACAACGTTTGCGGACTGTCGAACAGGGAAATGCAAGTCGAGGAAGAGACCTCGAGAATGTCGGATGAAATGATCCGATCGATCTTGGGCTTGAGGGTTCAATACATATCAGGGAATTGTAACGGAGGGGTGCCGGACAGGGACCTGAGATCGAGCTCGAGTACGAAGCAAGGGAAAGGTCGAGGTGCGCGGAAAGCGCCGCACGTCTGGTGAGGCTGGTTCTCCCGAACGATCTGGGTGCCTCGGGGCGGATCCTCTGGCGGCGCGGGAAAGCGGCCGCGGGTGGGCGCTGCGACAGCTCGACTATTTCCTGAGAGCGAAGAGGATGGTGTCGAGGCGCTCTCCTTCGAGTACGAGAAGCGGCGCCGCATGTTGAGCAGGATCTCGTCCGCGTAGCGGCGCACGTTCTCGTCGTAGGTGTCGTACTTCTCGGGCTTCATGCGTTTCTGGAAGAGCGCGTCCCGGAGCTGCTCGGGGTTCACGTCCCGGATGGTCCTCCGGTGCGAGAGGTGCTTCTGCGTACTGCTGGCCGAACGAGCTCAGGAAGTTGTCGTTCCGGGAGCTCACCACCGACTTTCCCTCTTCGAGCGCGAGCTCCCTCGAATCGTTCATTTCGAGGAACCGCTCCGCCACCTCCCGCCGGAAGGAACCTCTTCGAGACGGTCGACGCTCTTCACCTCCACCTTCGCCGACCCGACCTCGCGCAGAAAAACGAGTTCAGGGTCTTTTCCTCGAGAAGAGATCGGGTTTCCCGAGTTTTGCCGCGCGAGATCGCCTTGCCCGCGTTGACGATAGACTCTCATTGGCGTTAGGCTTTCCTGCGTTCCGGTCCAGTTGGTACGGCCCTTCGGCTGGCGATACCTATAGTCGCTGGCATGTTTGTGCCGCCACATAACTGCCGGGTGGGCGCGATGAGTTCGAAGTCCAGGTCATGACTTAGGCGCCAGATGCCGACACTTCCAATCGACCGGCGCACCTTCCTGAAGCTCACGGGGGTCTCGGCCACACTAGCGCTGCCGCGAGGCTCATCGGCCGACGACGCGGAGCCTATCGCGCGAACGACGATCCTTCGGCCACGGGATCTCCTGAACCTCGAGATCGAGCTCGAGAACCTGGCACTGGTCTCGCGATGGCTCCGGACGCCGAGGCTCGAAGCCGTATCCTCGGACCGCCCCGCGCTCCTCATCGTCACGGTGCCGCCTCAACACATCCTGGAAGAGCGCAGCTTCGTGAGCGACGCTCCGCCGGAGCTCCCGGTACGGGCCTTCCTTTCCGCCGCCACGCGCCTGGTTTTCCGCGTTCCGCACGAACTCCTGCCGCTGCTCTTTTCGACGGAGTCGCTCCTCCGCTGGTCGGAGTTCGAGCTCTTGCGCCGACCCGACGGTCAGCCGCTCTGCGAGCCGCAGCGCGAGACGGCGATCGAGTTTCCGAGCCGGCTCGTCTTCGTTCCCGACGGAGTCGTCCGGTTCGGCGTGGCCCGCACCCCGCGAGAGGCGGACGATCGGACGGAGCTCTGGCGTGCCCGCCTCGCGGAAACCTCTCTACGTTCCATCTGGACCCCCGACCATCAGGATCCGGCGTGTCCACCCGACAGCGAGGAGGCCGCTCCGCCTTTCGACGCTCCCCTCCAGGCGGATCGGGTCGACATCGCGCTCTCCGCGCGAGGTCCGACTCCCGCGCAGCCCGGCGCGAGGCCGGTCTCGGTCCGCGACCTCGCGATCTCGCCGCTCGGCGCCTGGGCCGACCTCCGTGGAGCGTGGGATCCGCCGGTGAGCGGCGACCTCGTCGAATGGGAGAACCGATTGACCATGGGCCGCGACCACCGAGTCAAGGTCGCTCGACTCGGCTATCTCTATCCGTGGGGCCACCAGGCGGTGCTCGTCGAGCTCACCGAGCGCGAGATCCTGGCCTCACCCGATCCCGTGCCGGGCGAGCGCGGTCCTGACGCGGCCTACCTCCGCGTGCGGCTGTTCCTCGCCGTCACTGAGCCGCACCGCGCCTACCCCGACCCCGCGTCGTCGTCCGACCTCGGGCATCCGAAGCAGTGCTTCCGCACCGTCGACTTCATCACCACCAAAACACCGGCGCTCGACACGTATCGGCCGCTCCCTCCTCCAGCACCTCCGGTGCCGGACGGGGACATCAACGGCCACGGCCGCGAGGCGTTCTGGCCCAAGGTCGGAGGGCAGGAGTTCCGCTTCGAGGTCTCGTTCCACGACTGGTCCGGCCGCATCTCGACGAGCAACGTCACGGCGATCTTCATCGGCTTCACCGCCGCTGGCAATCCCGCGGTCCTGGCCGACGTCGAGTCCGCCTACGAGACCGAGACCTCTTCCAGGACCGGCACTCCCGTGCCGCGACCCGGCCTCCGCACCTCGCTCTTCCGAGGGCAGTCCGTCGCCTTCGCGCGCGAGCGCGAAACCGATGACACCACCGTCGAGACGAGCGACGTCACATTCGCGGGAGAGCGGCGCCCTTCGGCACCGCCCGGCGATCGGGAGTTCCCTTTCTCGGCCGTCATCGATGCGGCGTCGGTCCGTATCCCGTCGGTGGCGCGCATCGCCGGATTCGAGGAGATGGCGAAGGTCGAGTACGACGACCGCTTCGATCCCTCTCGGCCCGAAGCCAACCCGGCGGAGATCTTCCTCAAGGTCACGAACGCGCCCCACCTGAGCTTCGACGTGCTGGGCGCCGACAAGTCCGGCGGCATGGCGACGCCGAGCCTTTTGATCGGCGCGCTGTCCCGGACCTCGGGACCCGTCGGCTCCGACGTGGAGGGGCTCGCGGCCGATCAGTTCCGACCGGAGCACTTCTTCCCCGAGGACGCGAAGCTCCTCGGCGGCGTGAAGATGGGCGATGTGCTCGAGGCCATGCGGGTCAGCGAGCTCGACAAGCCGGACAAGGCCGGGACCTCGCCGCTCGTGCCCTTCTGCGACGCCACGCGCTCCCGGCAGACGCTGCCGACCTTCTCGGTCAGCTTGGTTGACCTGGACCGCGTCTGCGCCCGCCTCGACCTCGAAACCACGAAGTTGAAAAGCTTCGTGCCCATCTTCGAGATCGGCGAGAAGCCGTGTCTTCGCGTGCAGTCCACGGTGTGCTTCTCCACCGACGATGTCGACTTCGCGCAGCAGCGCGGCCGGATCGAAGACGTCAAGTTCATCATCCCCAAGACGATCCTGTTCCATTTCTTCTTCGTCGACTTCGAGCGCGTAACCGGGCGCCCCCTGCGGGTCGACGCGAAGCTGAAGGAGGTCCAGTTCCTCGACGCCCTCCGCTGGCTGGTGAGGCTCGTGGAGGCGATCAAGAAGTTCGTCAAAGGGCTCTTCGGCGGCGGGCCCGGAGGCATCGGCGACCTCTTCGAGCTCGACGTGTCGCCCACCGCCGCCAAGCTCACGTTCGGGATCAAGCTGCCGAAGCTCGAGCTGGGAGCGCTCGCGATCCAGAACATCCGCATGGCCATCGGCGCGGAACTGGGACTCCTGGGCGGCGACGGCTTCCTGCTCATCTTCGAGTTCTCCGATCGCAAGGACCCATTCAGCGTCACGGTGACCCCATTCAGCGGAGGCGGCTTCTTCGGCCTGGGATTCGTCACCGACGAGCTCCGCCGGATCGAGGCCGCCATCGAGTTCGGCGGCCGCTTCGCCATCAGCATTTTCGGCGCCCGCGGCGAGGTCTTTCTGATGGCGGGCGTCTACTACGCCATGAAGGTGGAGGACGGGCGCAAGCGACAGGAGCTCGTCGCCTACCTGCGCGCGGGAGGCTCGCTGAAGGTGATCGAGCTCGTGCGTGTGAGCGTCGAGTTTTACATGGCGCTCGTGTACGTGGAGCCCGAGGACAGCCTCTGCGGAGAGGCGACGGTGGTCGTGGAGATCTCTCTGCTCTTCTTCAGCGCGAGCGTCTCCCTCACGTACCGCAAGTGCTTCAAGGGTGGCGCGGAGGCAGAGGGCGGCGCACCGGAAGCGGTCGCGGCTGCGGCCGCGGCGCCACCAGTCGAGCCACGGCCGAGGCCTTTTCGCGACGCCGTCAACGGCCCCGAGGGATGGGAAGAGTACTGGGCGGCGTTCGCCGCCTGATCGAGGAGACAAAGGAGTGGCGAACCTGATCCTGTGGACGGCACTGCCGGGAGGCCGACACGACGTCTCGGCTCCCCGCACGCGCCTGTCCCTCTTCGTCTCTCTGCGCATCGAGCATCCTCCGAGCTGCGCCGAGATCGACGACTGGCCGGCGACGCTCGCGATGCTGCGCTTCCAGGTGAACGTCGAAGGTGCGAGCCCCGGGGAGTTCTCCGAGGAGGCGGGGACGCTCACTCGCCTGACGAGGGTCACGCCGAGCTCGTCGGCATGGAGACTGGGTCTCGGCCACACGACGTCGAGGCCCGCGGCGACCGCCCGCGCTGCCGCGGCAGCGCGATTCTCGGACGAAGGCCGTATTCTCACGTTCGACTCGCAGCGCATCGCGACGGCGCTCCGGAACCTCTACCGCGAGACCGTCCGACGTCAGGCGGAGGAGATGGAGGGAGGCCGCCGCCCTGCGGGGCTCGTGAGCGCGTTCGATTCCGCGAGCTCGGCGCGAGGCTCTCTCGGCGCCTTCGCGGACGTCGCCCCACTCCGGGGCTTCGACGAGTTCTACCGGCCCGTGCCCGTGGGCCCTCCGAGGCCCGACACCGGCCCGTTCGACTTCAACCAGACGATGGCGCTCGTCGGACAGCACCCGCACTTGATGCGCCTCTTCGGGGTCGCCGTCGACTTCGAGCTCGCCATGCCGGCATCGGCGCTCCCCGCCCAGGGCAGGGTTCGCATCGCGCCTTCAACGGCGCCGGCATGCCCCGCGAGCTCGCTCTGGACCGCATTCGAGGCAGTGACGCTGGGCGGCCACGTCCTGTTCACCGCGCGTGCGCGGGACCCCGCGCAGTACAGCCACGGGTTCCTCGTTGCTGGCGCCGGCTCGCGCTTCGGCGTCATCCAGGAAGACGTCGAAGGGCAGACCATGAAGCTCCGGTCCTTCGCCCGGCACCTCGAGCTCGGCCGGGACCGGTCCGGCTCCGAGGCCTCGACGGACCTTCCCTCGCAGCGCACGGTCGGGCTCACGCTCCTGCACACGGGACGCGCCGGCCAGCTCGTCTCCGACTCGCGAAGCGCGCTCACGGCGCTCGAAAGCGCCGAGGCCGCGAGCGGTACGAGCGGCGTCGCCGGCGAGACGCTCTTCCTCGAAGACGTTTCCCGCGCGGTGCGTCCCGACGTGAGGCTCGGAGAGGGCGAGCTTCGCAGCCTCTGCAGCCGGCGGGTGGACTTCCGGATCGGCGAGGGCGAGAGCGCCATGAGGATCGCCGACGTCGACGACGAGGGATCCGTCGCCGCCACCACGGCGCAGCCCGACGATCAGGTGCGTGTGCACGAGGCGGTCTTCCGCTTCGACGGATACGGCCTGGCCGTCGACCGTCCGTTCAAGACGGCCGATGAGGAGGCGGTGCCGTCTCGCAACACGAAGGCACTGCAGTGGGAGGCCGTGCCGCGAGCGGCGAAGGGGTCGCTCTATCCACTGCGGTACGGGGCCCGGTACCGCTTCGCCGTGCGGTCAGTCGACGTGGCCGGCGGTGGGTACACGCTCGAGGACAGCCGATTGCTGCTCGGCGGCGAGTCGCCCCTCATCCCGGACGCCGTCAGCGAGGCGGTCGACTTCGTACGACGGGAGCCGATCGCAAGCCCCGTCGTCGTCCCGACCAGCGAGCTCGCGCCCGGGGAGTCCGTCGACGTCATCGCGGTGCGCACCGACCGCCACGGCGGAAGCCGCCAATCCGCGCGTCACCTGCTGCCGCCACAAGTCGCGGTCGAGGTCGTCGAGCGCTCCGGCGTGCTGGATTCCCTCTCCCCCTGGGAAGCCTTCCGTCTCCTCGACGAGCGCGACGTCGACATAGACGAGGAGCACTACTCTCGGGACGACTTCCGGGAAGTGCCCTACCTCGCGGACCCCCTCGCCAGGCGCGCTCGCCTCGAGTTCGTGGGCCTGCCTGAGCAGACGGCGCCGATCGTGCTCGAGGTCCCATTCCAGGAGAACGCGTGGCCGGAGGCGAACGGGATCCTGCTCGAGCTCGATGCCGGTTACGAGCAGCCGCGCGTGGAGCGGGAGCGCGGATTCCTGGGGATTTCGAGCCGGCCGCGCGTCCGCGTAGAGCTCCCGCCGGGACACCAGGCCGAGGTGCTGGTGCAGTCCATTCCCGACGCCTCCGACCTGCGCACCACCTTCCTCGCGCAGTACGCCCTGGACGGGAATCCCGCGCTCGTCGCTCATCCAGCGCTGGCCCCGGCCCGCAGGATCGCGCTCGTGCACGCGGTCGAAAGGCCGCTCGCCGTCCCCTCGTTCACCGACGTCGAGCCTCGCGAGCGGGCGGGGACCGACACGTTCGTGGTGCTCGATGATCGGTTGGCCGTCGATGTGAAGAGCACCGGGCGCATCACGTGTCTCGCGTCCTGGGAAGAGCCTGTCGATGCGCCGGCCGCGTTGCCGGACGTAGCGCCGCCGCCGCCCGGCAAGCTAGACCGAAGGGCGGAGGCGTTCTCCTTCCCCGTGGAGCGCAGCCTCGAGCACGTGCTTCTCGCGGAGGGCGGGAAGGACCACCTCGGGAACCCGATCACCAACCGGCACCACCTCGGGACCACCGGGCACCGCAGGGTCGAGTACCGCCTGATCGCGGAGACGCGCTTCACCTCCTTCTTCCGTGCGTCGAGCGAGGAGGACAAGCGCCTCGAGTCGGCACCGGTCGTGGTCGACGTCCCGAACACCGCGGCTCCCGCGGCGCTCGCGATAAGGCACGTCATCCCCATCTTCGACTGGCGCGGCGAGGACGAAACTCTGGGAGGGGAGCGTTACTGGCTCGACCGCGGCGGAGAACGCGTCTTCCGGCGGGATCGACTGGGACGCCGGCTGCGCATCTACGTCGAGAGGCCATGTCGGCTCTCCGGGCTCGAGGAGCAGCTCGGCGTCGTGCTCTGGCCGGCACCTCTCAGCGATCTCGCATTGGACGAGGTGCCATGTCTGCGGCAGGTGGTCACGCAGTGGGCGATCGATCCCATCTGGAAATCGGCGTCGCTTCCGGACGGTCCCTTCGTCCAGCACTTCCCCCTCGCCGAGAAGCCGCTCTCGGGGATCTCTCTCCTGGAGATCCCCGAGCTCTCGCAGCCGCCCGATCCGAGCACGGAGCGAGACTGCTCGATCGAGGCGGGGCGGATACCGAACCGGGTGATCGTGGCGGGACACGCTCTCCACTTCGACACGGAAGCGGACGCGTGGTACGCCGACGTCGAGATCGACTCGGGGGAGGCGTACTTTCCGTTCGTGCGCCTGGCGCTGGTGCGCTTCCAGCCGATCTCGCAGCCCGGAGCGCATGCTTCCAGACTGGCGTTCGCCGATTTCGCGCAGCTGGCACCGGATCGTGCCCTGACGCTCAGCTACGTCGAGACGCCGCGGCCCGCGGTCGAGATCTCCCTCGCGGGTCCCGGCTATGAGCCTCGAGCCGGCGATCGACCGGAAGCGCTCATCGAGGTCCGGTTCGAGTGTCAGACGCTGCGCCACACTGACCTCGGCTGGGAGCAGCGTGGAAGCGAGGTCGTTCTCTCCAGAACCTCGCTACCGGATGGGCGCATGGCGTGGGGCGGGACGATGACGCTGCCTGACGACTGCGAGGGCGAGGCGCGGGTGACGATTCGGGAGTTCGAGCGTTTCCGCCACCCGGTGACGGGATCGGTGCGGCAGAGGCTCGTCTATGCAGATGCGGTTCCGCTTCGTCGGTAGCGACCCACGAGTCTCGGGTGCCGCGGAGTGGACGGCGCTCGAGGATCGCTTCGACGCGCGTCGATAGGAGTCGCCCCGAAGCCCTTCGCGAGCTCGAGCCTCTCGGAAACGACGTCAAGTGGCACTCTGGACAAAAGACGCGGGCGAAGCCGGATTCGAACAGTCCGCAGTCCAGGTAGCCGAAGACGGCGGAATCCCAGAAGGCTTTCCAGAATCCGTATCGTGGCTCGAATCGGTCTTCCCACAAGCGTTTTAGGGCCTCGAAGTGGGTCTCGAGAAGTTGATACAGGGAGGTGGCGCGTGGATTGGGAGGTCGATAGGCGACCGGGCAGGCCACGGCCTTCTGCGGAACGCCGGCGGGTGCAGCGGCGCTGCCCACGTGGGAGCAAGACGAAATCCTTCATCCGGGACCTCCCGAGGAGTTGTGCGACGTCCCGTGGACTCAGCTCGCGAACCGTCGCCACGGGGGACGCCCTCAATCGAAGCTTCTGGTACCGCGGGAAGACGAGGTGAACGACTTGTTCTTGGTGTCGGGTGATGCGCCCTCCAGAATCCGGGTCGCGCCGTCGTAGTAGGTGAAGGACGTTCGGCCCCGTGTCAGGCTCGGGCGGATGTTCGGACCCATCCGGGCGGTCTTGCTGTTGTCGATCGGCAGCACGTTGTACTTGGCCGCCTCGGCATAGAACAGCAGCCGCAGCGCGGCCAGCTTCTGCGGCTCCTTGTCAGCGAGATTGACGGTCTCGCTGAAGTCTTCCGCTACATGGTAGAGCTCCCACTTGTAGCCGGTGATGGCATCCACATCGGCGCCCGCCGGACTCCACGGGGGCGTGGGCGGCGTGGTCGCGGCCACCCAGCCGTCGCCGTAGATCGCTCGATTGCCGATCATCTCACGGGGCGTCCGCTGCGTGCGTTTGCCTAGGTGTCTGCGTCCGGCTCCTAACGCTCCGCCAAGACCTGGCGCACCACTCGCCGCTTCTCGGGCTCTTTCGCCAGCGCCTCCCACGACCAAAACACGACGCCGCGCGACGGCGGCTTGAGAGCTTCGCGGAGTTGCTGCTCGAACTCGGCGGCGGTGAAAGTGACACCGGGACGGTAGGCCTCGCCCACCTGGATGCTGGGCAGGATCGGCGCCGCCGATTCGTCGGCGAGCCTCACCACCACTGAGTGAATCCAGTGGGGCGCGCGTTCCAGCATGTGCGCGTAGCACATCGGCGAAAGGTAATCACCGAATGGAGAGAGCGTCGAAAAATCCTGACCTGCGCTTCGGAGTATGGCTCCACCGAAATCGGTGCGGGTCCAGGGGACCGCGTGGAGGTTGACCTTGAGCGCCGGTTCTACCGCGCGCGCCTCGCGCACGATGTCTTCGACCATCGAGTTGATGAGGCCGATCTTCCAATCCGTCCACTCGGCCTCGTGGTGCTCGAGGATCCACTCCGCTATCTCGCGCGTGTCGTCCATCGACTCTGGCTTCGACTCGGGAAGCCGAATGCCGGTCTTGGCGGCGAAGGCCGCCACACAGTAACGGCAGAAGCAGGCGTTGGGTATGTCCGAATGGAGAGTGGCGGGATGGACCTTCTCCCAGAAAACGAAATGGCGAATGAAGTCGAGCGAGAGGCCCTGAGGGCGCAGCCGTCGCACCATGTCGGCGATCTCGCGCCTCCGTTGCGCCCGATACTCCGGGCGTGAGGGGCACACGAACTGCACCCAGTCGTCGCGCGCCAGAGCGCCATCAGACGTGACCGCGTATAGGTCTGGGTCGCGCGCCAGTGCCTCGGGGTTGTAGAAAACCGGCGCGATGACGAAGACGTCAATGCCCCGCTCCTTCGCCAGCCGGCGAAAGTCTGGATCCTCTGCCAACGCTTCGCTCGCGAACGCGGTGCCGATGCCGAGGACTTTCCACTCGGCGAAGAGGTCGTCGAGGTTGTCCGGGCGCTCGTAGATCTTGACCCCGATGAGCGGGGGCTTTCCCGGCGGAGGACGCGCCACGTCTGGCCGCTCCGGAGGCGGGAACACCTCGAGCACCGTGAAGTCGACCCAGTAGATGCCTTGGGTATTCGGAGTCTTCTCCAGGATGCGACGCCCGATCTCCGCCGGCGGGTCCTTCAGATTCTTCCACCACGGCCGATCGGTCTGGTAACCGATCTGGAACCCGACGGGCGCCGGCGCGAAGGCGCGCCCCCATGCCGCGAACTCGTCGACCATGGCGTCGAGGGACGGGAGGATCTGACTGTCATCGATGAAGAAGATCCCATCACGCACGGTGGGCGGCATCTTTTCGATCAGCCAGTGCTTGAGAAAGAGACGATAGCTCGGGTTGTGCGAGCGCGCTGCGGCAAGCCACGCCGTCGCCTCTGCGTCGGTCACCGCTTGTCCATCAGGCTCGTCGATCGAACGGTACCACTCCACGTCCACTCCCACGCCGACGACGGACGAGTGGTGCCCGTAGCGTTGCAGCATCAGATGGATCAGCTCCTCGACCGGTGCGTGCCCCGGCTCTACCTGGAGCCAGGTCTCGATGCCCTCGCGGTCGAAGAGGTCGAGAGTTTCTTCGTTTTGATCTTCGGCAGCGAACTGGATGAGCGGGTCCTCGCTCCGCCCCGGAAAGCTGAGCTCACTCCCCTTCCCCTTGAGCCTCCCCACGATCCAGACGGCCCCCGGCACCGACCCGGGGAAACGAGCCGCCATCTGCTTGCCCACGTCGCGCCAGTAATGCGGTCCGGGATTGTATTCGGGACCATACACGGAGTAACGGAAGCCGGCGGCGAGGTGGCCGGACGGCTGTGTCGCCTGTGCCGTCGACTGCGCCACGGCAGAGCGGCCGATGAGGAGGCAGAATCGAAACCCACAGAGGCGCACGAAGAAGGCTCAACCGCGCCTCCACTTTACCGCCGCTACGAGTTCGTCGTCTCTAGAACTGGAACCGCACGCCGAACCGGAAGCGACGGCCCTGAGGGATGTTGGTCACGTTGCCATACCCTTCGCCGACGACGCCCATGTCGGTGGGCGTGTTGGTGTTGAAGATGTTGAACGCGTCGAGGACGACGTGGAGCGACTGCTGCTCACCCAGCCGGAAGATCTTCGCGGCATGCAGATCGAGGAGAGCCAGGTTGGGGAGGTTGTCGGGGTCGTTGGGATCGACGGACACTACCTGCGGCAATCCGGCGGGGATGATCACGCCGCCAGGCGGATCGCCGAACTGTGTGTGCTGCGGATAGTTCTCCAGCTCCCACACGGGTCGACCGGTCATGAACCGCAACCGTGCGCCCACATCGACTGCGACCGAAGGAATCGAGTAGGAGCCGGACACCTTGACTTCCCATGTGGGTGTGAACGGGAGCGGCCCCTCGAGGTTGTTCACGGTGTAGTTGAGGTTCCCCATCCAGTTGTCGTCGTAGAACATCGGGCCCTCGACGTTGAAGTCCTGTCGGAACGAGCGGCGGGCGATGCCGGTCGAGCTCGAGTACAGGACCGACGCCAGGGTCTGCCATTGGTCGAACCGCTTTCTGAAGGTGACCTGGGCCCCGTGGTAGTCGCGCTTGGGCGCGGTGCCGTCGAAAGAGGGGAGGTTCTGAACTCTGGACCCGTCGTTGCTGTCGACGAACCCGACGTCGGCGCCGTCGACGACGCCGTTGCCGTCGTAGTCCTGGTGTACGACACTGTAAAGATTCACGGTCTGGCCATTCGATGTGGTGAACGGGATTCTTTCGTACTCCCACTCCTGGCCCGTCACCTCGTTGATCGGGATGTTCGCGAACAGATCCGTCGCATGCTTGTAGATGTACGTCCCGCTGACCGAGAAGTTCGGGGCAATCTCCCGCTCGAGGCCGAGCGTGAACTGGTCCGTGTGCTGGTTCTTGAGGTCGTCTTGCACGTTCAGCGTCCAGGAGTAGTCGACTGACTGCTCCTCCTCGGAAAGCGGAGTCAGACCATGGACGAGTCGGGCCGCCTCTCGCGTCTCGATCGAGTCGATGAACCCGTCGCCGTTGGTATCGACCCTGTCCCACGGCCCGACTTCGAACATCTGGTAACTCCGGCTCACGAGGGGCATGTCGGGACCGAACCGGCGGAGGGACTCAGCGGTGAGGGGCAGGTAGTAGCGGCCGTACGATGCCCGGGCGACAGTCTTGCCGTCTTCCGTCACCTGGTAGGTCAGCCCGATGCGCGGAGCGATTGTCTTGAAGTCGAAGATATTGTCGGTCGAATCGCGGTCGCGGAGGACGGAGGGCGGATCGTTGATCGCACCGGGGGAGTCTGGGAACTCGTAGACCTTTCCTGCCCCGTATTTGCTCGTCATGTGATCGAAGCGCAGCCCGAGATTGATCGTCACGCGACGGTTCGGCGTCCACTGATCGTCGAAGAACATTCCTAAGGAGTCGCCGGTGCGCACGGTGAGCGAGGGGTTGATGGTGTCCTGCTGGTTGTAGAACCGAAGGCCGGTGTCACCGTACCACGACTGCAGGTACTGAACGCTCTGTGTCCAGCGGTACGGGTAGAGGAAGTTGACGTAGTTCTGGAAGTAGCCGCCCTGAGAGTTGCTGCGCCCCTTCGTGTATTGCGCTCCGAACTTGATGTCGTGCTCGCCGAGAAATTCCTCGGTGTAGTGCGAGAGGTCGGCCTGGAGAGTGTTGCGGCTCGACTGGAAGCCTTCTACGTAAGGGAAGGCGCCATTGATGCCGTAACTCCCATACGCATCGGTCCACTTCCACCAGTTGATGTACCCAGGATGGTCGGGCGCGTCTTCAGGAATGTAGGGGCTGTCGTCGGTCCAGAATCCCAGCCATTTGGCCGAAAACGTCGTCTTGGGGCCCGCCAGCCACTGCCACTGGGAAGAGAATGTGTTGTTCGCCGTCTTGGTGCCGTACGTCATGGTGGTGTCCCACCCGGGTTGGGTGCCCCAGCTCCCTCCATTCGAGTCGTTGTTCTCGTGGTGATACGCGACCCAGGCGAGGTGATTCTCGAAGGGCGCGGCCGAGACCTTGGCATCGATATAGCGCCCCTGGTACTCGGTCTGGAGGGGCCATCGCGGGGGCAGGCTGGCAGTGCTCACGTTGTCGAAAGCGCCAAAGAACCACGCCTTGTCCTTGACGATCGGCCCCCCCAGCGTGCCCGATGCCTCCCAGTCCGTCTCGATCTCCCCGGCGAGCTGCGCGTTCTCGCCGATGAAGAGAAAAGGCCGCCCGAGGTCCTCACCGGGTGCGGGTTGGTTGTCGGCAACCGAGCCAAGCTTGGAATAGAACGCGAAGCTGCCGTTGAACTCGTTGCCGCCGGATTTGGTTACCACGTCGATGGCCGCGCCGGAGAAGCTCCCGTACTCGGCCCTCGATCCGAGGGACACCACCCGCACTTCCTCGACGATGTCGTAGTTGACATTGACCAGAGACCCGAACGAGCCGGCCCGGGGACTGGTGGCGTCGACGCCGTTGATGAGGAAGACGTTCTCGTTCGTCGCGCTGGAGTAAGCAGTGGGACTCTGGAACTCAGTGGTTTGAGTGGGCGCGCCTGACCCTGGGGACATGCCGGGGGTCATGAGCGCCAGGTCTAGGAACGCGTCCCGGCTCGTCGGGACCTTGTCCATGAGATCGCGGTCGATCTTCGCGTCGATGGTGGAGGTCTTGGTGTCGACGATCGGTCCCTCTGCGGCGACCGTCACGAACTCCTCGATCGCTCCAACAGGAAGGGTGAAATCGACCGTCATCACCGATGCCGCAGACACGACGACGTTCTGCTGGGTGACGGTCTTGAAAGCGTCGCGGGACGCGGTGATGCTGTACGTGCCCACGGGAAGGTTGAGGAAGACGTACGTCCCTCTCTCGGACGTCGTGGTCGATCGCGTGCCGCCGAGGAGCGAGGGCTGGATATCTCCACGGTCGCCCCGGGAAGAGGCGCACCGTCGTCGCTCATCACCGTTCCCGTCGCTTTGCCGTCCAGAATGGATTGCGCGCGGACCGATCTCACGCCAACGCCGACGAGGAGGACGGAGAAACAGATCGCAGAATGGACACTCTTCCCGACTGCATGGCCATTCTCCTTAAGTTCATTCCATCCTTAACAGGGAAACACCAGGGTCAGACAGACTCGCGGAATTCAAAACCTGCAGGGAATCTGGCGGCAGCGAGGCAGGAACTGCCAGAAGGAGCGGGAGAACGGGTGGAAACGCCCGCCTTTTTCCCATGGGCCCTTTCCGGTAACGAACGCATTAGAGCAAACGTTCGTTAAGCCTCTTAATAAAGTTCGTATTATGTCGACGGCTCGCGTTCTGTCAAGCGGTTTTTGGACACAGGGCAACCCAGTCCGGGAAGGCCTCGACGTTGCTCGCAGGCACGAAAGAATTTCTCGTCGCCCGTGCTATGACCTGGCTGACACGTGCGAGGGAAGCGGATCTAGAGGAGTAAGCCCGCCGCAAACTTGGAGAACCGTCCGGAAACGTCAGCCGGCGGTCCGAAGGTGGCCCAGGTCTCTCCGGAGCCGCCGCCTCGCTTCAGTGGTCGCGACGAGGAGGCTTCCCCAGAGCGGGGCTTCCTCGTGAAGCTCCGAGAGCACGATCCGAGGTGGCCTGGGCACGATGCCCTCGACAATCTTCCGCACGCGGTCTACCACCCGCCTGCCCTCTGCGACGAGCGCGCCGCCGAGAACCACGAGAGACGGGTCGAGCACCACGCTCAGATTCGCCGTCGCGATCGCGATGAGCGTCACCGCCTCGTCCACCGTCTTTCGGGCGCCGCGGTCTCCCGAATCCGCGGCCTCGAACAATTCTCCTACCCACGGCTTCCCGTTCCGCCGCGCCGGGTGAGGCCAGCGCGCCGCCAGAGCTTTGAGGCCGGCCAGCTTCTCGAGGCATCCCTGCGAGCCGAAATCGGTGCCGACGAATTGCGGCCCCATGCACATCAGCGCGATCTCGCCCGCGAGGAAGTGATGCCCGTGGTGGAGGTCGCCGTTCACCACGATGCCGGCGCCGATTCCCTTCCCCACGCTAATGAAGGCGCACGTGTCGTGTCCGCGAGCCGCCCCCCGCCAACGCTCCCCGAGGATCGCGAGGTTGACGTCGTTCTCCACCACCACCGGTGTGACGAGGGCGCGTTTCAGGATCCGGCCCATGGGGACCTCGCTCCATCCTTTGAGATTGGGAGCGAGTGCCACCACCGTTCCACTCTTCGGGTCGACGACGCCTGGCGCCCCCGCGCCCACCGCTAGCAAGCGTTCCGCCGGAAGGTGCGCCTGCCGAAGCATGGCCCGTACCTCGGTCGCGAGTCGCGACAAGAGCGGCGTCGGCCCGCGATTCGGCGTCGGCAGCATGCGCTCGACCAAGCGCTCGCCCCGCAAATCGGCGATCGCGAGCCTGGTTCTCGTGGGTCCCGAGATCGATCCCGGCGACGTACCCGTGTCGGGCGTTGAACTCCATGAACGTGGGTCGCCGACCTCCTCGGGACGGTCCGGCGCCGAGGTCCCGCACCAGGCCGCTCTTGATGAGGTGCTCAGCGAGGCTTCCCACGGTGGGAGCGGAGAGCCCTGTCTCTTCCATGAGCTCGCCGCGGGTGAAGGGACCTCGGCGCTCCATGGCAATGCCCAGGACCCGGTCCAGGTTCAAGCCCCGAAGGCGCGCGGCGTCCTGGGTCCGCTCTCCTTCGATCACCCGCGAATTCATGACTCGATAGGTACCAGCGGGACCTTTCAAAAAGCAGTCTATGAGAGTCGTCTTCCGATGGCAACAATATTTAAGCGACTTAATTAACTCTTGCCACCGTCCTCCCTCCGAGACTAACCTAGCCGCGCGAGCGAGAGGAGGCCGTCATGACTCGAGCCCGGTCGTGGCTCGTCGGATGCGGGTGGCTCACCCTCGTTCTCTCCTCGACGGCCGCTTCCGCCGAAGGTCCCCGGCAGCTTGCGACCGGCTGGACCATCCAGTCATCCGCCAGGGTCCAGGAGAAAGGCGACGTTCTCTCCCGGCCTGGCTTCCGCGCAGAGGGCTGGCATGCGGTGAACGTGCCCAATACCGTCGTGGGGGCACTCGTCGAAAGCGGCCACTTTCCCGATCCCTATTTCGGGATGAACCTGCGAACGATTCCCGGAACCACCTATCCCATCGGCGAGAGGTTCACTCTTCTTCCGACGCCCCCGGATAGCCCCTTCAAACCTTCTTGGTGGTATCGCATCGAGCTGACACTCCCCGCCTCGGCGCGGGGAAGAGCTCTTGGCTTCACCTCGACGGGATCAACTACCGAGCGAACGTATGGGTCAACGGAACGCTGGTGGCGGGGACCGACGAGGTGGTGGGAGCCTTCCGGCGATTCGTCTTCGACGTGACATCGCTCGTCCATCCCGGTGGAGCCAACGCGGTCGCCGTCGAAGTCATCGGGCCGGAGCCGCATGACCTTGCCTTCATGTGGGTCGACTGGAACCCGACGCCCGCCGACAAGAACATGGGTCTTCACGGTCCGGTGTACTTCACGGAAAGTGGACCCCTCACTCTCCGGCATCCGCACGTGATGGCGGATCTGGATGTTCCCTCGCTCGCATCGGCGCGGTTGACGGTCACGGCCGAGGTATGGAACGCAACCGACCGCGCTGTGACCGGCGTGGTGCGCGGCGAAATCGAGACGCGAAAGTTCTCGAAAGCCCTCTCGCTCTCTCCGAAGGAACGAGCCATCGTACGCTTCACGCCCGATGAAGTGCCGGAGCTCATCATCGAAAACCCGC
>CAWGBY010000005.1:0-184979 GCA_963820855.1 uncultured Acidobacteriota bacterium
CAAAACCCCAGAGGCCCCCTGCACCAGACGTAGAAGCAGTCCTGAGCGAAGAAGTAGGCGAAGTGCCGCCAGGACCAGAAGGCCGTCGCGTGATCGGATCCCCATTCGCTACCGACGAGGGACTTCTTGATGGCGACGCAAAACAGCACGAGACTGACCCCTGTCAGCACCAAGGCAATGACCGCGCTTGCGATCGGGTGTCCGCCCAAGCGCAACAAGCAAATGTACAAGATCGTAAAGAGCAGCCCCTCGGTGATCGGCAGGATACCGATGCTGAAGAGGTCGTTCAGGAAGACCCGGGTCAGAAAGAGCGGGAAGCCCGGGCGGGCTGTGGATCGAATTCCTCCCTTCCCAAATGACGCACTCGAAAATTTCACGGGCGGATTTCCCGCTACCGTGAGTGGCCCTCACTGAGCCGCGACCGCATCTGTCGTCGGAAGTTTATATCATTGGCCGCCGTGGAGACACCCAACAGGAAGTTGCTCGGGAAATGCCCGTATTCCGCCACGCAGTTGTTGCCGCTGAAAAAATTCTGGGCAGCGAAGCTGGCGCAGCTTGAAGTGCTCAGCGCCATAGTCGAGCATGTTCGTAAAGCATCCGTTCGACCAGAACGTCCGGAAGTCGGCAGTGGCAAGCTCCGGGACGAGGTTGAACATGACGTCGCACTCCGAGGCGCCCAACCGGCGGGAAGCGCACGCCGGCGAGCGCTCGCAGGTACTGCCCCGTGATGGTCCAGGTCCACAATCTCTGGATGCCGTTCATCTTCTTCATTCTGTACATGAGGAGAGCGCCCCTCAACCCCCGCGAGGGATACAGTCCCGGCGAAGCGGCCGTGCAGCGAATGAAGAGGCAATCCAGCAAGGAGGTCACTATGACGGTGACCCAGGTGGTGATGAACGCGTAGAGGCCCAGGTGCCAGACGATCTCGAAAAGTGGCGTCACCCTGAAATAGGGATCGGAAAGCGCCGCTTCTCCAACGGGTATGAAGCCGCGCGCAAACCACAAGATCGCGGCTGCGGGGACTACACTGAGCCAGAAGAATATGAATACCTGCACCAGGATGTTGAGGGTCTCCAGTAACCAGATCGGATAGGTGTACTGGCAGATGCTCGCCGTGCGCTTCAGCTCCGTGCAGCGGCCGCTGAGGCGCGCGGGGAGCTCCTTCCCACATCTCCTGAGAACCCACGTCGCTGAGGATGGGGGTGAACGGAGTGATCCAAGTGCCGCTGCCCACCGTTACATTGTTGGCGATGGCCGCCCGCATCCCGATTTGCAACCGCTCTTGAGGTGAATACGGCCGACGTGTAGGTGCTGCCCCGACCACCTCGTTGTTTGGATATAGGCTCCGGTCTGGATGGCGACATCATCGTCGATGGAGATCAGGTCTAGGGGACCGGATAGCTGAGCATCATGGGCACACTGAAGGTTGTGGCCCACGGTCGCGCCGAGCTGCCGCAACGCGAATGCCATGAGCGGCGCGCTGCGATACATCAGGCGCAGCTGCAGGAGCACCATGTTCTCCAGCCGCCCGATGCGACCAGACTCGCAGATGCATTTTGCTCCACTTGGGGTACACACCCGGGATCACACCGTTGTTGTAGATGTTGCCACCCATGCAGAATTTTACGATCATGACCCAGAGCAGGCTGGCGAAGGGCATGATTAGTGCCAGCAAATACAGAAAGAAGCCGTCGATGATGAACGACCAGACGCTGGCGGTCGTAAGGAATGTTTCGACTTCCGCGGAGATGCCGAGGAAGGCCACGAAGGCCGGGGAATACAAGGCAATCGCGAAGAGAACCTGCAGGCTAGTGGAGTATTTGATGGATAGTATCTCTGCCGCGGCCTCATCACCCTTGGCACTGCTCTCGCCGGATTTCACGGGAGCCGTAGAGGCCGGGGTGGTTTGATAGAACGCCCGCGGACAGTTAGCTACCTTTCGCGCCGTGTTGCAGTCACTAAGCAAGGCGCGGACCGGCACCGCCCATCCTGCAGCATGCAGCTTCTGCGCTAAGCGCGCGATGGCGATCGAATGCCCTCCGGAATTCGACGAATCCATCGTCCAATCCCAACGGTATCTCGAGTACCGCCTTACAGATAGCCAGCACTTCTTCACATTCAGGGGCAAAGGCCTGATCGGCATTGACGGTGGTCTGCCAAATTCCGTGTGTCGTGCGCAGGCCGGTGTACCCCTATGAGGATCTTCCAATTCCGGTTCGATGTTTCTCATGAGTATTTCGCCGAACTTCGGGCCCGGTTTCATTCCCATCGCGATTAAATCATTTCCCGTGACCAGTGGCGGGGGAATAATCGGCTCGTTCGCGAACTCCTCCTTTTTGCGCTGAAGAAATTCGTAATTGTCGAGCATGGCATGACTGCCCGCGCAATCGACCCGATGCAGTTCCAGTTCCTCTTCAAAAGTCGGTCGCGCCATGAATCGCTTCAGTTTGGCCACGCGCATCCGCGGCACATCCTTGAAGACCATGTGTTGGCGCACCATTTCCACGGTGGCGTCGATTTCCGCCCGCGAAAAACGCAGCCGTTCCATGATCTTTTCAGTCATTTCCGCGCCGATTCGGTCGTGTTCGTTAAAACGAATGCGGCCGTCGGCATCGACTGTGGCGGTGACCGGTTTGGCGATGTCATGCAGGATGACACTGAACACGAGCGGCACGGAAACCTTTGCCGGCAAAAGCTCCAGCATGAGCCGGGTGTGCTGAAATACGTCGCCCTCCGGATGAAACTGCGGCGGCTGCTCACAACCTTTCATCGGCTCAATTTCGGGAAGAACGGTGCGCAGTAGCCCCGATTGATCGAGCAAGTCCCAGCCGCGTAATCGGTGCGGCGAAAGAAAAATGCGCACCAGCTCATCGCGAATCCGTTCCGCGCTGATCTCGGTGATGGAGGCAGCGTTTTGTGCGAGCGCGTTCCAGGTTTCCTTTTCAATTTCAAACTCGAGTACGGTGGCGAAACGGATGGCACGTAGCATTCGCAGACGATCTTCGGAGAACCGTTGTGTCGGATCGCCAATGGCGCGGATCAATTTCGCCTTGAGATCGGTCCGTCCGTCGACGAAATCGATCACTTCATTTTTCGCGGGATCGAAAAACATTCCGTTGACGGTGAAATCGCGGCGGCGCGCGTCTTCTTCCGGCGAAGAAAAATGAACCTCGCTCGGGCGACGCCCGTCCAGATAGACGTCGTCGGAGCGGAAGGTCGCAATTTCGAACTGCAATCCGTTTTCCAGGACAACGATGACGCCGAAATGCGCGCCGACCGCATACGTGCGCGGGAAAATTTTCTGCACCTGCTCCGGGCGCGCATCGGTGGCGATGTCAATATCTTTCGGCGGGAGCCCGCGGACCATGTCCCGAACGCAACCGCCGGCGAAGTAGGCGATGTGGCCGTGGTGGTGGAGTTTTGTCGCAATGGCGCGCGCAGTTTTCTCCATAGTCGAAGAATCGTTCATCCTAAAGGTAGGGCGGTACACCGAACCCCCGGTTTGCTACCTTCGTGCGCGGGCGATTGAGGTCAATCGCCCCTACCTTCGGTCGTGGACGGTTTTTGGCGCAGGGTGTGAATGATAAAGGAGATGACTGCGATGCAGATGCAGGAATCGGCGACGTTGAAGGCTGGCCACGGGTTGGCGAAGCGAATGTGCAGATTGAAGAGAAGAAAATCGGTGACGTGACCGTGGACAATTCGGTCGGTGAGGTTGCCCATGACGCCGGCGAGAAGCAACGCGAGGGAGAGATCGCGCCAGGCATCTGGACGACCTTGTTTGCGCAGCAGAATGGAAAGCACCGCAACCATTGCGATCAACGACAGGACAATGAAAAAGGCGTTGTTGTTCTTGAAGGAACCAAAGGCTGCGCCGGTATTGGGAACATTCACGAGGTAGAACCAGCGGCGGATAATCTCGAGGTTGGAGTCTGGATCGACGTGTCGCAGGATCCAATATTTTGTGATCTGATCGAGCGCGTAAAGGGGGAGGGAGAGAGATAGAATCCACTTCATACGGTGCCGGTGAACTAGACAGGATTGACGGGGTTTGGTTGGGAACCCGCCGAACGCCCGACGCCCGACGTCCAACGTCGAATTTGATATCGGCATCGGCGCTGCGCGCCGATGATTGATGTAGTCGATCGGTCCGGGCTCGCCCCGGCGAGTCTTCGACCGCGAGTGGCATGAAACTCCGAGGGATCGCGAGCGGACCGGCCCTCGTGGAGTAATCATCTTTTCGTAATTCTGCACAATCCTGTAAATCCTGTCTTTCTTTTCAAGCGGCGACCTTCTCGCAGCGGTCGCACAAATCGGGGTGAGCGCTGCTTTGGCCCACGCTTTCACGATGGCGCCAGCAGCGCGCACATTTGGCAAACGGAGTTTTCTCGACGGTGGCGGACGGTTCGGTCGCATCTTCAATGATGAGATCGCTGAGAATAAAAAATTCCTCGAGCTCTTCTTTTGAAATCGCGCCGATCAGTTTTCGATCGCATTTCAACGTGACACGAGCCTCGAGCGAGTTGCCGATTAATTTCTCCTGTCGCGCTTTTTCCAGCGCCTGGCCGATGACGCCACGGAGTCGGAGGAGTTGATCGATTTGCTGGCTCGCGGCTAAATCGCGCATCCGATCGTCGGTTTCCGGGAACAATTGCAGGTGGACGGAATTTGTAGCCGGGGTCGGTGATCCCGGGCCGGCCTCAGCGACGCCAGCTACAGTAGCCGCAGAGCGATAGCCCCACGCCTCTTCCGCCGTGAAGACGAGAACCGGCGCGAGCAAACGGCAAAGGGCATCGAAAATTCTGTGCATTGCGACTTGGGTAGCACGGCGGCGCGGCGAATCCGGGGCGTCGCAATACATCCGATCCTTGGTGATGTCGATGTAAAGGCTGCTGAGATCGACGGCGCAAAAATGATTGATGCTGTGATAAACCTTGTGGAACTCGAAGGCGGCATACGCGTTCCGACATTCAGCGATGACATGATCGAGTCGATCGAGAATCCAGCGGTCGATGAGAGTTTCCGCGCCGGTAGCTGTAGCCGGGGTCGCTGACCCCGGGCCGCGGACAGCGTCCGTAGCTACAAAATCGAAAAGATTTCCTAACAAGATGCGGAGAGTATTGCGAATGCGTCGGTAGGTGTCGCCGAGGCGGGTGAACATCTCCTCGGAGAACGGAACGTCGTCTCCGAAGTTGATGCTGCTCGCCCACAAGCCGAATCAAATCAGCGCCGTACTTCTTGACGAAATGCCCGGCGTCCATCGGTTTGTCGTAGGTGCCGGACTTGGAAATTTTTTTGCCATCGAGATCGACGACGAAGCCGTGGGTGAGGCACATTTTGTAAGGCGCACGATCGTTCAGCGCGATGCTGGTCATGAGTGAGGATTGAAACCAGCCGCGATGCTGATCGGTGGCTTCGAGATACATGTCGGCCGGATCGCGTAATTCCGGATGAGTCGCGCAAACGGCACGATGCGAGACGCCGCTATCGATCCAGACGTCGATGGTGTCGTTGCGTTTCGTTGTGCCTTCCGGCAAGTCCGAGTTCGCGCGCGAGATCGGCATCGCTGAGTTCGAACCAGACATTAGAGCCGCGTTTGCGCGACGAGGTCGGCGAGTTTGCGAATCCAATCGGCGTTGAGTGTGGCGCGCTCGTCTATATAGAAGACCGGCAAGGGCACGCCCCAGCTCCGCTGGCGCGAGATCACCCAGTCGGGGCGCGATTCCACCGTACCGGCAATGCGATTTTCGCCCCAGGAAGGCATCCATCTTACGTGGTGATGAATGGCATCGAGCGCTTTGCCGCGGATCTCATCCAGGCGGATAAAGAATTGTTCGACCGCGCGAAAGATGATCGGCGTTTTCGAGCGCCAGCAATAGGGATAGGTGTGGTGAAAATTTTGTTCGGCCAGGAGCATGCCGTGTCGCGCAGAATGCGAATGATGTCGGCGTTGGCGTCGAAAACATATTTGCCGACCAGTTCCGGAATCCCGACCTCGTTAGTATAGCGGCCGTGATCGTCAACCGGCGAAAGAATGGGAAAACTGTTTTTTGATCCGAGCACGTAATCGTCTTCGCCGTGGCCAGGCGCGATGTGGACGGCGCCCGTGCCGCTATCCATGGTGACGAACTCCGCGGTCAGAACCATGGCTGTGCGCGGCAGAAACGGGATGTTGCGCGCCGATGCCTTCGAGTTTGTCGCCGGGAAATGATTCCATCGGTTCGCCGGTCGGTTGGAAACCGGTGGCGGCACAAAATTGTGGGACTAGTTTGTCGGCGAGGACGAGGGTTTCTTAGCGGCGGTCTGCGACCGCCGATTTCCTGTGGCAACGTCTTCCGCGGTCATGACGCCGCTACGGCTGGTGAATTCCTGGACGACGTAAATTTCCTTCGGATGCACCGCAATGAGCAGGTTCGCCGGCAAGGGTCCACGGCGTGGTCGTCCAGATCGCGATGCTGGCCTTGTCTTTGAGTCGCCCGGAAATGATCGGAAACTTCACGAAGACGGCGGTGTCATCGCGTTCCTGATATTCCACTTCCGCTTCGGCCAGGGCAGTCTGTGCGCCCGTGCTCCAGAAAACCGGCTTCATTCGATTCGTAAACCAGACCTTTCTCGACGAAGACAGCGAAGGCGCGCAGAATTTCCGCTTCGTAAGTGGGATCCATGGTGAGATAGGGATTGTCCCAATCGCCGAAAACGCCGAGGCGTTTGAATTGCTTGACGCTGGAGATCGATGAATTTGCGCGCGAATGCTTCGCAACGTTTGCGCACTTCCAGCGGCGCGAGGTCGCGCGATTCCTTGACGACTTTGTATTCAATGGGGAGTCCGTGGCAGTCCCAGCCCGGGACGTAAGGCGCGCGTTTGCCGAGCATGGTTTGGGATTTCACGACGAAATCCTTCAGGATTTTGTTGAGCGCGGTGCCCATGTGGACGTCGCCGTTGGCAAAGGGCGGTCCGTCGTGCAGGACAAACAGTTCCGCGTCTTCGCGTGACTTTTGAATTTGGCGATAAACGCCGGTTTCTTCCCACTTTTGAGCAACTCCGGTTCGCGCTGCGCCAGATTCGCCTTCATCGGAAAATCTGTGCGCGGGAGATTGAGCGTGTCCTTGTAGTTCTGCGGCATGGCGAAGAGCGTTGCTACCTAGCATCCGCGATTGGACAAATCAACGCGACCAACTCGTTAAAGGAAAAGATCGAGAGTCCGCAGCGTGATCGCGATATTACAAAAATGTAATGGAACTAACTATAATTGCTTGAACATTAAATTCTTACTTCGTCAAAAAGCATCCACCTTCGGCATTCGATACGAACAAGATTTTGAGATCCATTATTGCCCTAACTCTTAACAACTGCCCACATGAAGAAAGATCATCCTACTTCGGAATCCGCATTCTTTAGTCCCCGTATCTTCGCCGCATTCGTGCTCTGTTCTTTCGGCGCATGGATGGCAATGCTTAGCTTCGCCTCCACTCCATCGAGTGGCACGTTGACTACCGTATCCGGTCCGGTCACGTACACGGCCGGTCCATTTATGCAGCCCAACCCGTCGCCACTCGGCCTTGGCCAGCTAGATACCGGGCCGCGGTGCGATAGCACAACTTTCCCGTGCGACAGCTTTGATCTCACGGTAACCCTTCCCGCGGGCTACACGGGTACCCATTGCAACGCGGCAGTTAAGGTCACGCTTTCCTGGGTGGATGCCGGCACCGGACAGTCTGATTACGATCTATACATCTACGAAGGCGTCGTCGGTAATTTGGGAGGTAATACACCCGCTGACTTCCAGTCCGCAACGAGCGGATACCGTCCCGAAATTGCAACTGTCGCTCCCCTCAAGGACGGCGCCAACCATTACACGATCAAGATCGTACCTTTCCAACCCACTGGTGAGACAGTTAATGTCAAGATCGAGCTACTTCCTGGGTCCGGCGGTTGTGGCACTCCCGGGTTTGGTGGTGCCGATAAGACCAAGCCTAATTCGCCACGTTACATTACCTTTAACGCGCCGCCCGGCTCTTCTGCGGAAGTGAGCAACGGTGAATTTAATATTGGCTTCAATCCATTTACGCATCGCATCATGGTGATGAATGCCGGCCCCGTCTGGCGTCTTACTCCGCCTGAAATTCTCATCTCCCGCCAAGCCGGAATGCTGTGAAGCGCTGTGGGAAGACAAGTCTCCGTCAAACTCAGACATCCTCGCTCTCGATCCGATCCTCTGGACCGACCAGAAAACCGGCCGCACGTTCGTTTCGAACAATACAACGGGCGCAACTTTCGAGTACGCCTACTCTGATAATGACGGCGATCCAGGTGGTCTTACGCCCCTCGGCTGGACAGAACTCGCTCTCGCCGTACCAAATGGCGGCGCTGATCACGAAACTATTGGCTCAGGTCCATACCCGGCCGCGCTGAGTGCGTTAACGACACCGATTAATCACGGTCAGCCGGTCTACTATTGTTCACAGGACATCGTTGGTCCCGCCGCGTGCTATCGCAGCGACACACAGGGCGCGAGTTGGAATGCATCTGTTCTTGCTTACACGGGCCAGGGCTCAGGCTCTTGCGGCGGTCTCCACGGCCACGTTCATGTCGCGCCCGATGGCACTGCGTGGCTGCCTGTGAATCAGTGTAGCGGGTTGCAAGGCGGCGTGTTCAGCACTGATGCTGGTATGACGTGGACCACCTTCCGGGTGCCAAACGCATTTTCCCAAGCGCAAGGTGCCGATCCTTCGATTGCGATCGATGCGAACAATAAAATTTATTATTCCTATGTGAGGAATGAACCGGTGGCGGCGGGCAATCCGCCAGAAGGTCACGCCCGAGTTGCGGTGGGCAACCGTTCCGGAACAACAATCAACTGGGTCAATGACATCGATATTGGCGCGACTCACGGAGTAAAGAATGCCGCTGAGATAGAAGCCGTGGGCGGCGATGCCGGCCGTGCCGCTGTCGGTTTTCTTGGAAGCGATCGGCCCGGTGATTACCAGGCGCTTCATTACCCGGGTAAGTGGTATGCATTTATCTCTACTACGTACGATGGTGGCGCAACCTGGACGACGGTGAACGCTACACCCAACGATCCCGTGCAAAGCATGGCGGGTATCTGGCAGCAAGGTGGAGGCAAAACGCAGCGAAACCTGCTCGATTTCAACGAAATCACGGTCGATGACAAAGGCCGCGTGCTCTACGGCTATAGCGATGGTTGCGTCACTGCTGGCTGTATTGCGGGAACAGCGCCGAACGATTTCGTAGCTTTCATGCGGGTGGCACGCCAATCCGGGGGCAAAGGTCTCTACGCTCGGTTTGACGTGGCCGAACCGACAAAACCGAAGGCGCCGTGTCTGAGTGGTTCTCGCGATTCGTTTGGCGCTCATCTGAGCTGGAAAGCTCCTGACAATGGCGGAGCGATCATCAAAAGCTACCGCGTATTCCGCGGGACCACATCCGGGGGCGAAGGAACGAAGCCGATTGCAACCACTTCCGGCTCGGTCCTGAAACTCGACGACACTTCGGCTCTCAGCTCGGTGCCGCTGTACTATTATGTAGTCCAAGGCGGTAAATAGTAAGGGTGTGAGTGTTCGCCAGCAACGAAATCGCCGTGCCTGTTGTTGTGCCGCCGCCACCGCAAAATCCTTGCAAAGCACCGGGCGTGACTCTGCTGACTGATCCCTCTGGTGATTCGCTCAGCCCAGAACCAGGCACCGACATGCTGGCGGCGAGTATCGCGCAGCAGAACGGGAACCTAGTCTTTACGATCAATACCGATCCGTCATTGGCAAATCAGCATCCGATCGGCTCCGCCTGGTACCTGGCCATGAAGGTTCCCGGCGCTACTGCCGGCACGTTCCGCTACACTGGGGTGCGGATGGAGTTCACCGGGGCCGGCCCGTCATTTTTCTCCTACACGCCGGGTCCGAACTCGAGTGGCGGCATTGATGGCCGTTTTGTCGATGCGGAACAGCCTGCGGATCCAAGCAGCAGTTATAATGCTTCTACTGGCCAAATCATTATCGTCGTTAAACCGAGTGACCTTGGATTAAGCACAGGTTCAACAATCGTCGGCTTTATTGCTGGTTCGAGCCAGACTACTGATCCAACGAACAGTTTGGCCGGTGCGACAGAGGTCTGGGATTCGATGCCGGATAGCCTGACGTTCACTAACGATTACACAATCGTCGGCACCTGCCCCTAATCCCGGCGGCCGTCGGCAATAGTGGAAGACTAGCTTACCATTATGACTCGCCTAGGGCTTTGGCTGGGTTTGCTGTCAGTGCTGCTGTTTGGTTGCAATGTATCCGGCGAGTCCGCGTCGCCTCAGCCATCGGAAGATAAAAACCCGAAAATCGATGCGTGCAGCCTGGCGACTCGCGAAGAGGTGGCGGCAATACAAGGCGCCAAGATGTTGGATCCGAAGAGTAGCGAAGGGCCGGAAATCGATTTCCTCCTTTCGCAATGTTATTACGGCTCGGCCGAGCCCGACAAATCCGTTAGCCTGGGGCTGATGCAGCGCAATCCAAAGGACCCGGGCACACGCACGATCGCGCAGTTCTGGCACGAAACGTTTGATCACTTTGCTAGCGCAGAGAATGGCGAAGGTAATGAAAAGAACCGAGAGGAGAGCAAGGGCGACGAAAACAAGGAACACGAAGGCGTGCGGCCACAAAAAATCGAAGGCATTGGCCAAGAATCATATTGGTTAGGTAATCCGATGGGAGGAATCCTCTACGTGCTGAAGAATGATCGAATGCTGCGAATCAGCTTTGGCGGCCCGGGAAGCGCGGACGACAAGCTGGCGAAGTCGAAGGCGCTTGCGCAAAAAGCAATGAGCCGGCTATAAGCAACATCCTGTGGTGGCTGCCGTGCCGGCTGCATCCGGTTCTATTCTTAGTTCAATTGATTATTCGTAAGCGAAAAGATTGGCCTTCACGGATTGCAGTCCGAATACGGTTGATTACCGCGATTCATCTTCTCAGTCTTGTGGAAAGATGCTACGAATGCCTCGTTCGCCGACGTTAACCAGGTCGCATCCGCACCGCAACCCCTTATAGCCAGGAGGCCCTTTCCGGGCAAAATCAATACCGCCGCTTTGCCCTGAGGTGAAAAATCTTTCCCAAGACGCATAAATATCATTGCCCCTTTCTGGGCGGCCGTTAACATTGCGTGCGCTCCAAACGTGCATTCATCCAAACGATTTCTCTTAGCTTTTCTGGAACGTCGTCCTCATGATCTCCGTGTGCGGCCTCCAGCCAACCACGGCCCAGGTCACTGTCGCTACCGACCCGGTCGGATTTACTACCACCTCCTTGCTAGCCAACTCCGACACCTACGTTTCGATTCCATTCACCCGGCAGCCGGAGTTCGTCGCAGGTATTTCATCCGCTGCGACCTCCGGGACAACGGGTATCATCACGGTCGGCGGCAACCCTTGGACTGCAAATCAATTCGTGTATGGAGGCACTCAGCACAACCACTATTACGCTCTCATCGGGCCAATCAGCGGAACGGGAACAAAAGAAGGGCACACATATTCAATCGTAGGGAACGGAACCGGGACACTAACAGTTAGTACGAGTAATGACGATTCAAGTAACTTAAACACAATACCGGCTAACACTCGGGTCCAGGTGATTCCATACTGGACCCCTGCGACTATCTTTCCAGCGAGCGATGCGAACGTTTCCTTCACTCCGACTACGTCCCCTCCAACTTACAAAACCCTGCTTCAGGTGCCGGACTACTCGGCCCCCACCTACAATGCCCCCTATGCAGCACAGTATTATTTTGATGGTAACTCTAGTTCGTGGCATCGTATCAACGGTAAAAGCGGCGACGGTGGTGTAGGCGATGATGACCCGTTGCTCCCGGATGGCTATTTTGTGGTTCACAATGGTAACAAGGCGCCTACTCGTCTATTGCCAAACCTCGGCGCTGTGTTGCTGAGGAAGATGTCGACGCCCTTGGCAACTGCGACAAATCGGACCCAGGGTAATCCGATCGGCATGGTGCGCCCGGTTGACGTGGCTCTCAACGCTACCGGACTAGGACCAGCCAATGGCTCCTTTGTTGCAGGCGATCAGCTGTTGGTTTTCAACAATGCCCAAGCGGCGTTCAAAAAGTCGCCGGCCACCTATTTTTCCGACACTTCGGTGGTAACAGTGGAGGCTGGCGGTTGCTGGGGGATACGACGGCAACGACAGACCGCGGGGCCGTATCATCCCGAGGGGAACCGGAGCCGTCTTACGAAAAGCCCAGACCTCCAACGGGCAGTCCGCGCTTTGGACCAACGCCTTTCCGGTACAAGCGATTGGCGCTGCTTCAATAAAAATCCATGGGACTGGAACGGGGGCTCAAACGTTGAGATCTGTTTGTACCGCTCGCGCGAACGCAGGCCTTTCGGAAGACGAAATTGCGGACAGTCTGAGGATTAGCACGCGAACTGTGAAGAGGGATTGGTCGTTCGCGAAGGCGTGGCTCTATGATCAGCTTCGGTAAACGGCCAAGGGACGATACGAGCGAGCGATGGCGACGGGCGAATTCACTGTTCTGCGCAGCGCTCGAACGGCCGCCTGAGAAACGTAACCAGTACCTGGAGGAAGCCTGCCGGTCTGCCCCGGACCTCCGCAGCTACGTACGTCTGCTCTTATCTCGATACGAATCCCGTCAGAGCTTCCTCGAGACCCCAGCGGCTCGCCTCGTTCAAAAAGACGTTATTACTCTGTCTCCGGGCCGGATCCTTAACAAGCGATTTCGGATCTTGCGCCGAATTGGTCGAGGAGGAATGGGCGAGGTATACGCAGCGGATGACCTACAACTCGGCGAAGTCATCGCCCTGAAACTATTGAGTCCAAACCTTTGGCGCGATGCGTCCGCGGTTCAGCGCTTCAAGGTCGAGACCCAGCTCGCGAGGCGGGTGACGCATCCGAACGTATGCCGTATCTTCGACTTCGCGGTCGATGCCGCATCGCCTGAAGTTGCCTTCCTAACGATGGAGATGATCGATGGACGGACCCTCGCCGAACGTCTGCTTCGCGAAGGCCCGCTCTCGGAACGCCAGGCGCTACAGGTGCTGGAACAGGTCGCATCAGGGCTGAGCGCCGCACACGACGCGGGAGTCATTCATCGTGACTTGAAGCCATCCAACATCCTGCTGGTCGAAAACTGTCCCGTTCTACGGGCGGTCATTACTGATTTTGGTCTGGCGATGTCCCGGCAGGGAGCGGGCACCCCAACGGACATCCTGGCAGGAACCCCGTTTTACATGGCACCCGAACAGATCTCGGGAGCACCAATCACTCCAGCGACCGATGTCTTCGCGTTAGGCCTGGTGGCATACGAGATGCTCACGGGCTGCCCCCAGCAGGTGGGGGCTCTCTCGACTCGACTTCTCGATGCGGCGGAACCAGGCCATGGACGCCGAGACGTGGAGCTGGGCGGGATACCATCGCGCTGGGCTCGCGTGATTCTGAAATGTCTGGCGCCCGATCCTTCAGACCGATTTCAGAACGCAGGGGAAGTCTTCTCTGCACTCGAGCGACCGCTGAAAGTCCGGCGCCGTGTATTCGCTGTCGCGATCGTCATGATGCTAGGCGGAGCTGCCTGGCCCTGTTCCTCGCGAACCCGCGGGAGCGAGAAGCCGAGTCCCGGAGGCTGATGCAGCATGGCAAAAGGGGCGACTCCATGCTCGACGTCTTGCCGGAGGACCTCCTAAAGGCTATCGAATATTTTGAGGAAGCTGTTCGCCTGGATCCACGATTCGCGGCTGCGTACGCGGGACTTGCCGAAACCTATAGCGCGCTCGGGGACTACGGTGGTCTGGCCCCGCAAGAGGCGTTCGATAAAGCGCGGGTCGCCGCCCAGCGCGCTGTCCAACTGGGACCGGAGCTCGCTGAGGCGCATGCGTCCCTCGGCCTCGCACTCTCCCTCGACCCCAACGCGCTGGAAGGATGCCGAGCCAAGTTTCCGCCGTTCCATCGAGCTGAACCCCAATTACGCCCAGGCTCACCAGTGGCTTGGTGCTCACCTTGCACGGCTCGGAAATACGCGCGAGGCCATTCAGGAGATTCAGTATGCTCTCCGATCGGACCCGACCTTGCCGATCAGTGTGGTGCTCGGTTGGATGTACTATTTCGACGGGCAGTTGGACCTCGCCATTGAACAGGGGAAACGTACGGTGGAGCTGGATCGCGGATTCCTGTATGGCTACGTCCTCCTCGCGAGGTCCTATACGGAAGCGGGCGAATACGCGCTCGCCCACGAGGCATGTGATAAGGCCGATTCTGTAGCAGGTTTCGGCGGGCCGGCGGAGACTTCCGCACCGGTTGTGGCCGCAGCCCGCGCCTGCATCTATGCGTCCGAGGGCAACGCCGAAGGCGCTCGTCGCCTCGCTATGGACCTGGAAAAGCGCTCCATTCGCGAGCACATTCCCGTTCACTACATTGCAGGCATCTACAGCCTAATGGGGAACACGGATCGGGCATTCTCATGGCTCGAACGAGGCCTCGCCCAGGGCGACCCAGGCGTACTCTACTTGCAGATATACCCCCCGCTTCGCGGAATCCGGGACGACCCACGCTACCATTCCTTGCTGCGGCGTCTTAGTGTCGCTCCGCGGTCATAACAGCGGATCGGAATTCAGGAACTCCTCGGAGAGCGGCCGATCGACGAGACCCAACGTGACCGGGAGCTGATAGAGACGACCAGGACCGAATCGTGCCCTGAAGGCCGCATACCGGGCACTACGACTCGAACGACCGGCACGCCTACTTCGGGCCTCGAGAGGTCGACAACAAGGACGTTGAAATCCAATTCTCGAGCGCGCTCGAGTAGCTTGGTGAGCGTCCACTGTGTTTCGTCGATAGTGGACAGAAAACGGTCGGGCCGCAGAAATGGCCGATCCTTCACCCTCGTTCTCTGCCTCCACACGACACGCGGATCGTTCGGCGCCTTCGCCCCCACCCGGGCACAGCTCTCTGTCGTCTGGACGAGCTCGGTCGTCGCGGAGAGCGCTGCCATTTCCACCGTACGCCCGGCAGCGAAGGCGTAGGCAATCGAGGCTTCGTCCCCTACACAGCAGACGGCCGCCACTACTGGAACATGCCAATCCGAGGCCAGCTGGAGAAGCCACACCTTCAGGCCATTGCGGGCGGATCAATCGGGAAATCCCACGATGATCTCATTCGAGAAAACATCAAACGGGAGCCCGCGCGCCGGCAGCTGGTTATACCACCAGATGGCGGCCGCATCCCGTTCAATCAGCTCGAGCAGGCCGCGCTCAACGGCCGAATCCCTATCCACGCCAGCCGCGCACCCACTCGAGTCGGCGACACAGAAGGGATGGCTCGGCTCCATGTGCCGCAGATAGCAGTAGGCTGCAGGCAGTAAGCGAGATTCCTCTGTGAGGCTCCTGGCTTCGACCCAGTCGATGGCCATGTCCTCATCGAAGGGGACCGGAATAAAGAACTCATCGACGTCAGTATGCTCCTCGCGCGAGAGAAACTGGCGCTTGCTGAAGTGGAGGAGGTCTTGGGGGTGAACCGCGCCAGCTCCGAGGGACCGACAAGAAGCAAGCATGGTCGGTTCGTTTCCCTGGTAGAAAGCACTGTATCGCTCGCACCCCTCTGCCAGACACGCGACGAGAGCGTCATCCTCGTTCAGTCCCCGACCGACGACTCCTTCCGGCGGGGATCCCGAAAGTGGGAACCGACCGTCGAGCGGGAGCGCGCGCATTTCGGCTGCATGGATGTGGATCGGACGCCACGACGACCCGGCAACATCCGTCAATCCCGAGAGGATACCGGTAATCGAACTGTGTTCGCCGCGATGATCTCGCGGAACGTCATCTCGGAACTCCAGTTACGCCGATCATCCCCGCTCTCTTTGCATATCTCGCAGTCCGGCCGACGGAAGACGCGGTGCCCCCGGGTGCTTCCAGTGATGGCGTCCACGGTAATGATCTGGTTTACGAGCTCGCTATGCCAAGGATCCATTTTTCCGCATTCGAGCGCTATCCGACTCCAAAAGAGGCCCTCTATTGTGGGGGCCGCGCGGAACCCGTTCGGTCGCGTGCTTCTGCGTTCGCGCCACGTTTGGTGATCTCGCCAGCGGTTCTCCACGAGGCGGTGCCGCAGACATGCCCAACAGGCATTGGTTCCCGGGAGGAACATCGGACCTGCCCACATTTCCCTCCCGATCGGCTTACAAAGCAGCCACGGCCGCCTAAGTTCTGCGGCTCTCCGATTCAAGGTGCCGAGATCACGCTGAACGTAGTCGTCTGCAACTGCCAGCAACAACTCGGCTTCCTGGACCACCTTTATACCGGCCTCCCCCAGAGTCGCACGGATGTGGTCGGCGGGGAGTATCGAGAAATTCTCGAGGCAAATTGTGGCCCTCATCGTTGCAAGAATCCGCTGTATATAATGTGGCACCTCGAACGCATAGAAGAAGACCGATGGCGCGTGAACTGACCTACCGATACCGCCGCGAACCGGTCGGGGCCGTGCTGGAGGTTTTCGACAGGCTGACGCCGGTTCGTATCACGAATGGATCATCACAGAAGAGCATCGAAAACTCTGGCGCCGTCTTAAGGCAGTACCCGGAAACCCTAGCATTGCTTCCGCGACCACACTCCGCCGTCCACGTGTTCCCGCCCTCTCACATGGAGAGCATCGTTTCGCCAGCTGCTCCCGCAGCGGAAACGACGCGCTTCGTCATTACCCGCGCCGCAACGACGGTTTGGCAGCATCAAACTCATGGGTGCCGCTCAAGCTCCACGGAACAGCTCTTTAACACAAGGAGGAGATTCAACCATGGGAAGAAGTAAGAACCCAGACGTCGTATTGAAGGAACTTAAGCCCTCAGACCAGGCTGCTGCGAACCGCTTGGGGGTCTTGGATAACAACGGAAAGGTGTTCGCTTTCGCGCAGGTCCAATCCGATCAGGACAACCTTTCGTACGTTGTCATCGCCGAGAACCATCCAAAGGGAGCACCACTCCGTGAGTTCCTGGAAAAAGAGCCAAGGAACATCGGTGAGGATCCGCTTCTTAATGTGCGCGAGGCCTTCCAGAAGGCCGGTGCACAGGGGGAGAGGGAGGTCCAAATCCGATCGTGCTGCAACTTTTCGAAGAACGTAGCGGTGCTCCTGGTGGGAAAGGATGGAAGCACAGTTACATTGCTCGACCGCTTTGTGGAGGCTGAGTTCGACGACGACCCGCCAGGGCCCACGACTCCGATCAAGGCTCTCAGAATCTCCACCAAACCCGATAAACCCGATAAAGAGGGCTGAGTAGCCCGGCCGGAATTCCGCGGACAGAGACTCGTCGATGCTCAGGAGCTGTGCGCCAGCGACCGGAGGCCGGACGTTGCGCGCGTGGACCATGCCGGGAAGCTTCACGTCGACAGCCCACTTCAGATCCGTCCACATTGCCGGGAATGTCGTCGCGCAGCGGAGGGTGGCGACGTGCTTGAGCTCCGGCTTGAGGCTGGTTGCCGGCGACCGAGTTCACGTCCTCCCCGTCAGGGTGACATTGAACCGACCGCCGCCGATGAGCTCGCCGTAGGTGATTCTCTTCGTGGGCTCGCGGTCACCCAAACGACACCGTCCTTGCGATGTGTTTCACGAACGACCACCTATATTAGTCAAGCGACCTCCGATAGACGACAAAATCCATGCACGCGGTAGGAACACGTACGACGGGCTTTCGAGTTCTCAAACTCTTGCGGCCTGGAGGGCTGTGAGCACGTGTTCGTCACGGAACGGCACTCGGCGTAGGCGCACACCAGTCGCATCGAAGATGGCGTTCGCTACCGCCGCGAGTGTCGGTTTGCAGGTCGCCTCCCCTGCCCCGTAGTGCGGGAGGTCGGGCCGCTCCGGGTTCGGGTCGCCGTTCACCAGCACTACGTCGATTCGCTCCGGGATATCGGCGTGGGTCAGAGTCGGCGACGACGACCAGTTCGTGCTGGTCACTTTCTCCGTGTCGAAGCGCACTTCTTCGTGAAGCGCGCGGCTGAGCGAGTGCAGCATCCCGCACTCGACCGTTCGCTTGAGCGCCTCAGGGTTGACCATCAGACCGCAATCGTGGGCGCAGACCATCCGCTTTGCCCAGACGTGGCCCGTGCGGCGGTTCACCTCGACCTCGGCAATCTGGGCCACCATGGTGTGGCTCCGATACGTGTAGGCGATGCCGCGGCCGGTGAGAATGTCTCCAGTCGCCGCTGGCTTCGGCGAGGAACGTGCGTCCCAGCCGTAGGCCTCGACCCGCGGCCTTGATCACCGCGATGGATCGCGCGCGTCGAAAACCCTCGTCGTCGCCCTCGCCCGCCATCGAGAAGCGCCGGCAGCTCGGCCGAGACCCGCGATGACTCACTATCTGCTTATAATGGCTTGCCGTGCTCTCCAGGATTCCGCGGACGGTTCTGCTCCTCGCGGCCGTCGTCTTCTCGGGCACGAGCTCCGCCGCTCAGGAGAATGAAAAGACGCGCATCCGGACGACGCTCGCGGAGCTCTCGCGGGAGCTCGCGAGGCTTTCGGAGAATCCGGCGCTCGCAGCGCTCGTCGAGCGCGCGAGGGAGCGCGTTGGCTGGTTCGAGAGGAAGCTCGAGTCCTGGTACCCTTCTCCCGCCTGGCCCGACACGGGCCGGCCCCTCCGCGAAGGTCTCGAGGTCGATCTCGAAGCGCTGCGCCGGCGTCCCATGGACCTCGACCGGCTCGTGGCCCTCGTCACCGACGTCGAGGCCGATCTCACGGTCAAGGTCGCGCACTGCAGGGAGGCCGGACTCGCCGCGCTCGTCACGACGAAGGTCCGGACGTTTCGCGCCGGACAGGAAGTGACGGGACTCGAGGTCTTCTACATCCCGAAGGTGCTGGAGCCCCAGCCTCCTGCGAATCCGCCTCGCTTTCCCACCTTGAGCGCGACGGAGCAGAATCTTGCGCCGGGCCGCTACGTGTTCTGGGCGGGGACCCTTGGCGATGGCGCCGGGAAGGCGACGATCGCCGTGGGCAACGGAGACAGGGAGACGACGATCGATCTGCTGGTCCGATGAATCGTTCGCAGCGCTTCATCACGCTCGTGATTTGGCTGGGAACGGTGCTCGTCGCTCTCATCGCCGCGCGCTCCGACCCGTGGTTCCATGGAGCGCTGGCGGCGGTCCTGACGGCGGCGGCCGCCGCCGCCTCGTGGCGCTGGGGGTCGAGCCTCCGAGCCTTCTGGGGCTTGGCGGGACTCGCGACGGCGCTCGCCGGCGCCTTGATCTTCCTCGGCGCGCACCGGATGGAACGGCGCTGTACCGCGAAATACCTGGATCGGCGCGTCGTCATCGGCACCGAGCTGACTCCGGCGGCGAGAGTCTTCGTCAAGGACGAACGGCAGTCGACGAACGATAGCCTCCTCTTCGACGCCGCTGGGCAGCCGGAATTGGTCTGGACGGGCGAATCGATTCAGCGCTGCGGGCAGTGGCTCCTCGCTCTCGGCTCGCTCTGGGTCCCTCTCTTCGGCCTGTCCCTCGTGTGTGCCGTGACCGTCGCGGGAAGCCGCTTCCACCTGGGCGCGTCGGCGGCTCCCGTCCCGCCCGGGGCCCCGGGTGAGCTCCACTACGACGCCTTCATCAGCTATCGCCGCGGAACGGACGCGGAGTTCGCGCGCCATCTCGTCGAGGAGCTCGAGGCGGCGGGATATCGCGTGGCCATCGACGAGCGCGACTTCCGTCCGGAGCAGAGCTTCCTCCAAGAGATGGAGCGCTGCATCCGGTCGAGCCGCTTCACCGTCGCCCTGATCTCGCGGGGTTTCCTTGCGAGTGGGAACACGGAAGAGGAAGCGCTCATCGCGAAAGTCCTCGACATGGGCGAACGAAAGAGGCGCCTCCTGCCGCTTTTGCTCGAAAAAGTGGAGACGCCCGTCTGGATGTACGACATCGTCGGGATCGACTTCACCGCGGAAGGCGGGCTCGTGGAGCCCCTCGACAAGCTCAAGGCCGCTCTCGGGAAGCCATTGACCGATAGGAAATTCTAACCGAGGCAGTTGCGGCGGGCAGCGAGGTCCTAGACTCCCGCGGCCTGGAGCGCCGCGAGCACACGTTCCTCTCGGAACGGCACGCGCCGTAGCCGCACGCCGGTCGCGTCGAAGATGGCGTTCGCCACCGCCGCGAGTGTCGGTTTGCAGGTCGCCTCCCCTGCCCCGTAGTGCGGGAGGTCGGGCCGCTCCGGGTTCGGGTCGCCGTTCACCAGCACGACGTCGATCCGCTCCGGGATATCGGCGTGGGTCAGAGTCGGCGACGACGACCAGTTCGTACTGGTCACCTTCTCCGGTGTCGAACCGCACTTCTTCGTGAAGCGCGCGGCTGAGCGAGTGCAGCATCCCGCACTCGACCGTTCGCTTGAGCGCCTCGGGGTTGACCATCAGGCCGCAGTCGTGGGCGCAGACCATCCGCTTCGCCCATACGTGGCCCGTGCGGCGGTTCACCTCGACCTCGGCAATCTGGGCCACCATGGTGTGGCTTCGATACGTATAGGCGATGCCGCGTCCGGTGAGAATGTCGCCGGTTGCCCTCGGCTTCGGCGACGGACGTGCGTCCCAGCCATACGTCTCGGCTGCCGCTTTGATCACCGCGAGGGATCGCGCCCGCCGGAACCCCTCGTCGTCGTCGGTCCTCGCGGAGAGAAGACGCACTCGGAACTCGATCGGGTCCACGCCGGCCGCCGCGGCGAGCTCGTCGATGAACGACTCCAGTGCGAAGGTTATCTGTGGTCCGTCAGGATCCCGGAGGTTTCCGGTCCGAAGGGGTGTCTCCCACACGAGTGGCAAGGGAACCACGCTCGCCACCATCCGGCGATTCGGGATCGTGTACTGGTCGTACGGGATGGACGCGCGGCCGCGGGCCGGCTCCGCCTTCCGCATGCCGGCGAGCTGAGCGATCAGCACGGTGTCGAACTCGTTGTAGCCCAGGTGGTTGTGATCGGCGGCGCGAGCGTCGTAGTCCAATGCGACGAGACTTCCCTGCCCGTCCAACCCACCCCGCATCCTTACCGCGTAAGCGGGTCCCTTCGTATCCCAGGCCGTCTCCTCTTCTCTCGTCCACTGCACGCGCACGGGACGGCCGATCTCCTTCGCCAGAAACGCGGCCTCGAACCCCGCATCATCCGCGGCGGTGCGGCCGTAGGCCTGCGGGCCGTCCATCCAGACGACGCGCACGCGGTCGCGGGGCATCTGAAGAAACTTCGCGACGCCGTTGCGAAGACCGTACGACTTCATGTCGTTCGAGTAGATCGTCATCTGGTCGTTCGAGGGATCCGCCATCGCGTGCGCGGGTCCGAACGCCGTATGGCCCTGAAAGGGCACGTCGTAGTCGGCGTCGATGACCTTCGCGGCGGCGGTCAACGCGGCGTCCGGATCGCCCACGATCTGCGGCTCACTGCTGGACGTGGGCGAGGCGGCCCGCATGTAGGTGAAGAGATCCTCGGAGCGCGGGAACGGAGCGACGGCGGGCTTCTGCCAGTTGACCTTCAGCTCGCGCGCCGCGCGGATGGCCTGTTCTTCGCGCTCGCAGACGACAGCGACGTAGTTGCCCTTGCTGACCACGCGGACGAAGCCGGGAATCCCACGGACGGAGCTTTCGTCGATGCTCACGAGCGTCGCACCGGCGACCGGCGGCTTGACGTTGCGCGCGTGGACCATGCCGGGGAGCTTCACATCGACGGCCCACTTCAGCGATCCGTCCACCTTCCCGGGAATGTCGTCTCGCGGCGGCGACTGGCCGACGTGCTTGAGCTCCTGCACCGGCTTCAGGCTGGCCTTGCCGGTGACCGAGTTCACGTCCTCCCCCGTCAGCGTGACGTTGAACCGACCGCCGCCGATGAGCTCGCCGTAAGTGATCGTTTTCGTGGGGTCGGCCGTCACCGAGATGACGCCATCGCGGACAGTGAGATCGGAGACGGGCACGCCGAATTTCGTCGATGCCATCTCTAACAAGACGCGCCGCGCCTCGGCCGCGACGCGCCGCATCGGCCAGCCGTCGGTCTGAAGCGCATCCGATCCGCCGGATCCGCCCTGATCGATCGTGACATCCGTGCTCCCCATCACGCAGCTGGTCTTCTCGAACGCGATGTCCAATTCGTCCGACATCACCTGGCGGAACGCGGTGCCCGTTCCCTGTCCGAGGTCCGTCTTTCCGACGAAGAAGGTCGCGGTGTTGTCCTCCCGGATGACGATCCAGGAGTCGAGCTGGCGGAAGTCGAGATCCGGATAGGGGCCCGCCGCCGCACGGCGGGTGTCTGCGCTACTGCCGAGATGGGCCCGAAATGGACGTAGCGCCCACTCCGACCACGAGAAACCCTGACGTCTTCAGGAAGTCGCGACGCGTTGATGTCGTCATCGTGACTCCTCCCCGCCCGCATTCGCCGCGCGCCGGATGGCCGCCTGGACGCGGTAGTACGTCATGCAGCGGCAGAGCGTTCTCTCCATCGCCTCGCGGATCTCCGCGTCGGTGGGCTTGGGGTTGTTATCGAGGAGCACCTTCGCGGTCAGGATTTGCCCGTTCTGGCAGAAGCCGCATTGCGGCACCTGCTCGTCGATCCACGCTTGCTGCAACGGGTGCAGCGCGCCGTTCGCGGAAAGCCCCTCGAGCGTCGTGATCTCCGCGCCAGCCACGGTCGAGACGCGTCGGACGCACGAGCGCACTGCCTCCCCCGCGATGATCACCGTGCAGGCGCCGCACTGGCCGAGCCCGCAGCCGAATCGCGGTCCGTGCAGATCGAGATCGTTGCGCAGGACATACAGCAGTGGAGTCGAGGGCTCGACGTCCACGTCGTGCGTCGTGCCGTTCACCTTCAACGTGATCGTGCTCATACGCTGCGCCTCCGATCGCGGAGAACGCTAGCATGTTGGCCGAGGCGCCGGCAACCTGGCGAAAACCCATTGCCGTCGGTAGGCCTCTCGTCTTATAACCAGCCGGAGGAACCATGCCGCATCCCACAATCAAAGAAGGCAGCCGGGGCCCGGAGGTCGCTAGACTCACGGCGATTCTGAAGAGGCGAGGCTACCTCGATTCCACCGGTCAGACATTCACCCGGGAGGTTCGCCGTGCGGTGGAAGAGTTCCAGGCGCGCCACGTGGATGAGCGCGGCCGGCCGCTCGTCTCCGACGGAGTGGTGGGCCCCTTGACGTGGTGGGCTTTGGAGACGGATATCGCGGTGCTCGCGACTTCCCCGGGCGTCCGTTTCGACGTCATGCCCGCGCGGGGCGGTAGCCGGCGCGGACGTGCGGCACTTGAGACGGCGATTGGAGAGCTAAAGGCCGGAGCGAAGGAGGTCGGCGAGAACAACAGCGGGCCTTTCGTCAGAAAGTATTTGAACGGAATCGTCGACCCGCCCGCGAACTGGTGCGCGGGATTCGTGAGCTGGTGTTTCGCGCAGCACCCGGAGGGGATTCCCTTTCGATACAGCGTGGGAGCGCGAGACATTCGCACTCAGTTCCGAGATCGTGGATGGCTGGTCGAGGACGCTCCACCCGAACCGGGCGACATCATCGCGTGGTGGCGGGGCCAGCCCGATGGATGGAAGGGGCATATCGGTCTCGTCCACCATTTCTCGAACGGGATCGTCTACACGATCGAAGGCAACAAGGGCGCTTTCCCGGCTCGCGTCTGGGGTTTCGATTACGTCTTCGGGAGAATCGAGGCGCTCCTCGGATTCGGGCGCGTACGGACTGATGACACCGCCAGTCCCAAACCTGCAGCTTGCCTAGCTGCACTACTTCCGCGGTCGCGCGCTTTTCGCGAAGTACGCTTCATGGCGAATGGGCTTACGGCTGTGCTGGCTCAGTATCCGCTGGGCCTTGGTTCCTAAATAGAAGTCCTCCATCACTTCCCGCAGCGCATGCTCCACGAAGTTCCCGGCGTGAAGGAAGTGCGCTTCGCAGAAGTCACGGAACTCCCGGGCGAACTTCGGGTCCACTGTGATACTCAATGTGGTGGTCGCCATGTCGGAAGTATACTTGGTGACCGAGCACGGCAACGTCGTCGTCTAACCCGAGGCGCTACGGAACCGGCAAGGTGATCACGCCCCACAAAGCGTGATGATTTGAAGGTGAGTCGGAGGCATCGCCCCAGAGTTGCGTGGGATGCCCGATGACCCAGATGTAGTCGATCTTCCTGCTGCCCAACGTAGGTTCAAGTTCGAAATCGACCTCGTGCCACACCCTCCGGTAGAGCGCCCTGATATGCGTCTCCGTTGGATCTGCGTTGAAGTCTCCCGCAAGCACCGCAAGGGGCGATTTCTGCACCCGCTCGACCACGACTTGGGCATGGCTCACTTTTCGACCATTCTTGATATGCGTATTGAAAATATCCACGCCCTTGTAGCGCACCTTCATGAGCCCCCACCACCGTCTTCCCTCTGCGGTCGGAGGACCCGGGAGAGGCCAGAACTCGGGATTCGAATGAGGGCCGCGCGTAAAGATGGCCAGCCCAAAAACGCGGCATTGAATCTCGCCGCCGGTCTGCCGGAACGTTCCCCTCCACTCGGGGCCGAGAGCATCGCGGATAGCGATGAATTGCGATGAGCAAACCTCTTGGAGGGTGAACACGTTGATGAAGACGTTGTTCGTGGCCATCTTGACGTAGGCCACGATGGCCTCGCTCCTCCCGCCGAGGTGTTCTCCGCCGCCCATGTTCAGGTCGAGCACGCTGAACAGGGTCGATGGCTCGGGTTGGGCAGCGACCGATCCCGCGACGGAAGATGCCGCCAGCCAAAAGGACAGAATCAAACCGGTTTTTCGCGTTGACATGGCGCGAACTTATAACAAGGAACGACTGGTCGGCAAGGGTCGCACCATTAGGGATGCGCGGTTTTTTTGATGGCACCACTTTCAGTTGGGCGCAACCGCGACCTGTGTATTGCGCGCCGGCTTCCCGAAGAGCAGCCCGTGATGGCATCACGTCTCACTTGGAGGCGACCATCAGGGGTGTCAGGCCCGACCGGGAGCGGACAGTGGGGGGTGACCTGTGGCCTCTGCAGTCACTCAGCTCCCTTGATTTGTATGCACACACAATGCATACTCATATGCATGAGAACAACCCTCCATATCGACGACGATCTTCTGAAGCGCGCAAGACGGTTGACCGGAGTCGACGAGAAAACCGCGCTCGTCCGGCTCGGACTCGAGACCCTGATAGCTCTCGAGAGCGCTCGCCGCTTGGCGAGCCTTGGTGGGAGCGAGAAGAAGCTCAGGCCGATTCCGCGCCGGCGCGCGAGCCGCTCGTGATCCTCGTCGATACGTCTGTCTGGGTCGATCATTTACGTAAGGCTGAGGAAGACCTCCAGAGTCTCCTCAACGAAGGCCTCGTGCTTTCCCATCCGTTCGTGATCGGTGAGCTTGCATGCGGAAACCTGAAGAACCGAGAGGAGATCCTCGCCTTGCTCGACGCCCTGCCAAAAGCCAGGCTGGCGAGTCACGAGGAGGTGCTGCACCTCGTGTCGGAGCGGAGGCTCTTCGGCAAAGGTCTCGGTTGGGTTGACGTGCACCTGGTCGCGGCCGCGCTCTTGTCGCAAAGCCCGCTTTGGACCAGGGACAAGACTCTCGCTTCCGTCGCGCGCGAGCTTTTGCAGAAGACGTGAGCAATTCAAGCGCGCGCTATACGCGCTCCCATCCGGCGGCCGCGATCGCCGCCTCGGCTTCCCCAATCGGGCGAAAGTGCGGATGATCCTTCCCATCTCCGCGGTGTCCAATGCGCTCGCGCCGGGCACGACCACGGTCGAGGTCTCGATTCCAGGGTTCTTGACGACGACATCAGGAGTCCTCGTCGTGACCGTCGTGCCTTGATATCTTACGGCGTCTCCTGTGGCGGCCAGCCGAGGATGACATTGATGGGCAAGCTGACGGCTTCTGCGGTCCCGACATTGATCAGGAACCGCTGGCCGTCCTTCGTGACCGCGTACTGGTGTCTCACGGGGCCGGGCGCGAGAATCGGTCCGCCGGCGATTCTCGTCTGGAAGAGCGCGACCGGCGTGCCCGGCTCAGGCGTCTCCCCTCCTTGCGGCAACGCAATCGGTACCGCCATCAGCTTCCCATCGAGGCCGATGTAGAAGAGCTCTTTCCCGTCGCCCCGAAAGCGCGGCTGCGCTCCGCCGTCCGTCGATACCTGGAACTGCGCGCCGGTTCCCTGAAACCTCTGGAGGTACACTTCGTAGCGGCCCGACTGATCCGACTGATAAGCGATCCAGCGCCCGTCCGGCGAGAACTTTCCTTCGCGCTCCTGAAAGCTGCGTATTCGCGAAAGGGATCATCGTCGCCTCTCCTCCCTGCTCAGCGAACGACAATATCCAGAGGTCGTACCCGGTCTTCGGGTTCAGTTCCCGGCAAAGGAGGTAGAGGCCGTCGCTGGACCAGTCCGTGGGAAGAAAGGGCTCTAGGTTCCTATAAATGTTCTTCCCGGCGCCGCCGCCGCTCGCGAGCTCCTCATAGAGACCGCGCACTCCGTTCCGATTGGACCAGAAGACGAGCCGCGTCCCGTCGGGCGACCAGAGCGGGCTATGCTCCAAACCTTCGTCGAACGTCAATCGGCTCGAACGCGCCGCTCGATGTCCAGCACCCAGATGTCGTCGTTCCCGGCCGTCATCTGGTTGAAGGCCACGCGGCGGCCGTCGGGGGAGAGCTCGGGGTTCGCGATCGTCGCGGATTCGACCTCGTCGGAAATCTCGACGGCCGCACCGGATCGGTCGAACCACATGAATTGCCGACCGCCGGTCGCCGCGCCGCTTCGGTACGCGAGCACTCCCGTCATGGAAGCGGAAAGGGACCCGACCGCGCCTGAGCCTACGTACTGGAGCGCCACATGGTCCGCCACCAGAAATGGATCGCCCTTCAGCTCGAGCTTTCCAGGATCGAAGGATTGGGCCACGAACGATTCTCCGCGCCCGAAAAGCAGGTAGCCGGGAGCTACGACGGGCGCGGCGTCCGACGGAGTCAATCGCCGCGGCTCCGGCGCGTCGAGAGAAGCCGCGTAGACTCCCATGACGCTCGGATCGCCTCCGACATAGAACACGAAATGGCGTCCGTCCGGCAGAAAGCGGGGAAACGTGTGGCTGCTGTGCCGAGGATCGAAGACGGTCAATTCGATCGACTGACCTCCATTGGCAGAGACACGGTGTAGAGGTCCGCCGGGGCTTGGCGCATAGACGATGACACCGTCCCGGTTCCACGTTCCCCCCATCCCGCGGGACGCGTCCGCGAGAGCCTGCACCATGTTGCCCGCGAGATCGAGGCGTCTCATCTGGCCCCAGGCGAAGAAGGCGATCGACCGGCTGTCCGGCGACCAGAACGGATAGAAGGCGTCTTCCGTACCCGGGAGGGGCTGAGCGGTCAGCGAATCGAGCGGGCGTAGCCAGAGCTGCGACTTGCCTTCCGTAGATGCGGCGAATACCAGTTGTCGCCCGTCCGGCGAGATCGCGAGCGAGATCGGATCGCTCGTGGGCGGTGTCACGACCTGAAGACGCATGTGCCGGTCGTCGACGGTTGGATGTCGAAACAACAGAAATGCCAGAGCGGAGAGAAGCCCGAGAAATAAGAGGATCGCGAGAGCCCACGGCAGGCGGTGCTCGCGCGCTCGAGCGGGCGATGGCTCCGCAGTCCCCTCGGAAACCCACCGCAGCATCGCCCGCACGTCGGCCGCCGATTGCGCTCGCTCGGCGGGATCCTTGATGAGACACCGCTGCACCACGCGATTCAGAAGCGCGGGCGAGAGCGGCTGCACGGATACGATCGGCGCCGGCTCGTGCTCGAGAATTGCCGCGATCAAGCTCGCCTGGCTCTTCCCCTCGAACGCCTTCTTCCCGGTGACCATCTCGTAGAGAACCAGGCCGAACGCCCAGAGGTCGGCCCGCCAGTCCGCCTCTTTTCCTTCGAGCTGCTCCGGCGCCATGTACTGGAGCGTACCCACGATGGCGCCTTGCGCCGTCAAATCCCGAGTCGGAAGGACGGAGTCCACGGAGCCGTCCTTCGGCGCCTGCCACTTGGCGAGACCAAAATCGAGGAGCTTCGCTCCCGTCCGCGTGATCATGACGTTCCGCGGTTTCAGATCTCGATGGACGATCCCCGCCCGGTGCGCCCTGTCCAGAGCGTCGGCAATCTGCAGGGCGTATTCGAGCGCCTGCGGCGAGAGGCATCGGCCCTCGAGCCAGTCGCGCCGCGAGGGTTTCGCCCTCCAGGTACTCCATGACCAGGTAGTCGATCCCTTCATGGCGACCGACGTCATGGAGGACGCAGATGTGAGGATGGTTGAGAGCGGCGACCGCGCGGGCCTCGCGCTCGAACCGCTCCCGTGCCGCCGGGTCGGAGGCGAGGTCGGCGGGAAGCACTTTGACGGCGACCGTACGCTCGAGACGCGTGTCGCGCGCCTTGTAGACTTCGCCCATGCCTCCGGATTCGAGCGGCGTGAGAATCTCGTAGGGACCGAGACGGGTACCCGAGCGCAAGCTCAGAGACGCAGCCGGGCCAGACATCCGCCTGGGATCCTACCGCACCTTGTATGGAAGAGCCCGGGGCTCGACTTATACTCCCCGCCATGCGCACTTTCGTTGCTCTCCTGCTCTTCTTCGCGCTCTCGAGCCGAACCGGAGGCGCCGAGGAGTTGGATCTCCTTCTGAAAAATGGAAGGGTCCTCGATGGCGCCGGCAATCCCTGGTTCGCCCGGGACGTCGGCATCCGCGGTGATCGCATCGTCTTCGTAGGAAAGGCCGAGATCGAGAACGTCTCGGCGCGCGAGACTCTCGATGTCGCGGGGCTTCTCGTCGCTCCCGGGTTCTGGGACGTTCACAGTCACGCGGACCTCGACTCGGAGCACGGGCGTACTGCCCTCCCCCAGCTCTATCAGGGCATCACCACCATCGTTCTCGGCATGGACGGCCGCGGAACGAGCGAGGTCGCCGAAACCTTCCGTCTCTACGATCAGAACGGCATCGCCGTGAACGCGATCCACTACGTCGGTCACAACGCCGCTCGCGAGGCAGTCCTCGGACGGGAGGATCGTCCGCCCTCCGCCGAGGAGATGGAGCGGATGAAGGCGTTCGTCGAGAAAGGAATGCGGGAAGGCGCGGTCGGGCTATCGACCGGTCTCTACTACACGCCCGGCACCTTCGCGACGACCGATGAGGTGGTGGAGCTCGCCAAGGTCGCTGCGCGCTTCGGCGGAAGCTACGACACCCACGACCGCGATCTCGGCGTCGCCTATCCGGGGATCGGCTATCTTGCCTCTATCCGCGAAGGGATCGAAATCGGCGAGCGAGCGGGAACGCCTGTCATCTTCAGCCACTTCAACGCCCAGGGTCCCCACAACTACGGCCGCGCGGTCGAGGGAGCGCGGCTCATCGACGAGGCGCGGACGCGCGGCGTCAACGTGATGGCAGGACAGCACGTCTACACCGCTTCGGGGTGCAGCCTCGTGGCCTGCGTTCTTCCGCGGTGGGTCGCCGCCGGCGGAACGGAAGAAATGCGAAAGCGGCTCCTCGATCCGTCGCTCCGCGAGCGCATCACGCGCGAGATTTCCGACATGGTAAAGCTCGTCGGCGGGCCGGAGAAGCTCGTCTTTACCGATCCTTCGCCCGAGCTCGTCAATCGCACCCTGGGCGAGGTAGCGCGGGGCTTCAATCTCTCCGTCCCCGAAACCGTGATGAAGATCCTCCAGACCAGCAACGGCTCGGTGCTCAACCGCGACATCTACGACCCGAACAACACCGACTTCCTCGCGAAGCAGGAGTGGATGATGACCTGCACGGATGGGGGCACCCCGGTGTTCGGCGAGGGTGTCGTGCACCCTCGCACCTACGGCGCCTTCACCCGGAAGCTGAGGGATTTCGTTCTCGACCGGGGAATCGTGAGCCTCCCCTTCGCCGTCCGCGGCATGACTTCCCTGCCCGCGAGCTTCTACCGGATGCCCGATCGCGGCTTGATTCAAGAAGGCTTCTACGCGGACCTCGTAGTCGTCAACCTCGAAACGATCCGCGACCTCGCGACGTACGAAGAGCCCCACAAATACTCGGAGGGCACGGTTCACGTGATCGTGAACGGGAAGCTCGCCTTCAAGAACGGCCGCCCGACGGGAGCTCTCGCAGGTCGGCCCCTGCCGCGCGATACGGGCGATCGCCGTCCTTGACCTCGCGCTCTCTCCCGGGCCGACTGTGTTAGCCTCACGCCCGGGAGGGATCGGCGTTGCCCGTCTACAACGGTACAGGCGTGCTCAGGAAGGTGCTGCTCTGCCCATCCACTTACTACGAGTTGGTCCCCGTCGACGACTACGCGCGGACGGCGATCGATCGAGGCGACAAGGTCGACCACGAAAAAGCCGAGGCGCAGCACAACGAGCTGGTCGATATCTACCGAGACGCCGGAGTCGAGGTCTTCTGGACCGAGGAGCCCGACCCCACGCGCCACTACGCGGTGAACGCGCGGGATTTCGCGGTGAACTCTCCCGCAGGATTCGTCATCTGTCGCTTCAAGTACTCGGAGCGCCGCGGAGAAGAGGTTCCCGGCGAGAGACAACTGCGAAAACTGGGCCATCCCATCTTCGGGCATATCGAGCGCGGCTGCTGGGAAGGCGGTGACAACAAGTACATCGACGACAAGAACCTCGCCACCGGAACGGGAGAGCGAAGCACCTGGCCTGGCATTCACCATGCGCAGGAGATTTTTGCCAAGCAAGGCATCAAAGTGCACGGCATTCCCATCCCCCCGAAGTGGACCCATCTCGATTGTCTCTTCGCTCCGGTAGCTCCCAAGCTGGCCTTGATCGTGAAGTCCGAAGTTCCCGACTGGTTCGTGGGGTTTCTCGAAGGCCGGGAATACGAGCTCATCGATCTTCCGGTCGACAAGGTCGAAGGCGAAGTGGCGCTCAATGTGCTGTGTCTGGGGAAAGACCGGGTCGTCTCCTTCAAGGGAAACACCCTGGTCAACGACATCCTGAAGAGCCACGGCCTCACCGTGTACGCACCGGATCTGAGCGAGTACACCGAGCGCGGGCAGGGGCCGCACTGTTTGACCTGTGAGCTCGATCGGGACCGCTGACGGTGGCGGACCTCTTCATCAGCTATCGTCGGGGAGACAGCGCGTACGCGCTTCTCCTCTACGATCGCCTGAGCACGAGCTTTGGTCGGAAGCGCGTGTTCCGCGACGTCGAGGCCATCGAGCCCGGCCGGTATTTCGACGAAGTGATCGGAGCCGAGCTGAAGCGCGCGCGGGCGATGGTGGCTGTGATCGGTCCCGAGTGGCTGCGCGCGATGGCTCGGCTGCAAGACCGCAGCGACTGGGTGCGGAAGGAGATCGCCCTCGCGCTGAAATACCGTCGGCGCCTGTTTCCTGTTCTCGTGGGCGGCGTCAAGATGCCGAAGGCCGGGAAATTGCCTCGCGCTACGGCCGACCTCACACGCGCCAACGCCGTCGTCCTCACCGATGCCACCTTCCATCGGGACGTAGACGCGCTGGTGGCGGCTCTCAGCCGGCGTGCTTCCTCGGCAGCGCGCCACCGATCCCGTGCCGACGGAGGATCCTCGGGAGCTTCGCGCGAACGAGTTACTCCGCAATCAGGTCGCGCGCCTGCAAATCCGTGCGGTCGAGCTGATCCAGGAGAACAAGGTGGATCGTGCCCTCGATGAGCTGACGGCAGGGCACGAGCTGCTGATGCTGCTGATGGACTGGAGCCCCGCCGAGCTCAACCTCGAACTCCAGCTCGGATACCTCTACAAGACGCTCGGACAGGCGTTCAGCGCGGCCGGGGACCGGGCCCATGCCGATCGCTACATAGACCTGGCCGCGAGCACCTTCGAGCGGGTGAAGAATCGTCCTAAGGACGCGTCCATCGACGCGAACGCGTTGGCCGGCGCGGTCAATGGACTCGGGAACGTCTACGCGGAACGCGGCCAGTTGGATCGCGCCATCAACATGTACCGAGCAGCCACCGAGCTCGTGCCGCAGTACTCCTACGCGTGGCACGACCTGTTCGCCGCCTTGAACGAGAAGGCACGCGCCGGCGATGTCGACGTCGCGGCCATGCGGTTGGCGCTCGACAACGTGAAGAAGACGGGCACGGGGCAGCCGGGCCTGAGCGCGACCTACCTGACTCAGCTCGAGGGCGTTCTGGAAAGGTGGGCGCGAGCCGACCCCGATCGACCCGTCGCGGCACGCGCGGGCAAGCCGCGCAGCCGTTCGCGCGGTCGTCTCCCCTGACTGCCTACGGATCCGGCGTGTACAACGGCTGTTCGAACGCGAAGACGCCGTTCGGGTCCAGCTTCTTCCGGACGGTCTCGAACCGCGGGTCCTTCTCGGGGCGAACGTAGTACACCTTCCCCCAGTGCGGCTTCCCTTCGAGCGCGAGGAGTCGCCGCTCGATGTCGGGGAGCCACGTGTGGGCCCCACGATGCTTCGTGAAAAAGCTGAGGCTGAACGAAACCGTGTTCTCGTGAACGAAATGGCTCAGTAGAGACCGCTCGCTCTTCTTCGTGAACCGGATCTGCGTGGGGGCGCCGACGAAAACGCCTTTCTGCTGAGCGGCATCGATGCTCTTCTCCATCTCGTCGAAAGCCTTCTCGAGGTTCTTGTACGGGAACAGGTACTCCATGGTGTAGGTCTGAATGGCGCCTCGCCACGAGTTCGCCTTCCCCACGAGAATCTTGTGCGACGGGCCCTGCCGCTCCGTCGTGGGAAAGGTTTTTTCCGTGACGATTCCCTTGTAGAAGTCAGGGAGCGCTTCGGGCGAGTTTCTTCCCTTCCAATCGACGTATCGCGCGCTGAACGCGGTCCCGAGGTTGTCGAACCAGGTCGGCAGGTTCCGTTCTTCCGTCGAATCCACCGGATTGCGGATGTATCGGACCGCCTTCTCGCTGTAGGGGTAGAACCAGTACTCGAGATGTCGGTTCTGCATCAGCTCGTCCATCCGGGGGAGATCATCGCGGAAGCGGACGAGCTCTTTCTTCCTGATGAAGGTAGTAGCTGGGGACCGCGGCGATCTTGACGGAGTACGTCGCGCCGAGCTGTCCGAGCGAGAGCCGGCCGCCTTGAAGCTCTTCGTTCGCGAGCGCCTGCTCCTGTCCGTCGGCACGCACGAGAGTCATGCCCTCGACGAGCTCCGAGAACGTACCGAGCTTCGCGCCCGAGCCGTGGGTCTCTGTCGCGACAGCGCCCGCGATCGCCTGGGGAGTCGCATCTCCCATGTTCGGAAGCGCCAGCCCTCGGTTGAAGAGCTCGTCGTTCAGCTCCTCTATGGAGATGCCGCCCTGGACCTCGACGACGTTCCCCTGGACGGAGAGAACGGCCTTCAGTTGGTCCAGTTGGATGATGGCCCCCCCGATTGCGGGAAGGCCCAGGTTCGACCACGAGTGGCCGGCGCCGACGACGCGCAGCTTCCAGCCATTGTCGGAAGCTTCCTTGACGTTCGATTTGAGCTCCTCGAGCGTCTTCGGATGATAGATGGCTTTGAGATCGAGATGCCGCACCGTATCGGACCAGTTTTCCCACTGCAGAGCCATGCGTCCTTCCGCTAGTTTGGAAGCGCAAACGCAACCAGCGAGTCCCCGAGCTGCGTTCGCGCACGCCCCTGGCCTCCGGCCGCGATGACGACGAACTGGCGCGTCCGCCCGTCCTCGAGGCGGACTTCGTACGTCATCGGAGTCGCCTGACCGCCCGCGGGCAGCCGCACCTTCCAGAGCTCCTTGCCGGTCCCGACGTCGAACGCCCGGAAGTTCTGGTCGGTCGTCCCCGCGATGAAGGCGAGGCCGCTTCGGGTGACCACAGCGCCGCCGAGGCTCGGAAGGCCGATGTTCGTCTCGAACGGTCCGAGGAGCGCGCTCCCGAGCTCCACCTTCCACTTCACGTCTCCGGTGCCGAGGTCGATGGCGTTGAGAGTTCCCCAAGGCGGAGGATTGCACGGGACCTCGAAGAGCAGCGGTGAGAGGAAGAACGACCGCGACATTCCGAACGGCGTCCCCTTCTGGGGCCTTACCTCGCCGTCCGGGTCCAGCCTCCGCTCCTCCTCGAACTTGTCGGAGGGGAAGAGACGTACGGACCAGGCGAGGTTGGTGGCATTCACGATCAGAATCTGCCGCTCGGGATCGATGGCAACGCCGCTCCAGTTGAGTCCGCCTCCGCTTCCCGGGAGCAGGACCGTTCCGTTCCCCTCGGCGGAGGGAGGAGTGAAGATCCCATCGCTTCGCATGCTCTCGATGAGCTCGCGGCATTTGGCTCTTCCAAGAGGTGTGATTCCATAAGCGTCCTCCGGCTTCAGGGACTGCACGGCCAGCGGAGGAGGCCGTACCGGGACAGGCTGTGTCGGGGAGAGCGTTTCCCCGGGAGCGGCTCCTTGTGGGACCGGGCGCTCCTCTACAGGAAAGAGCGGCTCTCCCGTCGCGCGATTCAGGATGAAGAGGTGGCCGGTCTTGGTCGCCTGGGCGAGCGCGGGAATTTCGCTCCCCTCCCGACGCAGCGTGAAGAGCGCCGGCTGAGCCGGCACGTCGTAGTCCCAGAGATCGTGGTGAACGGTCTGGAAATGCCAGACTACTTTTCCAGTGTCGGCTGCGAGCGCGACCACCGAGCTTCCGTAGAAGTCCATGCTCGGATGTCCACCCCTGAAAAAATCCGGGGCGGGATTGCCCGTTGGAACGAAGACGAGCCCGAGCTCCTCGTCGGCGGACATGACCGCCCAGACGTTCGGAGTACCGAGCGCGTATCCCGCTTCACTGACGAGTCCGCGCTCGTAGTCGAAGCCGGGTGGTGAAAGATCCCAGGCCCAGCGCAACTCTCCGGTGCGGGCATCGAAAGCGCGCACCACGCCGCTCGGTGCGTCCAGCCGTTGATTGTCCGCAACCGCTGAGCCCACGACGACCAGGTCTCGGATGATCGCCGGCGGCGATGTGACCTGATACTCACCCTTCCACCACTGCTTCCCGGCCGCTGGATTCAGGTCGATCTCGCCGTTCGTTCCGAAGTCTCGACAACGCTCTCCGCTCGTCGCGTCGATGGCAAAGAGCCTCGCATCGTTCGTTCCGGTGAAGATGCGAGTACGGCACGGGGCTTCACCAGTGCTCTGCCGATCCGTCCATGCGGACACCCCGCGGCATACCAGCTGGTTCTCGTAGCGGCCGGTGAGATCGATCTTCGGATCGAAGACCCACTCCTCCTGCCCCGTGAGCGGGTCGAGAGAGATCACCCGGTTGAAGGGGGTACAGAAGATCAACCGGCCGTTCACCAGGATGGGGGTGGCCTCGAAGGCGCTCGTCGAGGGAATCGCGCCTTTTCCGTCGGAGACGTCTCCCGTGTTGTAGATCCATGCCTGCTTCAGAAGGGCGACGTTCTCGGGCGTGATCTGGGTGAGCGGCGCAAACCGAAGTCCGCCGGGGTTCGCTCCATAGGAGGACCACTCGCTCGTGGTGCGCGGCACGGGAACGGTGGGGCGTACGCCGCCCGAGGAGCAGGAGACGGTCGCCACGAGTGCTGTGAGCGCGAGGACCCTCACCTCAGCGCCCCACCGGGAACAGGAACACCGCCTGAGGATTGGGGAGGATCACTTCGGTTCCAGGGTCGGCAGAGCTCCGCACGATCTCGAGAATCTTCTTGACGTTGGATCCCGGTATCTTCGGCGGATCGTCCCGCTGCGGCATGAAGAAGTTCTCCCAGTGTCCAAGGACAACCGTACGGGCGCGGGTGTTGCGAACGATATGCCCCGGGTCCTCGACATCGAGGAAGTTCCCTCCGCACAGGATGGCAACATCGACAGACTTCTCGGCGAGGAGCTCGGGCGCAACTTCGCCGATCGTGGGAGGCGTCGGCGCATCCTGGTAGTAGACACGAAACGTGGGCTTCGTCCCGGTCTCGTCGAGAAAATCGATCAGGAAGGCGAGCGTCTCCCCTTCCTGATAGTCGTCGGACTTCTGCGGCGGGGCGAAGCGGGGGCGATAGATGCGTCCCGGCCAGCTGTGAATCGTCTTCAAGAACTGGGGGGGATGCTCCGAGCAGAGAGCCCGAATCCGGACTCGCGCTCCCGGTACCCGCACCCAGTCCCCTTTCGCGGGGTAGGGATCGGGCGCCTTCGACGGCGGTCCCTCCCTTTGCACGCACATCCGGTAGTCGACGAGATTCTCGGCTCCCAGATTCAGGGCTTTGATCTGCTCCGGTCTCAGACGAGGCACCGAGTCGGCGCCGGTGTAGCCGTTGAGGATATAGGCGACGCTCTCGTTTCCGTAGATCATCGCGCCTGGTGACCGCTCGAGGACGAAGGGCACGTCCATCAAGTGATCGTAATGGGCATGGCCGACGAGGACGGCATCCACCTCCGAAACGTGGCGGTTGAACGCTTCGATGCGTTCGGGATCGGGGAGAATGACTCCGTCGAGCTTCGTCAATTCAGGATTCGAGTAGAGCGGGGCTGTCAGGACGACATCGTCCCCTCGCCGAATCAGAAATCCCCCGACACCCAGGAATCTCATCTGGACTGAAGTGGCGTACGTGGGGTCTTCGGGCGGCAGGGGCTCCGTTCCATGCTGGATGGGAAGATGGCAGGAAATCGCCGTGAGCAGGCCAGCCACTAGCGCTCCCCGAAACGCAGTTCGTTCTCTGGACAGCACGCTCCCCCGCCCTCTGAGTCCCACTAAGCATGCCTCGTGCAAAGACGGCACGCAAAATGCTTGAAACGCTAAGGACTCGATGTAACTAACTGAAAAAGTGTAGCGACGCTTGCTACACCATGAGGCTTGCCTCCGTGATCACGATTCTGATGCATCCGAAACATGACGCCCCGGCCTTTTGCGAAGAGTTCAATGGCTTTTATTGCTTTCGTTCGGCGAAGTCAAGGGCCATCGTCACGCGGGAACTTCAAACCGTGGGCCTTGACATCACAAGCTGCAAAGGAGTAACACTCTGGTAACACACATAGTGTCTAGCGCTCTCGGATTGGGAAGTCGTGGGTGGCACCCATTCGCGGCGGCAGTTTGGCGGCTTTCGCCTACGAGTACCCTGACGGGGTAATCCCCCGGACAGGGAGTGTGGGGAGGCGAGGATGGCGCAACCAGAGCTCGAAATTGGACTCCATCGCCGGGATGCCTTCATGTATACCGTCGATCTGCGGTACGTGTCTTCCACCGCGGGAACCGACGAGTGGGTGACCGGCGAGGCGCGGCTCGACTTCGACCGACTGCGGAGCATGGGGCTCGACGACGTTGCCTACGGGAGCGAGCTCACCAAGAGCCTCTTCGGCGACCAGACGATTCGAGTCCGCTTCGCCGAGGTCTTGAAGGCGACGGAGGCACAGGACGATCCCCTTCGGCTTCGCCTCTTCATCGGACCGACCGCGCCTGAGCTTCAGACCCTGAGATGGGAGCGACTCCGGGATCCCGAGAGCGACAGTCCCCTCTTCACGAAGCATCGCGTACATTTCTCACGGTATCTCTCGAGCCGAGACTGGCGCCCGGTGCAGATGAGAACCCGCTCGTCCCTTCGGGCCCTCCTCGTGATCGCAAATCCCGAGGACCTCGAAGAGAAGGGCCTCAGCCCGATCGATCCCAAGCTGGAGCTGGAGCTCGCAGAGAGCGGTCTCCATAGCGCCAGTGTCGTCAAGCTGACGAATCGTGGGGAAGCGACGCTCGAGAACATTCTTCAGCATCAGAGTCGCGGCGGCTACGACATCTTGTATCTGGTCTGTCACGGCGTCTTCGACGAGAAGAGCAGCCGGCCAGCCCTCTATCTCGAGAACGCCGAGGGGAAGGCGCAGTTCGTCGACGGGAACGAGTTCGCGCACCGTCTGGAAGAGCTCTCGACGACGGCCGAGGTTGATCGTGCTCGCTTCCTGCGACAGCGCGGGAAGCTCGTCCGACGACGAGAACGCTCCGAATCAACTGGCCGCTCTCGGGCCTCGCCTGTCACAGGCGGGCATCCCCGCCGTCATCGCCATGCAGGGCCGCATCTCGATGGAGACCGGGAAGTCCTTCATGAAAGTCTTCTTCGAAGAGCTGCAGAAGGACGGTGTCGTCGACAGGGCCGCCTCGATCGCGCGAAGCGCCGTGCAAGACCGTCCGGACTGGTGGAAGCCCGTCCTTTTCATGCGCCTGCGCACGGGAAGGCTCTGGTACTCGCGCGGTCTCGACAAGGGAAGACTCGATCAGTGGGACGTCCTGGTGAGGAAGATCGAGAAGCAGAAGTGCACGCCGATCCTGGGCCCGGCGCTCAACGACTATCTCCTCGGAGGGCGCCGCGAGATCGTGCGCCGATGGGCGGAGCGGGAGCACTATCCCCTCGCCCTCGATCGCGAAAGTCTGCCTCAGGTGGCCCAGTACCTCAAGTCCCGCCACGATAGTTTCACCATGCGGGACAAGCTGAACGAGTTCTTCTCGACGGAGCTGCGGCAGACGTACGGCGCCGAAATTCATCAAGTCCTGAAAAATCTTCTGAGCGGTCTCGACCTCAGTCGGGAAGAAATGGAAGAGAGAGTCGCAGAGGAGCTCAACGATCTAGACCTGAACGAGACCATTCGCCTGGTGGGCGGGCAGTACATCGAAACCGATAAGAACGAGCCTCACCGGGTTCTCGCGCAGTTGGGGCTTCCTCTCTACATCACGACGAACGCGAACGACCTCCTCGCGGACGGCATCCGCTATCACGGCCGCGAGCCGCGGGTCGAGCTCTATCGATGGAAGGATTCCGATGACGTCGATTGGCCGCCCTCGATTTTCGACGAGAACCAGAGCTGGCATCTCTCGACCGAAGAGCCGCTGGTCTACCATCTTTTCGGCCACCTTTCTCAGCCCGAAACCGTCGTGCTCTCCGAAGACGACTATTTCGACTACTTGATGGGACTCGACCGCAACAAGAGCCGCCTCCCGCCTCAAGTCGGCTCGGCGCTCAACGACTCGAGCCTGCTCTTTCTGGGGTTCCGCATGGACGACTGGGGATTCCGCGTGCTCTTTCGAAGCCTCATGAGACGAGGAGGAGCCGGTCTAAGGACGCGGCACGCTCACGTGGCGGTGCAAATCGATCCCGAGGGCGAGTTCACGAGCGAGCCCGAGAACGCCCGTCTCTACCTGACGAAGTACTTCGGGAGCGAGAACATCAGCCTCTACTGGGGAAGCCCACGAGACTTCGTCGAGGAGTTGAGTGAGAGGCTCGGCGTGACCGTCGCGGCGCAGCAAATGAACGCCCCGAGCAATCCGTATGTCGGACCCCGCGCTTTCAAGCGGGGCGAACAACTCTACGGCAGGGAGCAGGAAGGAGTCGCTCTCACCGACCTCCTCCTTTCCGAGCGCATCGTGCTCCTCTACTCCCCGTCGGGCGCGGGAAAATCGTCTCTGGTGGAAGCGGCCGTGGCGACGCGGCTCGAGAACGACGGTTTCCACGTTCTTCCGACTCTGCGGGTGAGCGACCGCCCCGTCGACAAGATTCCCGAGGGAGCCAATCCGTTTCTCCTGTCGGTGCTCCTGAAGCTCGATGAGCACTTGAACCCGGAAACACCCACTCCTCTGGAGAAGCTCGCGCGGATCACTCTCAAGGACTTTCTCACGGGCTTGGAGGAGAAGGTCTCGGGAGGACGACTACGAGTCGATTTTTCGACGTCCTCCTCATCGACCAGTTCGAGGAGATCCTGACGCAAGGCGTCTACAGCAAGCAGAGCCGAACTGGCGCCGTCAGTTCTTCGTCGAGCTCGGAGAGGCGCTCAAGAGCCCGCGGCGCTTCGCGCTTTTTTCCATGCGCGAGGATTTCATCGCCGGCCTCGACCCCTTCGTCAATTCGATCCCCACGCGTCTCGCGAACACGTATCGACTCGAGCTCCTGACCCAGGAAAAAGCGGTCGAAAGCGATCGCCGAGCCCGCGAAGTCGGTAGGCGTGACGTTCGAGCCGGACGCCCTGGAGCACCTCGTACGGGATCTTGAGCCGCTCGTGCATCCAGGGGGCGAGCGGCACCGAGGAGCATCGGGGACTCTTCGTCGAGCCGGTGCAGCTCCAGATCGTTTGCCGCCGCCTCTGGGGAAAGCTCGCCGAGACCGGCGCTCTCAAAGACGGCCGCATCGAGGACCGGAGGTCGCGAAGGTCGTGGGCGAGGTGGACGAGGCCCTCGCCTCGTACTACGACGAGCACGTTCGGGAAGCGGCGAGCGCGAGCGGCGTCGACGAGCGCGCGATTCGCGACTGGTTTGCCCACGAGCTCATCGCGAGCAGCGGAATCCGAAACCAGGTGCAGCAGGGACCCGTCTGCGATCGGCGGAGACTCCCGTCAGGCCGTGGCGCTGCTGCAGAAAGTCTTTCTCGTCCGTTCCGAACAGCGGTATGGCGCCGATTGGTACGAGCTCGCGCACGATCGTCTCATCCGACCGATTCAGAGGAACAACTCCAGTTGGGCGCAGACCCATTTGCGGCCGCTGCAGCGGCGTTCGGAGCACTGGGGAAAGAATCCCGACGACCGCCTGCTGCTGCGGAACGCGGAGCTCGAGAGCGAGCTCGCGTGGGCGAAGCTCAACGACGCTCGCCTCACGGAGGACGACCGCAGGTTTCTCGAAGCGAGTCAAGAGAGCCGCGCAGATCGAGAAACGACGCCGGTGGACGAACGCGATGATCGTCGCGGCGCTCGTCGCGGCCGTTCTGGATCATCGGCTTTCAGGCGTTATCAGGAAAGAGAGCGGATGGCGGCGCGAACGCTCGCCAGCACGGGGGACTGGGCGAAGCTGGTCGCGACCGTCGTCGACGACAAGCTCCGCTTCGCGAAGACCTTCCTCGAGGCGGAAGCACAGCAACCCGAGCTGAGAGACCTCTTGGCTGAGGCCGATTCGAGCGAGAAGCGGGTCTCCAGGCGCATATGGAACATTTGCACGGGCGAGCGAGGCCCTTCGGTTTCGTCCAGACCGTCCTCGTGACCGACGAAAGTGCACGCGTGCTCGCGGGCGCTCCGGAGGAACTACTCAAAGGAGTGATCGGAAGCTCTTACCCCTATCGGGAGTGGTTCAACGGCGAACAGGATGTCGCTGGAGGAGAAGGAAAAGCCGAGAGAGCCCCGCCGCAAGCTCGGCCTCACGCTGGCGTACGAAAGCACGCAGGAGGACAAGCCGATGCTGATCGCGCTTGCGACCCCGGTATGGAGCGACGACAAGGGAGGCGGCGCCGTGCTGGGCGTGCTGCAGGGAACGATCAACCTGAAGAAGTTCAATCAATGGCTGGTCGACGTCGAAACGAAGGATGGCGGAGAGTGCCCGATTCGCTTTTCGCTCCTCCTGAATCGCGACCAGTTGATCCGACATCCCTGTCCCGGCGAGAACGTGCTGCCCGAGGATGACTATGGACAAGGAGCCGTCCGTCGCCAAGCTCCTCGAATCGGGAGCGGGTCGAGAACTTTCGAGACCCCTTCGGCCCCGGCGCAGCCGTACTTTGCCGCGTCTTCGCGCTTCGTCGAGAACGACACCTGGAAAGCCGTGGTGCTCCATAACCGGGCTCGCGCCCTTCCCCAATTGTGGTTGATGGTCGCTCCGGGCCTGCTCCTTGCCGCGGTCACGGTCTGGGTCGGGTATCTACTCTTTCGTGAGCACTGAGCCGGCGGCGTCTGGTCGCCGCGGCCGTTCCCGTCAGCGCTTCCGGAAACATCCTCCAGATAGGCGAGCCGGGTCTTCAACGCCGCGCGCACCGTCTCCTGATGGAGCGTCAGGAGGCTCTCGTTCCCCTCGTGGCTCTCACCGACCACGTGTGTTTCGACGTCTCCGGATATGGAGATGCTTCGTGCGAGCGACCAGGAGCGCGTCCGTCCCCTCCCCCAGATACGTCGACACCGTGAGCGTCATGAGGTCTGTCGTCCGCTGGCGCAGTCAGAGAGCTCACAGCGGGCCTTTCGAGCGTAGGCTCCAGAAATCGGGTGAAGTCGACCCGCGCGAAGTGTATCTGCGAGAGCTCGCTCGGGACGCGCGCGAGACTCTCTTCCCAGTACACGGGCCGGACGAAGGTCGTCCCCTTCCCCTCTCCTTTGCCGGATGGCGTGCCGCCACTCCTGCTCCACGTAGGCGGAGCGGCTCGCGTTCTCCGACCAGAAGAGCTGGAAGACGTCCGCTTCCTCGATCTTGCGCAGAAGCTCCTCCGACCAGCTCTGACCGCTTTTCAACGTCATCACGTCGCGCAGGTAGTCCATTCCGAGCGCCTGGTAGGCCTTCTCCACCGCCTCGACCAGGCGGCTATCGGCATGGGAATAGGAGGCGAAAACCGAGCGGTACATCTTCGCGGACTGGACCTCCGGAGCGGAGGGAGGCTCCTCGCCGCGCTCTTCCTCGGGAATCACCACGATGTCGAGCCTGAGAGCGGCCGACGAGCAGAGGTCCCACGTAGAACTCGATGACGCCGCTCGCGACGTGGCCCATGCGAGCCGTCGCGCTCGCCCGCATCTGAAAATCCGTCCGCTGCCAGGCGTCGGTCCAGCTCAACGACCCGCTCGGGCGGATCGAACTCGAAGTCCTTCGCCGATCGCGCGACCAGAGTGATTTCGGTGCCCGGGAGGAAGCGCCATGCTCGACGGGCGCGCCGACGTTCTTGTAGGCCGCTCGCTTCCCTTCCGAGGATCTGGCCCGGCGTCCCGCTCGACCTTGTCGAGGACCTCGGAGAGATGCGCATAGACGAGAAGCTTCCGCCAGACGCCCGGCGCCATCGCTCGCGGATGGTAGGCGCGGAAGTAGATGCCTTCCTCTTCTTCCTCCGAGTGCGAGCCGAAAAGCTGACGGCTTCCGCGTCCGGAAGCTCGGACGTCGCCGTCGAGCTCGATCGCGGGCCGCTCCTGCGGCGGGTCGTTCGGCCCCGCCACCGGCAGCCGAACCGCGGGATCTCCGATGATGACGTAGCCGCGCGCGTCGTTGTTCGCGGTCCAGAGGCCCGCGAGCTCGTGCGGGATCGTACTTTTTCTTGAACCCGATCTCCTCGAGCTCGTCGCTCAAGCACCGTCGAAAGCTCGGCGTACCGCTCGTTGAAGAACTCGAGCGCCGAGCCCACCGGATGGCCGTTGAGAAGCCGCTCGAGGGCGCTCTCGAAGACCGTGGTCTGCGAGTCCCGCCTTCGACCAGTGGAACGAGTAGCCCCACGCCCGGTCCACGTGCCCGATGACCGCGAGAGCGCCGCCCTTCGGGTGGCTGAGCATCTTCTGCGGGAGCGTCGCGAGGAACGGATGCGGCGCGATGGTCTTGCGGCCCGCGAGCACCTGCTTCGAGAAATCGTCGAGCGCGGGAGTGCCGCCTCCGTAGCAGGCGAAGAAGAAGCTCATGAGCCCGAGAAGGCGCGCGTCCTTACGTCAGGTCGTCGCCCGCGAAGTAGAAGTCCTGCGGCAGCGCACCCTTGCCGCGCCAGGCCTTCGGCCCCGGCCATTCCTGACAGAGAAGCGCCCCTTGATGGGGAGATCTGCCGCCGAGTCGCGTAGCGGAAACTCCATACCGTGGCTGGCGCTGAAGAGGAGCGCCGGCGTAGCGTCGCCACCCGAGGATCCGGGTCAGGTTCGCTTTCGTCGCCTCGCCATCGAGGAACGCTTCGACCTGCCAGTCCGGCTTCTTCTGGAAGCGGTCGATGAGGGGCGCGACCAGCTTCTTGCGGCTCAGCTCGGTCGCGCGGTCGTCCGGATTCGTCACGCCGAAGAAGCACACTCTGCGTTCGAGCGCGAGCTTGCGCGTTTCCGCGGCGACGACGCTCTGGGCGTAATTCGCGTAGTCCTCGGCTCGCGTCGAAGTGAGATTCTCCCGACCGCGTACTGCACGTCGAGCTGCGATTGAAAGCGGATACGGAATCGCCTCGGGACTCCCGACGAGGATCAGGTAGTAAGGAACCCGCTCGGGGTCGGCCGGTCCGGGACCGACGCCGTGTCTCGCGAGAAACGCGCCCTTCGATTCGCCCGGCCGATAGCCGTTCGTCGCCGTCGTAGACCGCGAACCGCTCGCCCGCTTGTTCCTTTCGCAGCTCGAGAAGAGGCGCGAAGCGCGTCGCGGACCGCGGGCTCGACACCCTCGAGCGAAGACGACTCCCCACCCGGCCTCGTCGAGCTTCTTGGGATCGACGCCTTCCTTGACGCCGAGGTGCGCCTCTCCCTTGTTGCCGATAGCGGTAGCGGAGCTCGCTGCGGTTCTCCTGCTGGCGCCTCGTCCGTGATGAGCTTCGAGAGCTCTTCCGCCGACATCGGAGCGCAGGCCGTACTCGCCCGTCTTTCCATTGATCCCGTTGAAGTAGATCGACTCGCTCATCTTCGCGCCCTTCTCAGGCATGTCCTCATATCCCGACGACATTCTGCGCTCTCGTGGCATTCGTGTCCAGACGCCCAGCGATGAGCTGTTATAGAGGTGCGCCGCCGCTACGGCTGCTGTCTTTCCCGGCATTGCGCGGACTTCGCCGCGGCTGTCTTCGCATCCTCGGCGAGGAAGCGGGTTCGGAAGGCCTCATCGAGGCAGATGCGGGTCCGCGCCGCGGTCGCGGCCTGCAGGCGTTTTGCGTCGAGCGACCAGACGTTGACCTTGCCGTCGCCGCTACCGGTGACGATCCGCCGTCCCCGCGTATCGAAGCGCGCCACGTAGGTGGCGCCGTGGAGGATCACCTCCTCGTTCGAGCCGTCGACGTTCCAGAGCCGGGCGCTGCCGTCATAGGAAACGGTAACGACGCGCGTGGAATCATGACTGAAGTCCGCATCGACGACCCAGCTGGTATGACCGCGCAGAACGACAGGCGCGTCGTCGCCGTCGGTGCGAAAGATCCGCACCGTCTCGTCCTTCGACGTCACGATGAGGTGCCTGCCGTCGAGACTGAATCGCATCGCCTCGATCGACTCGGTCGCGCCGCCCAACGGTCTCACGAGACCGGCGCCATTCGCATGCCACAGGCGGATCACGTAGTCCCACGCATGGGCCGTCGCGACGTACCTCCCGGTCGGATCGAATGCGGCCGCCTCGATCGCCTTGTCACCGGAGTTCACGCGCACCGGCTTCTCCCGTGCATCGACAGGCCACACGTACACGCTGGTGATATCGGCGGCCAGGACGTCCCCACGCTCGGACATGGCAACCTGGTCGAATTCGCCGCGCTCGGAACTGAGCAAGCCCATCTCGATCGCCTGCTCCTGAAGCTTCTCGTTCGTCGGATCTTTGAGCAACGCGGCTTGGAGCTCCTCCAGGTCCTTGTGAGGCGGTAATTCCAGAGACACGGGTTCAGCGCCGCTCTCGAGATCCCAGACGTGGAGGCTGCCGTCCGTGGCGCCCGAGACCAAGTAAGCCTGCCGGTTTCGTCGAAGGCCAGGACGTTGACCCCGAGGTGCCTCCCGACCGAGCGAGGCGTCGAGCCGGGTGCGATGCTTTTGATGAGGATTTCTCCCTCCCGGGATGCAAGCGCGATCGAGGCTTCGGTCGGATGGCGGGCGATGGCTTCGATCTCGAGCGGTGGCTCATTGAGCTGAACGGGAGTGGCCGGACTTTCGCCTGTCCACGCCTCGAGATAGGTCACGAGGGGCGTGTCGCTCATCGAGTGGGACCGTGCGACGACGAATCGGTCGTCGGGACTGAACCATGCGTCGCTCACCACCTCCCCGCGTGCGGTGAGCGAGAGAGGCTCGGCACTCACACCGAGATTCCAAAGTCGCGCCACACCGTCCTCACTTCCGGTGACGACTGTCGTTCCATCGGGCGAGAACGCTGCGCTGATCACAGGGCCGATGTGCCCGCGAAGAAACGTCGGCGAGTCCGGGGCGTCGAATCGCGACAGAATCGCGAGGCGGTCATCGGCGAACGTGGCGAATCGATCGTCTGAGGCGGCGACTCCGCGGATTTGCCCGCTGTGCCGGTCGATTCGCAGAACCTGCCGTTCCGTCGGCTCGCGCAGATCAGAAACCTGGACGATGCCGTCGCGGGATCCGGTCACCAGATACTTCGAATCCGGAGAGAATGCGGCGGCGTCCACCAGGTTATCGTGTTCAGCCTCTCGAAGGTCCTCCTGGCCGTCCTCGACGGACCGAACCCAAACCTCGTAGAAACGCCGGTACTCGCGCCCGCGCTGCTCGGTGAACGTAGCACGCGCGTAGGAGGTCCCGTCCGCACTGAGTGCCAGTAGCCCGCTGCCCGGAACTACCTTCGCGTCAACGGTGGTATCGAGAGTCCAGGCGAGAATCACGTTTCCATGGGTCTCCAGGATCAGCCGGTCGGCAGATGGCGAAAACTCCGCGCGAGCGATGGCGCCGTACCCGGGTCGGTTGGCGAACGGCGTGTAGATCGCCTTGCGCGCGAGTGCGCTATCGACGTCTCCACAGTTCGACAGTGAAATCTTCCCGCAGCGCGACGACGTCGCCCTCGCGGGTGAGCCACGCGTTTTCGAACTCGCCCTCGAGTGGCGCTCCCGACGGCGTTCCGTCGGTGCGCCAGAGCGTAGCGCCGCCTTGAATGCCGATGGCGACGATGCGGCCGCTGTCTGCCGTGAACAGCGCCCGTTCGATGCCGCCCTCGACCGCGATGTCACGCAGCGGCTCATCGCTACAGTCGGTTGACGACCAGAGCCGCGCGATCGCGTCCTGCGCCAGCGTCAGGACCAGGGTTCCGTCGGGGCTGAACACGATTTCCTCTACCCCGCCGACATGACCCGGCATCTCGCAGGACGCGATCGGTTGTGAGGCAAGCGCCGCGAGGCTCGCCATCGCGTACGGCGTGCGCTCGGGGTCCGTGACTTCGAGCAGGACCAGCGCTGCCCGGGTTGGATCGCGGCTCAGCCAGTCCGCGGCGATCGACACGCGTTCGTTGTCCGCCGACAGGCGGCGCTCGGCTGCGATTGCGAGCCAGCCAACGATCGCTGAGACGGTCGCCGTGAGGGCCAGGCCCAGGCTGATCGCGCGGCGACCGCGTCGCCAATCGCGGCTGTTCTCGATGAACTCCATCTGCAGAGCCGACGGCGGCGGTTGCTTCCCTTCGCTTGCCGCAAGCCACTCCTCGGCGCGTTTGAGGTCGCCGCCGCGCAGGAGCGCGCTGCGCCGACGCGCGAGCTGCCAATCGCGCGCCCGACTGGTCAGCTCGGTGTGCCGGCGCAGCCAGTCGGGTGATGTCGTGAAGAGCGTACCGAGCTCGTCAGCGCAGCTCGCTGGACCCGATTCGGCCGCGCAGAGAATCCACTGCCGTGCACGAATCGCTTCCGGGACGACCTCTATCGGAGTTTCCCGGAACGCCACGGGAAGGATGCTCTTACTGAGCTCCATGGCGGTGTTGATTTCCACCGAGCAGACCCGCGACTGGCAGGAGTCGGGGCTGATCACGAACACGAAGTGGTCCGCGGCCGCAATCATGTCGGCGAGTCGCCTGGCCCAATCCTCGGAGCCAAGGATGTCCTCGAGATCGAACAGAATCTCGAAACCGGCGGCCTCGAGCCGCTCTTTCAACTCGATCGCAAACGCCTTGTCCTTGCGGGAGTACGAGATGAACGCATCGGCCATGGACGGTCCGATCTTCTCAGATTTCCCCGATGGACGCGCGATTGTTGCGCGAGCTCGACTACCGTCTTGCGCTCTTCGAATTGACAATCTGCCCTTGCAACGATAAATATGGGCGCGCATCAGTTGAACCTTGTCCTAGCGATTCCGGACAGAGGAAGCGCGGCCTGACACCACTCCGTCAGGCATTCGCGGGAGGTCAAGGGATGTTGAAGCGACCTTCACATCGAATAGCCGTTCTGTCGCTATTTTCCTTCGGTCTGGCCGGGCCCGGCATATGCCAACCTGCACAGGAGCCGCCTGCCGTTCAGCTCGGAGACTGGCGGGACACCGGTAACGAGCTCGTGCCGCGAGTTCGCGTGAGCGAGCGAATACTCGACTCCCAGGCGGCGGTGCTCGAAGCAGAAGTTCGGAACAACGATTCCGCTTACACCTACACGGTGCAATGGGGCGATGGAACCGAGCCGGAAAGGGGCAACTCTACAAGCGGCACTTTGCGGCTCACGCATCAGTACGTGCTCTTGAGCACCTTCAGGGTGCGCCTTTCGGTAGAGTCGAACGATCGGAGCGCGCAAGTCGAGCCTCCGATGATCGCTGTCCAGGACGACGACACCAGACCGCCGCTTCTCCAGTGGGACCTTCCCGCCGCGGTGCTGAGAGTCGGCGAGCGCGCCGTCATCGGGTGGAAGGTCAGCGACCCGAGCGGGCTCAACTACGTCAAGATCGGGATCCGGAGCGCTGCCGGCCTCATCGGTTCATCGGTGGACGCCGAGGGCGAGTACGACTTCACCTCTCGCGGCCCGGGCAAGTACAGCGTGGAAGTCCAGACGGAGGACGCGGACGCGGATCGACCGGGAGACGAGCTCGGATTCATGCTCATCGAATCCATCCGGATCGCGGATGACCGGGATCGCGACGGCATTCTGGACCATCTGGACAACTGTCCGGCGAAGCGCAACCCGGACCAGGCCGATAGGGACGGGGATGGTCTGGGAGACGCTTGCGACGCTTGCCCGGATATCAACGGGCGCGGCGCCGAGGGGGATTCCTGCCAGGACGTCCCTCCCATTCTGGCGGCGATGCGATCCAGTCTCGACGTTCTGTCCCCGGACGTGGTCCTCGAGGCCGGCCCGGTCCCCTCCGTTACTTCCATCACGCCTCTATGGGGCGTCGTCGGGGAGCCGGTCGTCATTGTGGGTACGAACTTCGGAGCGGTCCAGGGCGCGGCCGGCGGCGTTACTTTCGGAGGCGTCGACGCGGGCACCGTGTACCACTGGACGAATGCCAGGATCACCGTGGAAGTACCGGTAGGCTCGCTGGTCGGCCTCGTTCCCACTCCGGTTCCGAGCGGCGTTCTGCCGGTCGTGGTGCGTACCGCAGGCGGCGAGGTGAGCAATGCCGTCGACTTCGACGTCAAGCACTTCAACGTGCTCACCGGATTCACTCCGGCCTGCCAGTGCGGCACACCCGGTTGCAGCGGCCCGTGCCTGCCCGATGATTACTGCCGGCAGACCCCAGTAGACCCGACGGTCGCGGGCGGCTGCGAGATCGCGGGCATTACCTTCGGCAGACGTGACATCAAGGACGTGGATTTCGGCGACGTGGACAACGACGGCGACCTGGATATCCTGGACGTGTCCAGCCCGATGACGCCCGCGGACCCGGGCGGCGTCATTCCCGGCTTCTCCCCCGGAAATTGCCCCTCCATCGGCGGGACGCCCGTCGATTTCCCGGATCGCCTCTTTCTCAACGACGGAAGCGGTCGCTTCAGCGACATCACCGGCGGCCCCGACGGGGACTACGACACCGAAGCCGACAATCCCATCCCCCACTTCAGCAGTTTCAGAACCTACGACGCGGACTTCATCGACGTGAACAGCGATGGCTTTCTGGACATCGCCCGCGCCGACCGAGCGCTTTGCGCTGGCGACCCTTCCGCCTATTTCATCAACGTCGACGGCCCCGATCCCGATACCGTCCCCGACACCGAGTTCCAGGGAATGGCCATTCCGATGCCGACCGAGGAAGCCTATTGGGACAACCTCGCGACCGGGGACGTGGACGCCGATGGTGACATCGACCTTCTGATGACGCACTCGGAGGGAACTCCGATCGAGCATGCGTTGCTATTGAATAACGGGGCCGGGATCTACTCCCTCTACAACCCCGCGGTGCATGCTCCCGTTCATTCGGCGAGCGACGATTTTCAGATCTACACGAGCGCGGTGCACGACATGGCGTTCGCGGATCTCGACCACGACCGAGACCAGGACATCCTGGTCGGAGGGGGAAATCACACCGTCTCGCTGCCGGACAAGGTGATGCTCAACCGGCGCATCGAGACCGGCGAGCTGTTTTTCGAGGAAGTCCCCATTCCGCGCGCCACCGAGAACTCCGCGACCATCGCCGTTCAGGCGGCGGACTTCAACGGCGATGGGCGCCGTGACGCGCATTTCGTCAACGACCGGGATCACCTGGGACCCGCGGACCGTCTGTTTCTCAACCTGGGGCCCGTGAGCTGCGGCTCTGCGGAGGAAGGTTTGTGCCCCGACGGCCTGACCTGCAGCGGATTGGGCCTCGTGTCCAATCATCGGATCTGCTGGAAGGACGCCTCCCTCGATCTTCCCGAGGAGGTAGCGGGTACTCTCGCCGACGGGTACGGCTCGGACTATGGTGACATCGACGCCGACGGCGATCTGGATATCCTGGTCACCGGCATCAGCGATGCCGGCAACTATCTCTTCGTGAACCGCGGCTTCAGCACCTGCACCATAGACGCCGACTGTCCGGCGGGCCATACGTGCAGCGGAGGAAGCTGCCGCTCCACCTCCGCCGATATCACCCCGAAATGGTGGTCGTGCCCGCAGATGTTTGCCGGCACCGGCACGACCGTGGAGTGCAGGGATCGCTCCGGCGCAATTCTCGATGCCACCATGGGAGGGCCGACGCCGAGGTTCCCCGCGACTCAGGTGGAGAGCCGCAGCCTGGCGGTCGTGTTCGGCGACGTGAATGGCGACGCCGACCTCGAGGTTCTCTGGGGTCGCGGGCAGTGGGGACCCTCGTCCTGGACCGCCTGGCCCGATGCCGGACCGCTGATGCTGGTTCCGGACAACCTGCCCCCCGTCGTCGACGCGGGCCCGGATCAGGTGGTTTTCGAAGACGACATCGTGAATCTGACGGGCGCTTCGTTCACCGACAAGGACATCCTGGATACCCACACCGCAACCATCGACTGGGGCGACGGCGGGCCAGCGGTTCCGGGAGTCGTTGTGCAGGGAAACGGCTCGGGGACGGTGGATGGGACCCACGTCTTTCCCGATCCCGGTGTCTTCACCGTCACCGTGACCGTCACCGACAACCTGGGCGCGTCCGGCTCCGACACCAAGAAGATCAAAGTGGTCCATGGGTTCCTCAAGTACTGCGTCTTCAGCGAAGGAAGCGATCCGATTGACCATCGGACGGAGATCGACAGCCGGGTCGTGGCGCAGTGCCGGGTGGGAAGTCACAGCAACATCCTGCTGGGAAGCGACGTGCGCCTCACGGGGAACGTGGAGAGCTTCGACCGCAACCTCTTGGTCGGTCGAGAGAGCATCGTCACCGGGGATCTGACAGTGGCGGGCGGCGCCGAGATACGTCCGAAAGTGGTGATCAACGGCGACGTTTCCGTCGGGCAGGATCTCGACCTGGAGCGTGACGTGAACGTCAACGGCGACGCCCGGGCCGCCGGCGTGATTGACGCTGAGTCCAGCGCTACGGTGACCGGCGTCACCCAGCCCGGCGCACCAGCGCCGAGCTTCGCCGACATCACAACGGTATCGTTGGCGCTGACGGCGGGCGGTGCCGACGTGGAGCTCGCGCGCAACGAAACCCGGGCACTGGCTCCCGGAAACTACGGTGTCCTCACGACCCATCTCGAAGCTACTGTCGAGCTCAGCACGGGCCATTACCGTTTCCAGAGCCTCGACATCGATCGTGAGACCAGGATTCGACTCGATCTCGGGGCGGGACCCATCATTATTGATGTCGTGGGTGAAGTCGAGATCGACGATCGCGTGCGCATGGAAGTGACATCAGCGGTCGGAGGCGCGAAAGACGTACTGATAGAGTTCGGAATCGCCGACGAGGTCGAGCTCGGAGAGGGAGGCAGGTATCTCGGCACTTTCCTCGCTCCACGAGCCGAGCTGCACCTGGGCCGCGGCGCCTTCTTGGAGGGTGCCCTTTACGGCCGGCGAGTGACGGTGGACGACCGCGCGGAGCTCGTCCAGAACCCCGCGATCGACGTGTTCATCTCATTGTTCTTGCCGTAGGAGAGGTTCCAAAGCCGTACGGCCGGAAGCTCCGAGGAACGGACTATCCTCGAGGACGCGCCGAGCCTCGTCGCGCTCCCCCAGGAGAACGAGAGCTCGAATGCGCGTTTCGATACCCTCCCCGTAGAGACTTTCCGCTTGGTTCAGTAGCTCAATGGCCTCGCGCGCCCGACCCGACGACTTTACATAGACCTCGGCGAGCGCTCGGAGGGCGGCGGGATCGCTCGGGTGGAGGCGCAAAAGCGCTTCGAGCACGGTCGCCGCGCGGTCAAGGTCCCCTTCCGCGGCGGCCAACCTCGCCAGGCCCAAGGTCGCTATCGTCTGTGCCGGCTCCAGGGCGAGAGTCTGAAGGAAGAGCTCGGACGCTCGTTGGGCGTTACCTTCTAATCGGAACAGCCTCACCCATGCCAGCGAGGGCCGCGACGTCGGTGGGATTCGTGCGCAGCATGCGCTCGAACGTTCGTTTGGCCGTTTCGAGGTCCGGAGGATGGAAGGAGAGGGCGGTTTCGGCGAGCAGGAGCAGGGCCGTCGAGTCACTGGCGGTGTCGGCGAGAGCGGTGCGGGCCTCGCGGAGCGCCTGAGGCGGGAGCCCGGCCTCGAGGTAGGCTCGGCCAAGTCGCACGTGGTCCGCCGCGGAACGGAAGCCTGCCCGCTGCGCCGCGCGCGTCGACTCCTCGGCCGCGCTCCGGCCATGAAACAGCTTGGACGCTTCTGTCGGCCGCGATCCGCTTGCCCATTCGGTGAAAGGCGATTTGGAGCTTGTACAACGCTTTCTGGTGTCCGGGAACGAGAGCCAGGACTTCGCGAAAAGACTCGGCCGCTCGGGGGAACTCCTCCTGCCATAGATAGCAAGTGCCGAGGTAGTACCAGCTTTCGGCACGGCGACCGCTGGGATCGGGTCGAGGCAGTTTCTCGATGACCATTTGAAGAGCCGGGAGGGACCCGATGCAGTCCCCGCCGAGCGCCAAGGCTCGCCCGAGGTCGTAGTGGATTTCGGGACGATCTTCATCCAGTCGTCGCGCGTCTTCGAAAGCTGCAGCCGCCTCTGCATAGCGACGAGCATGGAAGTGGCAGAGACCGAGGTTGTGATGGTACTCGGCCCGGTCCGGAAGGAGGGCGATGGCCTTCTGGATCGGCTCCGCGCATTCGAGAAGACGCTCCGCGCGCATCAAGCCCACTCCTAAATTGTCGTAGACCGCAGAGAGGAAAAGCCGGTAGCGCTCGGGCTCTCCAAACCCCAGAGCGTCAGGGCTCTCGGCCGCGGCCTCCCAGGGTGGCAGACGGGAAAGGGCGGCGTCATAGGCATCGATCGCGGTCGAGTAGCGCCCCGCAAGAATGTCTCCCGTTCCGGTGCGGAAAAGGGCATCGATCTCTGTCAGATCTCCCTGCGACAAGCGCCGCGCGGCGCCGGTGGCAAAGACAGGGGCGGACTCGGCGTTGGGGACGGAGGATTCCCCACCGCTGGCCTCGGCGGTGGAGACGACCGTGCCCTCTCTCCGTGCACCTTCCAGAGTCGACGAGGAGACCAGCCCCAGATCCTCGTCGATCGTGACCAGGTGGTTCACGGGCAACTGCTCGAAAGTCTGTTCCCCTCCAGACGGCCACACGACAGTAAGGCGCTCCACGGAAGCCGCGTCGCCGAGCCCGAAGTGGATCCGTGGATCGTGCGATGAGTAGTAGCCGGAGCTCAGACGGACCTCTCGAAACTGTTCGCGTCCGCCTGCCTTCAGGCGGAGCTGGGCGCCGATACCATCACGATTGCTTCGACGCCCAACGACGCGCACTTTCAGCCATTTGCGTCGGCTCCCGCCGTCGTTGCGCAGAAGATCGGGAACGTCGTTTTCGTTGACCACCAAAAGGTCCATGTCGCCATCGTCGTCGTAGTCGCCGAGTGCGGCGCCGCGACTGCTGCGCACGAGCAAGAGTCCAGGCCCGGAGCTCTCGGTCACGTCCGTGAATCGACCGTCGCCCTCGTTCCGGTAGAGAAGGTTCCGTTGACGATAGCTCGTCACGGGGTCGTGGGTGTCGACCTGGGGATAGACATGTCCGCTGGCAACGTAGATGTCGAGATCGCCGTCGTTATCGTAGTCGAAAAAGAGGCACGCCCATCCGAGCGAAGATCTCGCGCCGGAGTCCAAGCCCGCGTTCATGCTGACGTCGGTGAAGAACCCGTTCCCTTCGTTCCGGTACAGCGTGTGATAGTCGTCTGAAAAGTTCGTCATGAAGACGTCTTGATCCCCATCGTTGTCGTAATCGCCGACGTCGACACCCATCGACGCCTGGGCTCTCCCATCCCCACTGAACGCGATCCCCGAGAGAAGCGCCTGGTCCTCGAACCTGCCCGTTCCGTCATTGACGAAGAGGTTTTTCTCCTGAGAGTCGTTCGCCACGACGATGTCGGGATCCAGGTCCCTGTCCAAATCTCCGGCCACGACGCCCAACCCATAGAGAGGCTTTCCCGAAATGCCGGAAGCGGCGGAGATATCGTCAAAAGTGCCGTCACCGTTGTTGTGGTAGAGAGCGTCCTCTTGAGCAACCAGGCCGCGCGGGCCGCACATGACGGGAGCACCTTTCCAATAACATCCCGCCGATCCGGCGGGAAAGGCCTTGAGCTCCGCGGGTCCAAATCGCAGGTAATTGGCGACGTAGAGGTCCAGCTTTCCATCCCGATCGACATCGACGAAAACCGCGCCGGTGCTCCATCGTTCGTCTCCGACTCCAGCGGCCAGAGTCGCGTCCAGGAACGTTCCGTTCCCCTCGTTTCGGTACAGCGTGTCGCGACCATAGTTCGTGATGAAGAGATCCGGATCTCCGTCATTGTCGTAGTCGGCAACGGTGCAGCCGCCCCCCCAACCGTTGTCGCCAACCTTGGCTCGTTCCGTTGCGTCGACGAACCGCGCACCGCCGACGTTCTCGTAGAGGGCGTCACGAGCGGGATTCTCCTGACCGTCGGTCACGAACGTGCCGCCGTTTACCAGGTAGAGGTCCAGATCCTGGTCGAGGTCAAAATCGAGGAAGCAAGCGCCCGCCCCCGTGGTTTCCGGAATGCTGTTCTTATTGTCGGTACCGGAGACGTTCAGGAAGGTGATTCCCGCTTCGATGGACTCCTCGACGAAACGCACGTTACCGTTTCTGGCCTCTTGGGGCTGGCCGAGCACGGTGACCGCGGCCGCGTAGAACAAAGCCAGGGCGCTCCAGAGCGTGCGCACTGTGGGCTGTCGCACACGGCGGGACTCGCAATTCATAGTCAGGCTCCGGGCGCAAAACAGCTGCGGGATAAGCATACCTGCGGGAAGAAAGAAGTCCCAACTTCCGGTCTCCGTGATTTCGTGCCTGTCCCCGTGTGATACGATCTTCGCTCAATCGGAGAAACGAGGCCGTGCGGGATTTCGGCATCGATCCGGCCGTCTGGAGACGGCTGAATCAACTGCTCGACGAGGCGCTCGATCTACCTCCGGAGCTCCGCGCCGACTGGCTGGCTTCCCTCCCCCCCGAAGCCGAGGCACTCAAGCCCAGGTTGACAGGCCTTCTGTCGCACTCCGGAGCCGGGTCGACGTTTCGAACTCTGCCCAAATTCCTCGAGGACTTTCAGACGGAGAGAGAGGGCGGAAGCCGCGTCTCCGGAGAAGGGGGAGCGCCGGGTGAAGTGGTCGGCGCCTATCGATTGTCGAAGCTCCTCGGTGAAGGCGGCATGGGAACGGTCTGGCTCGCGGAGCGCACCGATGGGATGCTTCAGCGTCCCGTCGCCCTCAAGCTTCCACGCGGAGTGTTCTCCCGCCCCGAGCTCGCCGGCCGCCTCGCCCGGGAACGGGAAATTCTCGCGTCGCTCAATCACCCCAATATCGCCAAGGTGTACGACGCGGGACTCACCGCCGGGGGCCAACCCTTTCTTGCCCTCGAGCTCGTGGAAGGAAGCCTGATTGATGAGTACGTCCGGACGACGCGTGCCGATCTCCGCACACGTCTTCGGCTCTTCCTCCAGGTCGCCCGTGCCGTCGCGTATGCTCATTCCCGGCTCGTCGTGCACCGCGACATCAAGCCCTCCAACATTCTGGTCACCGCCGACGGGAGCGTGCGCCTCCTCGATTTCGGAGTCGCCAAGCTCCTGGAGGATGGCCAGGCAATGGAAACCGAGATCACGCGGGTTTCCGGCCGCGCCATGACCCTGGCCTACGCGGCGCCGGAACAGCTGTCGGGAGGACCCATCGGAGTCGGAACCGATCTCTATTCCCTCGGCGTCGTCCTCTTCGAGCTTCTCACCGGCTCGCGCCCTTACAACCCGGAAAACGACAGCCGTGAGGCTCTCGAGAACGCAATCCTTCATCAGCTGCCGCCAAGACCGAGCACTGTCGCCGAAGACGAGGGATTCAGCGCCCGTCTTCGCGGCGACCTCGATACGATTCTCCTGAAGACGCTGAAGAAGGATCCCGCCGAACGGTACGCCACGGTGGACGCGTTCGTCGACGACATCGAGCGCTACCTCGACGGTCGTCCCGTTCTCGCTCAGCCCGACACCATCTCGTACCGGCTTCGCAAGTTCGTGGGACGTAATCGCCTGCTGGTCGCGGCGGCGGTCGTTGTTCTCGTGGCCGTTCTCGCCGGCGCCGGGCTCGCTTTCTGGCAGGCCCGGGTCGCGGTCGCGGAGAAAGCGCGCGCCGAAGACGTGAAGGAGTTCATTCTTTCCGTATTCAAGGACGCCAACCCCTATATCGGAGGTGAGAAAGCGTTCACCGCGGTCGATCTGCTCCGCAATGCGGAGGAGCGCATCGACGCCGGATTTCAAGAGGGCTCGGAGACGCGGGTCGAGCTCTTCACGATCGTCGGCAGCAGTCTCAACGAGCTGCAGGACTACGCGGCCGCCTCCCGCGTCCTCGAGCGCGCGGTATCGGAAGCAACCGAGAGCCTCGGCCCGACCCATCCGCGCACGCTCCATGCGAGGATGGCGCGCGTCAACAACTACCGTTTCTTCGGCAAGACCGAGGAGATGAAGAAGGAGCTCGCCTCGATCCTGCCGGAGCTCGACCGTCCCTCCTCCGACCTGGCCGATCGAATCGACGCGATCGAGAACACCGCGCACCTGGCCGTCGACGAGGGGCGCTTCGCGGATGCCGAGCGCGCGGCCGATCGGGCCTTCGGGCTCGCGATGGCCGCCCACGGTGAGAAGAGCGCGATCACCGCCGCGATGGCGCGGCTCCAGGCCATGACCTATGACTACGCCAACAACGAGCGGACCGCCGAGGTCACCGCGAATGCGTATCGCATCAATCTCGAGTACTACAACGGCAACCAGCGGCACCCGAGCGTCGTGGACGTTCGAGTGAGCCACGGGTTGTCGCTCATCGACCAGGGGCGGCTCGCCGAGGGTGTCGCGCACCTCGCGGCGACGGTCGACGACGCGCGGGCGCTCTTCGGCGATTCGAGTGCGATGGTCGGCTTCTTCTCCGGCCATCTCTACAGAGCCCAGCTCGAGATCGGCGACATCCCGGGCGCTCTCGCGAACGCGGAGACGAACTTCCGGATCCTGACGGGCCTCGCGGAACCCGATTCCTACACGTACGCCGCCGCGTTTGCCAACACCGCGGAGGCTCTTCTCGCCGCTCGCCGTCCGGAAGAAGCGCTCGCGCGCCTGAACGAGGCCATCCCGAAGCTAGAGCGCGTTCTCGAGCCGTCCCACGAAGTCCTCACGAAAGCCCGACTCAATCGAGCGCTCGCGCTGGCCGATGCGGGCGATACCGACAGCGCCGACGCCGAGCTCGACGCCCTCGAGCACATCTTCCACGCCAAGGATCCTCCGCTATATCGATGGCTCTATGCCAAGGGGACCGTCGCGCGCCTCGCGGGCGACTACGAACGCGCCCTCTCCCATCAGCAGGCAGCACTCGTCGCCGTTCCCGAGGGACCGCGTTCGGAGACCCGAAAGATTCTTCCCCTCGTGGAGCTCGGGCTTGATCGGCTGGAGCTCGGCGACGCGAACGAGGCGGAGAAATACTTCCAGGAAGCGCTGGGGCTGATGGAGACGAATCAATCGAAATCGAGCCCGCGGCGAGCCGATGCCCTGGTGGGTCTTGCTCGCGTCTATCTTGGTCGCCAGCAAGCGCCACGGGCTCTACCGCTAGTCGAGGAAGCGGAAACCTACTGGCGCGAAATCACTCCCGAGTGCCGGGCTGCGGCCGACGCGGCCCACTGGCGCGAAGAAGTGCTCAAAGCTCTCGCGCGCACGGCGAGATCTACTCCTTGAAGATCTGCGTCAGCAGCCGATTCTGAGGAGGAAGGAACTTGCCCGACGGGTCGGCGTCCTGGCGCACCTTCTGGAAGTCCTTCCAGTCCTCCCCGTGGAGCATGGCCATGTCCCGGAAAGTCGCTGTGGTCTTCTTTCCCAGGTGCGGACGAGCGCCATACTTCTCCCGAAGCGTTCGATCGAACTTCAAATAGACCTCGACGATCCGGGCCCGGGAGAATCCGAGCGGCGTCGCGAGCTCGATGTAGAGGGTCGGCCCACCCGTGCCGGGACCAAGAATTCCCTCCGACACGTCCGGCGTGAAGCGCACCTCGATGATGGTGGGGAACTCTTCCTCGGCCAGGAGATCTTGTACGTCCCCCATCGCCTTTCGAAACACTCCGTAGTCCGGCTTTCCGTTACCGGCCGCGAGCGGGATGCCCACCTCGATCTCGTCATGCTGGAAGAAGAGCTTCCGGGCGAACGCCTTGTTCGCCGGGAGCACCTCGGGACCGCGTTTGTTGAGGGTCACGAGCGCGCCGTCATGGCTCGAGTCCGGCGCCGTTCCGGGCGCGTTCACCGGGCGCCGTGCCAGACGGAGAAGGTAGTCGGGGAGAAAGGCCGAGCCGACATGGTCGAAGAGCTCTCGTACCGTCTTGATCTCGTCGGCCCCCTCCGAGATGGGTTTATCGGTTCTCTTCCAGCTGTTCAGCCGGATGGTCTTGATGTCGCGGCCACCGCCTCCCGCGTAGTAGAAGCTCACGTGATCGAAGTCGAAGCAGAGGATCCGTCTCGCCAGGATCCAGAAACCGCTCGATATTGGCCTCCGCCCACTCTCGCGGCACGAAGCGCACGTCCTTCTCCATACGGAATGCCGCGTCGAGCTTCAGCACGATCTCGAAGACGATTCCCGCGGTGCCGAGGGCACCCGAGACCGGAAGCTTCCGTAGCGTCTGGTCTCCGAGCGTGGGTGAGCGATACCGCCAGCGACCGGGCGTGCCTCGCGGAACGCTTTCGTCTTTCGTGAACGTCAGGACGTCCCCGCTGCTCGCGAAAGCCTTGATCTCGAGAACTTGCTGCGAGAGAAATCCGGCGGCGATCCCCGTCGAGTGGAGGTCCGTGGCCACGAGCCCGGCGAGGCTCTGCGCGTCGGTCGAGCCCGCGACGGGAAGGGTCATCTTCGCTTCCCGCATCGCTTCCCCGAAGTCTCGAAGGCGCATGCCGGCGGCGACCCGCACGACGCGCTCCGCCTGGTCCGCGGAAACGTTGTACTTCGTCCTCGCGTCGGGCACACGTTCCCACTGCGCGCCGCCCGCGAGGCGAAACTCGTCGAGGGTCACGAGCGTGCCAATCGGATCGCTCTTCACGCCGCCCATCGAGGAGGCGATGTTGAAGGCGTGCCCGCCAGCGACCATCCGCAGAGGTCCCGGAACCGCGACCAGAGCCGCGAGCGCGGCCTCGTCTCGAGGTTTTTCGTAGCGCGCCGGATAGACCTCGATATCTCGATTCCAGTTGACCCACTTCCCAGCGCTGAAGGAGCTCTCGTGCTTCGTCTTGCTCCCGCTGAGCCGGAGAAGAAAATTCCCGATATCGCGGAAATAGGCGTTCCTCGCGGTTCGGCCGGGCTCGTCCACGTCCGTCAGGGTAAAGCCGGTCGCGACCGTCCCGAGTGCTTTCGCCGCTTCGTTCACTCGCACGACGAGCGCGTTGTCGTACACGGCGTGCTTCTCGTAGTGGGCATCGCTCGCCCGCATGGCTTCCGCGAGCGCCTCCGCTTTTCTCAAGAAATCGAGGGCACCCGGCTGGCGGAAGAGGTCGAGGGGAACCGCGCGGATGATGTTCTCGACGAGCGGGTCTTTGCGGGCCTCGTTGAGCGCGGAATGGGTGTCTCCAAAGGCATTGAGCCTCGCCGCGTCCTCCGGGCGAAGAACCTCGGGGTGCTTTCGGACGAAGTCCCGGATGAAGTCGATCTCGGTGACGTCCACGAAGTCCAGGTCTTCGGCGAGGCGCATGATCTCCTGGATGTCCGCCTCCGCGAGCTTTCCGCCGGGACGCTCGGCTTTGCGCTTGTCGAAGATCGCGACGTAGTCCTTGATGCTCTCGGCGCGAAGTTTCTTCTTGAGATCGGTCTCGTACCCGTTCGGGAAAGGAAAGGCCTGGTCTATCGGATGCGGCACAGTTCTTCCTCGTTTCATGGACTCTATGCGAGACACTCCCGGATCGATCGAAGCGAGACCGCTTCGTTCGCCTCGTATTTTTCGTCGTTTCGAACGCGCGGCCAATCCGGGCGGAGCGGATTCACGTGTCCCGACCGGTGGAGCCCGACGACTTCGAGCGTCTCGTGGTGGAACACGGGACTCCCCGAGCTTCCCGGTTCGGTCGGGGCACGGTAATGGATGCGGCGGGGAGACGGTGGCGTCGAGGGTTTGTCGTCGAGCTCGTGGTCGACGACCTCGTTGTCGCTGAAGCTGAAGCTGAGGGCGCCGCCCTTGGGATGGCCGACGACGAAGATCTTCGCCCGCTGCTTCGGGTCGACGACATTGCGCGAGCCGAGAGGCCTCTCTTTCTGGGACAAAGCGATGGCGCGATCCAGGGGGACGTCTTCCGCGAGAGAGGCCAGGGCGAAGTCCGCTTTTCCCCGCTCCGAGAAGCACACCACTTCCTTGAGCTTGATCTGGCGGGTTTCCGAGCGGCCGTCCCAATAGTGGAACTGCGCGTGGGCGCGAGCGATATCGATCGACCCCCTGTAGTCCGGCTCCTCGAGAAGCGCTTCACTCGCCTCGTTTCCGTGGAGCACGTGATGGTTCGTGAGGACGAAGAGCCCCTTCAACCGGGGGGACACGTCGCTTCCGTTCACGAGGAAGCCGGTCCCGGCGCGCTCCGGATTGAGAGAGTCGGTAATCCGGCAGATGGACTGCGCTCTCCCGAGAAGAGCGAGCACTCTCTCGAGCGGAATCGCGCTTCCGGCTCCGAACGTGGCTTCGGCTCGGCCCGCCGCGGCCTCGAGCTTTGCGGCCAGCTTGACCAGGTCGGCCGCTTCAATGTGCGCGCTCCCCCCGGACGCAGCCAGCCGCCGTGCGGCAAGGTGGAGGAGGAGCGACGACAGGAACGGGTCGCGAGAATCGAGCGTGATCTGCCAGATTTCCTTCAGCTGGCGTTCGGTCCCCGCGAGAGCGAACGGGTCGGCATTCGCCATGTCCCAGTAGTGTTTGAAGCAATCGGCGACGTTGTCCTTGTCGTCGAGGGCGAGGTAGGCCTCCCCCGCCGATGCATAGTCCCAAGGACTCCACGAGGCCTGGGCTTTCTCCTCGAGCTCGCCCAGTAGTCTTCGAGCCCAGGTCGCCGCGCTGTCGGTATCGACCTTGACTCCCAACCGCTCCGCGCGCGCGACCAGCGCGACCATGTTCGCGCCGTGCCACGCCGGATCCAGGTCGAAGACCTGACCGTACGATTGGATCGCCGCTCGCAGGTCATCGTCGCCCTTCGCTCCCGCGGCGACCGCGTTGACGAAGCGCTGTTTCAGCGTCCGGCCGAGGAGGCCCGTGACCTCGCTCCGATCCTTCGCGCTCCCCCGTTCCATGACTGCTTTCGTGAGTCGGTTGAGGAGCTCGATGGCGTCGTCGAGGAGGTTGAGCTCGATCCGTGCCTGCGCTAACTGGCGCCCCACGTAGATCGAGTGATTTCCGTCGGCGACCTGGATCACCCGAGTCGCGAGGACGTTCATGAGCGTAAAACACCGTTGGCTCCGAAGCGCGTCCAGCGCCCTACGGATTTCCTTCTCGTCGATGGGATCCTTGATGGCGCCGAGAAGTTGCGGGAGGCGAGCCTCCGCGGCTTCGCATCCTTGGGCCAGTGCTTTCAGCAGGGAGTCGACTTCGTTTTTCATGGCTATACCGGAGGCATCCACTCTTTCCAGGCGAGTCCGAGGTCCGCGAGAGTTTCATGAAGCCTGGCATTCGAATGCGCGTAGTTCGCCTTCTTCGGTGCTCCGGCGAAATGCAGGCCCACGATGAGCCGTCCATCGTTTCCGAGATCGACGACACAGGAACCGGAGTTTCCTCCGAGCGTCGTGCTGTCGTGGGCGAAAACCGTCTCCCCGGTCCCGTCGGCAACGCTTCCGAAGCCCCGATCGATTTCGCCGGGAGCGAAGCGCTTTACGCCGTAGCGGTACTGAAAGAGTTTCTGGAGCACATCGCTCTCGTAGGTACCAGGCCCCGGTTTGGCCGGGTAACCGATGGTAAAGATCGGCCGTCCCACAGCCACTTTGTCGGCGTCGTTTTCGAGTACCAGCGGTTCCGGCAGATGTTCCTGGTCCGACGTCTCACATTCGAGAACCGCGAAATCCAGCTTCCGGTAGTCGATCGCGTGGCGGTCGATCGCCTCCGCTCCCGTCCGTACGACTGTTTTTCGGATCTTGAGCTGGCGTTTCCGGCTCCTCTCGGGGTTCGCGTCAAAGGTAATCGACGGCTGACCAAGGAACTCCCACTCCCCCGACCTCTTCTGCGTCGCGAGACCCTGGAGAACGTGGCGATTGGTCAGAATCAAGCCGTCGGTGATCACGAACCCGGTTCCCTGATGACTTCCGTTGAGATCGATCCGGCCTACCGCTGAGGCGACCTTGGAGATCGGGTCGAAGAATTTCTTCGCCACCCCCTTCCACTGGCCCAGGGTCTTGTCCTCGAGATCAATTTCATCCTCGTCCGAGAAAACCAGCGTCGGTCGAGAGCCGTCGACTTCCACGATGGCTTCGAGAGCATCCTCGTGCCGCTCCGTGAGCTCCGCGTCAGGGCCATCGTTTTTCAGCCGCGAGATGGCTTCCTTGCCGTCCCCGAGGAAGATCTTCTCGAGCTCTTCCTTCGATGCCGAATCCAGCTTCCGGCCAGATTCCTGTTCGATGGTTTCAATCGCACGCGCGTGCGCCTCTTCCGCGTGCTCCGACGTGATCGACTCCGCCGTGGCCGATTCCACGGCCCCTGTGATCGCCGCCGGAACGCCATGCGATAGCTTCCGGAGATAGCGCGCCGCCGCGCTCTTCACATCGGATTGTGACATCGCTCTCCCTCCTTCTTGCCGAGAAGACGGGTCCCCGCTGGATGTTTCCTTCTGGGTGGTTGGCGCCGAGTGTATACCAGTTTCGTTTTCACACCTTCGTTTTCGGGGCGAGTGCATCGACCTTGCGTCGGAAGTGATCGATCCTCTTTCCGCCAAAAGCCTGCGATAGCTCGTGGCGCTCCATGATCGACACGGCGTCTCGATACATCTCGAGGGCCTTCCCCGCATCTCCCTGGAGCTCGTGCCACTCCGCGAGAGATCCCAGAATGCCTGCCTCGCTTCGAGGATTCCCCTCCCGTCGAGCCCGAACGAGCGCGTCTTCGAACAAAGGGCGCGCGGAATCGTGCTCGCCTCCCGCCTGAAGCGCCTGCGCCTTCCAGCTCAAGGCCCAGCTCTGGACCACGAAATCCCGGACTTCTTCCGCGATCCGAAGCGCGTCGTCCGCCAGGCTCTTGGCCGGGTCCAGAAAGCCGAGGCTCACGTAGACGTTCGCCATGTTGCACATCGTGATCGCCTGCAAGCGTCGCCCTCCCGTCGTCCGGTGGATCTCGAGCGCATCGATGAGCGGAGGAAGCGACTTCCACACGTCGTCGAGATAGCGGTAGGCGATCGCCATATCGTTCAAATCCTCGGCCTCCATGCTGCGATTGCCCACCTTCCGATGGATGTCGAGCGCCTTCTCGAAGTAAGCGATCGCCTCCGCGTGCTTTCCTTCGTTGAACCGGACCGAGCCGATCTTGTTCAGCATGTCGCCCTCGCCGCCGAGGTTCCGGCGTCGAACGAACATATCGAGCGCCTCGAGATGGAGCTCGAGCGCCTTCCGGTGGTCGCCGAGCCGCCAGTACGTCTCGCCCATGGACTTGATCGTGCTCGCGGCGAGGTCGTCGTTGCCGAGCTCCCGATGGATCTGAAGAGCCGTGGAAAGGACCTGAAGCGCCTCCTGCGGAAGGCTCGTCGCGCGAAGGAGCTCGCCGCGGTGGGTCAGGATGGCGGCTTCGAGCGAGGCATTCGAGGCGTTTCTCGCCGCGGTCGATGCCTCGGCGAAGAACTCCATCGCGAGCTTGGGGTCCCGCTTCTGATGCCACTCTCCAAGCGCATCGAGAAAGATCGCCTCCTCGACGCGCTCGCCGCGAACGCGCGCGCAAGCGAGACCGAGATGCAGGCAGTCCGTCCCGATCTCTCCGATCTCCGGTCGCGCGACGACGTAAGGCTTCACGGCCAGCGCGAAGTCCATCGCGAGGTCGAGAGCCGTCAAGAGCTTCTCGTTCCTCTCGATCTCGAGCGACTCGGGCGGGCGCGGCGTCGCGAGACGTGCGAGATCGCCCAATGCCTTTTCCGCGCGTTCCTTCAACCCGACCGCGACGCGATGGATATGGGGACGGTAGGGCTCGAGTCGGATCCATTCCTCGGGTGGCGTCTCGAATCCCTTCCGGGCGACTTCGACGATCGAACGCGCATACCGAGTCCGGACGTTCTCCAGCTCTTCGGGGTCGCGCTTCAGATGGCCATAGGCATAAGCCCGGAGGATCGGATGGTTGAAGTAGAACTCCGTATTGAAATCGCGGTTCAAAAGCGCGCGGTTCACCAGCACGCGGAGAGTTCTTCGGACGTCCCGTCGTTCGGCCGCACCCCATACCGCCGCGATCAAGTCGCGGTTCTGGTGGGCTCCGTCGGGAAAGATTCCGAGAGCCGCGAAACGCTTGACGTCGACCGCGCCCTCTTTCTCCTCCCGGACCAGACTCTCGAGGCTGTCCTGAAGGCAGATCGCGAGGCTCGAGTTCTTTCTCAGCTCGGGAATGTCGAGCGCGATGTCCTCGATCTCGCCCTCGGCGAGTCGTTTCTCCAGATCCTCGACGTCGCCCGCCAGATCGATCGTGCTCTCACAGTTCGCGGCGACGAGCTCGAGCGAGAGCGGGTGGCCGCCGAGGCTATCGACGAGGCGCTTCAGAACCGCATCGGAAGGCGCAGGACCCTTGCGAGCGAGCCGGTTCCGCAGAAAGTCGAGAGCGTCCCGCTCACCGAACGCCTGGAGAGGATAGACGAGACAGCCAAGGGCCGCGCCCACGTCGGCGAGCCGGGTCGTGATGATCCGCGTCGCGTCGGGCGGCAACGCCTCGAGCAGCTGCTGCACGTGGCCAAGGTCCTCCGCGGGGACGTCGTCGAGAAGGACGAGGATCTCGCCGTATTTCTCCCGGAGGTTCGAGCGCACATCGACCACGGTCCAGTGGGGCTGGGGGTAGCTTCCGAGCATGTACTTCGCCCACTTCTGGAGCACCGCTTCGGCGGAAGCGGGGTTCTGGCCCCGCGCTTCCGTCGCGACCCCTCCTGGATAGTGGACCGCGATCCGTCTCGCGAGCTCGTGCGCGAGCATGGTTTTTCCCGTGCCCCCCATTCCCTGAATCGCAACCGCGAGGCGTCCCGTCTCGACTGACTTCGATTCCCCGTCGATGAGCTCGAACGCGGCCTCCAGATCTGTCCTGCCGACCGATGAAGGCGCGGTCGAGAGGGGGCGTCGCGTCGACGAACTTGCTTCCGGATGGGCCCAGCCTCGGAGCGACCTTCGCGATGGTATTCCGGAGATCGCGGAAACCCTCTTCCCAGTCGGCGCGGAAATCGACGTAGTGAAGGTCCTTGAAGTACTCGGGGATCCCGCAGTCTTCGAGCAGAAGCGGAACGACCCGCCGAAAGAGGCGGCGCGCCTCCACGTGCTCGTATCGAATCCACCGGCGTTTCGGATCGACCGAGCGGGCGGTGAGGACCGCGAGCACGATCCGGCTTCGGTAAAGCGCCTGGTCGATCTCCTTCTTCCAGCGATCGCCCCCCTCGATCTCGGGACGGTCCATCCAGACGGCTCCATTGCGATCGCTGATCAGCGGCTCGTTCATGAGCCGCTCCTGGAAACGCCGCGCGACGGGCCGATCCTCGCTCGCATAGCTGATGAAGACGTAGACCGGCGCCGTGGAGTCCATCGCGAGCTCACTCCGGGAGTTCGACATCCGAGACCTCGTCGATGACATCGCGATAGCGATCGATCATGAGCGTGCGGCCGTCCGCGAGATACGTCGTCTCGTCGTAGCATCGGCCGAAAGCATCGCCCAGGCGATAGGCACCGGTTCTCGCCCAGACGATGTCCCGCCAGAGCGGCAGGAGCTTCCCGACGTCGCGAACGATCCAGCTCGCGTCGGGCTCGGAGACATAGAAGTGCCCTTCACCGAGGAGCTCTCCCGAATCGAAGTGGTAGACCGGAGCCGTCTTCCGCTGGTAGTACCGCTCTCTTTGGTCCAGCGCCTGGAGCTCTTCCGCCGTCACTTCGAAGGCAAGGCCGTTGAACGATTCGCCGGGAGCGGGCTCGACGTTCATCGCGGCGTTCTCGATCGGTTCCCGGCTGAGCTTGAAACTCGTCGCGTAGTGGGTGGGCCGGAGATTGAAGAGCCTGCGGTAATCCCGTACCACGACCGGCACCACGCGCTTTCCTTCCGCGGACTCGGGTCCGATCGAATGGCCGAGCGATCCCCGGTGAAGAAGAGTTCCGTAGCCGACCAGGAAGACTTCCACGATTTGCTCTTTGGCGCGTTCAGTTCACGGCGTCTGATTGTGTAGCCCCCGGATTGTGGATTCAAGGAGCGGCCCACACCTTTCAGAAACGCGGCTCGATGCCTTCATGCGGATAACGCGCCGAGATGGCGGCGAATGCGTACGTAAGGGTCGTCTTCAAGCTGTCGAGGTCGTGTGCGCTGTAGGTGACTCGTCGCGAAGACCGGACGTCAAAGGGCGCTTCCGGCTCTTGGGAGATGAGGATGACTTCCTTGCCCAGCGCGTGGGCCAGACCGATTTCGTAGAAGACGTTCGGGTTCTTTCCGGTGATGTCGGCCACCACGGCGTCGGCTCCCCGAATCCCCTGCCACACCTGATCCATGATGTCCCCGGCCGTGTCGAGATCCCCCGTCACCTCGCAGTCGAAACGGGCGAGAGTGGCCGCCTCTTTCACGGCCAGCTTCACCGGGTCGAACTGAGGCGCGTACGAGATCGCGAGGAATGCCGGCCGCGTCTTGCCCTCCGCGCGAATGGCCGTGCTGATGGGAAAGCCGAAGGCAAGGTCGGGCTTCGGCATCGATCGCAGCTGGCTCTCGAGCATATCGATGAGGTCGTAGACTCCTGGCGAAAGCTTGAGGACGCCGGTTTGCGGATCCTCGACAACGATCTTCCGGCCCTCTAGCGGGTGCCTCGTGTCGGGATCGCACCAGAAGAGTTGTCTCGCGGGGTCTATCGGGTTCAACTGCGCTGGGGATAGCTGCCCCCACTGATAGAGGTAATGGAGACAGTTGACCATGTCTCTATCCATTGGTCGTCCTCGTTGGTTTCTCCTTGACGATGCAAGGGCCGTTCCAGCGCGACAATCCACGTAACTCGAACAGGAACCGCGTTGGGACTGTAGTCGGTGGAGCGACACAGTCAGTAGATTGCAATCCGTGGTCTCTTCTATTAGCCTGCGGCGAACAACACGACCGCAAATCATCATCTCGTTTCTGCATAAACTGCCCTGGACGCGGGAGTGGGCAGAAAAGAACGGTTTTCGCCCCGGACGGGGGAGCGAAGGAGCGTGAAACCATGGCGACGAATGAATCCACCGCGGCCCGCGCGATACGGCAGCTGCCGGAGCTGGGCGGCGTCCTCGACCGTCTCTCTCCGGATAAGTTCGCGCGCAGGTCCAATCCCGTGGGCGAAGGCGCAAGCGTCGAGAGCCCGCCGTCCGTCGAGGCGGTAGAACCGAAGCACCGCAGGAGAAGGGCTGCGCTCGACCCCGGAGACATCGCGAAGAACGGGCGAAAGGCGGTCGAGAAAGTTCGAACCCAGGGCGCCGAAGCCGTCCTGAGCCCGCCGGAAGAAGACGCCCTCGAGGCCATCGTTCTTCTCGAAGGCCGCCCGGCACTCCTCGTGAAGAACGGCAAGTTCGAAGCTCCCCCGCCGAAGTGGGCCGCCCTCGAGGGGTTCCGAGCCCGCATCGAGGGGCTGCTTTCGAGTGTCGGCCGCATCGAAGTGACGGGGCATCCTTCACTCGATTGGGTCGGAACCGGTTTTCTCGTGGCGCGGGATGTGGTGATGACGAACCGGCACGTCGCGAAGGAGTTCTGCCGGAACTCCGGAGCCAGTTGGAAATTCGAGCCCCGCATGAAGGCGCGCATCGACTACTCCGAGGAGTTCGGATCCACCCGCCCCGCGGAATTCGCGCTTACCGACGTCATCGGAGTCCACGCCATTCACGACCTCGCTCTCTTCCGCGTGTCCCGAAAGGGAAAGGCCGGAACGACGGCTCCCGCACCCCTCTCGATCGCGCGGAAGCCGAAGCTCGTCCAGGGCCGCCAGGTGTTCGTCGTTGGCTTTCCCGCATGGGACGGCCACCGCAACGAGCCCGAGCCGATGGCGGAAATCTTCAAGGACATCTTCAACGTCAAGCGCCTTCAACCGGGAGAAATGCGGCGGGTGTCGAAAGTGCAAACCCTGTTCGAGCACGACTGCTCGACTCTCGGCGGAAACTCCGGCTCCTGCGTCATCGACCTCGAGACCCAGCGGGTTACCGGGCTCCACTTCTCGGGGCGGTTCCTGGAGGCGAACTTCGCGGTCCTGCTGTCGAAGCTCGAAAAGGACAAGCTGATCAAGAAAGCGGGGATCGAGCTCGTTTGAAGAAGCAACAGACAGTGTAGCTCTGTCCGCTACACACGAATCGTCGAAACGCCCAGAAAACGGGTTTTTCACCAGGGCAAGAGGAACGATTCTTGCTGCTTACGATGAGCTCAGCCTGAGACTGGCGAAGGAAGGAGTCGCGCACCATGGCGAAATCGGATTTCTATCGTTTGTTCACCGGCGGAAACGGCGCCCGCTGGGAAGGGGCCCTCGAGAGCACCGCGGAATCGGCGTCGGATGCGCCCTCGGGTGTGCCTACGGACAGCGAAGAGGTCGCGCAACTGGAACGTCAGGCGGCGGAGCTTCGAGAAGCCTACCAGAAGGATCCCGAGGGGGTCTTGAAGGCCTTGAAGGAAGCGTTTCCGCCCGATCCCGATGACGAGGACTCGTACCGTTCCCGAGTCGAGGAAGCGCTTCGACGGACCAAAGATCTCGAAAAGACGGAGGCCGAGGCCGAAGCCGCGGTCTCCCTCGAGGCCGCGAGCCTGCCGGAGAATTTCATCGACAACATCGCCGCGAAATACCGCGATGAGCGGATCCAGATCGACCCGAACGCGTTTCTGTTCGAGGACGACAGCCCCCTCGGTATCTTCGGTTGGGTATTTTTCAACGGCCTCCAGGCGGCGGCCGTTCCCCGAACGAACGGGGAGCAAGACTTTCGCAAGCTGGCCGAGAAGGCGGGCCAGCCGTTCCGCAGCCACGTCGGCACGCGGTCCGGATTCCAGTACCGCCTCGACCCTCCTCCGGCCGGGCAGCCGCTGCGGATTTTTCTCTTCGCGGACTTCGGGACGGGCCTCTCGCACTCCCGCTACATCGCGCGCCAGCTCGAGGTCGACCGTCCGCCGTGCGCCGTCCACCTGGGGGACGTCTACTACACGGGCACGTTGAAACAATATTTCGAGTACTTCCGGGATCCGCTCCGAAAAGTCGTGGAGTCCGACGCGACCAAGCTCTTCGTGATTCCCGATAACCACGAGGGCTACTCCGCTTTCGAAGGCTACGTCGAGTTCCTCGACAAGAATCGCGAGCGATTTCCGAAGACACAGGAGCAGGAAGGCAGCTACTTTTCCGTCGTCTCCGATCACATCCAGCTCCTCGGGGTCGATACGATCTGGAACTCCACGAAAGGCCGCATCGCGGACGCCGGGGTCCTGAAGTGGCTTCGCGAGCGTGCCAAAGAAGGACGCGCGAAGGGCCTCGCGAACGTTCTCCTGACCGGTCATCACCCGTACGAGTACGGGAAGTTCGGCACGGAGAAGCTCCTCGCCGACGTGAAGCCCGTCCTGGAGGACAACTCGATCGACCTCTGGTTCTGGGGGAACACCCATTACTGCGCGCTCTTCGATCGCTCCCCGGAGCTCCCCTTTTACGGAAGCTGCATCGGCCACGGCGGCTATCCCTACAAGAGAGAAACCTCGGGGAAGGACACACCTGCGAACCTCCTGTTCCTCGAGACCGGTTCGCGCTACGAGCCCACGGGAATTCGCTCCGATCGCGGTATGAACGGATATTGCTCCCTCGAGGTGCAGACCGATGGCCGCGTTCGGGTGAGGTATATCGATTGGCTGGGCCGCGAGCGGCACTCCGAGCTTTTCGGACGCAAGGGCGCCGACAAGCACCTGACGAAGCTCTAGGCCGCTATGACTCTTCGCACCTATCCGATCGTCCTCGCGCACGGAATCGCGCGGTTCGACGCCCTGGTCGACATGCTTCTCGACGTCGACAACGACGACGCCCTCGACCACAAGCACTACTTCAAGGGCATCCGAACCCACCTGAACTCCCAGGGCTTCAACGTCTGGCACACGCAGGTCGACTGGGCCGGCTCGGTCGCGAAACGCTCCTCGGACCTGAAGCGCGAAGTGGATGCGGTTCTGCGAACGACGGGCGCCGAGAAGATTCACATCATCGGGCACAGCATGGGGGGACTCGACTCACGGCACATGCTCTTCGACCACCGCAACGACGGGTTCCCGGGCAAGGTGGCCTCCGTCACCACGATCTCGACTCCGCATCGAGGCTCGCCCGTCGCCGATTTCGTTTTGAATCCGCTCGGCTTCTTCGAGAATCGGTCGGGAGCGTCTCTCGAAAGCGCGGCGTCGCCCGAGGAGCAGCTGGCGCACTTGAGGGATAGCGAGGAATTTCGCGCGTTCGCTTCCCTTTTCGGCATCGAGCCGGATCGCTTCGGTGTGCCGCCGGAAGAGGGACTCGAGTCCGTGAACCTCTTCGAGGGAGTCGCCGGAATCCGCGACCTCACGTCGGAGGCCACCGCCTCTTTCAACGCCGTCGCGCTCCCCTGGGAGCGCACGTGCGGAATTTCGTTTCAGGCCTACGCCGGAGCGCAGTCTCTGGAACGGACTTTCCTTCCGCTTCAGCTCGTCTGGGGCCTCATCCAGGAAAAGGAGGGCGCGAACGACGGCCTGGTGTCCGTCGACTCCGCGAAGTGGACGGACGACCGCTTCCGGGCGACCCTCGATGCCGATCACCTCAACGAGCTCGGCTGGTGGCCGGACGTCCTGGACCACCAGGAGCGCGCCCGACGAGAGCGGGAATCGAAGGCCTTTTATTCGAGCATCGCGGAAGGCTTGGCGCAGCGGTTCCCTCTCTCGTAGCCCGGAGGACTTTCATGGAGCGCCTGAGCCTGGATGGAAAAGCGGTGGAGCTCCATAGCGAGCTCCTCGACGCCATCGAGAGAATGGCGGGCCCGATGGGCGGGGTGCGAACCGTGCTCGACGAGCTCGCCCGAGTTTTTTCTTCCGCCCTGCCGCAGCCCGGAAGCCCCCAGATGAAGGCGCTCCTTTCGACGCTCGGCATGGCCGCCGGGAGCGTGAAGCAGCTGAAGGAGCTCAAAGAGCTCTATGACGCTCACAAGGAGGTCCTCGGCTGGCTCACGAGCTCGGTCGAGGAGCTGGGGACGAAAGAGTACAGCTGGGGTTTGAAGTCGGGCAAGACCCTGACGCGGAAAAGCGGCACCGTGACTCTCGGCGCGCAAGGACAACTCCGGGCGACTCTCGAGAGCGACACCGATGGAGAGATCCTGGACGGCGCCGTCCGCACCGATCGCCCGGATGAGGTCTTCCTGCGCATCGGGGTCGAAGGAAAGCTCGAAGGCGATGTCGCGTTCGCCGGGCCTCTGGGCCAGCTCAGCGCGAGCGCGGCCTTCACGACCGGAAGCACGGTCTCTCTGAACAACTATTTTCGACATCGGAAGTCGGAGACGGTCTTCGATGCCGTGGTCGCCGACATCCGGGCGTTTCGCCTCCCCGCCGCCTCTACCTTGGGCGCTCTCCGAGCCCGAACGCTGACCAGCGGAGAAACCAAGCTCGTCATCCCCGACCAGTGGGTCCATCTGCACGCGGGTGGATTCGTTCAGGTCGCCGGCTCTCTTTCGTTCGGCCAGAGCTTCGTCCGCTCCGTGAGCATTGCGAGCGACGCGCTCAGCCTGGACGAAGCGGTCGACGTGCGTCTGGGTCTCACCGCGAGTGTCGAGTACTCCCACCTCCTCCAGGGCGAGTTCGACATCCTCTTATCGGCCGCGGCCTCCCATGAGGGGTTTCTCGCGGTCGAGCTCGCGAAGAGCAAGACGTCGAAGCGCGAGCCGAGCTTTCAGCTCGGTGCGGAGATCCAGATCGACGGGATCGATCGGGTGGCCAAGGCGGTTCTCGACGCCTTCCTGCCCGACATCGAAACCCTGGTCCAATCGATCGAGTCCGAGGTCGAGGAGCTGAGCGACTTGAAGGCACTCTTCTCGTCCCGGCTCGACAAGGGCGTCGATGCCCTCTTGAACCGGACGACGCTCGACGAACAGATCGAAACCTGGCTGAAGCGCGTGGCGAGAACCGACGCGCTGGACGTGAAGTCGATTCTGAAGAAAATCGCGAGAGAAGCGGGTCTCCGGGCGGTCGACAACCAGATCGACAAGCTGCAGAGCCACGTCGACGAGGTGACGGAGGTCGTGAAGGAGATCATCCGGCACTACCGCGCTACCCTCGGACGCTTGAACGGCATCCTCGAGCGCGCCGCGAGCCTTAAGGTCGGGATCAACTTCGCCCGCACCCAGTCCCGGATGGAAAAGGACGAGGTCGCGCTTCGTTTCGAGCTCGACGTGAGCGGGGAGGCTGGAAAAACACTTCTGGGGCAGATGACGCTCGGCGACTTCGCCGAGGCGATGAAACGAGCGCGCGCGGGTGACCCCGTCGTCTCTCTCGTAGGCGGGGCGCTCACCGAAGAGGGCTCGCTCGACCAGACGTCCGCGCTCACGATCAACGTATTCGGGTTCAAGCTGAACCACACGAGCATCCTGACGCAGGACTGGAAGTCCATCGAGACCGTCAGTGGCGACGTGAACATCAGCGTCAAAACGCAGCTCCAGGCCCGCAACAAGAGCTGGTCGAGCCTCCGCACGTGCACATTTCTGGCCGACACCTCGCTCATCGCGGCCGTCGGTGAGGCCAGCCGCCTCTCCGGCGCGGCGGCGACTCACAAGGTATCCCTGGAGCTGACCCGGGAGTGGAAGCCGACCATCAAGGAGCTCGAGGAGTTCAGTGAAGAGATTCGCCGGCTCGGCGTTACCGCCGGGAACGAGACGATGGTGAAGGACCTCGGACTGCCGACGGGCGGAAGCAAACCTTTCGGTGAGCTCAGCGCCTCCGTGCTCCTAGAGCTCGGAAAAAAGGAGCTCGATCGCCTGGTGGATACACCGGAGACGGTCGCGCGCCGTGTCTTCACGGATGCGCTTCTCGAGTTCTTCGTCTCCGAGGCCCGCTTTCATCGGTTCGACGACACTCCGGCGCGGCTTCCCATCATGCTCTGGGATTCCGTTCAAAAGGAGAAAGACTTCATCCACACGGCGAAGGTTCCTTTCGAGAGCCTGACGTTTCCCGACAACGACCGGACCATCGTCGTCACCTACACGAGAGACGAGCAGATCCCGTTCTTCTTTTACTGCCGTCTCATCAGCTCCTTCGGCCGGACGGTCACCGCCCTTCGCTCGGTCCGCGGCACTTTCGGCGGACTCACGCGAGAGCAGACTCTCCGCGCGCTCCGGGATGGGCATCGCGAAGTCATGAGGGCTGGAGCACCTCTCGTGAAGGGCACCCTCTTCGGCGGGCACCGCATCAACTACGCCCTCTTTCGGACGATGTTCCTCCTCGCGGGCGGCCCGGAGAGAGAGCTCGACCCGTTTCTCGCGATCAAGCGGCACGCCGACGAGCGAATTTTCGTATACGGGTAGCGCCTCAGCCGTCCTTCACGACGAGACGCTTCTCGGAGCTTTGCGTGATTCGGAGCTTTTCTTCGCCGCCCTTCGCGCGAAGCACGATGTCTCCCTCCTCCAAGCTCCATCGCGCCGCTTCCTCGATCAGGCGGTCATCCGGTCCCGCCATGAAGACGCTCGCCGAGCCATCGCGACGGAGCTCGAAACGCTTCCGCGGTCGCCGCGATAACGGGACTTCCGTATCGTCCGGACGATAGACGGCGCCCGCAGGGCTATCCTCCTCGAAGGCCTCCACCCACCGCGTCGAGAAGAGCCACTCGCTCGCTTTCATCCGCGGCCGCTCTCCTCCTACATCAAACCGGGCCGCGCCGACTCGAGCGCCGCTCGCATGCGAGCGACTTGCTGGGACGTGAAGAGGAACATCGCGGCATCGTCGGTGTAGTCCATGTAGTTCATGAACATGTCGCCGTTCGGGCCGTTGTTGCAGCTGATCTTCGGCCATGCCGGCGTGCCGAAGTTCGGCCCGGCGCAGTTGGGCGTGTCCGCCACCATGTCGGAGCCGGTGCAACCGGGCGTGTCCGCCCAGATGTGAATGAGGTTGAGGTAGTGGCCGACCTCGTGCGTCGCCGTGCGTCCGCCGTTGAACGGCGCCTGCGCGGTCCCCATCGTTCCGAAAGCCTGATAGTTGATGACAACGCCGTCCGTCGCGAGCGGACCTCCGGGAAACTGCGCGTATCCGAGGAGACCGCCCGTCAGCGCGCAGACCCAGATGTTCAAATGGGTCGGCGGCAGGTGCGGCGCGATACCGCCCATCGAAGCTTTCTTCACGCCGTCGTCGACGGTGAAGCCGTTCTTCGTCGTTCGGGTGCGCGTGATGCTCACCAGTTTGAACTTGATGCGCGCATCCGTGACCAGCCCCTTCCAGGGGAGCGGGACCTTGCTTCGATCGGGATTCGTCCCCCGGAAGTCCCGGTTCAACGCGCGAATCTGGCTTCGAATCTGAGCGCTCGAGACGTTCTCTTCGTCGGTGCGGTACACCACGTGCACCACCGTCCGGATCGTGACCAGTTTGGGCTTCGTCTCCGCAATCGACTCCAGGCTTCGAGCGGTGACGCTCTCGAGGCGCGTCTGACTCGCTCGAAACGATGGAAACTTCTCGAGGAGCATGAAGTGAGCGGCCATGGCCCCGCAGGACCTGCGAAGTTCCGACTTACGAGTGCGTTTTTTTGCCATAGAAATCTCCTTCCCAATCCAGGAGGTGTGAGTCGCGTTCTAAAGGCTTGGCCGAGGTTACTACACTTTTTCGCCGGTTGATTCATTTAGCCCTTTCGAAGACACTGCCGCTAGAGGCCCGATGACCCGCGAGGAGCGAGACGCCAAGTACGAGGAGTACCTGCGCGCTCACACGGGGAGCGACCCTCGCATACTTCCCTACGAGTCGCTGCTGCAGGAGGCCGCCGGACGGCGAGTCACTGTGCTCGGCGGATACTCCGGGCTCGGATACCAGGACCCGAGCGTCGTCCGGGGCCACGTCGACCCGATCGTCCGGAGAAACGGCGATCGCGCGCTCTATGTGATCGGTGGCACGAAAGACGGCATCGGCGAAGCCTACGATTGGATTCGGACTTCCGCGCGGAAGGCGGGCTTCAGAGACGTCAAGACCGCGGGCATCGTATCCAGGGAGGCCGCGCGGTATCCGGACGGCATCGCGATACAGGACTACCTCGTCTTCGTCGACACCGAGGTGGATGTCTGGGAAGTGAAGCGGGATGGCCTCTCGCTCATGGTCGACATCGCCGAGCGAACGAAAGGCGAGATGATCTATTTCAAGGGCGGGGCGATTTCCGGGGTCGAGATCGAAGAGGCGCTCGCGCGCGGGGTCAAGGTCACGGTGTTCGCGTCCCCGGCCATCCAGCCGAATCGCGAGCGTCTCGAGAAGAAACGCAGCCAGAACCCCGGATATGTGGCGGACGGAACCGTCGCGGTCCTTTCCCGGCAGCATCCCTCCCTGACCGATAGTCCGGTGAGCCGCCTCCCCTCCCGAATGTAGCTGCGGTCGCTACAGTCGACCGGCTCTTTTTCCTGGGAAAACGCGACTTCACAGGGTGGCACGGGCCGTGCAGCCAATGCGGGTACGGGAGGCCAACCATGCCCAACGCCGATGCCCTGAAAAAACTCGAGGAGTTTTCGGGCGCTCTCGGAGAGAGCGCGCCCGTTCCGCCCCACACCTTCATCGAATCGCCGAATCGCGGAGCGCGGGAATACGGGCCGATCGACACCGTCGTCATTCACGCCACGGCCGGGTCCTCGACCCAGGGCGCCGTGAGCTGGTTCACGAATCCCCAGAGCGGCGCGAGTGCCCATGTCATCGTGCCGGACAACGAACGGTCCGGCGAGCCCGAGCGCTCCATCTGCATGGTTTGGAGCGCGGACAAGGCCTGGCACGTGCGGCGCAGCGTGCGGTTCCCTAACGACGGACGGGACGACACGAACTCGCGCAGCCTGGGAATCGAGATCGTGAACACGGGTCGACTCGAGGACACTTTCAGCGACTGGCAAGTCGAGGAAACGGCGCGCTGGGTCCGATACTGGAGAGGACTCTTCCCGATCCGCTACGTCTGCACCCACGCTCTTCTCGATCCGGCTCGCCGGAGAGATCCCGGTTCCAACTTTCCCTGGGAGCGGTTCGTGAGCCTGGTTCGCGGCACGCCCCGCGCCGAGCCCGCGATCGCGCCCGAAGTGGTCGCGCTCGGAGAGGTGATCGACATCGACGCCGAGCTCTTCGATGACGGCGTCGGCCGGCGGGACGTCGTTCGCGGGGACGTCGAGCTCCTGGTGCGCGAGCTCGGATTCGAGTACATCTTCGACACCGTCCATCGCCGCGTCGAGATTCGACGCCGCGGCTGACGTGCTCTCCTCGCGAAGGAGCGGGACAGCGTTGTGGCGGCTCCCGAGAGCGCGATACTCTCCTGGATCTCCCGGCCGACGCGGGGACGGGTCCAGAAATGAAGCTCTATCTCAACCTGGGGTACATACCGACTCCGGGAAGCTCGATCGGACGGGAGCTCCTCGACCAGATCGCCGCGCTCGGTTTCCACGGAATCCGCCAGGACCTTCCCGACGACCACGACCTCTGCCGGCAGCTCCTCGAGGAGCTCGCCGGCTACGAACGTTTGCATCCGTTGTTCCTCATCGCGGGAGGCCGCATGACCCGGGACCACCCGCGGGCCGGCGGCCCGGCGTGGACGCGGGAGAGTCTCCGGCAGCACGTGGAGGACGTATGCCGGAAACTGGACGAGCTCGACTATTTCGATCGGCCGGATCCTCCCGCGCTCGAGATTGGAAACGAGCCCGATATCGGAGTCGCCTTGTGGAAGGACAACCCGAAGCTCCTTGGGGAGACGTTCGCGGAGTGCTACGCTACCGTTCGCGGGTTTACGCAGCGCTCCGTCGTACTGACACCTTCGGTTTCCAACCTGAATCAGCGGGGCCTCGCCTACCTACGAAAAATGCTGGCACCAGGACTCCCCACCGGCGCGACGGTAGCCGTGCACCGCTATCCGAACGGGCGGGATCCCATGAACCCTCATCTGGGCTTCGAGACGCGCGACAAGGAGATCGAGGAGCTCGTCCGGTTGGTGGAAACCGCGGATGTCTGGGTCACCGAGACCGGCCGGACCGAGGGACCGGAGCGAATCCGCCAACTCTTGCTGCCCGATCTGGAATTTCGAATGACCGAGGAGGAAGTGTCGGCCTGCATGGAAGCCGAGCTGCGGTTCTGGGCGGGAGTTCCGCGAGTCAAAACGGTGACCTGGTACCAGCTCAACTCCGGCCCGAACCCCGACGACCCGCTGGATAACTATGGAATTCGAAGGCTCGACGGAACGTTCAAACCGGTCGCGGACCGGCTCGCCTCTCTCATCGGAGAGCTCGCCTGACGCCGATCGACGAAAGGAGCTATCGAGATGGGCTTCCTAGAAATCTTCCGGAACAACGCCCCGAAGAAAACCTGGATCCGCATCCCCGACGATCGCGTCATCGGCACGCCTTCGGGCGCGCCCATCGAGCCGGACGACGCCTATTTCGTCGTGCGGATGAGCGAGATGTATCTGCAGCGGACCCGGAAACTCTGGCAGAAGTACTACCCCCTGCTCCACGGCTTCACGAAATACCAGGGAGAGGAGACTCATAGCCTCGCGGGACCGGGACAGCTCAGGGACATCAGCGACGCGAACCTCGATCGGATCGCGGGGTTCAACTACCGCCTCGCGGGCCCGACACCGTTTCAGGGAGAGGACGTCGACGTGCTCGTGGGCCTCTACTCCGTCCCGGGCGGAGACGCGGCGAAGGCCTTCGTGGACACGCTCTCCACCCTCGCCGCCATTCCCGCTCTGGGGCTCGGCGGCGTCGACCAGCTCGCGGTGGCGGTGAAAACGGGCGTCGAAAAGATCCTGGCACTGAACGAGACACGCCTCGAGCTCGGCGTGCAGGACTCTTTCTTCTCCAGCAATCCGCTGAAGGCCGGCTACCACGTGGGAATCGATGCCGGGCCTTCCGAGGTCGACGTCTCGCGCTCTGGTTCGATCGCGGCCGTCTCGTCACGGGCACTCGTCTGGAAAGCGCGACGCCCTACGCCGCTCACGACTACATGATTATCGAGATCGAGCGGCGTGAGACGCGGCACGACTGGCGCGGGTTTCCCGAGTTCGCGCCCTTCGAGGGGAAGATTGCTTCCGTCCTGTCGGACCAGGGGCTCTCTCAGGACCAGAAGAAAGAACGGCTCAATCGGATCTGGGTCGACTTTCGCCAGGCGATCAATAGCTCCAAGAACCTGATCACCAGGGACCGCGAACAGATCGCGGCCAGCGTCTCCAAGAGGATCCGGGATGGATTCGCGGCACCGGATTTGCTCGAGAGCGTCGACGTCAACGGCTCCACATTCGATTTTCTCGAAGTAACCGACGCGCTCGACCACCGGGACGGCAGTGCCGTCCGCGAGGCGAAGGAGCTCCTCAAAGACCGCAAGCCTTTCTGACCTCGGGGGAAGAACATGCCAAACGTCGCGGCAGTGAGCCGGCTCGAAGCGGAAGTGACCGTGCAAGGGGTGTACCTCCAGGTCCTCGGACGGGATCCGTTCAAGAACCCCTACGACGCCGGGGCGTATGACTATGTCATCGGCGTCATGTATCACGATGTCACCGAAGCCGCGATCAAGGACGTTCTCGTTGAGTCCGCCGAAGCCTATGCGCGCGCGGAAACGCGAGTCCGCGCGCTCTATCGAGAAGTCCTCGGCCGGGATCCGGGCCCGCGCGAACCGGGAGGCGCCTGGGTCGACGAGCCCGCGCGGAACTATGCCGAAGACTTTCGGAAAAACGTGAAGACCGAGGACCAGATCCGGGCCGAGCTCCGCGCGTCACCGGAGTTTCAGGATCGCCGCAATCGCCCCGCCGCACCGCGTCGAAGTCCTTGATAACGTCCTCTTCGAGCCCACCACCGGGAAGAAGAGCTTCGAGGTCGGAGTCTCCCTCTTCTACGCCATGAGCCCGGACGTGAGCCGCGGCGATTTTCTTGCGGTCGCCGACGAGCTCGCGGACGCGGGCGTCGAAATGGCTCGGTTCGCGCAGACGTTCACCTGGGACAATCCCGTCGGGAAAGCGAACGTCATCCCGTACCGCCCGGGAACCACCTATCGTCACAACGAAGGAGTCGACAACGGCAAGTCCGTCGATCCGGCGCCGGACGAAGCGCACTTCGAGGAGCTCTCCTGGCGTCTCGACCAGCTCGTCCAACGGGGAATACGGGCGCAGTACACCATCTTCTGGGGAGGCATGCAGCCCCTCTTCACCCGGGACGCCGAGGGTCGCTCGGGCCGCCCGCCCGGGCAGGGCGGAGACGAAGTCCTCTGGGGCCGCGTCGAGGAGTACCTCGAGTTCATCTCGCGCTATTTCGCCGAGAGGCCCGCGCACGTTCTCGAGATCTGCAACGAGACCGATCACGGCCACCACCTGGCGCCCCTCGGATTTCAGGGGCGGGTCCAGTTCCTGAAGAAGTGCGGCGAAATCCTCCGCCGGCACCACCCGAAAGCGATCCTGACCGCGAGCGACGGCGGCCACCCTCCTCGCATCGACGGCAGGAGCTCGCAGCCGGCCGAAGAAGGAGCTCCCTACTTCGATTACCACGCCTCGAGCGAGCTCGACTACTGGAACGTGCATTTCCCGAGGGACACGGTGAGCGTCGAAGGGATTCCCCGATGGTGCCGCGGCTCCTGGCACCTCTATCAGGATCGCGATGCCGCTCGGAGAGCCCACCCGGGCAAGGGCGGCTACGGTCGGTCGGACGAGAACATCTTTCTAACGACCGACGCCGAGTTCGAGCGGTGGAACTATCGGGGCTCGACGCGCGATTGGCGCCTCTACGGAACGATGCTCTGGGTGACGACGGTGGCGGGAGTCGGCGTCACGCTCCATACCCACAAAGGATTCTTCTGCGAGCCGGGCTTGACCCGGGATCCGATATTCGGCGTGGTCAAGGCCTTGAGGGACATCACGAAAGACTTCCCGTGGCACGGGGCCTCGAGCTTCAACGCGAGCTGGACGGGCTCCCCCGTCAAGGCGTTCGACGGGCCATTCAAAGTCTTTTCTCTCGCGAGCGGGGACCGCAAAGACGTCCTGGTCGTAGCACTCAGTCCCAAGGAAGGGACGATTACCTTCGACCTCCCCTCCCGGTTCTCGGTCGCCGTTCACGAGATGACGGGAGAGCTGCGCCTCCAGGGCGAGGTCGGCCCGGACCAGTCGACGCTTCGGCTGCCTGCCGCCATCAATCCGACCGCCCTCGTGCTTCGACTGACCGCCGTCTGACGAGGATATCGCCGTGAGCCTGAGAATCCGCTTTCGAAATATCTATGGTGAGGCCCCGGAAGATCATGCGGACGTACAGATCTTCGACGTGCGCACGGAGAGTCTCGCGGGAAGAAGAACCAACCATTCGATGACCACGGCGGTCGCGTTTGCCGGCGTCGACCCGGGAGTGGCCTACAAGGTCAAGATCTATTCCCTGAAGCACCGGCCCGTCTCTCACGTGGTTCGGGTCGACGGCTCCGGAAAGGGAGCGCTCGATGCCGTGCTCCCGATCCATCCCGACCACGTGATGAGCGCCACCTTCCCGGACTACGACAACCTCGATCAGGACCTGAAAGCCGCGCTCGAACGAAACGGCGTCGAGGACCACGGTCAGATTGGAAGGGCTCTCTACGACGATCTCGGACCGCTTCAGAAAGCGGGGCTTCTCAACGTATGGAGCAAGATGGCCCATACCCTCCTCGCCGAGGGGTTGGGAGCATCGCACTACGTCGAGAGCTTCTATCGGGTTCGCGGCGACAGGTTCTTCGCGAACGTGCCCCTGTCGTTTCGCGACCTCGTCAAGACGGCGACCGCGGCGGGGATGTTCGAGACCGCGGATGGCACGCTCCATACACCGCCGGACGGCTTCGACTCGGCGGGCTCGTTCAAGAGCAGAGACGCGCTACGGAAACCTGCAGCTCACGTTCTTCGCCTCGAGCTCAGCTCCCCTGAAATTCAAGGTGGACGCCGATATCGATGACGCGAACGGGATCGGACACGTCTTTCAGGTCCTTCGAAACTGGCTCACGGACGGCGAGACTCATCCCTACGACATTCATCAAATCCTGGTGGCGCACCAGGGACTCGACCCCGCTTACCAGATCCGGACCGCGTGAGGGAGCGCGCGCTCAAGCCCGCGGAGAGGGCCGATGCGCCGCGTTTCGCTTCCCGCGCTTGGCCACGCTCTTCGAAGGTTTCACCGGCAGCGCGGCCTCGTGCTTCTCCTGACGCTTCCACATGAACTCGATGCCCGGCGCGAGAGCGGCGCGCCATGCCTCGCGCTGAGCGGGGTCGCTCTCCCCGAGCTCTTCGATGGTCTGCACGAGCGTATCGAGAAAAACGGAATAGTGGCGTTCGGTGAGACCGAGGTGCGCGTGCCGCGCAGCGAGCTGATCCAGGTTCGTCGTGGCGGAAGGGGAATCCGGACGGAAGTTCAGTAGGGTGTGGATGGCGCCGTTCAGGATGCGATGCTGCCGCTCCATGTCGATCGATTGAAAATGGACCTCCATCTCGGGCATCGCGGTGAAGAGATTCTCGTAAAACTTCGTGAAGAACTTTCGCTCCCCCTCGACACCGAGGGCCTGAAAGCGCAGATAGCTCGTCATCGCGATCTTGCGGTGGAGCTCTTCGGGTGATTCCTCGATCGCGATCTCCCGCAACAGATCTCGCACCACGGTCATCGAAGGCCAGCGCCCCTCGGGATCGATCCGAAGCATGCGGCATACGATGCCGGTGAATTGGGACGACCGCTTCGCCCACTCCCCCTTCCCGGACTCGAGCTCCGCGAACAGGCTCCGCTTGATCTCGAGATCGCAGGGTCTCACCACGCGCGGGATTCGGATCCCTCCGAGAAGCTCCGTCGCGATGATCCCGAGAGAGTACTGGTCGGTGAGCGTCGAGGGCTCCTGGCCGTAGAAGCGCTCCGGGGTCATGTAGGCGAGAGACTCGCGGTCCACGAGGAAATTCCCCGTGAGCTGCGCCTGCTCCCGTAGCATGTTCGAGAAGTCGAATGCGGACAACCGAGGTAGGCCCGACGCTTCGAGAAGGATGTCCGAGGGGCACATCTCTCCCCGGCGCCAGCCGTGCTCGTGCGCCTCCTCGATCGCTCGCGTCAGGTCGAGAAGGATGGACTTCACTTTCCCGAGCGGGAGCCCCTGGGGGTACGCGCGCAGATACGTCGAGAGCTGCTCGCCCTCGACGAACTCCGTCACGAGAAACTCCGGCGAGTCTTCCATGAAATGGTCGAAGATCTTGATGAACGCGGGGCTCGCCAGCTCATCGGCTCGCTGGAGTCCATCGATGAATAACTTCCTCGCCCAATCGTCGAGCTCCGACGCTACGAAGACTTTCACCCCGACCGTTCGCGTGGGCTGCTTCCGCTCCGCCCGGTACACGATCGAGAACTTGCCGGTGCCGACCTCGCCGGCGATCGTGTACTTGTCGCCGAGGCGGTCCTGGACGCGGTCGCGCAGACCTTCTCGGCGGCCGACGCTGACCTTCGGCGCGCCGCCGAACTCCTCGACAATCTCGACGCAGATTTTCTGGATCGCCGCCTTCCGCTCGGCGTCGGTGAGCTTGTCCAGCGGCTTCTCGGGATCCCAGCAGGCCTGGATGCCGTTCAAGTCGGTGTAGCGGTAGAGGCTCGCGGAGACCGGGACCCACCGAATCGAGACGCCGCCTTTCTTCGCCGCCGTCAAAAGCTTCGCCAGCTCGACCCGGGTGATGAACTCCGACTTGAGAAAGTGGTCGGTCACCAGGAGGAGGCCGATGCGCGCGCTCTCGAGCGCTCGATGAATGATCCGGGACCAGTCTTCTCCCGCGGTGACGCTCTCGTCGGACCAGACGCCGATGAGCCCGCGCTCCCCGGCCGGAGCGAGCATTCTTTCGAACTCCTCCCGCCAATGGGAATCCTCGTGGGCGTAACTGATGAAGATCTGGTCGGGCTTTGCTTGGCCCATGCCCTCTCCCCTGTTCTTGGAAATTGTTGATGGGACGTTACCACGGGCGTTTCCGGCTGTAAAGCAAGGATGGCGGGGTGTCGATGGATTCGACGTATATAGAGTCGAGCGGGATCGGGAGCGGTTCGCCTCTCGCGGCGCGTCCGTATACACTGTCGCGAGTGTGGGGGGCGGTTGTGCCTCCCGATCCAAGGGAGGAACCATGGCTGCAACGAAGACCCCTGTCGACAATGGCGTGAATGTCCGAGCGCTCCTGGATGCGCGCGAAGCGCTGAGTAAGGCCCCGGAGGCCGCTCAGTTCAAATGGCGGACGACCTGCAAATGGGTGTACGGCACCCACAGCAAATCCGACGTCAAACGGTTTTTCGGGCTCGGCCAGGAGCAGCAGCACAAGACGGAATTCACGTTCGAGACCGACCATCCCGAGATCTTCGCCTCCGAGGACAAGGCTGCGACCCCGGTCGAGCTCGTTCTCGCCGGCCTCGCAGGCTGTCTTACCGCGGGTGTCGCCGCGGTCGCCCAGATGCGCGACATTCAGCTGCGCTCGGTTTCCGCGACGGTCGAGGCGGGGATGGACATCCAGGGCATCCTCGGCATCGATAGCGAGGTCCGGAACGGATTCGACGGCATCAAGGTGACGTACAAGATCGACGCGGACGCGACGCCGGAGCAAATCAAGGCCGTCGTCGCCCAGTCGCAGAAGCGCTCCGCGGTGTACGACATCGTCACGAACCCGACGAACGTCAGCGTCGAGGTCGCCTGATAAGGCGCCTCGCCACAGTCATCATCGGGGCGGGTCACGCCGGGCTCGCCATGAGCCGGTGTCTCGCGGACCGTTCGATCGACCACATCGTCCTCGAGCGAGGCGAGGTGGCGAACTCGTGGAAGACGGAGCGTTGGGAGTCGCTCCGCCTGTTGACGCCCAACTGGCAGAGCCGGCTCCCTGGCTTCGGGTACGAGGGCGGCGATCCGGACGGCTTCCGCACGATGCCGGAGACCATCGAGTTTCTCGAGCGCTATGCGCGCGCAATCACCGCACCGGTACAGACGCAGACGCGCGTTACCTCGGTGCGTCCGCGTGAAGACGGCTACGTCGTCGCCACGACTCAGGGCGACTGGGAGTGCCGCACGGTGGTGCTCGCGAGCGGAGCGTGCAACGTCCCGCAGGTGCCTTCCCTCTCTGAATCCGTTCCGCGCTCGATCGCGACACTCACGCCGTTCGCTTACCGCAACCCCGAACAAATCGACAAAGGGGGCGTGCTCGTCGTGGGCGCTTCGGCCACCGGGATCCAGATCGCGGAGGAGCTTCAGCGCTCGGGCCGGCCCGTCACCCTATCGGTGGGAGAGCACGTACGGGTCCCCCGCGTCTATCGGGGCCGCGACATCACCTGGTGGATGGACAAGGCGGGAGTATTCGACGAAGGGTACGATCAGGTCGACGATATCGTTCGCGCCCGGAACGTACCTTCGTTCCAGCTCGCGGGCTCTCCCGAGCGGCAAACGCTCGACCTGAACGCGCTCACGCAAAAGGGCGTGAAGCTCGTGGGTCGGCTCGCCGGGCTCCAGAGCGGAAAAGCGCAGTTCTCGGGATCGCTCCGCAACGTATGCGCTCTCGCGGATCTGAAGATGAACCGTCTTCTCGACCGCATCGACCAATGGGCGGCGGAGAATGAGCTCGACGCCGGTTCCGACCCGCCGCATCGCTTCGAGCCTACGAAGACCGAAACGTCCCCCCCGCTCGTTCTCGACCTCGCCCGCCTCGGGATCCGGACCATCCTCTGGGCGACGGGCTTTCGTCCCGATTTCTCGTGGCTCCACGTTCCCGCTTTCGATCACAAGGGACGACTCCTCCACGACGGAGGGGTGGTCAAGGCGCCCGGCATCTATCTCATGGGAATGCCGTTTCTGAGGCGCCGCAAGTCGAGCCTCATCGACGGAGCTGCCGACGATGCTCGCGATCTGAGCGATCACCTCGCGTCGTATCTCGAAAAGGCGGTGTAGCCGGGCGCGCGCTCTACGAAGCGGACTCTTCGGGAAGCATGGATGAGACGTCGAGCTTCAGGTCGGGCCACGCCTCCGGCGAGACCTGAGCGTTCGCCGGCAGACTGAAGTGATCCCGGTAGCGTCCTTCTTCCGGGTTGCGAAAAACTTCGAGCGCATGAGCGACCAGGTTGACGACCCAATACTCGGGAACGGACGCCGCCGCGTAGATCGAGGATTTCACCTTCAGGTCGCGTGCGAGTGATGACTCCGCGACTTCGATGACCAGGAGAGGCCTCATCCTCTCGGTGCCGAAGGCATTGAGGTCGGGATTCGCGCACACCATCACGTCCGGCTCGGGCTCGGAGTCGAGCGTATCGGCGCGAAGCGGGTCCTCCTTGTAGACCCGGGCACGGCCTTCGAGCCGGAGGCGAAAAACATCGAAAGTTCGATTTGCCGCAAGAACATGGGCCCGATTCTTCGGACTCATGCGGTACACCACGCCCCACAGCAGTTCCACACGCTCGTCCCGCGGCAGGATTCCCGTCTCTCCCATTCGGTGGTATTCCTCGACCGTGAAGCGGCGCGGTTCCGGAATCTCCACAGGTGTTGCCATGGCCACATTTTATCTCCTTCCTAATGGAAGGAGACGAAATAGCCCGCGTTCGTCCTCCCTCAGGTCTCGTCCGGCCCGACTACCGCCGTCAAAGGTTCGCGAGAAACGCCGACGTCATGATGAAGAGAAGCCACCAAATGGCGAACGGGATTTTGCGCGCGGTACGCGCGAGCGCAAGAGAGCGCAGCTCTCTCCTTGCGTTCTTCCATCGAAGTCGCCATAGCGTCCTTCGATAACGGGAGCGCTGGTTCGTCTCCAGGTACTGAGCCAGCGCCGGAATCTCCTCTCGCAGATAAAGGCGCTCGCTATGGAACCACTCGTTTTCAGAAAGCTCGCCGTCGAAATATCCCTGTTGTTCCTTCCAAATCCGGCGAAAACCGTCCTCGTCGCCGAGGAGTGCTTCGGCCTCCGCCTGGACGTGGGCGAGGTAGCGGGCATTGTGATCGTGCGGGAGTGTGGATAGGGCTTCCTTGCAGAGCGAACGGACCTCGCGGAGTGATTTCGCCTCGACGCTGGAAAAACATCCGACATAATTCGCGATCATCCACATGCTCACCCCGGGCCGCTCGTTCCAGGTCGCCAAGAGCTCGCGCGCTTCCCGCTGCCGACCCAACCGGATGAGCGCTCGGCCCGTTTGAGCCCAGGAGTCGACGTCGCTCTCGACGTGCTCCCGATGGCTCTTCCAATAGCGTGCGACGAGTCCGTCGTAACCGAAGTCGCAGAGGCAGGCCAAGAGACGCGCTCGATAGCGACCGTCCAACCATTCCGCCTGCGCCGCGCCATCGAGGATCGCGAGGACTTTCCGGGAGCTCTTATCGGGAAACCAGGTATGCAGAATTGACCGAGGCGCCTGTCCTTGCGTGCTCTGTGTCTCCAGGACCGCATAGGCCCAGAGAGTGAGCGCCTGCGGCGTCGGACGAAATCCCTCCTTCAAGGATTTATCCACTCGCTCGATGGCCTCGTCGCCCATCCGGGCGAGCCGAACCGTATGCCAGGCGAAGTTGGCGGGCCATTCCGAACGTTCGACTTGAGCGAAGAAAATGCGCAGTAACGCCTCGAGCGCCTCCTCCGTTTTTCGCTCACGGGCGAGAACTTCGACGAGGCGCGCGTTCATGAACGGGTCGTCGGGGTTGAGTGGTTGGATCTTTCTCAGGACCTCCGCGGCTTCGGGGAGGCGCTTCTTGTCCCGCAGCAAATCGTATCGCTCCTGGTGGAGCGCGGCGTCCTCGGAGAAGTCGCTCAGGAGCTGGCTCCATTCGAGGTCGAGGTCCTTCTCTTCGAGCCCCGCCCTCGTCAGAAGGAGCAGGCGTTCTCGCAGAAGATTCGGGTAGGTCCGAATCTCCGGGGGAATCACGCTGAGAAGGCTCTTGGCCCGGTCCCACGCCTGGTCTTCCGTCAGCCACCCCATCAGTACGTTCCAGCCCCACTGGTACCAGGGAGCCGATTCGAGCACCGCGATCATCTCCTCGACGGCGGCTTGCTTCTGACCCTGCTCGCGGTGGATCCAGGCCAGTCGGCCTCGGGCGGGACAGGGATCGCTCATCCGTTCGGAGATGTTCTGAACGACCTCCTCGGCCTCTCGGAACCGCCGCTGGCCCACCAGGAGCATGGCGAGGCGGTCCGCCGTGTCGAAAAGCGACTGGTTGAGCTCGAGGCTCCGGCGAAAGCATTTTTCCGACCTCCCCTTGCGCCGCGAGGTGGCGGAGCTGGTCGAGCGTGTCTCCCAACAGGTACCAGAGATACGCGCCGCGCGGATACTCGGCGACACCGTCGCGCGCAACCTTGAGCGCCTCCTCCTCCTTGCCGCATTGCAGAAGGAACTGGATCGAACGGTCTCGCCAGTAGACGCTCGTCGGAAGGCGCTTCAAGGTCTCCTCGACGATCCTCTGCGCTTCGTCGAGACGCCCGTTTCGAACGTGAATCTGCACGAGGGCATTCGTGAGCTCCCCGTTCTGCGGATCGCGAGGGATTGCCGCTTCGAGCACCCGGCACGCCTCGTCGTCCCGGCCGGCGAGCTCGTGAACCCAGGCGAGCTGGATGAGCCCCGCGGCGTTCGACGGATGACGGCGGACCACTTCCCGAACGACTTCCTCCGCCTCCGCGAACCGGCCGAGATTCCGATACGCCTGAAGAAGCGAGAAGCGAAGGGCCAGGTGGAACGGATAGCGCTTCACGGCCGGCTCCAGCAGCGCGAGCGCGCGCTCGGTATCCGTGCGGCCGTGTCCGTAGTCGAGGAGAAGATCGGCGGCGGCTTCCGTGATCTCGGGGTCCTCCGGCCGAATCCCCTTCCACCGCGTGATCGCCTCTTCCGCGAAGGCGAATCCGAATCTCTGCGCCGCGAGTTGGGTCGTCTCGCGAGCCGCTTGGAGCCGTCCGGGGTACGCGAGAAGAAGTCTTTCCATTCGCTGCCAGACCTGAAGACGCTCCTCCGCCGGGAACGTCGCGGAACATTCCCAGGCACTCCGGTATCCGTAGGGAGTTCCGGGCTCGCGATCGATGGACTCGAGCCATCCCGCCGCGGCTTCCTTCCACCTTCCGTTCTCCTGCGACCAGATCGCCTTCGCGCGAAAAGTCGCGGCATCGAGCGGCGCGGTCCTTTCACACTCCTTGATCGCCTTTTCGATCCGCCGGCCAAGCCGCGCACGCCGCTTCGCATCACCGTACGCATACTCCTGGAGATACAAGGACGCGAGCTCGCGCCAGGCCCAGGCATCCTCCGGGTTCCGCTTCAGACGCCGGCGCAACAGGAGCGCCTTCTTCCACGAGGGCTCGTTCGCTCGGGCAAGGTGCGCGGACAGAAGCTCCTCGAAGCCATCGTGGCTCGGATGCTCCGAAAGCCACCGTCGCGCGCGGCCGAGCGCCGCGTCGGCCCCGTCGCGAGCCGCGATTCGATCGAGGAGCACGATCCTCGCCTGGAGCAGGAGCGGGAGCTCCCGGACCCACGCTTCCGCGTGTCGAATCGCATCGTCGAGATTCCCCTTCAGAACGTCGATCTCGATAGCCGCCTCGTGAAAGAGCGCGGCATTGCCCGAGCTTTCGAGCCTCGCGAGCAGGGACTCCGCGTCTTCCCAACGGCCCATGCGTCCGAGAAAGGTGACGACGTAAGACAGGAGACCCGGCGCGCTTTCGTACCGGCGAACCGCTTCCTCGCTCGCCGCAAGCGCTTGCTCCGGCCGCCCCCAGTTCTCGAGCGCCGCAATCCAATGGATCCACGCGCCGCTCGCGCGAGGAGAATCGCCGAGCGCGCGCACACGATTTTCGAGCCACGCGAGGCCCTCGTCGATCCGGCCGAGAGTGCCGAGAGTCTCGCAAAACGTGCTCGCGTAGTGATCGTTCGTCTGCGCGAGACAGGAGGCGATCCGGTACGCGAGAACGGCGCCCTCGACGTCTCGATCGTGCCAGAGCAGGTGGGCGAGAACGCTCCAGATATCCGCATTGGACGTTTCGCGCCGAATCCCCTTGTGGAGAATCGCGCGCGCGCGATCCCTCGTCGCGGCGGAGAGGCGCAGGAGCTCGGCGTATTGCCACACGTATGCGCCCGGAGGGTGGACCCACTCTTGCTGCGATTGCACACCCGGAACGAGACCGCGCTCGACGACGCTCTCGAGGCTCGCGCGGAGAAGCGCGGTGTTTCCGAGCGCGCGGCAGGCGCCCAGGAGCCTCGCCCGAACGGTCGGATGAGAGGGGAACTCTTTCAGGAGCTCCTGGTACGCCGCGAGCGCATCGCCCGCTCGCCCGTCTTCGGCCGCTGCCGTCGCCGAGAGCAATCGAGTCAAGGGATGAGACGGATGACGTTTCTCGAGCTCCGTGACGAACGCGCTCGCAATCGTCGGCCCGTGGAGCTGAAGGGCGCGGTGGTACGACATCCACGCCTCCATGACCGCGACGTCGGTCGCGGGCAGGAGCTCGTCGAGAAGAGGCGCCCTCTCCGGCGGCACGGCCGCCATCCCGTGCGGACCCAGGGGCGCCTGCTGTCCGAAGCCGTCCAGGAGGTACTCGTTGGTTCGAAACTGTTGAGGGTCGTGAACGAGGAGAGTGCCCGCCGCCTCATCGAGGCCAACGATCGCGACCGCGTGCGCGAAATCATCCGCTTCCAGGCTCAGAACGAACGAGATCCCATTTCGGATGAGTGCCGAAGCGAGCTCGGGGGTCACGATGAAACCGCGGACCTCGAGTCCGCGTTTTTCGAGCCATTCCGCGGCCGCCCAATCGGAAGTGCCGCCATACGTGACCGCCGCCGTCATTTCGTCGGCATCGAAGTTCACTCCATTCGCGCCGAGGGCCGCCGCAAGGCTCGCCGGAAGACAGGTCTGATGCTTCTGCAGCTCCCTCCGATACGGGAGGCGGATTCGAGCTCCGCCCGCGTTCTTCCGGAGGTTCTCGAGAACCTTCGTGTAGTACGGAGCGCGGGCCTCCTTCGCGAAACGCTCCATCTGCTCGTGATCGTCCGCCAGCTCCGCGAGCTCCATGTCGGATTCGGGCGAAGAGCGATCGGGATTCCCGATCGGCGAGAGGCGTGAGACTCGGAAGTCTATCCGCGAGCGCTCGCGCGCGAAGAACCACCTCCCTCCGTTCCTCTCCGTCGAGCGTGTCGGCGAGAGCCGCGTGGTGCCAGCACGCGGAGGTGACGACCTCGTAGGACTCACAGTCCTTGGCTACGCTCCCCAGGCGTTCGACTGCTTCCCGGACCCGGCCGAGGTTGAGCAAGCTATGCCCGAGGCTCTGCGCGGCATAGGGCGCGCCGAAGCTCAGCTTCCACCCGAGCTCCGCGGCCTTCAATGCGTCGGCCCATCGGTCCTCCATTCCGAGCACATCCGACTCACAGCTCGAGACCCAGCCGTCCCTGCACTCGAACGAGCGCGCGCGCTCGATACACTCGTGGGCGCGCTTGAAGTCCCGCAGTGAGGCCCAGAGCACCGCGCTCCCGCCGAGCCAGCTCGACTGCAGATCGGGATCGTCGGTGTCGAGAAGCGGTCGGGCTTCGCGCTCGCGGAGCTCGTCGAGAAGCGTGCCGCGCCGTCGCACGCGGCTCGTGAAGTATCGGACGCGCGGGCTCGAAGGCTCCCGCTCGCTCGCGGCCCGATACAACCATCGAGCCCGCCTCCACCCGCCGAGACGGGTCGAAAGGCGCGCGCCGAGAATCAGCTCATCGGCGGAGAAGCGGTCGAGATTCGGCGGACCGATCCAGTAGTCGATGGTCTCGCGGTAAGCCTCGAGAAAGCGGTTCTGGTCGTAGAGGCTCTGCAGGCTCTCGAACGCGATCAACGTCCCCTCGAGTCATTCTACATGGTGAAAATGGACTGTAAGCTCCCTGGACATTCCTCCCTGTTAGGAACCGGACGTCGAGCACTTCACCGGCCTCCTTGGGTCGCCGACGGAGGTGTTGGAGAAAACCCGCACCAAGTCCAAGCGGGCGAGGAGTCCGAAGCTAATCCACGGAACGGCGCAACGTCGGGTTTCTTCTATCTTCCTATCACAGAAGGGATTCAACGAAAACGGTCGTGGAAGCCCAAGACGCAATGAAAATGCCGGCGTGTGATCTTTTCGAATCGATATGTTTTTGCGGGTACCCACGAGTCGGCCCAGTCCCTTTCGACGCGCCACAGCGCATTCTGTGCATTCCTATCGGGGTGTAAGTTCTAAGAAGGTGGTCTACGCGAGCGGTGATTCGACGTCGAGATAACTCAGAACAACCGGATCACGAGCACTCGGAGGTCGACGACAAGACCATAGGAGCTCACGGCCTCCCAGCTTTCGTCGAAGCTGCTGTTGGGGACGCCGAAATCAGCCCCGTTGATTCGACCTGGGAGAAACGTTTGCTTCGCCCAAATGGCAAAGACAGTGCCCCAGGGCTCGTCCGTAAAGGCGTTGAGCGGATAGGCGGCCACTCTGACCGGAAGAGCGAGCTTTGCGAAACCGTCGAAATTCCCGCTGAAGTGGAAGGCCCCCGCCCCGAATCCGACCTCGACGACGTCGCTCGTCGAGCCAACGAACGTGGTGGCACGCAGCTCCCATCTCTTGAGATTCACCGTCGTATGGTTCACCACCGGGTCGTCCTCGCTCTTGTAATCCCCGAACTCGAAGTCGAAGAACCACAGCAGGGTTTTCATTTCTCTTCAGCTCGCGATAGCAGTCCCAAAGGGGAGCCGGCCGGTTATTGTTGTCGCTGTTTTTCCTGATGCAGCCTACCGGACTAAAGACATCGACGCCGTGCCAGGGCCCTGGCCCACTCAGGCGCTCGATCCAGCCCTTGCCCCCTCCCTGCGCAAGCGCGGCTTCCGGCATTCCGGTGAGGACGGCGACCAGAAGAATGAAAAACGACGTATGCCGGCACATGACGATTGCCCTCCACTCCGATCGTCTTATCGGAGGCTTCTAGTTCTGCTCGGGACCTTCGAATACGCTTTCGCGTATCTGTAGACGGACGAGCCCTGCGTCTTCCGCGGAGACGATGCGGTTTCTTGGTGGTGAGGCGTCGGGACGATGGATGAGGAGCTCGTCGCCCTTCTTGCCGATGATGTACGCGCGCTCCTCCCCGAAGCGGACCTTCTCGAACTGGTTCTGCCAGAGGATTCGATACGGGAAGACCCAGAGGAAAAGCGTTACGACCATCAGTGCCATCACGCCGGCAAGGGGCTTGGCCGCGCTCGTTCCGCTCGCTCTCGCGAGACGAAGCACGCGATACGAACCGATGCCAAGCACGAACAGGATGGCGTCGATAAGTTGCCCGAAGGCGATGTGGCTATCGATGTTGTCCGGACTCAACGAGGATACGGCCTCGCGCTCGACCTCGGAAATCGGCGTTCCGGCGGCGAAGATCAGGTCCGCATAGCTCCAGCAAACCGCGATGAGCGCGACCAGTCCGAACGCCACGAGAACGCTCGAAAGACCCGCGGGCTCCCCAAGTCTCCGCGGGATGTGAGAAACGATACGCGACGTATGGTTCGCGACTGAAGGGGCGAGCTTCAGGAGCTTCCATAGAAGGAACAGGAGGAGAAGCGGTACCGCGTAGATTGTCATGTAAATGATGGGTGGTATAACCGTTCGAACTCCCCAAAGAAACCAGTCCCCCACCGACTCACCCGCGAATTCAGCGGGGCGCCCGAACGTAACGTTGAAAGCGTTGCTGGTCAGGAATCCTAGGGTGATCAACACGAGCACCATGCCGCCGAGCCAGAGGCCAATCCGCGCGACGAGCGCGATGATCCAGACCTCCCACGGAAGCGGTGGATCCGGGACCGGCAGCGGCGGCTGCTGCGCGCGCAGAGCTTCCTCGAAGGCACCCGCGCTTCGGAATCGCTCGGACGGGTCTCGGCTCAGTGCCTTTTCGACCGTCCGCACGAACGAGTCGGGAAGCTGCGGCCTTTCGTCTCGCAAGAGCCGCCGCTCCTGGTTTTGGTGCGCGCGCTGCAAATGCTCGATGCTCGATGCTTTCACGGGGAAGTCGCCCGTGACGAGGTGATAGAGAAGCACACCGAGCGCGTAGATATCGCTTTCGACCGTGGGACTGTTCTTTTCCCAGAGCTCCGGGGCCATGTAGAGAGGTGTTCCCGCGGGATCCGACTCGGGGTTTCCCGCCGCGCCGTCCGATCGGCGGCTGCTGCTGAAATCCATCAGGACGATGCGGCCGCCCTCTTCCCTCTTGACGTTTTGGGCCTTGATATCCGCGTGCAGCAGATTTTTTCGATGAACCGCGGCAAGCGCTCGGCATAGCTCGATTCCGATCTGGGTCGCTTCCGTCGCGCTGTACGAGCCTTGCTTCAGGACGATGTCGCTCAGCGTACGCCCTTCGACGAGCTCCATCCAGATCCCGATGCGCTCGTCGTGCTCGTCGGCGCCGAAGACCGAGACCACGTTCTCGTGGCGGAGCCGAGCGAGGTTCTGCCCCTCGATCAGGAGTGCCCTACGGTCCTCCGGACGCATCCAGGGGCCTCGCCAGAAGAGCTTCAGCGCGACGTCGCGATCGAGCTGCGGGTCCCGCGCTCGGAACACCTCGGCGGAGGCGCCTTGTCCGATCTTCTTTCCGACTTCCAGCCGACCCCAGACCTCAGGAACCGCCGCGGCCGGCCTTCCGGGTTGGCCCTCCTGACGCAACGTTCGGTGAAGCTCGGCCACCTGTTCGATGTCTCGGAGCAGAGTCAGAAGTTCCCGCTCCTCTCCGTCGTGGGCCTCAGCCTCCGCCCGATGCCAATCGATGGGTTCGCCGTCGGAGAGCGCCTTGGCCAGGTTCAAGAGCCGGTCCGCCGGGTCGGTCATTGCGGGCGCGCCTTCAACGCCTTCATCTCCTGAGCGAGACGGACGACCGCCTGCGTTACCGCCATCCGCGCCGCGTCGGTGCTCGTTTTTCCGAGCTCGCGGGCGATCTCCTCATAGGACATCCCCTCTTCGAGTCGAGCCGCGATCGCGGCCTGATCGGAAATCTTCAACATCTGAAAAGCCCGCTCGTAGAGATCCCGGCGCTCCCCACTGAGAACCGCGTCGAGCGGAGAGGGACTGGGATGCAGCACGGTTCCCGCCGACTCCTCTGCCGGCGGTCGTCGATTGACCTTCCGGACTTCGTCGACAATGCGATTGTCGACGGTCCGCCGCACGTACCCGAGAAAGGCGTCGCTGTGGTCCGGATGGAAGGCACTCGCCAGCTTCAGCGTGTTGTAGAGCGTGTCCTGAACGACGTCGTCGGTATCGACGAGACCGCGCGCCTTCGGGGGGATGCGCCCCTTCGCCCAGCGGCGGAGACGAGGAAGGTAGCGGTCGTAGAGGGCATCGCGCGCCTCGTCGTCGCCGCCGCTCGCCCGGTCGAGAAGCGCGAGAGTCGAGAGGAAAGCCAACTCGTCGCGTCTCGGCTCCGGAGACATCGCGGGACATCCTATTCCTCGTTCCGGTGGTTTTCAATGCGAAGTACGCCGAGCGCCGCCGCTCGATCCGTTCCCACCGAATGACGAGCTCCTCCCGCGATGGGGTGGACGAAACACCGCGAGGGAGCGTACGCTGCGCCCGTGCCGCTCACTTCGTGTTGGCTGTTCGCTCTTGCCGCCGCGGCCCTCTTCCCGGAGAAGTGGATTCACGGGTCTCCCGACTGCGCCTCCTCCGCCGATCCGATGTTTCAAGTCCACGAGATGGACCGGGACACTTACATCCTCCGTATGAGCAAGTGCTCCAACTTCGAAGCGCCCTTCCTGTACTTGCTGATCGGAGAAAAACGGGCGCTCCTTCTGGACTCCGGCGCCGCACCCGCGGAAGGACCCTCGGAAGTGCGCGCGATCGTCGACCGCATCCTCGACGGGCGCGCGGTCGATCTCGTCGTCGCGCACAGCCACGCGCACGGCGATCACCGGGCCGGCGACGGACTCTTCGTGGACCGCCCTCGCACCACGGTGGTCGGCACGGCGCCTGCCCAGGTGCACGCGTTCTTCGGCCTCGAGTCGAGCTCGATTTCGACGTTCGAGCTGGGAGGGCGAACCCTCTCGATCCTGGCCATACCCGGTCACGAGCCCGCGCACATCGCGGTCTACGATCCGCGCCTGCGCCTGTTGCTGACTGGAGACACGCTCTACCCTGGTCTCCTCATCATCCGCGACTGGCCCGCCTACCGCGCCAGCATCCGCCGGCTCCACGCGTTCGCGGAAGCCAATCCTGTGGACTGGATTCTGGGCGCCCACGTCGAGATGACCTCGCGCCCGCGGGAGTTTTATCCGCTCGAGACGATCTACCAACCGGAAGAGCACTCCTTGCCCCTGCGTGCGCAGCATCTGGCCGAGCTCGCGACGGCCGTTCAGGCGATCGGAGAAACCGTGCGCCGCGAGGTTCACGACGACTTCATCCTCGAGCCGGTTCAGCAGGGACGATGACCGAGCAAAAGCGCTTCGTCGGAAAGGTGGTCGTCGTCACCGGCGCGGGACACGGCATCGGACGCGCGGTTGCCGAGCGCTTTGGCCAGGAAGGCGCGCGGGTCGTGGTGAACGACGTCGATGAATTGCGCGCGCTCGACGTGGCTCGATCGATTGCGGGCGGCGAGGCGATCGCGGTTCGGGCCGACGTTTCCCGAAGCTCCGAAGTCGCAGCGCTCTTCGACCGGACGCTCGATCGCTTCGGAACGGTCGACGTGCTCGTGAACAATGCCGGCCTCATCTACGCCGCGCGGCATTTTCTCGAAGGTGACGAAGCCTGGTGGGACGACGTCCTGGGAGTAAACCTCAAGGGCGCTTTCCTCTGCTCCCACCGCGCGGCCCACATCATGGTCCGCAAGGGCGGCGGGGTCATCATCAACATGTCGAGCGGCGGCGCCACGCGGTCGCATCGAGGCAACGTCGCCTACGACGCGTCGAAGGGCGGCATCGAGGCGATGACCCGGGCGATGGCTCTCGATCTCGCGCCCTACGGCGTGCGGGTGAACGCCATCGTGCCCGGGCTCATCCGGACGTACGACATCAGCGACGAGGTTGCCGTCGAGCGCGGGAAGGTCGTGCCTCTCGAGGAGCGGCTCGGAACTCCGGAAGACATCGCGGGTCCGACGGTCTTTCTCGCTTCCGACGACGCGCTCTACATGACGGGGGCGTGCGTCGTCGTCGACGGCGGTGTTCTGGCGCAGCAGCGATCCACACCGGTCGATACCTTTCCGCTCAGCCGCTTTCCGAAGATCGAATAGCGTATATCCTTCGTCCGATGCCGGGGTCCACGCCGCGAGAGAGGCTTTTTCTTCGTATCGCCCTCTACGGTGGAGCTTTTTTCCTGGGCCTTCCCGCCGTCTTCGCTTTCGTGATGACCCGCGCTCCTCGCGCCCGCGTCTCGCCACAACCGCCTGTGCCCTATCAAGAAGTTGCTTTTGAGTCCGACGGGCTCCGCCTTCGCGGGTGGCTTTCTCCCGGAAAGCCGGGCCAGCCGGCCGCGGTCATCGTGCACGGGCTCGGGGACACGCTCGAAAGCTACCAGGAGCACGCGCAGCTATTCCGGGATCTCGGGTACGCCGTGCTGCTCTTCGACCTCCGCGGTCACGGAGGAAGCGAAGGGCGGTATACGACGCTTGGAGGTCGCGAAAGCGACGACGTCCGATCGGCGATGAGCTATCTGAAATCAGAAGGACTCGGCGAGAGCGGCTATGTGCTCGTGGGCCACTCCATGGGCGCGGTCGCCGTCCTTCTCGCAGCCGCCGATCGAACCGATGTTCACGGAGTCATCGCGGAAGCGCCCTACGACAGCTTCCGGAATACCGTCGCCCACCACGCGAAGCTTCTCTATGGTCTTCCGCGGTGGGTCCCCCTCATTCCGCTTTCGATCTGGGGTGCGGAGCGCATCGGCGGCTTCGACGCCGACGAAATCGATACCGTGGCGGCCGCCACGCGCATTCGCGCGCCGCTTCTCGCCATCGTCGATGGAGACGATCCGAGAATGCCGGAGGCCGTCGTGCGGCGGATCGTCGACGCGCACTCAGGACTCCACAGGGTTTGGGTCGCGTCCGGCGTCGGCCACGTGGGCGCGATCCATCATCCCGATTGGAAGTCGGTCATCCTCGAATTCCTGAGCGTGGCTATTGGCTCAGAGCCAGATCCCCTGCCCCAAGCGCGCGCCGAATCGGACACTTCGTCCTCTCGTCCAGATCGAGCCGGCCTTGCTGAAGGAGTGAAGTAGACGTACATCGCAGGGTGTTTCCGGACACGAAGTATCGGAAATGAAGCGGGCTTCGTTTCGGCCCGCCTCACTTCCCGAGGAGTGACACTAATTTCGGAACACCCGATAACCCAGAACACCGCTCGTGCCGTTCGGCGTGAACGCGTTGTTGTCGTTATCGTCATCCGGAACGAGGACCTCAACCCAGACGAACCTTGTCGCGGCCACCGGTTGAATCGTGAGCTCGATCGTGGACGTTCCGAAGACCGTGGGAAAATCGTCGTCGCTGTCACAGATTTTCGGTCCCGTCGAATCTCGTCCACAGAGAAAGGCCTGGGTGAACTTCGCTCCGTGCCGGTCATCCACCACGAGTCGGACGGTGATGGCTTCGAGGTTGTTCTCGTCCCGGAAGTACGGGACCGGGCAAACCAGCGCCTGAGAGTTGGCCGCGTCGAAGTTGTACCAGCCGCCGACCGAGGAAAGGAACGCGAAGCCCGTGCTTCCGCCGCCGTGCCAGCTGTTGCCGTCGAAAGGGTGACAGTTCGTCGCCGGGTAGTAAAGCTCATCGGACGAAGCGGACGCCGAGCCCGCGCAAAGAGCGGCGAGAGCGGCGGTCAGGAGCAGGGTTCGTAGCGATACCGGACGTTTCATGGAAGTCCTCCTTTTTTTGGGTTCATGTACTGAACGAGCGAAGGCGGCGAATTCCCTCACGCGGTTCCCGCTCGGCACCCTCCCCTCTCCGAGCGAGATAACTCCGGCAGAGGATCTCGAGGCAGTCGGCTGGCCCGACGGCACCGCCGGCGACCCGCTGACATCGGTCCATCACTCGAGTGAACTGCACCCACTGTTGGCCGGTCAGCCAGAACTCCAGAACCGGCGGCTTCATTCCTTTGTTCATGATTCCCTCCCTATCCCGGTCTGGGATTAGGACGAGAACTCCGACCCGAAACCTCCCTTTGGCATCCCGGTTGCACCAGCCCTCACGAAGGGAGTATTCGGTGATCCGAAAACTGACGACCGGCGAGTACCGCCTCTATTCCCGCAAGAAGGACCCCCGAAACGGTAAACGTAAGAACCTGGGTACCTTCAAGACCCGGGCAGCGGCCCAGAAGCACGAGCGGGCGGTCCAATACTTCAAGCGAAGGGGATGACCCGAAGTGCTCGATCGGAAAAAAATTCCGGAACCGATGAAGGGCGGGAGGCTCTTCGTCGTCCACAAGCACCAAGCCCGCCATCTGCACTATGACTTCCGCCTCGAGCTGGACGGAGTCCTCCTCAGCTGGGCTGTGCCGAAGGGGCCTAGCCTCAATCCCCGGGAAAAGCGCTTGGCGGTCCAGGTCGAGGACCATCCGCTCGACTATGCCGACTTCGAAGGGGTGCTCCCCCAGGGCGGATACGGCGCGGGCACGGTCCTCCTTTGGGACGCCGGTCAGTGGATGGAAGACGGCGATGCAGTGGAAGGGCTTCGGAAGGGTGAGCTGAAGTTCCGCCTCGAGGGTCGAAAGCTCAAAGGGACCTGGGCCCTGGTTCGCTTCCAGGGGCGCGTCTCACCTCGCGAAAAAAACAACTGGCTCCTGATCAAGCGAAGGGACGAAAACGCCGATCTCACGGGAGAGCGGGACGTTCTCGAGGAGGCTCCCGACAGCGTCGCGACCGGCCGGAGCCTCGAACAGATCCGCGAGGAATCTCAGGGCCCGGTCGACGATCGGCTCGCGAGCTTTTCGTAGATCGGTGCCTTCCCCGTCACGCTCACCCGCCAGAGAAGTCTTCGCGTCTCCGGAGTGGTGGCCGGATCGTGGAGCGTCGCCATGTGGAGGGTCGAGAACGTGTCCCACGCGGCCACGTCTCCCACGTCGTAGTCGTAGCTCATCACGAAACGCGGCTGAGTCGTATGCGCCTTCAGCTCGTCGAGAAGGGCGAGCGCCTCATCGTCAGGCATTCCCACGATCCCGAAGGAGCTTCCGGCCACACCGTACAAACTCTTCCGGCCCGTGATCGGGTGCCGCTGCACGAGCGGATGGAAGACGTTCTCGATCCGTTTCTTCTGCTCGGGCGTGAGTCTCTCCGCCGACGTCCTCGAGTTCTCGTCCATGTCCGCGCGGTTCCCGTAGTGATGAAGGGCGACGAGCTCGTCGATCCGCTTCCTCATGCTCGAGGACAGCGCGTCATACGCCGCGAACGTGTCCGCGAACTGCGTCGGACAGCCGCCCCGCGGGCACTCGAGGGCATAGACGATCGTGGCGGTATTCGGCGGATTGCGGTACGCCACGTCGGTATGCCAGAAAGCTGCTCCTTCGAAGACGCCGATCGGCTTTCCGTTCTCGAATACGTTCGAGAGCATCAGGATCGCCGGGTGTCCCCGCATCCGGAGATGGTCGAGAAAGTGCGGGTCCTGCCTCCCGAAACACTTGGTGAGCCGGTCGAACTCTTCGAACTCGAGCGACTGGTTCTTCACGACGATCATCTGATAGTTGTGGAACGCGTCGAGAAAAGCTCGCTCGGTCTCGTCGTCCAGCGGCTTCGAGAGATCGACACCCGAGATCTCGACTCCGAAGACACCCGGGAGGCGCTTTATAGCGAGCATGTCGCTACGGTATTAACGATCCGGCCCGGCATGAATGTCAAGGTGCGGAGGGCGGGCGCTCTACTTGTCGCTTCACCTGTTCGAGATAGCTCCGTACGGCATCGCGCGAGCGCATGCGGATGATGGGCCTCAGGAACACTCCCTTGAAGCCGGTCATCCCGTCGTTGCGCGCCCGCGTGATGGAAATCAGAGAGCTACCGTCGCCCGCGCGCCGCTCGTCATCGACGAGAAAGCGCAGCTCGAGCGTCGTGTGAAAGTAGTGGCTCGCGTAGAGCTGCTTGATCGCAACGACGTAACGGACGCCTGAGGGCGGCGGGCTTCCGGGAAGCGGATAGATCGTGACGTGGTTCACCCGAATGGTGTCCTTGAGGCCGAAGTTGACCACCGTCCAGTAGAAGAAGTCTTCGGCCCCTTCGAGGCGGCCGTGCGGATAGTCGTCGAGGTACGCCAGGAGCTCGGGCACGGGAACGGGCAGCGGATCGCTGTTCGCGAGGAGCGCCCGAAACTGCTCCGCCACGGGAAGGGGCTTATTGCTATCCTCGTAGTGACCGAGCGCCGCGTTCCCCTCCGTCTGATACGCACGCACCAGCTCGAAGACCATTTCGCGCACGACCTCGTCGGCCTCGCGCGCCGCGTTCGGGGAGGACCAGTCGACTTCGTCCCGGAACCGGCTCATCGCCGAGCCAGGGAGTTTCACGTCGCAATCGCCAGGACGGCATTTCTGGAGCGACGCGTAATCCGCCAATGGCAGCGTGAAGCGTCGCCAGGTCTTCGAGGGTCGGCGGACTCCCGAACCGCCCGATCTGGGGGATGCCGGGCCCACTCTCGAAACGCACGATATCGCGGAACCGATCGAGAAAGCTCTCGGAGGGGGCGTCGAGATACACCGCCGCGACGTAAGCGAGCTCCTCACGGACCGGTGTTTCGAGCGTCTTGATCACGGCCGAGCCCTCGTCGAGCGACCGCAGGTCGGACTCGGAGAAATCGAACTTCTCGGTCAGGAGAGAATTCACCGCGGGACCAGCCGCGGCCGCAAGCGAGCCGAGGAAGTACCGTTGGAAGGATTGTCTGCGGATGAGGCTCACGGCCGCTCATTGTCTCACGGCCGTCCCGGTCCCGGCAGATGAGGTCCGACTCACAAATAGCGTCGATTCTGAGTTACGATCTCGGACCGTTCTCCCGAAGGGCGTTATGGCTCGCGAGACTCCTGTGTTCATCTCGTATGCGCGCAAAGACGAGCGCTACGCGACGGAGTTGATGAGCCGCCTCGCCAAAGAGCCCGACATCGCGCCATGGCAAGACCGGATCCGCATGTCCCCCGGGGACTTCGAGGACCAAATCAAAGCGGGTATCGATTCGTCCGAGCATTTCGTTCTGATCATGACGCCCGCGGCCCTGCGCTCGCCGTGGGTGGAAAAGGAATGGCGATACGCGCGAGAGAACGGCCGCTGCATCGTCCCCATCCAGCCGAAATTCGAGTCGCCCGCGATCGAACGAGAGATCGAAGAGCTCCGTGCTCAGTTGCCGGTCTGGATGCAGAAGATCCAGAGCTACGACTTCGATAAGTACTGGAGGCGTTTCGTCGCGGTTCTCCAAAACCCCTGTCAGGCGACACGCTCGCCATTTCTGGCGGCCAATCTGCCGGCGAATTTCGTCGAGCGACCGGGCGTCTTCCGCCGCATCGTCGATTCGGTGCTCGACGACGGTCACAAGAACCCCAGCGGAAAAACAGTCGTCCTTCACGGGGTCGGCGGATTCGGCAAGACGACCCTCGCTCTGAGCGTCTGTCATGATCCGGACACGTTTGCCGCTTTCGACGGCGGCGTCCTGTGGGTGACGCTCGGCGAGCAGCCTCAGATCGTGGTCGAGCTCGAGCGAATCTATTCAGCGCTTACCGGCGAGCGGCCGGGCTTCCAGAACAAGGACGACGCCATGTTCGAGGTGGCGAAAAAACTCGACGGGAAGCGCTGCTTGATCGTGATCGACGACGTCTGGAGCTTTCAGGACCTGAAGCCTTTCTTGCATGCCGCATCGTCCTCGTCGCGATTGGTCACGAGCCGGATCTTCAACGTGGCTGTCAGCGCCGCGCCCGACGAGCGCTGTCGGATCAACGTGTTGGAACCGGAGGAAGAGGAAGCCGACCGCATTCTCTCGGCGGGTATTTCTATTCCCGAAGGGAGTCTCGGTCTCGTTCGAGTGCTGGCCACCCGGCTCAAGAGAGTTCCCCTGCTGTTGCAGCTCGCCAACCGCACGCTGGTCCAGCAATGCGCCCTCGGACAGAGCGTGGAGGAGGCGCTCCATTGGGCGTTACAGATGTACAAGGACGTCGGCCTGGTCGCGTTCGATGAGAAGAACTCCCGCGAGAGGAGCGATGCGGTCGGCAACACCGTCGAAGTCAGTCTCGGATTCCTCGTGGATGAACGCGAGCGATGTCTGGAGCTCGGCGTTCTCCATGAGGACACGGATGTCCCGTTTAGTGTCCTCGGGACGTTATGGACACTGAACGAAATGCAGGTTCAAGTGCTGGCCCAGCGCCTGAACGATTTCGCCATCGTGAAGCTGAATTTGCCGGGTCGCTCCATCCGATTGCACGATTACATCCGAGACCACCTCGAGCGCCAACTGGCCGACTGCGCCCGCGTTCACGGCCGGCTGGTCGACGCCTGGAAAGGCGGGCGGCAGGTGCCTGCCGGGTACGCTGTTCAGCACATTGTGTTCCATCTGGTCGAGTCGATGGCAGACACAGCCCGCGCGTCGCAACGAGGAAAGCAGTTGATCGATTTGTTGAGCGACAACCGGTTCCAACAGTACCAGGGCCAGCACGGTGACGCGGCGGCTCTTGTCCGCCAGGTCGAGCGGGCCATCCGACGAGTTGCGGAGAGCACAGCGCCAGAGATTCCGGGCCTCATTGCGTCCACGGTGGTGCTGCGCCGTTCGTACTCGACGGCTCGTGATGCGAAGCTCATTTTCCAGGCTGCGGCGCAGGGAAAAATCACCGAAGCCACGGAGCTGCTGGCGCTATTCGAACCCGATCGCGATTGGAACACCCTGGCGCGCCTCCTGATCGCGTGGGTCTCGCCGGCCGCGAGCACCGTCGCGGCAAATGAATTGATGGACGAGGCGGCGAAGTCCTGCGACTCTCCGACCCTGCAGAAAACACTTGACTGGGTGCGCCATGCGCCCGACCGCGTTCCGCCAGGCCTTCAGAAAATCTCGGGCGGACCCGAATTGTCTTACGTTTCCGCGATCCTTCAGCGCGCGGGCGGCGCCGAGAAGCTCGAAGGCCTCGAGCCGTTGAGGTACGAGGACCTGATCTCGGGGACCGATGCCGCAGGGTTCATCGCCGAGCGTGATGGTCCCGATCTCGTGGCGTTCGCGAGACAAAATCCTGAGTGGAATACTCGGCATCTGGAGCGCTACATCGACATCCATGCGGCCAACCGGTACCCCCACTATCGCAATCGCTCGCTCTGGATGCTGCTCCAACCGATCCTCGAGGTTCCTGATCCTCCATGGGTACGCCGTCTGATTGAGCACATCGTCACGAGTGCGCTGACCGTCACCACGGTCGATTTCGAAGAAAGCCTGCCGCTTGCCGTTCTCGGCCTGCGGGCGCACCGGGGGGACCTTGATGCCGCCGCCATTCTCGATAAGGCGCGCCAGCAGCTGATGGATGAGGCGCCGACTCTACAGCCTCATGAGGGGAAGATGGACTCCTGGTCGCACTATCACCGGCGTGCCGCGGCGCTGGCGGAGACCTTCGCGTTAGCCCTGGGGCGTCCCAAGGAGGCCGCCGAACTCCTGAAGCTCGCGCGCAACCTACCCAAGGGATTCGCTGGATTCCGCGCGCCTTCGGCGCTGACCCTTGCGGAGAGCACGCTCATCGCGAGCCGGGGCGATCGAGACTCACGGGACGCGGCGCTGACGTCCGCGATCGCCGCGTCGCACCGCATTCAGGATCATCGCTTCTGCTATCAGATGACAGCGATGGTGAACGCGATGCGCTCGAAATGGGTCGACATCCCCGCTGGCGAGCTCGAAGCCACCGTCGACCGCTTTCTGAAGCAGCCGCTCCAAGGCGAATTCTGTACTGTCCATCGCGTGCTGGACGAGCTCGAATACCGTGCGAAGGATCAGGACAGGTTCCAGGCACTCCCCATTCCCGAGGCACCTCGGCAGGCGCGATCGCTCCGCGAGATCGCGAGTGTGTTCGACCGCGACCTGAGAGACATGGTGAAAGTCAACGACTGGGTGTGGGCCGGCACGGATAGCGCGCTCGAGAAGGACGCTGAGGTGAAGGTTCCCGATCCGGAGTTCATCCCGATCCTCGCTGCGCGCTTTGCAGCCGAAGCACTCGTGGCGGAGGGGTTGTCTGGGGAAACGAGGAGCCGGATCATCCAACGGCTCGTGCCGATGGCGCTCGCGAATCCCACCGCGCTCGATACGGTCCTCTGCCGTCTCATGCTCTCGGCGCTCGACGCGCCAACCGCGTTGCCGCCGTTGCTGAGGGATCTCCCCATCCCGACTTCAGCGGATGGCGCCGGTTCCTCGGAGAAGCGTTTCGCATGAAATTTCCCTCGACAACATTCTCGAGTGCCTCTGAGGACAGGCACGAATCTCGCCCAAGATGTGCGCTGTTCGCGCCTGAATGCGTTTTTACGGACGCGAACACCATGGGAATCGCGTACGAGCGCATCACGGCGGCGCTGGCCTCAGGATGAGGCCAGCAGCTTCATTGGAGAGAGCATCTCGGCCTGGTCAAAGGGTCAATTCAGGCGGTTCGCGAGCTCTACCTTCGCGACGGTACCGCAATCGTGTCGCGCCAGCGGCGCTCGATGGACTTTGAAGCTCGTTCGAGCTACAGGAGCTTGCGCGGGACCAACGGCGTCTGCCTCGTGTTCGCGACGATGCTGTTTCAACTGGCTCTCCATCGCACCGTGGAACGCCTGACGAGCGCGCGACAGAGTGGACATGACGGTTCCCATGGGAATGCCCAGCGCCGCTGCCAGCTCCCGGTAAGAAAGGCCCTCCAGCTCGCGCAGCACGAGCAGTTCCCGAGAACGAACGGGCAAGCTCCTCATCGCCCGCTCGATCAAGCAAACGTCTTCGGCCTGAAGCGCCAGCGTTTCCGGATCGCGGACCGATCGAGCAGCGCTGTGCTTTTCTTCATCGAACGGGTCGGATGGGGCTCTCGAGCTTTGGCGGCGCCGGCTGAAACAGGTGTTGCGAACGATTCTGAGCAACCACGCACGCCCATTTCCGCCGGTGTACGTATGGAAATATCGAAACGCCCGCAGCAACGCCTCCTGGAGGGCATCTTCCGCATCGTGCACATTCCGCAAGAGCCAGCAGGACAGCCGAAAGGCGGCCGCGAGGTGAGGTAGGACGACCTCCTCGAAGCTTGCCCCGGTTGAGGGGGAGGTGTACTTGACCGCACAGAGGTGGTTGCCTGTCATGTGGCCAAGTTGCCTCGCGGGCGGGCTGGCAACCACGGACAGAGCCCACACAGGACTCGTACGGCGCCCATACAGTCGCTGAAGTAAGATGAAACCCTCATGAAACCCGGCGCTGCAGGGTCCTTTGGGGCGCAACTCAAGGCGCTTCGCGAGGCTGCGGGCTTCACGCAGGAGGAGCTCGCGACGATTGCGGGCCTCTCGGTCCATGCGGTTAGCGCCCTCGAGCGCGGGGAACGACGGCGGCCTCATGTCGAGACCGTTCGGGCGCTGTCCGCGGCGCTCGATCTGACCGATGCAACCCGCGACTCGCTCTTGGGGAGCGCACGGGCGCCTGCGCAAAGCGCGGCGGTCGATGAGCTGAGCGGCGTCCCGCTGCCCCTGGCTCCGACAGCCCTTCTCGGCCGCGATGAGGATCTGCAGGCACTTGGTCAGTGGCTCGCGGATCCCGCCGCACGCCTCATCACCCTCACCGGGCCAGGGGGAGTCGGGAAGACCCGTCTGGCGCTCGAGATCGCACGTGGGATCGCCGCAGAGGGCGCAACCCGCGTGGTATTCGTTCCCCTCGCTGCTATTCGAAAGCCCGCATTCGTCGCGTCGGCGATCGCCGAGGGCCTCGAACTATCGGACGCTACCGCGCTCGACTTGCCGAAGCGAGCGCGGGTCGTGTGCGAGGAGCGGCCCACGTTCCTGGTGCTCGACAATTTCGAGCAGGTACTGGACGCGGCGCCGATCGTCGCGGAGCTCCTGACATCGGTTCCCTTGCTCCGGCTGCTCGCCACGAGCCGCGCCCCCCTCCGAGTGCGGGGAGAGCGGGAGTACGTCGTCGGACCGCTCGCGTTGACGGTGGACTCCGATGCGATGTCGATGTCACCTGCCAATCTGGCAAGTATTCCCGCGGTGCGGCTATTCGTGGACCGGGTTCGCGACGTGCAATCCGACTTTCGCCTCACACTCGCGAACGGCCCGACGATAGCTGCGATTTGTCGGCGGCTCGATGCGCTGCCGCTCGCGCTCGAGCTCGCGGCTCCGTGGATCAAGGTGCTGCCGCCCGAGGACCTTCTCCGCCAGCTCAACCGCGATGTCTTGCTCTCGCCCGTCGGTCCGCGCGACCTCCCCGAACGCCAGCAGACGATGAATGCGACGGTCGCCTGGAGCTATCAACTGCTGGACTCGAACGGGCAGCGCGCGTTTCGCCGATTTGGCTCGCTGCCGAGTCGTTTTTCGATCGAGGCAGCCGCTGCTGTCCTTGCCGGCTGCGACGATTCCCCGGCCAGGAGCGACGAAGCGCTCAGCGCGGTGGCAGGACTCATCGACAAGAGCCTCCTTCTCCGAGCCGAGACCTCCGTGCCGACGCGTCCGCTGTACCAGATGCTCGAGACCGTGCGTGCCTACGCGGCTCTCGAGCTCGCCAAAACAGATGAGCGCGAAGGTGCACTGGAGGGGCTCGCCCGCTTCTGCAGTTCCGAAGCCTCCCTGGCTGCGGAAGGACTCGCCGGACCCGCGCAGGGCGACTGGTTGGACCGCGTGCGGGACGACCTCGAGAGCTACCGCAGCGGACTTGCGTGGCTCATCGAGCGGGGCCGTTCCGACGAAGCGTCCCAAATCGCTTGGAAGCTGATGTTGTTCTGGGTAATCCGGGGGCACGCCGCCGAAGGCCTGAGGTGGTACGAACAGATTCTGGCCCTGCCGTCCCTTCCGCCCGCTGCCGAGTCGAGAGCTCTCCTCGGAACAGCGTTCATGTGGTACACGCAGGGAGAGCTCGAGCGCGCCCGCACGGCGCTGACGCGCGCCCTGGCGCTCGCTCAAAGCGCCGGTGACACGGATGTGGCCGTGCAAGCTGAGAATCTGTCCGGTTACGTCGAGCACGCCGCTGGCAATTTCAACGCGGCCCGCAATCGGTTTACGCGGAGTGTTGAAGGCTTCCGAGCTCGGACAATCGCGTGGGGCACGGGGAACGCGCTCAACGGGCTCGCGGGCGTGGCTTTGGCGACCGGTGACCCGGGCCTGGCGGAACGCCTGCTGGATGAGGCCACGTTCGCGCTCCGCGACTCCGGTCCGTGGTTCCTGTTGCTGACGCTGTACGTGCGCGCCATCCTCGCGGTGCGGCGCGGATTCGCCGACGAGGCGATCGGCTTGGTGCGTGAAAGCCTCACACGGATCCGGGATCTCCATGACAAGTTCGAGTTCGTCTACGCGATGGTCCCTCTCGCTGCGGCAGCGGCACTGAAGGGCAACGACGAATGGGCGGCGCGGATCCTCGGGGCTCGGGACGCTGTCACCGAATCGACGGGCGCCATGGTCGTCGACAAGGCCGTGCACGACCTCAGAGAACATGCGGAAGAGAAGGTGCGTGCACGCCTCGGCCCGGATCGGTGGGCCCGGGCGTATGCGGCAGGGCGCAGAGCCTCTATCGATTCGTTGCTGAACGATATCGATAGCGTCGCGAGAAAGTGATAAGGATCACGCGGACCTCGTAGTCCCTTCCGGAAAACCTGGCCCTCCTTCGCGTTCTTCATTCACCCCACACACTCCCTTTGGAATATTCCGGGACCCCCGGAGATTTCAATGACTGTGTGGAAGCGTCTGCGATTCCCGCAGCGCGGCCTCACTTCGAAAAGGAGAATGTGATGAAGAACCGCAACACAAACGAGCAGCAGACCACCCGGGGCGTCCGCCTCGTCGCGTGCGCCGCCGCTCTCGGCCTGACTTTTACGGTCGCGCTACTGCAAGCCGCTCACGACGACAGTGACACACCGCCACCCGTTTCCGCCAAAAGGCAGAAGGAACTTTGTTCTCCCCGCCGTATTTCAAGCGGCCGGACCGAAAATCGCGTCGATCCAATCGACGGTTGACGAGTACCGGGCGGAATTGGGCGATCCCAACAACGGCAACATTCCGGGGCCCCTCGCGACGGGCCGTCGCGAGATCAACTGGGACGGGGGCGGCTCCGTCGACACTTCACTCGCGCCGACGCCGTTCACGGCGTTTCTCAACACCCGCGGTGCCCTGATGACAACGCGAGGGACTGGCTTCGTGCAGGCGCCGGTCGATGGGCTGGTCACGACGTTCGGCAACCCCACCTACGCCGACATCTTTCAGCCGTTCAGCCTCGTTCGCCTCTTCAGTCCGATCGGGAGCAGAGTGACCGTCGTGGATTTCTTCGTCCCTGGCAGCAACGGCTCCATCCCGGCTGGGACCACGGGTTTCGGAGTGATCCTGACGGACGTCGACCAGCCGGAAGGAAGCCCCAGGCGCCTCGTCGGCAGCACCGTCATCGAGTATTTCGACGCCAAAGGTCGCCTGCTTTACACGAGCTTCGCGCCGGCATCGCCCGGCAACGCGAGCCTGACCTTCCTTGGCATCGTGTTCGATGAGCCCGTGATCGCCCGTGTGCGGATCCGAACCGGCGACAAGGCCCCCGGCGGGGATGACTTGCGGCGGCGGGATATCGTCATGATGGATGACTTCATCTACGGCGAGCCCGTGGAGATTCAGTAGCCCTCGAACCCTTGCCAATCCGTGATTGGGTCATCGCCGGGCTGCGATGGCCCAATCACATTTCATTCAAGAGGACACAATGTTGGGAAACGCGGTGATTTCGAGTCCGGTCGAGGTGCCCTCGTCGTCGGATGAGATACGAGAGGTCATCGGCCAGCTGAGGCTCCGGGGAAGGCGTGTCACGCTCAGCAAAGGGAGTATGGTCTCGCTCCACGAACGTTCGCATGCGGGAATTCACCTTCTTCTCCGCGGACGAATGAAGATGATGCGATTCTCGGAAACGGGGCGAGTGATGATCCTGGATCTTCTAGACACCGGCGACGTGTTCGGAGAGATGTCCCTCGTCGACGAGCTCGGGTCCGAGCCCACGTTCGCGGAAGCGCTGCAAACGGTCGAGATCGAGACCATTCCGCATTTCGCGGTCAGCCAGGCATTGCGGAGCCACCCCGCTCTCGCGATTGCCCTCGCGCGGCTCATGGGATTGAGACGGAACCGCTTGGAACGACGCCTCGGGGTGCACGTATTTCTGCGAATGCCGACGCGACTCGCGCTCCTGCTCCTCGAGCTTTCGGAGCGCTTCGGCAAGGTGGTCCCGTCACCCGCGACGTCTTCCGACCGGCGAAGCGCGACGGCTGGTGCTCGACATTCCCCTGAGCCAACAGGACCTCGGAAACCTCATCGGCGCGAGCCGCGAAATCGTGAGCTTGACCCTTTCCGAGCTCCGCCGCCGCGGTGTGGTCTCGATGCTCGGACGTCGTATCGTCATCGACCCCAACAAGCTTCGCCTCGAAGCGATCGCCAAGGAAAACTAAAGCGCCGGGTCTCCGAGAGGACCCGGCGCTCGAGCTCCGTAGGCCGTTGGAGAGCCTTATTCGCCCTCTTTCACCTCGATGAGCTCATCGGCCAGAAGGCCGTGCGCCTCCTGGTGAACCGCGATGGCGGCTTCCTTACTGGGCGCCTCGATGAGGCAAAAGACCTTGCCCGTCCGTTCGTCAAACCAGTAGCGCTGGTAATTGACGCCGTGCTTCGTCTGGGCCTTCAGATCCGCCTGGTGAGCCTGTTCGACCGCCTCGGCGGTCAGCCCTTCGACGTGATTGTGAACATCCATGAAGAGTGGCATCTGAACCTCCTAATTGTTTACGGACATGGACACTCGGCTTCGAGACTGCGGACATCGCGTCAGCGGACGACGACGCTTCCCACCATTCCCGGGTGAATCGTGCAGTGGTAGGGAAAAGTTCCAGCGGTCTGGAACGCGAATGAGAACTGTCCGCCGGGCGCGATGCTTCCGGAATTCCAACCCGGCGTATTCGACGTCGAGGTGTGTGAAGTGGAATCGGTGTTCCTCCAGGTCACCGTCGTGCCCACCCCGACATTCAGCTCGCCAGGAGAGAAGGCTCTATCCCCGAGCGACGACGCGCCCACGGGAATCGTTACGGACGAAGATGACCCGCCGGGCGCCGGCGGGGGTGATGGTGCTGGTGAAGGCTCTGGTGATGGCGCGGCAGGCGACGAGTCTCCGCAAGCCGTCGCGAAGGCCAAGATCAACGAAAGAACAGCGAGACGTAGTGGCAACATGGGTCCTCCGTGCAGGAGCGCATACGGCGAACGTTTCTTGGTTCCGAGCCCTGACCACTCGCCGAGCGCCCACACATTCCCGTAAACCTTCAGACGCCCGTGAATATTCCAGGCTGGGGAGAAGCTGGAGGGTACGTGTCGTCGAATAAATCCGTCCCGGGAGTGAGGGGATTACGTCCTCGACGCCGTTCCTTCCGATGAAGAGCGCAACCAGAAAACAAAGACTCTTCGGAGGGTGATCACATGTCGATTCGATTCTTCGCTCCCATGCTCGCAAGCCTGTTCATCGTTCCCTACCTACACGCCGACAATGGCGAATTTACCGTCGTACCTTCCGCCTGCGTTCCCGCCCCGTCCTCCAGTGGGTACGCCTGGCAAGGTGCTGCGGTGGCCCTGCTTCCGGGCCCCACCAGGGTCGTTCTGCGATGTAACGTCACCGATCCCGCGGACTTCGCCAACTTCATGGACCCGGTCTGGAACGCCATCGAGGTCACGTACACCGATGCCGATGGCATGGCCAACGGCAGCCGCGTGCTTGTGCAGCTGTTGCGGGTCGGAAAGGGGAACGGCGTGAGCCACCTCACCGGTACGTTCGACAGCAACCACTTCGCCGCCGGCATGCTGAACACGGAGAATTTCTTTCACGTTTTCGACTTTGAGAATTTCGGCTACTTCCTGCAGATCACCCTCTCCCGCGGGTTGGGCGCCGGCGATACGCGCATCCATCGCGTGCGATTGCGGTGAACGACCGACGCCTACATCCCTTCGCCAGTCGCAGGCACCTCACCGACAAGGGAATCGAGGGGGTGAGGATCGGATTCGCGAGAGCGGCGGGGGACGCTGTCTCCTTCCAGGCGGCGTCGCCCCGCTTTGTTTTCTGTGGGGCACCTTGCGAATCACGCGCCCGACCATCGTGACAGCGATACCCAATTTTGGCTGAGCTGACCTGGACACTGGCGTGCGGCAGGTTCGAAGCTAGCGTCGACGCGTCTTCTTCTTCGCGCTCTTCTTTCGAGATCGCTTGGGCGGCGAAAGCCGCTTCGCGAGAGACTCGAGAGATTCCGTGAGCTGAGCCATCTCGCTCTCGAGGCGAGCGAGAGATTTCTGTGCGCCTCGGAGATCGCTCTCGCGCCCTTGGGTCTCGAGAGCCCGCGCCGCTTCGAAGACGCCCCCTTTCGAGAACACGCCCACCGAGGACTTGATGAAGTGCGCCGCACTTGCGAGTGCCGGGGCATCGCCTCTCGCGACCGCGGCTCGGATCGCGGCGAGGCGAGGAGGAGAATCCGTGAGAAAGATCTGGACCAGCTCGCGAAGAAGCTTCCTGTCGCCGGCGACGCCCGTCAGAAGCGCCGACTCATCGAGAGGCGTCGGTTTCTCCCCGCCGCCGCCGAAGGTGTTGATGGTCTCGTAGAGCTCCGGGGCATCGATAGGCTTCGATACGTAAGCGTCCATGCCCGCAGCGAGACACCGCTCGCGATCGCCTTTCATGGCGTGAGCGGTCATGGCCACGATCGGGATGTGCTGGCCTCGCGCTTTCTCTCTTTCGCGAATCGCTTCGGTCGCTTCGAGCCCGCTCCACTCCGGCATCTGCACATCCATGAGCACGAGGTCGAACCTCTCCCGCGCGGTCGCCTCGTACGCCTCCTTGCCGTTTTCGGCGAGGCTCGGCCGGTGACCCCACTTCTCGAGCAGGCGCAAAACCAGCTTCTGGTTCATGGGGTTGTCCTCGGCGACGAGGATCCGCAGCGCTTTGGCGACGCGCTCCGGCTCACGCGGAGTCGGGGTGCCTCGCAGGAGTCCGCGGGCTCGAGCCATCACGGTGACGATCGCGTCCAGAAGGTCGGACTGCTTGACCGGCTTCGTGAGGAACATCGTCACGCCCGCCTTCTTGGCGCGCGGCCTCTCCTCCGGCGCCCGCCGAGGTCAGCATGATGATGCGCGTCGAGGCGAAACGCTTATCGGCTCGGATGCGCTCGGTGAGCGTATAGCCGTCGGTATCCGGCATGAGGGCATCGACGATGGCGAGGGCATGTGGGGATCCTGTCGACAGCGCCCGTTGGAGCTCCGGGAGGGCTTCGGACGCGCTCGCAACCGCTGTCGGCTTCATGTGCCAGTTGGAAAGCATCTCGACCAGAATTCGCCGGTTGGTGGCGTTGTCGTCCACCACGAGGACCGAGAGACCCGCGGAGATCGGAGAGGAGTGCGGGAGTCTCCGAGATTTCCTCGACGGAGGGGAGCTCCAGCCTGGCGGTGAATCGAAAGGAGCTCCCCTGCCCGACCTCGCTTTCGACGCTCATGACTCCGTCCATCATCTTGACGAGCTCGGCCGTGATCGCGAGGCCGAGCCCCGTGCCTCCATACTTCCTCGTGGTCGAGCTGTCGACCTGAGCGAAGGCATCGAAGATCTCGCGGTGCTTTTCCGCCGGGATTCCGATTCCCGTATCCCGCACCGTGAATCGAAGGACGCAATCCTCGTCCGTGCGCTCTTCCACCTCGGTCGTCACCACGACCTCGCCCTTCTCCGTGAACTTGACCGCGTTTCCCACCAGGTTGAGGAGGATCTGACGCAAGCGTCCGGGATCCCCGATCACTTTCTCCGGCACCTCGGGAGAAATCCTGCAGGCGAGCTCGAGTCCTTGCTGATGAGCCTTCGGGGCAAGGAGCCGGATGGCATCTTCGACCGTCTCGCGCACGTCGAGCTCCACAGGATCGAGGTGAAGGCGCCGCGCCTCGATCTTGGAGAAGTCGAGAATGTCGTTCAGTAGAGCGAGGAGCGCGTCCGCCGACTCCTTCACCGAGACGAGATAGTCCCGCTGTTCGGCCGTGAGGCGCGTATCGAGCGCGAGCTGAGTCATTCCGAGAATCGCGTTCATCGGCGTCCGGATCTCGTGGCTCACGTTCGCGAGGAAATCGCCCTTGGCCCGGGTCGCCTCTTCCGCTTGAGCTTTCGCGATCTCGAGCTCCTTCACGAGCTGGGCGAGGCCGGCAGCGTGCTCCCGGAGGCTCTCTTCGGCCTCCTTGCGCTCGCTCACATCGCGAGCGGCCGCATAGATCAATCCGTCATCGGGAGCCGCTCGAGCCACCCAGTGGAGCCAGCGGTAGACCCCGTCCTTCCTCCGGACGCGATTCTCGAACGTCAAGGTCTCGACGCCCTCGAGCACTCGTTTCGCCTCGGCGAGCGTCCGTTCCCGGTCGTCGGGGTGCAGCAACTCCTTCCAGGGCTGGGCAAGCACCTCTTCCTCCGTGTACCCCAGCGCCGTCTGCCAGGCCGGGTTGACGCGCACGAAGTACCCTTCGCGGTTCGCGATGCCGAGCATGTCGAGAGAGAGAGTGAAGAACCGATCCCGTTCCTCTTCGGCCCTCTTGCGCTCGATGAAGAGCCCGATCTGGGTGCCCACTGTGCGCAAAAGCCGAAGAAGCTCCTCATCGGGCTCGCGGATCTCGCGACTGAAGAATTCCATGACCCCGAGCACTTCCCTGCCCACGAGGACGGGAAAACCGAACGCTCCATGGAGTCCCTCCGCGGGCAGCGATGGGGGCTCGAGGGAAATTGGTGTCGTGCGCCACGTCGGCAATCCAGTCAGGCTTACCGCGCTCCCACACCCGGCCCGGAAGCCCGACGCCCGGCGGGAATCGGGCATTCCGGCTCGCGGCCTCGAACTCGGGAAACGAGACGGAGGGACGGTGCCAGATATCGACGCAGCGCAGCACGCGAGCGTCGCGCTCGACCTGCCACAGCGCGCCGTGCTCCCAGTCGAGAGCCTCGCAGATCGCCTCGAGGATTCTCGGAGTCGCCTCCGCGAGCGTGGCCGAGCTCGACGAGAGCGCGCGCGGTCTCGTACTGCGCCCGAAGGCGCCTCTCGGCGCCGGTCGGCTGCGAATGGGCTTCGGGCACCAGCGGGATTATACTCGGCGCGAAAAGCCATGAAAGCAAAGCCGCGGGTGCTGGTGGTGGACGACGATCGGGCGCTGCGCCACGGTGTCGGAAAGCTTCTGCAGGCCGAAGGAGTCGCGGTCTCGACCGCCGCCGACGGGGTCGAAGCGCTCGAGAAAGCGCAGAAGAGGAAGTTCGATCTGCTGCTTCTCGACATCGGGCTTCCGGGATTGAACGGACTCGAGGTGCTGGGGCGGGTGTCCTCTCTCCCCTCTCCGCCCAAGGTCGTGATGATGACGTCCGACGATACGCCGGAAAGCATCCTGCGCGCCGTTCGAGAGAAAGCCTACGCGTACCTCACGAAGCCGATGTCGCCCAGGGAAATGGTGGAGCTGATTCGAAACGCGATCGCGGCGCCGCTCCTGCCGCCGATCGAGGTCGTTTCCGCGCTCCCCGAATGGGTCGAGCTCCTCGTGCCGAGCTCGATGGAAGCCGTCGATCGCATTCAGAGCTTCATGAAGGGAATGGAGTCGCGTCTTCCCGACGATGTCCGCGACTCCGTGGGCACCGCGTTTCGGGAGCTCCTCATGAACGCCGTCGAGTGGGGCGGGAAGCTCGACCCGACGCGGCGAGTGCGCATTGCCTACGTGCGCACGAAGCGTATGCTCCTCTATCGCATCGCCGATCCGGGGCCCGGGTTCCGCCCCGAGGCCCTCGCACACGCCGCCATCACCCATCCCGACAATCCGCTCGAGCATGCTCAAATCCGCGAGGACCTGGGTCTGCGGCCGGGAGGATTCGGTCTTCTCCTCGTTCGCTCGATGGTGGACGAGCTCGTCTACAACGAGGCGCACAACGAAGTGTCTGTTCGTGAAGTATCTGGAGCCGGGCGCGTCGAAGGCGAACGAAGCGTGACGGACAACCGGACCCGATAGCTTCCCTTCAGCGGCTCACGAAAGACCACGAGGAGGAGTCGAAAGAAAGTGCGAATCGCCGAAAGAAGAAGCGGTCTCGGCGCTCCCGTTATAACGCGATCCGGATTCCTCCCCCGACACGGAACCCGCCCGCATCGAGATCGACCTCCTCCGCACCCTCACGAGCGATGTGAATCGACGCGTGGCTGTGGCGCGCCTGGAACGCGAGGCCGAAGACTTCGGTCACCCGCCAGGTGATGGCGCCTCCGGCGTTGAAACCGATCGGATCGTCGTCGAGCCTTACATTCGAAGTCCGGCTCACGATGGCCTCGTCGAAGGGATAGCTCGAGGTAGTGGTCTTCCTCGTCACATCCGACCCATTGCTTCGAGCCTATCCCATTAAAACTCTCTGGTAGATTTCGCGATCGGCGCCGTCGCCCACTGCTTCTCAGAGCGCGGTGAAGATTCCTTATCCTTCAGAGCATGGGAGTGTTGGCCAGTTTACACATCCTGGACGGCGGGCGGCCTGGCTTATTCACTGATGCTTCATCGTACATTGAGCGAGGATTAACGAGAACTTGACAGCATGCGCCACTCATGCCTACTTCCGTCTGCATAACTTCTTTCACGGAGGGATCCTAAATGATTCGACGAACGTTACTTGGAGTGGCAGCCGCGCTTGCGTTGGCCGCTGCCACCTCGCTGTCGTCCGCGTGGGCGCATTCGGACGATGATGGTTGGGGCAAGGACTTCGGCGAGGCGGTCGAGCATCTGCTCAAGGCGCTCGTGCAGCAGCAATTCGGTTTCGGGTCTCCGACCACCGCCGCGGACGTGGGCGACAACGGACTGACCCGATTACAGGAGACCGCCCGCCAGCGCCAGGATCTCGCCAAGGGCCTGAAAGCCGAGTTCGTCGCGCGCAACGTGGCGGTCCTGGCTGACATGATCTCGTTCTGGCCGACCGACACGCACTACACGCACCTGATCGTCTGCATCGAGCAGGGACGTTCCGGCACCACGCCCGGTGGCAACGGAGGCTTGAACGCGGGGGTACAGCGGGTCAATGTCCGCACGGGTGCGGTGCAGACCATCCTTCACGGGATGAGCCGCTGCGACGGCATTCGGACCACTCAGTGGGGCACCGTCCTCGCCACGGAGGAGCAGGACGATGGCGGCGTGTACGAGATTCTCGACCCGATCGGCACCACCGGCCACTGGATCGCCGACAGAGGCGCCGCCGGTGCGGCTGCCGATATCCGTGACGGAATTGACAGCGCCGTTGCCAGCACCCGAGTGGTCAAAAGGACCGCGCTCGTCACGCAGGCCTGGGAAGGCCTCGAGAGTCTGGATAACGGAGTCGTGATCGGCGGCGACGAGCAGCGCTCTGGTGACCCGGTGGCCGATGTCGATGAGGGCGGAGCGATTTTTCGATTCGTGCCCGACGCATTCTACAACTGTGGCAGCCCGAAGCCTGTGCCTCCGGGCCAGTTGTGTCCGAATCGCATCAACAACCTGGACCAGTCACCGCTCGTGAGCGGCACGAACTATGCGCTCGCTACGGCCTGCACGGGAAATTCGAACCTCGGCCAGGGCTGCGAGTACGGCGACGAAGGACGGTGGCTCAAGATCGACGATCCGTCGATGGCCCGCGACCAGGCGGCTGCCTATGGCGCGACCGGGTACTGCCGCCCCGAGGATCTGCACATCGACGGTGAGTCGGCCCACTTCAGCGGAGGCGATGGCATCATCTGGTGCTGGACCAACACCTGCGGTGGCGCCCGCGGTGAGGTGTTGTGCGCGGCGGAGTCGAGCGCGGATCTCTTCGCGAATCAGGAGGTGACGGTGGACATCGACGGCACCGCCAACGTTCTGAACCGGGAGTTCCTGACCAAGGTGGGCGGCAGCTTCAGCTCGGCCAATCGCGCTCGGGTAAACGTGACCCGCTTCGTAGAGAACGACGCCCGGATGCAAGCCCACGACAACCTCGACTTCCAGCCCTCCACGCGCAACGTGTACATCATCGAAGACGACACCTTCGGCGAGATCTGGGCATGCCTTCCGGATGGCGGCGACCGCGACCTCGGGAGCGACGGTTGCGTGTCCATGCTGAGCATCAACGATCCCTCAGGGGAGCCCACCGGCTTCATCTTCGATGGAACGGGGAAGGTCGCGTACTACAACCTGCAACACGGGGAACAATTCCCCGAGCTTCTCGACTTCGCGTCGAACCCGGTGAACGGCCAGACGGACGATCTGATCAAGATCACCGGGTTCAAGAGGAAATCGCGCGGACACCACGACGACGACCACTAGAACCGCTGGCATTCGCGACTCTTTCGCTCTCCTCGCCGGGGAGCCAAGCTCGACGCCGAGCTAGCTCCCCGGCGATGGCGAGCGCGGTTCTGGCGGTCGCTCTGGGTGCGGTCGCGTTCGCCACCCGCTACGTGAAACGACCCGGTCCGCTCGTCTGAAGAGGTGGGTCCCATCCACTTCTTCCCGGCCGTCAGCGGATACGGTGCGGGTTCGCGGAATCTCAACACGGGAGCGAGATTGGGGAACGCTCGCTCGCCTCAGTCGCAGGCGACGGCAAGCGCGAGGGCGGAGCAGACCCGTACCATCTTCTCCGGCGCGACGGTCCCGACGAACGTCGAGAGCGCGTGCCGGGGCACGGTGAAGACGTTACACAGATTGACGCAGGAGGTCTGTTTCAGGCCCTCGTCCAAACCCAGTTCGACCTCGGTTGGCGACCCGCGAAGAGTGGAAGTGACGGACGCCACGGTCACGGTGTGGAGCAACTGGATGAGCGAGGGTCGGCTCAGCACGAGAACCGGCCGGCGCTTGTCCGGCTTCGGCCGATCGAGGAGCCAGATCTCGCCCCTCTCTACTCTTCTGGCCATACCTGGTCGTCGATCAGGTCCGCGATCTCGCTCAGCATCTCGTCCGCTCGACCCCCGTAGGCCTTCACTATCTGTCGGTCGGTCGCGCGCCTTCGCTTCGTCCTGAGATACAACTCCACCGCGGAACGAACGAAGGCCGAGCGACCCCGCTCGCGGACTTCGGGGTCCTCGTCGATCCGGCGAAGGAGGTCCGTGTCGATGGAGATCTGGACCGGCTTCGATGGCATGATGGGATCATGCCAATAATTTCTTATTGTGTCAAATGTTGGCTCCAGCCAATCGCGGATCACGAGGCGCCTCTAGACAAACCCGTGCCACCACTCCGCTCTTGGCGTCGTCGCCCACGCGGGTAGCGGAGAAGATCGCCTGCGGAGACGAGAAGGAGTCCCCCCCAGCGGCGTAGATGGTCCGATTTCACGAGCACCTGAGAGGCGCCGAGCGTTCGCGATCGGAAGCGCTGCGGCGGGCTCAGCTCGACCTCATCGAGAATGGCCCCTTCGCCCATCCTTATTGCTGGGCGCCCTTCGTGCTCGTGGGAAGGCCTTGACCGGCGCCGCGGCGCCGCAGTGCCGATCAGCGGCAAGAGGGAACGCTCGAGTCGCGCCCTCGGGGACGAGCCTGGCTCTGCGCGAGCGGTTAGCGGCGCTCTTGCGTCTTTTGGATCACTTCCAGACCCTGTTCCATCATCGCGGCGATCTGACCAGCCAATTCGTTCGGCAGGAAGTCAGCCACCCACACGAAGCGGCAACGAGCAGGTCCTTCGCTGAACACCTGAGCGGCCCCGTTGTAGTGTTGAAACGGTGCTTCGGTAACAGCCCAGACGACGCGCCGGTCCGTCTCGTTGACGTCCACGATCAGCTCACGCACGACCTGGCCATTGCCGAAGGTGACGATGCGTGCTCCAGGAACCAGTTCCGTATTCTTCACGAATCCGGGCACGAGCCGCGTGTGCAACTCCCCGATATCTCTGAGGGCGTCCCACACGGTCTCCGGTGACGCGTCAATCACGATTTCCTTGCGGATGGATGCCATACCAATCTCCCGAGTCTAATGAGGTGGCGTCGAGGTTCCCTCCACGAGCGACGTTCTCAGCTCCAAAATAGCACTCGGCGCGGTGCGCTACTCTCGAGCCACCGCCGTCAGGTTCATCGTCAGAAGCGCTCCCGCCTTGGGCAGATCGTTCACGCCGATGACCGTTCTCGCGGGCCGGTGGGCTCCCATCGTTTGCACGTACGCGCGATTCATCTCCTCGAAATCCCGCACGTCCTTGAGAAAGACGTTCAGGTGCACCACGTGATTCAAGTCCGAGCCCACGGAGTCGAGCATGACCCGGAAGGACTCGAGAATCCGCTTCGTCTGCGAGAACACGTCGGGTCCCGCGAGCTCGCCCGACGCCGGATCGACCCCCGCCGTGCCGCCGATGGTGATCCAGGATCCCACCTTCGCGATGTGGCTATAGGGCCCGATCGGTTCGGGCGTGTTCGGAGGCGTAGATGTCTCTACGCGTCGTGACATGCTCGTCTCAACGCAGGCTCTTCGCGATCCCTTTCACCGTCTCCGCGAGCGATTGCAGTCGAGCCTGGTCCCGGCCGGATGCCGCGGCGCCGTCGCTCTCGAGCTCGGTCGCGATCGCATCGAGCCTCTTGGCGGTGTCCGCATCCTTGCGCTTCTCCGTCGAAGCCGCCTCGGCCTTTTCCAGCGCGGACGAAAGCGTTTTGGCGCGCTCCGGTCGAATCGCCCGGCTCCTTCCGAGCTGGTCCATGTACGCGCGCGCGACCACGGGACTCGCCGGCCAGTCGATGCGCCGCTGCTGCTGGACATTGAATCGGTCGCGGTTCACCAGCTCCGCCGCCGTCGATCTCGTTCGCGGTCAAGTGGTCGCTCGGAAGGAGCTTCAGGACATCGAGGCCGCGGGCGATCTCAGTTCCATAGATGTAGCCGTCGTACCAGTACGCCGACCAGTAGCCGCCGAGGATCATCTGCTTTTCGTCGATCGGTCCGCGGTCGAAGAACGCGATCTCGACCGGCTTCGAGGAGTCCGTGAAGTCGAAGATCGAGATTCCGCCCTGATACCACGCCTGGACCATGATGTCGCGGCCGGGAACAGGGATGAGAGAGCCGTTGTGCGCGACGCAGTTCTCCTGCTCCGTCTGCGGCGCCGGCATCTTGAAGTAGCCCCGGAACTGCATCTTGCGATCGACGATGTCGAAGATCGCATCCGCCCCCCAGTTCTTCGGGTCCGAGGCCCGGCACCGCGCCCGGCCTCCCCCTCCCCACTCGTCGGTGAAGAGCACCTTCGTGCCGTCGTTGTTGAACGTCGCCGAGTGCCAGTACGCGAAGGTGGGATCGGTCACCTGATCGATGCGGAAGGGCTTCGACGGATCGGAGATGTCGATGAGGATGCCGTTTCCCGAGCAGGCGCCCGCCGCGAGGCCGATCTCCGGATAGACCGTGATGTCGTGGCACATGTTGGTCTCGTACGTGTCCTGCGTTCCGGGCCCATGGTCGCCTCCCTTCCAGAGACCGGCGACGGCGCCGGTCTTGGGATCGGCGAAGATGCGCGGGCGGCTCACAACGCGCGCGTTCTCGGGGTGGGCCAGAGGAACCTGGATGACGTCGATGCTGAAGAGGGCCGTTTCGGGATCCATCGTCGCATCCGAGCATTCCGCGAGCTCTTCCTTGGGGCGCACCGAGCCCGTGCCCGACGCGTAGACGTAGAGATTCCCCTTATCGTCGGGGTCGTTCACGAGCGTATGCGTGTGAGAGCCGCGGCACGTCTGGACCGCCGCCACCTGCTTCGGCATCCGCAGGTCGCTGATGTCGAAGATGCGGACCCCGCGGAAACGCTCCTTGCTCTTCGTCTCGGCGATGCCCTGGAGACCGCAGTCGAGCCGCCCCCGGTTCTCCTCGACCGACATGAACAGAAGATTCCCATAGATGGAGATGTCGCCCTGCCCACCGGGACAGACGACGGAGCCGAGAAGCTGCGGATGCTGCGGGTCTTCGACGTTGAACGAGTTGAAACCGTGGTAGCTCCCCTCGATCACGACGTCTTTCCCGAAGGCGAGGTCCGTGTTCGCGAAGCTCAGGAGGCCGGGCCTCTGCATGGGGTCGTCCTCGTCCTTCTTGTCCGTAGGGGTTCTCTCCGGAGGAATCGGGATGCCCGCGGGAGCCTTCGGGTCGAAGAAACCACGCGGGTTTTCGAGGGTCGTCACCTTCTCCAGATTGAAGGCAGCTTCACCGGCGTCCCGGAAACCCGCCTTGAGACGCACCCGTGGATCGGGCGAAAGGTCCGCCAGCATGAGGTCCATCTTCTCGACCTCGAGGCTCCGATCGCCCTTGAGATCGGAGGCAAACTTGAAGAGCTGTTCGTCCTGAGCGGCGCCGTCCTCGTCGAGGAGCTCTTCGGCCATCGTGGTCGCGCCGCGCTGATTCGGGATGATGAGCGCGAGGAACTGCCGATCGAGCTCGACTCCTTTCGCCTGCTCGAGCTTGCTCATGTCCTCCGCCGTGGCCATGCCGGGAATGACATGATCGTCCTGACCCGTGGCGGGGGGTGCCTCGATTTTCTGGCCGCGCGCGGTCAGCCACTCCTTCATCAGGGTGACGTCGGCCTCGAGCTTGCCCCCGAGCTCTTTTGCGAGATTCCGCACGGTGTCTTTCTCGGCGCGCTCGGCCGCGAGCCCGGTCATCTTCAGCGCCTGATCGTGGTGAGCGATCATCTCCTGCATGAACCGCACGTCCGCCACCGAATACCGAACGCCGGAGAGATCGGCCGCCTCGTCCGGAGAGACCACCTTGGTCTCCGCTCCAGGAGGTCCCGGCCGCACGATCGGTGGCTGGCTCTGCGCGGCGGCAAGCATCGTTGCCGACAGGAATGCGGCGAGCGGCAGGCAATGAGATAGAGCCCTTTTCATCGAAAACCTCCCATAGAGGCGCTATCTTAGTCCGAGTTCGCTGCCGCTGGCGGGTTGACGCGGGGCTGCCCTCGACCGGCGAGCGCCGGTCGTGACGATCCGTCACCGGTTGGTTTATAATCCCCGCGCAGACCCAATCGAATAGGCCTCCCTATTCCGGGTCGAGATCGCTATCCGGTTGCGGGAGGGTAGGCGCCTTGTTGGCACGCGACCGAGGTACGCTCGAGACACCGTACGCGGCGGCGAGTTCCCCTCGCCGTGGTCCTTCGATTCTCTCGCGCCTTCTTCGCCGGCTCGGTCACGCCGCTCTCACGCTCGTAGCGCTCTCCCTCCTTTCGTTCCTGTTTCTCGAGCTCGCTCCCGGCGACTACGTCGACGGGATGCGGCTTTCTCCCGAGATGTCGTCCTCCGCCCGGGAGGCACTGCGATTACGCCACGGACTCGACCGATCTCTTCCCGTGCGGTACGGCCTCTGGCTTCAGGCGGTAGCTCGCGGAGAGTGGGGATTCTCGTTCGCCTACGGCGTCCCGGTCGCGCCTCTCCTGTGGGAGCGCGGACTCAACTCGCTCCTCCTCACCGGAAGCGCCACGCTCTTCGCCTGGCTCATGGCGATCCCGATCGGCGTTTTCTGGGCTCTCGCCTCCCGGGGATGGGCGAGCGCGCTCTGGGGCTTCCTGACCGCGGTGCTCCTCAGCATTCCCGAGGTCTTGCTCGCCCTCGGCTTCCTTTTCGTCGCCGCGGAGACCGGCGCCTTTCCGGTGGGAGGCATGCGCTCGGCGGGAGGCACAGGGGCGGCGGCCCCTCTGTCGGACCTGGCACGGCATATGGTCCTCCCCGTGATGGCTCTCTCGCTTTCGCGTATGGGAGGGCTCGCGCGGCACGTCCGGGAAAGTCTCGCCGCGGCGCTTCGATTGCCTCCGATTCAGCTCATGCAGGCGTCCGGTATCCCCCCGCGCCGGATTCTGTTTCGTCACCTCCTTCCGCTCGCGGCGAATCCGCTGGTGACGCTCCTCGGCCTTTCGATCGCGGGCTTGCTCAGCGGCTCCTTGATCGTCGAAGTGGTCATGGGATGGCCCGGGCTCGGCTCGCTGCTGCTCGAGGCGATTCTCGCCCGCGACATCTACGTCGTCATCGGAGCCACGATGTGCTCCGCGTTTCTCCTGCTGCTCGGGGGTGCTTTCGGCGATCTTCTTCTCCAGATCTGCGATCCCCGGATCGGCTCGCCCTGAAAGAGCCATGCCCTCCCGACGCCTCCTCGCCGCGACGGTGCTCCTCACGCTTCATGTCGCCGTCGCGTTCGCGGCCTGTCTCTCCCCGAATGATTTCGCGGAGCAGCACCGCGATCTTCCGCTCTCGCCCCCGATGAAACTTCGCTTCCTCGACGAGCACGGCCGATGGACTCTCCGGCCGTTCGTACATCCGTGGGCTCCGAGGGAGGGCCTCACGTACCGGGAGGACCGGGCCCGACGCTTGCCGCTCCGGTTCTGGGTCGAAGGGAGCGGCTACGAGATCCTCGGAATGTTCCCGGCGCGCCGTCATCTCTTCGGGCTCGAAGAGGACGAGCCCCTCTTCCTGCTCGGAACGGATTCCTACGGACGCGATTGCCTCGCGCGGCTTCTCCATGGCGGTCAGGTCTCCTTGTCCGCGGGTCTCCTCGCGACTCTCGTCTCCTGCGCCCTCGCGCTCTTCCTGGGCGGACTCTCCGGTTATCACGGCGGCTTCCCGGACCGAATCCTCATGCAGGTTTCCGATCTCTTCCTCGCGCTCCCCTGGCTCTACCTGCTCTTTGCCGTGAGAGCTTTCCTTCCGCTCGACCTCTCGCCCGCGTCCGCCTTCGCGATCATCGTTCTCCTGCTCGGAGTGATCGGCTGGGCCCGTCCCGGTCGTCTCGTGCGAGGAGTCGTTCTGAGCGCGAAGGAGCGCGAGTTCGTCGTCGCCGCCCGCGCCTTCGGCGCCACCGACGGCTACATCCTCAGAAAGCACGTGCTCCCTCAGGCACTCGGAGTGCTCGTGACCCAGGCTGCGATCTTGATCCCTGTCTACATCCTCGCCGAGGTCACGCTCTCGTTCGTGGGACTGGGAGTTGCCGAGCCCATTCCAAGCTGGGGGACGATGCTCGCTTCTCTCCAGGAGTATCACGTTCTGTCGTCGGCCTGGTGGATGTTCGCCCCCGGCGTCGCTCTCGTCGCCGTAACCTGGCTCTACCATGCCTGCCTCGAAAGCGAGCCCGGAGCGACCCCGGGAGGGTGGACGAAGGCTCCGGGAAGTCATAGGCTCCGGAAGGGGGATTCGATTGCATAGCCGTCTCGGCGGCTTCGTTATTCCCGCAGCCGTCGCTATCTCTCTCTCGGGAATACAGTTGGGGGAGGAGGAAACGCTCGTCCTCGAGGGCGAGCCCGGGAAGCGCGGAGGCCGCCTCATCGCCTCCCTTCGATCGGATCCCAAGACCTTCAACCCGCTCCTGGTGATGGATTCGGCCTCCCGGTCCGTCGTCGAGCTCCTGATGGCCGACCTCGTGCACATCAATCGGGGAACGCACCTCACCGAACCGAGCCTCGCGAAGTCGTGGGAGGTGTCGGAGGACGGCCGTCGGTACACCCTCGAGCTCCGGCGCGGAGTGTGCTTCTCCGACGGACATCCTGTCGATGCGGACGACGTGGTCTTCACGTTCACCGCGTATCTCGACGAGAAGGTGGGAGCGCCGCAGCGGGACTTCCTCGTCATCGGAGGAAAGCCGATCGAAGTGCGGAAGCTCGATTCGCACCGCATCGAGTTCGAGCTCGCGGAGCCCTACGGAGCCGGTGAGCGTATCTTCGACCTCGTCGCGATCCTGCCTCGCCACCTCCTGGAGACGCCGTACCGCGAGGGGAAACTCGCCCGCGTGTGGGGTCCGGACGCTTCGCCTCGTGACATCGCGGGCCTCGGTCCTTTCCGTCTCAAGGAATACGTCTCCGGGCAGAGCATCCTTCTCGAGAGAAATCCGTACTACTGGAAGACCGACGAGGCCGGAGAGCGGCTCCCCTATCTGGACGAGATTCTCTTCCTGATCTCTTCGGGAGAGCCCGCGGACGTTCTGCGCTTCCGCTCGGGGGAAACCCATCTGATCAGCGGCCTCGGCGCTCAGAGCTTCGATGCGATCTCGCGAGAGAATGAAGGCGGCCGTTATCAGCTGCACGATCTCGGGCCGGGACTCGAGTACACGTTCCTCTTCTTCAATTTGAACGACCTGAGCGGATCCGGACGGACGGAGCTCCTTCGCAAACAAGCCTGGTTCCGGAGCACGACCTTCCGGCGGGCGGTTTCGTCCGCCGTCGACCGCGCGTCGATCGTCGATCTCGTCTACCAGGGGCGAGCCGCGTCCCTCTCGTCGCACGTGACGCCCGGGAACAAGCTCTGGCGAAACCCGACTCTCACCGCGACCGCGTACGACGTCTCGAAGTCCCGGGAGCTTCTGCAGAGCGCGGGCTTTCGCTGGAGCACCTCGGGGAATCTCGTCGACGCCTCGGGCCAGCCGGTCTCCTTCTCCATCCTGATCGGCGCTGGAAATCCCGCACGGGCCATGATTGCAACCATGCTCCAGGACGACTTGAAGAAGATCGGGATCGAGGTCCAGGTGGTCACCGTGGATTTCACGGCGCTCCTCGATCGTGTCTTCGGGAGCTTCGACTACGAAGCCTCCACTCCTGGCCCTTGGCGCGAGCGACGTCGATCCCACGGCGGAGCTCGCGACGCTTCTCACGGGAGGAGAGATGCACGTGTGGCGACTGGGAGAGGGACCCGCGGCGACGGAATGGGAAGCGGAGATCGATCGCTTGATGCTCCGCCAGATGATCTCGACCGATCCGGGGGAGCGCAGGCTCCTCTACAACCGCGTGCAGGAGATCGTCGCCTCGGAGCTTCCCATCGTTCCCCTCGCGAGTCCCCACATCCTGGTCGGGGCCGACCGCCGTCTCGGGAACTTCCGCCCGGCGGTGCTCGCGCCCTACACGCTCTGGAACGCCGAGCAGCTCTTCTTCCGTACGAACTGAACGACCTTAAGGGGCCCATGGCGATCGCCGCGACGTTGAAGAGGCCGCAAACGAAGCGGTCCTGGTCCGACACGCGGCTCGTCCGCGCGTGCCTCCGGGGTGACGAAGAAGCCTGGTCGGCGCTCATCGACAAGTACAAGAATCTCGTGTTCTCCATTCCCATCCGGAACGGTCTCTCCCGGGAGGAAGCGGGAGACATCTTCCAGGCGGTCTGCCTCGACCTGATCTCGGAGCTCTCACAGCTCCGCGACGCCCGCGCCCTTCCCGCCTGGCTCATACGGGTGACGTCGAACAAGTGCTTCCACCTGAAGAGGCGCCAGCATCTCGGAAGAACGAGCGAGACGAGCGAGAGCGATCTGGCGTCGCTTCGAGACGGAGCCGGCAGCCCCGAGGACCTGTTGAGCCAGATCGAGGCCGAGCAGACGCTTCGCGAGTCGGTCGCGGCACTTTCTCCCCGGTGCCGGCGTCTCGTGGAGATGCTCTTCTTCGAGACTCCCTCGAGGCCGTACAGCGAGGTCGCCGAATCACTCGGTCTCGCGCAGGGCTCGATCGGCTTCATACGGCGGCGCTGTCTCGAGCGGCTGCGGTCGAGTCTTGGAAGCCGAGGTTTCGAATGAGCGTTCCGAAGAAGGCGTCCGGCCAGGATCGGCTGCTCGATCAGCTGGGAGAGCTCCGCACCCGCTCGGAGAGAGAGCGCTTCCTCCGGAATTGCCCGGAGGCGCATCGGCGGGAGGTCGTGATTGCCCTCGACCTTCAGGTCACCCGCGTAGTCCGCGTCGACCCGAAGAAAGCGCTCGCGCTGGCGAGAGTCCGCGGTCCTGATTGCGCAGGCCATCTCGGACCCGATGTCTCTCGCGCTCGGTCTGCGGGCGAAGGCGAACGCGTCGATGCTCCTCGACCGCCACCAGGAGGCGCTCGATCTCTACCAGCGCTCGGTTGCGCTCTTCGAGAGCCTGGGTGAGCGGGAGCAGGTTGCGCGAACCTTGAGCTCCTCGATCGGAGCCTGGATGTGGCTCGGAAGATACGAGGGAGCGTTCGCGGCGGCCGAGAAAGCGAGAGTCATCTTCGCCGAGCGCGGGGACACCCAGCGTCTCGCGCGGCTGGAAATCAACGTGGCGACGGTCTACCACCGACAGGACCGTTTCCAGGAGGCTCTCTCGAGCTACGAGCGGGCGTACCAGCAACTGCTCGCATCTCCTCCTCCGGCGTAACAGGCGAGCCGAACGAGGGCGCGGACCCGGAGCGCGAGAGGGCGCGGATCGAAGGCCTCGCGGTGACGCTCAGCAATCTCGCGACCTGCCTCATCATCATGAACGACTTCGACCGGGCGCTCGAGACGTACTCGCGGGCCCGCTCTTTCTGCGACGCGCACGGGATGCCGACCCTCGTCGCGCTCGTCGATTACAACATCGCCTATCTGTACTACCTGCGGGGTCAGTACAGCACCGCCCTCGAGCTCTACAAGGGGATGCGGGAGAGGTTCCGAAAGCTCGAAGACCGCTACCACGAAGCGCTCTGTCTCCTCGATGAGTCGGAGATTTACCTCGAGCTCAACTTGAGCGGCGACGCGGAGGAGGCCGCGAAGGCCGCATTCGAGACGTTTCGGGATCTTTCGACGGGTTACGAAGCGGGCAAGGCAAGGCTCAATCAGGCCATCGCCTGCGCGCAGCTCGGCAAGGCGCGGGTCTCGCTCGGGCTCTTTCGCGAGGCGAGACGGATCTTCAGCCGCGAGAAGAGCGAAGTTCAGCTCTCGGTCATCGACGTGTACCAGGCGCTGGTCCTCTTCGAAGAGGGCCGGTTCTTCGAAGCCCGCCGCGTCGCGAGGCGGGCGCTCGCCTTCTTCGAGAGCTTCGCGATGCCGCGGAAGACCATCCTCTGCCGCCTGCTTCTGGCCCGATTGTCTCTCCGGATCGGCGATCTGACGGCCGCGGAGTGGGAGTGCCGCGCCGCGCTCCGCTCGCTCGAGGTTTGCGAGGCGCCGATCCTGGAGTACCAGGCCCACTGCCTGATGGGGCAGGTCCAGGAAGCGCTCGAGAAGCCCGGCGCCGCCCAGGGCGCGTACGAGTCCGCTCAGCGTCGGCTCGAGATGCTGCGAAGCTCGCTGCAGCGCGAGGACCTGAAGATCGCATTCATGAAAAACCGATTCGAGGTCTACGAGAGTCAGGTCGCGCTCTGCCTCGAACAGGAGCGCGCCGCGCCGGGAGAGCGCGTCTTCTCGTACATCGAGCAGGCCAAGTCGCGCGGCTTGATCGAGCTGCTGCTGCAGTCGGTCGACGCACGCCCGCCCCAGAGCCATGGGAGCGAAGGAGCCGTCCGACTTCGGAGCCTGCGGGAGGAGCTCAACTGGTACTACCACCGCATCGAGCACGAAGAGCTCCGGCAGGAGTCGGGAGCGCGCGATCGGATCCGCAGCATGCGCCAGCAGGCGCTACTCGGTGAAGAGAAGCTTCTGCGCGCCGTCCGGGAGCTCCCCTCCGGCGCCATGGGTGCAAGCGCATTGGGAAACACCGAGCCGCGCTCGCTCGCCGAAGTGCAGCAGCAGCTCGCGCCGGATGCGATCCTGCTCGAGTACTACCGGGTTCGAGAGCGATTGATGGCCTGTCTGGTCGCTCGCGACCGGCTCGAGGTCGTTGAGCTCGGCTCCGCCTCCCGCGCGAGGGATCTGGTGAAGCGGCTCCAATTTCAGCTATCGAAGTTCCGGCTGGGGACGGAGTACGTTCGCCGTTTCCAGGAGCCGCTCCTTCAGGCTTCGAACCATCACCTCGCCGAGCTTCACGAGGAGCTCGTAGCACCCATTCGAAACCGCCTCGACGCGAGTCACCTGGTGGTGGTGCCGCACGACTTTCTTCACTATCTCCCGTTCCACGCCCTTCGTGCCGACGGACGCTATCTCATCGACGACTTCACGGTCTCCTACGCTCCGAGCGCGAGCATCTTCGCTCACTGCCAGACGCTCCCGAGCACGACCAACGGCCGAACCCTCATCCTGGGATTTCCCGACGAGCGTACGCCGCACATCGTGGACGAGATTCGAGCGGTCGCGGAAGCCTCCGCGGAGCCGACCGTGCTCCTCGGGCCATCCGCGAGCAGGAAAGCTCTCCTGGAGCTCGGGCCGGGATGCGCGGTGGTGCACATCGCGACCCACGGATACTTTCGCCGCGACAACCCGATGTTCTCGGCGGTTCGTCTCGGCGATTCGTACCTCAGTCTCTACGACTTGTATCAACTCAAGCTCCCCGTGGAATTGGTCACGCTGAGCGCCTGCGCGACCGGCTCGAGCGTCGTCGTCGAAGGCGACGAGCTCCTCGGGCTCGTGCGTGGCCTCCTGTGCGCGGGGGCGCACTCGCTCCTTGTGACGCTCTGGGACGTCCAGGATCGCGCGACCGCGGAGTTCATGAAGTCCTTCTACAGTCGGCTGCGGGAGACCCGCGACCCGTCGCTCTCCCTTCGGGACGCGACTCTCTCCATACGCGAAAGGCACCCTCATCCTTATTATTGGGCGCCCTTCGTCTGGACCGGCAAGGTCGCGATGTCGTAACGCATTGATTGCAAATGTCTTATAAATTGGAGTGGAGGCTATATCGATTTCGACTCTCGTTACCCTTATCTAAGCAGATCCCGTGCGCCTTGCGCAGGAGTTTTGACTTGAAACACTTCTCGCTCGAAGATTGGGTCGACCTGGCGAAAGAATCGCTCCCGGTCGAGCAGAAGACGGCGATGCTCCGGCACGCCGCGGATTGCAGCCGATGCGTCCGGACGCTCCGGGTGTGGCGCAGGGTCGCCGCCATCGGCCGGAGCGAGGCTTCGTTTGTGCCTCCCGAGGAAGCGGTCCGCGCCGTGAAGTCGGCTTATCTTCGACACCTGCACCAGCTCTCTCCGGCGCCGGAGTCCCGGCTGGCCCGGCTGGTGTTCGACAGCTTTCGCGCGCCCGCCGCTGCGGGGGTCCGGACGCTGGACCAGTGCTCGCGCCTGCTTCTCTTCGAGGCCGACGATCTCGCGATTGACCTTCGCATCGAGACCGCGGTAGGCTCTCGCCGATCGTCGCTGATGGGACAGCTGCTCGATCACTCGCGGGAGACCGAGAACCTAGGGGAGCTTTCGGTCGCGCTCATGGTGGGAAAGCACTCTGTCGCCCACACGACGACGAACCCCTTCGGGGAGTTCCTCTTCGAGCTCGAATTGAGCCGAAGACACCGAATTCGCATCCAGCTGGACGCGATCCGATCGATCGTGGTGCCGCTCGGGTGCCTGGACGATTCGAAAAGCGCGCCTTAGTCCGAGGAGCTGTTAAAGCAGCAGAGGGTATACGTCATGAGAAAACGGACAGGCCTCATTCTGTTCGGAATCTGTGCGCTCTTGGTCTCCCCCGCCTCACCGGGCGAGGAGTTTCTCGTTCGCCTCCGGTCCACGGCTCGCGACATTCAGGACTGTGCCGACCGGCAGGGCCTTCACGTCGTCGGGGCACTGGATCCCGGTAGGACTACGTACGTCGTCGAAAGCCAGGACAACCTCGAACCTCAGAGCGTGCTTGCGGATCTCCAGGCCGACCCTGACGTCCAAGCCGCCGAGTCGGTCTCGGCCGTTCCCCTCGCCGAGCTCCAGAGCCCGGGGGGCTACGATTTCGGGGCGACCATCCGGGGATGGCTCTCCTCGTACAACGCGCGAAAGCTCCTCGGAAGCCGCAGCTACTACGACTACTTCGGCGACCGGGTGTGGAGCGCGTATCTGGCGCAGCCGCTCGTGAGGATCACGGAGCTCGACCGGGCGCAGCGAATGGCGACGGGCAGATATGTGACCGTCGCCGTCATCGACACGGGAATCGCGGACCATCGCGCTCTGGAGGACAATCTCGTCACCGGCTACGACTTTCTCCGCGATGAGCCCCTCGAAGGCGAGGACGATCTCCCGGACCCCGATCCGGGAAAGCCCGATGTCCAGCAGGGATCCACGGTCGTCCTCAATCATATGGATCCCCCTGGCGGCGGGTACTGGGGCGGAGGCTACGACGCCCCGACCCTCACCCCGTATGCCGCGCTCGGCCACGGGACGATGATTGCCGGCGTCATCCACCTGATCGCTCCCAGGGCCAGAATCATGCCGCTCCGAGTCTTCGGGCCGGACGGACACACCGACACCGCGACGATTATCCGCGCCATCTACTACGCGGTCGACCACGGCGCCGAGGTAATCAACATGAGCTTCAGCACCAGCGAGCTCTCCCCCGAGCTCACCCGCGCCATCGACTATGCGACCCGGCGCGATGTGATCTGCGTGGCCTCGGCGGGAAATCAGGCGCGCGACGTGGCCACGTACCCCGCGTCGCTCGCGAACGTCGTGGGGGTGGCTGCCACCGACGACAGCGACCGTCGAAGCCTTTTCTCCAATTACGGCTCCAAGGTCGCGGACCTCGCCGCTCCCGGAGAGGGAATTCTCACCACCTACCTCGACGACGGGTACGCCGTCGGCTGGGGCACCTCGTTCAGCACGGCTCTCGTCTCGGGCGGCGTCGCGCTCCTCCTCGATATCGAGAGTCTCGACCAGTTCGAGGTCGCGGAAACGTTTTCGCGAACCGCGGAGAAAGTGAGCCGCGATCTGGTTCGCGTCGACCTCTACGCGGCAGTGCAGAAGGCCGCGTACCGAGAGTCCAGCAGACGTTGAGTGCGATGGTAGGAATGAACGATCTTCCCGAACAGGTCGTCCGGCGTATCCGGGAGTTTCTTCAGAGGAAGACGCCGGGACAGATCATCCTCGACGTCGACGGCGGTGGACGGGTGGTCCACGTGCAGCTGACCGAGCACATCCGCCTGACCGAAAAACAGAGCGCCGCTCGGCGCGAAGAAGGAGGGAGCGAACCGAGCCTACGACTCGATTCGCATTGATCTAGGGCCAACGAAACGAATCGAGGCCCCGACCCGGAGGACTCCCCGCCTCCGGCGTCGGGGCCTTTTTGTTTTCGCAAGGAGGAAGCGTTGAGCTTCAGCTTCGACGATGCGATTCAGCGCTATGGAAAGCAGGCCGCGAGCGCCCGGAGCAAGTTCAATGCGCTGAGATCCTGCGACAAGAGGAAGCTCTTCGCGTTCCTGTCCTCACTGTAGGCGCAACCCGAGACTGGAAGAGGTTCGCCGACGCGCTCCTCTTCCGCTGAGGCCGCCGCGCCTAATCCCGGGCGCGGCGGTCTCCCTCTACTCCCTGGCAGCGTGCAAGCGCCGGTCACCGGTACCTATCTCATCCTCGTCGCCAGCTTCGACAGCGGTTTCGACGGTCTGGGGACCTACTCGGTGGTCGCGACCACACCGTGATCCGAAGGAGACCCGTGGCCGGGACATCATCAGATCCGTGCCCGCCTCTCCTCAGCGACCCGTAGGACGAGGGGCATTCCCTCCTCTCCTCCAGGTGCCGGCGGTGACCCGGCATATGGATCACCCTCGAAAGCGGCCTCATCACACCGCCTGATCTCGTGTCGGCCCGAGCCGACGAACGCCGGCTGCGCTCGTCTCGCCATTTGCCGTAAACGGCCGCCAAAAACCTCTTCGAATCCCGTTGTAAAGGGTAAGGAAGGCCGCCACGCCTGAATTTCGACCCCGCGGCCGCTGGAGGAATTTTATGTCGAAGAGGATGGTGCCTGTTCTCATGGGTGTGACTCTTTTGGGCGTGTTGTCCGCCTCGACCATGTCGCAAAGCCGCATATTCGTGCCAGAGTCTCTGCCGGCGTGGTTCACGGCGAACCGGGTGCATGGCCATACCCGGCTGACTCTCTCCGACTGGCAGGACTTCACAGGCGCGGCTGCGGGGTTCAAGTCGCTCGGCGCCCATGTCTTCACGCGACACGCGAAGACGGGTGAGGAGGATCCGTGGTGGCCGACGGGGAACCCGCAGGCGCCGAATGTCGTCAAGCAGTTCATCGACAGCGCCCACGCCGAGGGTCTGAGGATCTTCACCTACTACTGGCACATGTCCGAGACGAGCCTGGAGGACCCCCATCCAGGAGTGGATTTGCAAGACGATCGACGGCGAGACGATCCCCGCGTCAGGACGCGGGATCTATCTGGACATGACCGGTCCGTACCGCGAACTGGTGCTGCAGCGCCTGCTCGACCTTGCCGCCATGGGCGCGGACGGCTTGTTCTTCGATTTCCGGCACCTTCCACCCAGGGGCTGCTGGGACACGGCGCTCGCGCGACGCTTGGCGGCCCGCACGGGCGCGCCACCGCCAGCGCCCGACGATTGCGACCCGCTCTACCAGCAATTTCTTGATTTCAAGGCCGAGCAGATCGAGGAGACCTTCGTCTACTGGCGCGATCAGGTGAAGGCCCGAATACCCGAACGTTCTCTTCATCGTCAGCACGACGACCGTTCCGGCCTTGACGGACCGCGAAATGACGACGCGGCTGGCGCAGCCTCGCCGACTCAGCGAAGAACGAGTACCGGCACGCGCTCAGACTCGAACTTCAGCAAGCAGGTCTTCGGCGAATCCGATAGCGAGCGACCATGCGAAACGCCCTACGTTCTCAGAAAGCCGGAAGACCACGTACGCCAGGCGCTCGGATGGACGGTGCTTCGCGACGCGGCCGATGGGCGCCCACCTCACATCTGGGCTCGCGGCGTACCGAACAGCGAGCATGCACAGGCGTTCGCCGGTAGCCTGCTCACCTTCGGCAGCATCGCCAACATGGACGTCCTCGAGTATCACCTCACGGAAAAAACAGAAGGCGAGGCTATCCCGCAGGGCAAGACGCCGCCGGACGCGCTCAAGGACGCCTTCGCGCTCGGCAACGCCGTGTCGCCGCATCTGGCCGGGACGCAGCCGCTGCGGTGGGCCGCGGTCCATTTCGGCGAGCGCAGCCGCAACGAGCGCGGGGGCGATTTCCGAGCCGCCTGGCGGGAGACGCTCTGGCCAGTGGTGGGCGCTTACCAGGTGCTAACCGAGGATGGCGTGCCGGTGGGGATCGTGAACGACCAGCAACTCGAACACGGTGAGCTCGATCGGGTACCGCGTGCTGATACTACCCAACCCGCGCGAGCTGAGTCATGGTCAGCAACTGGCGGTCACGGCGTTCAAGGACGAACGGCGGTACCGTCATCGAGAACGACCCCGCGTGGCCGTGGAGCGACCCGAACGAAGGTGACGCTGCAGCCGCCGCGTTTCGCGCCGCTCTCGCGCGCCACATCAAGGCGGCGCCACTCCGGGTCACCGGCGGGCCAGCGGGTCGGTACGCCGTCGCCTACCACAGCCCCGAACGGTTGGTGGTGGCGGTGACCAACGACTTCAGTTGGGTGCAGATCCTGAGTGGGAAGACGAACGCGGTGAGTGCGGCAGCGCCGCCCGCCTCCGGCGTACGCGTCACGTGGCGCAAGGGCGCAGGGACTCGCAAGGACCGAATCGGTTTGGTCGGCTGCACGCGGTCGAGGCCATCACCGGCAGACACTGAGCATTGAGGAATCCGCCAGCGCCTATCGCGTCAGCCTGCCGCGGTTCCGCTTCATGGCGCTGCTCGTCGTGACGCGCGAATAGGCTCGCCATTGGCGTTCAGGATCGATCGAGGAGTCATTTGGTGTCCAGCTCGAACGTGCCGTCCCAATGAGCGTCGACAACGTGGCGCCGGTAGAGCTCGATGCGTCGGAGGTATTCGGAGGCGAGCCCGTCGCCCGGGCGAAGCTGCGCGACCGCGGGCTTCCACGGACCCGTTTCTCCCGTGCGACTCTCGCCCTGCCCCTGGACGCTCACCACCTCGGCCGCGCGTTCGGTCGATTGGGCGCCCGCGCCGCTCGCGGGGAGCAGGCCGATGGCGGCGGTCCACAGAAACGTCGTTCTCATCGCCGCATCCCCCTCGCCCCGCCCCGGGGGGGGGATATGAGCTGAAAGAACCCACAAAGCATAAAGGGAGCAGGGGTAGACCGGCCGCATGGGCAGCGCGCCTATGGCTCAACGGACGTTCTTCAATCTGTAGAGAGATGTCGGGTATCGCAAAACTAGTGTCAACGTTGCCATACTGACTCACTCTGGGGCGCCACGATTTCGACGCCGAGCGAAGACCTGGAACGTAGCTCACGTGCACTCGTACCGCCTGTGCAAATCCGATATCAAGGAGATCGCAAAATGAAGAGAGCGTCATGGCTAACCATGGCCGTCATCGGTCTGGCGGCGTTGTCCAATCCCGCAAGCGCGCAATCCGCTCCGTCGCCGTCAGGACAAAAAGCGACTGATGTCGCCGGCCGGCTAGGGCGAAGCGTTAAGGATCAGGTCTTGACATCGACCGAAATGCCTGCCGTCCGAATCGAGTTCGACAAGGGATTCAAGTATGTCGGCGGCCACAGTTTCATCCTTTACGACGTCGCCCACGCCGAGCAGCATTTCTTTCTTGACGCGGACAAAGAAGGGCGCGTCAAGCGAATGTACTGGGTACAGTTCGAGGGCTACCTGCCGACCAACACAAACGTCTACCGGTACAAGGTAAACAAGACGTCCAACATCGGAGGGCTTGAGTTCATCGCGGACGCCTATGCGCGAAACATAAAGGCCAGTCCGGGGCGGCCCGATTCCGACGGCGCCCGCGCCCGGGCCTTTCTGGAGGGCAAGGGCTACCGCATGGCGAGCGATGATGTCCTCTCTCAGCGGCTCGTTCACCTGATTGACGAGGCGAAGCGCAATGAACTGATGATCATTTACCAGGAAGATTTGAGCGGGATGGGATTGACCGCGGCCGATCTTGCGGAGGGGGGCCGCGCCGCGCCTAAATGGGACGAGATTTCCAATGGATTGCTCGATCGCGCTGTAAAGGGATTGAAGGTTTTGCGCTGAGACGCCTTGGCTATTGCTCCTCAAGCCTTGCACCGCGCGATGTGACTACGAATCGGCGGCCGTCAGCAGAAACTCGGCGAAGTCTGTGCCCTGCGCCTTGGCGCCGAGTTGCCGCAGCATCATCGCGATTTGACCTCGGTGGTAGGTGGAGTGGTTCGCCAGGTGTTGCATCAAGTGCGCCAGGCTGACCGAAGTATTACGAACCGGAAGCGTCCGATCGAGCAGTTCGTCTGTCACTTCATTCACAAATTCGACCTCTTCCCTTTCTACTTCGGCCCACTTCGCCTGCGCTGTGTCGAGGGTGGGAAAGCTTGCGGATTGAAATAGTGTTTCGGACCGCGTGAATAAGTCTGTCAGGATTCGATCGCTGTGAGGCGACTCCTTCCAGTACGTAAGCCAAGCCCACTTGCTCGCGACGATGTGGAGGAGCACGTCTCGCACGGAAGGATAGCTGCCGCCCAGATCGCGCGTAAACTGCTCCGGAGTGAGTGCCCCGACCAACTTTAGAATCCTGTTGTTCGCCCATCGATCATATTCGTAAAGCAAACGAACGTCTTCTCTTGTCATCGCGATCTTCTCCTGGGCGAATCGTACTTCTGGCGCTACGTCATCCTCGAATCGTCAGGAACCGAGTGTCCGCGAATCCGAACTACCTGGCCGCGGGAAAGCCCTCGCGCTTCAACCAGTAGAACATGCCCGGCTCGACCGGCTTCTGAGTGCTCAGAACCTCTCGGCCTCGTAAGTGATCGACGAACTCGTAGGGAAGTCCCCGTGCCAGCAGGCCGATGCCATCGGTGACCTGAAAGTGGAGATGCACCCAGGGAATCTCTCCCGTGCCTCCGACGTTCGCAATGTGGTCTCCCTGTTTCACCGCCTGGCCTTCCTTGACCCGAATGCTTCCCCTCGCGAGGTGTGCGTAGAACGAGTACTCGCCGTTCGCATGTTTCAGAAAAATGTGGTTCCCTCCCGCGACCTGGAGGGGATCGGCTCCCTCTTGCAGGAACAAGCTCAGCTGCCGCTGGTCGATCCGCTCGAGATACGCAGGCCACGTCTCCTCCGCCGCGCGCGATAGCGCCTCGATGGGGAAATCCGTGCCGTCCACGACCCGGGCCACCTCGCCGTCAGCGGCAGCGAGCACTCTCTTACCGAACGCGTACCAGTCCTCCCACTTCCGGCCATCGCCCCGGTAGGGCGAGCCCGTGCCGTCGACGATCGTCGCGTCGAGGGCGAACTCGGTAGTCTGGGTGAACCGGTGGTGGCCACCCGGATCGATATTGGCGAGGACGTACCAGTGGTCGGTCTCGAGGGGAAAGATGTACTCGTTTCGAGCTTTCTCCCTCGCACCTCGATCTCCCCGCGCGCGCGGACCTCGCCCGCCCGCGGCGTCGCGCGCCACAGCGACGACGGCGAGGCGATCGGGACTTCCCTTGACGACGAGATAGTTGTCGCTGATCAGGACCCCTTTTCGGGGAGAGAGACTCCGATCCGGCGAGAGCTCTTCTCCCGGCTCGAGAATATTGCGGGCGCCGAAGACGACATCCAGGCCGATCTTCAGCCCGAGGGTCTCGTATTGCCGGAAGAGTTCCCCGACGGCCAGCGCCTCGTCCAGATCGACCGCGACGGTCTGCTATCACCGCGCCGCCGCGCGAGACCTCGAGCCAGACCTTCTCGAGAGTGATTTCCTGTTCGCCGACGTTCATCACCGCGACGTTCTGGAGAAGGACGTCTTTGAAGACGACGTTTCCTTCGTAGCCTCGGCCTGGAAAGCGGGCGTCCCCGGAGTACAAATGGTCGCCCTGCGAGAACCGGACGGCGAGCGCACTCTCCTCCGCCGAAGAGAGACGGATACCCACGCACAAAAGGGCGGCTATCCCGAGGGCACTTCCCCTTCGCCAGTGGTTGCTCAGGCTTCCCGCGGCGCTCGACTTCACTTTCATCCGATCTCCTCCTGACACTTGGCAGCGAGGATAACGCGTCGCAGTGATTCGCGTATACCCTCGGAATTATTGGACTGTCAAACCGCGCGGGCCCGTGGACGAATGCGCTCTTTCGATCCGCGGTCGATGTTGCCGTTTCGCGCCGAGTGTCGGAACTGGGAAGGAGTGCAGCCAAACGCGCGCCGGAACACGGATGTGAAATGACTGTGGCTCGAGAACCCGAGGTCGAGCGACAGGGTCGTGAGATCGTGCGCATGATGGAGCTCGACGAGCGCTCGGGCCAGGCGCAGCTGCGTGAGATACCGGTGCAGAGGGACGCCCTCCGCTCGCCGGAAGACATCCGTCAGATACGCGGGAGACGCGCCGACCGCTCGTGCGCAATCCATGAGTCGTATGGGATTGGCCAGGTTGGCCTCCAGGAACTCCTTCGTCCGGCCAATCAGGTGCCGCGTGCGCCGGCCCGGCGCAGGGCTTCCGACGTAGGACTCGAGCGCCGAACGAAGAAGGCGGATCACGGACTCCTCGGCGGCAAGGCCGCTCCAGTCGGGACGGAGCGCGCCATGCAGAAAGCGGGTGCGCTGATGCTGCAGGCTGAGGTCCGCACGTCGACTGCGCCGCTGGAACAAGGGATGGGACGACACCGGCATCTCCCAGCCGCCCGTCAGCTCGGCGAGAAGAGCCAGATCCGGAGTGAGGATGAGCTCAGCGTACTCGCCCGCGAGAGGCTGGCTCAGATGGTAGCTCTCCCCGGAAGCGACGAACAGGACCTGATTCGCATCGCCCACGACCTCGTCGTTCCCGACGTGCCAGACGAAGAGACCGCGATACGGCAAACAGACCTGAAAGTCGGCGGAGAAGCTCTCCTTCGACTCCCGCAGACCCACCCCGGGGCTGCGCAAGTCTTCCACCAGCCCGATGCGTGACTGCAGCAGCCGGGCTCGGCGTCCTTCCGGCGGGTCGCCCACGATAGCGTCGATTATAGACGCACGATCGGGTGTGCCTCGACAAAAACGGCCGCGGTCATCACTCGGACACGGATCGAAAGATTTTGACAGTCCGTTCTGCTCGTGCGTTTCGCGATGCCGATCGAAATCTTCTGATAGCACCGCTTCACTCGACCTCTCTAGACTGCCTTCGGGCTCGATCTGAAGGAGGTCATCTTGAAACATCTCATCACACTACTCGTGGTCATGGCTGGCGTGGAATCCGCCGAAAAGCACAGAGAGGTGACGTACGTGATTCGCCCGCTCGCGTCCCTCGGCGGCACCAGCAGCCGAGGAAATGGGGTCAACGACTCGGGTCACGTTGCGGGTTTTTCGAACCTCACGGGCAACACGGCGCGCCGCGCGACGGTCTGGTTCCACGATCGCACTCTTCGTCTGGACCCTCTCGGAGGCACCAACAGCAGCGTGCCGTGGTCTGGCAAGAGCAACAGCGGGATGGTGGTCGGGATCACGCAGACGAACCAGCTGCAAACGCGAACCGACGGATGGAGCTGCCGCATCTTCTTCCCTGGCCCCGACAACGCTAAATACACCTGTGTCGGATTCGTTTGGGAGGGCGGACGGATGAGACCGCTACCCACGCTCGGAGGGCACAACGGTTTCGCGGCCAGCGCGAACAACCGACGGCAAGTCGTGGGGTGGGCCGAGACCGGAGCGGCCGATCCGACCTGCATCGATCCCACTCAGTCCGGGTTCCACGCCGTGCTCTGGGACCTCAGCAGGAAGAAGACCGTTGACCTCCCGCCATTCGGGGATGACAGCGCGGGAGCGGCCACCGCGATCAGCGAACGTGGACACGTGGTCGGAATCTCCGGAGACTGCGATCAGTCGGTCGGACGAAGATCCGCACGGCACGCGGTGCTCTGGAAGGATGGGACGGTGAAAGACCTGGGCAACGTCGGCGACGACACCTGGAATACTCCCACCGCCATCACGCGGCGCGGTGATATCGTGGTTGGATTCGGCAATGCGCCCGGAGCCGACCTCGATGATCCCAAGTTCCGGGCGTGGCTGTGGACGGAGCGTGAGGATATCGCATGCCCGAAGCTGCCGGGCACCGACATCTGCGATCTGGGAACCCTCGATGAGAACGGAACGGCGGAGGCATGGGGCGTCAATGAGCGAGGCCAGGTCGTGGGCACGTCCTGTCCGCCGAGCGGAGACTGCAAAGCGTTCCTGTGGGAGAAGGGGAAGATGAAGAATCTGAACGAATTCAAAGGTGCCTATCCTCACCACCTCGAGAACGCGATGGACATCAACAACCTGGGAGAGGTCACCGGTCGAGCGATCACCAGCTCCGGACGTGAGGCGTTCCTCGCGATTCCGAAACGTCGACGCTGATTCATGGCGGAGGAGGCTGCGCGCGACGACCTGTCACGGCTCTTCCGCGCGGGCCTTCTGACCGCCGTCAGCGACGGCCTCTTTTCCAGCGTGTTAAGCACCGTTTTCTACGGCTCGACGGTGACACGCCTCTTTCAAGGAGTCGCGGCGACGCTCCTCGGCCCCGGCGCTTTCGACGGTGGTTTCCCTACGGCCGCGTTGGGCGTTCTCATGCACATCGGCGTGGCGTTCGGATGGTCGGCAGGGTTCCTGTTTCTCGTGACGCGTTCAGCCTGGCTCCGGAGCCTCATGTCGTCCCGGAACGGCGTGCTCAAGGCCGCTTCGCTCTACGGCCCCCTGGTCTGGCTGGTCATGTCTCTGGTGGTGATTCCAGCTCTCACGCACCGGCCGCCAGCGCTCGGAGTGCGGTGGTGGATTCAGCTGGTTGGCCATTTCCCGTTCGTTGGGATACCGATCGCGGCGTCCTTCGCGAAGAAGCATAGATGAGGAATGCATGTCGCTCGAGAAAGGAGCGGACGTAGCCGTCGACGAGCTCGGTTGCCGACGACGGAACCGCTGAAGCGAGCGCGATGACGAGAAAGAACGGCCTCACGGAACCATCTTCCTGCGGTCAAGCGTATCTCAGCACGACGGGATTAGACAGACCGGCCGTCGGACGATTACCGAATCGGATCGAACGGTCACTCAGCTGGCCGCAGCGGAGGAGCGCCTTTCTCCTTTACGAAAACCACCAGAAAGGTTGCGGGCTCGGTATTGCTTGCGTTCCGACCAACGACGTGTACATCGTCCGGGCCCTCATAGAAGGTCTGACCCGCTGTGAGCGTGGTTTCTTTTCCACCCTTGACTTGCATCACAACGGTGCCGTCCAGCACGTAAATCAAGCCGTGTGCATCGTGTCGGTGGACCGGGTCCGACCCGCCGGGAGCATACTCGACCATCAACATCAAGACCTCCCGGCCGGGAATGTCCGTCAGTTCTCTGGACACTAGTGTCGTGACCTTAGGCTCCTGCGCCATCAACGTAGTTGGGATGAGACTTAGGAGAAGCAACGTAACTACCTTGTGCGTCATGGTCGACCCCTTCCTGCTGGACCTCTTCTATTTCGCTTCGACCAAACCAGACTCTACTTTCGCGACCTCACCCTGCACACTCACACCGTAAGTCTGTAGCGGGTCCTTCGCCGGACCGCGAAGCACCTCGCCCGTGCAGACATTGAATTGAGCGCCGTGATACGGGCAGGTCACTATCGATCCGTCGAGTTTGCCCTGGCTCAGTGGACCTTGCCTGTGCGTGCATTTGTCCTGCGTGGCACAGAAGCTGCCAGCGACGTTGAACACGGCCACGGTGCCCACCAGTGAGGCCGTTCCGGGCGGCACGTCGCTTACGCGGAATTCGGTATCTTTCAGGGTTGCTGGCTCGGGGGGAGCCGATGCAGCTACCGAGGGTTGAGGACTCTTCGTCGGGGCTTCGCCAGCGGGCTGGCCGAGCCAGTCTTCCAACCGCGTCTCACCAGTTCGTGCATCATCGCCGGCAACGAGCGTACGTTCGCTCAATTCCGCGCCGAAGTAGCGGGCGTGCGGGTCAGCGACAATCTCACGCGGATCACTCTGCGCGCTGAGTACCCGTCGGATGAGCTCATCGAGACGAAACCGCTCGGGCCCCGCAATCTCCAGAGTGCCATTCACGGGCGTGCCCACCGCGGTCCTCCCGACGGCACTGGCGACATCGTCAGCCGCCATCGGTTGGAGGAGCACCGGTGGGAGGCGAACCGCGGAGCCTTCGGTGGCGGCGCCGGCGATGCCCTTGAGGAACTCGAAGAACTGCGTCGCGCGGACGATCGAGTACGGGATAGATGAGGCTTTGATCAGGGTTTCTTGCGCCATCTTCGCGCGGAAATAACCGCTCGCAAGAAGACGATCGGTGCCGACAACCGAGAGCGCAACGTGATGTCCCACCCCGGCGTCCGCTTCTGCGGCAAGGAGGTTGCGGGTCGACGTCTCGAAGAACTTCAGCACTGCCGCGTCCTCGAAGGAAGGAGAATTCGACACATCGACGACCACCGAGGCGCCCCTCAGCGCTTCGGCCAGACCTTCGCCGGTGAGGGTGTTGACGCCCGAATCCGGTGACGCCGCCACTGCCTCGTTTCCGTGCTCACGAAGCTTCTTGACGAGCTTGGACCCGATGAGTCCACTTCCCCCGATTACTACGATTTTCATAACGATCCTTTCTGCTCCCCGCCATCAGTCTGGAAGCCATTCGTCATTCATCTAGACCGGACAAGGGACCGCCTTGTGACAACCTCACGAGGCGCTCTCCGATGCAAAGAAGTCCTCCAGTGCGGAGACGTCTCCTTTCTGGGTGGCGGCGATGAAGACATCGAGAAGCCGCGGTCGATCAGCCGAACTGGCGGGCGAACGAGGCTTGTTACCGGCGACACGCTTCCGGGCGCGGGCGACGAGTTGGCGAGCGTTCGCTTCGGCGAGTCGGAGGATGCCCGCGATCTGTCGATAGGGATAATGGAAAGCTTCACGGAGAACGTACGCGGCTCTTTCTTTCGGCGAGAGTGTCTCCAACAGCAGGAGGACCGCTTGTTCGAGCGCTTCGCCCCGCTCCACTTCCGTCTGCGGGTCGGGGCGGGTGTCCACAGGTTCCGGGAGCCACGTCCCGACGTACGTTTCGCGGCGCAAGCGGGCGGACTGGGCGAGATTGATGGCCAACCGCGCCGTCGTCGTCGCCAGATAAGCTGCCGCGTTCAGGACCGCGCTGCGATCAATCGCCTGCCATCGCAACCACGCGTCTTGCACAATGTCCTCTGCCGCAGCTGCACTTCCCAGAACTCTGTACGCGATCGCGAGTAGACGAGGGCGCACATCGAGAAAGACCGCAAGGCCGTTCGCGCCTGAGTCCGGTGATCGGATGACCGGCGCTTTACTGCCTTCGGCCGCTGCGCACGGCTTCGCGGGTGGCGGGCCGATGACGGAAGCCTCCGATCCGGTGCTCCGAATGCTCTGGCGATAGCTGAGTGCGGGGGGTGCGCCCCGAGTGGGCGACGTTGTTTCGAGCATGGTCGTTCTCCTGTGGCGGCGTGAATGACGCCGCGGTTAGAAGTGACGGCTATCACAAGGACATCCTCAGGCCTGCCATGCATTTCACATGCGATTGAAGCAGGTGCCGGAGGACGCGTCAATTAGACGATGGTGTAGGTCGATATTTAGGGCTCGGTGCGCGACGAAGACGCAAAGACAGTGTCACAGATCGTCTCACCGATCGGTCTTCTCCTTTGTAACTGACATTTATCGAGCGAAATCGAGCATCAACTTGCATCATCGGGGACAACCGTATCCAGGTCGCATACAACGTATTTAGGAGGATTGAGATGAGCACGATTACCGCGAAAGACGGGACGACGATTTACTTCAAAGACTGGGGCACAGGCCCCGTGGTCACCTTCTCCCATGGGTGGCCGCTGAACTCAGACGCCTGGGACGGCCAGATGCTATTCCTGGCGCAACGCGGTTTCCGCGTCGTGGCACATGATCGGCGTGGTCATGGCCGATCCGACCAGGCCACGTTCGGTAACGACATGGACGGCTATGCGGACGATCTGGCAGCCGTGATCGAGGCCCTCGATCTCAAGGACGTCGCCTTGGTGGGCCATTCAACGGGTGGCGGAGAAGTCGCTCGCTACATCGGGCGGCATGGGACGAAGCGTGTGGCGAAGGCGGTCCTTGTGGCCGCTGTGCCGCCGTTCCTGCTGAAGACTTCGGCCAACCCGGAAGGCCTCCCGATCGAGGTATTCGACAGTCTACGGGAGAGAATCGCCAAGGACCGTTCGCAGTTCTACCGAGAGTTGGCTCCAATGTTCTATGGCGCCAATAGACCGGGTGCGAGGGTCTCCGAGGGGACGTTGGATCAGTTCTGGCTCTGGAGCATGCAGGCCGGCCTCAAGAACGCGTACGACAGCATCGAGGCCTTTTCCGAAACCGATTTCACGGCGGATCTGGGGAAGTTCGATATTCCGACGCTGGTCATGCACGGTGAGGACGATCAGATTGTCCCCGTCAAGGATTCGGCGAGAAAATCGGCCAGGCTCATCAAGGGCGTGAAGGAAATCTACTATGAGGGGGCACCGCACGGCCTCACTGCCACACACGAGGCGCAAGTGAATGCGGACTTGCTCGCGTTCCTCCGCAAGTAATCGGTCCGACCGGAGTACGATCCAGAGGCGCCAATAGGCCCTACAGACCAACCGAGAGGAGATCGCTTTATGGCTCGAGCGATATGGAGCGGGGCCATCAGCTTTGGGCTCGTGCACGTTCCGGTTCAACTCTACAGCGCGACCGAGTCCCGGGAGGTGCGCTTCCACCAGCTCGAGATAGAAACCGGGCAACGAGTCCGAAATAAGCGCGTGGGTGAAAATACGGACGAGGAGGTGCCCTGGGAGAAGATCGTGAAAGGCTACGAGTTAGCCGAAGGGGAATTCGTCATCGTGACGTCGGAGGAACTCGAGTCACTCGCTCCCGTGAAGAGTCGTACGATCAAAATCGAGGAGTTTGTGGACCTGGCGGACATCGATCCGATCGCGTGGCAGCAGACATACTATCTCGGTCCCTCTGACGCCGTCGCTTCGGCCGAGCCATACGCCCTGCTTCATCGCGCGATGGTTGCGACGAAGAAGGTGGGAATCGGGCGGTTCGTCCTGCGCAGCAAAGAGCACTTGGCGACGGTGAGACCCATTGGCCGCCTTCTGGGCCTTTCTACGATGTACTTCGCCGACGAGATCCGTTCCCCGGAAACCGTCGAGGACTTGCCGACGGATGTTTCCGTTTCGGATAAAGAGGTTCAAATGGCGTCACAGCTCATCTCCGCACTCTCCGCGAAATTCGACTTGGCGAAGTTCATGGATACGTATCGTGAACAGGTGCTGGACCTCATCCAGAAAAAGGCCCGAGGCGAAAGAATTGTTGCCGAAACAGCTCCCATGGAGCCCCGAGTCATCGATCTGATGAGCGCGCTCAAGTCGAGTCTCGAGTCAGTGGGTGCGGCGGATCTGACATAGCTCACCCGATCCGAGCTCCTGGATCGTGCCGGGCGGGCGGATATCTCCGGCCGTTCGAAGATGAGCAAGGAGGGGCTGATTCGTGCGCTCGAGAGGAAGGTCTCGTGACCCCTCCGTTTACCGCAAGCAAGGCAAGAAGAGGACGGTAACCTGAAGCCGGATACACGTGTCGCTCGGGGTTTGGGTAAATGAACGATCAAACGGTGATCAGACCGCTTGTAGAACTGACCGGCTGGTTGCAAGCAGCCGGCTGGGGCCTCCTGTCTGCGTCCGGCCTGCTGATCGGGGCCGTTGGTGGGTACTACACGAACCTTCAGCACACCACCATCGCCCGTGTGATGACGTTCGCAGCCGGCGTACTTCTGGCGGTGGTGTCCGTTGACCTGGTGATCAACGCGCGTGACGCGACAAGCCTGTACTGGACGGTCATGGGTCTGCTGTGTGGCGCGGCGGTGTTCAGTTCTGTTAACTGGCTACTCTCCCGCCACGGGGCACAGCACCGAAAACGCTGCGGCGAATGCGTGGAGCAGCCGGAAGAAGAGCAGCAGCCCGGTAGCGGACTGGCCATCGCGGCCGGCACGTTCCTCGACGGCGTTCCTGAAGGGGTGGTGCTGGGCCTGACCGTCCTGCACCAAGGCGCGCCCGGCCTGGGGACGGTCACGGCGTTCATTCTGGGTAACATCCCGGAGGCCCTGTCGAGCAGCGCCGGAATGCGGCGCGCGAAACGGTCCGCGCGCTACGTGTTTGGCGTCTGGATTGGAATCGCCTTGATGATCAGCATCGCAGCGGCAGTTGCCTGGCTTGTGCTCCGGGGCACCAGCCCGGCGGTTCGCGGGACGGTCGAGGCGTTCGCGGCGGGCGCGATCCTGGCGCTGGTCTCGGAAACGATGATCCCGGAGGCGTTCTACGGCTCGCCGCCGTTCAACGGCCTGCTGCTGGTCGTTGGTTTTGTGGCCTTACTGATCCTGCTGGTACTCAGCCACTGAAGTCACTGCCGAGCTGACTCGGTCATGCCCGGCCGTTTGAGCAAGCCGCCGGCGTTACCGGGACGCCGATCTCAAAGCCCTCTCGGCTCGCTTTTGGTCGCTCAAATCGAGCACGAAAGCGACACCTTCGTTCGCACTTCCTTCGAAGAGCGCGCCGCCGAGAAGTACAGCCACTCGGCTTCCGTCTTTCCGGAAGTACTCCTTCTCGAAGGGTTGAAAGATGCCGGACGCCGTTAGATTAGCTACTGCCTTTTCGTCATCGCCATACCATTCGGCTGGCGTCAGGTCCGCCCATCGCAAGCGACCGGAGGCCAGATCTTCACGGTCGTATTGCACCATGCGGAGAAAAGCATCGTTAGCACTGGTGATTACACCTTCGAGATGTAAGCGTTCGCTCTGACCATGTTTGTGAAAGGGTTCGAGATTCCACGTGACAATTCCTACGACATTCGCCTCCACCAGACGCCGGATCTTTGCCTCCAGCTCTCCTGCCAATTCACCGACTTCTGCTTCCGCTTTTTCCCGTTTGGAGATCTGAACTTTGAGGTCCTCTATGTGTATCAGTGCTCGAGCTGAAGAGGCAAATTTCCCTAGGGAGGCCATGACCCGGTCATCTTCTGCGTCGAACTTGTGACTGTCACTGTGCATGATCGTCCGCACCTCCCTCTGCTCGGTGCGCTGGTCCAGAGCTCGGGGCTGATGTGTTTGGACCAGCTTTCAGCCCATCGCCGCGCAGGTTGGCGAAACTCGTAGGCACAGGATGCCCCAGCCGCCCAACAAAGGTCTATTAGACTTTGGTATCAGTCGCCCGCGCCGATCTTGGCGCACGTGCGGACGTCATCCCGCTCATGCCCGCGGCGCGATCTACCCCGTGCCGGTCGTCCTCATGTTTACCTCATCCGAAGCGCAGTGCTCAGCGCGTCGATCAGGGCCATTTCGCTGAACTACGAAGGTATCGATGATACCTTCGTCTAATAGATCCCACCGCGCGGATCTGGTTTCATGCGTTCGAGGAGGACAGTATGAAGTCACTCGAACAACTGATGCATCGCGTCGACGACCCCGCGATCCGACCGTTCCGCGTCAATGTGCCCGACGCCGACCTCGCCGACCTGAAGCGGCGCCTCGCGGCGACACGCTGGCCCACCAAGGAGCTCGTCGAGGATCGGTCGCAGGGCGTGCAGCTGGCGACGCTGCGGGAGCTCGCCCGCTATTGGACGACCGAGTACGACTGGCGCAAGTGCGAGGCGAGACTGAACGCGCTTCCGCAGTTCACGACCCAGATCGACGGGGTCGAGATCCACTTCATCCACGTCAGGTCGCGGCATGAGAACGCGTTGCCGCTGATCATGACGCATGGCTGGCCCGGCTCGGTCATCGAGCTGCTCGAGACCGTCGGCCCGCTGACCGACCCGACTGCGCACGGCGGCACCCCCGAGGACGCATTCCACCTGGTGCTGCCGTCCTTGCCCGGCTACGGCTTCTCGGGCGAGCCGACCGAGCTCGGCTGGGACGCCAGCCGCACCGCACGCGCGTGGGCGGAGCTGATGCACCGCCTCGGCTACACCCGCTACGTCGCCCAGGGCGGCGACGTGGGTGCCCTCGTCACGGACCTGATGGGCCGCCAGGCGGTCGAGGGTTTGGTCGGCTACCACCTGAACCTGCTCACGGCGGTGCTCGCAATCGGCGATCAACTGCCCAAGGAATCCGAACAGGAACGCGCAGCGGCCAAGGCGCTCGCGACGTTCAGGGAGGACGGCTTCGGCTACTTCCTCGAGATGGCAACGCGGCCACAGACGATCGGCTACGCCCTGCTGGATTCACCCGTCGCGCTGGCGGCCTGGTTGCTCGACCACGACACGGACAGCTACTACAAGATCTCTCGCGCGTTCGTCGAACGCGAGCCCGTGGGCAATCTCACCCGGGACACCATCGTCGACAACATCACGCTGTACTGGCTGACCGGCACCGCAGCGTCGGCGGCCCGGTCGTACTGGGAGGACGGACGAGCGCTGGCCGCAGCGCTTGCGAGCGGCCAGGCTCCTCCGGCGGTCTCGGTTCCGGTCGGCTTCACGACGTTCCCCGGCGAGATCTGGGCTTCCCCGCGGAGCTGGGTCGAGGCGGTCTACCCCGGCCTCGCCTACTTCAACGAGGTCGACAGGGGCGGCCACTTCGCCGCCTGGGAGGAGCCGGAGCTGTTTGCCGCCGAGCTCCGTGCCGCCTTCCAACCACTGCGCGTCAAATGAAGCACCAACACACCACGAAACTGGGCGTCCTCGGGGCTTTCGTCTTGGTCGTCGGCCTGGTGCTAGCCGCACAGTCGCAGGATCGATACACCCTGACATCGGCAAACGGAATCGCGTTTTCGGAATTCAGAGGCTACGACGCGTGGCACATGATTGCCACGAGCGAGCCCGATGACGCCAGCGGATGCGGTACGTCGAAGGTCGGGTGCACCAAGGCGATCCTGGGAAATTCCACGATGATTCAGGCGTACCGCGACGGCATTCCGGCGAACGGCAAGGCCGTTCCCGACGGCGCGGCGATCGCCAAGATCGAATGGTTGAAGGACCGCGATCACGAATCGCCTTACGAGGTAACCGTGCCCGGAACGCAAACCGAGATGTCCTTCATGCTGAAGGACTCAAAGCGATTCCCGGACACGAACGGCTGGGGGTACGCCACGTTCGTGTACGACGCTTCGTCCGACACCTTCAAACCGTCCACGAACGACCCGACATTCGCACGGGGGTGCCATGGGTGCCACATCGCAGGTGCGGCGGCACGCGACTTCGTCTACACGAGCTACGCCCAGAGGTGACCGCACGTGAGAAATAGGAGCACGAATAGCATGAGCGAACCTAGAACCCAGCGGCTCCCGCCCGGGCAGGTGCTGACGCAGAAGTGGCCCGTGCTCACCTATGGCGAGACACCCCACGTGGATCGTCGCACCTGGACGTTTCGCTGCTTCGGCCTCGTGGAGCAGGATGTCTCCTGGACCTGGGAGGAGCTCGGGCGGTTGCCGCGTGTCGTCGTGAAGTCGGACGTGCACTGCGTGACGCGCTGGAGCCGATTCGACAATCTCTGGGAGGGAGTGTCCGTACGTGAGCTTCTGGAGCGCGTGAGGGTGCGGCCCGAAGCGGTTGCCGTCATGGTTCACGCCGAGCAGGGCTACACGACCAACATTCCGCTCGACGAACTGCGCCGGGAGGACGTGCTCCTGGCGTTCGCGCACGATGGCTCCGAGCTGCCCGTGGAGCACGGAGGGCCGTGCCGGCTGGTCGTGCCAAAGCTCTATTTCTGGAAGAGCGCCAAGTGGGTGCGCGCCTTCGAGTTCCTGGACATCGACGCGCCCGGTTTCTGGGAGCAGAACGGCTATCATCTGCGCGCCGATCCGTGGAGCGAGGAGCGCTACTCCGACCGGGAGACGCACGCCATGCAGCGGATGCGTGCAGAGGCAGCGCGCCGCCTGCGCGGCGGAGGGGCCCGATAAGCTCGTGCGTCGAGCCGCGGTCGCTAGTCTTGATCCAGATACTCGTCGGGGACGTCGTCCACAGGCACCTGACGCGTGCGAACTTCACTCGTGCCGGAGCCCTCCGAGTCCTCGACCCCCGCCACCACGCCGGCTTCGAACGCGTTCCCTTCCTCGAGCAGCTCGTCGACGCTCTGCGAATCCACGAGCTCGTTGTTCGAGAGTCCTTGAAGGTCTCCCGATTGCGGACTCGTAGGCACTCTCAGCTTCTCGAGTCCTACGAGGGTTTCCACTACGTAGCCAACTTCCCGGGAGCGCTTCTTGGGCGCTACCGCCCTCTTCTTCTTGCCCGTTTTCTTCCGGGAGGCGGCTTTCGCGTTCGTCGAAACCTTTTTCCGAGAGGCCTTTTTGGGCGATTTCTTCTTTCGCGTCCCCCGTCCGACAGCTTTCTTTCCCGTCTTCTTCATGGGCTTCACCCTACTGCGATCTTCTCGCATCCTTTCGTTTGCCGCTTGGAGGCATCGAGCGCAGTCTAGCACCAGTCCTGCGAGGTGACGGCCCTGCCGCCCAAGACAGGGAGCTACTTAATGGGAGCTCGCAGCTCGACGCCGTTCGATGAGCTCAGCTTCGTGACCCACAGATAGAGAGCTCCGCTCTTGGCGCGATAGCCGGTGACCGTCACGACGTTGCCGGGCTCGAGCGACGTCGCGGTCCATCCTTTCAGATGAGCCGGACTGGTCATCTCAGCTTTCCATTGTTGAACTTGTCCCTTGTCGTCTATCACCTCGAAATCCACCACGGAATGTGGATTGACGAAGTGAAACTCCGTGACCGTTCCCTTGAGAGTGACCTCCTTCGTCTGGTCGAAGGCTGCCAGACCGTGGTGCGCGATGGCCGAAGCCCCCGCTGCCAGAAAAACCACGAGCCCAATTGTGAATGTCCTCATCGTGCGCTGCTCCCCTCCTCGATCCACCGGTCCAGCTCTCGAACGAATGTGCGGCCCTCGAATGTATACGTGGGAACGGTCACCACCAGGTAGCCCCTGCCAACCAGCGGTTTGCCGTCCTTGCCTTTCTCGGTCTTCGCGGTGGCAATGATCCACACGTCGTAGTTATGGCCAGGATTCGCGGCAGCGGGCGTGAAGAAACCGGTAGGGCTCAACGTTCCCACCCGATCCTGCTTGCTCCGGTCGACTTCGTAAAAAACTTCCATCGACCAAGCCACTTCCACCGGGCCCAGTTCGAGATCGTCGGCCGTGTGCTGCCTGTCGTCCGGGCCACGTTGGTAGCCGATGGCCTCGAACTGCTGGAAGCCTCGCGAATATTTCTGGCTGCCGAACGTCGCGAGCGACGACTCAGGCGTCACCTTCACGTAGTCGACCCGATCATAAATCGCAACCGCGCTTTCGAGCGTAGAGGACCGGAAGGCTACGTTGCGTTTACCAGACAGTGCATCGGCGGCGACGTCCACTTCAGCGACGATCTCGCCTGGCGTGGAAGAAAGAATGCGGCGCACCGTCACGCCCAAGCCCACGGTTACGTCGGCGGGCGTCACCTGCGCGGGGAAACGGTCACCGATGAGCCGAATTCGGTTGGCGTTCGAACCTGCCGTGAACGACGGCGGATCTACGAGCAGCAGCGTCGGATCGGAAGACGCACGTTGCATCGTCACGTCGAAGCCTAGTTCCTGGTATTGTCCCCAGAACCAGCGTCCTTCGACCCTGGATCCGTCTGGCGCTACCCACATGGCTTCCCGTGCTTCGGTCGAAAGATCGTCAGGAGCGGCACTTGCGGCACTGCTGCCTTGAGATCGCCCGCGCCATGCGGTCCCCGCGTACACCACATTGCGCCCGGTGCGAACGACGACAGTTCCATCGTTGACGGAGTGCAGACGCACACTCGTCAGAAACTCATCGCCGCCGCTGGCCGCTTCGACGTCCATCTCTCCGTGGAATTTGCCGCGACCCTGGACATGTGCCGTCATCAGCCAGCGTCCGGTGAGCTCCGGCGCATGAGCACGCGCACTCCACGAGGCCCATTCGCGGGTGTAGAACGGAGCGACCTTTGCCAGATAGGCGATGGCTTCCTGGTCCGGCTTGAACCGATATCGTCCGGCATGCGTTTCGGCAAACTGCTTCCAGCCGTCCGCTGTGCGCCGCCATGAGAGCGCGCGGGCGGCCTCGTGACACTTCGCACAGGCTTCGAGCAGATGTGTCATTCCATTGCCCGGCTTCGTCGTGAACCCGGCGCTCCGCGTAGTACATCACGGGCTTCGATTCCTCGGGCGCCAGCCCATGCCGCGTGCTGAGATACTTGACGATGGCCCGAGCCTCTGTTGGCGTCAGGGAGACGTCGTTCTCGCGGATCATGCGCTTGAGTGCTTCTTGCCAGCCTTCAGGCGTGGCGCGCGCCCAGGAAATACGCTGCAGATTTCCCTGCTCGTCGGCGGCGTGGCACGTTCCACATTTCGCCAGCACCAGGGGGTCGGTGACCGGGATGCCCACCTCGGTCTGGCCCTGCGCGAGCAAGGGCACCGCCGAAATCAGCAGGATTCTCGCGGTCTGTACCAGACTAGGCGGTCTGATGGATCCACGGCTCAGATGCATGTACGGCTCTGTCCATCCGAGTCTAGACTTTGTCCAGCCGATTGCAAGAAGAGCTCTCATCGCAACGCGATCGCGCGGACCGCGGCAAGCCTCCGGGGTTGCAGCGAGTAATAGCCGCTATCTGGGAGACCAGGAACTCGAGGGGGATTCACCCACACCAACTTGGGCCCTTATTCCTTATGGAGCCACTCAGGACCGGGAGTTCTCCGTTCGAATTGAGACCGTCGGGGGAGCGTCCTTTCGACCACTACGTTCCTGACGGCCCAGGCCGGAACGAACGTCAACGATACCGGAAGCAACACGGAGACGATGAGCCTCGCCGCATTCGCCGGGCAGACGGTATTCGTGCGCTTCCTATGGAACGTTCCCGAGAGCTTTTCGGGCCCCGCTTTCTTTCAGCTCGACAACGTCAGCATAACGTCGCCCTGAGCGATCGGGCTGGGATTCGATCTCGGAGGCGGAAAATCGGAATCCGGTTCCCGCCTCCGAGCTTCCCCCCGAATCGTCCGGTCAGGGTGTCTGACCGCCGAAGGCCTCGCACGAAACCTGGGGATGCCAGTTCACGAACGCACCGTTGGGATTGTGCTTCCACGCCCAAACGTGCAGCGTGTAGAAGGCCGGAAGCCCGAAGCGGTTCGGGCTTTCGAACAGGTGCATGAGCTGGCCCATGAGCTCGGGCGTCGCCGAGTTATTCGCATGCCATGCGTCCGCGAAAACGAGAAAGTCGGCGCCGATGAGACGCAGGCGGCCATCCGGTTGGGCTTCGTAGATCACGATCTCGGGCTTCGCCGGGTCCAGCACGCCGTCTCCCACCAGCGGCAGGTTCACGTAGTGGAGGCCCATGGCCCCCGAGTCGGGTCCGCTGACACAGCCGAACATAAGAGAATAGCCTTCCGTCTCGGCCACCTTCACATCACGAAATCGCCAAGTGGATTTTCTGACGGCCTGGACGAGGTCGCCCGAGTGCTTATCGTCCGATGGCGGTCGGTGATGCTGCGAGCGGGCGTCCTGCGCCGGCGCCGTGGACCCCAAGAGCACGAGAGCACCGAACAGGGAAAAGGCGCGGTTCATGGTCGATCGTCGAACTTTCATGAGCATCCTCCTTGAAATATTGGAATGGGTCAGAGTTTCGGTCGATTTCTGCTAGCGAACTCCCTCGTCGATGACGACATTCGGTGATTTCCCTCTACCCAAAGGAAGAGGGAGGAGCATGGGTGTTTCCTGCTTGTAGCTCTCGTATCGATTCCCGAAGAATCGAATCAGATCCCGCTCCTCGAATTGAATCGCCGCCAGGATGTAGCCGGTCGTCGCGACCGCGAACAATAGATGGGCGGCGGTCATTGTCGGCGTCCCCCAGAAGACCAGGAGCCACCCGAGGTATAGAGGATGCCGAACGTACCGATAGAGCCCTGGCGTTCTGAAACCAATCGCGGCATACGGCCTACCTCGCAGATAGGCAAAAACCTGCCGAAGTCCGAAAAGATCGAAGTGATTGATGAGGAAAGAACTGGCGAGCACCGTGAGCCACCCAACCGCGTAGACGGCATAAAGCGCCGTCCGTGCGGCGCCGTGCTCTACATTCCAAACGACGCCGCCGATCGGCCTCCATTGCCAGAACAAGAGCAGGAGCAAAAGGCTCGAGAACAATACATAGGTGCTGCGCTCCGCCGGTTCCGGGATCACGCGTGTCCACGCGCGTTTGAACCACTGGCGAGCCATGACGCTGTGTTGGATTGCAAAGAGTCCGAGCAGCACCGCGTCGATGAGTAGCGCCTCTGGGAGCGGACCCTCGCGACCCGAATCCATGGACTTCGGGACTGCCAGGTTGCCGATGAAACCAATGGCATAGAGGAAAGTCCCGAGAAAAATCAGGTAGCAAATGACCCCATAGGCAAAAACAATGATTCGACCCAGCATGAGCATTCCTCTCGATATCCGCCGCTATAATCCGCGGCAGCGGCGGCCGGAGTCACGAAAGGAGGGCCAAAAAAGGCCAAAGAAATGACGAAATCGGCCGCTCGCGTCCTTGGCTTCAGCCACTTCACGATTGATTTGGAACGCGCCTGCCTGCTGGACCGCGGAGAGGAAGTCAAACTCCGGCCCAAAGTCTTCGAAGCTCTCAAGTACCTTGCCGAGAACAACAACCGGCTGGTCACCAAGGAGGAACTCATCAAAGCTCTCTGGACAGAGCCGTTCGTCACGGATGACTCGCTGGTGCAGTGCCTGGTGGAGGTTCGCCGGGCCCTTGGCGACGAGGCGCACACCTGCATCAAGACCGTGCCGCGACGTGGCTATGTTTTCATCGCCCCGGTAAACCAGGGCGCGCAGTCAGGAGCCTCGAGCGAGGAACCGAAGAGGCGTAACGGTCGTCGCTTTGCTCGCGCTTTTCGGCGGAGTGTTAGCCGGCTTTCTCCTCTTCAAGCTGGCAACGACGCCGCCGGCCCCTTCCCCCTTGACGGACAAAGACACCCTGCTGATTGCGGATTTCGTCAATACGACCGGGGACGATATTTTCGATGGGACCCTCGAGCATGCGCTCGCGGTTCACCTGGGCCAGGCTCCTTTCCTCGATATCTTTTCAGAAGAACGGATCCGGGAAACGCTTCGCTACATGGATCGTTCACCGGATGAGCCAGTGACGAGAGAGGTCGCCCGGGAGATTGCACAGCGGCAGGGCATCAAAGCATTACTAGCGGGTTCTATTTCGACCCTTGGCAGTCATTACGTCATCAACTTGGAAGCAGTGAACGCCAGAAACGGCGACACCATCGCCCGCGAGCAAGTCGAAGCGGAATCCAGGGAGCAGGTTCTACAAAAGGTCGGCGAAGCGGCATCGAAACTCCGGGAGAGCCTGGGCGAATCGATGAGCTCGATCGAGAAATACGACACCCCGATTGAACAGGCCACCACTCCTTCACTGGAGGCGCTGAAAGCGTTCTTTCTCGGCAGAGAGCGCCAATTCAGCGGCAACTACTTTGAAGCGATCCCGCATTTTCGGCGCGCCGTAGAGCTGGATCCCGATTTCGCCGTCGCGCACGCCGCCCTTGCGATCACGTATGCGACCACTCAGGCGTACGACCTCGCCGCTCAATCCTCACAGAGAGCTTTTGATCTGCGGGAGAGGACCAGCGAAAGGGAGAGATTCTATATTTCCGCGCGCTACTACATGGACGTGCTCTGGGATGGTGACAAGGCCATCGAGGTGCAGGAGCTATGGAAGCAAACCTATCCGCGAGACTTCGTGCCGCGCACCAATCTGGCTCTTCGCTACTGCGCCATCGGACAGTTTGAAAGAGGCCTCGAGGAAGCTCACGAAGCCATCCGCTTGAATCCAGATGCCGGAGTGGCATACGCCGGCCTGGCGCTCAGCTCCATTTGTCTCGATCGTCCCGATGATGCGAAGGCAGCGATCGAACAAGCGCTGGCGCGCAAGCTGGAGCCGCCTCAATACCGCTACATGCTCCATACGGTCGCGTTTCTCGAGGGTGACACGGCAGCGATGCGGGAGCAGGTTGACGGTGTTGCCGGAACTCCAATCGAAGCGGGAATGCTGGCAAGTCAATCGATCGCCGCGGCGTCCTCCGGACAAGTGAGAGAGGCACGGGAGCTCACGAGCCGGGCCGTCGATCTGGCGATTGGTCGGGGCTTGAACGAAAGCGCTGCTCAGTATTCAGCCGCGGAGACCCTGTGGGAGGCGGCATTCGGCAATTGCCAAGAGGCGAAGGCCACGGCGGCCAGAACACTCGCACTTGCGCGAGGCCGGTTTGCCTTGAGCTGGTCCGCTCTCGCTTTGGCGCTCTGCGGCGAGTCGAACGCGCAATCGATCGTCGATGAATTGGTCGGGCGATTTCCTCACAGTAGTTTTTCCAATACTTATTGGATACCGATGACCCGTGCCGCGGTTCAATTGCATCACCGCAATCCAGCCGGCGCCATTCACCTGCTGCAGGCTGCCAGCCGCGGCGAGACCGGTTTCCATGCGTCCCTGTGGCCCGCTTACCTCCGCGGGCTGGCATATCTGAGTCAGGGCGCTGGAAACGAAGCCATCGGCGAGTTCCAAAGAATCCTGGACCACAGGGGTGTGCTTGCCCTGGCCCCTGATTTCACTCCCGCTGGATATTCGTTATATCCACTCGCGCACCTGGGGCTTGCGCGAGCGGCTGCGATCACGGGCGACACGGCCAGGAGCCGCAAGGCTTACAGCGACTTTTTTGCCATGTGGAAAAACGCCGATTCGGACGTTCCCATCCTTCGACGCGCACAAGAGGAGTATCAGAAGCGGCTGGAGGTTCCCGTCCAGGGCTCCGACTCTCTTTCGCATTGAATCGCTAACGGCGAGCGGTCGATCAGCCCCGAAAGCTGTGTCCCTGGGAGGGACTCGGTCCAGACCGAGTAACCAATCTACCCGGTTCAAGAGCAGCGAGGACGACTGCACTGAAGAGTGCACCGCCGGGCGTCGTTGACGTCGATCCGTCCGTCTCGCGTGAGGTCGCGGGGATCCCCCGCGCTGGCGCTCCGGTTCCGCATCGCCTGGACCAGGTCGATGTCGCTGCGGTCCACGTCGAAGTCGTTGTCGAGATCGCAGGCTCCCGCGGACCGAAGGAACCTGTAGAGCTCGCGATCGCAGGGCTCGAGGTTCGCGGGGAGCGCTAGCGGCTGGAACACCGCCGCGCGCGGAAGGGTGAAGAGAGGAACCGACCCCATGTTGCTGGTGCACGGCAGAATCGGCGGATAGTACGTCTTCGGTCCTGCCCGGAGCTTGCCAGTGAGAAGTGCGCGGATGGGCGTCGGACCCGTGCCGGCGGGAACGAGCTGCCGGAAACGAAGCGATATCTGGTATTCGACTCCGTCGACGGAAATGCCCGCGGGAAAGTCGACGACCACGAGCTGCTTTCCCGGGCCGGGGGTCAGGGTACGGTTGTCGTCCACGGGAACGTAGGAGAGGTTCGGGTAGACGAGGAGGTCGCCGGAGTTGGCGCCTCCGTCGGTGAAGGTGCCGGCGATACCCGCGACTCCCGCGGGAAGCTCGAGAACCAGGGGGTCAATGATTACCCCGAGGAGCCCGAACTCACTGACGAGCTGGGCGGTGCTTGTCGTAGTGGCGAGGAATCCTTCGGGGTCCTCGACGACATAGCTGCACTCGATCAATCCGGTGAAGGGACTCCTACGGCACACGGACGTGGTCGCGTTCGCGGTAATCGCGGCGACGACGAGCTCGATTTCGTCGGAAAGCGTTTCCACCACCTCGTATCCCAGGACCAGCCGGAGAAAACACCCCGCGCTCGAGACCGTCGCCAGGCCGAGGGCGGCCCACAGCCCGAGGCGCTTCCAAACCATGCTCGATTTTCTTTCCATCCGAGACCTCCCCATCTGGATACCGCAAAGTCGCCGCTTCGCCAGCTCCGAAGGAGGTCTATTCCTCCCCACCCCCTAGAGAGTCGTGAAGCGGCTCATTCCTCTCAACTCGTGGAAAGAAATCGAGGCCGACGCCTCGCCTTCGCGACCGTCAGGTTCCGTCCGCACACTTCCGGGATTCGATCACGTCAATAGCTGGATTCAGGCGCTGCCGCGTGCAGTGCGATGGTTTCGCGCCATCGAGTAGGCGGCCGCCCCTCTCGAGCGAAGGTTTACGAGATTACCTTGTTGAACTGCGATGTCCGCAGTACCCTGCATCTAGAAGACAGCTGTTCGTCCGGCTCGACGGGGCGATTCCCGTAGGCAAGTCCGTAAAGCAACGGACAGCGTGCAGCATGAGCACCGTCGGCTCCCCCACCGCCGACTGGACAAAGGCTGCATCTTGACGATGCCGGACAGCAAAACCAAGGGAAGGAGTCCGCAATGAACACACCTCCAGTCGTGTCTCCGAAGGAGTGGGAGGCTGCGCGCCAGAGGTTGCTCGTCAAAGAGAAGGAGCTGACCCACGCCCGTGACGCGATGGCCGCGGAGCGTCGACGGATGCCGTGGCTGGCCGTAGAGAAGGAATATGAATTCGTCGGCCTCGATGGAAAGGCGAGCCTGCTCGATCTCTTCGACGGTTGTCGTCAGCTTATCGTTTACCGAGCGTTCTTCGAGCCCGGCGTGTCGGGCTGGCCCGAGCACGCCTGCATTGGCTGCTCGATGGTGGCCGACCAGGTCGCCGACATCGCCCATCTGAACGTCCGCGACACGGCTCTCGCGTTCGCCTCGCGCGCCCCCCAGAAGGACATCAAGCGCGTGAAGAAGCGGATGGGTTGGGAGATGCCCTGGTACACCTTGACGGATGACTTCGACAAGGACTTCGGCGTGGACGAGTATCACGGCACGAACGCGTTCATCCGCGACGGTGACCGAGTGTTCCGCACCTACTTCATCAATAGCCGTGGCGACGAGGCAATGGGGAGCACCTGGAGCTACCTCGACATCACTGCGCTCGGCGCCAGGAGGAGTGGGAGGACTCGCCGGAAGGCTACCCCCAGACTCCCCCATACGAGTGGTGGATCTGGCACGACGAACCCAATCGGACGGATCCCAATCGACCCGGCCTCGTGGCTCTCCGCGCCGCCCGCTGACGCTCTCGACGGAACTCTGATTCAAGGGCTCGGGAAGTTCATTCTGCTCTCGAGGGCAAGAAAGCGGGGGTGCGCGCGGAGCCCGTCGAGCGGCGGGTAAACGCGCATGAACGGGAGGAGCCAGCCGCTATGTTCTTCGTAACGCCTCGTCGAGAGCAGGAAAGCGCGTTCTCGGTGTCGCCGAGCGAAGCGTAGAGCAGTGCGAGCTCCTGTGCCGGGACGGGCTCCGTGTTCGCCCTTTCGCGCGCGCGTGATAAACGGATCTCCCAGAAGGCGTGAAGGCCCTCGCCGGGTTCGCCCGGCAGTAACGCGCGCAATTTCTCGTCCGTAGTTCCACCGAGGAGGGTCAGATACTTCGCGGCCCACTGGCGCGCTTCGACCGCATTTCCTTCGGCCAGCAGCGCGAGCAACATGTAGTAGTGCGCTCCGCGATGCTGCGCCTCCAGCTCCAGCGCCTTCTTCGACTGCGCAATGGCTTCGTCATTGCGCCGCGCGACGAACCAGTACCAGCCCGTATCCGCACTGATCGCCACGGAAACAGGATCGAGCCGCAGGGCCTTCCGCATCTCGTCGAGTGCACGGTCGTACTGGCCCATCGTCGAGAAGTAGCCCGCGTAGGAGTGATGAATCGCCGCGGAGTCCGGATCCAGGCGCGCCGCACGGGCGAACTCCTCTCCCGCCGCGTTCCAGTTCCAGTCCTCGTACATGTAAATGGAGGCGAGCCGGTGATGCGCGTCCGCGAGCTTCGGGGCGAGCTCGATGGCCTTGAGCGCGGCGGCCTTGGCACGAGCCGAGCTCTCGCGACGGTGCGAGGGATAGGCGGCAAGAGCGTTGGCCAATTCCGCATGAGCGCGGGCGAATGAAGGATCGTTCGCGATGGATTGTTCGAAGTACGCCGCGGCGCGCTGCGCGTTTTCCACGCCGCCTCTTTCCATCAAGTACCGGCCTTTCAGAAAGGCTTCCTGCGCCACTGGGATTCCCCGAGCTCGCGGATGTCGTCCTCGAGCTCGTTGCGACGGCGATGAAGGAAGCAGCGACCAGCACGACGAGCGCGATGGCGGCAGCCCATTGCCATCGCGGGGGCGCGCAGGCGGCGCGATGCCATTCACGACGGTGCCCGGCTCCGGGTTCGCAGGGACTGGCGCGGCTTCGATCGTGCCGATGAAGCGGTAACCCTTCTTGGGCCAGGTCTCGATGTAGCGCGGCGTTTCCGTCGTGTCACCGAGCACTTCGCGCAGCTTGTAGACCGCCGTATTCAAGTTGTTGTCGAAATCGACGAAGGTGTCGGTCCCCCACAGCAGCTGGTGTAATTCTTCGCGGGTTACGAGGTCGCCCGGGCGCTCGAGAATCGCGGAGAGCACCTGAAAGGGCTTTTCCTGTAGGCGGAGGCGATGGCCGTGTTTGCGAAGCTCTCCCGTGCGCAGGTCGGCCTCGAAATCGCCAAAGCGAATCTTGCCCTCTGCCCTCATGGACCTCACGCAGGACGCTGCGGAAACGCCGGAGTGTAGCACTCAGGTCGACCGCCGCGCTCGCACACCCCGCCCAATCGTGGCCCCAACCATTGTTCTCTCAGCGGTTTCCCTCTTGAGCAAAAATTGCCTTTTTCTCGAGCGTCAATCCATGGCGCTTTCCGCCGTGTCACACGAATCTGCCCGCGCTCGGCGGCCAGTCGCCAGGGAGGAATGCCATGAATCGTAAATTCGCTGCCATTGCCGCCGTAACGCTCACTGCTGGGACGGCGCTCGTCACCGCTTACAACGCCGGGGGGAGGAACGCAGCGCCGCTGCGCCCGCGTATCCGACCGCTCGCACCGTCGAGCAGCGCGATGTGTACCACGGCACGACTGTCCGCGACCCCTATCGATGGATGGAGGACCTGGAATCTGCAGAGACGAAGACGTGGGTGAAAGCGCAAGACGAGCTCGGTGCCGAGTACCTTCGCGGCCTTCCTGCCTATCAAGAATTCCGAACGCGGGTTCTTGCGCTGACCGAAATGGAAAGCGTGAGCACGCCGCGGCTCGCTGGCGGACAGCTTGTTCTACACGCGCGTGCCGAAGGGTGCGAGAGCGCGCGCCATACTCGAAGTCGCAGCAAACGACACGTCGCCCGCGCGCGTGCTGACTGATTCCAACACGTGGCCCGCGGAGGAAACGATGGGCGTGGTCGTGCCGAGCCACGATGGCAAGTATGTCGCCTATGGCGTGCGGCGGAATGCTTCGAACTGGTACGAATTGCGGTTCCTCGAAACCGCGACCGGAAGCGTTCTCCCCGACGTGCTGCGCGGACTGAATGGGAGCACCGCCCAGTGGTGGAACTCTGACAACCGCGGGATCTACTACAGCTCGTTTCCCGTGCCCGAACCCGGCGAGGAGCGCACACAGAAACTCGAAAATCAGAGAGCGCTCTTTCACCGGCTCGGCACGGCGCAGGAAGCCGACGACGTGCTCTACGCTTCGCCCGGCCATCCCGATTGGCGCTTCTCCGTGCGCGAAACGGACGACGGGCAATACGTCGTGCTCACCGTCACCATCGGAACGACTGGTAAAGCCGGCATTTACTTCCGTGAGGCGCGCCGCGCGGACGCGACGTGGCAGGAGGTCCTTCCGGTGAGCGAAGAAACGCACACCTTCCGCGGAAGTCGTGGTCCTGTTTTCTGGGTGCAGACCGATGCGGGTGCGCCGCGAGGGCGCGTCATCGCCGTGGACGTTCGCGACCCGGAGCGGGCGAATTGGAACGATGTCATTCCGGAATCGGCGGACACGCTGAACTTCGTCAATCTCGTGGACCACCGCTTCATCGCGGTGTACGTGGTGGACGCGAGGCACGTGATCCGCGTCTTCGATACGAAGGGAAAGCTCGAGCGAACGGTGACGTTTCCCGATCTCGGCACCACGTTCAGTGGATTCGTCGGCCGCAGCTTCGATCGCTACTCGTACTATTCGTTCAACTCCGTTGCTTACTCACCCGGCGCCTCCGTGTTCCGGCTCGATGCGCGAACGGGCGAAAGCACCCCCTTCCGTCAGTCGAAGCTGAGCTACGACCCGGCCGACTACGAGACGCGTCAAGTCTTCTACACGAGCAAGGACGGCACGCGCGTCCCGCTGCACATCGCCGCCAAGCGCGGGCTCAAGCTCGACGGCAAGAACCCTCTGCTGCTCTACGCCTATGGCGCGGCGGGGTGGCATGCGATTCCGTGGTTTCAGCCGCAGGTGCTCGCGTGGATGGAAGCGGGCGGCGTTTATGCGCTGGCCAACGCTCGCGGCGGAGGTGAGTACGGCGAAGAGTGGCACGAGGCCGGCATCAAGACGAAGAAGCAGAACACGATTGACGACTTCATTGCCGCGGCCGAGTGGCTGATCGCGAATCGCTACACGTCGCGCGAGCGGCTTGCCATCAACGGAGGCAGCTTGAGCAGCCCGCTGGCCGGCGCGGCGCTGGTGCAGCGGCCGGATTTGTTCGGTGCGGTCCTGATGGATATTTCCGTGACGGATATGGTGCGCTACGACCAGTTCACCGGCGGCGCCGGCTGGCGCGCGGAGCTGGGCTCTCCCGCAAATCCGGAGGAGTTTCGTGCGCTGCTCGCTTACTCGCCCGTATCACAACTTGAAGCCGGGAACGTGCTATCCCCCGACGTTGATTACCTGCCGGCGAGCGTGATGAGACCACCGTTCCCTCTCACTCCTACAAATTCACCGCCGCACTTCAGGCGGCGCAGGGCTGCGAGAAGCCCGTGCTCCTGCAGGTGATGTGGGGCACGGGTCACATGCTCGGAAAGGATCGCGAGGAATCGGCCGAGATTCTCGGCCGCCAGCTCGCGTTCCTCACCGAAGCCCTCGGAGTCGAGCCCGGCGGCAAAGGCGTGGCCGCGCTCGGGATGAAAGCCGACCTGCCGGGTTTCGTATCCCCTATGCGGGACCAGGACCCGAAGCTATTTGGGACTCGCAGCTCGACGCCGTTCGATGATCTCAGCTTCGTGACCCACAGAGAGAGAGCTCCGCTCTTTGCGCGGTAGCCGGTGACCGTCACGAGGTTGCCGGGCTCGAGCGACGTCGCGGTCCATCATCACTCGGTCCGGAGCGATCGCATCGGGTCCACACGAGCCGCCCGCCGCGCGGGGAGCCAGTTGGCGACGAAGGCGGTCAATACGAGCACCGACGCGACGCCTGCGAGAATCGCCGGATCCCCCTGCCTGGCGCCAAAGAGCAGGTCCGAGAGAAGGCGCGCGGCTCCGAACGACATGGCGAGACCAAGGGCGATGCCGGCGGCCGCGACACCGAGGCCGCCTCGAACGATCGTGCCCACAATCTGCCGCGTGTTCGCGCCGAACGCCATGCGAATGCCGATCTCCCGCGTGCGCTGCGTAACGAGGTACGACGCGACCCCGTAAGCGCCACCGAGGGCCAGCACCAGCGCCAATATCGCGAAGACGCCGAGCATCCACGAGTACGCGGCGCGCACCATGAGCGAGCGCTGCAGCGCCTCCTCCATGGTGGTGAGTTGAAAAAGCGGAAGCTCCGGATCCAGCTCGGCGACCACCGCGCGTGCGGGGGACGCGAGCGCGGAGGGGTCGCCCGGAGTATGCAGCGCAACCGTGAGCGTCCGCACGGGCTGCGCCGGGAGCGGAAAGTACACGCCGGGACGCATCGGCCGCTCGAGGCCGTAGTGCTTGATATCCTGTACGACGCCGATCACGGTCATCCAGGGATTCTCGTCCCCGTTGTATTTGAACCGGCGGCCGACGGGATCGGCCACGTTCGGCCAGAACGTGCGCGCGAAAGTCTCGTTGACGACGGCGACGCGGGGCGTTTTTTCCGTGGTATCGGGAGGCGGCGGCTCGCGCCCTTCGCGGTCATCGAAAAACCGACCGGATTTGAGGCGGATTCCCATCGTCCTGAAGTAGTCCGCGCTTGCGAAGCGCATCAGCGACACCGGCATCGAGTCGTCGGGTTGATGCTCGACGCCTTCGAACTCGAAGAAAGTTCCCCAGTGGCAGCCGAGCGGTGCACAGGTGACGAGACCGGCCGCGTCAACGCCCGGCATCGCGCTCATCCGAGCGGAGAGGCGATCCCAGTACGCGAGGCGGTCCTCTTCCTCGGGATAGCTGACCTCCGGAAGTGAGAGAGCGAACGTCAGAACACCCTCGGCGCGGAAGCCGGGATCCACCTGCCCCACGCGATCAAACGCGCTTATCAGGAGCCCGGCGGCGACGAGCAGGAGCGTCGCCAGCGCCGACTCCCCCGCTACGAGGATCCTCAGGGTCCTCTTCGCCCTCGGCGACACCGTCGCCCCTCGAGCCGACCCGTGGACCGCTTCGCGCAGGTCTCCTCGGGAGGCCGCGAGCGTCGGCGCCCAGCCGAAGAGGACGACAGTCGACATCGACGCGACGACCACGAAAGCAATCAGTCGCAGGTCCACGTCGAAGGAAGCGAAATGCGGCAACTGCTCCGGCACCATCGTGAGGAGGTACTGAAGTGCCCACTGGCCAAGCGCGAGCCCGATCGAAGCACCCGCGAGTGCGAGGAGCACGTTCTCCACGAGGAGCTGGCGCATGATGCGGCTCGCACCCGCTCCCAGAGCGAGGCGGATGCTCATCTCCCGGCGTCGCGCGACCGAGCGCGCGAGCATCACGCTCGCGACGTTGGCGCAGGCGACGACGAGCAGGAGCGCCACCGCGGCGCTCAGCGCTTTCGCCGCGCTCGCGAAATCGCGGACGAACTCCTCGCGCAGGGGACGCGCGAACGGAGCGACGATCCTCTCCTTGTCGCGCTCTTTCCAGATCGGCTCATGCGCGCGAAGCAGGTCCTTCTCCGCCGCCTCGACCGTCACGCCGGGTTTCATCCGGCCAACACCGTTGTAGGAGTAGCTCTTCTCCTCTTGATTCGGATCGCCCTGGAGCGGCACCCAGACCTCCGCGTCGCCGGGGAAGTCCGCTTCCGGAGGGAGGACTCCCACGATCGTGCGCACCACTCCGTCGAGCTTCAGGGTCTCTCCCAGGACGTCCGCTCGACCTCCGAAGCGGTCGCGCCAGACGCTTTCCGTGATGAGCACTACCGGCGGCCCCTCCGGCCGGTCCTCTTCCGGAAGGAAGTCTCGTCCGAGAAGCGGCTGGATGCCGAGGACCTTGCCGAGATCGTGCGTGACGAGAGCGCCGTCGATCCGCTCGGTGGCAGTGGGGGTCGAAAGGTTGAGGCTCTGCCCGTCCCAGATCGCCATTCCCTCGAAGAGCTTCGCGTTCTCCCGCCAGGTGTGAAAGTCCGGATAGTTGATGCCGACGATCTCGAGATTCCACTTCGGGGCCGTTTCGTTGATGAAGACGAGCCGCTCCTGGTCGGGGAACGCGAAAGGGCGGAGGAAGAGCCCATTGACGAGGCTGAACACCGCGGAATTGGCTGCGATGCCGAGCGAGAGCATGAGAACGACGAGGACCGTCGCCCCTCTCTGCCGGGCGAGCGAGCGGAGGGCGTGGCGGATTTCAGCGGCCATGGCGTTTCCTCGAGTGCTTAGACGGCGGCCGGTAGGTGCGGGTTAGCAAGAAGCTATCCACGCCCTATGTAGGAATCGGGCTCGACGTCGTGTGACGAGAGTGATTTGTGTTACGAGTTATCCCGCGCTCCGGACTACGTTTGCCGAGATTAAACTAGGAAGGAAGAGCCCACTAAACCGGATTCCGGCCTGCAGGAATGGGTGTCAGTCGTCGAAGTTCCAGAACAGGTTGTTCAATGACTCCGAAAGCGTGGGGTGGGCGAAGATGCCGTCCCGGAGCGCGGTATAGGGAAGCTGCCCCATCATCGCGGTTTCGACAACGGTCATCACCTCGCCGCCCGCGACGCCGAGAATCGCGGCGCCGAGGATGCGATCGGTTTTCCGATCGACGAGGACTTTCATGAGGCCACGTGTCTCGTCCGACTCGAGTGCCCGCGCGACGCGGCTCATCGGGAGCCGGGCGACGCGGTATTCCATCCCGCGAGACTGCGCTTCTTTCTCCGTCAGGCCGACGCGGCCGAGCTCCGGGTCGGTAAAGACGCAGTACGGGATGATGCGGTCTCGCGTGCTCGCGTTTCCACCCTCGAGCAAGTTGGCCTCCACGATCCGGTAGTCGTCGTAGGAGACGTGGGTGAACGCGGGACCGCCGTTCACGTCGCCGAGCGCGTACACGCCTTTTACGTTCGTCTCGAGCCGCTCGTTCACGCCGATGTAGCCCTCGCGATGGCTCTCGATCCCGGCGGCCTCGAGACCGAGACCGTCGGTATTGGGATCGCGGCCGGTCGCGACGAGGAGAGCCGAGGCCGTGAGATCGAGGCCTTTAGCGGCCCAGACCGAAACCAGCAACGCGCCCTCGCCGTTCCGGGCGACGCTCTTCACCCGCGCCTCGAGGAGAATCTCGATTCCATCATCGGCAAGGATGCGATGGAGCTCGTCGACCACATCACGGTCTTCCCGGGGCAGGAGCTGAGAGGCGCGCTGAATGACCGTAACCCGTGCGCCGAACCTCCGGAACATCTGGGCGAACTCGAGCCCGATGTAGCCGCCTCCGAGGACCACCAGGTGCGCAGGCGTTCGGTCGAGCTCCATCACCGTCGAGTTCGTGAGAAAGGGAACGTCGGCGAGACCGGGAATGTCCGGTATCCGGGGGCGCGTGCCGGTGTTGATGAACACGAGGGGCGCGGTCAGGCGAAGCTCCCGCCCGTCGCGAGCCCTCACCTCGAGCTCGTGCGGACCGACGAAGCGTCCCTCACCGAAGATCAGGTCGACGTTCTCTTCGCTCTCGAGCGCCTTCTGCGCCGAGCGGCTGAACTTTTCGACCATCTCGCGCTTTCGCTCCCGCACTTTCCCGAGGTCGATCGAGACCGGGCCAGTCGAGACGCCATAGTCGGAGGCGCGCCGCACGAGATAGGCGACCCGGGCGCTCGCCACCATGGTTTTCGTGGGAGTGCAGCCGTGCACGATGCAGGTTCCGCCCACCCGCTCCTCGCGCTCGAGGATTGCGGTCTTGCGGCCGGAAGCGGCGAGGCTCAGACCGAGGGGCTTTCCCGCCTGGCCGGTTCCAATAATGATGGCATCGTACGAACGGGTCTCGCTCACCTGCGATCTCGCCTCAGCTTCCTTACCACGTCCCTGGGAGCCCGGGTTTGCGGATCACAGAAGTTTCCCGTGATTTGGCGAGCCATCGCCGTAAGCAATGGAGGCTCCTCGTCGAACGACCCCCAGGCCGAGTTCGAGCGAGGAGCCCCGTTCTGTCAGCAGAGCGTTACGGAGAGGGCGAGGCCAGCCTCGCTTGTCTCCTTGTACTTGCTGTTCATGTCTTTGGCGGTCTGGGCCAGGGCCATCACGGTTGCGTCGAAGTCGATGCGGTGCCTGGACGCGATCTCGTTGCTCGCGATCGCGTAGGCGGTCCAGGCCTTGACTGCTCCGAAGGCGCACCGCTCGATGCACGGAACCTGCACGTAACCCGCGACCGGGTCGCAGGTCATGCCCAGGTGATGCTCCAGCGCCGATTCGGCAGCATTCTCGACTACCAGCGGCTCTGCGTCGTACGCGGTAGCGGTCAATGCCGCAGCCATCGACGACGCCACGCCTATCTCTGCCTGGCAACCGCCCTCGGCCGCAGACAGAGTCGCATGGTGCTTGCAGAGGTAGCCGACCGCCGCAGCGGCGAGCATACCGTCACGGATCTTCTGCAAGGGGAGCTTCCGCCCTCCCTCGCCGAGCCCGTAGACCAAAGCCGGCATGACGCCGGCGGAACCGCCGGTCGGCGCGGTGATCACCAGGTGGCCTCGACCGTTCTCTTCGGATGCCGCCAACGCGTACGCCGAGAGAGCGGCGATGCCGCGGTCTGCTTGATACTTCTCGTCCATCGCGCGCTTGTGAACGGTCGCTGCCTTGCTATGCAGCTTGATCGGGCCGGGCAATACGTCGTCCTCCGGCATCGAAAGCCCCGACTTTACGGTCGCGACCATTGCGTTGATGATCTTGTCGATGAAGGCATAAACTTCCTCTTCCGTCCTGCCCGCGATCGACATCTCGTTGGCAAGCATTACCTTCGCGATCGAGATCTTGTTCTTCTCGGCGTGGGCCCGCAGTTCTTTCATCGTCGAGAACGGGTACTTCGGCGGGTTCTTCTTCGGGGGCGTGTACCCTTTCCACTCGATGAATCCGCCGCCCACGGAGTAGTACTCCTGCTCGAGCAGCACCTCGTCGCCGGCGAGGAGCTTGACCGTCATCGTGTTCGGGTGCTTGAAGTCGCCCTTCGTCGCGTCGTAGATGACGTCCTTGAGGCTCACATCGATGGACTTGTTGCCGAGCTTCACCGGGAACACCTGGTCCGGCTTGTCTCGCAAGCTGTCTAGAAATTTCGGGTCGACGGTTGCCGGCTCTTTCCCGACCAGTCCCGCCAGTGCAGCCCGTTCCGTGCCGTGTCCCTTACCTGTGGCGCTGAGGCTTCCGAACAGGTTGACCTTGAGCGCCGTCGCCTTGGCTAGTTTGTCGGCCGGCAGTTTGGCGGCATTGCTGGTAGAAATCGTAGGTAATGCGCATCGGACCAATCGTGTGCGAGCTCGATGGTCCGGGCCCAACTTTGTAGAACTCGTCCACCGTCGTCAGCACGGGCCCCTTCCCCTTCTTCACGACGTTCAAGTCAGCAGAGAGCGGCGGCGCCGATCCCGCAGCCTGCGGCGGCAGTGTTGCGATGGCCATCGCGGTTCTCTCTTTGGCCGAGACAGAGCGACCCGTCATCACGGCGGCAGCACCGCCCACAGCGCTTCGTATCAAGAAATTACGGCGATCCACGCCGGGTGGAATCTCCTGTGAGACTAACGGGCTTGTATCCGCTAGCGGATCTTCCCGAAAGACTTCACGGGGTTTCTCTGTAGAGCTAAGTTTGTCATCAAGGTTGTCATTTTTTTCAGTGGACATGGTGTACCTGCTCCCTTTTCGTTAAGATTCAGCCCGCTTATTAAGATTCAGCCTTCTGCGACTGGGTAGATGGCTCATTATAGTCCGTTTTGCTTTTTGCTTATTCAGGCAGACAACCTTTCGCTTCGGTCACAACGACGTCGCCTCTAGCGAGGCGCGGCTTCACGATAGGCTTCTTCGACGACGTGGTCCGACGTGACGAAGGACCGGGGAAATCTGCCCTCCCATTCTCTCGTGGGTTGCCCTGCTTTCACCTGGTCGAGGGTCTGGCCCGAGCTCGCCGATGTCTTCACCCGGTCCAGGATGGTAGCGAGCATCTCGCGCCACTGGCGCAGATCCGCTGCGGTCCCGATCGGACCATGCCCGGGAATGATTCGAGTCTCCGCGTCGAGCATGCCCAGCGCCGTGTCGGCGGCGGCGATCGTCCCGGTGAAGGTCCCGCCGCTCGACGAGTCGATCACCGGATAGCTTCCGTTCAGGAAACAGTCCCCCATGTGGAGAAAGTTCGCCTTCCCGAACTTGACGAAGGAGTCCCCATCGGTGTGGGCGGGATCGACGTGAACCACCGAGATCTCTTCATCGCCGAGGTGCAGAGTCACGTCGTTCGTGAAGGTGACGACCGGCAGCGCCTTAGGCGGGGACGCCGGGGAGTTGCGGCCGAAGACCGCGATAAAGCTATCGACGCTCATACGCCTGCGGACGTTCTCGTGCGCGACGATCACCGAGCCGTCGCTCGCCATGGCCTCGTTTCCGCCGCTGTGGTCCCGGTGGAAGTGGCTGTTCACGACGAAGCGAATGGGCTTGGAAGTGATCGCCGCGACGGCGGCTCTCACGTCCGGGCTCGCGGGCGCGAGCTTGTCGTCGACGAGGAGCGCTCCTTCGTCCCAGACGTACACCGCCACGTTGCCGCCCGCTCCCTCGAGAAGATAGAGGTTGTCGCTGAGCTTGGTGGTCTGGATCTTCATGTCGAACTGCGGCGGCCGCTGCTGTGGTGTTATCCAATGGTTGTTACCAGGATCGCCGCGAGCATCAGGATCGGCTTCATGATTCCCCTCCCATTACCTCCTCCTTGGAATCCTTCTCGAGTCGAGAAAAACTATACTCACAGTTCCTTCGAGAGCCGAAGCTCGAAGTCTTCGAATCCGCAGCTTCTGTAGAGCTCGCGCGCCGCCAGGTTCTTGACCAGTACACCGAGTTGCAATCGTCCGGCTCCCGACTCGCGCGCGGCTTGCTCGGCTCGCGCAAGAAGAGCGCGGCCCATTCCCTGGGCCCGGTACTGCGGGAGAACCACCAAGTCCGTAATGTAGGCGTACTCGTCGGGTGGATCTTCCGGGCTCTCAGGAGGGACTCGGGTGAGAACGCCCACGAAACCAATCACTCGACCCTCGGACTCCGCCACGAACACTCGGCCGGATGACTTCGCGCACTGCTCGAACAGGAACGTCAGATACGAGTCCGCGATGCTGCTGCCCGCAGGCAGCGCGGGCTCGAGCTCGCGCTCGAAGTCCTGAAGCGCGACCACACATTCGCGCAAAGAATCGCGATCGGTAGCGACATCGTACTCGCGGATCGCGGCGGCCATCGCGCTTTCAAACGCTCCCGCCAGGAGCGCTTTCGACTAACTCTAGCGCGTGTGCAGCTCGATTGCTCCTTCAGTCAGGACTTCATAGGCCTCGGACGCGTCGGGCCTACTGATAACGCTGCTCAGCCCGCGACGCGAACGTCCGCGGTCACCCGCACGGGAGTCTTCAGCGACTTCGAGACCAGGCAGGAAGCTTCCGCCTTCTGGACGATCCGCTGCGCGCGAGGAACGTCCGCCTCGGTCGCCACCTCGACCCGGAGCTCCACGTCGACCGAGGTGAAACGAAGCCCCTCTCCCTCGACTTTCTCGAGCTTGCCTTTGGCACTCGCGCTCAAGCTCTGGAACGAGAGCTTGGAGAAATCCGCGATGGCGGCGAACGTCAAAAGGACGCAGGCGTTGGCCGCGGTCACGAACGCGTGCTCTGGAGTCCAGGTGCCGCCCGGACCCCCGAATTCCGGGGGAGAGGCGAAATCGATGGCCGGAAGCCCCGGCGCCTCGACTCTGCCCTTTCGTCCCTCGGCCCAGACCATGGAAGATTCGTACTCGTGCATTGATTCGCTCCGTGGACAGTAGTGTCGGTCGCGGAAGCTCTGGTACTCGGTGCTTCTTCTTGCCGCTTCGCAGCGTCGAAGCAGTATCGTCGAACGGAACGGAGATTCTAACCGAGGCAGTTCCGGAAAGGCCACGCGGAATGAGCTCTCGGCGCCGTTCGGCGACGAGGCGGTTCTCTTCCGCCTCGCTGCCCAACTCGTGCAGGCGCGGTCCTGGTCGGAGAGGCGACCCGACGAGCGTCACGCGGCGCGCGGGTAGCTTCCGAAGACCCGCCGAATCCAGGCGTGGACTCGGTGTACCCCTTTTCCGCCGTCGAGGAACATCATCGGACACTCGCCGGCCACGACCTCGACTCCGCGCCCGCGCAGGAGCTCGACGGCCTTCGCGTCGACCGCGCCCGGTCCCACCCCATGGTGAAGCCACACACGCGGGACCCGGGAGGCGAGAACCTCCTTCGCGATGGAAGCCGTTGCCGAGGCCGGTGTCATGACGAGAACGCCATCGAGGGCGCCGGGAACCTCGCTCAGGCGGCGGTAGACCGGCCGGCTTTCCATCTCGACCAAGCCTTCGGAAGCGTTGACCGGAACCACGTCGTAGCCGTGAGCGATGAGCTCGCGCAGCACGACCCGACTGAAATCGTTCGGGTTCCGCGATGCTCCGACGAGTGCGATCCTCTTTCCCTGCAGGAATGATTCGATGCTCTTTATTTGGGTTCTCATGCTTTCTGCCGGTGCATCGGGCATGCCAACCGGTTGCTGCGGGAAAATCCTCTACGCGAACGGGATGCGGGCGGAACGCTTCCGAGCCAAGAGCCAATTTGCTCACCGTTGAGTGTTCTCGCGCGGTCCATGTTCTGTAAAGCATTTCCTTGAAGTAACGTTTCCGCGGAAGTGCGCAAGACTTCAAGTACGGTCCCGCAAACCCTCGAATTTTGGGCTGCTGACGGCTAGAATTTCCGTCGGCTACATGAGCTCCGTGTGGTTACGGGCCGCGATCGTCCTCTGGGTGGCGCTTACCCCGGCGGTGGCGGCTCAAGCGCCCGATACGGAATCCACGTTCGAGAAATTCGAGTTCCGGATTCCGATGCGCGACGGCGTCCGTCTCTATACCGCCGTCTACGTGCCGAAAGACGCGAGCGCCCGATACCCCATCCTGATGTACCGGACGCGGTACGGAGTCGAGCATTACGGAGCGAACGACTATGCTCCCCTCCGCGACCTCGCCTGGCCGGGCTTCGACGGCCCGCCCTATATCTTCGCCTGGCAGGACGTTCGGGGGAGCTTCCTCTCGGAAGGGAAATTCGTCGACATGACTCCCCACCGCGAGCGGAAGCAGAGCTCGACGGACATCGACCAGAGCACCGACACTTACGACACCATCGACTGGTTGGTGAAGAACGTTCCCCGTAACAACGGAAGGGTGGGCCTCTGGGGCATCTCTTACGACGGTTTCTTCGCCGCGGCGGGTATGATCGACGCCCACCCGGCCCTCGTGGCGGCCTCCCCTCAGGCTCCCCAGGCCGACTGGTTCGGCGGCGACGATCTCCATCTCCACGGTGCCTTGGTCCTCGACGGATTCGAGTACTTCTCTGCCTGGGGACGCCCGCGCCGCGAGCCCACCCCGTCGCCGCCGCGGCCTATCGACTTCGGGACGCGCGACGGGTATCGCTTCTACCTCGATGCAGGACCGATCGCGAACCTCGACGAGCGCTATTTCCGGGACGAGATCCCGATCTGGAGTGCGCTCATGGCGCATGGGACCTACGACGCGTTCTGGAAGGAGCGCAACATCCTTCCTCACCTCGTCGACATCCGGCCCGCGGTATTGACGGTGAGCGGCTGGTTCGACGCCAATAACCTCTACGGAGCTCTTCACGTCTACCAGGCCGTCGAGCGGAACAGTACCGGAAACCGTCAATCTGCTGGTCATCGGGCCCTGGTCTCACGGACAGTGGCGCGCCGGCTCCGGAGAGTCACTGGGGGACGTGGACTTCGGATCGCCGACCGCGGAGTTCTACCGCGAGCGCATCCTGCGGCCGTTCTTCGATTCCAGACTCGCGGCGGACGAATCGCCTCCTCTCCCCGAGGCTTACCTTTTCGAGACGGGCGCAAACCGATGGCGGACGTTCGACGCCTGGCCGTCCCCTTCCGCGAGCGTGCGCGCGCTCTATCTCCGGGAGGGCGGCGCGCTTTCGTTCGAAGCTCCGAGTGCAGGGGGGCCGGCCGAGGCCTTCGACGAGTACCTGAGCGACCCGGCAAAGCCGGTGCCCTTCATCGAACGGCTGGCCACCGATCGAACTCACGACTACATGATCCAGGACCAGCGCTTCGCCGCTCGGAGGCCGGACGTTCTCGTCTACCAGACGGAGCCGCTGTCCGCGGACCTGACGATTGCGGGGCCCATTCGTCCGAATCTCTGGGTGTCGACCACGGGAACCGACTCCGACTTCGTGGTGAAGCTCATCGACGTCTATCCCGACGACGCTCGCGAAACCGCGGCATCGACCGGCACCGGGCTTCTGAGGCCCGGTGACTCCATGGCGGGCTATCAGCAGCTTGTTCGGGGGGACGTGCTGCGCGGGAAGTTCCGTGACAGTCTAGAAACGCCGAAGCCCTTCGTTCCGGGAGAGCCGACGAGGATCCGGTTCGAGATGCTCGACGTCCTCCACACCTTCCGAAAGGGCCACCGGATCCTGGTGCAGATCCAGAGCTCCTGGTTTCCCCTCATCGATCGGAATCCCCAGACGTTCGTCGACATTTACCACGCGACCGAGGCCGACTTTCGCAAGGCGATCGAGCGGGTGTACCGTTCGGTCGATGCCGCCTCGTACATCGAAGTCAACGTACTCCCTTGACCCGCGACGCGCCCAGCGGAAAAGCACAGCTCTGCTCCAGTTCATGTTGCTCTAAAATGGCCGAAGGCCCAGGGAAGGACGGACGAGGTGGAAATGCACGGAATGGTCGTGGCCCTCATGTTGCTGATCCCACAGCAGAAACTCACGGGAGAGACGGAATACCGCGAGCGTATGCACGACATCGACCACAGCTTCGCCGCGATCCAGAGGGATCGACAGATGAGCCACAGCTCGGAGATCGAGAAGGAGGCGGCGAAGCTCGGAGACCTCTTCGAGGAGGTGGAAACATTCTGGAAGGGGCGCGGGAACGACGAAGCCGCCGGCTTCGCCCGCATGGCGAAGGAGGGGGCCGCCGAGTTAGTGAAGGCGGCGCGGAAGAAGGAGCCGAAGTCGCTCGAGGCCGCGGTCGCGTCGATTGCGGCGGCTTGCGAAGGCTGCCACAAAGAGCCCCTCGACAAGTACCGTTTCCCAAAGAACTGAGCCGTCAGCTCGGAAGCGAGGTCGAGGAGCTTCCTCGGTCGTGTCTTTTGCCCCATAGACTGGGTGCTTTCGCGATGGCCAACACGCGCGCCGTCAAGCAGGCCCGTAGACGGCGGTGCTCCAGTGAACCAGAACGCCGTTCCGCAATGTTATCAAGCGTCTGACGGCGCTCTCCGAATGGCCGAGACCGCGGCCTCGGAAGCCGTTCTGGAACGCCTTTTGCTCCTCTCTTTTTCAGAAGACATCGAGGGAGGGAGGACAGAAAATCCCGCAAGCAAGACCCCCGAGGCCTTCGGAAAGGAGAACTGCAATGAACATCATGCGCTGGGATCCTTTTCGCGAGCTAGAGGAAATGGGCGAGCGCTTCAATCGAACGTTCGGGGGATATGGCAAGAGGATGTTCCCCAAACTGCCCGAGGCAGGTCGTGAAGCGTTGACCGTTCCCGACTGGGCGCCGATGGTGGACATCTCCGAGACCAACGACGAATATCTCGTCAAGGCGGAGATCCCCGAGGTGAAGAAGGAAGAGGTCAAGGTCCGGGTCGAGGACGGCGTTCTCGCCATCGAGGGCGAGCGGAAGCAGGAGAAAGAAGAGAAGGGGATGAAGTTCCATCGCGTGGAGCGCTACTACGGTACGTTCCTGCGAACCTTCAGTGTCCCCGAGAACGTAGACGAGAAGAAAGTGAGGGCGGAGTTCAAGGATGGAGTCTTGATGGTCCATCTTCCCAAGGGTGAAATGGCGAAACCCAAGGCGTTCGAGGTCAAGGTCGCCTGACGATTGGTATCGGCCTCCACCGCGGGGCGGTCACCGAGACCGCCCCGCGGTTCTGTCTCGACTGGCGTTTCGGATGGTCATCGAATTCCGACCGGAGCGAAGCGCGAAAGCTCCTCGAGTCCCATCGTCCGCAGGAGTGAACGCCTGAATCTCAGGCCGGTCGGCAGCAGGACCTTGAGCGCTTCGATCTCGGCAAAGCTCCCGACGAGCTCTTATCCGTCTACCACTTTGTTCAAACCTCGAGAGGCCATTCCCGCTCGCGGGGGCGCTTCCCGACTCAACTCTAACGTGTGTGCAGCTCGATGGCTCCTTCGGTCAGGACTTCATAGGCCTCGGACGCGACCCACTCCCGAGCTTCGGGCCGCTGCCGCACCACGGCGTCGAGGAACGCGATCCCGGCCGATTCGATCCAAGCGCAGTGTTTCGCCCGCAGCGCGGTATCGCATTTGTGGATGTCCATCGTCTCGTGGACCGCCAACGGGGAGAGGTCCCAGGAGAGCACTTTGTAGCCGGGAAGAGCCGTGAGCCAGCTGGTGACCCGCGACTCCGGCGGCTCCTGGGTCTCGTCTCCGACTCCGGTGATGAACAGGAAAGGCCGCTCGATGCCCGCGTAACTCGACTGTCTGTTGCCATCGAACGGCGCAGCCTGGAAGCCCGATCCGAATCCGGCGTACATCGGCCCCTGCGGAGCGCTGGCGATGAACGCGATGGGACGGGAGTCGATGGTGAAATACTTGGGCGCATCTTCCACCCACTGTTGCCACGCACCGGCGTTCGCGAGAGGGCCCGTCGACCCGGCGGAGTGGCCTGCCACCACGACTTTCGTCACATCGATGCGCCCCCGTAGGGCGGGCACGTCCACCATCAGTTGATTCAAGCTGTCGATGAGGAATGTGGTCGTGAGCGGCCCATAACGGAAATTGCTGACCCAATAGGCGCACTCCTCCGGTGTGTCGAACCCGTTGTCCCGGCATTCCGCTTCGAAGGGAGCGGGGTTCGCGATCGTCACCCGAGAGGGATGGATCACTACGTACCCCGCCTCGGCCAGCGCCCTTCCCCATTCCGCGCTGCGAGCTCTTCCGTTGGGGTGAGGGTTTCCGCCGTGGTGCCAGATCACGACCGGTCGGGGGTCATTGGTTCCGAGCGGGTAGCGAATCAGGAGCGGCACGGGATAGTTCCCACGATTCGGATCGAGCCGGGTGAGCTGCGTCGAATTGATGGGATAGCTCAGGTCGGAAACGTAGAGGCAGCTTTCAGGATCCTCGGGATCGCATGTGGCGGGAAGATCCTGCGCTCTTCCGAGCGCGCTCCCGAGGAGGGTTGTGAGGACGATCCCTACCGTTCGGCGGGCCATTTTCTGTGTCAACGTTCGCACTTTCATCGCTGAGTCCTTTCTCCCGTCGAGATATCGACGGCGAGTTGCCGCCGTTTCCTGTTTCTTAGCCGAATGCGGCTGAGAGCGCCCTGGCACCAGGCGCCGTCTCGCGCACGAGGTGCCAGGCGCGCTGCCGCTTACATCACACGCGCTGGGCGACCAGGGTCACCTGGACTTTCCCGAGCTCGTTCATGTTGGGCCGCTTGAGCGGAATGGTCGCGGACTTGGTGCTGGCCGCCATCGTCCCGCTGAGGTCGAAGGTCACCGAACCGACGCCTTCGTCGTCCTGACCGAGCGTGCCCTTGTCGATCTCCCGGACGGTGATGGTGAACTTCTTGCTCAGCGTCCCGCTGGAGATGTCGTACGTCGCGATCCGTTTGCCGATCGATTTGACGCCCCCTCCCTGATCCACCTTGTTATAGGCGGGATACGGGTCGGGCCAGTGCACGACGTGGCTTCCCTCCTGAGCCTTGATGTTGAGCTCGAAATTGCCCTCTCCGATTCCCTGCCCGTCGAGGACTTTGACGCTTTCCAGGTCGACGTGAACGCTAGCCATAGCTATTCCTCCTTTTCTTCGTTTGCGGGGCCGGGCGCTCGCCAACTCGACGAAACTCGAATTGGGCGAGTCGAACCGTCCCTCTCTCAGAGGAACGCAAAGCCGCGGCGAGACCGGACACCGTCGTCGCCTGATCGGCGACTACCAAGGGAAAAGGACGCTTGTCGGGGCGAAGTATGCAGTTCGGATCGAAATCAGCCTCACGGGAAGCGAACCGTCGGAATCCAGCGTCCGACCCGCCGGCGGTATTCGTCGTATGACTCACCAAACTGTCGGCGAAGCGTCGGCTCCTCGTAACCGATGACAAAGAGATTGACGGTCAAAAACCAGATCGCCCAATACACCGCAAGCGCCCAAGATCGCGCTACCAAGACCTCGCCGAGAACGATGACCGTGACGCTGAGATACATCGGATTCCGAACGTAGCGATAGAGTCCACGAACCACCAGATGACGAGGGGGATCGAGAGGCGACAATGTGCCCCGTCCGCTGCGGGCGAATTCGAGGATGCACGCAGCCAGCAGCAACGTACCGAGGCCAATGCATAACAGACCGAGAGCGTCCGTTGGGCTTGCGAGGTCCAACTGCGCGCGATTGAGCCGAAAAAATCTCCAGGGCACATAGCCGGCATAGAGACCCGGGAGCAAGATCGTCCACAGAAGACTACGGATGAAGAGCCAAACGGCCGAAGAGTTGGAACTTTGGGTCACCTCACACCCGCTTCGTCACCCGTTTTGAGACGTTGCCCTGACGCCGGCGCCGCTCGAGTCGCCGGCGCGTTTTTTCAGGCGTACCGCACGTCTCCATCGCGCACCAACGCCGCAGGCCATTCCGACTGCGATCGACATACATCCAGCCGCAATCAAGTCCGCGACAGGCCCTGACGCGCGCGGCCTCCTCGGACGTCAACAGCTTCGCGGCCGACCAGACAATGGGCCACAGAAAGGAGTCAAGCCTTCCCTCGGGGACGTCCCAGTTCCAGCTCGCGCGCACTTCCTCACGGTCGCCCCCTCGTGGCCCAAGTCGCAGCTGTCGCATGGCCCCGGCCAATTCGCGGTTGAAACCTTTCCAGGCTGGCTCCGGGGATTCGCTCGACGCGATCGCTTGGTAGAGTTGCTGCAGCACCGCGCGCAACCTTTTCGCTCGCTGCAGCGCCGCCTGTGCCGGCCGGCTCCTTTTCCGGGCTGCCGCCCGCAGCCGCTCCCCGTCCGTACGACGGACCAAGCCAGCTCCTTCAGCCCACTGGGTCAACCGGTCATAGTTGGTCAGCCGCTCATGATCGAGGCCGCGCCGGGTCCAATCCACGGTATTCACCAGGTCCAGGCTCGCATCCCCAGAAAGGTACTTGAAGGGCGGGTTGGTCGGGAGCGCTTCGGTATTCGAGCGAGATCTCATGCTTGAGACTATAGCACCGGTATGTGGGCCTTGACTGGTGTAGCCGCCCGAAGTAGTATGCACCGGTAATGCTATCGATACCGGTGCACGCGGGAAGGACCGCAATAAAGGAGGAGTCGTGAATCGCCCGATTGCTGTCGTCGGCGCTCCATCGAGCATCGGCATCCGCCCCTACGATGATGGCCGCCCTCGTCGCCTGGATCTCGCGCCGGGCGTGCTACGCGAGCAGGGCATCGCTGCGCGCCTGGCCGCACGGGATCATGGTGACGTTACTCCCCCGCCTTATCGCGACTTCGTCCGCCCGGGACTGCGGCCGCGCAACGAAGAGAGTGTCGCGGCTTACTCTCGCTTGCTGGCCCAGCGGGTCGCCTCCGCGGCCGCCGACGGTGCCTTTGTGCTCGTCCTCGGCGGGGACTGCAGCATTGTCTTGGGGAGCCTCCTCGGGCTCCGGGAGGCCCGCGACTCTCGAATTGGCCTTGCCTATGTTGATGCCCACGCCGATTTTGGTTCGCCCGCAGAGTCGCGTACGGGCTCAGCAGCGAGCATGTGTCTGGCGCTCGCTGTGGGGCGCGGCGATACCCCGCTTGCGCGTCTCGCTGACGGCGAGCCTCTGACACGACCGGAGGACGTCGTGCTCATCGGACGGCGCGACCATGCAGAGCCTTGGTACGGCCACGAGGCACTGCGCGCTACTCCGATCCTCGACCTCCCGGGTGTTGCCGTTCGAGAGCGCGGACCAGCGAACGTTGCAAGCACCGCCCTGGAGCGACTCGACGCGCGGCCCTTTTGGATCCACGTCGACGCAGACGTCATCGATCCGTCCATCGTGCCCGCTGTCGATTCCCCTACACCCGGGGGGCTGGAGCTTGGGGAGCTTGCCGCACTCCTCGCTCCGCTCGTTCGTCACCCGGGTGCCATGGGGATGGAGCTGACGATATACGACCCAGCTCTCGATCCACTTCGCACCAGCGCGGCGAACCTTACGTCCCTGCTAGAGCAGGTTCTCGGCTGACACTCTTGGGCAAGGAGAAATCATGATTGCAAGAATTTGGCGTGGTCGCACGGAAAAAGAGAACGCGGACGTTTATTGGAGATTCCTCACTAAGAACGCCGAAGATGATTGCCGTCAGACCAAGGGTAACCGTGGAGTTTCGGTTGCGGAGAATCAAGGGAGATCGCAGAGTTTCGGTTTGCCGGAGAATCAAGGGAGATTGCGCAGAGTTCCTTTTCATTTCATTTTGGGAATCCATGGAAGCGGTGAAACCCTACGCGGGAGAAGAAATCGATAAGGCTCATTATTTTCCGGAAGATTTGAAATACGTTATCGATCCACCGACACACGTGGAGCACTACGAAGTCTTTTCTGTATGACGGACCGTTCGGAAGACTCTACGGCCTGAATCGAAGCAGGCTGTTCGTTTCCCAGTCGATCACAAAAACGTCACCGTTTGCTGGAAGGACCCGCGCGGGAAGGGCGACTTCCGCCTCGCCGGTGAGCGCTCCCGTGGCACGGTCGAGGCGGAGTACCCGGCCGACGTAGCCTGGCCGCCGTACCGCAGCCCAGATGGCGTCGTCGGTGACGGCAAGGCTGAAGACCTCGATCGTATTCTCGAGGGCGATCGAGACGCGCCATTCATCGGTGAGCGGCTCGATCGCCCAGATGTGATGCGGACTCGCGCCCCACACCAGACCATGCGCGATCGTCATCGGGATCCCACCGCCTAACTCGATTGCGGCTACCACGGCGCCCGTGCGGGGGTCCACCTTGAGGAGCGGCGTCGTGTCGCTGGAGAGCCAGACAGCCCACTCATCGGCCACGAGGCCCACGTGGACGTTCGGAGCGAGAGTCACCGGAGTCGTGCTCACAAGCAGGCCGGTGGTGGGATCGAGAGCCAGGAGCGTGCCGCGTGGATCGACCCCCCACACCTTGCCCCCGGCTCCGGCCATCTCGCAGCAGAGGGCCGGGACGGATATGCCGAGCGCGATGGCTCCGCTCGCCGGATCCAATACCGTGAGCCGGGCGCTCTCGGGATCGCCCGTGAAGTGAAGGATCCAGAGCGAGCCTCCGACGTTCGATATGCTGGCCGCCCAGGGTTCGATCGTGAGAGTGGCCGTCTCCTGATCGAGGAGCGGATCCACCTGAGACAAAAAGCTGGCTTCGTAATGCGTCACCCAGAGCCGGTCATTCCCGAGCGCGAGGCCGGAGGCTGCGGTCCCGCTGAGCCGGATGGTCGATACGGGATGGAGCACGGCAGCATCGGAGAAAGCCACACGGGATGCGCCCGTAAGCACCGCGAGGACGGTCAGAACGACCGTGGAAGTTCCTGCCATAGCCCTATCCCTAGACGATCGACAGGACGATATCGAGGCTCCTGTCGATTGTCAACAAGAGCTGCCGCTGGTGAGAACACTCGCGAATCATGCACGACGGGGTGACACTTCCGCTGTCCCCAGGTGTTAAATGAAGCGCGTGGGACGTGAATCGCTCGACGTCGACGAGTTGTTCCAGCGCTACGGACCTATGGTGCTGCGACGCTGCCGGCAACTCCTGCGCGAGGAAGACGAGGCCCTGGACGTGACTCAAGACGTATTCGTGCGGCTTCTCGAGAACCGAGATCGCCTCGATGCAAGCTACCCGTCGAGCTTGCTCTACCGCATCGCCACCAACCTCTCCTTGAATCGGCTTCGAGATCGGGCCCGCCAACCCATGAGCCCGGATGACGCGCTTCTGCAACGAATCGCCTCGATGGAGAGAGCCCGGCGGGCGCGAGGAGGCGCGCTCGGTCCTCGATTATCTCTTCAACCGGCAGCAGCCATCGAGCCGAACCATCGCCGTTCTCCACTTTTTGGACGGACTCACCCTCGAACAGGTCGCCGAGGAAGTCGGCCTGTCGGTATCGGGAGTTCGGAAGCGGATACGCGCGCTGCGCCGGACACTTTTCGAAATGGAGGCCCGATGAGCTCAGAACCGCGCCCGACGTCGGTTCCCGACATCGTGCTGGAAAGGTACCTGCTTTCCGAGCTACCCGAGCCGCTGATGGCTGAGATACGTCGACGTCTGGACGAGGATGAAGGCCTGAGCGCGCGGCTCGAGACGCTGAGACGATCGAATGGTGACATCTTGGAGCGATACCGTCCTCAGCTCATCGGTCGCCGGATCGAGAGCAAGCTGGATGGACGGAAGGCTCGCCCCCCGGTCTCGAAAGGTCCTCTATCACCGGTGGCCGGTGACGGCCGCGCTTGGAGCGGCAGCGGTTCTCCTCCTGGTGATGCTGCCCGTGAGCCTTTGGCTCGATCGAGGGAGCGAGGAAGACTCCCCCACCGAGCGAGTCAAAGGGCTGGAGCCGCGTCTCGTCCTTTTTCGGAAGACGGAGGGTGGCAGCGAGCGCTTGGAAGACGGCGCAGCCGCCAAGAGTGGCGATCTCCTCCGAATCGCCTACCAGGCTCTGGACCAGTCCTACGGCGTCATCCTTTCCGTGGACGGACGAGGGACGATCACTCGCCACCTTCCCCGGCAAGGAGAACGAGCCAGTCCGTTGCAGAGAGAGGGCATGACGCTCCTCGAGCTCTCCTACGAGCTCGATGACGCACCGAGCTGGGAGCGTTTCTACCTCGTTACCGGGAACGATCCCTTCGACATCGCACCGGTCATTCGGGCTGCCGAAGGCATCGAGCTCGGTCGTCCGGTTGAACGACCGGAGCGATTGGAGCTTCCGGAGAACTTGAACCAGTTCGTAATCTCTCTCGGGAAAGGTAACGAGCCATGATCGTCCAAAGAATGGTTCTCGCATCCATCTTCGTCTTCTTTGTCGGCAATCGTGCTTCCGCTACCGGCACCGTCCGCCGATTGGCGCTTTCCGCCGGGGCCAACTACGGTGGAGCGGATCGCTTGCAGCTTCGATACGCCGTCTCCGATGCCGAGAGCTTCGCCCACGTCATGGCGACGCTCGGTGGGGTCGAAGACGCCGATCTCGTTCTTCTGAAGCAGCCCAGTCTCTTCGAGCTCGAGGAAGCTCTCGACGGCCTCCGAGGCCGGATCGCTTCTTCGAAACGTCCGGGAGAAGAGGGTCCCGCTCGCACCGAGGTCATCCTTTACTTCTCCGGCCACGCCAACGAGACCGGACTGCTGCTGGGACGGGAAACGTTCTCCTACCGGAGCCTCCGCAACTGGATGGACCTCGTGGAGGCCGACGTCCGCATCGCCGTGCTGGATGCCTGCGCATCGGGAACGATTACTCGACTCAAAGGGGAAGGCATCGTAAGCCCTTTCTCGTCGATGCTTCCTCCAACATGAGCGGCCATGCCTTTCTCACCTCTAGCTCCGCGGATGAAGTAGCTCAAGAGTCGGATTGGATTGGCGCGTCCTTTTTTACGCACTACCTCGTATCCGGTCTCCGAGGCGCGGCGGACACCTCCGCCGACGGGAGAGTGACGTTGAACGAGGCCTACCAGTTCGCTTTCAACGAGACCCTCGGACAAACGACCGAGACCCAGGCCGGCGCGCAACATCCGGCCTACGACATCGACCTCACCGGCACGGGTGAAGTCGTCATGACCGATCTGCGGCAGACGTCCTCCACCCTCGTCCTCGAGGAAGGTATGGGCGGTCGCTTCTACATCCGCAATGCCGAAGACCAGCTCGTGGTGGAGCTCTACAAACCTCACGGAAGGAGCGTCGAGCTCGGCCTGGAGCCGGGAGACTACGAGGTACGCTGTGAGGTGGAGTCCCGCGTGCTCGTCTCCACCGTCGCGCTCGCAGAAGGTGGAAACGTCACCTTGCACGGTTCGGACTTCGTAACCACCGACGCCCAACCCGTGACCGTGCGCGGAGGTGCTCCGGTGAGCGGCCCCGCCGACGATATCGTTTTCGGCGGTTTGGATCGCCGTCACCGCATCGGGGTGAGCTTCGGGATCTGGAATCACAGCGGCTCGGGAGAACTGCCGACCGGTTTCGGTAGCATCTATGGTCCCGGTGGTTCGTTCGGTTACGCCTACTGGTTCCGTGAGAATCTCGCCTTCACGTTGAACTTCAACGGGCACGCGGTCAGTCTGGAGTCGGGACCGCACGACGACGCCATCGCGACTGCTTCCTCGCTTTTCGGAGTCCGCTACTACCCCCTGGCACCGATGCAGGTCCGACCGTACGTGAGCATTGGTACGGGACCTGTCTGGGTAGTCGGCGCCGGCGCAGGCTTAACAAGCACCATCACCACGGCGATCGGCGGTCAAATCGGGGGGGGACTGGACGCTCAAATCAACCGCTCGTTCATGATCGGGGGCCGGCTCGGCTACAACTTCACGTCCGATCTTTCCGGACCCGCCTGGGGTAGGGAGAATTTCAACGGATGGGAGGCCGGCATCGAGCTCGGTTGGGTCTTCGGGAAAGGACGGTCTTCGGGTGAGAGCCGACCGGGCTTGCAAGCCGAGGTGTTCTAGCGAGCTCGACGCCGGCGCAAGGCCGCGAGCGCCAGACCCACCGTGAGAAGCAGGGACGTCGCCGGCTCGGGAACGCGTTCGACGAGATTGATGCTCACCGAGCCATTGAACGAGGCCTGGTCGTTGCCTCCGGACAATGTGAACTCGAGGGTGGTGCTCAAGAAGCTCCACGGCCCGGGCGGTCCAGGGATCGGTCCCGCGGAGAACGGGCCGCAGACGCCAGCGACGAGGCAAGGCCCAAAAAGGTCGACGCCCAAATTTGTTGAGGGCGCCAACACGGTGGAAACGAGGGAGAGGCCCGTTGCGGAAACCCCGTCGCCCGTCGAGTCCGTCAACGTTCCCGAAAGGGAGGATGCCACTTCGTTCGCGCCCGCCGGAAGCAAGAATCGGCAGGGTGATGGAAACAAGGAAAGCACTGGGAGCCCCGCTGTCGGTGACAAACACCCCGAAAACAGTGGACGGGTCGGGGTCGCCAGTGAAGAACAGGTGGAGCCCGAAATCGGCCGAATCGTAGCGGAAGTCGAACTGCCAGAGGCCGTCGGTCCCGAGGACAGGTTCTACGTTAACGGGGATGACCGAGCCATCCGCCGTGATCTGAACCGCTGGCAACGTGATCGGGGACGCCGACGCCACGTTGACTCCGGTCATCGCGAGCGCCATTCCCAGAAACGCAGAGAGTAACAACCGCGCCTTGGTCATGAAACCTCCAGTGACGATCCTTATTAAAGAGATGCAACGGAAAGGCCAGCGAGCGTCGATCGTGTCAAAGGCTTAGAGACGAACCGATTACGCTTGCGCGCTCGAAATAGACCGAAGGTCGAGGTGTAAGGACTATCGACACGGGAACGACCCATCCTCGAGAATTGCCCAGAAACTCGGGTGCAGGCGGACGTAAAGATTCCCGACGC
>CAWGBY010000006.1:0-30102 GCA_963820855.1 uncultured Acidobacteriota bacterium
CCGGCTGGTGCGTCGGCCCATCCTCGCCGACGCCGATGGAGTCGTGCGTGAAGACGTAGATCGACCGGGATCTCCATCAGGGCGCTCAGGCGGATCGGCGGCGCGGCCGTAGTCGCTGAAGATCAGGAAGCCGGACCCGAAGGGCCGAATCTTGCGACAGCGACAGGCCGTTGAGGATCGGCGCCCATGGCGTGCTCGCGGATGCCGAAGTGGAGGTTGCGCCCGCCGGGATTCTCGGCGCTGAAGTCGCCGGCGCCCTCGAACGTGAGACGGGTCTTGGTCAGGAGGGGCCGAGGTCCGCCGACCCGCCGATGAGCCACGGCACGTTCTGGGCGATCGCGTTCAGCACCTTGCCCGAGGCGTCGCGGGTGGCGATGCCTTTGGCGTCGGCGGGGAACGTCGGGAGGTCCTTCGTCCCAGCCCTCGGGAAGCTCGCGGCGCTCATGCGGTATGCAGCTGGTCGGCGAGCTCCGGATACTGTGCGCTGGTAGGCTTCGAACCTGTTCCTACCACGCCGGTCCGCAGCTCGGCCCCACGCGCGCCGATCCCGCCTGGAAGTGCTCGTACACGCCGTCGGGTACGAGGAACTGGGCGTCCTCCGGCCAGCCGTAGTTGCGCTTGGCCAGCCGGATCTCTTCCTCGCCCGAGCGGCTCGCCGTGAGCGGCGCTCGTGTCCTGCTTGTTCGGGCGCGCCGTAGCCGATGTGGCTGTCGACGATGATCAGGGTCGGCCGGTCGGTCGTGCTTCGGAACGTCGTCGAAGGCGCGCTCGAGCATCTCCAGGTCGTTGGCGTCGCCGACGCGCGTGACGTTCCAGCCGTAGCCGATGAAGCGGGTCGCCACGTCCTCGCTGAAGGCCAGGTCGGTGTTGCCCTCGATGGTGATGCGGTTGTTGTCGTAGATCCAGCACAGGTTCGCGAGCTTCAGGTGACCGGCGAGCGAGGCCGCCTCGCCGGAGATCCCTTCCATCATGCAGCCGTCGCCGCAGAGGGCGTAGACGTGGTAGTCGAACAGCTCGAAGCCCGGGCGGTTGAAGTGCGCTCGCCAGCCAGTCGCTCGGCGATGGCCATGCCGACGCTCGTTGCCAGCCCCTGTCCCAGCGGCCCGGTGGTGGTCTCGACGCCGGACGTCCAGCGATACTCGGGATGGCCGGGGCACTTGCTGTCGAGCTGGCGGAAGCGCTTGATGTCGTCGAGCGTCACCGCAGGCTCGCCCAGCGTCTCGTACTTCGGATTGACCGCCTTGACGCCGGTCAGGTGCAGCAGCGAGTAGAGCAGCATCGAGGCGTGGCCGACCGAGAGCACGAAGCGGTCGCGGTTCGGCCAGATCGGATGCGTCCGGGTCGAAGCGCAGGAAGCGCTGCCACAGACAGTAGGCGACCGGCGCCAGCGCCATCGGCGTGCCCGGATGCCCGGAGTTCGCCTGCTGCACCGCGTCCATGGCCAGGGTGCGGATGGTGTTGATGCAGAGTTCATCCAGATCCTGATTCATTTCACGCACCCGCTCAGTAGGGCCAGGTCCAGGCGGCCAGCTCCGGCCGGTCGGTTCCGATCTCGTGCGCGTAGCGCATGTTGTCGAGGATCGCGTTCCTCATCTCCTCCTTCAGATGGGCGGCCCTGGTGCGGAGCTTCGGCACCCGGTCGATGACGTCGATGACCAGGTGGAAGCGGGAGGTCTCGTTCAGCATCGCGAGCTCGAGCGGAGTGTTGATATTGCCCTTCTCTTTGTAGCCCCGCACGTGGAGGTTTTCGTGCCCCTTGAACCGGTACGAGAGCTTGTGGATCAGCCAGGGATACCCGTGGAAGTTGAAGATGACGGGTTTGTCGGTAGTGAACAGACTCTCGAACTCCCGCTCCGTCAATCCGTGCGGTGCTCGCTCGCCGGCTGGAGCTTGAAGAGGTCCACCACGTTGACGAAGCGGACCTTCAGATCGGGAGCCCGCTCGCGCAGGATGGCTGCCGCGGCCAGCGCCTCCATGGTCGCCACGTCGCCGCAGCCGGCGAGGACCACGTCCGGCTCCTCGCCGGCGTCGGTGCTCGCCCGCGGCCAGATGCCGATGCCCTTCGCGCAGTGAACGATGGCCTCGTCGATCGTCGTGAACTGGAGATGCTTCTGCTTGTCGGCGACGATCACGTTGATGCAGTCGGTGCTCCGGAAGCACTGGTCGGCCACCACCAGCAAGCGTGTTGGCGTCGGGCGGGAGGTACACCCGCGTCACCGACGGGCTCTTGTTGGTGACGAGGTCGATGAAGCCGGGATCCTGATGGGAGAAACCGTTGTGGTCCTGGCGCCAGACGGTCGACGACAGCAGGATGTTCTCGGAGGCGACCGGGCGCCCGCCAGGGCACGTGGTTCTTGCGAGATGTCCAGCCACTTCGCGTGCTGGTTGAACATGGAGTCGATGACGTGGGCGAAGGCTTCGTAGGTGTGGAAGAAGCCATGCCGGCCCGTGAGGAGATAGCCCTCGAGCCAGCCGATGAGGGTGTGCTCCGAAAGGATCTCCATGACGCGCCCATCGCGCGCGAGCTCGCCGCCGTCGGCGTCCTCCGGAAGCATGTCCGCCATCCAGGTCTTCTTGCTCGCCTCGTAGATGGCCTGGAGCCGGTTGCGAGGCGGTCTCGTCGGGACCGAAGACGCGGAAGCTGGTCATGTTGTTCTTCATCACGTCCCGCAGGAACTCGCCGAGCGGCTTCGTGTTCTCGTGCTCGATCGTCCCGCGGGAAGCTACCTCGACGGCGTAGTCGCGAAAGTCGGGGAGCCTCAGCTCCTTGCGCAGGAGGCCGCCGTTCGCGTGCGGGTTCGCGCTCATGCGCCGGTTCCCCTTGGGCGCGAGCGCCTTCAGCTCCGGCACGAGCTTGCCGCTCGCGTCGAAGAGTTCCTCGGGCTGGTAGCTGCGCATCCAGTCTTCGAGGAGCTTCAGGTTCGTCGGGTTGTCGCGGACGTCGGAGAAAGGCACCTGATGCGCGCGCCAGAAGCCCTCGACCTTGTGTCCCTTGATCTCCTTCGGTCCCGTCCAGCCCTTCGGCGAGCGGAGCACGATCATCGGCCAGCGGGGGCGGAAGGGACTCTTCGATTCCCGGGCTTTCTTCTGCGCGCTCCGGATTTCGCCGATCGCCTCGCTCCAGCGTCGCCGCCATCTTCTGATGCATTTCCGCGGGATCGCTGCCCTCGACGAAGTAGGGCTTGTAGCCGTAGCCGACGAAGAGCGCTTCCAGCTCCTCGTGGCTGATGCGCGCGAGGACGTCGGGTTCGCGATCTTGTAGCCGTTGAGGTTCAGGATCGGCAGCACGGCGCCGTCGCGCACGGGGTTGATGAACTTGTTGGAGTGCCAGGCGGTCGCGAGCGGCCCGGTCTCGGCCTCGCCGTCGCCCACGACGCAGGCCACGATCAGGTCGGGGTTGTCGCAGCGCCATTCCGTAGGCGTGCGAGAGGCTGTAGCCGAGCTCGCCGCCTTCGTGGATCGAGCCCGGCGTTTCCGGGCGTGACGTGGCTCCCGATGTGCCCGGGGAAGGAGAACTGCTTGAAGAACTTCTGCAGGCCTTCCGCGTCCTCGCTCTTGTCCGGATAGATCTCGGAATAGGTGCCTTCGAGGTAGGCCGGTCCGAGCACCCCTGGAGCGCCGTGGCCGGGTCCAGCGACGAAGATCACGTCGAGATCGTGCTCGGACGATCATCCGGTTCAGGTGCAGCCCAGACGAAGGACAACGCCGGACTCGCGCCCCAGTGGCCGAGGAGGCGATGCTTGACGTGCTCTGTCTTCAAAGGCTCCCGGAGGAGCGGGTTGTCCTTCAAGTAGATCATTCCGACCGAAAGGTAGTTGCACGCCCGCCACTAGGCGTTCATCGCGTTCCAGCTCTTTGTCGGAGGCTTCGCTCAGTGGATTCGTCGAGGCGCTTACCGTGCTCCTCCCTTTGGGTCTTCTTCGCGAGGCTCGCGACGCCTTCGCGCCGTTCAAGCTCCCGCGAGCTTCGGCCTCTTCCATGGCCGTCGTGTACTTGCCGAGGGCCGCCGCGCTTTCGCACCGAGCCCGGTGGTGGAACGCCCGCTGACCCGCTTCGATGTTCTCGCGCCTTCCGTGCCAGGCCTCGAGCGCTTCGTCCTGGAGCGCCCGGCCGTAGGAAAAGCTGAGCTTCCACGGCTTCGGGCCCTCGAGCCGATTCATCGCGTTCAGGTTCGCCGTGGCGACGAAAGGGTTCTGACCGCCGGACAGGAACACGATGCCGGGAACGGCAGCGGGCACATGGCGCCTCAGGCAGCGGAGCGTGGCCGCCGCGACTTCCTCGGCGGAGGCTTTCCTGGCGCAGGTCTTCCCCGGAATCGACCATGTTCGGTTTGAGGAGCATGCCTTCGAGGAACACGCCGTTGATCGCGGAGCGCGCCGAAGACCGCGTGGAGGACGATCTCGGTCACCTCCTCGCACCGCTCGATGCCGTGCGATCCTTCCATGAGGACCTCGGGCTCGACGATGGGAACCAGACCCTCCTCCTGGCAGAGGGCGGCGTACCGAGCGAGCGCGTGGGCGTTCGCGCTCACGGCGGTCGCGGTTGGGAGCATATCGCTTACCGCGATGACCGCCCGCCATTTGGCGAAGCGCGCCCCGATCCCACGGTATTCCCTCAGGCGGTCCCGCAAACCGTCCAGCCCTTCGGTGATCGGTCTCTCCCGGGCAGCCGGCGAGGGGCTTCGCGCCGGTATCGACTTTGATGCCCGGGAGGATCCCCTGCCGGGTCAGCAGGTCCGCCATCGGTATCCCCTTCGAGCTCCGCTGGTGGATCGTCTCGTCCTGCAGGATGACCCCGCTGATGAACTCCGCAATTGCCGGTGTGGTGAAGAACATCTCGCGGTAGGCTCGACGGCTTTCGGAAGTGGATTCGATTTCGAGCGCTCCCAGCCTTTTCGTCACCGTCGCAACACTTTCGTCCGCGGCCAGGATCCCTTTGCCGTCGGCGACGAGCGCCCGTGCGGTGGTTTCCAGCTCGATCTTGGTCATGTGCACTCTCCTTGCTCCATTCGTCAGCAAAGCTCGGCATTCCATCGCTCGATTGCGGGAATGCCGTAGTAGTCGCTCAAAACGCTCACCGTCGCGGGATCGAGGAGGAAATGGCGTCCGCACTCGACAGGAAGTCCCAGCCATCGAGCGGCGAAGACTCGGAAGAGATGTCCGTGGGCGAAGAGGGCCGCATGCCCTTCTGTCTCGCGGACCCTCGAGATCGCGCGATCCACCCGGGCCCCGACCTCGCCCGGGCTCTCGCCGCCGGGACATCCGTCCACGAACAGCACCCACTTCGGCGCGCGGGAGCGGACTTCCTCCGGGGTAAGGCCTTCGTACTCGCCGTAGTTCCATTCCAGGAGATCGCGATCGATTCGCGCGCGGGCGCCCAGGCCCGCAAGCTCGCAGGTGTCCCGCGCCCGCTGAAGGGGACTGGTGAGCACGAGCTCGAGCTCGACTCCGGCGAGGAGCGGCGAAAGCCGCTGGGCGGACTTCCGGCCGTTCTCGGTGAGCGGAATATCCGTGACTCCCGTGTGCTGGCCGCTCAGCGTCCATTCCGTCTCCCCGTGCCGGATCAGGAAGACCCGCTGCCGCGGCATGCTTCCCGCCTTCATCGCGCGGCCCTCGCGACCGCCGTGCCCGACGGAAGCAGCAGGTAAAAGCCCACCATCGAGCGCGGCTGGACCAGGTACGTCGACTGGTCCACGAAAGGAGCGCTTTCCCAGGGGAGGATGTCCTGGGGTGGATCGAGCGCGGTATCCCAGTGCCGCCGCCAGCCTTCCCGGCTCTCCGCCGGAACGGGAGGCAGTTCGAACGAAAGCGGCTCCCAGTAAGCGTTCAGAATCGCGTGGTGGAGAAAACGCCCACGCTGACTTCGGAAGGTCAAGGCGAGGGAATGGGAGTGCTGGCTCCAGTCCGGCTGATGGAGCTTGACGCCATGCCATTCGATCTGCGCCCGGCGCAGGATCTCGTTCAAGGAAATCCTGCCTTCGTCCGCCATCAGATCCCGGCTCAGGCGAATATGGTTGAGCGCCCTCACGAACCGGTGGATGTCACCGTGCCGCTCCAGGAGAGTCCAGTCGAACCAGCTCACTTCGTTGTCCTGGCAGTAGGCGTTGTTGTTTCCGCGTTGAGTTCTTCGCACCTCGTCGCCCATGAACAGCATCGGAGTGCCGGCGGAGAAGGCCAGGACGCTGAAGAAGTTCTTGACCTGGCGGTTGCGCAGCGCCTCGATGGCCGGATCGCTCGAGGGCCCTTCCGCGCCGCAGTTCCAGCTCAGGTTGTCGTTCGAGCCGTCGCGGCTGCCCTCGCCGTTCGCCTCGTTGTGCTTGCGGTCGTAGGAGACCAGATCGTTCAAGGTGAAGCCGTCATGGCAGGTCACGAAGTTGATGCTCTGCTCCGCCTCCCGCTCCTCGTGACCGTAGATGTCGGGGCTCCCCAGGAGCCGGGCGGCGATGTGGGACACCGAGCTCTCGTCGCCCTTCCAGAAACGCCGCACATCGTCCCGGAACCGGCCGTTCCACTCCTGCCAGCTGTCCCCCACGAAGCTTCCCACCTGGTAGAGTCCCGCCGCGTCCCAGGCCTCGGCGATCAGCTTGACGCCGGCGAGGAGCGGATCCGACTCGACGTCCCACAGAACCGGGGGGTTCGGGAGAGGCCGCCCCGCCTCATCGCGCGTGAGGATCGACGCGAGGTCGAAGCGGAAGCCGTCCACGTGCATCTCCGTCACCCAGTAGCGCAGGCTGTCCTGGATGAGGCGGCGGGCGATCGGCTGGTTGGCGTTCAGCGTGTTGCCGCAGCCGGTGTAGTCGGCGTAGCGGGACCGATCCTTCTCCAGAATGTAGTAGAACTCGTTGGCGAGCCCGCGATAGCAGAGCGTGGGCCCGCCCGGGCCCCCCTCCGTGGTGTGATTGTAGACGACGTCGAGGAAGACCTCGATTCCCGCCCGATGGAAAGCTTTGACCATGTCTCGAAATTCGTCGAGCGCGCCGAGGGGCTCCCTCCGGGAGCTGTACGCATGGTGAGGAGCGAAGAACGAGATCGGCTGGTACCCCCAGTAGTTCACGCGTCCCGCCGGCGCGTCCTGAGAGTCGAACTGGAAGACCGGAAGGAGCTCGACGGCGGTGATGCCCAGGTCCTGGAGGTAGGGGATCTTCTCGACCAGCCCGGCGTACGTGCCCCTCTTCTCGGGAGCGACGCCCGAGCTTTCATGGCGGGTGAAGCCCCGCACGTGAAGCTCGTAGATGATGGTCTCGGCGAAGGGACGCTCGATCCTCCGGTCGCCTTCCCAGTCATAGGCTCCGGGATCCGCCACGACGCTCTTCAACGCGACCGCTGCGTTGCCGCCCGGCCGGGCCGCCGCTTGCCGGTCGTAGGCGTCGGGAACCGCCACGGCGAGACCGTAGGGGTCGAGGAGCACCTTCTCGCCGTCGAATCGAAGAGCTCGCTCCGGAGCGAACGGCCCATGGGCACGGTAGGCATAGACCTGGCCCGGCTCGAGGTCGGGGACGAACGCGTGCCAGTAGTGGTACGTGCGGTTCCGGGTCGGGTCGAGGGGGATGACCCTTGCCGGCGCCGGCGCATTCGCACCATCGAACAACAGGAGCTCCATCCATGCGGCGCTCTTGGAGAAAACGCTGAAGTTGACGCCCCCGGGGCAGAGAGTGGCTCCGAGAGGAGCGCTCGTCCCTTCGGCGACCGCACTCACGTTCATTTCATCCCCCGTCCATGGGGAGGGGGCTCGCGTGCCAGATGTCGCGGCAATACTCCCGGATCGATCGATCCGAGGAGAAGCGGCCGACCCGGGCGGTGTTGAGGATCGACATGCGGGTCCAGTTCTTCGAGTCGGAATAGGCTTCGCTCACAAGGCGCTGGCAGTCGACGTAGGGCTGATAGTCCGCGAGCAGCAAGTACTCGTCGCGGGTCAGGAGCGATTCCACCAGCGGTCGATAGAGCTCGCGGTCCCCGCCGGAGAAGAGTCCGGAATCGATGAGGTCGATCGCCTCCCGCAGCTCGGGATTCGATTCGTAGATCCCGCGGGGCCGGTACCCTTCGGCTTTCACCCTCTCAACCTCCTCCGCGGTCAGGCCGAAGAGGAAGAAGTTCTCGTGGCCCACCGCGTCGCGGATCTCGACGTTGGCCCCATCGAGCGTCCCGATGGTGAGCGCTCCGTTCATCGCGAACTTCATGTTCCCGGTACCCGAGGCTTCCTTGCCCGCGGTCGAGATCTGCTCGGAGAGGTCCGCGGCGGGATAGACCGGCTGGCTGTGCTTGACGTTGAAATCGGGGAGGAAGACCACCTTGAGGAAGTCAGAGACCCTGCGGTCCTCGTTGACGACCGAAGCCACGGAGTTGATGAGCTTGATGACGAGCTTCGCCATACGGTATCCGGGAGCGGCCTTGCCGGCGAAGATCACGGTGCGGGGCACGGGGCTCGGTCCCGCCCCCCGCCGCAGCTGGTTGTAGAGGGTGATCACGTGAAGCACGTTGAGGTGCTGCCGCTTGTACTCGTGCAGCCGCTTCACCTGGATGTCGAAGAGCGATCGAGGATCCACAGCGATTCCCGTGCGCTCCTTGATGACGGAGGCGAGGACCCGTTTGTTCTCCTCCTTCACCGCGCGCCACTCCCCCTGGAAGCCGGGATCGGAGGCGAGCGGCTCGATGTGCTCGAGCTCTCGCTCCAGATCGGAGACCCATCGATCCCCGATGCGGCTGGTGATGAGGGCGCTCAGCTTCGGATTGCTGAGCGCCATGAATCGGCGCGGAGTGACGCCATTGGTCACGTTCAGGAACTTGTCCGGGGCGATGGCATACATGTCGCGCAGCACCGTCTTCTTCAGGAGCTCGGTATGGAGGGCCGCCACCCCGTTGATGGCGTGGCTCCCCACGCTCGCGAGGTTGGCCATGCGCACGTACTTTTCCCCCGATTCGTCGATGAGGGACAGGCGCTCGAGGAGCGCATCGTCGCCGGGATGGCTCCGCCGCAGATCGTCCAGGAACCGGCGGTTGATCTCGTAGATGATCTCCAGGTGCCGGGGCAGGAACTTCCCGAAGATCGCGAGCGGCCACTTCTCGAGCGCCTCGGAAAGGAGCGTGTGGTTGGTATAGCCGCAGGTTGCCTGGGTGATCGCCCAGGCCTCCTCCCAGTCCATCGAGTGCTCGTCCACCAGGAGCCGCATCAGCTCGGCGACGGCGATCGAAGGATGGGTGTCGTTCAGCTGCGCCGCCCAGTACAGATGAAGCTCATGGAGGTCCTTCCCTCGCAGCCGATGAAGGCGGAGCATGTCCTGGAGCGAGCAGGAGACGAAGAAGTACTGCTGCGCCAGCCTCAGCTGCTTTCCCACTTCGGGCTCGTCGTTCGGATAGAGCACCTTGGAGATGGTTTCCGACAGAACCTTCTCGTCTACCGCGCGGTAGTAGTCACCGACGTTGAACGCATCGAAATCGAAGGAGTCCACCGCCTCCGCCTTCCAGAGGCGCAGCAGATCCGTGGTCGCGGTCCGGTAACCGGGCACCGGGGTGTCGTAGGCGACCCCCCGAACGACCTTCTCGGGAACCCAGCGGACCCGGTGACGGCCCTCCTCGTCGCGGTAGGCCTCGGTTCGCCCTCCGAACTTCACGTCATAGGCGACCCCGGGGCGCACGATCTCCCACGGGTTTCCGAAGCGAAGCCACTTGTCGGTGAGCTCGACCTGCCAGCCGTCGCGAATGGCCTGGTCGAAGATCCCGAACTCGTAGCGGATCCCATAGCCGATGGCGGGAACGTTCAGGGTCGCGAGCGAGTCCATGAAGCAGGCGGCCAGCCGGCCGAGTCCGCCGTTTCCGAGCCCCGGTTCTTCTTCCTGCTCCAGCAGCTCCCGCAGATCCTGGCCGACTCGCGATACCGCCTCCTCCGTCGCTTCCCAGATCCCGAGGTTGACGAGGCTGTTCCCGAGGTGCGGTCCGGTCAGGAACTCCGCCGAGAGGTAGGCCACGGCCTTGGTCGGCAGATGCTCGCCGCCGATCGCTTCCATCATCTGGATATAGCCGTCCAGCAACCGATCGCGGACCGTGGCCGCGAGGGCCAGGTACCATTCGTTGCGGGTCGCGATCGCGGGCACCTGGGCCTGCAGATAGTGAAGGTTATCGATCAGGGATTCGCTGATGGCGTCCGCTCCGAGTCCGGTGCGGACCTTCTCGCCCGCTCCCGGCGCGGGCCTCGATTTTCCGGCCTTCTTGCGGTTCACGGATTGGTCCTCCCGATTCTCAAGTTCCCGAGGGGTGGTCGGAATCCCAACGGATGAGCTTGAGATCGCGGACGAAGATCGAGTAGATCACCGGCACCAGCAGCAGCGTGACGACGGTCGCGAAGCGTCAGGCCGCCGATCTGCGCGTAGCAGAGCGGCTCCCAGAGCGGACCGCCGTGCATGGCGAGCGGAACGAGCCCGAGGACGGTCGCGCCCACGGTGATCATCACCGGGCGCAGCCGCATGATGCCGGCGTCGAGCAGCGCCTCCTCGCAGCGGCTCGCCCTTCTCGTGCGTCTCCTCGATGAAGTCGAAGAGCACGATGACGTGGCTCACGATGACGCCGATGAGGCTGACGATGCCGAGGAACGCCATGAAGCCGAAGGGCTGGCCCATGACGCAGAGGGCCGCGAGCGCGCCGACGATGCCGTAGGGAATGGCCGCGAAGACGAGGAGCGGCTTCACCGCGTTCCGGAACTGGAACACCAGCGCGAGGTAGATCGAGGAGCACGGAGATCGCCATCACCACCGTGAGCTCGCCGAAGCCTTTCTGCTGTTCTTCGTACTCGCCGCCGAACTCGAGGCGGTAGCCCGGCGGCAGGCCGCTCTGGAACTCCTCGATCTGCGTCGCATCGACGGCAATGAGCACCTCGGACGGAAGGATGCCGGGAACGGGAAACGCGGAGACGGTGATCGTGCGGAACTGATTGCGCCGGCGCGATCTTCGGCGTCGTCATTTCGGTCGTGACGTGCGAGACCTGCCGGAGCGGGACCCGCTGCATGCCCTCCGTCGCGAAGATGTAGAGGTTCTGAAGGTCGGAGATGCGGCGCGCTCTTCGATCCGCAGCCGCGCGACGATCGGGATCTGCTTGTCGCCCTCGCGAAGATGGCGACCGGGAGACCGCTCATCGCGGCGGCCGAGGAGAGCGCGACGTCGAGGTTCGTGACGCCGGCGAGGTTCGCGCGATCGGGATCGACCTCGAGGCGCACCGCCAGCGCCGGCTCGCCCCAGTCGTCGCGGACGCGGGCCGAGAGCGGGTGCCGCGCGGACGATCGCCTGAAGCTCGGCCGACGAGCTCGCGGAGCGTGCGCGATGTCTTCGCCGGAGACCCGGATGGAGACGGGGATGCCGACGGGCTTGCCCGTCTCGAGCTGCCGGACGTCGATGCGCGCGCCGGGGACTTCGCCGACTCAAGGCGCGTCTGCAGCGGACCCGACGATGCTCGTTCGTCAGTGCTTGTCCGTCACCTCGACGATGATCTGCGCGTAGTTGAGCTGCTGCTGCTCGGGCGTCCACCGAGAACCAGAAGCGCGGGCCGCCGCCGCCGACGAAGGTGGTGAGCGTCTTCAGCACTTCCGGGTGCCCGTGCTCCTCGCCGAACCGCTCGGCTTCCTCGCGGATGACCTGCTTCCGCCTGGGCCGCCGCGGCGTTGGTCGCGCGCAGCGGCAGCGTCCGGCGGAGCCACACGTCGACGTAGGAGAGGTACGACAGGTCCTTGGGGAAGAACTGGCGGGCTGAGCCGGGACATGAAACACCCCCCGCCGGCGAGGATGATCAGCGAACCGGCGAGCACGCCCCAGCGATGGTCGATCGCGAAGTCGCCCACCCGGTAATACACTCCGGTGAAGCCGTGCGTCCGGCGCTCCTCGATCGGCTGCTCCGTCCGCTTGGGCGCCCGGATCAGGTGGTAGGCGAGGAGCGGGATGAACGTCATCGAGACGATGAGCGACGCGACCAGCGTGCACGTCATCACGATCGGGAGGCTGTAGAGGAAGTTGCCGGTGTCGCCGGTGAGCAGCAGGAACGGCAGGTAGGCCACGACGTTGGTGATGGTCGCGAAGAGGATGGCGTTCGCGAGCTTGGTGGGCCCGACCCAGGCCGCGATCTCGATGGGTGAGCCGCCGGAGAGCTCGCGCTTGATGGCGTCGCCGGCCACCACCGGGATCGTCCACCAGCAGGCCGAGCGCGATGATGAGCGTCGCGATCGACACCTGCTGGATGTCGATGCCGAGCACGTGGGTGACGCCGAAGGTCATCGCCAGCGTGAGCGGGATGGAAGCCGCCATCAGCAGCGCCGCGCGCCAGTCCCAGAACCCGATCAGGGCCACGAGGACGACGAGGACGATGGCCTCGTAGAGGCTGTCCATGAAGAGGTCGACGTTCTCCGCGTACCTGCAGCGGCTGATCGGACGTGCGCGCGATGATCAGGTCGGGCGGGAGCTGCGACCGCAGGTTCTCGAGAGCCTCGTCCACCGCGGCGCCGAATCTTCGATCTGCTCGCCGGAGCGCATCTGGACCGCGAGGGTGATGGCGCGATGGCGGCGCCAGGTACCGTCCTCGTCACGGACCGTGAGGTAGTTCAGGATAGCGCGGCGGGATCTCGTAGCCGCGAGAGACGTCGACGAGGTCGCGGAGGTAGACGGGGACACCGCTCGAGGAGGTGGCCACCAGGACGTTCTCGATGTCCTGCATGGTCTTGAATTCCGCGGTCGGGTCGATGAGGACGTTCCTGCGCATCGTTTCGACCAACCCGCCGGGCGCGGTGACGTTCCGCGCCGCGAGGACGTCCCGGAGCTTCGACGGCTGCAGGTCGTACGAAGCGAGCCGCTCCACGGAGTAGTCGAGGTAGATCTGCTCCGACAGAACGCCGGCGCGCTCGACCTTTGAAACCAGCGCGATGCGCTGAAGGGTGCGCTGGATCAGATCGGTGAAATCGTCGAGCTGCCGATAGGAGTAGCGATCGCCCGCGACCTCGGCAAGCGCTTTCTGCGTCGATTCCGTATCGCGGATGATGATGGGACCCCACGCGTCCGGGTGGATGTCGTACTCCCGCAGCCGCGTCTCGACGAAGCTCTGGCTGTAGGCCCCGAGCTCTTCGTCCGACAGGCTCGTCGAGAAGTCCGCCCCGGAGCAGCTGCCCACCGAGACGCGGCGCACGTCCCGCGCGACGCCGTCGCGCTCGGCCTCCTCGGCGAAAATCGTGAACGGATTCTCGACGGTGGCAGGAGCGACCGAGGACGGATAGCAGTAGAGGACCGACGCCCGCCCTTCGGCGTTCCCCTCGCGGGCTCGCTCGATCGCTTCGCGCACGCCGCGGGCCCGGAGCTCGAGCTCCAGGTCCGGGACCGAGGGGCTGGCGACGGTCAGCATCAGGGCCGCGGTGTCGCCGAAGTCGCTGATCCACCGGATCGGTCCCGCGCCTTCGGGCAGATCGCTGATCTGACTCAGCCTCTGTCCGATGTCCTGGAACTCCTGATCGGTGTTCTCGATGAACGTTTCGAGCCTGACGTAGACGACCGATATGTTGTCCTTGGTTTCGGAGGTGATGCGGTCGATCGTCGAGTTGCCGGCCATCGCCTCTTCGATCTTGCGCGTCACCAGCTGCTCGACCTTGTCGGCAGAGATGCCTGGCCACGGACAGATCGCGACCGCGACGCGCACCGGGATGTCGGGGTCCTTGCGCTTGGGCATGTTCTGGTAGCCGTAGACCCCCCAGGCCAGGGTCGCGAAGAGCGCGACCCAGGCGATCTGGCGGTTCTCGACGAAGAAACGCGCCACGTTCCAGCCGCCGTTGCCGCTCTCCGTGTTCACTTCAGCACCTCCACGCGCTGTCCGTCCTTCAGCAGGGTTGCGCCCGCGGTGACGACCGTAACCCCCGGAGCGAGTCCACTGACGACCCGGATCTCGTTTCCCTCGACCGCGCCGACTTCCACCGGGCTGAGCTCGGCGACGTTCCCCTCGCTCGATTTCGAGACCAGGAACACCGCGTACCCGCCCTCCGGACTTTGAACGATGGCCTCGAGCGGCACCAGGAGCTCGGACAGCTGCTGTTCCACGGCGCCGTCCAGGAATTGCAGCGATCCGATCATTCCCACCTTGAGCAGGCGCTCGGGGTTCGGGATCGCGACCTCGATCTCGAAGTTGCGCGTCCTGGGATCGGCCGCCGACGAGAGCCGGCTGATCCGGGCGTGAAAGGTCTCGCTCGGAAACGCGTCGACCGACACCGCCACCCGCTGGCCGACTTCGAGCGAGCGGACCGACGTGTCCGGAACACCGACGACGATCTTGACCGGATCCGTATCGGCAACGGCGAACGTGGGGATACCCGGGCCGACGTAGGCGCCCAGCTCCACCGCCTTCTCCACGATCTCGCCATCGAAAGGAGCCAGGATCGTCGTGTCGCTGAGCGCCGTCTCCGTCTCGCTCGTCTGCGCCCGGGCCGCTCTCAGCTCCGCCTGCGTGGCGTCATACTGAGCGCGCGCCGCGTCGTACTCGGGCTTGGTGAGGCTCTGGGCCTCGTAGAGGCGGGTAGCGCGCTCCCAGTCGAGCTGTGCTCTGATGGCGGCGGCTTCGGCGGCTTCGGCCTGGGATGTCGCCTGGTGCACCTGGTCCTGGTACTCCGTGCTCCGGATCCGTGCCAGCGCGTCTCCGCGACGCACGCGATCGCCTTCCGCGATCTCGCGCATCCCGCCGTCCTGCCCGCGTACCTCTTTGATCGAGACGACGTAGCCGGGGATCCGGAACGCGAGCGGAACCTGAGCGTCGGGCATCACCACGGCGGAGTAGCGCACACCGGAGGTCGCGCCGTGCGCCGCCTCGATCTTCTTGGCCCGGACGCCCTGCGGCGGCTGCTCGATGGGCTCCTTGGAAATGCAGCTGGTCATCACCAGCGCGGAAGCGAGCAGTGCTATTGTCTTGTTCACGGTCATTCTTCTCCCATCGCCCGATTCAAGTCTGCGAGCGCACTCCAGTAGGAGGAGAGCGCCTCTTGGTACTGATGGCTCGCGTCCGCGGTTCGCGCCTGAGCCTGGAGCAAGTCCCGAACGAGCACGGCCTGCTCCTTGTATCGGTTGGTCGCGAGCCGGAATTGCTCTACCGCCGCCTCGTTCGCGATCCGGGTCGCGGTCAGCAGCAGGCCCGCCTCCTGCCATTTGCGGTACTTCATCCCGACTTCGACTTCGATCTGCGATTCGGTTTCCTGGACCCCGTTGCGAGCCTGCTCGAGCGTTCTGGTCTTTTCGGCAACGGCGTTTCCTCGCCGTCCCCAGGTGAACGGCTCCCAGGTCAGCAGGAATCCCGCCATGCCGACGTGGGTGGGCAGCACCTCGACGTTGTTGAGCCCGACGTATCGCACCGACAAGCTGAGGTCGGGAATGTATTCGGCCTTGGCAATGCGGCGGTCGACGTCCGCCTGCTGCTCGTTGAGGCGAGCTTCGCGGACCTCGGGGCGGTTCTCCATGGCGTTCCGCCGCGCGTCATCGAGCGAAATACCGAGCGGACGCTCTTCCGGAGACGTGTCCACACGAAAAGGAGTCGCGAGATCGCGGCCGAGCAGCTGGTTCAAGCTCTCGCTCTGGGTCGCGAGCCCGTTTTCGGCCATGGACAGCTCGTACCGGGCCCGCAGGAGCCGCGCGTCCACCTCGAGCGCGTCGGCGCGCAGCACGACTTGCTGGACCTGGTACTCCGCCGTAACTCGCTGCGCTTCCTCCAGTGTGGTGACGACTTCTCGTGCCGCATCCACCGCGGCCTGCGTCGCCACGAGGTCGAAGTAGGCGTTTCGAACGTCGGCGGCGATCCTCTGGCGCTCTTCCCGCAGGTCTTCACCGGCGAGCTCGCGCTCGAGCTCGGTCGCGCGGATACGGAGGCCAATCTTGTGCTGCTGCGTGATCGGTTGGTCCACGGAGGCGGTGGTGTAGGTCGTGAACTGGGAAGGAGTGCTGATGACGCTATCCGTTGCAGGGATCGGACCGGTGGCTTCATAGGTGCCGAACGCGCCGGCAGGAAACGTGAAATCGATACCTGCAACGGTAGGCCGCCGAGAACGGCGAACTGGAACTGCGGCAGCCGGCGGCTTCGCATCGAGTCCACCTGGAGATCGAACTTCTCCGTCTCGAGCGATAGAGTTCTTCACGAGACGGTTGTTCTCCAGTGCGAGCGAGACGGCGCCGTCGAGCGTGAGCAGCGGCGCCTCGGCCTCGAGCGACGATGGCTGCGCCTGCAACACCGCCGGTGCAACGGTCATCATCTGGAGGAAGAGAAGATGTTTGATTTCCATTTCATCGACCTCGGGCTGAAGCGAGCTCACCATCCATGGAGTCGCGATAGTGCACATCCCGTACCAACGAATGCTCGCGGCAATCATCGAGCGTGCGAGCTCGACGTGAACCGGCTGAACCTCCGCCGAACCGCACGCCGAGCTGGAGCACTCGGTTGGGGCCGGGCGGAGAGTGCGGTACGAGGAAAGGGCTCGTTAACGATGGAAGAACACGGCTTGGCCCTCGAGCCCCCGGCTCGCGCGGGATTCGGCTCCCAAGACCGTCAGGTCGCCGCCTGTGCGAGAAGCGCCTGCGCATCGCTCCACAAACTGCGCATTTCTGAACGTCTCCTCCCTCACCCGTCCGGAACCCGCTGTGGAATCGGTGTGGGGGCGGAGGACTTCCGGCCCCCTCCTGTTCGGTGCCCGGCATTCCGATTGCTTACTTGAAGAGCCGGGTAGCCCTCCATCAAGTTCTGCAGGGAGCGAGCGAGTTGGAGAAGCTCGCGCTTTGGCTCAGAGGAGGAAGCTCAGAGCAATCCCAGGAGCTCTCCGGCATGCCGGGCGATCATGAGCTCCTCGTTCGTGGGGATGACCCAGGTCGAAACGCGGCTTCCCGCGGTCGAGATGCGAGGTCCTCCGCGCTCGTTCGCCTCGAGGTCGAGCTCGACCCCGAGCCAGCCGCAAGCCTCCCCGATGCGCTTCCGGATCTCGGCGGAGTTCTCTCCGATACCCGCGGTGAACACGAAGCCGTCGATCCCGCCGAGGACGGCAGCGAGCGCCCCTACCTCCCGCGCCGCCCGATAGACGAAATAGTCGACCGCGAGCCTGGAATCGGGCTCGGCGCTCGCGAGAAGGTCGCGCATGTCGTTGCTCAAGCCCGAGATCCCCAGGAGCCCCGACTTCTTGTACAGGATGGACTCGACCTCTTTCACGGAGAGTCCCAGGTTCTGGAACAGGTACAGGACGATGCCGGGATCGAGCGATCCGGGTCTCGTTCCCATGCAGAGCCCGTCGAGCGCGGTGAAACCGAACGTGCTGTCGACACTCTTACCCTCTCTCATCGCACAGAGGCTCGCGCCGCTGCCCAGGTGGGCGACGATGACGCGTTCTCCCGCGATCTCTGGAGCCACCTCGGGCATGACCGACGCGACGTACTCGTAGGAGAGGCCGTGGAAGCCGTAGCGCTGCAAATGCGATCTGCGGACGTCCTTCGGGAGCGGCACCAGATCCGCGACCGGATCGTGCCCGCGGTGGAAGCCCGTATCGAAGCACGCGACCTGGGGAACGTCCGGAAGGTGATCGAACACCGCCTGGATCGCGGCCAGGTTGTAGGGCTGATGGAGCGGCGCCAAAGGAACGAGGTCGTGGAGGTCGGCGAGGACGGAAGGGGTCACAATGACGGGCTTTGTGTACTTCGCCCCGCCGTGGACCACCCGATGCCCGACACCGAGCACCCGGCCTCCACCGTGCCTGGATCGAAGCCACGACGCAAGGGTATCGAGAGCGGCCCGGCCATCCCTCACCGAACTGTCGAGCTTCGAATCGACCAGCTTCACGCCGGAGGCGTCCTTCGCCGAGAGCCGTGGTGAGCTCCCGATCCCCTCGATCTGGCCGCGCTCTTCGAGCTGCCAGCTCGAAGCCGGCCGCCTCGAGAAGACGCAGAACTTCAGGCTCGAGGAGCCGGCGTTGAGGACGAGAGCGTAGTCATCCGCCCCATCGACGCTGACGCGGCCGTTCGGGCGGGGCATGTATTCTATCGGCGTTGCAGATCCTGTACCAACCCATCGGATGGTCAACGAGGCAACCTCGAGGAGGATTGGGCAACAGGTCTCTCGCTGCGCTTTGGCCATTCGCCTCCTACACGGAAACTGCAGACTCGCCGACTGCGATATCGATGCCTGGCACTCTGATTGCTTACCGGGGAGTCGGCACAACCGATGATTGAAAAGGAAAAGAGATGCTATCGAAAACCGACTTCACTCTCTGGTTCTGCTTTTCACGGCGATCCGCGGCTTCGCGCAGGATGTGAGCATCGACTACGACACGGATTTCGACTTCTCCAAACTCCGCACCTATGCTTTGAAGTCAGGCGCTCCAACGGAGATCCCGCTCATGGAGCAGAGAATCGAGAAATCGAACGACAACCACCTTTCGATGAAGGGCTGCAAGAGAGTCGACTCCGACCCCACCGACCCGTTCGAGAGGGTTCGAGACTAGCCGTGGAAGAACGAGTTGGATTCTCGTTGAAAGACCACCATGGCATCTGATCGCGGAGACCCCCCATGACAAGCGAGCACGGCGGCGCCGATCGTCTCCTGCGTCTGTTCTCGGACGTACGGCCGGGGGAAGGCGTCACCGCGGTACTCCTGTCACTCAACGTCTTCCTCATCCTGACGGCATATTACGTCCTCAAACCGGTTCGTGAAGCACTCATTTTGGGCGAAGGCTCAGCGGAGCTGAAGAGTTACATGTCGGCGGGACAGGTGGTCTTGCTGGCCTTCGTCGTACCATTTTACGGGCGGTTGGCCAGCCGACTACCACGCCGTCGCCTCATCAACATCGTCACGGCTTTCTTCGCAGCATGCCTCGTGTTGTTCTATATCCTCGCTCAAGCCGGATTCCCACTCGGCGTGGTCTTTTTCCTCTGGATCGGCATCTTCAACGTGATGATCGTGGCGCAGTTTTGGTCTTTCGCGAACGACGTCTACACCGAAAACGAGGGTGAACGCTTGTTTCCCATCGTGGGTTTTGGTGCGTCGCTCGGCGCGGTCCTCGGAGCGGTGATTGCCGGCTTGCTCATCGGTCCTCTGGGTGTTTATCGAGTGATGCTGGTCGGAGCGGCGCTTCTCATTGTAGAAGTCCAAATCACCAATTATCTCGACAAGAAGGAGCGAAGTCGTACCGAAGCAAACCTCCCCGAGAACGAAACGACTGCTCTGATGCCCGCAGCGACGGTCCATCGCCGCGACGGAGAGACGGGCGTCTTGACGCTTGCCAAGGAACACAAGAGAGAGCAGGCCAAACGTTCGGGCGCGTTCGGGCTGGTGTTTCGAACCCGCTACCTCTTGCTCATCGCGTTTCTCATGTTGTTCAGCAATTGGGTCAATACGACCGGCGAGTACATTTTGGGTAGCGTCGTGGAAGAGGCGGCACAACAAGCCGTCGCACTAGGACAAGCTGATGGCCTCACCGTTGAGGAGTACATCGGACGCTTTTATTCGCAGTTTTTTGGGATGGTGAATATTGCGGGACTGGTGATGCAGCTGTTCCTGGTCTCGCGCATCGTCAAGTACCTTGGAGTTCATACCGCCGTTCTCATTTTGCCTTTCACATCACTTGCCGCCTACAACATCTTGGCCTTCATCCCCCTTCTCGCGGTGGTTCGCTTGGCCAAGACGGCGGAGAACTCGACGGACTACTCCTTGAACAATACGGTCCGGAACATGCTCTTCTTGCCCTGTACCCGCGAACAAAAGTACATTGCGAAGCAGACCATCGATTCGTTCTTTGTCCGCGCGGGGGACGTGCTGTCGGCGGTCGTGGTATTCCTGGGTACAACCTACTTCGCGCTCTCGGCAAGTGGATTCGCAAAGTTCAACGCAGGACTCGTTGTCGTTTGGATCGTCGTCGCAGTTCTCATCGGAAGGGAGTACACGAGACTCGTGGCTACGGGGCAACCGCCCCGGTAGCTGGCGTGTTTTTTCTACGTCCCACCTACAAAGTTGGGGTCTGGCCCGAAGGATATGAGACCGGTAAGAAGCCATGAGAGACTTCGTCAAACCAGCTGCGCCGAAAAAAAGCGGATTCGCAGGGCTGCTGAGCGAGGTACAAGAAAGCTCCAACCGAGCCTTGGGCTGGACCGCCAGTGTCATTGCCGCTTTGTCACTCTTTGGCCTCGTAGGGGAGCTCCTCCTCGATGCCGACTCACCGGGGCCCCTTTGGGCCATGGTGCTGGCGCTCGTCGTGGCCGTCGTCGTTTTTGGGATCTGCCGATCGGGCCGTATCCCTTCCCGCCACTTCACCTTCTTCGCTCTGGCGTTCGAGGCCTTGATTGGACTGACGTTGGCGGCACAAACTCTGGATTGGCAGAACGCGGTGGGCCAACAGGGCTGGGCCTTGGGGGGCATTCCGAGTGTCGGCGTCTGGGTGTTTTCCTTTGCCATTATCGTCCCCTTACCGCCGGCACTGCACCTCCTCGGGGCAATCTTGTCGACGATGAGCTTGCCGCTGTTCTTCTTTCTCTCGCTCCGTTTCTACGAGGTTCCGTCGACGGTCGGTCCAGAACAGAATCTGCAGGTCTTCAATCAGCTGATGATTCCCGTGATCCTGGCCGTTCTCATCGCTTACGTGTCCGCCCGGCGGGTTTACGGCCTCTCGATCGACCTTTCCGAGGCAAGGCGCTTGGGCAGCTACCACCTCACCGACAAGCTCGGTGAGGGCGGCATGGGAGAGGTCTGGAAGGCAGAGCACGATTTGCTGAAGCGTCCCGCCGTAGTGAAGTTAATACGTCCGAGCTCCGCGGGCGCAGTCCCGATGGAGATGCTGCTGGAGCGTTTCGAACGGGAAGTCCAGGCCACGGCAGAGCTCCGATCTCCCCACACCGTCGAAGTCTATGACTACGGAAGAACAGCAGATGGCACGTTCTATTACGTGATGGAGTTCCTCGACGGCATGGATTTGGACAAGCTGGTTCATAACTATGGCCCACAACGTGTCGAAAGGGTCCTTCACATCCTTCGTCAAGCCTGCCACTCGCTTGGCGAGGCACATGAAAGCGGATTGGTTCACCGCGACATCAAGCCCGCCAACATCCTTCTATGTCGTTACGGACGTGATGTCGATCACGTCAAGGTCCTGGACTTCGGAATGGTGAAGCAGGTCATGGAGGATTCCGCAGGACTGACCCAAGTGGGAACGTTTGCCGGCACGGCGAGCTTTGCCGCGCCCGAGGTCGCTCAAGGCTTGCTGGACCAAATAGATGCCAGAGCCGACATCTACGCACTAGGGTGTGTCGCCTTCTGGCTCCTCACGGCGCGGATGGTTTTCGAAGGCGAGACCGCGATGAAGGTGCTCGTCAAGCACATTCACGATGAGCCCCCACCCCCATCTCGTTTTGCAGAGGCCGTTCCTAACGAGCTCGACCGTCTCGTCCTCGATTGCCTTGCCAAAGAACGCGACGCGCGTATCGGCTCCACGGACGAGCTAGTAGAAAGACTCGCCGAGATCCCGTGCTCGAGTCCCTGGACGCATGAGCGGGCCAAGGAGTGGTGGGCCTATCACAAGCCGGGCTTGTTCGGATGATGGGTGTAGCCTTTTCCTCACCCTGGGGGCGAGGACGAAAGCGTAGTCATCCGCCTCATCGACGCTGACGCGGCCGTTCGGGCGGGACATTGATTCTATCGGCAGTGCAGATCCCGTACCAACCCATCGGGTGGCATCCACAATGCAACCTCGATAAGGATTGGGCAAGCGGTCTCTCGCTGCGCGTCGGCCATTCGCCTCCTTCACGGGAACTGCAGGCTCGCCGACCGCGATATCGATGCCTGGCACTCTGATTGCTTACTGGGGAGTCGGCATAACCGATGATTGAAAGGAAAAGAGATGCTATCGAAAACCGGCTTCACTCTGCTTCTGCTTTTCACGGCGATCCGCGGCTTCGCGCAGGATGTGAGCATCGACTACGACAAGGGTTACGACTTTTCCAAGCTCCGCACCTATGCTTTGAAGTCAGGCGCTCCAACGGCGAACCCGCTCATGGACCAGAGAATCGAGAGAGCGATCGACAACCAGCTTTCGATGAAAGGTTACAAGAAAGTCGACTCCGACCCCGATATGATGGTCATCTACTTCGCGTCGACGGGCATCGACATCAACTTCAGGTCCTGGGGCTCCGGTCCACCGTGGGCTTACAGCGAGTTTATCGACATGAACAAGGTCGAGGTGGGAACGGTGGTGCTGGACATGGTCGACGAGAGAGAGAAGAAGCTGTTCTTTCGCGCGATCGCGTCGGACACGGTGAGCGACAGGCCGGAGAAGAACGAAAAGAGGATCAACAAGGCCGCGGAGAAAGCGTTCAAGAAGTTCCCCCCGCAACCGGGAACCTGACGCCGCCTAGGGCGGCCCAAGTCCGCCCTTGAAAACGCGCTTGTTCGAGAGCCACTCGCGGCAAATCCGACGGGCGCTTTTCTGCGCGATCTACGCCCCGCCGCTTCCGTGACGCGCCCCGGGAAGCTCGTAAGGACGTTATTTACATCGCTTCCCGTGTCCGGCACCGTCCTTGCTTACCGGCAAGGGACATGAACGTCCGGTTCCCGGGCGGGCGGGGGTTCTCGCGCTTCGACTTCGACGCTTCGCCGGTGAAGAGACTCGGGCGAGTGGCGCTGGTGTTTCCTGCGTGCGTCTTGCCCCTCGGGCTGATCGACCAATTCACGGCGAGATCCCACCCCGGCCTCTCGCAAACGACGGCTTTGGGGATCCTGTTCCTGATGTGCGCGGCGTCTCTCTGTTTCTCCTTCATCTGCTCGCGGGACGGAATCCGGTCCGACCGGATTCTGGATCTCGGCGTCGCTTACGGGATCTGGAACTCCTTCCTCTGGCTCTCAACTGGCACGCGGCATCGATCTCCCTCGGCTCGTCCGTGCATGGCGTGGAGTCTGCCGAGACCCATGTCGAACCGACGATCCAGAATCGATAGCCGCTGCGCACCGGTGATCACAGTGCGCACTTCCACGCAACCCCTGAGTTCGACAGGGACGCCCGTGGTTTCGCGTAACTGATTACGAGATCCGCCGATCGTCCGCGGCATGCATCGGAATTCGAATTGGCATCCGCATTGCCATGAGCATCGGTATGAAGAACAAAATGGCCCGCGCGGACCGTGGGCTAGACTGGCATCTTAGCAAGAGCAGGGAGGTCGACGAGAATGGCGATCAAAGTCGGTATTAACGGGTTCGGCCGGATTGGCCGCCTGGTCTTCCAGGCCCTTTGCGATCAGGGCCTCCTCGGCAAGGAGATCGACGTCGTCGGGGTCGTCGACATCGTGACCGATGCGGACTACTTCGCGTACCAGATGAAATACGACTCGGTCCACGGCCGCTTCAAGCACGCGCTCTCGACGAAGAAAAGCAGCCCCCAGGCGGAGGACAATGACGTGCTCATCGTCGGCGGCGACGAGGTGAAGTGCGTCCTGGCCGCCAAGGACCCGAGCCAGCTGCCGTGGAAGCAGCTCGGTGCCGATTACGTTCTGGAGTGCACCGGCCTCTTCACCGACCTCGAGAAGGCCAAGGGCCACCTCTCGGCCGGGGCGAAGAAGGTCATCCTCTCGGCCCCGGGCAAGGGCGGGATGAAGACGCTCCTGATGGGCGTGAACGAGGGCGAGTATGATCCCGCCCAGCACCACGTCGTCTCGAACGCGTCGTGCACGACGAACTGCCTGGGTCCCTTGGTGTACGTCCTCCTGAAGGAGGGCGTCGGGATCGAGACCGGCCTCATGACGACGATCCACAGCTACACCGCGACACAGAAGACGGTGGACGGCCCCTCGAAGAAGGACTGGCGCGGGGGCCGCGCGGCGGCAATCAACATCATCCCCTCCACGACCGGCGCAGCGAAGGCGCTGGGCGAGGTGCTCCCCGCCACCAAGGGCAAGCTCACCGGCATGTCCTTCCGCGTGCCCACGCCGAACGTCTCCGTCGTGGACCTGACCTTCCGCTCGGTCAAGGAGACCTCGATCGAGGAGATCGATGGCCTCATGAAGAAGGCGAGCGAGACCTACCTCAAGAACATCCTCGGCTACTGCAACGAGGATGTCGTCTCCACCGACTTCATCCACGACGACCGCTCGTCAGTCTTTGACTCGCTGGCCACGCTCCAGAACAACCTGAAGGGCGAGAAGCGCTTCTTCAAGGTCGTGGCCTGGTACGACAACGAGTGGGGCTACTCGAACCGCTGTGTGGATCTCCTCCGCTACATGGCGAAGAGAGACGGCGCGAAGTAGGACGGCGGGCCGCTTCGGCCCCGAGGGAATCCCCGGGATGGTGCCTTCGAGGAGCTCGACCTCAAGGGCAAGCGCGCGATCATGCGCGTCGACTTCAACGTGCCGGTGAAGGACGGCAAGGTCGAAAACGACGAGCGCCTGCGCGCCTCGCTGCCCTCGATCCGGTACGTGCTCGGCAGGGAGGCGAGCCTCGCGCTCATGAGCCACCTCGCCCTCCCGGACGGGCCTCGGCCAGACTGACCCCCAAGAGACGCGCCGGACGCTCCTCCGGCTTCGCGCGTGCTTCCCGATCGGTTTTTATTGAGACCTTATCTGACCTACTCCGATCCGTAAATGCCGCCGTTGTTATCGACAAGTCCGAACTTGGCGCCCTCAAAAGCGGCGTTGCTGCCCGGGCCCGCTCTCGCCATCCCCCGCCGGCCTCGCCGCGTCGACTGAACTACAATGAGCATGGATGGCTCGCCGGCTGCCGCGCCGGCCGGTGATCCGCGACCGAGACGATGATGGGCAAGGCTCTCCTGCTTCTTCTTCTCTTATCACTGCAGACCGAGCTCGACTCCTTGCTCGCAAGGGGAGATTCTTCCCTTGCGGCGGGAGATCTCGTCGCCGCCGAGCAGACGTTCCTCTCCGCCCTCGAGCGCTACCCCGACTCGAGCGGCGCAAGGTCCCGGCTCGCGCAGGTCTACCTGCGTCAGGGGCGGCCGGCGGAAGCCGCTCGAGTTTTGATCCCGGTGGTGGAAGTCGAGCCGGCGAACGCCGAGCATCGCTTTTACTTCGGCTTGGCCCTCCTCGAGCAAGGCGACTTCGTCGAAGCGAGGCAGACCCTCCGCAAAGCGGTCGAGCTCGCGCCGGACGTCGCCGCCGGTTGGTTCAACCTCGGGCTCGTGGAGCTCGCTCTGGAAGACCTCGCCGCCGCGGAGGATGCTTTCGCTCGAGCGACGCGCCTCGATCCACGAGATGCGGCGTCATGGTACCAGCTCGCCGAGTGCCGGCGGGCGCGGGGCCGGCTCGCGGCGGCGCTGGAATCCTACCGGCGCGCCCGCGAGCTAGCGCCCGAAGCTCTTCGAGGCGGCGTACCGCGAGGGGACGCTTCTCGTGGAGCTCGGCCGCGCCCAGGAAGCGATACCGGAGCTCGAGCCAGCCTGCCGACTCCAACCCGCGCATGCCGGCTGCTGGTACGCGCTCGGTCGGGCCCGGCTACTCGGTATGGAGTACGGAGAGGCCTTGCCTTCGCTCGCTCGCGCGGTCGAGCTCGATCCTCAGCACAAAGAGGCGCACTTCCATCAAGGTCTCGCGCTCCTCGCGGCCCGGGAGTTCGACGCGGCCCTCGAGGCCTTCGCCCGCGCCGAACGACTCGACCCGAGCTGGGCCGCTCCCACCGTGGAGCGAGCGGAGCTCCTGCGTCTCCTCAAACGAACCGAAGAGGCTCGTACGGCCTTCCGGCTCGCACTGGAGAAAGACCCGGACGACGCGCTCGCGAAAGTCCGACTCGCGGAGATGGCGGCCGATGATTCGCGCTTTGCGGATGCCGAGGAGCTTCTGCAGAGCGCCGTCGCGACGAGTCCTTATTCGACGTCCGCCTGGTACAACCTGGCCCAGCTTTCTCTGAAGCTCGGAAGAAAGGAAGAAGCGGAGCGATATCTGGCTCTGTTCCAGAGACTGAGCCAGCTCGAGGACAAGCGAGAAGAGCTCCTCGAGACCGTCCGTCTCAATCCCGAGGCGGTTGTCTTCAAGCACGAGCTCGTCCAGGTGCTCGGCCGGAGCGGCCGACACGAGGAAGCCCTCGACTTCCTCGAACGGGAGCTCGCCCTGACTCCCGAGGAGGCGCTGCTACACATGGATCGCGCCCTCGTGCTCAAGCGCATGGGCCGGCTCGAAGAAGCCGAAGCCGGGCTTCGCCAGGCCATCGCCCTACGTCCCGAAGATCCGACTCCCCACCACCTTCTCGGTGAGTTGTACCTCCATCAGGACCGGCTCGAGGCGGCAAAAGAAGCCTTCGAGCATTCCCTCTCGATCGATCCCGCGTACGCGCCCAGCTGGCACAAGCTCGGCCTCACGCTCATCGAAGTCGGGAGTATCGACAAAGGCCTGGAGAAGCTCGACAAGGCCTCCGAGGTCGAGCCGACTCTCGCCGATCCCTGGAACGATCGGGGCGTGCTGGCCCTTCGGGCCGGCCGTCTGGCGGAGGCGGAAGAGCATTTCCGCCAGGCGCTCGCGCGAAACCCCGAGTTTCCGCAAGCCCTCAACAATCTCGGCATCTGCCTTGCCCGGCAGGAAGAACTGGAGGAGGCGGTCGCCCGATTCACCGAGGCCGTGCGGCTCGAGCCGGACTACGCCAATGCGCACTTCAATCTCGCGCTCGTCTATCGCCGCCTCGGTCGTGACGACGAGGCCGAGCGCGAGATCGAGCTCGCTCGAGCCTTGGAAGGCGGCGAGGCCCCTACACGCTGAGGAGGACGGAGGCATCGCCTTCAGCAAGGCTAGAACTGCAGGCGCACTCCGATCTGCGCGGTTCGGGGCGGCGTGATGATGTTGATGGCTGTGCCGAACCGCTCCGGATCATCGACGTTGTCGAAGAGGTTCTGTCCGAAGTTCGCGGCGTCGAAGATGTTGAACACCTCGAACATCAGCTCGAGCAGAGCTTCTTCACTCAGGGGCAAGAGCTTGCTCACCCGAACGTCGACGCTGTAGGTGGGGTCGCCCCGCCGCGATCCTCTAGTCTCCACGCGATCTCCGTTGAAGGAATTGAAGGTCCGCGAGCCGCTCGGTCCGTTGTTCGCGATCTGCCCATCTCCATTGAAGTCACAGTTACAGCCCGGTGTCCAGGGACGCGCCGAGGCGGCCACCACGATCCCGGAAAGTCGGAAATCGGCAGGCAGCGCGAGCATTCCACTGACCACCAGCCGGTGGCGCTCGTCGAAGTTCGTCGGACCGAGCTCGCCCTGCCCGTTGGGGTCGCCGTAGTCGAGCGGGTTGTAGCTGAACTGGTTGGTCGACTCCTCGGCTTTGGACAGAGTGTACGAGCCGTAGAGCTGCCAGGTGTCGAAGCGCCTCCGAGCGGAGAACAAGAGCCCCCGGTACTCCGATTTGCCGGTCGAGGAGTTGAGTTGTACGGTCGGGCCGAGCGCCGGGAACTCGGGCGTCAGAAGGACGGCGTTGAGCCCCGTGGTTCGCGAGTAGACGAAGCTCGCGTCGAGGGCGAGCCCGGCGAGGGCGCCGGACGTCAGCTGGTGCGCGATTCCCGCGTTCAGCTGGTCCGCGCTCGCCACTCGCAGGTCCGGACCGTTCACGAAGTTTTGCGGAAACACGAGGCCGAGATCGAAAGCATTCTGAATGGCGGTCTCGGATACCGGCTCGCCGGCCACGATACCCAGATCGTCGAAGAGGTCGGCCGGGATGAAGGTGAACTGAAACGGCGGAAGCTCGAGATCTAGCCGGTCCAGCTCTTCGAAGAGCGTCGCCGCCATCACGGAAGCCGGATCGGTGTAGCGACCGTATCCTCCTCGGATCACGGTGTTACCGTCGCCGAGAACATCGAAGGCGACCCCGATACGGCCGGCGAAGTTGTTCTTGTCGTCCTCGGGCCCCCGGCCGAGTTGTTCATAGACGAACTGCGAGGCGGCGACGTCCCGCTCGTAGAAGAGGTTGTGAATGAAGTCGTAGCGCACGCCGAGGTTGAGCGTAATGCGCGCGCCCACCGTGAAATCGTCCTGAATGTAGACGCCGAGCTCGGTCAGGTCCTTGTTGTAGATGCTGAAGTGGGGGGCCGACCAGGTCCTCAAGAACAGCGCCTCGTTCGCGGGACCGATGGTGCGGGTCACCGGGTCGAAGTCGTTGTTGGCAAACGTGAATCGATTCCTCCGGAAGTTCCCTTCGATGACGATGGTGGGCCGGTAGATGACGCTTCCCCCGAGCTTGATCTGGTGATTGCCCTTCTGAAAGCTGAAATCGTCACGGAACTCCCAGGCGACCTCTTTGGTGCTCTGGTCGCCGGCCTCGCTCGCGCCAAAGGAGCCGGCCGGGAAGATGAGGGTCGGGAACTCCTCGTTGGACAGATTGTTGAGAATGCGATTTCGCAACCAGGCGTAGTGGAAACGGAAGTCGTTGACCGCGTTGTCCCCCACCAGGGACGTGATGCCGACCACCACGTCGTGGAAGTCGTTGTCCTCGCTGTTGGTCGACTCCGGAGCGGTGATGGGCGAGAAGAGCTCGCCCTCCACCGTGAAGTCCTGCTCGGAGTACCGGGCGAAGAGCTGTAGAGAGGGAGCGGCGTTGAAGTTGAACTTCACCGTGTTCATGTTCTGGCGGAACGGCTGCGGGACGACCTCGCCGTCCTGGGTGGGGAAGGCTCCGCCGCTGTGGAACACGTTCGAGGTGTCCCGTGACTGCCGCTCGTAGCTGTAGAAGATGAACGCCTCGTCCCGGCTGATGGGGCCGCCCACCGTGCCGCCGAACTGCTGGGCGTCGAAGGGCGGCTTGTCCTCTCCCAAGCGGTCGCTGATGGCGTCGATGCTCTGGAGCTCGTCGTCTCGAAAGAATCCGAACCCGCTGCCGCTCCAGTCGTTCGTACCGCGCTTGGTGACCACGTTGATCACGCCTCCGACACCCTTACCGTACTCGGCGCGGTAACGCTGGGTGATGACCTCGAACTCCTGCACCGCTTCCTGGGACAGGGTGATTTTCTGTCCGCCCAAGGACATGTCGTTGTTGTCGCCTCCGTCTATGCTCATGTTGATGTTGCGGCCGTTCTGCCCGTTGATGCTGATCGCCGGCACGAACTTCTTGGAGGGACTGTAGTTCCGGTTGATCGCCGTGTTGCCGCTCGTCACTCCCGGAACCAAGATCGCGAGTGCCTGGAAATCTCGGCCGTTGATGGGCAGGTTCTCGATCTGCTCCACCTCCACCACGCCGTGAACCTGAGAGCTGCGCGTCTCGACCAGGGGGGATTCGGCGAGCACCGCCACCGTCTCCTCGACCCCCGCCGGTTGGAGGGTGAAGTTCAAGGTGAGGGTCTGACCCACCGCCAGGATGAGCTCGCGCTTCTGGGTTCCGAATTTGGCGAGACTCACCCGGATTTTGTAGGTGCCCACCGGCAGAGTGGAAAAACTGTAATTGCCTCCCTGGTCGGTGACCGTGGAGCGGCTGAGCCCGGTCTCGGTCTCGGTCACCGTCACCGAGGCGCCGGGGAGCACTCCCCCGTTGTCGTCCACGACCCGGCCGACGATGTTTCCACCGGCGATCTGAGCTCCGACCGTTCCCGCGCTGAAAATCCAAAAGACGACTGCGGCGAGCCCGTCCGCTCGAATGCCGTTCGCGGTTCGCATCGAATCTCCTCCCCTCGCAGTTGACCTCGGGTGGCAGCCGCGGGGCAAGGCGGACGATTATTCTGAGCAATGCAGCAACGTGGTTATTAGCCAGCTCACGGATATACACCATCGAGCAGCCTGTGAGAAGTGCCCCAATTTTCCGAAAGTCGATGGAGCTGCCCTCGAGCTCGGCGACCGCCGCAGCACCGGCTCCGGGTCGGGTTATGTCGGGTAACCTGATTGGCGCCACCCGCGACGTCGACAGGTGCTCGAGCCCGCACCGCCCCCGAGCCACAGGACGGCTGCTCAGGTTTACGCAGAGTGCCTCCGGCTGCACAAGCTTGGAGCGGATGATCCGTCAGAAAGCGCCGCGCGATCTCCTCCTCCGTCGTGGCACGTCGTTTGCGTTCCCTCACGACGGGAAGCTCGAGGAGGGATGAGCATTCGGTACGTGCGATGGCTTCGGGAGATCCGCTCCGAGGACCGTCCCCTCGTCGAGGCGAAGGACGGCGCCCTCGGTGAGATGCAGGGAGAGAATCCTCGAATGG
>CAWGBY010000007.1:0-151951 GCA_963820855.1 uncultured Acidobacteriota bacterium
CGACGCTGGGGTGGGATAGCTCTCGCCCCACCCGGCGCGCTAAGTTGCGCGCCCCCTCCCCAGCAAGGGGAGGGATGGAGCTCGTTGCACCGCTCAGGCAAGACAGGCGGCTCCTGGATACCGGCTTTCGGCGGTATGACGGGGCTTGGCCCCTCCACGGAGATAACACGAGCAGGCCAGGGAGCGAGGCCTACTCCTTCGCGACGGAGATGTCCGGGGCGTCCTCGGCCTTCATGCCGACCACATGGTAGCCCGCATCGACATGCAGGATCTCGCCGGTGACGCCGCGCCCGAGATCCGACAGCAGATAAAGTGCGCCGGCGCCGACGTCCTCGATCGAGACCGTGCGCCGCAGCGGCGAGTTGTACTCATTCCATTTCAGGATATAGCGGAAATCGCCGATGCCGCTGGCCGCCAAGGTCTTGATCGGACCGGCCGAAATGGCATTGACCCGGATCGCGTCCTTGCCGAGATCGGCGGCCAGATAGCGCACGCTCGCCTCGAGCGCGGCCTTGGCCACGCCCATGACGTTGTAATGCGGCATCACTTTCTCGGCGCCGTAATAGGTCAGCGTCAGGAGCGAGCCGCCTTACGGCATCAGCTTCTCGGCGCGCTGGGCGAGGGCGGTGAATGAGTAGCAGGAGATCAACAGCGTCTGGGTGAAATTGTCCTGGGTGGTGTCGACATAGCGGCCGTCGAGCTGCTCCTTGTCGGAGAAGGCGACGGCGTGGACCAGGAAATCGAGCGTGCCCCATCGCCTGGTGATCGCGTGAAAACGGCATCGACCGAGGCCTCGTCGGTCACGTCGCAAGGCAGCACGAGCTTCGAGCCGATCTCCTGCGCCAGCGGCTCGACCCGCTTCTTGATGGCGTCGCCCTGATAGGTGAGCGCCACCTCGGCGCCATGATCAGCCACGCCTTCGCAATCCCCATGCAATCGACCTGTTATTGGCGACACCCATGATCAAGCCGCGCTTGCCGGCCATCAATTTACCGCCGTCAGCCATCGACCCTGCGCCCTTCGGAAAGAAGGCGACTTATAGGGCCGCAATGGCCACGCCGGAAGGCTTAATGCCAAAGCGCCGATTGAGACCAATCGGCGCGGGATTTAGCCCTGGTCCCGCTTCCAGCGGGGAGAGGCAAAGCGCGGAAAGCACGCGCTCGCCGCGGGCGTCGATCCGCATTTGCGCGAAGGTGTGACCCCTCGCGTGTCAGGAGCGGCGTGAAACGCTCCTCCGCATCCTGCATCGCGGCCGCATCCTTGCCGCCCCGCTTGGAGGCGTTCGCAGCCGCCGTCCACATGAGCTGACTTGAGACATTAGGAACGCCCCGTTCTACCCCGATAGCGACCAGGAGCCGTCAGACTCCGCGGCAGGCGACTACCCTCGATCTGCCGCTGATAGGTGCCGAGCGCGAGCGAATAGAGGACATGGCGGCAGACCCGGCCCCGGTCGTCGCGGAAGGCCGAGACTGGCTTGATCCGGCCGACCAGCCCGCGTTCGGGGCGCTGCCAGACAAGCGTTACCCCGTCGCCGAGCTCCGACAGCGCAAGCTCGAGCGCCTGCACTCGCCGCCGACCCGGTCGCTGCGGTCGAGACGCGCTTTGAGCTCGGCCGAGCGCCTAGCTGCTGGCCGCTCGAGGTGCCGCAGTCACTTCCGCTCCGCTGCTCCCCGGCCTTGAGGGGAAGAGGGGCGGGCGCGAATAGCTGATAACTACGAGAGCGCCCGCCCCAATGATGATAGGAGCGTTCCAATGGAACGTACGCATAACCAACTCGTCCCCACAAAACCCGACGCGGGACTCAACTGAAACCCCCGCGCCCACTATCAACAGAACCCATGGTGCCGTATCAGGGTGAGGAAAAGGTTAAGCTGTGCGCCACTGTGCGCCAGTGTATTGGTGCACCAAGGATTCCGTACCCTTCGTGTCCCGCTTATGGACGCGCCCTATTCGCGCCTGTATATTGGACAGAGTTAGACAACGGGCACCTATGGCTAGACGTGTCAGGGACCGCGACGATTGAAACTCGCGAGGCCCGCCGCAAGCTGAAAGCGAGCGGCAAGCCTTACTGGCGCGCGCATCGGTAAGGGTCTTCACGTCGGCTACCGCAAAGGCAAGACGCGCGGCGTGTGGGTGATTTGCCGCTATCTCGGCGACCAGACCTACAGCTTGCAAACCATCGCCGAAGCTGATGACGTTCTCGATGCGGACGGTGTTGACGTTCTCGATTTCTGGCAAGCGCAGGAGGCTGCGCGCAATCTTCGTCAGAGACCCAGGTCTAGGCGCCTACACCGTTGCGGATGCCGTCCGCGATTATCTCGAGCGGTTGGAGGGCCGCGCCTCCTGGAACGACACCAAGAAGCGATTGGAGGCTTTTGCACTTCCGGCGTTCGGTGACAAGAAGTTGTCGCGAGCTCGAGGCGGATGAGAATCCGCAAATGGCATCGGGTACCATCGCCAAGACGCCTGCGCGAAAGCGAACCAAGGTTGGTCGTGAGCAAGCTTACCGCACCACTGGGCCTGATGCACGCGCTTCGGCGACCAGCTCTTTGCCCGTGCCCGTCTCGCCGGACAACAGCACCGTGGAATCGGTGGCGGCCACTCGCCTGACCTCGCGCAGCACGGCTTTCATCGCCGCGCTCTGCGCGACGATCCCGTCGTCGCCGGCGTCGGTCGCGAGCTCCTGGCGCAAATACTGGTTGTCGAGCTCGAGCCGGTCCTTGAGCTGTGTGACCTCCGCGTAGGCTTGCTGCAGCGCGAGATCGGACCGCTTTCGTTCGAGCGCGTTCGCGAAGATGTGCGCCACGACCGAAAGACGATCCCTCAGCACGTCAGGCCACTCGCGCTCGTGCCGCAGCGTACCGAATCGCGAGCGCACCCACGACGGATCCTCCCGCGACCAGCGGAAACGACAGGTTCGACTTTGGTCCGTGCTTCTCGAGGAAGGCGCGGTCATCCGCCGCTTCCGGCGGAAGCTCGGCAAGGTTCGCATACGAGAACGGTTGGCCCTCGAGGACTTTGTGAAAGGAATACGGCAGGGCATCCTTCGCAACCGCCGGGGGAACAGGTTGACATCCCTCGACGACCCAGTGGTGCGTGTTCTCCAGATTCCGGCCGTCGGCCAACCATTGAAACAGAGTGCTGCGATCGACGCGGAGGAATTCGACGAGCGCTCGAAGGGCACCGGTGATTTCGGCGTCCACGGTCGCGGCTGTGGCGTTGACGAACCGGGTGGAGATGTCGGTGAGGAGCCGCTCGAATGCGCTCTGATCGGGGCCAGAAAGGGAGTTCGGCATCGAACGGGCTGGACACTCTTCCACCGCACGGCTAATTGGGAAACTCCGGCAACCGGGGGCACCGCGGAAGCTCCAGGCCGAAGACGTTTCCGGCCGGAACGCACGATGCATCCCGTTGAGGCATGCGCGATACGTCCGAAGCCGCTCCCGGCTCCGGCTCCGGTCACCACTGGTGCTGATGTCGGCACCGATGATCCAGTCGACCGTCCGTCTCGCGGTCGCGGTACAGCCCACCCCCAGGCCCCTTCCATGCTGCGGGTTTTCATGGGCCACGCGACCGCCAAAGCCGGCTGCGCGGGATTCTCGCTCTCGCAGGACATGACCAACCGGAGGCACTGACGATCCGCGATCAATGGGTAACGCGGGAAGACTCGACGAGCATGTTCGATCCGCCGAGTACCGCCTTCTTCCGGCCGTCGATCGACTTGTCGGTGACGTCACCCGCATCAGCTTCGACGATCTCGAGCACATCGGCGGTCTTGATCTGGTGCGGGCGCTCGAGGCGCCGTGCACCGAGGGTGACCGGACGCCACGCGCGAATGCAGCGCGGCCGGTCGGTGATCGGGTGGTCCGCCTGCAAATGCGACAGCCCCAGTGGTCGAGGGCAAGGATCTGAACTTTGCAATGCGGCGATGGCGCAAGTCTGGAAGGGACAGTCAGGAGGATCGTGAACAAGTATCGACGATCTCACGGACACACTTTCGCGCGCATGCGCGCTGGTCGTTGCGGTCCGCGCCCCATTCGGGACGCTGGTTCGCGCTTTCGCTCAAAGCGACAAAGGGGAGGTCGATGTCGCGCCTGTATTTCTGGGTCGCGACGATGACGGCAACTTCGCCGTCAACGGCACCAGGGATATTCCGTCTACATGGACTTCGCCGACGCGGAGTCGAAGCTGGCCGGCGCGCTCCGTTTCACGGCGAGGCGCGCCGCGGACAGTGGGGCGGTCGGCGACATCAACTTCATCGCCTGTCGACTGACGTGAGCTACATGACGCTGATCTCAACGCGCCGATCGCTGGGACGTAGCCTCGACCAGATCACTTCGACGGCAAGGCGACGCTCGAGGTGAAGCCGGCACGGTTCTTGACGTCGGGCATCCGCACCTTGACGATGTCGCCGGTGCGCACTTTACTGGTCCGGTTGGCTGGAACAGCCGCTGTTATCGCATCAGCGCGACGCATGTGGCCGTTGCTGGGTCGAGCTATGCGAGACGGTCAAAGTGGTGCTGCTCACCGAAGCCGAACATCGGCGGCGGGCCGGCGTTCACCTGGAGCGTGCTGGCGGCGCCGAGTTCGCGATCAAGCCCTGGCTCGGGCCGGCGTGGGTCAGCCGCTCGCATCGACACCGGCGACGTGCCGAAGAGCGGGAGCGGGCCGTCAACGACCTGGGACGCCGTGGAACGCAGCATGGTCTGGTTCTCGTCATCTTCCATTGGACAGAGAGAGAGGTGCACCTGATTAAAAATGAAAGGCTGAGCAGAGAATGAGAAGAAATGTTAAGAGCAACTACGACACGGGAAGGCGGCCCTCACGAGTTTCGCGGCCGTCAGCCTCGGGGCGGTTGGCATTGGTGCACCAGGGTGCACGCGCACCGTCCCCGCCACCGGACGCGAAGGGTCGTGCTCAGAGGAGACGGCCGAGGCCGCTGCTGACAGCGACACCCGCGGTGGTCGTCGGAGGCGGGGGAGACACTCCGAGTGTAGCCAGATCTTCCCGAACCGGGGTTCTCTGGGCGTCGCGCACGTTCACAAGGTTACTCCTTCGATTGGGAACGTTCGGGTGACGACGCTCCCGACGACTTCTTTCCGCGTTGCCAGGGCGGCGAGGTCGTTGGACAACGGGCGTGCTTCAACAGGACCGGCCGCGGATTGGGTCGTGATCACGGATGATGCCGAGTATATGGGCATCTCCGATCGAATTCGCGGGGCAGCCTGAGCTCCTCGCTGACCGGGTGGGCAAACGGTGGTACGAGACGTCCCAAACCAGCACTCAGGAGGGGGTCAAAGCCGCCATCGAAGCGGTTGTTCCATGCAGAGTGGGAAGCCCGTATTCGACGCCAGCAAGCTCACGGCCGCGGCCTGGGCGCACGCCACGGCCGCAGCCGAGAAATGGAACCAGCCGGGCGTTTTTACGACGCTGCATGGCTTCGAGTGGACTTCCGCCCCTGGCGGCAGCAACCTTCATCGCACCGTCGTTTTCCGCGACAGCGCCGACCGCGTAAACCAGGTCGTTCCCTTTTCCACTTTCGACAGCCAGGATCCAGCAGAGCTTTGGAAGTACATGGACGCGTACACTAAGAAGACCGGCGGCCAGGTGCTCGCCATCCGCACAACGGCAACCTGAGCAATGGCCAGATGTATTCGGCGGAGACTTTCGACGGAAGGCCCATGGACCGAGCTTACGCCGAGGCACGCGCCCGCCACGAACCTCTCCTGGAGGCGACGCAGATCAAGGGTGACAGCGAGACCCATCCGTACCTATCGCCGAACGACGAATTCGCCGACTTTGAAAGATGGGACATCAATTTTGCGACCTTTATGCCGCCGGAGAATAGCCAGCTTGGCGGCAACTACGTCCGCTCGGCGCTCAAACGTGGTCTGGAGCTGGAAGCCTCGCTTGGAGCCAACCCCTACAAGTCCGGCCTGATCGGTGGCAATGATGCTCACCTCGGCGTGGTCACGACGCGGGAAGACAACTTCTTCGGTGAGTTTGCCAACGGACTGCCATCGCCCGGCCGCTGGAATACCCCACTTACCACGAACAAGGAGGGCAAGGTCACGCTGTCGGTCTGGGCGGAACAGGCCGCGGGCCTGGGCGGCGTATGGGCGCGCGAGAACACCCGCGAGGCGATCTGGGACGCACTCAAGCGCAAAGAAGTCTACACCACGACAGGCGACCGGCCGATCGTCCGCGTGTTCGCGGGCTGGGACTTCGAGCACGCGGACCTCTACAGACCCGACTTCACGGAGAACGGTTACACCCACGGCGTGCCGATGGGCGGTGATCTTGTCCGGGGGCCGGCCGGCAAGCCACCCGCCTTCATCGTACAGGCGATGCGCGATCCGGAAGGTCCCAACCTCGACCGCATTCAGGTCATCAAGGGCTGGCTCGACAAGGACGGCAAAACGCAAGAGCGCATCTTCGACGTCGCTGTCTCCGGCGGGCGCACGATCGGCGCCGATGGACGCTGCAACACGGCCGTCGGCAGCACCGTGGATGTGGCGAACGCGACCTACACCAACACTATCGGGGCCGCAATGCTGTCGGCGTACTGGCAGGACTCGACGTTCGATCCGACCGAGCGCGCGTTCTACTACGTGCGACTGATCCAAATACCGTCACCGCGCTGGACGGCCTACGACCAGAAGCGTTACGGCGTCAAGATGTCCGACGACGTGCCGATGACCGTTACCGACCGGGCCTACACGTCGCCGATCTGGTATACACCGGCCGAGTAAACCAGAGGCGGCGGTCGCTCTTTTTCCATATCGCCCAGGAGAAAATGCGCAACGAGGCTGGTCCTTCCCACGCGAGCCTGAGTCTCGTGGTGACGACGATAAGCGGCAGCGTACGAATCACGGTGAACGACGGCGGATCTGGCTTCGTGCCGGCGGAAGGACGGTCAGGAGCCTGGGCCATGCGAGCATGAGAGGGCGTGGCTGATGGGAGGAGCGCTTCCGCGAAGCAAAGTCTCGGCCTTGTGGCCGACGAACGAAGAGCTGATGATCGCCGGGTATACCGGGTCCCTTCTGGGCTTGAGGTGAGCGAGCGGAATCTAACGGCTGAACAGAAGTTTCGCCAGACGGTTTCCGTAGTGAATCGAGAGCAGGATGCCGCCGTCGGATTCGCTCAACGCGACCGTGAGTCGCTCAGCCACGTCGGGCACTTTCTCGAATTGGGCCGGAGCAGTGAATAGGGTTGTTCCGTCCGGCGGTGCGGCTATGACATTCGTGTCCACCCAGACCTCGCGCATGTCGATTACGCGCACCTCCCAGCTCATGGGAGTGTTTCCGCTTGCGGGGTTCAGAATGAGGAGATTGCCGCCCGAGACCCGTTTTCCATTCCATATGATGGGCTTGTCCGGGAACAACCGCACGATGGCCCAGCCACGCTTGGCTTCCGGGGCGTCACTGCCTTTCTCGAGGGCCTCGAAGGCCTCCTCGTTCCATTTGAAGTTCAGGTACCGCACCTTCACGTCCCCGAGGTGGACGGTCGTTATCTGAGTGGGCATATTCTCCGCCCGCTGCGCAATGGCCGGGGAAGCAGCCAGTGCCGCAAAAATCGCTGTGAGCCCGAGTTTTCTCATTGGAACCTCCTGGCCATACTTGTGCCCTGACGGCCGTGAATCTTGACGTTGGAATGAATGCCCGACCATGGTATCACGACTTCCCCGATAAGATTCCGGGCATCCAACACCTGTAAATTCTTCTTCTCCCTCCTCGTAGTTTTTCGAGTATCCCCCTTGTCGTCTCTCCGATAACTTCATGGGCGTGAGCGTGCACGGGAGTTGCATGTTGCATTCGTCCGCCCGTCTTCCTTCTTGGGATTGAGGTGAACGTGATTTCTCAGTGGGAAGGCTTCAACACCGGTCTCTGGCAGAAGCAGATCGACGTCCGCGACTTCATCCAGCAGAACTACACGCCCTACGAGGGGGACGAGTCTTTCCTCGCGCCCGCGACGGAGCGGACCAAGAAGCTCTGGGAGCGGCTGAACGAGCTCTTCGTCGAAGAACGCAGGAAGGGCGTCCTCGACGTCTCGCAGGTCCCGAGCTCTATCACCGCGCACGGCCCCGGCTACATCGATCGCGAGAACGAGATCATCGTCGGCCTTCAAACCGAGGCGCCGCTGAAGCGGGCCATCATGCCGAACGGCGGCTTCCGGATGGTGGCGAACGCTCTCAAGACCTATGGCTACGAGCCGGATCCGCACGTGGTCGAGGCTTTCACCAAGTACCGGAAGACCCACAACGACGCGCGTCTTCGATGCCTATACCGCGGACGTGAGGCGCTGCCGGAGCTCGCACATCCTGACCGGTCTCCCCGATGCCTACGGGCGCGGGCGGATCATCGGCGACTACCGCCGCGTGGCGCTCTACGGGGTCGACCGGCTCATCGAAGAGAAGAAGCGGGAGAAGGCCGGGCTCGATTCGGCGATGTCGACCGACGAGATCATCCGCGACCGCGAGGAGCTCAGCGAGCAGACGCGCGCGCTCGAGGAGCTGAAGCGGATGGCGGCGAGCTATGGCTTCGACATCTCGGCTCCGGCGAAGAACGCGCGCGAGGCCGTGCAGTGGCTCTACTTCGGCTACCTGGCCGCGGTGAAGGAGCAGAACGGCGCGGCGATGTCACTCGGCCGGACGTCGACTTTCCTCGACGTCTATTTCGAGCGCGACCTGAAAGCGGGTGCTCTGACCGAAGCCGAGGCGCAGGAGATCCTGGATGACTTCGTCATCAAGCTCCGCATCGTTCGATTCCTGCGCACTCCGGAGTACGACGAGCTCTTCGCGGGCGATCCGACCTGGGTCACCGAGTCGATCGGGGGAATGGGAGACGACGGCCGGACGCTCGTCACCCGGACGAGCTTCCGTTTTCTCCAGACCCTTTACAACCTGGGCCCGGCCCCCGAGCCCAATCTGACGATCTGGTACTCCCCGCGCCTTCCGGACGGGTTTCGCAGCTTCGCCGCGAAGGTCGCGATCGAGACCAGCTCCATTCAATTCGAGAGCGACGAGATCATGCGCCGCGCCTGGGGAGACGACGGGGCCATCGCCTGCTGCGTTTCCCCGATGCTGGTGGGAAAGCAGATGCAGTTCTTCGGCGCTCGCGCCAACCTCGCCAAGTGCCTCCTCTATGCGATCAACGGCGGGAGGGACGAGATCACGGGGGAGCAGGTGGGTCCCGCGAACGGCGCGATCCAGGGCGACGTTCTCGATTTCGACGACGTCCTCGAGCGGTTCGAGAAGATGATGGACTGGCTCGCCTCGGTCTACGTCAACGCCATGAACATCATCCACTACATGCACGACAAGTACGCCTACGAGCGTCTCGAGATGGCGCTTCACGACTACGCTCCGCTCCGAACCATGGCCTTCGGCATGGCCGGAATGTCCGTCGTCGCCGACAGCCTCTCGGCGATCCGCTACGCGAGGGTTCGCGTGGTGCGCGACCAGAGCGGGCTCGTCACCGACTACGAGATCGAGGGCGAGTTCCCTCAGTTCGGCAACAACGACAACCGGGTGGATCAGCTCGCCTCCTGGGTGGTGACGACCTTCATGTCGAAGCTCCGGAAGTATCCGACCTATCGCAACGCCCTTCACACCCAATCGATCCTCACCATCACTTCGAACGTGGTGTATGGCAAGAACACCGGAAACACTCCCGACGGGCGGCGGCGCGGAGAGCCCTTCGCCCCCGGCGCCAATCCGATGCACGGGCGGGACCAGCACGGCATCCACGCCTCGGCGGCTTCGGTCGCCAAGATTCCCTATCGGGACGCCGCCGACGGCATCTCTCTGACGGCGACGCTTCTTCCCGAAGGTCTGGGAAGAGTCGCGGGCGACCGCATCGTCAATCTGCGAAGCATGCTCGACGCGTTCTTCGGCGCCACCGGATATCACATGAACGTGAACGTGCTGAATCGCGAAACTCTTCTGGACGCGATGGACCATCCGGAGAAGTACCCGCACCTCACGATTCGCGTTTCGGGATACGCCGTGAACTTCGTGCGGCTCACGCGCGAGCAGCAGATGGACGTCATCAACCGCACGTTCCACGGAGCTCAGGCGGTATGAGTACGACCTCGGCACTCCGCTCCAGGCGAAGAGTCCCTTCGAGCTACGCGTGAACCTGGGCCGGGACGTTCCGGAATCGGACGTGCGTACGGCGCTCGCCACGGGCGATATGGGATTCCTTCATTCCTTCACCACGGGCTCGACCGTTGACGGACCCGGGTGTGCGAGTCGTCGCCTGGACGACGGGTTGTCATTGGCGTTGTCAGTATTGCCACAACCCGGATACCTGGACCATGGGCAACGGCATTCCGGTGACTCTCGCTCGCGCGGCCGAAGAGCTGCGGAAGTATCGTCATGGGCTGAAGGTGATGTCGGGCGGATTCACCTTGAGCGGCGGCGAGCCGCTCTTGCAGGACCGGTTTGCGGTGAAGCTCTTCGCCGCCGCGAAAGCGATGGGGATCCATACCGCTCTCGATACGAACGGCAGTCTGGGCGACCGTCTCACCGACGCCGAGCTCGAGACCATCGACCTGGTGCTTCTGGACATCAAGACCTGGGATCCCGAACGTCATCGCCGACTCACCGGAATGGAAGTGGGCCCGGTCCTGGATTTCGCGCGCCGCCTGGCCGAGCGGAGAAGACCGGTCTGGCTGCGCTTCGTGCTGGTGCCCGGACTGACCGACGATGTCGAGGACATTGCCGCGATCGCGAAGTTCGCCGCCGGTCTCGGTAACGTCGAGCGCGTGGACGTTCTACCCTTTCATCAAATGGGCCGCTTCAAATGGAAAGAGCTCGGGCTCGACTACACGCTCGCGGAGGTCGAGCCGCCCTCGTTCGAAGCGATCGAACGCGTCTGCGATCAGTTTCGCGCCGTCGGACTCAAGGCCTTTTGAGTCAGGGCGCTTCCACGGCGGCGTGCTGGCGAAGCCAGTAGGACTTCGGGTGAAGCTCCGCCACGAGCTCCATCGCCGCGCGACCGAACTCGCTCGCGCGGAACTTCTGGAAGGATTCGCGATCGCGCCATTCGGTGAGCGTCACGAGGTTCTTGCCGTCCTCGGAGAGGAATACGCGCGCACCCCGAAAACCCGGGAGGGACTGGACGTGCTCCGAGACCAGTCGGATGAGGTTGTCCGCCTGGCGCGTCTGCCCCTCCTCTGTGCTGGGATAGATCACGAGGGCCATGAACGGTTCGGCCATTCATCCTCCTCCTGCAAATGACAGCAGATTTTAGCTCGAATGCCCACAGTATCCTACTCGTAAATTCTTCTCTTCTCCCCTGGTAGTTTTACGAGTTCCCCGTTCGGGCGCCTTCGATAGCCTCATTTCGAATGAACGGTGCGGGTCTCGTGCGTCACGCCCTCCCATGCGTGAATTCGCTCGCCGGTGCGTGTCTCGATGTCAGCGCCGAGAAATCAGCCCGGCGGTCCGATCGTCGGAATGCACTCGGCACAATGTCGAAAAGTGGGAATTTGCATCTTTGAAGTTCGTTGAAGCTCGGCGCGTTCGGATTTCTGCGTTCTCTGGCCACCGAGCGGACCTGCTTTCGCGCAGACCGGTCGACCGTCACCTGCTCCTCGGAACTAGGGGAGCGTCAGCACTGCGCGGCCGATACCTCGAACGGGGTGGTCCTCGCGAGATCCAGCGGAGACGCGCCCTGTCTCCTCGGCAAGACGTGGGGCTACGACGATGCGGGCGTCTGGGTAGCGGATGGCTGCTCCGCTGAGTTCCTGGTAGGCCCGAGCCGGCCACCGGCCGCGGCTCAACCCGAGCCGAAAAAGGGACCCGATTACATCCCGAACGCGGGCTTTCGGCTCTACGAGGGAGAGAAGGGCCAAATCTACGTCCGGCTCTTCAGCTACGTACGTTACTTGAACCAGAAGGGACTGGACCCGACGTATACCGACTCCTTCGGGAACACGCTCACCGTCACCCAGCGCGAGGACGTCCAGCTGAACAAGTTCTTCCTCCCGTTTTCCGGCTGGTTCCTGGACCCGCGGTTCCGCTACTACCTCTACGTCTGGTCGGCGAACACCGCGCAGGGCGATCCGGCCCAAACGGTGGGAGCGGGGAACCTGAGCTTCATCTTGAACCGTTTCCTGACGTTCGGCGGCGGAATCACGAGCCTTCCGAGCACTCGCAGCACCGAGGGTCAGTTCCCGTACTGGCTCGGTGTGGACGACCGATTGACCGCCGACGAGTTCTTCCGGGGCTCGTACACCACGGGCTTCTGGGTCAGGGGCGAGGTTACGACCACCATCAAGTACATGGCGATGATCGCGAACAACCTGAGCACCCTCGGCGTGAGCGCCTCTCAGATCGACAACCAATTGAACACCACGTCCTTCATGGTCCAGTGGCTGCCGACGACGGGCGAGTTCGGTCTCTACGGCACGTTCGGCGATTACGACTACCACGAGAAGGTCGCCACCCGGGCCGGCTGGCATTACACCCACAGTCGCGAGAACAAGCAGACCCAGCCGGGAACCGATGGCATCGAGAACAGCCAGATCCGTCTCACGGATGGAAGCAACATCTTCACGTCGAACCTGTTCGGACCGGGGATCACCGTGGAGGAGGTGACCTACGACATGGTGAGCCTCGACGGCGGGGTCAAGTACAAAGGACTTTCGCTCGAGGCCGAATACTACTGGCGTTTCCTCTCGGAGTTCGCCGGCCTCAACACCGGGGGGATCGAGGACATCGACGACCACGGGTTCCAGGTGCAGTCCTCGGGGATGGTGGTGAAGAACGTTCTCCAGGCTTACCTCAGCGGCTCGGCAATCCATGGCCAGTATGGCGACGCCTCCGAAGTCCGGGCGGGGGTGAACTGGTACGTGGTCGCGAATCGCGGGCTCCGCCTCAACGCGGAATGGATCCACCTGAACAACTGCCCCGTCGGCTACACCGCGGTTCCGTACCCGGTGGGCGGCAACGGGAGCGTGTTCCACACCAACTTCGAGCTGAACTTCTGAGGGAGTCGCGGATGTCCAGGAGAAGCCTTCCGATCTCGATTGCGGTTTCGATCACCCTCGGGATGCGCTCTCTCGGCGCAGCTCAGGAGCTCAACGACTCCCACCTGCACCTCACGAACTACATTCAGGAGGGGACGGACATCCACGACTTCCTGAAGGTCATGGGCACCAAGGTGGGACGGGTGGCGATCTTCGGCATCCCGCTCCAGCAGCAGTGGTCCCACGCGAACACCGGCGATTTCGCGCCGACGTATTACCTCCAGACCGACGCGCCGCTCTACTACTACTCGTTCACCGACGCCTTCATCGCGATGGCCTACAAGTCGCTCCCGAAGGAGGACCAGGCGCGGCTCGATCCGATGATCACCGGGTTCAACCCCGCCGACATGTACGCCGCGGATCACATCCGGCGCGTGCTCGAGACGTTTCCGGGAGTCTTCACCGGCATCGGCGAGTTCACCATCCACAAGGAGTTCGTCTCCGCGAAGATCGCGGGCGAGACGGCGAGCCTCACGAATCCGGCCCTCGACCGAATCCTCGACTTCGCGGGCGAGGTGGGCCTGGTGGTGATCCTCCACAACGACGTCGACATGCCGTTCCCGAAGCCCGACCAGGATCCGTATCAGCTCATCCAGCTGCGCGACCTCTTCAAGCGGCATCCGAAGACGACCATCATCTGGGCGCACAGCGGACTCGGACGCGTGGTGCGTCCGGTGAAGGATCAGATCGGGCTCGTGGAGCGCGCGCTCTCGAATCCCGAGCTGTCGCATCTCCATATCGACATCTCCTGGGACGAGACGGCGAAGTACCTGATCGCGACGCCGGAGACCATCCAGGCGGCGGCCGACCTCATCAACCGCCACCCCGACCGGTTCGTCTTCGGTACCGACGAGGTCGCTCCCGCAGGAGCAGGCGAAGTATCTGAAAGTTTACGACCTGTACGCCCCCTTGTTCGCGAAGCTCACGCCGGAAGCGAGCGAGAAAGTGCGCAAGGGGAATTACGAACGACTGTTCGACGAAGCGCGGCGGAAAGTGCGCGCCTGGGAAAAGGAGAACGTGAAATGACCTGGAAGAGACGGGGACTTCTCGTCCTGTCGCTGACGATCGCCGGAATCGGAAGCGCGCGCGCCGAGGAGAAGAGCGAAGAAACGCAGCCGGCGCAAGCCGAGCCGAAGCCGCGGATGGACATCTACGGGTTTGCCATGCTCGACATGGGGTACGACGCGGGATCGAACGATCCGGACTGGTTCGATGTGGTGAGGCCGACCAAGCTCCCCGCGTTCGAGAACGAGTTCGGCGAGGACGGTAACTTCTACGCCGGAGTGCGGCAGAGCCGGCTGGGAGTGAAGGGTTACCTTCCCACGAGCCTGGGAGAGCTCCGGACCACGTTCGAGTTCGAGCTCTTCGGGACGGGTGTCGACGCGGGACAGACCACGTTCCGCCTTCGCCACGCCTACGGAGAGCTGGGCAAGTTCGGCGCGGGCCAGACCTGGAGCCCGTTCATGGACCCGGATGTATTCCCCAACTCCGTCGAGTACTGGGGCCCGACCGGGATGGTGTTCTTCCGGAACGTTCAGGTACGCTACATGCCGCTCCAGGGTGACACCAGCGTCACCATCGCGCTCGAGCGTCCCGGAGCGAGCGCCGACCAGGGTTCGTACGCGGGCCGTATCGAGCTCGAGGACATCGATGCGCGCTTCCCCGCGCCGGACATCTCGGGGAACTTCCGACAACGCGGCGACTGGGGCCACGTGCAGATCGCGGGGATCTACCGCCGGATTCAGTGGGACGACCTCAACGACGACCAGTTCGACCTCTCGGGAAGCGCCAACGGCTGGGGAATCAACGCCAGCACGAACTTCAAGATCGAGAAGGACACCATCCGAGCTTCCGTGGTCTTCGGCGAAGGAATCCAGAACTACATGAACGACGCCCCGGTGGACGTCGGGATCCAGAACAACTTCTCGAACCCGACGACCCCGCTCCTGGGAAAGGCGCTCCCCCTCGTCGGACTGGTTCTGTTCTACGACCGTACCTGGAGCGAGAAGTGGACGAGCTCCTTCGGCTACTCGATGATCGACATCGACAACTCGGACGGGCAGGAAGCGAGCGCCTTCAAGAAGGGCCAGTACGCTCTCGGAAATCTCCTCTACTATCCGACGCCGAACTTTTTCCTCGGCGGAGAGCTACAGTGGGGCAAACGCGAGAACAACTCCGACGGCTGGAGCGTCGACGACGTGCGCTTCCAGTTCTCGGCGAAATACAGCTTTTCTTATGGATTGGGAGGACAGTAATGAAGACGAAAAGGATAGCGGCTGCTCTGGCTCTTTCGGCGCTTGCCGCGGGGGCGGCGCAGGCGCAGACGGCGGCCGAGATCGAAGCCGCTCTGAAGGCGGCGCACTCCAAGTATCAGGGACTGAAGGAAGGCAAGAACGCGGACTACATCCCGGCGCTCGCCAAGGTGGACTCGAACATCTACGGGATCGCGCTCGTCACGACCGACGGCAAGGTCTACACCGTGGGCGACGTGAAGTCCGAGGTCTCGATCCAATCGATCTCCAAGGTCTTCACGCTGGCGAAGGTCGCTCGAGGAGCAGGGCCCGGAGGCGATCGCGAATACCATCGGAGTCGACGCCACCGGAATGCGGTTCAACTCGATCGTTTCCATCGAGCTGTCCCAGAAAGTCCTGGGCGGCCCCGAGATGAACTCGCTGGTGAACCCGGGCGCGATCGCCACCACCAGCATGGTGAAAGGCTCGAGCCGCGATCAGATCTGGAACAGCATCCTCGGCTTCTACTCCGAGTTCGCCGGACGGAAGTCTCTCGGTCAATCAGGAGGTCTTCAAGTCCGAGGCGGACACGAACCAGCGGAATCAGGCGATCGGCTACCTGATGTACGCCTACGGCTACATCAAGAACAGACCCGATGCAGGCCACGGACATCTATACCGAGCAGTGCTCGGTGAACGTGAACGCTCAGGACCTCGCCACCATGGCGGCGACTCTCGCGAACGGCGGAAAGAACCCGGTGACGGGAAAGCAGGTGATGAAGGCCGAGAACGTTCCCGAGGTGCTGGCGGTCATGGCGACCGCGGGCCTCTACGACGACTCGGGGAAGTGGTTGTACAACACCGGCCTCCCCGGCAAGAGCGGAGTCGGGGGCGGCATCATCGCCGTCTCTCCGGGAAAGTTCGGCATCGCCGTCATCTCGCCGCCTCTGGATGACGCGGGCAACAGCGTCAAGGCTCAGAAGGCGATCGCGGACGTCTCGAACGCGCTCGGCGGAAACCCGTACGCGTCGAAGGCGCGATAGGAGAGATGCCATGATGAAGACGACAGGGATAGTGCTGCTGTTCTTGGCTGCGCCTTTCACCGCTTTCTCGCAGAAGGCGGTCAGCGAGAGCGAGGTTGTCGAGCTCACCGCTGAGATCACGGCGATCGACCACGACGCGCGGGTCCTCACTCTCGAGGACGACGAGGGCGACGTAGAGTCCCTCTACGCCGGGCCGGAGATCAAGCGTTTCAGCGAGCTGAAGGTGGGCGACAAGGTCACCTTCCGCTACTACGAGTCGCTGGTGTCTCAAATCCGCAAGGCCGGCGATGCAGCGCCCGCCCGGGCGACGGGCGCTCCGACGCTGGTTCGCGGCACGGGCGCGAAGCCTTCGGGGACGCTGTCCCAGCAGTTGACGGCCACGGTGACGGTCAAGGCCATCGATCCCGCGGTGCCGTCCGTGACCGTCACCCTCGAAGACGGCCGCACGATGAGCTTCAAGGTCGAGGACAAGAAGAATCTCGAGGGAGTCAAAGTGGGCGACAAAGTCGATGTCACCTATACCGCCGCCGTCATGATCACGGTCAAATAGGAGGAGCAGTTGGTTCGAAACTCAAGGAGCATTGTCATGAATACCCCCAGGTTCAGGTATGGAAGTACGGTCTTCGCTATCTCGATTCTCGCTGCGGCAACGTCGAGCTTCGCTCAAAGCAAGCGCGTCGAAATCAATCCCTTCTTCGGATACACCGCGAGCGATGGTGTCACCGTCGACCCGTTCATCATCGGAGGGCAGGTCTACGACACGATCAATGCCGCGAGCGGGATGGCTTTCGGCGTTCAATTCGGAGTCTTCGCGACCGAGCAAGTGGAGGTCGGCTTTCTCTGGGCCCGGGAGTTCAGCACGCTTCAGGCCAAGAACGGCAGGTCGGAGGACCTCACCGACATGAACGTCGACAACTACCATGCCATCTTCACCTATAACTGGGGCGATGAGAGATGCGGTGACGCGCCCGTTCATCTTCGGAGGTCTGGGAGCCACGAGCTTCGCGCCCGAGGACATCGGCGGACAGGCGATCGACGGCGAGACGCGGTTCTCGGGCACCTGGGGCGGAGGGGTCAAGATCTACCCGACTCCGGCGGTTGGATTCACCGCGATGGCCCGCTGGACCCCGAACTACATCAAGAGCGACCCGGCCGGCGTCTGGTGCTCGCCCTACTGGTTCTACGGGTGCTACGTGGTGGGCGATCCTCAGTACGCGAACCAGTTCGAGTTTTCCGGAGGATTGAGCTTCCGGTTCTGAGGTCAGCTCTCGTTTCGGCAGGGGAGCCGGCGGCGCGGCCGGCTCCCCTGCGTGATAGAAGAGACTCTGAAAAGGAAGTCCTATGAAGAACAAGAATGCATTGATACTCCTCCTCGTCGGCCTGATTCCGACCTTGACGCTGGCAGCTCCCGGCGATGCCCAGACCCAGGAAAAGCCGAAAGTGAAGATACCCGAGCCTGGCGTACCGGAGATCATGACCCTCGAGGGCAGCTACGTACGCGTCGCGTACAACAACGAAGGCTACGCCATCCTGGGATACCAGCTCGCCAACGAGTCGTTAGGCCAGGAATGGATGCTCATCGAGTTCGGCGTGACGGTTCGCGATGGAACGCCGGACTACAAGTTGACTCGCGACGCGCTGTCGCTCGAGACGCCGGACGGCAAGACCCTTCCCCTGCCGTCCCTCAGCGAGTACCGGAAATCGAACGAAGTGCGCGCGCTGCAGCAGCGGGAGAAGGTCCAGCGCGACTCGATCAACTACTTTCCACCGGGCGCGAACCACGCGTGCCGGATCGGCTTCTTCTCCGATCTGGACGATCGAGCGATGCCGTGGGACGAGGTCGAGCTCAGCTCGGAGCGAGCCTGTCTCGGCCGGCTCTTCTTCCAGATACCGGGCGGGATCGCGTATGGCCAGCATTGGCTGAACGTGAAGTTTCAGGACAGTCTCGTGCGCGTCCCGTTCCGAATCCTGACCGAGGAGGAAGAGAAGCTGCTGTCGAAGAATTTCAAGGACATCAAGAAGCAGGTCGAGGAAGCGTTCAAGAAGAAGAGCTGAGGAGTCGCTCCTCGCGCATCGCTTCGAAGGAGGATGGAACATGGCCACTACGCGCATCGAGCACGACCTTCTCGGCGACAAGGCGGTGCCCGCGGATGCCTATTACGGCGTCCAGACCGCCCGCGCGCTCGAGAACTTCCACATCTCGGGCGTCGAGCTGCGGCTCTATCCGAACCTGATCAAGGCATTCGCCATGGTGAAGCTCGCCGCGGCGCGAGCCAACTTCGACTGCGGCCAGTTCAGCAGGGAAATCCTCACGGGAATCGAGAAAGCCTGCCAGGAAATCATCGACGGAAAGCTCCACGACGAGTTCCGTCTCGACGTGTTCCAGGGCGGGGCCGGCACCTCGACCAACATGAACGCGAACGAGGTGATCGCGAACCGGGCGCTCGAGCTGATGGGCCACAAAAAGGGCGAGTACAAGCACTGCGACCCGCACGATCACCTCAACTGCTCGCAGTCCACGAACGACGCCTATCCCTCGGCGCTTCACGTCGGCATGGCGCTCGGCAACATCGAGCTCGTCGCCGCCATGAACGAGCTGATCGCGTCCTTCCGCGCCAAAGGGAAGGAGTTCGCGAAGATCCTCAAGATGGGGCGCACCCAGCTGCAGGACGCGGTCCCCATGACCCTGGGACAGGAGTTCGAAGCCTTCGCCGCGACCCTCGCGGGCGAAGTCCAGGCGCTCGAGAGGATCCAGAACGTCCTCTGCGAGACCAACATGGGGGCGACGGCGATCGGGACCGGCCTCAACGCCCCCGTGGGCTACGCGCAGAAATGCACCGAGCACCTCGCGAAGGTCACCGGACTCCCGATCCGCCTCGCCGACAACCTCATCGAGGCGACCCAGGACACGCAGGCCTTCGTTCTGTATTCGTCCTGCATGAAGAGCCTGGCCATCAAGCTCTCGAAAGTCTGTAACGACCTCCGGCTCCTGTCGTCCGGTCCCCGCTGCGGCCTCCATGAGATCAATCTGCCGGCGAAGCAGCCCGGGTCGTCGATCATGCCCGGGAAGGTCAACCCGGTGATTCCCGAAGTCGTCAACATGGTCTGCTTCCGGGTCATCGGAAGCGACCTCACCGTATCGATGTCGGCCGAGGCCGGACAGCTCCAGCTGAACGTCTTCGAGCCGGTGATCGCCGCCTGCATCTTCGAAGCGCAGACGCTGTTCATGAACGCGGCCCGCACGCTGCGCGTCCAATGCGTCGACGGAATCACCGCCAACGAAGACGTCATGCGTCACTTCGTGGAGTACAGCGTCGGCACGGTGACGGCCCTCAACCCCGTCATCGGCTACGAACGCGCCACCGAGCTCGCCGCGGAGGCGATGAAGACCGGCCGTGGAATCCTGGAGCTGGTGCGCGAGAAAAAGGTCCTGACCGAGGAGCAGATTGCCAAAGTCCTCGACCCCGCCGCGATGACGGGCCAGGGCCGTCCCAGCTAGGGAGCGGCGTGACGAGGTCCAGAGCACTTCTCGCGGTCCTGGTTTTGGTGCTCTGGTTCTCCCCGGTGCCCGAAGGCCTCGCTCCGGAGGCCTGGCACCTCTTCGCGCTCTTCATCGCCGCGATCGCGTCGGTGGTGATCGACGCCTTTCCCATCCTGACCGCCTCCGTTCTCGCTCTCTCGGCCGCGGTCCTCACCGGAACGCTCGAGCTCCTTCGAAAGCCTACTCGGGCTTCGCCAACGGAACGATCCTGCTCATCGTCATCGCGTTTCTGGTGGCGCGGGCCGTCGTGAAGTGCGGCCTCGGCGCGCGCCTCGGAAACCTCGTGGTGAGCCTCTTCGGCCAGTCGACACTCGGACTCGGCTACAGCGTCTTTCTCGTCGACGGCGTTATCGCTCCGGCTTTTCCGAGCAACACCGCTCGCTCCGGCGTGCTGTATCCGCTGGTGCTCTCGATCGCCGAGGCGGTCGGAGCGAAGCCGGGCGACGAGGGCCGGAAGCGCCTCGGAAGCTTTCTCATGTTCTCGGGCATGGCGAGCCTCACGCTGTCGCTCGGGCTCTGTGGTTCACGGCCATGGCGGCGAATCCACTCGGGGCGGAGATCGCCCGCGGCCACGGTCTGACGATCGGGTTCGGCTCGTGGCTCGTCGCTTCGTCGGTCCCGACGCTCGCCGCGATGGCGCTACTGCCTCTCTTTCTCTACAAGGTCCTCTCTCCGGAGGTGACGAAGACACCGGAGGCTCCGCTCGCCGCACGAAAGGAGCTCGCGGCGATGGGCTCGCTCAGCGCTCACGAGAAGATCGTCGCCGTCACCTTCGCGGGCATGGTGGTTCTCTGGGGGTTGGCGGCGACGCTCGAGCTCGACTCGACGGCGATCGCCTTCCTCGGTCTCGGGTGTGCTCCTTGACGACCGGGGCGTTGACGCTCGAGGACATCGCGAAAGAAGGCGACGTTCTCGCGACCTTCATCTGGTTCGCGGTGCTCTTCACCCTGAGCGGTCAGCTCAACGAGCTCGGTTTCATGGGGTTTCTGGGGGAGCGGCTCGCAGGAAGGCTCGGAGGCTTCTCGCCGACTTAGCGGCGGGGATCGTCCTCGATCGTCGCCTACGTGCTGCTGCACTACCTCTTCGTGAGCCAGACGGCGCATCTCCTCGCGCTCTTCGGCGTATTTCTCGACGTCGGTGCGCAAGCTGGGAGTCCCGGTCGCGCCGCTCGCGTTTCTTCTGCTCTTCGCCACGAACTTCTTTTCGGCGAATACGCCGCAGGGCTCGAGCGCGAACCTGCTGTTTGCGGGCAGCGGCTACCTGTCGCAGGGCGAGCTCTACCGGCTCGGCGCTCTCACCACGGCATTCAATCTCGCGGTGTATCTGGTGGTGGGAACACCGTGGTTGATTTTCTTGAACCGTTGATGGATCGCAAGGAGGTATTGTCATGATACGCAAGGTTGCACTTCAGCCTCGCTGGCATTCTGCTCATCGTCCCCGCGCTCGCCGCGCAGGAGAAGCCAACCGTCGTCGTTCTCGCGACCGGCGGCACCATCGCCGGCGCCGCGGGAAGCGACGTTCAGGCGGCGTACACTTCGGGTCAGGTGGGCGTCGAGCAGCTCCTCGCCGCCGTGCCACAGACGAAGGAGATCGCGACCCTCCGCGGCGAGCAGATCTCGAACATCGGCTCCCAGGACATGAACGACGAGGTCTGGCTGAAGCTCGCCCGGCGCGTCAACGAGCTCGTCGCGATGCCGGACGTGGACTGGCGTCGTGATCACGCACGGAACCGACACCATCGAGGAGACGAGCTACTTCCTGAACCTCGTGGTGAAGTCGCGAAAGCCGGTGGTGCTCACCGCCTCCATGCGCCCCTCGACGGCTCTTTCCGCCGATGGTCCTCTGAACTTCTATAACGCGGTGGCGGTGGCGGCGAACAAGGATGCGGTCGGCCGCGGGGTGCTGGTGGTGATCAACGACTGGATCCACGGCGCGTCTTCTCTCACCAAGACGAGCACGACGGCGGTTCAGACGTTTCTCTCTCCGGTGCGGGGACTGGTCGGGACCGTCGCGTACGGGAAGAGTGAATTCTACCGGGGCCCGGTGGGAAAGAACACGGTGGATTCGGAGTTCTCGCTCGACGGCGTCACGGCGCTTCCCCGGGTCGACATCATCATGGCCTACGAGAACATGGACGGAAAGCTCATCGACGCCGCGGTCGCTGCCGGAGCGAAGGGTCTCGTCATCGCCGGTGTCGGAAACGGAAACATGACGGCGTCCGCGCTCGAGGCGCTCGCGGCTCAATCGAAGAAAGGGATCGTCTGCGTCCGCTCGACGCGCGTCGCTACGGGCCTCGTGGGCCGGAACGTCGAGGTCGACGACGACAAGCTGGGGCTCATCGCCTCCGACGACCTCAATCCCCAGAAGTCGCGGGTGCTGCTGCGGCTCGCTCTCTTGAAGCAGAGGCCGCTGGCCGAGATCCAGAAGCTGTTCCAGGAGTACTATATGGATGCGCGGCTGTGGGATGTAACGGTGTTCAGCAAGAATCGGGACCGATTGCTTCGGGGCGACATTGCTGCTGCGTTCTTCAAGGAGATCGTGGAGCAGGCCCGAGAACAAGGACTGATCTCGGAGGAGCACTTTTCCGTCGACGGAACTCTTCTGGAGGCGTGGGCATCTCAAAAGAGTTTCCAGAAAAAGGATGAGGAAGCGAAGAGCCCGTCGGACGACGACCCTTCGAATCCCATGGTGAACTTCCGAGGTGAGCAGCGTAAGAATGATACGCATCAATCGACCACCGATCCGGATAGTCGGTTGTTTCGCAAAGGGCCCGGTCGCGAAGCGAAGCTCTCCTATCTTGGTCATGCGGTTGCCGAGAATCGGAATGGACTCTTGGTAAGTGTTGAGGCAACTCTCGCTCATGGTCGCGCGGAACGCGAAGCCGCTCTGGAGATGGTGAAGCCTTTTACCAAGGACGGAACTCGCATCACGCTGGGCGCAGACAAGGAGCCTGAGCTGGCTCGTCGCGTCGTTGCGGGAGAACCCGGAGCTCGCGATCTTCCTCACGCTCGCACTCGGTTTCGTCCTCGGACGGATCCGGGTCGGGAGTTTCCGGCTCGGAAACGTCGTGGGGACGCTGCTCGCGGGAGTGCTGGTGGGGCAGCTCGCTATCGAAGTGCACCCTCTGGTGAAGCTCGTTTTCTTTGACCTCTTCCTTTTCGCGACGGGCTACAAAGTCGGGCCGCAGTTCTTTCGAGGACTCAAGAAGAACGCGCTGACCCAGGCGGCTCTGACGTTCGTCCTCTGCGGCGCGAGCCTCGTGACCACGGTCGCAGCCGCGAGGCTCATGGACTACGACAGCGGCACGGCAGCGGGCCTCATGGCGGGCGCCTTCACCGAGTCCACCGTGATCGGAACGGCGGGCAACACCATCGACCGGCTCGACATCTCCGCGGCGGAAAAGGAGGAGATGCAGAACAACATCCCCGTGGCTTACGCCGTGAGTTATCTCGTGGGGACCGGATTCGTGGTGTGGTTCCTGTCGAGCCTCGCGCCGCGCCTGCTCGGTGTGGATCTCAGGGAGGAGACGCGAAAGCTCGAAGCCCAGCATGGGGTCCAGGCGAAGAGCGAGACGGAAACGAGATCGGCATATCGCGAGTGGGACCTGCGCGCGTATCGACTCCCAGACTCTTTTGCCGGGCGCACGGTTTTGGACGTCGAGCGGGCCTACGCTCCGAACCGCGTTTTTGTCGAACGGCTCCGCCGTGGATCCGCCTTGGTCGACGCTTTGCCGGAGACCGTGCTTCGGGAAGGCGACGTGGCCGTGATTGGCGCGCGGCGCCACGTGCTCCTTGCTGAAGGGTCGCGGCTCGGAGAAGAGGTCGAGGATCGGGAGCTGTTGGACTTTCCGATGGCGGCGCTCGACGTGGTCGTCACGAACAAGGAGGTTTCCGACAGGACGCTCGAAAAGATCGCAGAGGATTACGGGCGAGGTGTGGTTCTCCTGAAGCTCGTCCGGGGAGGCGAGGAGATCCCCTTCGGACCGGATACGGAGGTGAACCGGGGGGACCTTCTTCGTCTCGCTGGGGCCGAGCGGGACGTCGAGCGCGCGGGCAAAGCCCTCGGATATATCGAGCGGCCCTCGAGCGAGACGGATGTGGTGTTCGTGGGCCTCGGGATCCTGCTGGGCGGGCTCGTAGGCGCGCTCACGGTGAAAGTCGGTGAGCTTCCGTTGAGTCTCACCGCGAGCGGAGGCGCGCTCATCATGGGCCTGGTCTTCGGATGGCTGCGCTCCGTGCGTCCTACGTTCGGACGCATCCCCGAGCCCGCGCTCTGGGTCTTCGACACCATCGGTCTCGCGGTCTTCATCGGCGTCGTGGGCCTCAACGCGGGCCCGACCTTCGTCGCGGGACTGCGCGAGACCGGCCCGAGTCTCCTTCTGGTAGGCTTCGTCGTCGCCGTTCTGCCCCACGCGACGGCGCTCCTCTTTGGCCGGTACGTGCTGAAGATGAACCCTGTCATTCTTCTCGGAGCCTGCGCGGGCGCGGGCACGGTTACCGCGGCGCTTCGCGCAATTCAGGACGAAGCGGGAAGCAAGCTACCCGTTCTCGGCTATACCGTCCCCTACGCGATAGGAAACATCCTTCTCACCGCGTGGGGTCCAGTAATAGTGATGCTCACGCAGTAAGGAGACCGAGGAGAATATAGATGCTCCCGCCCGTAAGCGCCCGGGGGCATCTCATGAACCGTTGCCGTTTCTGAACGTCACTCCCCCCTATCCGATTGGATAGGCCGGCGGCCGTCGGATGCGCGTCCGACGCGGCTTTTCAGCTTCTCCTTGTGAGGCACGGCCGTTGCAATAACGCCGGTTCATGGTCAAACGTCGTGTCGTTCTCGGTCTCTGGTTATCGTGTATGGTCGCTCTCGGTTCGCCTCTTGCCCGCGCCGAGGAATCGAAGAAACCGCTGGGCGCTGGCTGGGTCTTCGGCTACCACTACGGGCAACCGTTGGGACACGCGGTGTCGCTCGGCGTCATTTTGGGAGACGCGAGGACGAGCGGGGGAGGAAGCAGCGGCCCTTCTTACGAGGCATGGCCGTCTTTTCCAGGAGGAGGAGGCCGCGGGCTTCTTCTCCAGGGCGAAATGTCCGCCCGCGCTTATAAGCTCAGCGCCGGGTATGCCGAAGGCGGGATGCTCTATCTCCCTCCGGCGTCCTTCGGGTGGGCGGTCAAGGCGAGCTATCTCGCCCCACACGAGACGGGCGACGTGTTTCGCAGCACGGAATATGTCGGCGGCGAGGTGGATCTCGCCTACGGCGTGAAGTTCTCGCTCGGGCTCTTCCAGGGACTCGACGCGGATCAGGGCCTTCTCGTGACCTGGAGCGTAGGCATCGGCTTCTGAACAGTGTCTCAACGGCGAACCCAAGAAGTCCGGGCTAAAGTCCGAGTCAATCCGGCGCCGGACGTCGTTTTCTCTCGTGATTGCGTGAGGCTTCGCTGCCTCCTACAATCGCGAGTCTTTTGGTGCAGCGATTCGCTTACGTCGTCATTCGCCCATCATCTCGGAGGACTTCCATGAACGACAGCCGCGGTGCCGAGCTTTCCCGATTGTCGGAGGCCCGCGATAAGGGCGTGCCGTGGCGGAAGTGGGGGCCCTACCTGAGCGAGCGGCAATGGGGCACGGTCCGCGAGGACTACAGCGACAACGGCGACGCCTGGAGCTACTTCAGCCACGACCAGGCTCGCTCCCGCGCCTACCACTGGGGCGAGGACGGACTGGCCGGCCTCTCCGACGAGAAGCAGCGGCTCTGCTTCGCCCTCGCCCTGTGGAACGGACAGGACCCGATCCTCAAGGAGCGGCTCTTCGGCCTGACCAACGCCGAGGGGAATCACGGCGAGGACGTCAAGGAGTACTACTTCTACCTCGACTCGACGCCGACGCACTCCTACATGAAGTGGCTCTACAAGTACCCGCAGCGGGCCTATCCGTACGACGACCTCGTGGCGACGAACCGCGGCCGCTCGCGCGCCGGAGCCGGAGTACGAGCTGCTCGACACCGGCGTCTTCGACGGACGACCGCTACTTCGACGTCTTCGTCGAGTACGCCAAGGCCGGCGCCCGAGGACGTGCTCGTCCGCATCACCGCGGCCAACCGCGGACCGGAGCCGGCAACGCTCCACGTCCTGCCCACCCTCTGGTTCCGCAACACGTGGACGTGGTGGCCCGACCCGCCGAAGCCCGTCGCTGCGCGCAGGTCGAGGCGCGGAAGGGCACGCGGGTGGTCGCGGCCTCCCACGCCGAGCTCGGCGAGCGCTGGCTGTACGTGGAAGGGGAGGCGCCGCTCCTCTTCACCGAGAACGAGACCAACAACCAGCGCCTCTTCGGCACGCGCGAACGCCGGTCCCTACGTCAAGGACGGAATCAACGACTACGTCGTCCACGGGACGTCGGGAGGCGGTGAACCCGCACGGCACCGGCACCAAGGTGGCGGCGCACCATCGCCTCGAGCGTCGAAGCGGGGAGGATCGGCGGTGCTGCGCCTTCGGCTCACCGACGCCGCCCCGCGCTCGTCGAAGGACCCGTTCGCGGGCTTCGACGAGACGTTCGAAGCGCGCCGTCGCGAGGCCGACGAGTTCTATCGCTCGATCACCCCCGCCACGGCGACGGAGGACGAGGCGCGGGTGATGCGGCAGGCCCTCGCCGGCATGCTGTGGACCAAGCAGTACTACTTCTTCGACGCCGAACAAGTGGCTTGCAGGAGCACGGCGTCGACCCCTTCGCTCCCTCGCCCCGCCCGGTGCGCAACCGCGAGTGGAGCCACATGGTCAACGACGACGTCATCTCCATGCCCGACAAGTGGGAGTACCCGTGGTACGCGGCCTGGGACCTCGCCTTCCACGCGGTCGCGCTCGCCGGCGGTGGACGTGGACTTCGCCAAGCAGCAGCTCGACCTGATGCTGCGGGAGATGTACCTCCACCCGAGCGGCCAGATCCCGGCCTACGAGTGGAACTTCGGCGACGTGAACCCGCCCGGTGCACCCCTGGGCCACGCTCTTCCTCTACCGCATGGAGCAGGCCCGGCGCGGGGAGGGCGACGTCGCGTTCCTCAAGCACTCCTTCGGCAAGCTGCTCGCGAACTTCACCTGGTGGGTGAACCGCAAGGACCGCTTCGGCAAGAACGTCTTCGAGGGCGGCTTCCTCGGCCTCGACAACATCGGCGTCTTCGACCGCTCGGCGCCGCTGCCGACCGGCGGCCATCTCGAGCAGGCCGACGGCACGGCCTGGATGGCGCTCTTCAGCCAGAACATGCTGGAGATCGCCGTCGAGATCGCCGCCTACGACGAGACCTACGGGGACCTGGCCGCGAAGTTCGTCGACCACATCCTCTGGATCGGCCACGCCATGAACCGCGTCGGACGCGGACGGCATGTGGGACGAGGAGGACGGCTTCTACTACGACGTGCTCCGGCTCCCCGACGGGCGCGCGACGCGCCTCAAGGTGCGCTCGATGGTGGGTCTGCTGCCGCTGTGCGCCACGACGGTCATCGAGCCCTGGCAGCGCGAGCGGGTTCCCGTCGGTCATGACGCGCATCGCGGAGCGGGTCCGCCGCCGGCCGGAGCTGCTGAAGAGCCTGCATCCCACGGGCCCGGACCACCGGGGCCACGGCGACCGCGGCATCATCGCCCTCGTCAACCCCGAGCGGCTGCGCCGCATCCTCGCGCGCATGCTGGACGAGAACGAGTTCCTGAGCCCGTACGGGATCCGGGCGCTCTCGCGGCACCACCTGCGAGCACCCGTACGTCTTCCAGGTCCACGGCGAGGAGTACCGCGTCGGCTACCTGCCCGGCGACTCCGACTGCGGGAATGTTCGGCGGCAACTCCAACTGGCGCGGTCCGATCTGGATGCCGGTGAACGTGCTGCTCATCCGAGCGCTGCTGAACTTCTACGCGTACTACGGCGACGCCTTCAAGGTGGAGTGCCCGACCGGCTCGGGCCGGCAGATGAACCTCTTCGAGGTCGCGCGCGAGATCGCGAGTCGCCTGACCGCGCATCTTCCTGCGCGACGCGAGCGGACGGCGGCCGGTGTTCGGAGGCTCGGAGAAGTTCCAGACCGATCCCCACTGGCGGGACCACATCCTCTTCTACGAGTACTTCCACGGCGACAACGGCGCCGGCATCGGCGCCAGCCACCAGACGGGCTGGACCGGCCTCGTGGCGACGCTCGTGGAGCTGTTCGGAAGCGTCGACGGCGCGCGGTTTCTCGAGGTGGGGAAGAAGGCGGCCTTCGCGCGGGGAAGGTCCGGCGCCAGCCGGCGTTCCTAGTTCTTCAAGAGCGAGGGACGGAGAGACCGCGCTCGATCGAGCGCCCGCTTCGCCCCTTCGACGTCGCCTTGCTGGCGCATGAGGAGCCCGAGCTTGAGCCATTGCTCGGCATTCGAAGGCCAGCGCCGCGTCGAAGCCTTGAGTCCGGCGAGCGCCAGGTCGGCGCGTCCTGCGCGCTCGGCCATCTCGACTCTCAGGTCCCAGGGCTGTTCCGCCGCCGGAAAGGCTTCAATCACCGACTGGGTGTCGACGAGAGCGCCGGCGACGTCGCCCGTGTCGAAGCGCAGGCGCGCGCGACCCATGAGAGCGGAAGCCGACCGCGGGTCGAGCGCCAGCGCGTCGGAGAACGCAGCCTTGGCAGGCTCGATGCGGCCCGTACTCATCAAGATCATGGCGCGCAGCATGTGGAAGGCCGCCTGTGTCTCGAGCGGCACCAATCCCGACTCGGAGGGAACCGAAGTGCTCCGCGCTTCGGGCGAGCCGGGCGGCGGGAACTCGTCGAACCGTCGGGCGGCCTCTTCGAAGCGTCCCATCGAGACGAGCCCCATGGCGAGAACTCCCGAAAGCCACCTTCGCCCTTGCGCGGTCTGAAGCGTTTGCGCGAGCCGGCCATCGTCGAACAGGACGGGCTGGCCTTTCGGGTCGGCGAACTGCCGGTGCGGGACGTCGTGCCTCGGCAGCCGGATGCGGCGCTGGATGAAGTGATCGGCGCTGCGCACATGAGGAAGGTCGAACGGTTGACTCCGGCGCACATGGCAATCGACGCAGCCGGCGCGACTTCTGGCGGCTTCGCCGGTGACCTCGGAGACTTTGAGCGAAGAGTGGCTGGAGGAAAGCCGGTGGCAGGCCGCGCAGCGGGCGTCGAAGCTTTCGACCCCTTGCGCTCGCACGCCGCGGTGAGGCTCGTGGCAGGTCGTGCAGGTCATCGCAGGAGAGCCTCGGAAGCACGCCGAAAGCGCGAGCCGTTCGAGCTGCCCCACGAAGCGGAAATCCTCCGGGAGGGGAGAGGGGACCAGCACCGGAATCTGACCGGCGAGCGGGAACTCGCTCCGCGGCTTCCCGCGGACCAGATCGATGCGGGCGTCTCCCTGCAGATGGCAGCGCGCGCACACGTCTCGCTGCGAGCCGGGCGCGAGCTTGCCCAGTTGCCTCAGACCGATCTCGCGACCGGGCGCCGCTTTGCGCCCGGACACGATCTCGGTGTGTCTGAGCGTGTCGCCGTGACAGGCGCCGCAGGTCAAAGGCGAAAGGTGATCGAAAGCGTCCGCACCCAGGTGATTCGCGGGGAAGAGGGAAGCGCCGGGCAGGTGGTTCAGCTCGTCGGTGGTGTGGCAGGTCAAGCAGCTCTCCGTCAGAGCGAAGCCGGGCCCCGGCGATCCGGAGTGGAGCTCGAAGGGCGCGAGCTCCAGGCCGCGGCCGGGCAGGGTTTCCACGGGAGCGAAGAACAGCCGGCTCGTCGCTTTACCGCTCTCGCCGTCGATTTCGCCGGTGACCCACGAGGTATCGAAGATCCCCGCGCCGATCCTGCCCACCACGCGCTGTCTTCTGGAGCCGCCGTCCGGAAACGTGGTCGTCAGCGAGGAGCTTTCGGAGCCGCCACCGATGGTGTAGAGGTTCTTGCTGATCGGGTTTCTGACCCGTCCCGGCGTGACTGCCCCGGCGGGCCCGATGCTCTTCGACATGCCGTGGCCGAGGTAGCTCTCGACGATGGCGGCGTGGCAGGCCGCGCACGATTGGAGCGATGCCGGTATCGCCGCGGGAACGCTGGCCGCCACGAGGAGGAAGAGCGGCGCGAGGGTGCCCGGTGCCCCGCCATCGCGTCGCATCATCGGGAGAATGACCCGCCGACATGGGCTCGTGCAACTCGCCGCGAGGACTCGGGACCACGATTCGGCGTATAGTGCGATGGCGGTGATGCTCACGGTAAAGAGACCGAGGAGACGACACGTGATTGTGCGACGCCTTCCTTTCATACTCGGTGCTGCGATCCTTTTCGCCGCTTGTGGAGAGGAATCGAGTCCGACCGGAACGAGCTCATCCACTCGGGCGCGCGGAGCGCCGTCCCTCGGCGTACTCGACGTTTCAGCTCGCATGTCGTCGAACGGCACGACGGTGGCCGAAATCCTCGCGAATCCGAGCGGCTTCCTGGGCCAGACGGTGGAGCTCCAGGGAAAAGTGACCGAGCAGTTCCCGACGGGAGAGCTCCTCTTTACCGACGTTACCGGGAGCATGCCCGCGGACTTTTCGCCTGCCGGATCGGCGCCGGAGTTGAACGTGTCCATCGTCCTGAACGGCACCGTGGCGGCAGGTCTCGTCGGTGGATTCTCCGTCAAGATCTCGGTCCAGACGTGGACGACGGCGCCCTCTTTCACCTGCGAAGACATCGTCGAGGTCCGCGCGCGGTTCACGGATCCCGGCTACACCTTCGGCAACGTCGCCGGTCTTTTCCTCACTTATAGCGGAGTGCCCGCGGGAGAAAAGATTCTGAAGGTCTTCTGGGACATCAACAATCCGTCGGGGGCGGTCGAAGAGGTATCCGTCGGCGAAGGGGAACCGATGGAGGACGGGCTCTTCTATCTGGAGGGAGTCGTCTCGCACGAGTATTCCGACGTCCAGGGAACCGAGGAAAAGCAGGTGCGCGCGGAGCTTTCGATTCTGGGTCGGGAGGGCGCCTGTGCCCGGGTCCGCGACGTCACGCTGACCGCGGGATCGGGACCCGGCTGGGCCGGAGGCGGCACCCTCGAAGTGACCATCGACGAGGGCACCACGATCGAGTCGGGGTCGACCTTCGCCGTGAGAGCCAAGATTGAGAACCCGACGACCCAGCCGGTGGACGTCCACCTGCTCTTCGATACACCGGACAAATCGAGCATCGTCGAGGCTTCGGGAGACGGATGCCAGATACTCGATTCGGACATGGTCGATTGCACGATCTCACTTCAGGGCGCGGAGAAGGTGACACGCGTCGTTCGGTACGAAGCCCCGGTCGTCTCAGCCCCCATCCAGATCGCCGGCGCGGCTGGTCTGGTTACGGGTGACTTCGCCCCGGTCGTGAAATACAGGATCACCGTCGAGCCATGAAGTATCCGTTGGCCTTACTTTTCGCGACGGGAACGGCGGTCGCCTAGGAGCCCGCGGTGCCGTAACCAAGAAGTTGAACGCAAAAACCGTCGACCTCAGGGGGTCCGCCCTGTGTCGCGAAAATTCCGTTTTTTTCTTTCAGTTGCTATTCGGGGGGGAGTCCCCTATGCTCGTGGAGCGGGATCCCCTACCAATTTCGAAGAGGGAAGTGTGCTGTCATGACGCGAGTTGAGCGCAACTCCGCGGGCTGGCTCTTCGGGCCGGCCGCGGACATGCTCTGGGGCGCGGGGCTTTTATACGTCCTCGTCTTCACCCTGCTCATGGTGTCCGGCGGGCTGGTGATGTCCGTGTTCCCCTCGTGGTTCATGATGTTTCTCGTGGTTCTCGTTTCCGTGCCTCACTATGGCGCGACGCTTCTCCGCGCGTACGAGATGAAGGAGGATCGCCGGCTGTACCGGATGTTCTCCATCTACGTCACGGGAGCCCTGGTGCTGTTCTTTCTTTGGGGTGTTCGAGACGTCTGGATGGGCTCGATCCTGTTCACGCTTTACCTCACCTGGAGCCCCTGGCATTACACGTCGCAGAACTACGGGATTGCCCTCATGTTCCTGGGCCGGCGCGGGGTCGAGGTCGATCCCCGGACGAAGCGCCTGCTCCGTCTTTCGCTCCTGCTCGGGTTCTGGATCTCGTTTCTCTACATGCATGGGCCTTCCATCTACTCGCCTTATCTGGGCGCCCACGTACAGTTCCTTTCGCTGAATCTGCCCGCGGCGCCGGCCGACGTCGTCCTCTTCGCGAGTCTTTTGCTCTACGGCGTGACGACCGCGACGTTGATCGCGGCGCTCGCGAGGAAGGGTCTTCGGTCCTCCGCTCCCGCCCTCGGCGTGCTCTTGACTCAGTTCGTCTGGTTCGTGCTCCCGTCCGCGGTCAAGAACTGGTTCCCTACTTCGGGGCCGCCGATCTTCGGAGTCGGCTACGAGCAGTATGCGTTCACCTGGATCGCTCTGGGCCATGCCGTCCAGTACCTCTGGATCACGGCCTACTTCGCGCGCGCCACCGGGAGGGTTTCGGCGACCGTGTCGTTCTACGGAAGGGCGGTCGTGTGCGGCTGCGCCCTCTGGGCGGTCCCGCTCCTCTTGTTCGCGCCGGGCCTGCTGGGCAAGCTCCCCTTCGACGTCGGCCTCGCGTCCGTCACCGCCGCCATGGTGAACCTTCATCATTTCCTGCTCGACGGTGTGATCTGGAAGCTGCGGCAACCCCGGGTCGGAGCCGTTCTATTGAATCCGAACCGCGCCCCGGCGGAGCCGGTACGCCGCCCGGCGCTCCCGCTCGCCCGACCTCTCGTCGCCGCCGGGATGGTCTCGCTCGTGATCCTTCTCTTCGGTGCAGCCGAAGAGGAGTTCGGTCTCGCTCGACGGCTGAATCGCGGAGATATCGCCGGCGCCCAAAGGTCCCTCGATCGGCTCGCGTGGATCGGGAGGGATTCGGCTCACACCCGCACTGAGCTCGCCGCCCGGCGGATGCGGGTGGGCGATGCCAAAGGCGCCGAGCAACAGCTGGAGATCGGAGTGAAGGTCTTTCCCACGGCCTCCGGCTGGGTCCATCTGGGCGAGGCCCGCGCGTCTCTGGGCAAGTCCCGCGGATCCATGGAGGCTTACGGTAAGGCTCTCTCGATCGAACCGGGAAACGTCACCGCGAAACTCCTTCTCGCGCTGGCCCACGCCGATCTCGGCGAGACCGCCGAGGCGCGGGTTCTCCTGAAGCAGTGCAATCGACGCGATGCCGATACGCCGGCAATGCGGACTCTTCGAGACCGTCTCGACGGAGTTCTCGACGCTGCGACCGTTTTTCGCTCCGGAGCTTGACCCTCGCGAGTCTTACGGGTTCGGTGCCGACGTTCTCGACCACCAGGGTCTTCTTCTCGGCGTATCGACTCCGAGGCTCAGCCCCGTCGCCATGTGCCTTTCCCGTTTCCTTCCTGACTTACCTCTCCATTCGAGTCTCCAACCACGGTATCGCGGGCGTGTTTGGGGCAAAGCGCTCTTGCGTGAGCTCGGGCAAGAATTTCTCCTCCCTCGCGATGACCTCCAGCTCAGACAAGGTGCTCTCCACGAGAAGAGCGGTGTCATCCAGACTGCTGGCTCGCCAGAAGTCATCAGGGTGCCATTCGCATCCGACGAACCGCGGTTCGATCCTCGGACCTTTCGACGTTATGTCAAGGAGCCATCCAGAGTGCGGCGCTACGCGAAAAACAAGGTGCCGACCAGGAAACTGCTTGCCGCAATAGACAGGGCTCAGAGACAAGAACAGGACTCTGCTCTCCTCGAGCTCGAGGAGATAGAACTGTTTTTCGAGCGGCACGCCGTCCACGGAAGGAACCAACTCCAAAACGTTCAGGACGTCCGCCTCGACCTCGCATGCACGGTCTTCCTCGAGGTCCGTCGCCACGAGTCGTAGTTGAGTGTTGACACGTCGACGGCTCGAAACGCAGGCTGCGCCAGAGAGGGCGAGTCCAATGACAAAACCTGCGCCGACGATTCTTTGAAACTGTATCTTGCTCGACGAGAAGAACACGAAACCGACCAGAATCGCGGGAAGCAAGCAGCCGCAAGCGCCGACGAGCGGCGATGTCGCTGCAGGCCTTTCACTCCGGAGGTCGTCGACGCGGAGTCTCAAACGATCGCGCTCGTCATCGTTCAGTTTGGAATGCGCGACCGTCAACACGTCACTGTGACCCAACAGCTAGACCCAGCGATCCATAGTAGCATTCGATTCCTCTCGAACCCGCTGTCGGGCCAGGCGACGGTGTCGTTCGAGTCGCGGTAGGCGCCTGCAGGAGACACCAGCCCATGTTTGAATTCGTCTTCGACCTTCCGTTGCTCATCACCGGACCGTCGATCGTCGCCGCGCTGTGTCTCTTCGCCGTGGCGGGGCTGGCGTTGGTCCGCCGCCACGTGCTGCCGGGTCTGCGCATCGACGCGGCGGATTCGGAATTCAGCGGCGCCGCGATGCAAGCGGTGATGGTGTTCTACGGGCTGGCCGTGGCGCTCATCGCCGTGAGCGTCTGGGAGACTTACTCCGATACCGAGGAGATCGTTTCCGAGGAGGCCACCTCCCTCGCTGCGCTTTACCGGGACGTGAGCGGTTATCCCGACTCCGTGCGGCCGCAGTTGCAGAGCGACCTTCGGGAGTACGTTCGCTACGTCATCGAGGAAGCGTGGCCGCTGCAGCAGCGCGGGAAGGTCCCAAGCGGCGGGGTGGAGCACATGGACCGCTTCCAGGCCGAACTGGCCGGATTCGAGCCCGTGACGGAGGGACAGAAACTGCTACACGCGGAAACTCTCCGTGCCTACAACCAGATGATCCATGCCCGCCGGCTGCGACTCGACGCGGTGAACACCGGTTTGCCGGCGCTGATGTGGGCCGTGATCGTCGCGGGTGCGCTCATCGGCTTGAGCTCCGCCTTCTTTTTCCGAGTGGAGGATGCGCGACTCCATGGAATCCAGGTGCTCCTCATGGCGGTGTTCATCGGGCTCGTCATCTTCATGATCTTCGCGCTGGACCGTCCCTTCCGCGGTGACCTTGGACTGCGGGCCGATCCGTATCAGCTGATCTACGACCAACTGATGAAGAGTCGCCCGTGACCCGTTGAACGGAACGATCGAGCAAACGAGGCTTTGGCCTCTTCGGCCTTCGGGCGCTACACTCGCGCTTTCGATATGGTGCCCGTTCTCGCCGCCGGAGTCCCCGAGTTTCTCCCGGAAGTCGTAATCCTCATCGTCTCCGGTGCCTTCATCGCCTACCTCGGCCACCGCCTCGGCCTGGTCCCCATCGTCGGATTCCTTCTCGCCGGGGTCCTCATCGGTCCCCATGGGCTCGCGCTCGTCATGGATCAGAAGATCGTGGACTCCGCCGCCGAGATGGGAGTCATCCTTCTTCTCTACACCATCGGGATCGAGTTCAGCCTGGAGAAGGTCGCGAGAATCCAGAGATTGATCTTCGCGGGTGGCGGCCTCCAGGTGGCGCTCGCGACTGCGGCGACGGCGGGCCTTCTCGCGATCCGGGGGGTCGACTGGAAGTCGGGAGTCTTCACCGGATTTCTAGTCGCGCTTTCCTCCACCGCCATCGTCTTGAAGCTTCTCGAAGGACGCGGGGAGACCGCGTCTACACGGGGCCAGGTCAGTTTGGGAATCCTGATCTTCCAGGACCTCGCCGTCGTGGTAATGGTGCTCCTGGTCCCGATGCTCTCGGGAGCCGGAGGCTCTACGGGCGGAGTGTTGCTCGCGCTCGCGAAGGCCGGTGCGTTGATCGCGGTCACCCTTCTGGTCGCGCGTCGGCTGATGCCCCGGTTGCTCGAAGTGGTCGCGCGCGCTTGCTCCCCCGAGATTTTTCTTCTCACCGTGATCGCGATCTGCTTCGGAACCGCCTACCTCACCAGCCTCGCCGGTGTCAGCCTGTCGCTCGGAGCGTTTCTCGCGGGGCTGGTAGTCAGCGAGAGCAGTTTTTCCGAGCATGCTCTCGGGGAGATTCTCCCGCTCCAGATTCTCTTCAGCGCCACGTTCTTCGTATCGATCGGAATGCTCCTCGACGTCGGATTCGTGGTCACGCACCTTCCGATCGTCGCCGCGTTCGTCATCGCCGTTCTCGCGATAAAGGTCGTGACCACCACGACGAGCGTCCTGGCCCTTGGTTATCCGCTCCCCCTGGCGAGCGCGGTTGGTCTCATGCTCGCGCAGGTGGGCGAGTTCTCTTTCGTTATCGAGCGGGCGGGGCGGGAGGTCGGGCTTTTCCCTGCCGGGGACGCAGCCCGGGGCTCACAGGCCTTCATCGCGGCGACGGTGGTCCTGATGATTTCGACTCCGTTTCTCACCGACCTCGGTGCTCGCTTCGCTTCGGCGATCGAGAGTGCGCGTGAGCGATTGGCGCGAGACGCACACGAGGAAGCCTTGCCGTCTCCCGGATCGCCCCGAACGGATCACGTGATTGTAGCGGGGTACGGCGAGGCGGCTCGCCGTCTCGTGCGAGTCCTCGAACGATCGAAGATCCCGTTTCTGATCACGACGCTGAGCCCCGAGGGCGCGGCCTCGGCGGAAAGCGAGGGTCTCCCCGTCCTGAGAGGCGACGCGAGCCGGGTGCGAACGCTCTTGCATGCCGGCATCGAGAACGCCAAGATGCTGGTGGTCGCTGATGACGAGCCAGGGATGGCGCGGCGGATCGTCTCGGTCGCCCGGACCCAGAACCCGTTGACCCGAGTGGTGGTTCGTACCCGATATCCTTCCGAATCGGAGCCGCTCCTCGCCTCGGGGGCCGATCGCGTCGTGGCGAACGAGCTCGAAGGTATCGTGGCGCTCTTCACCGAAGTCCTTCACGACTACCGCGTCTCCGCGGACGAGATTCTGCGTTACGAGGAGGCTATCCGCGACGGGAGCTACGCGGTGCTCGAGGGTCGCGGCGAGACTCGGGCGAGCTTCGTCCCCTGTACGCTCGGCGAAAACTGTCTTTCCCAGCGCACGGTAACGATTCGCGCGGGCGCCCCGGTCGCTGGCGGAACCTGGCGGGAGCTCGACGTCGAGAGCCGCTTCGGCGTGCGCCTCGTCTCCCACAAGCGGGGAGCAGCGGAGTTGCCTCTCGAGGCACCGTTCCCCACACTTCTCCCGGGCGACCAGGTCGTCCTCGAAGGGAGCGCGCTCGGGTTCGCCGAAGCCGCGCGGTTCTTTGCCGCCGCCGGAGTTCCCATTACGGGGCCGACGAACGAGCCGCAGCGGGCGCCGTGGATCGATCCCGCAAAACCGATCCATCTGCAGGTAACCTCTGAAGCCTCGTGCAGCCACCTGAGTGAGATTCGCGAGGTCTACCCGAGCGCCGCCGGGTGCGAAGACTGCCTTCGTCTCGGGACTCGTTGGGTGCACCTCCGGGCCTGCATGTCTTGCGGTCGCATTGGCTGCTGCGACTCCTCTCCCAATCGACACGCTTCGAAGCACTATGAGGCAACGGCCCACCCGATCATGCGGTCGATGGAGCGCGGCGAAAGCTGGGGATGGTGCTTCGTCGACGGAGTCCAGTTGTAGCGCCCGAGCTGGCGCTTGGGCCGTCGAGAATTCCGGTAGAGCAGGTTGCGCCCGCAAGCTCGTGCGATGGATGATTGGTCGCATCCACGGGGACCTTCGAGCTGGCCTCCGCGGGTAATGAGAGCCCTACCAAAGATATCGCCGCGAATCGGAGGAAACGTGAAGCACTGGATTGTCCTGCTCTCGGTCACCGCATTCGGCTGTGCCGCGGAAGCGCAGGATCCCGCCGCGAAGCTCCACAAGAGCGTCCCGCTCATCGACGGGCACAACGATCTTCCGTGGCAGTACCGGGAAACGGTGGAGCGGAAGTTCTCGAAGCTCGACGTCTCGAAGCCGCAGCCCCAGCTCATGACCGATATCGCGCGTTTGCGCGAGGGCGGAGTGGGCGCGCAGTTCTGGTCGGTCTACGTCCCTTCGGACTTCGCCGAGTCAGGAAGCTCGGATGCTGTGACGGCGACGTTAGAGCAGATCGACGTGGTCTACGAGCTCCTGCGTCTCTATCCCCAGGCGTTCGAGATCGCGCTCACCGCGAATGACGTCGAGAGAGTCTTCGCCTCGGGGAAGATCGCGTCGCTCATCGGGATGGAGGGCGGGCATTCCATTGCGAATTCTCTCGCGACGCTCCGCATGTTCCACCGCCTCGGAGCGCGCTACATGACCTTGACCCACAGCCGGAATACATCGTGGGCGGATTCGGCGACGGATGACCCGGTCGCCTCTGGTCTCACCGAGTTCGGACGCGAGGTCGTGCGGGAGATGAACTGGCTCGGGATGCTGGTCGATCTTTCCCACGTCTCGCCCGCGACGATGCACGATGCGCTCGATACGGCGGCCGCCCCCGTCATTTTCAGTCACTCTTCCGCGCGCGCGCTTTGCGACCACCGGCGAAACGTACCCGACGACGTGCTGAAGCGCCTCCCCGCGAACGGGGGAGTGGTGATGGTCACCTTCGTCCCCTCGTTCGTTTCGAAAGAGGTGAAGGAGCACGACGAAAGGCGCGACGCCGAGGAGCGCCGGCTTCGCGGTCTCCCCGGTGCGACGAAAGAGAGCGTCGACGAGGCCCTCCGCGCGTGGAACAGCGCGAACCCCTCGCCCCGGGCGACTCTTGCTCAGGTCGCCGATCACATCGATCACATTCGCAAGGTGGCGGGAATCGACCACCTCGGCCTCGGATCCGATTTCGACGGAATCAGCTCCGTCCCGGTGGGGCTCGAGGACGTGTCGAAGTTCCCGGCCCTCACTCGGGAGCTCGTGGCAAGGGGCTACTCCGATGAGGACATTCAGAAAATCCTGGGCCGAAACCTCCTGCGCGTCATGCGCTCGGTCGAAGAGACCTCGGCCCGCCTTCAGAGGGAACGGGGCCCATCGGAAGCCCTGATCGAGGAGCTGGACCCCAAAAAGGATTAAGAAGAACGCAAAGGCGCGAAGAAATCGCAGAGACGCAAAGGAAGACCCCGAAAAGGGCGGATTCTTTGCGTCTTGGCGGATCTTTGCGGCTTTGCGTTCTTCCCCTCCTCCCTAACCGAATGCCTTCTGAGGGCGTCTAAAGGGGCGAATGAAGGCCGTCGTTACCGAAGACGTCCTGGCGAAGGCCCGATCCGGGGATCAAGCCGCCTTTCGGGTCATCGTCGAAGGCTACAGCCGGGACGTCTTCCGACTCGCCTTCCGCATCACGGGGAACGAGGAAGACGCGGAGGACGCGGTGCAAGAGACCTTTTTACGGGCGTATCGCAAGCTGGACGGGTTCGAGGCGCGCGCGAATTTCGGCACCTGGCTCTACCGGGTGACCGCCAACACGTCCATCGACGTCCTGAGGCGGCGGAAGCGCACCGAAGGCAGGACCGCCCCGCTCGAAGACGACACGCCGATCGTCGCCGTCGCGCCTTCCCAGGAGAAGGGCGTCTACGGGCGCCAGGTACGGCACCGGGTGGAATCGGCGCTGTCGTGCTTGAGCGAGCTCGAGAGGAGCGCCTTCGTGCTCCGTCATTTCGAAGACATGTCTCTCGCGGAAGTGAGCCAGAGCCTCGACACGACGATCTCCGCGACGAAGCAGGCGCTCTTCCGCGCCGTGAAAAAGCTCCGAAAGTCGCTGGCGCCCGTGGAGGGACGCGCGTCATGAGCCATCCGAGCGAAGAGGATCTGGTGCTGCACCTTTATGGAGAAGCGGACGAGTCCGACTTCCTCCGTGAGCATCTCGAGACTTGCGCGCGGTGCCGCGACGAGGTCGGTCTCCTCCAGCAGGTGCTGGCCGAGCTGAACGAGGTGGTTCCGCCGGAGCGGCCGCCGGACTACGGCGCTCGCGTCTGGGAGAGGCTCTCGAAGGAGCTTCCCGCGAGGCAACAGCCGCGCACCTACTACTGGCTCGCGGCCGCCGCGGTGCTGCTCGCGGCCACGTTTCTCGCAGGCCGCTTCACGGCTCCTCCTCCCGAAGTGGATACCGCCAGGGCGGGGCACATCCGGGAGCGCGTCCTTCTCGTAGCGCTTTCGGATCACCTCGAGCAGTCGCAGGTTCTTCTTCTCGAAGTGGTGAATCGAGGCGGGGAAGCTACGTCTCTCGCGCCTCTCGAGCGCGAGCGGGCGGCGGAGCTGCTCCAGGCGAGCCGCTTGTACCGCCAGACCGCGGTTCAGGTGGGAGAGGTCGCGACCGCGGACGTTCTCGAAGAGTTGGAGCGGATCCTCCTCGACATGAGTCAGGGACCGGAGTCGCTCGAGGCGCGCGAGGGCCTGAAGAGCCGCATCGAGGAGCGGGACATGCTCTTCAAGCTGCGGGTTCTCGGCTCGAACGTAAGAAAGTTCTGAACAGGAGACACACACCCATGTCGTATCTATCTACACTCATCCCTCTGGGACTCGCGGTCGCACTCGCGGCCCTCCAGTCACCGGAGGCCAATCAAGCCTACGAGCGAGGCCGGCAGGCCATCGATCGCGCGGCCTGGCAGGACGCAATCGAGGCCTTCGAGGAGGCCGCGGAGGATCAAGCACTCGCGGACGCTGGACTCTACTGGCAGGCCTACGCCTATTCGAGGGTCCCGAATCCGAAGCGGGCACTGGAGCTCGTGGCTTCTCTCGAGAGCCGCTTTCCGAAAAGCACCTGGCGTGACGACGCGCAGGCCCTCGCCGCGGAGGTCCGCGGCGGTTCCACCCGCGCGGCATCCTCCGATGACGAGGATCTGAAGCTCATGGCCCTCAACGGGCTCATGCAGGGAGATGAAGAGGCCGCGATCCCGATCCTGGAGGAATTCCTCTCGAGCGAAAAATCGACCCGGCTTCGGGAACGGGCGCTCTTCGTCCTCGCGCAGAGCGAGTCGGAAAAAGCGCACACCATTCTCGCGAAAGTCGCGCGGGGAGAAAGCGACCCCGAGCTGCAGCGTCAGGCCATACGCTACCTCGGAGTCCACGGAAGCGATCGCGGGCTCGCGCTCCTCGCGGAGCTCTACCGCGACCTGAAGTCGACCGAAGCCCGCGCGACGGTCCTCGAGAGCTTCATGATCGCCGACGACGAGAAGAGGCTCCTCGACCTCGCGCGAGAACGAGCCGGACCCCGAGCTTCGCGGCCGCGCCATTCAGCTTCTCGGCACCATGGACGCGACGGCGGAGCTCTGGGAGCTGTATCAGCGCGAAGCGTCTTCAGACGTCAAGGAGCAGATGCTCCAGGCATTCATGGTCGCGGGAGACGAGACGCATCTTCTCGAAGTCGCCCGTGATCCCAAGGCGACTCCGGAGCTGCGCCGCTCCGCGGTCCAGTTCCTCGGAGCCGAAGGAGCCGAGGAGGCGCTCTGGCGTCTCTTCCAGGAGACAACCGCGCTCGAGACCAAGAAGGAGATCCTTCACGCGCTCTCGATCGCCGGGGACAACGAAAAGCTCGCCCAGGTGGCGGCCGATAAAGCTCAGCCGCCGGAAATCCGAAAGGCGGCAATCCACGGACTCGGCATTTCGGGAGAGGAAGCGGTACCCGCGCTCCTCGCTCTCTATCGCGGCGAGACCGACCGCGAAGTGAAAGAGCAGGTCATCGAGGCTCTCTTCATCAACGACGCTGCCGCGGAGCTCGTCGAGATCGCCCGAGCCGAGACCGATCCGGAGCTGAGGCGGCGAAGCGGTCGAGAAGATCTCCGTCATGGACGGGAAGGAAGCCAAGGACTTTCTCATGGAGATTCTGAGGAAGAAATGAGCCCACTACTTTTCTTGCTCGCTCTCGCTCTCGAGCGGCCCGAGGTCGTTCGCCGGCCAGCTTACGGTTCGAGGAGCGGTCTCGAACCTGGAATCGGAGATCGAAGCCTTCGAGGAGCGGACCTGGGCCGGCTATGCCGTGCCCATGGTTTCCGGCTCGCATCACTTCTGCGGGAGCGGAGAGATCGTGCGTCTCGAGAGCGACGGCGGCACCCACACTCGATCGGAGCAGGGACCCTCGGGAAGCCTCTTCGTCCTCTATCGAATCGCGAACCGTCGTGTCGCGGAGATTCGCCTCCTGTCGAAAGGCTGCCGCATCGACGCCGGGGCCCAATCGGTCAATGGTGGGAGCCGGTGCCTCCGGGCGAGAGCCTTCGTCATCTGCGCAAGCTCGCTTCTTCCTCGACGGACGAGGATCTCGCGGAGGATGCGGTCCATGCCGCGGCGCTTCACTTCGATTCGCGTGCCGACCAGCTGCTGGACGATCTCGCCGCGTCCGCGCCTTCGCGCGAGGTGCGCGAGAAAGCCATCTTCTGGCTCGGCGCGGCTCGAGGAGACGAGGGCTACCGGAGGCTCGCGGCCCGATACGACCGCGAAGGGGACCCGAAGCTTCGGGAGGAAATCGTCTTCGCCATTCATCTTTCCGAGGCGAAGGAGGCGGTTCCGAAGCTCGTCGCGATCGCGCGAAAAGACCGGGACGCCGACGTTCGCGAGCGAGCGCTCTTCTGGCTCTCCCAGAAAGCGGGCGAGGTCGCCGCCCGGGCCATCGCGACCGCGGTTACGGAAGACCCGGACCTCGAGGTCAAGAAGCAGGCGGTCTTCGCGCTCTCCCAGCTACCCCCGGAGGAGGGTGTTCCTCTCTTGATGGAGGTCGCGGAAACCCATCCTCACCCCGAGGTGAAGAAGCAGGCGTTCTTCTGGCTGGGTCAGTCCGAAGACCCTCGGGCCATCGATCTCTTCGAGAAGGTGCTTTTGCGAAAGTGATCAGGGGCGCAGGCTTTCGCCGCATCAGTCGAGTCCAGGGCGCGGTCCGGCAGAAGCCACGCGAGCTTTGCCGTCAGCTTCGCATCGAAACCGACCAGATAGCGCGTCTTCGGTCTCGCGCGCGGTGAGCGCGTGGTGCACCGCCTTGGCGACTTTCTCCGCCGGGGCTCCGCGCGCGCCCATTTCCTGCGCGCGTTTTCTCAGGGTCTCGATGCGGCGTCCGTAGAGCTCGAGCGCGCGCCCGGCATTCGTGCGATCCGCTCCTTCGACGAGTCGAGGCTCTTGTCCCAGATCGGGGTCTTGATGGCGCCGGGCTCGACCACGGAAACCGAAAGGCCGAAGGGCGCGAGCTCGCGCCGCAAAGCGTCGCTGAATGCCTCGAGCGCGAACTTCGACATGCTGTAGGGCCCGAGGAGGGGCGCCGTGATGCGGCCGCTGATGGAGCTCATGTTCACGATCCGGCCGCGGTCGGACCGACGAAGAAGCGGCAGGAACGCCTGTGTGACCGCGACCTGCCCGAAGACGTTCACCTCGAATTGCCTCCTCAGGTCGGCCACTTCGAGAAACTCGAGAGGACCGCTGACGGCGATGCCCGCATTGTTCACGAGGCCATCGAGCACTCCGCCGCTCGAGTGCGGAGGCCACCGCGTCGGACGCGGCGCGAATCGATTCGGCGCTCTCGACGTCGAGCAGCACGGGCGAGGAGCCGGGAAGGCCTTCCGCGTCCTCTACCCTTCGCACGGACGCGAATACGCGAAACCCACGGGCAAGGAGATAGAGGGCGGTCGCTCGGCCGATGCCGGTCGAAGCTCCCGTGACGAGGACAGCGCGAGGGGATGGAGTGGGCATTTCCCGCGCATGATAAGGGGACGGTACAATCCCCGCCAAATTCGCGGAGGAGAAATCGTGGAGAGAAATCTTTTCCTGCCCGTCGCTCTCGACCTCGTCATCGGCTGTCGCGGTCTACCTTCTCGCCGTGCAGCTTCTTTTCTGGCAGGTGCCGCGCCGGCGCCACGTCGTTCTCGGAAGTCTCGTCGCCTTCACCGGGACGTTTCTCGGTAGAGGACTCTTCGAGCGATTGGGCGCCGGGGCCTCGCTCGAGCCTCTGGGGGCAGCGCTCGGGGCGCTCGCGCTCGTTTTCATCGCGGTGAAGATCGGGACCCCGGGAAGCGTCGTCCTCACCATCGATACCGAAGGAGTCTCCGGGCATGCGCAGGAGCTCGCGCGGCAGGGGTTTGCTCCGCCTTTCGTGTGGCCGCACCACTTCAACGTCGAGAAGTACGGGAGCGTCGTGTTCGATCTCGTGGGAAAGCCGGGGACCATCGTGACGGTCGAGTTTCCCCCCGACAACACTCCGTTCGGAACGGACCGGGAAGGAAAGCCCCGATCGAGCTTCACCGGCACCGTGCCCGGGCGCATCAACGCGTCGCCGATCCTGGGTCCGAGCCGAGGGAAGTACCTCATCCGGAAGAAGGACCCGGACACGGGCGAAGTGATCGTGAACGATCCGACGTGGAACGTTCCTCGCCGGAAGGACTGAGGAGTCAGCGGGGGCTGCCGATGAGCTCGAGCGGCCGGCGGACGCGGGGGTCTCGCGCGCACCTTGCGCGAGATCCGGATCGAACCAGATGCCCACGACGTTTCCAGCGCCGATGGACTCGAGGACGAGCTCCGCCGCGCGCTCGTCGATCCCACACCGAGACGCGGTGAGGGCGCCGTAGTAGAGGAATACCGGATCGCCGGTGTGCTCCTTCAAAACACGCTCCATCTCGCCCTTGGCCTCGCGGCATCGGCCGGCGGCGGCGAGGACCTGCGCTCTCTGCCCCTCCGCCTCGGTCGCCACGCTGGGCCCGCGATCGTATAGATCGAGCGCTTCGCGGTAGTGGCTCTGGGCCTCCGAGAGTCTGCCGAGCTGCCGGAGGGCGTCCGCGACGTCGGCATGAGCGGCGGCCCTTTCGGGCTCGGCGGACAGCACCTCCGACCAGAGCTCGAGCGCGCGCTCGAAGTCGTGAGCGTAGTAGTGGACCAGGCCCAGACGCTGCCGGACCTGCGGCTCGGGCCGGAGCTCGAGGGCGCGGTCGAATTGGCGGCGGGCCGCTTCGAGATCGCCGCTCGCGAGGTGACAGAACCCGAGAAGCGTCACCGGAGGCTCGGCCTCGGGCGAGAGCTCCTGCGCCCGCTCGAGGGCGACCGCGGCGGCCTTCAAGTTTCCCTTCCGATAGAGAAAACCCCCGTACCAGTAGTGGTTGTTCCAATGAAGCGGGTGGTCCTCGACGAGGCGCTCGTAGATTTCTTCAGCCTCATGGTCTCGTCCGAGCGTCTCGTAGAGATCGGCCGCGTTTCTCCGCGCAGAGTCGTCCCCGGGGGCGAGCTCGAAGGCGCGCGCGAAGCTCGAGCGGGCTTCCTCCCACTTCTCTTCGACGGCGAAGAGAGTCGCCCGGGCGATGTGCGCCTCCGGAAGATCGCGACCCTGCGCGGCCGCGCGCTCCGACAGATAGCGCGCGACCGCCAGGTCTCCCGGCTCGCGAGTCGATAGGTATCGGCCGGTGGACGCGAGCGCCTGACCGGCGAGGGCCGCGGTGAACTGGGGGTCGAGCTCGAGCGCGCTCTGGTAGAGCGAGCGTGCCGTCTCGATATCGCCTTCGGCAAACCATCCGTCGTGATGCGCCCTCGCCTCGAGATACATCCGGTAGGCCTCGAAGCTCGACGTTCGAAGCGAACCGACTCCCGGAAGCTCCGCGGCGGCGCCGAGCGTCGTCAGAACGAGCGACCTTACGCGGTCGAGCGCCTCGATCGGGTCGGCGCCCTCGACGATCTCTCGACGGGCGAGGCTCCCATCGGCTCGCACGAGATCGGAGCGAAACGAAAAGACTCCGTCCACGGCCGAAACCTCGCCGCGCAGGAGCCATCGGGCTCCGAGCGCCTGGAGGATCTCGGCGTCCGGCTTGTCTCGAAGCCCGCGCTCGACGACGGTCAGTCGGATTCCAGGAGCCGCTTGAAGCCCCGCGGCCAGTCCATCCGCGCTGAAGGCGCTCAGGATCTTGCCTTCCTCCGAGGGGCTCGCGGGCTCGAACGGGACGAGCGCGATTTCGGTCGGACCCACGGACGCCGTGGGGCGAAGGGTCAGGAATGCGGCCGCCGCGGCGACGACCATGCCCGCGGCCAGGACGAGGAGCTTCGTTCTACGGTTGGGCGAAGCCGGTCTCGCGTCGCGGCGCAGTGAAACGAGGCGCGCTTCTTCGGAGGCGAGGAGCGCTTCGAGCGTTTCCCGAATCTCGGAGACCGCGGGCCGGTCGGAAGCGTTCCAGGAGAGGCAGCGGGTGGTGATGGCGTCGAGCTCTTCCGGAACATCGGGCTCGTGCAGGCTCGGAGGATGAATGGCGGCACTGTCGCCGCGGAGCGCGAGCGGTCTCTGATCCTCGTCTCCCGGCGGACGCTTTCCGGTGAGCATCTCGTAGAGGACCAGCCCCAGGGCATAGACGTCTGCCGCGGCCGAGACCGGCGCGCCGCTCACGTGCTCCGGCGCGAGGTAGGCGTAGGATCCGACGAGGGCGCCGGGCTCGGTGACTCCCGAGTCCAGAGGACCGCGCGCCAGACCGAAGTCCATCACGACGACCCGACCGTCGCGATCGACCGCTATGTTCGACGGCTTCAGATCGCGGTGGACGATGCCTCGCGTGTGTATCGCTTCGAGCCCCGACGACACCTGGACCGCCACCTGGAGCGTCTGCTTTACGGAAAGGCTCCCCAGGCTCTTGATGAGCGCGGCGAGGGTATCCGCTTCGAGGTACTCCATGCTCAGGTAGCGCACGCCCGAGGCGAGCCCGAGGTCGTACATACGGCAGACGTTCTCGTGGGTCACTTGCTGCGCGAGGCCTGACTCGCGCCGGAAGCGCGAAAGCGCCTCGGCGTCGCCCTCGAGGCTTCCTCGAATCATCTTGAGGGCGACGGTTCGGCCGGTCTCCCGATCGCGCGCCTTATAGACCACTCCCATCCCGCCCTGGCCGAGGCGGTCGATCACGACATAGCGGCCGGCGAAGAGCTCGCCCGGAGCATGGTCGAGGGCTTGCTCTATCGGGCTTTGGTCGGTGCGCCAGAACGAATCGGAAGAAGTAGCGTCGCGCACCTCGGGCCGTTCCGGAGGAAGACTTTCCGGCCCACAGCACGAGCGACGCCCCGCAGCTCCCGCATTCGGCCGCGGTCGCTTCGGTGCGCTCGCCGCACGAGGGACAGGCCTCTACAAGCGTTTCCTGGAGCATCGCTCTCCCGTCGGATTGGTTCTTCGGCGCTCGTGCGCGAGAGAGCAAACCTCGTGCCGTGGTACGAAGCGCCGATTTTCGAGGATTTCGAGGGACCGACTGTAGCCGAGACCGATACAGTTCCGATGCGAAGGGGTAGACTGTAGCGGGATGAGGTACAAGCTCCTGCTGCTCGGGGTGCTCGCCGCCGCCGAAGGACGCGGGACCGAACGGGTCGCCGACCCGACGGAAGCCTCGGTCTTCATTCGAGTCCTCGGAAAGGTCCAGATCGAAGTGGATTCCACTTTCGAAGAGTCCGCCGAGGAGAGGAACCTGGAGCTCGGCACGGGAAGCGGGTTCGTCTTCACGCCCTACGGCCACGTTCTCACCAATCACCATGTGATCAGCGGCGAGTCCTCGACCCGGGTGGTCGCGGATAGGGAGGTACGGACCCGACTCACGGTCGAGCGGATCGAAGTGCTGATCCCCTCCTCGGATCCCGGTGGCGCGCCGCTCTCCTTGCCAGCGACCGTCGAAGTTTCGGATCCGACCCTGGATCTCGCGGTGCTTTCGGTCGCCGGCGCCTCTCTTCCGTATCTCGCGCTCGGGGACTCGGACGCCGCGGAGGCGGGAGAGGACGTCCGGGTTTATGGCTTTCCTTTCGGCCGGGACGTGGAGGTCGCGCAGGACGAAACGTCCAACGTCGTGCCGGCGGTCAGCGTGAGCCGGGGCACGGTCTCCGCGGTCCGCGGCGACGGCGGCGGCAACACCGCCTTTCTCCAGACCAGCGCCACCGTAAACCCCGGAAACAGCGGCGGGCCGATGGTCGACGCGGAGGGGTTCGTTCTCGGCGTGGTCCGATTGAAGCTCAAGGAAGGGGACGGGATCGGCTTCGCGATTCCCGTGAATGCGGTCAAGGACTTCCTGGAGGTCAATGGCTACGGCGGACTCGTTCCCGTAGAGCGACTGCGGCTATCGGGTGAGGAAGCGCTCGAAGGGAAGGGACTCACCCTGCGCTTGCCGGATTCCATGGAGGATCGATCGCCGTCGCGGCTGCGAGTGGCGACCGACTCGGCGCCGCCTCCGCTACTGTCCGTCACTCTTGCCTCGGACCGCGTGGCCACGCCGTGGGATCTCAGCCGGTTGGAGCAAGCGCTCCTCACGGGGGAAGCCTTCGGAGAGTTTCGCGCCACGGGAGCTCCCCGGTCGCAGACTCTATCCGGAGGGCGACTCGTTCTCGGCAGCGCAACCGGCGTCTCGGGACAAAGCGGCGCCGAGGCGAAGATCGAGTACGCCCTCTTTCAGAACGGGCCGGAAAAGGTGATCCTGCGTTACGTGGGATCCGCAGAAGCCATCGCCTTCAATCGCTCCGTTCTAAAGGAATCGCTCGCGAGCGCGCGAGTCGATTCGTTCCTGCGCTCGCCCATCGATAGGCCCGTGGATGCCGCGGCGATCGCGTGGGAGGCTTCCGATCTGCCGGCGCCCGAAGCGCCTTCCATCCTGCTGCCGAGGGGATGGGAGCAGGAGCCTTCGGCGCCCTTCCCGTGCCACGGACTGTCGGGCGTCGCATCGGCGCTCGCGGCTTCCCCGACAGGCGACTTCCGCGATATCGCTCCGCGCGGGGTGGTGGCCCGAGGGTCCCGACGCCGAGACGGCGGCGAGAGCGTGCAGCAAGCGGCCGGGAAAAAACGGTCCGTCTTCCTACGCGTACCTCGTGGAGTATCTCGGAATCCGCTATTTCGTCTCGGGATCGTTCCAGAAGTCCGGGGAAGATCTGCTTCAACTCGAAGTGGTCTCTCCGGAGGAGTCGTCCGGCTTCGTCGTCGCTCTCGCGGACGCGTATCTCGCTAAAAATCTTCTTCCTCCACCGTGACCACGTCCCAGAGGCTGTGGTAGCGTCCTTCCCGCGCGTTTCGAAGAAACGCGTGGATGTTCTGCACCAGACTCACCGTGATGTGGTCGTCGACCATCTTGGGATGGGGACGGTGGAGGTTGGCGTAGGCCCGGATGAAGACGCTGTGCTCGTCCGTCGGGAGCTCCCGCACGTTGTCGACGAACGCGGGCCATTTGCGCTGGCGGAACAGATAGAACTCGACGTTCGAGAGATAGAAGGCGGAGACGGTCGCGCCCCTGGACTCGAGGACCCGCCCGAGGCGCCGGAAGGCTTGCTCGCCCGCGAAGTCGCCGACGATGGGCACGATGCGGTTCGCGAGCTGCATCTCGCGCACGTACTCGAAGTCCTCGACCGAGGCGAGCCAGTTTCGATGGCGGCCGTTGAGATCGGTCTCGAGAATGAACTCCTTCAGCGAAGGAAAGAAGAAGGACCGCCAACTGTCGTACTTGATCTCGAAGCCCTGGCGGAAGAACTCGCTGTGGATCTGCCGGATCTCTTCGAAGTCCGAATCCGTCAACCCGAGCTCGTGGATTCCGCGGAGCTTCAGCTCGACCTCCGCGAGCTGCTCTTTGAAGTAGCTCTCGTCCGGCGGGGCGCCCTCCACCGCGGCGACAATCTCCGGTAGCGGCGTCGACGCGGAAAATCGCCGGTCGAGCGGCCGTCCGAGAAGCCGTGCCAGGTATTCCTCGCGGCTCGTCGATTTCTCGATCAGCGCCTTGAAAAGCAGGTGCTCCAGCAGGTTCTGCCTCCGGATATCGACGATGAACGCGAGATCCGGCTCGACGGCGGCGATGTAGGTGAAGTTCTGGTTCGGGCCCACCCCCACGTAGACCCCTCCCTTCACCTGGTGTTTCTCGAGGTCGTCGAGCACGTGCAGGTACGAGGTCTCGTTCGATATGTAGTTGTTGCTCCAGAAGTAACCGCCCTCCTCCGAGATTTGATGGATGAGGCGCGAGAACTCGTCGTCGGTCAGGCTGACCGCGCCGGGGGCCGGCGGACTCGAAGCAGGAGGGCGCGAGGCCGGAAAAGCCGGGGAAGAGCAGCGCGGCAAGAAGTGTTCGACCCAGCATCGCGTCCGGCAAGTCAGAATAGCACAGCGGGGCGTGCTAGACTTCCGCCCGTGGATGTCGTTCGAATCATCGGAGTTCGCATGGACCTGGGAGCGGGCCGCCGCGGAGTCGACATGGGTCCTTCCGCGATGCGCAAGGCGGGAATCCGCCAGCGGTTGCGCGATCTGGAGTACGAAGTCGTGGACGACGGGAACCTCAACTCCGACGAGCCCGAGGCGATGGACGTCCAGGATCCCAAGCTGCGCTATCTCCCCGAGATCGTGGCGGTGATGGAGGACCTCGCCGCGAGAGTCTCCAAGAGCATAGGAGCGGGAGAGACGCCGCTGGTCCTCGGCGGGGACCACTCGATTGCCATTGGAACCATCTCGGGTCTCGCCGCGCACTTCCGCCGCCAGAAGAAGAAAATTGGGGATGATCTGGCTCGACGCTCATGGCGACGCGAACACGCCGGCGACCTCCCCTTCCGGGAACATCCATGGAATGCCTCAGGCGGTGGCCTTCGGCCGCGGGGCGGACGAACTGGTTCGGATCGGAGGCTTCGCTCCGGGAGAGTCCAAACTCGATCCCGCTTGCTGCTGTATCTTCGGCGCCCGGAGCATCGACGCGGAGGAGAAGAAGGTCATCGCGGACATCGGACTTCGCGTCTTCACGATGGAAGAGATCGACCGCCGGGGAATCTACGAGACGTCGCGAGAAGCCATCGAGATCGCGGGCCGGGGCACGGAGGGGATCCACGTCAGCTTCGACGTGGACGTGATGGACCCCACGGTCGCCCCTGGCGTGGGAACCCCGGTCCGGGGCGGACTCACGTATCGCGAGACCCATACGGTGATGGAGCTCATCGCCGAGTCGGGGCGAATGGTCTCGATGGAGGTCGCGGAAGTGAACCCGATACTCGACGTGCAGAACTCGACCGCGGAAGTGGCGGTCGAGATGGTCGCATCGGCCTTCGGCAAGAGAATCCTCTGAAGAGAATTCCGGTCACGAGCGAGGATGGCAAGAACCTGGGGGAGGTCTCGGTGTCCGTCGCCTCCGGCGGGCTCCGCGGGCCCGACCGCAGCGGTCATCGCTCATGGCGCCGGGGGCAACATGGACACGCCGTCCCTGAAGGACTCCAGGATCGCCTCGCCTCGTCCGGAGTGAGCGCGGTTCGGTTCAACTTCCTCTATTCCGAAAGAGGCCGGAAGAGTCCGGATCGGGAGCCGCATCTCATCGCCTGCTGGCGCTCGGTCGCCGACTGGGTGAAGCGCGAGCTTTCGCCGTCGAAGTTTTTTCTCGGGGGCAGGTCGATGGGAGGGCGCATGGCTTCCTACCTCGTCGCCGACGGCTACCCTTGCGACGGAATCTTCTTTCTGGCCTACCCGCTCCACCCGCCGGGAAAGCGCGACAAACAAAGAAGAGAGCACCTGCCGAAGATTCGCGTGCCGATGCTCTTCGTCAGCGGTACTTCGGACGCTTTCGCCGAGCTCGATCTCCTCGAGCCGCTCGTGAAGGACCTGGGCGCCTCGCTCCATCTTCTGGAGAAAGCGGACCACGGCTTCAAGGCGCCGAAATCCGCCGGGAAGACCGCGCGAGAAATCGAGGACGACGTGGCCCGGACCGTGCTAGCCTTCATGACCGGGGGGACGACTCGATGAGCGATCGCATCCAGGCGCTTCGGGACCTTCTCGCCAGAGGACCCGAAGGACTCCATGACCCGCTACATGCTCGCGACCGAGCTCTACAAGAAGGGCGAGTACGAAGAGTCCGTGGATCAGATGGAGTCCTACCTGAAGGACAAGCAGGACGAGGGAGCGGCGTACCGGATTCTCGCCGACGCCTATCTGCGCCTCGGAAAATCGAGCGAAGCCCGCTGGGCCCTTCGGCAGGGCATCGAGGCCGCCCGTAGCCACCACCACAGTGGAATGGCCGACGAGCTCGAAGACCGCCTGAAAGAGCTCGGATAAACCGGGAAGAACGCAAAGGCGCGAAGACGCAAAGGCGCAATGAGTTCTTCAAGTTCTCTTTGCGTCTTTGCGCCTTTGCGTTTCCTGGCCCTCTTGCCGTCTGCCAGGGCGGTTAGCTCGCCTCTTTCACGTACCTCGCCACCTGCTCGTGGGTTGCGAACCAGACCCCGGGATGCTGCCGGATGTGCTGCAGCAGGCGCTCGAGCATCTCGATGCGCGAGCGATGACCGATGATGTGCGGGTGGTTGGTGAGAAGGAATAGACCGCCTTCCTCGTAGGCCAGGTCGAACTCGGCCTTCCAAATCGTGTAGACCTCGTCGGGGGTCGTATGCGGGCGAAGGTTTCCGAAGCGGCTCATGTTGAAGTAGGGAGCGTCGTCGAGTATCCACTCGACGGGAAGCTCGACGATTCCCGTGGGTCTTCCCGACGAAACGAGCTCGTACGGGGCTGTCGTCCGCCATGAGACTGCTGTCGTACAGAAGCCCGAGCTCTTCGATGATCTCGAGGGTGTGAGGACTGTAGTCCCAGGAGGGAGTTCGGATGCCCGACGGGCTTCTTCCCGGTGAGCTCGGTCAGGGTCTCGACCGCCCGTTCCAGGAGCTCCTTCTCGTCTCGTTTTTCGAGCCCCGAGTTGCGCTCGTGGATCCACCCGTGGACGCCAATCTCGTGCCCGCGCGCTCGACGATCCGTTTCACCTCCTCCGGGTAGAGGAGCGCGCTCACCGCGGGAATGAAGAAGCTCGCCGGCACGTCGTAGTCGTCGAGGACGGCGAGGACTCGCGGAAGCCCCGCGCGCGCGCCGTACTGGCCGTTCGACATCAGGGAGGGCGAGGTCTGGTTGTCCCGGAGCGACGGGGTCTCGTTGTCGAAGTCGAAGGAGAGTGGCGACCGCGACTGCGCGCTCCCACCGGCCAGGACTCGGGGCTGAAGACTCTTTCCCGCGCGCACCCGCTCGACTGCGCCCCGCCATTCGTCTTCCGTCCATTTCCACGACGGCGCTTCCGTGCGTCTCCTGCCCGAAGGCCGAGGAATAGCCCGAGGAGAAGCGCCAGGATGAGTCGGTTTCATTTCTTCTTGCTCGCTTTCTTCTTCTCCGAGTTTTTCACGCGGGACGATCCTTCAGCCGAAACACGAACTTGTGCCCGGACCAGTCCGGATCGACCGCGCAGACCTTGATGTCCACGATCCCGGCGGCGAGACCCCGCGTCCGCACCTGGTTCTCGTCGACGTCCGTCGCGAGCGGCGACGTCTTCTTCGGCCAGCAGATCCAGAGGGCGGTCGAAGGCGCCATCTTCTCGATCGCGGGTCTGAGCCTCGCCTCGAGGGCCGCGAGATTCTCGACGAACAGGAGAATCACGTCGAAGTCTCGCCCGCGGCTCGCGGGCAGGAGACGCACGCCCTCGGGAAGCGCGCCGAGAGTCGCCTCGAACCCGGAGGGAGCGCGGTCGAGCGCAACGCGATGGCCCGCGCGAATCCCGAGCTTCTGGGGAAGGGGAGTTCCGGAGTAGCCGGCGGTCGGCATGGCGCTCAGGGCGTGAGCCCGGTCTCGTATCCGTCCATGAACTGGACAAATTTGGAAACCGCGACCATGTCTTCTCCCACGAAGCGAATGCCATGGGAGTCGGTCCGCTCGACGATCGGGAGATACGCGAGCAGCTCCGCCTGGCGGTAGTTCTTGAAGCTCACGTCCAGGGTCACGCGGCCCTCGAGCCGGAACGGTCGAAGCGACGCCCGCCGCTCGACGGCGCGCCGCGCCGTCTCCTCGATGAGCTTCTGCGCGGCCGCGGGGTGAGCGTGCGCGCCGAGTGGAAGCTCAAGGCGTGCTTCACCACCGCGCCCTCGAGATCCCCGATGTATTTCTTGGCTTCGGCGACGATCGCGTCGTCACCGGTGACCATCGCGACGGGAACGCCGAAGTGGCCGGCGACGGCGGCGTTGAAGCCCGCTTCGGAGACGGAGACCGCGTTCAGACGGACGTCGGTCAGAGTGGCGCTCGAGAACGTATGCGCGCGCACTCCCGCGGGGTTGGATGTCGAGGTGTGGTAGCCGACGAAGAGCGCGCAGGCGAACGTCTCGTCGATTCCTTCGACCATACCGAGCGGACGGGGCCACGATCGGACGACGGAAACGTCCGTCGGGAGCTTCTCGATGAGGAGGTTCTGGCCGTTTCCGTGGGAGTCGCTGACGAGGAACTCGGTCGCGCCCGCCGCGCGGGCGCCGCGGATCGCGGCGAGGACCTCCTCGGTCATGAAGTCCCGGAACCTCTGGTACTCGAAGCCCGACGTGCCGAGCTGCTCGCCGCTCACGACGCCGCCGATGCCCTCCATGTCGGCGGAGATGTAGACCTTGACCTGGGCGCTCGCGGAGCTCGCGCCGAGACTCAACAGAATCAGCGTCAGCGGGAATCTCATGGAGGCGTCTTGTAATCGGTCGCTTACGCGAATGCAAGTGCGGAACGCGCTGATTTCGAGATAGACTCAAGGGTTTCATGGACGTTCTGGAAAAGATCGAAGCGGACGCGCGAGCGCGCGCGAGAGCTTCCTCGCCCGCGTCGCGGACGAGCGCTCGCTCGAGGACTGGCGCATCGAGTTCCTCGGGCCGGAAGAGCGAGACCGTCGCCGTTCTCCGGTCTCTCGGCGATCTCGGTCTCCGATCTGCGCCGGAAGGCGGGCGAGGCGGCGAACGCGCTCAAGATCGAGCTCGAGGAAGCGTACCGCGCGAAACAGGAGGAGCTCGCCGAGGCGAAGATCCGGAGCGCTTCAGACGCTCGGACGGATCGACGTCACCCTTCCGCCGCGTCCGATCTCCTCCGGGAGGCTCCATCCGATCACCCAGACCCAGCGCGACATCGTCGACGCCTTCGTCGCGCAGGGCTACTCGGTCATCGAGGGGCCCGAGGTCGAGCTCGACTACTACAACTTCGAGGCGCTCCGGATTCCCAAGGACCACCCGGCCCGGGAGCTGATGGATACCTTCTATATGGAAGGCGTGGGGGAGAGCGACCAGAAAGTGCTTCTCCGGACCCACACCTCCCCGAACCAGATTCGCTTCATGGAGAAGAACCGTCCTCCGATCCGCATCGTCTGTCCGGGCCGGACCTATCGGAACGAGGCGACGGACCCGACGCACGAGTGGATGATCCAGCAGATCGAGGTCCTCGCGGTCGACGCAGGGTCTCACGCTCGCGCATCTGAAAGGGCACGCTCTTCGAGTTCGCGAAGCGCATCTTCGGCCAGGACCGGAAGATCCGTTTCCGCTGCGACTTCTTCCGCTTCGTCGAGCCCGGGGTCGACATGTCCATCGACTGCTTCCTCTGCGGAGGCGCCGGTTGCCGCACCTGCAAGAAGGAGGGGTGGATCGAGATTCTGGGGGCGGGCATGGTGCATCCCGAGATTCTCCAGAACATGGGCTATGACCCCGACGTCTATACCGGCTTCGCCGCGGGCCTCGGCGTCGAGCGGATCGACATGCTCCGGCGCGGTGTCGACGATATCCGCCACTACTACCAGAACGACCTCCGCTTCCTGAAACAATTCTGAAATGCGCGTCCCTCTGAAGTGGCTTCGTGAGTACGTGGACCTCGAGGTCCCGGTAAAGGAGATCGCCCACCGCCTCACCATGGCCGGCCTCGAGGTTACGGGCATCGAGCGCACGGGCTCCGACTGGGAGAACGTCGTCGTCGGAGAAGTGCTGGAAGTCCGGCCCCATCCCGATGCCGACCGACTGCGGCTCGTCACCGTGAACGACGGCGCCTCCCGTTACGAAGTGGTTTGCGGAGCTCCGAACGTCGCCCGGGGTCAGAAAATCGCGTACGCGAGTCTCGGCGCGACGCCTCATCGACGCCTCGACCGGCGAGCCGAAGAAACTGAAGAAGGCGAAGATCCGCGGTGTGGTCTCGGAGGGAATGGTCTGCTCCGAGCGAGAGCTCGGTCTCTCGGACGAGCACGAGGGAATCCTGGTGCTCGCGGCCGAGGCTCCCGTCGGACGGCCCCTTTCGGAGATCCTCGGCGACATGGTCCTGGTCATCGACATGAAGCCGAATCGTGCGGACGGGCTTTCGGTCCTGGGCGTGGCGCGAGACGTGGCGGCGCTCACCGGGATGTCGGTTCGCGAGCCCGATTCGACGGTGAACGCGAAAGGCGCTGCGATCGAGGGACGCGCGGGGGCGGAGATCCTCGACCCCGATCTCTGCCCGCGGTTCACGCTCGCGCTGATCGAGGGAATCGAGCTCGGTCCCTCACCCTCGTGGATGCAGGAGCGCCTCCTCGCGGCAGGCATGCGGCCGATCACGAACGTGGTCGACATCACGAACTACGTCATGCTGGAGCTCGGCCAGCCAATCCACGCCTTCGACTACGACCGAGTGCGGGACCATCACATCATCGTCCGGCGCGCGCGGCGCGGGAGAGACGCTCACGACGCTCGACGGAAAGGAGCGGCGCTTCGACCGAGGGGAGCTCCTCATCACCGACCGTTCGGGTCCCATCGCCGTCGCGGGAGTGATGGGCGGCCTCGCGACCGAGGTCACCGAGAAGACGCGCAACATCCTCCTCGAGGTCGCGAACTTCGAACCCGGTGAACGTGCGGCGGACGGCGGCGGCATTGAAGCTCCAGAGCGAGGCGTCGCGGCGTTTCGCCTGGGGCGTCGCCCCCGAGCTTGCGCCCATCGCTTCGCGCCGGGCGACGAAGCTCCTGGTGGAGCACGCGCGAGGCACGGCGGCCGAAGGACTCGTCGACGTGTATCCCCGGAAGTCGGAGCCGGTGACGGTATCGCTTCCGAGGAAGCGTCTCTCTCAGGTACTGGGTATCGACCCTCCCGAAAAGACCGTCGTCGACTCGCTCGCGCTCGCTCGGCTTCCAGGTGAGGCCGGAGGCGGAGCGCTTCCGTGGTCGACGTTCCGTACTGGAGACGGGACGTGCGGATTCCAGACGACGTCGTGGAAGAGGTCGCCCGGATGATCGGATACGACCGGATCCCGATCGAGCCCCTCGCCGGGCGCGTTCCGCCACGGGTGGTTCAGCCGGTGCGCGAGCTCCGCGAGCGGATGAAGGATTTCCTGGTCGATGCGGGAATGCAGGAAGTCATCACCTATCCGCTCACGAGCCTCGAAGTGCTCTCGAGAGTGGTCGAAAGCACGGAGGCTCTCGCCGTCGTGAATCCTTTGAACGTCGGACAGGAGAGACTGCGAACGTCGCTCCGGGCGTCTCTCCTCGAGATCGCCGCTACGAATCTCCGGCTCGGCAAGAACCAGGGTCGCGATCTTCGAAGCCGCGCGGGTTTACCTGCCGAGCGGGAGCGCGCTTCCGGAAGAGAGGGAGCGTATCGTTGGCCTCGTGAGCGGGCCCCGCCTCGACCGCTGGGGAAACCCGACAGCGAAGAGTCTCTCGATTTCTTCGATGCGAAAGGCTACGTGCAGCAGGTCTGCGATCGCTCCGGCGTCGAGGTGACCTACCGCGCGACGGAGGAGTACGGACTTCTCGAGGGGCGGTCGGCGGAGCTCCGGGTTGGGGAAAGCTCGGTGGGAGTCCTCGGTCAGGTCCATCCGAAGACCGCGGAGGCTTTTGGAATCGAGACCGAGGTGTTTCTCTTCGAGATTCGCCTCGAGGATTTTCTTCCGCACGTGCGCGCGGTGCCCCACTATCGCGCTCTCGCGAAATTCCCGGCCGTCGTGGAGGACGTCGCCCTCATCGTGTCGCGCGAGACGGCGGCGTCGTCGCTGGTGGAGGAGATTCTTGCGCATCCCCTCGCGAGCTCCGCGTCGGTCTTCGACGAGTATCAAGGGGAGCCCATCCCATCGGGCAAGAAATCACTCGCGCTCTCGATATCCTACCAAGCGCCCGACCGCACGCTCACCGACGTCGACGTGAAGAAAGCGCGCGAGAAAATCGTCGCGAGGCTGGCCGCGAAGTTCGGCGCGGAGTTACGGCAATAGCTTTTTCCGCGTATCTCTTCGATCTCGATGGGACGCTCATCGACTCCATCGACCTGATCTTCCGCGCGTACCGTCACACCGCGGAGCGCCACCTCTCGATATCGCCTCCGGACTCGGTATGGCTCGAGGGCCTTGGGACGCCGCTCCGACAGCAGCTGTCGGCGGTCTGCGAGGACCCGGAGCTCATCGAGGCCATGGTCGCCACCTATCGGGAGTATCACTTCGCCCATCATGAAGAGAGCGTGAAGCCCTATCCCGACGTGGTGGAGGTGGTGGCGGCTCTCGCGGGCCGGGGCGTCCGCCTTGGCGTAGTCACCAGCAAGCTTCGCTCGGGAGCGGAGCGCGGGCTGAGGCTCACCGGTCTCATGGACTTCTTCCACACGATCGTCTCCGCGGACGAGGTGACCCGCGCGAAGCCGCATCCGGAGCCGGTCCTCGCCGCTCTCGAGAGGCTTGGGATCGAGGCGAAAGACGCCGTCTTCATCGGCGACTCTCCTCACGACATCGCGGCGGGGAGGGAAGCAGGGGTGGCAACCGCGGGAGTCCTCTGGGGCCCGTTCGGCCGCGACGAGCTGACCCGAGCCTCCGCGGATTTTCTCCTCGAATCGCCGACGGAGATCTTGACCCTCGAGAGACTAGTCTCTCGCGGCCAACAAGGCCTCGCGAATCTCCCGTAGCTCTTCGGTGGACGAAAGCTCGTCGCGCATCGGCCGTCCGCATCGCTGGTACCAGTAGCTCGCGTTCTCACGATCGCCTTCCATTCGATGGGCGACGGCGTGGATCCAGTTCGCCAGGGCGTCGTCCTCGCGCTCCTGCGCGATGCGATGCGCGCCCTCCCAGTCTCCGGCCAGGGCGAGGTCCACGGCTTCGAGGAGCTCCCGATTCGGCGCCGGCATGGACTCAGTCTCTCTCGGATGGCGGTCAAGAACAATCGTCGTCCACCGGCGGAGGTGCCTGCCGGCGACGACGATGTTCGACAAGGCGTGGGTGGTGAGGCTCACTGGGTTGCCGAGAAGGGGTATTCTCCGAGATTGCCGAACGCCGCGTTATCGACGTGGAACGTTCCGGCGATTTTACGGTCGCCGGTCACGACGTCCTCGGAGACGAGTCCCGTGAAATCCCGCACGGTCCTGCCGGTCGAGAGGTTGTTGTGCAGGAAGTGAAGGAGCCCGTTCGCGGGGCAGTAGGAGCCACGGATGGGGGCGATGCCGATGGTCCCGATGACGAGGCGGCAGTTGACCGCGCCCGGGGCGCCGGCGCCACCCTGATCCGTGATCACGAGCACTGCGGTCTGGTTCGCATCGAGCACCACGTCCCACGTTCCGACGATGTTCGCCGGCGGAGTGGCCGATGCCGTCGAGGCGGCGAGGGCTCCCAAGACCAAGGACGCGGAAACTATCTTCGTGACATTGAACATTTGCTTACTCCTTTTTCTAGGTGAGGGCTTTATTGCCCTCATTGAGTAAGACGCTACCTGTGTGGAAATCCGGACAGCGAAGGGCGCACTTGGCAACGGCATGCCTCGCACGTGGTGTCGTCGATTCAAGGATTTCGCGGACGCGGTCCCGTTCGTTCCGTTAGAAAATCCGACGCTCCGGGACCCTTAAGCCGGACGAGCCGCGGCCGACCGTAAGATTTCGCAGCATCGATAGCGGGTTTCCGCTCTGAAATTCGTCTTTCGAGCTTGGGTGGGGAAGGGGGACGATGATGCAATCCGAAAGAATCGTTGCGGTGAGCGCCGCGATGCGCGAGGTGCTCGATCAGGCCGAGGCCCTCGCTCCATTCGCCGATGTTCCGGTCTTGATCGGCGGCGAGAGCGGAACGGGAAAGGAAGTCGTCGCGCGTTTTCTCCACCGCCGGGGCCCACGCGCGAAGGGTCCGTTCGTCGCGGTCAACGCGGCGGCGATCCCCGACACGCTCCTCGAGTCCGAGCTCTTCGGGCACGCCCGCGGCGCATTCACGGGCGCGCAGTTCACACGAAAAGGCTTTCTCGAGGAGGCGGACGACGGAACGCTCTTTCTCGACGAGGTCGGAGACCTGAGTCCGAGGGCGCAGAGCGTTCTCTTGCGCGCGCTCCAGGAGCGCGAGTATCGCCGCGTGGGGGAAGTCGCGGCGAGGCGCTCGGATTTTCGCCTGGTCACCGCGACCCACAAAGATCTGGAGGTGGAGGTCGCCCGCGGGTCGGTTTCGACACGATCTTCTGTTCCGCCTCGGCGTCGCGCGTATCCAGCTCCCGCCTCTTCGCGAACGGCCCGAAGACGTTCTCCCCCTGGCGCGCTCTTTCCTCGACGCGCGCTCGATCCGCCTCGGTGACGCTGCCGAAACGTTTGAGCCCGGACGCCGAGAGAGTGCTCGCGTCCTATCGACTGGCCGGGGAACGTCCGGGAGCTCGAGAACGAACTGACGCGGGCGCTGGTCCACGCGCGCGGCTCCGCTACGATTGCGGCGGATCACCTCTCCGTACAGAAGCGCCTTTCGGGGTCCGGCTCTTTGCGGACGGTTTCCGAAGCGTTCGAGAAGGGACTTCTCGCGGACGCTCTCGCGCGCTCCGGTGGGAATCGAACCCACGCCGCGCGCGCTCTCGGCATCTCACGGCAGGGGCTCTACCGCAAGCTCAAACGTCACGGCATCGCGACCGCGGTCTGTGAAGATGCGCTGGCCGCGGAGCGGGAATCCGATCTAAGGTGATGCGGTGAGGACGGCAGTTACCCAACACAATAGAAGGGGTCGTGGCGCACGGCTCCCCCCCAATGCCGTCCTCACCACACAGTGAGCGGCACCGCGTTCAGCCGTGGCCAAGCAATCATCGCCTTTGGGCTGTGCCGCGACCTTAAGACAGATTCCGTCCGAGGTCAAGGGACTTTTTTCATGAACCTTCTTCGCTTCCTCGCTCTCGCTCCGCTCGCTCCTATGCCCCTCGTCGTCCGGCGCCTCCGAATTCAGCGATCTCCGGCTCCGCTCGATCGGACCCGCGGTCATGGGGGGACGAATCGACGTGGTCACCGCGCACGAGGACCATCCTTCCGTTCTGTACATCGGCGCCGCGTCCGGGGGAGTCTGGAAGAGCGTCAACATGGGCACGACGTGGCAGCCGATCTTCGACGGCCACGAGACTTCATCGATCGGCGACGTCGCGATCGCGCCTTCGAATCCGGATATCGTCTGGGTCGGGACGGGAGAGCCGAACAACCGGCAGAGCTCGAGTTTCGGCTATGGCGTCTACAAGTCGGAAGACGGAGGCGCCACGTTCCAGCACGCGGGTCTCGAGCGAAGCGGCCATATCGGTCAGGTGGTGGTGCACCCTCTCGACCCGCGTACGGTGTACGTCGCCGCGCTCGGGCCCCTCTGGTCCGAAGGCGGCGAGCGCGGGGTTTTTCGCACGCGGGACTGCCGGCAAGACGTGGGAGAGCGTGCTCGTCGCGGACGAGGACACCGGCGCGGTCGATCTGGTGATGGATCCGAAGAACCCGGACGTTCTCTATGCCGCTCTCTATCAGCGCCGGCGCGTCCCCTGGGGCTTTTCGGGGGGCGGTCCGGGCGGTGGAATCTACAAGACGATGAACGGCGGCGACGCCTGGAAAAAAATCGAGAAGGGGATTCCCGCGGGCCCGCTGGGGCGCATCGGATTGTCCCTGTTCCACGGCGATCCGCGAATCGTCTATGCCATCGTCGAGCACAAGAACGGAGAGCGGCGTCTACCGTTCGGCCGATCGCGGCGAGAGCTTCACGAAAGTCTCGAGCCTGAATCCGCGGCCGATGTACTACAGCCACATCTTCGTCGATCCGCAACGACGCCGAACGGATCTACGTTCTCGGGAGCCGAGTTCTTCACCTCGGACGACGGAGGAACGAAGTTCGTCGAGAACGAGGAAATGACGCCGACCTACGACGTCGGCGTGCACGGCGATCACCATAGCCTCTGGATCGATCCCAGGAACTCCGAGCACCTCCTGCTCGGGGGAGACGGCGGTCTCTATGTTTCGTGGGATCGAGGGCGGCATTGGGACAAGGTGAACAACATCCCGCTCGCGCAGTTCTATTCGGTGGCGGTGGACCATGGAGGAGCCGTACAACATCTACGGGGGGACGCAGGACAATCACTCCTGGTTCGGGCCGAGCGCGACGCGGAACTACATCGGAATCCTGAACGAGGACTGGCGGCAGATCAATTTCGGCGATGGGATGTACCAGCAGGCGGATCCCAACGATCCGGCGACCATCTTCACGTCTTCCCAGGGGGGAAGCATCGTGCGCCTCGATCGCACGCACGGGCGATCGAAAGTCGATCCGGCCGCACGCGGGCGCCTCGGAAGACGACTACCGATTCCATTGGACGTCGCCCATTCTGGTCTCCCGTCATCGCCCGGGCCTTCTTTACCTCGGGGGAAACCGGCTCTTCACCTCGACCGACCGGGGTGACACCTGGCTCGCGAGCTCGGACCTGACCTGGAACGAAGACCGGGACGAGCTTCCGATCATGGGCTCCTTCCCCGACGAATCCACTCTCTCGAAGAACGACGGAGTCGACGACTGGGGAACGCTCACCACGATCGCCGAATCGCCGCTCGATCCGTCGATCCTCTATGCCGGGACCGACGACGGTCGAATCCAGCTCAGCCGCGACGGCGGCAAGAGCTTCGAATCGCTCGAAGGAAACCTGACAGGGTGTGGATCCGAAGCGTGCGACCGTGAGCCGCATCGTCGCCTCTCACCACGTCGCCGGGCCGGGCCTACGTGAGCTTCGACCGGCATCAGCTCGGAGACTTCGCTCCTTACGTGTTCGTCACCGAGGATTTCGGTCGGAGCTTCCGCTCGATTGGCGGAGGGCTTCCGCGCCTCGGCTGGGTGAACGTGATCTCCGAGCATCCGCGGAACGGAGATCTCCTTTTCGCCGGCACGGAGACCGGGCTCTACCTGAGCTTCGACCGCGGCGGTGAGTGGCAGCGGGTCACTGGCAACTTTCCGACGGTTCCGGTCGACGACGTGACGATTCATCCGCGCGAGAACGACCTCGTCGTCGGTACTCACGGGCGCGCGATCTACGTCCTCGACGACATCACGGCCCTCGAGCGCCACGAAGCGAAAGGCGATGAGGTGGAGCTCTTCGAGCCTCGGCGAGGCCACGGTCTTTCTTCCTTGGAAGCACGAGAGCTACGGCGCGCAGCGGCAGTTCGTCGGTGAGAACCCGCCATTCGGCGCACTCATCACCTATCGTCTGGCTCGGCCGGCGGATGCGATCGAGATTCGAATCGCGGATGCCGGAGGGGACCCTCATCCGCGACGCTCTCCGGACCAAGCACGTCCGGGTTCCAGCGAGTGGCCTGGGACCTCCGGGCGGAAGGGCCCACGGATGTTCCTCGAGGAAGAGGTCCTCTCGTTCCGTCCGGTCGGTACGGAGTCACTCTCGTCGCGGGCTCCGAGAAAAGGGAGAGCTTCGTTGACGTGGTCTTCGACCCACGGCTCGCGATCGACCAAGCGGAGCTCGAAGAGCGGTATCGATTCCTTCAAGAAGTGAACGGACTTCGCGCCTCTCTCCAGGCGGGTGCGTCGCGGGGGAGTGCCGTTCTAACGAAGCTCGATCCCGTGAAGGAATATCTCGTGTCGACGGAGAATACGGCCACAATCGAGCTTCTCGAATCCACGCGCACGCGGATCGAAGAGGCGCGAAAGCCGATCGCGCTCGAAGGGTCGAGCTTCCGGAACCCGAGCCTTGCCTCGCGGGCGGGCGGCCTCTTCGGCGAGCTCGAGGGATCGGAGGTTCAGCAGGGAACTCTCCGCGGACCGACTCCCGTTCAGCGCGAGCGGCTGCGGCTTCTCCTCGGCGGACGGTGCAGGAGGCGCTTCAAAAGATGGAGGGAGAGATTCGAGACTTCGCTCGCGGAGCTCAACGCGAAGCTCGCGACGCTAGGCCCGATGAGAGTCGTCAAGTAGTCTGGACTCAATCGAGCTCCGAGCCAGCGAGAGCTTTGTGTCCTCGACTTCCGGAAGCGCTTCCGTCACGCGGCGCGGCACGAGCGCGGGATGGGCCCGCCGCAGGTAGCCGATTTCCTCCCGCAGCCGCTCGAGATCGTCCGGCCGGTCCACGTCGTACCAGGGAACGAGCAGGTGGTACCGATGGCCGAGCTTCTCGAGAGCGTCCCTCGTCTGCCGTAAGCACGTTCTCCGTGCCCCAGGAGATTCCGCGAAACAGGTCCGGCAAGAAAGAGCCGTGCGCCGAGAAGGTAGTAGCCGCCGTCGGCGGCCGGACCGAGCGTCACGTCCACCCGCGCGAGATGCCTCGAAGGCATCGTCGATGACTTCGAGGGGAAGCGTCGGGCTGTCGCACCCGACAACCACGACTCTCTGCGCTTCGCGGCGAAAGGCGCTCGCGAAGAAGCTCCGAGAGCTTGGCCCCGAGGTCTCCGGGCGACTGGATGCCGATCGGTCCACCCGCGGGGCACATCGAGATCGGTCGCCTGCAGAAGCGGCCGGCTCAGAAGCAGCACTCGGGAGAGATCGGGTCGGTTCGAGCCGCCCGAGGTGATCGAGGGTGTCCTCGACGAGCGCGCGGTGAAATCGAACCGCCTCGTCCGCGGTGAAGGGAGGGCAGAGCCGCGTCTTCACTCGGCCGAGCTCGGGAGCCCGGGCGAAGACGGCGAGGATCTCCGAGGGTCGCGCTCACCGCGGTCCCGTGCCCGACGGGCAGGCTGCAGGCGGCCCAGAATCTCTGAGAGCTCGCGATTTCCGGGGTGGGCGGCGAGGCCGCGGCGGCAGGTCTCGCTCGCGGCGTCGCGGTCACCGATGGTCAGGTACGCGCGCGCGGCCTTCACCATGGAAGCGGCGCTCCGCGAGTCGAGGGGGTCGAGCCGCAGGTAGAGCCTCGGCGCCCAAGCGAGGGTTTCCGCTCTCGACGTACGCGTCGCCGAGCCCTTCGAGGACGACGGGTGAGTCGCCATTCAGCTTGAGATACACGTGATAGGCCGTGACGGCCTCCGCGGGATTTTTTCTCGCTCGATAGAGGTCTCCGAGAAGCCGGAGCGCTTCCGCCGGCACGGGAGTGGCTTGACTCGCTCTCTGAAGCTCGAGAAATCCACGCTCTTCGTCGCCGAGCGCGAGGTACGCTCTTCCGAGCGCGAGGGCGGCGGCGCCGCTCGACGGATCCATCTTGACGACGTTCGAAAGCGCCGCGAGCGCCTTCTCCGCGGCGACCGTGTCCCCGCGCTGTCCGGCCTCGTCGAGCCAGAGCTCCCCGAGCCGGAGGTAGGCATCGGGAAGGTTCGGGTTCTTCGCGAGCGCCTGGCCGACGGCTTCGATGGCTTCCGCGGTTCGGCCGGAGAGGCGATGGACGCTCGCGAGGTGAAGGTACGGACCGGGCGTCGTCGCCGCGCACACGAATCTCGTTCTCGATGAGCGCGAGCGCTTTCGCGGGATCGTTCTGGTCGAGGTAGAGCTCGATCAGCGCCTCCTCGGGGAGTACGGCGTCGGGCGCGAGCTCGAGCGCGGTCTCTGAAGTCGTTCTCCGCCTCGTCGGCGCCTCCGATCGAAAGGAATACCGCTCCCCGAAGGTAATAAGCTTCCCAGAAATCCGGTCTCGAGGCGGCGGCGCCGTTCAGAGCTTCGATCGCCTCTGCCGCGCGCCCGGCCCGAAAATGGGTGAGCCCGAGCTGATAGCGCGCATGCGGTCGACTCGGGAGCGAGTGCTACGACCGTCTCGAAATGGCGCGCGGCCTCATCGAAACGCCCGCTGTCATAGAGAATGTCCGCGAGCCGCGAGGACAAGAGGAGAGCATCGGCCGAAAGTCTCCCCGCGGTTTCCATATCCTCGAGCGCGCGGGCGAGGTTTCCCTGCCGCCGCTCCGCGTCGGCCCGCTTCACGTAGGCGAGGGGCTCCTCCGGCTTCAAATCGATGGCGGTACCGTAGGTTCGGGAGGCCTCGACGGAGAGCTGCTGCGCGAGGAGGTCGTCTCCCGTCCGCACCAGCTCATGGTAGCGATAGTCCCGCTGGAGAATTCGGAAAACCGCGAAAACACCCGCGGTAAAGAAAACGAGGCCCACGAAGGCTGCCAGGGCCCTACGCATTGTCGACCATAAAGTCCGTGCCTGGAGAAGTTAGCAGAAGACGTCGGATGGCGTCAAAGGACGAATCCCGGGAACTTTCAGGGCGCGCGCGGTGTCCAATGGAGGGAATAGCCGGTCCGACTGGAAGCTGGATCTCTCGTGCTACGATACGCCCGAGAGGTTCAACACGGATGCGACGGCCCTGGGGTGACGTGATGTACGACCCGACCTCGGCACTGCCCGTCGAGGAGCTGCTCAGGGCCGGTACGCGCCGCTCCCGAGGCGTTCCGGCTGTCTCCGGACGAATCGGCGCTCATCGAGAGGTGTCTCTCTGGAGACGACACCGCGTTCGACCTTCTCGTTCTCCGCTACCAGGACATGGTCTTCAGCCTCTCCTACCGACTCCTCGGAGGCCACGACGAAGCCGTCGATCTGTCGCAGGAAATCTTCCTGCAGGTCTATCGCAAGCTCTCGAGCTTCCGGCGGGACTCCTCGCTGAGGACCTGGATCTATCGCATCGTCATCAACCGCGCGAAGAACCGACAGCGATGGTGGAAGCGCCGCATCAACGAGATGACCGCCCTTCCCATCGAAGAAGCGGAGAGCCGGAGCGCGCTCCCGGGAGATGCCGCCGGACGAGGCGCTCGCGCGGAAGGAGCAGGGGCAGATCCTGCACGACGCCATCGACAAGCTTCCATTCGACCAGAGAACCATCCTTCTTTTGAAGGAAATCGAGGGCCTCTCCTACGAGGAGATCTCGACGACGCTCGATCTGCCGCTCGGGACGGTCAAGTCCCGACTGGCTCGCGCGCGTGAATCGCTGCGAGAAGGACTCGATCCCGGGATCTTCGGTCTTTCAGAGGACGTGTAAAGATGTTGGTCCACCTGCGCAACACGGTGCTCTCGTCCTATTACGACGGCGAGCTTCCTCCGGCGACGGCCGAGAGCGTCGAGCGTCATCTCGATGAATGCGGTGAATGCCGCTCGGAGTACGAGAAGATGGCCGCCGTCGCGAACGGCCTCCGCCACCTTCCCGCGCTGCGCGCGCCCTCGACGTTGATGGCGAGCGTGCGGGAGCGCATCGATTCTGAGGAGCGCGGCATGGTGCCCGTCCTGCGAGGACACATTCTGGGGTCGCGGAAACCACTCGGGCTTCTTCCCGGCGTTCAGCCTGGGAACGCTCGCGACGGTCGTGCTCCTCGGAATGGTTCTCCTCCTCGACTACCGGTACGGGGAGCACGCCGCGCGCAAGATCTCTTCGGCGCTCATTCCGATGTCGCTTCCCGAGCCCGTGCTCCTGCACGAGCCGATGAGCTCGCCCCGTTTCCGGGACGGCTCGGTGAACGGCTTCCCGTTCGCCGACGTCGAGCGGGGCAAGGAAGGCACGATGCTCACCCTCGCCTCCATCGATCAGAACGGGACGGTGAGAGCGCTGGAAGTGATCTACCGGAGCGGCGACGAGGGAATGCTCGACCCGCACGCTGCAGGCCGTGAAGGACACCGGGTTCGAGCCCGCGAGGCTCGGAAACCGCACCGTGCCGGTGAATTTCCTCTACTTCTTCACCACGACCGAAGTGCGCGCGGCGCCGGCGAGACGCCTCTCGACGCAGGCGAGCCCAACACGCGTCAGCGCGTGATCCTAAGGCAACAGACGCGAAGAGGAAAAGGCTCAAGACGCGAAGGACGCTCCGGCTTTGCGCCTGATCCTCGCGCCGATCGCGTTCTTACCCGGATCTACCCAGGTCTGCGCGTGCCGTCACCGTGTTCCCGAGCACGTCGGTCACTTTCACCACGAGCGTATAGACTCCCGCCGTCCCGGTAGCCCGGCAACGTGAAGTCGAAGCTCTCCTGCTTCGAGTCGGCGATGCCGTCGGTCGGGAACACGATGGTCCACTTCCCCGAGTTCACCGCGTACTCGACGCTCTGGATCGAGCTGATGTCGTCCTCCGCAGTGAAGATGACGCGATGGCCGCTCTGGCCGGCGTCGGCGCGTGAGCTTCGCGACGCGGGGCGGGGTGTTGTCGACTTCGAAGCTCTGGCTCGTCCTCTCGCCCGTCGCGCGCGGACTCCGCGGGATTCGACGCGGCGTCGCCGCGCGACGATCCTGAGCGTGTAGCGGCCGTCGGGCATGGCGACGGTGTCCCAGGCGATGACCGGTTGCGTCAGGCCCTGGCGCAGCACTTTCCAGAGGGTCTCTCCCTCGGCGCGATAGTGGACCGTCGAACCGCAGCTCGTCGTCGTTCGGGTCGGACGACTTCCAGGTGACCGTCTGAATCCCCTTGCGGTAGAAGGGGCGCGCGATCGCGGTCAGGCTCATCGCCGGGGCTCGCTCCCGCGGTGCGCCGCGGCGCTGCCGTTTCTCGGGGACGTCTCCGAAAGAACTTCCTCCATTCCGAGGATCTCGATTTGTCCGGTCGCGACGATCGGCTTCTGGAACGTCTGGCCCGGCGGATGGATGACGATCTCGCTCACTTCCGGCGCCAGGTTCTGCTGCAGGTAGATCGCGGTCACGTCGAAGAGCTCGGGGCTGACCTCGCCCGTCGAGTTCAGGACCGCGCGCCACTGCAGGAACCGCGCGCGCGGGCTCGCGATCTGCTCTCCCAGCGAGCGACGTGTACGGCTGCGACCAGTCGCTCCAGGTGTTGTCGGGCTCCGCCGAGTTGCCGGAGCGGGTCTGGAGGCGAATCGTGGTCCCCGAGGGCGTCGTCGCCTGCCAGCGGATCTTGCCCCAGGAGGAGACGGTCTTGGTGTCGATGGCGGGGGAGCGGTAGTATCGCCTTCGGTGCGCCGGCCGCGGTTGAGCCGATAGAGCTTCGCGGGGTTCGAGGTGACGAGGTAGGTCTCTCCGCTTCCGCCGGAGCCGACGGCGGTGACCTGATCGGCCTCCGCGCTCAGGAAGAGCGCGCTCGTCTTGTCCTGGCTCACGAGAAAGACCCGGCCTTCGGTTCCCGAGCCGAGGATGAGCCGATCGTCGCTCGCGAGAGCGAGGGAGAGCGGCGGGTCGGTGCGCGACTGCCACATCAGCTCCGAAGCACCGTCGGGGGAGATGCGGTAGAGACCGCCGGCCGCCCCCGCGGCGCTCGTCGGCGCGGGGGCTGACATAGGAGAAGCCGACGACGTTCGTCGTCGCGGTGACGGTCACCATTTCCCCGCCTCCCGCTGGACCGCGGGCGATGGCAGACAGGGTCGGAGCGGGGACCGCCTCCGGCGGCTGGCTCGCGCGCACGCCGCCGTTCACCGTCGCGGCGTACACGTTCCGGCGCGAATCGAGGACGATCGCCCTCACTTCCTGAAACGGCGTGTCGAAGAGGACGGTGGTCGCTCCGTTGCGATCGATCCGCAGCACCAGACCGTTCGCGTCGGTGCCGGCGTAGAGGTTGTCGTCGCGTCGATGGCGAGAGAGACGATGTGGGTCTCCTCGCTCTCGAAGAGCACCTCCGATTGTCCGGCGGCGTCGACGCGATAGATGCGCGCGCGATCGCCGGTCGCGACGAGAAGGTTTCCCTTCGAGTCGATGGTGATCGCCCAGATGTAGCGGTCCTCGGGATCGAAGAAGACGTCCATGCGTCCATCGGTCGCGATCTTGTAGACCGAGCCTCGCGGCGACGTGCCGGCGTAGACCATTCCGCGGCGGTCGACGGCGAGCGCGTGGACCTGGAGCTCGTTGGTGTCGGCGAGCACCCGGCTTTCTCCCGTGGCCTCGACCCGGTAGACTTTCCCGTCGTTTCCGCTTCCGAGATAGATTCTCGCGCCGTCGACGGCCAGGCTCCAGAAGTAAGGGTCGTTCGCCTCGGCGAGCACCTGGGCCGCGGGAGCGAGAGAGATGGTGCCCTCGGAGCTGATCGAGACTCCTTCGACTTCGCCCGGGCAGGAAGTCCGCCTGGCTCTCGAGCCTCCAGAACGTGGGGACCGCGGCGAGGGCGGAGGCCGCGAACGCCGATAACGGCGAGAGCGAAAGAGCGAGCGAGGCGAGCGACCTTGGTCAAGGCGATTTCCTTTCGAAAGGCTTCGGGCCGAGACCTCAGCGGGTCGCTACTTCCAGGTTCAAGGATGCGCGCGCCGGAGACGCTGTAGTCGGTCTTGATCTCGTGCTCCCAGAACGTGGACGTGCCGAGCGGGAGTGAAGCCGCTCGAGGAGTCGTCGGCCTCGAGCACGCCCATCACGCTCGGCGGCAGAGACGTCAAGTACTCTCCCGGCGACGATGGCGCCGGACGCGTCCGTGCGGCTCAAGCGGACGTAGAGGCGGTTGTTCTTCCGCAGCGAATTGATGGCGCGAACCAGTTGATCCAGGTCCTTGGGGACGAAGCCCTGCCGCGCCTCCCGGCGCTCGACGGAAGAAAGCGTCTCGGCGTCCGCCACCATGAGGCGGAGCGAGCCCGAGCGGATGTGCGGAGGAACGGTGACGTCGACGCTCTCGAGGATGTCGTCGCCCCGGTAGGACCGCAGGAGGAGCTTGAGCGCGACCGTGCCGCCGGGGGCGACCTCGTCGGTCTCGAGCCAGGCCCGGACCAGCTTCGCCGTCTGCGGCTGCTCGCTCGCCTCCACCTCGACGCGGATGTCTCGGAGCGCCACGTCCTGGAAAGTCGTTCGTGAGGAGAAACGCGAGAGGCGAGGCCACCATCGCCGAAGCCTGACACCGCCGCCTGCTGGTCGGCGAAGACGTCTTCGATATTGATGCGGCGATCGTCCATGGTCTCGACCCAGGCGGAGACCTTGACCGTCTGGCTTCCGAACTGCCTCTCGGTGCTCTGGAGGATGGAGACCAGCGACGCGAAGGCGAGGACGGGCGAGAACAGCTCGTCGTTCACGATCTCGAGCTGGTAGGTCTTCTCCTGGCCGCGGCTGGTGCGGACTTCGACCTGCATCGGGACCATTCGCGGCCGGATTCCCGCCGTCCCCTTGATCGCCGGTCGCGCGATCCTGGACCCAGGTCCCGATGGTCTCGCCGCTCGAGGCCATCTTGAACGAGTTCATGAGCGAAGGGAGGACCAGGTGGACCTCGGAGCGCGTCATCGGGTACTCGATGGGACCCGAGGTTGAAGAGCGGGTGCCCGAACGCGTAGACGCTGTTGTTCGCCGGGTCGACGTGAGTGACGGTCCCGTTCGCCGACATCTGAAGATCGCCGGTCACGAGGCCGACGCCGATGGAGTCTCCCGGCTGAACGGGCCTCGACTCACTCGTTGAGCAGCCGATCGCTCCCTCACCGGTGCTCCGCGCCATGAGCGGCTCGACTCCGAGCTGCCGCAGAAGCGGCGCCACGAGCTCGAACGATTCCGGCGGAAATCCGATGAGCGAGACCGGAGTCGCGATCGGCGCCAGGAGCTTTCCGAGATACGGCGCGAGACGATCCACTCCCGACAAGCGAAACTCCCTGCACCGGAATCGGGAGCGCTCTCGCCGGCACCGCCGCGCCGAGCGCCTCCGCAGTCAGCGGGAACTCGAGGCGCGCCGCGGCGCGCCGCGTCGAAGGAGTCGCGGTCGCGTCCACCATCTCCTGAAAGGGAGTGATTCCGGCGATGGGGTCCTTGGCGAAAGGAAATGCGTAGGCGACGGCTCCGATGAGCTTCCCGTCCACGTAGACCGGACTTCCGCTCATGCCCGCGATGATGCCGGTGTGCGCGAGCGGGCCGCCTTCGAGCTCCGCGAGGATCATGTTCTGGTTCGGGCCGTAATTCCGGAGCACGCCGAGGATGATGACCTTGAAGGACTCGATGCGTCTCGCCGGAGAAGACGGTTCGTCCCTCGCCGACCATGCCCGGGCGAATCTGGTCGACGGGAATCGTCTCGAGCGCGAGCGCGGCGTGCGCGAGAGCGAGCGAGAAGGATCGCTGGAACCGCGAGAAGACTCTTCAATGTTGTTTTTCCCTCGATGGAAGCACCCGGCTCAGATGGGGTCGGCTCGGGGCATTTCCTTTGGAACTCAAGAGTTATGATAATTCAACGGTTGCAGCCGGTCAATGAAAGGCACGATTTTGCCGCTTTCTTGACAGGCGACGGAGGGCTTGCTACTCTTCGCGCTCCATGATGCAGGCCGCTTTCGTCCTTCACGTTCCGGCGCGCGGCCATCATAGCTCGGGTCATCGCCCCGCCTGACGGGCGCGAGACCCTCCCTCCTCCCGTCATCCAGCCGATTACGGATAAGATGCGTTTCGTGGGCATTCTTCCTCCCGCCGTCGCGAGCCGGCTCGTCGTGTCGATACAGGCCGATACGTCGGCGGAGCTCTCTCGCGCGGCGCTCCATCGGCGGGGGACCGGCCGATATCGTGGAGCTTCGCGTCGACGGCATCGCTCGACCGGATCTCGACGAGCTGCGGGATGTGGGGCGGGCTCTGGGAAAGCCGCTTCTTCTGACCTGCCGCTCGGCGCGAGAGGGCGGGGCGTTCTCGGGTGCGGAAGAGGATCGTCTCGCGATCCTGGATCGCGCGATCGCGCGCGGCTTCGAGTACGTCGACGTCGAGATCGATTCGCTCGCGAGTCCGCTCCCGAAGCGCTCCGACACCCGGCTCGTACTCTCCCACCACGACTTCCAGTCCTTGCCGCCCGACCTCGATGGCAAGATCGCGCGGGCGCTCGCGCTCGGCGCCGACGTCGTGAAGATCGCCGCGCGGGTCTCCTCGCTCGCGGACTCGCTGCGATTGGCGCGCGCCGGAGACACCGTTCGGAAAGCAGGAAAGGGCTATGTTCCCGTGCCGCTCGGTCCGTCGGGCACGAGCGGCCGGATTCTCGCGAGCCGGCTCGGCGCCGACTTCACCTACGCGCCGCTCGCGGCGTCGAAAGCGACGGGTCCGGGGCAGGTCCCGGTCGACGAGCTCCTCGATCTCTTCCGCTTCCGAAACGTCTCGGGGAGTACCGCAATCTACGGAATCGTGGGCGAGCGGGCTCTCGAGACTCTGTCTCCCGCGATGCACAACCGGCTCTTCGCCCGCCTCGGAAAAGACGCCGTCTACGTTCCGTTCCAGGAGAAAGACCTGCCGTCCTTCGTCTCCGCCGCGCGGGAGCTCGGCGTCTCCGGGCTTTCGGTGACGATTCCGTTCAAAGAGGCGATCCTCGAGCATCTCGATGAAGTCGACGATCTCGCCGCTCGCATTGGCGCCGTGAACACCGTCGTCGTCCGGGACGGAGCCTGGAAGGGCTACAACACGGACCGGGACGGAGTGCTCGAGCCGCTGCGGAAGCTCGTGAAGCTTCGTGGGAAGAGAGCGGTCGTCGTCGGCGCCGGCGGAGCGGCGCGCGCGGCCGCGCACGCGCTCGTCGAAGAGGAGGCCTCGGTCCTGGTTCTCGCGCGAAACGAAGCGCGAGCTTCGGCGCTCGCGGCGTCGCTCGGATGCGAATCGGGACCGCTCGGGCGACTCGCCTCCGAGCGATGGGATCTCCTCGTGAACGCGACGCCGGTCTCTCCTCCCGTCGATTCGATTCTCCCGGCATCCGTCGTTTTCGACATGGTCACGGTCCCCGAGGAGACGGAACTGATCCGAAAGGCGCGGGAGGCCGGAGCCTCGACCGTCACCGGTCTCGAGATGCTCGCGGCGCAGGCCGTGCCGCAAGCGAAGCTCTGGCTCTCGGCGGAGCCGGAGGCTTCCGAGCTTCTCGGCTACGCGCGGAACCAGCAGAGGAAGCGCGAACGCCGCTACTCGCGGCAGATTCTCTTTCAGGGGATTGGCGCTTCGGGTCAGGAGCGCCTTCGCCGCTCCTCCGTCCTGGTCGTGGGAGCGGGCGCCCTCGGCTCGATCGCCGCTGACGTTCTCGCGCGCGCCGGAGTCGCGCGGTTCCGGCTCGTCGATCGCGACTACCTCGACGAGTCGAATCTGCAGCGTCAGAGGCCTCTACGACGAGCGCGATCTGGCCGAAGGACTTCCGAAGGCGGTTGCGGCTCAAAGAAAGCTCCAGCGGATCAATAGCGAGGTCGAAATCGAGGGAAAGGTCGAAGACGTCCACGCGGGCAACGTCCTCGCGCTTTTCGAAGGCATCGACCTGGTGCTGGACGGAACGGACAACTTCGAGACGCGGTACCTCCTGAACGACGCTTCGATCCGGACCGGTGTTCCGTGGATCTACGCCGCCTGCGTCGGAAGCTACGGGATGTCCTTCGTGGTGCGCCCGGGGAAGACCGCGTGTCTGCGCTGTCTCCTCGAAGAGAGCCGGCCCCCGGCACGTCGCCGACCTGCGACACCGCGGGGGTCATCGCTCCCGCGGTCCATGCGGTCTCGGCGTTTCAGCTCGCGGAGGCGCTCAAGATCCTGTCGGGACGAACCGAGGCGCTCACGGGTGCGGTCCTCTCGCTCGACGTCTGGCAGGGGAAGGCCGACTCGTTCCGACCGCGGGGCAAGCGCGAGGACTGTCCGGGCTGCGGTCTCGGAAATCTCGAGTATCTCGCCGGCACGTCGGAGAGTCAGACCCTCACCCTCTGCGGCCGGAACGCGGTGCAGGTCCGGCCCGTCCCGTCCCGCTTCACTCGCTCTCGAGGACGTCGCCGCGCGCCTTCGCGAGACGGGGGAGGCCTCGGACATCGTCGTGAACTCGTATCTTCTTCGCGGAAAGCTCGCCGGGCGCGAGATCGTTCTCTTTCCCGATGGAAGGGCGATCGTGCACGGAACCGAGGACCTCGCGGAGGCCCGGAGTCTCTACGCGCGGTATGTGGGGATGTAAGGAATGACTCGCCGCTCGCTTCTCGAGATTCCCTCCGGAGTGCAGTGCTTTTTCGGGGACGAGGCCCGTCTGCGGCGGGAGATCGAGCGCGTTGCCGCCGATGTGTTCCGGGGCTGGTCGTACGAAGAAATCGTTCTTCCGTTATTCGACTTCGACGACGTCTTCACGCGCGGCGGCGGAATCTCGTCTTCCGACGGCAGTCTATCGGTTCATCGGCACGGGACGGCGAAGTCATGGCGCTTCGCGCCGATTTCACCGCGCTCGCGGCGAAGATCGTCGTCTCGAGACTCTCGCGAAGGGAGCTCCCGCTGCGTCTCTTCTATAGCGGAGAAGTTCTCCGCTACCAGCCTCCTCGCGCGGGCCGGCGGGAGGAGCTCTTCCAGATCGGTCTCGAGCATCTCGGAGCGGGTGGCGTCGAGGCGGATCTCGAGGTGCTTCTGGCCGCGCGGGAAGCGCTCTCGAAGCTCGGAATCGACGATGCCGTCTTCACGCTCGGCCATGTCGGCTTCGCCCTCGAGCTCCTTGCGCGCGTCGAGGATCCAGAGGAGCGGGCGACGGCCCTCGAGTGCCTGCGCCGCCACGATCGCGACGGACTCCGGCGGATCGTCGGACCCGCCGCCCTCGATTTGACCGCGCTCACCGGCGGCGTCGAGGTGCTCGAAGAAGCCCGTCGCGCTGCGGGCGCCGGTGAGGGGCTCTCGAGGCTCGAGGCGATCGTTTCGGAGCTCTCGGCACTCGGTCTCGGCCGGCAGATCCGATTGGATTTGAGCGAGGTGCGGGACTTCGACTACTACAACGGGCTCGTTTTCGAGATTCACGCCGAAGGCTCGGGTCTGGAGCTCGGCGGCGGCGGCCGCTATGACTCTCTCCTGGGCCGGTTCGGGCGGGAGATGCCGGCGGTCGGCATGTACCTGTCTCTCGATCGAGTCTCCGAGCTTCTCACGAAACGAGGCGCTTCGAGCCCCGGAGCCGGAGGTCGAGACGGTCAACACCCTGAAAGACGCGCTCCGTGCGCGGGACCGTGGCAAGTCCGTGCGGGTGACGCCGTGAGCTTGACGCTCGCGCTTCCGACGGGACGAATCTTCGAGGAGACGTCCGACCTCCTCTCGAGCCGCGGAGTCGAGCCTCCCGCCCGCGCTCCGCGCGGGAAGGCGCCTTCGCGTCGAAGCGGATCCCTTCACCCTGGTGCTCGCGAAGGACCGCGACGTTCCGACGTACGTCGAGCACGGAGTCGCCGACGCGGGAATCGTCGGAGCGGACGTGCTCTCGGAGTCGCGTCCCGACGTTTTCGAACCGCTCGACCTCGGGATCGGCGCCTGCCGGATGGTGGTCGCTCGGCCGGAAGCCCGTCCCGCCGGGTTCTATCGGGATCTCTCCGTGGTCCGCGTCGCGACCAAGTATCCGGCGGTGACCACGCGCTTTTTCCACGGCCGGGGGATTCCCGTCGAGGTGATTCCGCTCGCGGGCTCGGTCGAGCTGGCGCCTCTCCTCGGCCTCGCCGACTGCATCGTGGACCTGGTCCAGACCGGCGGCACCCTCGCGGCGAACGGCCTCGAGGTCGACGAGGTTCTGTTCGAGAGCACGGCGCGGCTCATCGTGAACCGGGCGAGCTTTCGCTTGAAGACGGAGGCCCTGCGCGATCTCGTTCGTCGGATCGAGGGGAAGAGCGGGCCCATGATTGCGAATCTATCGCAGACCCGGAAGCCTATTTTCGAGATCGCGCCGCGCTGGACGAGGACGTCTCCTCGGAAGTGAAGGAGCGAGTCGCGGCGATCGTGGAGCGCGTTCGACGAGACGGAGACCGCGCTCTTCTCGAGCTCTCGCGGGAGCTCGATTCCGTTTCCCTTCGTCCGAGAGGATCTCCGAGTCTCACGCGGACGATCTGGAACGCTGGGCGGCGCCAGGCGTCCGGAGGGCTTCCGCGCGGTTCTCTCCCGCGCCCGCGACAACATCCGGCGCTTTCACGAAAGACAGTTCGGGGAGGCGTTCGAGATCCTGGACGGCGACGGGACGTCGCTCGCTCAGAGGCTCCGGCCGCTCGAGAGCGCCGGCGTCTACGTTCCCGGCGGCGAGGCGAGCTATCCCTCGACGCGTGCTCATGAACGTCGTTCCCGCCCAGATCGCGGGAGTTCGCCGGATCGCGGTCGCGACTCCGCCCGGGGCGCTCGAGCGCTCGAAAGAGCTCGCGGCCGCGCTCGATCTCCTCGGCCTCGATGAGGTCTACCGCGTGGGCGGAGCGCAGGCGGTCGCGGCGCTTCGCCTACGGAACGGAGACCATCGCGGCCGGTCGTGAAGATCGTCGGACCCGGCAACGCCTACGTCGCGGAGGCGAAGCGGCTCGTCTTCGGCCGGGTCGGCATCGACGCCATCGCCGGACCGAGCGAGATCGTGGTCCTCGCCGACGAAACCGCCGACCCCCGCTACGTCGCCGCCGATCTGCTCTCGCAGGCGGAGCACGGCTCCGGCGACGAGCGGGCGATCCTGGTCACGACGTCGCGAGCGCTGGCGGATCGCGTCTCCCGAGAGATCGAGCTCCAGTCGAAGGCGCTCCCGAGGCGCGAGGCGATCGAAGATGTCCTCTCCCGCCACGGTGCGATCGTGCTCGCCGCTTCCCTCGAGGACGCGATCGCCGCGGTCGATCGCATCGCACCGGAGCACCTCGAGGTGCTCACGAAGGATCGCCGAGCGAGTCGCCGAGAGAATCTCGAACGCGGGCGCGATCTTCATCGGCCCGTGGTCGCCCGTTCCCGTGGGCGACTTCTACGCCGGACCGAACCACGTGCTCCCGACCGGCGCAAACCGCGCGCTTCGCGTCACCTCTGGGAGTCCAGGATTTCATGAAGCGAACGAGCGTCGTTCGCTACAGCCGGGAGCGGCTCGCGCGGGATCGCGGCGGACATCGAGGCCTTCGCCCGCGCCGAGGACTTCGAGGCCCACGCGCGCGCGGTCGCGATCCGGTTCGAATCATGAGCGACGTGAAGACGCCTCTCTCGTGGGTCCGCCCGGCGGTGAAAGCTCTCACCGCCTATCACCTCGATGCCAGGGAAGTGCCGGTGAAGCTCGATCAGAACGAGAACAACCGCGGGCGTTCCCGAGGCGATGCGCGAAGACCTCGTCGAGGCGTTGATGCGGGCGCCTCTCCACCGGTATCCCTCGCCGTCGCAGGCGGAGATTCTCGGGATTCTCTCGGAGATGGCGGACTGGCCACAGGAAGGCATCCTCGTCGGGAACGGATCGGACGAGCTCCTCCATTGCCTCGCGCTGAGCTTTCTCGAGCCAGGGCGAAGCGCCGTGGCGCCGACTCCGAGCTTCTTCGCCTACGCCTACGCCACCCGACTCATGGGTGCCGCGATCGTGGAAGTGCCTCTCCCGGATCATGAAGTATGACGTTCGCGCGTTTCTCGAAGCGATCGAGGAGCACCAGCCGGCGGTCGTCTATCTGTGCTCTCCCAACAATCCCACGGGATCGATTCTCGAGCCGCGGGAGATCGAAGAGATCGCGGAGAGAGCGCCGGGCGTCGTCGCGCTCGACGAGGCATACTGGGAGTTCGCGGGCGCGAACGCGCGGCCGCTCCTCGACCGCCATCCGAATCTCATTCTCTTCCGCACGTTCTCGAAGGCGCTCGCTCTCGCGGGCTTGAGGCTCGGGTATCTCCTCGCGGCGCCCGGAGCTCGCTGTCCGAGATGCGCAAAGCGCAGCAGCCCTACCCGCTGAACAGGATATCGATCGAGGCCGCCAGGGCCGCGACCGCACACAAGGACGTGCTTCTCGCTCAGGCACTCGAGATTGCCCGCGAGCGGGATCGGCTTTACCAGAGAATGGCTGCGATGCGCGGAGTGGACGTGTTTCCGTCCGAAGGGAAACTTCCTTCTCTTCCGGACGCGCCTCGGCGCGAAGCCGACCTTCGCCGCTCTTCTCGGTCGCGGCGTCCTGGTGCGGGACGTGAGCGGGCACCGCGCGCTTCCGGAGATGCTCCGGGTCGCGATCGGAACTCCCGAGCAGAACGAGATTTTCTATCGCGCCTTGCGGAAGCGTGGAGGAATGCTGGAAGGGAAGCGAACGATGCGAGCGAGCGAAGAGCGAGGCGAGCATGGAAAAGGAGGCAGATGACGGAAGCGTCGCGCAGGGAGAGGTCAAGAGGACCACCCGCGAGACCGCGATCGAAGCGCGGCTCGACCTCGATGGGTCGGGCACCGCCTCGATCGAGACCGGGAATGCCGTTTCTCGACCACATGCTCACTCTCTTCACCCACCACGGCCGTTTCGATCTGGAGCTTCGCGCGAAGGGCGATCTCGACGTCGACTACCATCATTCCGTCGAGGATGCGGGTCTGGTCGTCGGAGAATGCCTCTTCGAGGCGCTCGGCGACAAATCGGGTATCCAGAGGTTCGGCGCCGCCTACGTTCCTCTGGATGAGGCGCTGAGCCGCGTCGTCGTCGATATCTGCGGAAGGCCGTATCTCAGCTATCGCGTCCGCTTCCGGACGGAGCGGGTCGGCGACTTTCCCACGGAGCTCTTCGAAGACTTCTTCCGCGCCGTCTCCGATCGGGCCCGACTGACGATGCACCTCGACCTCATCCATGGACGAAACAGCCACCACATCGCGGAGACGCTCTTCAAAGCATTCGGCCGGGCGCTTCGCGACGCCGCGGGCCGAACCGTCGCCGGTCTCGTGCCTTCGACCAAGGGAACTCTCTCTCGATGACGGTCGCGATCGTCGACTACGGAGTCGGAAACCTCGGGAGCGTGGGACGCGCGCTCGGCAGGCTCGGCCGGACGTTCCGGCTCACGAGCTCGCCGGAGACGATCCGGGAGTCTCGCTTCCTCGTTCTCCCCGGCGTCGGACATTTCGGGGAGTCGATGCGAAATCTCCGCGAGCGAGGTCTCGAAGCGCCGATCCGGGAGGCGCTCGACCGCGGAGCGTCGCTCCTCGGGATCTGCGTCGGCTTCCAGATGCTCTTCGAGGGAAGCGAGGAGGCGCCGGAGATACCGGGCCTTGCTCTCCTCGGCGGTAAGGTGAAGGCCTTCGGGTCGGAGCTGGTCGTCCCCCACGTCGGGTGGAACCAGCTCGAGGGGTTGCGGAAGCTCCCTCTCCTCGAAGGGATCTCGACGGGGGACTATTTCTACTTCCTACATTCTTATTACGCGTCGGCCGACGAGCGGGATACCTGGGCCTCGACCGAGTACGGGGGCCGATTCTGCGCCGTTGCCGGCCGGGGACGGGTCGCGGGAATTCAGTTCCACCCGGAGAAGAGCCAGACCCTTGGGCTCAAGGTGCTTTCGAATTTTCTCTCGTCATGAGGGTGATTCCCGCAATCGACCTCCGGCAGGGAAGCGCGGTCCGCCTCGTGCGCGGCGAGAAGGGAAGCGAGACCCGCTACGGCTCCGAGCCCGAAGCGGTCGCCCTTCACTGGGAGTCGGAGGGGGCCTCGATACTCCACGTGGTCGATCTCGACGCTGCCTTCGGGGACCCGCCGCAGAGAGCTCTCGTCGAGAAGATCGTCCGCCGGGTGGCGATCCCGGTGCAGGTGGGAGGCGGGATCCGGACGCTCGAGGACTTTCGATGGCTCGCCGCGACGCGGAGCCGCGCGCGTCGTCTTCGGGACCGCTGCCGCGGAGAACCCGGAGGTGGTCTCCCGCGCCCTCGAAGAGGACGCGGACCGCGTGGTCGTCGGGGTGGACGTAAAGAATGGAACGGTCGCGGTGCGCGGATGGACGGAAGGCGGACGCGCGAGCCCTCTCGATCTCGGCAGGAAGTGGGCGGCGGCCGGCGTCTCCCGCTTCGTCTATACCGAAGTCGCGCGGGACGGTGTCATGAACGGTGTCGATCTGAAGGCGACCGAGGCGTTCGCGCGAGCGGCGGGCGGAAACGTCATCGCCTCGGGAGGCGTCGGCTCTCTCGATGACCTGCGAGCCCTCAAGACCATCACCTCCGCGGGAATCGAAGGCGTCATCGTGGGGAAAGCGCTCTACGAAAAGGTCTTCACACTCGCCGAAGCGCGTGGAGTTTTTTGACGTGCTGGCGCGAAGGATCATTCCCGTGCCTCGACGTCGACCGGGGCCGCGTCGTCAAAGGAGTGAAGTTCGTCGACCTCGTGGATGCGGGCGATCCCGTGGAGGCGGCGGGACGCTATGACGAGGAAGGGGCCGATGAGCTCGTCTTCCTCGACATCGGCGCGTCTCACGAGGGCCGCGAGATCCAGAAGCGGATGGTGGAGCGGGTGGCGGAACGGCTCACGATCCCGTTCACGGTCGGAGGCGGTATCCGGACGGCGGAGGACATGCGTGAGATTCTCCGGGCCGGAGCGGACAAGGTCGCGGTGAACACCGCCGCGGTCGAGGACCCGTCCGTCCTCGGCGAAGGCTCCCGTCGCTTCGGCCGGCAGTCGGTGGTGCTCGCCATCGATGCGCGGCGGAGCCCTTCGGGCGGGTTCGAAGTCTACGTGCACGGCGGACGGACGGCGACGGGCCTCGACGCCGTGGAGTGGGCGCGGCGCGGCGAAGCTCTGGGCGCGGGCGAGATCCTGCTGACCAGCATGGACCGTGACGGCACCGAGCTGGGATACGATCTCGAGCTCACGCGGAGCGTTGCGGAGGCGGTCCGGATTCCGGTCATCGCTTCCGGCGGATGCGGGAAGCTCGAGCACATGGCGGAAGCGTTGATCGAAGGGAAGGCGAGCGCTGTGCTCGCCGCTTCCATCTTCCACTTCGGCGTCTACCGAATTCCGGAGACGAAGCGATTTCTCCAAGGGAAAGGAATCCCGGTGCGGCCTGGGGAGCAGAGCGAGCCCGTGGGTAGAGTACAAGGATGACAGCTTCGATCGATGAGCTGCGATTCGACGAGCGGGGGCTGATCCCGGCGGTGGTGCAGGACTGCGACTCCGGGAGCGTCCTCATGGTGGCTTACATGAATCGGGAAAGCCTCGAGCGAACGATCGCGACCGGCGAGGTTCACTTCTGGTCCAGGAGCCGCGGCGCCCTCTGGCGAAAGGGGGAGACGTCGGGAAACGTGCTCCGCCTGCGCGCCATCGTCGCCGACTGCGATCGGGATTGCCTTCTCGTTCGAGCCGAGCCCGCGGGGCCGGCCTGCCACACGGGCGAAAGAAGCTGTTTCTTCGAGGGACTCAGCGGCGATTCCGCTCCCGAGCTCGGGGACGCGCTCGGCCGGCTCGCTCGCGTCATCCGCGAGCGCGACCACTCGCGACCGGAAGGCTCGTACACGGTTGAGCTCCTCACGAAAGGGATCCCTCGCATCGCGCAGAAGGTCGGCGAGGAATCGACCGAAGTGGTGATCGCCGCGACCTCGCGAAATCCGAGCGAGCTCGCCGAGGAATCCGCGGATCTGCTCTACCATCTCCTCGTCCTCTGGCAGGCCTCGGGTATCGCGCCCACCGCCGTCGCCGCCGCTCTCGAAAGGCGAATGAAGTGAAGCGGACGCTCATCATCGACGCCGACGACACTCTCTGGGAGAACAACGTCCATTTCGAGACCGCGACGGAGCGGTTTCTCGACCTGGTCGAAGAGCGAGGCGGGTCGCGGGAGGAAGCGCGAGAGCTCCTTCCTCGAATCGAGCGCCGCAACATCCCGATCCATGGGTACGGAAGCCGGGGTTTCGCGATCTCGCTTATGGAAACGCTCGAGGAAATGACGGGAGTCCCTACTTCCTCGGAGGATCGCGAGCGCATTCTGGACCTCGCGGAGGGAGTTCGACGGATGCCGATCGAGTATCTTCCCGGCGTCGTCGAAACGCTCGCGGTCCTGAGGGAGCACTACCGGCTCATTCTTTTCACCAAGGGCGACCCCGAGGAGCAGCGCGACAAAGTGGAGCGAAGCGGCGTCCTCGTTTACTTCCACCACGTGGAGATCACCGGGGAGAAGCGCCCGGAAGACTACCGGAGGCTTCTGGAGGCTCACGGGCTCGACTGCGAGCTCACCTGGATGGTGGGGAATAGCCCACGCTCCGACATCAATCCCGCGCTGCGAAGTGGGCCTGGGTGCGGTGTACATCCCTCACCCGAACACCTGGAGCCTCGAGCACGAGGAGGTGCGCTCGGAGAACGGCTCGCGATTGAAGGTCCTCGAGAGGTTCTCCGAGCTCCTCGATCACTTTCGCCGCGAGGAGTGACTGCGATCACATGGTTTTCTTGTTGACACCACGACGTTGCCGATAGAGAATATGCGAACCCAACCCCACAACTAGGCAGAGAGTCATCTTCGAAAGGGGTTCCCGCATGTTCAAGAAGATCGGGCAACGCATCCGCAAAGTCCGATTGGAGCAAGGCATCAAACAAAAAGACCTGGCCCGTCGAATCGGCATTTCTCAAGGGGCGCTCACCAACTTCGAGCTCGGACGCCGGAAGATTTCACTCGAGTGGATGTTGAGGATCGCGAGAGCCCTCGAAGTCCCGGTGGCGTACTTCATGGGCGCGGTCGAGACCCCGATGGAAGAGGACCAGCCTCGGCCCGAAGGAGCATCGGCTCTTGAGAGCGTTCCGGCGCATGGCCCGTGACCCGCGACTCCAGATGGAGCTTCTCCACGTCGTGGAGCGGGTCGGACAGCACCTGGAAAAGGGCGGCCGCGCCATGAGGGCCGCGGCGATCTAACTTCCTTCGGGCACGGCTCCGGCAAACTTGCTACAATTCGGTCAGATCAGCACATGCCGGAGCTACCGATCCATCCCGATCGCGGGCGGGAGGCGCCCGGATATGCTCTGGAGCGCCGTCTCGGCCAGCTGAAGGGTCTTCCGGAAGACCGGCGGCGAGGCGCTCACGACGCTCTCCGGGAAGCCGCCGCCCGCGAGACGCTTCGCCTCACCGGAGCGGCGGGAATCGAGCAGGACCCTTCGCTCCTCGAGGGCGTTCTTTCGGCGCTGTCCCTCGTCGAGAGCACGGCGGCGTCGGGCGAAGAGCTCCGCCTCCCGTTGATTCGCGAGGTGCACCGGCTCTCGAGCCCGCCGTCGGGAGGAGAGATTCGGACCGCCGATCTCGCTCCCCAGTTCCAGAACGCGCGCATCCTCTCGCCGCGCTTCATCGAGTCGCGGCTCCAGAACCTCCTCGACTGGCTCCATGGGGACAGCGGGCGGGGAATGTTTCCCGCGGAGCGAATGGCGCTCTGGTTTCCTCGCTTTCTCGAGATCGCGCCCTTCGAGCGCGGGAATTTCCGAACCGCGCACCTCCTCCTGAGCTTCTTCTCCTGCGCCGACCGCTATCCGCCGGTGAGCTTGCGATTCGAGGAGGCGGAAGCGGTTCGCGGTGAGGTCGAGCGAGCATTCCTTTTCGACACCGGACCCCTCGTCGACCGGTTCTCCTCCGCGCTTTCGAGATCTCTCGAGACTCTGGAGAAGGCGTCCGTGACCACGCACACGGCGCTCGCGATGCCCGCGGGAAGGCTCGCCTCCGCCGCTACCTTCGCCGTTCTGATCTTCATCCTGGTCGCGAGCGGCGCGGGCCTCTTCCTCGACGCATCCTCCGATCGTGGTCGGGTACGGAATGGGCGCCCTCGATCTCTTGCGGCTGGTCTATCTCGCCGCCCTCGCGTCGGCCTCGGCCACGCGGCGTTCCGATTCGCCTCCAAGCACCACTCGTTTCTCGACGAGCTCTCGCTCCTCCTTCTGCTCACCTGCGGCGTCAATCTCGTGGTGCAGCTGACCGGCGGGGCGCGCTCCTACTGGCAGGGCCTCTACCTCGCTCGTCGGCGGGCTCGCCTCGGTCGCCTTTCCGCGCCGCCTGGTGGTGGTGATGGTGACCGCGGTCCTCTCGCTCGAGATCGCGAACGCGTTCTTCCATCCGGGAACTCCCGTGACTCGACGTGATGCGGGTCGCCATGCTCTTCCTCCTCGTGGTCGTCGGGTTCAACTACATGGAGCGAGCGGAGCGCGAGCGGGCGGAAAGGGCGGAGGACCGGCTGCTGCGGCTCGACGCGGGGCTGAAGCAGCTCGCGGGACCGGACGAAGACGAAGCGAGTCTCGCCTCTGAGCGAGGACGGGCGCAGGGCGCAGCGCGTCGAGCACCTCCAGAAGCTCGAAAGCCACCTCGAGCCGCTTCTCGTTCTGGCGAAGACCGGGAACCCAGGCGGCGGACGCGGTGCTCCTGCAGGTATCCGCGGACGAGAGCTCGTTCTGGGTGCGCCTCGGCGCGCGTCCGGAGGACGCTCTCGAGAGCCGGCGGTTTTCTCTCCGCGGGCTCGATTCTCGCGGAAGTGATTCGGTCCGACCGCGAGGTGGCGATCGTCCGACGCGCGGCTTCCCTGGATCCCGAAGTCGGAGACTGCCGCTGTCCATGGTGGCCGTCCCCATACGCATCTGGGACGAGCCTCCGTGGATTCTCGTCGTGCACTACGAGTCGCCGGCGCATTTCGATTCCGACCGCCGCGAGCTCCTTCGCTCGGTGGCGCAGCAGATGAAGGAGACCCAGGCGCTCTTCCGGCAGAAGTCGCAGCAGCAGGTGGAAGAGCTCGAGCTCAAGGGTCTGCTCAAGGCGAGCGAGGGCCTCTCGTCGACGACGCGTCTCGCCGAGCTTCTCGACCAGATGGTCGACTATGCCCGGGACGTCTCGAAGTTCGAGACCTGCGCAGTCTGTCTCCGCGAGGAAGGCAAGGAGCATTTCTCGGTCGTGGTCGCCGAGGGCCATCGGAAGGAGCTCCTCGGAAGCCGCTTCTCCCTCGAGGCGCCTACCTGGGCCGCCTGGGTCCTGCGCGCGCGCGAAGAGCCGCTCGCGATCCGCATGGAGCGGCGCTCCGGAATGCCCATTCTCGACTCGAAGGAGCGCTCGACCGCCGGAGCGAGCTTTCTCGCGGTGCCGCTCCGGGCTCAGAAGCGCGTGACCGGGGCTCTTCTCCTGACCCGGCAAGGGGAACCTTTCACCGCGCGCGAGCTCAGGCTTCTTCGGATCTACTGCAATCAGGCGGCGGTGGTGCTCGAGAACGCCATCGTTCACGAGCGCGTGGAGAACCTTGCCGCGACCGACGGGCTCACCGGTCTTTTCAACCGCCGCTACTTCGACTCCGCTTTCGCTCGTGAGCTCGTCCCGCTGCGATCGGAGCTCGTCGAGCCTCGCTCTTCTCATGGCCGACGTCGACCATTTCAAGAGCTTCAACGACACCTACGGCCACGCGATGGGAGACCTGGTGCTCAAGAAAGTGGCGGGAGTGCTTTCGGCCGGGATCCGCAAGGCGGACGTCCTCGCCCGCTTCGGCGGCGAGGAGTTCGTGGTGATCCTCCCGAACGTGACCGCCCGAGGGCGCTCTCGAGTCCGCGGAGAGGCTCCGGGAGTCCGTCGCCGCCGCCGCCATCCATCCCGGCGGACCGAGAAAGCGGGTGACGGTGAGCATCGGCGCGGCGCTCTTTCCCGCGGACGCCCAGGACGCCGAATCTCTTCTGAAAGCCGCGGACGAGGCGCTCTACGAAGCGAAGCGCCTCGGACGAAATCAGGTCGTGGCGAAAGAGCTTTGAGGTATGTACGAGCGTCCTCGGCGTCTCCGCGGACGCGAGCGAGAGCGAGATCAAAGCGGCCTACCGGAGGCTCGCCCGGGAGTTCCATCCGGACAGCGGCAACCCCGGCGACGTGGCCCGGTTCCGCGAAGTCCAGGAAGCCTACGAGACGCTCTCCGACCCGGAGAAGCGGCGAAGCTACGACCGCGGATGGAGTCAGCCGTTGCCCGTTTCCTGGACCGGTGGATTCGAAGAACCGCTTCCCGCCGTTTCACGAAGTCACGACGCGGCCGCGGCGGGAGGCGCCCGCGCCGCTCGACATCGTGCTCACCGAGGAGGAGGCGACCCGCGGCGGAGAGCGTGGTTCTCGAGGTCGCGAACGACGTCGATTGCCGTGATTGCAGCGGAACGGGATTCGGATTCTACGGCTGGTGTCCCGGCCTGCCGCGGCGCGGGCGTCGTTCGGGCGCGCGAGACGATTCGGTTCCGTATTCCCCGGGCGCGGAATCGGGCGACGTGGTCGTGACCGCGCGCTCGCAGAGACGGCGCGAGCGTTCGGGCGCGCATCCGCGTCGTCACGTCCTGAGGCTCCGGCGCGGCTACTCGCCGGTATCGTTCAGACGGAACGTCTCCCCGGGATCGTCGTCCGGCGTCCCGTTGAAGCGGTTGTGCGGGAACTTCTCGAGGAGCCACACGCGGAAGCTCCCGAAGGCGATGCCGATGCCCAGCGTGACCACGAGCGCGACGCCGACGAAGAAGAAGGCGTTGAGGACGAACCAGGCGAGACCGTGCTCGGGCTCCGGGTCCTTCAGCGGAGAAGAAGCGGATGCCCTCGTCAGCCGGCTGGAACGCGAGGAGAAAGCGGAGAGCGCGTACGGCACTCGCGCGAGGACGCTCGAGGATCACGGGCCATTCTAACGCGGCTGTTCTTTCTCGGCGACTCGCGACTTCGATCCTTCGGCGCTCGTCGTCCGCGCGAGCGAGTCCTGGTAGCCGCGGACACCGTCGGCGATCGATTCCGCCACCTTCTGGCGAAACGCCGCGTCCGCGAGGAGCTGGGCGTCGTTGCGGTTGGTGAGATACGCGATCTCCACGAGAACGGAAGGCATCTGCGCTCCGAGAAGCACGTAGAAGGGCGCGGTCTTGACGCCGCGGTTTCGCGAGTCCTTGGGTGAAGAGTAGAGCTCCGACGGCGAGCGACGTCTGGACGCGGCTCGCGAGCTCGCGCGACTCCGTGATCTTTTCGTTGTTCAGGACCTTCTGCAGAATGCTCTGAAGCTCGTTCACCCGTCCGCGTGGTGACCGCGTTCTCCCGCGCCGCGACCTCTTCCGCGTCGGGCGTCGTGGCGAGGTTCAGGAAGTAGGTCTCGGTGCCGCGCGGCTTGCGTGCTCCGGGCGGCGTTCACGTGGATGGAGACGAAGAGATCGGCGTTCTTCGAGTTCGCGATCGCGGTTCGCTCCTCGAGAGGGATGAAGACGTCCTTGTCGCGGGTCATCACGACTTCGAAGCCGTCTTTCTCGAGGAGCTTTTGCAGGCGCTGGGAGACGTCGAGGACGATGTCCTTCTCGCGCAGCCCGCTCTTGTTCATCGTTCCCGGGATCGTGTCCACCGTGGCCCGGGTCGATCACGATCCGGGAGGCGGAGAGACCGAGCTGCTGAACGATGGAGTAGCCGTCCGATCGCGGTTTCGGGGGAACGCGAATGATGTCGGGCGGCGGCTCCGCGGGAGTGGCCGGCGGAGGCGCAGGCGCCGTTTCCGCGACGATGACGGGAGGCGTCGTTCGGGCTCCTCGACCTCGGCCGGTTCCTCGGCGGGAGGCGCGGCCGGCGGAGGCTCTGTTCGGCGCACTCGACCGGCGGCGCGCGGAGCGTTCGGCGGCGCTTTCCCAGGATATCGACTACCAGGCGGTAGGGATCCGGGAAGCGTGAAGACGTTGTAGTCGCTCAGGTTCTGAAAATCGAGGACCACTCGCACCACGTCCGACTGGTTCTGGCCGATCCGAATCTGCTGGAGGAAGCCGTCGCCCACGGGGAAGATCCGGGACGCGAGATCCTTGGTGACGCGCGCGCCGAGAAGGTCGAAGTAGATGCGCGCCGGATCCTCGACGCTTCCCTCCGTGTACTTCACCTCGTCGTCGAGGTCGATGACGATGCGCGTGTACTCGGTGCCCGTCCACTGCCGGATGTTGCGCACTCCCACGATGCCGCTCGGGAAGGTCTCGCGGTCGGGCGGCGACCGCGGCCCGCTCGAGGTCTTGGTCATGTCGTCGAGAAGCCGGCGCGCCTCCGCGGCTTCGGAGGTGCCCGGCCAGTCGTCGACGACTTTTTCGAGCTCGGCCGTGGCGCTCTTGCGGTCCGAGCGGCGCTCGAGCTGGATCTTGCCGCGGTTGAGGCGGGCGCGGGCCGCCCACTTGCTCGAGGGATAGCCCTTCGCGAGGAGGAGGTACGTGTCGAGCGAGCGCTCGAGGGCCGCGTCGTCGTCGAAGCGCCGGTGATACCTCGCGGTAGATGTCCGCTTCGTAGAAGAGGGCGTCGTCGGAGTAGCCGCTCTGGGGATGAGAGACCACGACCGAGCGGTACATCCGGGCGACCTTGCACCCATTCGCTCTTCTTCGCCGTCCTGCGACTTCGACTGGTGCAGGCGCGTCTTCCGCGGCCGCGGGCCTCGTCGTAGAGCTTTCGCGCGGACGCCGGCGCTCCTTCGGCCTCCACCTCCCGTCGGAGAGCAGGAGAGCGAGAAGGCCGAGCGCGGACCTTAACGCAGCTGCCGGTCGACCTCATCGAAATAGTCCTTGGGCACCAGGACCTCGCGACGGTTGGATCCGTCGTTCGGTCCGACGATGCCGTCCGCTTCGAGCATATCCATGATGCGCGCCGCGCGGCTGTACCCGAGCCGGAGGCGCCTCTGGAGATGGGAGACGGAAGCGACCCGCGTCTCCACGATCACGCGGGCCGCCTTGTCGAACATCTCGTCCTTCTCGTAGGCGGCGATCTCGGTCGCTTCCTGGGCCTCGAGAATCGATGCGTTGTACTCGGGCTTTCCCTCGCGCCGCCAGAACGCCACGAGACGGCCGACCTCGGCCTCGGAGACGAAGGGTCCGTGAAGCCGGACGAGCCTCGCCGAGCCCGGGCGGCAGCAGGAGCATGTCGCCTCGGCCGAGGAGCTGCTCGGCGCCGTTTCCGTCGAGAATGGTCCGGGAGTCGACGCGCGAAGCGACTCGGAACGCGATCCGGGCGGGGAAGTTCGCCTTGATGATGCCGGTGATGACGTCGACCGACGGCCGCTGGGTCGCGAGGACGAGATGGATTCCGACCGCGCGCGCCATCTGGGCGAGGCGGGTGATCGCGTCCTCCACGTCGGACGACGATACCATCATCAAGTCCGCGAGCTCGTCGATGACCACCATCACATAGGGAAGCGGCGACAGGGGCTCGCCCCGCTCGTTCTCCTTCTTCTCTCCCGCTTCGACCGCGCCTTTCAGGATGTTGTTGTACTGGTCGATGTTCCGCACGCCTTCGGAGGCCAGCATCTTGATCCGGCACTCCATCTCCCAGACGACCCATTTCAAGACGTCGCTCGCCCTCTTGGGGTCGGTGACGACCGGCGTCAGCAGGTGCGGGATGTCCTGGTAGACCCCGAGCTCGATGCGCTTGGGATCGATCAGGATCAGGCGCACTTCGTCCGGGCTCGACTTGTAGAGGATGGAGCAGATGAGGCTGTTGAGGAGGACCGACTTTCCGCTTCCCGTCGCGCCGGCGATGAGGAGGTGCGGCATCTTCGCGAGGTCGCTCATGTAGGGAGCGCCGTCGATGGTCTTCCCGAGAGCGAGGGTGAGCCGCGACGAGCTTCCCTGGAACTCCTCGGACTCGAGGAGCTCGCGAAGCCCGATGGTCTCGCGCACGCGGTTCGGGATCTCGATTCCGACCGTCGATTTTCCGGAGATGCGATCGATGCGGACCGACTCCGCCTGGAGCGCGAGGCAGAGGTCGTCGGCGAGCGAGGTGATCTTGCTGTACTTGATGCCCGGCGTCGGGCTTGAACTCGAACGTGGTGACGACCGGACCGGGATGGATCTGCAGCACCTGCCCCTCGACCGCGAACTCCCGCGAGCGCGCCTGGAGCATCTTCGCCCGCTCCATGAGGTCTTTTTCGTCGGCCTTTATTTCCTCGCGCCGGGCCTCGAGGATCCCGAAAGGCGGCATGTTCCACCGGCCCTTCTTCGGATTGAAGGGGAGGATCTCCTGCTTCGCCTCGGGCAGCCGACGAGCGGCGCCTTCTTCGGCGGCCGGCGGCCTTCGCGGCGCCTTCGGCGCTTCTGTCGAGCTCCTCGAGTGCCTGCCTGCTTCCTTCTCCTCTCGCTTTCTCCTTCGCCTTCTGCGCGTGCTTCTTCACCACGCGCTCGCGGAGCTTCTCCTTGCGTTTCGTCTCCCGGTAGCGGTGGAAGGCGGTCGCGATCTCGGCGCCCTTCTTCTTCTGCCACGACGCGAACGACGCGGAACCCGCTCGAGAGCGACCAGTGGGTGACGACGACGATCGCGGTGAAGAGGAGCGTCACGAGCAGGATGAACGCTCCCATCGGATTGAGTGCTTCGACCAGGTAGCGAAGCGAGCATCTGCCCGACCGCGCCTCCCGCGGGAGTGAAGACTCCCGAGAGCGGAATCTCTCCGAGGGCGAGCGCGAGGAGCGCCGCGAGACAGGCGACGATCGTGACGAGACCGATGATCTTCGTGGGCTTCGAGGCGACCGGCTGGAACCAGAAGCGATTCCACCCCGTCGCGAAGACCAGGACGGCCACGAGATACGAGGCGAGCCCGAAGACCTGGAGGAACGCTTCCGACAGGAACGCCCCGGCGGGTCCGATCAGGTTCTCGGTGGGCCGGGAGCTGGTCTCGCGGAAATACCAGGCGGGGTCCGATGGGCGAATGGGTGAGGAGGCTCACGGCGACCATGAGGGCGAGCGCCATCAGGACGACGCCGAAGACTTCGGAGAGCCGCTCCGCCGGGAAGGAACGATTCGTTTCGCCGCGATAGCGAGCGCGAGGAAGAGAGGTTCGCCGCCACAGTCTACCTTCCCTCCGGGGCCACCACGACCGGAACGATGACCGGCCGGCGCACCGACTTCTTGCGGAAGAACCGCTTGAGCGTCGTTTCGAGGAGCACTTCGATCGCCCGCTCGCTTCGGTCGTCGGCGGGAGAAAGGTCCCGCACCGCCGAGAGCATCGCGTCGTGCGCCTCGGAGAGGAGCGCTTCGCCCTCGTCGCTCTCGATGAACCCGCGGCTCAGCAGATCCGAGACCTCGAGCTCGCTCGAGGACGAGAGCGAGACCATCGGCACCACGATCCCCCCGGTCGCGAGGCGCTTTCGGTCCCGCACCACGCAGTCGTCGACGAGGCCGAGGCCGCTTCCGTCGACCAGCACGCGCCCGGTCTCAATCTTGTCTGCCACCGAGGCGCCGTCCTCGTCGAAGCGCAGCATGTCGCCGTCTTCGGCGAGGAACACATCCTGCTCGGCGACGCCGTTCTCCCTCGCGATCTTCGCGTGGTGGTAGAGCTGCCGCCACTCGCCATGGATCGGCACGAAGTAGCGGGGCCGGAGGAGGCGGACCAGAATCGCGAGCTCCTCCGCGCAGGCATGTCCCGAGACGTGCACCTGCGGACTTCGGCGGATAGAAGACCTCGCAGCCGAGCTTGAAGAGCTCGTTCACGATGCGGTTCACGGCGCGCTCGTTTCCAGGAATGACGCGCGCGCTCAGGATGACGCGGTCTCCTGGCTCGGCGGAGACGAAGCGATGGGAACGGTTCGCGATCTGAGCGAGAGCGGACAACGGCTCGCCCTGGCTTCCGGCGGTAATCACGAGCTGCTTCGCGGGAGGGAGCTGGTCGATGTCCTCGATCGACCAGAGGACCTGGGACGGCGCGCGGACGTAGCCGAGATCGATGGCGGTCCCCACGTTCTCCACCATGCTTCGTCCGACGAGAATCGCCTTTCGTCCGTATTTCGCGGCGAGGTCGAGCGCCAACTGGATGCCGGTGCGTGCTCGACGTGAAGCACGAGAGGAAGACTCGGCCTCGCGCGTCGCGGAGGATCTCGTCGAATGCCTTCGGCGACGGCATTCTCCGGACCGCTCCTGCCGGGAACTTCGCTGTTGGTGCTGTCCGCGAGGAGGCAGAGGACTCCTTGCTGGCCGAGCTCTCCCAGCCGCTTCAGGTCGATCGGCGGTCCGACGGGCGGCCCTTCGTCGATCTTGAAGTCGCCCGTGTGGAGCACGACTCCCTGAGGAGTGGTGATCGCGACGGCGACGGCGTCGGCGAGGCTGTGGGAAACGTAGATGAACTCGACCTCGAACGCGCCAATCGTGACTCGCTTCCCGGCGCGACCTCGCGAAGGTCGACCTTGTCGAGAAGCCCATGCTCTTCGAGCCGCCTCCGGCAGATGCCGAGGGTCAGCTTCGTTCCGTAAACGGGCACCGGGTGCTCGCGAAGCACGAACGGAAGCGCCCCGATGTGATCCTCGTGTCCGTGCGTGAGGACGATTCCCCGGACCTGGTCCCGATGCGCATCGAGGTAGCTCGTATCCGGAAGGAGCAGGTCCACTCCCGGTGTCTCCGTGCTCGGGAACATGATGCCGCAATCCACGATGAGAATGTCGGTTCCGAGGCGGTAGGCCATCATATTGAGGCCGAACTCGCCGAGCCCGCCGAGCGGGAGCACCTCGAGGTGCGCTGATTTCATCTTTGACAACAGGGGTTTAGCTTCCCAGGGCTAAGAAATCGCTTCATACTACCAGAGAAAACCCCTGGAAAAGCAAAAAAAACGGCTCATCGAAGCCCGGCGCAGAGGCGGGAGAGCTCCGCAAACTCCTCGACACCCAGGGTTTCCGCCCGGCGAGCGGGATCTATCCCCATCGTCTCGAGAGCGCCCAGGGTCGCCTCGCGCGAGAGACCGCTCGGCTCCAAGTGCTTGATGTTGTTGCCGATCGTCTTTCGGCGATGAGCCAGAAGGCCCCGGACGAGACCACGGAAGAGCTTCTCGTCGACGCCCGCATCGCGAACGTCCACCTCTCGCATCTCGAAGCGAAGAAGCGCCGAGACCACCCGCGGGCGAGGCCGAAAGGCGTCGGGAGGGATGCGAAAGAGCACATTGACCTTCGCTGCCCGCTGAGCGACGACGGTGAGAAACCCGTACTCCTTGGTTCCGGGCTTGGCCGTGAGCCGCTCGGCCACCTCGCTCTGGAACATGAGAACGAGCTCGCTCCACTTCTCGCGAGCGCTCAGCAGGCGAAGGAGGATCGGAGCGGCGACGGAGTAGGGAAGGTTCCCGACGACGCGCATCTTTCCGGAGCCCGTTCTTCTGCGACGAGACTGCGGAAGTCGATTCGGAGAGCGTCATCGGCGAGAAGCTCGACCCTCCGAGCGGAAGGCGACGGGGCGAGAGCTCGCTCCGCGAGTCTGTCGATCGGACTCGATGGCAACGACGCGCGCTCCCGCGCGAGCGAGAGGAATCGTGAGCTGTCCCTGACCGGCGCCGATCTCGAGGAGCGTCTCATCGGTTAAAGGAGCGATCGCCTGGACGATTCTCTCGACGTAGCGCTCATCGCGCAGGAAACACTGTCCTTTCGCGCGCGTCGGGTGAAACCCTCTCGACATGCGCGGAGGATAGCACGCGGCGGCTTGACGGCATCTCGAGCCGTTTGTTAGTTTGGCGAGACTCATGCCAGTTCTGACGTTCACCGATGCCAAGTGGAGCGAAGAGGTTTTGTCTTCATCGCAGCCCGTCGTCGTCGACTTCTGGGCCGAGTGGTGCGCGCCCTGCAAGATGATGGCGCCTTCGATCGAGGCGCTCGCGGAGGAGTTCGACGGGCGGGTCCGTGTCGGAAAGCTGAACGTGGACGAGAACGCGGCGACGTCGGAGAAGTACGACATCCGCGGGATTCCCACGGTGATGATCTTCAAGGGCGGTGAGATCAAAGAACAGGTGGTTGGGGTGACCTCGAAGGAGAACCTCGCACGCCTCGTCGAACGGCACGCGACATGACACACCAGCGAGTCATCATCATCGGGAGCGGTCCCGCCGCTTACACCGCGGCCATCTACGCCGTCGCGCGCGGAGCTCGCGCCTCTGGTCATCGCCGGCTCGGGCACGGATACGAAGATCGGAATTCCCGGCGGGCAGCTCATGCTCACGACGGACGTCGAGAACTACCCCGGTTTTCCGGAGGGTGTGACCGGTCCACGAGATGATGGACCTCTTCCGCAAGCAGGCGGAGCGGTTCGGATCGAAGATCAGTACGCCGACGCGACCGAGGTGGAGATCGACAGCGAGGCCGTTTCGCGTCGAAGCCGGCGAAGGACAGCTACTACGGCGGATGCGATCATCATCGCGACGGGCGCCGCGGCCAAGTGGCTCGGTCTCGAATCCGAGAAGAGGCTCCAGAATCGCGGCGTCTCGGCGTGCGCGACCTGCGACGGCGCGCTCTATCGCGGGAAAGAGATCGGCGTCGTCGGAGGCGGCGACACCGCGATGGAGGAAGCGCTCTTCCTGACGCGCTTCGGGACGCAAGGTCACCGTCGTCCATCGACGGAAGCGAGCTGCGCGCGTCGAAGATCATGCAGGACCGCGCGTTCAAGAACGAGAAGATCCAGTTCGTTTGGGACAGCGAGGTCGTCGAAGTCCTCGGCGACAAGGACGTCGAGGGGATTCGGGTGCTGAACCGGGAACAGCGGCGAGAAATCGGAGATCCCGCTCGGAGCTCTTTTCGTTGCCATCGGACACGAGCCCGAAGCGACTTGTTCCGGGCAAGCTCGACGTCGACGAGCAGGGCTACATCAAGGTTCAACAGGGAACGCGCACTTCGGTCGAAGGTGTCTTCGCCTGCGGAGACGTCATGGACAAGGTCTATCGCCAGGCTGTGACCGCGGCCGGCACCGGATGCATGGCCGCGATCGACGCCGAGCGTTTCCTCGCGGAGCACGAGAGCGAGCAGCCGGCGACAGCGGTGTCCGAGGCGCGGACATGAAGATCTGCCGCACTCTTCTTCGGCGCGATGCTCGCGACGGCGGATGCCGCAGGACACTCCGGCCAAGGACATACTGGGAAAGCAGGCTCCCGACTTCACGCTCCCAACGTTCACGGAGCGGGAAGCTCCGGCTGAGCTCGCTCAAGGGCAAGGTCGTGGTCCTCGATTTCTGGGCGGTGTGGTGCGGCCCGTGCACGGATTCGATGCCGTTCTTCCAGAAGCTCCAGGACAGCTACCGCGCGCAGGGGCTCGAGGTCGTGGGTCTCCACGTGAACGACCGAATGCCGGAGGCGAAAAAGGTGCGAGGCGTTTCTCGAAGAGCTCGGTATCCGGTACTCGAACGTCGTGAGCACTACGGAAGTCGACGACTCGTACATCGTCTACGCGATGCCGACGACCTACATCATCGATCGGGACGGTATCGTGCAGAAGCGCCACGTCGGCTTCAACCCGAAGACCGCGCCCGAGCGGATCGAGCGCGACGTGAAGGCTCTTCTCAGTCGATGAAGTCCTCCGGCGCGCGCGCGGCGGGAAGTGTGAACACCGGCTCTTCGCTCCGGATCGGGCGCTTTGAGTCCTTCGAGATAAGCGCCGACCTCGCGCGCGACGTCGTCCTCGCGTCGCGGGCGTTCCGCGAGCGTGGATACGCATCCAGAGCCGCAGCAGCGGGTCGACGAAGTAGTAGCGCTTGTCGCGGGACTCGATGAGATCGACTTCTTCGAGCCATCGCAGGTAGTCTCGGGTCGAGCCCGGCGTGCGGTCGACGCGCCGCGCGACCTCGCTCAGCTTCAGACCCTGCTCGTCGCTCAAGACGTGGAGCACCGTCTTGCAGGCGCCGTAGCCGCGCGCCCGGTGGAGGAGCTCCGAAAGAGTGGCGCGGCATTCCGCCTCGATGCGTCCGCCCGGGCGAGAGCTCTCTCTGAAGCGCGCGATCGACGGAGGAGGCTCCGTCCTCGAGCGCGTCGGCGAGCGCGACCGCGTGAACGACCAGACCTCCGGTGACGACGAGGCGATTCGCGCGGGCTCGGAGGCTCCCGCTTCGGCGAGCTCCGCGCTCGAGACGCGCGGAATCGCGTGGGCAGGGAGGTCGGGAAATCCTCTCGCCATCCAGTAGGAGAACCGGCTGGTGAGGACCGCTCGCCCGCCGCTCTCGACCGCCGCGAGGAACTTGTCGAGCGGATTCTCGACGCCGGGATAGTACGAGAGCGTGCCGCATCTCGGTCACGTCGTCGAGGATCAGCAGGGAATCGGAACGCCTCTGCGCGAGCCGGCGGAGAACCGAATCGAAGGCCGGCGTTCCGCTCGCGGCGACTCGTCCCAGAAGCGAGCCGGCGAGTCGGGCGAGCTCGGAGTCGAGGATCTCGGGAGAGCCGGACACGGGCTCGAGCTGCACGAGCGCGGTCGAAGTTCCGCGCGCCCGAGCGCGATTCGTGAAGAGCGCTTCACGAGGTGCGACTTTCCGCCGCCCCGGGGAGAGGTGAGAAGGAGCACCGGGCTCGACTCGAGGTCGCGCTCGATGGCTTCGAGAACCCGGGTGCGCGGAAGCTCGAACCTCATCGGGCGGCATTCTATCCGCTCTTGGGAGAGGTTGCGGGATTCTGGTAGACTCGTTGCTTGCGCGCGGAGCGCGCAATGATGAAGGATGAAAACGGGGAGTAGAGCGAGACGATGCCGAGCCTCGTGGTCGTCGGCACCCAGTGGGGCGACGAGGGAAAAGGGAAGTACGTCGATCTGCTCTCGGAGCGGATGCAGGTCGTGGTCCGCTACGGCGGCGGCCACAACGCCGGGCATACCGTAGTCGTCGGCAAGGACCAGTTCGTCCTTCACATCATTCCCTCGGGAATTCTCGCACCCAGGCGTCGCCTGCGTCATCGGAAACGGATGCGTCGTCGACCCGGATGCGTTTCTCGCCGAGGTCGAGAAGCTCGGGAAGCAGGGCATCGAAGTCGGCGCCAATCTTCTTCTGAGCGATCGCGCGCAGCTCATTCTTTCGTACCACCGACTCGAGGAGCAGCGCGAGGAGGAGAAGCTCGGCGCGCGCCGCATCGGGACCACCTGCCGCGGCATCGGTCCGGCCTACGAGGACAAGATCGGCCGCCGCGGTCTGCGCGTCGGGGATCTCAGGCATCCCGACTTCCTGCGGCAGAAACTCGACTATCTCGTGCGCGAGAAGACGGAGGCCCTCGGTATCCCCGAGCAGGCGGCGACGCTTCAAGCCTCGATCGACGAGACTCTGGCGCGCTTTCGCGAAGTCGCGCTCCCGCACGTGACCGACACGTCTCTCTTCATTTATCGCGCGCTCGAGGCAGGAAAGGACGTCCTCTTCGAGGGAGCGCAGGCGACGCTCCTCGATATCGACCACGGGACGTATCCGTTCGTGACTTCGTCGCACCCGACCGCTGGCGGCGCCGCGACCGGAAGCGGCGTCAGCCCGAAGGCCCTCGACTTCATCCTCGGGATCACGAAGGCCTATATCACCCGCGTCGGCGCGAGGCCCGCTCCCGACCGAGATGTCGGAGCCGCTCGGCGAGACCATCCGCGAAAAAGGGGCCGAGTACGGCGCCTCGACCGGCCGCCCTCGCCGCTGCGGCTGGTTCGACAGCGTGGTCGTCCGCTACGCGAAGCGGATCAACGGACTCGACGCCCTCGCCATCACCAAGCTCGACGTCCTCGACAGCCTCGACGAGATCCACATCTGCACCCACTACGACTACCGCGGCGAGCGCATCGACGAGTTTCCGGGAGAGATCTCGATCCTCGCGGAGTGCAAGCCCGTTTACGAGACCTTCCCCGGCTGGAAGCAATCGACGGCGGGCACGAGCCGCCTGGAGGATCTCCCGGCGAACGCCCGGAAGTATCTGGCTCGCCTGGAGGAGCTCTCGAAAACTCCGATTGCGATGGTCTCGACCGGCCCTGAAAGGACCGCGACCATCCTCGACGCCAGCGAAGGCGCCAGCTTCGCTCGTTGGTTCCCGCGTTCATGAGCGATTCGAAGGTGCAGCGTTGACGAGGCCCGCGAAACGCCCTAATATCTGGTTCGCCGGGCCGTTAGCTCAATAGGTAGAGCGCCTGCCTTTTAAGCAGGATGTCGCTGGTTCGATTCCAGCACGGCCTACCAGGTTCGTCCCCATCGTCTAGCGGTCTAGGACACCGCCCTTTCACGGCGGTAACACGGGTTCGAGTCCCGTTGGGGACGCCAAGTCGTCGTAAAGTCCGCGTACCAGACCGCTCCTTTTTCATCACCCATACGGGACGACCCTCCTGTGCCACCGGCCGATACCACGGTGGTATAGGATGGCCTTTCACAACCACCATCGCGGAATTAATCTCCTCGCGATGGCCGCCCGTGCAGTCATCCACGGCGGAGTACCCGGAGGGGCGTCGGCGTTCGGGCCTCATCACCCTGGACGTCGGCGCCTTTTTTATCGGGTTAAGACAAGCACAAGGACACTCGCGAGTATCGCGAGCACGATCAGGGTCGGCGATGGACCTAACGAAGTAAACGTACCTTTCCCTAGGCGGTTTAAGCCGGTAAGGGTAAGCCGCCGGGGTTAAGACGGCGAGCCCAGGCGGGCGCCTGGGCTTACTGCTAACCCTTACAGAGGTCGCGGTTACGGGCAAGGCACCTAGGCCGCCGTAAAGGTACCCTTTACGTCTCGGTTCAAACCTGTTGGGGACGCCACGAGCGTTGCAACTCCAGCTACGCCTGCCAGCATGCGTCCGATTCGAAAGCAGGTCGGCGATGTTTTTGTTCGCCTTTCCAGCGGCAATGAGCCGCAAGACCTCGAATCTCTCGTGCCGTCGGGGCGTCGTCGGTCGCATGCTCGGCCAACTCGGCGGCGATCTCCGGCGGTAGTGCGCTTCTTTCCGGCATGCACTGCATGGATCGTGTCCAGGAGCTCACGGTGTACATGACCTTTCCAGACGTTCGCCCGCGCCCCGGCCTTCAGCGCTCGAGCACGTGCATGTCACCGGTATACGTGGTGAGAACGATGATGCGCGCGTTCGCTTCTTCCCGCTGGATCCGTTCTGACGCCTGACGATCTCCGCGCCGCCAGCGGATGATCCGGCGAGACTGCCGCCTCGGGAGCGTCAGAATCGAGGGCGAGGCTCGGTTGGCTTTGGCAGCGGTCGTTCCACTACCATGAACGGGCTGGCGGTTTCGGTTCCTCCCCCTGACGGAAGGCTCTTGAGGTCCGAAGTCATCGCCGCGAACTCGAATCCCTCCCGTGCTGCCAACCCAACCTTTTTCTGGATTTCCGAGACACTCTGGTCGGAGAAGATGCGGTACTCGAACGGCGTGTTGGATTTTGACGTCTCCATGATTGCAAACGTTTCTCCGGCAGCGACCCCGAACGCAGCTCGATGGAGCCGGTAACCCTGGAGGCTCGCTCCGTTCATCGCTTTTTCGAGCGCTGAAGTCTTCGCGGCAGCGAGCAGCACGTAAGTGTTCTCGACCATCGACTCGGCGGTCTTCTCGGCGACGCACAGCTTCTCCCCGTCCGAGCAGAAGCTCAATCGATAGCCGTCCCTCGCCAGCGCGGCGAGGCCAGTCGAGTCCAAGCCCGAGAGCAGTCGATAACCCGACGCCGGAGAACTGGGAGCGCCGGTCTCAAGGATTGCCACTCGCGGACCTGGCGTCGTGAGGCCGACGGGCCGGTACCCTTGCGCCACCGCCTCCAGAAACTCCTTCTCGAGCGTCCCCTCCGGAGCGGTGGAGAGGAGGCGATAGCTTTGGGGCTGACTCTCGGCTGGCGAGCGCTCCAGGACGACACCGGGTTTGCCGAGCCATGCCCCAATGGTGCTCGGCACGATCCGGTACCCTTGACCGCCCCATTCCACAAGCGCCTTCTCGCTTTTCTCCCATTGGTCGCCGGGAACGGCGTACTCGAACGGCCCGCCCGATTCGACCTTTTCGAGGAGGACGACGCGCGCGCCGGCACCGGCACGAAGGCGGAACCCCCCACCGGCGGCAGCGGCGAGGAGATCCCCCATGCGGTACGGCTCGACTGCTTCCAGGACGAGATATTTCGCCACGAGGTCGGGGCTCACCGGACATTCGAGCGTGACCACGTCGTCGAACTTGAAGGTCTTGTTGAGCTTCGTCTTCGAATCCACTCGAAGCCGTTTTCGCGTCTCTGGGTCGGGTTCGGCGTGAACACGCAAGCTGTTCTGGTTGAGCTCGGTGAGCTTTCCCTTCCACGTCTGTCCGATCCGAAGCCCGACGATAACTTCCGATTCGAGCGGCGTCGCGAGGAGTCTCGCGCGAATCTGACTCGCGCTCTCCTCGGCTGCGGCTCCGGGCTCGAGAAACATCGAGCCGACGGCGATTGCGAAAATCATCCAGGGAACAGGAACCATGTCCCGGCCTCCTCTCGCGCGCTCTGTTTTTGGAATCATCTCAGGATACACCCCAGGTCCCTCGGCGAGAAGGGGGCGGTCGACGCCCGCTTTCAGATGGCGGTGTGGATGGTGAACCGGGATCGTCCGGGGACACGCGAAGAAAGCCCGAGGCTTCCAAGACCCGTCTTCGATCCCATGGCGTGCCGTGCCGATCCCGGCGTGGAAACTGTTCGATCCCACAGAGCCTGCGAGTACTTGCGGATGGGCTTCCTATGTCTTCTTGTCCGACAGGCTGCCCGTCAGGCTCGGAATATGTCTCGGTGATCGTCTTGGACGACGGCAACGATACTGCCGTCAACTGCGCTATTGATACCGGCTCGCCAACGGGATGTACTGATCTAACAAATATTCATTTTCTGCCTGCTAGTGGCCTGTAACAGCCGAAGTGGTAGTAATGCGGCGTCCGAGGTCCGAGTACTTCCACTTCACCGGCTTGGGATGGTTGTTGTAGAGACGAATGTATCGCATGAGCTTGCGAGCGAGGTCTTTCACACTGCTGAAGACCCCACGCGTGATGACGTCACGTTCGATTTTGGCGAACCAGAGTTCGACTTGGTTCAACCAGGATGAGTAAGTCGGAGTGAAGTGCAGTTTCACTCTAGGATGTTCGGCGAGAAACTCTTCGACCTTTTTGGTCTTGTGCGCCGAGAGGTTGTCGAGAATTACATGGATCTCTTTTCTCTTCGGCTGATGGGCGACAAGCTCACTCAGGAACGCGACGAACTCCGCGGAGGTATGCCGGTCGACCGTCTTGCCGAGCACGGCTCCGGTCCTCGTATCGAAGGCGGCAAAGAGAGAAAGGGTTCCGTGACGAAAGTACTCGAATCCATGCCGCTCGGCTCGACCCGGCGAAAGAGGAAGAACTGGGTCCAGTCGATCGAGCGCTTGAATCGCAGTCTTCTCATCGACGCAGAATACGGCAGCATGCTGGGGCGGGTTGAGATACAAGCCAATAATGTCGGCGGCCTTCCGTTCGAAGTCCGGGTCGTCCGAAGCCATGTACCGTTCGAGTCGATGCGGCTTCAGCCGATGCTTGGCCCAAACCCGAGCGACCATCATGTGAGACACCCCGAGATGCTTGCCAAGCTTGCGGGTGCTCCAGTGGGTACTGCCGTCGGAAGGAGGTCGACGCGTCGCTTCAAGGATCCGGGCCTCCAGCCGTGGCGTGAGTTTGCTGGGCGGCTGTCCTCGATGCCGGCTAAAAAGCCCCGCGAGCCGGTCGGCCTCAAAGCGTTTTGTCCATCGAGCGATATAGCTGTCCGGGCAATCCAACTGCACACGAATCTCGGCCCAGGTTGCCCCATCCGCAACCAGCAAAATACAGCGGGCCCTGCGGGCCTCATCAGCGCGTCCTTTGCGGCTGGTCACTCGACGCTCGAGCTCCGTTCTCTCAACCTTGCTAAGCTCCATCGCACCCTCCCGAGGTGCGAGGATTATACTATCGTTTCAGTCGTTACGATCCACTAGTAACGTCCTTCGCGTGATTTGACCGTTCGTAACCGCAGCTGTATTTTCCGCTCAAAACGACGAGACGGCGACGCCTGAATGACGCGTGGGCGATTAGCCCAGGTCAGGGCATCGACCCGAGCGACCATCGCCGCCGCTCGACGAGGAGGGCATCATGCGGAAATGTCGTGTCTCGATAAAGACGGCGATTGGCGCATTGGCCATGGTTGCGGTCGGAGCGCGCTTCGTAGCAGCACAGGAGGTCTCTCTCTCGAATCTCGCCCTCAAGAACACGTATCTGAAGGTGAGCGCCGAACGATTCGAGATATCCGAAACGCAGTGGACGAGTGTCTTCACCCCCACGACCATCATGTGCCCCGGCCGTCCGGGTACGACGTGTACCGCTCGGATCGAGGTGACTGTGAAGTTTGCCCCCCTGGCATCCAGCGAAGACTCCAACAAGAACATGCGATGTAGGGTCATTCGGGGCGGGATCGTTGCGCCGACTGTCGTTCTCCCGGCTTTCGTCTGGATTGAGGACGACATCAAAAAAGACCATACCTTCACATGGATCGCTCCCGGCCTGCCGTTGGGCTCTAGTACGATCAGCTTCCAGTGCATCGCGTCTGAAGTTTTTGAAATGCGCGTCGACGCCGCACAACGTACCCTGACGATCGACGTATACAAACCCTGAAGGCGCGATGCTGCGGCCTTGAACTTCAGGGCCCTTATTTTTGTGCCGCCAGATCCTCCGTCGCGGATTGACCGTTCGTAACCGCCGGCTGTATGTTCCCTTCAAAACGACGAGACGGGACGCCTGATGACGCGTGGGCGATTAGCCCAGGTCAGGGCCTCGACCCGAGCGACCATCACCGCCGCTCGACGAGGAGGTCATCATGCGGAAATCTCGAGTCTGGGTAAAGACGGCGCTCTGCGCGTTGGCCGTAGTTGTGGGCGGAGCGAGCCTCGTAGCAGCACAGGAGGTCGCTCTCTCGAATCTCGCGCTGAAGAAGACCTATTTGAAGGTGCGCTCCGAATCACTGAAGCTACTAACCTCGCGGACGAATATCTTCAGTCCGACCACCATCACGTGTCCGGGCACTTCGGGAACCTGCGCCGCTCGGATCGGGGTGTCTGTGGAGGCCACCGACCTAGATGCCGTAGCTGGGGACCCAGACACCAATTTTGAGTGTAGGGTCATCCGTGGGGGGATCATTGCGCCGATTCTTGCTCTCCCGGGTGACATCCGATTTAATGTCATCCCTGACGGCACGTTTACCTGGATCGCTCCCGGCCTGCCATTGGGCTCTACTACCATCAACGTCCAGTGCAAGCTGCTTTCTTTTCTTGACGACATTGAAGTCAGACAACGTACCCTGACGATCGACGTCTACAAGCCCTGAAGGCGCGATGCTGCGGCATTGACCTTCAGGGGGCCTGCCCATTCAATGAAGCTTCGTCGGTGCGCGCCAGTAGAACGCGATCGGCTCCTCGTCGCCGTCGTTGCCCTCCCGGAAAATGAAGATCGCGTCGCGGCGATCGCCGTCTTCGGTGACGATGCTCGCGATCAGGAGCTCGCCCTCGGCATGGCGGAGACGAGCCTCCTCCTCGGTCAGCGATTCACGCGGGTACTCGTTGTCCGAGATCTGAACGAGACCTCCGCGCTCGAAACGATAGCGCGCCCGGCTCGGGAAGTCATAGCCTCGTCCGTTTCCGGTGAGCGCGGACCGCTGATCGCTTCGACCGAACCCAACCCTTACCCAACCCTTTCGCGGCGGCGGCTCGCTCTTCGGCGCGACGGTGTAGTAACGCTTTCCGGTGGGGGTCGTTTTCTTCCAGAGAGAGGGACCTTCAACAATTGTTGAAGGTAGAAGAGCCCGCCCCCTCTCCATTCACAAGGGATCGCACCCACTGATGCGGGGGCAGTCGCGTCTGCTTACCTCGCCACCCAGAACGATTAGGACGTGGCTGGTTTGCGATTGCTCTCCATGCTAGAGTCCCCCACGCAGGGAGCCGCTGCCATGGGGGACAGTGCCTTCAGGGCTTTTTCACTGCTCGCCGCCATTTCTTGTCTCTCCGTTGGTGGCGTCTGCCTCGACAATTAACTTGTTGACCAACCCCGGATTCGAGGCCGGAGAGTTTCAGCGGTTCGGACCACGGGAGCACGAGCACCAGTTTCGGAGTGTGACGGACGGGAATCTAATTGCTGGGACGAGCGTGTTTGGTCCGGCGTTCACGAACGTCAGGACGGGAACCTACTCGACATCTGCGGTGCCAGTACGCGTCTCTTCCAATCCGAAGGCCTCGACCTTGTCTCAGACGCTAGCAATGGCGCCGGGTGGTGTCTACGCCGTTGGATTCTGGGTCAACGCTGACGCTCCCAGGGACTTTGGGTTTGGGCTCTCTGGGATTGATCTGACGGCGTGCGATTTGGCTGTCACTGGCCAGCCAGATCTGACACTCGCTCAATGGCTTCAATGGACCCGGTTCCGCAAACTTTCAACGTGTTTGGGACTTTCACAGCAGCTGGGTCTCAGACCAGCGCGACGGTTCAGTTCACCCTGCCACAGGTAGCGGAGAGGAAAGGGCGGGTACGAAATTTCGATGACTTCAAGGTCACAGCCGTTGTCCCGGAACCTGGCAGCCTGCTGCTCTTGGTCACTAGGTTGGGCTACGGTCGCAGGCACGGCGGCGGCTCAAGAAGCGCACCTAGTCCAGAGGTAAGCCGACGGCGCGGCGAATCTATACGGCCGCGTCAGGAGTTCTCCCGAGCTTCAAGCGGCTGCAACCCCTTGAAATTAAGGTTCCCATTCAACGGAACCCGTTGGTGACGCCACACTTCTGTGCCGCAGCGTCTCCGGATCATCGCCCGTCGATCTCGAAGAGATCGCGAGCGATCACCGGGGGCCGGAGCGAAGGCGAGAGTCCCAGGCCTTGAAACATTCGGCAGCGTTTGATTTTTGTTCGTCGCCCCGCTAGGTTTTGCGGCATGAGAAAATCGATGGGGCTGATCGCGGCAGTCCTCGCCTTCGTGCTCACAGTTGGCTTTCGTCACGCACCCGAACCTAGCCAGGACCGAGCCGACATCGAGCAGGTCTTCGAGAAGTATCTGAAATCGCTCAACGGAGCGGATGTCGCGCTGGCCTCGCAGGTCTGGTTGCAGAGCCCGGATGTCCTGGTGGTGACGCCCGTCGGTCGTTTCAACGGCTGGGACGGCGTGAAATCGATGTACGTAAACATGCAAAAGGAGTTTTCGGAGCGGGATGTTCAGGCCAGCAACGTCAGCATCGTAGTGGCAGGGGATGCCGCCTGGCTCGTCTTCGATTTTGTCTTCACCGCGCATCTTGCGGATGGAAAGCCATTCACATCCAAGGGCTGGGAGAGTCACGGATATCAGAGAACGCCCAACGGCTGGCGCATCGCCCATCTGCACTATTCGGTTCCACCGCCACCGCCGCAGTCATAGTCCGGAATTGACCTCGGTTCGCTGCGGCCGCCAGGCCACGCCGAACGATTCCGTCGTCACCAGAATCACGAGCACGGACAATTGCGCCAGTCCTCTTGGGGACGCCACAAAAGGTGCAACGCCAACCAGTCCCGCCAGCAAGCGACCCGATCGTGGCTTCTCTCGAAGCGTAAGCGCGATCGTCGGGAGAGGAGCGAGCCGACAAGGATCTCGCGGAGCAGTTGGCGCGGCCTTCTGGCGTGTGTGGTCAGGATCGTTCGCCAAGTCCAGGACGTCATAAGCTGCAGCTCCATGGTGACCTCAGTGCGGCGTCAGCAAAGCCGAAGCCGGAAGGACTTGCAGAGCGTCTCGAACTCGCTCTCCTTTAGGCGGAAATCAGGGCTCAGGCGCGCGGCCTCGATGCGCTGGGGCGCGAGATCCTCTACCGCACGGCCGACGCCACGGTGCTCGGCTCCGCCACCCTGACTGTGAGTTCGTCGCTGTCTTCAGTATCGTCGACGAGGACGGCGATTGTCGCGACGCCATCTTCGTCTGACGAACGGAGGATGAAGCCGCGAACGAGGGCCCGGTAGGTCTCTACGGGCTGAAGTGAGCCGGGCACCTTCACTCGCCCAGCCCCTTCGTCGCCCCCAACTCCCATAGAGACGCGATTCGGAGTGCGTCGACGTCACCCATACCGCAGCACACCCACTGTTACCAGATGCGCAGGTCGGCAAAATCGATCAGAGGGATCTGTTACCCATGTCTCGGGAACGGACCGTCAGCACCGCGGAACCGTGCGCTGTCGACCGCGGCGCGTAACATTACGCGACATCGCAACGAGGCCAAGTCCGAACATGACCAACGTACCTGGCTCCGGGACACTTGGAGTCGGTGGCACAGGGCCTCCCAGCTGGAAGTCGAAGCGGCCGCCGCCGACGCCGAGATTGAAGGGATCCCCGATGGCGGCGAAGACGCCCGTTTCGCCGAAGCCGGTTTTGCCCTGGACGAAATAGTCGTAGGTGAACTCCAGGGTCTCGCCGGGGCCAATCTCGCCGAGACTGAAATCCTCCCCCTCCAAATCCGGCATCCGGAAGCCGAAGGAGTCGATCTCGAAAAACCGTGTGAGTGTACCCGCGCCGATCGGGAGTGCCGTAAACACTCCGCTCGAAGGCTCCCGAAAACTTCGGACACCGTAATCCAGAAGGTCGGTCTCAACTGTGGTTCCATCAGGATGGGTCAGTATGGTCGACAGCGTGATCCGGGCAATGGCGAAGGCATCCCTGTCCGGGTCCGCGCCGGGAGGAAAAGCATTCCCGACATTTTGGAACTGCAGCGTCGGTGCCGGGATGAAGAAGTCCACGAACAAGGGCAGGGTGGCCGTGGAGTTGTTGGTGATGCTTTGCGTCGTGCTTCCGGAGGCCACCAGGTCATTTGGAGGAAGCGAACTGCGGAAGAAAAACCCACTCACTCCGACGCCGAAAAACCCCGTCGCGTCTGCGGCCGACGAGGCAAACGCCTGAGTCTGGCTTGTCGGCTTGTTGGGGAAAGGGATTGCCAGGCCCCCACCGGCAAGAACCAGGACTTCCGCCCGGGTAGGGTCGCCGAGTGGGGCGACCTTGATATCGGAGGCAGTCTTCGTCGGCAGAAGTTGCGTGCTGAAGCTGCCAAAGGCAGTGACCTCCACGTCGGACACGTCGATGATGTCCGCCCGGCCCTCAATCGGCGTCAACGCCGCAAACATCAGCACGGCGGTGGACAAGATGCGCGTGCTCATGATTGTTCCTCCGTTTCTGCTCGTCGAAGTCGGGCGATCAGACTGACGCGTTCATGAATAGTTACGCAAAAGCGCGAGGAATCCGGACATGGGTTCGTTTCGCGGGACGTCCGCCGGACCGCCGGTCACCGAGCGGTCGGAACCCGTCGGATTCTGATCCTCGTCCTGCACACGAGGGATGGCAACAAGAGCGACCAGAACGCGCGGCTGCACGGCGCGATGCGCAGCGATGCGAACGGGCTGGTTGTGCGATCCGATGCCCGCGAGTCGGAGACGATGTCAGCTATCCGCGGTATCGCACGCGCGCTCGACTCCGCCGTTCCGACGTACGGCGAGGGTTCTCTGCGTGGGATTGTGGACAATTCGTCAGCGCGTGCCCGCGCGCTCGCGATGCTTCTCGCGATTGCCAGCGTCGTGACCTTGCTGCTGGCCGCGGTCGGGTTGTACGGCGTCATTGCGTACACCGTCACCATGCGACGCCGCGAGCTCGGCATACGCATGGCGCTCGGCGCCCGTCCACGCGACGTGAGGCGCGCGGTGTTCGTTGTCGCGGTGTGTCGCGACGTCGATCCCCGTGCGCCACGCGGCCGCCCTCGATCCAAGCGAGGCGTTGCGCTCTCAGTGATGCTGGCTACGTGGGCGCGCAGGTTCTCCTCGCGGACACACGTCGGTTTGAACTCGAAACGGCGAGCGCCCTAGGGATGCGACGTTTCAAAGGTGTCCCCTTGGGGACGCGACGGCTCGCAAACTGGAGAGCGTTCCAGGCGCGGGCGATCACCTTCTCGACTGTTTCCGCTGCTTGGAACCGGGACCCTTGCTTGACCCCCAGGTCTTAGGCTTGAACGTGAGCCTGTCTGCGAGGAGCTTCGTGACGATTCGGTGGGCCTTCCAATCTGGTGACCGAGGACCTCCCGACACTCCGAAACGGCAGCGCACGCACCAACCTCCACTATTCGCGCAGTGATCTGAATCCCGCGCGCAGTTCTTCTGTAGAAGATCTTCGGCTGTTCCCAGGCGGCAAAGTGGCCGCCCTTGGGGAGCTCGTTGAAGTGGATGAGATTGCGGTAGGCGCGCTCGGTCCAACTCCGCGGAGCTTGGTAGACCTCCTCAGGGAAGACGCTTACGGCAGCCGGAACGGAGATGTTGTAGTCGTTGAAGAAGGCGCCCTTGTATTCCACATAGAGCCGAGCGCTGGACACGCCCGTGTTCGTCAACCAGGAAAGGGTGATGTTGTCGAGGATGTCGTCCCGTGTGAGGTCGCCGTAGGGCTCCCCATCGAGAAAGAGTTTCACGATGTGCCCGTAGCTGGCCACGTCGTGGTCGATCATCCAGGCGGCAAGGGCGACGGGTGAGTCCGCCAACCCGTACAGGGTTTGCGGGTGTGCGGCCATCATCAGTTGCGTCGGGACGTGCTGGTAAAGGAACGCCATCTGGTCGTATGCCCGCTGCTCCTCAGCCGAGAGACCGGCCGGCGGCGGCCCGCCGGACTGAAGCGCCTTGGCAACGTCAGGGGGCGCGGCACCGGAGAAGTTCAAATGGATGCCGATCAACTCCGGAGGTGCCTGTTGCGCCATCAGGTTCGTGACGAACCCACCCCAATCACCGCCTTGCGCCGCGAATCGGCTGTACCCGAGGCGCTTCATCAGCTCCACCCACGCCCGCGCCATGCGAGCGGGGTCCCAACCCGGCGTCGTGGGCTTGCCTGAAAACCCGTAGCCGGCCATCGACGGGATCACCACGTGGAAGGCGTCCGACGCGCTGCCGCCGTGAGCCGTGGGGTTGGTCAGTGGATCGATGATCTTCAGCTGCTCGATCGGCGAGCCGGGCCAGCCGTGGGTGACGATGAGCGGCAGCGCATTCTCGTGCTTCGAACGCACGTGGATGAAATGGATGTCGAGCCCATCGATCTCGGTGATGAACTGCGGTAGGGCGTTGAGCCTGGCCTCGCACTTGCGCCAGTCGTACTCGGTCGCCCAATACCGCGCGAGCGCTTGAATGAAGGCGAGTTGCACGCCCTGCGAAAAGTCCGTGACGGTTTCTTTCTCAGGCAACCGCGTGGCCTTGATGCGCCTGCGCAGTTCGGTGAGTTCCGCTTTCGGAACATCAACATGAAAGGGACGCAGAGCGGTCTTGTCTTTAGCCTGCTCGGCGCGTCGTTTCGTAGCAATGGGGGTCTTGGTGACCTCCTTTTTAGTAGTTCTGGATTTTCGGGTTGGGACTGTCTCCGGGTTCATGGCAACTCCTTTCTAAGAAGACCATCGGTTGTGGCAATCCGATGCGATCGGACGAAAAATCGCCCGGTTCCGCACGGGGCGGAGGATAGACGCCGGAGGAGGCCAGCGTCTATGCGACCTTCGTCGAATAGCGAATAGAGATCGAATGACGGCTGTAAGGCGGTAGAGTGAGTTTGAGAAGAGCCTGGCGCCCTCACTCGCTCGGCCAGAGCGTCACCGGAGCTCTCGTTCTAGAGCTTCAGCCCCGTGAAGTACTCGCCCGCAAGTACCGCAAGACGCCGATGACATGTGCAATTGTGTCGATAGGTCCCGCGATCTGCTCGAAGCGAAGCCAGACAAATACTCAGCGTTCGTACCGTTCTGAATCAGATTGATGGTACATTCGCCCAGCAGAAGGTCGCGATGACAAGAGAAGACGTTCGCTTGCTTCATGAATATGATCGATGGGCGAACAACAGGATTCTAGAGTTGGTCGGGGCGCTCACTCCCGAGCAGTTTACGCGCGATCTGGGCGGCAGCTTTCCTTCCGTGCGAGACGTGCTCCTCCATATAGTCGCGAGCAAGTGGGCTTGGCTTACATACTGGAAGGAGTCGGCTCCGAGCGATCGAATCCTGACAGACTTATTCACGCGGTCCGAAACACTCTTTCGATTCGCAGACTTTCCCACCCTCGCCGCAGCGCAAGTGAAGTGGGCCGAGGTAGAAAAGAAAGAGGACGAATTTGTGAATGAAGTGACAGACGAACTGCTCGGTCGGACGCTTCCAGTTGGTAATATTTCGATCAGCCTGGCGCACCTGATGCACCACCTGGCGAACCACTCCACCTACCACCGAGGTCAAATCGCGATGATGCTGCGGCAACTCGGCGCCAAGGCGCAGGCCACAGACTTCGCAGAGTTTCTACTGACGGCCGCCGATTCGTATTCACATCGCGCGGCGCAGCCCTCGACCGCCCACCGGCTTTAGTCCGAGGAGCCTTTCGACGTTCTACGGGACCGTTGCGGTGTTTCCGACGGATGCTCGCACCGCAGTGTGTCCCGAGCATTAGCACTCAACGAGTTCACTCTTGTCGCAGCGCCCGCATCGGCTCGAGACTCGCTGCACGCCGTGCCGGCAGGTAGCTCGCGAAGAGGACCGCGGCCGTGAACAGGCTCGCAGCCGCGAGGGTGAGCTCGGCATATCCCGAAGACCGGTAGAGCACGCTCCCGAGAATGCGGCTGACACCGTACGAGAGCGGAAGACCCAAGATGATACCGAAGCCCGACAGCACGACGCCTTGACGCAGCAGTAGACGGAGCACGTCTTTGTTGTCGGCACCCACAGCGACTCGGATGCCGATCTCGTGAGTCCGCCGGCCGCTTCGGTACGCGACGAGGCCGTAGACACCGAGGCAGGCGAGAAACACCGCGGCGAGCGCGAAGGCGTTGAAGAGCTGACTGAAGAATCGATTCTCCCAGCTCGTCATGAAGCGCACTTGCTCCATCGTGCGCACGAGATACAGGGGAGCCCCCGGCGCGAAGCTCTTGAGCGCGTCTCGAACGGGTTCGGCGAGTGCCGCAGGGTCCTTTTCGGCTCGCACGAGAAGTGCCATTCCCCGGTACGGAATTCGAGAGTAGGGAACAAAGACGTTCATTTGCGATTGAGCCGTCTCCTCGCCGAATTCTTCATACTGGATATTGGGCGCCACACCGATCACACGCAGCCAGTCAATGCTCGCTCCCGTCACAAGACCGATCTCCTGATTCTCGGCTCGCTGCCCCGGCCATAACCGTATCGCCAGAGTCTCGTTCACGATTGCGACCGGAGGTGCCTCTTCGCCGAGGTCGCGATCGTCGAAGACGCGTCCCGAGAGAAGATCGACGTCCAGGGTCTCGAAGAACCCGGGAATCGAGCCGATGACTTGAACGCCGAGCTCGGAGCCGTCGGCCACCGGATGCTCACGGGTGATCAGCCTTGCAGCCGAACCGCCATCGTCGGACGGAATCGCGGACGTGGCCGTTGCCGCAGAAACACCCGGCACGTCCCGGAGGCGTTCGACGACCCCGCGAAAGAAAGCCGTCTTCGCGGAGGTGGGATCGTAGGCGTCGCCGGCGAGGTAGATGCGCATCGTCAGAAGCGGTTTCTGGTCGAATCCGGGGTTCGCGGCGTTCACGGTGAGAAAACTCTGGTACATGAGGCCTGCTCCGACGAGAAGGGCCAGGCTGAAGGCGATTTGCCCGACGATGAGCCCACTCTGGAGCTGAAGCGAGCGTCGTCCGGCTTTCGGGTCGCGGCCGCTGCCAAGCGCCGCGGTGAGGTCGATTTTGGACACCCGCAACGCCGGCACGAGCCCGAACGCGATGCTCGAGACGACGGAGAGAGCCACGATGAACGAGGCCACCCGCCAATCGATCTGAAAGCTGAGCCAGTAGGGGAGCTCTTCGGGAAACGAGGCCACGATCGCGTCGAGGCCCCAGACGGCGAGGAACGTGCCGATCGCGCCCCCGGCGCATCCCAGAATCAGTGGTTCGACGAGCATCTGCCGAACGAGCCGCGCGCGTCCCGCACCGAGAGCGGAGCTGACGGCAATCTCACGCTGCCGTTCGGTTCCTCGTGCGAGCAGAAGGCTCGCGAGGTTGGCGCAGCCGATGAGCAGTACGAGGCCGATCGCGCCGAGAAGCGCCGTTGCCGTCACTCTCATCGAGGAGCGTACGATCAGATCACGATAAGGCATGGCGTGGAGCGCCCACCCGCGATTGGTCTCGGGGTAGAGGTGCGCGAGTCGCTCCGCAATCGACTCGAGCTCGAAACGCGCGTCGGCGACGCTGGTTCCGCTCTCGAGTTTCGCGACTCCGAGGAAATCGCGGGCGGACCGGTCGGATCCTTCGCCGGGATCGTACGGCACCCACAGGTCGCTCCGTTCAGGAAAGCGGAAGCCCTCGGGCATGATGCCGATGACGATGAGCTCACGCTCGTTGATCAGGATCGGTTCGCCGACGATGTTCGGGTCGGCGCCGAATCGCGAATGCCACAGACCTTCGCTCAGGATGACCACTCTCTCGAAACCCAAGCGCGCGCCATCGTCCGGCCGGAAGTCGCGCCCGAGCGCGGGGCGTGCGCCGAGGAGGCCGAACAAGTTCGGCGTGACGACGCCGCCGAGGACGCGGGCCGCCTCTTCACCGTAGAGCGTGAAGTCCTTCTCGAAATGCACGGCGACATCCTCGAACGATGCGCTCTCTCGGCGCACGTCCCACATGTCCGCGTAGGAGACGCCGGCGTCGTCCCAATCGTCCGGGAACTGAGTCGGGTGCGTACCGTGCAAGGAGACGATGCGCCCCGTCGCCTCGCCGAAAGGCAGCGGTCGCAGGAGGAGACCGTTGACGAAGCTGAAGACCACGGTGGTCGCCCCGATGCCGAGCGCGAGGGTCAGGAGCGCCGCCGCGGTGAACCCCGGCGCCTTGACGAGCGAGCGAAAAGCGAGTTGAACGTCGCGCACTAGACCCGAGCTACCGTGCAAGAGGCGTCACACTCCCTCGATCGCTAACATTCTACTGATGAGCGGTTTCAAGCACTAAACGCACATGTTTCCGGCGAAGCCGCGGAGCAGATGCCTTCACTCGACGTCGCGCGATTGCGGCAGTTACACTTCGCTTGGATGTTCTCTCCCTGGTCGGAGCTTCGGTTCGCGACGCGCCGCCTTCGGCGCGCCCCGAGCTTCGCCGCCGCGGTCGTGCTCGTGCTCGCCCTCGGCGTCGGCGCGACGACGGCCGTGTTCAGCCTCGTGAACGGCATCCTGCTCGAGCCTCTGCCCTTCCCGGAACCGGACCGCCTCGTGCGCCTCACGCATACCGTCCGCGACGCCGGCGCCGCGACGGTGGACCAGTCGGACGCCAGCGTCATGCTCTACCAGAGCGACGCGCGCGCCTTCGATGGTGTGGCGGCGTGGCGCTTCGACAGCGGAGTCCTTGGCGCTTCCGAGCCAAGCCAGACCGCCATCCGCGCGCGCGGAGCGCGGGTCACGTCGAACTTCTTCGACGTCATGGGCGTGCGCCCGGCGCTCGGGCGAGCGTTCGCGCCGGGCGAGGACAGGCCGGGCGCGAATCGAGTCGTCGTCCTGTCGCACCGCATCTGGCAGCAGCACCTTCACGGCGATCCGAACGCCGTCGGCCGACAAGTGGTCGTGAACGACGTTCCGCGCACGATCGTGGGCATCATGCCAAAGCACTTCGCGTATCCCGCGAGTCACGTCGAGCTGTGGCTTCCACTGGCCCGCGATCCGACAAACCCGCGGACGTTCGATCTCGTCGGCATCGCACGGCTCAAGCGCGGCGTGTCGACGGCGTCGGCGCAGGCCGACCTCGCGCGCGCTGCTCGGCGCGAGCTCGCCTGCAACCTCAGCGCAGTCGCACCTCGCGCCGCAGGTGCAGTCGCTCCAGGACTCGATCGTCGGCCCCGTCTCACAGCTGCTCTGGCTCGTGTTCGGCGGCGTGGTCCTCGTGCTCCTGGTGGCCTGCACGAACGTGGCCGGTCTCTTCCTCGTGCGCGCGGAGCGCATGCAGTTGGAGCTCGCGGTGCGTGGAGCGCTCGGCTCGGGTCTCGGGGGGATGCTCGCGCTGACGCTGAGCGAATCGCTGCTGCTCAGCGCCGTGGCCGGCAGCGCGGGCGTGTTGTTGGCGGCGCTGGCGATGAGCGCCGCGCGAAGCGCCGGCTCGGCGCTCTCGCTGCCGCGTCTGGAAGAGGTCGGAGTCGACACGCGCGTCTTGTTGTTTGCCTTGGGAATCACGGTGTTCTGCGCGCTGGCGGTGAGCGTCCTCCCGCTGCTGCGCGCGCGCGGCGCCTCCGTGGCGCAGGTCCTTCGGGGCGCGGGCGCCGGGCCGCCGGTCGTTCATACAAAGAGGCGCGCGACGCCCTCGTGGTCGCGCAGATCGCGCTCGGTGTCGTGCTCGTCGCCGCGTCGGGGCTGATGACGCGCAGCTTCCTTCGCTTGAATGCGGTGCGGCCGGGATTCGACTCGGATCACGTCGTCACGTCGCGCGTGCTGCTGCCCTTTGCAAGTTACGACGGCGCCTCGCGCCTGAATTTCTTCGACGCGTTGGTCCGCGAGGCGAAGACCATCCCGGGCGTGCGCGACGTGGGACTGACCAACTGGGTGCCGCTCAGCGGCGACCATTGGGACATGGCCATCGAGGTCGAGGCGAATCCGTCGCAGGCCAATCACGCCGTTGCGACTGTCGATGCATCGTATTTCAGGGCCCTGCGCATCCCGCTGCTCCGCGGGCGGACGTTCGGCGCCCAGGACGCCGCCCGCCCATCAGACGAAGTCATCGTCACGCGAGCCTTTGCCGAGCGGTACTGGCCGGGCACCAGCCCACTGGGCAAGCGCGTTCGTCCTGTCGGCGGCCGGTGGCACACATGGTCGGCGAGGTCGGCGACGTGCATTACGACGCGCTCGACAGGCCGGCGAGCGAGATGGTGTACTTTCCGATCGTCGAACCGGGGGCCCTCTCGCTGGTCGTGCGAACGGATTCCCGCGAGGGCGAGGCCTTGTCGGCCATCCGCGGCATCGTGCGCGCGCTCGACTCCGCCGTTCCGACGTACGACGAGGGCTCCCTGCGTCAGCTCGTGGACAATTCGTCAGCGCGCGCCCGTGCGCTCGTCGTGCTTCTCGCGATTGCCAGCGTCGTGACCTCGCTGCTCGCCGCGGTCGGACTGTACGGCATCATGGCGTACGCCGTAAGCATCCGACGCCGCGAGCTCGGCATACGCATGGCGCTCGGCGCCCGCCCACGCGACGTGAGTCGCATGGTGTCGCTCGCTCGGCCTGCGCCTCGCCAGCGTCGGCATCGCCATCGGTATAGCGAGCACGCTCCTCACGTCGCAGCTGCTGCGCGGCTTGCTCTACGGCGTGAGCCCGACGGATCTCGTGACGCTGAGCGTGACGCCGGTCGCGGTGTTCGTGGTCGCGTTTGTCGCGACGTGGATCCCCGCGCGCCACGCGGCCGCCCTCCATCCAAGCGAGGCGTTGCGCTCTCAGTGATGCGGGCGCCTCCAGACGACCGCTCGCTGCCTTCCATCCTTGGGCCAAGGCCGGGCAAAGCGCGAACCGCTGCCCTCACGAACGCCCGCCGGCTCCAAGGTGCCGTATGGGGGCGCGGTCTCGGACACCCCCTCGCCGTTTCTCCGATACCTCTTCATCAAGTCTTTCCCATACTCCCGCTCGGCGAAATAGGTGTTGTGCCGTTTGCACATGAGCGAGATCGTATCCGGGTCGTGGCCACCTCCGCGGCCGAACGGCTCCTCGTGGTGGAACTCGAGGCCGTGCCTCTCGGGGCAGCGTCTCCCCGTCTCGCTCACGAATCGGCACTGGTTCGCGTCGCGCCGGCTCACAAAACGCCTCACCGCGGCGGGCACGTATCGCGATTTCGGCGAGGTATCCGTCTCCTCCAGGCTTTTTCGCGGCGACTCCGTTTCGGCGAATCGCTTCGCTTCGAGCCGTGCAAGCTTCTCCGTCACCGCCGCCTCGATGACCGCCGCCAAGTCGGAGTCCATGAGGTCCTGGAGCCGCTCCAGCTTCTGCCGAAGCTCCCCGCTCGCCGTGAACTGGATTTTGTACCTCGATGGCGAAAGGGGCTCGACCACGGCCCGAAGGGGCGGAGAAGGCGGGAGCAGCGGACCCGACTGCTGCGTGGTCAGAACAGGGACTCGGTCCGGAACGAGTTCCTCCCTCTCCATCGCAGGTGGAGTCGGAACATCACGTCTAGGGCGCTCGGGCAGCTTCCGAATCAGAGGCGGCGCGTCGGGTCGGGGCGAGAGCTCGGCAAGAAGTTCTTCGATTCGACGTTTGGTCCGGTGCGCGGCTCGGGCGAGGAGGGCCCCGTGGTTTTCCTCCGTCAGGTGCGGAGCGAGCTTTCCGATGCCCGACAGATGAAGGCGACCGTCGCGCAGCATATCCAGAAGGATCGGATACCTCCGCGAGGCTCGCGCCACGGTGATGCGCTCGTACGCTTCGTGCTCGGAGAGGTGCAGCACGTCTGTGGCGTACGCGAACATCGAAGAGCTAGCCTCCCGGGCATATAACCTCCTTTCGTCTACCTCGCCGATATGAGCGACGAGCTCGGCCTCGACCCGTCGCGACCGTGACAGGAGCTCTGATAAACGCTGGAGTAGCTCGTCATCGGAAATCGAATGAAATTCTTTTGGAGAAGTCATACTTCTCTATAGCACGGTGTTTTTTTCCTCAATGGCTGCGCTTCCACGGGACGTTTGCGGCATCGAATGACGCCGCCGATTCCCATGGCGTTCTTGTCCGTAAAAACGAATTCAGGCGCGAACAGCGCCCATCTTGGGCGAGATTCGTGCCTTTCCTCAAAGGCACTCCAGAAACTTGTCAAGAGAAATTTTGTCCGAAGCATTCTTGCCTGTCGCCGCGATTCCGCGGAGGCCCAAGTAATCTCCGGCACAGACTGCGCCGAGCAGCGACCACAGGTAGACTGAACGAAGGCCGTCGACGAAAGGTCGACTTACGTGGAGAACTCACGCGCTCTCTTCGTCGAGAGGAGGATTTGGGCCATGACGCTGAGTGAAGCAGACATCGCCGCAATCCGCGCCGCGATCGAGGAAGACGCTGCCGCCGTGCGACGGGCCGACTGGGATGCCGTGGTGCGCATGTTCACCGCCGACGCGATTCGGTTTCCGCCGCACCAGGCTCCGATCCGCGGGCGGGCCGCCATGCGCGCGTGGCTTGGGACGTTTCCGCCGATTCAGCAGTTCGCCATTACCGCAGACGAAATCGTCGGCTGCGACGATGTAGCATTCGTGCGCGGCCGCTACGCGCTGACGGCCGCTGCACCGGGATCAGCGCCGATGACCGACCGCGGCAACTACATGGGGCTGCTTCGCAAACAGCCGGATAGTTCGTGGCTGTGGACGACGGACATGATTAGCTCCGAGCTGCCGGCCGCGCAGTGAAACTCAGGACGGCATTCCACTTCCTGCCGCGATCGGCTCAACCACAAAAAACGCCGCCGTTCGTCAGTTGGTTTTTGACGACCCTTAGCACCCTACTTCGCCGCTGTTCCGAGACCTTTTGCAGCATCCGTGATCAGCGCAGCTACGGCTTTAGGCTGTGAAACGTAGACAGAGTGACTCCCGGCTACCTCGACGACAGTCGAACCCGCGCGTTTGGACATGAGACGCTGGGCGGGCGGTGGGATCATCTTGTCGTCGGTTGCGACCAAGTACCAGCTCGGCTTGGTCTTCCAAGCCGGCTCCGTGATTGCGCCGCTGAGGGCTTCCACGCCCCACGGGACTTGGGAATCAGCCATGAACGCTGCCTTCTCCGGTTCCACGTCAGCCGCGAACGAAGCCGGGAACTTCGCCTTGTCGAGCAACAGAAAGCCGTCTTGAGGTGGCAGTATCGGCGGCACAGGGGCGCCAGGCGGTGGATCCTTGATAAGCGATGAGACCGACTCGCCCTTATCCGGAGCGAACGCGGCGATGTAGACAAGTCCCACGACTCTGGGATCCGTGCCGGCTTCTGTGATGACGACTCCCCCGTACGAGTGGCCAACGAGAATCACTGGGCCCTTCTCTGCGTTAACAACGCGTTTGGTTACGGCGACATCGTCGGCCAGCGATATCGTCGGATTCTGAACAACAGCGACCTTGTAGCCGCCTTTCGTCAGTATCTTGTACACGCCTTCCCAACCGGAACCATCCGCGAAACCACCGTGAACTAGAACGATAGTCGCCACCTTATCTTCGGCCATGATGCCTCCTTTCTCTGTGCGAGCGGACGGAGTATACCCAGAACCCGTGTACACCCCAACGCGGTCCGAAAGCTCTGAAGCCGCTTAAGCTCTTCACGCTGGGGCGCACGCCATCATGCAGGTCTTCTGGTCGGCTTCCGCGTCCAAGCCCCAACCCCAGGGGCCAGTCCCTCCGAGAGCCGCACGCCTAATTTCCGCCGCACGGCGTCGCCCAACCGCCTCGGAGGGACTGCACAAGCTTCGAGGTGTTACTCCTGAGGATGTTCAGGGAGTGGACCCACCTCCACTATTTACGCAGCGATTTCAAGCCCGCACGAACCTCTTCCACGAAAATCTTCGGCTGTTCCCAGGCCGCAAAATGACCGCCCTTGGCGACTTTGTTGAAATGGATGAGCTTGGGATACGCCTTCTCCGCCCAGCTCCGCGGAGCTGGATAGAGTTCGTCAGGGAAGACGCTCACGGCAACCGGGATGGAGACGCCTTTGGCATTGAAATACCCGAGTTTGCCAAAATTCTCCCAATAGAGACGGGCGCCAGAGAGTGCCGTGTTCGTCAACCAGGTGATCGTGATGTTGTCGAGGATGTCGTCGCGCGTGAGGCCCTCAGACTGTCCGTCAAAAACGCGCGCGATGAGCTCATAGCTGCGCGCGTCGTGATCAAGGAAATAAGCCGCCAGGCCGACGGGTGAATCCACGATTCCGTATAGTGTCTGCGGTCGAAGCCCCATCTGGAACCCGTAGCCGATTCCCTTTTGATATACGAACTGTAAGCGCTCGTAAGCGACCTTCTCATCGGCTGAGAGACCCGATGGCGCCGGCGCCCCGGAAAAAGCCGCCTGGTCAATGTCGACTGGAAAGATGCCAGCCATGTTGGTGTGAATGCCGAGCAACTCCGGAGGTGCCAGGACTCCCATGATATCGACGACGACCGCGCCCCAATCGCCGCCTTGCGCCACGAATTTCGTGTATCCGAGGCGCTTCATCAGCGCGACCCAGGCACGCGCGATGTGGTGAACATCCCAGCCGGTGGTGGTCGGTTTGCCTGAGTATCCGTAACCCGGCATCGACGGAATCACCACGTCGAAAGCGTCCGATGCCGTCCCGCCGTGTGCCGTTGGATTTACCAGCGGATCGACGATCTTCAGCTGCTCGATGATCGAGCCGGGCCATCCGTGCGTAACGATCAGCGGCAACGCATTTTCGTGTTTTGAACGGACGTGAATGAAATGAATGTCCAGTCCATCGATCTCGGTCATGAACTGCGGCAGGGCGTTCATTTTTGCTTCGATCTTGCGCCAGTCGTACTCTGTCGCCCAATAGCGCGCGAGTTTCTGAGTCGTTGCGAGCTGCACGCCTTGCGACGCATCTGTAACCGTTTCTCGTTCAGGCCACTTCGTTGCGTCGATGCGCCTGCGCAATTCCGTCAGCTCCTCCTCTGGAACGTTCACATGAAACGGACGAATTGCGGTTGCCTCGAGCTTTGTCATAGCGAACTCCTTTCTGAAAACTGTCCGTACACATCCGATCCGAGCGCAAGGTGCGTTGAGATAGTGTGAGGACCACCTTCACGGCGACGACGATGACTCCGCCTTAGGAAGGTGATGCGGCGCGTCGGTCGGCCGAGTGGGTTCATGCTGTCTATCGAACGCATGAAACCAGACCCGCGTCGCGGGATCTATTAGACGAAGGTGTGTTAGACGAAAGCATAATTGACACGTTAGGTCCGCGACGTTAGCCCCAATGAAAGGTATGAAGATGAAGAGTGAACCAAAGCCAGCAGGCAAGGCGGCCTCCAAACTAATCAGCGAAAGGATTGCGGAGTTGGGTGACTGGAGAGGCGATGCACTCGCAAGGATGCGCGCCCTCATCAGGGAGGCCGACCCTGATGTTGTGGAAGAGTGGAAGTGGATGAACCCGGTATGGTCCCATGACGGGGGTATCTGCACGGGAGAGTCGTACAAGTCGACAGTGAAGCTGACCTTCCATAAGGGCGCTTCCTTGAACGATCCTGCCAAGCTCTTCAACTCGAGCCTTGACGGAAACGTAAGGCGCGCCATCGACATTCATGAGGGTGAGGAGATTGACGCGAAGGCGTTCAAGGCGCTCATCCGCGCGGCCGTCGCTCTCAACACTTCTGGCGGAAAGAAGTCCACGAAACGGAAGTGAGCATTCTCCGCCGACCAGGCGGTCGAGAGGCCCACTACGCTCGCGGATGTGCGCGCCGAAGTGCTCACGCCGGAGCGGTTGAACGCGTTCGTCTTCTCGGCGTTCGGCGGAATCGCGCTGCTCATCGCGGTCGTCGGCGTCGCTGGTGTATTGGCGTTCTCGGTGAGCACGCGAACGCGCGAGTTCGGCATACGAATGGCAATCGGGTCGACGCCGTCGCATCCCCAGGATGCTCAGAGTCTACTTTCTCCACCATCGTGAGCTTCTTGGTGAGCTCTCCCGTTGCGCTTAGGAGACGATACGAGGCTCGTGGGTGCCGCCGCTTTCGAAGAGAATGGCTTCCGACCGGGCATGGTTTCGGTCGTGCAAACTTTCGGCGAAGCCGCTCGATTTCATCCGCATGTCCATGCCCTTCGTTCCAGGGCGGTTGGAAGGCCGACGGGCAATTGGGTCCCGGTGCCCAATCTCGACCTTCGGATGGCGGAGGGGCTCTTCCGTCATCGCCTGCTCCGCTTGCTCAAAGCACAGGGCTTGCTGAGCGACGAGCGTGTCGAGCTTCTCCTGTCGTGGAAAAGCAGTGGCTTCTCCAACGACGATTCCGTCCGGGTCCCAGCCGGCGAAAAGTACACTCTCGAAAAAGTCGCTCCCTACATGCTTCGCTCCCCGGTGAGTTTTTCCCGATTGCAATGGACCGAAGCCTCCGCTCACGTTCTCTACGCTCCCAAAGCCTCTCACCACCATCCTAGCCAGCTCTTCCCCCAGCTCGAAAAAATCGACGCTCTCGAGTTCTTGGCCCGCGTCATCACGCAGATCCCAGAGCCGAGACGACACTTGCTGTTCTATTACGGCCACTATGCCAACGTCGTCCGAGGCCGCCTGAGGATTTCTCAATCCTCAGGCCAAGCCGGGCCTTCTCGAAACCAGCGACCCGAAGCAGAACCAAACCAAAGCTCCGCCCGAAAACAGGCTTTGCGGCGCCTCAAGCATGGAATTTTCAGCGCGCGAACACAGCCACGCTGATGAAAGTTCCTATTCGATTTCTTCCCGACGCTTTCCGCAAAGGTATCAATCAGTTAGCGTGTCGGGGCATCCGTCAAGAAGGAAGTACGGGATCCGACGCACGATTCCGTCTCACTGTGGCCTCCGCTCGCTCGCGACGCAGACCAATTTGGTTGACGCGGCCCTCCGCTGATGCTACCGTCCGCGCATTGTGCTGTGCCGCGGTGAGTTCGGTTTACTTTCGCTGGCGTGGCACCCCTGCGTCGCCTCTGATCGTGCCTGCTGATTGCCCGGGGTCCCCCACCTTCCGTTTTCAACATCCTTTCCGGTCGTACCGCCGGCTGAGCCGGCAGCACGCTTCGGAGTCGGCTGGATAACCAGTAGGAACGAGTCGTGGTCCAAGGAAAAGACCAGAAAAGTCAGCCGGCAGAGAGCGGCGCGCTGGTCCTTGTCGTCGATGACAGCGCGGTAGTCATGGACGTTTACCATTTCGTCCTCGTTGAGGCGGGCTACCGAGTCGCCACGGCGCCCGATGGTGACGTCGGTCTCCTGCTCGCCGAGGAGCTCCGGCCGTCCATCATCATCCTGGACATGAAGATGCCAAAGGTTTCCGGGATGGAGTTTCTGGAGCGTTTACCCAGGGAAGTCTCGGCGCCCGTGCCGCCAGTCATCGTCCATTCCGGCCGCGATGAGTTCGAGGCTCCCGCCCTCGAGCTCGGCGCGGTGACGTTCCTCAAGAAGCCGGTCGAGGCGCGAGATCTCATTGCTGCCATCGAGATGGTGCTTGGCGGAGCAGCTCCGACGAAAGATCTCCTCGACCGTCATGCCGCGTCGCTCGTCAAGGCGCGTCAGGAGACGATTCTGGCGCGCGAAACGCTCCTCGCCGCCGTGGATTTCTCCAACCCGGACTTCCGGGAACGACTCGAGGCCCTGGTCGTCTGGATCACGGGTTTCTACGGATACGGCATGGCCTCGGTTGATGTGCTCAAGGCGGGGAAGGTCCACGTCGTTTGCGCTCATGGCGGGCAGTTTCCCGGGACCGGCACTGTCGTCGCGAAGGATTTGACCTTCTCCACCGACGTGATCGCCGCCGGTTCCTCGCTCCTCCTCGGCGACACCACGCTTCAGACGAGCTTTGCGGAGCATCCCTCGGCGCGTCAAGGCTATCGCTTCTATGCGGGGGTCCCGCTGAGGACGAGCAAGGGTGTCATCGGAGCCTTGAGTCTGGGGGATCACGAGCCGCACATCTTTCACGGCGACGACATGACGATTCTCCAGCACATCGCGCTTGGAATCGCCCGCCATACCGAGGCGCTGGCGACCGGCAACCCCGTTCCCGCTTTCTTCGATCAACCGGGTATCTTCAGACGAGATACGCTTCAGTTGGTCCTGAGTACCGCGTTGCGTCGCGCGACCCGCGATGGCGGCGCCATCGAATTGGCACTGATGCAGTTGGCGAATGATGACAGCCGCACTGCGCGCCAATGCGCGGACACCATCAATCAGTCGATCGAACATTCGGGTCTGGTCATCTCGAGCTACGCCCCAGGCGTCATCGCGTTGCTCAAATACGGAAAGGACTCGCAGCACGTTTCAGCGGGCGTTGACGCCGCAATCACCGGCTGCAACGCGATCGGCTTCACCTCTTCGCGGCGCCGGGGTCGTGAGGTACGAGATCGCGGGCGGCGCGCTGGTAAGCGCGTCCGAGCTCGAGCGAATCGTCGACGAAACAAGAGCGCGCGTCGTGTCCGAGGGCACCGGACGAAGCGAACGAGTGATCCTTCATACCGAGCCGGATGCGAACCATCCAGCGGTACCCTATGCGACCTGACTCGTAGGTTCCCGTCAGGATCGCTCTGCCCGCCTGGAAAGAGGAGTCGGCGTTCTACAGAATCGCGCGCAATCGCGGCGATGCTGTGGGTCGCGGCGATGAGCTCGTCGCGCTTCGGGGTGTCGATGCCGTAGCAACAGGGGCCGGTGGTGGGAGGCGAGGAGATGCGGAGGTGGACCTCTTTCGCTCCCGCATGGCGCACCATGCCCACGATCTTGCGGCTGGTGGTCCCGCGGACGATGGAGTCGTCGATGAGCACGTTGCGCCGGCCTTCGATGACCGAACGCACCGGGTTCAGCTCACCTTCACCTTGACCCCGAAATGCCGGATCGACTGCCGCGGCTCGATGAACGTCCTTCCCACGTAGTGGTTGCGGATGAGCCCGAACTCGATGGGAAGCCCCGACTCCTGGGAGTAGCCGACGGCAGCGACCGTGCCCGAGTCGGGGACGGGAACAACGACGTCGGCGTCCGCCGGGGCCTCGCGCGGCGAGCTGTCGTCCGAGAGCGAGGCGCGTCTGGTGGACGTCCCTTCCAAAAACGCGGCTGTCGGGCCTTGCGAAGTACACGTGCTCGAAGATGCACTGTGAGTAGGGCGCTTCCGCGACGGGCCGCGAGCATCTATATACGAACGGACAAGCACCTCCGGGCATTCGCAAACTGACAGTCTTCTTCTCCATCGGGACCCAAGCCTCGAGACGCGAGCGCAGACACAACGGGGGAGTCCTGTTGGGAGACGCTACTTGATGTCAGTTCTCGGGCGTCCCGCCGCCTAGGCCACCAGGGGACCCCGCAGCATACTTCTCAGATTTTCCGCCTGGGGATGCCTAGTTCGCCTAGCCTGCGCGTCGTTGCGCGGCTGCGGCGTGCCAGAGGTCCCAGTCCGACTGCAACCCCATCCAAAACTCTGGTGAGGTCTTGAATAGGCGAGCGAGGCGAAGCGCCGTATCCGCAGTCACCCCGCGCCGGCCCCGAATGATCTCGTTGAGGCGGTTCAGCGGAATCCGCATCCTTCGTGCCGCTTCCACCTGGGTGAGTCCTGAGGGCCGGTGGGCTGGCCTGGCTGGCGCAATGTGTGGCCCGATTTCGAGCGCCGCGAGGCCGAGCACTTCGCGAGTCGCTCCGCGGTCGACTGGCCCGGCGAGATTGACGTACCAGTCCTGCTGCTCCACAGCCGCAGCGATTCGCGGGCCCAGTCGAGCAAACCCTAAGGTTCGCCGCGCTGCTCGAACAGCACAACAAAGAGTACGAGGTCGTGGTGTACTCGAACGACGGCCACTCGCTGCCGCGGAACCGGAAGGATCGAGACGCCCACATTATCGAGTGGTTCAGGGCGCACATCCGATCCGCGCCATGAGCGGCCTCGGATCGCGCGTGCCATGGCGGCTCCGAGTTTCTCTTGGAACAAGCCGTAGACACTCTACGTCTAAGGACGTAGACTGTCTACTACCATGACCAAGACCCCCGACGACCGCCGCCTCGAGCTTCTTCAAGGCACGCTCGACATGCTCGTCCTGCGCACCCTGCAGTGGGGTCCGCGTCACGGCCACGGCATCGGCCAGGCCATCCGCGCGCAGTCGGACGACCTCCTGAAGGTCGAGACCGGCTCTCTCTATCCCGCGTTGCACCGTCTCGTGAAGCGCGGGTGGCTGAAGGCGGAGTGGGGAGTCAGCGAGGCGAACCAGCGGGCGAAGTACTACCGGCTGACGGCGGCGGGGAAGGCCCAACTCGTACGCGAGCGCGACCGGTGGTCGCAGCTCGTGCACGCGATCGGACTCATCATGAATCCGGAGCCGGAGAAGGAGTAGCGGGCATGAAGCCGGACCTGGACGAGCTCGACGAAGAGATCCGGGGCCATCTGGCGCTGAGCATCAAGGAACGGATCGAACGCGGCGAGGATCCCGAAGCGGCGCGCCTGGCCGCGCTGAAGGAATTCGGCAACGTCCTCCTGACGCGCGACTCCATGCGAAGCGTCTGGCGACCTCGCTGGCTCGATGAGGCGGAAGCGCTCGCACGAGACATCCGGTTTGCCTTGCGCTCCCTCGCTCCGTGCCAAGGGCCTGACCGGCACCGTCGTCGTGACGCTCGCCCTGGGCATCGGCGCCAACGCCGCGATCTTCAGCGTCGTTCGGAGCGTGCTGCTGCGTCCGCTCGTCAATCGGGACGCGGATCGGCTGATCTACATCCGCCAGACCGCCCTGGGCATCGGGACCGAGAACCTCACCTTCTCGATGCCGGAGATCAAGGACCTCACGTCGCGCGTCACGACGATGACCGCGTTCGGCGACTTCTCCACCGTCGAGTTCACGTTGATCGGGTTCGGCACGGGAGCCTCGCGTCGTGACGGCCGGTGTCGTCAACGGGTCGTTCTTCGAGGTCATGGGACTTCGCCCGGTGCTCGGCCGCCTGTTGAACGCCGCCGATGACGGCCCCAAGGCGGCGGGCGTGGCGGTCCTGACGCACCGTTTCTGGACGACGGTGCTCGACAGCGATCCCGCGGTGGTCGGCAAGACCATCCGTCTCGGTCCAGGCACTGCGACCGTGGTCGGCGTCCTCGAACCGTCGGTGCCCTATCCGGCCGAGACCCAGATCATCGCGAACGTCGTGACGAGCCCGCACCATCTCGGGGCGACGATGGTGACCGACCGCACGCACCGCATGACGGAGCTGTTCGGCCGGCTGGCCCCAGGCGCCACCCTGGAAGCGGCACGCGCCGAGCTCGACCAGCGTGCACGCGTCGATGATGGGCGAGCATCCCGAGGCGTACTCCGCGCGGGCTCAGGTCCAACTGCAGGTCACGACGCTCCCCGAGCAGATCGCATCGCCCGCACGGACGATCCTGCTCCTGCTCCTGGCGGCGGCGGCGGTCGTCTTCGTCATCGCGTGCTCGAACGTCGCCAACCTGATCCTGGGCCGGTCGGTCCGCCGCGAAGCGGAGCTTGCCCTGCGCGCCGCGCTGGGTGCGGGCCGGGGCGCGCTCCGACGCACCCTGCTCGCCGAGAGCCTGGTCCTCTGTGCCGCCGGCGCCGTGCTCGGCCTGATGCTGGCCGAGCCGCTGGTGACCGTGGCGGCCCGCTATGCCGCGCGCTTCTCCGTTCGCGCGCTCGAAGCCACGGTGGACGCCGAGCGTGCTCTGGCTCGGGGCGGGGCTGGCCGTGGTGGCGTCCGTGCTGCTCGCCTACGTTCCACGGCTCCCGTCCTCCGATCGGTCGGGCGGTTTGGGGCTGGCTGGCGGCAGCCTGCGGATGACGCCCGGCACGAACCGCCGCCTGCGGATCTTTGCGACGACTCAGATCGCGTGTTCGTTCGTGCTGCTGGCGGGCGCCGGCATGCTGGTCGCCACGCTCAATGCCTTGCAGACGGCGAACACCGGCTACGACATGCGACAGGTACTGGCGATCGACGTCCCACCGCCGGCGACGGGCGTCGGCGACGACGAAGCGTTCGACTTCTTCCAGGAGGCCACTCGGCGGATCGGCGAACTGCCGGGCGTCGAGGGCGTCGCGGCCGGAATGGTCGTGCCCTGGCGCGACCCCAGCGACGGCCTGAAGTTCCGGTTTGCATTCGAGGGGTACCAGCCCGCGGATGGCGAAGAAGACCCGACGTGTCGGTTCCGGCCCGTCTCGCCTCGATTCTTCGCCGTGCTCGGCGTCCCGATCCTCGCGGGCCGGGACTTCACGGACGAGGACCGCGACGACACCGAGCTCGTCGCCATGGTCAGCCAGAGCGTGGCCCAGCGCCTGTTCCCCAACGGCGACGCGGTCAACCGACGCGTGTGGTTTGCCACTCGTGGCAGAGCCACAGCCCCGCCGCATCGTCGGCATCGTCGCGGACGTGGATGACGAGAACGTCGTGCAGGAACCGTCGCTGACGGTCTACTACCCGCTATCGGCAGATGGGCCTGCCCCAGCCGCCTCTTCGTCCGTGCCGCCGGAGACCCCTACGCGCTCGTCCCGTCCGTGACGCGCACCCTCCGCGAGCATCTCCGCCGACCAGGCGGTCGAGCGACCGACGACGCTCGAGGACGTGCGCGCCGAGGTGCTGACGCCGGAGCGGTTGAACGCGTTCGTGTTCTCGGCGTTCGGCGGCATCGCGCTGCTCATCGCGGTCGTCGGCGTCGCGGGCGTCTTGGCGTTCTCGGTGAGCGCGCGAACGCGCGAGTTCGGCATACGACTGGCGGTCGGGTCGACGCCGTCGCAGCTGCTGACGCGGGTCCTCAAGGAGGGCACGGCCATCGTCGCGGCCGGTATCACTGCCGGCGCCGTGTTCGGCTACGTGTTGGCCCGCGTGGCGTCGACCTACCTCGAGACCGTGCGCATGCCCGGAGTGCTGCCTGCGGTCGGCGCGGCCGCCGTCCTCACCGCGGCGGCGGTGATCGCGTCGCTCATACCGGCGGCGCGTGCGTCACGGGTCGATGTACTGCAGGCGCTTCGATCGGAGTAGGGGTTCTCGATACACCTCACGACGCGCAGCTACTCCGATAGCCACTTTCGATCTGCCCGCAATGAAATAAGAGCATCTCCTCGCGAAAATTCGCCGCCGCGGTCGTCTACTCCAATGGCGAGCGCGGCATGGTCGCCGTCATTCGTGGCTTCGGCTCATCGTTGAAGCGGAACCCGCGTATTCACTCCATCGTCACTCGCGGTGTTCTTCTCGAGGACCGGCCTTGCTCGTGGGGGGAGTGGGCACCGAAAAGGAGAGGACGATGACATTCCGTTTTGTGCGACTGCTCTTGGCCTTGTGCGTTCTCGGTACGGGATCGCTGCTGCCGGCTCAGGAAATCGAGATCGAGCCCAATCATCCTTGTTCATCCGCCCAGGACTTCGGCCCGGTCTCGTTTCCCTTCACGCTGAGCGGAAGCCTGGATCCACCACTCGATCAGGGAGACGTGGACTTCTACCGCCTCGAGGGGCTGCCGGACGCGGGCGTCCGGATCGATCTGGAGGGTCAGGCGACGGGGAAGGGAACTCTGGGCGATCCATTCCTGGGACTCTTCGACTCCAGCTGCAATCTCGTTCTGGTGAACGACGACAGCGGCACCCTCAACTCCCGTCTTCTGGTCACCATTCCTCGCGATGGTGTCCTCATCGTAGCGGCGACGAGCTGCTGCGATCATCAGTTCGAGGGGAACGTCGGAGTGAGCGGCTCCTATCAGCTCACAATCAGCCCTGTAGCCTTCGCGAGCTCCATTGCCGGGGGGGTTGTAGATGCCCTCACCGGTGAGGCTCTGCCGGGAAGCGGCTTCCCGTTCACGGTCGTCCAGCTGTTGCGCTGCGCCGGCGACATCTGTGAGGAGCATGTGAGCTCGCAGGGCGCCAATCTTGCGGGTGAGTTTCGGTTCGACGCTGGAACGCTCGGGACTGCTCTGCTGGCGGGAACGTACCAGATACGAGTCACTGCGAGCATCTATCATGAGGCCCGGGTCGGCCCCTTCGAGGTCGCCGAGGGAGAGGATTTCTCGCTGGGAGAGGTTGCCTTGACTCGGCCACCGGCAGCCGAAGGAGTTATCGGACGAATCGTCGATTCCGTTTCCGGCAACCCGCTGGCAGGATCCGTGAGTCCCTTCGCCTCGGTGGAGCTCCTGCGGTGCGATGAATTCGGCTGCTTTCAATTCCTGGGTTCGCAGGCGACCGATGCACAGGGGCGGTTCCGTTTCGACCGCGATTTCACCGGAGCGCCCCTTCTTTTGGGAACCTACCGGGTGCGCGTCTCGGCAAGCGAGTACGAGCCGGGAGAGACGGCGCTTTTCTCGCTCGAAGAGAACGAGCTCGAGGATCTTGGCGACGTACCACTCTTGCCGTTTCCAATCGCCTTTACCCAAGTGAGTCCCTGCGGCAATCTGCGCCCCGACGGCGGTCTTTGCCGATTCAGCGTCCGTATCACCAACCGTCTGAATGTGCCGGTGAACGGGGCGGCCTGGAGCCTGGTGCAGGCGTTCGGGACGGGAAGCTTGACCGACTTCACGAATTTCCAGATCGATACTGTGCGGAGGATGACGATCCCTGCCGGCCGCAGTCGGGTGGCGCTGTTCAGCTTCGAGGTGCCTGCTAAGGTTCGAAACGGCACCAACGCCTGCGTCGAAATGTTCTTCGGGGAAGGTCGACGGAGGCCCTTCTTCAACACCGTTGGGCGCCAGCAGCTGTTCTGCATACAGAAAGGTCTAAGCGGCGCCGTGACCGTGCTCTCGGAGAAGGAATCTCGTCGTTTGATCCGGGAGATGAAGAAGGGGGCGCGACCCGCGGGAAAGGACCGCCAGTAAGTCTCCACTGACGGTTGAGGCCTGCCCGCAGTTCAAGCGGGCAGGCCACTTGCTGCCTGAAGAAAATACGCGGCTGCGGAACCCAAGCCCTCCCCACACGCTCTCGCCCTCAACTTATTGCATTGAAGCTCGCTTGACGCCGGTCGTATCGAAGGGGGTACAACGAGTGAAGTGTCGTGAGGTTTGTAGGGGTACCGGAGACAGGTAAAACCGGCGCGGCGCCGCAGCGCGCATCCCTCTTCTTCTTTCTATAAATAAGGAGAGAGGAGGGGAGAGCGTGGTTAAAGACCGGGTACCAGCTGTCCGGGCCGTCCGAGGGACAAGTTGCGACGCCGCCCTCAGGGGGCGCCGCGCCGGAGCCACAGGTTCGCGACGTCTTTCTTGGTCATGGCGTAGTTGAACAGGCCGACGTCGTCGATGTCGCCCACGAAGTAGCCATCGACCGAGAACTTCCCGACAGTGAGGCGATTGTCGCCACGCAGCACCGGCAGGTCTTTGCCGACGCTCTCCAGGACCTTCACGCCGTCGATGTACAGCTTGATGCGCTGGCCGTCGGCCGCGAAGCGGTTGAAGGTGCCGGTGACGAGGTGCCACTGGTTGTCGGCGTAGCGGCCGATCCGCACGATATGATCCAGTCGGGAGTACGTGCCCGCGTGCCTGACGCCGAACGAGACACTGTTGCGCGAGGTGTAGAGCAGGGTCTTCCAGGTGCTGCCGTACTCGTCGATCATGACCAGGCCCTTGTTGTCGATGGGCAAGGCCCTGGTCCGGAACCACGCTGACACCGTCATATAGTTGCCGACGTCGAAGTCGGTGGTGTCGATGGGCACCTCGACGAAGTTACTGCCATCGAAGCGCAGGCTGTGGCGGTTGACGCCGTAGCTGTTGCGCAGGACGGCGCCGACGATGGTCCCGTTGTTGTCGTAGTCCTTGGTGGGGTCGCCGGACACGCCGCCGTTCCAGGTCCACGAACGATCCACCACTAGCTGGCCCCACAGTTCCTCGAACGGCAGACGCAGGACGCTCTTCTTGTAGCCGATCAGGCGGTTCTTGGTGATGTCGTTCCAGCGCTTGCCGTAAGCGACGTTGTCGAAGTCGAGCTCGTTGAGGTGCGTGACCGTGTACTCCCCAACCTTCCACTGGTACTCGAGCGCGCCGCCCTCGCGGCAGTCCCCCGTCTCATCCGAGTACCGGTAGCCGACCTGGCCGTGGTAGGTCGGCGTGTGTTGATCCAGCCGCCGGTCGCGTTGTCCATCTTCCACACCGTGACGGACCCTCTTACGCCGGGCCCGTGGGGGCACGGTCCCCAGCCGACGGCCGGTCCAGGATCGAGCTGCACCATAAAGCGTTGCCAGACGTTGCGATCGATCGGTTCTTCGAACACCGACTCGTACTCTTGGGCCAGCGCTGTGCCCACGAGGCGATCCCAGCGCACGCCGCCCTCGACGGTCATGTTGCCGTGCGCGTCGGTTTGCCACTGGAGGCGGAACGGCGGCGGCTGCTCGCCGCCCTGGTGGAACTGCGCGATGTAGCCGCGGACATTGGTCGCGGTCGAGGGCACGCCGCGCACGCGCACCGCGAAGCTGACTGTCCGCCGGCTGTCGGTCCCCGGATACCAATCGTTCACGAGCATCTGCTCGCTGCGCACGCCGCTGACGGGGAAACAGGCCACCCCGTAGGCCTGTCTGCCCATGTACGGCGTGTCAGCCGTGTGGACCCAGTGACTGCAATAGGGCGTGTCCCGTGTGCCGTAGGTCGTACCGCCGCCGTCGGTGACGTCGTTAGCCAGCTGGTCATGGCCGCCGTAGCCGGGTTTGAAGTCGGCGATGAACGAGCCGTAGTCACCGTCGATCTCGAAGAACCCGGCGTTGGGACCAACCTGGGCCCGGGCGGCGCCTACCGGCACGAGGACGCCGGCAGCGGCAGCGAGGAGCGAGAGGAGATAGTGTCGCACGGCGGCGGCCTCCTGAAGGCGCGACGCGCCCCAGAGATACGAAGGTGCAGCGGACGGAAGACGCGGGGGTTCATGAGTATTCCTCCTACGTTTTCCGATTGTGCAAGAGCCGGGCCATCTCGGATGGGGACGATCCAAACCCTGCCGCGACAACGATCCACGGAGGTCCAGCCGCCGGGAGTAAGCGGTGATCGCGCTGATTGTGTAGCTGCTGCAGCGACAGTCCATCGCTGGGACGGAGCGGCGTCCAATGCCCGTCGCGAAATACGAGACTTCCACGTGGACGAGTCCGAAAGCGCGACGTCCGACCAGCCATCCCCGTTGAAGTCCGCGACACCAGGTTGTCGACGGACGACGTCAGCGCGGTCCTCAGCGGCACCCAGGGGCCAGCGGCCGCCGCGGCGCATGTACCAGCCGTTCCCGATGACCGCGAACACGTCCGTCCGGCCGTCGGCGTCGAAATCGCCGAATCGAAGACCGGCTGACGCGAAGCGGCGAGGGGTAGAGAAGCGCGAATGGAGCGGCGCCTCCGTAGGACACGCGCCATTCGCTGCCGGTCGCGTGAAAGATGTCGGCGCGTCCGTCGCCGTCGAAGTCTCCACGGCGAAGTCGATAACGGGACCGTCGGACTCGTTGATCTTCTCCCGCTTCGACGCCCCCGCCCAGCTGACGAGCCAGCTCCGCCGCTGCTTGCTCAGCACGTCGGTGCGCCCGTCGCCGTCGAGGTCGCCGAAGAGCAGATCGGCGATCGCAGCCGTCTCGTCATTTCGATACCGCCACTCGGCGACACCGCCGGGCGAGTAGACCACGCGGCTCCCGTGGCCAGAAAGAGATCCTGAGCCCCGTCGCCATCGAAGTCGCCCGTGCCCAATAGTCGGGTGGGATTGGCGGCTGTCCGAACTTGTTGTTCGAGACTCGAAGCCAGGCGGGAGGCGGCGTCGGACCGGAGGTGGCCTGCCGTACCAGCGAACGGCGTCCCATGCGCTTTGAAGGCTGACGTTGCTCGCGGAACCGATGGAGCGCACAGGGATCGCCGCGGACGTCATAGTTGTACCTGGTGTCCGGTCCCGACGGGTTGACGCCGAGGAAAGTGTTCCGAGCGATGTCCACGTCGGAGCCGGCGATACCTCCTGAGTAGTCGTCCCGGGGCCGTCTCCCCGCGCCGTGCATGTCGAAGTCGTGCTCGACTGTTGGCTACATACTCGGGCGAATTCGAGAGCACGAGATTGAAGTGCGCCGAATAGCCGGTCGCCCGGAGACCATCGCCGCGATGCTGCGGTGGGTTACGGCCGGTCTCGCCTCGATTCTTCGCACGTGCTCGGCTCGACGCCAGACTAGCTGGCAATCGCGGCTTGTGAGTGGTCGTGGCTCTGGGTGAACGGTGTTCGGTCGCCCCTTCCGTTCGCCAGCTTCAGGAGCTCGTGATCGACTTCCAACGCCTCAGCCGTTCTGAGATCAGCTCGGCGCGTTGCTCATCGTCGTTTCCGTCGAGAATACCCAGGTCGTCAGGATCGGCGCGCCAGTACACACCGGACGTCCGCGCGTCGACCTTCGGGTGACCGTCCGAATGAGTCGTGAAGTACCCGGCCGCGCGATCGGCGGACTCGATTCGGATCTCCCCGGTACCGTCCAACTGCGGCGCGTTCGGGTGCCGAGGCCGTTCTCCTTTCCAACAGTAGAAGACGCTTGATGGCTCTTTCCGTTCTTTCGCCGCTTCGCTCCAGTATCGCGCTGAGAGGGTGCCATCCTCTTGCCATGAGCGGCCGCGCACTTCCAGCATCCCGTCTCGGTCTCTCGAGATCTTCAAGAGACTCACGGCGGAGGGCTCCCGGGAACTCCGCTCCGTCAAGGAAAACTGCCACCACAGGCCCTCGATGCGGGCGACGCGGCCCTCGTTCTCGATCGCCTTCCGGAGCTTCTGATTGATATCTCCGATCTCGGCAGCAGTCGTCGCTTCACCGTACCGGATGCACGTGAGGCCGAGGAGATCGGTGGGCAGCTTCGAGCCACTTGCATGCAGGATGAACGTTCGGCGCATTCCAAGGGCACCACTGAAAAGTCCAGCTTCGAAGACCACGTTGTCTCGAGGAGAAGCCTGCCCGGATCCTTCGGGATCGGACGCAGGTGGGCTGTTCGTGGTCCAGTCGTCCCGAGCGAACACGAACGCGGCGAAATCGACCTCATGCGCGAGCTCGAGAAGCCGCTCGAGCGTGGTGGTCCCAGGATTGAAGGAAGTCGTCCACGGTTCCACGTGCGCGATGTCTTCGAGACCGCCAGTCAGCGCCTGCACCAGCTTCTCCTGCGCTTTCGAGGAGCCGAGGAAGATGCGCGGCTTGTCCATTCGTTCCTCCCGCGTACGCAGCTTATCGGAATCCCGTGAGTTGCGCGCCGGCAAGAATCAATAGTCTTGGGGGTGAGGACCGCGCGTTCCTCTCCGTCGCGACGGTCGGCTCGTAGCAGTCTCGGTTCCCTAGCCGTTAACCGCGGAGCACGACGACCGGCTCGACGCGAAGCGCGCGTCGCGCGGGCAGATAGCAGGCGAGCACTCCCACCGCTCCCAACAACACCGGGACGCCCACGAACGTCGCTGGGTCGCCGGGTTGGATCTGAAAGAGCATGGCGGCAAGTACGCGCGCGAGTCCGAGGGATACCAGAACGCCGAAGACACCGCCGGCGAGCAGGATCATCATCCCTTCGCCGATGAGTTTTGTCAGGATGTCGCGATCGCTCGCCCCGAAAGCGCGGCGAATTCCGATCTCACGAGTCCGACCCACCACCGCCTGCGAGACGACTCCGTACACGCCGACGATCGCGAGCGATAGCGCAAGAAAGGCGAACACCACCACGAGCGCCGTGCGGAAGCGAGGCCCGGAAACGGATTCCGCCGCGATGCGGTCGAGCGTCTTGGGCTCACCGGGAGCGAGTCTCGAGTCGAGCGCGGCGACGGTCGAGCGCAGGAGCGGCGCGACCGAGAGCGGGTCGCCGGTGGTTCTTACGGTGAGGTACATCTCGCGCCACCATGGCTCCTGGAAATACGAAACGTAGACCGTCGGCGCGGGGCTGGCATCGAGCCCGTCGTACTTCACGTCGGCGACGACCCCCACGATGGTGTTCCAACGCCCGTCGGGACGCGGTTCGCCGAGCTGGATCCGATGGCCGATGGCGTTGCCTCCCGGAAAGAAGCGGCGGGCGAGCGTCTCGTTGACGATCACGACTGGCGTCGAGTCCGGGCGATCACCGAGAGTGAAGTCCCGACCCTCATGCGTCGGGATGCCGAGGGTCTCGAAGTACCGGGGGCTCACCAGAAGCTGCTCGGCCAGTGGCGGCATCTGATGGGAAGGCACCGGACGGCCCTCGACGGTGAAGGGATTGGTCATGACCAGGAGATCCGGTGGCAGTCCCATGCTGCAGGACGCCTCGACTACTCCGGGGAGCGCTCTGGCCTGGTCGAGGAGGCGGCGCCAGAAGCTATCCACGCTCTCGTCGTCGGGGTAAGTGGCGTCCGGGAGGGCCACCGGCAACGCCAGCACGGAATCGAGCCGCGCGCCGGTATCGACCCGCTGCAGCTCGTGAAAGCTCCGCAGAAGGAGTCCCGCACCGATGAGAAGCGATGTCGCCAATCCCACTTGCAGCGCCGCGAACACCGAGCGCAGCCAGCGCGCTCCCGCACTGTCGCTCACCGAGGTAGCGGACTCCTTCAGCGTGGTCGCCGAATCGGCTCGAGCGCTTCCGAGCGCGGGCACGAGCCCGATGAGCAGGGTCACGCCCCCGGCGAGCCCGGTTACAAACAGGAGCACCCACGGATCCAGGCCGACCTCGCGAGGAAGGAGGAGCGTGTTTGCTCCGAGCTCGAGGAGCGGCCCGAGGCAGGCCATGGCGAAGGCCAGTCCCAAGGAACCGCCGGCGCTCGCGAGGAGCAGGCTCTCCACCAGCAGCTCCCGCGCGAGCCGCCACGGGGACGCGCCGAGCGCCGAACGCACCGCCATCTCCCGCCGTCGTCCCACCGACCGGGTCAAGAGGAGGCTCGCGACATTGGAACAGGCGACGAGCAACAGAATGCCGACGGAGCCGAAGAGCAGCAGGAGCACGGGACGTCTACGACCCACGAAGAATTCGGGAAAATCCTCCACCGCGAACGCCCAGTCCGTGGGGGAGCTCGGATAGCGCTTCTGGATGGCGTTCTCGATCAGGGGAAGCTCCGCCTCGAGATCGCGCCGACGGGTCCCGGGCTTCAACCTCCCGAACGCGGTGAGATAGAAGGGCGATCGCTCGTTGGGCTCTGCCACGGTCAGGATGGACCAAACCTCCAGAGGGTCGGCGCGCACCCATCGGAAGTCGGGAGGCGCGACTCCGACGATGGTTTGGGGCTCACCGTCCAGCGTCAGGGCGCTCCCGATGACGTCGGGATCAGACTGCAGGTAGCCCTGCCACAACCGATGACTGATCACGATGCGGCGTGGCTCTCCCTCTCGATCGTCTCCGGACTGAAAGAGTTGTCCCATGAAGGGCCGCACTCCCAGCATCGCGAAAAACTCCGCCGTCACGATCGCTCCGGCAACCCGCATGGGACGGTCTCGCCCCGCGATTTGAAAGCTGCGGCGCACAAAAAGCGCAGCCGTGCTCTCGAGCGTCTGGACCTGCGCGCGCAAGAACGAGAAGTCTGCTTCCGACAGCGGGTTGTTCTCGTCACCTTCGCTTCCGTGGTGGAGAGAGATGTTGACGAGGCGGTCGGGCTCGTGGAACGGAAGCGGGCGAAGAAGAACGGCATGGACGAGACTGAAGATAGCGGTGGTGGCGCCGATCCCCACGGCGAGAATCAGCACCGTCGCCACGGTGAAGCCAGGGCTCGCCGCGAGCTTCCGCGCCGCGTAACGCGCGTCTTCCTCGAGCCCCCTGACGAGTCGACGAGAGCGTCGCCCGTCCGGCCGGCTCCGTGTTCCGACGTGCTGCCGCGAAATCCAGGCGCCGACGACGGCCTCGACCGAGCCGAATCGCCGAACGGCCTCGCGGGCGGCGTTCTCGGGAGAAAGGCCGCTCTCCACCAACTCCTTCATGGTGTCGGCGAGATGTTCTTCCGCCTCCGCGAGGACGGCTCGAGCGGGGAGTCCCCTGGCCTCGAGCGACCGCTCCAGATCGGCGAGAAACGCGGCGACGTCCGGATGAGATCGGGGCACGGCTATCCTATGGCTCGGGAGACGGCGAGCGAGAACGTGCGCCAGCCGCGGCGTTGTCGAGCGAGCTCGGCTCGGCCTCCCGCCGTCAGCCCGTAGACTCGGCGCGAACGTCCGCCGACGAGAGTCCAGGAGCTCCTGAGCAGCCCCGCGTCCTCGAGCCGCTGGAGCGCGGGGTAGATGGTACCGTCGGCGAGATCGAACGTACCCCGCGTCCGCGTGCGTATCTCGGCGATGATGGCATAACCGTGTGCCGACCCGCGCTCGAGCGCGGCCAGCACCATGAGATCAAGATGTCCTTTGAGTGCCTCGCGGAAGATACCTCGCATAACGATATCTCGTTATACGATGTATAGCATTACAGAGACGGAGTCAAGCGGAGTGGACCGCCGATGAATCCTATTCTGTCTTGCGCGAGCGCCGCGACTACATCAGTCGTCAGCCTTGCGCTTCATCATGTACTCGGCTGAATCTCCGCGATGATCCACCGAGGAGTCGGAGACCGGTTCTGCTTGGTGTCGACGAGCTCGTAACGCTGCAGAAGGATTGTGTAAGTCCGATCCCCGGAGCCATCGTTGATTTTGACCTGTAGCGGTTTCACCTTGACCTGCCCCTCGAAGCTCGTATCGACCGGTGTACTCAATGAAAGCGTCGCAGCGTTCTTGAGTGCCTCGACGTTAAGGGCCAGTTGATCGGCGTCGGCCTGGAGTTGGGCCAAGAGTCCTTGCCTCTTTTGCAACTCTTCATGAAACGTTAAGAGCGCTCCTTGGAAAGGCGCCGATGGATTTGCGGCGTACGTGCTCTTATAAGATTCGTAAGTGTCACTGTTGTCGCTGATGAACTTCGCGTTTCCTTCTTTTTGAGCCCTGACTTCATCTTGTTTACTCTGCAGCTGCGCCTCGAGATCCACGAGCTGGAACGGTGCGACCGATTCGGTCCCTCGCTCGACGATTTCCCACGACTCGGGCTTACCGTCGAACGGAGCTAGCGAGACGCGCTCGACGCCCGCTCGGTCGCTCTTCTTGACCGCATTGAAGAATGTGCCTATGACATCCGCTTCTGGATCGCCGCCTCCGCACGCCGAGAGAAGAATTGAAATCCCGACAAAAATCCTGAAGAAGCTTCGCACGAGTACCTCCTTGGCGCACGGTACGGCTCAACTGGAGCAGCACGGGTCCGCGTGCATGTTGGTTCGCCAGAGGTGTGTTTGCGGGATATCAGCCGCGCCGGGAACCGTCGAGGGGAGAATATAAGCCCTGGTACCGGGTGGGGGCAAGTGGTGCCACGCCGAGGGCGGCAGGAGGGGGGATGACCGAGGGTAGTTCCAAGCGGAAGCCGCTCACCTTTAGCCGCTTTAACCGCCGGCCGAACGAATGATATGATTCGGCCCCTGGGGGGGGTCGGTGTATTCTGCTTATTTTGGATTGCGCGCGAATCCATTCCTCCCGCTGTCAGATCCGGAGACGATTCTTCGGAGTACCCACGTCAGGGAAACGCTCCAGCACCTCCTACACGCGCGGCAGAATCATCACGGCGTGTTCCTGCTCACCGGGGAGGTAGGCACCGGAAAGACCACCGCGATCCGCGCAGCCGTGGCGGAGCTGCCATCGAAGACTCCGGTTGTTTTCTTACCGCCGACCCTCTCGACTCCGGGGGAGCTTCTCGAAGAGCTGTGCCTGGCGCTTTCACTTGGAGGCGCTCGAGAATCCAAGGCCGAGCGGCGACGAAGGCTCGAGACCGCTCTCGCGGCGTTCGCGGCCGAGGGTCACAAGGCCGTTGTGGTCGTCGATGAAGCCCACCTTTTGCCGGATACCGTCCTCGAGCATTTGCGACTCCTGACGAACGTTCGTGACGGGCGTCACCCCGTACTTCAGATATGCCTCGTCGGTCAGCCGGAGCTCGTCACGCGGCTCCGCTCGGATCACCTCCGTCAGCTGCGTCAAAGGATCACGCTGCGATACACCATGATGCCGCTCAGCCTCGGCGAGACCGAGCTCTACCTGATCGAAAGGCTTCGCGCCGCTGGCGCGAGAAATCCCGACGCGATCTTCGACCCCGGGGCGGTGCGAGCCATCTACGGGATGACTGCCGGTATTCCGAGGGAAATCAACGTCGTGGCGGACCAGGCGATGACGAACGCATTCGTTAACAATGCGAGCGTGGTTCGCTCAACACACTTGCTCTCCGTCGAGAGCGAGTTCGGCTTCGAGGGGCTGTTCATCGATCCAGGCCAAAGCACCATCCCGACGTTTCCCAAGCGAGACATCCTTGCCAAACTTCCTCCTTTCTCGCTACACGAGTCTCCGCCCGAGCCGATGCCGATCCTCGATTCGTCGTCTCATCTCGAGTCCCCGGTCGAGCCGCCGACGTCAACGGAGTCGACCCTAGAGTTCGAAGAGGCGCCGAGCCTCCTGGACGTTCTGGACGAGCGTATGCGTTCCGTTGTTGAGAACGCCCGGCGCCTCCGGCACGTGCCGAGGGCGGCGATCCTCTTCGTGCTGGCGTTCGCGGTCGTCGGCGCCGCGCTCCTCCTTTCCATGAGTGGAGTCCCCACCGAGAGCGCGCGAACGACACTGCCGATAGCGCCCGCGGCATTAGTCCAGACGGCACACGCGTCCACCGCTACCGGGCTCCGATCGGGCGTGACGTCTCCGCCTCCTTCTGAAGCCATCGAGCGTCCCGTTGAGGCAACGAGAAAACCGCGAAACGTCGGCGATAGCAAGAAGACCAAGCCCGCGATCGACGACGTAAGCCGCACGGTCGTCTCGGCCGTCGAGCCCGTCAAGGAAGCGGTGCCGAAGCCGCCTCCAGCGGACCCGTCCGGGGTCGGAGAGCGTTATCCATCGACGCTCGAGGTCGAGAGCGACATTCCCGCGGTCATTTGGCTCGGAGAGGAACGGTTGGGGACGGCTCCGGGAGGTTTTTCGCCCGTGCCACCCGGTCGGTACGAAGTAAAGCTCGAGCTCCCCGACGGACGGGTGTTCTTGAAGGACGTTATTGTGACTCCCGGCTCGACGACGTACGTTCGGGCGAACTGGTCCGAGCGGTAGCCGTCCGCCACGGGCGCGTTCTCGTCTTCAGGTAGTCTGGGAACTCAGCGACGGCCGGGCAGGACCTTCGCTTTCAGCTCTTCGGCCAAGTTGAGAACGATGTGGATGCGCGCGGATTCACTCTCCTGGAGCATGACGAAGTGCTCCCCATCGGGAGCGACATCGTACGTGGCGCGCCCGAGCACGTTATAGGAATAGGCGCCCGATGCCCCGACGAACTGCCCTTCGAAAAGGAGCCTTGCCTTCGAAAGACGCATGGGCGGCCCGGTCGAAACCGCGACAGCCATCATCTTGTCTCCATTGCGGTAGAAAATCTCGCGTCCGGCGCGGGACCAGGCCGGCTGGATGCCGCCCTCGGTCGATACCTGCGACTTCCCGCCAGGGCCGGGATAGGACCGGACGTAGACCTCGTAACGGCCCGACTCGTTCGAGACGTAAGCGATCCAACGCCCGTCGGACGAAAACACGGCTCCGCTCTCGTCAGCCGGGGTCTCGAGAAAGGGTCGAAGCGTCTCACCGTCGATGGACAGAAGCCAAATATCGGCAATTTTGTCACCTGTTTTGCTGAAGGCGAGCAGGCTTCCATCAGGTGACCAGGAGCTCAGGGTAATGTTGTGCTGGAGCACGCCTGGAAGGAGCGTCTCGGCGTCCGCAGATCCATCCGCCGCTTGCCAGACGATGTCGCCCCCCGAAATATAGGCGATGCGCGCTCCATCCGGACTCCAAACGGGAAAATAGTCACCTACCGTGCCGGAGCTGAGACGATTTACGGCATCCCGTTCCAGGTCATAGACCCAAATATGGTCCTTGCCGTCGGTCGAGATCGACACGGCGAGTCGCGTTCCATCGGGTGAGAGACGGGGACCGAAGTAGAAACTGCGCCGGATCTCGCTGAGAGGCCGGCTCTGTCCCTTTCGATCCACCCACATCAGTGTGGACTCCACCGGCCCTGCCGGGACGTAGGCCAGAGAGCCGTCCCGAGAGAGCGAGACGTGCCCGCGTGCGACTCTCTCGATGATCGGAATCGGATCGCCAGAGAGCGCGAGGTTCTCGAGATCGAAGGCAGCGGCCATGAGCCGTCCGTCGCGTGCGTAGACGATATGTCCGCTCGGCGAGAACCACGGATTGTATCCGCCTTCCAGGAGAACCCGGCGCTCGCCTGTCTCGAGGATGAGCAAAGCGATCTGAGACTCCCGGCTCGGTTTTTTCAGGATAGTGAAAAGGGCCGCCTTTCCTCCCGGGAGGAACTCGGGATACCGGTGGGACAGTTCCCCATGGCGCGAGTCCAGTGTCGTCACGAAGGCAGGGGGTCCGCCGGAAGCCGAGACTCGCGAGAGGCCCGTCGTTTCCGTCGGCGTAAATAGAATCGTGCCATCGTCGCCCCAGCTCCCGTCGGGTTCGTCCGAGGCGTCGCAAAGCGGGATGGGCAATCCACCTCGCAGATCGATCTTCATCAGCTTCCCGTCATCAAAAAAGGCGACCCACTGGCCGTCGGGGGAAAAAAAAGGGTAAGTGCCGCCTTCGGTTCCGGGAATGGCGGCTGCCTCCATCTGATCCAGTTGATGAAGGTAGAGCCTTCCGCCGCTCGGGTAGACCAGCCGGTTGCCATCGGGGGAGAAGGCCGGCTTCCCTTGTACCGAGGTTGCCCCCGGGGGGGAGTCGAGAGTGAAGCGCCTGACGGCGCGTGACGCAGAAGGCAAGGGGCGCAGAAGAGCCCAGACCGCAACGGCGGAAGCGAGGATGGCGAGAGTCCACGGAACCCAGCGATGGCTGCAACGCAACTGCGGCGAGCGCGGGGCTCGAAGGCTCGGCCAGTGCTTCTGCGATCTCGATCCCCGCGTCTCCGATGTCGCGCAGTCGGCGACGGGGGTCTTTCTGAAGACACCGCCGCAGGAGGTCCCGGATCTTCACTGGTGTCTTCGCGGGAAGCGCCGTCCAATCGGGCTCGCGTTCGAGAACAAGCTCGATGGTGTCCGACACCGTCTTCGCGTCAAAAGCTCTCCGTCCGGTGAGCGCCTCGAAAAAGACACATCCGAAAGACCAGATGTCGGTGCGCCGATCTACGGTCTTACCTTTGGCCTGCTCCGGACTCATGTAGGCAGCGGTTCCGAGAATCACTCCGCGCTCTCTGCCTTCGCTCGTGACGATCGGGGATCGTGACGAGTTGGAGGGAAATGGGTCCGTGGCAACCGTCCGGGCGAGACCGAAGTCCAACACTTTGACGTTTCCCTCGGAGGTCACCTTGACGTTCGCCGGCTTCAGATCGCGATGGACGATCCCCTTTTCATGGGCCACCGAGAGCGCCTCGGCAATCTGCTTCATGATCGGGAGCGCTTCTTGGATCGGCAGGGCACCTCGGTTGATCCGCCGGGACAAGTCCTCTCCCTCGACCAGCTCCATGACCAGAAAGTGCACTTCCTCGGAATGTCCAAGCTCGTGGATCGTCGCGATGTGGGGATGGTTCATGGTCGCCAGAATCCGAGCCTCGCGCTCGAATCGGGAAAGCCTCTCGGTATCTGCCGAGAACTCCTCCGGCAGCACTTTGATCGCCACCTCCCGTCCGAGCTCGTTGTCCCTGGCCCGATAGACCACTCCCATGCCGCCCTGGCCGATCTCACCGAGGATCTCATAGTGGGTCAGCGAGCGGCCCACGAGCGAGCGTTCTGAAGAATCGTCACGATTCGTCGAGACCGGTTGACCGAGAATTCTCCAGCAGGTTCTCCGCGTCGGCCGCGCGGGCGAGAAGGGACTCGACTTCGGTTCTGAGGGCCTTATCGGATCCGCATGCTCGATCGAGCAGGAGACTCCATTCTTCCGGCGGTCGTTCCAGAGCTTCCTCGAGAACTCCTCGCACCCGTTTCCACCGCTCGGGGTCTATCAAGCTGCTAACTCCGATTCAGCTCACGATGCAGCCAGATCTTCGCCGTTCTCCAGCTTCGTTTTACTGTGGCGGGTGAAACTCCGAGAACAACGGCCGTCTCCCGAACCGTCAAGCCTCCGAAGAACCGGAGCTCCACCAATCGACTGAGCTCCGGATCGATCTCCGACAAGCTGGTCAGAGCGTCATCGAGGGCCACGAGCTCTACGCCCTTCTCCTGGTTGACGTCGGCAAGCCTGCTCGTCGAAGAGGAGCGGATCCTCACCCCGCCCTCGCTTCTGCGCATGGCGTTTGCGGGCATGGTCCACGACGATGTTCCTCATCGTGCGCGCTGCGATGCCGAAGAAGTGAGCCCGATTCTCCCAGCCGATCCCGTTCTGGTCGATGAGTCGAACGAAAGCCTCGTTGATCAGGGCGGTGGTCTGCAGTGACGCGTGAAAGCGCCCGCGGTTCAAGTAGTGGCGCGAAAGCCGGCGAAGCTCCGAATACACGAGAGGCACCAGCCGATCGAGGGCCTCGCGGTCCCCCTCCGCCCAGTCTCTCAGCAACTGAGTGACGTCTCCCGCGGATGTGTCGCTCAAGAGGTCCGCCTCGTCGGTCAACGGAGGCCGATGAAAATCGAAAGAGACAATCTATACGCGCTGTCGGGCGGGATCAAACCGCCCCTCCATGGGAGACGTTTTTTTCCTTCGATTGAGCCCCTTCGCCGACTGAATCCGAATTAGGAGAGGAGAGGCCAGGAAGACAGTGCTCTGTCAACAAGGGACGAGGTCATATCGGACGCAACTCTTGGCCCAAATAGTGAGAGGTCTACAAATCTATTCCAACCATACTCTTAGGAGGAGAAACGTGAACCGACATACATGCCTCCGTCTGTGGTCCTCCCCCGAGGGACGCTCTACGCTCGCGGACGAAACGCGGGCGCTCCCATCTTCGGGAGAGCCGAATCAAGGACACGGAGGTTTGTACATGAAGATCTGTGGAATCAGGGCCGTCATCGCTCTGACAGCGGTGTTGCTGTGCCGTCCCGGCGTCACCAATGCCGACGTCGTCCTGGACTGGAACGCGGTCACCGTCGAGACTCTTGTAGGGAAGAACCCGTTCGACGAGACACGCATTGCCGCGATCACCCACTTGGCGGTTTTCGAGGCGGTCAACAGCGTGACCGGGCGCTATCGCCCGTACCTCGGAAAGATCCGAGCGCCGCACGGATCTTCGGCGGAGGCAGCCGCAATCGCCGCGGCGCATACCGTTCTCCTCCACTACGTACCGGAGAAAGCGCAAACACTGGACGCCGCTCGTGAGGCCTCTCTGGCCGCGATTCCGGAAGGACGGGGGAAGGAGGACGGCGTTGCGGTGGGAGAGGCCGCCGCCGACGCCATGATTGCAGAGCGCGAAGGCGACGGCTCGGAAACTCCGCAGTTCCACCTCCCCTCGTCGTCCGCGCCGGGTGTCTGGCAGTTGACTCCGAGCTGTCCGCCGCAAGGCGGGGTGTTCCTGCACGTGCGCAACGTGAAGCCTTTTGGTATCCGGCGCGGCGACCAGTTCCGTTCGGGTCCGCCGCCCGCGCTCAGGAGCTTCAAGTACGCGCGGGACTACACGGAAGTTGCGAAGCGCGGCGATGCCACGAGCAACCACCGACCTCCCGATCGGGCCGACGTCGCGAGGTTCTACGCCGTGGTCCTGGGAGTCGCGACCTGGAATCCGGCTGTGAGGCAAGTCGCCGCAGCCGAACGCCTGTCTCTCACGGAGAACGCGCGCGCCTTCGCGCTTCTCAACGTGGCTCTCGTCGACGCATTCATCGCGGTGATGGACACGAAGTACCGCTACAACTTCTGGCGCCCCGAGACTTCGATCCCGAGGGGCGACGAGGACGGCAATCGTCTCGACGCGCCCAGATCCCGACTACGCGCCTTTCATCCTCACGCCGTGTCACCCGAGCTACCCATCGGCTCACGCGAGCCTGGGCCATGCGGCCCGTAAAGTGGCCGAGCGCATCTTCGGCCCGGACGGCCATTCTATAGTGATGTCGAGTCCCGCGGTTCCGGGCGTGGTGCTGCACTACAGCCGATTCGAGGACATCACCCGGGACATCGACGATGCCCGCATATACGGCGGCATCCACTATCGCTTCGACCAGGAAGAGGGCGGCCTCATGGGTCGTCGCGTGGGCGCGTACATCCACCGGCACAACCTCCGTCCCGTCCACGACCGCTGCGGGGACGAGGAGGACATCGACGATAGGGAAACGGATACTGTGGCGGCGCCTGCGAGAAGGAGCCCGCGCTGAGCCGATTCTTCCGAGCGCTCGCAGCGGCAAGTACCGCGACGATCCTGGTTGGTTTTTCGGCCCTGCCGGAGCGAACGAGATCCGAGTGAGGATTCCATTTCGATTGTTCGTGAAAGGCAAAGTGCGTCCGCCAGGAGTCTGGATGGTCTCGAACTCCGGGAAACGTGCTCGTCGTCCGCGCGGACCGCGAGCTCGCAGAGTCGCGGAACGTGACGAGACCGACCGGATTTCGAACGGCTGATAGTTTTTCCATCTTGGTAGGACAGGGCCGGGTGCCCGATGAAACCGGACTGCGCGCGCCTGGAATGGGCAGGCAGGTGCGAATACACGAGGGCTCCAGCACAACGAGAGCCTCACGGTCCCCACTCCGCCCCAGTCTCGCAGCAACTGAGTGACTTCTCCCCGCGAATATGTCGCTCAAAAGGCCCGCCTCGTCGGTCCACGGAGGCCAATGAGAATCGAAGAGACAATCGATAGGTGCTGTCGGGCGGGATTGAAACTGCCTCATTGGAAACGTTTTCTTCCTTCGATGAGCCCTTTCGCCGACTGAATCCGAATTAGTGCATAGAAAGAGGCCATGAAGAAAGTGCTCTGCCAACAAGGGATGAGGTCGTTCGGAGCGCAACCAAAGCTCAAACAGTAAGAGGTCTACAAATCTATTCGGACCATACTCCTAGGAGGAGAAAATGAACCGACATAGTCTCTCTAAAAAGTTGCAAGCCCTGTTGCTTTCGACAATTGCCCTGGTTCTACTTGCCAGCACGCTGGCGGCTGACCACCGTCGTTTCAGACAATGCTCGAACAGGACCTTGAAGGGCAGCTATGGCATATACGCGGATGGGGCTGTCATCGGTGTTGGTCCAACCGCGGTGATTGCAATATTCACGTATGACGGAGAGGGCAATCTGACGGGGACCGGAACCTCGAAGACCAATGGAAACGTTGCTCATTTTACCTTGACCGGAACCTACACCGTGGACGCGGACTGCAACGCTTCTGATGTCGTGGTGTTTCCGAGCGGATCGACGGCGGATCACGAATATGTGATCGTTGACAACGGTAAAGAGTTTTATCTTCTGAATACCACAGTCGGTACAACGACATCTGGAAATGTGAGTGTCGGTGTCGGCAAGAAGCAATTTCCCAGGAACGACGACTAAACGTCAATCGGGGAGTTGGCCATGATGCAGAGGTTGTCCGGCAGGTATGTGGTCAATACTCCGTGGGAAGGTGAGACTGCAGAAGCTGGCACCAGACCTGTCCTGCTGCAGACGATCGAGGATGCCTCTGCACCGTAGCGGAGCAGAGCTGGCGCCGCTGCCAAGGTCCGTTTCGAAACATGGACTAACCGGCCGACAATCTTGCGACGCGATGGCTCTAACCGTCCCGAACGGAAACCTGAACGGCACGTGGAAGTCCCCAGGAACGTATCGGGCCCGGTGAACTCGAGACGCACCCTCAAGCTATAGCCTTACCCCGCTGCTAAAGTCTCCAACTGTTTGGCCCAATTTTCGTACGGCCGCAGCAGAGTCCACTCCATATTGATGATGTAGTCATAGCCCAGTTTCCAAATAGGAAGGCTGTGCATGATCTCGTCTATCTGGTCGACCGAGTCCACCCCCAAGACAACAACCACGTGGTACTCGCCAGGCACTTTCCAGATGTGCTTGATGATCCCTGCTTCCACCGCTCCGAGTGCAGCCTTGGCTTCCTCCTTCCACACTCCGAAGAATTCCTGGTCCGACATCCGGTCCGGCTTGTGAAGCTTGGCATGAATGAGCACATCCATTGCGTAATGACCTCCTCAGTACCTTGAGTTTTCTGGCTGTCGACGACACTTTGCAGTGCGCCCACGTCGAGTTCTTGGAGTGAATACACGCATCTGTGCCCATTGTCAACAAAGTAGAGCCTAAAGCACGGAACTCCGTCCGGACGGAGTAACGTTTCTTACCCAACGCCGTTTGTCCTTGGGCTTCTCCCGCCGCTACTTCCGCGACGAGTTCGGGCAGCCGTCGTGAGTTGCGAACAGCTTGTGACTCGCGTGGCGGAGGAACCCCGGTGGTGAAGAACCGGAAGGGCCTATGGAGTTGGTCCTTCTGACTCTCACCTCGCTCGGCTTCTTGCTCCCGCTCGTCGGGTTAGTGACGCCGGTACTCTCGTTCGCCGACTATCCGCTTCGCCCGGTCCCGTTTATCGCCGGAATCTTCTGCCTTACGTCGGGGCTGTGGTTCCTTTACCAGTCGCACGCGCACCTCGGCTCGAACTGGTCGATCACACTCGAGGTGCGGGAGAGAAGCAGCAGCTCGTTACCCACGGCATCTACCGCCAGGTTCGCCACCCCATGTACATGGCTCTCCTGCTCTACTCAACGGGTCAGGCGCTCGTGCTTCCCAACTGGGTGGCGGGCCCATCCTACGGCGTCGCATTGGCAGTGCGCGAACCTAACGTCTCGTCCCCGGCGTGTGGTAGGCGGTTAGACCGCCGAACTAACAGGTGACCGGACGGACCGACGTTTCGGTGAAGCAAACTCCAAGAATCGAAACTCAGCCGAGCCGGCACCACGAGCGGCCCGGAACACGAGCTCCGCTCGTAACCAATCGAGACCTATCGTCGCGACTGCGTCAGTGTGTCATTCCGGGCATGTTGCCTTAGGCCGTCCGGCTCTCGTTTTCGACCTCCGGTCGCTCCGACACCATGGCCTGCGTCATCAGCATGAGGCCCGCGATCGAGGCGGCGTTCTGTAGCGCGCAGCGCACCACTTTCGTCGGATCGATGACTCCCGCCCGGACCAGGTCTCCGTACTTCTCGGTCTCGGCGTTGAAACCGTGATTGCCTTCGAGCTCCTTCACCTTCAACACCACGAATGCGCCTTCATGACCGGCGTTCTGCGCGATCCAACGGAGGGGCTCCTCGATGGCCCGGGCCACGACGGCAACGCCAACGCGCTCGTCCTCGGTCAGCGCGCTATCCTTGCCGAGCGCCTTCAAGGACGCTGCTGCGCGCAGGAGCGCGACGCCCCCGCCGGCGACGATGCCTTCCTGGGCGGCGGCCTTTGGTCGCATGCATGGCATCCTCCACCCGCGCCTTCTTCTCCTTCATCTCCGGTCTCGGTGGCGGCGCCGACCTTGATCAGGGCTACCCCGCCGATGAGCTTTGCGAGCCGCTCCTGGAGTTTCTCTCGATCATAGTCGGAGGTGGTCTCCTCGATCTGGTTGCGGAGCTGGTTGACTCGGCCTTCGATGTCGGCCTTCTTTCCAGCACCCTCGATGAGCGTGGTGTTGTCTTTCGTCACGATGATTCTCTTGGCCCGACCGAGATCCTCGAGCTCGAGGCTCTCGAGCTTGATTCCCAGATCCTCGAAGATGGCCTTCCCGCCAGTCAGAATCGCGATGTCCTCCATCATGGCCTTGCGGCGGTCGCCAAAGCCGGGAGCTTTTACCGCCGCCGACCTGAGGGTGCCGCGAAGCTTGTTCACGACCAGCGTCGACAGCGCCTCCCCGTCCACGTCTTCAGCGATGATGAGGAGGGGCTTGCTCGACTGTGCCACCTTCTCGAGAAGGGGCAAGAGCTCCTGCATGTTCGAGAGCTTCTTTTCGTACACCAGGACGTAGCCGTCCTCGAGCGCGACTTCCATGCGCTCGGGATTGGTCACGAAGTAGGGAGACAGGTAGCCGCGGTCGAACTCGGTGCCCTCCACGAGCTCGAGCGTCGTCTCCAGGGTCCTCGACTCTTCGACCTGGATGACGCCGTCCTTACCGACTTTCTCCATCGCTTCGGCGATGATGCCGCCGATGGTGGCGTCGCCGTTTGCGGAGATGGTCCCGACCTGAGCGATCATACTGCCCTTGACCGGCTTCGAAAGCTCCACGAGTTCGGCGACAATCGACGCCACACCGCGGTCGATTCCTTTTTTAGATCCATGGGGTTGGCCCCCGCCGCCACGCTCCTCACGCCTTCACGGTAGATAGCGTGAGCCAAAACCGTCGCGGTGGTGGTTCCGTCGCCCGCGAGATCGGAGGTCTTCGATGCCACCTCGCGCACCATCTGGGCGCCCAGGTTCTCCATCGGGTTCTCGAGTTGAATTTCCTTGGCGACGGTGACGCCGTCCTTGGTTATGACCGGCGAGCCGAATTTCTTGTCGATGACGACGTTGCGGCCCTTCGGACCGAGCGTCACCCGGACCGCATCCGCGAGCTTGCTTACGCCCCTCAAGAGGGCCAGCCGGGCATCTTCCTCGTAACTGATTTGTTTGGACATTTTTCCTACGTTCCTATTCGATGATGCCGAGGACGTCGTCCTCACGAAGAATGAGGTACTCGACGTCACCGAGCCTGACTTCCGAGCCAGCGTACCGGCCGACGAGAACTTCGAGCCCTTGTCGACTTCCAGAGGTACGCGCGTGCCGTTCTCGAGAACTCGTCCCGTCCCTACGGCGACGACCTTCGCGGTCATGGGTTTCTCTTTTGCGGTGTCGGGGACAATCAGTCCTCCGATTTTCTGCTCGCCCTCTTCAATTCGGAGAGCAACGATATGATCTTCAAAGGTCGAATCTTCACTTTCCACCTCGATGGGGGAGAGAAGGCGTGAAGCGCGGGGGTCCTTCGGGCCCGTCCGATACTCGATTCGGGACGGTTGCGGGCGCGAGTTCTGGAAGTTCTGGCCCGACGAGCTTTCGCATCGTTCCCGCAAATATCGCGGAAAAGCGACGTCTCCGGTCGACCCAGCCTTCGAGCTTCCGAGTCCAATGGTTTCTCCAACTCATTTCCTGCCTCCTCGTTTTGCCGCGCCTAGTCGAATCATCAAATAACCTGATTCAGTTCAGACTGTCCGATGAGTGCCTGGTTGACGTAACCAGTATCGGTTAAGTCCTTGTTTTGTCAAGTGTTTCATCTACAGAAGCGGTGAATCGCCAAGCAAAGACGAAGCCTTCACCATCGAGGGGCTGTAATGCAAAACGGTTAATCACAGATATTCCTGACAAACACCAGTTGACACAGTGTGGTCAAGTCGCCTATGTTTGTGCGCACGTGAGTAGTTCTCGCCTCACGGGCTGGAATCGTCGGAGCCAAATCCGTTGTCCTGCTGCAAGCCCACCGTAGAGAAGGAAAGGGCGTCGGAATGTTTGCCCGTACGGTTCGTATGCAATTGAAGCCGGAGAGCGCATCGGCGTTCGTCGATTTGATGGAGAACGAGGTCATTCCGCTCCTCCGGAAGCAGGATCGTTTCCAGGACGAGATCGCATTCGTCCGTCCCAGCGGGACCATGGCCGTGGAATCAGCCTCTGGGAGAACAAGGACGACGCGGACGCTTATCAGCGCGAATGCTACCCGCAGGTGTTGATGGCGCTCTCGAAAGTCATCGAGGGGACTCCTCGAGTCCGAAATTTCGAGGTGACCAACTCGACCTGGCACAAGGTCGCCGCCGGTTAAACGCTCTTCCTGGTTCGCAGTTGGAACAGCCGGCGAGCGTCTTCGCCAATCTGGCGCTCTACTCATTACGGGTGCGTCCCATCGGTGCTATCGGCCCGCATTCTTCTTCGGAACTCGGGACGTGACCGAGTAACGTTTGCTACCCGAACCGAGTGGTCGGAGGAAGCACCCGCCCACTTTCTCGGCTAGAATCCGGCGATCGCTGGGTGTGAACGACGTGCTACCCGACCGACGACGATTGCTGGCGAGGCTCTTTGCGAGGGGGTTCCTCGGTCTCGGGGCCATCGGCGGAACGCTCTTTGGCCTGGCCGGACGCGTCGATTGGCTTGCGGCCTGGGTATTCCTGTCCTCGCTTGGTGGCTATCTTCTGCTGGGCGCTTGGTGGTTCTCTCGTCGCGATCCTGCGCTACTGGAAGAGCGAATGACGCGTTCTCCGAACGTCCCTCATTGGGACCGCCTCGTTGTCCGAAGTTATTGGCTTCTGTTGCGGTGCTGTTCGCGACGGTGGCCCTCGACGCGGGCCGGTTCCAATGGTCGCAGATGCCGGTCGCGATGCAGTGGATTGGTGCTACGGCGCTGATGGCTGCGTTCGCGGGTGTCTGGTGGTGCACGTCTGCCAATCATTTCCTGTCTGCGAACGCGAGGATCCAGAGGGAGCGCGGACAGAGGGTCGTTCGGCATGGTCCGTATCGTTTCGTGCGGCATCCGATGTACGCGTCGCTTATTGTGCTTACTTTCGGCATGGCTCTGATGTTGGGGTCGTGGCTTGCGGTAGCACCGGCGGGTTTGATTGCTGGTTTACTCGCCATCCGGGGGCGGTTGGAAGACCGCATGCTCCGGAACGAGCTCGAAGGTTATCGTGAGTATGTGAACCAGGTTCACGAGCTTCTGATTCCGGAGCTCTGGTGATGCTCTCGCGTTGTCTCGTCGCGTCAGTTTTGCTGCTCGCGCTGGTTTCGGCCGCCCTCGCCACCACCTGGTTGCCCAAGGAAGTCACCTGTCCCGTCTGCGGGGCGGTGAACACCTTCAAATTCCGGGGAGTTACGGAAGCTACGTTTATCAGGAGCCTTCGAAGTACCAGTACGTCTTCTGGCCGGCGACGACGGACAAGTTCTTATACACGTGCAAGCAGTGCCGGTACACGGCATACATGGCGGACTTCGAAGACGTTCCCAAAGACAAAGTTCCCGCGCTCGCGAAGATGCTGGAACGACAAAGCATCGAGGGGCCGCTCGTTCCGTACTTCGAGATCCCGATGACTGTGCAAGGCTTCCCGTCGCCGAGAAGGTCTACGAGACGCTCGGAAAGGACGACGACTTCTGGTGTGAGTTCCGGCGGGTCGAAGGGTATCACCTCGAAGCGGCGGGAAAGCTGACGAAGCGCGGACGGCGCGGCTCGAAGCACTAGAGCTCGCCGAGAAGCTCTTGCGCACTCCGCTGGTCGACGCGGAAGGAGACGCTGGTGATTGCCGCGGCGATGAGGAAGACCACCGGCGACGCCTCCGGCGCCTCCCGCGAGCTCGCCGAGGCGAAGACGCTCAAGTTCGATTCGAAGGACCTCGGCGCCGAATCAGTTGGAGGGGCTGAACGGCTATCTCGACTCGCTCATCGAAGAGCTTCTGAAGCGATAAGATAGCCTTCTATGGCTGATTCCCGTTTCCTGAAGGCGGAAGCAATCGTCGACTTCCCCAAAGCCGAAGAAAGAATCCGCACCTTCTGGAAAGAGAACCGCATCTTCGAGAAGAGTGTCGAGAGTCGCCGCGGCGCTCCGAGCTTCGTCTGGCACGACGGGCCTCCGACGGCGAACGGAAAGCCCCACAACGGCCACGTTCTGACGCGAGTCTTCAAGGACATCTTTCCGCGTTACCGGGCCATGCGCGGTTTCTACGCGCCGCGCAAGGCGGGGTGGGACACGCACGGGCTTCCCGTCGAAGTCGAGGTCGAAAAAGGTTTCGGAATTCACGGGAAGGCCGACATCGAGGCCTACGGGATCAAAGCGTTCGTGCAGCGCTGCAAGGAATCCGTCTTCCGCTATACCCAGGAATGGGAGCGGATGACCGAGCTCATGGGGCACTGGCTCGACCTCCGCGACGCCTACGTCACCTACCATAAGGACTACATCGAAAGCGTGTGGTGGGCGCTCTCGAGGCTCCTCGAAAAGAACCTCCTTTATAAAGGCCACAAGGTGGTCTGGTGGTGGGCCCAGGGAGGGACGGCGCTTTCCGCGGCCGAAGTGGGTCCTCGGGTA
>CAWGBY010000008.1:0-311701 GCA_963820855.1 uncultured Acidobacteriota bacterium
AGCTCTACGACGGAACCCCGCTCGACGGGCCCGCCGGGCTCCGTCAGGTCCTCCTGAAGTACCAGGACGTCATCGTCACGAGCTTTACCGAGAGCCTCATGACGTACGCGCTCGGGAGACGAGTCGAGTACTATGACATGCCCACCGTGCGCCGGATCGCGGCGTCGGCCAAGGAAAACGGGTATCGCATTTCTTCGTTCATCCAGGGCGTCGTGGGAAGCCCCGCCTTCCAGATGACGAGGGTGCCGGAGACGATCGAGACCGCAGGAGAAGTAGCTCAGTAACCGTCAGGAGGTTCAGGCGATGTTCCTCACGAAAAAGCGTTTGTCCCGCCGCACCGTGCTCCGCGGCATGGGCGCCTCCGTGGCGCTTCCCTATCTATCAGCCATGGCGCCCGCCGGGCGAGGTGTCTCGAAGACCAACGAGAAGACACGCCTGGTCTGTATCGAAATGGTCCATGGCGCGGCCGGAAGCACCAAGTACGGACTCGAGAAAAACCTCTGGTCCCCCGCCGCGGAGGGAAACGCGTTCGATCTCACCGGTACGAGCTTGAGCTCGCTCGAGCCGTACCGCGACTATCTCACCGTCGTGAGCGGCACCGAGCTGAAGAACGCCGAAGCGTTCACGCTTCCCGAGATCGGCGGCGATCACTTCCGCGCGAGCTCGGTGTTCCTCACGCAGTCCCACCCGAAGCAGACCGAGGGCTCGGACGTCCTCGCCGGGACGTCGCTCGATCAGCTCTACGCGCAGAGGTTCGGCCAGGAGACGCCGATCCCCTCGATGCAGCTTTCCATCGAGAACGTCGACCAGGCCGGCGGCTGCACCTACGGCTACTCGTGCATCTACACCGACACGATCAGCTGGGCCTCGCCCACCGATCCTCTTCCGGCGATTCGGAACCCGAGGGTCATCTTCGACCAGCTCTTCGGCGACGGCGAAACGGAACAGGACCGGGTCGCGCGGAGGCGCACCGACAAGAGCATCCTCGATTGGATCACCGGTGAGGTCGCGCGAGTCCAGAAGGATCTCGGGCCGACCGACCGGGCGCGGTTGAACGATTACCTCGAGAACGTCCGTGAAATCGAGCGCCGGATCCAGAAGACCGAGGAGCGGAATACCAGCGGCGAAACGAGAGAGCTTCCCGACGCTCCGATCGGCGTTCCCGACTCCTTCGACGAGCACGTCAAGCTGATGTTCGATCTGCAGGCGCTCGCCTTCATGACCGATATGACCCGGGTCTTCTCCTTCAAGATGGGGCGCGACGGCTCGGGACGGGTGTACCCGGAGAGCGGCGTTTCGACCGCCTTCCACCCGGCGTCCCACCACCGCGATCAGGAGAAGCGGATCCTGGAATTCGCGAAGATCAACACCTACCACGTCAGCACCGTCCCCTACTTCCTCGAGAAGCTGAAGGCGACGGAGGAAGGCGAGTCCAACCTTCTCGAGAAGACGCTCGTGATCTACGGCTCGCCGCTGGGCGATCCGAACGTCCACAACCACAAGCGCGCTCCGTTGTTCTTCGCGGGCCACGCGAACGGCCAGATCAAGGGAAACCTGCACGTGAAGACCGCGGAGGGGACTCCCATGGCGAACGCGATGCTGACGCTATTGCACCGGCTGGGGCTCGACGATCTCGAAAGCTTCGGCGACAGCACCGGCGAGCTCTCGATCTGATCCAGGAGCGAAATCGATGAAGGCGATCTGGTTATTGTCGTTCGCGTTTCTGGCCGCATCTCCGGCCGACGTTCCCACGGGCAAGACCCCCGTCGCCGACGCGACCATGCGGGGCGAGCGCGACACCGTGCGCGCGCTCCTGCAGCAGGGCGCCGACGTGAACGCGGCTCAGGGCGACGGCATGACCGCGCTCCACTGGGCGGCGCTCGAGGGCGACCTCGAGACCGCGAAGATGCTGCTCTATGCCGGCGCCAACGTGAAGTCGTCGACCCGGCTCGGTGCCTTCACTCCGCTCCTCCTCGCGGCGAAGAGCGGCCAGGGGTCGATGGTAGCGGCGCTCCTCGATGCCGGCGCCGACCCGAACGAGGCGACGACCAACGGGACGACCGCGCTCATGCTGGCCGCGGCCGCGGGAAGCGTCGAGGGAAGCGCTGCTCTTCTCGATCGCGGAGCGGCGATCGACGCGACCGAGAATGCGATGGGTGAGACCGCGCTGATGTTCGCCTCGGCCTACGATCGCGCCGCGGTGGTGGAGCTGCTCTCGGCGCGCGGCGCGAACGTCGCGGCCTCAACCAAAGTGGTGGACGCGGCTGCTATCGAGAAAGAGCACACCGAGCTCCGGCGCGAGCGCCAGAAGAAATTCGGCGTGTTCGCGCAGGGCCAGGGCGGCCGCGCGCAAGAGGATGGCGAGGGAGAAGAGGAAGAAGGCAAGAGCTCCGGTGGCAACGTCTTCGCGAAGCTCTTCGGCTGGATGGTCCCTGGGGGCGGCGATGCGAAGAAAGACGATGAGCCGAAAGCCCTGACGTACGGGCAGCTGGTGGGGAACCAGGGCGGAATGACCGCGCTCCATCTCGCGGCGCGGCAGGGAAACGCCAGGACCGTCGAGGCGCTTCTCGCGGCGGGAGCGGACGTCAACGCCCCGAGTGCGGGCGACCAGACGACACCTCTGCTCATCGCGACGGTCAACGGCCATTTCGATCTCGCGAAAACGCTCCTCGACAAGGGAGCCGATCCGAACCTCGCGAGCGAGGCGGGGGCGACCCCGCTCTATGCCGCGGTGAACGTGACCTGGGCGCCGAAAGCGCTCTATCCGCAGCCGCGCGCGTACCTGCAGCAGAACCTCTCGTATCTCGACTACATGAAAGTGCTCCTCGACAAGGGAGCGGACCCGAACGCCAGGCTGAAGAAGAAGCTCTGGTATTCGGGCTACAACTTCGATCTCTCCGGCGTCGACGAGGGCGGCGCGACCGCGTTCTGGCGGGCCGCCTATGGCGGCGACGTCGAAGCGATGCAGCTCCTGAAAGAGCACGGCGCGGATCCGAACCTACCCACGGTGAAGCCCCAGGGGCGCCCGCGAACGGGCGACGGAACGCGGGAAACGAAGGACCTTTCCGGGCTTCCACCCGTTGCGGTCGGCGGGCCGGCGGTGACGCCGCTCCAAGCGGCCGCGGGAGTCGGCTACGGCGAAGGCTTCGCCGCGAACTCGCATCGGCACCATCCCGCGGGGCTCCTCCGCGCGGCGAAGTACCTGGTCGAAGATTGCGGAGCGGATGTGAACGCCGTCGACCACGAAGGCAACACCGCGATTCATCACGCCGCCTCTCGCGGGGACAACGAGATGATCCTGTATCTCGTCTCGAAGGGCGCGGACGTGACCCGGGTGAACCGGGAAGGCCAGACGACGGCCGACATGGCGAACGGGCCGGTCCAGCGCGTCCAGCCGTTTCCCGAAACGGTCGCGCTCCTCGAGAAGCTCGGCTCCAAGAACAATCACAAGTGCGTTTCCTGCTGAAACGCGGATCCGATTCCCGGAACGCTAGGGCGGGAGCAGGGCTAGTCCTGAATACGATCGGATAGAGGGATCGCGTGTGACGAGCGTGAGACTTTCGACTCGCGCTTGCGCGACCAACATTCGATCGAACGGGTCGCGATGCAATGGAGGCAATCGTGACGTTGCCTCAGCATGCTCGAACGTGACGGGAAGCGGCTCGAAGCCGAGCCGAAGCGCCGCAGCCGAAACGCGCTCAGGCATGCGCAAACGGCCCAACGCCTCTTTGATGTTCATCTCCCATACCGATGCGGCGCTGAGATAAACCTCGTTCACCTCCTCGCGGAGGGCCGAACGCTCAGCCGCGCCCAGGCGACGGTCGTCGGCGCACCACCAGAGGAAAACGTGCGTATCGACCAGGAGCCTCACTTTTTCTTGGCGCCTTCGAAAGCGGCGAGAAGCTCTTCGGGGAGAGGTGCATCGAAATCAGGGCCGATCGTTACTCGACCTTTCCACGCCCCGGGCCGGCGCGGCTTCGTCGTCCTCCCGAGCGGCACCAGTCTCGCCCGGGGGACCCCGGCTTTGGCGATGACGATCTCTTCCCCCGCGGCCGCACGTTCCACGAGATCGGAAAGTTGCGTTTTGGCCTCGTAGAGGTTTACGCGTTTCGCCATCTTGACCAACCTTGACCAACCTTGACCAATCATACCATAGCCAAGGCTTGGTTGTTTGGGGCGATCACCTCTACGAAGGAGGAGGCGAGAGTGGCCCCTCACTCGGAAGAGGGTGCCGTCGGCCGGTAGCCGCTGCGGGTCCGCACGTGAAGCGGGCCCGGGTGCTCGCTCGTCCCCACAACGACTTCGATCCTCCTGAAATCCTCGACCTCGGACCCCGCGGGCGCGGGCTCGAAGCCGAGAAGATATTCGTGCTCCAGCTCGGAGGCGATGCTGAGGAAGGCCGGGGTCAGCTCTTCGCCTCCCGCGGGGAAAATGGCGAGGCCGCCGCTCGTGATCGCGAGCTCGGCCAGCACCCAGCGAGGGTTCAGGTTCACGTCGAAAGCCGGCGGCTTGTAATACTGCTCCTCCGGCTTGTACCGCCGCCGCTCCTCTTCCGTATAGAAACCGACACTGTAGATCGGCGCCTCCGACACCTCGACGCGGCGGCGAAGATCGGCGAATGCGATTTCGCTGTCCTCCTCCTTCCCGTCGCTGAGCACCACGAGCGCTCTCCGACGATGCGTCGCCTGGCTCAGGAGACCGAGTCCGGCATCGATCGCCTGGTAGAGGGCGGTTCCGCCTCGAGCCGTGAGCCGTTCGATGGCGCGGGAAACGTCCTCGCGTCCCTCCTGGAGCTCGGTCCAGGGCACTTCGATCTGCACCTGGTCGTTGAAGGAGAGAAGCGCGACCTCGGAGGCGCCGACGTTCGTCAGGAAGGACGACGCGGCACGCTTCGCCTGCTCGAGGCGCTCTCCCGACATGCTGCTGCTCACGTCGAGGGCGAGCACGACGGAAAGAGGCTCGGTTCGCTCGTCGAAGAAGACCAGCGGACGGTCCTCGCCTTCATCACGGACGCGAAACGCAGACTGGGGAAGCCCTTTGACGGGAAGCCCCGCGTCGTCCTTGACCGACACGTTGAGAAGCACCGTCTGGACCTGGGCGCGGAACCGAAAGGGCTCCTGCGAAAAGCTTGCGGACGCGGCGCCCACCAGAAAGAGAAGCGCCGGCCCCCGAAGGGAGCCGGCGCCGCCGAAGGCGAGCCGGCTCACTTCGAGCTCGTCCTCACACCGAAGTCGGCCGATTCGACCACGACGATCTCCACGCGACGGTTCGTCTGCCGACCGCTCGACGTGTCGTTCGAAGCCACGGGCTGAGATTCGCCCATGCCTTTCGCGGTGATGTCGCGACTCGAAAGGCCCTGCTGAACCAGATATTCCCGGACGCTCGCTGCCCGTCGCTCCGAGAGATCCTGGTTGTAGTCGCCGGAGCCGACGCTGTCCGTGTGCCCTTCGATGCTGAGCGAGTAGCCTTCCGCGACCTGCAGAATCCCGCTGATCTTCGCGAGGGCTTCGCGACCCTCCGGCTTCAGCTCGGCGCGGTCCGTCGCGAAGAGGATATTCGGCAGGCTCACGATCAACCCGCGCGCCGATTCCCGCACCGCGGTGATGGTGGCCATCGCTTCGCGAAGCTCGGCTCGCGCGCTCTCCCGCGCCAGGCGGGCGTCCGCAGCCTCGTGCTCCGCCGCGATCCGGCCGCGCTCGGCATCGAGCTTCGCGCTTTCCGCGGCGATTCGATCCTCCTCGGCGGCGTGAGCGCGCTTCTCGGCTTCCGCCGCCCGGCGCGCGGCCTCGGCTGCCTCACGCTCCGCTTCATGCCGCGCCTTCGCTGCGAGCTCCGCGTCGAGCACTTTCTGTTCCGCCTTCAGGCGGTTGCGCTCCGCTTCGCTCTCCGCGGCGGCGATGGAAGACCGGAGCTCCGCGATGCGCGTCGCGCTCGCGTCACGCTCTCGAGCGAGGGCGTTATCGAACGCCCGCGTCCTCGCTTGCTTTTCGGCATCGACCGCAAGGCGAATCACCTCGTGCGCCAGCAGCATCTCCTCCCTTCCGCTCACTCCGGAGGAATACTCCATCTCGGCTTTCTTGAGCGCGTCCAGGGCCTTCGACAGCTCGTCCGCGGCGAATTTCGCTGCCCCCGCCGCCTCGGCCAGCTGCACGGCGGTCCGCGCGGATTCGATATGCGTCGCGGATTTCGCCTTTCGCCTCGGGGAAGTCGGTCAACGTCTCCCGCTCGAACTTATAGACGCCGTCGTATCCGTCATAGTGGAGGGTCGAGACCTTGATGGGACCGATCGCGACCGTCGGCTCCGTGTTCTCGAGGACCACGAACCGGCTCGGAAGAGCGGTTAGAAAGTGCGGCTCCGCCGACACCATCATGCCGAACGTCTCGAGCGGTGTCGATACGTTCAGCTTGCTTCGATTTCCCTCGAGAATGAACTCGCCGAGGTTGTCGACGTGCCCTTCCGGCGAGACCACCCAGAGCGTGTACGTGTTGTATTGACCGCCGAACGCCGAGGCCGGCTTCATCTCGTCGAGCTCGATCTCGATCTCGGTCATGCCGTGCTTGCGCTCGACCTTCGCTTCGCCGCTCGCCTGGGGCAGGCGAGAGGTTCCCTCGAATTTGACCGATACGGTCGGTCCTTCGGGATAGGTGAGCGCGAGAATCTGGCGCTCGGCGGCGCGCGGGGAGCCTCGGACTCCGGGACGCGAGCACGAGGGCAACACCGCGAGCGTTCCGCGCGATCTGAGAAAGGACGACGATGACTCATACGTGAGCTCCTCCTTCGGATAGTTGCCTCTACGCCACAGAGGCAAAGACCGTGCCCAGCTTCGCCGAGTCAGCGGACGAAGGAATTACGAAGGAAGGTCCCCGCCTTTCCGTGGAAAATCTTCCCGGCCGATACCATTTTACGCCGCGAGTGCGGTGATACCCGTATACCCCCTCAGACGGCGAGGGAGGTTCACTTCGTCGTGCCGATAGCGCGGAGAGCGTGCCTCGCGCGGCGCGCCCAGATCGGGAGATCCGAGCTGTCGTTCCATTCACGCCCTGCGACTTCGTATCCCTTCGATTCGAGCCGTTCCCGGAGCTCGCTCGACCGTAACCCGGGATATCGGTCTCGGTCGTATCGTTGCTGTGATCGAAGCCGACCCCAATCGAGGTAGATCGAGAGCGGGAGCGGTCCTGAATCGGCGATAGCGCGCAAGGAGCTCCTCTCCGCCCTGTCCGATGGCTAGGACCGACTGCGCCGCGACTCTTCCGAAGGTGCCCGGGATAGCGAAAGGCGATATCGAGCGCGGCGTAGCCGCCCTCGTCGATTCCGAAGATTGCCCGAGTGCGCTTCCTCTCGCAGCGTCCGATACTTCGAGTCGACGAGGGGGACGAGGCGATCGACCAGCATGCGGGCGTGCTCGTCGCGCTGCGAGCGCGCGTATTCGTAGCCGCTCGTCGAGCCGACGAAGACCGCGATCACGAGGACCGACTCCGTCGACGACCGAAGCGAGCCCCAGTCGCAGCATCTCCTCTCCGTAGAGAAAGTAGACGGTCGGGTACCGCCGATCTCCGCGAATCGTCATAACCGGGAGGGAGATAGACCTGGACCGGCCTCTTCCCGCCCCACTTCAAGGCGCCCACGAGCACTTCCGCGGTCTCGAACGGAAGCGGTTTCGAGACGGCCGGCCTTTTCCGGCGGGGACATCGCCTGCCTCGGCGCGCGGCATGAGGAGGGTCGAGATCTCTCCGAGGTATACCAGCGACTCGGATGGCGGCGGGTTGCGCGGGTCGGCGATCGGCTGGTCGAGGTCGCGGACGAACTGATACTGCATGCGGGCGTCGGGAGGGAGCTCGAATGAAGCGTGAAAGAAATCGGTGCCGGGAACGCGGTGCATCGTGAGCTCCCTCTTCGCTCCGAGCATGCCGCCTCGAATCGCGATGTCCTTCGCCTCTCCTTGATAAACGAAGTGGGCGAAACGATCGTCCTCGACGATGGGGATCCGAGGCTGGGATGCGAGAAAGGTCCGCACCTTCTCGTCCTTGTCGCGGACTCCCTCGAGAGATCGAAGCCATTCCGCGAACTTCGTCCCTTCGATGAGCCCACTCGGCATGTTTCCGGAGTCGAGAGTCATTCGCCGTCCGGGAACGACCTCGACCGCGGCGACGTCGGCGAAAGAATCGCGCACGTAGATCCGGCCGGAAGCGAAGGACGGCGGCGTCCAGGCGATGTGCGGCAGTACCTCGAGGCTCGCGAGCTCCCGGTAGGCTTCGGGTGTCGCCTCGATGACGTGGAGCGAGCCTTGCTTCGTCAGAACCACGAGATGGGAGTCGACGAGAATGGGAAACCCGTTTCCCGGAGGCCGGGATTTCCAGTTCAATTCACCGGTCGCGGCATCGACGCTCGAGAGAAAACCCCCGCTGAAGCCGTAGATGTGATCGCGAAAGAAAACGGGAGTCGCGTAGTTGAGCTTCAGGTGCGGCGTCACCCACTTCTGGCTCACCGTGAGGCCGGTTCCGCTTCTTTCGAAGGAGAGCAGCTCCGCTTTCATGGGCTCGTGCGCGAGGAGTAGGCCGCGGTCGCCGACAGCGACGGGATTCAGAATCTTTTCGTAGAAGCCGGAGGCCCCGTGCGAGTGCCTCCAGAGCTCGCGGCCGTTCTTCGGGTCGAAACCGTATAGCCACTCACCCGCGGCCGCGACGAGCTGGACTTCGGAATCGAGACTCCAGAGTATCGGCGATTGGTAGTCGGTCGCTCCCGAGCCCGCTCGCCACAGTACCTTTCCCGTTCGGCGATCGAGCGCGGTGACCGACGCTTCGGAGCCTCCCGTCTCGACCACGACGGCGTTGCCGACTACGAGAGGCGATGTTCCGAATCCCCAGTGAGGGAGCGACGCGCCCAGCTCTTCGACCAGGTGAACGCGAAACACCTGCGCTCCCGTGTCGAGGCGGAGGGCGACGAAATCGCCCCGCGGACCGAGAGCGTAGACCACGTCGTCGGCAATCGCCGGGGTCGACACCGGGCCGTCGTTCGCGCCTTCGCGTCCGACATACGTTGGCGCGAGCGGGGCACGCCAGAGCTCCTCTCCCGACTCGGCGTCGAGCGCCGCGGCGTAGTCGAGCTTTCCATCGGAGAAAAGCGTGACCGCGCGGCCGCCGCTGACCGCGATCCCCGAGTACCCCGAGCCCAGTTTTCGACGCCACCTCACCTGGAGCTCGAAGCCTTCCTTCGGAAAGACGCCTTCCTCCTTCGAGGTCCCGTTGAAGTCGGCGCCGCGCCAGCGCGGCCAGTCGGAGGGAGGAACGGAGAGGGCGGCCACCCAGAGAACGAGGCTCAGCATCCCTGGAGCATCGTCCGTCAGAGATAAATCGTCTTGTAAAAAAGTGACACCGGACCGGAGCGGTTGAAAGTCCTCATCAACGGAGTGCTCCGGGGAGCGAACGCGTCGAAGGAGCACCCGGCGAATTCCTGAAACTCCTTGATGAGATGGGCTTGATCGTAGTAGCCGCAAGCGAGGCAGACCTCTCCCCAGTCTCGGCCGCTCCCCTTCAGCGCGGTCGCGCGCTGAAACCGCAGGATGCGGGCGAAGCTCTTCGGGTTGAGTCCAATCGAGGACTGAAAACGCCGTATCCACTGGCGCCGGCTGAGCCCGCTCTCCGCCGCGAGCGCGCTCGTGCTCGCGCGCGGAGACCTCAGCCGGAAGGCGGAGGCGACGACGAGCTCGTCTCTCCGCTCGACGTTCAGCGCTTCGAGGAGGAACGCTTCGACCAGCGCGATGCGCTCGGGAACGTTTCTCGCCTCCTGAATCCGGTCGACGAGCCGATCGACCTCTTCACGCCGCAGAACGTCCGCGAGATCCGTCGCGCCATCCGCGAGCTCCGCCATCGAGCCGGGAAGAAACGCCGCCGCTCCCCATGGAAGGAAGCTCACGAGAAGGATTCCGGTCTTGCCCAGGGCGCGAACGTCGACGGGCCCGGTTCGCTGCCCGGTGAGGGTCGCCCGAGGGAGCCTCTCTCTTCTCCCCCGGCTCACGTCGACGAAGGGGCCCTCGTAGTGAAAGAGGAGACCCATCATTCCCGCCGGGAGCACACGCGTCGGTCGTTCCGTCTCGAGGGGGGCTTCGAGATGCTCCTGAATCCAGAAGGATTCGACGAATGGCCGGAGCGCCGCGCAGGGGAGGACTCGTCGATACAAGGTCGGCTACGGCTCACACCATCGTTTGCGCCCCGGGGCATCGGGCCGGAGAAACTGCTTCAAATAGTAATCCAGGAGCTCGCGCGCATAGGGAGAGTCGTCCGCCTTCACGCCGCGGAGCCAGCCTTCGGCGCACGCCGCATTGTCCGCGGCGCTCGAAGCACAGGCGAGAAGCCCGTCGAAAGCGCGGCGGTAGTCGAGAAACTCCTCGCGGCGCATCGGCTCTCCGTGGCCCGGGATCAGCGTCTCGAATTCCACGTCCGCGACGCGGGAAAGAGCCTGCTGCCAGCCCTCCGGGCACGCCGTGTCGAAGAGGGGAACGGGCAGAGTGACCAGATCGCCCGAAATGAGGACCCGCGAATCCCGATCGAGGATCCAGATGTCGCCGTTCGCTCACCGCGCGCGTCTCGACGTGAAGATCGAGCGCCCGGCCCGCGAGCGTCCTCTCGCCGCTCGCCGGGACCGGCTCGTCCGCGGCGAGCGCCCGGTCGAGCTTCAGGAGCGCGAGCTCCGTTTCGAGCCTGGCTTTCAAGGCGGGACTCGTGATCGTCGGAAGGATCTTTTCCAGCTCGGCGCGGCTCGCCGCGTGGAATCCCGCGAGAGCCCCGTCGAGCGACGGATGCGCGAAAATCGTGGCCTCGGGAAGCTCACGACGAAAATCGGCGTTCCCGCCGATGTGATCGAGATGCCAGTGGGTGTTGAGGACCGCGCGCGGGGCGGCGCCGGAGTCGGCGAGAAACCGGAGGACCTCGTCGGTGTGCTCACCGCCCCGGCCCGTGTCGATCACGACCCAGCCGTCGGATCCCCGGAGGAGGACGGTGTTTCCATCAGGACTGCGGTCCTGGGAAAGCTGTCCGGGAAGGAGGACGACGCCCGGAGCGACGTCCATTCTCGCGACGAGAAACACTGCCAGCGTCAAAATCTTCATCGCACGCTCCTCCAGTGAGGATACGAGGAGACGGCTCCGGCGTTCCGTGGCGGCCCATTTTTGATACGAGGGGCGCGCTAGTATTCCGCCATGCGCTCTTGGATCATCCTCTTCGGTTTTCTCGCTCCCATCGCTCTTCTTTCGGGCTGCGACGATGACGGTCCACTCGCGCCCGCGCGCATCACGGAGCTTCCGAGGAATTTCGCTCTCACCGGCACCGCTTCGGGGACCGACCCCGCGGGTTTGACCGCCACCTGTTCGCTCGACCTGGTGTTCGAGCTCACCTCCGAGGTCTCCCGCACTCCCGCGCGCGTGGAATACGAAGGTGTTCACGGCGGAGGCGTCGAACGGGCGGTTCTGGCTCGCGATGGATCGGGTTTTTCCTTCGCCGCGGACGTGTTCGGAGAGGTGGAAGCGCATCTCTTCTCGACGGGGACGGTCGAGATCGTGATTCCCGTGAATCAGACGGCCGAAGGGCGCTTCTGGCAGAACCTCGCGCGCTTCGCCGGCACGGTCGACTCGTCCGGGCGCGGGCAGGGCCAATGGACTTGCGCCCCTTTCGACATCGACACGGGAGGCTACGTCGATCAATCGCTGGTGGTGGGAGGAACGTGGCAGATGGAGCCGCAGGGGTAGTGCATCGCAAGGCATGGTAGACTCCGCGTCCTTCATTCTCGGAGTAGCCGGAGATGACCAAACCCTTCTCTCTTCTACTCGCGCTCTTCGCGATTACAGGCTGCTCGACCGGTCCCGACGCCGAGCCCGCCGACCTGATCCTCACCAACGGCAAGGTATTCCTCGGAGCGGGCGTACCCATGGCGGAAGCGGTCGCGGTACGTGGCAACCGGATCCTCGCCGTCGGCACCGGCGCCGAGATCGAGCCTCATCGGACGGACGCGTCCACCGTGGTCGACGCCAGAGGCGGGACCGTGCTCGCCGGCTTCAACGACGCGCACGTGCATTTCTTGAGCGGTGGGGAATCTTTGGATCGGGTGAACCTGTTCGATGCAAAAACGACCGCGGAAGCCCAGCAAGCGATTCGAGATTTCGCTGGATCAGCGCCCGATCGTCCCTGGGTGCTCGGCCGAGGGTGGCTCTACGCTACCTTTCCGGGCGGGCTCCCCACGCGGCAGCAACTCGACGAGGTCGTCCCGGATCGTCCCGCACTCATGGAGTGCTATGACGGGCACAGCGTCTGGGTGAACTCGGCGGCTCTCGCGCTCGCGGGAATCACGCGAGAAACGCCCGACCCGCCGAATGGTCTCATCGTGCGGGACGACCGGGGGGAGCCCACCGGCGTCCTCAAGGAGTCAGCCCAAGGGCTCGCGAACGAGCTCCTTCCGGAGCCGACGCGGGACGAGAAGCTCGAGCTCATACGGAGAGCCGTTCGCCTGGCGCAGAGCCTGGGCGTGACCAGCGTGCAGAACGCGGGTATGGATCCCGATGAGTTCGAGCTCTATGCGGAGCTCGAGCGCCGCGGCGAGCTGGGCGTCCGTATGTACGCCGCCCTCTCGGCGCCGCCCAAATTCTCCGAGGAGGAAGCCGCGCGCTACGAGGAACTGCTGCGAAAATATCCCGGCTCGCCGCTCCTCAAGACAGGCGCGATCAAGATGTTCGCCGACGGCGTCATCGAATCCCACACCGCGGCGCTCCTCGAAACTTACGCCAACCGGGACACCTCCGGCATTCCGAATTATGCGGTCGAAGACATGAACCGCATCGTGTCGATGATGGACGGGAAGGGATGGCAGATCTTCATTCACGCCATCGGCGACGCGGGCATTCGCATGGCTCTCGACGCCTACGAGCAGGCGGCGAACTCGAACCCCGCGCCCGCGCGAGGCCGACGGCATCGCATCGAGCACATCGAGGCCGTGAGCGCCGCCGATATTCCCCGCTTCGGACAGCTCGGAGTCATCGCCTCGATGCAGCCGTTTCACGCGAACCCCATTCCGAACGTTCTCGACGTCTGGGCGGTGAATCTGGGGCCGGAGCGCGCCTCGAGGGCTTGGGTCTGGAAGAGCATTCGAGAGGCGGGCGGCCGGCTGGCGTTCGGCACGGACTGGCCGGTCGTGGATCTCGATCCTCGGTTTGGAATCCACACCGCGCTCACGCGGAGAACTCTCGACGGGAAGCCCGAAGGTGGCTTCGGCCCGGAACAGCGGCTGCCGCTCGAAGTGATCCTCGACACCTGGACCGCCGGGTCGGCTTATGCTTCGTTCGAAGAGGAACGGAAGGGAACCCTCTCCCCCGGCATGCTCGCGGATATCGTCGTGCTGTCAAAGGACCTCTTCGCCGCGCCCATCGAGGCGGCCAGCGACTTTCAGGTCGAGGTCACGGTATTCGACGGGCGAGTGGTTCATTCACGGGAGCAACTGAAGTGAAGACGAAGATTGCTTGCGCCATCCTCCTTTCGGTCCCGTTCGCGTCGCTCCTCGCGCAGACCGCACAGCACAACGCAGCCATTCCTCTCTCGAAGGTCGACTTCGCGCAAGACGAAGACGTGGATTGTCTCCTAGCCAGCCTCGTGAGCGGCAGTCTTGAAAGCGGACCGTCCACTATCCTCTTGAAAGCTCGAGCCTGGCTGCCTCGTGCGCTGGCACTACCACACCGCACAAGAGCAGCTGATGGTGGTCCAGGGAGATGTCCTCACCGAAATGGAAGGCATGACTCCGACTCTTCTCGGGCCCGGAGGGTTCGGTTTCATGGAGAGCCGGGCCAAACACCAGTTCACCTGCAAGTCGACTTCGGAGTGCCTTCTCTTCGTGACGTTCGATCGAGCGTACGACATCTTCTGGGAAGCGCCGAGTCCCTGAGACGACTAGTCCCGAAGGACCTTCTGCTCGACGAGACGCGTCGCCGCGAGCTTCAGCGCGGCCATCGGGTCCTCGGCACCGATGACGCAGCTCACGAAGATCCAGGCTCGGTCGCCGCGAACGACGCGGCCCACGAGCCACGCGACCGTTCGGCCCTCGTCCGTGCCCCGGCCGGTCTTCGCGTAGACGGTCGTCCCCTCCGGCCACGGCGCCGCGAACGGATGCTCGCCCGCGGCGTTGACGATCCGCCCCGCGGGTTGAACCAGAATTTCCCGGACCGCCCGCGCGGCGTCTTCACGAACGGGAAGCTTCTGGTCGAAGAACCGGCGAAGAAAGACCAGCTGCTCGTCCGGAGAGATGCGGAGCGAGTCTCCCAGCCAGAACGCCGTGAGCGGCCCGCTCGCATCCTGATTTCCGTATTCGAACATCTTCAGGTACGCGCGCTCCCGCTCGATCCCGAGCCGCTCCGCGATCCGCTGGAAGTACCAGACCACGGAATCTCGCATCGCGGAGGCGAGGTCGTGGTCCCGCTTCCATCGATCGAAGGGAAGCTCCGAACCGTCGTACGCGATCGTTTCGTGAACTCCCGAGACGACCTTGGCATCCAGCGCCGCGAGGGCATGGGGGATCTTGAACGTCGAGGCTGGCGTCACTCGGGTGGAACACGCACTCGACGGCTCTCTCGTGGTACTGCCGTCCCGCTCGTCGTAGAGGAGAAAACACGATTCGGGTTCGGCGGCGACGGAAGACCCGGCGGCGAGGATGAGAACGAGGGCGACGCCCGCGAAGCGCGACATCTACTTCAGCCGCTCCCACACGAGCGCGGTCGTCCGCATCTTCCCTCCGACCGAAACGGGCGGGGTGGTCAGGGTGATTCGATCCCCGTCCAGTGAAACGGTTCGAACGAGATCGGTTCCCACCCAGTTCGGAAAGGAAGAGATTTCGACGTGGTGGATCACCTTGCCGTCCGCGACGGAGTAGCGTCCAGCGTAAGAAAGAAAAGTGGAGAACGCCTCGGCCCTCTCCTTTTCGGGCGCGGCCACTCTGTCGGCGGAAAGCGGCTTTCTCTCACCGTTCGCGATGAGGACCGTCATTCTCCCGTCGCCTCCGTACGTCAGCACACCGGAGGGGCTCGAACCGAACGGCGCTTCGTTCTTCGTTCCGTCTTCCGTCGAGGACCAGGCGGAGATCAGTTTCCACGTACCGACCACGCTTTTTGCGTCCTGTGATATCGAAGTGCGCGGTACTCCGAGCATCGCGACGACCAGAAGGGCCCATCTCAGCATCGTCGTTCTCCCTGGCCGCGCAGGGTATCACGCGGCGCGATAGGCCTTTTCCAGTTCGGCAACGAAGTCCTCGAAGCGCGTCTTCGTGGTGTTCTCCGGGCGCCGGCCTTCGACCGACTTCACCTTTCCTTCGTTCATGGCGCGCGCCATCTCGGCGTACTGGTCCGCGACGTCCTTGGAAAGCCCTGTTTCGGTCAGGGCATGCACGAAGTCGGCATAGGGGAATTGCACGTACTTCAGATCGGGCTTGCCGATGCGTGCGCCCAGAACCCGGGTCGCCTCGGCGTGGCTCCAATCGCGCGGACCGAGAAGCTCGGCGACCGATTTGCCCTGAAAGCGACGCTCGCGGAGAGCCGTCGCCGCGGCGTCAGCGATGTCGCGAGTAGCGACCATCGGGATTTCGACGTCGGGCGCGACGGCTCCGCCGTTGATTCCCTGGTGCTTGATGAGACCCAGAGTCTCCTCGAAGTTCTCGAAGAAGTATCCCGGGCGAAGTGTGAGGACGTCCACGCCCTCGAGCTTCGCAAGACGGCCCTCCTGGGCATGAAGGCCGGCGATCGGACCTGTGCCCGAACTGAGGTCCGCTCCGACGCTGCTGAGGAAGACGACGCGGCGGACGCCGCTGTCGCGAACCGCTTTCACGATAGCTTCCCCGATCGTATCTTGAAGCGCTCGATAGTTCGCGGAGCGCGCATCCGGTGGAATGAGCGTGAACACGCCATCGGAGCCGCGAAAGGCGTTCGCGAGGAATCGGGAGTCACTGGCTTCTCCCGTTTGTGCTTCGGCTCCTCTTCTTTCGAGCTCGGCGAGCCTGTCCCTCGAGCGACCGAGCGCTCGCACTTTTTCCCCCGACTCGAGGAGAATCTCGGCGATTCTCCGGCCCGTATGTCCGCTCGCTCCCATGACAGTGATCATTTTGTATCTCCTTTTCCCGCTCCAATATCCGCACTCGACGCTCCATCCTCAAGGGCGGTTCCGGCTGTGCTGGCGTGGGCGGAGGAGTGGGGTTAGCATCCCTAGCGGTCCATGTGGAAATGGTTCTGGCTGAGCCTGAGCGCGCTTTCGACGGCTGGCGTTTCCGCTTGCGGAGGCGGAACGACGTCGCTGGTCGATCTCCTTCCGGCCGCGGATCACGGGCCGGTGCTCCTCGCGGAGAGCACACGGGTCTCCCTGACGCCGCCGTTTCCCGGAGTCCTGCGCTTCGAGCTCACCCTTCCCGCGGCGGCATTTCTCACGGTGTCTCCGGCCTTGTCGACGAGGGAGGACGTGCGCCGCGCGCGCGTCGAGTTTCTCGTCACCATCGAAGCCGACGGCGAACGGACCACCGCTCTTTCGGAGACCTTCCGGCACGTCGACGCGAACCGGTGGCACGACCGGACCGTCGATCTGACCAGCTGGTCGGGACGACCTGTCGTGATCGAGCTCGAAACCCGCGCTCCGGGAGGCCGAAGCGATATGCAGTGGGCCGATCGCGTCCAGACGATCTGGGGAGAGCCCACGATCCGCTCGAGCCGCGGGGAGGACGTCGCCGTCGCCTTCGAGGATCTCGCCCGTCGAGCGAACGAATCGATCACGACGGGCCTGAGCGCTTCGGGAGTCGGGAGAGACGAGCTCGGCGGATTGTACCGCTTCACGGGAAGCCTCTTTCTCGCCGGCTTCATGTCTCTCGGCGTGCGCGAGCTCTATCAGCGGTTCGGCTCGGCGGTCTCGAACCGGAGCGAGTTCGGCAATCTCTTCCCTATCTTCACGATGTCGACGTTGGTGCTGATTTCGGTCGTCCGCACGTCGCTCGCGCTCTCGCTCGGGCTTCTCGGAGCGCTTTCCATCGTTCGATTCCGCGCGACCATCAAGACTCCCGAGCAGATCGTCTACCTCCTCATTTGCGTGCTCGTGGGGCTCGCCCTCGGCGCGGAACAGGCCCTCCTCGCCGTCACGAGCGCCCTCGTCGTGTCCGCGTTCGTCGTCGGACGCAGTTTCGTCAGGCCCCCGGTATACGAACGGAACTTCCTCTTGCGCGTCTCGGGGGACTCGAGACATTTTTTCGGAGCGAACGGAACCGCGGCTTCCGAGGCCGTGCGCTCGGTGGTTCGCAGTTTCGAGGTCCAGAGATTCGAGCAGCGGGGCGACGAAGTGGAAATGAGGGCGGTCGTCACGATCGATCCGGAAGGCGCTACCATGCTGCCCCTGCGCCTCAAGGAAAGTCTGCCGCATCTCCACTTCTCCTGCGTCGATGCGGATGAAGTCTTCTGAAACGAGTCTCGCAATCACCTCGATTGCGGGCGGGGCGACGAGCTCGGCGCCTCGACACGAGATCAAGTTCGCCATGCCGCGGGCGGACCTGGGCAAGTTTCGCTCGATTCTCGGAATCAACTGCCGGCCGGTCCGATACCGCGACGCGACCTCGAAAGTCGCGAGTCTCTATTTCGACGACGCGCTCCTGACCGCATGCCGGCTGAACCTCGACGGCTCCGCGCGGCGCAGCAAAGTCCGCCTGCGGTGGTACGACACACCCTTTCCAGAGGGTGAGCTCTATCTTCGAAGTGAAGAAACGAGTGGACGAGGCGCTGGTGAAAGAGCGGGTCGCTCTGCGAGCGGAGTTTCCCCGAGGCTCGATGCCCCTTCGCGGGCTCGCGGATGAGCTGGCCCGAGTGCTTCCGGACCTCGCGAGCGCGCTCCTCCTCGAGCGCTCGGAGCCCGTGTTGATCACGGAGTACGAGCGCCGATACTTCGAAGCCGTGGGAGCGCCGATACGGATCACCGTCGACAGCGATCTCGCGTTCTACCCACAGGTCGGACGCCGGCACGCTTCGCGCCGGTTCGGTGAACGGGTTCCCGACCTCGTCATCCTGGAGGTGAAGATTCCGATGGGAGGCGAGGGGCGGGTGCGGGAGCTCCTCCATCCCATGGCTCCCTGGGTGAGCCGCTCCTCGAAATACGTCATGGGCTGCCAGTACCTCGGACTTCTTTCGGGCGGCCACTATGAGGTCCCGGTGTGAGCCCGAGGCGACGAAGGCTTCTCGCCTTGATTCTGTGCCTCGCCCCGCAGGCGCTCTCGGCACAGGCGCAAGATCGAGTGAAGGACACGAAGTTCAAATACCGGCGCGGCTTCTACTCGGCGCCCTTCGTGCAGGTGATCCGCACCCGAACGCCCGGCGCGAAAGTGCGTTACACCCTCGACGGAAGCGCGCCGAGCGAGACACACGGGCTCGGCGACGCGAACAGCGTCGTGGTTCCAGTGGAAACCACGACGACCCTGCGGGCCATGGCCTACAAGGAGGGCATGGAGCCCACCAACGTGGATACGCAGACCTACATCTTTCTGCGGGACGTCCTTCGACAGCCCGCGGAGGTCGAGGGGTATCCGAGGCCATCCATGTGGGAGGGCTCCGGGTACCTGACGCTCGACTACGAGATGGATCCCGAGATCGTGAACCATCGCGCGTATCGCGACGAGATCCTCGGAGCGCTCGAGTCCCTACCCACCCTCTCCATCGTCATGGACAAAGAGGATCTGTTCGGGCAGCGGTTCCGGCCAGGCGGTCGGAACCTCGACCTGGAAACGAGCGGCGTGTACTACGGCCGGCCCGGAACGTCACCGACGAAGCCCGCATCGGCAGAGCTGATCTATCCCGGCGAGCCCGAGAAGGGCTTCCAGATCGACTGCGCCATCGATGCCAGCGGAGCCCACGGCGTGAAGCGGGCCCTTCGTCTGGAGTTCAAGTCGGAGTTCGGGCCTGGAAAGCTCCAAAGCAATTTCCTCCGCGAAGCTCCGTTGAATGGAGAGACGGCGGCCGCGACCTTCGACCGCCTCGTGCTGCGCTCGGGCAAGACCCGCTCGTGGGCCGACGAAAATCCCGATCGAACCGCTTTCACGCGCGACCAGTGGATACGGGATACCCAGATCGAGATGAGCGGATTCGGATCCCACGGGATGTTCGTCCATCTCTACTTGAACGGCCTCTATTGGGGACTCTATAACGTGGTCGAGCGTCCCGACGCGTGGTTCTCATCCACCTACTTTGGAGGATCGCGAGACGACTGGCTCGCGGTGAATCATCACGGGATTGTCTCGGGCGATGAAGAGCGCTGGAACTATCTCCGGGGAACGCTCAAGGACAAAGACATGACCGTTCCGGCGAATTACCGGGAGCTCCAGGAGTACCTCGACGTCACCGCCTTCGCGGACTACATGATTCTCGCCTGGTACACGCGTCTCGACGACTGGGGGCCGAACCGGAACTGGTATGGAGGCAATCGCAACAACCCGCCCGGACCGTTCCAGTTCTACATGTGGGACACGGAGTACAGTCTTTTCGGCGGTGCCGATCCGGCCGCGAGGGTCCATCCCTTGTTCCGGAGAGCGGCGTCCACCAACTCGAGGAGCATGGTCGGGCTTTGGCATTCGGTCCGCAAGAATCCGGACTTCATGACGCTCTTCGCGGATCGCGTCTATCATCATTGCTTCCACGGCGGCGCTCTGACCGAGGAGCGGACGATCGCCCGCTGGCGGCTGCTGAACGAGCACATCCGCTCGGCCGTCATCGCGGAATCGGCTCGATGGGGAGACGCCCGCGAGTCCCTCGGCGAGCATACGCGGACGAGAGACGATTCCTATCTGCCCGAGGTCGAGAGAGTCGTGCGCCTCCTGACCGGCAACGTCGCCCGCTTCCTCGAGGTCCTCCGAGAGGAAGAGTACTACCCGGCGAACGATCCTCCGGAAATCTCGAGGGACGGCGTGTCCGCGGCTTCCGCCTCGTCAATCCGAACGCTTCGGGTGAGATTTTCTTCACCTCGATGATTCGGACCCACGAGCTCCCGGAGGAGAGGTCGCCCCTCCGCTCGCCGCGCGCAGAACGGTGAAGAGCGGACGCTCGAGGCGGGCCAGATCCTGAAAGCGCGGGTGAAGGACGGCTCCGAGTGGAGCGCCCTCTGGAGCTCCCGTTAGAGAAAAGCTCTCCAGGTTCACGTAGGACACCTGAAGCTCCGGAAGTCTCGTTCGGAGCTCCGACATGAGGCGGGTCGTCTCCTCCGCATCCTTCATGGAAACGTTGGCCCGGAATTGGACCTCTCCGCCTTCCAGGTCGAAGCGTTGAATGGTGAGACCGCCGGTCAGCTGCTTGAGGGTTTCGACGAGGTTTTCCTTGCCGTCTCCGAAGAAGCGGGCGGCGTCTCCCGTGACCGATAAAAGCAGGTTCTGCCGGCGAGCCTTTCGGCTGAAAAAGTGCCGCCCGACGATGAAAAGGGAGACCACCAGGACGGTCATGAACGCCAGCATTCGATGCTCGGCGCCGAGCGCGATTCCGATCCCGATGCAGAGAAAGAGATAGACCAGCTCTTCCGGATTCTTGATCGCGGCCCGGAATCGGACGATGGAGAGAGCTCCGACGAGGCCGAGCGAAAGCGCTAGCGAGGACTTCACGACGAAGATGATGGCAACGGTCACCATCGTGAGGATCGGAAAGATGCTGGAGAACGCGTCGCGATTGGAGATTGAGGATCCAAAGCGTCGGTAGAGCTCGCGAACGTAGACGGCGAGCGCGCCGCCCAGGACCATGTTCAAAGTGCAGCGCACCGCGATATGCGCGTCGGGGCTCAGTAACCCGAGGAGAGGATTCGCGTCTGGCATTAACCCGCGCGTAGTGTATCCCGAATCGCGGGTCGGACAACTCTTGGTGAAGCGAGTCGTCGAAAACAATACGAGCCCGCCACCGGTAAGCACATCCTCGATTTCCCGTCCGTTGAGATAACCGGGTTGATTCTGTAGTCTGCCCTAAGGGCTCCCCTTGTAGCATCGTTCCAGGATGATCGCTCTACTTCACGATCTAAAATTCGTGGTGACGGACGCTCGCTTCGCGATGGCGGTTCTCCCTTCTGGTCGATCGCCACGATGGCGGTCGGCATCGGAACCACGGTTGGCGTCTGGGCATATCTCGCGTACTTCGTCCGTCCTACTCTGGATGCTCCCGAGCCGAGCCGCCTTTTCTGGGTCGAGAATCCGGCCCCGGACGATCGCTGGCGACAGTTCGACATCGCGGATTGGCGCGACCTCGAGCCCGCGCGCCGCGAAGTATTCGCGAGCGCCGCGGCTTCGAGAATCTTCAGTGCCTCGCTCCAAAGCGAGAAGGTGACACTTCATGTCTTTGGAACGACCGTGTCGGGAGACTATTTCGAGCTTCTGGGCGCGCGGCCCGCGTTGGGACGCCTCCTCGAGCCGCGCGACGATCGGCTCGATGCGCCGCCGGTCCTCGTCCTCAGCAATCTCACCTGGCGGCGGTACTTCGGCGGCGATCCCGGCATCATCGGGAGGACCGTCCGCATGGATGGCCGTCATCCCTATACCGTCGTCGGTGTCACCGAGCGCGGGTTTCAGGGAACCGGCTACTGGGCCGCCGTTCACACGCCCCTGGCCCATGCGGGACCTCTCCTCTCGCGCACGGAGCCTCTGGAAGAACAGCCGGTCAACATCCTCGCCCGCCTGCGCCCCGGACTGACCGCGGAGGAAGCGCGAAGCCGACTCGCTTCCGCGGCAGCGGGCCTCGATGAGACACGTCCACTCGCCGCGCCACGGGAAGTTCGTCTCGGGCCGGTCGAGCGTTTCGACGAGAGCTTCGCGGAGGAGCCCATCTACCGCGCCGCCTGGGTTCTGATGGCGGCGGTCGCGCTCCTTCTCCTCCTCGCTTGTGCCAATGTCGCGAGCTTGATGCTGGCTCAGGGAATCGCCCGACGTCGGGAGACGGCGATGCATTCGGCGCTCGGCGCCGGACGCGGCAGGGTGATGCGACGGTTTCTTTTGGAGAGTGTCGCGCTCTCCGGCACCGGAGGTCTTCTGGGACTCGCTTTCGTGCCTCCGATTCTGCGGCTCATCGAGCACTACCTGCGGATGGACGTTCCGGTCGGCATGGGCGACTGGGGAGCGGGCACTCGGCTGATCGTGGACGAGCGAGAGATGGCGCTCGTTGTCGCCGGCGTCTCGGTGTTCACCGGATTCATCTTTGGGCTCGCGCCTTTCTTCCAGACGATGCGTCTCGATCTGGTGGCGTCGTTGAAAGGCGCGGACTGCTCCGGGGGTCGGCGTTGGCGCGCCAAGGACTTCCTCGTCGTGGCGCAGGTGGCGCTTTCCGTCGTTTTGCTGGTGGGCGCGGCGCTCCTGGGACGAACGCTCTTCCGGCTTTCGGACTCACCTCTGGGCTTCGACGACGAGGGGCTTTTCCTCGCGACGGTGTATCTGCCCAAAGAGCGCCTCAACGTCGAGAATCACGGAGCCCGTCTTCTGCAAGAGTTGAACGAGCGGCTTTCGGAGCTTCCCGGTGTCGAGAGCTCGAGCCTCGCGCAGGTGGTTCCGCTCGGCGCCCAGTTCGAGACGCGGGTCGAGGTCGATGGCAGTCGCCATACCGCCTTGTACGACGCGGTCGGGCACGAGTACTTCGACACCCTGCGAATCCCTTCGTTTGCCGGCCGCTCCTTCGACGCTCGCGACCACGCGGACACTCCGAAGGTGGCGATACTGAACCGTACCGCCGCCGACGAGCTGTTCCCCGGCCGCACCGCCATCGGTCAGAGCTTGAATCTGCATTCCCGATCCACGGAAGAGCCCGGCGAGCGCGTCGAAGTCGTCGGCGTCGTGGCCGACAGTGTCACGAGACCACCCTCGCTCCCGATGACTTCGATGGTCTATCTCCCTTTCGAGCAACACCCATCCGCCCGTCCGACCTTCGTGATTCGAGCGAAGGGATCGATCGAGCGCCGGCTGCGTGATCTCTTGCGCGCCGAGTATCCGGATCTGGCCGTGGTGAGCCTCGCGCCTTTCGAAGAGCAGAGGAGGCGCGCTTTCGCCACGCAGCGCATGAACGCCGATATGTCGGGCGGGATCGCGTTCTGCGGCATGCTGCTCGCCGGTTTCGGCATCTTCAGCGTCATGAGCTACGTCGTCAGCGAGCGCACTCGTGAGATTGGAATCCGCATGGCATTGGGCGCCGAGATCGAGGACGTTCGTCGCTGGGTCCTGATGGAGGCGATGCGCCGCCTGGCGCTCGGGCTGCTGCTTGGAATGGCCGGCGCATGGGCGCAAGCGCGGTTTCTCGAGAGTCTTCTCGTAGGGGTCGACGCGCGGGACCCGTGGACGCTGTTCGCTGTGCCGGTCCTGCTGGCGGTATGCGCTCTCGTCGCGGCGTGGCTTCCCGCGAGAAGAGCGACGCGCGTACAGCCGATCCAAGCGCTGCGGCAGAGCTGAGGGAGTGGAGCCACATAAAGCTAAGGTCGTATTGTCTTTGCGAGAATAGGTCCGATACTCTTTCGCCGACGTGAAACCCTACTGATGTGTTTCGCGCTATTGGGGTTAGGAAGAACGTTGGTGCATCAAACACGGAAGAGATTACGAACCTACTTGATAGCGGGACTGGGGTTCGTCCTGCCGGTGGCGGCGGCGCAAGCCCAGACGTCCGCCGCAGGGAAAAAGCCGAACATCCTGGTGCTCTTCGGGGACGACATCGGCTACTGGAACGTCAGTGCTTACAACCGCGGCATGATGGGATACCGCACGCCCAACATCGACCGCATCGGAAAGGAAGGAGCGATCTTCACCGACGTCTACGCCCAGCAGAGCTGTACGGCCGGCCGCGCGGCGTTCATCACCGGGCAGTCCCCGATCCGTACTGGCCTTCTGAAGGTCGGCCTCCCGGGGGCTCCCGAGGGCCTCCACGCCGAGGACCCGACGATCGCCAACCTGCTCAAGGGGCATGGTTACGCGACCACGCCTCGTCGCGCTCTCGACGGACGTGCCTCTACCCGCCTCCGACGACCTGCGCCCGGGGGTCGAAGCAGAGCGCCGAGAGCTAATGGATTTCTATCGCTTCTCGCTCCACGCTCTCGCCGGCGAGCGCGACGAAGCCGGGGCCTTGCTTCGAGAGGTCCTGGCTCACGACCCGCGGAACCCGTACTACCTCTGGGTGGCGTACGGAAAAAAGTGAGGGCCGCCGAAATCTGTGCGTTAATTGGCGCTTGAACATGCGTCGAGTTTTCTTCCTCGTGCTGTCCACCATCCTCGCACTGGCGGTCTGGACCGGCATTCTCATTGCTGGCGCCTTGGAAGGCTGGTGGCGTCCGTCGCTCGCGCCTTCGGGCGACACGCGAGCCTTCATGGATGCGGCCATCGCAACGATCGACGGGACCCGACGCGGCAACGTCGCCTTCGTCCTGATCGAGGACGGAAAGGTCTTCGGCGAGCACTTCACGTCGGTCGGCCAACCCGTCGATCGCGACACGCTGTTCCAGGTCGCCTCCATGAGCAAGTGGATCACGGCCTGGGGAGTGATGACCTTGGTCGAGGCCGGGAAAGCTCGATCTCGACGCGCCAGCTTCGACCTATCTCACGCGCTGGTCGCTGCCGGAAAGTGAGTTCGACAATAGCGGCGTTACGGTCCGCCGACTCCTGAGCCATACGGCGGGATTGACCGACGGCCTCGGCTATGGCGGATTTGCGCCACCCCAGCCGGTCCAGCCGATCGCGGCGTCCTTGACCCGTGCGGCCGACGCTTCGCCCGGCGCCGATGGGGCTGTTCGCGTCGGTATCGAGCCGGGCAGCGCTTTCACATACTCGGGAGGCGGCTACACGCTGCTGCAGCTAATCGTCGAGGAAGCCTCCGGACAATCGTTCAACGACTTTATGCAGAGCGCGGTGTTCATGCCGCTCGGCATGGCGCGATCGACCTATAGCGTGGATGGCGCGCCTATTGCGAACGTCGCGGAATTTTACGACGTCGATGGAACGCCGGCGATTCACTATCGCTTCACTTCGCTCGCCGCGACCTCGCTCTATACGTCGGCCGCCGACTTGACCCGCTTCATCCAGGCACACGTGATTGGGCCGAATGGCGAACCCGCGGGCCGAGGGGTCCTCCAACCGAAGACGCTCGAAGAGATGCGCCGCCCGCATGCCTCGCAGATGGGGGCGGAGATCTGGGGCCTCGGGACGATGCTCTATGCTGGCAACAACGCCGGCGGCTTCGTCATTGGTCATGACGGAAACAACGATCCGGCGATCAACACCGCCGCAAGGCTGGATCCCGAGACCGGGAACGGGGTCGTCGTCCTCGAGACCGGCAATCGGCTGCTGGCGACGACACTGGCCGGCGAATGGCTGTTCTGGCGAACGGGCAATGTGGATTTCCTGATGCTGACGATCGAGGCCGGGAACATGCTCAAGGTGCTCGCGGCCGGTTGGATCGCGATCCTGCTGACGGCCGTGATCATCGGTTGGCGGTTCAGGCGCGCGGCGGCAACTTCGCCAAGATAACTCTCAGTGGTTCACCCCATCTGCAACGTACGAAAGACCATCTGCCGGAAGCGTTCTTCGTCGGCGTCGATACACATGTCCACGTTGCCGGGCGCGATGACGCGCGCTCAGCGCAGCCACGAGACGGCGAGCTCCCGGAGCATCGCGGTCTTCTTCGACTGATGCGCTGCCATGCGCGCGAGAATGTCCTCGAGAAAACGGAGCGTCGCGACGATATTCAGACCTTTGTTGAGCATCACGCATTCGGCGCGGCTCGCCATCGCCGCGTCCGTCACTTCCGCCCGGGACGGAGCGCCCCGTTTCGCGAGGCCCTCGAGCACCTGCGTCGCCCAGATGACGGGCACGTGCGCCGCTTCGCAAAGCCACAGGATCTCTTCCTGGACTTCCGCCAAACGCTCGAACCCGACTTCGACGGCCAGATCGCCCCGAGCGACCATCACGCCGACCGGGGGCGAGCGCATCCCGGCGAGAAGGAGCTTGGGGAGATTCTCGAAGGCCAGTCGAGTCTCGACCTTCAGGACGATTCCGAGGCGTCCGGCGCCGAGCCGATGGAGATGGTCCTCCAGAAGATGGATATCCTCAGGAGCGCGTACGAACGAAAGCGCCACGACATCCACCAGCGGCGCGACCAACGCGAGATCCTGGATGTCGCGGTCGGTGAGGGCCGGCACGGCGAGGACCGTGTCGGGAAGATTGATGCCCTTGTCGGATAGGAGCTTCGCGCCCTCCGGACCGGTGTGGTTGATCCTGACTTCGACCTCGCGGCCGTCGTTTGCGACGACGACGCCTCCAATCTTGCCGTCATCGAACCAGATGCGCTCTTCCGGCCTCACGTGCTCGAAAACCGCGTCGAGCGAGCAGGAGATGCACGCAGGCTCTAGCACCTGGCCACCCGGGTCGCGACGTGCCGCTCGTCCAGGTTTCTGCTCCTTGGTCAAGACGAGAAGGTCTCCCACCTTCAAGAGAATCGGTGTGACCACACCAGGGAGCATGCCAACCCGCGCCGTGTCGAGAAGCTGATCGCCTCGGTAGAAAGCGAGCTCCATGTCCTCGGCCAGATAGCTCGTCCGGTCCGATTCGGCGAGGCGGGAGCGTCCGCGGACGGAAACGATCTCGATCGTTCTCGACCGATCACGACAGTCACGAAATCGGACGACGTCGCCTTCTTTGGCCTCCGACAGAACCGCGCCTACGACGGGCAACGCGGTCGCGTCCGCACGGGGCGAGGGCTCGGGAGCGTCTGCGGGGGTGAGCCAAATCGCCGCCGGCGCGGTCACCCTTCCACGGACGTCCTTCCGGGGCCGCACCTTCATCACGTGGTCCATGGCCTCGATGGCCCCGGTGCGCAGCTTCGGCCCCGCGAGGTCCGCCTGAACGCGGCAGGACCTTCCCACTTCTTTTTCTGCCCGACGCAGATTCGCAACCATACGCGCCCACGCGTCCGCATCGTCATGGGCACAGTTGATCCGCATGACGTCCATTCCCGCCGCGAGGAGGTCGCGGACCAGAGCGGGATCCGTCGCGGCTTCGCTCGGCATCGTCACCATCAGCCGGACGGAGCGCTTGGGCGGTAGCGGTCCGAGCAGCGTCTCCGCGTGGTCATGAAGGAGCATCGATCCGGTGCGGAAGGTGACAGGCGGCTCCGGATCGAGAGGCCGCTCTGCCGCCGTCCCGGCCAGCTGGTGCAAGGCGTTCAGCACGGCATTGAAGGTTGCGAGCGTGTGCGCTTCCAATCTTCCGAGCGATGACAGACCGAGCGTCGCGAGATCGTTCTGAAGATTGCGCAAGTCGTGCTGCCGGACGCTGAGATAGTGCAGAAGATTGCGGGCACTATCCCGGTAATCCGGCTCGATCAGCTCGAGCTCGCTCGCGAACGAGCTCTCGTGCGCGAGAGCCTCGTCGCGAAGCTGTGTCAGTGCAGGGATCAAGCGCTCGATCATGCGAGGGGTAACGGTAGGCCCCACGAAACCACCCTCCTTGGCGGACACGAAGGAGCCCGTAGTGTACGCTTCGATTGTTACAGGATTTTGACAGCCGGCCTTCGCGGATGCCTCATACGAGAAAAGCCTGCGCCAGCGCCAGGAAGATGAAGAAGCCCATGCTGTCGGTGGTAAAGGTCAGAAGAACGCTCGCTCCCTGAGCCGGGTCGCGCCCGGCCCGCCAGAGCAGGAAGGGCACCGCGACACCGACCACAGCGGAAACAAGAAGGTTCAAGACCGCCGCGGAGGCCATCACCAGCCCCAGGGACGCCCGCTGGTACAAGATCGAAGCCGCGATACCCATCACCGCGCCCCATACGACGCCGTTGATGAGGCTCACCGTTATTTCCTTCGACAGCACGCGGCGAAGGCTGTCGGCCTGAATCTGTCCGAGCGCGAGGCCGCGAATCATCAGCGCCACCGTCTGATTTCCGGTATTGCCTCCTACGCTCGCGACGATGGGCATGAGCGCCGCGAGCGCCACCAGCTTCTCGATGGTCCCCTCGAACGCGCCAATCACGCGCGACGCGAGAAATGCCGTCACCAGGTTCACGGCCACCCACACGGCCCGGTTCTTCGCGCTCGCCCACGATGAGGCGAAGAGATCTTCTTCGCCGGAAAGGCCCGCGCGCTTGAGGACGTTCAACTCCGCCTGCTCGCGGATGTAGTCCACGACCGCGTCCACCCTCACCCTGCCTACAAGCTTTCCCAATTCGTCCACGACCGGCGCCGACACCAGGTTGTATCGCTCGAACGCGGACGCCGCTTCCTTGGCTTGGTCGGCGGCGGTGAAGCTGATGATGTCGGACCGCGCGAGCTCCCCGACGCTCGCCTTCGTGTCCTTCACCAGCAGGTCCTGCAGCGGAAGGGCGCCGCGGAGGACGTTGCGGGCATCCACCACGAAGAGCGCGTCGGTCTGCGGCGGAAGCTCTCCCCGCTCGCGCAGCTCCTTGAGGGCATCGTCCAGGGTCGTCGACTCGCGCACCGCCACGTACTCCGCGCTCATCAGCTGGCCGACCGTGCCTTCGGCGTGAGCCGCTAGCGCCTTCACTTCGGAGGCCTTCCGCTCGTCCATCGAGCGGTAGGCTTCCTGTCGCAGCTCCTCGCTCAAGGACTCGGAGAGGTACGCGACGTCGTCCGCGTCCATTCGCGCCAGGATCGCGAGGACCCGCTTCTTCTCCGTCTCGGCGAGCAGAGCGTCTCTCACCGTCGGTGACGCCTCGACCAGCGCCTGACTGCATTGACTTTCGGTGGCTTGCTGCCAGACGAGGAGGCGGTCCTCGATCGGAAGCGCCTCGAGCACGTAGGCGAGGTCCGCGGGGTGAAGGCTCCAGATCTTCCGCTGCAGCTCGGTCAGGTTCTGGCGATGAGAGAGCGCCTCGAGCAGCTCCCGCTTGGGGCCCTCCTGCATTTGCGCGTACGTCTCGAGCAGGCGGAAGCGCTCGAGAAGCTCCATCACGCTCCGCAGGCTCTCTTGAAGCTTCTCCGCTTTGAGGATGGTCATAGAACGAGCTCCGGCCCGGCGATACTAGCCCGGACTCGCGACTACCGCGAGAAGAGGCTCAGCGGCGCTCGTGAGCATCACTCCCATCGCGATCGCGACCGGCGATCGACGCTCGTGGAGTCGGAGAGATCGAGGACGTCCAGGTCCTCCATGCTCGGATGCTCTTCATACCTCCCGTGAAGATCGTGTCAAGAGCGGCTGGTTTTGCAATGTCAGTTGCAAAGCCACTTCGCAACACTGTGAGCCTGGGTCAACTCTCGTGGTTCACCCCATCTGCAACGTACGAAAGACCATCTGCCGGAAGCGCTCTTCGTCGGCGTCGATACAGATGTCCACGTTGCCGGGCGGAACCGGGTGTCCCGCGTAGATGTCCTCGCCGTAGACCAGCAGCCCACGCGTGTACTCGCCCTCGAGCTCCACCTTCATCGCGACCGACATGTACTTCTGGCCAAGCGTGCCGTCGGCGGCCAGCGCCACAGCCATGGGGTCGGCGTTGATGGATCCCGAAGCACCGCGGTACTTCATCTCGTAGGTGCGGCGCAGCGCGTTCGACTTGATGAAGAAGTCGCTGCGACGCGTGTGGAAGTCCGCGGCGTGGTCGTAGTCCTCCGTCACCAGCACGGAGTCGCGCCGGGAGGCGTCGCCGACCATCAGCAGCGGCACTCCGGAACGCACCACCACCTCGGCCGCCTCGGGATCGACGAGCACGTTGTACCCCGGCGCAAAGCCCGGCCCCTCATACTTGCCGCCCACGAAGATCACGCCGCGCAGGTTGCGCACGAAGTCCTCATCGCGCAGGATCGCCATCGCCACGTTGGTCAGGCCGCCGAGCGCGAGGATCGTCACCTCGCCGGGGGCGCCGTTGACGATGCGCCGCATGGCATCCACCGCGTGCTCCGGCTCGACGCTCTGCTTCACCGTCGTGACCTCGACCTCACCGAGCCCGTACCTGCCGTGGATGAACGACGCCACCGGGTACGGCCGCCCGAGAATGGGCCGCGCCATGCCGCGATAGACCGGAACCCTGCCGCTCGCGCCCGCAAGGTCCACCATGTACAGCGCGTTGCGCACCTGCTGGTCGTAGCCCTCGATTCCCATGTTGCCCGGGCAGACGGTGACGGCGTCGACCTGCAGCGACGGCGCGGAGAGCGCCATCAGGATGGCGAGCGCATCGTCGTTGCCGGGGTCGGTGTCCACGATGACCCGCCGCACGCCGGTGAGACGGGGCTTCGGGACCGCAACGCCGTTGGGAGGGAGGATCGTCGATCCGGGAGCGCCCGCGCGCGTGACCTCCGGCACCGACTGCTGCCCCCGCGCCAGCCCGCGAACGCCCATCGCCGCCGTCCCCAGCAGCGCACCCCGCATCATCTGCCGCCGCGAGATTCCACTCATTGCCTTTCCTTTCGTAATGAGAGCTTCCTCGCGGATTGCAGCACCGTTTTCGTTGCCGCGTCAAACCGAAAAGAACGGCGACGGAACTCGATGGCGGTCTGAGCGAGCTTGGCCACCTCCTGTTGGACGAACACGAAGCGCCAGAACTCGAACACGAACCACTTGCCGAAGTACTCCAGCGACCCACTCTTAGACAGGTTTTCGGGAAAGCCCGTGCGCTCGAAAGGATCGAGACGAAGGTTGGTCAGGACGGGCACGTCGAGCTTGGGCTTGTCACCCAGCCATCCGCCGGGCTGGTCGATGAAGCGATACTTGAAGTCGTCGACCCGCACCGCGCCGAGCGTGCTTTCCCCGAAGTAGAAGATCTCGTGGCGGGCCGACTCACCCTTACCGGTGATCATGGCCGTCTGGTCGTAGCCGTCGAGGTGCACCTTGTAGGTGCGGTCACCGAGCGACCTTGCCCTGCTTCAGCTCGGCAACGATGTTCGGGTTGCCGGCGGCGGCCACGAACGTCGGGAACCAGTCCATCCCGGAGATGATGCCGTTCTCGACCTTGCCCGCCGGAACCTTGCCGGGCCAACGGAGCATGGCGGGAGCGCGGAACCCACCTTCAAAGATCGTCCCCTTGGATTGCGCGAACGGCGTCTGTCCGCCATCGGGCCAGGTGAAGACCTCGGTGCCGTTGTCGGTGGTGAACACGACGATGGTGTTTTCGTCGACGCCCAGGTCCTTGAGCTTCTGCATCGTCGCGCCGACGATGTCGTCGAGCTGCGCCATCCCGGCTTCGTGGATGGTCCAGGCGTTCTTCGAGTTGCGCATCGCCTGGTACTTCGGGGAGAGGTGCGTGACGATGTGCATGCGCGTCGGGTTCAGCCAGAGGAAGAAGGGCTTGCCGTCGGCCTTGGCCTTGTCGAGGAACTTGAAGGCGGCGGCCTGAATCTCGTCGTCCACGGTCTCCATCCGTTCCGGGCAGAGCTGGCCGGCGTCCTCGACCTTCTGCTTGCCGACCTTGCCCCAGCGTGGGTCGACCGTCGGGTCGTCGACAGTCGTGGACCAGCTGTGGACCACGTTCCGCGGGCCGACCTTGTTCAACAGGTCCTGAGGGTAGCCGGGGTGGCAGGGGTCCTCCATCGCGTCGAGGTGGTAGAGGTAGCCGAAGAACTCGTCGAAGCCGTGGAGGGTGGGCAAGAACTGGTTGAGGTCGCCCAGGTGGTTCTTGCCGAACTGGCCGGTGGCATAGCCCATCGACCTGAGGACCGTCGCGATGGTCGGCGCCGCCGCCGGCATGCCGACGGTCGCTCCGGCCTGGCCGACGGTGGTCATCCCGGTGCGGATCGGGAGCTGGCCCATGATGAAGTTGGCCCGTCCCGCCGTGCAGCTCGCCTCGGCGTAGTAGTCGGTGAACAGCATCCCCTCGGCGGCGAGGCGGTCGAGGTTCGGTGTCCGTCCGGCCATCATGCCGCGGTGGTAGGCCCCGATGTTCCAGATGCCGATGTCGTCACCCATGGTGGGTTGCAGCACCGTTGCTGTTGGCGCGTCAAACCGAAAAGACCTTCGACGATCTCGCTTCGGTCCGCGTGAGAACGACTGTTGCTCGGACAGCTACAAGGCCCCCCCGCCCCGAGACTGTAGCCTGGCTCCATACAGCGAGGCGCGGTCTAGCTCGAGACCCCTCTCGCCGCAATTCCTTGTCTCACTATGCTTTGCATGGGGGCGCCCGCGGGCGTTTCGACTGACTTTCGTTCGGCATGCGAATTGCGATCCCATTCGGCTTAGATATACCAAGGAGGATCGGAAATGAAGGTCGAACGTCGAAGGTTCCTGGGCACGATCGTCGCTGGAGCGGCGGCGCTGAAGCTGGCGGAGCGGTCGAGCGCGGCCGCCGCGGCGCGGACCTACACGGCTGGGAAATTCGCCCTGGAGCTGGACGGCGCCGTCGCAGGCTGGCTCCAGAGCGTAAAGGGCGGCGACGCGCGTGGGGACGTCGTCGTCGAGTCCCATGGAGTCAGCTCCTACCCCAAGAAACACCTCGCTCAGATCAGCTATGCCGACATCGAGATGTCGCTGGCTCTGCCCGTGGCGCCGTCCTTGGTCGACTGGATCGAGGCGACTCTCCAGGGCAGCCTCGATCGCAGAGACGGCGCGATCGTCGCCGTGGATGCTCAATACAAGGAGCTGTGGCGCCGCGAGTTCACGAGCGCCCTCATCACCGAGGTGCAATTTCCGGCGTTCGACGGCGCCAGCAAGGATGCCGCCTTCTTGACCGTCAAGCTGCAGCCGGAGTACACGAGCCGGGCGAAGGGAAGCGGCGCGAAGCTCGGTGCCCCAAAGGCTTCGAAAAAATCGCTCAGCTCGAATTTTCGACTGGCGCTCGGCAATCTCGACTGCTCGCGGGTGATGAAGGTCGATTCGCTGGCGATCAAGAGACAGATGGTGGAAGACGATCTCGGTGATGCGCGGGGCTACGCGAAAGTGCCGGGTAACTTCGAGGTCTCCGACCTGGTCGTTACGTTGCCCGAGGCCTTTGCGCAGGACTTCGTCGACTTGCACGAGGATTTCGTCATCCAGGGCAACTGCTCGGACGGGGACGAGCTGAAGGGCAAGCTCGAGCTCCTCGCGCCCGACTTATTGACCGTGCTGAGCACGATAGAGCTCTCCAACGTGGGGATCTTCGCCATCAGCGACGACGTGAGCTCCGCCAACGCGGACGCCATCCGAACGATCAAAGCGGAGCTGTACGTCGAGAAAGTCGGCTTCACGTCCAAGGGGTGACTGCACCAGAATTTGTTCTGGTAACACGATAGTCTCTGCTGTTCGAGCGAAGGGCGGGACTCCTCGCCAACGTTCGAAACCAGAGACCTATATTGAAAAATCCGCTCCTCCAACTCACCTCCGCCCAGGCGCGCAGAATGTGGCTGCATGCCCAGCGTCTGGACGAAACCGAACCCTTCGGCTCCGGCGCGAAGGCCACGCCGGCAGCAGTGGCGCACCTGGGCTATTTGCAGATTGACACGATCTACGTCATCGAGCGCAGCCATCACCACATCCTCCACACGCGCATCCCTTCGTATCGGCGCGAGCATCTGCATCAGGCACAGAGCATCGACAAGACGGTTTTCGAGTATTGGACGCACGCCCTATCGTACCTGCCGACGGAGAGCCTGCGGTTCTATGTGCGCCATATGCGCCAGAGATTGGCAGCGGCACATCGTCTGGTTCGACAAGGTTTCAAGCGGTGACCTGCGCAGAGTGCTGTCGCGCATCCGCAGACACGGCGCGATCAGCATTCGCGACATCGACAACGACGTGCGGGAAGAAAAAGACTACGCGTGGGGCAGCCGCAAGCCATCCAAGCGCGCTCTGGAGGTGGCCTTCTACAAGGGCTTGGTGACAATCAGCCAGCGGGCTGGAATGCTCAAGACTTATGAGCTACTGACTCGCCATTTCAGCTGGGACCGTCTGCCACGCGCAGCGATCGAAAGTGAAACTCTGAACTACCTGCTGGATCGTGCCCTGCGATCGCAGGGGATCGTGAGTGTGGAATCGATCTGTTATCAGGACGCTCCGCGCAAACTGGCGATGAGGCGCCTGGTGGAATCGCGAGTCCGTCGAAAGGAGCTGATACCCGTGCAAGTGGAAGGAGCGGGCCAGTCGCTGCACTGGATCCGTCCGGATGCCCTCGACGCCATTCCCGATCCGGCGCGGGAACAGATTCATATCCTGTCCCCCTTCGACCCGCTCATCATCCAGCGCAAGCGATTCCGACTCTTTTTCGATTACGAGTATCGCTTCGAAGCTTACGTTCCCAAGCACAAGCGGGTATTTGGCTATTTCGTTTGCCCAGTTCTCATCGGGGATCGGATCGTTGCCGCCCTCGACCTCAAAACCGACCGGCAGCGGCAAAAACTTCTGGTGCAGCGCTGGAACTGGGTCGGCCGGAGCGCGTCCCACGCTCATCGGCAGCGGGTGGAAGCCGCTTTGCACGAGTTCGAGCAGTTTCAGTTGTGTCGGAGTTAGATCGAGCGCTCGCCAGTCGGCGACTTTGAGGCGGAGGCGGAAGCTATGCGGCGTCGCGCGGCTTGAGCCGCGACAGATCCGGCAGAGTCTGGCTCAGCAAAATCAGCTCATCGCCTTCGCGCAACGGTCCAGCTTCCCCGCCGACCGGATTGAGCATCATTGCTTCACCACGATAGAACCCGATGAGAAGGCAGGCCTTCATGTTCGTGCGATCGGGCAGGAACACGTTTGCCGCCGCGACGAAGTCCATCCCGACAAGCTGGGCAGGCACCGGCACCAGGTACATCTCGTTGGCGTCGCGCTTGACCGATAGCAGCTCTTGATAAACGCGCGTCATACCATGAAAGAGCGAGGCCCGTGCAATCAGCCGCAATCCGAAGTCGGCGGCCGAGATGACTTCATCGGCACCCGCCTTGCGCATGTGCAGCCGGTATTTCGGATCCTGGCACTCGGCCACGATGTTTGGCTGGCGCTCCTGGACGCAAACGTTCTTGACGGCAATGCAGCACACGATGGTTTTTCCGTCGGCGTGCTGGTCCTGGCGGTCGTCCGACAGGACGACGACGGAATGCGCTTGCGCAACCTTGGCGCGGCGCAGGACCACTTCGTTGGCTGGGTCACCTTTGACGATATAGACGTCGTTGAAGGCGGCGTCATCCAGTTTATCAGGCAGCACGACTTCGTCGGGTGTGTCGTGAACGATCACGACTGGCCGCTTGTCGGTGATACCGCTGTGCACTTCGCGTATCCACTCCAGTGCTCGCGGCGACCAGTTGCACAGCACCAGATGGTCGGACATTTCAAGATTCGTCACTTCACGACTCCTTAGTGCGCGTTCGATCAGGATCGACGCCACGCTGGCCGTGAACAAACCGGCCAGGGCGACACCGACGATAAGCACGGCGGCAACCACGAGCCGCCCGACAGGAGAGTTGAGCTCGATTTCGAGTCCGCTGAAGAGGGTGACCCAGACGTTCCAGAGGGAATCGCCCAACGTCTCGAACGCTGGATTCGTCTCCCGCTCCGCGAAGTGGAGTACTGTGCCGCTGACGATCCAGATCACCACGATAGCGGCCAGGATTTTCGGGACTTGGTGGCGGTTCCACGCCGTTAGCACCCTCAGCAAGGCGTCGCGCCACGACGCCCACGACGACTTGTCCCGAAGTCGGTCGAGCCCGCTCACAGCCTATCCTCTGCGCCGGAGCCATAACTCAGGTCTTTTTGCCTGTGCGAGGCTGTCACGATTAGGGCGAGCAGCACCACAGGATCTTGCCGTTTGCCTTGAGGTCGTTCGCCGTCATCGTGCCCCACTTCGCGCCACCGTCGATCGTCTCGAGAACCGAGATTTCCGATCTGACGACGGTTGATCGGCCACATCCTACACCTACCAGCCCGTGCTGGGGTGAAACGTTCTGTGTCAAAGAGATCTCGCGTCGCAAGACTCGCGCGGTGACCCAAGAACTCGTGGCGGCCGCTCCACGGCCGGATGAAAGCCGTGTCGAGGAGTTCAATACCGTTCGTCCTGTGCCAAGACCTGGAGGAGCCCGTGACGCGGACGCCCGGCTTTACGGCCTCGCGGAGCTTGGAAACTCGGCACGCTCGGCGCCGGAGCCGCTCACGGAAGCGAGAGCAGCCATGAGCGTCGACAGACGTCTCCCACCGTAACGTGGTGAGCCGCGAAGGAATCGAACCTTCAACCTACAGATTAAGAGTCTGTTGCTCTGCCAATTGAGCTAGCGGCCCACTCGGCTGGTACGCCTGAGAGGATTCGAACCTCTGACCTTCTGCTCCGGAGGCAGACGCTCTATCCATCTGAGCTACAGGCGCACGCCCGTTTGGGAGCACAGAGAATACCGAACGGCGCCCGTCGCCGCAAGTCCGGGACGCTCAGGAGCGGGACCGGGCGAGCTCCGGGACTTTCTCGACGCTCTCCTCAGCTGCAACCGCTTCCGCGAGACGCCCCTCGAGCTCCTTCTGCACGATTCCCTCGTGAAGGAAATCGGACGAATCCCCGAGGATCGACTGCGCCAGGCGGTAGCCCATACGGTCGTTGTTCTTCGAGACGCCGCGGAACGCTTCCTCGATTCGCAGGCGGGAGTTCGCGCAGAAGTGCTCGACGAGCGAGAGCACGTCCTGTCGGTTCTTGCCTTCCTTCAAAAGAGCTTGCGCCCTGGTGGCGGAAGCCACCTGGGCGAAGAGCTCGGTTCCGACGTCGACGAAGCGGGCGAGGAGCATCTGCTCCCGCTCGAGCTTCGGGCCGTGCTTGACCATGGCGTGGAACATCTTCCGCGCGAGCTTCTTGCTGGTGCGGGCCGCGTAGCGAACGTGGCGCGCGAGCTCCTCGTCCATGCCCTCGGTCGAGACCATCGAGGGCAGGAAACGTCTTCGGGTACCAGTGCGCATAGAAAAGCGCGGCCTTGAGCGCGCTTCGAAGGCGCCGCGACCAGGGAAGCCTTCCGTTCATCGCTTCGCCGGCGATCTTCAGGTGCGGGTCCATCGCTTCGCGCGCGATGAAGAGGTGCATGATCTCCGTCGAGCCCTCGAAGATGCGGTTGATGCGCGCATCCCGCATCGCGCGCTCGATGTAGACGGGCCTCTCGCCCCGTGCGCGGAGCGAGTCCGCGGTCTCGTAGCCGCGGCCGCCGAGGATCTGCATGGTCTCGTCGACGATGTCCCAGGCCGCCTCGGTACCGTACATCTTGGCCATCGCGGCTTCGACGCGGATGTCGGTCTTCTTCCGGTCCACGAGCGACGAGGTGAGATAGGTCATCGCCTCGACCGCGAAGGTGGTGGACGCGATGCGCGCGATCTTGTCGGCGATCGCCGCGTGCTTTCCGATGGGAGCGCCCCACTGCTCGCGCTCGTTCGCCCACCGTTTCGCCATCTCGAGCGAGCGCTTGCCGAGCCCGATGCAGGTCGCGGGGAGCGTGATGCGGCCGGTGTTGAGCGTGGTGAGCGCGACCCGGAGGCCCTTCCCTTCCGCGGCGACGATATTCTCGCGCGGCACCTTGACGTTCGTGAAGCGGAGGACGCCGTTGAAGAGCGCCCGAAGACCCATGAAGCGCGAGCGGTGGACCACTTCGACTCCGGGAGTCGAGGTGTCGACGATGAACGCGGTCACCTGGTCGCGCGTCCGGCCGTCCACGACCTTGGGCGGCGTTTTCGCCATCACCACCAGGAGCCCCGCGCGCGTTCCGTTGGTGCACCAGATCTTCTCGCCGTTGAGGATGAAGTGCTTTCCGTCCTCCGTCGGCTCGGCGCGGGTCTCCATCCGGGCCGGGTCCGAGCCCACGCCTCTCTCGGTGAGCGCGAAGGCGGAGATCTCGCCCGCGGCCACTCGCGGGAGGAACTTCTTCTTCTGTTCCTCGGTTCCGAAGAGGAGCAGCGGCTGCGGCACACCGATGGACTGATGCGCGGAGACCAGAGCCGAGAGACTTCCGCAGTAGCTTCCGATGAGCACCATGGCCCGGGTGTAGGTCTGCTGCGTCATCCCGAGCCCGCCGTACTCACGCGGGATCTTGATGCCGAAGGCGCCGAGCGCGCGCAGCCCGTCGATGACGTCCTCCGGGATCTCTCCCTCGCGGTCGATCCGATCCGGGTCCACCTTCTCGCGAAGGAACGTCTCGAGCTCGGCGAGAAAACGCCGGCCTCGCTCGTCGATGTCGCTCGGGAGCTCCGGATAGGGGTGCACGAGCTCGAGCGGAAGCTCGCCCATGAAGAGCGCGCCCGCGAACGTCGGGTACTCCCAGTGACCCTCGCGAGACGATTCGGTCAGCTCGAAGGCCGCACGCTTGGCCTCGGACATCTTCGAGGTGTCGATGATGGGCTCGCTCATCTTGTTTCTCCTTGCTCAAGCTCGCACACGTGGCTCAGCACCATTCGCGCGACTTCTTCGCGCGCGACCGCGAGGTCGATCGCCTTCTCGTTGAGTACCCACTGCAGCATGACGCCGTCGATCGCTCCCTGGATGAGAGACGCCGTCGGCATCACGGGAAGAGCGCGGATCTCGCCCGTTCTTTGCCCCTCTTCGAGGAGGTGCGCGAGATAGTGCCGCGATGGCTCGTAGGCGTCGACGTTGAGCGAGTTCCTTCCGAAGTCCGCGCTGGCCCCACAGATCGACGAGAGCGACGTAGCCGACGCGGTTCTCTCTCATGAAGTCGAAATTCGCCTCGACGTACGCGCGAAGCTTCTCGGGTGCGGTCCCGGCTCGAGAGACGCGCTCTTTCACGAACTCGGCTGGTTTTCGCAGAAGGCTTCGAAGGATCTCCTCGATGAGCTCTTCCTTCCCGTCGAAATGATAGGAAATGACGCCTTTGCTGATGCCCGCCTCTTTCGCGATCTCCGCCAGGGACGCCTGGGAAAACCCTTGTGTGGCAATGGTTTGGATGGCGATGTCCACGATCTGGCTTCGCCGCTGTTCCTCGATGAAGCTGCGTCTCTGGCCGATCGACTTGAGATTTGACTGCACGGCCAAATTTTAACCCGACCGGTCACGATCGGTCAAGCGCTCACTGACGGCCTTTGAAATCGTCCATCGACGCGTTGATGCCCATGTGCTCGGCGATGGCGTCGAACCAGGACACGGGAAGGAGTCGAAGCCAGTGGGAGCGTGCGGACGACGCCCGGCATGACGAGCTTCTTCTCGTTGCGCTCGATCGCGCGAAGGATCCGCCGCGCGGCTTCCTCCTCGTCCAGAATCGGGAGAAGTCGCGGAAATCGGCTCTTCGCTCCTTCGAACAGTCCCGTTTTGATGTAGTAGGGACAGACGACGGTCGTCCGGATCGCGGGCGCGAGCTTCCGGAGCTCCATGCGAAGCGACTCGTCGAATCCGACGGCGGCCCACTTGCTCGCTCCATAGTCGGACAGCTTCGGAACGCCGATGAGACCGGCGGCGGAGGCGATCGTGACGAGATGGCCTCTCCGCCTTTCGATCATCCCCGGAAGAAACGCCTTGACCGTCCAGAAGAGCGCGAGCGTATTGACCGCGAAGGTGCGCTCGATCTTCTCGTCCGGGATGTCGAGGAGAGCTCTTCCCGCTCACGATGCCGGCGTTACTAATAAGGATGTCGATGGGCTCCCGGACGAGGCTCGCGGCCTCGTAGACCTTGTCCGCGCTTCGAGACGTCGACGACGGCCGTCTCCACGCGGGCGCCTTCGGCCGCGATCTCTCCGGCGACTTTCTCGAGGCCCCCGCGTGTCGATGTCCCAGAGAACGAGCGCGGCCCCTCGCCGGGCGCCCATGAGCGCGAGGCGCCTTCCAAGGCCGCTCGCCGCACCCGTAATAAGGAGGCGGCTTCCTTCGAGATCCGTCATTCAGCAGAGGATTCTATCTCCGCCAGGCGGTAGAATTTTTGAAACCCTCTGCGGCTTCCCGGGTATGAGGGAGTATGAGAGGCCTGGCATCCATGGAAATGCCCGCAAAGGACGTGGCCCCGGAGATCGCCCGGGAAGATGGCGGGGCTCCTCCTCGCGGCTCACAGCAACGGAGATCGGGAGGCCTTCCCGCGCCTGGTTCAGCAGTATCGGAGGCCCGTCTATGGGTATCTCTTCCACTGCGGTGTCCCCGAGCCCGACCGGGACGATCTCTTTCAGGAGATCTTCGTGCGGGTGCACCGGCAGGCGGGGTCGTACGATCCGGCACGGCCGCTTCATCCCTGGCTCTTCACCGTGGTCGCGAACGCGGTGCGGACGTACTTTCGCAAGCAGAAGCGCCGGCTCTTCTTTTTCGCCGGACGCGCCAACCGAAGACGTGAGGGACCCCGCGCCGGACGGCGAGGCCATCACTTCCGCGCGGGAGACCACGGATTGGCTCGAGCGCGCGATCCAGGCGCTTCCGTTTTCGCAGCGCGAGGTGCTGGTCCTCGCGACCCTCGAGAACCTTCCCATGAACGACATCGCGTCCATTCTCGGGCTTCCCGTCGGAACGGTGAAGACGCAGCTCCGTCGCGCGCGTCTCCGTTTGATGGAAGGCTACGACCGACGCACGAGAGCGACATCATGAACGAGAATTGTGAACGATTGCGCGAAGAGGCCGCCCTCCTCGGGCGAGCTCCGGACGAGATGCGGGAGCATGCCGCGTCGTGCTCCGATTGCTCCGAGTTTCTGTCGAAGCTCGCGGCACTCGAGAGCGATCTCGCGGGACTTCCGTCCAAGGACGCTTCGGACGAGCTCGTGGCGAAGCTCCTGGCAAGGCCGGAGTTGAACGCTCGGCCGAGCTCCCGCTGGCGCGTCTGGGCGGTGGCGGCGGCGTCCGTCGCGGGCGTCGCCCTCGCGCTCCAAGTCGTCTCTGCAGGAGACCAGCGGCACTCGTTTCGCAGCGCGACGTGACCCGTTTCAGGGCCAGCATCCGCGAAGGAGGAAGTGGTCGCTCAGCCCAGCGAGGAGTTCCAAAAGAATCTCGACAGCCTGGGCTACGTCGGCGGAGAAGGCGACAAGCTTGCCGTCCGATGGCGACCGCGGGCGGGACGATCGAGTTTCGAGAGCAGAGCTCCTTCGCACAGCTCGAAAGGCTCGAAAAGGAAAAGAAGGATGCGCCCGCGGCAAGTCCGGGAGTGAGTGGTGGTGTTGGCGGTCGCGTGGAAGAGGGAGTCGTCCTTCTCGATGAGAAGGCTCAACCCGGCGAAGAAGCGTCAGAACGAGCCCATCTATCCGCAGGCCGCGCGAGACGCTCGCGTCCAGGGAACCGTCGTCCTGGAGCTCACCGTCGATCGTCAAGGAAACGTCACGGACGTCCGTGTCGTCGACTCCATTCCCCTCCTCGACCAGGCGGCGATCGAAGCCGTCCGCGAGTGGAAGTACGAACCTTCCGACTCCGACGCGCCGCGAGTGTTCCGGGTTCCCGTTCGTTTCACTCTCGAGGAGCCGAAGCCGAACGACGATCGCGAGCCAGGTCGAAGGCGTGCCGTTTCGGGAAGCGAAGGGCTACTGGGCGAACACGTACCTTCCGGGAGATCCGATGCGGCGGGCGCTCGAGCTCCGTCTGCGAAACGAGTCCTATCCGAAGCTTCACGACCTGGCTCGTCCCATCGCGCTTCCGCTCGATGCGACTTCGACGGGCGCCCTCTCCGTGTTCGTGCACGCGGACCGGAGCGGACTCACCGAAAAGGGCCGTCTCCTCGTGCAGGTCGGAATCCGCGCTGCGGAGAACCATGCGCGAAGGCGGCCTCCGATGAATATCGGAGTCGTGCTGGACCTTCCGGAATCCATGACGGCGGACACGGCGAGCGCGACGACCGCGCTTCTCGAGTCCCTCGAAGCCTCGCAGGAGCTCGGCGATCGCTTCCGACTCATCGTCCCCGGCGCAGGGGAAGTCCTGGGTCCCGAGAGTTTCCGCCGCGGACCGCTCACCGTTGCTCTTCAGGATCTCTACTCGCAGGCTCCCGGTGGCAGTCTCTGCGACGCGCTCGCTCTCGCTTTCGAGACAGTGCACGCGGGCGACGACCCGACGATGCCGCTCGGCACGAGCCTGGTCCTTCTGGTGTCGGGCCGCGATCCGGGCGATGAGCGCGAGACCCTCGCGCGCATGGCCCAAACCAGCGCACTCGGCGGCGTCGCGCTCAGCGTGGTCGCGCTTCCGTCAGGGCCCGACCTCTCCCGGCTCGCTCTCGATGGGCAGGGACGACAGTACCAGCTCGAACGGGCTTCCGAGGCTCCGAGCATCGTCGATCGCGAGCTGTCTTCTTCGAGCCGCACCGTCGCTCGCGCCGTCCGTCTTCGCATCCAGCTCGCCGAGGGAGTTCACCTCGTGGATGTCCTCGGCTCCGAACCTTTGAATGCCCGCGAGTCGGAGCGGGTACGAACCGAAGAGCGGGCCGTCGATCTGCGCCTCGCGAGAAACCTCGGGATCGAGGCCGATCGGGGGAAGGACGAGGACGGAATCCAGATCGTGATTCCCGCCTTCTACGCCGGAGACGCGCACAGCATCCTTCTCGACGTCGTCGCCGACGGTCCCGGCCCCATAGCCGAAGTGACGGCTCGGTACAAGGACCTGATTCGTCTCGAGAACACGGTGTCCCGCGCGAGCCTCGCCCTTCCCCGCTCGGAGGCGGCGCCCGGATCGCTCGAGACGAGCGTCGAGAACGAATACCGCGAGCTCCGCGTGGCCGATGCTCTACGGACCGCTTCCCGGGCGATGGAACGGGGAGAGACCGGCACCGCGTCGCATGGCGCTTCAAACCGCGAGCGGCGATGGCCGGGGCTCGCGACCGCGTCCTGCTCGAAGAGTACCTGCGCTTCCTCCCGCAGCTCCCGGCCGACTACTTGAGAGACTCGCTTCTCTACGCTTCCGCCCTCAAACGAACGCATTCCGCTTCCTGACGAGGTAAACACCATGAAACGCACACTCGCGATCTGCCTTCTGAGCCTGATTCCGCTCTCGGCCGCCGACGCCCATGATGAGGAGCGCTGCGGGACAGGTCCAGATTCCGCTCGCGCTCTATAACCAGCTCATCGAAACGACGCGCACGCCCGTGCAGCGGCCGCGCGCCTCTGAGCTTCGCGCTCGGCAGCGCCGTCGTACGAGTCAACGTCGCGACGACCGAGAACCGGCCGGTCGCCGAGGTCAGCGTGTCGCTCCCGATCGAGGTCTTCGAGGACGAGTGGGTCCTCATTCCCGTGCTTCCCGCCGGAACTCCCGTGACGCGGGCGACGGTTTCTGGAAACCCGGTGCAGCTCGTCGCGACTCTGGAAGGGCTTGCCTACGGAACGAACGTCAAGGGTGCTTCCACGATGGAGCTCACCTACAACGTCGACGCCTCTTCGACCGGGCGCGGATACGTTCTCGCCGTGCCCGTGCCGCAAGCCTCTTCGATCCAGCTTTCGGCGACGCTTCCGGGAATCGGGCCTCGACGTCACCGTGATTCCCGCGGCGGGAGTGCGGGTTTCCTCCTCCGGCGCTCAAACCAGCGTTTCCGGCGACCGTACCCTCGACGAGCGGAGTTCAGATCGCCTGGCGCGCGTCCGGCGGCCAAGGTCCGTCGATCGGCCGCGCGACCTATCGCGGCGAGGTCGGCCCGGCCGCCGTCACGTGGCGCGCGGAGCTCCGGGTCGAGCTCTTCGAGGACGGCGCGTCGACGGTTCCTCTTCTTCCCGGAAGCCTCACTCTGACGAGCCTCACCGTCGACGGAAAGGAAGCGCCCATCCTCGTCGAGGGCGGCCGGTTCGCGACCGTCGTGCGCGGCCGCGGGACGCATTCGGTCGTCGCTTCCTTCCAGACTCCGATCGTTCGGGAGAACGGACCGCCTTCGACCGATCTTCTCGTCCCTCAGGTTCCGGTATCGCGCGTCGAGCTCACGCTTCCCGGGAAAAAAGACGTCACCGCGTCACCGTCCGCGAGCGTCGTCGACCCGCGCCCGCGGGAGCGCGACCGAGGCCATCGTTCACCTTCCCCTCACCGAGAAGGTGACGCTCTCGTGGTCGGAAGCGATTCCCGAAGCGGCGCGCCGTGAGCTTCGCGCGAACGCGTCTCTCTATCACGTCCTTCACGCCGAGGAGGGCGTTCTCTACGGCCGCGCTCACGTGGTCTACGAAGTGCAGCACGGGGGCACGAGCCGCATCGAGCTCGCGCTTCCCCCGGTCGTCGAGGTGAACCAGGTGACGTCGGAAGAGGGCGCGATCGCGGACTGGAGGGTCGAACGCCGGACGCCTCCGCATCTTTCTCGACCGGGAGGTCACTTCCGAGATTCGCTTCGCCGTCGACTACGATCGGTCTCTCGGCGCGGGCGACGCGGAGACCTTGCCGCTTCTCTCCGCCCTCGGGAGTCGGCCGCCAGCGAGGTATGGTCGCTCTCGTTCAGACCCGCGATCGAGCGCTGAATCCCGTGGACGCCGCGAGCGCGACCCAGGTCGGCGAGAACCAGCTTCCGCCGTTCGTCCGCGACACGATCGAGAGGACCGTCGCCCATACGTTCAAGTACGTCGGACGCTCCGCCCACGCTGCGGGCGGCCGCGGCGGCTCCCGAAAGAGCCGCGGGACGCTTCGACGCGGATGTCGACACTCTCGTGAGCCTCGGGGACGTCGCCGTACTTTCGGCCGCGAGCGTCGAGATCCACGTGAAGTCGGGCGGGCTCGATCGCGTCGACCTGACGCTTCCCGCGGGAGCGAACCTCCTGAATCTGGTCGCGCCCTCTCTCCGCACGCACCGCGTCGTGGACGGAGTGATCGAGGTCGAGTTCACCCAGGAGATGGAGGGGGATTTCCGCATCGAGGCGACGTACGAGCGCCTTCTCGCGGAGAACGCCGACCGAAGCCGAAGCGGCGACGCTCCAGGTGCAGGGCGCCGGAGGTCGAGCAGGGTCGTATCGCGGTCGAGGCATCGAGCGCCGTCGAGGTCTCGCCCCTCGTCGTCGAGGCGCTCTCGCCTCTCGACGTGCGGGAGCTTCCGCGCCAGCTCGTGCTCCGGACCTCGCACCCGATTCTCCACGCGTTCCGCTACGTTCGCGCCGAGCCCGCGCCGCGGCTCTCTCTCGGCGTGACCCGGCACGAGACCGCGACGGTCGCGGAGGCGGTCATCGACCGCGCGGAGCACCGCACGCTCTTCACGCGAGACGGTCTCGCGGTCACGACGTCGCGCTTCCTCGTCCGGAACACGCGCAAGCAGTTCCTGAGGCTCGCGCTTCCCGGAAGGCTCCGAAGTCTGGTCGGTGTTCGTGGCGGGAAAGGCGGAAAAGCCGGCCGTCGCCGACTCCGGGTTTCTCATCAAGATCGTGAGCTCGAGCGAAGGCTTTCCCGTGGAGCTGGTTTACTCGACGAAGATCCCGTCGATCGGCGCACTTGGCTCCGTGAGCGCGCGCCTTCCGCGGCCGGACCTGCTGGTCACCGAATCGCGCTGGGATTGGTATCTCCCGGAAGGACTCGACTACCGGCGACCCTCGACCAACATGAACGTGGTTCTCGAGGAGGGCCGGATTGACCGGGGATGCGCTCGCGCAGGAGATGAAGGCCGCGGACGTGGCGGAAGCCTTTCGCATTCACGTGCCCGCGTCGGGGGTCCACTTCGCTTTCGAGATGCTCTACGCGAACCACGGCGAGAACGAGGCCCGCGTCCGCCTTCCCTACGCGTCGCGGGCAGGCGTCGCGCTCGGCCACCTGGCGAGTCTTCTCGGAGTGTGGGTGCTCTACGCGGCTTTTCGGTTCGTTCTCGGGAAACGGCCCCGGATCGGCGCGGCTACTCTCGGTGCGGCGCTCATCCTGGTCCCCGTTGTCCTCTACGGCGTGAGCCCCATTCCGTCCCTGGTTCTCGCGGCGACGCTCGCCGTCGTCACCTACCGGCACGAGATTCGCCGCGGCCTCGAGCGCCGGAGGCCGGCGGAACAGAACGGGTAGAATAATGGTTCTGGCTATCGAATCGTTCCACCTCGTCCCCGGGCGCACTCTCGCCCGCAAGTACGAAGTCGTTTCCCGCCTCGGGGGCGGCTGGGAAGGCGAGGTTTACCGGATCCGCGAAAAGCGGACCGGCATCGAGCGCGCGGCGAAGCTCTTCTTCCCCCATCGCAACCTGCGCAACAAGGCGGCGAAGTTCTACGCCCGGAAGCTCCACAAGCTCCGCGATTGCCCGATCGTCATCCACTACCACACCGAGGAGACGGTCCTCATCCGGCGCACTCCGATTACCGTGCTGGTCTCGGAGTACGTCGAGGGAGAGCTCCTCACCGACTTCCTCGAGCGGCAGCCGGGAGGAAGGCTCCATCCGTTCCAGGCGCTCAACCTCCTGCACGCGCTGGTCAAGGGGATCGAGTGCATCCATCGCCTCCGCGAGTACCACGGCGATCTCCACGCGGGGAACATCATCGTGGAGCGCTACGGGCTCACCTTCCACCTCAAGATCCTCGACTTCTTCCACTGGGAATCCGCGCGCAAACGCGAGGGATATCAGGACGATCTGATCTACCTGGTTCATCTCCTTCATCAGTCGCTCGGAGGGGCGAGGTTCTACGCGCGCCAGCCCAGGGTGGTGAAAGGGATCTGCTGCGGGCTGAAGCGCTCGCTCATCCTCACGAAGTTTCCGACCGCCACCCACCTGCGGCAGCACCTCGAGACGATGCGCTGGAGTTAAGAGAAACGCGGCTTCCACTCTTCGGCGGAACGAGGCGGGGTCGATCGCGGGGAAGCGATAGAGCTTCTCTTCGATCGCGGCGAAGAGCTCGAGCGCTTTTCCTGGCTCGACCAGATTCCGTACGATCATCTCTCGCACGTCTTCCTGGTCTTTCGTGTGGCCCCTCTGGATTTTCGAGAGTGCCTGGGAATAGAAGTCGTAGTGGAAGAAGTCGACCTTTCCTTCCCGGACGATGAACCGACTTCGCTCCTGCCAACCGGGGAGCTCGGGAATGAAGTCCGCGGGAGAGGCGATCTCCACGTTCACCTCGAGCTTTTCCTTGAGCGCCGGGATGGCGCGAAAGAGAGAGTCGCGCTCCGGGAGCATCTTGATGTCGAGGTCGATCGTGGTGACGCGCCAGCCGATGAGGACCGCGGTCGTTCCGCCGGTGAGATAGAGATGGGTCTCCTCACGGGCTTCCGCTCCGAACGCTCGCAGGAACTCCCGGACCCGCGCCGCGTCTACGGGTCTACGCATTCCGCCGCCGCCTCGAAGCTCACGAGCTTCCGGAGAAGCGCGTTGTACCGGGAATGGGCCGAGTCCTGGTCTTCGCGCGCGAGAATTTCGTAGAGGCGCCGCTCGGGCTGGTCGAACCCCGCTTCCGGCACCGGGACTCCCGCCGCCTTCAGACGCGCGGCCCCGATCGAGACCAGGAGGGATTCCACCGTTTCCCGGCCCGCCACGAGGTCGGAAAGGCCCTTCTCGATGAGGTCGCCCCCGGGCAGCGCGTCGTAGCCCACGCCCTCAATATACGCCTCCTGCGTCCGGACGAGGTCGCCCGCTGGAATTGGCAAGCGCGGAACGTCCGTCTTGATTTAGAATGCAGCCCCCCCTCCAAAGTCCCATATCCGTTGCTCTGACTCACAAGGAGACATGCATGAAACGCCGCCGGATTCTATTGCCTTGCCTGATTCTGATCGCATTCATCAGTACGGTAACGAGCGCCATTGCGGCTCTCGACACCACGGCCTCGACCGACGACCACTCGGTCAACGTTCCTACGGGCTGGTGGACCTACACCAACGTCAGCGCCGCTTCGGTGCACTCGTTCCTGAACCAGAACAACGCGCGCCTGACGGAAATCGAGGTCTACTCGGTCAGCGGCGGTGTGCCGCGGTTCACCGTGCGCATGGTGTCCAACAGCGGCGCGTACGCGGTGCCCGGCTGGTGGTGGTATTACGGCCAGACGTTTGCGAACGTCGGCGCCCTTCTGACCGCGAACAACGGACGCTTGATCGAGATCGAGCCCTATGACGCCGGGGGCGGGGTCATCCGTTTCGCCGTCGTGATGGTGTCCAATACCGGCGCCGCGGCACGGGCCTGGAGCTGGCTCGCCGGGGTCAGCTCGTCACAGATCTCGACCCACCTCAGCCGATCCGGCCACCGCTTGATCGATCTCGACACGTACACCGAAGGCGGGGTCAAGAAGTACACCGCGGCGATGGTCCGGAATACGGGCGCCGACGCCAAGACCTGGGAGTGGTGGCTGAACCAGATCGCCCGCCGGGATCGCCGGCAAGGTCTCGGCGTTCAACGGCCGCATCGTCAAGCTCGAGCGCCAATCGAACGGCACGTACAACTTCGTGCAGGTCAAGAACACCGGCAGCAACGCTTCGGCATGGTGGTACTACTTCGGCTTCTCCTCTCTCGGAGCGGTGGTCGACTACGCCAACCAGCTGGCGGTGCGGCCGATCGATATCACCACCTACGTCGTCGGAAGCACACGGCGCTACGACGCCGTATTCATCGACAATGCCAACGCCAGCACTCGCCGCATGCGGGGCGTTTTCGGCTCGACGTTCCTCGACTCCAACGGGAACCCGACCCGCGGTATTTTCGAAGCCTACTTGAAGCAGGTCGGTGGAAGCGTCAAGGTCAGCCTGAACTCCTCGCGGCGCGCCGAGACGGCCAGTACGCTGAAGACACTGCACCTCTTGCACTCCATGCGACAGGTCCAGAGCGGCGCGGATACGCTCGGCTCATCCTTCGTTTACTACCAATATGACCCGGTCGCGGGAAAGGATGCTTGTCCCAATCCCGCGCTCGAAACCGCCGCAAATCAGAGGACCAATTACAACTTCGAAAAGGGCCTGGACGAGATGATGAGCATTTCCGACAACCGCACGACGCGCGGTGTCGTGCTCCGCTACGGCGGCACCTTCACCCCTCTGAACAGCACCGCGTCTTTTGTCGGTTTGACCGGGACCACGGTGCGTCACAACATCGGCTGCGCCTATTTCAACCTCACCACCAACAAGTACGACCCCGCCAACCGCCGCAACGACACCACCGCGTCGGATCTCGCTCGAATCTACGAGGGCGTTTGGAATTCCTCCTTCCTGAACAGCGTCAACGACGCGCGCACCGAGTTCCTCGAGTCAGCGAATCCCGCGACCGGGGTGAGCGCCGGTCTGCAGACCATCATCAACCAGGAGGCGGCCGCGCAGGGTAAGTCGGCCTTCGCCGCTTCCTTCGGGTCGCTGGTGCAGCGCTGGGGCAAAGGAGGGAGCTACGGCACGTGCCTTCCGGACTCCAACGGGAATTGCGGCCAGCGGGTCACCATTCGCTCCGGGGCGGGGATCATCCGCCTTCCCATTAAAGTGGGCAGCTTGACTTCGTATCGCACGTACTCTTTCTCGCGCCTGATCTCGGACGTGCCGGTGCCGTGCTGGAACTGCGCCGCCGAAACTGTCTTCGTGAACGCCTACGGGAATGCAGCCGACGAGCTCTATCGCGACGAGGTGCGCGCCGCGCTCCAGACCTGGTAATTTCGGACCGAGACCGCCCGGGCATCGCAGCCCGGGCGGTTCTCGCTTCATTCCGCGCGGAGCGCTTTCGAGGGGTCGACGCGGGTCGCCCGGCTCGCGGGAGCCCAGCAAGCGAGTAGAGCCACGACCGAGAGAAGTCCCGCGACACCCGCATAGGTGGTGAGGTCGAGGGGCTCGACGCCGTAGAGAAAGCCTTCCAGAAATCGGCTCGAGACGAGGGCGCCGGCGAGTCCGATCGCGACCGCGATCGCGACGAGACCCGCTCCTTCCGCGAGAATCTGGCGGCGAATCACGGAGGGCGTCGCGCCGAGCGCCATGCGGATGCCCAGCTCGACGCGGCGCGAGCTCACCGCATAGGAGATGACCCCGAAGAGACCGACCGAAGCCAGGACCACGGCGAAGATCCCGAAGCCGATCATGAGGACGAGCGTGAAGCGGGCCTGAGAGCGGGCCTGCGAGACGAGATCGGTCATCGGCATGACGTCCTCGACCGCGGCCGCGGGGGCGACGGCGCGGATCGTATCCCGCGCCGCGGCGGCGACGGCGGCGGCAGGGCCCTCGGTTCGAAGGACGAAGCTCGTCGTCAGCCACCACTCCTGAGGGAAGTAGAACTGCGGAAGAAAAGGCTTCGTCAGATCGTGGAGCTTCATGTGACGGACGACGCCGATGACTTCGGTGAAGGCCTCTTCGGTGCCGAGAGGCTCGATCCGGACCTGCCCCCCGAGAGCGCCTCCCCGGGGGAACGCTTTTTCGGCGAGCATCTCGTCGATCACGGATCGTCTTTTTCCGAGCGCAATATCCTCATCCGTGAACTCGCGCCCGGCGATGAGCGTCGCCCCCATCGCCTTCAGAAATCCGGGAGTGACGAAGCGCTCGTCGGCAGTGACGCTCTCCCAGTTCCGCGCCGTTTCCTCATCGTAGGCGAACGGCTGGAGCGTGCCGCTTCCGGTCAAAGGGAGCTGGTTTACCGCGGCCACCGAGACCACGCCCGGTAGCGCTTCGAGCCGCGCGTGAAGCTGTTCGAAGAGGACGCGGCGGTTCTCCTGCTCCCGGTAATCCGCGTGGGACACGGAGAGCCGGAGCGTCAGGAGCCCCTCCGGGCGGAACCCCGGCTCGGCCTGAAGGAGCGCCGCGAAGCTCCGGAGCGTGAGCCCCGTCGCGACCAGGAGGACCACCGAGAGCGCGACTTCCGCCACGAGGAGCGCGTTCCGGACGCGGGTGTGGCGGCGCGATGCGCTCGCGCGCGCGCCCTCGACGAGATGACCGCTCGAAAGCGAGAGGGCCGGAATGAGGCTGAAGGCGAGCGCCGCCGCGAAGGATGCGAGAAGCGCGAACGCGAGGACCCTCGGATCGAGCACCACGTCCGGGAGCCTCGGAACGCTCGCGCCCGCGAAGCGAGGCAGGGCCTCGATCGCGGCCCGGGCGAGCGCGACACCGAGAGCGCCGCCGACGAGAGCGAGAAGGAGGCTCTCCACCACCACCAGGCGCGCGAGTCGATAGCGGCTCGCTCCCATCGCCGACCGCACCGCGAGCTCGCGCTCGGCCGAGCGGAAGCGCGCGAGGAGGAGCTGCGCCACATTGCCGCAGGCGATGAGAAGGACGAAGCCGACCGCAGCCATGAGAAGGCGAAGCGCGGGCCGGGCCCGCTTCACGACGTCCGCCTGGAGAGGAACGGCTCGCACCTGGAGGTTCGACGCCTGATGCTCGGGATTCTCCGCCTTCAGCGCGGCCTCGAGAGACTCCATCTCTTCCTGGGCTTCCGCGATCGAGATGCCGGCACGCATGCGGCCGAAGCCCGTGTAGCCGGTGTAGTTTCGAGGCGGAAGGTTCGGGACGTCGATCTGGGCCGGGGTCCAGATCTCGGCGTCCCGGAGGCGGAACGCTTCCGGCGGCAGGAGCAGCCGGAACGACTCCGGAAGAATGCCGACGACTTCATGGTCCTCGCCGGCGAGACGGACCGTTCTCCCGACCACGGCGGGATCGGATCCGAAGCGGCGCGTCCAGAGGCGATGGCTCAGGATCGCGACCCTCGGCCCGCCGTGAACGTTCTCTTCCGGGGTGAAGCTCCTGCCGTGGAGCGGAGAAACTCCGAAGAACGAGTGAAAGTTCGCTTCGACGACGCCCACGTCCACGAGCTCGGGATCCTCTTCGCCGCCGAGGATGAGCTCGTTTCCCGTCGCGAGCGTCCACTCGTCGAAGAGCTCGCTTCGCTCGCGGTAGTCCCAGAGGTCTTTCGGATGAAGGGCCGGGAGCGATTGCGCTCCGTTTCCGAGGTCGTGCCAGAGGATGACGATGCGCTCGGGGCTCGAGTACGCGAGCGGGCGCAGGAGGACGCCGTTCACGACGCTGAAGACCGAGGTCACGGCGCCGATGCCCAGCGCGAGCGTGAGAAGGCTCAGAACGGTGAACGCGGGGCGTTTCCCGAGCGAGCGAGCGGCGAACTTGAGATCGAGCTGAAGTGATTCGAACATGGATGACCTCGGCCCTGATTTCCGAAGGGCGCGCCCGTCGGCCCGCCAGAGGAGATACCGCACACGCAGGACGTCGACCACGAGCCTCGCGAGAGGCGGCGAGGACGTTGAATAATCGAGCTCTATCTCGCGGCCGTACTTCTCGCGAAAATCGGGAGGAAGGCCTCGGAGCACGAAGCGCGCGAGACGGCCCATTTCACGAAGCCTCGGAGTCGCGGCGCCTGAGGTTCTGCCGCGCCGTCTTCACGAGCCGCGCGAGCCGTTCCGTCTCCCGGGCAAGGGCCTTCTCTCCGAGGCGCGTGATGCGGTAGTAGCGCCGCTTCTCGCTCTCTTCCGGCCGCTCGCCGTCCTCGAGCTCCTCGATGAGCCCGTCCCGCGCCATGAGCTCCAGGGTTCCGTAGAGCGTCGCGGGCCAGAGTCGCAGCTCGCCCTCGGTTTCCTCGAGAACGGCGCGCGCGATCCCCGATCCGTGAAGGTCCCGGCCCGAAAGCGCGAGCAAGATATAGTGGCGCTGTCGGCTGAGGACGTTCATATACTTCAGCTCGATATTATATGGATTGATATAATGACGCAAGAGTTTCGACTTCTCTCGGTGAACGTGGGCCGTCCGCGCGAATTCGAGTTTCAGGGGAAGCGCGCGACGAGCTCCATCTGGAAGACGCCCGCCGCCGGGCCCGTCCGGGCCCGCGGAGTGAACCTCGAGGGCGACGATCAGGCCGATCGGAAAGTGCACGGGGGCTCCGACAAGGCGGTCTACGCCTACTCGATCGAAGACATCCGGTGGTGGGAGCGGGAGCTGGGCCGGCTCCTCGAGCTTTCGGCCGTCGGCGAGAACCTGACGACGTCGGGAATCGACGTCAACGACGCCGTGATCGGGGAGAAATGGGCGATTGGCACGGCGGTCCTCGAGGTCTCTCAGCCGCGCGTCGCCGTGCTGGAAGCTCGGGGTCAAGATCGGGGACCCCAAATTTCCCAGGAAATTCATGAAGGCCGGGAGACCCGGAGCCTACCTACGGATCGCGCGGGAGGGCATCTTCACCGCGGGCGACAGAATCGACGTGATCGACCGTCCTCCCCATGGCGTCCGCGTCGCCGACGTCTTTCGCATCTACACCCGCGAGCGGAAGAAAGCCCCGCTCCTCCTGTCGGTCCCGGAGCTCTCCGAGGACTGGAAAGAGTGGGCGCGCCGGACGGGAGCCTGATTTTTCTTGCAACGAAAAGGGTCCGGGCGTCGCCTGTATCCATGAGCCGATAGCGCATGGAGAACGCCGATGCCGCGCTGGTGGAAAAGACCCTCTCGGGAGACCTCGAAGGATTCGGGGAGCTCCACCGCCGCTACTATCCCAAAGTGGTGTCGCTGGTGAACACCATTCTGAGAGATCGGTCCCGCGCGGAAGACCTGGTCCAGGATGCGTATGTCTCCGCGCTTCGGGACCTCGTCCATCTCAAGGACCGCGATCGCTTCTATCCCTGGCTTCGGCGCATCGCGGTCAACCGCGCGCTCGACGAGAAGCGCCGTTGGGCCCGGCGGACCGAGCTCGAGCTTCCCCGCGCCCTTCCCGACTTCCGGGACGACGCGGCGGACGAGAAACTCCTTCAGGACGAGCGGCGGGAAACCGTGCGCCTCGCTCTCGAGAAGCTTCCCGAAGGCCAGAGGGCGGCGGTCATCCTTCGCTTCTTCGACGAGCTTCCGATGCGCACGGTCGCCGAAGCGCTCGGCTGCGAGGAGGTGACCGCGCGGACCCAGGTGTTTCGCGGCCTGCGCCGACTTGGAATCTTTCTCAAGGCCCGGAAAGGACGGACGCCCTCATGAACCCTCCCTGCCCGGATCGCGAGCCCCAGCTCGAAGCCCTCCTTTTCGACGATCTCGCCGCCTCCGAGCGGGAGAGACTCGAGGCCCACTTGAAGGAATGCGCGCCTTGCAGAGAGGCGCTCGAAGACGCTCGCCTCGCGCTTCAGGCGCTCGCGGCGATCCAGGACCCGCCGCGCGCGTTTCCGCCCACGCCCACGGAAGGCGCCGCCCCCGCTTCCGACGAAGCCTGGAAGGCCTTCCGCGCGCGCGTCGATGAAAGCACGGCGCCGAGATCCGCGAGCGCCGGTCGGATCCTCCCGCTCGCCGCCGTCATGGTGCTCGGAATCGGCATCGGCTGGTTTCTCGCGCATCGCGGTCAGCCTCATCCAACCCGGACGGCCCCAATGGGCGAAGTTGCCGAAGAGAATCGCCTCGAGGCTCTCGTGCGAGCGGACTTGCTGGCCGACGCCGGCGTACGCTACGTCGACGGCCTCCGCGAGCTTTTCTCCGATCTGACCGCGCTGTCCCTCGACACTCCCTCCGTCGAGCGGGCCGTCGCGACTCGGGAGCGGGCTCGCTCGCTCCTGCGAGACGGACGTCTTCTCGAGCGGTCGCTCGATCCCGATCGCGACCGGCACTTCCTCGTCGCCATCGGCCGCGCGGAGCTCTTCCTCGAAGAGATCGCGGCGCTCGAGCCGTCGGGATACGACGGGAGCGTACGGCTCCTGAAAGCAAATCTCTCCGCGAGCCGACTTCCGCGCGACCTCGCGCGGCTCGATCTGAGACGAGATGTCGAGAGCGCTCTCGAAGGGTCCGGCTCTCTCGCGGACGAGAGCCTCTATCGTAGAAAGGACTTCTGACATGATCCCGATCCTGATCGTCGTCTCCGCGTTTCTGGCCCAAGGCTCGGAATCGCAGGACCTCTACGTTGCGGCACGCGGGGAGCTCATCGAGGAGAGGTACGAGCGGGCCATCGAGCTTTTCTCCCAGGTCGTCTCGCGCTATCCGGCGAGCGATCGAGGCGGACGATGCGCAGTTCTACATGGGATTCGCCTTCGAGCACCTCGGGCGCGACGAGGAGGCGATCGCAGCTTTCAATACCGTGATCGAACGTTACCCGGAATCGGTCCGCGTCGAAAGCGCGCGCGCCCATCGCGCCGAGCTCGCGTCGCCGCCGCGCCTGCCGGGCGAGGGGAGATCCTCGACGACATCTTCTCCGGCTCGAGCTGGGAGCTCAAGCGGGACACGGCCATCGCGCTCGCCCGAGAGGGGAACCTTTCCGCCGCGGACGTTCTCGAGGAAACGATGGAGCGCGAAAGCTCGAGCCGCCAGCTCGAGATCGTGCGCGTCCTCCAACCGCGGGTCGCCGAAGAAGCCGCTCGCCGCGTCGTGGTGCGGGGCCTCGACCCGGGGCGGTCGACCGGGGTACAGCTTCGCGCGCTCCAGGCGCTCGAGCCGGTCGCTTTCGAGGAAGACGTCGCCCGCGCCATCGAGGCGCTCCTCTCGAGCCGCGCCTCGACCAGTGTGAGTCTCGAGGCGGTGCGCACGCTCGCGGCGCATCTGGATCGGCCGAACGTGCGGAGGGCGGGAAGCCGCGCCCTCGATACGGGCGAAGCGACCGCCGTCCAGATCCTCGCGTGCTCCACGTTCTCGTCCTATCTCCTCAGCGACGAGCTCCGTCCTTCCGTCGTGCGCTTGTTCCGCGAATCGAACGCGACCGCCTCCCAGCTCCAGTGCCTGCGCGGTCTCTCGGCGCGAGCCGACGATCTCGCGATCGCGGAAGTCCTCGAGGAGGCTATCGGGAGCTCCACCACCGCGACGGCGGTGAAGCTCGAAGCCGTTTCGATCGCCTCGAGCTCCCCGCTCCCGCAGGTGCGGGCGGCAGCGCGTGACGGACTTCGCCCGGGAAACTCGACCAGCGTGCAGCTCGTCGCGGTGAAGGCGTTCGCCGCCGGAAAGGACGACGAGGCGTCGGCCCAGGCGATCGAGGCGCTCTTCCGCGAGTCGGGAGCTTCCACGAGCGTCCTCCTGGGCGGTCTCGACTCTCTCCGGAGCCACCTGGGAACGACCGCAGGCCCCCGGGCCGTCGCCCAGGCGCTCGACGGGAACGCCTCCACGAGTGTTCAGCTGCGCGCGATCGAGATCGGGGCGCCGCTGGTGACGAACGCGGAGATCCGGCGCGCCTTGATCGGGTGCCTCACGAGCGACCGTTCGACATCCGTGGTGCTGGCCGCGATGGCGGCTCTCGAAGGGCGCGCGGATTCGGATGTCGACGTGCGAGAGGCCTTCACCCGCGTCCTCGAGAACGATGAGATTTCCTCGTCCGCGCGGGTACGCGCGGGAGCGAGCCTCTTTCCGACCGCGGATGCCGCTCTTTCCGCCCGCGTCGCGGACGCGATGGAAGAAGTCGTTCTGAAAGCGCGCCGTCGAGGCGGTAATCGCGATGTCGTCGAGCAGGCGCTCTCGGTCCTCGAGCGCGTCGATCGCGAGCGCGCGGAGCGCCTGCGGACCCGGCCCCGCGCCGGAGTGCTTGGAAGCGCGGCCGCGATGTACCCCTCCCCTGCGCTCTGAACCCGGGCCGCCCCTTACATTCTTAGCAATTCCATTACGACGGCTTAACCCTCACCCGGTTCGAAAGCGTCTATCATGTAGGGGGGTGGAGGGTTTCGATGGCACGCAGGAACGAGCGCTCCCTTCTGGAGGAGCTGCCCTCGTCGGAAGAGGCACTGGACGACGCGCCGGAGCCGGTCTCACCACCAAGAACAAAGCGTGAGCCCCGCCGCTCTCGCCGTCGATGGCCGCTCGTCGTTCTCGCGATCGCCCTCTTAGGGGGCGCCTCGTACGCCTACTGGCGCGCGAAGGAGTCCGAAGCGGGGCCTCGCTACCGTTTTTCGAGCGTCGAGCGCGGCGACGTGGAGTATCTCGTGTCGAGCACGGGCAAGCTCGAGCCCGTCACGAAAGTCGCGGTCGGCACGCAGGTTTCGGGCATCATCTCGGAGATCCTGGTCGACTTCAACGACCGGGTCGAAAAGGGTCAGGTCGTCGCCCGCATCGACCCGACCTTGCTCGAGAGCGCGGTCCGGGACGCGCAAGCGAATCTCGCCCGGAACCTGGCACAGCTCCAGCAGCTCGAAAGCGAGTACAACCGCATCGACAGGCTGCAACGGGACGGGCTGGTCTCGCAAACGGAGTACGACACCGCGAAATACTCCCGCGAGGTGGGACGGGAAACCGTGGCCTCGTCTGAGATCGCGCTCGCTCGGGCGCAGCAGAACCTCGCCTACGCAACCGTCTACGCTCCGATCTCGGGTACGGTCATCGAACGAAACGTCGACGTCGGTCAGACCGTGGCGGCGAGCTTCTCGGCGCCTCAGCTCTTTCTGATCGCGAACGACCTTCGGCGCATGCAGATCCTCGCGACCGTCGACGAGAGCGACATCGGCCGGATTCGCGAGGGGCAGGCCGTTCGCTTCCGCGTGCAGGCCCACCCGGATCGAACCTTCGACGGAATCGGTGCGGCAGGTGCGCCTGCAATCGACGCTCGTCGAGAACGTCGTCAACTACACGGTCGTGGTCGACGTCGATAACGCGGAGCGGCTCCTTCTTCCCGGAATGACCGCGACCGTGGACTTCTTCATCGAGGCGGCGAACGACGTTTTGAAGATCCAGAACTCGGCCCTCCGGTTCCGTCCGACACCCGAGATGCTGCAGGCACTTTCGAGCTCCCGCGGAAGCGGGGGGCGGCCCGCGCCCGAAGAGGCGAGCGGCCGCGGAGCGAGGCTCTTCGTTCTCGGTCCCGAAGGAAACCTATCGGTGATTCCGGTTACGACCGGGATCTCCGACGGTCAATGGACGGAGATTTCGGGTGAAGGCGTCGTGGAAGGTTTGGAGGCCATCGCGGGCGTCGTTTCCGAGGAGACCCCTGCCACCTCGAGTCCCTTCGCCGGGCCCCAACCGCAGGGCGGCCCGGGCCGTTTCGGTCCGCGCGGATTCTGAGATGGCACGCGACTCCGTCATCGTCGCCGAGAGACTCACCAAGATATACGGCTCCGGAGGAAACCAGCTGGCCGCGCTCGCGGGCGTCGACCTTTCGGTCCGGCGCGGCGAGATGCTCGCGATCATGGGGACCTCGGGCTCCGGGAAGTCGACGCTCATGAACATCCTCGGCTGTCTCGACTATCCCACGAGCGGCTCTTACACCCTCGACGGAGAAAGGGTGGACGAGCTCGACAAGAACCAGCTCGCCGACATTCGGAACCAGAAGATCGGTTTCGTTTTCCAGGGGTTCAATCTCCTGGGGCGGACGTCCGCGGTCGAGAACGTGGAGCTGCCGCTTCTCTACGACCGGACGGGACGGCGCCTCGACACCCGCGCCCTCGCGGAAGCGGCGCTCGAACGGGTGGGGCTCGCCGATCGGATGGACCACGAACCGAGCGAGCTTTCGGGCGGACAACAGCAGCGGGTGGCCATCGCCCGGGCGCTCGTGACGGACCCGGCGATCCTCCTGGCCGACGAGCCCACCGGGAACCTCGATACGAGGACGTCGATCGCCGTCATGACCCTTCTTCAGCGCCTGAACGCGGACGGAATGACCATCATCCTCGTGACCCACGAGCACGACATCGCGGGCTACGCCGAGCGGATCGTGGAGCTTCGTGATGGACGCATTCTGAGAGATCACCGCGTGGCCGGAAGACAGATGGTGGTGTGAATGAAGGCGCGAGTCCTTACCAAAGTCGCGGCGGAGAGCATCCTCAAGAACAAGATGAGGACCCTCCTCACCATGCTCGGGGTCATCATCGGCGTCGGGGCCGTGGTCGTGATGGTCGCCATCGGTCAGGGAGCCAAGAGCCGCATCGCGGAGCAGGTGGCGAGCCTCGGGACCAACATGATCGTGGTGACTCCGGGCGCGATGCGAGTCGGCGGCGTGAGCCAGGGAGGGGCGACTTCGAACGCGCTCACTCTCGAGGACGCTTCCGTCATCGAGCGTGAGGCCACGCTCCTTTCCGCGGTGTCGCCGATCGTTTCGACGAGGGGCCAGGCCATCGGCGGCCAGGGAAACTGGCGCACCTCGATCCAGGGAGTTTCGACGAGCTACCTCGGCATTCGAAACTGGTCGCTCGCGTCGGGGACGTTTTTCAGCGCGACCGACGTCCGCTCGATGAGGAAGTCCGCGATCCTCGGGAAGACCGTCGCCGACAACCTCTACCCCGGTGAGGACCCTCTGGGCCAGACGATCCAGCTGCGGAGCGTCCCGTTCCAGATCATCGGAGTTCTCGAACGGAAGGGGCAAACTCCAGAGGGCGTCGATCAGGACGACATCATTCTGGCTCCCTACACCACCGTCCAGACGCGCCTTTCCGGACGCAACTGGATTCCGCAGATCCTCGCGAGCACCTTTTCACCGCAGGACATTCCCGAAGCCCAGGAGGAGATCCGGCTCATCCTCCGCGAATCTCACGCGCTTCCCGACTACGCCGACGACGACTTCACCATCCGGAATCAGAGCGACATCGCGAGCGCCGCGGCGGGCACGACCGAAGTCATGTCTCTCCTGCTGTCCGCGATCGCGAGCATCTCGCTCCTGGTCGGCGGCATCGGGATCATGAACATCATGCTGGTCTCGGTCACGGAGAGAACTCGCGAGATTGGCCTCCGCATGGCGATCGGCGCGCGCGGCTCGGACGTCCTGAAGCAGTTTCTCGTCGAGAGCGTCGTGGTCAGCACGCATCGGCGGGATCATTGGAGTTGCCCTCGGATCCGGGTGCGCTCTACTGCGTCGGGCGGTTCGCGGGCTGGGCCATCTCCATTTCGCCTTCGACCGCTCTCGTAGCGCTCGGCTTCGCCGGAGCGGTCGGCGTGTTCTTCGGCCTCTACCCCGCCCGGCAGGCGGCGGCGCTGAATCCCATCGAAGCGCTCCGCTACGAGTGACCGTCGTCGGGTCAGCGCCGCAGATAGCTCTCGAAGAAATCCACGACCCGGCGATTGTAGTCGTAGCGGCTCGCCTCGGTCTCGATGGTGTGCCGCTCCGTGGGATAGACCATCACCTCGAACGGCTTCTCGAGCTCGATGAGCTTCTGCATCAGCCGAGCGGCATCCTGGAACTGCACGTTGTCGTCGATGAGCCCGTGCACCAGGAGAAGGCGATCGCGTAGTCCCTCCGCGTGGTAGATGGGGCTCGAGAAGCGGTAAGCCTCGGGATCGTCGTTCGGCAGATTCAAGATCCGCCTCGTCCAGCGATCCTGGTAGTGCGCCCAGTCCGTCACCGCCGCGTTCGCGACTCCCGCGGCGAAGACTCCCGGATGGCGGAACTGGCTCATCAACGTGAGAAACCCGCCGTAGGAGACGCCGTAGATCCCGATGCGGGAGCGCTCGACGCCGTGCTCGCGCACGAGATACTCGGCGGCGGCGACCGCGCTCTCGACGTCTTTCCCTCCCATGCTCCGGTAGATATCCGTCCGGTAATCGCGGCCGAAGCCGGCGCTCCCGCGATAGTCGAGATCGAGGACGGTGTAGCCGGATTGAACGAGGAATTGCAGCAGCCCGACGTGAAGGCCATATCCGTATACCGAATAGCCGCGATGGCTGAACTGCCGGTAGCCTCCTCCATGGATGTGCAGGATCGCGGGGTGATTTTCGGCCGGATGAGGAGGCTCGTAGAGCCCGGCCCAGACCGGCTTCCCGTCGGCGTGAGGGAAGGAGACGACTTCCGGAACGACCCACTCGTGCCGGAAGAATTCGTCGGTCCCGCTCACCGTCACCCGCACCTCCGAAGATCCAGGGGAAAAATCGCGCAGGTAGAGATCGGGAAGATTCATGGACTCACTGTGAATCACGGCGAGGCGTTCGCCGTCCGGAGATAGAAACCCCGTGTCACGGCCCGGCTTCGTCGTCAGGCGCGTGAGCTCTCCTCCCGCGGCCGACATCGAGTAGAGGTGATCGTCCGAGGGGTGCTCGCGGCTCGCGGTGATGAGCCAACGCGAACGATCGCGGCTGAGCTTCGCGTCGCGAACCTCCCACGCGCCTTCGGTCAGGGCCCGCGGCTCGCGCCCCCGGCTCGAGAAGATAGAGATGAGACCATCCGCTTCGCTCCGACGCGAAGACGATGCGGCCTCCGGAAGCCACTCGAGGAGCGCCGGCTCGAGATACCCCGCGACCGGAGGCGGACCGCCGAGCCACGCGTCATCGCGATCGTGAACGAGCGGTTTGACGTGCCCGCTTTCGACGTCGAGCTCCGCGATCCATCGATCCTTGTGGCCCGTCGAAACGATCTGCACGACGGCGCGATCCCCTTCGAGGCTCCAGTAAGGGCCGTAGACCAGCGCCGGCTCGGCTCCGAAGGAGGAGACGTCGACCCAGCGGATCGTCCCTTCCCCCCGCGGGTCGAACGGCAGGATCCCGAGCCGGGACTCGTCTTCGAGATCGCCTACCTTGGGCCGCGCCTCGCGGGGCTCGGCGTCACCGGTTTTCGTGACGTAGTCGAGATAGCTCGTCATCCGCCGGGTGCTCGACGGTCTCCGCGCTCGAAACGTCACGTAGCGGCCGTCGGGAGTGAGGCGAACGTCCTCGAGGACGACTCCGGGCTCGACTTCGATGACCTCGATCGCGTCGGGCTCGAGGCTTTGCCGGTAGGCCCGGGCGTTCGCGTCGCGCTCTTTCGCATCGCGGGTCCGCGCGAAAAGATCGGTCTCCTCTTTTTCGCGCCAGGTATCGGACTCCGAACGCTGCGAGAGAGCCTTCACTTCCTTTCTCGTGAGCTGCACGAGGGAGCTCCGCGCGATGTCATACCGGTGCAGGTTTTCTTCCAGGAGGAAGTCGCAGGCGCCGCCGTCGGGGAGCATCCGCGCGTCGGTTATCGGCGCGGCGAGCGAAAGGACCTGTGTCGTGCTTCGCGTCCGCCCCTCGTACACGTAGAGGCTTCCGGCCCGTCCCCAGCAGGCCCGCTCGGAATGGAGAGACCAGCTTGGCGACTCCGCGGGAATCGAGTGAATTTCGTCCTCGGGAACGGCCTCGGCGGTTGCACCCGAGCGCTCCGCTCGGTACCACGGATCGGCGTCGGGAAGATCGGCGGTCGAAGGAGCCGGATGCCAGCGAAAGTAGACCCGTTCGGAGTCAGGGCTCCACCGCACGTCGCGCACGGGAACGCCGAGCCACCGGTCGTCCCGCGACGCATCGCGAAGGGTCAGCGGCTCCGGATTCGCACTGCGCCCGGAGGGCGTCGATTGGTAGAGTGGGGGCGTCTCGGCGAGAGCGCGGCCGCCCATCGTGAGCCCCATCCAGAGAACGAGACTCGGCGTCATTTCCGCGACATCCTAACCCAGGAGGTCATCGTGGACACTCCAAAGAGAGATACGGCGTACGAGGTTTTCCCCGGCGAAAAGGTCCCGATCAAGTCGTGGACCGTGGGCGTGCCGTTCGAGCCCCAGGCCCGGGCCCAGGTCGAGCGCGTCGCGACTCTTCCATTCATTCACAAGTGGATCGCGGTCATGCCCGACGTGCACCAGGGCATCGGGGCGACCGTGGGAAGCGTCATTCCGACGCTCCGCGCGGTGATCCCGGCGGCGGTCGGGGTCGATATCGGCTGCGGAATGATGGCGGTCAAGACGAGCCTCACCGCTTCCGAGCTTCCCGACCATCTCGGCGGTCTTCGCTCTGCGATCGAGAAGGCGGTCCCTCATGGGCGGACGGACAATGGAGGCCCGAACGACCGGGGAGCGTGGTCCGACGTCCCCGCAGGCCACGAGCGATGAGTGGACCAAGCTGAAAAAAGGCTATGACGCGATCGTCGCGAAACACCGCACGATCGATCGCGGCTCTACGGCCACTCAACTCGGAACGCTCGGCACGGGGAACCACTTCATCGAGGTCTGCCTCGACGAGGGGGACCACGTCTGGTTCATGCTCCATAGCGGCTCGCGCGGCCCTGGGAACCGCATCGGAACGTACTTCATCGCGCTCGCGAGAGAAGACATGCGACGCTGGCATATCAATCTGCCGGACGCGGACCTGGCCTACCTCCGCGAGGGAACGGAGCACTTCGACGACTACGTGGCCGCGGTGAGTTGGGCCCAGGACTACGCCCGCATCAACCGCGAGCTCATGATGAGGGGGCTCGTCCAAGCGATTCGCGCGACGGGACTGACCCCGCCGTTCGAAGCGGACCTCGAAGCGGTGAACTGCCACCACAACTACGTCTCTCGCGAGGACCACTACGGCGAGAGCGTCCTCGTCACGCGAAAGGGCGCCGTGCGCGCGAGGCTCGGCGACCTCGGCATCATCCCCGGAAGCATGGGGGCCCGCTCGTACATCGTGCGCGGACTCGGAAACCCGGAGAGCTTCGAGAGCTGCAGCCATGGCGCGGGCCGGCTGATGTCCCGCACCGAAGCCAAGCGCCGCTTCACTCTCGAGGACCACCGGGCCGCGACGGCCGGAGTCGAATGCCGCAAGGACAAGGACGTCCTCGACGAGACTCCCGCGGCGTACAAGCCGATCGACCGCGTCATGCAGGCCCAGAGGGACCTGGTCGAGGTCGTCTACACGCTGAAGCAGGTGGTCTGCGTGAAAGGCTGAGTCAGCGGAGCGGGCTCAGGTAGCGGTGGCAGCGCACGCAGCTCCGGGTGATCTCGACGTAGGCGTCCACCACCGCGTCGTGGTTCCCGCTCGACGCCGACTGCTGCAGCCGCTCGGTCGCACGGATGAAGGCCTCGCTCTCGCGCAGGTACTCCGGAGTATCGATTGCGCTCCAATCCGCCGTCTCGGCGATCGCCTTCAGGCGAAAGGCCTGATCGCGGACGGTCTCGAGCTCTCCCAGCACGACCGCATCGAGGAGACGGTGCGCGTATCCGGCCTTGGCTTTCATCAGGGACTCGACCGGACTCTGCGCCGCGGCAGGAAGCAGGGAGACGACGAGGAGCGAAAGAGCGAGCACTGGATTGTTCATCGCTGAACCTCGGTGAGGAAGACTAACACAGGGGCACTCGTCAGCCGGTGACCCCGGGCCAACCGAAGATCTGGAGTGTGGTCTCCCCTTTCCGGAGGCGCGCGATCGCTTCCAATTCTCGTTTCTCGCGCTCCCGCGCGCGCTCGAGTACCTCGGCGACGCGCGCGCGGTGAACGACGACTCCGCCGTCCGCGTCTCCAACCACGAGGTCTCCCGGGGCCACTATCACGTCGCCGAGAGTGACGGGCGTCTGGAGTTCACCCCCGGGGTCCTTCTTCGTTCCCCGGATCGAAAGGCCGCGCGCGAACACCGGAAACTGGAGCCTCTCGATCGCCTCCGAGTCCCGCACCGAGCCGTCGATGACCAGACCCGCGATCCGACGCTCGATCGCGGCGACGGTCATGAGGTCGCCCCAGTAGCCGGCTTCGTAATGGCCACCCGTAGAGACGACCAGTACATCGCCGGGGGCCGCGGCGGCGAGCGCGCGGTGTATGGCCAGGTTGTTCCCGGGTGGAGTTTCGACGGTGAAGGCTGGACCGGCGACCCGCATCGCCTTCGTTAGCGGCCGGATTCCGGAAGGGAGCGCCCCCCTCTGACCGGACGCCTCGTGAAGCGTCGCCGTGCCGAGCCTCTTCGCTTCTTCGAGCAGGCCCGTCATGTCAGGAGCTCCGACTCTGGAGTTTGAAGTACTTGAACTTTCTGCGAGCTTCGTCGAGTCTCATCCCGCCTTCCACGGCTTCCAGAATCCGGCTCTCCGCGCCGTCGATCTCGATCGCGCAGGCGACGATCTCTTCTTCCTTCCCTTTCGGCACCACCACGACGCCGTCGGCATCACCGAGGAGGAGATCGCCGGGGCTCACGCGGGCTCCTCCGATCGAAACCGGCACATCGAGCGCGTCGAGCTGTACCCGGTCCTTCCCCGTGCGCATGGACCAACCGCGGCTGAAGAGCGGATAGCGGAGCTCGAGGCTTCGGCCGATGTCCCGGCACACGCCGTCGATGACCGTTCCGCCGATGCCCCGTTTGACCGCGACGGACGTGAGGAGGTCTCCCCAGACCGTCATGTCGGCGCGGCCGGCGTTGTCGATGACCACGACGCTTCCCTTCGGAACGTCGTCGATGTAGTCGCCGACGGTGCCGCCCTCGACCGCGACCGGAGCCATCCGCATCGTGAACGCCGGCCCGCAAAGGCGAAAGGCGTGGTCGAGAGGCTTGATCCCGAGACACTGCCCCGCGATACCGAGGCGGTCCAGCGCGTCACTGACGGTGGACGTCGCGAGCCTGGCGAGTCTCTCACCCTTTTCCATCGGGACCTCCCAGCATCGTCTCGTAGTCGCCGCCCATGACCCGGCTCACCGGCTTTCCCGATGCGACCGCGGCGGCCATGGCCCGCTCCCGCGAAGCGATTTCCTCGGCGGCGAGGAGGACCTCTTCGCATCGCGATCTGGCGACGAAGACGACGCCGCTTCCGTCGGCAATCACCAGGTCACCGGGCTCTACCGTCAGGCTGCCAACGCGAATCGGAGCGTTCCAACCTTCTTCCACGATCCGTCCTCTCGCGGTCGCCGGAACCGCCGCGCGGGCGAAGACCGGATAGCCGATCTCCCGGCTCTCGTCGACGTCGCGCACCGATCCCTCGACGAGCGTTCCTTCGATGCCCCGCGCCCTGGCCGCCCGGGAAAGAATACCGCCCCACCCCGCGCAGTCCTCCCGCGATCGATGCTCGATCACCAGGACGTCGCCGGGCCCCGACGCCTCGATCGCGGCGGTCGCGAGGTGTCGTTCGGATTTTCGACCCTCCGCCGCTACGAGCTTCACCGGAACCACCCGGCCCGCGATCCGGTGCGGACCGGTCCAGGACCGAATTCCCGGGACCACACCCGAAAGACCGAGCCGATCGAGAGCGTCGGAGACCGCGCACGAGTCGAGCCCGGCGAGCCGTTCCATGTCCATCATCCTCTACTCCCAGTAGCAGAACCCCATCGCGTTCCCGGTGCCCGCTTCCGACCGGTAGCACGGAACGTAATCCACCAGCCGGAAACGCCTGCCGCGGGCGATCATGGCGGCGGCGACGGGGAGCCAGTTCTTGATCTCCGCCGTCCCCGAGCGAAAGAGGTCTTCCGACATGCTCGCGAGCGCCTCTTCATCGCTCCGCTCCATCGCTCCGAGCACGGCACGGTCCAGCGCCTCATCGATTACGAAATGGGTGAGGCCGCCGGACGCGATGAGGGCGACGCGCTCGGCGCCAGGAAAGGCGTCCATCGCGCTCGCGATCGCCCGGCCGAGCGCAAGGCAGCGCCGGAGAGTCGGGCGGTTGTCGGGGTAGCCCACGTTCAGGATCAGCGGGACGCTCGGCGGAGGCGCGTCTTTCAGCATCCGCCGGTAGACGAAGCCGTAGGCGTGAGGAATCCCGCGGCCTCCGAGGGAGGACGCCTGCGCCACGTCGAAATCGGCGGCTGAGAGAGAGCGGATCAGATGAGACGCAAGCTCGGGCGCACCCGGATAGGCCGCCCCCTCCGGAGGGCAATGGCCCTCTTCGGCGATGGCGATTCCCGGCGCCATCCGCGCACGCTCCCCCGAAGTCGAAGGAACGTTCTCGATGCGCTCCCCTCGATAGAGCGTGATGGCGGGCGTCAGCTCTTCGCCGAAAATCTCGCGCTGATCGTTTCCAAAGACGATGACCGCGCCGGCCGCGGCCGCGCTCACCCTGTCCGCGAGCGCGTCGAGGGCCCGCTGGCACCGTGAGTGCCGCTCGCGCCAGATCTCGGGGCCGATCTCGTTCTCGAAGGAAGCACCCCGTACGCTTCGAAGCGATTCGTAGTCGTACGTCTTCCCGCGAAAAGCGTGCTGCCGGTTGCGCCGATCCGCCTCCGCCCGCAGGCCCCAGTCGGATGGAGGCGTCGAGAGCATCGGACCGTGGGAGGTGGCTACTCCGAGGACGATCTCCGCCATGAGATCACCTCGAAGGTCGCCAGCGCGAAAAGCGCTGCTGCAGGCGCTCCGCCATCCAGGTGAGCGCGATCCCCGCGAAAGCGATGATGGCGACGCCGACGAAGAGGGTGTCGGTCGCGAAGGTCTGACCTCCGTAGGCGATCATGAATCCGATGCCCCGGCTTCCCGCGAACATCTCGCCGACGACCACGCCGATGAGTCCGTGCGCCACTCCCTGGCGGACGCCGGTCAGGATGAAGGGCACCGAGCCCGGGACCGCGACGGTCGCGAAGACCTGTCGATCGGTGGCGCAGAACGACCGCGCGGCGCGCAAGAGATCGTCGTCGAGCGCCTTCACCCCCGCGACGGTATTCACGAGAATGGGGAAGAAGGACGAGAGGAATACCACGAAGACCTTCGACCCGATGCCTATGCCGAACCAGAGAATGATGAGCGGGACGAGCGCGATGCGCGGGGTCGCGTAGAGCGCGTTCACGAAAGGATCGAGGACGAGCCGGAGTCTCCGGTACCAACCGAGGAGGACTCCGAGGACCACTCCGGCCACCGCGGCGAGCGCGAATCCGAGAGCGAAATTCCGACCGCTGTACGCCATGTCGGAGAGGAGGCTTCCGTGGATCAGGTCTTCCAAGAACCGGCCCGAGATGGCCGAGGGTCCGCTGAAGAACAGGGGGGAGATGTATCCCCACCGCCAGGCCGCCTCCCATAGGGCGACGACGGCGAGCACCGCGCCGCCGCCGAGGATCGCGGGGTCGTGTTTTCGTGTCATACGCGAACCGGCTCCTCGAGGAGACGCCAGATGGGCTCCTCGAGCTCGAGAAAACGCGGATGCCGTTTCAGCGAGAGCGGCCGCGGTCGCTCGAAAGGGACATCGACCACCGCTTTGATCCGTCCGGGTCGGGCGCTCATGACCACGACGCGGTCTGCGAGGTAGAGCGCCTCTCCGATCTGGTGGGTTACGAAGAGGACCGTTTTCCGGGACTCGGCCCAGATCCTCAATAGCTCCGCCTGCATCAGCTCCCGGGTCTGGGCGTCGAGGGCGGCAAACGGCTCGTCCATCAGAAGCACCGCGGGATCGCAGGCGAGCGCCCGGGCGAGGTTGACTCTCTGCTGCATACCGCCCGAAAGCTCCGAGGGATACCGGCGTTCGCATCCCTCGAGACCCACGAGCTTCACGAAGTCTTCCGCCCGCGCGCGCAGCGACCCGCGGTCGAACCGCCGCTGCATTTCCATTCCCCAGCGAACGTTTCCCGAGACGGTGCGCCACGGAAGGAGGCTCGGGTGCTGGAAGACGACGGCGCGGTCGACGCCGGGTCCGACGACTTTCTTTCCCTCGATGGCGACGCTCCCCTCCTCGAACCCGAGAAGCCCCGCGACGACGTTGAGAAGGGACGTCTTTCCACAGCCGCTCGGGCCGACGATGGCGACGAACTCGCCCTCTTCGACGGCGAGAGAGACCTCGGAGAACGCCACGACGTCTTTTCCTTCGCGCTCGAGCCGGTATCGCTTGGTAACGCGGTCGAGGACCAGCTTCGGCACGCCTTCAACGCCCGAAAGCGAGCTTTCCCTTCGTCTCTTGCTCCGCCCGGATCCGAGGCCCGAAGAGAGTCTCGAAGAATCCTTCTCGCGCGAGGCGATCGACGGTGCTGCGATCGACCACGGTGCGGAAGTCGAATTTCCTCATCTGGGCCGCGACCGAGGCGTCCGCCTGGTCGATCACCGACTGCACGGCCCCTGCGAGCACGTAGGGCACGCGCTCGAACGCCTGCACCTGGACGTACCGATCGTAGACCCGCCCGATCTCGCCGGAATCCTGGGGGTCGTGGGCGATGTACGCCTTCACCGCGAACTCCTTGTCCTCGTAGAACCGGTGAATCGCTTCGGCGTGGGCTTTGATGACCCGTTCGGGAAGAGTGGGATTCGCTTCGATTTGACTCTTCTGGAAGAGGTAGACCGTGGTTACGTAGATGTCGTCATAGTCGGCGAGAGTCCCCAGGTTCTTGTAGCCCGCGTCCTCGAGCTTGAAATAAGACGGCGGGGTGAGGAGCGTCGCATCGATGCGGCCGGCGGCGAGCGCGGTGGCGCGCCCGTTGACGTCGGTGCCCACGGGAACCCACTGCACGTCGCGCGCGGTGAGGCCGAATTTTCCGAGGAGTGCGACGGTGTAGTGGTAGGGGGTATCCCCAATCCGGCTCACGCCCACCCGCTTTCCCTTCAAGGCGGATACGCTCGCGACGTCTTTTCCGCCCAGGAGCGCGAAGAGACCCTTGTTGAGCGAGCTTCCGAAGGCGACGAGAGATCCATCCCTGTGGCTCGCGAGCATCGAGGGCTCGAGCCCATAGTTCGCCATCTGGGCATCGCCGGAGACGAGCATCGCAACGCAGGCTGGGTGGACGCCGAAGACAACGTTCACCGTGAGACCGTACTTCTCGTAGTAGCCGCCCTCTTTCGCGAGGAACATCGGCCACGAGGCGCCGCTTCTCGTGGGGTAGCAGACCGTCATCTCCTCGGCGACGAGGGGAGACGAAAGAAGCAGGGCGGCGAGAGCGATTCGGAACGTCATGATTCGCTCGACGACAGGAGCCGGGTCACTATATCAACGGCGTTCCTCTTGTCGTAGCGCTGGTAAACCGCGGCGAGGATGGTCGCGGGGTCTCCGGAGTGGAGGCGCTCGTAGAGCTGCTGGCGTCCGCCGAAGGAATCGCCGGTGAGCTCCCAGGCCAGCCGGCAGAGCTTCGCCCGGTCGACGGCCGAGAATTCCTTGCCCCTCCCGTAGAGACCGAGAAGTGGCGCGAGCTCGGGCGCCTCGAAGTCCTCGGCCGTCGGGACGAAGATCAAAGAGCTCGTGCCGATATGCTCGAGGATCGTCACCAGCCGCTCGGACACGAGAGTGATGAAGGCGCGCTGGTGAATCAAAGGGCCCGGCGCCACGTGTCCTCCTGGCGTGATCTGACAATCGACCTCCGCGGCCCGGACGATCGACTGGAACGCCTGCGCGTAGGTCACGAGCTCCCCGAGCTCCGAGAGGATATTCGGACGGTCGGCCATCCCGCAGGTCTCCGCCATCAAATGCCCGACTCCGATGAAGAGCTCGAGCTTCGCGAGGAGCTGCACCGCCGCCGCGTAGCTCGCCCAGGTCATGACCCGGGTGCGGAAGAGCTTCCCGGCGGCGGCGGGCTCGCGGGCGAGGAACACCCGCTCGTACGGGACGAGCGACGTCGTCGAAGATCGCGAGACTATCGGGCTCGTCGAAGCGGGTGGAGACGGGGTGGTCGAAGCGGTTGCGATTCGGCGCGAACGGCGCCCGACAGACCTGACGGAGACCGGGAGCGTCCGCGGGGATGGCGAACCAGATCGCGTGATCCCTCTCGCGTTCGTTCAAAGGATACGTCGGGGCCACCAGGATCTCGTTCGAGAGCGCCCCGAGCGTGACCATGCGGGTGCCGCGAACCACGAACCCGGAGTCGCGCTCATCGACGATGCGAAGGCACCGGTCCGGGTCCTGCTCGGGCCGGAGAGATTTGTCCATGGCGGGGTCGTGGAGCCCATGGGAGAGGCAGAGGTCGTTCTCGGCGGCGTAGCGGTGATAGCGGATCGCGTTCTCGGCGAAAGCGGGATCGAGCTTCCGAAGCTCGTCGCTCACATCGCGAAATCCGACGGTGATGGCGGCGCAGAAGTCGGGGTACCGGCCGAGCATGCCCGAGCTCTCGCGCGCCCAAATCTCGCCGTTTCTCCGCCGCCGCAGGAGATCGTCCGGCGTTTCGGGCAGCTTGTAGGAATAGGAGACCCGAAGGCCGTCCTCTTCGTAAGCCATGGTATCTCTCGTCCCCGGCGCGGACTGGAGGTCGTAGATGCGCGCGAGCTCACGGCACACCGGCGCGAACGCCACGTGAGCGGTAACGTCCTTCACCCGTTCGCCGTGGACCCAGACCTCACGGCCGTCCCGAAGGCTCTCGAGATAACGTCCGGCATTCATCATGGGGTCCTGGCGCTCATGCCGCGGTCTCGAGCTTGAAGAGCGACCGCGCGTTTTCCTCGAAGATCTTCTTCTTGTCCGCGGCGCTCAACCAATCGAAGCCTTCGATCAAGTGCCTGGTGTCGTCGAGGAAGCGCCCCGTCCGCGGATCCTTGACCGTCCCGATGCCGGGTCTCTCCGTCGCGAAGAGACACCGGTCCGCGCCTACCGTCTTGATGAGAAGGGCGAGCGCGTCCTCCGAATAGAGCACGGTGTCGAACCAGAGTTTCCGCAGTCGGTCGGAAAAGCGCTCGGTGCCGCGCCGGAGCGTCCCCGCTTCGAAACGGGCGTACTGGTAGGGGATGGCGCCGCCGCCGTGAGAAACGAGGATCTTGAGGGTGGGAAAGTCGGTGAAGACGCTGGAGTTGAGGAGTGACACCACGGCGACGCTCTCCTCCAGGATGAAATGCAGAGAGTAGCTGTGCCGCTCCGATCGGCAGCCGGCGGAGTGGATGTGAGCGGGCACGTCGAGCTCCACCAGCTTCTCGTAGAGCGGGTACCAGAACCGATCGCCGAGAGGCGGGCTCTCCATCGCGCTCGCCTCCCCGGGATCGGGATTCAGAAGACATCCGACGAAACCGAGCTTGCGGACGCAGCGCTCGAGCTCGGCGACGCAGTTCTTCGGGCTGACGCCGGGAGTCTGGGGCAGACCGCAGACTCCGCGGAAGACTCGCGGGAAAAGCTTCGTCTGGCGCGCGATGATGTCGTTGCACTCTTCGATGTACCACTCGACGAGCTTCGGGGGCTTCTCGCTGTGCATCATCTGATAAGGACGAGGCGACAGAAGCTGAAGGTCGATGCCCACCTCCTTCAGCTGCTCGAGGTGTGAGCTTCCGCCGAAAACGGGCGCGCTCAAGGCCTCGACGATGTCTTCGTCCGTCGCCTCGACGCTTCCTCGTCCGTGGGCGCCGCGATGGGACAGAAGTCCCGCTTTGTAGACGTACAAGCTGTCGGGGGCGGTCACGTGTCCGTGGGCATCGATAATCATGCGCGTCTCCCCGTCTTTCCGCGTCGGCGAAAGCCGCGGGAACGGACTCCTTCGAGATGGAAACACATCGACTCGCGGGCGCCCCGGCGGTCGCCCGCGACGATCCGGCTCAGAAGCTCCCGATGGGCCTCGACTACCCGCCCGGCGACGGCGCGATTCGTCCGCCGCGCGTAGAGCGGCCGCAGCACGTGGTGGAGCGCCGTCACCTGCGCGGCAAGGATGCGGTTCCTGGAAACCTCGGAGACCGCCCGATGAAAGGAGAGCGCCGATTCCGTGAACCGCTCGGTCTCCTGCGTCAGCTGCGCCGACTCTTCCACGAGCTGACGGAGCCGCTCTCTGTCCGAAGAGGTGGAGCGCTCGGCGGCGAGCTCCGCGGACATCGCTTCGAGCGCCATCTGCGCCTCGATGACCTCGAGGTCGGTGACTCCGATGAGCTGGAGCTGTATCGCGAGAGCGTCGCCGATACGCTCGAGGTTCCCCCGGGCCACGCGGATTCCGCCTCCGGCTCCCTGACGGACCTCGACGATTCCGGTCGCGGCGAGAGAGCGGAGGGCGTCGCGCGATGCCATGCGGCTCACCCCGAATTGCTTCGCGAGAGAGGCTTCCGTTCCCAGGAAATCCCCGCTCTGGAGCTTTCCCGAGAAGAGCGCGTGCCGAATCTCGCCGGCGATGCGGCCGGAGAGCGACGACGGACCGAGGGGGGCGAAGGGAATTCTGGGCAACCGGGCCTCCCGGGGGGTCGATATTAATATAATATCTTTAATGCTTCAAGCCCTCGAAATCCTGGTAGGAAACGGGCGGGCCGTGAATCGGCACGATCCGTGACACGTCGAGCCCGAGCTTCTGGATGACGTCCCGGAGGCTGCCGCTCGAGCCCGTCTCGACCCACGGCCGAGGAAGGTGCGTATCGAAGAGATCGGCCTCGACGAGAATCCGCTCTTGGGGCAGGTAAGCGACGAGCATCCCTTCCGCGTGCTCCACCGGATGCGCGTAGAAAATCTGCAGAATCCGGTCGCCGTCGGTCACGACGTAGTTTTCCCGGACGGTCTCGAGGTTATATCCCTCCGTGAGCTCCGTCGGCGGCCAGAGCGAGACCATGTCCGGCGCTACCGTCCGCGGCGTGTAGGTCAGGACGTCGCGGTTGTAGAAGTCGTAGTTCTTCCAGTGCGTGACGACCGTGGCGCCGATGTGGAGGTAGGTGCGGAGTCCGCCGATGTGGTCGAAGTGCTGGTGGGTGTTCACGAGGAAGCGAATCGGTTTTTCCGGAGCGAGCCGCGCGACTTCCTCGATCACCGCGAGGCTTCGCGCCTCGTCGAGGGGAGCCTCGATCACCGCGACGAATCGATCGAACTCCACGGCGACGCTGTTGTGGGAGCTTCCACCGAAAAGATAAACGCCGTCCGCGATCTCCTCGGTCGTCACCCGCGACGGGAACTCCGCGGCTCGGACCGATTCGGGGACCGTGACCGGGTCCGCGCAGGCATTGGCTCGAACGTCGGCAAACGTCCCGCCGAAGGCGTTGTGGCCGGCGCTCACGGTCTGGGTGTTGTAGTTGTCGTCCCAGCCCTGATGATGGTGCCAGCTCGTGGGGAAGCGCATTCCCCCTCCCAGATCGACGTAGCTCTCGTTCGGAAACTCGTGCTCGTAGTTCATGTCGCCCAGGACCGGGTCAGAGACCCAGGTGTGAATCCTCTGGAGAAGGTTCTCCTTGTTGATCGTCGCGTCGACGCGGTACTTGCCGAGGATCTGTATGGAGACGACGGTGACCTTCTCGGGGATCGTCGTCGGCCCATCACGCCCCATCTCTCCGAGCTCCCATCGCCAGACGGCGACGGGATTCGCTCCGGGGAGCCGCGCCGCTTTGAGGAATCCGTGCGGATTCAGCCACATCTCGAGCTGCCAGAGCTCGGCCACGTCCGGGGGCGCCGCCACGGGCGCGCCTCCGGCGCCGTCGACGTGCCACGCATGCGAACCGTTCACCGCGAACATCTGGTGCGTGTTCTTCTGAAGAGGTGTCCCTCCAATCCAGCCGACGCCCCATTTCCACGAAGCGGGATTCCGTTCCGGCTTCCGGTCGAATTCTTCCGTCATCGAGCGGGATTCCCAGTTCATCATTCGCCGGTAGTCGGCGAGCGGTTCGCCGCGAGGCCAATCGACGTTCTTCTCCGCGAGCCGCTGCTGTCCGACGATGCGCGGCGTAACCGGTCCCGGAGAGGGTCACGCATTTGAGCTCGCGAGCACCGATGGCTTTCTCTGCCGCGGCGAGCACGGGCTCGGGATCGACGTACCCGGGCCGAAGAGATTGGCCCGTTCCGAATAGAAGAACAGGGCGAAGGTGACTTCCATCGTTTCCTCGGGAAAAGCGATTCTATCGCCTTCACTTCCTTTCGGGGAGCGGCGCACTGTTGAACCGTCGGCTTCCTTTACAACGCCTGAGCTCGGCCGCGGCTGCATGGCAATCCGTTCCAGGAGAACGCTTTCGCTCCGTCACCCCAATTCTCACCGTCGAAACGACTTACAGTCCATCGGTATAGGAACTTCCCAACACCGTGGCCTAAGTCACGGGCAGATCGGAGGTACGGCAACCGGAATGGACCTTGCAACATCGAGCTTCGGCCAACCTCGGGGGGGAAATATCCAATGCGCATTCGAGCTTTGCTTGCTGTAATTGCAATCGGCCTCTTTAGTGGTTCGGAGGCTTCCGCGGGTCTCATCGACATCGCGGATGGCGCCTCCGTAATCCTGAACGGCGACTATGGCGTTCTCACGAACTTTTGTTGTGGGTGGGATCCAGCGGAGCCTTCGGCCCCGGGGTCCACGCTCACGGACGGGATTCTCAGACCCCAGGCTACCGTCTGGCAGGAGGGCGCGGTCTGGTGGGACGCGACGAACCCGGGTTCGGCGGCCAACTCGATCGAGATCGACCTCGGTGGGTTCTACTCGCTGCGAGCCTTCTCCGTGCAGGCTGACGACAACGACACCTACCGCATCGAGGTCCTGAATCGAATCGAACGTCTGGGTGACGGCCTGGGATATTCCGGCCGTCGGTGGTTTCGGTATGCAGACTCGACCGGACCCGAACGATCCCACGGCCGCGTTTTTCCCAGGGGGCTCGATCGTCGGCAACCGCCTGCGCTTCACCGCAACGGGAGGCGACGGTTTTTATTCCGTCTCGGAGATCAACGCGTTCATCCCCGAGCCCACTTCGACGGGCTTGCTGGCTCTGGCGCTCATGGGACTCGCTGCTGAGACGAAAGCGGACGATCTAGGCGCTCTGTTCAATAGCATCGCTATCCTCGGGCCGGTCCCACTCAAAGGGGGGCCGGCCCGAAGTGTTTTGGGCGGAACTATAATGGGCGCCTTGCGAGGAGGATCATGCTGCGACTCTCCGCACTCGTGACGCTGTTCTCGATTCATGGCGCGCTCCTCTCTGCCGAGGAGCCACCGGTAGCCGCGGAAAGCGAGCTTCGCGATCTCGTGGAGCGCTACTCAACCGACCTCGACGCGCTCTCCCGTCGCTACCCCGTCCCTTCCTCGCCCGAACGGTTCGGGCGCTTCGCGCGCTACTACGAGGAGTGGGAGAAGCGCGCCGAGGGAATCGACTTCGAGCCGCTCGGCGTCGAAGGACGAATCGATCACGTCCTTCTTCGCACCGAGCTCGAGTACGAGGCCCGGCTTCTCGCGCGCGAAGAGACCTGGATTCGCGAGACGACGGCGCTTCTTCCCTTCGCCCAGGACGCGCTTTCGCTGAACGACGCGCGCCTGCGCATGGACACGATGGACGCCGCGAAGGCGGGAGCGACCCTGGACTCTCTCGCCGACCGGATCGATGCGAGCGCGCACGGAGCGCGAAACGAATGTCGACGCCATCGATCGACTGACCGCGTTCCGGGCGCAGGAGCAGATCGGAGTCATCGCCGAGGCGCTTCGATCGTGGTACGAGTTCTACTCGGGCTACGACCCCCTCTTCACCTGGTGGTGCGAAGCGCCCTACAAGGAAGTCACCCGCGCCCTCGAGGACTACAGGAAGTTCCTTCGCGAGAAGGTCCTCGGAATCGGACCCGGGGACGAAGAGCCGATCGTGGGAACGCCCATCGGTCGGGAGGCGCTCGTCGCCGATCTGGCGTCGGAGCTCGTCCCTTACACTCCCGAGGAGCTCCTGGAGCTCGCCGAGCGCGAGTTTCTATGGTGCGAGAACGAGCTTCGCAAGGCGGCAAGGGACATGGGGCTCGGCGACGACGGTATGGCCGCCATCGAAAAAGTGAAGAACCTCTACGTCCCGCCGGGAGAGCAGCCGAATCTGATCCGCGACCTGGCCCGTGAGGCGGAGGCCTACCTCGAGGAGAACGGCCTCGTCACCGTTCCTCCGCTCGCGAAGGAAGTCTGGCGCATGCGCATGATGACTCCGGAGCGGCAGCGGGTGAACCCGTTCTTCACCGGAGGCGAAGTCATCAGCGTGTCGTACCCGACGGACACCATGGACCATCAGGACAAGCTCATGAGTCTCCGCGGGAACAACATCCACTTCGCGCGGGCGACCGTTCACCACGAGCTCATCCCCGGCCACCACCTCCAGGCGTTCATGAACCAGCGGTACAACGCGCACCGCCGGGCGTTTCGCACTCCGTTCTGGGGCGAGGGGTGGGCGCTCTACTGGGAGATGCTCCTCTGGGACCGCGGGTTCCAGCTCAGTCCGGAGAACCGCGTCGGCATGCTCTTCTGGAGGATGCACCGGGCGGCGCGCATCGTGTTCTCGCTCGGGTTTCACCTGGGCCGGATGACTCCCGAGGAGTGCATCGAGCTCCTCGTCGAGCGCGGAGGCCACGAGCTCGCGAACGCCGCGGCCGAGGTGCGGAGGTCGTTCAACGGCTCTTACCCTCCCCTCTACCAGCTCGCCTACATGATGGGAGGGCTGCAATTCCGCGCCCTCCACGAAGAGATGGTCGGCTCCGGGAAGATGACCGACCGCGCGTTCCACGACGCGGTCCTCGAGGGCGGCTCGATGCCGGTCGAGATGGTGCGGGTGCGCGATTCGGAAGGAGTCGATCGCGCGCGATTACACGCCGGGATGGAAGTTCCTGGGCCAGGAGTCGAGCCCGTGATCAAGACTCTCTTGGCCGCGCTCCTCCTCACGGCGCAGCATCAACACACGCCGGGACACTCCTTCGAAGACATCGACCGATGGGTCGCGGAGTTCGAAAGCCCCGAGCGGGATCGACAACAGAAGCCGGACGAGGTCGTCGCCGCGTTGAAGCTCCGAAGCTCGGATCGCGTCGCCGACATCGGCGCGGGCACGGGTTACTTCACACGGCGCTTCGCCAAATCGGCGGCCGCCGGCACGGTCTACGCCGTCGATCTCGAGCCGAACATGCTGCGCTACATCGCCAAGCGCGCGAGGACCGAGGGACAAAAGAACGTCGTCCCCGTGCTCGGGCTGCCCGAGAGCCCCATGCTGCCACCGGACTCCGTCGACGTGATCTTCATTTGCAACACCATCCATCACATCGAGGAGCGTTCCGCGTACTACGCCGTCCTTCGAGAAATCCTCGCGCCCGGCGGGCGGCTCGTCATCGTGGACTTTCGCAAGGATGCGGAGATCGAAGAAGGACCGCCGAAGGAGATGCGCCTCGATCGGAAGGACCTGGAGCGGGAGCTCACCCAGGCAGGATTCCGGCTCGCCGAAGAGCACTCGTTCCTGCCCGATCAGTATTTCGTCGTCTTCAGCGAGTGACTTCCCTCCACACCCGCACGAAGTTCTCGCCCATCACCTTCTCTATCTCCGAAGGCGAATAGCCCCTCGCGGCGAGCGCCTCGGCGATGGCGTCGAAGCGCGCCTCCTCGCCGAATCCCTCGGTGTATTTCGACATTCCTCGAAGGTCGCTTCCGACCCCCACGTGCTCGACCCCGACGAGCCGCTTCACGTAGTCGATGTGGTCCACCATGCCCCGAAGCTCGGGAATCGCATCTCCGTTCGGCCAGATTCCGATGACGCCTCGCTTCTCCGCGATCGCTCGGATCTCCGCGTCGGCGAGATGCCGGTCGTGCTTTTTCAAAGCGAGGGCGCCGGTGTGGCTGAAGATCACCGGATGACGAGACACCGCGAGTACGTCGCGAATGGTCTCCGGGTTCGCGTGAGCGAGGTCGATCACGATCCGCAGCCGGTTCGACTCCGCCACGACCTCTCGCCCGAACTCGGTGAGACCTCCCGGACTGTACGGCCAGGTCTGGATGTGCCCGATCTCGTTCGCCCGGAAGTGCACGAGCTGGACGAGGGCGAGCCCCCGCCGGTGGAGCTCGCGCAGGCGCTCGAGGTCACCCTCGAGTCCATCCGCGCCCTCGAGCGCCGCGATGAGGGCGAGCTTTCCCTGACGCTTGGCGTCGAGCGCTTCCTCGGGCGTCTTCACCAGCAGAGCCTCGCCGCTCGCGGCCGTCGCTTCGATGCGCTCGAACCGATCGAGGGTGAACACCCAGCTCTCGCCCGGCTCCGCCCGTAGATTGCCGGTCTCGATGGTCTTCCCGTCGCGGGTCTCGTAGCCGCCGCGATAGAGCGTGTCGGTCGAGATGTTGCAGACGACGGCGTCGATACCGCCTCGTCGATAGCGCGCGATCTCTTCGGCGTCGATCCGTTCGACGTTCGACCGATGAAACCGGCTCGGATGCGCGTGGATGTCGACCCCGAGGCTCTGGGCGGCGAAGAGGATCGAAAACAGCATTGTCGTCAAGCCCTCCCCTTCATCGGGATGCGAGAAAGAACGCTCGCATCGCCCGGTACAGATTGTATACGTCGACTTTCGAGCTCACGGAGTACGGAGTATGGATGGACAGGACCGGGACTCCGAGATCGATCACTTCCATGTTGTCGTCGGCGAGCGCGCCTCCGATGGTCCCTCCGCCGGCGCGGCCGACCTTGTAGGTCACCGTCTGCCAGGGGACGTCCGCGCGGTCCAGAACATCCCGGATCCACGCCGTGTACTCGGAGTTCGCGTTGAAACCCCGGCCGTACATCTTGAAATTCACACCGAAGCCGAGCCGCGGCGCGTTCCCTTCCTCCCACGCGGAGGGCCAGATCGGGTCGATTCCCGGGTTCACATCGGAGGAAACGACGCGGGTCGAGCGAAGGGCAGGAGCGCGAGAGGCAGGTTGGTCCACTGGTAGGTCTTGATGCCGCCGTGATGATTCGTCTGGAAGAGCACGAAGCCTTCCTTCTCGTACAACGGGCGCGCCTTGAGCTCGAGCCGCGGGGAATCGATGTGCGCGCCGACGATCTGGAAGCCCTCCCGCAGGCTCTTTCTTCCCGCCACGACGACGGTCAGGGTTCGATCGCGGTTCACGTCGTAGAACCGCGCCCCGGGAGTCAGGCGCGAGTCGTCCTCGAGCTCGCGGACGCCGGCCTCGCCCAGGATGCGGACGGCTTCTCGAACGAAGCTGAGCTCGCTCTTCGCGACGTTCATGAAGGTCTTGTACGCTTCGGCGTGCGCCTCGATGCGCGCTCGTTCTGCCTCGGAGAGCCCGAGCCACGACGATCGGCGCTGGCTCTGCGCTTCCGCAAGGGAAGCAAGGGCGAGCAAAGCGAAGAAAGCTCTCGGCATGTCGGTCCTCCCGGCGGGGGATTATAAACGCGAGCGGGACACGCGGACGTTATCGCCGTGCGACGAGCTCGTACGCCAGCGCTCCGAGCGCGACGACGCCGACCCCGGAGAGCGCCGGCACCGGACGGCCGAGAAGGAGCAAGACGAGAAGGAGCACCGCGAGCGCGACGAAGATCGCGCCTCCGAGACGCGCGAACGGAACGCGCGCGACCTCCTTCGGAAGCACCCAGAGCGCCGCCACGCTGAGCGCGATGAAGGCGACGGTCGCGAAAACGAAATACGCGACGATCTCTCCGAAGGTGCCGAGAATTACGAGCAGACTCCCGAGCGCGGCCTGGACGGCGATCGCGGCGACCGGGGTTCCGAGCGCGGGATGAGGCGTCGAAAGCCTTCGCGGGAAGAGGCCGTCGTTCGCGAGAGCAAGGTAGAGACGGGGCGCCGCGAACATCAAGGCGGCGAGACTTCCCAATCCAGAAATCAGCACGATCGCCGTGAGCACCATCCCTCCGGCCGGACCGAAGAGCTTCTCTCCGAGGATTGCGGCGAACGCGGAGGCCGAAGCCGCCTCTTCGACGGGCACGACGACCAGAAACACCGTCGAGATCGCGATGTACAGGACGGTCACCAGGGTGACCCCGACGGCGAAAGCAAGCGGCAGATTCCGGCCGGGATTGCGGACTTCCCCGGCGATCTTCGAGGCTTCCCACCAGCCGCCGAACGAGAAGAATGCGGAGACGAAGCCGCCCGCGAGCGCTCCGAATAAAGTCTCCGACCCTTCCGGGCGATGGAAGAGCGGAAAGAGCTGGCTGAAATCGCCGGCGCCGGAACGGAATCCGAAGGCGACGAGGGCGAGGAGAACCGCGAGCTTCAGGACCGTGAGCGCCACGAGAGTGCCGGCGGCCAGGCGAGTGCCGATCGCCGTGAGGCCGGCGAGCACGAGGATGGCGGCGATGGCCAGAGCCTTCTGACCTTCCGACGACAGGGGATGAAAGTAGGCGGCGTACCCGGCGAGCCCGGTCGAGATCGCGGCGGTGAGGCCCGGGTCCATCACCAGAAGGCAATTCCAGCCGTAGAGAAAGGCGACTCGGGAACCGTACGCTTCGCGCAGGTACACGTACGTTCCGCCCGCGGCGGGAAACCGCGACGCGAGCTCGCCGTACGCGAGCGCTCCCGCGAACGCCATCACGCCCGTCAGGAGCCACATCGCGTAAACGAGACCCGGCGCCCCGAGCGCGCGCACGAGCTCCGCCGGAGTGAGGAAAATGCCGATTCCGACGACCATTCCCACGACGACGGAGCTCGCCGCGGCAAAACCGAGGGGCCGTTCTCTGTCGCTCAATCCGGACGCCAGCTCAACCCGCCGTGAGGCTCAGAAGCCGGTGCCTCGGCTGCGGTCGCCGAGAAACTCCGATCCGAGCGTACCGAGACACACTTACCTCCTCGACGGCGCCGGTGACGCGCGAAAAGGAGCGAAGGCGCTCTCGGACGGCGGCGTCGGTCACAAGGCTCACCAGCACGAACAGCGCGAGCGACACGAGCGAGGCCCGGGAGGACCGGATCGACGGTGCGTCGCGCCGAAGAGCTTCCAGGCGAAACAGGTGAGAACGCCTCCCGCCATGGACGCGAGGGCACCGGCTTTCGTGGCGCGCGACCAGTACACGCCGAGCACCACCGGCACGAAGAAGCTCGACGCCATGACGGCGGTATAGAGAAGCACGATGAACTGCACGAGCTCGCCTCGTCCCACGCCGCTGAGAATGAGGACCAGCGGCGCGATGCCGACCAGGAGGACGCCGATGCGGCCCACCAGAATGCGCTCGCGCTCGCCGGACGCGGGGACGGAACGTACCGTAGAGATCGCGGGCGAGCGCCGAGCCCGCGACGAGCATGAGCGCGGAGACGGTGGACATGATGGCGGAAGCGATCGCCGCGAGGAGGATCGCGCCCAGAAGTGGCGGCAGAAGGACCCCGGCTACGAGAGGCATCGCCAGATCGCCGGTGGGAAGGCCGGGAAAGAGCACGATCGCGGCGAGAGCGATGAGGAAGATGGTCAGGTTCAGGCCGGTCGCGGCGACGAACGCGAGGAGCACTCCGCGGCGCAGCATGCCGCATGTCCTTCATGGAGTAGAGGCGCACCAGCTTTTCCGGCGTCGCTACCGTGCCGAGTGTGAACGCGATCGCCATCGTGAAGAGGTGGATGGGCGGGAAGCTTCCCCAGGTGAAGGTCTCGGGTTTGACCGCGCGAACATAGGTGAAAAGCGCATCGAAGCCCCCGACCTGGTGGACCGCGATTGGGAGTGCGATGGCGACTCCCGCGACCATGATCACCATTTGAAAGAAGTCGGTATAGACGACGGCGAAGAGGCCCGCCCATCGCGGTGTAGGCGAGGAGCACCAGGGTGAAGGCGACCATCGCCCATTCGCGGGAGATGCCGAAGACGATGTTCCCCACGAGACCCGAGGCCACGATCTGCGCCTGGATGTAGACCACGATTCCAATCAGAATGATCACCGCGGAAAGCCGTCGGAGCGCGAGGCTCTCGTAGCGGGATTCGAGAAACGCGCTCACCGTCAGCTCTCGCGTTCGGGTGAAGCGAGGCGCCAGCACCGCGGCCATGAACCAGTAGGCGAGCGGGATCGAGAGCACGATCCAGGCGAACGACCAGCCCGGCGGTGTAAATGACCCCGATGGTCCCGATGAAGGAGCCCGCGCTCACGTGGGTCGCGGCGATGGTGGCTCCACCGAGCATCCAGCCGAGCTTCCCTCCCGCGATCCAGTAGTCGGACTCGTCTTTGGTCAGCCTCATCGACCAGACGCTGATGGCGAAGACCACGACGAAGTAGAGAAGGAAGAAGGCGACCGTCATTCGCCGCGCTCAACCCACCACATCCATAGGACGTAGAGAACGGAAATGACCGCGAACGCCGCGAAAGGACCCCAGAAGACGATGCCCTCCTCGGTCATCGTCGAGAGGACCGCGCTCGATGGACGCCCGACGATTCCGGCGAGCGCGATGAGCGCTCCGACCGCGAGGGTCGCGACACGGGAGGGCGTGAAAAGAACCGCTTTGGACGAGGCACGAAGAGAGAGGAAGGCGGGAACGACGGGTAGCTCCCATCGGTGAGTGCCGTCGGCCGCGGCGATCGAATGCGCCGGAAAGCCGTCGACGATGCTGAGGCCGGCGGGAAGGGAAACCACGGAAGAGAAGAGGCCGCTTCTCGTTTCTTCGAGCTTCCGGTCGAGAATCGCGCAAGGGAGCCGCACCCGGACGCCGTCGTCCGTCCACTCGGCGCCGCGGCGAACCACGTAGCGGAGCTCGAGAGTCTCCGTTCCCGGCGGGAGATCGATCGTGCCCTCGCGCTTCGGGCCCGAGCGGGGCTCGAGATCTACCGCGAGTGGAGAATCGGAAGCGAAAGCCGCGATCTCCTCGATCGCGACTCCCTCGATCTCGAGCGCGGAGAATGAAACGCTCGCGGCGAGAGACGGCTCGACGCGATAGGCGAGCCGAACCGCGACGTCCGGCCCTTCGGAAACCGCGGCCTCGAAGCGAGCCGCCAGAATCTCTCCGTCGACCGCGAGAACGGCCAGAAACAGGAGCACCAACTATGCCCAGACTTCGCCGAGGAGCCGGAGCGAGTTTCCGCCGACGACTTTCGCGATCTGCTCGTCGGAGTAGTCGTGGGCGACGAGCCAGCGCACGATGTTGTAGGAGGCTTCCGTCGGGTTCTCGACTCCCTCGACGTACTCGACCTCTTCGTAGGGCGGGGGGCCTCCCTCCGAAGTCTTCCGCGACTCCTGGATGGAGAGGCTCACCTTGTAGACGTGGTGGAGCCCGACGTGATCGCCGTAGAGGGTATCGGGGCCGAAAGAGACGTGGTCGATGCCGACGAGGTCCTTCACGTACTCGAAGTGCTCCATGTAGGACTCGAGGTTGTGGCGCGGGTGAGCCGCGGTGAGCGTGGTGTGAGGCGCCGCTTCGATCCCGATGATGCCGCCTTTGTCCGCGCAGGCCTTGAGCACGTCGTCCGGGAGCCATGCGGCTCGTGTTCCAGAGGGCGCGGGCCCCGATATGGCTCAGCACGATCGGCTTCCGGCTCGCTTCGATCACGTCGAGCGTCGTCTGGTCGCCGCAGTGGGAGCAGTCGATGAGCATCCCCACCTGATTCATTCTCTCGACGGCTCGCTTTGCCGAACGCGGTGAGTCCGCCGTCGCGCGCCTCCTTCAAGCCCGAGCCCAGGGAGTTCGACTCGCTGTAGGTGACGCCCAGAAGGCGAACCCCGAAGCCGTACAGAATCTCGATCCGATCGAGCTCGTTCTCGATCGGCGCCGCTCCTTCGATCGCCGCGACCCAGGCGATGCGACCCTCTCGATGGGCTCGAAGAATGTCCTCGACGGTGGTCGCGTGGAAGATAGCCTCCTGGTGGGCGATGTCGCAGAGCCTCATCCCGAGGTCGTGAAGAACTTCCGTCCATTTCCAGCCGCGCTTCGACTCGATCTGGCAGACCCCATCCATCATGTTGTCGAAGACGCAGTCCCAGTGGGATTGAGCGAGCCCCTCGAAAGCGGTCCCCATGCGACCTTCCCGGATGTAGGCCGGCGTGTCGGTCACCGGGTCGGGGAAGTTCCCCGGATGGTCGTGGAGCGAGATCAGGACGCACTCGCGCGCCAGTCGTTCCGCACGCTTTTGCTTCTCGGGCGAGAGCGGAACCGAGAACGGCGGGACGCGATCGACCTCGCGCGCGGTCTCGAACGAGCGGTAGTCGACTCCGGGACGAAGGTACTGGAAGGAACGGTACCCCGAATGCTTCTTTCCGATTCCCATGAGCTAGCTCCCCTGAATGGTGGTCCGGGCCATGCCCTCGATGAATCGAGCGATGGCGGAATGGTCGAGATCACCGTTTCCGTTCTCGACGAGGGCGGTCACAATCTGCTGCAAGAGCGCCGCGACGGGCAGCGGGATCGAGGCCTCCCTGGCGGTGGTCAGCGCGTTCGCCAGATCCTTCTGGTGAAGGCGAAGCCGGAAGCCGGGCTTGAAGTTGCCCTCGATCATCATCGGCGCTTTCGCCTCGAGGACCTTGCTTCCCGCGAGCCCGCCTCGAATGGCGTCGAAGGCCACCTGCGGATCGACACCGGACTTGCGCGCGAACACGAGAGCTTCGGCGACCGCCTCGATGTTCGCGGCGACGACGATCTGGTTCGCGAGCTTGACGATGTTGCCAGCGCCGTAGCCGCCGCAGAGAACGTAGCTCTTCCCGAGCGCCTGGAAAAGAGGCGTCGGCGCGGTCGAAGACAGTCTTTCTTGCCGCCCGCCATGATCGCGAGCTGGCCCGAGATCGCTCCGGCTTCGCCGCCGCTCACCGGTGCGTCGAGGAAGTCCGTCGCCTTTCGCTTCACAGGCGGCGCCGATCTTCCGCGAAACAGCGGGAGCGATGGAGCTCATGTCGATGACCATCGCGCCGGGAGCCGCGCCCTCGAGAACACCGTTCTCGCCGAGAATCACGCTCTCCGAGTCGGGAGAGTCCGGGAGCATCGTAATGACCGCTTCGCACCCCTGGGCGCAGGCGCGGGGCGACTCCCGAGGCAGGGCGCCTTCGGAAGCGAGCTCGTCGACGGACCCTCGCGAGCGGCTCGAAACGGCAAGGGAGAATCCCGCTTTGAGAAGGTTCCGGGCCATGGGCTTTCCCATGATGCCCAGGCCCACGAAGCCGACGTTTCGGATCGAACTCGACGAACTCAACTGGCGTCCCGCTTACGTTTTGAGGGTCGAGATGACGCCCGCGAGAAAACCCACGATCCCGGCGTTCACCACGAGGACAGGAATTGCGCCGGGAATTCCGACTCCACCTCCGCCGGAGAGATAGCAGATCATGGCGGTTAATCCGGCGGTGGCGGCTCCGACAATCATCCCGACGACCATGGGTGACCTCACAAAGGATTCCGTGCGCGGCGACCGCTCGGCCAACGCCGGCGGTCCGCGCATCCGAGAACGGTCATTCTACCGGAGTTCACATGTTATGGTGAGGCGGTGCCGGTGAAGAGTCTCGCGGTGGCCGCAGCAGTTTTGCTGACGACGGCCGTTGTCTCGGCTCAGAACGATCCCTACAGCGGAACCTGGCTACTGAATCTCGCCAAATCGGGCGGCGACTCCAGAGCCCAGACCCTCACCATCGAGATACGGGGAAACGAGGAAAGTTATCGCTCGGAGCTCGTCTGGGAGAATGGCCGGCGGCAGATCACGACGTACGTAGCGAAGTACGACGGGAAGGAATATCCGAGCCAGACGGTCATCAAAGAAAACCCGGCAGAGACCGGCACGCTGCGCGATGACACCGTGATTCTCGTGAAGATCGACGAGCGAAGACGCGAGCGGCTCTGGAAACAGAGCGGCAGAGTCGTGAGGATCCTCCGGCGAGTGGTGTCACCGGACGGCGCGAGCTTGACGTCCCAAGTGGTAGATGTCGACGAGCACGGATTGGAAACGGTGACGTCGACGCTCGTGTTCGACAGGCAGTAGAGAGCGCGAAGTCTGGCGCGCGCTCCACCAAGAGGACTCAAGCGCATCGAGGTAGCAGCGAATGGTCATGGCTTGAGGTTATAGAACGAACCGAGGGGTCCGGCGCCGGCGAGATACTTCCGGGCACGCACGAGTTCGACGACCTGACGGATGTGTCCCAGATCGTGCAGGGTCCACTCATGAAGCATTTGCGAGAGCGTGATCAGGCCGGCGGTCCGATGCATGGCAGTGCGGGCGCCGTCGGCAGCTGTGAGGGTACGCAGGAACTCCAGGTTGGTTTCGCGCTGCTCCTCGAAGTGATCGAAGGAGTCTTCGGGATCGGCCTGCGCGTAGAGCTCTAGGTGGTCCTGCGCATCGTCGGGCTCGAAGCCGGGGTTGGTCTCGCTCAGGAAGCGGTCCAGGCGGATTCGGTAGCAGTAGCCTTCGGAGTGGCTGAGATGGGCGAGCACTTCTCCGACACTGAAGCGGTCCGGCGCGGGCTTCCAGCGGACATCCTCGTGATCGAGTTCGGCCATGAGGCCTCGCAGGATGGTGGGGGTGGCTTCGAGCTGGTCGAGACAGGGCAGTTCGCTCATAGCGCCATCCTACGATATTCACGGTGCAGACTTCGATGTCGTTACGGAGATCCAGGGAGAGCAGCGGTGCAGCCTAACCTATTGATTCTATGGGGTCCTCGGGCGGGTGCGACTGCCAAGTGTGACCCCGCGTTACCCCGATAGAGGGTCGGCATCGGCGCGTCTTCGCAAGTGATCGATTTAATTGGCGCGCCCGGTAGGGCTCGAACCTACGACCTACAGATTCGAAGTCTGGCGCTCTATCCAACTGAGCTACGGGCGCACACTTTCGGAAACTATACGCGCGGACGAATTTTCCCGCAAAGGCATGGGGTGGGTGATGGGGCTCGAACCCACAACACCTGGAGCCACAGTCCAGTGCTCTACCATTGAGCTACACCCACCATAAATTCCCCATCTGGTACGCCAGGAGGGATTCGAACCCCCGACATGCGGCTTAGAAGGCCGCCGCTCTATCCATCTGAGCTACTGGCGCTCGGGCTCATCAATTGGTCGGGGCGAGAGGATTCGAACCTCCGACTTCCTGCTCCCAAAGCAGGCGCGCTACCAAACTGCGCCACGCCCCGCGAAACCAGCAATTATAGGGCCCTTCAGAGTGACGGTCAAAGCACCGACTGGAAATATAGCTTCAGCGCCGCCATCGCTTTGCCGCGGTGGCTCACACGGAGCTTCTCGAGCGGCGTGAGCTCCGCCGTGGTCTTCCCGAGCGGCGGGTAATAGAAGATGGGGTCGTACCCGAACCCTCCCGAGCCCCTGAGCTCGAAGGCGACCCGCCCCTCGCACGCAGCCTCGTGCTCGAAGACGAGCCGCTCACCCTGCGCCACGGCAATAGCGCACATGAATCGAGCGGTGCGTTTCTCCGCTTCGACGCCTTCGAGAAGCTCGAGAAGACGCGCGCTCTTTTCGGCGAACGAAGTCTGCACTCCCAGCCATCGCGCGGACTGGACCCCGGGAAGCCCTCCGAGAGCGTCGACCACGAGTCCCGCGTCCTCCCCGAGCGTGGGCAACCCGATTGCCCGATGGTAGTAGAGCGCCTTGATCCGGGCGTTCTCGAGAAAGGTGGCACCGGTCTCGTCGGGCGCTTCGATTGCGGGAAAATCCGCGAGGGAGAGGATTTCGAATCCGGAGACCTTCCAGAGCGAGCCGCTGCTCGAGAAGCTTTCCCTGGTTCGTGGTCGCGAGAAGGAGCTTCACGTCACGACTGGTCCAGCACCTCGCGCTGGATGTCGATGAGCTTACGAATTCCGATTTTAGAGAGCTCCAGCATCTCGAGGAGCGTCGTTTGCGCGAACGGGCGCGACTCCGCCGTCCCCTGCACCTCGACGAGCTCACCCGAGCCGGTCATGACCACGTTCATGTCGACTTCCGCCTTGGAGTCCTCCTCGTAGTTCAAGTCGAGGAGAGTCCGTTCGTTCACGATGCCGACGCTCGTCGCCGCGACGTGATCGCGGATGGGTATCGGCGTCGTGGAGTTCGGCTTTTTCGCCGCGCGGAGCGCGAGCGAGAGCGCCACGAAAGCACCGGAGATGGAAGCGGTCCTCGTGCCTCCGTCCGCCTGGATGACGTCGCAATCGATCCAGACGGTGCGCTCGCCGAGCTTGGGGAGATCGATGACCGCCCGGAGCGAGCGCCCGATGAGTCTCTGGATCTCCTGGGTGCGGCCCGATAGCTTTCCCTTCACAGCCTCGCGCGGGATGCGCTCCTTGGACGAGCGCGGCAGCATGCTGTACTCCGCCGTGACCCAGCCCGATCCCGATCCTTTCAAGAACGGCGGGACTTTGTCCTCGACCGTCGCGGCGCAGATCACTTTCGTGTCGCCGACCTCGATGAGCACGGAGCCTTCCGCGTTCTTCGAGATACCGGGGCGTGATCACGACGCGCCGGGGCTCATCCGGCTGCCTTCCGTCAGCTCGCTTCATTCGGTTTCTCGGAGCGCTCCGACTCAGGCTGCAGATAAACGGGCGCGGCGCCGTACGGGATCGTGAGATCCAGGTGACCGGCGAGCGTCTGGATCTCCCGCCCCTCGACGAGGATCTTCACCGTCTTCACCGCGGGAAAGTTCGCGATGAGGGTCTGGCTGAGGCTGAACACGGTCAGCTCCTCCGCCGAGGAGCCGCCCGGGTGGTTCGAGACGAGCTCCTGGGACAAGTCGAGGTACGCGACGCCCTGCGAGGTCACGAAGAGCTCTCGAAGGGAGACGCCTCTGGGAATGGCGCTCGAGCGGCGCAGGAGAAGCCGCACGACCTCTTTCGCCTGCTGCTGGATCGAAGAGGAGTACGGGATCTCTTCCGTCTCCGTCGCGAGCTCACGCCCCGAGCTCGCGAGGACGTAGAGCTTTACCTGAACGCGCCCGGCAGCGGGCGCATCGATCGCAGGAGCTTCGGAAGCAGGAGACTCCGTGAATCCCGGCGGGACCGGAGCGTCCGCGTCGGCCGCCCCCTCGGGAAGCGGCTGCCGCAGAATCCACATCGTGCCCCAGACCGCGCAGCCGATGAGGACCACCGCGACTCCGGCCGCGAGCAGGATGTTCCTTCCGTTCACTTCGGCCCATGGGGCCCCTGGGAGACGCCTTGGGCCCGGGGCTCGTACTCGTAGACATCCTTGAAGCGAACGACACCCCGGTAAGAGCGCCTCGGCGAGACGCTCCTGGTAGTCGCGGGTCTTGAGGAGCTCCTCTTCCTCCGAATTGGAGATGAAGCCCACCTCCACCAGCACCGCGGGCATGGTGGCGCCTTTCAGGACCCGGAACGTGTTCTGCTTGATTCCCCGGTTTCCCTTCTCCGTGCCCGTCGCCGTCAGGAGCTCCTCCTGGAAGATCTCCGCGAGGTGCGACGACTGGCTCAAGTGAGAGGCCTGCGCCATGTCCCACAGGATGAAGTCGAGGCCCGAGTCACCCGATGAAGAGGTCCGGGCCCCGCGCGCTCGTGACCGAGCCTTCGACGTCGGAAGAAGAGTACGAGAGGAAGTAGACCGACGAGCCTTTCGCGTCCCGGCTCGGAGACGCGTCGGCATGAATGCTGACGAAGAGGTCCGCCTTGTTGTTGTTGGCGAGCGCGGTCCTCTCGTCGAGAGCGAGGTCGCGATCTCCGTCCCGGGTCAGGATGACCTGGAGTCCGAGCCGCTCCTGCAGGAGCTCGCGCAGCCGGCGCGCAATCGAGAGCACCACTTCCTTTTCGACGAGGCCATTTCTCCCTTCCGCGCCCACCTCCGCTCCTCCGTGCCCGGGGTCGAGAGCGACAATGCGAAGCCGCGTCGGTCCGGTGTTTCTCGACAGAATGTCCTCCGCCGCCGTCGGACCCGTCGCGTCGGAAGTCAGCAGGATTTCGTCGATATCGGAAGGCTCCTCGGTTCGGATCTCCCTCGCCGCGCGCCTCCACGGAGCGCAGGTCCTCGGAAATCGTCTCTACGTCTCCCGTAGCGGTTCCGCCGGGTCTCGTCGGGATACGGCTCCGAAGGAGATCGAGCACCACCGCGTGGTCGGGAGACTCCCGCTTCGATGCCTGCAGGGTCCAGAAGCGCTTCCCCAGAGTCACCGACAACTCGTAGTTGCGCTCCGCGCGGCGGAGCGAGATCCGCTCCACCACCTCATCGAGGATCTCCTCGTCCTGAAAGCTCGTCCTCAGATAGGGCGTCTGGATCGTCAGTCGGATCTCGCGGTCGGTCTGCGACACCTCGATCGGGACCGCGCGGCTGGTCGCGACTTCGATGCGGGTGTAGTCCGGGTCGCGCGTCGAGCGGACCTCGAGCGTTGGGAACGCATCGCCGACGATGAGCATCCTTTCGGAGTCGCGATAGACGAGGGATTCCTTCGCGAACCTCGGCAGCACCTTGGGGATGAAGTCGAGCGGGACGAACCACTGCCCCGTGACGCGGCGCGCAGGCGAGCTCAGGAGAACGAGCTCCGCCTTCGGCGGACACGAAGTTCCGCCCCTCGGTGAGACGGGCCAGATGGCCGTTCGCGGAGAGGGTGACTGCCTGTTCCGATCCGGGCTTCAGCTCGGCTCCGACGAGCCCCGCGAGCGCGGCGAGGGGTACCATGGACACGCCGGAGAACTCGCTCACCGGGATCGTGTCGATCTGGTTTTCGGAAACGACCGTGACGACGTTGAGATTGCGCGGCGGCGCCTGCGCTGCGACAGAGCCGACGACGAGCGAGAGAGACGAGACCCCAGGAGCCGACGTTGACCGCCATGAACTCTATGTGCTTCTGCTCAAAAGCTTAGCACAGAAGGCGGCGCTTCACTCGGAGACGAGCTCCGCCCTTCGCGTCGGATCGTGGTCGAGGACGTAGTCTCCCAGGTGGGTGATCTGCTCTTCACCCATGAGATAGCGCAGCGTGTTCTTGAGCTTCGTGAGCTGGATGAACACGTCGTGCTCCGGGTAGAGGCCCTCGGGAGTCATCGGGCTCTTGAAATAGAAGGAGAGCCATTCCTGGATCCCCTTCAGTCCCGCCCGCTGCGCCAGGTCGTAGAAGAGCGCGAGATCGAGGACCAGCGGCGCCGCCAGGATCGAGTCGCGGCACAGGAAGTCGACCTTGATCTGCATCGGGTAGCCGAGCCAGCCGAAGATGTCGATGTTGTCCCAGCCCTCTTTGTTGTCGCCCCTCGGCGGGTAATAGTGGATGCGGACCTTATGATAGAAGCTCCCGTAGAGGTCGGGGTAGAGCTCGGGCTGCAGGATGTACTCGAGCACCGAAAGCTTCGACTCCTCCTTGGTCTTGAAGGAGCCGGGATCGTCCAGCACCTCGCCGTCGCGGTTCCCGAGGATGTTCGAGGAGAACCATCCTGAGAGGCCAAGCATGCGGGCCTTGAGGCCCGGGGCGAGGATGGTCTTCACGAGAGTCTGACCGGTCTTGAAGTCCTTGCCGCCGATGGGAACCCCGCGCTCGTAGGCGAGATGCGTAAGGGCCGGGATGTCGACGGTCAGGTTCGGCGCTCCGTTGGCGAAGGGCACTCCCGACTTGATGGCGGCATAGGCGTAAATCATGCTCGGAGCGATGTCGGGAGAGTTCTCCTTCAGCCCTCGCTCGAAGCTCTCGACGGTCTGGTGCACCGAGCTCTTTTCGAGATAGGTCTCCGTCGAAGCGCACCAGACCATGACCGCGCGCGTCGCGCCGGTCGCGCGCTTCACTTCGCGGATGTCCTCCATGAGCTGCTCGGCCAGGTCCATCTTGGTTTTTCCGCTCTTCACGTGCGTCCCGTGGAGCCTCTTGACGTACTCCTGGTCGAAGACGGCTTTTAGAGGACGGACCGCCTCCAGATCCGGGCGCAGCTGATCGAGGAGCGGGACCTCGAGGACTCCGGCGTTGCGCGCCGACTGGTAGGCGTCGTCTTCGAAGATGTCCCAGGCCGCGAAGGAGAGGTCGGAAAGCTCCGCCAGCGGCACGAAATCCTTGATCATCGGCGACCGCTTTTCCGTGCGTTTGCCGAGGCGGATGGTTCCCATCTGGGTCAACGAGCCAATGGGCTTCGCGAGGCCTTTGCGGATGGCCTCGACCCCGGCGATGAACGTCGTCGAGACGGCGCCGAGCCCCGGCAGCAGGATGGCGAGGCCGCCGTCGGGCGGCCGGACTTCGTATTTCTTATCCGTAGGCATTGGCACTCCTGATGATGGTAGATGCGGAAGAGGGGCAGATTTTGGCCCAGCCGGACGGCTGGCGCAACTCCGGCTCCGCCCTTCCGCCTGGCACCCCCTGATATACTTCAGGGCGTGAGAATTTCGACGGAACGCTGCGTCGCCTGCGCCAATTGCGTTCCGATCTGCCCCGTCGGCGCGATCGACATCGACCCTTCGATTTCGCGGGCGGTGGTCGACCAGGATCGGTGCGTCGAGTGCTTCACCTGCTACCGGGGACTCTCGACGGAGCACCTGAATCCGACCATGGTGCGGACCATCCGCAAGGTTTTCGGCTGGCTGCGGATGCGTTTCGACCCCGAGCCCGACGTTTGTCCCACGGCGGCGATCGAGCCTCAAGAGCTTTCCTGGCCTCGCATCGTGCGGCGCGCCTTCAGCGATCCGCTGGTTCCACACGAGAGCACGGGAATTCACGGCCGGGGAACCGAAGAGGTGAAGACCAACGACGTCACCTACCGGGTCGGTGAGGGAGAGGCGGGCTTCACCATCGAGTTCGGCCGCCCGACGGTCTCGACGCGCTTTTCGGACATTTCCCGCATGACGGAAGCCCTCGCGAAAACGGGGGTCGAGTTCGAGAAGAAGAACCCGGTCACCCACCTCATGCCCGATCCCTCGACGGGAAAGATCCGCGAAGACATCCTCGACGAGCGAATCCTCTCGGCGATCGTCGAGATCAAGACTCGCATGGAGCGGGTTCCCGAGATGCTTTCGACCGTTACCGCGATCGCCCGCGGCCTCGATACCATCGTTTCGATCGGCGTTTCGACGCGCTGCAGCCCCGAGGGGCAAAGCGCCCTCGAAGAGGTGCTACGGCGGGAGGGGTACCCCTTCTGGCGTGGGAAGACGAACCTCGGGCTCGGACGACGTCCCTCCGTTTCCGAGCCGGCCCGCGAAGAGGTCGCGGTGTCGTGACCAATACGCTCCACCGCTACGGCGCGCCGGAGACTCTCGAGAACGATTTCATCGTGTTCGCGATGTGCGCTCGAGGGATCAACGACCAGGGATCGGTCTCGAAGTTTCAAGAGTTCCTCGCCATCGCGAGGAAGCACAACCCCGTCAACCTCGGCGACGCCACCAAGGGCGGTGTCTTCCGGCCTTCGAAACGGCTGAACCCCCTCGCCCACTGGTTCCGCAAGGACGAGCGCGACCCGGAGCGCCTCGTCGCCCACGTGGACCAGCCGACGGTGGTATCCGCGGTTTTCGACAACCGCGATTCCCTCACGCGCTTCCTCAAGGAGATTCGCGCGGCGGACCTTGGCCTGTCGATCAATATCAGTTCCCTGACCGACCGCGCGGACGAGCTGGCGCGGGAGGCGGGCATCACCCGGCACAGCGTCGAGTACTCGCTCGGTTTTTTCGGAGCGCTCGACAAGCTCCCGGACCGGGCCACCCTCTCTCTCGCGACGATGTGCGGCCACGGAATGATCTCGTTCAACTTCGCGAAGAAGATGATCGATTGGGTCAAGGAAGGTCGACGGAGCCCGGAGCAGGCCTCGACGTACATGGCGCGCTTCTGCACCTGCGGTATCTTCAATACCACTCGCTCCTGCGTCATCCTGAAAGACTGCGCCCACCGCAACGGCCGTTAACCGTGCGATGGCGAGCGAGCCGAGAAGGCGAGCGAGCATCAAGTCATGACGGAGTGGTTGCGGCCTGCCCTGGAGTTGTCCTCTGGCGCCGCTGCCGCGGAAGAGATTCTGAAGGCGCCGAAGGCTCGAGCCGAGCGGCTCTGGGTTCTCTTCGTCGGCGAGCACGGAGCGATCCTCGAGAGTGCGGCAAGACACTTCATCGACTGGAAGCTTCCCGTCATCTCTCCGCCGGCGTCGCCGCCGCTTCCGCTCGCGGTGGAAGAGCTCCCCGCGCCTTCGATTTCAGGCGAACGGGTGCTCTACGCGCCTTCGATCGAGCGTGGATTCTTCGATACCCCGCTCTCCGCGGCCTCGCCTCTCTACCTTCTCCCGCGGCTCACGCAGCTCGCTTCCGAGGGAGCGCCTCTCACCTTCGTCGCGACGGCGATCGAATCCGATCTTCTGCACCAGGGCGGGAAGCGTTCTCGCCCAGCGCGGCCTCGCGAGCCGCTTCGAGATTCGCCGCGTCAAAGGCGGGCGAGATCGGAACCGCGAGCCCGCTCCTTCGTGGGAGGACCTCGAGCGCGCGGTGACATCGAGAGGAGAGACGGCGCTCGCGCAGGTGTTCCGCTCGACGCGCGATGCCGAGCCTGAAACGAGCCGTCGCGCTCGACCCCGAGCTTCCTTGCGCGCGGTACGAGCTCGGCAAGGCGCTCATCCACGCGGACGACATCGAGGGTGCGGTCGCCCAGTTCCGCGAGACCGTCCGGCTTCTTCCGGAATACGCCTCGGCCTGGGGAAACCTCGGCGCCGCCCTGGGAGAGCTGAAGGACTTCGAGGGAGCGTCTTCCGCCTTAGGCCGCGCCGTCGCGCTCGATCCCGAAAACGCTCCACTCCATTCGAATCTCGGCGTCGCTTGCCGCGACCAGGGCCGACTTCGCGAAGCCGAGGAGCATTTCCGGCGCGCGCTCGAGTCGATCCTGGCTTCGTCTTCGGGCACTACAATCTCGCTCATGCGCTTTTCCTCGAGGAGCGTTACGACGAAGCCATCGAGAACCTTCGAGAAAGCCCAGTCCCTGGATCGCGGCCGCTCGCCCCGCCAGGCGCTCCTACTCGCCTGCGCACGCCTCGCCTCCGGCGACGTCGCACGGCGCGCACCGCGACTACCGCGAGGTGTTCGATCGGCTCTCGGAGGCCTCCCGAAACGAGCATCGCGCGGTCGCCGAATGGGACTTGAAGGAGCTCGCTCAGCGACGGGGAATGACGCCGGCGCTCGAGGAAACGGCCGCGTTTTTGCGCACGATTTGACAAGGTCCCGGGGACGCGCGGGATAATCTCGCCCCCCGTGATAGACTTGGGGAGCATTTGGGGGATTCCGTTCCGAGGAGACGTAGCATCATGAAAGACGATTTGACTCGACGAGGCTTCTTGAAGGCCGCCGGACTCGCGGTCGCGGGCGCCACGGTTCTTTCGCGCTCCGGTTGGGCCCAGGAAGAAAAGAAGCCCGAAGAGGACAAGAAGGAAGAGGAAAAGCCGGAAGAGAAGAAAGAAGAAGAGGAGAACTACGACGACCTCTTCGAGGAAAACGAATCCGATGAGGAGGAGACGCGCGCCTGCCCGCAGTGCGGCGCCCTCATGTACCGGCAGGGCCGCACCTGGACCTGTGAGAACTGCGGTTATAGCTACGTCGAATAACTTCCCCTCTCTCTGATTTCACGAGGGAGCGCTTCCTGGAAAGCGCTCCCTCGTCGTGTTTTTCGGCACTTTGCCATCCTCCAAGCCGTCCGGTAGCATGGATGTGATCCATTCCAAATCGAAGACGGCGCTCCAAAGGCCGTGGAGGTCACACCGCTGGACCATTGGGTTCGACGAGGGATTGCCCTCGTCACGCTTCTTTGCGCGCCGTCCCTTCAAGCGGGGATTCCGCTCTACCACAACGGATCGGACTTCCAGCTCGACCTTGGCGTACGGGTGCAGATCCAGTACTTCCATCTCGGTGGGGACGTCGGGTCGGAGGAGAAGCTCTATTTTCGGCGCCTTCGTCCGGTCCTGAATGCGAGGTTCTCCTCGAACTGGGAAGCCGAGGCCGAATTCGACTTCGGAGAGACCGTGGAAGGCGAGCCCGTCGAGTTCAAAGACATGGTCGTCTCCTACCTGGGTTGGGAAGACAAAGGCTTCACGCTCTCCGTCGGAAACGAGAAGGCGGTTTTCTCGAGACAACTCCAGTCGTCTTCCAAGCGCCTCACTCTCATTGAGCGGGGTTTCGTCGGCATCGATGATTTCGGAAGCCTCGACCGCGTGCTCGGCGTCCGGGTGGACGGACATGATTCGCGGGGACGCTTCAAGATGGCGGCGAGCGCGGGTCTCGCCTCGCACGAGCTGGACCCGACCCAGATGGAGTTCGAAAGTCCGTTGAACGATGCCGACGGCGCGAACCGGGGAATGTCCTTCTCCGGCCGGGTCGAGCTCTCACCTCTCGGCGACGTCGACTACGACCAGGGAGATTTCGGAAGCGAGCCTCTGCGATTCGCTCTCTCCGCCTCCGCCTATCGCTGGCTCGGCAACGGAAGCCAAACACTTCCCAGCGGGGCCGACGACCTCGACACCTCTCGAGGCATCGAGCTGAGCGGCGCTCTGCGAGGCCTTGGCGTTTCGGCGGACGCGGAGGTCCAGTGGGTCCGCGGGGAGGCCGTCGATCCGCGGTTCACTGCGGGCCTCTACGAGAACGGCGAGGCCGATCTCTCGAAAATCTCTCTTCAATCCGGCTACATGCTGGTCCCGGAACGACTCGAGATCGTCGGCGGCTTCGACCGCCTCGATGCGGCGACTTATGCGGCCGCATGGAAGCGATGGACTCTCGGGGCCACGCACTACTGGAAACGGGAGCGGCTCAAGCTCCAGCTGAACTACATCCTGCACCAGAGCTTCATGGGCGTCGCGAGCGAGGACCCGCACGCCGTTTCGACGCAGCTTCAGCTCGTCTTTTAGTGCATTAGTGCCGCGGGGCCCCACCCCCGCGGCCCGAGATTTCCGGCGCTTCGCGCCGTTCTCGCGGCGGATGTGGGCGGCGCCGCTCGGGATCGTCCACGTAGTTTGAGCACACGCGCAGGCCTGTTACGGCCGGGCGACGAAGAGATGTCCGATGATGAGGGACAGGATCAGTGTCGCGCAGAGCGTGAAGTGCGGCGCCGTGAGCCGAGGATAGCGCCAGAGCCAGAAGTCGCCTTTCGGCTCGCGTCCGTCGAGGATCATGCGGGTGTAGACGATCCGCTGCGCACTAATCAAGTTCGTGAACAGGGCCAGGATCCAGAGAGTGATATGCACGTTCCCCGCGAGGAGGCCGATGATGATGGTCACCGTCCTCTCGGCCCTCTCCATGAAGCCCACCTTGCACTCGGGGATCACGTTCTCCGCGCGCGCGCGGATGTAAGAGGTCGTCGCGGTCCCGACGGCGGTGAAACCCCAGAGCACGAGATATAGCGTTCGCGACGATCCGTGCACGTGCCTCATCAGGTACATCAGGATGCCGAGGAGCATCAGGTAGTCGGTATAGCGATCGGTAACCGAGTCGAGAAACGCGCCGAAAGCAGTCGAGCGCGCGCGAAATCCGGGCGACGGCCCCGTCGAGCATGTCGAACGCGCCAGCAGCGATCAGCACCAGCCCCGCGATCCATTGCGTCCCGTAGAAGAGCGGAATGAAAATCACGGAGACGACGACCGGACCGGTCAGTGTGACGGAGTTCACGGGAATGCCGGCGCGGATGATCCCCCTGGCGATGCTATCCCGGGCGAACCCGAAAACTCCGGCTACGGCTTTCGAAAGAGCGATGGCAATCGAGCGGAGGAGCTCCCGGAGTCCGGGTGGCTGGGGAAGAATGCTCTCCTTGACGCCCAAGTCTAGTGCCTCGAATGCGCTACCGGACTTTACCACATTTCTGGGGGGCATTTCCCCACCCTTGAAAGGCCTTCGCCTTCTGTAACACAGCATTCATCTCCCATTCACAAACCCGTAGGGTGGTCGATTTACAGTCGGGCGACCCCTTTTTTTCCCCCAAGGAGGACCAATTCGAATGCGATTCGCGTCGCGGGCTACCCTTGTGATCTCACTCGTTTCGTGGCTCGCGGCCACGTCCGCGCTCGGACAGATTCCCACGAGCGCAAATACCATCCAGAGCTTGTTTTACAAGGAAATCGAAAAGGACGGCCGCATTTACGTTTTCAACATTCCCGAGGAAGCGGACCGGTTCGAGAAGTCCGGGGAGACCGGACGGGCGATCACCCGCATCGGGGTGGGCCCGAACGGCGAGACCGTCGTTGGCGACAGCGAAACCGCGCTCGAGCTCTTCTTTTTCAAGCACGGGATTTCCGAGAAAGTCGACCGGCCCAAGGATCCTCCGTTCAACATCGTATGGCGGGACGGCAAGACCCGATTCACGCTGGGGACGGGTTTCTACATGGAAATGTCGAACCGCGTCCAGGTCCGGTACACCCAGGAGTTTCCCGACGACACCGTGAAACTCCCGGGGACGGAGAACGCGGGCGACGACAAGGGAAGCTTCCGTATCCGCCGCGCCAAGTTCAAGATCGAAGGCTGGTTCTACAAGCCCTACTTGAACTACGAGCTTCAGATGAATTGGCCGGGCGCGGTGGGAGCGAACGTGGGCGCCTTCCTGGAGGACGCGAACATCAACTGGGACCTGACCAAGGGCAAGAAGCAGTTCATGGTCCGTGTAGGACAGAACAAGGTTCCCTTCGGACTCCAGGAGCTGATTTCTTCCGGGAGTCAGCAGTTCGTCGATCGCGCGCTTTCCTCGAACATCTACTTTCGCGGCCGGGATACGGGCGCCAACATCTGGGGCGTTCTCGGCAACAACAAGTTCGAGTACCGTCTCGGCGTCTATAACGGAAACGGCCTCACTCGCCCCGCCAACGACAACGACAAGTTGCAGAAGAACGCTCGCTTCACGTTTCAGCCGAACGGAGCCTCACCCATGGGCTTCTGGGGCTCCGGCGCGCACATGACCGAAAGCGACATGGATACTCGGGCGCTCGGCCGGCCGATCTTCACCGTCAGCGCGGCTTTCGAGGAGAACGATCTCAGCTTCGCGGATGCCACCAATATCGCAGCCAACATCAAGAGCACGCTCTTCACCGTCGATAGCCTCTACAAGTGGAAGGGATTCTCCGCGACGGGCGCTTATACCTGGGGCGAGCGCGACCCGCAGGACCCGGCTGTAACCGACTTCGACACCGAGGGTGGCTTCGTGCAGGCCGGCTACTTCGTGATGCCCGACATCTGGGAAGTCGCATTCCGTTATGGCTGGAGTGACGCGAACACGATCCTGGGATTCCAGACGACGGAGGTCGGCGGAGCGGTCGGCTACTTCTACAACAAGCACAACCTGAAGGTGCAGGCCGATTTCCGCCGCATCAGCACCGAGAGCTCGACCGGGGAAACCGACAACCATGAGTTCCGGATCCAGACGCAGTTTATTTTCTAACCAGCATTCCAAGAGAGGAGTACGACCCATGAAACGATTCACTATTCGCCTTCGCGTTCCGCGCTCGCCGTGAGCGCCGCTCTCGCGCAGCAGATGACCGTAGAGCCGGGCGATTCCAGCCTACCAGAAGACCTCCGGCGTCTCCGGAAACATCAACAGCGTCGGCTCCGACACCATGAACAACATGATGGCGCTCTGGGCGGAGGCGTTCCAGAAGATGTATCCGAACGTCAAGATCCAGATCGAAGGAAAGGGGAGCTCGACGGCGCCCGCCGCGCTCATCGCCGGGACCGCCCAGTTCGGCCCGATGTCCCGCCAGATGCGGGCGACGGAGATCGATCAGTTCGAAGCGAAGTACGGCTACAAACCCACAGAGCTCCGCAGCTCTTACGACGCCCTCGCTGTCTACGTGAACAAGGACAACCCGCTGGAGAAGATCACCCTCGCCCAGACCGACGCCGTGTTCTCCAAGACGCGCCGCCGAGGAGGGAAGAACATCGCGACCTGGGGCGACCTGGGCCTCACCGGCGACTGGGCGGCTCGGCCGATCTCACTCTACGGCCGCAACTCCGCCTCGGGAACGTACGGCTTCTTCAAGGAGCACACGCTCAAGAACGGTGACTTCCGAGATCAGGTGAAGGAACAGCCGGGCTCCGCGTCGGTGGTGCAGGGTGTCACCGAGGACCGCTTCGGCATCGGATATAGCGGAATCGGGTATCGGACTTCGGGCGTGAAGGTCCTGGCGCTCGCGGAGACGGACGCCTTTTCGAGCGGAAGCTACGACGACGTGAAGTCGGGAAAGTACCCGCTCTCCCGGTTTCCTCTATATCTACATCAACAAAGCGCCCGGAAAACCGCTGGATCCACTGGTCAAGGAGTACGCGAGGATGCTCCTGAGCAAGGAAGGGCAGGAAGTCGTCATCAAGGACGGCTACCTTCCGCTTCCTGCCGAGATCGTCAAGGAAGAACTGGCGAAGCTGGAGTAGCATTCGCGGAGAGTTTTCTCGATGGCTACGGTTGCAGTAGGGGTTCGCGAGAGGATCGCCGAAGCTTCCAAACGCATCACCCGGGTGAAGAGAATCGACCGCGCGGCGACCTGGCTCATCACCGGCGGTGGCATCTTCATCATCCTATCGGTGCTCTTCATCTTCTACTTCATTTTCGCCGAGGCCATTCCTCTTTTTGGAAGGGCGACGGCAGAGAAGCTCGGCACGTTTTCGATCGGACCGGCGCGGGCGGTGGCTTCCGAGCCCGCGCCGGCCGCGATCGGCGTGGACGAATACCAGACATACCTGTACGAAGTCGAACCGGACGCTCCCGGCCCGAAAGTCGTCTTCTTCCGGCTCGAAGACGGCGGCCGCCATCAGGAGTTTCCCCATCGCGGGTCTCGAAGGGGCCACGGTGACCGTATCTACCCGCAGCCTCGAGGGAGGCTACGTTGCGGCGGGCACGAGCGACGGGCGCGTCGCTCTTCTTCAAGTCCGTTTTCGCCCCGTATTCGAAGGGCAGACGCTTCAGGATCAAGCGATCGAGGTTCGGGACCGCGGCGTGGTGACCGTCGATCCGGAGGGCCGGCCGGTCCGAGACGTGAGTTACACGGAATCTCCCGAAGGGGAGAGGAGGCTCGCGGCGCTCGTGGGTCCTCAGGAGATCGCCCTCGCGCGATTCGGTGACGAGGGATTGCCGAACGTCGAATCTCTTCGAACCAGGGAAGGGGACGACGTCACCCACCTGCGCCTCGGGCGAACCTCGGAGCTCATCGCCGCCACCGTCTCCGGCCGGCTTTACCAGTGGGACGTCAGCGAGGCCGAGAGCCGCTTGCTCGAAGCGACGAAAGTGAGCGACGCTCCGGTCACCGCGATCGAGTACGGGCTCGGGGGGAACACCGTCATCGTCGGCGACGAGAACGGCGCCCTCGCTGCTTGGTTCCGGGCGCGGCCGACCCCCGACGCCGACATGGAGCTCGTCAAGGCCCACGAGTTCGAATCCCAGGGAACGCCCATTCTGGCCATCGGCTCCTCCACCCGCGAGCGGAGCTTCGTCAGCGGCGGGGCGGACGGGTCGATCGTTCTCCGTCATCTGACGTCGGAGCGGACGCTGCTCCGCTTTCCCGGGTCTGGTAATGACGCGGGGGCGGTCGACGCGGCCTTCATCGCACCTCGGGCGGACGGCATTCTGGTCCTCCGCCGCGACCGGAGCCTCGACCGTTACTCTCTCTCGAATCCACACCCCGAGTTCTCCTGGCACGCGATTTGGAGGAAGGTCTGGTACGAGAGCTATTCCGAACCGGAGTACGTGTGGCAGTCCACGGGCGGCACCGATGACTTCGAGGTGAAGTTAAGCCTGGTGCCGCTGGTCTTCGGCACGATCAAGGCGACGTTCTACGCTCTGATCTTCGCCGTTCCGCTCGCGGTCCTTGGAGCGCTCTACACCTCCCAGTTCATGCACCCCACGATCCGGGCCCGGATCAAACCGACGGTCGAGATCATGGCCGCCCTTCCGAGCGTCGTCGTCGGCTTCATCGCCGGGCTTTGGCTCGCGTCGAAGGTCGAGGCGGCGCTGGTGCCGGTGCTGCTCTTCATCGTAGCGCTGCCGATGTTCGGCACGGCGGGAGTGCTGTTCTGGGAGCACCTGCCACACAGGATCCGGAAGCGGCTGAGACCGGGAATGGAAGTGTTCGTAATCCTGCCGCTCCTCCTGCTCGGCGCTCTGTTCGCCCTGGGAATCGGCCCTTTCGTGGAGCAGCTGGCCTTCGCCGGAGACTTCAAAGGCTACCTGGCGTCGAGCCTGGGCCTGGTGTACGACCAGCGGAACAGCATCGTCGTCGGGCTCGCCATGGGTTTCGCCGTCATCCCCATCATCTATACCATCTCCGAGGATGCCTTCTCGAGCGTACCCCAGCACCTCGCCGCGGCGTCGCTCGCCCTCGGCGCCAGTCGGTGGCAGACCGCGACCCGCGTGGTGCTGCCGACGGCGAGCCCCGGCATTTTCTCCGCCACCATGGTGGGTTTTGGACGTGCGGTTGGGGAGACGATGATCGTGCTCATGGCCACCGGCAACACCCCGGTGCTCGACTGGTCTCCCTTCAATGGCATGCGGACCCTCGCCGCAAATATCGCCGTAGAGGTGCCGGAGGCGCCCTATGGCGGAACTCTGTATCGCATGCTGTTCCTTTCCGCCGCCGTGCTCTTCCTCATGACGTTCGTCGTCAACACCATCGCCGAGCTGGTCCGCCAAAGGCTCCGCGACAAGTACAAGGCGATTTGACGATGTCCTTACGCAAGAGTCTCGCCCGCGGGGAGCACATGATCTGGTTCACCGGGAGCGCCCTCGGGATTTGCCTGCTCATGATTTTTGGCTTGCTCACCGTCATCCTAGTGAACGGCTTGGGATTCTTCTGGCCGCAGCCGGTCGAGAAGGTCACGACCGCAGACGGAGCGGTCTGGGCGGGAGAAGTGAACCTTCGCCAGGCCATTCCCAACCCCGGTGAGCCCGATCACCTCGAAAAATACCGGCTTCAGCTCAAAGTGGGAAACCGCGATCTCTACGGATTCGACTTCAACTGGTTGGACGAGTCCGAGATCGTGAAGCGCGAACGTCCCCAGGGACTCTTCCTGGTGGAGCGGAGCGAGTATGGCCCGCTCATTGGAACGCCGGTGCGCATCACCGAGGGAGATCGGGAGGTCGCGAGCGACGAAGCGGCGACCCGGAAGCGGCTGCCGGCGCTGATCGAGAAAGCGGCGAGCGATCGAGAGACCATCAAGAGCCTCGAGAAGGACGAGATCGGCGGAGTCAACTACGAGATCGAGCGCCTCCGCCTGCGGACGAGGAAGCTCGACTATCTCGAGAGAGAAGATTCTTCGAAGGACTTCGCCTCCGAGCGCGCTCGAATCCAGGAGATGGAGGAGGCGCTGCAGGCGCAATACGCCGAGCTCGAGGGGAAACTCGCGTCGGTCATGGAATCGGCGGCGGGCACCCGAGTCCTGTTCCGCACCGTGGACGGGCAGGAGAAAGAGCTTCGAAGCCTCGACATCTACCGGGCGTATCCGGCGAACGAGCTCTCGGTCTTCGGACGGGCGGGCATCTATGCGAGCCGCCTCTGGGGCTTCCTCACCGACGACCCGCGCGAGGCGAACACCGAAGGAGGAATCTGGCCCGCGATTTTCGGGACGGTCATGATGGTGTTCCTCATGAGCCTCGCCGTGGTGCCGCTGGGCGTCCTTGCAGCGCTTTACCTCCGCGAGTACGCGAGGCAGGGCGTTCTGGTGCGCACCGTCCGCGTCGCCGTCAATAACCTTGCGGGCGTCCCCTCGATCGTGTTCGGAGTATTCGGCCTCGGCTTTTTCGTCTACTTCGTGGGAGGCGGAATCGACCGCGTTTTCTTTCCCGAGGCGCTCCCGACTCCTACCTACGGGACCGGTGGAATCCTCTGGGCGTCGCTCACCCTTGCCCTCCTCACCGTGCCCGTGGTCATCGTCGCGGCGGAAGAAGCTCTCGCGGCAGTCCCCCGCTCGATGCGCGAGGCGTCACTCGCCATGGGAGCGACCAAGTTTCAAACCGTCCTTCGGGTGGTGCTGCCCGCCGCGGCGCCGGGAATCTTGACCGGCCTGATCCTCGCCATGGCGCGAGCTGCCGGTGAGGTGGCTCCGTTGATGCTGACGGGCGTCGTGAAGCTCGCTCCCGAGCTCCCGCTCGACGGTCTCTTTCCATTCTTTCACCTGGACCGGAAGTTCATGCACCTCGGGTTTCATATCTACGATGTCGGGTTCCAGAGCCCCAACGTGGAGGCGGCGAAGCCGATGGTCTACACTACGACCGTCTTCCTGCTCCTCATCGTGGTGCTGCTCAACTTCACGGCGATCCGGGTTCGCAACTACCTTCGCGAGAAGTACAAGACGGCCGCATTCTGAGGGGTGTGAGGGAATGCAGATGACCGACGATGCGATGAAAACCGCGGCGCCCGATTCGGGGCTGCGGATCCGGACCGAAGTAAAGTCTCAGGGCCCCGCGCGGGAAACGCCTTCCGAAGCAGAAATCGTCTGCAAGAGCGTGAATCTCGCCTACGGCGACAACCACGTCCTTCACGACATCAGCATGGAGATGGAATCGCGGCGGGTGACTGCTCTCATCGGTCCCTCGGGATGCGGGAAGTCGACCCTCCTTCGCTGTTTCAATCGGATGAACGACCTCATCGACAACGTGCGCATCTGGGGAGAGATCCAGGTCGGCGGTCTCGACGTGAACGCCGCCGACCACCGACGTGATCGAGGTGCGGCGGCGGGTGGGGATGGTGTTCCAGAAATCGAACCCCTTTCCGAAATCGATCTTCGAGAACGTGATCTACGGACTTCGCATCGCCGGAATCAACGACAAGAGGACTCTGCAGGAGGCCTGCGAGCGCAGCCTGAGGGGCGCCGCGCTCTGGGACGAGGTGAAGGATCGCCTCGACGAGAGCGGCCTCGGGCTCTCCGGCGGGCAGATGCAGCGGCTCTGCATCGCCCGGGCCATCGCGGTCGAGCCGGAGATCATCCTCATGGACGAGCCCTGCTCGGCGCTCGATCCCATCGCCACGCTGAAGATCGAGGAGCTGATCTACCAGCTCAAAGAGCAGTACACCATCGTGATCGTGACTCACAACCTGCAGCAGGCGGCTCGAGTCTCGGACCGCACCGCGCTTTTCTGGCTGGGGCGGTTGGTCGAATACGCGCCCACGGCGGAGCTCTTCACCGCGCCCAAGGACAAATTGACGGAGGATTACATCACCGGTCGTTTCGGTTGATGGCAAAGAGATATGGAACGACTTCACTTCGAATCCGAGATGCAGGCTCTCAAGAGCCAGCTCCTGACCATGGGGGGGCTCGTCGAGAACCGGATCCACCGGGCGGTCGATTCGCTCATCCATCGAAAAGAGGCCGAGGCCCAGAAAGTCATCGATTCCGACGTCGAGATCAATGACCTCCAGATCGAGATCGATGAGCGCTGCCTCAAGATCCTCGCCACCCAGACGCCGGTGGCGGTGGATCTTCGCTTCATCGCCGCGGCGATGAAGATCAACTCCGACCTCGAGCGGATGGGCGACCAGGCGGTGAACATCGCCGAGAACACCATGAAGTGCCTGGGCCAGCCGCCGCTGAAGCCGTTCATCGATCTCCCGCGGATGGCGGCCCTGGCGCAGGAGATGACCCGGGACTCGCTCGACGCCTTCGTTCGCAGAGACGCGGTTCTCGCCCGGGACGTTCTCCTGCGCGACGACACCGTGGACGATCTCAAGGACCAGGTCTTCCGCGAGCTCCTCACCTACATGATGGCTGACCCGGGCACCATCGAGCGGGCGCTCTCGCTCATCCTGATCAGCCGGAACCTGGAGCGGGTCGCCGACCATGCGACCAACATCGCCGAAGACGTCATCTTCATGGTCGAGGCGAAGGACGTCCGCCATAAGCGCGCGGACTAGGTCGGTGCGCTCGGCGCTGGTCATAGTCAATCCGGCGTCCCGGGGAGGTCAGGGAGCGACCGCCTGGCCCGCGGCCGCGTCCGCGCTGCGGTCTCATTTCGGACCGTTCGAATGCCGTTTCACCGCGGGCCCGGGAGACGCCTCGCGCATCGCTCGCGAAGAAGCGCTCCGAGGGCGCGCTCTCGTCGTCGCTTTCGGAGGAGACGGGACCATCTCGGAGACCGTCCGCGGCATCCTCGAGTCGGGACGGCCCGTGGAGCTCGGTATCCTCCCGCATGGTACCGGCGGGGATCTGGTGCGCTCGCTCGCGCTTCCGACGAGACCCGCCGATGCCGCCCGCGCTCTTCGCCGGGGCCGCTCGCTCGCGATCGACGTCGGCCGCGTGCGGTTCGCGGACGGAAGCGAAAAGAGCTTCGTGAACTCCGCGTCGTTCGGCCTCTCGGCGGAAGTCGCCCGCCTCGTGAGTGCCGGCAAAAGAAGCGGCTACGTCCTCGAGACCCTGAGAGCTGCTTCGAGCTACCGCCACCCGGAAGTCGAGCTCACCCTCGACGCGGGTCCCCGCCGCCGCGTTCGCATCACCACCGTTTCGCTCCATAACGGCCGCTTCTTCGGCGGTGGAATGAAGATGGCGCCCGAGGCCGCTCTTGCCGACGGGCTCCTCGACCTGGTGGTGGTGAGGAAACTTTCTCTCGCGAAGCTCGCGCGAGAGAGCCCGCGATTGTACCTGGGCGCTCACCTGAGCCTCGCGGAGGTCGAGCACGGAAGAGTGCGCGTGCTCGAGGCTCGCGCGCTCGGTCACGCTTCCGAAGTGCTTGTCGAGATCGACGGCGAGGCTTCCGGCAGGCTGCCCGCTCGATTCGAGATTCAGCCGCGGGCCATTCGGCTTCGCTTCTGATCTCCGTGCTACAATCGTTTTCGTGAAGGCGATGACGCGGCAGAAGACCGGGCTCACTAGCGGGGCCACGGCTCTTCGTCCGTTCTGAACGCCCGAGCCGTGGCCTCACTCGAAAGAGGGCGGGCCGCGAGCTGACCTCGAATTCCCTCCCTCGAAACTTTCAACGTAATTCTTTCGTGGGAGGATTCCATGTTCCAGGACCACCGAAGGCTCGGGCGCGAGCTCGAGCTCTTCTCGTTCGAAGACGCCGTCGGGCCGGGGCTCGCGCTCTGGCATCCCAAGGGCGCACTCGTGCGCCATCTCCTCGAGGACTACTGGCGGAAGGAGCAGATCGCGCGCGGCTACCAGCTGGTGTACTCGCCGCACGTCGGACGGAGCCTCCTCTGGGAGACGAGCGGACACCTCGACTTCTACCGGGAGTCCATGTTTCCGGCCCTCGAAGCCGATGACCAGAGCTATTTCCTGAAGCCGATGAACTGCCCCTTCCACATGCAGATCTTCGCTTCGAGGCCCCGCTCCTACCGGGAGCTCCCGCTGCGGCTCGCCGAGCTCGGGACGGTCTATCGCTACGAGAAGAGCGGGGTTCTCACGGGCCTTCTCCGGGTCCGCGGCTTCACGCAGGACGACGCTCACATCTTCTGCCGCGAAGAGGAGCTCGAGCGCGAGATCGCTTCCGCGGTCGTCTTCGTCTGCGAGTTTCTCGCGAGATTCGAGTTCCGCTCGCTCTCGTTCACGCTGAGCACGCGCCCGTCGAAGTCGGTGGGAGACGAGGACGAGTGGCGAAAGGCCGAGGGCGCCCTCGCGCGCGCCGTTGAAAGCGCGGGCCTCGCGCACGACGTGGAGGAAGGCGGCGGCGCGTTCTACGGGCCGAAGCTCGACGTCCACGTCGAGGATTCCATGGGCCGGAAGTGGCAGCTCTCGACGGTGCAGCTCGATTTCAATCTCCCGCGGCGTTTCGGCCTCTCTTTCGTGGGACCGGACGGCGCAGCGCATCGCCCGTACGTTCTCCATCGCGCGATTTTCGGATCTCTCGAGCGATTCTTTGCCATCCTGCTGGAGCACTATGGCGGCGCTTTTCCGTTCTGGCTCGCACCGGTACAAGCGAAGGTGCTTCCTGTCGCGGAGCGCCATCTGGAAAAGGCGCGAGAAGCGATGGCGAGCCTCCGCGGCGCGGGGATTCGCGCGGAGCTCGACTCCCGGGGCGAGCCGCTCTCCGCTCGGGTAAGAGACTCCGAGCTCGAGAAAGTCCCCTACCTCCTCGTCCTCGGCGATCGGGAGGTCGAAGGCGGCTCCGTCTCGGTGCGCGCGCGAGGGAGCGCCGAAAGCCGGAGTGTCGGTCTGTCCGAGTGGGTGGCCACGGTACACTAGGCCGCATGAACGGGATCGAGGTCCAGAAGACGGAATTGGCCAAGGCGGTCGAGTCTTTCGCGAGCGAGATCGAGTCTCTCGACGACGAGAGGTTTCTCGGCCCTCTCGGGCGTTGGTCGGCGCGCGACATCGTGGCCCACCTCATCGGATGGAACCGTTACATGGTCCGGGGGATGGAGCAGATCCTCCTGGGCGAGCTACCGTTCTACGACGTGGACCCGGGAGAAGACTTCGCGAACGTGAACCGGACGCACGTGCGCGACTTTCCGTCCCGATCGAAGAGCGAGCTCCTCGCCGAGCTTCGCTCTTCCGCGCGCGAGCTTTCTCAAGCGCTTTCGGCGCTCGACCTCGAAGCCTGGAGCTCCGACCACGGTGTCCGGCACAAGGGCCAGATCGTCACCATCGAGAACAGCGTCCAAGACCTCATCGTCGACTACGCCCACCATGCGGCGCAGATCGAGGGCCTCAGGAAGTAGATTGCTTCCCCTCTGATTTCGGAGACCGCATCCGCGCGTGAGAAAGCCATCCCACGAAGCGGTCCCGTACGTCATACGAGTCGGAAAGCGCGAGAGCTTTCTCCTCGATCTCGGGGTGGAGCCGGACGAGTTGGGCCACGTCGATGAAGTCTTGCGGGCCGCCCTCGCGCAGCTTCAGACGCACCAGAGTCTCGAGGTCCACGACGCGTAAACGAGATTCCTTCGTGAGGGGAAGCGTCACCGTCCGGTTCCAGTCGATCGGCTCGGGCGGGAAGAAGACGTCGAAGCGAATGCCGTCGAGCGTTCCGTGGACCACCCAGGGGATGTCGTCCTCGGGCTCCTCGGCTTCGCCAGGTTCGTGCTTTCAATCCCGGCCTTTGCGAGCCGCTCGCGAATCTCCTTCGGATCCGCGGAAGAGGCGAAGTTGACGTTTTCCGTCGCACGAACGTAGCCGTGTGCGGCGACGGCGAGCGCTCCGATGAGCGCGTTCGGTTCGGGAAGGACGGAGGACAGCCGGACGGCGATGACGTCGGGTGAAGTCACTTTCCCGCGGCGCCTCCGCGACTGAGGCTCACCCTCCCGCGGGTGCGCGCCTTCACCAGGGCGATCAGCTCGAGACCGAACCCCGGTCCCTCCCGGAGCGCCAGCAGCAGAGCGGTCCTGGCTCCCAGGTCCATGAGAGGCAAAATATTCTTCGAATCGAAGAAAATCAAGCCATGCGGCGCTTCAGGACGGGCCGCGCTTTTCGAATCGTTTGAAGAAGCTTTCTTCGTTCCAGCTCGGCCGGCTCTCGCGGTTCGCGATCTCGAGGAGCGCTTTCGCGACCAGCCGGTTGAACGCCGCCGCCGCTTCCAGATCGACGGGCTGATTCAGATCGTCCGAGGGGGCATGGTACCGCTCCTTCCGCCATGTCTTGATGATCTCGTGCTCGGGAGAGTCCTTGGTGAAGCCCACCTTGAGCGATAGAGCGGGTATACCTTCGCGGATGAAACTGTACTGATCGCTCCTCACGAACGCATTTCTCTCGGGCTCCGGATCCGAGAGAACGTCGACGCCGACCGACGACGCGGCGCGCTTCAGATCGGAAGCGAGGTCCGACTCTTCGAGTCCCTGGACCACCAGGCTCTTCAGCGGGAAGAAGGGGGAGAACATGTCGTTGTTGAGGTTCGCGACCATCGAGCCTTCGGGAACGGTCGGGTGGGCGGCGTAGTGCCTCGAGCCCAGGAGACCCTTTTCCTCGCCGGTCACGGCGACGAAGACGATGGAGCGCTTCGGGCGCGCTCCGGTGTCTTTCAAGATGCGCGCCGTCTCGATGAGGGTGGCGATGCCGGAGGCGTTGTCCATCGCGCCGTTATAGATCTCGTCGCCTCCGATGGGCCGTCCGACACCCATGTGGTCCAGATGGGCAGAGAGCGCCACGTACTCCGCGGAAAGCTTCGGGTCGGCGCCCTTCAGGATTCCGACGACGTTGTCCGAGTCCCTCTTGTCGCTCTTGAATCGGACCCGCGCCGCGATCCCGACGGGAACGGCAAACCGGGGAAGAGGCTTTCGCGCCTGGGCATCCGCGAGAAGCGCCGCGTAGTCGTGTCCGCTGCCCTCGAAGAACTTCACCGCTCGGTCCGGGTGGAACGTGACGGAGAGCTTTTGTCCCGGCGCTTCCGCGAGGTCGGGATCGGTGAGCTCCATCGCCGGCTGGAACCGCGCGAGCGCCGCCCGTTCCCACGGGATGTCCTGGCCGCGGGGATTGCGGATCGCGACCACCCCCACTGCCCCCGCCTTCTCGAGAAATTTCCACCGTTCGCCCGCTGATTGGTAGTGCGCGAGGAGCGGGCCGGGAATGCTCTCGGGCCCGCCGGTGAAGTGGAGCGCCACCTTGCCTTTCAAGTCGAGCCCGGCGAGATCGTCGTGACCTTGCTCGGGGACGGTGAGACCGTAGCCGACGAACACCAGCGGAGCCTCCAATTCCGGAGCGTGCTCGATGCGCATGCTGAAATAGGCCTCATCGCCGAGGGTGACCGCCTCCCGCTTGCCGCCCCGAACGATGGCGAGACTCGAGTTCTCTTCCTCGACGGTCCGCACGAGAAAGGGGACGTTCTGGAGGAATCCCGCGGTGCCTGCCGGCGAGAGCCCGAGGGCTTCGAGCTGGGACGCGATGTACTCGGCCGCCCGGCGGTGCTCCGGTGAGCCCGTCTCCCTCCCACGCATTTCGTCCGCGGCCAGCACCCGGATGTGCCCCCACCATGTCTCCCCGTCGCTCGCGGCCTCAACGGCAGCGGCCACTGCGAAAAAGGCCAAGAAACAGGCGCAACGCATGCTCATACGGTTCCTCCGAGCTTCTCATACCATAAACGACGGGTATTTCGGACGGCGGGTAGCGCCGTATACTGGGCCATGAGAGCGGCTGCGCTCGTCACTCTCCTGGCGCTCGTCGGCTGCAGGGACGATCCCGCGGAGCTCGTTCCCAACCTCGTCGAGCCGGCATCCGCGCACGCACAGTACTTTCACGGGAATTGCTTCGCGGGGTTCGCGGTAGGAGTCGACCTTCGCATCCAGGAGACCCAGGGGGTCGAGGTCGTTCTCTCCCGCCTCAGCTATCGGGTGAGCGATCGCGGAACGGGGCAACTGCTTGCAGAAGAGCTCCTGGATCAAACCGCCCTCGAGGATCGCTTCGGCGCGCCCGCGATCGTCATTCGCGCCGGTGCAAGCAGCACCTTTCCGCTCGCGGCGATTTCCCCGGAGCGGCCGTCAGGGCCTGTCGCGGTGACCGGCGAAGTCGCGGGTGTGGATGAGAACGGGGAGTCGGTGGTCGCGCCCTTCGATCTCTCGACACGGATCGAGGTAAGCGACCCCGGTCCCCCGTCGGGCGGCGCCTGCACCACGACACCATGATTCCCAGCGGATCATTTTCATGAAAGGAAGCAGATGGCCAAACGAACCACTCATCGAAGCACGTCGGGGAAGAAGCTCTATGCGGTCCGAGACAAGAACGGGCGATTCAAGGACATCCAGACCTACGAGAGAGCGCATCGCCAGGATCTGAAGCGGAAGAGCAAGAAAGAGAAGGGCTGAGCGAGGCGAGCCTCAGTCAAAAAACGGTCTGGCTCAGGAACTCCTTCCTGATGTACGCGATCGTCTCGTAGAGGGTCTCGTAGGGATCTCGAGCCGTAAAGCCGAGCTCCCGCTCCGCCTTCGAGGGGTCGAGCCACCAGAACCTCTGGCCCATCTCGACGCTCGTGCGATCGACCGGCGGCGTTCGGTCCCACTGCCGGTAGAAGGCATCGACCGCCTTTCCCGCGAACGAGTACATCGCGCTCCGGAAGCTTCACCCGCGGCCCTTTGACGCCGGCGGTCCTCGAGATCCGCGCGAAGAACGTCTCGAAGCTCCAGTTCGGGCCGCCGAGAAGATACCGCTCCCCCGAGCGTCCCCGGGAGAGAGCGCTCTCGAAGGCGAGGGCGGCGTCCCGTACGTCCACGAAATTCACCCCGCCGGGAGGAATGACCGGGATCTCGGAAGCGAGTAGCTTCAACACATCCTCGGTCGAAGAGAGTTTCTTGTCTCCGGGCCCGAGGAGAAGGCTCGGGTTCAAGATCACGAGCTCGGGTCCCCCCGCGCACTCCCTGCGAGCGGTCTCCTCCTGGTAGAGCTTGCTCGTGTAGTAAGGCCACTTTCCGATGAGCTTCAAGGGCGGCGGAAACGTCTCGTCGGGAATGGTGTCCCCGTTCTCCGTGACGGCGATGGTTCCGCTGGTGGAAGCCAGCACCAGGCGCTCGACACCCGCTTTTTTCGCCGCTTTACACAGGACCGCAGTTCCGCGGACGTGGACCTCGTAGAGGAGCGCGCCGTCGTCGGGATTGCGGGAAACCTGCCCGGCCAGATGAAAGACCGCGGAAGCGCCTTCGACCGCGGACGCGCAGGCGGCTTCGTCCAGGATCGACCCTTCGACCACCTCGACGCCTTGCGCCCGGAGCTCCGGGGCGCTCGATCGCGTGAGGACCTTGACACGCATTTTCGCCCCGAGAAGGCGCTCGACGAGGTGCGTCCCGAGAAATCCCGTAGCTCCGGTGACGAGGACTCTTCCCTTCACGATTTCTTTCCGACGACGGCGGGCTTCTCCGCTTTCTTCTCGAGCCGCTCGCTGTAGCGGGAACGTTCGGCCTGGATCGCGCTCTCGAGGTCTATCGTCGCGCCGTCGCGAAGCGATTCCACCACCCGCTGCACGAGGGCCGTCACCACCCGCTCTGCGTCGGAGCGGGGAAGACCCGCCGCGGCCTCGGAAAGCATCTCGAATGGGAGAAACGGGCCGATGCTCGCACTGACCTCGCGCGACTGCGGATACCAGGCTCCCGGCGGAAGGGCGTCGTACGTTTCGAGAAAAAGCGGGAGGACGCCGACTTTTGCCCGGAGCACGAGATGTCCAAGGCCCCGCTGAAACGGCTGGATCGTTCCCTGCCGCGAGCGCGTTCCCTCCGGAAAGATCAGAACGTTGTATCCCTGTTCGAGAAGATGGAACGCCCACTCGAGCGATTTCCGGAGAGAGCCCTTCCGCTCCATCGGGACGAGGTTCGTGAAGTTCTCGAAGAAGGTGCGCTTGACCTTGTTGTCGAAGAAATAATCGGCGGCGGCGAGCGCCACCAGATTCTTACCGGATTCGCCGAGCGCCATTTTCACGAGCCCCATGTCGAGGTGAGAGGCGTGATTGGCGACGACGAGGAAATGAACGTGGCTCGGAATGTTGCCCCGACCCCGGAACTCGGGTTTGAGGAGGTCGTGATAGAACCACTTCTGAGCGGCCGTGAGCGAGGCCCGACCCGCCTGCTTGACCACGTCGGGGAGCTCCACCTTCGACGCGGGCTCTCCCGAATCCCGCCCCCGTCGCGGCTCCCGATGCGGGCGTCTCTTCAAGTTGTCGGCGAGCTCGCGGATGCCGGCGGTCGACATCAAAGCCTCCGCCGTAACGCTGTCGCCGGTCGCGGACTCGATAGCGCCGGCGAGCTCGCTGTACATCAGGCTGTCGAAGCCGAGCTCGTCGAGGCCGACCTCGAGCGAGACCGCGCTCCTGGGCTTCTCCGCGATGCGCGCCACCATCTCGAGAAGCCACTCCTTGTCCCCGTCGGCGGCGGCCGGAGCGTCCTTCGATTCGAGAATCCTCTTCTCTTGAAGCCAGGCCACGAGCTCTCGCCTTTTCACCTTGCGGGTCGGCGTGCGCGGGAGCTCCTCGGTGCGGACCTCGAAAGTCTTGACCCGCTTGTAGAGCGGAAGTTTCGCCGAGACCTCGTGCATGTGCTCGTCGATCCGTCTTTCGGCCTCGAGTAGGTCCTTCTCGGGGACCACGACCGCAGCGACCCTCTCGCCGGCTCCGTCGGGGAGCCCTACGACGGCGAGCTCCTTGATCACCCCCGGCGCCGCGTAGAGCTCCTCGATCTCGTCGGGGTAGACGTTCTTGCCGTTCGAGTCCACGATGATCTCTTTCGAGCGGCCGACGATATACAGATTTCCTTCCTCGTCGAGCCGGCCGAGATCTCCGGTGAACAACCACCCGTCGCGAAGGGCCTCGTCCGTCGCCTCGTCGTTCTGGAAGTAGCCCGCCATCACGTTCGGGCCGCGAGCCAGTACTTCGCCGACGCCCTTGCGGTCCGGCTCGTGGATCTTGATCTCGACGCCGGGAAGAGGCTGGCCGACGCTTCCCGCGACCACTTTTCCATCGGGGCGGGTGACCGTGAGAACCGGCGAGGCCTCGGTGAGGCCGTAGCCTTCGTTGAGGTTGAAGCCCAGGCCCCGGAACGTCTTGAGCGTCGATTCGCTCAGCGCCGAAGCTCCGCTGATGAGGTACCGGATTCGGCCTCCGAAGGCCATGTGAATCGGGAAGAAAAGAAGCGGGCCGAAGTTCAGGGGAGTCTCGTCGCGGAGGAGATAGTTCGCGTCGATGAAAGCGTTCACGAGATCTTCGAGCCGCGGCGAACGCTCCTGGAACTTTCCGAGGATGCGGCGCTTCAAGGTGTCCCAGAGCGCGGGCACTCCGACGATACACGTGACCTGGCCTTTCTTCAGCGTCCGGCTCACGTTCTCGCCGTTCACCTCGTCGAGGTAAACGACCTGGGCGCCGCGCGAGAGCGGCAGCAGAAGCCCGGTCGTGAACTCGAATGAGTGGTGGAGCGGGAGGACGCTCAGCATCCCGTCCTCGGGGCCGATGTCGTAAACGGCGAGAAGCTTGGCCACCAGGCTCGCGAAGTTCTTGTGGGTGAGCATCACCCCTTTGGGGTTTCCGGTGGTGCCGGAGGTGAAGAGGATGGAGGCCACCGTCCCCGGCTGCACCGAATCGGGAAGCTCGGTGATTCGTTTCTGCTCCGTCGCCTCCGGAAGAATCCGGAAGACGTCCTCGAAAGAGTAGACGGCGACCCCTTCCATCTTCTCGAGAGCCGCGTGCTCCGCGAGGAGCTTTCGCGCTCAGAAGGAGAGCGCTCGCGTCACCGAGCCGGAGGAGTCTTTCGATCTCTCCCGTGGCGCTTTCCTTCTCGAGCGGAATCGCCGTCGCTCCGGTGCGCACGATGCCGAAGTAGGCCATGCCCCACTCGGGCGAGTTCTCCGACAGGAGCGCCACCCGTTCCCCGGCCTTGATTCCCTTGGTCTTGAGGAACGCCGCCGCGCGAAGCACGCACTCGCGAAAATCGGTGTAGGTGTAGCGTTCTTCCCGGCCGTCTCGCTCGATGCGCATCGCGACGCGCCCGGAATGGTTCTTGGTCGCGGCCTCGAAGAGCTCGATGAGGTTCCGGTAGGTATAGATCCGCCGCGTTTTCTTCCCCGACTCGGCCTCGTCGAGCTTGGGGAACACCCACTTCTGGAGCCCGGGGAGGTGGACGTTGAGCCAGTAGTCGTACCAGTCGATCCGGGCCGGATCGAAGTCGAGCCCCGCCTCGGCAGGGATTCGCTCGAAGAGCGCGCGAGTATTGTCGGCGCGGAAGACGTACTTGTTGTCCACGATGAAGGGCCGGAAGATCTCGGTAGTGCTCTTCGCCTTCACGGGTAAACGCTTCGAAACTGTCGACCGCGTCTTTCGCCTGAGCGATGAGGGGCGCGAGTGGCCCTGCCTGGCGCGCGCTCACCTTTCCCAAAACTTCGGAGACCTTCTTCGTTGCCTTGTGGAGAAGCGGAAGAGAGTACTTCTCGAAGCTCTCGGGTTTGACCGCCTGCGCTTCCATCCGCGCCGCGACCTCGTTCAGAAACCGATTGCCTCCCGCCTTGCCTCGGAAGTGCTGTCGTTTGAAGAGCCCGAGAAGATCGACCAGCCGGCCGAGCCTCGAAGGGTTGCTGTCCCCCGAAGAGACCTGGAATACCAGCTCCGGCTCCTCGACGATCGCCTGCGCCGTCACCGCCAGAACCGCGGACGCGACCATGTCGACGGGAATCACGTCGAGGATCACGTCGGTCGCGACGGGGAAGAGGTTCTGCCCGCGCATCGCCATCCGAACCAGAGGGGCGGTGGTGGTGAACCCCTCGTTCCATCCGGGAAAAGGAAACTCGAGAGCGCTCTCGACGATGGCGGGACGGACGATCGCCCTCACCACGCCCTCTTCGGCGGCGACGAGCTGCTCGCCGAGGCTCTTGGTGTAGGTGTAGATGTTGGGCCAGCCCCAATCCTGCGCTTTCGCGAGGCCGAGGTCGGTCAGGCGCGAGCGGATCCAGTTCTTGCGCTCTCGGGCGATGGCGAGGCCGAGGGCCTTCTCGTCGTCGGGATCGCTGCCCTCCTCCAGAAATCGCTTCCGCGCGAGCTCGCGAAACCGGTCGGCGAGCGATTTGTCCTGAGATTCGTCGCGCACGCGCGCGGCGAGCCTCTCGCAGTCGTCGATTTCCTTTTCGACGCTGAACTCGGAGACCTCGTCCCCCTTGCGCGGGTAAGTAACCGATGACGGGCTCGTTCTCCCAGATTTCTCCCGAACGATTGCCGGCGACGAAACAGGTGCTGACATGCACCAGCGCCGGCCGCCGCATCCGTTTGGCGAAGGCGAGGGTGTTGAGCGTTCCGGTGACGTTGGTCTTGAGCGCCGCCTCGAGCGGCGGGTTGAAGGTCACCCTTCCCGAGGAGTTCAGAAGAACATCGATCTCGTCCGCGATCCGCTTCGCCGTCGTTTCGGAAAGCCCGAGGTTCTCGTAGGTGATGTCTCCGCCCACCACCTCGACTTTCTCCTGCAGGAGCTTGTCGAGGCCCTTTCCGTACCGATTCCGGAGCGGGTCGAGCGCGGGCGACGGAACGATTGACTCCCAGAACCGGCTCTCGCTCTCCGCTTCGGTCGAGGCCCGCACCATCAGGAAGACGCGGCGGATGCCGGGGAACCGATCGAGGAGCAGCGAGAGGCACACCTTCCCGAGGAACCCCGTGCCGCCGAGCAGGAAGATGCTGCGGTCTTCGAGACACTTCCGCGGATCGAGAGAGCTCAAGGCACTACTCGACTTGAGGAATCACGATCGGAGGAAGGTGCAGCATGGTGATCTCCGCCGAGCGGCCGAGGTGGCTCCGCGCGCTCGCGATCGCTTCCGCGAGGCTCTCCGCTCGATCCCAGCCGAGGATCTCGGGAACGTGCTGGTTCTCCGCGCCCGCCGCGATGATCTTGCTCAGGTGGCGCCGTCCGTTCTCGCCCCAGTACCACATGAAGAACGGATGCGCGCCGTGGTAGGCGTTGCCGCGGCGGTACATCTCGATGTAGCTCGGGTTCTTCGCGAACTCCTCCTCGTATTTCTCCCGAAGGGTGAAGGCGTCGCGCGTCTCCGGGAGGAGGCGATGGAAGAACTCGATGTAGCTCGGGTGGAACTCCGCGTCGAACTCGTCGTAGCACGGGTGGCAGAGGATGAGCACCCCGCCCTTTCGCACGAGCGGCTTGTCCCGGTAGAGGTTGAAGAGATAGCCCGGCCCCATCACCTGCACCAGGAGCGGATTGAGGATGGAGTTGACGTTGTAGGGCGAGATGAACGGGACGCCGACGATCAGGATGTCGCACTGCCCCTTGACCTTGACCGCGTACTGATCGAACGACCGCTCGAGGGTCTTTTCGTGGACCGGCTCGGTCTTGCCGGCGTAGCACGCGATGAGGTCGAAGGCGGCGGGAATGCCGTGGAAGAACGTTCGCTTCGCCGCGCGCGGGAGGCGCGAGAGCGTCCATTCGTCGCCTTCGACCTTCATCCGGTCGAGCTCGGTGAAGTCGTCCTCGTTCTTCCCGAGGAAGTCGAGCTGGTCGGCGTACATGCGGTTGTTGAGCACGGTCTCGATGTGGAAGACGTTCAGCTGCTCGTCGACCAGAGCGCCCATGCGCACGCACTTGCGGTTGAGCTCCGAGCGGTCCGGATCCATGTAGCCGTCGGAGTCGATGATGGTCTTGCGGCTCGTGGTGGTACCGGAGACTCCCGTAGTCGCAGAGGCCCGACGGTGACCGACTTGTGTCCGCCGTCCATCGGCACCAGGTTGATGTTGATGTAGATGACGAGGTCGCTCTCGGCGGCGCGCCGGTTGATCCGGAGGTGCTCGCCGTGCCGCGTCTTGCCGAGGCTCACCAGGCCGTCGTCGTTCTCGGCGTCGTGGCAGTAGTAGCGATCGGGATAGTAGGCCTCGTGGATCTCCTTGCCCACCATGCGCCGCATCTCCCGCTCCGTCATCTTCCGGTGGAGCGAGTTCGCGACGATGAGGTGGACGTCGTCGATCGCCGTGATCGGCGAGCAGCTCGAGGACCACCTCGAGAGCGATCTGCCGCACCTCCGGCGTGCGCATCGGCGGCAGCGGAAGGCTGATGTCGTCGAGGGCGATCGTGACCTTCATCCCGGGGCGGAGCTGCGCGTGGAGCGGATCGCACCCCAGGGGATGATTGATGGCGTGCCGGATGGCGCCCCGCGCGTTGGGAAGCCCCTGGATCGGGAGGCTTCGGATAGATCACGCGGGTCCCGACCGGGAGATCCTCCTCCCAGAAATCCTCCCCGAAATGGATCAGACGGGGAGCGGAGTCGGTGTCGATCATGACGGTGCCGGGGTCGAGCTTGCGGCGAAGAACGGGCATGTTTTTATCAGCTCAGACGGACGATGGGCCAATCGTGCCGGAGTGCCGTGCTCTTGAGCCTCAGATCCGGGTTCGTGGCCGTGGGATGCCCCACCACCGAGAGCATCGGAAGATCGCTCATGCTGTCGGCGTAGGCGTAGCAATCGTTGAGAGACAACCCTTCTCGCTCCGAATAGGTCCGAATCCACGACGCCTTCGTCGCGCTCGCCATGACCGGCGGTTTCAGGCGGCCGGTAGCGCGGCCGTCCACGAACTCGAGGCGGTTCGCCACGAAATCGGTGATGCCCAGGTGCCGGAGAAGGGGCGTGATCGTGACGTCGAGGGCGCCCGTGACCACCACCTGCCGGAGTCCCATCGTTCTCGATTTGTTCAGGAGCTCGAGGGTACCGGGGTAGATGGCGGGACGGATGACTTCTTCGAACAGGTCCTCGGCCAGGTAGCGCAACCGATCCTCGGACTGGCCCTTGTACCATTTGAAGAAGATGTCGTTGAAGACCTTGCGGCTGTAGAGGTCGGCGGCCGCGAAGAGAGGAATCCCGACGACGGTCGCGGCGGAGCGACCCAGACTTCTCAAGATTCCCTGGTCGTTCCGGGCGTAGAAGGCGAACGTATGGACGAGGTTCGTCGACACGAGCGTGCCGTCGAGGTCGTAGAAAGCCGCAGCCGCCAAGGGTTTGTTCGTGATCTCCGTAGAAACCCTAGATATTAGCGGGGGACACTTCCCGGTTCAACCCGCCTTCGCCAAGGCTTCGGCGGGCAAGCCCGCGTACGACAAGATTTCGGAGGGCGAGGCACGCGAGCGGAGCGAGCCCGGCCGGGAGGAAGCGGTCGCGCCGAAGGCGCGGACTTCGCGGGAATCGTCCGCACTCGGGCTGCTTCGAGGGAATGAGATGTGAGCACGAAGTGCGAACAATCCGGCCGTCCTCCCCGAGCGAAGAGCGAGGCGCGCCCTAAGTTTGACCCGACTTCGCGCTCCGGCGTAGGATGAGGAATTGTTCTCGAGAAACCACCTCGAAAAAGGCATGAGACGTAGAGCCGCGATCACGTCCGTCGGCCGGTTCGTACCCGACCGGGTCCTGAGCAACCACGACCTGGAGGCCATGGTCGACACGTCGGACGAGTGGATCATGGAGCGCACCGGGATCCGGGAGAGGCGCCTCGCCGCCCCCGGGACGGGCACCTCGGAGCTCGCCGCCGCGGCAGCCCAGGAGGCTTTGGACCGTAGGGGAATCGGACCGAACGACATCGATCTCATCATCGTCGGGACCATCACGCCGGACATGATGTTTCCCTCGACCGCCTGCCTGGTGCAGGACAAGCTCGGCGCGACGCGGGCCTGGGGCTTCGACCTTTCCGCCGCCTGCTGCGGGTTTCTCTACTCGCTCTCCGTCGGCGCGCAGTTCATCGAGTCCGGCGCCCACGATCGGGTCCTCATCATCGGCGCGGACGTGATGAGCAGCATCATCAATTACAAGGACCGCGCCACCTGCGTCATCTTCGGCGACGGCGCGGGGGCTATCCTCCTCGAAGCCGCTCGCGAAGGGGAAGAGGGTTTCCTCGGCTTCCAGCACCGCATCGAGGGGAGCGGCGGGCAGTACCTTTACATGCCCGGCGGCGGAAGCCAGAAGCCTCCGACCCACGATACGGTCGATCGCGAGCTTCACTACGTGCATCAGGACGGCCGGCAGGTGTTCAAGTACGCGGTGCGGCGCACGTACGAAATGACGACCAGCCTCCTTCAGGCCCACGGTTTCACGCCCGAGGACGTCGCGCTCCTCATCGCGCACCAGGCGAACATCCGCATCCTCGACGCCACGGGCGAACGGCTCGGTCTTCCGGAGCACAAGATCGTGAAGAACATCGAGAGCCTCGGCAACACCACCGCGGGCACTATCCCTCTCGCGCTCTACGACGCCGTGGAGAGCAACCGGCTGAAGAAGGGCGACCTGGTTCTCTTCAGCTCCGTCGGCGCCGGCTTCACCGCGGGGGCCTCGCTCCTGCGATGGAGCGAGCTCCGGACCGACGGCCGGACGTGAGCGCGGGCCGCGAGAACCGCCTCGCGGCGGAGACGAGCCCCTACCTCCTTCAGCACGCGCGGAACCCCGTCGACTGGTATCCCTGGGGGGAAGAGGCGCTCTCGTCGTGCGCGCCGCGAGGACAAGCCCATTCTCCTCTCCATCGGCTATTCCGCCTGCCACTGGTGCCACGTGATGGAGAGGGAGTCGTTCGAGAACGACGACATCGCGTCCCTGATGAACGAGAGCTTCGTTTCGATCAAGGTCGACCGCGAGGAGCGGCCCGACGTCGACGAGATTTACATGAGCGCGGTGCAGATGATGACCGGCTCCGGCGGCTGGCCGCTCACGGTGTTCCTGACCCCCGAGCTCGAGCCGTTCTACGGAGGGACCTATTTCCCGCCGGAGGATCGCTGGGGCCGGCCCGGGTTTTCGACGGTGCTCCGGGAGATTGCGCGCGTCTTCAACGAGGACCGCTCCCGGGTGCGGGAAACGTCGGCGGCTCTGACCGAGAGAGTTCAAAGTCTCGCGGTGACGACTGCGTCCTCGGAGCTCATGAGCCGTTCGCTCATCCATCGGGCGGCGCGGGAGCTCGCGCTTCGCTTCGACTCCAAGGAAGGCGGCTTTTCGCCGGCGCCCAAGTTCCCTCCCTCCGGGGCGATCTCGCTCCTTCTCCGATATCACGCCGCGAGCCGAGACCCGGACGCTCTCGCCATGGTCGAGCTGACTCTCGACAAGATGGCGGCGGGCGGCATGTACGACCACCTGGGCGGCGGGTTTCACCGTTACTCGACGGACGCCCGCTGGCTCGTGCCGCATTTCGAGAAGATGCTCTACGACAACGCACTTCTCGCGCGCGCGTACCTCGAGGCGTACCAGGTCACGAAGAAAGAGGACTACGCGCGAGTCGCGAGGGAGTCCCTCGAATGGATTCTCCGGGAGATGCAGAGCGGCGAGGGCGGCTACTACAGCACGCAGGACGCCGATAGCGAGGGCGTCGAGGGGAAGTTCTACGTCTGGTCCGACGAAGAGGTGCGGCATCTTCTGGGAGCCGGAGCCGACGAGTTCTGCCGCGCCTACGACGTGACCCCGGGCGGAAACTGGGAAGGAGAGAATATCCTCCACCGACCGGACGGGTTCTCTTCCGCCGATCCCGACCTGGAGCACCGGCTCCGCGAGTCCCGCGTGATTCTCCTCCGGGAGCGCGAAAAGAGAGTCCATCCCGGCCTCGACGACAAGGTCCTCACGAGCTGGAACGGTCTCGCGATCATCGCGATGGCCCGAGGCTACCGCGTTCTGGGCGACGAGAAGTTCCTCGCGTCGGCGCGGAAGGCGGCGCGCTTCGTCGAAGCGCGGATGGAGGAGGACGGACGTCTCCTTGCGACCTATCGAAGCGGCCGCGCTCATCTGAAGGCGTATCTCGACGACTACGCATTCCTCCTCGGCGGCTACGTCGAGCTCTTCGAGAGCGACTTCGACCCTCACTGGCTCGAGCGCGCCGATTCCCTGGCCTCGCAGCTCTCGAGCCTCTTTCGGGACGAGCGCGCCTCGGGGTTCTTCTTCACCGGCTCGGACCACGAGAAGCTCATCAGCCGAACGAAGAGCGGCTACGACGGCGCCATCCCGTCGGGAAACGCGATGGCCGCGACCTATCTCTTGAAGCTCGCGGAGTACACCGGGTCGCGGGACCAGGCGTCACTCGCGGCCGAGACGCTCCGCGCGTTCCATGCGCAAATGGAGCGATCGCCGAGCGCTTTCGCCCAGATGCTCGCCGCGGTGGATCACTACCTCGGCTCGAAGCGCGAGCTGGTGGTGGTGGGCCGCGCGAATGCGGAGACCGACTCGCCAGGCCCTCCGTCGGCTCTGGGGCCGCTTCGCCCCGAATCTCGCTCTCGTGCTGCTCGACCCTTCCGCGACCCCACCTTCGACGCCTCTTCTCGAAGGCAAGGTTCCCGGGCCCGATCCCGCGAAGCCCCGCTTCTTTCTCTGCGAAGGCTACGCCTGCCAGGCCCCGACCGACGACCTGGACGCGGTCGAAACCGCCCTCGCCTGACCGGGCGCCTGCAGAGGCGCGTGCTAAAATGAATCGCATCATGAGAGCCCAGGCGGTCTTCGTTCTCGTCTTGTTGTCTCTCGCGCTCGGCGCCCCCCGCGACTTCGGTTCTGGCCGAGGGGCCGTAGCTGAAATTGAAGGCCCCGCGGATGATCTTCATGCGTCCGCGCATGCCGAACGAGCCGCGCCGCCCGACGGTCGCCGTCCGAATCACCGGCCAGCTCGAGAATCTCGAAAAGGTCGAGGACCCCGAAGAGTACTACTGTCTCGAAGAGATCTGGGACTGGGACGACGAGACGGAGTCGGAGTACGCGCCGGATTGTGAGCCCTTCAAGGAAGGCGCGGAGCTGAAGACGCAGTTTCAGCGCGAGCCACGAGTACCGCTATCCAGGAAGCTACAACGTCTATCTCCGCTTGATGCGGAACGGAAAGACCATCCTCGCCGGAAATACGCGGGTCGAGATTCGAAGTTAAGTCTCTTCGGGTCGACGGTCACGAAAACCGAATCGTCGCGGCCAGCCGTCCCACGCGCTCCTGCGCTTCCACCAGCTGAGCTTTGAGCTTCGTCCAATCGACGTCCAGCATCTTCCCGTGCCGTTTCCGCGCTTTGCCCGCGATCCAGACGCTATCGATGTCGGAGGTCGTCGCGAAGGTGACCACGCGGTCCGAGAGGCTTCCGGCCATACCGAAGCCGATACGATCCGTTCGAAGGAGCACCAGATCGGCCCGCTTGCCGACCGCGATCGTGCCGACCGTGTCGCCGAGTCGGATCGCTTTCGCGCCGAGAGCGGTCGCGAAGTCGAGAATATCGTTGGACTCGTAGCCCTCGACGATCCGCCGGCCGTCGGCGTCGAGATAGAGATTCCAGAGCGCGGCGCGGACGTGCTCGAAGTAGTCGCCGGTGAGAGCGAGCGACACGTCGATGCCGATTCCCGTGGGGACTCCGGACTCCCGCGCGCGCCCGTGCACCGACGGACCGCGGAAGGAATCCGTCATATACGGAAACTCCCCCATGACCGTCGCGCAGATCATGCCTCCCGTGTCGCGCAGCATTCGGAGCTCTTCCGCGGTGAGCCGGTTGGCGTGCGCGAGGTGGTAGTCGGGCCCCAGGAGACCCGCCTCGGCGAGGTCGGGTACGCCGGAATCGCGATGGCCCACGATGCCCGCCGCTTCCGGTTTCTCGGGTTTGTGGACGTGCGCCGCGAGGAGCTGGACTCCCATCCCGCGAGCGCGCGTCCACTCCCGCTGAGCGTCGGCGACGCGGCTCCCGAGGCTCGCGCTCGGAGCGAGCCCGAGCTGAAGGAGCGCGGACCCGTCGGAGAAGAGCTCTTTCTGAAGCCGTGGGCGGTCTTCCAGTGCGCTTCGTCCGTCGCCGCGATCCGCTGCCCGTCGGCTTTGGCGAGAGAGACCGTGTCGCCGGGTTTGTACGAGGACGACACGCCGAGCTGAAAGGCGAACCACCCGGCGATCCCTGAATCCTTCAGCCCCCGAGCCGCGGCGACGGCGGTCTCCTCGGTCGGCTGACCGTGCGCATAGTCGACGAGCGCGGTCACGCCAGAATCGATCGCCTGGAGCCCTCCCACGAGCCCCGCGAGATAGTTGTCTTCCGGGGTCATCGAGACGATGGTGCGCATCTTCCACTGCTGATAGGTCGCGTTGTAAATGGCGGGACGGCTCTTGACCAGCCGTCCCATGTCGAGAATCTCCCAGACATGGCGGTGCCCGTCGATCATCCCGGGCATGAGGATCATTCCGGATGCCTCGATCGACTCCGCGTCGTCCGCTCGCAGGTTCTTGCCGACCGCCGCGATCCTGCCCTCGCGGATGAGGACGTCCGTCGCACCGGCCTCACCGAGGTTCGGATCCATCGTCAAGAGGTCGGCCCCGCGGATGAGCGTCGCCGCGGTTTCGCGTTGAGCGGCGGCACCGCCGGAGGTCGCGACCGCGGTCGCACCGGCCGTGAGACGCAGGAACTCCTTACGAGTCATCTTGTTCATTCGGGGCTCTCCCTCGAGTAGATCAGAAGCTCGGGTACCGGGCCGCGCGACTTCCCTTTCGAGTTGATGGGACGCGGGACCTGGACCTCGTCGATTCTCGGGCGCGGGTCGATGGATTCGTAGAGCTCTTTCACGGCATCCGAACGGCTATTCGAGAGAATCACGAACGCGCCCCGCCGGCTGAGCTTTTCGAAGACGCGCGCGAGCCGTCGCTGCTCATCGCGGCCGAAGCCGGTCGCGGTGTAGCTCGTGAACGCGCTGGTCTCGGACAACGGTTGGTACGGCGGATCGAAGTACACCAGATCGTCCGGACCCACCCGCTCCGTCGCCGCCTCGAAATCCGCGGCCTCGACGAGAACTCCGCGAAGAGTCGTCCCGACGGCGAGGAGGTTTTCGCGGTCGACGATCCGGGGCCGGTCGTAGCGTCCCATCGGAACGTTGAAGACGCCGCGACGGTTCACGCGGTAGAGCCCGTTGTAGCAGGTGCGGTTCAAATAGATGAAACGAGCCGCGCGCTCGGCGCTCTCTCGCGGCGCCGCGCGGCGGACGGCGTAATAGTGCTCTTTCCCGATGCAGCATCTGGTGCGTTTCGAGCTTCGCGATCACGCGCTCCACGTCGTCACGGATCGCGCGATAGGCGTTGATCGAGATCCTCGTTCGAATCCGCGAGAAGGCACTCGAGTCCGGGAAAGCTCCGTCGAATCCAGAAGAAGAGGCGCCCGCGCCGACGAAGGGCTCGAAGTAGCGGCGAAACGTTCGGCGCCGGGGAATGCGGGCCGCGATCTCGGATACGAGGGAGCCCTTGCCGCCGGCCCATTTGACGAACGGGTGAGGGTCGGGAGGCGAGAGCTGGACGTCCAGAGCGGGGCCCATACGGGCCGCCATTCTACGATCCTTTATTGGCCTTTATTGGGACTGTTGGCGCTTCTGAGCGTGGGCGGCGGCTTCGAGGCGGGCTTGCGCGCGCTCGACCTCGGCGCGGGCGGTCTCGGCCTCGTAGGCGGTTCCGAACTGCTTGAGACGCTCTTCCGCCCGGCGCTTCGCGGTCTCGGCGCGCTGCAGATCGATGTCCTCCGCCCGCTCGGCGGTCTCGACCAGAACAGTGACTTTGTTGGGAAGCACTTCGGCGAAGCCCCAGTGGACGGCGACGAAGTGATTCTGCTTGCCCGTCCGGTACCGAAGCTGGCCCGCGCGGAGCTGACTCATGAAGGGGCGGTGGCCGGGAAGCACTCCGAAGTGTCCCTCGACTCCCGGCGCTTCCACTTCGTCGACCGACTCCCGGACCACGACGCCCGCGGGAGTGACGATCTCGAGCTCGATGGCGTTTGGCGACTGCTGATTTCTTCAGGCCGCCGCAATCTTCTCCGCGTTCTTGATCACTTCCTCGATTCCACCTGCCATCCAGAAGGCCTGCTCGGGGACGTGATCGAGCTCGCCCTGGGCGATGCGCTTGAATCCTTTGACCGTGTCCTCGAGAGTGACGTAGACCCCGGGCCGGCCCGTGAACTGCTCCGCGACGTGGAACGGCTGCGAGAAGAATCGCTGGATCTTTCGCGCGCGGGCCACGGTGACCTTGTCGTCCTCGGAGAGCTCGTCGATTCCGAGAATGGCGATGATGTCCTGGAGGTCTCGGTAGCGCTGCAAAATCTCTTTCACGTCCTGTGCGACACGGTAGTGCTCGTCGCCGAGGATCCTCGGATCGAGGATGCGCGAGGTCGAGGCCAGTGGATCGACCGCCGGGTAGATTCCGAGCTCCGCGATCTGTCGCGAAAGGTTCGTGGTCGCGTCGAGGTGCGAGAACGTCGTGGCGACTCCCGGGTCGGTGTAGTCGTCCGCGGGCACGTAGATGGCCTGGATCGAAGTGATCGAGCCCTTGCCGGTCGAGGTGATGCGCTCCTCGAGGTTCCCCATCTCGGAGGCGAGGGTCGGCTGGTAGCCCACGGCCGAGGGCATACGGCCGAGGAGGGCCGAGACCTCCATCCCCGCGAGCGTGTACCGGTAGATGTTGTCGATGAAGAGCAGCACGTCCTGGCCTTCCTCATCGCGAAAATACTCGGCGACGGTGAGCCCGGTGAGAGCGACCCGAAGGCGGACGCCGGGAGGCTCGTTCATCTGCCCGTAGATGAGCGCCGTTTTCTCGATAACCCCCGATTCCTTCATTTCGAGCCAGAGGTCGTTCCCTTCCCGGGTGCGCTCTCCGACCCCGGCGAAAACCGAGAAGCCTCCGTGCTTGGTCGCGATGTTGTGGATGAGCTCCTGGATGATGACGGTCTTGCCGACGCCCGCGCCTCCGAAGAGACCCACCTTGCCACCCCGGACGTAGGGCTCGAGGAGGTCCACCACCTTGATGCCGGTCTCGAACATCTCGAGCTTCGTGCTCTGCTGCGTGAAACCCGGCGCGGGTCGATGGATGGGATACCGCTTCTCGGACTTGACCGGCCCTTTGTTGTCCACGGGCTCGCCGAGGACGTTGATGACCCGTCCCAACGTTTCGCGCCCGACGGGCACGGTGATCGGCCGAACCGGTGTCGAGCGCTTTCATCCCGCGGACCAGACCCTCCGTCGGCTGCATCGCGACGGTGCGGACGCGGTTCTCGCCGAGGTGCTGCTGGACTTCGACGGTGATTTCGATCTTCTCGGGCGACAGCTCCTTCTCGTCGACGATGCGAAGCGGCGTTGTAGATCGCGGGAAGCTGCCCGCTCGTGAACTCCACGTCGACCACGTTTCCGATGACCTGGACCACGCGGCCCACGTTGGTATGTTTCCAGAGTGTCATGATTTCTTCTTTCTTCAGTGCGCGCTCGCTCTTCGCTCGCGCGCTCCCCTCGCTCCCGCTCGGGGAGGATGGGGCCCTCCGGGCTCCCGCTGCTCGCTTCGCTCGCCTCATTGAATTGCCTCGGCTCCGGACACCACTTCCAGGATCTCCTTGGTGATGCTCGCCTGGCGGGCTTTGTTCATGGTGAGCGTCAGCTGGTCGATGAGCTCCGCCGCGTTCTTGGTCGCGTTCTCCATCGCGGTCATGCGCGCCGCGTGCTCGGCGGCCGCCGACTCCAGGAGCGCCCGCCAGAGCTGGTACTCCACGTGCCGCGGGATCACCGCGTCGTAGATCGCCGCGGGACCCGGCTCGTAGATGTAGTCGAGCTCTTCCTCGCGTCTTTCGAAATGGAGCTTCTCGAGGGGAAGCAGCCGCTCGACCACCACGTCCTGCTGCATGACGTTCTTGAACTCGTTGTAGATGAGGAAGACCGCGTCGACGCCGTCGGGCGACTCCGGGGCGGAATACCGCTCGATGATTGGCCGGGCTATGGCGCCGGCGGTGTCGTAGCCGAGGTTCCGGAAGATATCGACGAACTCCTTGCGGATCTTGTACTGACGGCGGCGGAAGTAGTCCCGCGGACTTCTTTCCCACGAGCTGCAGCCCGAGGTCGTCGGCCTTGGCCTTGCGAACGAAGGCCTCGGCGGTCTTGAGGATGTTCGCGTTGAACGATCCGCAGAGTCCCTTGTCCGAGGTCACGATCACCACGTCGACTCTTCTCGGCTCGCGCACGGCGAGGAGCGGATGCGCATCGGGATTGGCGCGGGTGGCGAGGCTGTTGAGCACTTCGAGCATCTTCCGCGCGAAAGGCCGCGCGGAGAGGATCGCGTCCTGCGATCTTCGGAGCTTCGCCGCGGATACCATCTTCATCGCCTTGGTGATCTGCTGCGTGTTCTTGACGCTCCGGGTGCGGCGTCTCAGATCGCGAAGACTGGGCATTGGGGGATTTTCCGCGCGCGCGGCTCAGGCCGCGGTCACCTGGTCTCTCTCTGGAAGGTGCGTCTTGAACTCGTCGAGGGCGATCTTGAGCTTGCCCTCGATCTCCGGCGTCCAGGACCTTCTTCTCGCGGATTCCGGCGAGCACTCCGGGGTGGCGATTCTCGAGGTGGCCGTAGAACTCGGCTTCGAACCTCCGGCAGGCGGAGACGGGGACGTCGTCGAGGATAGCCCTTGTTCGCGGCGTAGATGATCGCGACCTGCTTCTCGACCGTGAGCGGCTGGTACTGGCCCTGCTTCAGGATCTCGACGAGGCGCTCGCCCTTCGCGAGCTGCGCCTGAGTCGCCTTGTCGAGGTCGGAGCCGAACTGCGCGAAGGCCGCCATCTCCCGGTACTGGGCGAGATCGAGGCGCATGGTGCCCGCGACCTGCCGCATCGCTTTGATCTGCGCGGAGCCGCCCACGCGGCTCACCGAGTTGCCGACGTTGATCGCGGGACGGACGCCGGCGTTGAAGAGATCCACCTCGAGGTAGATCTGCCCGTCGGTGATGGAGATGACGTTCGTGGGCACGTAGGCGGAGAGGTCGCCCGCCTGGGTCTCGATGAAGGGAAACGCGGTGAGGGAGCCTCCGCCGTTCGCGTCGGAGAGCTTCGCCGCCCGCTCGAGGAGCCGCGAGTGCAGGTAGAAAACGTCGCCCGGGTACGCCTCTCGTCCCGGGGGGCCGCCTGCAGGAGGAGCGAGACCTCCCGGTACGCCGCGGCGTGCTTCGAGAGGTCGTCGTAGATGCAGAGGGCGTGGCCCTTGTTGTAGAGGAAGTACTCGGCCATGGCGCAGCCCGAATAAGGTGCGATGTACTGGAGTGGTGAGGCGTCGGAGGCGGAGGCGTTCACCACGATGGTGTGGTCGATCGCTCCGCTCGTTCTCGAGAGTCTTCACCACCTGGGCGACGGTCGAGAGCTTCTGACCGATGGCGACGTAGACGCAGATGACTCCCGTGCCCTTCTGATTGATGATGGCGTCGACCGCGATGGCGGTCTTCCCGGTCTGGCGGTCTCCGATGATGAGCTCGCGCTGGCCGCGGCCGATCGGGATCATCGCGTCGACCGCCTTCACGCCCGTCTGGAGCGGCTCTTTCACCGGCTGGCGATCGACGATTCCGGGGGCGATGCGCTCGACGGGATAGAACGTCTTGGTGTGGATCGGTCCCTTTCCGTCGATCGGTCGCCCGAGGGCGTCGACCACGCGGCCCACCATCTCCTCGCCCGCCGGCACTTGAAGGATCTTCCGGGTGCGCTTGACCTGGTCTCCTTCTTTGATGAGCGTGGTGTTGCCGAAGAGCACGAGTCCGACCGCTTCCTCTTCGAGGTTGAAGGCGACGCCGAAGACGTCGTTCGGAAGCTCCACCAGCTCTCCGTACATGACGCCCTCGAGCCCGTGGGCCTTGGCGATGCCGTCTCCGGCGGAAACGACCGTCCCGACTTCCGAGACGTCGACGTCCGATTTGTAGTCGCCGATCTGCTGCTTCAGGATCTTCGTGATTTCATCCGACCTGATGTCCATCGACTGCTTTCCTCGAGCGCCCGCCGGTCAGAGACGCGACAGCGCTTCTTCTTTGAAGCGGCGGAGCTGTGTGGTGACGCTCGCGTCGAAGACCCGGTTCCCGACGCGCACCACGACTCCGCCTAGAATTTCCGGATCGGTGCGGTAGGTCAGCTCCATCGTCTTTCCCAGCGCCTGTCCCAGTTGTCCCGCGAGCCGTTTCTTCTGATCGCTCGAGAGCGGGTGGGCCGAGACCACCTCTCCCGGCTGAATTCCTTCGTGATCGAGAACCAGCCGGCGGAAGCTCTCCGCGACAAAGGGAACGAGCGGCACCCGCTCGTTTCTCGCGAGGAGACGCAGAAGGTTCAGGGTCTCGGGCGCGACTTTCGCCGACGCGAGAACCGACTCGAGAATGGCGACTCGCTTCGACGCCGGAATGGTAGGGGCTTCGAGCGCCGCGCGGAGAGCGCTCTCCCGCTCCAGAAGGCTTTGGAACCCCTCGAGCTCTTTCGCGATCCGGTCGAGGTTCGTTTTCTTGTCGAGCGCGACTTCGAGAAGCGCCTTCGCGTAGCGCTCGGCGACGACCCGGGTGCCCGGCTTCGCCCGATGCGTGGGTCGAGAGGCGCGGGCTTGTCCCGCGTCGTCCTTCGGAGGCTCGGGGTTCTTCTTCGAAGGCTTCAACGACGCCTCCCGAGGATGTCCACGCTACGATCGATGAGGCGGTCCCGATCGGCGTCGGTCATCGATGCTTTCGATCTTCTTGTGCGCGAGGTCGACGGAGAGCTCCGTCGCGCGCGCGAAGAGGCGGCGGCGGCCCGCTTCGACTTCGGCCTCGATCTCCTTCTTCGCGATGGCGCGGATGCGCGCGGCCTCCTGCTCCGCGGTTTTGAGAATTCGCTCTTTCTCCGCCTTCGCGGCGCTCGCCGCCTCGTCTTTCGCTTTCTGGACTTCCCGTCCGAGGCTCGCGAGGAGCTCCTCGGCGCGTTCTTCTCTCGACGTCGGCGTTCGTCTCGCGCGAGCGCGCTTCCGCGAGCTCTTCGCGAATCTGCGTGGTCTTCGCGTTCAGGAAATCCGCGAGGGGTTTTCGCAGGACCAGCACCAGGACCGTCGCCAGGATGGCGAAGTTCACGATGCGGGGAAGCTCTCCTCCCTCCGCGGCGAAGAGAGGAGCTCGGGCTCCCGAGCGAGAGCACGAGCGCAGACGACGAAAGGCCTCCGGGCTCACGCGACGTCCCGACCGAGGACGCGGCTCGCGAGAGAGCGGGCGAGCGCATCCGCCTGTCCCTCGAGCTCGCGAACCGCGCGATCCGACGCTTCCGCCAGCTCTTTCTTCGCGTCGCTCAGCTGCGCCTGGGTCTCGTCGCGGCCGAATCGAGCTCCGCTCTCGCCTTCGCCTGTGCTTCGCGTCCGGGCGCGGTCGAGAAGGCCATAGCCTTCGTTGCGGGCGGCGTTCACTGCCCCGGTGACCTCCGCCGTCGCCGCCCGGATGGTCTTCTGCGCCTCGTCCCAGGCGACTGCGCGGCGCGGTCGATGCGCTCCTTCCGGGTCTCCATCGTCCGGGCGAGCGGCTCGAAGAAGAGAGTCTTCAGCACCAGCACCAGGGCGAAGACGAGCGCCATGATGACGAGAGCGGTCGCGTCGACGGATATCAAACTAGGCTTCTCGATGCGCGGTTTTGCCGCACAAAGCTTTTAACTATATCACGCGGTTCCGAGACCGTCAACGCGCGGAATCCCGTCGCGAAGCCGCGGCCGCGCGCGGCCGCGTCATTCGACGTGCGCGAATCTTTTCACTTTGTCGGACCGACCGCCGGGCGGCACCGCGGTGAGCTCCCGGGACGTTCCCGCGTGACGCGCCCATGGCGCAGCCCCCCTCGAAGCATCGCCCCTTCCTCGACCACGAGGACCCGGGTGTCGAGGTTGCACTGACAGCGCGCGCTCGCATGGAGCTCGATCCGCTCTTTCGCATGAACGCTTCCGCGGAGCCGGCCGCTCACGCTGATCGTCGCGACGTGGATGTCCGCGTTCACGTCCGCGGACTCGCCGATGATGAGGAGGCGCCCCTCCCGGATGGCGCCCTCGAACTTACCGTCGATGCGCAGCGTGTCCTGAAACGAGAGCTCGCCATGGAACTCGGTGCCGACGTCGAGGAACCCCGAAAGGTCCCCGCTCCCGTGATTTTGCCCCTCACGATGTCGTCCCCTTTCTCTCTGTCAATTTGCTCCGAGACGCGCGGCTTCGCAGTCCGCGCGCCGCGAAGAACGATTTCGTAGATTCGGTGAAGCTCGTCCTCGGAATGAAACTCGATCTCGAGCCGCCCGCGCGAGCCCTTTTTCCCCTGCCGCCGGACCCGGACCTTCGTCCCGAGCGCCTGCTCGAGCTGGGCCTCCGCGTCTCGGGTGTTCGCATCCCCGCGGGGGGCTTTCGTCTCCCGGGCCGGGCGACTCGCCGCCCCGACCCGCCTCTCGACGTCGCGGACGCTCAATCCCTTTTCGACGATCTCCCGGGCGATCGCGACCTGGCTGTCGGGCGCGTCGAGCGTGAGGAGCGGTCGGGCGTGACCCGGCGAGAGCTTCTGCTCCGCGACGAGGCCGCGGATCTCCCGCGGCAGACGGAGCAGGCGGAGGAGGTTCGCGACCGTCGAGCGATCCTTCCCGACCCGCGCCGCCACCTGTTCCTGGGAGTAGCCGAGCTCCGCGATGAGCCTGCGGTAAGCCCCCGCCTCTTCGATCGGGTTCAGCTCCTCCCTCTGGATGTTCTCGACGAGCGCGATCTCGAGGAGCTCCCGGTCGCTCCGCCTGACGGACGACGACCGGGACTTTCGCGAGTCCGGCCTCCCGCGCCGCGCGCCACCGCCTCTCGCCGGCGATGAGCTGATACCGCGAGCCCACGCGCCGCACCACGAGCGGCTGGACGACCCCTTGCTCGATCATGGACTTCGGCGAGCTCGGAGAGCCGTTCGGGGTCGATGTGCTGGCGCGGCTGCTCGGGGTTGGGATCGATCCGATCGGGGGCAGAGCTCGAGGAGCCTTTCGCCCTCGCCGCCGCCGGAGCATCGGGAAGAAGCGCGGCGAGACCCTTACCGAGCACTTTGCGCTTCATGCCTCAGAATCTCCTTCGTCAGCGAAAGGTAGGCTTCCGCGCCCCGGGAGCGCACGTCGTACAGAAGGATGGGCTTTCCGAAGGAGGGCGCCTCGGCGAGCCGGATGTTCCGAGGGATGACGCTCCGGTACACCATCCCGGGGAAGTTCCGGCGCACGTCCTCCATCACCTGGCTGGTCAAGTTCGTGCGCTCGTCGACCATCGTGAAGACGATTCCCTCGATCGCGAGCTTCGGGTTGAAGCTCGCTCGCACGCGGCTCACCGTCGTCAGGAGCTCGCTCACCCCGGCGAGGGCGAAGAATTCGCACTGCAGGGGAATGAGCACGGAGTCCGCGGCAACGAGGGCGTTCAGCGTGAGAAGGCCGAGAGAGGGCGGGCAGTCGATAAAGATGTAGTCGTAGGCAGAAAGCGACGGGCTCGAGGAACTCGCGGAGCCGGAACTCGCGTCTCGGCTCGGAGACGAGCTCGAGCTCCGCTCCCGTCAGGTTCCGCTCCGACGGGACGACTTTGAGCGTCGCGAGGGCCGTGTCCCGGACGAGAGACTCCGCGGGGACACCCTCCACGAGGCCCCGATAGATCGTGCCCGTCGCCGTCGTTCGGGTCGAGCCCAAGTCCGCTCGTCAGGTTGGCCTGCGGGTCCATGTCCACGATGAGCGTTCGTTTTTCCGCGGCCGCCACCGAGGAGGCGACGTTGATCGCGGTCGTCGTCTTCCCCACTCCTCCTTTTTGATTGGCGATGGCGACGATACGAGTCATCGGGTCGAATTGGCGCCCCCCTCTTCCGTCCAGGAAATCCTCGGAGCGCGAGCATAGCACGGGCCTCTTTGTTTCACGTGAAACACTCGCTCAGAGGACCCGCCCCACGATCGAGGAGGCGCCCGTCCGAGCTCGGAAGGAGGCGCATCGGGCCTTCGACGGAAAACCCCGGGCCCGAGAGCCACTCCTTTCCCTCGCCGAGTCGATCCTCCCCACTCAACCACAGAAAGCGGCCTTCGGGGGATAACGCGCGCTTGACGGAATCGAGGTCGGGATCGGTCGAGCCGAACCCCCCTCATGGCGATGGCGCTCCGGTTACCGGCGACGGTCTTCTCGAAGCGCTCGGCATCGACGCGCACGTTCTCGAGGCCGAGCTCGCGCACGGCCTCTTCCAGAAAGAGACGACGGCGGAGCCGGGGCTCGAGAAAGGTCCATGCGAGCCCGGGCCTCACGATCGCGAACGGCAGCCCCGGACTCCCACCGCCGGAGCCGATGTCGAGGGCGCTTCCGGAAACGGGGAGCCAGCGCGACGCCGCGAGCGGCTCCGCGAAATAGCGGAGGATTCGCTCCGGCCTCGTCTTGAAGCCAATCAGATCGAGCTTCGGGGACCACCGGGAGAGGATGCGGTCGAGCGCCTCGAGCTTCGCGTGCGTTTCGGAATCGAGGGCCGGGGGGGTCGTCCCTCCGAAGGCGAGGCGCAACTCCTCGTCGAAGCTCACACCGGGTCGAAGCTCAAGAGGGGAGAATGATGACCCGCTTCATGACCCCTTCACCCGCGCTCACCGTCGTCACGCCCTCGGTCTCGGCCACCGCCAGATGGACGATCCGGCGCTCGTACGGGTTCATGAGGCCGAGCTCTTCACGGGCTCCCGTGCGTCGCACGCGGTCGGAAACGCGGAGAGCAATCTCGCGGAGCTCCGCCTCCTTTCGCGCGCGGTAGCCGTCGCAGTCGACGAGGACCCGCTGGTCGTCCCGGCTCTCCCGACCGAAGGTGCGGTTCAGAAGGTACTGGAGTGCCTCCAGCACTTCCGCCCGATTGCAGAGAACGATATCCCGGTCGCCACCCGAGAGGTCCACCTTGATGCGTGTCCCCCTCGACTTCTTCCACGCGAACGGCGAGATCCCATCCCAGGTGCCCCACCATGCGGCGAACGAGATCCTCCATGGCTTCGCGGGGCTCTTTCTCCTCGGTCACTCGATCCTCCCTCGCGCTTTCGCTACTTCAACCGTGCGCCTGGGCCTGCTTCACGGCTTTCTCTTTTTGCGCTTTCGCCCCGCGCTGCCCGTCCTCGTCCTCACCTTTCCCGAGCCACCGGTTGGTCACCACCTGCTGCACCATCGACACGATGTTGTTCGAGAACCAGTACAGGACGAGGCCCGCCGGCGCCCAGGCGAGGATGAACGTGAACATGACGGGCATGAGCTTCATGATCTTCGCCTGAATCGGGATCGACCGTGGTTTGAGGCGTCATCTGCTGGATGACGAGCTGGGTCGCACCCATGAGGATCGGCAGAACGAAATACGGGTCAAACTGGGAAAGATCGTGGATCCATAAGACGAATGGGGCCTGTCGGAGCTCGATCGACGACATGAGAAGGCGATAGAACGCGAAAAAGAAGGGGATCATCAGAAGCATGGGGAGGCACCCCGAGACGGGGTTGACCTTGTGCTCCTTGTAGAGCCCCATGATCTCCTGGTTCATCTGCTGGTAGCGCGGGTCCGTCTGCTTCACCTTCTTGTAGCGGTCCTTGATGCGCTGGATCTGGGGCGCGAGCTTCTGCATCTTCCGCATCGAGACGAAGCTGTAGTGCTTCAGGGGAACCAGGAGAAGATTGATGACGATGGTGAGGAGGACGATCGCCCATCCCCAGTTCCCCACCCGTTCATAGAGCCAGAGGAGCGCCGGTCCGGAGAAGCATCGCGGGATAGCGCATCCAGGCGCCGAGCTCGATGATTCGCGAGAGTCCCGGGCTGGAGCTCCTCCAGAAGCTCCAGCTTCTTCGGCCCGAGGAAGAGATGGAAAGCGGCGGAGCTTCCCGGGGCCTCGAGAGCGGCGATGATCGCCTGGTGCTCCTTCTGCGCCTTTCCGTTCTCGCTCGCCGCGACCGCGGGAATCGTCGGTTGGCGACAGCCGCGATCCGTAGACTCCTCCCGGCTCGGGAAGCATGAGCGCGACGAAGTAGTGAGAGGCCACGCCCGCGGCGTCGACGCTGACCGCGGTCCCCGCTTCCTCGAGGTCCTTCGCGGCGAAGAGCTCGACTTCGCCTCGCGCGGCGAGGACGCCCTTCTCCACTCCCACGTAGTTTCCGGACGCCACCTCGCGGCCGAGGCCGGGGCCGTAGAGGATCTCCTTGGCGATCTCCTGGCCTCTCTCCCGCACGGAGATCTCGACGTCGATGCCGTAGGTCGCGCCGTAGAAGCGAAACTGCTTCGAGACTTCGAGACCCTTCCCGTTCGCCCATACGAACTCGAGGTCCGTCGTTTCACTTCGCCGAAATCGTGAGCGGCCCCGATGGCCGGACCTCGAAGAGCGCCTTCCGCATCTCCCCGGTGGTGGCAGCGCTCGCCACGCGAACGTCGAGCGGATAAATGTCCGCGTGCCGCGACGCCTCTTCGCTCACGAGCTCGTAAGGAGCGCCTTGTCCGTCGTCGAACGACTTCAGCCGCGCGCTCGTGAGATGCGCTCCCCGATTCGAGAACGTCAGCCGATACACGTCCGTTTCCACGACGACGCTCTCTTCGCTCGCCGCGGCCCGCGCCTCGAGCTCCCCGGTTGCGGCGGCCAGATTCGGCTCCGGCTTCGGCGGCGCTCGGGAGCGGCTCGGGTGCCGGCTCCACCGGCAAGGCCTCGGTCACGGGCGCGCTCGCGGGTGGCAAGTCGGGAGGCGCCGGGGGCGGGAAGAGCCGTGGCCAGAGCGAGAGGAGAAGGAAGGTCACGGCGAAGAACAGCAGCAGATCGTTTTTCCATTTAACGATTCTCTTTCACCCCGACCGCGCTCACGGGCACGGGATCGAATCCTCCCGGATGAAACGGATGACATCGCAGAACGCGAGCCGACCGCGAGCCAGGTCCCACGGACGGCGCCGTGTTTCCGAACGGCCTCCTCCGCGTAGCGGGAACACGAGGGCTCGAATCGGCAGGCGCCCCGGAAAAGAAGTCCGACGCTGACCTGGTAGATCCAGATGCTTCTCCGCAGAATCCAGCTCAGGACCTCCTTATCCAGAAACTCGAGAAATCTTCTCAAACCAGCGCCCCACACCTCGAAGGTATTGCGCCTCGACCGCTCCGTAGTCCGCGCCCAGGATAGCGCCTCGCGCGACGAGGACGACGTCGATCGCGAGCTCACGCTGTCGGTCCCTTTCTACGAAAGACTTCCCGGAGGAGCCTCTTCGCGCGGTTTCGCTCGACGGCGCCTCCGACCTTCCGGCTGGCGACGAACCCGACCCGCAGACCACCTTCCTTCGACACGAGCACGAACGCCACGAAGAAGGGATTCACCCACCGTCGTCCTTCGCGATAGACGCGCTCGAAGTCCGACCGGCGTCGGAGGCTAACGGGTCGTCCGGATCGGCCTTCCGTCAAACCGAAAGACGATGCCGGCCCTTGCGCCGGCGCCGAGCGAGGACTGCCCGGCCGGCTTTCGAGCGCATCCTCACGCGAAAACCGTGAGTGCGGCTCCGTCGGCGTCGATTTGGCTGGAACGTTCTTTTCATTTCCTCATGACTCCCGTCTCATGACGGTGCGGAACCACTCGCGGGACGCGCTTCTACTCGCCCGCAACCCGTCGAAGCGAAATCAACGATGCTACTCCGACGTGACCGCTCTGTCAACTCGAGCCGCGCATTCTCGCGACCCGAGAATTTTTTCTTGTCGACCAATACCCCATATGCTAGATTACGCGCCTCGTCCGGTCGACATACGACGAAACGCTTTCTCTCGAGGTGGGGTCCCTCGCACTGCGGGTTTTCCACATTTGTTGATATTTCTGTGGAAACCTCCGTCGTCTGGGCGTTCGCCCCTGGGAGCCGTCGTCGTCGACCGATGCCTAATTCTTGGTGGTGCCGGTATTTACGCCCATGAACCTTTGGGAAGAGATTCTCCAGAAGATCGAGACGAAGGTCAATCGCCATAGCTTCAACACCTGGTTTCGTCCGACTCGTCTCCTGGCCGAGCACGGCCAGAGCGTCAGCGTTCTCGTTCCGAACGCGCACTTCCGCGACTGGCTGAACAAGCATTATTCGGGCGTCATTCTCGAGTCGCTCGATGAGCTCCATCGGCCGGAGATCGAAGTCGTCTTCGAGACGGAGCGCGCCGAGGCCGCCGGGTCCGAACCGTCGTCGAAAGAGCGCTCCCCGAGCGCTCCGCGCGAGCTCCTGGTGCCGCTCGACACGACCCCGCCTCCCGACGCTCAATCCGAAGTATCGCTTCGACACGTTCGTCGTCGGCACCAGCAACCAGTTCGCACATGCCGCCGCCCGCGCCGTCGCCGAGTCGCCCTTCCCGCGCCTACAACCCGCTCTTCATCTACGGCGGCGTCGGCCTCGGCAAGACCCATCTCCTCCACGCCATCGGCCACCAGATTCTCGACCAGAACCCGCGGTCAAGATGGTCTACATCTCGGCCGAGAAGTTCATGAACGAGCTCATCAACGCGATCCGCTACGATCGCATCATCGAGTTCCGCAACAAGCACCGCTCGTTCGACGTGCTTCTCGTCGACGACATCCAGTTCATCGCCGGCAAGGAGAGGACCCAGGAGGAGTTCTTCCACACCTTCAACGCGCTCTACGACGCGCAGAAGCAGATCGTGCTCAGCAGCGACGCTCCGCCTCGCGAGATTCCCGACGCTCGAAGAGCGCCTGCGCTCGCGCTTCGAGTGGGGCCTCACCGCGGACATCCAGGCGCCCGATCTCGAGACCAAGATCGCCATCCTGAGAAAGAAGGCGGACGCCGACGGAGTCACCCTTCCCGACAACGTCGCGATCTTCATCGCGTCCCGCATCAAATCCAACATCCGCGAGCTCGAGGGCTCTCTCATCCGCCTCATCGCCTACTCGTCTCTCACCGGCCGCACCATCGACCTCTCTCTCACCCAGGAGGTCCTGCGAGATCTCCTTCCCGAGCGAGGACAAGATCCTGAACATGGACTCGATCCAGAAGTACGTCGCCGACCACTTCCGGCTCAAGGTTTCGGACCTCAAGGCTCGCAACAACGCCAAGTCGGTCGCACTTCCCCGGCAGATCGCGATGTATCTCTCGAAGTCCCTCACCCGAGCGAGCCTTCCCGACATCGGCAAAGCCTTCGGCGGCAAACACCACTCCACCGTCATCCACTCGGTTCGCAAGATCGACGCCCTGCGACGCTCCGACCCCGAGTTCGACCGCCTCATCCAGGGCCTCATCCGACTCTCTCCGATGAGTCGCCACTTTTCCGCAGCGCCTGTCGAACAACCCTGTGGAGCGACGTGTGCCCTCCGGTGGATGCGTTCAGCCGGCATCCGTTTTTCGACAGATTCGTTAGCTCTTTTCCCCGCGGCTCGTTGCACAGGCAATCCACTGGCTAACTAACACAATTCTAAAGGGGATATACACTGTATTCGTTTTTATTCACAGGCGTTTCTTGATATAATTAAGTTATTAGAGAACCTCTCCATATAGGAGAGAGAAGTCCTAGGAATCAATCGATGGAGTTCAGCGCCAGCAAAGACGACCTCGTGCGAGAGCTCGGTCTCATTCAGGGAATCGTCGAAAGAAAGAACACGATTCCGATCCTCTCGAACGTTCTCATCCAGGCCGGACGGGACGGGCGTCGAGATGGCGGCGACCGACCTCGACGTCGGCCTGCGGTGTCGCTTCCCGGCGGAGGTCGCGAAGCCGGGCGCGCTGACCCTCTCGGCGAAGAAGCTCTTCGAGATCGTGCGGGCGGTCGACGACCGGCACGATCGAGCTCAAGGAGCTCGAGAACTCGCTGGGCGTCCATCACCTCCGGCCGGGCGTACTTCAAGATCGTCGGACTCTCGAAGTCAGAGTTCCCCTCGCTCGCCGAGCCGCCGGCGACGGGCTTCACCGCCATCGCCGGAGCGACGCTGAGCGAGCTGATTCACAAGACGAGCTTCGCCATCACCGCCGACGACAGCCGATATTTTCTGAACGGCGCCCGGCTCGAGCTTACCGACTCCGATCTGCGCATGGTCGCGACGGATGGACATCGTCTCGCCTTCATCTCCGTTGCCCCGACCCGAGGGAGAAGGCGGCACCGTGAGCGCGATCGTGCCGAAGAAGACGCTGCTCGAGCTCCTCAAGATCCTCGGCGAAGGCGAGAGCGAGGTCTCGTTCGCGAAAGGCGACAACCACCTGTTCTTCCGCATCGGGGACCGGCTCCTGGTCTCCAAGCGGGTCGACGATCAGTTTCCCGCGTACGACAAGGTCATCCCTCAGGGGAACGACAAGCGCGTCACCTGCGCCACGGCGGAGCTCGTCGGGCGCCATCCGGCGGGTGTCACTCCTCGCGAACGAGCGATCGCGCGCCGTCAAGTTCGGAATCGAATCCGGCCGCGATCGAGATCTCGTCGCAGAATCCCGAGCTCGGCGAGGCGCGGGAGACCATCGAAGCCGACGTACCAGGGAGCACGCTCTCCGGTCGGCTTCAATGGCCAGTACCTCCTCGACTTCCTGAACGTTACCGGGTCCTCCGAGGTCACCTTCGAGCTGAAGGACGACTCCTCCCAGGGCCTGCTGCGGCCCGCAGCCGCCGAGGACGGCGCGGACTACCGCTACGTCGTCATGCCGATGAGACTTTGACGGGAGGAGCGTTCCGAGCGCCGAACCACGGGTCCGAGCCACGCCTGACGACGGACCAGAGACGCGCGTCACATCGAAAAATGACATGAACTGCAAAAAGACGAAGAAAGACAACCCCGGAACGCGAGTTACACCGCGGAAAAGATCCGCGTCCTCGAGGGACTCGAGGGCGTGCGGATGCGCCCGGCGATGTACATCGGATCGACCGGCCTCGCCGGGCTCAACCACCTGGTGTTCGAGGTCGTCGACAACAGCGTCGACGAGTCGATCGCCGGCTACTGCACCGGGTCGAGGTCACCCTTCACGTTGACAACAGCGTGACCGTCGTCGACAACGGCCGCGGCATTCCCGTCGACATCGAGAAGAAGACGGGAAGGCCCGCCGCCGAAGTCGTGATGACCCAGCTCCACGCCGGGGGAAAGTTCGACAACCAGACCTACAAGTTCTCCGCCGGTCTCCACGGTGTCGGAGTCTCCGTGGTGAACGCGCTCTCGGAGAGGCTCGAGCTCGAGATCCGCAGGGACGGAAAGGTCTACCGCCAGGCCTACGAGCGGGGAAAAGTCGCGACCCAGCTCGAAGAGGTCGGAACCACCGACAAGACCGGGACGACCATCACCTTCAGGCCCGACACCACGATCTTCGAAATCCTCGACTTCAGCTACGACAGCCTGTCGCAGCGCTTCCGCGAGCTCGCCTTCCTCAACCCCGGCATCACCATCAGCCTCAACGACGAGCGCGCAGGGGAAGGACAAGGAGTTCCATTTCGAGGGCGGCATCGTCTCCTTCGTCGAGTACCTGAACAAGAACCGCAGCGCCCTCCATCCGACGGCCGGTCCATATCCAGGGCGCCGCCGACGGCATGGAGTGCGAGATCGCGATGCAGTGGAACGACGGCTACCAGGAGGCGCTCTTCTCCTTCGCCAACACCGTGAACACCCACGAGGGCGGAACGCACCTCTCGGGTCTTCGCGCCGCGCTCACCCGCACCGTCAACCACTACGGCACCGAGAACAACCTCAACAAGGTTCTCGAGGGCGGAATCGAGGGCGAGGACATCCGCGAAGGTCTGACCGCGGTCATCAGCGTCAAGGTTCCCGTCGCCGCAGTTCGAGGGACAGACCAAGACCAAGCTCGGCAACCCCGAGGTCAAGGGCTTCGTCGAGGCGCTGGTCAATGAGAAGGTTCGCGCGTTTCCTCGAGGAGAACCCGGCCGACGCCCGACGGATCCTGAACAAGGTCGTCGACGCCGCGCAAGGCGCGCGAGGCCGCGCGCAAGGCCCGCGATCTCGTGCGGCGCAAGGGCGCCCTCGACTCCACCTCTCTTCCGGGAAAGCTCGCCGACTGCCAGGAGCGCGACCCGGCGCTCTCGGAGCTCTTCATCGTCGAGGGAGAGTCCGCGGGCGGCTCGGCGAAGCAGGGACGCGACCGGCACTTCCAGGCCATCCTGCCGCTCAAGGGGAAGATCCTGAACGTCGAGAAGGCGCGCCTCGACAAGATGCTCGAGAACGAAGAGATCAAGGTCATGATCGCCGCGCTCGGCACGGGCATCGAGGAGGACTTCGACCTCAAGAAGCTCCGCTACCACCGGGTCATCATCATGACCGACGCCGACGTCGACGGCTCGCACATCCGGACGCTGCTCCTCACGTTCTTCTTCCGGAAGATGAACCAGGTCATCGAGGGCGGGCACCTCTACATCGCGCAGCCGCCGCTCTACAAGGTCAAGAGGGGGAAGAAGGAGGTCTACTTCAAGGACGATCGAGAGCTCGATCGCCACCTCCTGCTCCGGGCGGTCGAGAACCGCACCGTTCGCATTCCCGCGCTCGGCAAGGAGTACTCGGGCGAGGACCTCGCGAGCCGCCTCGAGAAGATGGTGGCCTTCCGCAAGCACCTCGACCGTCTCGCGAAGCGCGGCTATCCCGCGGTGATCCTGAAGGAGTTCCTGAGCGCCGGCGCCGACGAGACCATCCTCTCGAACAAGGAGTGGCTCGAAGAGGCGCTCGATCCCATCACGCGCGAGCACGGGCTCGAGGCCGACGGTCATGCCCGACGAGGAGCACCAGCTCTACCGAGATCGTTCCCGGGCAGAACACCAACGGCTACCGCTGGGTGAAACCCATCGGGCGCGAGTTCCTGGCCGCCGCCGAGTACCGCACCCTGCGGGACCTCTACCAGGAGGTCGAGGACTTCGAGCGGCCTCCCATCGTGGTGAGCGAAGGCGGTTCCGGCGGCCGACCGGACGGCGCCGCGGTCGGACGGCTCCGCCCGCGGAGCGAAGGGAGCTCGCGAGCAAGGAAGAGCTCATCGACTATCTCCTCACCGCGGGCAAGAAGGGTCTCCAGATCCAGCGCTACAAGGGTCTCGGCGAGATGAACCCGACCCAGCTCTGGGACACGACCATGGACCCCGAGATCCGTGTCCTCCTCCGCGTCACCATCGACGACGAAGTCGACGCCGACGAGATCTTCACCGTGCTCATGGGAGACGCGGTCGAGCCCCGACGCCAGTTCATCGAAGAGAACGCGCTCGAAGTGGTGAATCTGGACATCTAGACGAAGCTCCGACCACTGCCGGTTCCAGCACGCTAGCGGAAAGGCACCAGCATGGCACAAGCGGCAGAACGCTTGCCCGTCAACATCGAAGACGAGATGAAGCGGTCCTACATGGACTACGCCATGTCCGTCATCATCGGACGGGCGCTTCCGGACGTGCGCGACGGCTTGAAGCCGGTCCACCGCCGCGTCCTCTACGCGATGTACCGGGAGGGGCTTCTTTCGACGCGGGCCTACTCGAAGTGCGCGGGCATCGTGGGCGAGGTGCTGAAGAAGTACCACCCCCACGGAGACGCCGCGGTCTACGACACCCTGGTGCGCATGGCCCAGGACTTCAACCTGCGGATGCCGCTCATCGACGGGCAGGGAAACTTCGGCTCGGTCGACGGCGATCCACCCGCGGCGTATCGGTACACCGAAGCCCGCCTCACCGCCCTCGCCGAAAGCATGATGCGGGACATCGACAAGGAAACGGTCGACTTCGTCCCGAACTTCGACGGCAACACGCAGGAGCCAACCGTTCTGCCCTCGGCCTTCCCCAACCTCCTCGTGAACGGGGCGACCGGGATCGCGGTCGGCATGGCGACCAACATCCCGCCCCACAATTTGCGCGAGGTGGTCGACGGCATCCTCCACGTACTTGCGTCCAAAGGGGCGACCGATACCGAGCTCGTGGACGCGCTTCTCGGAATCGTGCGCGGACCGGACTTTCCCGACCGCGGCCTTCGTCCACGGCGGACCAGGCATCGAGCAGGCGTATCGCACCGGCCGGGGCAGCATCCAGATGCGGGCCCGCGCGGAGATCGAAGAGTCGGGGAAGGACCGGGAATCCATCGTGGTGACCGAGATTCCCTACCAGGTGAACAAGGCCAGGCTGGTCGAGAAAATCGCCGAGCTCGCGCGGGACAAGAAAGTGGACGGCATCTCGGACGTCCGCGACGAATCCGATCGGAGCGGGATGCGCATCGTGATCGAGCTCAAACGGGGAGAGGTCGCCCAGGTGGTGCTCAACAACCTGTACAAGCACACCGCAGCTCCAGACCAGCTTCGGCATCATCCTCCTCGCCATCGTCGACAACCGACCCAAAGTGCTCTCGCTCCTCGAGCTCGTTCGCCTCTTCATCGATTTCCGCCGGGACATCGTCCGGAGGCGCACCGTCTTCGAGCTCAAGAAGGCCGAGGAGCGCGCGCACATCCTCGAAGGCTTCGTCATCGCCCTCGACCATCTCGACGAAGTCATCCGGCTCATCCGGAGCTCACCCTCTCCCGCGGCGGCCCGCGAAGCGCTGATGGCGAACTACGGGCTCAGCGAGATCCAGGCCCAGGCCATCCTCGACCTTCAGCTCCATCGGCTGACCGCGATGGAGCGAGACAAGATCCTCGAGGAGCACCGGGCGATTCGGCTCCGAATCGAGGAGCTGAAGGCGATCCTGGCGAGCGACGAGCGCATCGACCAGATCGTTCGCGAAGAGCTCGAAGAGGTGAAGGAGAAATTCGGCGACGACCGGCGGACGGAGATCATCGCGAAGACCCAGGAGATCAGCATCGAAGACATGATCGCCGAGGAAGACATGGTCATCACCGTGTCCCACTCCGGCTACATCAAGAGGAGCCCGGTCACCGTCTATCGCAAGCAGAAGCGCGGCGGCAAGGGCCGCATCGGCATGACCACGCGCGAGGAGGACTTCGTCGATCGGCTCTTCATCGCCTCGACGCACAGCTACATCCTGATCTTCACCGACCGGGGGAAGGTCCACTGGCTCAAGGTCCACGAGATTCCGAACGTGGGGACGGCGGGCAAGGGAAAAGCGATCGTGAACCTGGTCGCGATGCATCCGCAGGAGAAGCTCGCCGATGTCTGCGCGGTGAAAGAGTTCCCGGAGGATATCTATCTCCTCATGGCGACCCGAAAGGGCACGGTGAAGAAGACGCCGCTCTCCGCGTTCGCGAACCCGATGTCCCGCGGCATCATCGCCATCGCCATCGACGAGGGCGACGAGCTCATCGCCGCCGCCGTCACCGAGCCCGCGAGCGAGGCGCTCCTCGCGACCCGCGACGGAAAGGCGATCCGCTTCACCGAGAGCGACGCCCGTCCGATGGGCCGCACGGCTTACGGGGTCAAGGGCATCGAGCTTTCCAAAAGGGCGACGCGGTCGTCAGCATGGCGGTGGTGGAGCCCGAGGGCACGCTCCTCACGGTGACGGACCTCGGCTTCGGGAAGAGAAGCCATATCGAGGAATACCGACTCCAGAGCCGCGGCGGGAAAGGCATCATCAACGTGAAGACCACCGCGCGCAACGGACGCGTGGTCGCGGTGCTCTTCGTGCGCGACGAAGACGAGCTCATGGTCATCACCGCCCAGGGAATGATCGTGCGCCTGCGCGTGCAGGATTTCTCCGTGCACGGCCGCGCGACGCAGGGCGTCCGGCTCATCGAGCTCGGGGAAGGCGACCACGTCGTGGCGGTCGCGAAGCTCGCGGAGAAGGAAGAGGACGAAGGAGCAGCCAGCTGAAGATGCCCGGGCTCGCAACCGTCCCCGTTAGGGAATAGACTCCGCTCCGAGCGACCGATGCCGTCCCGACCGAACGCGCTCCTCCTCGTTTTCCTTTCCGCCCTCGCCGGGTGCGGGAGCGAGACGGAGCGTCTCTTCTCGGAGGCGGCGAAAGCCGAGCGCGAGGACGACTACGAAGGCGCCGCGCGGCGGCTGCGGGACATCGTCATCGGCTTTCCCGAGAGCCCCTTCGCGGCAAAGGCGCAGCTCGAGCTCGCGCGGATTCATCTTCTGAGAACGCGCGACGTGCCTGCCGCCCACGGGACGCTGGTCGAGATCCTCGACGATTATCCCGAGAGCGAGGTCGTCCCCGATGCGCATCGTCTTCTCGCCCGGCTGTACGAGCACGAGATGCAGGACCCCGAACGCGCGATTCCGCACTACCGCGCGGCCCTTCAAAGCGCGAGGGACCCCGACCGGTCGCGGGAGATTTTCTTGTCCCTCGGAGAGTGTTACTACCGGTTGGAGCAGCTGAAGGAGGCCGCCGCGGCCTACGAGCAGGCGGTCGCGCTTCCGTACGACGCTCCCGCCGACGCCGCGTTCTTCCGCCTCGCGACGCTCTCACGGCTCGCCTCGCGACCAGGAGGGAACGCTCCGCTGGCTCGAGAAGCTCGCCGCCCGAACCGACGGATACCGCGCGCCGTCAGACAGCGCTTCTTCTCCAGGTCGAGACGCTCTTGAGCCTCGAGCGCTTCGGCGACGCGCGATACAGGCTCTCGCAGGCGGAGCGTCTCTCTCCCGGCGCTCCGGAGAACGACGGATCTCCACGACGAGACTCGACGCCGCGGAGGGCGGTCCGCCGTCCGATGGACGAAGACGAGCGACAGTTTCCTGAAGCTCCAGGAACGGATCCACTGGGGCTCGGGGAGGAGGGAGAACTGAGGCGAATCGCGATCGCCCTGATCGCAGCCTCGGCCTTTTCCTGTCGCAGCGCGGAGCACGAGCTCGTCGACCGGTTCCTCGAGGCATCCGCGCGGCAGGACGGACAAACGGTGGCTCTCCTGTCGATGGTGTCGTTTCCGGGAGAGATCTCGGACCACCGAGTGGTGACCATCGGAGACGAGCGGCGGGAGCCGTACCGCCTCGTCGCGCATCCGCGAGCGCGTCGATCAGGCGGAGGACCGTCGAGACGAGCAGTTCCAGGAGTTCTCCGCGATTTCCGCCAGGCGAACTACGACGAGCTCCTGCGGATGCAGAGGCTGGTCCTGGACGCAGCCGGAAAAGTCACTCGAGGGACGGCTCGGCGAGCTCCAGAGAGCAGTGGGACGCCTTTCGCGCGGAGCGCCAGGCCGTGGTCACGAGCCTCCACGAAGCGCAGCAGGCGCTGGAGTTGGAGATCCGCACCATCCAGAAGTCTCTCCAGAAGGAGGCGCGCGCCCGAAGAGCTCGAGGGGGAGACCCTAAGCAAAGTCGCGTCGGTTCGAGTGACGACGAAGGACGGCGCGGAGCGCGCCTTTCTCGTGACCCTCACCCGGTACGACGTGAAGAACTCGTTCGGGGCGGTGGTCCCGACGCGGTGGATCGTGACCGCGGTCGAGCCACAGTAGCGATCAGCCAGCTCACCACGTCGAGCTCGCGCATCGTGCGCGGTCAACTCACGAACGGAGAGATCGGCGTACTCGAGAAGGAGCTTCTTCCGGCCCGCCTTGTGGAACAGGACGGTCACCTTGCGATCGCGTCCTGAGCCCTCGGCCGCGAGGACGCGCCCCTCGCCGAACGTCTTGTGGGAAACGACGGTGCCCGGGCGGAACGACGGGCCTCTGGGCCCGGAAGACGAGGGCGCTCCTCTCGGGGATGCCGGGGAGGCTCGGAACGCTCCCGGCGTGGATTCCAGCACCTCAGCGGGTATCTCGGAGAGAAACCGGGACGGCTCTCGCGACGTCGACAGGTACGACAGGAATCGGGAGCGAGCGAAGGAGAGAAAGAGGCGCGATCGCGCCCGCGTCAGTCCCACGTAGAAGAGGCGCCGCTCTTCCTCGAGCGCGTGTCGGCTCCCCGCGGCGCGCACGTGAGGGAAGAGCCCTTCTTCGAGGCCCGCCGAGAAAGACGACGTCGAACTCCAGTCCCTTCGCCGCGTGGAGCGTCATCAGAAGGCAGGGGGCGGGGGTCTCGAGCGTATCGGCGTCGGTCAAGAGGCTCACCCGGTCGAGAAACGCCGCGAGCGAGGGCTGCCGCTCGCTCGCCTCGTACTCGAGGGCTGAAGCGACGAGCTGCTCCAGGTTCTCCCGCCGTTCCCGCGCCGCGGCCTCGCCCTCGGCCTCGAGCGCACCGAGAAGCCCGGATTCCTGGAGGATCGCCCGAAGGGCGCCGGAAGGATTCCCGGAACCGAACCGAGTCGCGAGCCCTTCGATGAGAGCCCGGAAGGCGGCGAGCCCGAGTCGGGCGCGGCCGGAGATCTCGTCTCCGTCGAGAAGCGCTTCCGATGCATCCCAGAGCGAGGTCGCCGCACGCCCGCGCGCGCTCGCCCAGAAGCGCCTGGGTCGCGTCTCCCACGCCTCGGGGAGGAACGTTCACCGCGCGAAGAAAGCTCGCGTCGTCGCCGCGATGGTACAGGAGCCTCAGGTACGCGAGGGCGTCCTTGATCTCGCGCCGCTCGTAGAAGCGAAGCCCGCCCAGAACCTGGTGAGGGACGTTTCGCCGCACCAGCTCTTCTTCGAACGCCCGCGTCTGAGCGTGGGTACGGAGGAGGATCGCGACCCGGTACGCGGGGCTCTGGCGGCGGAGCTTCTCGAGAATTCCGCAGGCGTGCGCCGCCTCCTCGCGCTCGTCGTCCGCTTCGTGAAGCTGAATGCGCTCGCCCTCCGGAAGGCTCGCGACCAGGTTCTTGCCCTTGCGGTCGACGTTGTGCCCGATCACACCCGAGGCCGCGCGCAGAATGGCGGCCGTCGAGCGGTAGTTGACCTCGAGCTTCACCACGCGCGCCCCGGGGAAGTCGCGCTCGAAGTCGAGAATGTTCCGCAGGTCGGCGCCGCGGAAGTTGTAGATCGACTGGTCCTCGTCGCCCACCACGAAGAGGTTTCCGTGGGGCGCGAGAAGACGCAGGAGTCGATACTGCACGCGGTTCGTGTCCTGGTACTCGTCCACCAGCACGTGGCGGAATCGTCGGGCCGCGTAGGCACGGGCGCGCTCCGAGCACTCGAGGAGCTCGACTCCTCGGAGAAGAAGGTCATCGAAGTCGACGGCGCCCGCGGCTTCGAGAGCGCGTTGATATGTCTCCGCCGCCTTCGCGAGGATCGGATCGATGAGCTCGCCGTCGTTCCGTCCGAAGGCGCCGTTCTTCTGGGCCGATATCGACGCCGACACGCGGGAGAGCGGATACTCGCGCTCGAGAAGCCCCATCTCCCGCAAGCACCCGCCGCAGAAGCGACCGGCGCTCGTCCTCTCCGTAGAGCGTGAACGCCCGCGGGAGACCCACGTCCTCGCCGAAACGGCGAAGCAGGCGGAGGCAGAGCGCGTGAAACGTGTGGAGAGAGAGATCGGGCGCGGGCTCGGGAAGAAGCTCCTGGACCCGCCGCCGCATCTCCTCGGCCGCCTTGTTGGTGAAGGTTACCGCCAGGATTTCGCCGGAGGAGACGGAGCGCATCCCGATCGAGATACGCGATGCGGTGAACGATGACCCGGGTTTTTCCCGAGCCCGCGCCGGCGAGGACCAGCGTGGGGCCGTCGTCCGCGGAGACCGCCTCGCGCTGGCGCTCGTTGAGTCTTTCGAGGCCCGCGACGTCCAAACCGCCCCCATCCATCGGGGGAGTCTAGCGCAAGGGCGCGCAGTTGCTATTATGTTCTCCGTGCGCCGCCCTCTTCCTGGCTCTCTCTCTGTGTCTCTTCGGAGCGAGCTCCGAGGCCGATGACGCGGCTGTCGCCCCTCCGGCCGTCGTCGCCCGGGACGCGGAGGGAAACGTGACCGTTCGCGCGTCCCGCATCGCCGAGCCCATCGTGCTCGACGGTCTTCTCGACGAAGACACGTACTCGAGGGTGGAGTCGATCTCAGGCTTCATCCAGCAGGAGCCGCACGAAGGCGAAGAGGCGACGGAGTCGACCGAGGTCTGGCTCCTCTTCGACGACGACAACGTGTACATCTCCGCCCGATGCTGGGACAGCCATCCCGAGCGCATGATCGGAAACGAGATGCGGCGCGACAATCAATCGCTCTCACGGAACGAAAATTTCGGAGTCATGTTCGACACCTTCCACGATCGGCGGAACTCCTTCATGTTCCACGTGAACCTCCTGGGCGGTCTCACCGACGCGCTCGCCGTGGATGAGAGAAACGTCAACAAGGACTGGAACACCGTCTGGGACGCGAGGACCGGGAGGTTCGAGCGGGGGTGGACGGCGGAGATCGCCATTCCGTTCAAGTCGCTCCGGTTCCGTTCGGGCGAGGAGCAGGTGTGGGGAGTGAACTTCCGCCGGATCGTTCAGTGGAAAAACGAGGTCTCGTACTTGACGCAGGTCCCCGCGTCGTACGATCTCCGCGGCCTCGTGAAGGCTTCCTCCGCGGCGACTCTCGTCGGGATCGAGACCGTGCCCGCGCGCAATCTCGAGGTGAAGCCCTACGCCATCACGACGCTCCGCACCGATCAGACCCTGGAGGAACCGGTCGCGAACGATCTCGGGGGGAAGGTCGGCTTCGACGTGAAGTACGGCATCACCCGGAGCCTCGTTGCCGACGTCACGGTGAACACCGACTTCGCGCAAGTCGAGGACGACGAGATCCAGGTGAACCTCACCCGCTTCGACGTCCAGTATCCCGAGAAGCGGGAGTTCTTTCTCGAGGGACAGGGCAACTTCTCGTTCGGAAACGCCGGCTTCGGACAGGACTTCAACGGAGGGGGCGGCCCGGACAACGCACCGATCCTCTTCTTCAGCCGACGCATCGGCATTTCGCCTGAGGGTGTCGTTCCCATTCGCGCCGGCGCGCGGGTCACCGGGAAGCTCGGCGCCTACACTCTCGGAGTTCTCAACATCCACACCGATGAGTTCGAGCCCGCCGGTCTCGACCCCACGGGATTCTCGGTGATTCGCGTGAAACGCGACATCTTTCGCAAAAGCCAGGTGGGCGCGCTCCTGACCCACCGCTCGCGCTCGACGGTCTCGCCGGCGGGGTCAACCGAGAATGGCTCGAACGAGGTCTTCGGCGTCGACGGAAGCTTCGGACTCTCGGACTCCCTCGTGGTCGGCGGCTACTACGCGGGGTCGAGGACCACGGGACTCGAAGGAGACGACGAGAGCTATCGCGGGATCTTCGATTACAACTCCGATCTCTACGGAGCGCGCGTGAGCCATACGCTCGTCGACACGAACTTCAACCCCGAGATCGGTTTTCTGCGACGCGAGGATTTTCGAGAGTCGCTCGCGAAGTTCCGCCTGAGCCGCCGGCCCGACAGCGACATCATTCGCAAGGTCAGCCTCGAGCCCGGTCTCGAATACGTGACCGATCCGACAGGGAGGCTCGAGAGCCGCCAGGCTCAGATGACGTTCCGTATGGAGCTCCAGAACGGCGATCAGTGGAGCGCCGACTACGAGCGCAACCACGAGTTTCTTCCCGAGCCGTTCGAGGTCTATCCCGGGGTCGTGATCCCCGTGGGGGACTACGACTTCCAGAACGCGCGCTTGAGCTATCAGCTCGGACCGCAGCGCAAAGTTTCTGGTCGCGTGATGTATCAGTTCGGAGGATTCTTCGGGGGAACACGGAACGAGTGGAGCTATCAGGGCCGGATCGAGACATCCCCCCGGCTGTCGCTCGAGCCCAGAATCTCGGTGAATCGCGTCGACATTCCGGAGGGGGCCTTCACCGCGACCCTTCTCTCCGGGCGCACGACCGTAAACGTGTCTCCGCGCATGTCGGTGAGCGCCCTCATTCAATACACGTCTTTCGAGAGCGAGCTCCTGACCAATCTGCGGTTCCGTTGGGAGTATCAGCCGGGAAGCGACTTCTTCGTGGTCTACAACGACGGGCGCGCCACCGGCCTCGATGAGCCGCTTTTCCTCCAGAGCCGGAGCCTCTCGGTGAAGCTCACGCGGCTCGTGCGCTTCTGAGCGCCCGGCTTCAATACACTTCGAAAACGGACCACCGGCCGGTGTCCTCCGGGTAGCTGTTGCGGGCGGCGCTGACGACCTGAACCGCGCCCGCGCGCAGCTCGTCTTTGCCCAGTCCACACTGCTGTGCCAGGCCGCCGAGCGTCGAAGCATCCGCGCTCGGATCGACGCTGAACGTGAGCGGCCGGAGGCTCATTCCGGAGCGATACCGTACCGTGAGCTCCGCCGGCCCGCTCCTTTGGGGCCTGTGAGGCCTGTGAGAAAAGACGAGAACGTAGGCGCCATAGGCATGGTCGCTCCGCCTGCCTTCCGAGCGGTGGCAAAGCCGGTAGCCATCTCTGCGGACGTCGAAATCGGATTCGCTCCCGAGGGGAAAGCTGAGAACGGGCGCCGCATCGATGAGGAGCTCGGCATCGACCGAACCTTCGGAGTAAGCGAAGAAGCCGACGCCCCGGGCGGTGTCTTTCGTTACCGAAGCACTTCTCCAGCTGAAGTGGGCCTCGTTCGATTGCAGTGTCACGATCCGGATACGGAGAACGGCCTTTATTTCGACACGCTCCAAGTCGCGCTCGACACGAAAGCTGTTGGTGCCCTGGCTCTCGAGCGGGCGGCGAACCGGCAATCGATAGTCTCCGTCGTACTCGATCTTCGGGGCCGCGAGGTGCGGCCAGTCGCCGAAGGAAGGCCCTTCATAGATGCGTTCGCCCTCCCGGAAGCGATCGCCGAAAAGGGAGATCGGTTGCGCGCCGTCATAGGTGAGGGAGATTTTGAGGGTGCTCCCCGTCGCGGGAAGCGCGTCCCGTTCCATCGGCAAGGCCCACCACTGCCGATATCGTCTGGGGTTGCGTCCGCCGGCGGTCGTGGACTCTCCCATCACCGGCATCGCCGGGAAGAGATTCGCGCCGGAATAACTCTTGTCCGAGACCGTTATCCGCGCCGGCGCGAGCTCCCCCGAGGGCGCATGGATGTCGAACAGGATGTAGCTCTGACTTGCCGCCCGTAAGCGGTTCAACGCCGCGCTCGAGAGCCGGATCTCCTGCTCGACCCCGGTCGTTCGCCCACCGAGGGTGAGCTCCGTTTCGTGCCAGGAAATATCGCGGACCAGATGGGCTCCGGTGACCAGTGCGAGACTCATCCACGCGAAGGTGAGAAGAACGCTATCCCGGGTCCTCACCGCGAACGCGAGACGAACGAGCACGAACGGCAGCCCGAGGAGCGTGAGTATCGATGACGCGCGAAAAATCCGTGCGACTTCGGGGAACGAGTCGCGTAAGACGAGGCCGAGCGACAAGAACGCCACGCCGGCCAAAAGAAGAGCTCCTGTCGCGGCAGGTCCATGCCGCAAGCCGGCGACGATCTTCTTCCGGCGCGCGCCGAGAGCCGCGAGGAGAGCGCCCGCGAGTCCGATGAGAATGAGCATCGCGGGCTGGCCGTAGCGCGGCTTGGGAGTGCTGAGTCCATAGACCGCGCACAATACGAGAGGCACGAAGAAGACGAGCGCGAGCGACCGCCGCTCGATGGTGAAAGCCGCGATCCCGGCAATCGCGAGGACGATGAGAATTTTCTGAAGGACGGCCTGGTGCCGTACGGCGAAGGGGTAATCCCACTGATAGTCGTTCGCGGGCCGGTCGAAGAGCCGGTAGACGTTGTCCAGAACGAGCAGAACCGAATCGCCGAGGCGAGAGAAAATGTAGCGCGCCGTGAAAACGATCTGGCGCCGCCGATCGCCCATGAGTCCGGGCTCTCGGTCTCGCTCCCGGATCAAGGCTTCGTAGAACGGCCCCTCCTTGAGCTGATACGGACCGACCCATCCGTCGGAATCGAGGAACATCCAGAAGCCATAGGGATATTGTTGCTGCTGGCGGAAGGTGAAGAAGCCGAACCGCTCGATTTCGCGGAAGTCGCCGGCGGTGTCTCGGACGATCACCCCCCAGAGGACGATCGAAGGGAGGACCGAGAGCGTGAAGGCGAGGGCCATCCGCCGAGTGCGCGCTTCGCGGATCCAGAAGAGCGCGGAGCCGACCAGCGCCAAACCGATCAGGAGCGCGAAGTAGTTCATGAACTGGGGGCGCGCGAAGAAGCCGCCGCTCAGGAGCAACCCCGCAGAAACCATCCACGGAATGCTCGACGCCTGGATCGCCCTGACGAAGCAGTAAGCGGACCAGACGAAGAGCGCCGAGAACACCGGATCGGGATAGAGTCGGCCGCTCTGGGTCGAGAAGCTCGGATAGACCGCCGCCGCGGCAAGAGCGATCCATCCGCCGGCGAACGAGCCGGAGAGACGGCTCGCGAAAAGAAAGCACCCCAGCATCCCCAGCGTGTTGAAGAGGGCCCAGACGATGCGAAAGAACGGTAACGGCCGGAGCCACTCGGGCTGGCCCGCCCCGCCCACGCTTTCGTAGAGAGATCGGAGCGCGCCTCGAACCGAATCGACGCCCGCGTAGATCGAGCCCGTGCCTATGAGGTACGCGTAGGGACGAAACGACCCGTAGGCCTCACCGATGGTGGCTCCGTCGGCCCACGCGCCGATGGCTTCCCGCATCTTCATGCCGACGCGGTGGTACGCGCCCGGGTCGCCGAACAAGATCGGTTGTGGGTAGGTGCGAAAGAAATGAAATTGAACGAGAAAGCCCGTGCCGAGTAAAGCCAGGATAAAACCGAGGCGAAGGAGTTTGCTTTCCCCGAGCTTCAATGCGACTCAGTGCTCGATTCGGCCCGAACCTCTCAGGATTCGCCGGAATCGTCCGCCGTCGGCCCGTAGATCGAGGGGACCTTCCCGCCCATCGGCCGGAGGTAGGTGCTCAGCTGTCCGCGATGGTGAATCGCGTCGAAGAGGAAACCCCAAACGAATCCGTCGATGGTGGTCTCCCAAGCCGTCTTGCCGCCCAGAACGAATTTGCCCTTTTTCTGCCAGCCCGCTTCGTCGAGCCGCGAAAGCCGCTCGGTGACGGCATTCGCGTTCCGCTCGTACGCCGCCACGATCTCGTCGACGGTCGAGGGAGGCTTTTCCTCGATCCACTCGCAGGTTCCCTGTTCGAGCACGCGCAGGAGCGCCGCTTCCTCGGTCGGCATCACCCAGGCCAGCTCCGCCGCGGTCCGCGCTTTCGGATCGGGGCGGTAGTCGAGACGGTCCTGGGGAAGCGCCTTGAGCACGCGCACGAAAGCGGGGAACTCCGCTTTGCGGCACTCGATGCAGAACTCGTGTTTCTTCATGGCTTCCTTCCCTCGCGCGAGAAGTCTATTCGACCGTCACCGACTTCGCGAGATTCCGCGGCTGATCCACGTCGCACCCCCGGAGGACCGCGATGTGATACGCGAGGAGCTGGAGTGGAATCGCCGCCACCAGCGGAGAGAGCGCGCGGCGGATGACGGGGAAGCTTCAAAATGCGATCGCGCTCGGGATCCAGCACTTGATCGAGCCGATCGTCTCCCTCCGTCGCGAGCGCGAGGATGCGGGCGCCGCGCGCCTTCGCCTCCTGGATGTTGCTCGCCATTTTCTCGAAGAGGCCGTTTTGAAGGGCGATCGCGACGACCGGCATCCTCTCGTCGATGAGAGCGATGGGACCGTGCTTCATTTCTCCCGCGGGATAGCCCTCGGCATGGATGTACGAGAGCTCTTTCAGCTTCAGCGCCCCCTCGAGAGCGATGGGGTAGAGCGGTCCCCGGCCGAGGTAGAGAAAATTGGACGCCTGGGTGAACTCTCGCGCGAGCGCTTCGATCGCGGGAGCGAGCTCGAGAGTGCGCTCGAGGTAGTGGGGGCAGCGGGCGAGGTCGTCGAGCCGCTGCCGCGCGGCGTCCTCGTCGATCCGGGACAGGCGCTGGGCCAGGTGAAGCCCGAGAAGGTAGAGCGCCACCACCTGCGCGGTGAAGGTCTTGGTCGCGGCGACGCCGATCTCGGGCCCGGCATGGGTATAGAGAGTCCGGTCGCAGAGCCGGGTCGCCATCGAGCCTTTGACGTTGCAGATCGCGAGAGTCGAGGCCCCGGATTCTTTCGCGGTCTTGAGCGCGGCGAGAGTGTCGGCGGTCTCGCCCGACTGGGTGATGCCGACCACGAGGTCGTCCCGCGTCAGGATGGGGTTGCGATAGCGGAACTCCGAAGCGACGTCGACCTCGACCGGAAGCCGCGCGAGCTCCTCGATGAGAAACTTTCCCACCTGGGCCGCGAGCCAGCTCGTCCCGCAGGCGACGATGGCGATCCGCTTCAGGCGCGAGACCATTTCGTCCTCGAACGCGAGCTCGTTCAAGTGCACGAGGCCCGTATCGAGCGAGTACCGGCCGAGGAGGGTGTCGCGAACGGCATGGGGCTGCTCGAAGATCTCCTTGAGCATGAAATGCTTGAAGCCCTGCTTCTCGACCTGGACCGGATCCCAGAGGATGCGGTGCACTTCTCGTTTCAGCTCCTCGCCGTTCCGGTTGCGGATGACGACCCCGTTCCGGCCGACCACAGCGATGTCGCCGTCGTCGAGGAACATCGCGCTCCTCGTGTGCGAAAGAAACGCGGGGACGTCCGAGGCGATGAACGACTCGCCTTCACCGAGACCGACCACGAGCGGCGGGCCGTTGCGCGCGCCCACCAGAACGTCGGGCGTTTTCGTCGAGAGGGCGACGAACGCGAAGACACCCTCGAGCTCCGCCAGCGTCTTCTCGACCGCGCGGACGAGATCCCCCTCGAAGTGCTTTTCGATGGCATGAGCGATGACTTCGGTATCGGTTTCCGTCAGGAAGCGGTGGCCTTCCTTCGCGAGCTTTCGCTTGAGCTCGAGGTAGTTCTCGACGATGCCGTTGTGGACCACCACGATGCTCTCCGGTGCAGTCGCGGTGGGGATGGGCGTTCTCCTCGTTCGGCCGACCGTGCGTCGCCCAGCGCGTATGGCCGACACCGTAGGAGCCTTCGATCGACTGCGGATCGACCTGCCGGGCCAGGTTGTCGAGCTTTCCTTCCGAGCGGAGCACCTTGAGGCTCCCCCCGTTCGCGACGGCGATGCCCGCCGAGTCGTAGCCCCGATATTCGAGAGAGCGCAGCCCCTGGAGAAGGACTTCGCTCACGGGCCTCTCGCCGACGTAGCCGATGATTCCGCACATATCTCTTTACCCCCGTCTTTTCTTCGCCCAGCCCGGTTTCACCACCTGGCGGCTCCGAGCGAGCGCGAGGGCGTTCGGGGGAACGTCCTCAACGATACAAGACCCCGCGGCGACGTATGCGCCTTTCCCGACTCGGACCGGCGCCACCAGCTGAACGTCGCTGCCGATGAAAGCTCCGTCACCCACGATCGTCTGATGCTTCTTCACGCCGTCGTAATTGCAGGTGATGGTGCCGGCGCCGATGTTCGCCTTCTTCCCGATCACCGCGTCTCCCAGATAAGAAAGGTGGGGAGCTTTGGCGCCCGCCCCGAGACGAGTCTTCTTGAGCTCGACGAAGTTCCCCACTCTTGCCTCGTCGCCGACGTCGGACTCGGGACGAAGGTGAGCGAAAGGTCCGATCTGGACGTTTTTGCCGACGCGGCTCGATCGGATGAAGCAGTGGTCGAGGATGGTCGTCCCGGCGCCGAGCGTCGAATCGACGATGTGGGAGAAGCTCCCGATCGAAGTGTCCCGTCCTATGACCGTGGTCCCCTGAAGATGCACCCAGGGGTAAATCGTCGTGCCTTTCCCTACGCTCACGCCGGGCTCGACGAAAACACTCGCCGGATCGAGAACCAGAACGCCGCGGCGAAGAAGCTCGTCGATCTTTCGGCTCTTCAGGATCGCGACCGCCTTGGCCCACGAGTCGGCGCTGTCGACGAGTAGAAGCTCGTTCTCCTCGCGCGGAGCGTGGAGCCTTGGAGCGAGCGAGCCCTCGAGCGCCGCTTTCACGTCGGAGCCGCGGACGGCGAGGGCGCGAGCCCGGCCGGTTCCTTCGGAGAGAGCATGGGGCTGGGAGCGGGAGCTCTTGAGAATTCCCTTCAAGCTTTGCGAGGTGAGGCAGGGAAGCTCCGCCGAGAGGAGGAGGACGGTGTCCGAAGAGCTGGAAAGCTCCCGGGGATCGACGCCGTCGATTCCGTCGGGCACGCTCCTGCCGTTCTGGCGAAGCCAGAGAGTTCTCGACGCGCCGAGACCCCGCACGGCGTCGAGCGTTCTCTGCCAGACGGGCTTTCCCAGGAGATCGAGCGCGGAGTGTCCGGAGGCGCCGGGCAGGAGGGCGATGACGAGGCTCATCGCGCGCGCCCGGTGCCCGCGCCGACCCGGGCTCGATGAAAGAGGTTCTGGAGCGCGCGCGCGGTCTTGACGCCGTCGTGGCGCACCTGGGGACCCTTCTGCAGAATCGACTCGAGGACGAGGGGACAGGGAAGGGAAGCGCCGTCCGCGACGACCGGTTGGGCGCCCTCCTCTCGATAACGCGCGAGCGCTTCGTCGTCGATGGGCTCTCGATTCGCGAGGACGTACGACAGGCGGAGCCCGGGCGCGTGAGCGTAGAGCGCATCCACGTGGTCCTTCAGGTCATAGTCCGTCGTTTCACCCGGCTCGGTCATCGCGTTCGAGAGGTACACCACGAGCGCATCCGTCGTCGCGAGCGCTTCGGCGACGCCCGGAACGAGGAGATTCGGAAGGATGCTGGTGTAGAGCGAGCCAGGTCCGATCAGAACCAGATCCGCGTGCTTCAAGTGCATCGAGGGCCTCTTCGGGCGCTGGAACCCCCGGCGGGTCCAGAAATACCCGACGAATGCGCGCGTCCGAGCGGCTGACGTTGGTCTCCCCGCGCACGAGACTTCCATCCTCGAGCGCGGCGACCAGGGAGGTGCTCTCGGTCGTGGAGGGAAAAATACGTCCCCGGATCGCGAGCACGTGGCTCGCCGCCCGAACCGCCTCCGCGAAGTCACCGGTCACGGCGGTGAGCGCCGTGAGGAACAGGTTCCCGAAGTTATGGCCGTGCAGTCCTCCTCCGCCCTCGAATCGGTACTGGAAGAGGGAAGAAAGGAGGGACTCGTCCGTCGAGAGCGCTACCAGGCAGTTCCGGATGTCCCCCGGGGCGAGCATCTGGAACTCGTCCCGGAGCCGCCCCGAGCTCCCGCCGTCATCGGTCACCGTGACCATCGCCGAGAGGTCGGCGAAGTAGACCGCGTCGCGGCCCGTCGCCCCCGGCTCCGAAGAGGGCGGGTCGATGAAACGCTTGAGCCCCCGAAGGAGCGAAGAAAGCCCCGTCCCGCCTCCAAGGGCGAAGACGCGGAGACCGTAAATCACATCTAATCTCGCCCGGTCAGCTTTCGGAAAGAAGCGCCCCAACTTCCGAGGTGTGCCTCACCGGAGCGAAGTCGTCGTCGGCGCGGGCGTGAATGCGGCTCAGGGGGTCCGCCTGGATGGCCTGTCGAAGGTGTTTCGCCGTCGCGGCGCCGTCGCCGATCTTGGCGTGGGCCGCGGCGAGACAGTACTCGATGTGAGCGTTCGAAGGATCGGCCTCGAGCGCCTTTCCGAGCATCTTGATCGCTTCCTTGGAGTCGCCGTCGTTGTGGAGCATCACCCCGTAGGTGATCATCTCCTCCGTCGACTTCGGCCGCTTCTGGGGCGCGAGCTTCCGCTCGCACACCAGGAGATAGGTGTTCACCCGGTCCATGAGCTCGCCCTCGTCCGGGAAAGACTCTTTCAGCTTCTCGAGCTGCTCTTTCGCCCTGTCGAATTCCCCTTTGTACAAGGCTCGGAGCGACTTCTCCAGGCCCTCGAGGGCTTTCTCGTACCGTTCGATCTCGCCTGCCCCGCGGCCCGCTCTCTTGTTCTTGAGACCGGTCTTACCGCGAGCTTTCTTCTGAGCCATTCGACCTCCTGATTTTCGACGGCAGAAACCGCTGACCCGCGTGTCCGAAGTCTCAGGGTCCGGAGTGGCAGATGCCGTGGCTGGGAGCTTGGAATTATAGGATCGAGGCCGCTTCCGGTCAACTCAAGGGTTCCCCGGAATTCGTTCCGGTACGAACCAGCGCGGCCACGCGGCTCCAGGGAGCCGGGCGAGGGTCTCTCGCTCGAGAAGCGTTTCCGGCGGGACGCGCGCCTCTCGGGAGCGGTCGAGGACGTCCCGCGTCTTCTCTCCGATCGCTTCGAGAGCCTCGCCGCTCGAACGCTCTCCGTTCCGGAGGAATCGAACGCCCTGGATGAGCGCCCCGGCGTTCACGAGGTAGTCCGGAGCGTACGCGATGCCTCGAGAAAAGAGCACCGAGCCGGCTTCCGTCGAGGCAAGGACATTATTGGCGGAGCCCGCAACCGCTCGGGCGCGGAGTTTTCGAGCGCCGTCTACGTCGAGCACGCCGCCGATAGCGCAGGGCGCGAAGAGATCGCAGTCGACGTCGAGGATACTCCGCGGAGCGACCTCCTGGAACTCTACGAACGACCGCAGCTGCTCGAGCGCTCGAGCACTCGAATCGCTCACGAGGAGCGAGGCGCCTTTCTCCGACAGGATTCGCGCGAGCCAGGTTCCGACTCCTCCCGCGCCCTGGAGAGCGACCCTCACACCGTTCCAGCCGGGCCAGCTCGACGCGCCCGTCGCGAAAGCGAGGGCCGCGCGCGCGCCCGACTCGACTCCGATCGCGGTCGCGCGGTTCAAGTCGCCCACTCCCGCGTCGGACTCGTCCACCATGAAGCTCGTCTCGCTCCGTACCCAGGCGCCATCCGCGACGGGGACGCCGACGTCCCGTCCCGCGAGAAAGCGTCCGCCCAGGATCTCGAGGGCGCGCCCGACGGCCTTGAGGGCCTCTTCGCGGAGAAGCGAGCTCGATTCCATGAGAACGATCTTGCCTCCCCCTACCGGGTAGATCCGCGGCCGCGGCCTTGAACGTCATCGCGCGGGCGAGCCGAAACCCGTCCTCGAGCGCCTGATCCTCGCTCTCGTAGGGGTAGATTCGAATGCCGCCCGCCGCGGGTCCGCGGGACGTGTCGTGAATCACCATGAAACCCGAAAGCCCGCAGGCGCGATCGGAGAGAGCGATTACCTGCTCGAAGCCTTGTTCCCGCATGCGCGCGAGGAGATTCGTCACGTGCTCTCCTTGATTCCGGCGAGCTCGTTATAGATCGCTCGCGAGGACAGCCCATGCTCCTGAGCGAGCTGCTTCGACGCGGCTCGCGCGGAGAGTCCCTCCGCTCGAAGCTCGCTGAACCGGGGCGCGAGCGAAGAAACTGAAATCGGGCCCGGGGAATCCGGCGCCTTCTCCCCGATCACGAGAGTGATCTCGCCCTTGAAGGTTCGCGAGGAAGCCCAGGAAGCCGAGATCCGCCAGGGTTCCCGAGAGGTGCTCCTCGTGGAGTTTGGTCATTTCCCGAAGCAGCGTCGCTTCCCGCGATCCGAGGGCTCTCGAAAGCTCGTCGAGAAGCCGGGCGATGCGCGTCCCGGACTCGAAGAGGACGACCGTGTGATCGTACGAAGCGAGCTCCGCGACCGCCTTTTCCCGCGCCGCTCCTTTCGCGGGAAGAAATCCGGCGAAAGTGAAGCGGGATGTGGGAAGCCCGGAAACGGCGAGCGCGGCTAAGACCGCGCTCGGGCCGGGGATGGCGCGGACGGAAATTCCCGCTTGACGCGCCGCGCGGACCAATCGATACCCGGGGTCGGAGACGAGCGGAGTGCCGGCGTCCGAAACGAGGGCGACGTCGTTTCCTTCCTCGAGTCGCCCGAGGAGCTCTCCCGTGCGCTCGGCCTCGTTGTGCTCGTGGTAGCTGATCGATCGCGCGCGGATGCCGAACCGCCGGAGGAGTTTCCCCGTCACCCGGGTGTCCTCGCAGGCGACGACGTCGGCACGCGCGAGCACTTCTTTCGCGCGCGCGCTCATGTCCTCGAGGTTGCCGATGGGCGTCGAAACCACGTACAGTGTGCCCATCGTCGCCATCGAAGGTATCGTATACTTATCCGTTTCTTGCGAGCCATGGAGAAGAATTCCAAAAAACCGGTGGAGCTCTCCGTAGTCTTCCCCGCGTACAACGACGCCGGCACCATCGCCAGCATGGTGGTCGCGGCGCGCGTCGCCGCCCGGGCCCTCGCCGACGACTACGAGATCGTGGTGGTGAACGACGGGAGCGCCGACCATACCGCGGAAGTCCTTTCGGAGCTCGAAGGGGTGTTTCCGGAGCTCCGCGTGGTCCATCACCCGAAAAACCGCGGCTACGGGGGCGCCCTGCGCACCGGCTTCAAGACGGCCTCGAAAGAGCTCATTTTCTACACCGACGGAGACGCTCAGTACGATCCGCGCGAGATGGAGAGCCTCTTCGCCGCCTGGGACGAGACCAGCGACTTCGTGAACGGGGTGAAGATGGGCCGCTCCGACCCGCTCCACCGCGCGATCATCGGCCGGATCTATCACTGGTTCGTCCGCGTGAGCTTCGGACTTCCCCTGAAGGACGTCGACTGCGACTTTCGCCTCTTCCGGCGCGCGATCTTCGACAAGGTGGAGCTCACCAAGGACAGCGGCGTCATCTGCGTCGAGCTGATGAAGAAGGTGAAGGACCACGGCTTTCGTATCCAGCAGGTGCCGGTCCACCACTACCATCGGGTCTACGGCCGAAGCCAGTTCTTCAATCCGGGACGTGTGATCCGCACGCTCCTCGACCTCGCGCGCCTCTGGCACGACCTCGTGATCCGCAAAGTGCACCTCGTGGCGCCCGTCGCCGCGCAAGCGTCGGGGCCGTCGAAAGAAGTCCAGCCGCCGGCTCGAGACCGTGAGACCGCCGTCCGCTGAGCGCCACCGCGCGTCGTACGAGGGCAAGAAGGTCCTCATCACGGGCGGGCTCGGCTTCATCGGAAGCAATCTCGCCCGCGCGCTCCTTCCGCTCGGGGCCGAGGTGCTCCTCGTCGACTCTCTCATTCCGGACTACGGCGGGAACCTCTTCAACATCGACGGGGTCGAGTCCCGGCTCAAGGTGAATATCGCGGACGTGCGGGACACCAACGGAATGCAGTACCTGGTCTCGGGCCAGGACATCCTGTTCAATCTCGCGGGTCAGGTGAGCCACGTGGACAGCATGAGCGCCCCGATGACGGATCTCGAGATCAACTGCAAGAGCCAGCTCGCGATCCTGGAAGCCTGCCGGCACGTGAACCCGCAAATCCGCATCGTCTACGCGAGCACCCGCCAGATCTATGGCAAGCCGAAATACCTTCCCGCGGACGAGGAGCATCCGGTGCGCCCGACCGACGTCAACGGAATCAACAAGGCGAGCGGGGAGATGTACCACCGGATCTACGGGGAGGTGTACGGCCTTCGGACGACATCCCTCCGGCTCACCAATACGTACGGACCGCGGCAGCTCCTGAAGCACAACCGCCAGGGGTTCGCCGGATGGTTCATCCGGCAGGTGGTTCTCGGAGAGGAGATCCTGCTCTTCGGCGATGGGGAGCAGAAGCGCGATTTCAATTACGTGGACGACGTGGTCGACGCGTTCCTGATTGCCGCGGCTACTGCCCGAGAGTCCCAAGGGGACGTCTTCAACCTCGGAGCGACGTCTCCGGCAACCTCTCTCCGCGACTTCCTCGAGATTCTGTACGAGGTCGCCGGAGAAAAACCGAACTATCGCCTGGTCCCTTTTCCCGAAGAGCGACGCCGCATCGACATCGGAGACTTCTATACCGACTACGGAAAGATCCAGAGAAAGCTCGGCTGGGAGCCGCGGATCGATCTGCGCGAGGGAGCCCGCCGCACCATCGACTTCTACCGGGAGAACATCCGCCACTATGTCTCCTGAGGTCCGCTTCAACGACCTCTCGATCGGAAGCACCGCGCCGGCGAAAGAGATCGAAGCCGCCATCGCGCGCGTGCTCGCCTCCGGTTGGTTCATCCTCGGCCCCGAGGTGGAAGCGTTCGAGCGCGAGCTCGCGTCTTCTTTCGAATGCCGGACACGCGATCGGCGTCGGGAACGGAACCGACTCGATAGCGCTCGCTCTGATGGCGCTCGGCGTCGGTCCCGGAGACGAAGTGGTGACGAGCCCGCTCACGGCGGCATTCACCGCGCTCGCGGTGAGCCGGATCGGCGCGAAGCCGGTTTTCGCCGACGTCGAGCCGGAGACGCTGACGCTCTCGGTCGAGAGCGCTCGTCGCCGGATCACATCGAAGACGCGGGTCCTCATGCCGGTGCACCTTTACGGCAACGCGTCCGACATCGCGGGCGCGATGGCGCTCGCGAAAGATCACGGCCTCGCGGTGGTGGAGGACGCGTGCCAGGCTCACGGAGGCCGCCACGGCGGAAAGCATTTGGGAACCCTCGGCAACGTGGGGACGTTCTCCTTCTATCCGACCAAGAACCTGGGCGCGCTCGGCGACGGCGGGATGGTGGTGACGCGGGACGACGAGCTCGCGGCGAGGCTGAAGCGCCTTCGCAACGGCGGACAGTCGAGCCGCTACCGCCACGACGAGCTCGGCGTCAACAGCCGGCTCGACGAGATCCAGGCCGCCGTGCTGCGGGTGAAGCTGAAACACATGGAGGCGAAGAACGAGCGACGCCGGGAGCTCGCGGCGCTGTACGAAGAAGCGCTCGAGGGCTCGGCCGTCCGCCCCGTCGCCGTCCGCGACGGAGGTGTTTCCGCGCGGCACCTCTTCGTCATCCGCGCTCCCGAACGCGACGCTCTCGCCGCGCATCTGAAGGAGCGCGGCATCGAGACGCTCATTCACTATCCGATTCCCGCGCACCTGCAGAAGGCGTACGCGAGCCTGGGCCAGGGCGAGGGGAGCTGTCCCAACGCCGAGAAGGCCTGCGGCGAGATTCTGTCTCTTCCTCTCTATCCCGACCCTTCCGAACGCCGCCGTCGGCCGCGTCACGGACGCGATCCGCGACTTCTACCGCCACCGCACTTAATCGGCTCCTGCCTCCGCGCGAAGAAGAAGTCGCCCACGACGAGAACTACAGCCTTGATGGAAAGGGTTTCGTGGAAAACGCGTAGAAACTTTCAAGCCGATTCGATGTAATGCCCGATCTGCAGAACCCGGATGCCCTGGACTTTGGAAAGGGGCCGGTCATGCGTGAGAAACGTGGTGCAGGCCTTCGAGAGGGCGGCGGCGAGCTGAAGTGAGTCCGGGGTCTTCAACGCATGGGCGGCGCGGAGGCGAGCCGCGGCGCGAATCAGCGGGCGGTCCAGCTCGATGAGCTCGAGCCCCCGGCTGTGCGTGAGCAGGAGCTCGTATCGGTCCGCAAGAGCCGCGTCGCCGGCGCGGTAGGGCACGACAAGCGTCTCGAGCAGAGTAAGCGTCGAAGTCACTCCTCGGATCCGACCCTCATCGAGAGCCGCGAAGAGCGGAGCGACGATCGGCAAGTACGAGGGATTCTCTTCGATGAAGTAGATGAAGACGACGCTGTCGATGCCGATCGGGCCGCGGCCGGCGTCCTCCATCAATCCCAAGAGCGGCGTTCCTCGTCGACGTGAGCCGCCGCGTCGATGCCCTCCCAGAGCTCCTTACCCAGCCCGCGCAGCTCCAGGATGGATAAGGTCTCGATGGGCTTGGTCGCCTCGTCCAGAATGTGAAGGACTTCTTGCGAAACCGACCGCCGTTCCCTTCGGGCCCGCGCCTTCAGCCGTGAGTAGAGCTTCTCGGAGACGTTCTTGATGTTCAGCGTCGCCACGTGCGTCCTCCATTTTTCCTCCATTATGGAGGAACGCGACGAAGGAATCACAAAGACCGCGGCGAAGGCTACTGGATATAGCCGAGCGTCTTCAATTGCTCGAGAGCCGAGGGGTCCAGCTCTTCGACTCCCTCTTCGCCCGTGGACTCGCTGTCCTTCAAGGGGTCCGTGGCGAGCCATGCTTCGAGAAGGGGCTGGAGCTTCGCCGCCTCGCCTCCGAGCTCCGCGAACAGGTTCTTCGTTTCCCCCGGATCGTCGACGAGGTCGTAGAGCTCGTAGAGATCGCCCTCCTCCCGCGGAATCTGAATGAGCTTCCACCGATCGGTTCGGACCGAGCGCCACTTTCCCCGAATTCCAGGGAGGTAGATCTTGTCCTGCTCCGGGAACTGCGGCCTCGCCGGAGCGCTTTCGGCGAAGGCCGCAAGGTAGGGAAGCGATCCGCCGTCGAGGAGAGGCGCGAGGCTCTTTCCCTCGATGCCGGGGATCGGCTCGACGCCCGCGAGATCGAGAAGCGTCGGGGTGAGATCCATGAGCCGCACCTGCTGGCCGATCGTCGCTCCCGGTACGACGCCGGGACCACGAACAATGAGCGGCACGCGCAGCACCTCGTCGTAGAGGGTGAAGTCGTGCGTGAAGGAGACCCCGTGCTCTCCGAACGCTTCGCCGTGATCGCCTGCGACCGCGACGACGGTTTCCTCCGCGAGCCCATTCTCCTCGAGCGACTTCACGATGCGGGCGAGGTTGTCGTCGGTGTAGAGGATCGCGCCGTCGTAGAGATCCACGATCTGCGAGACCTCGTACCGTGAGTAGTGATCCTTGCCGAAGAAGATGCTGCCGCGAGACCTCTTCCAGAACGCGAGGTCGAGGAGGATCCGGTTCTGGGGGTAATGGCGCAGCACGAGATCGTAGTACGGCCCGCCGGCAAGGTCGGCGTAGGGCGTCGGCGCGTATTCCTCACGGTCGAGCGCGGCGTCCGCCATCGCGCGCAGGTGCTTTACCTGCGGCTCCTCGCGGTAATCGTCGTGGTACAGGACGGAATAGGGGTAGCTCGGCGTGTAGGGGAGATGCGGATCGAGGAAGTGAAGCCAGAGAAAGAAGGGTCGCTCCGGATCGCGTGCGGCGAGCCAGTCGGACGCCGCGAGCGAGAGGCTTCTCGCGTCGAGACCCGCCGAGAACTTGTTGTTGTGGTACTCGGCAAAACCCTGGTCCAGACCCGATTTGCTGCGCAGCCACGTGTGGCGGGTCATCGCCGCCGTCTGGTAGCCCGCGCTCTCGAAGCGCTCCGCCAGCGTTTCGATCGAATCCGCCAGCACCGCGGGGTGGTTTCGGACTCCGTGGAGGGGCGGCGTTCTTCCGGTCAGGATCGACGCGAGAGAAGGAAGGGTAAAGGGCGCCTGCGCGACCGCCATCTCGAATCTGGCGCCCTGCCGCGCGAGGCGGTCCAGGTTCGGCGTCGTGTTCCTCCGGTAGCCGTAGCTTCCCACGTGGTCCGCGCGAAGAGTCTCGATTGTGATCAAGAGGACATTTGGCTTCGGAGGGGGAGGCTCGGGAGGCGTCCGGCAGGCGAGAGCCGAGGCAAGGATCCCGCAGACGAAAAGGAGACGCACTAACTAACTTCGCCGCGTGCCGCGGGCGCCCGGTGCCGGGATCGGCTGTGACGCCATGACCTGTTCCCGCGGGATGCGCGTGGAGACGACGTTTCCGTCCTGGAGCGAGACCAGAACGCGATCGCCCTTCTTGATCTTGCCGGCGATGAGCTGGTGCGCGAGAACGTTCTCGATCTGCGATTCGATCTGACGGCGAAGCGGCCGGGCGCCGTAGACGGGATCGTAGCCGTCGTCGGCGAGCTTCTCCTTCACCGAGTCCGTCACCTGGATGCCGAGGTCCTGCTCGGCGAGGCGCTTTCCCAGGTCCGCCAGCACCAGGTCGACGATGGCCCGGATGTGATACTTCTCGAGCTGATGGAAAACGATCAGGTCGTCGATGCGGTTGAGGAGCTCGGGCTTGAAGACTTTTTTCACCGCCCGCATCACCCGGTCCTTGATCTCCTCGTACTTGCGCGAGGAGACGGGGGTGGCGAAGCCGATGCTCCCGTACTCGCGGGTGATGTCCTCGCTGCCGATATTCGAAGTCGCGATGATGATGGTGTTGACGAAAGAAACGGTCCGGCCCTGAGCGTCGGTGAGCCTTCCGTCTTCCAGAATCTGCAGCAGCATGTGGTAGACGTCGGGATGGGCTTTTTCGATCTCGTCCAGTAGCAGCACGCTATAAGGATTCCGGCGAACTTTCTCGGTGAGCTGCCCCCCTTCGCCGTAGCCGACGTAGCCCGGAGGCGAGCCGATCATCTTCGACACCGAATGCCGCTCCATGTACTCGCTCATGTCGAGGCGGATCAAACGCTCCTCGTCGTCGAGGAGGAACTCCGCGAGCGCCTTGGCGAGCTCGGTCTTTCCGACACCGGTCGGACCGAGGAAGATGAACGAGCCGATGGGGCGTTTTCGCCCTTTGAGCCCGGCGCGGTTTCTCCGGATCGCGTCGGAGACGGCGTGCACCGGGTTCTCCTGGCCCACGATTCGACGGTGGATGTTCTCCTCCATGCGGGAGAGCTTCTGCGCCTCCGACTCGAGCATCCGCGTCACCGGAATTCCGGCCCAACCCTGGACGACTCGGGCGATGTCCTCGGTCCCCACGGCCGAGTCCTCGGGTCTGCGGCTCTCGCGCCACTCCTGCATCATCGTCTTGAGGTCGGACTCGAGCTGCATCAGGTTCTGCTGGCAGATCGCGGCGCGCTCGTAGTCCTGGGCCTGGTAGGCCTCGCGCTGCTGCGAGAGCAGCTTGTCGCGGTCCCGCTTCACGCGGCGGATCTCGGGCGGCGCGTAGACCAGCTCGAGGTGCTTTCGCGCACCCGCCTCGTCGAGGAGATCGAGCGCCTTGTCGGGGAGGAACCGGTCGGCGATATAGCGGTCGGCGAGCTTGGCCGCGGCGTCGACCGCGTCGTCGCTGAAGACCACGTTGTGGTGCAGCTCGTAGTTGCGCTGCAGTCCTTTCAGGATCCGGAGCGTCTCCGCGACGGACGGCTCTTTGATCAGAATGCTCTGGAACCGCCGCTCGAGCGCCTTGTCCCTCTCGATGTGCTTCTTGTACTCCTCGAGCGTCGACGCGCCGATGCAGCGGAGCTGGCCGCGGGCGAGAGCGCCCTTGAGCATGTTGGAAGCGTCGAGGCCGCCCTCCACGTTTCCGGCGCCCACCACGGTATGGATGTCGTCGATGAACAGGATCACCTGGCCGCCCGCGGCGAGCACTTCTTCCTTGATGGTCTTCAGGCGCTCCTCGAACTCGCCGCGGAACTTCGAGCCCGAGACCACTTCGCTCATCTCGAGCATCAGGATGCGCTTACCGACGAGAGTGTCGGGAACCTCGGCGCTCGCGATCCGTTGCGCGAGCCCTTCGACGATCACCGTCTTGCCCACACCGGGCTCTCCGATGAGGACAGGGTTGTTTTTCTTGCGGCGTAGGAGGATCTGGATGAGCCGCCGAATCTCTTCCTCGCGGCCGACCACCGGGTCGAGAGCGCCGCGGCGGGCCATCTCGGTCAAATCGGACGTGTACTTGGTCAGGGTCTCGAACTTCGTGTCGCCCCGTTTGTCGTCGACGGTGCGGGTCCCGCGCTGCCGCAGGTAGGTGTCCTTGGTCCGCTCGTAGCGGAAACCCAGGTCCCGGAGAATGCGCGCGGAAAGGCCCGCCGGCTCTCGATGGAGCGCGAGAAGCATGGCGCCCACGCCGACGAAGCGGTCGCCCATCTGATCCGCTTCCTCCTTGGCCATGCGCAGCACTTCCGCGGTCTGGGGAGAGACGAGGATCTGGAGCGAGCCTTCGCGCCGGAGCTTCAGCTTGTTCCGCTGCGCGGCCATGATGAGGTCCCCGATGGATTTCTTCGTCTGGACCGACGAGAGGCCGAGGTCCTCGATGAGCCGCAGGGTCTCGGAGCCGTCCTGTTCGAGAAGACCGAGGAGAACGAACTCGGGAGTGAGCTCGTTCTGACGGAGGTTCACGAGCTCCATCGAGCCGATGTTCACCGCTTCGATAACGCGCTCGGTGCAGTGCCGAAAGAGGACGTTGTTCATGCGGATCCCGAAATCGTCGAGAAAGGCATGGGGGTGCTCGGGGGAAGGATAGCACAGCGCGCCGACAGGATGCGCCGCAACCCATCGGCCACCGACCGGGATAGAACGCAGAGACGCGCGGGCGCAGAGACCCAGAGAAAACCGATGTACAATGCGGACTCTCCATTGTGAGAATCCTCACCGTCACGACTTCCTTTCCCAAGTTCGAGGGAGACACGACGGCGCCCTTCATCGAGTCGATCACCCGCGAGCTCGCTTCCCGCGGCCACGACCTCACCGTGGTGCTCCCCGCGAGGTCCGATCTGAGGCCTTCGCCCATCGAACGGGTCCGATTCCTACCGTATCGCTACGCGCCGATCCGGTCGCTCGAAGTTTTCGGCTACGCGGAGGCGCTCCGCGCAGACGTCGCCTTGAGAGGCGCAACGTACGCCGTCCTTCCTTTCGCGGTGCTCTCCGGCGTGCGCGCGGTCCGGAAGGAGCTCGCCGCGCGAAAATACGACGTGGTGCACGCGCACTGGGTGGTCCCGAGCGGGGCTTTGGCCGCGATGGCCCTCGGCGCCCCGCGGGGAGACGCTCCGCCCCTCGCGGTGAGCCTTCATGGCTCCGATGTGTTCCTTTCAGAAAAAAGCCGCGCCGCGCGCTTGGGCGCGACGAAGGCGTTTCGAAGAGCGGCGGCCGTGACCGCGTGCAGCCGCGACCTGGCCGAGAGAAGCGTTTCTCTCGGAGCTCGCCCGGCTCCGGAAATCATCCCTTACGGCGTCTCGAGCGACGCTTTTCGTCCCGATCCGGAGGGAGGTCGGGAGCTCCGCCGCGAGCTCTCGATTGCCTCGAGCGCCTTCGTCGTTTTCGCCGCCGGTCGCCTGGTGCGGAAGAAAGGCTTCGAAGTCCTGCTGGAGGCGACGGCGGAGCTCCTCCGAAGAGGAAAGCCGGTCGAGCTCGTCATCGCGGGCAAGGGGGATCTGGAGCAGGAGCTTTCCGAGCGCGCGGAGGCCCTCGGGATCCGAAATCAGGTCAAGCTCGCGGGGAACGTCGAACGGAGCGCTCTCCCGCGCCACTTCGCGATGGCGGACGCGGTCGTCGTCCCCTCGGTGAGGGACGAGGCGGGGAACGTGGACGGACTTCCGAACGTTCTCCTGGAGGCGATGGCGTCGGCGAAAGCGATCGTCGCGACGAACGTCGCCGGCATTCCCGATGCCCTTCGCGCGGGACGAGAAGGGCTCCTGGTGGCCGAGAAGGACCCGGCGGGGATCGCCGACGCCCTCCAGGAGCTGATGGGATCGGAGGAGCTGCGGGAGCGGCTCGGCCGCGCGGCGCGAAGGCGCGTCGAGGAGGACCTCAGCTGGAAAAACGCGGGAGAGAGATTTGAATCCGTTCTTCGCTCCGTCGCGGAAGCTCGCCGCGCATAGGCTCGCCCACGGCGGGCCGCGAATCTACGATCCGAGAGAGCGCCTCCTCCTCGCGGGAGCCGACGCGGTCCTCCGCGCCTCGTCCTGGATCGCGGGTCTCAGGCCCCCGAGCGATCTTCCCGACCTTCGAAGCGTCGAGAGCGTCCTCGCTCTGAGGCTCGATCGCCTCGGCGATCTCGTGACCACCCTTCCCGCGCTCGAGCTCCTGCGCAAGGCTCTTCCTCACGCGCGCATCGAGCTCGCCGTCGGAAGCTGGAACGAGCCCGTTGCCCGGAGACTCCCCTTCATCGACCGCGTGCGTATCGTCGACGCTCCCTGGTCGGCGTGGGGGGCGAAGGCGAGCTTCCGAGGCGCTCGGGCCGCGCTCGGCGGAGAAGCCTTCGACCTCGCGATCGACTTCCAGGGAGACGTCCGCGTCCTCCTCCTGATGGCGCTCTCGCGGGTGAAGCTTCGCGCTGGCTATGGCGATACGGGCGGCGACTATCTCCTCACGCACCGCGCGCGGTGGGATGAAAAGAAGAGCTGGTACGAGCAGAACGTGGATCTCGTGCGCGCGCTCTTCCCGGCGGTCGTTCCGCCGAAACCGATTCGTCCTTACAACTTCGTAGCCGACGAGGACCGGAGCGGCGCGGCGCCGCACCTCGAGGGCTTGAAGCGGCCGATAGTCGGTCTCCATCCGAGCGCGGGGCGCGCGCTCAAGGAATGGGAGCCCGGGAAGTTCGCGAAGCTCGCCGATGGTTTGTCGGAGATTGCGACCGTCGTTCTCACCGGCTCGGAATCGGACCGCCCTCTCGTCGAACGGATCTTCGAGACGACCGGCTCCCGCCCGCGAAAGCTTCTCGGCCTTCCGCTTCTCACCTTCGCCGCGCTCATCGAAGCGCTCGACGTATTCGTTACTGGTGACACCGGTCCGATGCATCTGTCGCACGCCGTCGGAACGAGAAACGTCGCGATCTTCGGCCCCTCGGACCCCGTTCGCTACGGACCGGACGATGCGCTGGGCCTGCGGAGCGTCGTGCGAAGCGCCATTTATTGCTCCCCCTGCAACATGATCCGAAGGCCGCCCCCTGGAATGCGTGCGCGCGATCACTCCGGAATGCCTTTCGACGGTCGATGTGGATCCCGTGATTCGGGCGGTTCGCCTGGCCCTAGGAGCGAGCTGAGCCAGCGCCGTTCGTCCTCCCGGAAGAATCCGAGCATCCAGAGCGCCGCGGGGAAGACCGCGCAGGCGCCGATCTTGAAGAGAACGGCAGCCCAGAGACTCGACGGAGCAAGCGTCGAGAGGCCGAACGTAATCGCCGCGGCGAGAACGATCTTCGAAAGGCGCCGACCCTCGAACGGAATCGGGTAATGGCGGTTCGAGAGCCAGAACCCGAGCCCCGCCATCAGGGTATAACCGGCCACGGTCGACCACGCCGCGCCGAGGATGCCGAACCACCGAATCCAGAAGAGGTTCAGGAGAACGTTCAAGGCCGCCGCGGCGATGGTGATCATCGGAAAGTATCGCGTGGTCTTGCTGATTCCTATCCCGATCGACGTCAGCGCGAAGACCCCTTGAATCACGTAGGCGAGAACCACGACCGGTATGACGGTGTGGGCGGCGTGGAACCTTGGCTCGGCCATGAGGAACAGAAGCTCGCGGCCGAAGACGGCGTTCAAGAGTCCGAAGCCGCAGAGCGCGGCGAAAGCGTAGGTCGCGATGCGGGCGAGGATTCGGGGCGCATCGGGCTTCTCGAGCTGCGCGTAGACGAAGGGGCTCCAGGCGAGCTCGAAGGCGGAGAGAAAGAACTTCACGCCGGTCCCCATGACATAGCCGATGTGGTAGAGCCCGCTCTCGGCGAGGGTCGCGAACATCTCGATGAGCTTCCGGTCCGAGAGGTTCAAGACCTGGTGCGCGAGCCCGTGGGGGACCTTGGGAAGCCCGAAAGCGGCGGAGCGGGACAGCATCGACGTGGAGAACGCGGGGGTGAGATTGCGGAGCAGGGTCGGAAGGAGGGCCAAGACGAAGACCAGCGACGCCGCGGCATCGGCAGCGAGGACGCCCGTGACGCCCCACCCCTTCACCACGAGCGCGAGCTTCAAACCGATGTTGAGAAAGCTCCGGAAGAGGGTCATGACGGTGAAGGCCTGGGGCCGTCCCTGAATTCGGAAGAGGTTCATCGGAACGAAGGCGAAGGTGTTGAGAAGCGTGTCCAAGGCGACGAGCTGTATCCACGTCGCGACCTGAGAGTCCCCGATCTCATCGCCCAGAAGGAGACGTCCGATGGGGGCCGCGAAGAGGACGGCCAATGCGAATAGCACCGCGCTGATGGAGAACGCGGTCGCGAAGAGCGTCGTCGCGAGGATTTTTCGATCGCGATCGGACGTGAGCTCGTAGTGGATCCGAAAGAACCCCGAATCGAGGCCCATCCGGAAGAAGATCTTCGTGAGGACGGAGAAGAGATTCAGGATCCCGAAGGCGCCGTAGTCCCGCGGCGACAGATACGCGGTAAAAACCGGAAGCAGGAGGAAGTTGACGAGGTAGGGAAGGACGTCCGCGACCCCGTAAATGGCGGAATGTTGCGCGAGTCTCTTCAGTTCGGCGCGGATCAAATCGTATTTGCCCTCGGGGCCAATCGTTGATACGCTCTTTCTGCCACCCTCCTCTCGATACCCCTGAGGAAGTCCACTAGGGCGCCGGGCCCCACGCCCGGCGGTGGCTCGTCTCTACGACGTGCCAGCATAAAATAAGTCTCATCAGCTACTTACTCGCGTAGCTCGAGACCAGCTCCTCGCGGACCTTGACCAGTAGGGCTTTCGTTTTTTCTACTCCCTGGGGCTCGGAAAGGATTTCGCCCTCGTATTCGATGCCGACGTAGCCCCGATATCCCGCATCGAGGACGATCCGCATCATCTTGTGAAAGTCGGTGCCGGTCTCCTCGCCGCGATCGTCGAAGTTGTGCGATTTCGCACTGACCGCGCGAGCGTACGGCATGAGCTCGGTGACGCCCTTGTAGCGGTCGTACCACTCCTCGGGCGTCTCGCGGAGACGGAAGTTCCCGAAATCCGGAAGGGTCCCGACCCGGGGATGGGCCACCCGCTTCATCACGGCGGCGAGCCAGGTCCCGTTCGACGAAAGGCCGCCGTGGTTCTCGACGAGGACGCCGATGCCGTGGGGATCCGCGAGCTCGCAGAGGCTCCGGAGTCCGTCCGCGGCGAGCTTCTCCTGCTCCTCGAACGGAAGGTCGGGGTTGCTCCGCGCGTTGACCCGGACCGAGTGGCAGCCGAGAGCCTTCGCCGCTTCGACCCATTTGCGGTGGTTCTCGACCGCGCGGGCGCGCTCGGCGGCCGCAGGATCCCCGAGATCCCCCTCGCTGTCGCACATGATGAGGAGGCTTCGAACGCCTTCCCCCTCGGCCCGGGACTTCATCTCCCGCAGGTAGGCCTGGTCCCGCGCTTTGTCCATGAAGAACTGGTTCACGTACTCGACGCCGTCGAGGCCGTAGTCCTTCCGGGCGCGGGTGATGAAATCGAGGTGGCTCAGGGCGCCCGAGAAGAGCGCCCGGTGAAACGACCACTCCGCGAGCGAAATGCGGAAGAGGGGATCCGCGGAGAAGCCGAGCGAGGCGACCCCGAGGATCGTTGCTTCCAGGAAATCACGTCGGTCCATGCCGGGATTGTATAATTTCCCTCTTGCGAGGCGAGAGCGCGAACCCGACCCTGGTGCTCGTCTGCCGATCCACACCTCAACTCCGGCGAGATCGACCGAATCCGAGCCCTTGCGGCCGAGGGGGCGACCATCGTGGCCTGGCAGCACAGCACCATCGTCCAGGATCGGTTTCCGAGCCCCGACATCAAAGGCGCTCTCGAGGCGCATTCGATCGCCGCGACTCTCGATCACGGAAGCGCTCGGGGAAGACTTCGCGATCGACGAGGCGGTCATCGCTTGGATGAAGGAGCTCGGCCGGAAGAGCTTTCGCGATCGCTTTCGTTCCGGTCCGCTCGACCTCTGGTGGTGGGCCGAGATCTACCTCTATCACGAGACGCCGCTGCGGCTCATCGTGCGCGACGTCGAAGCCCTCAGCCCGGCTGGCGGAACGAGATGCGCCCGAAGCGAGTGGTCGTGGTCCGGCCGGTGCGGGCGCTCGAGGCGGCGGCAAGAACCCTGGTGGCGGACGTCGAGGTGCTGGGTGAGCGCGTCGCAGGGCCGCCGTTCCGCTTCCGCACGACCGGGCTCTTCCTTCTCGATTTGATAAAGATGTGGGGAACGGGGATCAAGTCCATCTTTCGAAGGCCACCCGCACCGACGACCGGCAGTCCTCGGGTTCTCGTTCCTCACCCATGCCTCGATGTGGCGGGCGGGAAGAACGAGATGTATTTCGAGGAGATTCTGCCCGCCGTCTCGTCCCGAGCGGCCACCCTCGTCGTCGCGGTCGGGCCCCCGATTCCTTTCCGGAAGAGGGGCTCGCGGCGTGGCTTCAGGACCTCCTCGGAGCTCGGCGCGAGCGAGCAGCCCTACGTCTCCATCCGGCGCTATTTTTCCCCGTCGCTCTGCCTGCGCCTCACCCGGGAGTTCCTTCGCGCGGCGTCGCTCTTCCGTGAGTTTCGCCGAATGCCGGGCGCCAATCGAATGCTCAGCCATCGAGGGGTCCCGCTTGGGCCGGAGGCCATGGCCTCCATCCGCGATGCGTTCCTGCGGCAGTTCCCCTGGACGGTTCGCTCCTTCCTCGAGGTCGAAACGGTGCTCCTCCGCGAGAAGCCCGACGTTCTGGTTCTCTACGCCGAGTCGAGCGGCCTCGGCCGCGCCGCGGTCGCCGCGGCCCGCGCTCACGGCATTCCCTCCGTCGCCGTACAGCACGGGATCATGTACCCCCAGTACTACTCACACGAGCACGCGCCCGACGAGCTCGAGCGCGATCCGGTGCCCGATTCCGACCCGCACCGCGGTCTTCGGCGAGCTCGCGAAGGAGCTTCTCATCCGCCGGGGAAGCTATCCGGAGGAAAGAATCGTCGTCACCGGGAGCCCGAAGTTCGACGCGCTCGTGAGAGGCGCATCGAGCTACGATCGAGCGCGAACCCGGCAGAGCCTCCAGGTTCCCGACGCCACCCGGTTCCTCGTTCTCGCGACGCGCTGGACCGCGGTCTTTCCCGTATTCGAAGAGCTGGTCCGCGCGATCGAAAACGTTCCAGGCGTCCTTCTCTTCGTGAAGCCTCACCAGGCCGAATCCCCGGGACCTTATGAGGAAGTCGATGCAGCGACTCTCCGCCGACGCGCACGCGAATTCTTTCCCCGGAAAAAGGACTGCTCGAGCTCCTCTTTGCCTCCGACGGATTGATAACGGTAGACTCCTTTGCTTCCTCGGAAGCGCTCGTCCTGGGACGGCCGGTGCTCGTGCTGAACCTTCCCGGAAACCTCGGTCCCCTGGTGGATCGCGGCGTGGCTCTGGGCGTCCGGCGAGGGGAACCGATCGCGAAGGCGCTCGAAACGCTCCTCCACGATCCCGACACCGCGCGCTTGCTCGAGACGAAGCGCAAGGAGTACATCCAGGAGTTCGCGTTCGGCGCCGACGGACGCTCGACGGAGCGGATCGTCGCGTGCATCCTGAACGAGAGACAGGGCGAAGCCGGGAAAGGAAGTCCGGACAACCATGAGCCACATCGCGATCGCGGGACGCGCCGTCGGAGAGAACGCCCCTGCGTTCGTTCTCGCCGAAATCGCCTCGGCCCACCAGGGGGAGGCGGTCCAGGCGCTCGCACTCGCGAGGCTCGCTCGGGCCGCCGGCGCCGACGGGGTGAAGTTCCAGCTCTTCCGCGCTTCGGAACTCATCGCTCCGAACGACCCCAGGATCTCGACGTTCCAGCAGATCGAGCTGCTCGCTCGAGGACTGGGACGAGGTGCTGACCGAGAGCCGTTCGCTCGGGCTCGCCCTCTTCGGCGAGCTCTTCGATCGCGAGAGCCTGGACCCTCGCCGAGCGGCACGATCTCGCGGCCTACAAGATCCACTCGACCGACATCGAGAACCCGGAGTTCATCCGCGCGGTGGCGGCGACGGGAAGAGCCGCTTCTCCTCGCGACGGGCGGCTCGGGCCTGGGTGCGGTCGAAGTCGGCGATCGAAGTGGCGCGCACCGAGGGGAACAACCAGTTCATGCTCCTCCACGGGGTCCAGAACTTCCCGACCCGTATCGAGGATTCGCACCTCCGCTACATCGCCACTCTGAAGAGCACCTTCGGGCTTCCGGTCGGGTTTCTCGATCACGTCGACGGCGGCTCCGCCGATGGCGGTGACCCTTCCCGCACTCGCGGTCTCCTTCGGGGCCGACCTGGTCGAAAAGCACATCACTCTCGATCGCACCGCGAAAGGGTTCGATTACGAGTCCGCTCTCGAGAAAGACGCCTTCGCCTCGATGGTGGAGCTCATTCGGGAAACGGAGAAGGCCTTCGGAAGCCGCGAAACTTCCCGTCGGGCGCGAGCGCATCCCGCTACCACCGCCTCATGCGCCGCGCGGTCCTGAGCCAGGTCGAGCTCAAGAAGGGGGAGCCTCTCACCCGGGACAAGATCGCGTTTCTCCGCTGCGAGACGGGCCTTCCTCCCTACGACGCGCCGCGCCTCCTGGGACGAAAGCCCCGCCGGGACATCGCTCCCTGGGAGCCTCTGTCGGAGGACCTCTTTGAGTAGCGCCGTCCCGATCGTCGTCTCCGCGAGAATGCGCTCCATCCGCGGTGCCCGGGAAAGGCGATGGCGCCTCTCGCGGGAAAGCCGCTTCTCGAGCACCTGCTCGAGCGGGTCTCTTCCCTCGGCGGCGCGTCGCGGGTCGTGCTCGCGACCTCGACCGATCCCGGCGAACGACGTTCTCGTCGATCTCGCGGACCAGGCTCGGAATCACGGCATTCCGCGGCGACGAAGACGACGTTCTCGGCCGCTACCTCGAGGTCGCCCGGCGCGCGAAGGCCGCGCACGTGGTGCGCGTCACCGGCGACAATCCCCTTGACCGATCTTCCTCTCATCGAAAGCCTGTGCCGCCGCCATCTGGAAGCGGACGCGGACTACACCTACGTCCCGGGAGATGCTCTTCTGATGGGCATCCTCTCGGAAGTGATCTCGAGGCGGGCGCTCGAGACGAGCCACCGGGACGGCGAAGACCGGCACCGGTCGGAGCTCGTCACTCTCTATATCAAGGAGAATCCGGAGAGGTTCCGGATCGAGCGCGCCGAGCTGTCCGCGGGAGCTCTACCGACCGGAGTATCGGCTCACGGTGGACGAGCCCGAGGACGTGGTGCTGATGGAGCGCATCTTCGATAGACTCTACCAACCGGGAAGAGTTCTCCAGACGATTCGAAGCCATTCAGCTTCTCGATTCCGAGCCCGACTCTCGCCGCGATCAACGCGCGCGTCCGGGCGAGCAAGGTCAACGTGAGATCGGTCGCTCTCGACGACAGAGCCATGAAACCAGTCAATTTCGGTGGACGGCTCATCGGCGACGGGGAGCCCGCGTTCGTCATCGCGGAGGCCGGCGTGAATCACAACGGCGACCTCGAGCTCGGCCGGGCTCTCATCCGCGAAGCCGCCGCCGCGGGCGCCGACGCCATCAAGTTCCAGAGCTACAAGGCGGGGAAGATCTCGACCAGGACCGCGCCTCGCTACTGGGTCGAGGCGGACGATCCGAACGGGCAGCCAGTACGACACGTTCAAGAAGCTCGACTCGTTCGGTCCCGAAGAGCACGAGGAGCTCTTCCGCTACTCGAAGGAGCGGGGAATCCTCTGCTTCTCCGCGCCGTTCGACGACGAGGCCGTCGACATGCTCGACGCGCTCGGAGCTCCCGGGCTTCAAGATCGCCTCCGCCGATCTGACCGACTACCCGCTCCTCGAGCGGGCGGCGTCCAAGGGAAAGCCGGTCATCCTCTCGACCGGCCTCGCCACCATCGCCGAGATCGGAGAAGCGGTCTCGGTCGTGCGGCGGAACGGGGAACGACCAGCTGGTCCTCCTCCACTGCACGCTCCAGTACCCCTGCGCTCCCGAGAACGCGAACTTGAGAATGATGCTCCACATGAAGGCCGCCTTCCCCGACATTCCGGTCGGGATCTCCGACCACACGCTCGGGATCGCCGTCCCTCAGGCCGCGGTGGCCCTCGGCGCGGTCGCCGTCGAAAAGCACTACACCGTCGACAAGACGCTTCCGGGAAGTCCCGACCATTACCTCTCGGTCGACCCGCGCGACTGAAGGAGATGGTCTCGTCGATACGCACCATCGAAAAAGCGATGGGGCGTTACTCTCAAGGGACCGGTCGAGGCGGAGTCGCAGGCGTACAAGTTCGCGCGGCGAAGCATCGTTTCGAAGACCGCCATTCCGCGAGGGACCGCGATCACCCGGGAGATGCTCACCTTCAAGCGCCCCGGCACGGGCATCTATCCGAAGCACGTGGACCTGGTGGTCGGGCGCACCGCGAAAGTGGACATCCCCGAGGACACCGTCCTCGAGTGGGGAATGGTCTGATGCGGGTCATTTTCGTGGTCCCCGCGAGGGGCGGGGACAGCGAGGTCCCCTATCTCAATATCAAGAGACTCGGCGGGCTTCCTCTCATCGCCCACACTTTGGTCGAGGCGGAGAAGAGCCGTTATCCGCATACCCTCGTGGTCTCGACCGACGACGACCAAGGTGACGCAGGTGGCGCGAGAAGTACGGCGCCGAAGTGCCGTTCCGGCGCCCGGCGGAGCTGGCCTCCGACTCCGCCGAGCTCAAAGCCATCGTCCGGCACGCCGTCACCTTGGTCGAGGAACGGGAGAAAATCCGGTTCGACGTCGTCGTGACTCTGCAGGCCACCTCGCCCTTTCGTCGCGGCCAGCAGATCGACGACGCCATCGACCTGCTCAGTAACGGACGACCTCGACTCCGTCATCTCTCTCAAAGAGCTTCGTTCTCTCACGTGGCAGAAGTCGGCAGCGGAAAGCTCGAGCCAGCCTTCGAGCGCGCGGCTCGCCGCGACGAGCTAGAGCCTCTCTACCAGGAAGACGGCGCCATCCGCGTCCACCCGGCGCGAGGTTCTCGATTCGAAGGAGAGACTCGGGAACGAAGGTCGGCCACGTCCTCATGGACAAGATGTCTTCGCTGACCGTTCACGACATCTACGACTTCTGGCTCGCCGAACGGCTGGTACACCTTCCGCGGGTGCTCTTTCGCGTCGATGGCTCGGCGGAGATGGGAATGGGTCACGTCTATCGGAGCCCTGGCGGCCGCCGAAGCGTTCTCGGAAATCTCGCCGCACCGCGGACATCTGCTTTCTCATGCGCGCCGACCGGCCGGAGGGAGTACAGGCACGTGTCCCGCGAGGGATATCAGGTCCGGGTGCTCCACGAGGACAGAAGCGAGCTTCCCGCGATCCGGGACTACTCCCCGAACCTCATCGTGAACGATCTCCCGTTCGTCCACGACGAGTACCTGCGCTCGCTCGCGAAGCTCGGAGCCTCGACGGTGAACTTCGTCGACTCCCTCGCGGACGTCGAAACTCCGCACGGCATGGCCGCGATCATCATCGCCGCGCTCGCGGAGGAGCAGGTGGAGCTCGAGATACATGCCGGTCCCGACTTCGCGATCCTCCGCGAGAATTTTCAGAGGCGAAGCGCGGACGTCTCCGAACGCGGGCGGCTCGTCCTTTCGTTCGGAGGAAGCGATCCCCAGAAGCTCACCCTCAAGTCGCTCTCCGCGCTCGCGCCGCTCACCGCCGCGCGCCGCGACCTGGAAATCATCGGGGTGCTCGGGCCCGCCTTCGGTCATCGAGCGGAGCTCGACGAGCTCATGAAGACTCTTCCCTACCGGCCGCGGATCCTGAGCCACGTGGAGCACATGGCGGACATCCTGGTCGAAGCGGACGTGGTCCTCTGCTCCGGCGGCATGACGGTCTTCGAGATCGCGGCCCTCGGGCGTCCGGGCATCGTGCTCTGCCAGAATGCGAAGGAGGATGCGCGCATGCGGAGCTTCGCGCGCGACGGAAGCATCGTCCACCTCGGGTCTCGGAACGGAGGTCTCGGAGGCCACCATCCGGGAGAAGAACGCAAGAGCTCCTGACCGACCGCGGCGCGCGGCGTCGCATGAGCGAGGCGGGCATGCGTCTGGTCGACGCGCAAGGGCGCGAGCCGAGCGGCGACGGTGATGGAGGGCGAAAGCCGTCGAGGCCCCGCGAACGGAGGACGGCGCGAATGAAAGTCCTCATCACCGGCGGCGCGGGATTCATCGGGTCTCATCTCGCGGAGGCGCTCCTCGAGCGCGGCGACGAAGTCTACGTGCTCGACGACCTCTCCACCGGGAAGCATCGACAACATCGAGCACCTCAAGGGCGCCAAGGGATTCCGCTACACCATCGATACGGTGATGAACGAGCCTTCGACGGCGGAGCAGGTGGATCGGGTCGACGCGGTGGTGCATCTGGCGGCGGCGGTGGGTGTGCGGCTCATCGTGGAGAGCCCGGTCCATACCATCGAGACCAACGTCCACGGAACCGAGACGGTGCTGAAGCTCGCGAACAAGAAGAAAAAGCGGGTGCTCCTGGCCTCGACTTCCGAGGTCTACGGCAAGAGCACCGAGTTCCCTTTCCGGGAGGACGCGGACCTGGTGATGGGGCCGACCACCAAGGGCCGATGGAGCTACGCCTGCTCGAAGGCCATCGACGAGTTCCTGGCTCTCGCGTACTACAAGGAGAAGAAGCTTCCGGTGACGGTGGTGCGGCTCTTCAACACGGTGGGACCCCGCCAGACCGGCCGGTACGGGATGGTGATCCCGAACTTCGTGAGGCAGGCTCTCGCGGGCGCTCCCATCACCGTGCACGGAGACGGGAGCCAGAGGCGTTGCTTCACCGACGTCTCGGACGTCGTGCGGCGCGCTTCTGGGACTCCTCGACCATCCGGGCGCCATCGGCGAGGTCTTCAACGTCGGCTCGCAGCAGGAGATCGGAATCCTCGATCTCGCGAAGATGGTGAAGGAAAAGACGCCGAAGCGCCTCCGAGATCGAGTTCCTTCCGTACGACCAGGCCTATGAGGAAGGCTTCGAAGACATGCAGAGGCGCGTCCCCGACACCCGCAAGATCGAAAAGCTCATCGGCTATCGGCCCAAGGTGAGCCTGGACGCGATCCTCGAGCGGGTGATCGCGCATCTCTCGACGAGCTGATGTCGCTCTCTCGCGATCGAGGGTGGCTTCCCGCAATCCTCCTTCTGGCCGCGGCGCTCCGGCTCTACGGGATCGGCCACGGCCTTCCCTTCGTCTACAACCCCGACGAAGCGAACATCCTCGCGCGCGCGCTCTCGGTCGCGCGGAGCCTCGACCCCGAGTATTACCTCTATCCGAGCTTCTTCTTCTATTTCCTCTTCGCGGTGATGGGCGGCCTTTTCGTCGCCGGAAGGCTCCTCGGCCGCTACGAGTCTCTCGCCGCGTTCGAAGCGCGTTTCTTCGAAGACCCGACGGACTTCTACGTCGCCGGACGGCGTCGCCGTGGTCGTCCTCGCTCTCGCGACGATCGTGCTTCTCGAGCGTCTCGTGTCGAAGCATTTCGGGAAGACCGCCGGCCGTGCGTCGGCCTTCTTCACCGCCGTCGCATACTTCCACGCGCGCGACTCCCATTATCTGAAGCACGACGTCCCCGCGGGGTTTCTGGTCGCGCTTTTCCTCTGGGCCATGGACCGCGCGCTCGCGCGAAAGACCCTCTCCTCGTATCTTCTCGCGGGCGCCGTCCTCGGAATCGCGTTCGCGACGCACTACTACCTGATCTTCCTCGCCCCTGCCTTCGTCCTCTGTCATTTCGCGTATCGAGGACGAGAGGCGTTCTCGCGCGTCTGGCGGCGGCGGCCGCGGCCTCGGCGCTCACTTTCTTCCTGCTCTCGCCGTTCGTGATCCTGCGGCTTCCGACGGCGCTCGAGCACCTGCGGGCGAACCGCCAGGTGGTGGTCGATCGAAGCCTCTCGGCGGGCGCCGGGCTCTTTCCGAGTCTCGGTCTCTACGTGGAGTTTCTCCTCGAGCAGGGACTGGGATACATCCTCGCGGCGCTCGTCCTCTTCGGGTTCTTCCTCCTCGCCCGGCGAGAGCCGACGAGTCTCGCGTTCTGGGCTCGCCCTTCCTCTGATGTTCCTCGCGTTTCTCTCCTACACGTTCTTCGCGGGCCGCTATCTGAACCCGATCCTCCCCTGCCTCGCCGCGGCGGCGGGAGTCGCGGTCTCCGCCATCGGAGCGCGATTCGGCACGGTCGCCGCGGCGATCGTTACCCTCGCCGCGGGAATGCAGCCTCTCTATTTCACGCTTCAGGTCGATCGGCTCTTCGCTTCCGAGGACACGCGCACCCTCGCCCGCGAATGGGCCCTTCGAGAAGCTTCCCGCCGGGATCGACGGTGGCGCTCCAGTCGTACTCCGTCGCCGCTCCCGCAGTCGAAGGAGAGCTTCGAAGAGAGCCTGAAAGCGAACGAAGCTCTCTCCGAGCTCGACCGCAAAGGGAAGTACGCGCAACTTCTCCGCGTCGCGGAATCGGAGAAGAAGTCCTTTCGCCTCATTTTTCTCGGAAAGGGAGACGAGCCCAACCGGATCTACATCGGCTACGAGACGCTCGCCGAAGGGCTCGAGCCCCTGCGGGAGCTCGGGGTCGAAACGATCGTTCTCCGCCGCCCGCCGATCCCGCCGCCGCCGGAGCTCGCGGCCGTCTTCGAGCGGGTGGAAAAGGAGGGAACGCTCCTCACGACGGTCTCGCCTTTCCGCGGAGCGCCCACGACGCCGTACCTCGACAACGAAGACTGGCCGCCCCGCGCTTCCCTCTCGCGCAAAGGGCCGCTCATCGAAATATGGTCTCTCGTAGATCGCTGATCGTCGCGGGAGCGCTGGGCGCCTTCGCTTTCGCCGCGTCGTCTTTCCGCTATCCGCGAGGTGGAGCGGTCCTCATCGACTTCGAGCGAGGGTACGAGGGCGCGTTCGTCTCCGGCTTTCATCCGAGGGAGAGGTCGGAAGAGAAATACTTCCGCTGGACGGACGACGCCTCCTTCGTCGAGCTCCATCACCTTCCCGCGAAAGGGTCCATCGCGGTCGAAGCGCGGCTCCGGACGATCCGGCCGGCGGGAGAGGCCCTGCCGAGTCTCGCTTTCACCGCGAACGGCGTCACCGTGCACCGCGCCGCCGCCCTTCCCGGTGTCGTGACGTATCATTTCCAGTTTCCTTCGACCTCGTCTCGCCTGAGGCTCGGGATCGAGTCCGACACGTTCGAAGCCGCGGGCGGTCGAAAGCTCGGCGTGCAGGTCCTCGAGCGTGCGGCTGAAACTGCCCGGACGAGCTTCCTTCCTTCGAGGCGCCCGCCCTCTCGCTGTCTCTCGCGGCGATTCTTCTCCTCGGCGCGGGGATCGCTTCCGGTCTCTCCTTTCCCATCGCCGTCTCGGCGGCGATCGTGCTGAGCGTTCCCTTCGTGTACTTCCTCGGAGTCGGCCCCGTTCGCCATTCGGCCTACCCCTCCCAGGTCCTGCTCCTCGCGGTCGCCACGTTGCTCGTCGCGGCGCTTCTCCGAACCGTGTTGACCCGCCTACGCTGGTTTCACCAGAGCGAACGGGCTGCCGCGACGGCGCTCCTCGCGCTCCTGTTCCTGATGAAGATGGGAATGCTCTCGTACCCATTGATGCTCAGCTCCGACGCCGATTTCCAGGCGAACCGGATGCGCGAGTTTCTTCAGGGGAACTGGTACCCGACGTCCACGACCCAGCACGAGCCCCCGTTCCGGATTCCGTACCCCGTCGCTCTCTTCGCGGCGGCGGCGCCTCTCGCGAAAGCGGGAATCGATCTCGTTCCCGCTCTCGAGATCCTGACCGGGCTCTCGGACGTTCTGGTCTCGGGGCTTCTCTTGTTCCTCGGTTGGCGGTTGCTCGACGATTTCCGCGCCGGAGCTCTCGCGGCGGTCCTCTATCAAATGGTGCCGATGAACCCGCTGTCGTTCTCGGCCGGGAACTTCACGAACTTGTTCGCTGTCGCGATGCTCACTCTGTCCTTCACGTTCTTGTCGGTCGGCGCGGCTCTGGGAACCGGTCTCTCGACCCTCCTCGCCCTCACCGCTCACTTCGGCATGCTCCTCGAAGGGGTCGTTCTCTGGCCGTCTCTGGCTCCTCCTGCAATGGCTGGGGCCGAAGCCCGTCGACGACAAGCGATGGCACGTGACCGGCGCGGTTCTCGGGGCGTTCCTGATAGCCGGGATCTACTATCTCGGGTATCTCGATCTGTTCACGAGCCAGTACGATCGCGCGATCGAAGGAGGCGGCGTCGATTCCGGAATCGCGGGTCTCGTGGGCGAGCAGATCGGCTACATCTATCTCGCGACCGCGGCGCTCGGGTGCTTGTCGTTTCTCCGCAACCGCCTTGCCCTGTGCTGGCTCCTGACGACGCTCTTCTTCCTCGCCCTCGACCTAAAGACGGCGCTCGAGATCCGCTACTGGCTCCAGGCGCTTCCCCTCCTCGCGCTCTTCTCGGGAGCGTACCTCTCCCGGGCGCTCGACCGGAGCGCGCTCGGAAAGGGGGCGGCGGCCGGGGCGTTCGTCTACATTGCTTTCGTCGGGCTTCGAACGATGTTCGAGTGCATGGTGTACCGCTACCACTGAGGACGAAGTCGTTGGGCCATTCCTTCCTCGAGATCGACGGCGAGCGCCTCCGCGAGAACGTCAGGCTCTTCCGAAGGATCCTCGGAAGCGACACGCGGCTCATGGCGATCGTGAAAGCGAATGCCTATGGCCATGGGGCGCGCCTCATAGCGCCTCTCCTGCGCAACCGCGTCGATTGGTTCGGGGTCGACTCGCTCGAGGAGGCCGAAGAGCTCCTTTCGACGGGAGTCGAGGAGCCGGTCCTCATTCTGGGCCACACCGAGCCCGCGGATGCGGAGCGGGTGGTCGCCGCCGGCTTCCGCCAGGTGCTGTTTCGAAGAGACCTGGCGGTGGCGCTCTCACGCGCGGCAAAAAAGCATGGAAGGACCGCCCGCGTGCACGTGAAAGTCGAAACGGGACTGAACCGTCTCGGCGTCGATCCGGGGAGCGTCGCAAGCCTCGTCGAGGGCCTCGAGTGCCTCGCGGTCGAAGGGATCTACACCCACTTCGCCGATGTCGAAGATCCGGAATCGAGTCTCTACGTTCAGCAGGTGGAAACGCTCCGGTCGGCAGCCTCGTCTTTCGACGGGGTCCTCGTGCACGCGTTTCCGAGCGCGGGCGCCCTCCTTCATCCGACGGAATCGCTCGGAATCGCGCGCGTCGGGATCGCTCTCTACGGAATCTGGCCGTCGCCACCGACGCGCCGCGCCGCGGAGGAGAGGGGCGTGCTTTCGCCGGTCCTTGCGTGGAAGAGCCGTCTCGCGCAGGTGAAGCGGGTGCCCCCGGGAGGCACCGTCGGCTACGACGTGACCTTTCGAGCTCCCTCGGAGAGGCGCATCGCGGTCGTGCCGGTGGGCTACGCCGATGGCTTCGATCGCGGGCTCTCGAACCGCGGTCTCGTCCTCGTCCGCGGCATACGCGCTCCCGTCGTCGGCCGGGTCGCGATGAACATGTTCATGGTGGACGTGACCGAAGCGGGCGCGGTGGAAGGTGACGAAGTCGTTCTCATCGGCGAGCAGCGCGGAGCCACGATTTCCGTCGAGGAGATGGCGGAGTCGATCGGGACGATCGCCTACGAGATCCTCGCCCGGCTGAATCCGCGGTTACCGCGTGTGGTTCGCGAGCCGTCGGACGAAAGGGACGTCCGCGGGAGCCCAGTCGAGAGACGGTAGATCGGGGAGAGCGACCCACCGAATTTCGTCGCACTCGAGGGCTCGGGGCTCGCCTTCGAGGAGATCGCATCGATAGAAAAGGAGGAGCACGTTCTTTTCCGGGTATCGATGAAACACCACTTCGAGGATTCCGCGCGGCTCGACCACGACGCCGATCTCTTCCGCGAGCTCGCGCACGAGGCATTCCTCCGGCGATTCCCCCGCCTCGATCTTCCCTCCCGGGAATTCCCAGTGGCCTTCGAGGTGTGAGCCTTTCTTCCGCCGCGCGGCGAGAACGCTCCCCTCGCGCTCGAGGACGCCCGCCGCGACGAGGATGGTGGAATTCGCTACAATGCCCCGGGGTTTCATTGTTCGAGCGTCAGAAACAAGGCTCGGTCCTCTGTCCTTCGTGCGGCAATCTCGTCGGAGTCAACGACGAGCAGTGCCTCTCCTGCGGCCGCCGCAATCCCGGCATGTTCGGCTTCGCCGCGGCGCATCCGCGCCCTCGGCCGGGATTTCGGGTTCGTCAAGCTCGTCATGTCGGGCTCGATCGGTCTCTACATCGCGCACGCTTCTCATCGACCTCGACGGGATTCGGAACTCGGGGATTTTGTCTTTCATGAGCCCGAGCATCGATGCGATTCTGATTCTCTTTGGAGCAAGCGGCCAGTTTCCGGTCTTTGAGGCGAACCGATGGTGGACGCTGCTCGAGCGCGGGGTGGCTTCACGGAGGCATTGCTCCATCTCTTGTTCAACATGAACGCGGTGCGAATCTTCGCGCCCCCGACCGCCGAGTTCTATGGCGCGGGCCGGATGGTAATCATCTATACCGTCTCGTCGATCTCAGGATTTTTGTTCAGCAGCGTCATGTATCAACTTGCCCTCTGGAATCCACTCGCCGGGCTCCTTGGGATCGTCGGTCTCAACGGGGCCGAGCTCACGCTCGGCGCCTCCGCCCCTATCTCCGGCCTGCTAGGCGCACTCCTTTACTACGGCCATCGGACCGGCAGCCGCGCCATTCGCGAGCAAATCATCGGGTATCTGCTGAGCTTCGCGCTGTTGGGTCTTCTGACTCCGCGGCATCGTCGACAACCAGGCCCATCTGGGCGGCTTCGTGGGAGGCTACGCAACTGCCCGGTACCTCGACCCGTTGAAGCCCGAACGAGGGGATCATCTTCTCATCGCGGTGATCTGTATTGCGCTCACCGCGCTCTCGATCGTCGTTTCGATCGCCACGGCGCTGCCGGACTACCTGCGCTAGCCCCAGCTCTTCTTTCCTTCGTGGGCGCCCTTGCCGGTGAGGCCGAGGTCGATGAGGACGGCGATCACGACCACCACCAGATAGATTCCGTTCACCGTCTGATTGGTGTTGACCGCCCAGGCGTAGGCGAGCGTCGTCAAGGGCATGAAGAGAAAGCCGAGGAAAGGCCAGTAGTTCGTCTCGTACGCGCGGCCGAGGTAGCTGCTGAAGAGGAAGATGAAGAAGAGGGCGAGCCGCGGAAAGAGGAGTCCGAGACATCCCACGAGACAGCCCACGACGCGGAGAGTATTCCATCGGCTGCAGCGGTTCAACCGCGCTTTGCGCGGTTGGCGTAGAATAGAGCCTCGTGAACGGAAAACCTTTGACTCGCTCCCAAAGCGACAAGATGCTTTTCGGCGTCTGCGGAGGCTTCGCCCGCTGGCTCGGGTGGGATTCGACTCTCCTCCGGGTGGTCTACGTTCTCGTCTCGATCTGCTCGGCCGCCTTCCCGGGAATTCTCGTTTACGTCATCCTCGCGATCGTGATGCCCATCGGTGATTGATCGGAATGCCCGGAGTCGCAGCGGCCGAGGACCGCGCCTCTAAGACGATCGAAATCCATCGTCGTTCGGAGCAGGATCGCGAAGCCCTCGAATCGATGTACGCCGAAGTTTTCGGTCTGGAAGCGGCGGAGCGGAACCGCGCCCGCTTCCGTTGGCAGTACGAAGAGAACCCGCACTGTTCTCCCGAAGGGCCCGAGATCTGGGTCGCGCGCGAGGACGGGGTCGTTCTCGGACAGTACGCGACGATGCCGGTGCGGCTCCACGCTCAGGGGAGGATCCTGCGCGGCTCCTGGGGCATGGACGTCATGGTGCGGCCCAACCTTCAGAGAAAGGGGATCGGTTCTCGTCTCTTTCTCTATTGGGACCAGCAGGTCGAGGCATCGCTCGGGCTCGGACTGTCGCTCCAGTCGTACACTCTTTTTCGGAAGCTCCAATGGAAGGACGTCGGACCCGTTCCCTGCTACTCGAAGGTCCTGGACCCGAAGGCGCTTCTCTCCCGGCGTCTTCCTCGCGCCGTCGCCGCACTTCTCGCGCCGATCCTGAGCGCCGCGTTATTTGTCGCCTTCCCCACGCGCCGGCGGAGATCCAACGTCGAGGTCCGCCCGGTCGCGGGAGCGTTCGGTCCGGAGTATGACCTCCTCTGGGACAAAGCCTCCCCGAAGTTCGACTTCATCGCCGAGCGGAAGCACGACTATCTCGAGTGGAAGTACCAGAAGCCGCCACACCTTCGCTACGACGTATTCGAAGCCCGCCGCGGACCTGAGAACGAGCTCGCCGGTTACATCGTCCTTCGCGTCGCGGTACGAAACGGAGTGCGCCTCGCGCTCGTGGTGGATCTCTTCGCGGATCCCGACGACCGGGACACGCTCGGAGCGCTCCTCGACCGCGCGATCGACTACGCGCGCGAGGCTACCGCGGCGAGGCTTCAGTCGTTTACGTACGATCGCCGCATCGCGGGAAGGCTCCTCGCGAAGGGGTTCTTCCTGATCGGAAGCCCGATGCAGTTCTGCGTCCGGATCAAGGGCAGGGGTCGACGAGCGCTTCTTCCGAGACACTTCACGGTGGCACGTGACGTTCGGTGACTCCGACCAGGACCGGGAGCTCTAGCGCGTATGAACGTAACGCGCATCCTTCTCGGGGTCGATACCGAGGCCGACGATCAATGGAGCGCCTCCTCCCGGAAGAGCTTGACCGTCGAGAACGTGCGCGAGCTTCCCCGCCTTCAAGAGGTTTGCGATCGGTACGGCGTGAGACCGACGTATCTCGTGACCTACGAGATGGCCGTGGACGACAGGGCGAAGAGGATCCTCCGCGATCTCGCTGCGACCGGCCGGGCGGAGATCGCGACCCATCACCATCCCTGGTCGACCCCGCCCGAGGTCGCCGACCATCTCTATCCCTTGAACCTCGCCCCCGCGCACTTCCGCGAGCAGCTGCTCCGTCTGACGGAGGCGGTCTCGGGAATCACCGGCGAAGCGCCGGTCTCGTACCGGGCCGGCAGGAACGGTTTCGCCGGGTGGCAGGTCCCGATCCTGGAGGAGCTCGGCTATCGCGTCGACTCGAGCGTCGACCCGTTCTTCAACGAAAAGAGAAAAGGCGGACCGTCCTTCGCCGGGGCGCGTCTCGATCCTTATTTCGTGAGCCCCGAGGATCCGAAGAAAGCGGGGGAAGCGGTCTTCTCGAGATCCCGGTGACGAGTGCCCTCGATCGGAAGTGGCCTCTCTGGCTCCAGAAGGCCTACGCCGACGTCTCGTCCGCGTATCACTTCCGCCGCGCGCTCCGTCTTCTCGGCGTCGCCCGGCCGATCTGGCTTCGTCCCTCGTACTCGTCGGCCGCGGATATGAAGCGTCTCGCCCGCCGCGTGCTCGAGGACGGTCGCGCGCCCGCCAACATCATCTTTCATTCGAGCGAGCTCCTTCCCGGCGCGAGCCCCTATAACCAGACGAAGGACGATCTCGAGCGCTTCTACCGGGACCTCGAATCGCTGCTCGCGTTTCTCGTCGAGAACGGCGCCACGGGGTCGACGTTTCGGGAGTTCCGGGAGGGCTGGCACTGATCGTCTGCATGGTGACCCCGCATCTCCCGCCCGACCAGGCGGCGAACGCCCTTCTTCCGCAGCTCCTGCGCGACGGGCTCTCCCGTTCGGGACACGAGGTGCGCCTTCTCTCCTTCGAGCCACGGGAAGGCCGTCCGCGCCAGCCGGGCGTTCGCTACGTGAGAAGACCCCGGAACGGTCTCGCGCGCGCGCTCCGCCTATCGCAAATCGAGACCGGCCTCTCGGTCTGGCGCGAGTCGAGAGGAATCTTCGACGGAGCCGACGTGGTGCACGTTCACAGCAACACGTTCATGAACCAGGCGGCGGCGTATTTCGCTGCCCGGCGCCGTCTCCCCTTCATCCTCACCCACTACGGAACCGAGATTTGGCATTACCAGAAGCGGGCGCTCGACCCGTTTCTGTGGATGAACGAGAAGGCTTCGACGGTGACGTACTACAGCCGGCTTCTGCTCGAGCGGTCGCTCGAGCTCGGCATCGCCCCGAAAAAACCGGTCGTGGTGTATCCGCCCGTCGACGAACGCTTCCGGCTGCCCAGCCCGGAGGAGAAGAAGGAAGCTCGGCGGGCAATCGGTATCGGCGGTATCGGCGGCATCGACGACGGCCCGCTGCTCTTGAACGTGAAGCGGCTCCACCCGCTCGCGGGCCAGACGTTCCTCGTCGAGGCGATGCCCGAGATCCTCCGGCGGCAGCCGAAGGCCAGGCTTCTCATCGCCGGGGAAGGCGACGCCCGACGAGAGCTCGAGAGCGCGATCGCGCGCCTCGGCCTGTCGCGCGCGGTCACACTCCTCGGGCTCGTCGACAACCGCGAGCTTCCGCGCTACTACCACGCGGCCGACCTCTTCGTCCTTCCCTCGAGGCTCGAGGCGTTTCCCACCGTCGCCGCCGAGGCGCTCGCGGCGGGACTCCGCGTGGTCTCGGCCGATCATCCGGGAGGAATCGAGCTTCAGGGTCTCTTTCCCGACGACGTCGATCTGGTGCCGCGGGAAAAATCGGAGCCTCTCGCCGAGGCCATCCTGAAAGCGCTCTCCCCGGTGCGCTCTTCCTCGGCGGAGACGCGTGCCCGGATCGAGCGCGAGCTCCGTCCGAAGGCGGCGGTCGAGACCTATCTCGAGATCTACAGGAGCGCCGTTGCGGGTCATTGACGAGGAAGCCATAAAGAGCCACGCGGAGATCCGCTTCCGCTCCGAGTACCATTACGCGCTTTTCGAGTACTACCGGAGCGCCAAGGTCCTGAAGCGCCTCGAGTGGGAGGAGGTGCCGGTCCGGGGAAAGGTGCTCGACGCGGGATGCGGCTCGGGAGGAATCGCGCTCTCCTTCGCCGAGGAGTGCGAGCTCGCGGTCGGGCTCGACATCAAGAACAAGTTCGGCGAGGCGGGACGGAAGCTCGCCTCCGAGCGCGGTATCGGGAACGCGGTGTTCGTTCAGGGTGACGGAACGGCCCTGCCTTTCGAAAGCGGCTCTTTCGATCTCGTTCTCTCGCATTCGGTTCTCGAGCACGTCGCATCCGCCGAGCGATACCTCGCGGAGTGCCACCGCGTCCTGCGTGAGGGGGGAACGCTCTTCCTCCAGACACCGCCCTATCTGAGCTTCGCCGGGTCTCACCTTTCGCGGCTTCGGGTCCCCATTCCGATCCACCTTCTCCTCCCTCGAAGCTGGGCGTTCCGGCTCAACTTCTATATCGCCCGGAAGAGGCCGCAACTGGCTCAAAGAGCCGCGGGAGTCGAACACCTTCAAGCTCAAGGCGGAGCGCGGGGAGATCAAGGAAGACGACCTCATCCAGAAAGTCACCGTGGCCCGGGTCCATCGCTGGCTCGAGAAGGTCGGCTTCGAGCTCCTGCGCGAAGAGCGGCACGTGAGCGGTTTCTTCACCAAGAACCTTCCGTCCTCGCTGCGCCGGTTCCTCGAAGAGAACTCCTTCACCCAGAACGTGGTCATCAGTAACCTCGAGCTCCTTCTGAGAAAATCGAAGTCCTGATCGTGCGGCTCTTTCGCGAAAAAACCGAAATCCTCCTCGCGGTCCTGCTCCTCGCGTCGCTTCCGCTCGTGACTCCGCGCATCGAGGAATCCGACGCGGTCGAGTACTTTTCCTACCTGCCCTCTCTCCTCTTCGACGACGACCTCGACTTCGAGGACGAGTACACCGTTTTCTACGAGGAGGACCCCGAAGGCCGCAAGCTATTCAAGGAGACGTTTCTCGACCGGTCGACGGCGACGGGTCTCAAGCTGAACTTCGGTCCGATCGGAACGGCGCTTCTCTGGTCGCCCTTCTACCTCGCGACCCATCTCTTCGTCGGCTCTCCGGACGGGATGTCCCAGCCCTATCGCACGGCGGTCTCGTTCGCCTCCGCTCTCTACGCCGCGGTCGGCCTCTTCCTTTGCTACCGACTCGCGCGTCGATATGCGTCGCCCTTCGCTTCGTTCGCCGCCGTCGTCGTCCTGTGGTGGGCGACACCCGTCGCCTATTACATGTACGTCGCGCCGGGGATGAGCCACGCGGCGTCGCTCTTCACCGTCGCGGTCTTCTTCTCGCTCTGGCCCTGGGCCGCTTCGCGGAGGCCCGGGGCGGTGGGCGGTCTGGGGCGCCTCGGCGGGACTCATGGCTCTCGTTCGCGAGCAGGACTTGTTCTTCGCCGCGGCGGCTCTCGTCGCCGTCTTCGCCTCGTCGGAACGTCTGAAGAAGCTCGCGGCGTTCGCGGGCCGCGGCGTTCGTCGTCTTTCTCCCGCAGCTCGCCGTCTATCAGGTACTGAACGGGAGGCCCAAGCCCGCTCCCGAAATCCAGAGACAAGATGATCAAGTACTCTCCTCATTTCTTCGAGGTCCTCTTTTCGACCGAGCACGGGCTCTTCTTCTGGAGTCCGATTCGTGCTTCTGTTTTTCGCCGGTGGTCTCCTGCTGCTGAAACGACAGCGCTCGGCCGGCCTCGTGCTCCTGGCGGCGTTCGTCGCGCAGGTCTATATTTCCGGGGCCGTCGATTCCTGGACGCAGGCGGGGGCCTTCGGGTCCCGGCGCTTCGTGGGAGCGACCGCGATTTTCGCCGTCTGGGGGGCGTTTCTCTTCGCCGCCCTCGAGCCCCGCGTGAGTAAGTTCGGAGTCGCGGCGCTCGCGTCGATCTTCATCCTCTGGAACGTGTCGCTCATGATTCAATTCGGACTCGGTCTCATGGAGCGCCAGCGGCTCGTGTGGAGTCAGATCGTTCACAATCACTTGTACGAGGTGCCGCCGAGGCTCGTCTCGGTGGTTTCGAGCTACCTCTTCGCGCGCCACGACCTCGAGGGGTCCCCTTGATCTCCGCCTACCTCTCGTCGATCGCCCGGTGTCCCGCCTGCCTCTCGAACGGGAACGGCGGCGCGACCGCGCTTCGAGCGGAGCCGGATGGGCTTCTCTGCCCACACTGCGGCCGCCGCTACGCCGCGCTCGACGATCGGGGTTATCTGGATCTGCGGCCTCCCGAGAGCACCTTCACGGATCTCACCGATTACGCGGAAGATGAGTTCCACCATCGCGCCGGGAAGCTCCGCCCGCTCTTCCTTTCCGCGCGCGTGAAGATGGACGTCATGACGAACATGTTGAAGCCGGGACCGTCCGACCGCGTTCTCGATATCGGCTGCGGCAACGGGCGATTCGTCTTCTTCAAGAGGCCGAGCTGCGGGGAGCTCGTGGGCATCGATGCCGGGGCCCACTTCGCGCCGGAGACTCTGCGGAGCGTCGACCTCGCACGAGGCGACGTCCGCCTTCTTCCGTTCGCGGAGGGGAGCTTCGACAAAGCCTACTCACTCGACGTTCTCGAGCATCTGAACGAGGAGGGAGTGGTCTCGATGCTCTCGGAGGCCCGCCGCGTCCTCCGGCCCGGCGGAAAATTCTTCGTCTACTCTCACGTCATGATGAGCTCGAAGCTCGCGGTCTTCCAGCGCGGAGTCAACCGCCTCGTGCGATACCTCGACTCGAAGGGGCTCGTCGACAACGCCCCCGAGCGGGAGCGCAAGTCGGATCACCGGAACGCGCTCCGGAGCTACGAGATGCTCGAAGCGGTCCTGGCCCGGACAGGGTTCGAGATCGAGAGCATCCGGTACTACAACGTGTTCTTCAAGTCGGTCATCGAGGACCTGATGCTGCCGATCGTGGAGCACAACTTCTACTCGAAGGGAAAGGCGCCGGTGAAGAGCCCGGAGAAGAACGCCCACGGCCATTCTCATGACTCGGCGAAGCCCGACGTCGGGAGGTGGGCGCACCTTCCGCTCCGCGCCGCGTCGGAGCTCATGAAGCTCGACGTCCTTCTCTTCGGCCGCGTGCGGACGGGGCCGTTCTTCCTCCTGCTGCGCGCGGTCTGAAAGTTGAAGCTCCTCTACGTCGCCTCCGATCAGAAGGTCCCGGGAAAGACCGGAGGGTCGGTACACGTGGAGGAAGTGGCGCGAGGGCTCGCGGCGCGCGGCCACGAGGTCCACGTCCTCGCTCTCGCCGGGAGAGCGTCGCACGAACGGCGCGGTCCCGCCGTACGAGCTCCACGCGAGCCGACTTCCTTTCGAGCACCGGCTCTTCCGGTGGACGGAGAGGCGCCGCGTGGCGGCGCTCCTCGAGAGCCTGCGCATCGACGCGGTGCTGGAGCGCTACTACAACTTCGGCGGCGAGGGAGTGCGCGCGGCCCACGCCCGCGGAGTCCCTTCGATTCTCGAGGTGAACTCGCCGATCAAGGATCATCCCGGATCGCTCAAGAGTGCCCTCGATCGCGCTCTTCTGTTCCGGCCGCTCGCAGCGGTTCGAGACGAGAGCTCGTCTCGAAGGCGAGCGCTCTCGTGACACCGCTCCCCTCGATCGTTCCCGAGGAGGTCCCGGCGAAGAAGGTGCATCGCGTTCACTGGGGAGCGAACGTGGAACGGTTCCGGCCCGACGTCCCCGCGAAGCGCCTCGCGATTCCCGGAGTCGGCGAAAGTCATCGTCGTTCTCCGGAAGCTTCCGCCCCTGGCACGGCGCGGACCTCCTGGTTCGAGCGGCGGCGCGGGTGCTGCGCGAGTCACCCCGAGGCCTTTTTCCTTTTCATCGGCGGCGGTCCGGCGTGGGAAGAGTCGCGCGCTCTCGCGAAGAAGTCTCGGAATCGAGAAGGTCGTCCTCTTTACCGGGCCGGTCGCCTACGACGAGATGCCCTCCGGTCTCCGAGGAACGCCTCGATCGGCGTCGCTCCCTACCAGCCGTCGCGCCTCGGCCAGATGAAGCTCGGCTTCTACTGGTCGCCTCTCAAGATCTTCGAGTACATGGCGACGGCCCTGCCCGTCGTCGCGCTCGACGTTCCGCCGCTCGCCGAAGTCGTCCGGCCGGAGCGGGAGGGTCTCCTGTTCCCGGAAGGGGACGAAGAGGCGCTCGCCGCGGCGATCGGGAGGCTCCTCGCGGATCCCGGGCGTGCCCGGGCCATGGGGGAAGCGGGCCGGGAGCGCGTCGTCGCGCACTTCAGCTGGCAGCGCCATTGCGAGGAGCTGGACCGGATTCTCTCGCAGCCTGGTCGAGAAGCGATGAACGTGCTCCTGACGACCGACTCGTTTCCGCCGGGCGGGGGCGGGAGCGGGCGATCGACCGCGGCTCTCGCGCGAGCTCTCAGCCGGCGCGGGCATCGGGTTCGGGTCGTGGTGGCGAGGCGCGGAGCCTTCGGGCCAAGAGACAGGTTTCGGGAGTCGACGTTGCGGAAGTCACGATTCCCGCTTCGAAGCTCGGAAACGCGCGGGAGCGCGAGCGAGCGTTCGCCCGCGGGATGGTTCTCGCCGCGGGGGAGGAAGCCTGGGACGTGGCGCACGCGCAGCACTGGCTATCCGCCATCGCCACCAGGCGCGCTCTTCCGCGTCTTCCGACCGTCGTCACCGTGCGCGACTACTGGCCGGTCTGCATCTGGTCCACGAGGCTCTCGGGTAACGAGCCCTGTCCGGGCTGCAGCTACTCGCGGCGCGTCACCTGCATCGGACGACATCGGCCCGCGCTCTGGCCCGTCGCCGCCGTGCTTCCGCCCTTCGTCGGACGGGAGCTCGCGAGGCGAACGCGCGCACTCGAAAGCGCGAGCGCCGTAACCGCGGTCAGCGGCTACGTCGCCGGGACGCTTCCGCTCGAGCGCGTCGCCGTGATCCCGAATTTCGTGGAGCCGCTCGAAAAGGATCCCCCGCGGCCGGCGGACGTCCCGGACCGTTACGTCCTCTTCGTGGGAAAGCTCGAGCCGGGAAAAGCGCCAGACCTCCTCGCTCCGATTCTCGAAGCGGCGCGCATCGGAGATTCCGCTTCTCGTCGCTGGAACGGGAAGGCTCGAACCGGCGCTGAGGGCGCGGGGCGGAAACGTTCGCTTCCTCGGATGGGTCGAGGAAGAGCGGGTGCTCGCGCTCATCCGGCACGCGGACTGCCTGCTCTTTCCCTCGCGGTGGCAGGAGCCGCTCTCGCGCGTGCTGCTCGACGCTCTCGCGCTCGGCGCGGTCATCGTCGCCGAGCCGACCGGGGGAACGGAAGAGATGATCGTCGATGGGGAGAGCGGTCTCCTCGGGCGAGGCGCGGAAGAGCTCGGGCGGGCCCTTCGGCGCGTTCTCGACGAGCCTCTTCTCGCGCGGCGACTTCGCGAGGGGGCGCGGAAGCGGGCGGCCACGGTTTTTTCGGAAGCCGTCGTTCTCCCCCGGATCGAGGCCCTTTACCGAAGCGTCGCCGCAGACATGAGAGTCGCGCTCCTCTCGCGTGCGGTCTTTCCTCTCCACGGCTATGGAGGCCTCGAGCGCCACGTCGCGGCGCTCGAGAAGTATCTTCGCCTCGAAGGATGCGACGTGACTCTCTATACGTCGCCGCCCACATCGGAGCCGCGCGCTCGAGCGCGAGAGCACACGGTCTTCGTTCCCTATCGGATGATTCCCTGGCCGCGGCGAAAGGGTTTCGTCATCCTCGACCGCGACACCAACTACCTCGCCTGGAGCCTTCGCGCGGCGCGGCGAGTGCTCTCGGACGGAGCGGGCCGACATCGTCCAGGCCGACGGCGGCGCCGGTTTCGGCTACGCGCTCTCGGCGGGAGCGAAGTCTCCGCCGCTCATCCTGCATCCTCACGGAATGGAGGAGTTCGAGGCCCCGAGCGCGAAGCGCGCGCTCTATCTTCCGCTGCGCTCCGCCATTCGGTTCGCCGCCCGCCGCGCGGCCCGGGTCCTCGCGCCCGATGCCTCCATGAGGAAGGACGTTCTGCGGAACCTCGGGGTCGACGAGCGCAAGGTCGCGCTCGTCCCCAACGCCGTCGATCTCTCGGAGATCGATCGAGAGACACCGCCTTGGACCTCGGCATCCCGCCCGAAGCCCGAGTGCTCCTCTCCGTGGGACGTCTCGAGTCGAACAAAGGGTTCTCGCATCTGGTGCGGGCCCTTTCGCGGATTCCGAAGAGACTTCCTCTGGCTCCTCGTGGGCGAAGGGCCGGAGCGCGCGGCGCTCGAAGCGAGAGATCGCGAGCGCGAGGGGCTCTCGCTCTCACGCTCGCCTCCTGGGCCGCGTGAGCGACGACGAGCTCCACGCGCTCTACGAGCGGTGCGACCTCTTCGTCCATCCGACGCTCTACGAAGGAAGCTCGATCGTCACGCTCGAGGCGATGGCCCATCGAAAGGCCGTCGTCGCGACCCGCGTCGGCGGCATTCCCGACAAGATCGTCGACGGAGAGAACGGACTCCTGGTTCCTCCGGGAGACTCGGTCGCGCTCGCGAAGGCGGTCGTCGAAGCGCTGAGCGTCGCGGAGCGACTGAAGTCCTGGGGCGCGAGAAGCCGCGAGGTGGTGGAGGCGCGATTCTCCTGGGCACGGCGAGGACTCTGGAGCTCGTGCAGTTGTACGAGGAAGTGCTACGAGGGAGGAGCGGATGAGCGTCATTCTATGGGCCATTCTCGCTGCCGCCAGCGAGAGCCTCCTGGAACAGTTTCGAGAGATCGAAGCGGAGCGAAGCCGTGCGCTCAAGGCGGCCGACCTCCCGGCCATCGAGCGCCTCTACGCCGAGGATTTCGTCGGGATTTCCGCTTCGGGCGACGTCCTTCACAAGAAGGAGCTGGTCGAAAATGTCCGGCGACGGGGCCCACAGGAAGTGACCTTCACCGCCGAAGAGCTCGAGGCGCGCCAGGTCGGCGAGGTCGTACTGGTCCTCGGCCGAATCGTGGGAAAGGATGGAGCAGGCGCGATCGTCCGGGATGGACGCTTCCTCCATGTCTACGCCAAACGGGAGGACGAGTGGAAGCTCGTGGCGGCGACGGCCACGCCCATCGCTCCTTGAGCCGCTACGAGCCCGTCGGACTCTCGAGGGATCGCAGCATCGCTTCGACGAACCGGCGTCCCTCGGCGTCGCCTCCGGCAACGAGGGCGCCTTCGAGCGCGGCGCGGGCCTCGTTGTTCCGGCCCGAGCTGCTGGAGGATCTGGCCGAGGAGCTTCTGACCCTCGAACGAAGCGTCGAGGGCCACGGATCGCTTCGCGTGCTCGAGCGCGGCGTCGAGATCGCCGGAGGTGAAGTAGGAGGCGGCGAGCTCGGATCGCACCCAGGCCTCCGACGACATGTCGCTCAATTGGGAGACGACGTCGGGCCGGTGCTCCCGCATGGCGGCGAGGATCGAGTCGATGTTGTCCCGGTAGAGGGTCCTCGGCGCCCGGAGCTCGAGCCGCATGTTGTCGTCGGTGTTCATCGGGGCTTCCTTCGCGAATGCTTCGACTCCGCGATCTGTCGAGGCGCATGCTCACGAGAACGTCCGACGGATACTTCAGACCCGGCCCGCGCGAGGCTCTCGCCGATCTCTTTCGACTGGTACAGCTCTTTCAGCCTCTCGACGGAGATCGTCGACGGGCTTCCGCGACCCGAGAAGAATCATGTCCCGATCCTTGAAAGCGATCGACGTGGGGGAACACGCTCCGGAACGTCGCGATGAGAGAGCGCGTGGAGTCCTCCGACATGCCGTAGAGGTGGAACCACTGGCAGAGGACGCCGTCTTCCGTGAGCCGGCTCGCGGCGAGCTCGAAGAAGTCGCGAGTGAAAAGGTTCGCGACCCCGGTGAGCCACGGATTGGAAGGTTCGTTGATGATGAGGTCGTAGCGGTCCGTCCCGCGGCGCAGCTCCCGGCGCGCGTCTCCCATCACCAGCGCCAGCCGGGGATCGTCGAGCGGCTATTCCGTTCTCGGGCTCGAAGAATCGGGAGGCCTCGACCACGGCGGGCTCGATCTCGAAGGCGTCCACTCGCTCGACGGGATGCTTCAGCACCGCTCCGACCGTCATTCCGCTTCCCCAGCCGACCACGCCCACTCTTCTTGGCGTCGACGGCCAAGAAAGGGCAGGTGGCCGATGAGGAGCTGGGTTTGAACGTCCCCCGGCCCGTTCGAGGCGTCGGTCTTGCCGTTGATCTTCAGGAGGCGAAAGCGGTCGATCTGCATGACCGCGATCGACGCCGTCGGGCCGTCGCGGTAGAAAAGGAGCTGATGCGCCTCTACCAGGGCGCGGAGCTTGGCGACGTCGAGCCGCGCGTAGGCGCGGGCGCCGCTGTAGATGCCGAAGCTCTTCGCGGCATCCGACGCGCGGGGGTCGAGGGCGAGGATGAGGAGAATCGCCGAGCCCGCGAAGGCCCCGTACGCCATGGAGAACTTCGGCGCGCGTGAGAAGAGCACGAGCGCCATGAGAAGCACGGCCACCGACGCCGCCCGGACCGAGAGCTCGATCCCGAGGCTCGCGAGAAGGAGCGATCGAGGCCGAGAGCGCTCCGAGCGCCGAGCCCGCGAGGTTGGCGCTGTAGAGCCGCGCGAGCTGGCTCCCGAGGTCGCGGGCCTTGGGGAGAGCGTCGACCGCGAGAGGGAGCGTCGCCCCGAGCGCCATCGTGCAGGGAAGCATCAGAAGGGCGGCAATCACGAATTGCGAGAAGAAGAGCGTGCCTTCGCTTCCCTCGAAGGAGGTGTAGAAGTTCAGGAAGAGAAACGGCAGCCGGCGCGCGACCATGAGGCTCACGAAGGCGAGAGTCGCCGAGAGCAGGAGCACCTTGCGCGAGGCGCGAGAAGGGATTGCTTCCGCTCCGGCGCCTCAGAAATCTCGCCGTGAGCGCCGAGCCGATGGCGATCCCGAGGAGGAACGTCGAAAGCATGATGGAGACGCCGTAGACCGACGACCCATAGACCATCGAGAGCGTGCGCGACCAGGCGACTTCGTAGACCATGGCGCTCGCGCCGGAGAGCCCTACCGTCGCGAGAAGGGCGAACGGAACCGCCGGCTCATCCGGGACGTCCTCGAGCTCGATCGGTCCGAGCCCGAGCCGCCGCTTCGCGAGGAGAAGACCGAAACAGACGATGAAGTCGAGCGCAGCGCCGATCGTGAGCGTCGCGCTCAACCCGACGGTGGGAAAGAACCAGAACACCGAGAGCAGCGGCCCCAGCACCGCTCCCGCGGTGTTGGCCGCGTAGAGACGCCCGACCCCGACCGCCGCCGGCTCGTCCGCGCGGTCGAACGCGCGTATCAGGACGGGCAAAGACGCTCCCATGGCGATGGTCGCGGGAAGAAGGGCGAAAAGCGCGAGTAGGAACTGGATCTCGGCGCGCGAGACGTCGGCGATGCGCTCGAGTAGAGGAGGCGACACGAGCGCGTACAGGCCGACGAAGCCCTCGAGTCCCGCGAAGGTGAGGACCGGGTCGAGTCTCGCGACGCGCTTGGTCCCGGCGAGAGCGCTTCCGAGGGCCATTCCTCCCATGAAAGCCGCGAGCACCACGCCCACGGCGGTGGCGGTCGCGCCGATGGCGAGGAGAAGAAGTCGGGTCCAGACCAGCTCGAAAACGAGAGCGGCGAGACCGCTCAGGAAGAACGCGGTGAGGAGGAGGACGCGTCGCGAGGACACGCCGGATCATATGCGAACTGGCGCCCGCCGCGAAATGCGTCTGAAGCTACACGACGTCTAGAGCGCCCGGTCGACGAGCACGTCGTCGTTGTGCTTGAGGTAGACGACGCGCCAGGGGTTGTCGCCGAGTGAGCCGTCGAGCACGAGGGTCGCTTCGACGCGCGCGACGCCGCGCTTCAGCCAGAGGAAGCGGCACGATTGCTCGTCGAGGCGGAACGTCGGCTGCTCGAACTTTTCGTCGTAGTCGTCGGGAAGGGTCTTTCCCCGCTTCTGAAGCGCGTCGCGCACGACGTCGGTGAGCCGCGGACCCATGTGCCGGACGAGCCAGTCCTGGCGCCTGCGGTCGTAGTCGAGGAGCACGACCTTGGAAGCCCCGTCGGCGAGCTTCACGAGAGCGCGGCAGCCGAGCGTCCCGCGGATGCCATGGGCCTCGAAGCCCACCACATCCTCTTCCCAATCGAGCCCCTGGCGCGAGGCGTGGCGCCGGACCGCGACTTCGACGTCCTCTTTCTTGAACTCGAACTCGGTCGTGAGGTCGGACGTCTGGCGCGCGAGCCAGGGATTGACGGAGTGCACGACGACGGTATTGAGATACTTGAGGGCGCGCTCGTACTCCTTCACCAGCCGGCCGAGCTCCATGAGGATCGCGGCTCTTGTCCGTGGTTCGAATGAGCTCGTCGACCTTCTTCGCGAGCCCCGACAGAATCTGCTGGACTCCGTTCGCCTCGGCGGCGGTCTTTCCGTCCGATGGCTCCGCTTCCGAAACGTCGCGGGCGAAACGTCTCGATGAGGAGCACCAGGTCCTTCGCGTATCGAAGCCGCGCGAGCAGCAGGAGGCGGTTCGGCTCCGCCGGCTCGTAGAGGGTCTTCACGAAGGCCGGAAGCGCCCGCCGTCTTTCCTTGGGAAGAGAGACCTTGCGCGAGAACAGCTTGTAGAACGCCTGATAGATGAGGGCCTGGCTCTGGAGCTGCCGGCGCAGTTTTTCTTCCGTCTCTTTGCGGCTGCCCGATCCGGGATCGCGGGTCAAGATCTCGACCGGCGCCGTCCCGAACCCTCCGCTCGCGAAGAGCACCAGGCCCACCATCGCGCCCTCCGGGGTCAGCCAGATCTCGACGAGATACGGCTCGGCCTCCATCCCGGTTGCTCCGAGCGCGACGCGCTCCTGCCGCGACGGCTCGACGAAGCTTTCTCAGGTTTTGGATGCATTGCGCCGAGCGCGGCCGCGTCGCCCTCCTCCGCCGCGGAGCGGACCTCTTCGCGGAAGCGCGCGAGCCGATCCTTCTCCGCGGGAAAGTAGCCCATGGACGCGAGAGCCTTTCCGAGATCGATGGGCAAAGGCGCTGCGCCGAGCCGTCGCTCCGCTCGTCGGCGCCGTCCCATGAGGGAGAGAGCCGCTCGACGATGGTCCTCGCGAGGCGCGCTCTCTCGGCGGCGGCGGGAGCTTCGGGTGAGTACAGACTCGGCCACGCCGCGAGCTCGGAAGGTTGTAGGCAAAGCACCGCGAGGTAGCGGAGGAGCGTTCGCTGGGTTCCCGGAAGCGCCTCCGGCCAATCCTGGTAGCGGAGCGCGAGAAAGAGATCTTCCACCATCTCTCTCGATGGCTCCGCTCGTTCCAGCATCTCGGCCACGAGGCTCGCGTCTTCGTCCTCGATGCGGTCGAGAGGAGAGAGCCGGCGCGACCAGATCGCGATGGCTCGCGGTCGAGGAGCTGGTACAGGCGATACTGCGCGCGGTTCAGTCGAATGACCTGCTCGACCTCCAGGAGCGAGCGCTCGTCGACCTCGGGCTCGACCAGAATCTCGAGGACGTGAAGAAGGGCGGTGGTGCGATGGATGGCCGACGGGTTGAGGCTTTCGATGGCGGCCCGGAGGTAGGGGCTCTCCGCGGCCGCAATCGGACGGGCCTGCTCGACGCTCTTTCGCAGAACGGGCTTGATCGCTTCCGCCACCTGCTGGAACGGTTCCGGGACCGCGACCAGCCGGTCGACGATCTCGCTGAACAAAAGCGCGCGGCTCGCGAGCGCCTCGCGCGGTTCCGGCTCGCTGCGCTCGCGGATGAAGTAGGCCAGCGGAACGATGATCTCGTCGACCACGCGGCGGTCGAGGGCCGCTTTCTTCTGCTCCGCCGGCACGCCGCTCATGTGGAGATCGGCGACTTCGGAGTAGAGGGCACGGAAGCGGTCCTCGAGAAGGCGATACCCGTTTCGATACTGCGCCGCGAGGAGCCGGTCGCGGATCACGGAGGACGAGATGCGAATGCCCTCGCGGCCGCTGTCGAGAAGGACCATCTCGACCGATCGGAAGAACTTGTCCAGAGCGTCGCGGCAGGAGTTCCAGTACTGCGCGATACGCTCTTTGAGCTCTTCCGCCGTTCCCCCGGTCTCGGGGAACGCTCGCGCCGACGTTGGAAGCGCCAACACCTCCACCTGCTCCAGGAGATGCTTTCTCAAGACCGAATCCCGGTAGAGCTTGAGCTCGGCGACGAAGTGGTCCTTTCCCGGAAAAAGAGGCGGGGCTTCGGGCTCGTCGCGGAACTCGATTTCGAGCCGCTGGAACATTCCGCGGATGTGCCCTTCGATGGCGTCGTCGAGCTTCGCCGTGAACCCGGTGTCGAGAGTCACCTGCAGCAGATCGTGAAGGGACTTGTTCTTCACCTCGTCTTCGAGCAGAAGATGGATATCGTTCAGGAGACTGGTTCGAATCTCGTTCTGGAGCGCGGCCGCGCGGTTGTGGATTCTGCTCCGTGAGAATGAGGCGCGACTCGCGCTTCTGAGCTTCCTGGCGCGCGAGAAGGAGGGCCTCCGCCTCGCTCGCCTGCGCCGTGGCGTTCTCCGGTCGGACTTCGACGTCCCCCGTGGGCGGAACCTCGTCGACCAGCGGAGCGGCGCGTGTGAGAAGGCTCTCGAAGCGTTTACGCAGGCGGTCCAGCATCGAGTGGAAAGGAATGCGATAAGGCGCCGAGCGCCCGGAAAACTGTAAATCGAATGTTGACTGTGACTTCTATCTTACCATGCGGATTTCATCATGCGGACCCCTCGGAAGACGGCCCAAAATTGACAGCCAAAACCCGCTGTGTTAACTTGCCCGGTGGCTGTCTCACAGCCCGATTCGATCCATCGGCGCTATCGTCTAGGGGACTAGGACGGGTGGTTCTCAGCCATCAAACCGGGGTTCGAATCCCCGTAGCGCTACCATCTGAAAAAAAAAAAAAAAAAAAAAAAAAAAAAAAAAAAAAAAAAAAAAAAAAAAAAAAAAAAAAAAAAAAAAAAAAAAAAAAAAAAAAAAAAAAAAAAAAAAAAAAACTCCGGATGTGCGATAGCGGAGAGCTCGCGTTCGCCGCGCGGCAACGATGGATCGCGAGCTCGAGATATGAGCACCGCGGTCCGGACGGGAGGGCTTCCCAGGACGGTGCGCTCGCGCTGGGCCACCGCCGGCTGTCGATCATCGACCTCGCGCGCGGCGCAGCCAGCCGATGTCGTACGCGACGGGCGCTACGTGGATCACCTTCAACGGCGAGATCTACAACTACCGCGAGCTGCGCGCGGAGCTTCGCGCGCATCGGCCACGAGTTCCGCACCGACTCGGACACCGAGGTCATCCTCGCCGCCTATCACGCCTGGGGCGGTCGAGGCGCTCGCGCGGCTGGACGGGATGTTCGCCTTCGGCGCTCTGGGACGGGGAGCCCGCGCGAGCTGCTGCTGGCGCGCGATCAGCTCGGCGTGAAGCCGCTCCTCTACCATCAGGACGAGCGCGGCGTGCTCTTCGCCTCGGAGCTGAAGCCTCTGCTCGAGCACCCGGCGGTCGCGGCGCGAGCTCGACCCCGAGGCGCTCGAGCAGTACCTCGCGCTCGGCTACACGCTGACGCCGCGGACGCTGATCCGCGGCGTCCAGAAGCTCCCGCCCGGGCACTACCTGCTGCTGCGCGACGGGCCGGCCGCGCCGCGATGGCGTACTGGGACCTGGCCGCCGCACTGCGCGCGAGAGGCGGCGGACGCCGGCTCGAACGGGAGCCGTGGCCGCGGAGCTCGGCGACCTGCTCGAGCGCGCTGTCGAAGATGCAGATGGTGAGCGACGTGCCGCTCGGCGCGTTCCTCACGGGCGGCATCGACTCGTCGACGATCACCTACTTCGCCGCGAAGCACGCGCCGGGAGCGGCTCGAGACCTTCTCGATCGGCTTCGACGGAGCCGAGCTACGACGAGTCCTCCTATTCGCCGAGGTGCGCGGCGCTGCTCGGCATGGAGCACCGCGAGCGCGTCGCGCGGCGCCGGAGCCCCGACGAGCTCGGCCGGCTCGTCTGGCACTACGACGAGCCGCTCGGCGACACCTCGATCGTGCCGACCTACTTCCTGGCGCGCTGCGCGCGGCAGCACGTGACGGTGGCGCTCTCCGGCGACGGCGCCGACGAGCTGCTCGCCGGCTACGACACGTATGTCGCCGACCGGCTGCAGCCGCTCTACGCGCGCGCCCCGGGCTGGCTGCACGTACGTCGTGCGGCCCGCCGTGCGCCTCGATGCCGTCGAGCTACGGCAAGGTGTCGCTCGACTTCAAGGTCAAGCAGTTCGTCGAGCACGCCGCGGGCAGCCGGAGCAGGCGCACGTCGGCTGGCGCGAGATGCTGAACGAGACGCGAGCGGGCGGAGCTCAGCGGCCGGCCGCGCCGCCGCCGCTCCCTTCGAGCCCTACGCGCGCCACTACGGCGCGGTGCGCCGACGCGAGCCCGCTCGACCAGCAGCTCTACGTCGACGTCAAGACCTGGCTGGTCGACGACATCCTGGTCAAGGTCGACCGCTGCGCCATGGCCTGCAGTCTCGAGGTGCGCGCCGCTTACCTCGCGCCAGGCTTGGTGGAGACCGCGCTGCGCCGCCCGTCCGCGCTGAAGCTGCGCAACCTCACGCGCAAGCACGTCCTGAAGAGGCTCATGCGCGGCCGGCTGCCGCGGCGAGGTCCTGCACCGGAAGAAGCGCGGCTTCAACGCGCCGGTCTCGCACTGGATGCGCGGCGCGCTGCGCGACCAGTTCAACGAGCTTGATCGAGGAGCGCGCGAGCTCGCTGGTCGATCTCGGGCAGCGCGCTCTGGAGCCGGCTCTGGCGCGAGCACTGCTCGGGCGAGGTCGACCACGGCTTCAAGCTCTGGACCGTGCTCAGCCTCGCGCTGTGGGAGAGGAACGTCGCTCGCGTGAAGTGCCAGAGCGAGCGCGCAGCAGAAGCACCCCGAGTGGACGCGACCAGTGGTCGCACTACGAGGACGACGAGCCAGCTCTCTTCCGCGACTGGATCGCGCCGAACACGCTCGAGGACTTCCGCGGGAAGCGCGTGCTCGACGCGGGCTGCGGCCCGGGACACCACACGCGGACTCGTCGCTGCGTTCGCGGCGCACGTCACGGCCGTGGACCTGAACACGAGCGAGCTCGCGCGCGCGAAGCTCGCCGACCTCCGCGAACGTGTCGGTCGTCGAGGCCGACATCGCGCGCCTATCGGCCTGGGCGAGCACCGTTACGACGTCGTGTACTGCGTCGGCGTCATCCACCACACCGACGATCCGGACCGCACTTTCGAGAACCTGCAGCGCGATCTTGCGACCCGGAGGGCGGCTGATGGTCTGGAGCTACGCGCGCGAGGGCAACGCCCTGGTGCGCACCCTGGTCGAGCCGCTCGCGCAAGCGTTCCTGCGGCGCGTCGCGCGCGCGACGCACTGCTCGAGCTGCGATCTCGAGCGCGGTCACCGCGGCGCTCTACCCGGTCGTCCACACGGTCTATCGCCTGCCGTCTCTCCGTCCTGCCCTACTACGAGTACTTCGCGAACTTCCGCCGCGCTGTCCTTCGAGCGCAACGCGCTCAACGTGTTCGACAAGCTCAACGCGCCGCAGACCGCAGTTCATCTCGCGCGGTCAGTGTGGAGCGCTGGTTCGACGCGGCAGCGCATTCGACGGACGTGTCGATCAGCGCCGTAGCGCGGCGTGAGCTGGCGCGCGAGCGGAACGGTGCGCGATGTATAGGTTGGGTGTGCGAGTATATGGTGAATATATTATGGATAGAATAAATTAATGTTTATGAATTAGATTAGTAGTATAAGGTATATGATTGAATTGGCTGTGGATTTATTAAAATGAAGTAAAGTTATAGTGCTGTGTAAGTGCTAGAATGTAGAGGCTGGATGGGCAGTTGTTAGTAGTATTAGTGGATGTGTTAGGATATTTTTGAAGGTAACTGGTTGGATTGTGAAGTTAAGGGTATGACTTAAGTTTGTGTGTGTTATAAGGTTGAGAAAGATATAATATAAAATTTGAAGTATGTGATGGGCTAGTTTGATGTAATAATTTATAAATGGTTGAAAAGTGCTAGTGTATTAAAAAAATGGTTGATGGAAATAGTGTTGATTAATTATAATAAAAAAAATAAATTACCCGTAGCGCTACCAAAACCCCGTAGCCTTTCGATTTGTGGGGTGTGTCTCTCTTGATGGATCGTCCCTCGGCAAAGCGCGCGCGGCCCGCGATTCTGGTCCATGGAGGGGCCTGGGCAACCCCGCAGGATGAGCTAGACGCGCACCGCATCGGCGTGCACCGTGCGTCGATGGTCGGCCTCGAGATCCTCCTGACGGGAGGCTCGGCACTCGACGCGGTTCAGAAAGTGGTGGAGTTCCTCGAGGCCGACCCCACGTTCAATGCCGGCCGTGGCTCGGTCCTCAACGCCCGCGGAGAGGTGGAGCTCGACGCCGCCATCATGGAAGGAAGCGATTTGAAGGCGGGCTCCGTTGCCGCGGTATCCGGAGTTCTCCATCCCGTGTTGCTGGCACGGGAGGTCCTCGAGCACTCACAGCACGTGATGCTCGCCGGGGAAGGGGCGCGCGAGTTCGCTCGCGGCCGCGGAATCCCGCTCTGCGATCCTGAGGAGCTCATCGTGGAGCGAGAGCGGGAACGATTTCTTCGAGCACGGAAGGTCCCGCCCTCGACGTCGATAGCACCTTCGGAGACCGTGGGCGCGGTAGCCTGTGACGGCCGCGGACAGGTGGCGGCGGCAAGCTCGACCGGAGGAACTTTCCTGAAGCATCCGGGACGAATCGGAGATTCGCCGATCGTCGGCGCCGGGCTCTATGCGGACGATCGGAAGGGCGCGGCCGCGTCCACGGGCAAGGGAGAAACCATTCTCCGAATGGTGATGGCTTATCGCGCCGTCGCGGCCATGACGACTGGCATCGGACCGGCGGAGGCGGCGCAGCAGACCATCCGCGCGCTCGAATCTCGAACCGGAGGTCAAGGGGGGCTCATTGTCGTCGACTCCAAGGGCGAGCTGGGCTATGCCTTCAACACTCCGCACATGGCATACGCCTACCTCACGGACGGAATGACGAAGCCCGAAGTCGGAATATGAAGGGCGCGTCGTACCGCGAAGTTCTTCCCGCTCCCTCTCTCCGCCGCTTTATCGAGTGCTACTGGTTCCTGCAGGCGCCTCTGGATGCGCAGCCGGACGCGGAGCCAATCCTCCCCGACGGCTGTATGGAGCTCGTTCTCAATCTCGGCGCTCCGTTTCAACGCTGCCACGGAGACGGGAGGGTCGAGCCCCAGCCGTCGCGGATGCTGGTGGGCCAGATGGACCACGCAGTGACAGTCCGCGCCGGAGGCCCGGTGGACGTGGTCGGAGTGCGGTTTCACCCGAGCGGCGCTCACCCTTTATTTCGTTTCTCGATGGGGAGCCTCGCGAACCGCCTCGTTCCGCTGGCCGAAGCGGTCGACCTTCCGGACTTTCTGGCTGGCGAGCTTCGGATCCATGAGCGAAAGCGCGCGCTCGACGCGAACCTCGTCCCGCGGTACGAGCGCTCGATGCAATCGGACACTGGCTTCGAGCGAGCGATCGCGAGCGTCGTCGAAGCAGAGGGGCGGATCGGCGTCGACGGCCTCGCGCAAGACATGGGGATCGGCCCCCGGCAGCTCGAACGGATGTTCCGCGAGCGCGTCGGCATCGGGCCGAAGCGCTTCGCGAGAATCCTGCGGTTCCAGAGCGTCTTCCGACGATCGCGTCTTTTGGCGCGCGGCTGGGCGGAGCTCGCTCTCGACTGCGGCTACTATGACCAGGCCCATTTCATCCGCGACTTCCGAAGCTTCACGGGGACGAGCCCGGGTGCGCTTTTCGCGTCACCCGACAATGCGTTGACCCGCGTCTTCACCCGGAGAGGCAGGTCGCGTTCGTACAATACGCTCGCCTGACCGAGCGCGAGAATGACCGCCGGAGGAATGACCATGAAGATACTTCTCGCCGCGCTCGTCGGCGGCCTCGCGGCCGGGTCGAACGACCTCGGAAGCCTGCGCTTTCTCGAGGGGAGCTGGAAGGGCGAGTCTGGCGCGATGGTTTTCGAAGAGCGCTGGACCGACGCTGCCGGCGGCACGATGCTCGGGGTCGCGCGCACCATCGCTTCGGGGAAAATCGTGGGATTCGAGTTCCTTCGGATCGAAGGGCGCGAGGACGGCGTGTATTACGTCGCGCAGCCCAATGGAAATCCTCCCACCGAGTTCCGGATGACGCGGGTGTCGGGAAGCGAAGCGGTCTTCGAGAACCCGCAGCACGACCATCCGAAGATCATCCGCTACCGCCGAAGCGAAGACGCGCTCGTCGCCGAGATCGAGGGCGACGAGGGAAAGCAGCAGTTTCGCTTCGAGAAAGTAAGCTCGCCTTGACGACCCTGAGGGCGCTTGCTAGCATGATGCGTCTCACCGCGTTCTTTTAGCGCCCTTAGCTCAGCTGGATAGAGCGACAGACTACGAATCCCTCGACCAGGTACAGCTCGGAGAGGAGCCTCCGGGAATACAAGACCCACGCGTTAACCTCCGGCGCGACAAGGACCGATGCTGTTTGCGTACCTGCAGGGTCGATTGGGGCGACCTCTTTCCAGAGCTCCCGAGCACCGTCATCGAGATGGACGCGGTACACCTTCGTGACACGGTCGTGCCGGTAGACATAGAGAGCAAGACCATCTGCGCTCCAGCCCGCGACCCACTCCTCAGGTAGAACTCCGGTAGCGAGCTGCCTTTGTCCCTCGTCAACCGGAATCACCCACCACCTCCCATCAACTTCTCTCGCAGCTACCGAATTTCCATCCGGCGATAGGACGCTGTAATCGTAGCCCGGGCTCAACTCTCGAGGCAGTGCTTCCCCCTCGATGTTTTGAACGAAGACCCCGGGCCCCTTGCCCGGTGGATGGGCGACGAAGACGAGACGCTGTCCGTCCGGGTGGAAGTCGAGTGTGGAGAAGGAAGAGAACCCCTGTTGGCGGATTTGACGTGGCTCACCGGGGCCTGTTGGGAAAAGAACGATCTCCGGGGGAGGCCCGAATAGGAGGCTCGCGACCCATTTCCCGTCGGGAGAGAGAGCCATGCCCGCTCCGCTTCCGAGGTGGACGGGCTGCGATCCATCCGTTCCGCGGAGGTACAAGTCATAATTGGGCGATGCGCCCGCGCCCTCATAACTCAGTAGAACGGTCTTGCCGTCGCGGGATATCGCAGACGCGAGGAGTAGTGCGTCACGTTTGTGAGATGTTTGCCGGCGCTCCCGCAGCACCTCTCGGATTCGTTAGATGCTCCACGAGCTCTTTGACACCGGGCCGTGCGATTCGACTTCCACCGGAGACCCCGACTATCCTGAGACCAGACCCTCTTTGCACCGGCCCGTTTGTCGCTGTGAACCAAATCTCCGAGCCGTCCTTGGACCAGGCCAGCCCTTCCAAGCCTTGCCAGCCTTGCGAGAGAACGGTTAGCCGGCCCGACAGATCGACCGTCGTTACCGACCCACTCATGTTCTTCGGCCACGGGATGGTCGAGGAAGGCGATGAGGTCACCGCGGGGCGAAAGCCGCGGATTGCTCATGTAGCCGGCCGTTTCATAGAGCACCTTCCCAGGAGGAAATTCCAGGCGGCGGAGTCCGCCCTGATCGCGGACGACAGCGAGTTGAGAGCCGTCGGGGGACCAGTCTGCCTCCTGCACCGATTCGAGAATCTCGCGGGGCGCCTCCTCCCATCGGAGAACGCGCCAGCGTACCTTCCATAGCAAACCAATGGGTCGGCTCAGCCCGGACGGCCAGCGCTAATTCTCCTGCCGTTGATATCGAAAGGAGCTTGGCGTTCGAGATTCCAAGACTGCGAGACTCGGGGAGATTGACCCGTGTCGAATAAATCTCCACGGGCTTGTCGCCCCAGGCGGCAGTGTAGACGATGGTGTTCCCGTCGGGAGCGAATCGGGCGGAAAGAAGGTTCCGGTCAAGGTGAGCGGCCGCAACGAGGCGGGGCGGTTGGCGCTTGCCCTAGGCGGCCCGTTTGGTGCGACGAGCGACCCTCGAGTTTGTTACCTGGTTCTCGAAGATGGGCGGGTGTTCGAGGGAACTTTCCGGCGCCCGGCGCGAGGCCCGGTGGAGGTCGTATTCCACACCGGGCTCACCGGATACCAGGAAATCCTGACCGATCCTTCCTCGATTGCGGGCGAGATCTTCGTCACCCTCACCTTTTTTACCCTCATAGCTTCTGACTAGGAGGTCGATCTTTGCGGCGATCCCATTCTTCGCATGTGTCCACGAGCTTTCGTCGCGAGTTCCTGCGATTCCTGGCGGCCAGCCCGTTTCTGCTTTCGCAGCCGGAGTGGGCTCCGGCCTTCGTTTTTACAGTCGGCTCTGCCACGGCCAAAGACCGAGGATCCGTTGATTTTATGGGCGCCGTTCGAGTTGCGGGCCATCTGTGATCGAGGATCCGAAGGACGCGATCAACGTCTTCGACTTGTTCGAGAACCAGGATCGAAAAACATCCGTAGTCATGCTGAAGCCCCTTGTGGAGAAGGCTCGACGCGATAACCGAGTTTGCGAAGGTCTCGGATCATCTGCGCGATGCGTCGTTGCGAACGCTCGCGGGTAACCTCTGGCCCGCGTTCCTCGTAGTCGACGCCCTGGTGGAGGATCTTCCAGATCAAGCGACACAAGCGGTGGGCAACAGCCCAGATGGCTTGCGCGTGCCCGAGGCGGACCACCAGACGGCGATACAACAGCTGGAAGACGCTGCCTTTGGTCTTTACAGCCGCGTTCGCCGCTTGACACAGGATCCGGCGCATCGGTCGGTTGCCCTGGGGCGAACGGTGGCTGTAGTTCACGCCCGCGCTTTCGTGCGCTCCTGGGCAAACGCCAACCCAGGACGCGAGGTGCTTCGCTGAAGGGAACGTAGCGGCGCTTACACCGACTTCAGCAATGATCTGTTGTGCAGAATCGACGCCCAGGCCAGGAACCTCCGCAAGACGCTGCACGGGGGTTTGATGCTCACCAAGCAGCTTCGCCATCTCACGATCGAGCTGCAAGCTCTGCTCTTCGAGCAATCGTAGTTCCTCAAGGGTCATCTGGATGAGCGTACGATAAACAGGATTGAGAGCCGCACTCGCCCCGAGCGCATCGCGCAGCTCTTCGGAAGTGGCGCGCAATCGACGATCGGCCAACGCTGCCAAACGAGTGGGCTCTGTTTCGCCGTCCGCTATCGCTTGCATCATCCGGCGAGCGCTCAACCCCAGCAGATCCGACACCAGGCTCGACAGCTTCAGATGCGCTTCCTCCAACAGACACTCCAAGCGATTACGAAGCTGAACCTTGTTGCGCGTTAGCTGGTTCTTGCGACGCATCACCGTTCGCCACAGTCGCTGCTCCGGCTCGGGAACGAAGCTCAGAGTCAGCTCTTGCGCCATCAGCCGTTTCACCAAACGTTCGGCATCCGGATAGTCTCGCTTGCGTCCCCGAGGTCCACGGCTCGATTGCGCCTGTGCCAGATGCAAACGACCCGATTCTGCTCCAGCTTCAGCTCGGCGCTTCGGCATCCACGATTCTTCTAGAACTTCCCACACCGGTCGCCAATACTGCGCCGTCGACTCCATCACGACTTCATCGACTTGCTCGACAACCAGCCATTCCGCAAGAGCCTCGAGTGCGCTCCCGGTCGTACCAAAACGCCGACGTAAGAATGTGTACTCGCCCTCCACCGAAACGTCGGCGATCACCACCGCCAACATCTTCTTGTGTACGTCGATACCTGATACACGGTAAGCCATCGCTCCTCCTATCACCCGGAGCGGAGCGCGTGCCTACCACTTCTTTACTCAGGATCTCAGGCTTGCACCGCGAACACGGAGTACACAGTGACGCCTACTTATTCGCTCTAACACGCATCGCGCTGGATCAACCAATTCAACGGTCTCGATTGCACCAATGGTTCGCCGACCTCGCCGCTCAGGGAGCGCAAGTCTCACCGAAACGCGACCGTTTTTCATGCCCTTTCGCGAGCTCTCAACTCCACCTCTAAGCTCCTTCTCCGCTGCCCGAACTCACCTCGTCGGTACTAGACGCTCGAGCTCACTAAACCAGTTGAGCACGACGTTGATTTGAGTCGGGGCCGATGCGTACTGGCTCCGGCGCCGTGAGGAGGAATCGCTCCCCGTCGGCAGACACCGCGAACGGACTTGAAAGTTGAACCGCCGGCGGCGAGACGCGCTTCGAGGAGCACGCGGGGCTTCCCGGCACGGAACGTCGGCGCCGGTCTCGACGTCTACGACCATGATCCGGTTGCCTTCTTGGTAGAAGAGCTCGCCGCCTTCGGGGTTCCACGCGGCGTAGTTCGCCGCCATTCGTGGAGACCAGCTGTCGGCCGCTCCCTTCGGGAAACGATCGGACGTAGATTTCGCCGCGGCCCGATTCGTACGACTGGTAAGCGATCCAGCGGCCGTCGGGGGAAAAGCCAGGCCGCCCTTCGTCGAACGGGCGTGGCCAGGAACGGCTCTGGATTCGGCTCTCCGGCACGAAGAACATAGATGTCGCATGGTGGAGCTCACCCGAGGGATCGCGAGAACGAGACCGTCCGGGGAATACGATCTCGGGACCAGCAGGAGCTCGGCGCTCGTCACAGGCACGGGCTCCGCGCGTCCATCGGCAAGGACGGAAAGAATACCGTATGGCTCACGGTCGATGCTTCCACGCGGCCAAAGACAACGCGGTTTCCATCGGGAGACCAGATGGGAGAGAAGTTGTCCCCGGAGAATGTGAGCTTGGTCAGGGACTCACGGTCCAGGTCGTAGACCCAGACGTCCATACCGCCCTGGTCCCGGATCATCATCGCGAGCTGTCGTCCGCTCGGAGAGAGCGCGGCGAGTATCGTCGTACGTCGCCTCCGGCAGGGGAAGCGGATCGACCTTTCCTCGACGGTCCATCCACACCAGGCGGCGCTGCTGCAGGGCGCCGCTGATGGTAACGAGAGTGCCGTCGTTCGAAACGCTGAACTGTGCGGCGCCAGCGCCCGTCGGATCGTGCGTTACCCCCTCGGCGACGGGAACGGGAGTCCCCAGCACCTCGAGCCGGTCGATGTCGAACGGCGCGGCGAAGTAGCACGCCTCTGAGTATGTAAACGAGATGCCCCGTCGGCAGGTAGCGGACATCCGTGCCCGCGGCTGAAAAAGCATTCGCCTTTCCGCTGTCTCGGAGAACTGGACGAAGATCTGGGAGTCGACGTCAAAGTCCAATCCGCCGACGGCGTATAGAAACGCCCGACTTCCTGGAAGCATCAGAGGCCCATTGATGAATCTGCCGGGATCGACTGGGACGATCAGTCGCGGCTCGCCTCCGTCGTCCGATACCTGGTGGATTCCTCGAAAGTCCGCTAACAGAATGGAGCAATCGTCACCCCAGCTGACCCCCATTAGCTGATATTCGGACCAATCGCTGAGGACGATGTGGGCGCCGCTGTCGACCGCTACCTTCTGGAGCTTCGCGTTCGCGACGAAGCCTATCCATTTTCCATCCGGCGAGAAGACGGGGTATCTCGCTCCTCGCAGTTCCCTCGATGGGTCTCGCCTCGAGCGCGTCCATGGGACGGAGGTAAAGCTGGTCGTTGGCGTTATAGACGAGGTTGCTTCCGTCGGAGGAGAGCGCGATTGCGGTGCGATTGAGGGGCAGCTCATGTTCCGGCGGCAGAACGATGGAGTATCTCTGAACGTGGCCGGGCGGAGGCTCGGGCTCGAGATTCCAGAAGACGGCGGCCGCGACGACCGCGCCCAGGATGCCGGTGGCCGCGAGCGCGAAACCCCTGCGTTTTTGCGGCGCGGCGGGGGTTATCGATTGGCTCGGCGATTCCGCAATCCATTCCAGCTCTCGCGCGACGTCTGCGGACGACTGCCACCGCTTTCCAGGATCTTCACCAGGCATCGGCTCACGACATGCTCCAGACTGGAGGGGCGAGCGGTTGAAGGCTCGCCATGGGCTTCGGCTCGCCCGACATGATGGCGGAGATCAAGCTTGCCTGGCTCATGCCCTCGAAGGCTTTCTTGCCGGTGAGCATCTCGTAGAGGACGGCTCCGAAGGCGAAGATGTCCGTGCGGGCGTCCGCGTCTTTTCCTTCGAGCTGTTCGGGCGCCATGTACTGGAACGTTCCGAGGATGGTGCCCTCGCGGGTGAGTGGCCGGGCATCGGTAGGAAGGGCGGAGAGGGAGGAGCGTCGGTCATCCTTCCGCCGCGCGCTTCGCGAGACCGAAGTCGAGAAGCTTCGCTCCGATCCCGTGAGCATGACGTTTCCCGGCTTGAGGTCCCGGTGCACCACGCCGTGCCGGTGCGCTTCGTCGAGAGCATCCGCGATCTCCGATGCCTCGCCGGAGAGCCTGCGCGAGCGGCAAAGGACCTTTCTCGAGCCTCACGGCGAGGCTTTCGCCCTCGATGTACTCCATGACGAGGAAGTCACACCTCCCTCGCGGCCGACGTCGTGGAGAGTGCAGATGTGGGGATGATTGAGGCTCGAGACCGCCCGGGCCTCACGTTCGAATCGCTCGCGCAGTCGCGGGTCCTCGGAAAGGTGTGACGGCAGCACCTTGACGGCGACGGTGCGATCGAGACGCGTGTCTCTCGCTTTGTAGACCTCGCCCATGCCACCGGCTCCCAGAGGGGAGACGATTTCGTAGGGACCGAGTCGCGAGCCGGTCTCCAGGGTCATCCGAGACTTCTCCGGGATCCGCAGCTCTGCGCCTGCGGAAATTTTTGATTGTACAGCGAAAATGTTAGATCGAAAGAACCAGCTTTCCGCTTGTCTGCCGACCCGCGAGAAACTTGTAGGAAATCGTAACTTAGTACTTCTCTGCATAAATACGATGACGTATATCTGATTGCCTAAGACCTTCTCGTCTAGCATAATTCTGCTTGGCAGGAGCAGAAGATGCCCAGAACATCACCATTTGATATCAATTTGACTGTGGACGAACGCGACGACCTCACAGAAACGGCTCGAGCATATACGTCACCGTATATCGACGTGATTCGCGCAAAGATCATTCTGTATGCCGCCGAAGGCCTGAGCAACAAGGAGATCGGAGAGCGCCTTGATACTCCACGACAGATCGTGAGCAAGTGGCGTAAGCGTTTTTTCGACGAAGGTCTGGCGGGGCTCGAAGAGCAGCCCCGCCGGGGGCGGCCCGGCAGGTTTTCCCCCCTCCGTGGTCGTCGCGGTAAAGGCTCTCGCATGTGAGCTACCTTTCGAGCTGGGGCTCCCGCTGTCGCGCATCAGCACCGCAGACCTGCATCGTGAAGTCCTTGCCCGCGGGATCGTGGCGAGCATCGGGCAGACCACTCTTTGGCGTTGGTTGAGCGAGGATGCGATCAAGCCCTGGAACTATCGCAGTTGGGTGTTTCCGCGTGACCCGCTCTTTGCCGAAAAAGCCAACCCCATCTTGGATCTCTACGAAGGACGTTGGCGGCGTAAGCATCTCACCGAGAACGAGTTCGTCATCAGCGCCGACGAAAAGCCCAGTATCCAGTGTCGCCGACGTAAATACACCACCACGCCGACCGCGCCCAGTCGTGCGATGCGTGTCGAGCATGAGTACTCCCGTGAAGGTGCCTGGAGCTATATCGCAGCCTGGGATGTTCACCGCGCCAAGGTTTTTGGCTGCTGCGTGCCCAAGGTCGGCATCGCTCCCTTCGATCACTTCGTCGCCAGCGTGATGAACCGGAAGCCCTATCGCAACGCCAAGCGCGTCTTTTGGATCGTCGACAATGCCTCCATTCATCGAGGCCAACCTGCGATCGACCGATTTCAAACCCAGTGGCCGAACACCGTCCTTCTTCATACACCCAACCACGCCAGCTGGCTCAATCAAGTCGAGATCTTCTTTTCCGTCGTTCAGAGAAAGGTCCTTACCCCGAACGACTTCCGATCTCTTGACGACGTTCCTCAGCGCCTCGCTGAGTTCGAACGCTACTACCAGGAGGTCGCCCATCCCTTTCAATGGAAATTCACCCGCAAGGACCTCGCAGCGCTCCTCGATAGGCTCGCCAAATACGAGACCCGCTTCGCTCGAGTAGCCTGAACACTTAAAATACGTCACCGAACTTTCGAGATACGGTACTTAACCGTAGGTGCGCTTTGTCAGCGTGAGCCCCGGTCTCCATCTCCTCCACCTACAGAAAACACCTTATTGGATGAGTCCAGGTGGCCCAGACATGATCGGTTCCTTATCGAACGGTCGGTCGCGCCCCCGCCGAGGAAACTACGAGTCCGGAAAGCTCTCATCGAGGTTGAATCGTCTTGACCACGCGTGTTTTGATTGCGGACGACCATGAGCTCGTGAGGCGAGGACTCCGCTCTCTTCTGGAGTCTCGTCCGGGATGGGAGATCTTGCGGCGAGGCGAAGGACGGGATGGAAGCCGTCGAAATGACCAAGGCGCTCGTGCCCGACCTCATCCTCCTGGACATCACGATGCCCCGTCTCAACGGACTGGACGCGGCGCGCCGGATCCGCAAGGAAGTACCTCACACGCAGATTCTGATTCTGAGCCAGCACGATATCGAGGAAATGTCCGCGAGCGCCCTCGAGGCCGGAGCGCGCGCTTACGTCTCCAAATCGGACGTCGCCATCACGCTCTTCTCTTCGATGGAAGCCATCCTCCAATCGGCGAACAACTGAGGGATGGCGCGCCGATGAGGACGCGATTCCCGATCTCGTTTCTTGCCTTCTGGTTCTCATCGACGGTCGGAGGTCTACACGACGCTCTTCGCCGGAGTGTTCTGGGACGCCCAGGACAAGCACGCCGAAGAGATCGATCGATTCGAGGTCAACCTGACCTCGGCGACGAGCGCGGGCCTCGAGCTCAGCTCCGAGCTCCTCAAAGTGGCGCGCGCGGTAAAGAGGGACTCCAGCGGCGTGCTGAGAAATCCGGCAATGGTGGCGCGCGCGAGAAACCCTGGACTCACCAGGAGCGGAGCCCGCATGTTTCGAGGGTCGTAGCCGAGGGCCGACGACGAACGATGTTCAGAATTCAGAACCTCCCCATCGCGCGGAAGCTGACGTGGATGAACATGATGGTCAGCGGCGCCGCCCTGCTCGTCGCCTGTGCCGCCTTCGTGTCCATCGACATCATCAGCTTTCGAAGGAACTTCAAGAACTACCTCTCGAGCCAGGCCAGGATCATCGAAGCGAACAGCGTCACCGCCCTGGTATTCGACGATCCCGCGTCCGCGCAGAGGACTCTCTCCGCCCTCGGCACCTCGGGCAACATCGTCTCGGCAACGATTCTCAACCTGGACGGAGGCTCGTTCGCGACCTATTCCCAGAACCCCGACGTTCCCGTTCCGCCGCCGCCCGAGCTGTCACCGTATCCGCAGGAATTGCTCTGGTTCGATCGCGGTGAATTCGCGCTCTTGCGGACGATCTTTCTCGAAGACAAGCCGGTCGGCTACGTCTACATCCGCGCTTCTCCCCAGACGCTCTACGCGCGGCTTCTGCGCTATCTCGGCATCTCCGCGGTGGTCCTTTTGATCTGTCTCGGAGCCGCGTTCGCGGTGTCCTGGTTTTTCGGGCGAGCCGTGGCCGATCCCATCCAGCACCTCGCGGAAGTCGCGTCGACCGTCTCCCGCGAGAAGAACTACTCCGTACGCGCCGTCGCGACGACGAGCCACGACGAGGTCGCGGTCCTGATCGAAGCGTTCAACGAGATGCTGGCGCAGATTCAGGAGCGCGAGCTCGCCCTGCAGCAGGGGCGGGACCAGCTCGAAGCGCGGGTCCAGGCCCGCACCGTGGAGCTCAAGGTGCTTTCGGGCCGCCTCATGAAGCTGCAGGACGAGGAGCGAAGGCATATCGCGCGGGAGCTTCACGACAGCACGGGACAGGTGGTGGCCGCGCTCGCCATGAACCTGGCCGTCGTTCGCGGCGATCCGAAGCTCGGCGGCCCCGGCATCGAAGGCTCTCGAGGAGAGCATCGCGATGGTCCAGGAGCTGTCCCGAGAGCTGCGGACGCTGTCGCACCTCCTTCACCCTCCGCTTCTGGACGTCGCGGGGCTCGCCTCCGCGCTCAAGTGGTACGTGCAGGGATTCGCCGAGAGAAGCGGCGTCCGGGCCGAAGTCGAGCTCTCGGAGAATCTCGGGAGGCTTCCCCGAGAGCTCGAGACCGCGGTCTTCCGCATCGTTCAGGAGTCGCTCACGAACGTGCACCGGCACGCGGGAAGCGCCACCGCGAGCGTCCGGGTCGTGCGAAACGGCTCGGGCGTTCGTGTCGAGGTGCGCGACCAGGGAAAAGGCATTCAAGAAAACCACGAGGGCGCGGGCGCGTCCCTCGGCATCGGCATCCAGGGTATGCGCGAGCGCGTCGCGCAGCTCGGCGGTCAGTTCGAGATTCGGTCGGACGCGAGCGGCACCGTCGTCCTCGCCGAATTTCCGGAGTAGCCGCGGCGTGAGCACTCATTTGGATCGCCCCCCCTCTCCGGTTAGCATAGGCCGTTCCGCGGTTCGCGCGCTCCGCCTCACGAGGTAAATTCCCATGCGAAGACGATTCCCCACTCAGCTCATCCCTTTGTTCCTGGCGCTCTTCGTCCAGTCTTGCAACGACGACCCGCCGCCGACGGGAGGCGGCACGCCGACGACCACGACCACCGCGCCGGCTTCGAGCGGGAGTGGGTCTCTTCGAGGAGCGCAGCTCAGTGAGGATGCCCGGAGCGTCGATTTCGTCGTGAACGGTCAGGTCCTCGCCACGGGAATCGATTACGGCGGCGTCGGCCCCTATGCCCAGCTCAATCCCGGCGATTACCGCGTTCAATTCTTCCCCGAGGGCGTCCGGAACGCGCCGATCCTGGAGACGATACTCACGCTCGGCTCGAACCAGGCCGTCACCATCGCGCTCGTCGGAGGATCCACGACGACGATGACGGTGGTGCACGAGCGATCGACTCGCTCCGACCGGGCGCGGTTGACGATGGTGAACACGGTGCCCGACTATCCGGCACCCTTCGACCTCGCCATCCAGAACGGGCCGGGCCTTTTCGGAGGAATCGGATACCTTGGGATCAGCGGGACCACAGAGCTCATTCCAGGAGTCTACGGATTCGAGCTGCGCCGGGGAGGCACGGCGGAGGAAGTTACTTCTATCTCCGGTCAGGCGCTTTCCGGAGGAGGGAACTTTACCGTCTGGGCCTACGGAACGCTCAGCCGCGACGACATCGAGCTCCTGGTCACTCGCGATACGTTTTAATGCGAGCGCGCTCCTCGCGCGCTCGCCCCTCGCTCGCGCTCGGGGAACGGTCGGGCCCGCGCCTCCGCACTCTGCGCGAGCCCCTCCGGCGGGCTCGCTCCGCTCGCGTTTGAGTCTCGACGCGACGGCCATCGAGCGCCGTGACGTATTCGAGCTGGCTCCAGACATCGAAGAAGAGCTCCGTCCGGAATCGAGGCAGGGGCCGGCGCTCCCTGCCGTTCGCGGCCAGTAGCCTACCGCTCGCGAGCAGGGTTTCGAGGAGCTCGTCTCCGAGACGGGCGCGGGCGCCCTCTCTTCGTGATTTGAGGAAGTTGAGGATGCGGGTGGTGACGAAGAGAGTGTAGAGATCGTCGCGGGTGAAATCGCCGCCCTCCCAGGCCATGGCCGTCAGGCGGGCGCGAAAGTAATCGGCCTCGGTGAGATCGACTCCCGAGCGTCCGTTGTATGGGCGAGCCCGGCGTCAGGTAGAACGGCGAGGCCCCCAGAAGGACGGGAAGCCGAGCGCGAAAAGACCAGTGTCTGCACCATGCTCGACAGAGACTCGAAGGGAAGGCCGAGGATCTGGTAGGAAGTGATCTCGAATCCCAGACGGTGCGCGGTCTCGACCACTTCGAGGTACTTCCCGACGGTATGCGGACGCTTGGTGGTCTCGAGGACGGAGGTGTCGGAGCTCACGAGAGCGAGATTCAGCCGGCTGAAGCCCGCGGCTTTCATCAACTGCAGGAGCTCGGCGTCGAGGCTCAAGTAGGAAATGCCGTTCATGGCCACGAGCTCGATGTCGCCTCGGGGAACTCCCGGCGGATGGCCCGGCAGAGCTCTTTCATCTCCTCTTTGTAGTAGGTGAGGTTATCGTCCTCGAAGTCGAAGACGCGGTAGCCTTCCCGATACCGTAGCTTCATCTCGTCGAGGACCCGGGCGGCCGATACCCGCCGGTAGCGCGTTCCGAACGTCGCATGGACGGAGCAGAACGAGCAGCGGTGGGGGCAGCTCCGCGAGGTGACGAGGAAGACCATCGGTCTTCCCCTCAGGCGATAGCTCTCCGGGCGGAGAGAGCTCAGGTCGGGAACGGGAATCTCGTCGATGGGATTCCGTTCTCGTCGCCATCAGCGTTGAACCATCGGGGGGCGGGAGCCCCCGCGGCGAGAGCTCGCAGGAGCGACACGAGCGCGCTCTCGCCCTCGCCGGTCACGACGAAATCCACCGCGGGCTCCTCTCAGGACCGACTGCGGGTCGGCGGAAACGTGGGAGCCTCCCATCACGACGGATGGCCCGAGTGTATTTCTTCGCGAGACGAGCCACCGTGAGGGCCTCGCGGTAATAAGGCGTGAAGAGGCTCGAGATCCCGACGACGTCGGGATTCTTGTCCGAAAGCACCCGAGCGATATCCGCATCGGAAGCCCCGAAACGGTAGTACTGGTGAAAGGTGGAGAAGGGGCTCTCATCGTGGTGCGGGTAGTACTCGCGCAGATACGCGAGCTCTTTCGGCAGCAGGAAGCGATCGGCGTCCCCAGCCGTGGTGGAAGTCCAGGATCTCGACCTCGACCTCCGGAAGGTGGTCCCGCACCGCGCCCGCGAGATAGGCGAGGCCGATGGGCTGCAGCCTCACGTCGGTATCGTAGAAGTCCTCGATCGGCGGCTGAACCAGAACGAGCTTCACCGGACGATATTAAGGGGAACCGAACGCAAAATCGCGAAGATCGTCTTGTCTCCGCGCCTCTGCGCCTCTGCGTTGAATCCCCTGTCTTATCGGATTCGGGTCGCGGGGTCTCCCAGCAGGTTGTAGATGGACAGCATGAACGGGAGCTGTCCTTCTTCGGAGAACGTCTCGAGAGCGTCCTGGATCGCTTCGCCCAGATACTCGGTGTTCCCGTCGTAGAGCGACTTCACGAGAGCCTGATTCAGGATCAGCGCCTGCGAGTTGTAGGAGAGACCCGACGGAGTCCAGGCGGCGACGGCCCCACCGTTCTCTTTCATGACCAGGGCCTCGCCGAGCGACGCCCAGCCCGGAATCTCGAAACGTCCAGTGGAGCAAGTCAGGCTCGCGACGATGGGAGTCACCGTGTTCGCGAGGCCCGGCACGTCCGTCGTAAGGAACAGGCCTTCGCTCGCGAAGCGGTCGAGCCCGCCGTGGCCGATGTAGTTCCAGTAGCCGACTCCCGCCGAAAGGCGCGTCATCACCTGCTGCCGCGCCTGCGCGAGAGTCAGCTGCGAGAGGTACACCTTGTGCGCGTCGACGCCATCGGGGAGAAGAGCGACGAGCTTTTCGCTGTCTCCGAGGAAGTTCCCAGCCACGTCCGCGTTGTCCGCGAGGAAGAGCGCTTCGCCCGAGACCCGCGCCCTCGAACGCCTGGAGCTTCGAGAGGAACGCCCGGAGCTCCTCGTCGCTCAGCACCGGAATCCGGCCGATCATGAGCTCCGGAACTCCATCGTCGCCCGCGACGTCGGCGAGGCGGTTGTCGGACGCGTAGAGGCCGTTCGGAGTCGACGCGAAGAGGGGCGGCATCAGGTTGTCGCCCTTCGCGAGAACGTCCTTGAAGTCGTAGGTGCCCTTGCCGACGAGCACGGCGAACCGTGGCGCGGGACTCCATTTACTGCGGGCGAGCGCGAGAAACGCCTTCACGTTGTGCGGAGACGGGATTCCGAAGCCGAGCTCGTCGTGAATCGTCTCGAGCGCGACGACCCTCGTCTTCAGCCCCTGGCCTTCCCGGTACTGCGCGAGCTCCTCGGCGGCCGTTTGCAGAGCTCGAAGGAGCGATGACGACGTAGTCAGCGCCGCCGGTGCGAAGGGACGTGAGTGTGCCGACGCCCGTCACCTGAGGCGAGCCCGTCGCGGTCGATGTGGATAGGAAGTAATCGTGTCCTTCGACAGCCCTGAAGTGGACGGCGCCGCCCGAACGGGTCGCTCCGTTCACGATCGAGGGCGCTCGCGGGTTGGTGACATCGAGGACCATGGCGTCGTTCATGGTGAACCCGGTGACGTGGACCGTGCCCGTGCCGGCGGCGGTGAAACCCGCGCGGCCGCCGATCGCCACGTGGCGGCGCGGATAGGAGACGTCGAGGCTGTCGATGTAGACCACGTCGAAAGCGACGCCGCTCTCGAGAACGCTCTCGACGGTAATGGTGTTACCGCCCTCCGACGAGAAGCGACGGGTCGAGCTCGAAGTGGAGCGTCGTCGCGACGGCGCCCGAGAACGTGCCCTCTCCGACGGAGCTCCCGTTCACCCGGACTCGGAGACGGTGCGCGGTGGTCGTCGCCCCGTAGGCGTGAACGTCCACGGTCGCCATCGTGCCGGATCCGGAATCGATCGCGCTCGCCGAAAGCCCGTACGTCCCGGTCCGATAGGCCGGAAGAGCTGGCCATCAACGACGACCAGTACCAGAAGTCGGAATCGGGATCGGTCGAGGCCAGAGTCGCCGCGAAGGTGTCTTCCTCGAGGTGCGCCGTCTCCTCGTAGAAGGCGGGCCCGTCGAGCGCAGGGGACCCGGCAACGGAGCGCATCGGAGACACGCTGGCCGGCGGTGAGCCAGTAGACGTTCTCGCTCGCGTAGTTCGTCGTCAGACGCTTCGCCGTAGAAGTAGAGGCCGCTTCCGTTGGACGCGGGGAGCCACGCGACCGAGGCGCCGCCGTTCGAGAGTCGAAGTCCCGCTTGCGCGAGAAGAGCAGACGCGGCGCTCTCGGTGATGCCGAGCTCCGCCGCGATCTGGGAAACGCTTACGAAGTACAGACCCGTCGACGGAATCTCGAGCTTGATCGCGGCGTCGCTCCGGACCCGTCGGGGTTTCGTGCCGGCGCCGCCGAGCGCGCCTCGAGGCGGCGGAGTCGAGCTCGTTCGGCGCGATCGAGCGAGGCGACGGATTGGCTCCGGGGCCGCCGCTCGAAGGTCCCCGTCAGGCGATTGCCAGCCGTGTTTCCGAGCGAGGGCCGCACCGAGAAGGGACCATAGCGGCGCTCGCCTCCGCCTTCCTCCGCTTCGAAGAGGAGGTAGGTCACAAGGCCCCGGCGCGGAGCGTCGGTCGTCCGCGAGCCGGTAGAGGCCTCCTTGCGGAGCGCGAAGTCCGGGGAGGAGGGAATCGTTGACCTGCACGTAGCGGCGGAGCGCGGGATCCCATCGGAAGAGATAGAACCCGAGGGTTCCGATCTCGGAGGCCGTCACCCACTCGACGACCACCTGGCCGCCGTCCTCGTGAGCCTCGAACCGGGTGAGGCGTCACGAGGGTCGCGGTGATGTTGAACCCGAAGTTGTTCCCGGTCGAGTTCGCGCCCGCGAGCGTCACCGGCTGCACTCCCGCGGTCAGGAGCTGGGTCGTCTGGAACGAGCTCTGGAGGAAGGTTCCCACGACGTCCACGGCCACGAAGAAGCTTCCCGACGGAAGGTTCGTGAACGAGTAGCTGCCGAGGGCGCCGGAGCTCGTCACTCCGATCCGCGGGTCGGTGACGTCGAGGACGCCGTCGGCGTCGAGGTCGCGGTAGAGGTAGACCGTGACCGCGTCGATACCGGTGTCCGTGCCGTTCAAGATCCCGTCTCCGACGACGTCGAAGAACGTGATGCCGGTGATGGTGTTGGTTCCCGCGGCGACGTAGCCGAAGTCCGCGGTGAAATTGGACGTTCCCGCGCCGAGCGAGACGACGTAGGGATCCGCCTGGCTGTTGTTGTCGACGCCGGCGGCCCCGGTGGTCTTGTTGAAGCCCGTGAGCACGTTCAATGGTGTCGGTCACGTCGACGAGGTAGATTCCCGGCGGCAGGCCGTTCATCTGGTACTCGCCGATGACGTCCGTCAGGGTGATCCGAATCAGATTGTCGACGCCGGCGTTCACGACGCCGTTTCCATTCACGTCGAGATAGAGGCGGACGGTAACACCCTGAAGACCGAGATTCGCCTCCGCGGCGTTCACGACGCCGTTCCCGTTGGTGTCGTGCCAGATGAAGCCGCCGATCGAACCGGCGCCTCCGGACGAGGTGTACCCGAAGTCGACGTCGTTCACGTCGCCGCCCGCCGCGAGCGTCACGATCGAAGAGGGGTTGGTGCCGGCGGAGATGTTGAGCCCGAAGAGAGCGCCGAAGATGTCCGTCACTTCGACGGTGTAGTCACCGGGAGGAACGCCGACGAAGTCGTAGCTCCCGTTGACGCCCGTGGTCGTGGTCGCGACCACGGATCCGCTGCCGTTCAGCAGGCGCAGGGTCACTCCCGCGATTCCGCCTTCGACGCCGTTCTGGACGCCGTTGCCGTTGGTGTCGAAGAAGACGGTGTCGCCGATGGTGCCGGTCGTGCCCGCCGGCGCGTTGAAGCCGAAGTCCGCGCGGAGGAAATCCGCGCCCGCGGCGACGGCGAAATTCCTCGAGGCGGGACCGTTCGTCGGCGTGGTGTTGTAGCCGGGAGGCAGCGTCGCGGTGTTGACCGTGACCGGTAGTTGCCCGGCAGCGAGACCGGCGACGAGCCAGAGCCCGCCCGCGTCGGTCGTTCGGTTGAAAGTACCGGAGGGCCCGGTGACGGTGACGCCGACTCCGCCGATCCCGGCCTCACCGGGATCCTGGAAGCCGTCGCCGTTGGCGTCGTAGAACACCGAGTCGCCGATGAGGCTCCCCGTCGCCGAGGCATAGCCGAAGTTCGCACCGTTGAAGGCCTGACCGTCCGCGAGCTGGATGACGCCGGTGGGATCGGTGGTTCCCACCGTGGGCGCGAGCCCGGGCGGCAGCGTTCCCTGGACGACGTCCACGTAGTAACTCCCGGCGCCGAGACCGGTGAAACTGTAGAAGCCGTTGGTGTCGGTCGTGACCGTGTCGACGAGGACGTCGTCGCCGTTGCCCACGATGCCGTCCGGTCCCGGCGTGAGGAGTCGGACCGTGACGTTACCGATGCCGTCCTCGGAAGGATTCACGACTCCGTCGCGGTTCGCGTCGAGCCAGACCCGGGTCCCGATCGAACCCGTCCCGGACCCTCTCGCGTAGCCGAAGTCGACGTTCGAAAGGTCGGCGCCGGCGACGGCGACCGGAATCTGATCGAGGCCGCTCGTGAGCGTGTACCCGTTCAGGACGTTCCCGATGTCGCGTGACGCGCACGCGGTAGCTCCCGTTCGGGACGTCGAGGAAGCTGTAGTTGCCGCTCGCGTCGGTGAAGGTCGTGGCGGTGATCAGGTCGTCGATCGTTCCGAAGAATCCGTCCGGACCCGGGTGCGACCAGATCGAGGCTGACTCCGGCGAGGCCGTTCTCACCGGGGTCCTGCACCCCATCGGTGTCCGTGTCGTCGAAGGTCGTGCCGGACACGTTGGCGAGTGCGGCGTTCTGGTAGCCGAAGTTCATGCTCAGATCGACGGCGCCCGCGAGGAGAGGGACGTTCCCCTGCTCGTCGAGCAGGACGTCGGGATCGCCCGTCTGGGTGAACGCCGCGAGCACGTTTCCGGTATCGGTGACCTGCACCCGGTAGTACGCCTGGGGAAGGCCGTTGAACCGGTAGCTTCCGTCGATAGCGGTGGTGGTGGTGGCGATGACCGAATCGTCCAACGGTACCGAAGAGACCGTCCGGGCCGGAGATGATGATGCGCACCGTCACCCCGCCGATTCCCGGCTCGCTCGGATCGCGGACGCCGTCGCCGTCGGAGTCGCTCCACACCACCTCCCCGATGGTGCCGAGGCTTCGATAGCCGAAGCTCACCGCGGAGACGTTCGCACCCGCGACGGTGACCGCGAGCTGGCCCGCGGTCGCGGCGGCCGTGGTCGCCTGGAGGTTCGTGAGCAGCCCACCGGTGTCGGTGAGGTCGATCGTGTAGTTGCCGTTACCGAGCCCGGAGAATTGGAAGTTCCCGTTGGCGTCGGTCACCGCGGTCCCGACGAGGAATCCGCCCGAGTTGCGAAGGGCCACGGTGACGCCGGCGATGCCCGCTTCGCCCGCATCCCGGATGCCGTCGCCGTCCTCGTCGTCCCAGACCGCGTTCGCGATCGAGAAAAGGCTCGGGTTCCGGTAGCCGAAGTCGCGCGAGACGTCCACGTCGCCCGCGGCGAGAAGGATCGGATTGCTCGGCTCCGGCCCGAGCGTCAAGCACGTAGCCGGTGAGGACGCGCCGGTGTCGGTCACGTCGACGCGATAGATCCCGGGAGCGACACCGACGAACAGGTAGGTTCCGTCGGCGGCGGTGGTGGTGGAGGCCGTGACCACGTCGTCGACCGTTCCGAAGAGACCGTCCGGGCCGCGGCACCATGAGACGCAGCGTGACGCCGCCGATTCCCACTTCCCCGGATCCTGGACCGCGTCCCCGTCGGCATCGCTCCAGATTCCGATCGCCCACGACGGCCGTTCCCGCCGGAGCGGTGTATCCGAAATCGTTCGCCAGATAGATGTCGTTTCCGGTGATGGTGAGAGACGGACCGCGGCCGTTGTTGTTCCCCGGCGAAGCGAGAAGACCCGGGGGAAGCGTCGTCGAGAGCACCTGGGCGTAGAACGTTCCCGTCCCGGGATAGACGCGATCGAAGAGGTAGTTTCCGTTGCCGTCGGTGAACGCGGTCCCGACGAGAACCTCGTCGCCGCTTCCCGGAACGCCGTTCGGGATCGCGGAAGAGCGAACGGTGACGTTCGAAAGGCCGACTTCGCCCACGTCCTGGACGCCGTCGCCGTCGACGTCGAGCCACACGCGGTCGCCGACCATCGAGCCGGGCGCGACGGCGTCGAGCCTCGTCGCGTAACGTCGGCGAGAGGCTCTGATCGCTGTCGACCTCCGACCAGGTTCACGATCGAGGGTAGGAAGGGAACGAGCGGATTGTCGAGCTGAACGCTGTAGGTCACGGTCATCGTCTCGCCGGGATCGAGGCTGAAGCCGTCGCCGGAGAGGACGAGGTTCGGCGGATCTCCGTCGAGAAGAGGATTCGGCGCCGCCGCCTGGTTGGTCTTCACGATGACCGCGGCGGCGAGAGAGCCGGTGATCTGGACGTTGTCGAAGTAGACGCCTTCCTGTCGTCCATGTCGCGGCGGAGGTGCGGAACTGGATTGGGTGTTCGAGGCGACGAACGGGCTGATGTCGAGGTCGCAGGCGGAATGAAGGCGGCGTCGGTGCCGTTCTCGAAGCGTGCGAGCTCGGTGAAGCTCGCCGCCACCGTTGCCCGAGACCGCGACCGCCACGTACTCACCGGCGCATCGAGGCCCTACGCGCCGGTACTGGAAGCTCAGCGTAGCGGAGGTGAATCCCGGTGAGGTTCGCCTGCGCGGACGCGGCGTTGTTGTCGTTCTCGACGAAGAGCCGATTGGCGCCCAGGTTGTCGGTCGACGACGACCACGTCGCCCGTGCGGACGACGTTGTCGTCGTCCCGGTCTCGGTCCAGGTCGTCGACCAGTTCAGCGTTCCGTCGTTGTTGGCGTACGAGACGGCGTTGAAGTCGTCGCGGAACGTGCGGAGCGGCCGGCGGTCGAGATCTGTGACGTCGTCGAAGAACACCTGGTCGTCGTCCATCCAAGCCCCGCGGGAGAGGCGAACCGGATCTGGGTGTTCGCCGAGATGAAGGCGGTGACGTCGAAGCTGTAGAAGCGCGTAGGCGGCGTCGTTCGTGGGCCCGGCGAAGCGGCCGATCTCGGTGAACGGTCCGCCGTTACGCAGAGACCTGAACGGCGACGTACTCGCCAGGCTGTCGAGGCCCACCCGCCGCGCGAAAAAGCTGAGCGTCGGCCGCCGGAATCCCGTGAGGTTCGCCGCCCGGGTAACGGTCTGTTGTCGTTGTCCGAACGAGGAGCCGAAGAGGGCCGCCAGGTCGTCAGGACCCGGACGTCTGCCGGCGTTGACGTCTCCGTCGTCGCCCGTCTCCGTCCAGTTCCCCGACCAGTTCCGCGTGCCGTTGTTGTTGGTGTACGCGGCGGCGTTCACGAGGTCGGACACCGTCTGCGGCGGGGCGCTCGAGGGCGCACCGTGCTCTCGGCGACGTAGCTCGTGCCCGCGGGAAGAGCGTCGAGAACGCTGATTCCCGTCTGGAGCGAGTGGCGTCGTGTTGTGATGCTGATGGTGTACTGGACCGACCTGTCCCGGAAGCGCGGGGCTCGAGAGGTTCGAGATCTTGGTCACCGTGAACTGGGGAGGCGTCACCGCGCCCACGTTGGTGGAAGAGACCACGACGCCGGTGCCGTAGGTGACCTCGGCGACGTTGATGATTTGCTGCTCGGGAGAGGGAAGAGGATTGCCGACGCGCCTGCTCGTAGGTGATGGTGACGCCCTGGCCCGGCGTCAGCGTCCCGAGGTTGACTCCGCTCTCGTCCAGAGGGAACGGGGTCGACGGGCGAGGTGTCGTCCGGATACGGCGTGCCGTCGATCACGGTCGTGTTCAGGCGCATACGTCGTGTAGATGTCGGGCGTATCGGTGACGACGACGTCGTCCGCGTCGACGACGCCGGTATTGAGCACGAAGAGCGTGTAGAGAAGCGTGTCGCCGGGGTCGAGCAGGCCGTTCCCGTTCACGTCGGTCGCGAGCGAGCTGTTCTTGAGGATCGAGACGTCCGGAAGCGGGAAGCACCAGTGTTCCGAGATCGAGCGCCGGGAGCAGCGGCGAAGGCGATGCTCGCGTCCTGACCCCAGGCGGCGGCGATGAGCGTCCCGTCCGTCGGTGAAGATGCGCGCCCCGGTCTGATCGCCGTCGGAGGTGTCGAAGAGCCGCACCGACTGGAACGCGGTGATGGGCACGGTCGCGTCGACGGTGCCGTCGTCGTCCCAGTCGACGTTGAGCGTCGTCGCGGACGCGGCGGTGACCCAGATCGGGCTCGAGTTCTCGGCCGGGGGCGCGCCGGGAGTTATCTGCCCCGGCGCCCAGCCGACCTTGACCGCGGGCGCCAGGCTCGACGCCGGAAGAAGGCTGTGCCCCCATTCGTCCATCTGGTCCTTCGTCGTCGCTGTTCGCGATGGCGAAGAACACCCGGCCGTCGGTCGACTGGAACAGCGCGCCGGAATTCATGGGCATCGTGTAGCGGAAGAGGCCGCCCGCGGGAACGCTGACGTTTACGGGTCCCGCCGGTGGTGGTCACATCGACGGAGAGCGCCGTGGCGTGGGGGTTGTAGAGGAGCACCGTCGGCGGCCTGCGTGCCGAGGTCGTCGAGACGGGAGCGATGTAGCTGTCGGTCCAGCGATTCACGGGAACCATGCCGTACCAGCGCATTTCGTAGTTGGAGCCGATGTCGCTCGTGAGGAACGTCACGTGCACCGGCAGGTTCGAGAGCACGCGGCTTCCGACGAGGATGCCGTCGACGACGAAGACTTCTGGCCCTCGCCCAGCGTCTGGACGATGTCGTCGGCTCCGTCGTCGGTCGAGGTCGATGCGCACGATGGTGTTCGCGCGCTGCGCCATGATGACGAACCGCGAGTCCTCGAACATCGCGGAGAAGCCTTCGCCGCCCGGCGCTTCGTAGTGGGTTCCCCAGTCGTTGGTGGGAACGACTTCGACCGCGCCCGCGAGGACGGTGCCGGTCGGGGAGGGCCAGCCGGCCCGCGTGACGGCCACGAGGAGCGTGCTCGCGATCTTGTCGCGGCCGTCGAAGAGGATCGTGGCATGGGTTGCGTGGATTGGCGAAGACGTCGTTCTGAAGCGTGAAGACGTCGCCGGCGTTCACCACGTCGCAGGCGTTGACGGCGCAGCCCGGAGGCGCTCCGTTCGCGACGTTCGAGTCACCCCACACCTGAGTCGTTGCCTGCACGGGGCTCGAGATGTGCGCCTCGTAACCGTCCTCCCAGTGGTCGTAGTAGAGGAGGGTGCCGTCGCCCGCGGCGGTGATACCGATGGTGGTTCGCACGGAGGCATCGGTCACACCTGCGTTGACGACGCGGAAGGCCGTGAGAGCGTCCTCGTCCGGCACCGGTATATAGAAGATCTGGATCGGGACCTGGGCGGACGCGAGCGACGCCACGGTCAACAGGACGAGCGGCAGCAGAAGCCGCCATCTCGTCCCGAAAGGTCTACGCATAACTCTTGCCTCCCCAGGTCAATCCCCTGGGCAATCGCGCACGGGCGCTCAGTTTTCGGCGATACAAAAATTGTGGGGTTCGGCCGGCGGAAATGCAACCCCTGTGCCACGGTGTCGGGGAAGCAGTTGTGCCTGCTACTCACATATAAAACAATGACTTATGAGGTGACAGCGGAGGCTAGGGGGAATCGACTTCTCCGATCCGGGACGGGGAATGCCCCAAAGCGACGGCGGGAAAACCCCTACGTTCGGGCAAGACTCGGCGCGCGACAACGGTGGGTGGCAAATCCCGACATTAATGACAGTATAATGTCATAATTGACTATATACTGTCATATATGCCAGACAGTCTCCTCCATCGGGTGCTGCAAGAGGCGATTGCGCGTGGTCCGGTCCTACGAGACGCAGCGCGACACGGTCGCTCGCCTGGAGAAGCAGTCCCGGGCACGCTGGGAGGTTCTAAAGGCAGTCGGGCCGGGGCGCACCGTTCCGCAAATCGCCCGCCAAATGGGAATGGCCCGCCAAAGCGTGCAGCGCGTTTCCGACCTCCTCGCGGAAGCGCGACTCGTTCGCTTCGAGGCGAACCCTGACCACCGCAGGTCCCCCATTCTTCGCGCGACGGAGGAAGGCGCTCGCGTTCGGGACCGGCTGGAAAGGCAATTTCGGGGCTGGGAAGAAAGCGCGGAAGAGCTCGTGGACGCGGAGGACCTCGCGATTGCTCTCGATGTTCTGCGCGCGATTCGGTCGGCGCTCGAACGCTGACCGTCAGTGCGCTACAATCGCTTCCATGAGAAACGCTCACCCTGGTCATCGCAGCATCACTCGCCTCTTCGTGCGCTGATTCCACCTCGGGACCGAGCGAGCCGGAAAGCGTCCTGGGCTCGTGGGAGCTCCGTTCGATTCGAGATCGCGGGACAACCCGTCGCATCGGTCGAGCCCGGGCTCTACACGGCGGACTTCACGACGGAAGGCCGCGTCAGCGCGCGCGCGGACTGCAATCGCTGCTCCGGCTCGTATTCGGCAGCCGGAAGCCGTCCTCGAGATCGGCGCTCTCGCCTGCACGCGGGCGTATTGCGGAGACGAATCGTCTCTTCGACGACTACACGGGCGCCCTCGACGACTCGATGTCGTTCGAACGGTCGAGCTCGAGCCTCGTGATCCGGTACGCCGGCAGGAAGCCTCCGCTTCGCACCCAAGCCCTAAGTCTACGTTCGACGGTGGCGGCCGGAGCGCCGCATCTCCTTGTGGATCGCGCGCCATTTCTGCTTTTGAGCGCGCTGGGCGGATTCATCCTGCCGAACCCGCAGGTATCGGAGCTCCCGCTCGAAGCGCGCGATAGCTTTCGAGCCGCTCTTCGCTGAGCGCACCCTCGGCGACCGCGGCCAGGACCGCGCACGAGGGCTCGCTCCGGTGCGTGCAGTCGGAGAATCGGCAGCTCCGCCGCGTACCCGGCGACGTCCTCGAAAGTCTGCTCGAGGCTTTCCTCCCCTCCGAAGAGCTGAATCTCGCGGACGCCCGGGATTGTCGATGAGGAGCGAGCCGCCCGGGAAGCACGAAGAGCTCGCGATGGCTCGTGGTGTGGCGCCCTCGAGAGTCGTCTTCACGCACGTCACGCGTCTTCTGCGCGTCCTGGCCGAGCAGCCGATTGATGATCGTGGATTTCCCGACACCGGAGGAGCCCACCAGAACGGAGGTCTCACCCGGAGCCTGAGCCTGGACCGCAGGCGATCGATGCCGCGTCCATCGACGGCGCTCGACGAGATCACCTCGACCCCCGCGGCCACGTCCTCGATCTCGCTCAGCTTGCGGTCGATCTCGGTGCAGAGATCGAGCTTGGTCAGGAGGATCACCGGAGCCGCCCCGCTCTCCCAGACCGTCGCGAGAAACCGCTCGAGCCGTCGCGGGTTGAAGTCGAGAATCGAGGCCCATGGCCGCGAAAACGTACGTCGACGTTCGCGGCGACTACCTGCTCCTGGGTCGTTCTTCCTGCCACCTTACGCGAGAGCTTCGTCCGCCGCGGAAGAAGCTGCTTCGATGCGGAGTCCTGCCGGGTCGATCGCGACCCAATCGCCGACCGTCGGAAAGTCCGCTCCGCTCCTTCGACTCGATGCCGGAATCGTCCCGAGAGCGTCGCTGACGCTTCGCCCGTCGCTCTCGCCGAGCCGATAGGCTCCCGGCCGAAGCCACCACCACGCGCGCGGGCTCGAGCCCGGGCCCTACCGAGCTCGGCGAAAGCCTGTGAAAAGAAATCGTTCCAACCGTAGTTGGGAAAGAGACACTTCGATACCTCACGGATTCTTGGTTTCGAGATAGACGGCGATCGCCGAAACGGCGATGCCGCCGGTGAGGCTACGAAAGGTCAAACAAGCATAGGCGAACGAGGCAATTCTGGCACGAAGTCGGAAAGCGAGGCAAGCGCCAAGGTCTCAGCGAACGGCGGCATCCTTCAGCCGGCCGCTGCGCTCACGAATCTCGTCGTAGAGACGATCGAGAGGCACCTCGACTTTCGATCTTCGTGCCGCGCTCGAAGAGCTCCACCATTCCCTTTTCGAGCGAACGGGGGCCGGGAACGACGCGCAGCGGAAAGCCGACGAGGTCCGCGTCCTTGAATTTGACTCCCGGCCTCTCGTCCCGATCGTCGAGCAGCACCTCGTAGCCCTCCGCGGCGAGCTTCTCGTAGATCTCCTCCGCCTTTTTCATCGCGGCCTCGTCCTTGAGCGACACGGGGGTCACGACGATCTGAAGCGGAGCGACCGACCACGGCCAGGCGATGCCCGTCGTCGTCGTGATACGCCTCGATGACCGCGGCCACGAGTCGCTCGACGCCGATGCCGTACGAGCCCATCACCACCGGGACTTCCTTCCCTTGTTCGTTCAGGACGCGGAGCTTCATCGATTCCGAGTAGCGGAGCCCGAGCTTGAAGATGTGACCGAGCTCGATGGTCTTCCGGAGCTCGAGCGGACTTCCGCACTTCGGACAGGCGTCTCCCGCGATGACGTTCCGGAGGCTCGCCCACTTCACCTCCGGGAGATCGCGCGCGACGTCCACGTTTCGCACGTGGAAGTCGTCCTCGTTGGCGCCGGTCACGATGCCCGCGGCGATCCTTCAGCGCGTCGTCCGCGTAGACCGGGACGTCGGTCACGCCGACGGCGCCGAGGCTCCCGGGCAGAGCGCCGAGGGCTTTGCGGCATTCCTCCGGTGTCGCCGGACGAAAGGTCGTCGTGCCGGCGGCCTCCGCGATCTTGGTTTCGTTGAGCTGGTGATCGCCTCGCAGGAGAAAGAGCGTCGGGACGTCCTCGATGACGTAGACCAGCGTCTTGATCTGCCGCTCCGGCTTCGCCTGCGCGTCGAACCGCGCGAGCTCCTCGATGGTGCGTACTCCCGGCGTCGGGAACTTCTCGACGGCAGCGGACTCGCTCGGGTCGTCGACCTTCGATGCCACCGACACGCGCCTTCTCGAGGTTCGCGGCGTAGTCGCACCGGGAGCAGAAAGCCGTCCAGTCCTCTCCCGCCTCGGAGACGCTCATGAACTCGACGGACTCGCTTCCCCCCATCGCCCCCGAGGACGCTTGAACGGCGATGGCGCGAAGCCCGCACCGCTCGAAAATTCGGCGATAGGCTTCCGCGTGCCGATCGAATGCGGTATCGAGACCCGCGAAGTCGACGTCGAAGCTGTAGGAGTCCTTCATGGTGAACTCGCGACCTCGCAGCACGCCCGACTTCGGACGGGCCTCGTCGCGAAGCTTGGTCTGGATCTGGAACCAGATCTGCGGGAGCTGACGGTAGCTCCTGAGCTCGTCCCGGGCGATGGCGGTGAAGACTTCCTCGTGGGTCATGCCCAGGCAATAGTCCGCCTGGCGGCGATCCTTCAGCCGGAACATTTCGTCGCCGATCTGCTGCCAGCGTCCGCTCTCCTTCCAGAGCTCTCCCGGGTGGAGGACCGGAAGGTGGAACTCCTGTCCGCCGATGCGCACCATCTCCTCGCGGATGATGGCCTCGACTTTGCGAGCGGCGCGAAGACCGAGAGGAAGCTTGGAGTAGATCCCGGCGGCGAGCTGGCGCACGAGGCCGGCGCGCAGCATCAGCTTGTGGCTGACCGCTTCGGCGTCGGCGGGATCGTCACGAAGAGTGGGGATGAAGATCTTGGACCATCTCATGAGATCCGCATGATAATCCAAGGAACGGCGCGCGCGGGACGGCGAATCCTGGGATAAGATTGAGCCGGATTCGCGGAGGAGGTCCACCGTGTCCGGAAAGACTCGAAGCTCGGTGCTGCTCTCGATTCTCGCCGCGTTCGTCACCGTATCCGTTTCGCCCAGACGTACTTCCCCGGCCGACACGACTGGGAGAAGCGCGACGCCCGAGGAGATGGGGATGAGCGCCGCCTCTCCTCTCGGAAGCGATCGATTTCGCCATCGCGAACGAGTCCGACGCGCCGAAGGATCTCGCTCTCGCCCACGAGCTCTCGGATTTCGCGCGCGAGCCGTTCGGCTTGCGCGTCGGGCCGACCACGGTGCGCGCTCCCTTGAACGGTCTCGTGGTTCGGGGAGGCTACATCGTCGCCGAGTGGGGCGAGACGTCGAAGGTCGACATGACCTTCAGCGTCACCAAGACGTTTCGTCTCGACCGTGGTCGGGCTCGCGTTCGACCGCGGTCTCATCGGAAGCCTGAACGATCGGGCGAAGGACTACGTCGGGCCCGAGTTCCAGGATCTCTTCGCGAGCGAGCACAACCAGAAGATCACCTGGGACCATCTGCTCCGGCAGACCAGCGACTGGGAGGGAACGCTCTGGGGAAAGCCCGACTGGGCGGATCGACCCGAAGGGGAGAAGCCTTCGGACTATCCCAACCGGAAGAAACACGAGCCCGGCACTCACTACAAGTACAACGACACGCGCGTGAACCTCCTGGCGCTCGTCGCCCTGAACGTCTGGCGGCGACCGCTGCCGCAGGTCTTGAACGAGTACGTCATGGAGCCGATCGGAGCGTCGAAGACCTGGCGCTGGCACGGCTACGAGAATTCCTGGGTCGAGCTCGACGGCGAGAGAATGCAGTCGGTGAGCGGCGGCGGCCACTGGGGCGGAGGAATGCACATCAATGCCCGAGACCTCGCGCGCTTCGGCTATCTCTTCCAGCGGAATGGGCGTCTGGGGCGACCGCCGCATCGTTTCCGAGGAATGGATTCGGATGGCGCGCTCTCCGGGCGTCAACCCGAACTACGGCTTCATGAACTGGTTCCTGAACCGGCCCGTCGCCGACGACGGCAAGACCGCCGCGAAACCGATTCCCGCGGCGCCGGACTCCTCGGTCACCTTCCGCGGCGCGGGCGCGAACATCGTCTACATCGATTGGGAGAACGACCTCGTCGTGGTGGTGCGATGGATCGGAGACGGTCTTCCCGAGTTCATCGGGAAGGTGCTGAGCGCAATCCAGGCGCCGCACCGCCCGACCGAGAACGGGTCGCGTCGCCCTGACGGAGCCGGAGCGGAGTACGCGACCCGGAGCCGGGTCCGGTAGGAGAAGAGATACTCGAGCATTTCGTTTCGAAGCTGGAAGCGGTGCTCGACGATGAGCCCCGGCATGCACCTCAGAGAGGTCCTGCTCCACGTAGCGAGGCGACGGAATGAGCCGTCCTCGCGGCCCTTCCGCACACCAGCGTTTCCGCGTCCTCGATCCGGTAGCGCCTCGGCGTTGCGGACATTTGTCGTCCGGTCGCGATGAGCGCGTGGACGGTCGTTCCCGGGCGGAAGTAGGGCTCGAGGCTTCGCAGCAAGCAGTCCCAAGCGTTCGCGCGGAAGGTAGTTGAGGAAATCCCAGGCGAGAACGAGATCGAAGTGCGTGCCCGGCTCGGCGCGAATGAGCTCCGATAGCGTATCGCCGCGGGACGGGGCGAAGTCCGCGACGGTGAGCCGCGCGCCCCGCCCGAGAAAGAACTCCAGGTTCGAGGGCGTCGCGGGACCGAGATCGAGGACCGAGAAGCCTGCGCTCGATGCCGGTCGAGCTCTCGAGAGGCTCCACGAGCTTGGGAAGCGCCAGCGATCGCTGGCGAATCGGCTTCCCAATCCCGTGGAGTCCTGTTCTCGACTCCCTCACGCCCTTGGTCTTTTCCGAGGCCGGCGAGGGAGAAAAGGACAAGGTCAGACTCCCACTCGAGGCGGTACGGTCGGCGCCGGCAGCTCGGAGCCGTTCGTTCCTTTCGAGCTCGGGGCGGCCGCGGTCGCCGCGAGCGTCGTCGACTTCGCGCTCGTTCGTACGGCGGAATCGGACTGCATGTCGATACTGCCCTTGAAGTGGCAGCCGTTCTCGAGACTGACACTTCTCGCGGTGATGTTGCCTTCGACGCGTCCGCTCTCGAGGAGCACGACGCGATCCGCTCCGGTGAGGTTGCCCTTCACGAAGCCGGCCACCTGAATGCTGGCCGCTTCGATGTCCGCCTCGACACGGCCTCTCTCGCCCACGGTCACGTTTCCCTGCTTGATCGAGATCTTTCCCTCGATCGCGGCCCTCGATCACGAGGTCTTCCTCACCCTGAAGATCGCCTCGGAAGAAAAGCGTCGACCCGATGCGGGCCGGCACCTTGACCGCCGGTGCGACGGTGGTGGTTGGGGCGTGGGGGAGCGGCAACAGGCGGACGCTCTTCCGGGAACTCTCCAGTGCTCTTCTCTTCCACATGTTCTTTGCCTCCTAGGAGAAAGCCCTCATTCTGAATCGAGCGCCGTCGCGGGAGATTGTGCGTGATATGAGGGGAAATTCCCAACGCTCGATCGAGGGTAAACCCCCTCATCACTTCCTTGACCATGATATCGTTTTCCGGATGCGCTCGCTCGCTCATTCTATTGCCAGTCCTCCTGCAGTCGCCGGAAATCGTTCGCACCGGCGATCCCGCGAAGCGTGGGTTGAGCGAATCCGATTTCCCGAGAGTTCAGGCGCTCGCTCCCGGCGTTTACTCCTACGAGGCGCTTCGATCCGCGGGAGCCGAGAGGTTCACGACGGTGAGTCTCATCGTGGTCACCGCCGAAGGTGTCCTCGTCGCCGATGGGCAGGGAAGCCCGGAGGAAACGAAGCGCCTCGTCGAGGAAGTGGCGAAGCTGACCCCGGTCCCCATCACCCATGTCGTGATCGGCTCCGACCACGGCGATCACACGGCGGGAAACGACTCCTTTCCGAAGGGTGTCGCGATTCTCGCGCATCCGACGTCGAAGAAAAATCTCGCCGCGATGTCGCCGCCTCCTCCCGCGCCGACGGAGCTCGTCGAGAGGGAAAAGGCGCTCGTGCTCGGCGGCGAGGAGATCCGCATTCTCTTCCTCGGACGCGCTCACACCGGCGGGGATCTGGTGGTTCACCTCCCGCGGGAGAAGATCCTCTTCATGAGCGAGGCCTACCTCAATCGCATTTTTCCCGCGATGCGCTCCGCCTACCCCTCGGAGTGGGTCGAGATGATCGCGCGCGCTCAAGCGATGGACGTGGACCTCTACGTTCCCGGCCATGGGTTCGTCGAGACTCCGGCGATCCTCGAAGAGGAGCTCGAGACGTTTCGCCGAGCGGTGGTGAAAGTGATCGGCGAGGTAAAGAGGCTCCATGCGCTCGGGCTCTCGCCCGACGACGCGCTCGACTCAGGCGGACTTCGGCGAGCTCGAAACGTGGAGTCTCCACGAGAGCCAGGCGCCCATCGCCATTCGCAAGGTCTACGAGGAGATCGAGGGGAAGCTTCCGTAGCTACCTTACCGGCGGGCGAATTTCTCGCCGAGGAAATCCCCGTCGTTCCATCGCGGTCGCTCCGGGGCGTTCGCGATGAGCGCTCCGATGAGAAAGGGAAGCCGCGCGTAATCCGCCCCGGCCTCGAAGTCCATCTCCTGCTTCATGTCGTCCGTGGGCTTGTGGTAGGTGCCGGCCATCCAGTCCCGCAGGATCTTTTCGCCGTCGATCGAGGCGTTGCCGGTATCGGTCCCGACGAACGCGTATACCGCGGGAATACCTTCTCGAACGAAGGAATACTGATCGCTTCGGATGAAGATCACCTCCTCGGGCATGAAGTCCGGGCTGACCTTCAGATCCAGCATCTCCGCCGCCCTCTGGACCGGCTCCGCGATCGTCGAGTGGTCCGCACCGAAGGCCACGAAATCTCGAAGCGGATGGAACATGAGGACGCCGTCCATGTTCACGTTCGCGATGAGCTCTCCCTCGACCGAGGGATTCCGCGCGAAGTACTCGGAGCCCAGAAGGCCCTTCTCTTCGGCGGTGACGGCGATGAAAACGAGGGAGCGATCGAGTGGTGTGGGAAGCCGCGAGAAAGCCCGGGCAATCGCGAGGAGCGCCGCGACACCGGAAGCATTGTCGTAGGCGCCGTTGTAGATGTCGTCGCCGTCGACTTCCGGTCCTCGGCCGACGTGATCGAGGTGGGAGGAGAAAACGACGTGCTCCTGGCTGCGCCCTCCCGCTGCCTCGAGCCGCGCGACGACGTTCTCGCTCTCGAAGTCGGAGACGACGCTGCGGCTGCGGATGACGGCCTCGACCTCGAGGTCGAACCGAGACAGATCGGCGCCGCTCTCCGACTGCGCGAAGATCTCTTCGAGGGAAACGGGAGCCCCGGTGAAGAGGGAGGGTGCTGCCGAAGGACCAACAATCCCCGATACCATGAGCCCGTTCGCCGCGGATGCGGGAACGCCCGTGGCAGGGTCGATCCAGGTCATCGCCGAGCCGGAATTGAACTGGCGCGTGCGCGCCCAGGGCCGGCGGGCCTCTTCGGCGGGAGTCTGCACCAGGAGCAAGCCGACGGCGCCCTTTTCCAGGGCCGCGGCGGCCTTGTTGTCGCGCGAGGAATAGTAGGCTCGCTCGGTCGAACCGAACGAGGCGGGAGCCCCGGAGAAAGCCACGAGTATCTTGCCCGAGACCTCGATTCCCGCGAAGTCGTCCCAGTCGAGCTCCGGGGCCGAGATTCCGTAGCCGACGAAAACCAGCGAGCCCCGCGTTTCACGCTCCCCCGCCTCGAAAGGCGGGGAAAGCACGTAATCCTCTCCCAAAACGAGCGCGGTCGAGGTCCCGCCCTCGCCGAGGATTGCGAACGACGAGCCGCTCTCGTCGAGAGACGCTCTCCTCAAGGGGACGGCCTGGTAGTAGGTCCCGTCATCCCCGGCCGGAGCGAGACCCATCGATTCGAGCTGCGAAGCGACGTACCGAGCGGCGAGCGCGTACCCCCGCGTTCCGGGCTCGCGCCCCTCGAGGAGGTCGTCGGCGAGAAAGCTCATGTGAGCGCGAATTTCCTCCGCCTGGATGCCTTTGGCAGCCGCTTCGATCTCGCTCGCCGGCGCCGGTGTGTTCCGTCCGCAGGCTTGAGAGAGCGCGAGAGCGCAGAGAAAGATGTAGGATCGTGTCATCGCGTCCGGCCTCCGGCCGGCGATTATACGCGAGCGGGAGCGAGCCCAATGGACGCAGGCCTCAGCCATCGAACTTTTCTCATTACCGGCGCCGCCGGCGGCATCGGCGCCGAGACCGCGCGCGCCTTCGCTTCCGAAGGGGCTTCTCTCGTCCTGCACTATCAGCGAAATCGGGAGGGCGCTGAGGCGCTCGCGAAGGAGCTCTCCGTTCGCTCCCTCGTGACGCAGGCGGACGTCGCGTCCGAGGCCGACGTCGACCGGATGTACGCCGAGGCGCTCGCCGCTTTCCCGCGCCTGGATGGAGTCGTGGTGAACGCGGGAATCTGGATCGCGGATGAGGTCCCGCTCCACCGCATGACCGTCTCTCAGTGGCAGAAAACGATGGACACGGATTTGACGGGAGCGTTCCTGACGCACTCGGGGATTTCTCCGGCATCTCGCCGACTCGCCGCGAGAAGAGGCGTCGGTCGTTTTCGTCGCCTCGACCGCCGCCCTTTTCGGCGAGGAGAATCACACCGACTACTCCGCGGCGAAAGCGGCAATGGCGTACGGAATGACCCGCAGCCTGAAGAACGAGATCGTGCGCCTCGCCCCTCGCGGCCGCGTCAACTGCGTTTGCCCGGGTTGGGTCATGACCCCCATGGCCGCGCAGTCGATGGCCGACCCCTCGGCGGTGAACCGCGTGACGGCAACGATGGCTCTCCGCAAGATCGCGACACCGGAGGACGTGGCGCGCGCCATCGTCTTCCTGTCCTCGTCGCGCCTCGCGGGTCATTTGAGCGGCACGATCCTTCCGATCGCGGGGGGAATGGAAGGCCGGTGGCTCCATCGAGACTGAGCGAGTGATCGAAGCCCCGCGCTTGACGCGCCGCTTCTATCGCCGCGACCCGGTGACGCTCGCGAAAGCCCTCCTCGGGCAGGTCCTCGTCCGAAGGCTCCCCGATGGCCGCGCGCTCGCGGGGAAGATCGTGGAGGTGGAAGCCTACCTCGGAATCGAGGACCGCGCGGCGCATAGCTTCGGAGGGCGCCGCACCGCTCGAAATGCTTCGATGTGGGGCGAGGCCGGCCACGCGTACGTCTACTTCACGTATGGGATGCACTGGTGCGTGAACGTCGTCGCCGACCGGAAGGAAGTGCCGACCGCCTGTCTCCTCCGCGCCCTCGAGCCTCTCCTCGGGATCGAGGAGATGAGGAAGCGCAGGGGGCGCGAGCGTCTCGTCGATTTGTGCTCCGGTCCGGCGAAGCTCACCGAGGCGCTCGGAATCGATGGGAAGCTCGACGGTGTCGACCTGGTGGGAAGCTCGAGCGCTCTCTATATCGTCCGGGGGCCGCGTTCGCAGGCAGCCCGTCGTGCGCTCGTCACGGGTCGGGGTCGCCTATGCGATGGAGTGGGCGGGAAAGCCGCTCCGTTTCTTCCTGGAAGGCAACCCGCACGTGAGCGGCCGGAAAAAGTTCGAGGGCGCCGTTCCCCCCAAGAAACGGCGCCCTCTTTCGCGCGGAGAGAAATCTTAAAACTAGCTGCGTCGGCGGCGAACAGCAGCTCCGAGGGAGAGGAGCCCGAGCGCTATCAGCAGCGCGCTCGCAGGCTCCGGCGTCTGTTCAACGACTTCCGAATTGATCAAGTCGGCTTCGTTACTGTCCCGGAGTAACTTCCATTACCACCAACTGTTCCTGTACCGCTGCCCTCAAAGTTGGAAAAGTTCAAGGGTTAGTGACACCGAAGAAAGCGAGCAGGTCGGGGTGCTTGAAGTCAATGCCCTGCCCAGTGAAGTTGATGATGTCATTACCCCCACCGCTAAGGTTATTGTGGTCGCCTGAGCACCACGAAGGTACCCGTCAACGAGGTCTCCGGTCGCAATCACCGTGAGGTCAAGCGGATTGAAGACCGTACCGGTTAGCGTAAAACTCCCGCCGCCGGCCCACTGGTACGTTCGTATCCCCCCGGGCCCTTGCGTGCTCTCGAACGTGTTGGCACCGGTGGTGAAGTTGAGAACACAACCCGAGCAGCCATAGGCTCCCGCATTTGTGGAGTATCGGTCGCGACGAGGATGTTAAAAGCGACGTTGGTTCCTGTAGCAGGCCGCCGCCCGTGCCGTTATAGGCAATCGTTCCTCCATCTACTGTCTGGTCGAAGGTCAAGATCGCAATCGCCTCGGCCCGGGTCTCCAGGAGCCCGAATGCGAAAACAACCGCCGTAAAAACCTTCCCCATTGCCCGAAGTCGATATGCCATCTTGCTTCCCCCTTGTAATCTCTGAGATGTATCCATCATGAGCGCCAGATATGCAACGAGGGTGCCAGAGAGGCGTCTGGCACGAGTGAGTCCCGTATTCTATTGAAAAAAAAGGAGATGTGCGTCAGCCCATCGCCGGACAGAGGCGGTGACAAGCTTTACCCGAGACCGGAACTGTAAGGCTCACTGACACCCAATCAGCGACCCACACGTAAGTCATTGAGGTTCAATCATGAAATGGTGTGCGGCCCGCTGTAAGGGGAGTCGACGTCGCCGAGTCAGCGTAACAGACGGCTGGGCGGATCTGGGCTCACCTGGATGGTAAAGCGGGGAGAGGCTGCTCCCGAACGCAACCCGAAGACGATGGAGGAACCATCCTGGGAAAGCACTTGCCCCGATTCCACGCGGATGCTTCCTGAGACGAACTGCGAGGCGGCACCGAAATCAAATCGCCAGGAGCCGGAGGCGTTGCCGGTCGCGGTCCAGTGAGCCTCGATCCGGTTTTCCCCCTCAATCGCCTTCGCCACATAGGCGAACTCGCCGGAGCCGGCGGTCTCCTGGGCCTGGGATCCGTTCCAAACGATACGACCCGCGCTGCCACCGGGAGGATCGACCTTAAGCGCCGTCCTGTAAGTGAGTTCGAGCTCGCCCGACCCGTCCTTGAGATTCGACGTCACCCGCGTGGTTGTGCTCGCTATGTTGTTGGAGTTATCGGGATCGTTCAAGGAAAAGGCGGATGCGGTATTCGAAATGGATCCGGTAGCCGTCGGCCGAAACCGGATCCGTTTGGTTATCGTCGCGCCGGACTGCATCGAACCCAAATTGCAGGTCACTCGAGTGGGTGAAGAGGGGATACAGCCCGGATCGGCGCCTAAGAATTGCAAAGAGGAAGGGTGCGTGTCCGTGACGTTGACCGCATTGGTGGTCCCGGGACCGTTGTTTCGGACGGTAATCGTGTAGGTCAGTACCTGAGTATTTACCACCACCGGGTCGGGACTGTCGCTCTTGGTCAACGAGACGTCGGGAGCGCCCGGTGCCGTCGTGGTGGGCCGCGAAGTCGTCGACGAGCTCGACGACGAAGAAGTGGATGAACTCGACGACGAGCTCGAGCGCGGTAGAGGTCGTGGCTCGACGAGCTCGACGACGTAGGTGGGACCGAGGTGAGCTCGAGCTGCCGGTGGAGGTCGTGGTGGATGAAGTCGTCGCTCGAGGAGCTGCCCGCGGATGTCGTCGTAGTGGAGCTCGGCCCGGAAGTCGTGGTCGAGCTTCCGACGGTCGTCGTGCTGCCCCCGACGACGGTCGTCGTGCTGCTCCCGAAGATCGTCGTCGTCGACGCCGTCGAGGTCGAACCTCCGCCGGTCGTCGTCGTCGTCGTCGTCGAAGTGGCCGAGCCGATCGCGGTCGATGTCGAGGAGCTCGAAGCACTCGTCGTGACGATTCCTCCGAAGGCGCTCGTCGTCGCTTCCGAGCCGCCTCCCCCGGTGAGAGCCAGAGCCGCGGCCGCGCCTCCTCCCACGACCCGCGATGATGCCGATGGTTTTGCCGCTCACACCGCCGCCGGTCTCGCCGACGATGCCGGATGCGTTCAAGAACCGAACGATTCCATCCGACTGGAAGCCCGGGGGCAGCGGAGTCGCTCCGAGGCGCGTCGCCCCGACGGCGATATCCGGGTTCTGGCCGGTGTAGTAGGCCGCTTCGGGATCCCGCCTTCGACACTCCGAGCCCGATGCCACCGGGACAGCTGCGCTCTTCCGTGCGATAGGCGCTGAAGCTCCGTGTGACGAGCTCGATGTAATAGGTCACGCCTGCCGTCGCGGGATCCGCCTTCGGCGCGATTCCCTGGCCGCCGTTCGAACCGAGAGTGAGCTCGACGTAGTAGTAGTCGGGGTGCTCCGTCGAGCGAAAGTAGAACTTGGCGGTTTGAATGTCTTCCGGAGGAACGAACGAGGAGCGAAGCAGCAGGAACTGGTCGACCGGCCAGCACTCAATCGGATCGTGAACGATCTCGACTTCAGTTTGTGAAGCGAGAGCTACGCTCTGCCAGGAGAGGGCGAGGGCCAGCGACCACAAGAACCGCGTCAATCGACAACGCCTCCGGGGGGAAACTCCATCGTCGCAGGTAAACTAGCATTTTGTCAATGTCCGCGAAAGTATTCAGCCGCGGTCCTTTATGCGCTCTTTGCGCCGCGTTGAGGCCGCAGGCCCCGGTGATTCCACCTCCGGGATGCGTCGCGGCGCCGGCGAGGTAAAGACCCTCGATCGGAGTTTCGTAGCGGGACCAGCCCGGAACCGGACGCATGAAGAACATCTGGTCGAGCGCCATCTCGCCCTGATGCCAGCTGCCTTCCGGAAGGCCGAGCTCGCGCTCGTAGTCCTCGGGCGTCCAGAGGCTCTGGTGCAGGACCGAGCCCTTCACGTTGGGCGCGTACTCCGACAACCGATCCAGGATCGCGGAGACCAGTCGCTCCTTCGCGCTCGCCCAGCTCCCTTCGCGCAGTCGATAAGGCGCGAACTGTGCGGTGATGCTCACGACGTGCTTTCCCTCGGGAGCGAGGCCGCGGTCGACGAGCGAAGGAACCAGGACCGTGAGCAGCGGCCGATCGGAGATCTGCCCGTACTTCGCCGCGTCGTAGGCGCGCTCGTAGTCGTCGAGGCTCTCGCCGATCTGAATGAGCGCCCGATGGTGCGGCGCCGCGTCTTTTCCCGGCCGACAGCGGAAGTCGGGAAGCTCCAGACCGCGAGGTTCAACTTCGCCGTGACGCCGCGGTAGCGGATATTATCGATCTCCGCGACGAAGCTCGGCGGCAGGTCGCTGGGGTTTCCGATCTCGCGGAACGTCGTCCGCGGCGCGAGGCCGGAGAGAACGAGGGAGGCGCGGATCGATTCGCCGCTCTCGAGAGCGACTCCGACGGCGCGGCCGTTCTCGACCAGGATGCGCGAGACTCTGGCTCCGGTGCGAATCGAGCCGCCGCGCGACTGGAGAGACTTCGCGAGCGCCTGCGCGACGCCTCCCGAGCCGCCGCGGGCGATCTTTCGAGCCGTGAGGTTCTGATAGAGGAAGAGCGCGGAAGTTCCGGACGCTTTCGCCCCGAGACAAACGCCTTCGAGCGCGCCCGCTGCCACGGCCGCTTTCACCAGAGGGTGCTCGAACCACTCGTTGAGAAAGTCCTCGAGGCCCATCGGAAGGATGCGGAGGAGCTCGTGCATCGGCCGCGCGCCGAGCTGCCGGAATCCCCAGCCGAGACGCAGGAGCTCCAGGAGGTCCGTGCCTGTCTCGATCGAGGGGCTGGGCGCCGGCTTCGAAAAGAGGGGCTTCAGGAACTCCGTGATCTTCTCGACCAGCGCCTTGAAGCGCGGGTAGGCCTCGGCATCTTTCGCGGAGTACTTCCGGATCTCGGCGACGCTCTTTTCGGCCTCTCGGTGAAGGAGAAGACCGGCGCCATCGCGGGAAGGCGCGAACACAGAGGGGTCGAGCGTGAAGAGCTCGAGGCCGTGGTGAACGAGCTCGAGGTCCATGACCACCTGGGGCAGAAGGAGCCCGCAGTTGTCGGGACCGATGGACGCGCGAAATCCGGGCGCGAATTCCTCGGTCGCGGCGAGGCCTCCGAGGACGCTTCTCTTCTCCAGCACCAGGACCTTCATTCCCGCTCGCGCGAGATAGCCGGCCGCGGTGAGTCCGTTCGCGCCCGATCCGATGACGATGGCGTCGGTCATGAGGCGTCCTTCAGCATTTCGAGAGCGGCGAGCTTCCCGGGAGCGCCCATGACGCCGCCGCCCGGATGTGCCCCGAGCCCGCGAGATAGAGTCCGTCGAGCGGAGTCCGGAACTGCGCCCAGCCGGCGACGGGCCGCAGGAAGAAGAGCTGGTCGAGCGAGAGCTCGCCGTGAAAGATGTTCCCCTCGGTGAGCCCGATCCTCTGCTCCATGTCCCAGGGCGAGAGCACCATGCCGGCCGATGATGGCCTTCTTCAAGTTGGGCGCGTACTCCGAGAGCGTGTCGACGACCGCGTCGCCGAAGGCCTCGCGCTTCTGCTCCCAGGTCGCCCTCCCGCAGCCTGTACGGCGCGTACTGCACGAAGATGGACATCACGTGCTTGCCCGGCGGCGCGAGCGAAGGATCGATCAACGTCGGGATCATCACGTCCATGTACGGCTCTGCTGGAGAAGTCTCCGTACTTCGCTTCGTCGTACGCCCGCTCGATGTAGTCCATGCTCGGGCTGATGGAGATGGCGCCTTTGAGGTGAGGACCGTCTCCCGGAAGGCAGGTGAAGCTCGGAAGCTCCGAGAGCGCGAGGTTCACCTTCCCGGAGGAGCCGCGAATCTTGAAACGCTTCACGTCCGAGATGAAGTCCGCGGGGAGATCTTTTTCCTGGACGAGCTTGAGAAACGTCCGCTTCGGGATCGGCGCTCGAGGCCACCTGGTCCGCTTCGATCTCTTCGCCGCTCTCGAGAACGACTCCCCTGGCGCGGCCGTCCCGGGTGAGGACGTGATCGACTCCGGCGCCCGTGCGGATCTCGGCGCCGAGGCTTCTCGCCGCCGAGGCGATGGAGTTGGCGACGGACCCCATCCCGCCTTTCGCGAATCCCCACGAACGGGAGACTCCGTCGATCTCACCCATGTAGTGATGGAGGAGCACGTAGGCCGAGCCGGGAGAGCGAGGGGAGAGGAACGTTCCGATGATTCCGCTCGCGGACATCGTCGCTTTCAGCGGGTCGCACTCGAACCAGCGATCGAGGTAATCGGCGGCGGACGAGGTCATGAGCCGCGCGAGATCGTAGAAGCGGCGGTTTCCGAGGCTTTTCACGTGCTTCGCGAGCTGGTTGAATCCCGCGAGATCGGAGGGGCGAAGCGACGTCGGCTCCGGCGGGCGCATCATCAAGAGCTCCCGCACGGCGCGCGCCATGTGGTGCATGTGGAGGCCGAACCTCACGTAGTTGTCGGCGTCCGCCGCGAGAAGCGCGCGATCTCCATGCGCGTCTTCTCGGAGTCGTGCCACCGCGCGAGGTAGCGGCCGTCGGGAAGCGGAGTGAACGTTCCGTCGAGCGCGAGGAGCTCGAGTCCGTGCTTCGCGAGCTCGAGCTCTTCGATGATCTCGGGGCGAAGCAGGCTCACGACGTACGAGAACACGGTGAACTTGAACCCGGGGATGATCTCTTCGGTGACGGTCGCGCCGCCCACGAGATCGCGCTTTTCGACGACGACGACTTTCTTCCCTGCCCGCGCGAGATAGGCGGCGGCGATGAGGCCGTTATGTCCGGCGCCGATCACGACGCAGTCGTATTTCACCGCTCGCTCGCCTCCCCGGCTCGCTGGCGAGCCGTCCATATTGTGGGACATCATATTGCATTGTGGACAAAAAACAAAGTACACTGATATCGTCTGTGGAGGTTTGTCCCGATGGCCGTTGGAACCCCTTTTCATTCGAGAACCGAGCCCCTGTGTTACCAGCCTTCGCTGGAAGCAGTGGTCGGGGTACTTCGTCGCCGTCGCGTACAACGACTTTCACGATCCCGAGTACCACGCCATCCGAACCGGCGCGGGGCTCATCGACGTCTCTCCTCTTTATAAGTACGACATCGAGGGGCCGGACGCCGAGCGCCTCGTCGACCGGCTGATCACCCGCGACGCCTCGAAGTGCCAGATCGGGCAGGTCCTGTATGCCGCCTGGTGCGACGAAGGCGGGAAGGTGATCCAGGACGGCTGCTTCCAGCGGCTCGCGAAGGATCACTTCCGCGCGAGCGCCGCCGATCAGTCCCTCGTCTGGTTCCGCCTGAACGCCGAGGGCATGAACGTCCAGGTCGAAGACGTCTCGGAGAAGTACGCGGCGCTCGCCCTCCAGGGGCCGCGCTCCCGGGAGATTCTGAAGCGAATCTGGAGCAAGGACCTTTCGAAGCTCGGATTCTTCCGCCTCGGCTCGACGGAGCTCGACGGAGTTCCCGCGGTCGTGACCCGCACCGGGTACACGGGAGACCTGGGCTACGAGATCTGGGCGGACGCCGCGAAAGCGGAAAAACTCTGGGATGCCGTCGTCGGGCGCCGGCCACGATCTCGGGCTCGAGCCCGCTGGAATCGTCGCGCTCGACCGCGCGCGCCTCGAGGCGGGCTTTCCGCTCATCGACGTCGACTTCTGGAACGCGGAGAAAGTGTTCGTCGAGGGACAGAAGTCGTCTCCCTACGAGATCAACATGGGCTGGGCGGTGAACCTCAAGAAGCCGCACTTCATCGGGAAGCGCGCGCTCATCGACGAGCAGAAGACGGGCACCGAGCGTTTTCTCGTCGGCATCGAGGTGACCTTCCGCGAGATCGAGCGTCTCTACTCGCTCGAGACCCTCGCGCCCCAGCTCACGAACGAGGTCTCGCGGGTCGGCGTCCCCGTGTACTCCGGCGGACGCCAGGTGGGAAAGGCGACCTCGAGCGGCTGGTCCACTCTCCTCAAGAAGTACATCGCTCTCGCGACCGTCGACCGCGGCTACGAGAGCTCCCGGGACGCCGCTCGATCTCGAGTTCACCGTCGAGTACGTGAGGCGCCGCGCCCACGCCCACGTGGCGGCGCTTCCGTTCTTCGACCCGGAGCGCAAGAGGAGCGTGCCATGAGAGCTCGGATGGCAGATCCTCGAGCCCGTCTCTGGTCTCGAGGATCGTCGACGAGGCCCTCTCGGTGCTCGAGAAGACCGGCGTCCTCGTCGAGAACCCGCATGCGTTCGCGCGGCTGGTCGACGTCGGCTTCCAGGGAAACGAGGAGACGCACCGCATCACGTTTCCTCGGAAAGCGCTCGACGAGGCCCTCGCTTCGGCGCCGTCGTCTCTGACGCTCCACGATCGCGACGGCAATCCTTCCGCGACGCTCGAAGGCGACGAGGTCCACTTCGTTCCCGCGTCCTCGGCCCTTCGAATCCTCGATCGCAAGACGCAGGCGATCCGCGAAGGGGACTCGAAGGACTTCGTCGACTACGTGAAGATCGCGGACGGGCTCAAGAACATCTCGTACCTCTCGACCGCTTTCATCCCGCGGGACATCCCCCAGGACATCGCGGACGCCTGGCGCCTCTACATGGTGCTCTCCTACTCGAAGCGGCCGATCGTCTCGGGCGCCTTCACCCACTTCGGGGTTCCCCGGATGGGCGAGCTCATGAGCTACTTCCGCGACGGGCAGAGACGACCTCGTGCGAGAAGCCGATGGCGATCTTCACCTGTTGCCCGAATACGCCTCTGCGCTGGGGCGAGGATCCCATCAGCAACATCATCGACTGCGCCGAGTGGGGCATCCCGATCGAGATCGTTCCGGTGCTCCTCCTCGGCATGATTTCCCCCTCGACCACCGTCGGAGCCCTCGTGCTCCATACCGCGGAAGTGGTGAGCGGGCTCGCCATCGCTCAGAAGATACGGCCCGGGAACGCCGGTCCTCTTCGGGGGCGCACCCGCGAGCTTCCACATGCGGCTCATGACGAACCCCATGACCGCGGTCGAAGCGCTCCAGGTCTACTGCGGCTACGCCCAGGTGGCGAAGTACCTGAAGCTTCCCTGCCAGGCCTACATGGCGCTCTCGGACTCGAAGTTCAACGATCCGCAGGCGGGCTTCGAATCGGGCACGGGCGCGTTTCTCGCGGCGCTCGCCGGCATCAACTCCGTGTCGGGTCCGGGAATGCTCGACTACGTGAACTGCTTCAGCCTCGAGAAGCTCGCCTTCGACGACGAAGTCGTCGCGCACGCGAAGCGCTTCGTGAGGCCGGTCGAGGTGCGGGACGATCTCCCGACTCAGCCGCTCATCGACGAGCTCGTTCGCGACAAGCACCTGATGATGTCCGAGCACACCCTCGAGCACTGGCCCGACGAGCTCTATCTTCCCGGTCCGATGATCGACCGCACCAACTGGGACCAGTGGAGGGGTGAGGGAGAGAAGACGTTCCGCGACCGCGCTCTCGACGTCATCGCGGAGTGTCTCGCGAACTACGAAGTGGAGCCCCTCGACGAGAAGCTCCACCTCGAGATCCGGGACATGTTCCAGAAGACGGCCAACGACAAGGACGTTCGACTGCCTCCTTCGAGTAGAACACCATGACGGACTACGCGTACATGAATCAGCTCCTCTACGAGGGGAAGCACAAGGAAGTGAAAGCCATGACCGAGGAGGCGCTGGCCGCGGGTCTTTCCGTGGACGAAGTCCTCGAAGACGGCCTCATCGCCGGAATGCGGGTCGTGGGCGAAGACTTCAAGCACAACCGGGTCTTCGTTCCCGAAGTGCTCCTCGCCGCGCGGGCGATGAAAGCGGGAATGGCGGTGCTGCGGCCGCTTCTGACCGCGCGCAAGGACGCCGGAAGCGCGGGGACGGTCGTGATGGGAACGGTGAAGGGCGACCTTCACGACATCGGAAAGAACCTGGTGGGCATGATGGCGGAAGGCGCCGGGTTCACCATCGTCGACCTCGGGACCGACACCAGCGCCGACGAGTTCGTCCGCGCCGATCACCGACAACGACGCGGCGATCGTGGGAATGAGCGCGCTTCTCACCACCACCATGATCTACATGAAGACGGTGGTCGAAACGGTGCGGTCGAAGGGCCTCGACGTGAAGATCGCCGTCGGGGGCGCGCCGGTGACCCAGCAGTTCTGTAACGACATCGGGGCCGACGGCTACGCCGCCGACGCCGCGAGCGCCGTCGAGCTCTTCAAGAAGCTCGTCGCCGCGAGGAAAGAGGCGCGGGCCGCGGTCTGAGCGGCGGGCTTATGCGACTATTCGTCGACCATCGAGAGGCGCCAGTCTCCGACTGGAGCGACGCTCTTCGAGTGCGCGGAGCGGATCGGGATCCAGGTCCCGACCTCCTGCGTGAAGCAGGGGAAGTGCCGCGAGTGTCTTCTCGAGGTCGAAGAGGGCGGCGAGCTCCTCTCCGCGCGGACCCGGAGGAAGCCCATCTCGACGGCAAGTTCCGTCTCGCGTGCCGTACGCGCGTCATCGGTCAAGGGGACGAAGGCACCGTCCGCTGCCACACGATGCGGCGGGGATCGATGCGGGTCGTCGACGAAGCGACCGACCTCCCCGACGTCGAGCTCCGTCTGGATCGGCGCGAAGGCCACGGGATCGCTCTCGACCTCGGAACCACTACCGTCGCCCTGCGGCTCTACGATCTCGAGCACGGGCGCCCTCGTCGCGAGCTCAGTCCTTCGAGAACCCGCAGCGCTTCGGGGGCTCGGACATCATGGCGCGCATCCACTACGACACGCATCACAAGGGACGACTCCTCCAGAGGACGCTTCTCGGATACCTCGGCCACGCCATCGAAAGGTTTCCCGTTCGCGCCCGAGAGCATCGTCGAGATGACGGTCGCCGCGAACACCACGATGCGGGATCTCTTCTTCGGCCTCGACGTGCACTCGGTGGGCCAGAAGCCGTATCGCTCCTCGACCGAGCACGAGCTGCGAGCGGGCCAGAGGACCACGACCGCTCTCACGACGGAAGCGAAACGACTGCGGCTTCCCATGCACCCGGAAGCGAAGGTCTACGGCCTTCCTCTTCTCGGAAGCCACGTCGGCGCGGACGCGGCGGCGTGTCTTCTCGCGACGGGCCTCGCCGACGCGTCCCGGGGTCTCGGTCGTGATGGACATCGGGACCAACACCGAGCTCCTCGTGGGAAATCGCGATCGCATCGTCGCCGCCTCGTGCCCCGCCGGTCCCGCGTTCGAAGGGGGCGGCGTGCTCTGCGGAATGCCCGGCCTCGACGGCGCCATCGAGCGCATCGCTATCGCCGACGACGGCAGAGTCTCGCATCGAGGTGATCGGCGGCACCGAGCCTCAGGGCATCTGCGGGTCGGGTCTCGTGGATCTCCTCTCGGAGCTCCTGCGCACGAGACGCATGAACGCGCAGGGACGCTTCGCCGAAGGAGTCGGACCGTTTCATCGTCGACGCGGAGAACGAGATCGTTTTCACGGAAGCGGACGTGAACGAGCTCGCCCAGGCGAAGGGCGCGAACGTCGCGGGTCTCCGCATCGCGGCCGAGGTTTTCGGGAGTCGCTCTCGACGATATCGAGCGCTTCTTTCTCGCCGGCGGGTTCGCGCGGCACATCGACCCCGCCGCCGGCCGGCGCATCGGTCTTCTTCCACCTCTTCCCGACGAGAAGCTCCGTCGCGTCGGGAACGCTTCGCTCGAAGGCGCGTCGCGTGTGCTCCTTTCCGAAAGCTACCGCCGAGAGCTCGAAGAGCTCGCGCTTCGGGTGGAGCACATCGAGCTCGAGACCCACGAGACGTTCTTCGACTACTTCGTCGAAGGCTGCCAGTTCGTTCCCATCGGAGCCGAGGTGCTGCATTGATCGACATCCACCTCCGCGAGTACGCGAGGCTCCTCGGCTATCCCGCGGGAAAACCGCTCGAGGGCGACGTGCTCGCGCGCGCGGAGGAGGCGCTCGAGTGGTACCGGCGCCATGGAAAGCCGAGCGTCGTCACTCGCCGTGGTCGGCGAGGAGACGCTCGCCGCGATCACCGCGGGCGTCGAAGTCGAAGACGAAGTCGCGAAGCTTTGGGCCGAGGACCGGGTCGATGAAGCGTACTTTCTCGACCGTCTCGCGGCCGCCGTCGTCGAGCACCTGGCGCTTTCGCTCGGCACGCCGCGAAGCCCCGGGCACAAGGGATTCCCGCTCGAAGAGCAGTCCCGGCTCTACGCGGCGCTCGCGCCGCCCGGAATCGAGCTTCTTCCCTCGGGGATGCTGAATCCGAAGAGCTCCCTTCTCGCGGTTTACGGCACAGAACGACTCGGGCGGCTCTCCTTGCGCCGAGTGCGACTGGCGGTGCAGCTTCCGGAGAAAAGCCGCATGAAGCTTCTCGACGCTCTGAAAGACCGCGTTCTTCTCGGAGACGGCGCGATGGGAACCCAGCTCCAGCAGGCGGGACTTCCTCCCGGCGGCTGCGGCGAAGCCTGGAACCTCGACGCGCCGGACAAGATTCTCGCGATCCAGAAGGCCTACGTCGGGGCCGGCTCCGATTGCCTGATCACCAACAGCTTTGGCGCATCCCGCATCATGCTCGAACGGCATGACGAGGAGGGCAGGGTCCGCGATATCAATCGGGCGGCGGCCGAGATCGCGCGCCGGGCTTTTGATGGGCGCGAAGGATACGTTCTCGGCGACATCGGTCCTTTCGGCGGGCTCATGGAGCCTTACGGCGAGATATCCGAGGCGCTCGTCGAAAAGGCGTTCGCCGAGCAGGCGGAGGCGCTGGTCTCGGGCGGTGTCGACGCGATCATCATCGAGACCCAGACCGCGCTCGAGGAGCTCGGAATCGCGATCGCCGCGGCAAAGGCCGCCGGCGCGCCAGCGGTCATCGGCTCGATGGCCTTCGACCGGATGCAGTCGGGCGACGAAGTCCGCACGATGATGGGAACGAGCCCCGAGCAGGCGGCGGAGTTCATGGCGGAAGGCGGGATGCGACATCGTGGCGCTCAACTGCGGGACGGGCATCGACCTGAGGCTCGCCGTCGATATCGCGCGGCGCTATCGATCCGTCGCGGGTCTTCCGATCATGGCGCAGCCGAATGCGGGCCTCCCCGTGCTCGAGAACATGAAAGTCCTCTACAAGGAAACGCCGGAGGAGATGGCGCAAGGGCTCGAGGAGCTCCTCGACACGGGTGTCGCCATCGTCGGCGGATGCTGCGGGTCCACCCCCGCGCACATTCGGAAATTTCGGGAGGTGCTCGATCGTGTCCGGACTCAAAGTCGCGCTCGGGCCTGAGAACAAGGACGCCGAGAAGCTTCTTCCCGACGTCGTCGACGACGGCTCGGGAGTCGGTATCAACTACGCCGACGCGTACATCAAGGGCATCAAGCTCACTCTCGAGGACGGCCGGAAGGTAACCGTTGAAGCGCCGCGGTCTCAAGATCACGATCACCATCGGCGACAAAGCCGGCGACGGCCTCCTGCGACGACTCCAGAACGGCCCCGACGCGAAGAACATGCTGCGCGAGGCCTTGAAGGAAGCGGCACGGAACGCGGGCGCCGCCTTCGACGTCGAGAACGGCGTGATGATGCTCGAGCTCACCGAGGGATGAGCGCCGCGCACCTCGCGATGTAGTCCTTCTGTTCCGCGTCGAGCGGCCATCCGGAGGCGCAACGCGTTCGAGGCTTTCCTTCGCGTCCCCGGAGCGGCCCAGAGCCTCGAGCGCGCGCGCTCGAAAGAAGAGCGCCTTCGCCTCCTTCGGCCGTGCCGGCCTTCCGACGTTCAGGTTCCTCGGATACTCGAGAGCTCTGTCGAAGTCTGCCAGTGCTTCCGCGAAGTGGCCCGACTCGAGATGTCGCTCGCCTCGTCCCAGGTACGCGCTCGAGTAGAGCTGCCAGGTGCCGGAGTCGCCTTCCCAGTTGGAGAAGGTCGTCTCCGCGAGGAGTCGAATCGCCTCGTCGAACCGCGCGAGAGCGAGATAGGCACGGGCGAGGTCGAGTGTCGCATCGGGCCGCCGCCTCGCCGCAAGGGGCATCGCCTCCAGCACCTCGATCGCTTCCTCCGTCCGACCTCGTTCCGCGTGCAGACGCGCGAGGTCGCGGTAGAGCGTTTGATCCGACGGACGCGCTTCGATCGCCCGCTGGAAATGCGCCACCGCCCGATCCAGAGAGCGCTCCTTCTTCCACGAGAACATGGCGAGGTTGCGGTGAGCGACGCTCGACCCCGGGTCGAGGCGGGCCGCTTCGCGCCACGACTCCGCGGCATCGTCGATGCGTCCGAGGCTCGCGAGAAGATTGCCCTGGAGAAGTTGGGCCTTCCCGTCCGCCGTCTCGCGAGTCGCGTACTCGAGAGCCTCGAGCGACTCTTCCTGTGACGGGAAGACGTAGTCCGAGGGAATCGTCTCCGTCTCTTTCAGGATCGCCCGCGCCTCGCTATCGCGCCCGAGTCGATGGCTCCAGTAGGCGAGCTGATAACGGCTCAAGAGCCAGGAGTTTTCCTTCGCCGAATCGAGGATGCGCCACGCCTCCTCGAGGCGTCCCTCCAGTGCGAACGTGAACGACGCTTCGAGAAACGCGAACTCGTCCTCTCCGAGGTACTGCTTCGCGCTCGAGGCGAACTCGAGGAGACTCACTTTGCCGGAAAGCGCGAGCACCGCTCGAGCTACGAGATCGAGCGTTCCCGACGCGAGAGCCCGGTGCGCCTCGGCGAGATTCGGGATCCGCGTTCGGTCGACTCTCGAAGCATGCTGCGGGATTTCAGAAGGGCCCGGCGCCTCCCGCGGAATCTCGAGCGGCGATCGATAAGCGAGGATTGAGGATCCATCCTCGCGAAGGAGAGCGACCTCGAACGAATCGCCGGAGGCTACCGGGAACGAATGTCGAGAGCGTTTCCTCGGGGCGGAGACGAAGCGTCTTCTCCGGCTGGCCCGGGATGCGCAGCCGTGTGGAGCCCAGATCGGAAGTCGCGTGAAAACGGAGCTCGACGCCTTGGTCGGTGTCGATACGGGCGACCACCGCATCTCGCGTCGCGTATTCGAAGCCTTCTCCGAGTCCGAAGGCTCCATACCAGAACTCCTGCCAGCGCACTTCCTCTCCAGGACCGAGCGGGGCGACGTCGGATTGGGTGGGAAGCGGCCCGCTCTGCACCTCGATGTAGGGACCGTCGATGTCCGTTAGAACCGACTGACTCACGACTCCCGACTCCGCGCGGCCCCAGGTCCAGGCTTTCTTTCCCGGCAAACGCCGATGGTCCGAGACCTGCACGATCCCGTAGTCGCGCTCCGCGTCGTACGCGCCGAAGAAATCGAAGACCGCGCGCACGGCGAAAATGCTCGTGGGCTCCTGGTAGCTCTCGAGCCATGTGATGTCCCGCCCGTCGTGAATCGGCCAGGTGAAGAACTTCTTCCCGTCGTGGTCCGTCCCGAGGCTCATCGGAAAAACGAAGCGGGTCTTCGATCCCTCGGGAAAGGCGGTGTTGTTCCAGAAGTAATAAGGATGGGTCTCGCGGGTGGGGTTGAAGAGGGCGATCACCTCATCGAGGTAGGTGCGTCCTGGATGGAGCGTCAACCGAACCTGCCATTCCGTCCGATAGATCTTCTCGATGTTCCCGATGAGGAGCGAGGCCGATCCGTCGCCGTTCTCGACCCCGAGCACGTCGACGGGAGAAAAGCTCGTCACCGTGTGGCCTCGAGGCCCGCGATTCCACTCGATGCCTCCCGAGACCCACGCGCCCCGGAGCGCGATGAGTCCCGGCCGGATCACGTGGTTCTCATAGAACATCGGCTCGCCGCGGCGCTTGTCGTGAACGTACTGGATGCGCCCTCCGATCTCGGGAAGGCACATCAATTTCAGGTACTCGTTCTCGAGGAACCACGCGCGGTAGACGCGGTCCACCCTTTCCGTCGTCAGGTTGTCCTGCATGGTGTAGGGATAGACGACGGAGCCCTCGAGTGCCTCGAAGTGCGGGTTCACGTCTTCGGGACCGAGGGGATAGGTCGGAATCACGACCTCCTCTTCCCAGACGCGAACGCGTTCTTCCCATGCCTCCACCGATCCCGCGAGCAGAAGCCCGATCAGAAGCGTCCGGCACACGCGCTCGAACGTATCACCTTTCGGAGGGTGCAGGTCGCTTCGCGGAGGCATTCGATCGCGCGAGGGCCTTTCGCATCGGAAGAAGCGCCGCTTCGAGGGACTCCCGGGGGACTTCGTTGATGAAGGGCTGGACGATCAGCTTCGCCGCGAGCGGAATGGTGCGGCTCAGGCTGATCGATTCGCACTCGATCGCGACTCCTCCGTCTTCCGCGGAGAACCGCCAGTACGAGTTCAGCTTCCAGAGAAAACCCCGGTCTTCGCCGAAGGGCTTCTCCCTCTCGCGATTCGTGCCCGGGTTGTCGAGCTCCGCGATGCGCGTCGCGATGCTGCGGCTCGCCGCCCGGCCCGAACCCAGGTTCCGGTAGGTCACCTCGTGATCGCTGTTGTAGTGGACGGTCAAGACCTTCTTCCGGCGCAGGCGCAGGAAGATCTCGAAAACCTCGCCCTCTCGCGATACGAGACGAGAGTCCTCGACCTCCTCGAAGTAGTCCTGGTGGCGATCGTAGTCCTGCACCCACGCGAGGACTTCCGGGACCGTGGCTCCGGGGATGAATGTGGTTCCGTACCAGTGATGCACGAGTCCATTGGGAATGGCGATCGTGCCGCCTTCCTGGTTCCGGGTCACCAACTCCCGGACGTAGACTCCGCCGCGATACTCCGACAGGATTTCCTGACGAAGCCGGGCATCGAGGAAGTCCCGTACGAGAAAGCCGCTTTCGGAGGAGAGCTCCTTCTCGATGCGGGCCTCGGTCCGCTCCTGGTAGGTCTTCCAGGCGGCGAGCGTTTCTTCGGAGAGGGTCGCGCCTTCGAGAACGGCGGACGAGAACAGCAAAAATACAGGGAGGACGAGCCGACTCATCGCTCTTCTCCCGAGGGAGCGTAGTCCAGCACAAGTCGTGTTGACAAGCCGAAATACGGGAGGTAGCCTCCGGCGATCCTCCTGGCATGCCTCTCGAACCCGGGACCTGGCTCGGAAGCTGCGAAATCCTCGCACCCATCGCTGCCGGTGGTATGGGTGAGGTCTATCGAGCCCGCGACTCCGCGATGAAGCGGGAGGTCGCCATCAAGGTTCTCCCACAGGAGCTCAGCCGCGATCCCGAGAGAAGCGCGCGCCTCGAGCGGGAGGCGTACATGATCGGCCAGATGAGCCACCCGAACATCGGCGTCATCTACGATCTGAAGCGCCAGGGTGAGCTCGTCTATCTGGTGCTCGAGCTCATCCCGGGAGACACTCTGGCGCAGCGCCTCGAAGAAGGAGCGCTTCCGGTCAAAGACGCGCTCGTGGTCTTCAAACAGGTCGCGTCGGCGCTCGAAGCGACCCACGCTCGCGGGATCATCCACCGCGACTTGAAGCCGGAGAACGTCAAGATCACTCCGGACGGTGTGGTCAAGGTACTGGATTTCGGGCTCGCGAGAGAAGTCGTCGAATCGACGGGAAACTCGGGGCGGACGCGCACCGGGCCTCATTTTCTCACGGACGCGGGAACCATCGTGGGCACGATCGCCTATATGAGCCCGGAGCAATCGCGAGGCCAGCCTCTCGACAAGCGCACCGACATCTGGTCCTTCGGCTGCTGCCTGTACGAGGCGCTTTGCGGTGATCGCCCCTTTCGTGGCGACAGCGGCGCGGATGTGCGCGCGAACATCCTCAAGGCGGATCCGGACTTCGGGCTCCTCCCGTCCAAGGTCCCGGCGGAAATCCGAAGGCTCATCGAGCGCTGCCTGAAAAAAGATCTGAACCAAAGACTCCGCGACATCGGCGACGCGAGGCTCGAGATCGAAACCGTGCTCGAAGGTCCGGCGGAGCGACCCGAAGGCCCGGGCGCCGCGCGGATTTGGCAAGCAGTCTCGATCGGGCTCGCGTTTCTCGCGGGCGTCGCGGTGAAGAGCCTTTTCACCGCCGGTGCGCCGCTTCCGAATGAGGCCGTGCGGCGTTTCGCGATCGAGCTGCCTCCGACCGAGCCCATGGTTCTCGATGCCGGTCCGGCCCTTGCGATCTCCTCCGATGGAACGAACCTCGTCTACGCCGTTGAGCGCGGGAACACCACGGAGCTCCGGCGCCGTCTTCTCGACCAGCTCGAGCCCGTGAGGATCTCCGAGACCGAGGGCGGTCAGGGTCCCTTCTTCCGGGAAGGGGGCGACGAGCTCGCTTTCTTTTCGAAGGGACAGCTCTTTCGACTCTCCCCCGGCGATTCGTCCCCGGTCCGCCTCGGCGACGCCCCGAGCGCGCGCGGCGGAAGCTGGACGGGAGATCGGGTTGTCTTCGCTCCGCGCACCGAAGGCGGGCTTTTCTCGACGAGCTCCCGGGGCGGAACGGTGGATCCTCTGACCGAGCTCTCTTCGGACGGAGGTGAAAAGAGCCATCGCTGGCCCTTCCTCCTCCCCGGTGGCGACCGCGCCCTTTACACGAGTTGGACCGAGCGCGGCTTCGGCGTGCGCCTCCTGAATCTCGAGAACGGCGAGACGGAGCCCCTCGTAGACGACGCCTCTTACGCCCGGCTCTCCCCGAGCGGCCATCTCCTCTTCGTCCGCGGCTTCACGCTGATGGCCGCGGCCTTCGACCCGGCGGCGGCGAAGGTCCTGGAGGAACCGCTCCCGGTCGTGGAGAACGTCCATGTCGATCCGTTGACGGGCGCGGCGTTCTATGACGTCTCCTCCGAGGGAACACTGGTCTATGCGCCGCGCGCCGAGGAAGTCGAAGGCGAGGTCTACGGACGACTCCTCTCGCTCGACCGCGACGGGAGGGCGGAGCTCCTCAACCCGGTCTCACGCGCCTACCAGGTGCCGCGACTTTCGCCGTCGGGGAAGAGCCTCCTTACGACCCTGACCGAGGGCGGCGCTACGGACATCTGGTCGATGGATCTCGAGCCGGGCCACGTTGAGCCGCGTGACTCTCGATGGACAAAGCGGGGTCGCGACCTGGCACCCCGACGGCAAGCGGATCGCGTTCGCCTCCATGCGGGGCGACGCCTTCAACCTGTTTCTCAAAGCCGTGGACTCCGGCGCCAAGGAAAAGCGCCTCACCGTGAGCGCCAACACCCAGTTCCCCACGTCGTGGTCCCCCGATGGATCGCGACTTGCGTATACGGAGTTGGATCCGGAGACCCAGCTCGACGTGTGGATCTGGAGCGAGAGAGGGAATGAAAGCGAACGCCTGCTGAGCACACCGTTCAATGAGAGCGCCGCCGTCTTCTCGCCGGACGGGCGCTTTCTCGCCTACGTCTCGAACGAGACCGGGGAGGACGAAGTGTACGTTCTCGCCCTCGACGGATCGTCCCCCAAGACTCGGATTTCGACTGCGGGCGGACGCGAGCCCGTTTTTCGCGGCGACGGAAGCGCCCTCTACTATCGAGACGAGGAATGGATGATGGAAGTGGCCCTCCAAACGGGCACCGGTCTCACCGCGGGAGAGCCGCTCCCGCTTTTCGAGGCGCCGTTCGACGAAGCGTCGGCGTTTTTCGCCAACTACGACGTCTCGAAAGAAGGTTCACGCTTCCTCATGGTTCGGACCGACGAGGGCCGCGACGCGAAGGAGCTCATCGTCGTGACGAACTGGGCCTCCACCTTGAAGGAACAGGTTCCTCGGGCGCGCTGAGACCCGCGCTTCCGACTACTTCTTGGCCCGCGAGAGAAAGAACCGATTCGCGCCTTCCTCCTTGGCGCCCGCGTAAACGGCCCATTCGCTCTCGATCGTTTCGCCGCGGAAAGCGATTTTTCCACCGTGCATGTGAACGTCCTTCGCGGAATCCATGTTGGTCCCGCCGGTGAAGGCGAAACGAAGCTCGTTCTCCGATGAGGATTTCGCGTCGAGCTTCATCTCCGGCTGGTTCCCCATCGCGCAGAAATGTTTGCCGCGGAGCTCGGCTCCGTCGAGGTAGTAAACGCTCACCATCTCGTGAGCCGTGTCCGGAAACTGCACCTCGGTCACCACGGTGCCGGCCGCGGTGACGCGGTACTCGACGACGGCCGCCGGTCCCTCGGAGGTCTCCACGTGTCCTTCCCATCGCCCCGCGAGGCCTTTCAGTTTTTCGAAAGCGGCCTCCGGGCTGAGCCCTTCTGCGGCCGGCGCGATTCCGAGGCCCGCGAGAAACGCGAGGATCGAGAGTAGAGCGGTCTTGGTCCTGTTCATGGCTTCTCCTTTTCCAACCTAATCATGTTGCTCCGGCGGATTTCCCGCGAAAGAATGGACTCTCGTTCCATGATCGATGCGAAGGAGGAGGGGCCCGGACCCCTCGAAAACCGCGTTCTTCGGGCGCGGGCCCGCGGCGAGATGTCCGCGGACGCCGCGTTCGAGGCCCTCTTTCGCGAGTATCGGCGGATCGTGGCCTCCTGGCTCGCGGTGCGCGTCGAGAGCGGCTCGATCGACGACCTCGCGCAGGACGTGTGGCTCATCTTCTATGGTCGGTTTCGCCGCTGGGAGTTCGGAGCGGAGATGGAGTCGACGGAGGCCCGACCGGTGCTGAGCTTTCTTATTCCGCACCTGTCAGTTCGTGGCGAGGGGACACCAGCGTCTCGCTCGTTCGCGGAGAAGCGACTCCCTGGAGGAGGTGGAGGAGAAAGCCGCGTCCCTCGGCGCGGAGGAGCTCCTTCGCGACGTCGAAGCGGCGAAAACACTGTCCCTCGCCCGGCGCGTCTGCCCGGAGGAAGAGCTCGACGTCCTCCTCGCGAAGCTCGCGGGGATGTCGGCGCGGGAGGTCGCGAAGGCGCTATCCATCACCGAGGCCGTCGTCGATCACCGGTACCGCGACGCTCTTTCGCGGCTGCGAGCGAAACTGAGGGTCGGCTCATGACGGAGCGCGAGGACATGCCCGAAGACGTGGGCGCTCGGCTTTCGCTCGAGTGGAGAGCGCTCCTCGAAGCGATCCCGTCGCCCGCGGGGAGCCCGCTCGATCTACCTCCCGATCGGCGGTTGGCCGTTTCCCGCGCGGCGCTCCTCGCTCAACTCGAGGAGGTACGGGAGGAATGGAAGTCCCTCCAGGCGCTCATCGACGCGGAATCCGCCTCCCGCTTCGCGAACGCCGGCTGGACTCTCCGGGAGCTTCTCGCCCACCTCGCCTCGTGGGCGAAGGAATTCCGAAGCCAGATCGAGACCGTATCCCGGAACGAAAGTTTCGACTATGCGATTCCGTTCGCGATGACGATCCTGGGTCCGAACCAGTGGAACCAGCGCGAGGTGGACGCGCGCCGGGAACGAACGGTCGATGAGATCTTCGAGGAGTTCCAGGCGGAGACGGAAAGGCTCCAGGACCTCGTCGTCGAGATGGAAGAGCCGGTGCTATACGGGCCGACTCGCATTCCCGCTCGCTCCCTCAGGAAATCCAACCGAACGATTGCCTCTCCCGCCGGCCATCGTGATCGCGGGGAAGTGCCTCCACGATCGGTACCACTTCGCTCAGATAAGAAAGCTCCTGGATCGGCTTCGCGAGTAGTCCTCGCTACAGTCAGGACTCGAATCCGAGGCGCGCCGAGACATCGTCGGCCCGGGCCTTCACGAGAGCTCCGAGCTCGCGAAGCTCCGGTCCCTCGAGGCGGGCACTCGGACCTCCGACGCTCAGGCTCGCGTACGGCTCGTTCATCGGGACATGGATGACGGCCCCCGCGGCCGCATAGCCCTCTTCGAGCTCTCCGCTGACCGTGGCGAAGCCGTTGTCGCGCACCCGCGAGAGCTCCAACTCGAGAGCCTCGAGCGTCACGATGGTGCGTGGCGTGAACTGAGTCAGCGGTTGCGAGAGAAGCTCGTGGGTCCGCGCCTTCGGAAGCTCCGCCAGTAGAGCCTTGCCGGTCGAGGTCGCATGAAGAGCCCAGGAAGTTCCGAGAGACGGCGAAGCTCCCACGAGGTGGGCGCCCAGGACCTCGTCCAGGATCAGCATCTTTCCTTCGAAGAGGACCTCGAGTGTCGCGGTCTCCGCCGTTTCTTCGGCGAGCGCTTCGAGCTGCTCGTGCACGATCTCGCGAAGACTGACGGCTCGGAGGGCCCGAGCCCCGAAAACGATCGCCGCGGGTCCCAGGCGATAGCGACCGCTTCCGGCGCTGCGCGTAACGAGGCCCTCGCTCTCGAGAGCCGCGAGAAGTCGATGCGTGGTGCTGCGGCTCAATCCCGCCTCGCTCGCGAGCTCGGCAATGTCTCGTTCCGGCCGTTCCGGCGGGAACGCCTTGAGAAGCGAGATCGCCCGCAAGACCGCCTGTGCTCCCGCGGGCGGCCCCTTCTTCACCATCGCCCGATGGTACAACGGATCGAAAGAAGCGGGAGGCGCGTTCCCCGAGGCGTTGTTCGTCGAATTCGTTTACAGGAACGCAGGATTCCGTAGGAACTTGGCACCCTTCAAGTTGCGGCTGTCGATGCGCAAAGGCCGTCGGGTTTTCTTCCGCTCGCGACGGGATGACTTCCGTCAGACCTAGGCATCCGGAAATTTTTACCTCTTTCTCTAGAATCAGTTGCGGACGAGGGGTCGGCGCTCGGGTTCGCCGGCATCGGACTTGCACATGACTAGCGCGGTTTTGGAGGACCCCTAGCTATGCGTCACATCAGCCGTCCGTTCGCGTTGGCCGCCTTGATCGTTTTGGCGGCCGTCCCAAGTCACGCTTCTGTCCTTTTGACGTTCGAGGGGCTGCAGAACGCAGAGGACATTCTTGACTTCTACAACGGTGGCACGGGCAGCCTCGGAAGCGTGGGGCCAGATTTCAACATCGTATTCGGTCCCGACGCGAGGGCGTCGATTGACTCGGACGCAGGCGGCACTGGAAACTTCGCGAACGAGCCCTCGGGTGACACGGTCGGTGTCTTCTTCGCAGCCGACACTGTCATCATGAACGTCCTCGACGGTTTCGAGAACTTCTTCTCATTCTTTTATGCGAGCTTCAACAATTTCGAAGTCACCGTCTACAGCGGGCTCGATGGCACGGGCGCTGTGCTCGGTTCCGTCGCTCTGCCCCTCAACGGGCCCGCCCCCGGCTTCTGCGATTTGCCCGGCGATCCAAACGGACAGGCCAACTGCTGGGATCCTGGGCTCATCAACTTCGCCGGCACGGCGCACTCGGTGAGGTACGTAGGCGTCCTTAACCGAACGGGGTTCGATAATGTCGTTCTCGGTGGGTTCGATGAGGATGTCCCCGAGCCCGGCCTGCTCGCTCTACTGGGCTTCAGCCTCACGGGCGTCATCGCTGCTCGTCGGAAAAGAGCCACAAAGACCGCGCGGTGAGCTCTCGATGATCGAGTCCTGAGGCTCGGTCGAGAAGCGCGAGCGGCGGCGGGAGCTCCGCGGGAAATCGCCATTCATCGGCGCGTCCGGACGCATCGAGGAAGGTCTTCTGCCACTCGGGCCACCACGGAAGTGCTTTTCGCGCGAGCGGTTCGATCACCAGCACGGAAGCGCCCCGTTTTGCCGCCTCGATGAGCCGTTCGAGGAGCTTCTCCCTCTCCTTCGTCTCGAGCTCGTTCACCGCGTAGGCGGCCACGATGGCATCCCCCGGACCTGCGGCTGGGAGCTCCTTGAGCGACCCTCGATGGATCCGGCCGCGGAGACCGAGCTCCGCCATGAGCCATCGCGCCTCCTCGGCAGCCCAGGAATTCTTCTCGAAGCCGACGATTTGAGGCGGCGGCTCGCAGCAGCGTGGCCCAGGCCGCGCCGGCAACGGCGAGCCCGCACCCCAGGTCGAAGATCCTTCGCGTCGGAGCTCGATCGGCTCCGAGCGCCGGGATGAGCTCCCGGACCAGCAGAAAATGGAGCGGGCTGTAGTAACAGGCGAACGCGGCCCGCTTTCCTGCTCCGTCGAAGACCGCTCCTCGCTCGATTCGGCGCCTCTCCTCCACGTAGATGCGTGAAAGCGCCACGACACCTTTGCGTATTTCGGCGACGGTGAGCGTTCTGGAGTATCGCGCCTGGATTCGCTCGATCCAGTCCATCGCGGAATTGTAGTGCCAAAGTCCCGTTGTGCCACGGGCTTGCGGACCCGCGGACGAGTCGAGTATTCTCCGGGCGCGAGGTGAGGCGATCGGGATCCAGCAGCAAATGATGCGTCTTGCTCTCGAGGAGGCGCGCAACGCCCTTCACCTGGGCGAGGTGCCGATCGGCGCCGTCATCGCGCAGGAGCAGGACGTCATCGCGGTCGGCTTCAACCAGCCGATACGCTCGGTGGATCCCACGGCGCACGCCGAGGTGGTCGCGATTCGAAAGGCGGCGCGCGAGGTCTCGAACTACCGCCTCTCGGGCCTCACCCTGTACGTCACCGTCGAACCTTGTATGATGTGCGTCGGCGCCATCGTGCAGGCGCGGATCGGGACTCTGGTGTACGGGGCTCCCGAACCGAAGTTCGGCGCGGTAGAATCGCTCGTCGATCTCGCGAAGATCGGGATTCCCCATCGGATCGCGATCGTCTCCGGCATCCTCGAACAGGAGTGCCGGAAGGTTCTTCAGGATTTCTTTCAGTACCGGCGCGACAACGACTGAGCCCGGTTCGAAAGTTTGCGGAGAGGTACCGAAGTGGTCGTAACGGGGGCGCCTCGAAAGCGTCTTGTCGGCTTATACCCGGCACGTGGGTTCGAATCCCACCCTCTCCGCCAATCAATCCGGACCGTGAGTGACGACAGGGCCGCCGACGGCTCTTGGCGAGAACCATGTGCGGCCCGCAGCACTGCCACGCTGTGACGTCCGGATCGCAACCCGGTACGCTCGGATGGCAGGGGGAGCGAAATGCAGTTTTGGAATGGTGGACCACTGCGCGACGCGGTGGGATGGGCACTGGCGATGCTGGTGTCGACGAGTCCGGCGGCCGCGCAGGAATTCGCCGGTCGCGAAAAGCTGCGCGCGCATGGCGAGCAGGAGTTCCGCAAAGACATCGTCACGGTAGCGGACGGCGTGTACGTGGCCGTCGGCTACTCGATGGCCAACGTGACGCTGATCGTGGGAGAGGGCGGCACCATCATCGTCGACACCACCAGCAAGGTCGACGATGCGCAGGCGCTGAAGGCGGAGTTTGCGAAGATCTCGAGCGCGCCGGTGCGCGCGATCATCTACACACACTCGCATCCCGATCACACCGGCGGCGCCAGCGTCTTTGCGGGTACCGATCGCCCCGAGATCTACAGCCACCAGCTGTTCGTGGACCGCGTGCCCGACGTGGGCCGCGCAGGCCGCGACGGCGGGGATCAGTTCGGCTCGACACTGCCGGAGACGTTGTACATCAACGGCGGCACGGGCACCGAGTTCGGGCGTCCGTCGGGACCCGCCGCGATGAAGACAGGTCCGCTCCCGCCGACGAAGACCTTCAGCGGCGACCGCCTGGCGCTCACGGCTGCCGGCGTACGCCTGGAACTGCTGCACACGCCTGGCGAGACGAACGACGGTATCTCGGTGTGGCTGCCGGCCACGCGCGTACTGCTCACCGGCGATCTTTTCCTGAAGGCCTTCCCGAACTTGTACGCAATCCGTGGCGCGGCGCCGCGGCCGGTGATGGCATGGGTCGGTAGTCTCACCAGACTGATCGCCCTCGGCGCCGAGCATGTCGTACCGGGCCACACGCGCCCAGTCCTGGGCGTGACCAATGCGGGCGACGCGCTCACGGCCTACCGGGACGGAATCAAGTCCGTGTTCGACCAGACGCTCGAGGGCATGAGGAAGGGCGAGCGTCCCGACGAACTCGTCGCGCACGTGAAGCTGCCGCCGCACCTGGCGGGGAGCCCCTATCTGCAGGAGTACTACGGCACGGTGGAATGGTCGGTGCGCGCGATCTACAGCGACCACCTGGGGTGGTTCGACGGCAATGCGACGCACCTGTTCCCAATACCGGAGACGGAACGGGCGCAGAGGATCGTGTCTCTGGCCGGTGGCGTGCCGCAGACGTTGTCGCGCGGCAGGGAGGCACTGGCCGGGAGGGATTTCCAATGGGCCGCCGAGCTTGCGGATTGCATCCTGGCCGTGGACGGCGCCAACGTCGAGGCGAAACGCCTCAAGGCGCAGGCCCTGACGGAACTCGGCGAACGGCAGACGAGCGCCAACGCCAGGAACTACTACCTCTCGGTTGCCCAGGATCTGCTGCGAGACCTGCCGCCGCGGTAGGCAACCAGGGCGCGTTTCGAAACCCGCGTCGCAAGCCGAGCAAGTTGAGGTGATCCGCCGCGCCTCAGCGTTCGGCAAGCTCGCGGTAGCGGCGCGGCGTGATCGCGAGAAGGCGCACGAAGGCGCGCCTCATCACGTCGACGCTGCCGAATCCCGCAGCCGAGGCCACTTGTTTGAGGCCTCTTTCCGTGCGCTCGAGTTGACGGCGCGCGGCCTCTACCCGCATCTGGAGCACGTACTGGGATGGCGTCGTGCCGACCTCCCGGGTGAATACTCGCTCGAAGTTTCGTACGCTCATCGACATCCGATCGGCGAGGTCCTCGACCGAGAGTCTCGTCTCGAGATGATCGGCAATCCAGATCTGCAGCTCTCGTATCGAGGTCATCTCGGAAGCCTGTGAGGCGAGTGACACGCTCACTTGCGGCTGTCCACCGGGCCGTCGAAGGAAAAGCACCAGCTCGCGCGCGGCTTCGTGGGCGAGACCGGCGCCGCAATCCTCCTCCACCCACGCGAGCGCGAGATCGATGCCCGCGGAAGTGCCGGCCGACGTATAGATGTTCCCGTCCTTGACCCAGATCCGGTCGTGCTCGACGCGGACTGCGGGATATCGCTTCTCGAGCTCGCGGCCGAACCTCCAGTGCGCGGTTGCCCGGCGGCCATCCAGAACGCCGGACTCCGCGAGGAGAAAAGCGCTGACGCAGACCGCACCGAGCCGCCGCACCTCGACCGCCCTCTTCCGGAGCCAGGCGGACAGCGCCCGGTCACGCACGGATCGACTGGCGAGCCCACAGACCAGGAGCACCGAGTCGCAGCCGCCTTCGGCTTTGCTGAAGTGGCGCCGGGCGATGAAGGTGAGGACACCGCCCTCGCCCTCGACGGTCGGACCCTTCGCGCTGGTGACGACCTCCATCGTGTAAATCGTCCTGCCCGCGAGGCGATTGACGGAGTTGAACACCTGGAGGGGTCCCACCAGATCGAGCTCATCGACCGGAGGCACCGCGACGACGAGGATCCGGCGGCTCGACGAGTGGCGGCGCGAGCCAGGTTTCTTGGACGACGAAGTCATGCCCGGCTCACTATCCCGCCGCGTAGGAGCGTTGCGCAAGAGGAACGAGCGCGGATGGCGGATTTCGACGGATCTGTGTCGCAAATCGACGTGTCTTCCTTCGATAGGATGCCGCATATGAAGCACGTTTCGCTCGCAGTTGCGTTCACCGTCCTGCCCGCGCTCCTCGTCGCCCAAACCGCTCAAACTGAACTGGGGCCGTTCGCGCGAATCGCGCTCCTGCGTCCTCACGATGGGGACACTGTCGACTTCGAGGCCGGCTATATGCGCCATCTCGAATGGCATCGCCAGGCGAAGGACACCTGGGTCTGGTACGGCTGGAACGTGACGTTCGGTGAACGGCAGCGGTGGTTCGTCTACGCGTCGTTCGGGCACTCGGCCGAGAGCCTGGACCATCCGGTGCCCGCGGCGGAAGACGAGCGGGACAACATTCTCAATGTCACGCCGCACGCCCAGTTCGTGGGAAATGCGCTCTTCGAGTATCTGCCGGGACTTTCGCGCGGCACGGGTGTGCCGACGCCGACGGCTCGGCTCGAGCTCACGACAGTGGATCTCGAGCCCGGTGCGAACGAAGCCTTCGAAGCGGCCCTGAGCGCGGGTCAATCGATGCTTCACGACGAAACGCTTTGGTACCGAATGGTGGCCGGCGGAGCCGCTCCGCGCTACGTCCGGCTCCGTCCAAGAGGAAGTCTTTCGGCGATTCTCGACGGCAGAAGCGAACAGGCGCTCCCCGACAAGGTCAACGCGCTCATCGCCAAGATGACCGTCGAGATCCTGACGTTCCGGCCCACGATGAGCTACGGCGTCTCCCCGGCACGCGAGTGATGGCGGCGCACATTCGCGGCGCGTGTCCGCTCGACTGCCCCGACACCTGCAGTTGGATCGTGACGGTGAGGAAAGGCGAAGCGGTCGCGCTGCGCGGCGATCCCCATCACCCGTTCACCCGCGGATCCTTGTGCAACAAGGTCTCCGGGTATTTGAGCTACGCGCGCTCCTCCGAACGCGTCCTCTATCCGATGCGCCGAATCGGGCCGAAGGGAGCGGGCGAGCTCACCCGGATCTCGTGGGAGGAAGCGCTCGAGAGTATCGCCGCCCGGTTCCGTGAAGTGATCGCGAGCCATGGACCGGAGGCGATCTGGCCCTACGTCGGAACCGGCAACCTGGGACTCCTCCAGGGCGTCTACGGTGCCGGACGCCGGCTCTGGAATGTCCTCGGCACGTCGCGCCACATCGTCACGATCTGCACGATCGCGGGCGGTTTCGGCACCGGCTACACGCTCGGGGACAACCGCGTCGGAATGGACCCGGAGACGGTCCGTTTCTCGAAGCTCGTTTTGCTGTGGGGCGCGAATGTTCTCTCGACACACCCTCACCTGTGGCGGCCCATTCTCGAGGCGCGAAAGAACGGCGCCTTCGTCGTTACGATCGATCCGATTCGCACACGAACCGCGGCTGCGAGCGACTGGCACCTCGCTCCGATACCGGGGACGGATGCCGCGCTCGCGCTCGGTCTGCTGCACGTCGTGTTGAGCGAACGTCGCGAGGATCGGGAGTTCATCGACGAGCGCACTCTCGGCTGGGAAGCATTCCAGAAGCGCATCCTCGAGTTCCCGCCCTCGCGCGTCGCCGCCGTCACCGGCCTTTCGACGGAAGATATCGTCGAGCTCGGAAAGCGCCTGGCCGCGACTCGGCCGACCGGCATCCGTATCGGGATCGGCATTCAACGTCACGGCGGCGCCGGGATGGCGGTGCGGACGATCACCTGCATTCCCGGCGTCACGGGGGACTGGCGCTATCCGGGGGGCGGTGTCCACTACGACACACGCGGATTCTTCGGGCTGAACTGGGCCGCGCTCTGGCGCGACGACCTGAGGCCGCGGGAGACGCGCGCTCTCTCCATGACTCGGCTCGGCGAGGGACTCCTTTCGATCGACGGTCCGCCGGTCAAGGCGCTCTTCGTCTACGCGAGCAATCCGGTGGCGAGCGCCCCGCATCAAACCAGGGTGCGGCACGGCCTCGCGCGCGACGATCTGTTCACGGTCGTGGTCGAGCACTTCATGACCGACACCGCTCGCTACGCGGATATCGTGCTGCCGGCGACGATGGCGATCGAGCACAGCGATCTGCTGATCGCGTACGGCCACTTGTACCTGGCGTGGAACGAACCTGCCGTAGCGCCTCCCGGTGAGTGCCTGTCGACGACGGAGATCTTCCGGCGGCTCGCGCGGACGATGGGTCTCGACGAGCCGTCGCTCTATGACAGCGACGAGGCGCTCGCGCGGCAGTTGCTCGAGAGCGGGCATCCGTCGCTCGACGGCATCGATCTCGAAGGGTTGAAGGCCCGCGGCTGGATCCGGCTGAGCTATCCCGATCCGTTCGTTCCGTTCGCCACCTCCTTCCCGACACCGTCCGGCAAGCTCGAGTTCGTCTCCGAGAGAATGGCGCAGGTGGGATTGGACCCCATCGCCGGCTACACACCCTCGTTCGAGACGGCCCAGCGGGCCACAGAGCTCGCTCGCAAGTATCCCCTCGCTCTGATAACACCGGCCGACCACTACTTTCTGAATTCGATCTTCGCCAACATCCCCCGTCAAAAAGGGCGGACGGGTGCTCCGACGCTCTGGATCCATCCCGACGATGCCGTGCCCAGGCGCATTGCGGCGGGAGATGAGGTGCGCGTCCAGAACGCGCGAGGGTCGTTTCTGGCCGTTGCCGAAGTGACCGATCGCGTCCGCCCCGGAGTCGTCGCGAGCACGAAAGGACGCTGGCCGCGCGACTCGAGGGAGCGCACGAACGTCAACGCCACCGTGGACGAGCGCGATTCGGACATGGGAGGCGGCGCCGTTTACCACGACAATCGGGTGCGCGTCGAAAAGACCCCTGCCTGAGGGGCGGCATCCGCGCGAATTACAGCATCGAGCGCTGGACCTCAGTGGTTCCACCTGAGGGTTTTTCCGCTGCCCGCACCGTAACGTGTGGTCATAAAGGAGCAACGTATGGCCAAGTATGGTGAGGCCGCGTCCCGGAGAGTCGAGTCCGCGATGCGAAGGCGCAAGCGGGGAACGCTCAAGAGCAGCTCCGGTCAGAGGGTGACGAGTCGGAAACAAGCGATCGCGATCGCCCTGAGCGAGGCGAGGAGAAAAGGCGCCAAGGTCCCGCCGCCGAAGGCGAGTCGAAAACGCGGTCCGACGTCGAGCCCGCGTCGGAAGAAGTGAGATGGCATCGCCGGTCCGCTATGCCGTCGTCGGCATGGGGCATATCGCTCAGGCGGCGGTGCTCCCGGCATTCGCGCACGCCCAGCGCAATTCGCGCCTGACCGCTATCGTCAGCGACGATGCGACCAAACGCCGCGAGCTTACGCGCCGCTACAAACTCGAGGCGACGTACCGCTACGAGGAATACGACCGGTGCCTTCAGAACGTGGACGCGGTGTATGTCGCGCTCCCGAACTCTCAGCACGCCGACTACACGATTCGGGCCGCGAACGCAGGCGTTCACGTGCTCTGCGAGAAACCGATGGCCGTCACCGTGAGCGAATGCGAGGAGATGATCGCCGCTTGTCGACGGAATGGCGTGAAGCTGATGGTGGCCTACAGGCTCCATTTCGAAGAGATGAACCTGCGCGCGGTCGATCTCGTGCGGCGGGGACGAATCGGCGAGCCCAAGTTCTTCAACTCCTCATTCTCCATGACCGTCCGGCGCGGCGACATCCGGACCAAACGCGAATACGGCGGCGGCACGCTCTACGACATCGGTGTCTACTGCATCAACGCCGCCCGCTACCTCTTTCGCGCGGAGCCGACGGAAGTCATGGCGATCTCGGTGAACGGCGGCGGGGCCAAGTTGGCGGAGATCGACGAGTCGACCGCGGCGATCCTGCGGTTCGAAGGCGATCGCATCGCGTCCTTCGTGACGAGCTTCAATGCTCATGACGTCGCTGCCTATCGAATCGTCGGAACGAAAGGCCAGCTGCAGGTGGACCCGGCGTACGAATACGCCGAGGGCCTGGCGTACCGGTTGTCGGTGAACGGGAAGTCGGAGCGGAAGCGCATCGGGAAGCGAGATCAGTTTGCTCCGGAGCTTCTGCACTTTTCCGACTGCATTCTGAAGAATCGGGAGCCCGAGCCCTCGGGTGAAGAAGGACTCCAGGATGTCCGCATCGTGCAAGCCCTCTACGAGTCTGCTGAAACGGGGAAAGCGGTCCGGATCCCGCCGTTCGAAGAGCGGAAGAGACCGACCGGGAAGCAGCGGATCACGAGACCGGGCGTGAAGAAGCCCCCGCTGGTGAAGGTCGAGAGCGCGAGCGGAGACTGAGGCAGCGAGTGAGCTGTCGGGAGAGCCCTCGCGATAAATGCCAATAGATTATAGTACTTTACGGCGACACGCGCGAGCTCGGCCGGACTGACTCCGAAGTCACTTCCTCAAGATGGTCGAGAGCCGCCGGACTGGTGCTATTCTGAGAGGATGGCATTTCGCGAGCTCCTTTGCGAAGCCTCGAGAGGATTCTCCGAGCCTCCTTGTTGATCGTCGTACACGGGAACTGGCTTCCCAGAACAGGCCGCTTTTTCGTCTGGGGTGAGACTGTCGGGCGGAGCACCGCCCACTGGTCCAGACCATCCGAGCCAGCTCCCTCCGGACGGAATGAAGGAGCGCCTGCTCTGGCCGCTCGCCGATCCCGATTCGCGACCGGACGCGCTGCCCGCGCACGTGACGCTGGTTCTTCCGACAGCAAACGATGCGCCCATTCCTTCTCCCGAGCTTCGCAGCGAGCGCGAGATGGGGTCGCCTTCCGAGCGTCGCCTCGATCCCTGGCGTGTTTCTGGCCTCGCGCTCACGCCCGAATCCGCTCTCGACTGGCTCGTCATGCTCCCGGCGCCGGAAGAGCTGGACCCGCATCGATTCCGCCTCGGTGCGTCGATACGATACTGGTCTGCGGCCGCCCGTTTTTCACTCGAGCTCCTGGCCCGCCAGAGATTTCTGCCCGCCGTCGTCCAGACGGAGGAATCGTCGCTCTCCCGGTGGGAGCCGCTCGTCGAGCTCGACATCGACAAGTTCGATGCTCTCCGCGAGGCGATGCCTCCGGTGTGCCGGGCGCTGACCGCGGAGGAAGTGGGCGACCTTTCCTCCGACGCCCTCTTGCGGAGCTTTCTCTCGACGCTCGCCGATCGGTTCGTTCGCCGCGCCGCTTCCCGTCTCCGGCTGAAGCCGCGCTTCGTGGAGTCGACGGGAGAAGAGCTTCTTGCCTCACTCGTGGAAGGCGACGGTGTTTTCGACGGCGGCACCGGCCCGGCGGAAGAGCTCCTCGATTGGAGAGGGCAGCTCGACGAGGAAGAGGCCTCACCCTTCCGCATCGCCTTCCGGCTCGACCCCCCCGAACCTACCGAAGAAGCGAAGGTGGAAGGCAACGGCGGCGATCCGGCGTCGGGCTCCTGGTCGCTGCGCTTCTTTCTCCAGGCGGTCGACGACGAGAGCCTTCTCGTCCCCGTGGCCCGGGTCTGGGAGCACGGCGGAACGAGCTGGCGCTATCTCGAGAGGTTCCTTTCGCGGCCTCAGGAGATGGTCCTCGAAGGACTCGGCCGCGCCGCGACGCTCTTCCCTCCCATCGAAGAGAGCCTCAGGGAGTCTCGACCGGACGCCTGCCCTCTCGAGCTCGAAGACGCGTACGCCTTTCTCAAGGAAGGCGCCTATCTCCTTCGCGAAAGCGGATTCGGCGTTTTGCTCCCGTCGTGGTGGGGCAAGCGCGAGCGTGGCGTGGGCCTGAGCTTGAGAGTGACCCCCTCACCGAGCGGCCCGCGAAGCGTCGTGAGCCCGCTCGGTCTCGAAGCGCTCGTCGAGTTCGACTGGCAAGTGGCGCTCGGAGGACAGAGTCTTCCGCGCGAGGAGTTTCTGGAGCTCGCGCAGATGAAGCAGCCCCTCGTGCGCGTGCGGGGTCAGTGGGTGGAGCTTTCGCCCGAGCGCGTCGAGGAAGTCCTCGAAGCGCTGCAAGCGCGGCCGGAGACGCCGAAGATGACGCTCGGGGACGTCCTCCAGCTCGAGCTCGGCCGGCCGCGCGACGGGAGCCTCCCCGTCACCGACCTCGAGGCGACGGGCTGGATCGAGACGCTTCTCACGCGGCTCGCCGGGAGGGAGGAGCTTCCCCATCTCGAAGCCCCGCGCTCGTTCCACGGCAAGCTCCGCCCGTATCAGAAACACGGTCTCTCGTGGCTGTCGTTCCTCGGTAGATGGAATCTCGGAGCCTGTCTCGCGGACGACATGGGTCTCGGGAAGACCGTCCAGGTCCTGGCGCTCCTCCTCCATCTCGAGGAGAACGGAGAGCTCGACCGCCCGGTGCTTCTCATCTGTCCGACCTCCGTGGTCTCGAACTGGCGGAAGGAAGCAGAGAGATTCGCTCCGACGTTGCGCGTGCTCATCCACCACGGGCAGGAGCGGCACGAAGGAGAGGTTTTCCAGCGAGAGGCGGAGAGGCATCACCTGGTGGTGTCGACGTACAGCCTGGTGCATCGCGACATGGAGCGTTTGATGGGCGTCGAGTGGGCCGGGCTCGTTCTCGACGAGGCGCAGAACATCAAGAACCCGCACGCGAAGCAGACCCGCGCGCTGCGGAAGCTCGTCGCGCCGCGGCGCATGGCGCTCACCGGAACGCCGGTCGAGAACCGGCTCTCCGAGCTCTGGTCGATCATGGAGTTCCTCAATCCCGGGTATCTCGGCTCGGAAGCAGTCTTTCGACGGCGATACGCGCTTCCGATCGAGCGCTACCGCGATCCTACGGCCACCACCGAGCTGCGGAAGCTCGTCGAGCCCTTCGTCCTCCGCCGGGTGAAGACCGACCCCACGGTCATCAAGGACCTTCCGAGCAAGAACGAGATGAAGGTTTACTGCGGCCTGACCCAGGAGCAGGCGACGCTCTATCAGGCCGTGGTGTCGGAGAGTCTCGAGAAGATCGAAGCCTCCGAGGGCATCGGTCGCAAGGGCGAGGTTCTCGCGGCCCTCACGCGGCTGAAGCAGATATGCAACCACCCCGCGCACTTCCTCGCGGACGGGAGCTCGCTCGGAAACCGTTCGGGAAAGCTCACCCGGCTCACGGAAATGGTCGAGGAGCTCCTGGCCGAGGGCGATCGCGCTCTCGTTTTCACCCAGTACGCGGAAATGGGAAAGCTCATCCAGAGACACCTGCGCGAATCGCTCTCCGTCGACGTGCTGTTCCTCCACGGCGCGGTCCCCGCTTCCGAGCGCGAGCGTCTCATCGGAGCTTTCCAGGACGACCGCGAGGGGCCGCCGGTATTCGTGCTTTCACTCAAGGCGGGTGGATTCGGGCTCAACTTGACCGAGGCGCGGCATGTCTTCCACTACGACCGATGGTGGAACCCGGCGGTGGAGGATCAGGCGACGGACCGCGCGTTCCGCATCGGGCAGAAGCGGTCGGTCTCCGTTTACAAGTTCATCTGCGCGGGTACGGTCGAGGAGCGCGTGGACGAGCTCGCGGAGCGAAAGAAGGAGCTCGCGGAAGCGGTCATCCAATCCGGGGAAGGATTCGTGACCGAGCTGTCGACAGAGAGTCTCCGCGAGCTTTTCGAGCTTCGCAAGGAAGTGGTGGAGGTCTAGCACTCCGTGGCGGAAACGAGGCGCGAGCGTCGCTGGTGGGGTGAACGCTTCTGGGCGGTGATGGAGTCGATCGGGGTCGCCCGGAGGCTCGAGCGGGGCAAGCGATACGCGCGCGCCGAGAGGGTGCTGACCGTCTCCGTCGAGCCGGGTCTCGTGACCGCCGACGTCCAGGGCTCGCGTTACGAGCCGTATCGCGTGGAGCTGACCCTTCGCGTTTTCACTGCCGAGGAGTGGGAGCGGGCGGTCGAGGCCCTCGCCTCTCAAGCGCTCTTCGCGGCGAAGCTCCTCTCGGGCGATATGCCCGAGAACATCGAAGACGCGTTCGCCGAGATTCAACTGCCGCTCTTTCCCGCCTCCACGCGCGAGCTCGAGATGGCTTGCAGCTGCCCGGACGAAGTCGCTCCCTGTAAGCACATCGCGGCGCTCTACTACGTTCTCGCCGAGCGCCTCGACGAGGATCCCTTCCTACTCTTCCGGTGGCGAGGAAAGACGCGCGAGCTCCTGCTGCGAGAGATACGGCGCCGGCGCGCGGCGGAAGCCGCCGGACGGCACAAGCGATCGTCGGAGCCGAGCCTCGAGGAGTCGATGGACGACTTCTGGAAGCTCGGCGACGGCTTCGATGCGATCAGTATCGTCGTGGAACCCCCCGCGGTCTCCGCCGCGCTTCTCAAGAGGCTCGGTCTTCCCGGTCTCTGGAAACCTCACCCCGAGATTCGCGGCGCTCTCGAGCGGCTCTACGACAAAGTCACCGAGCGCGCGATGGCTCTGGCCTATGGGGGCCGCGGCCGGGAAGGAACCGTCGAGGACGAGTAGGTGGACCCGGTCGTTCTCGCGGTCTTCGCGCTCGTCTACGCGGGAATGATCCTGGGCGAGATTCCGGGGCTCGCCCTCGACCGGACGGGCATCGCTCTTCTCGGAGCGATCGCTCTCGTCGTCGCCGGTCGAACGAGCCCCGACGGCGCGCTCCGTTTCGTGGACGTTCCCACGATATCTCTCCTCTTCGGTCTGATGGTGGTCTCCGCGCAGCTCCGCCTCGGAGGGCTCTACTCCGTGGTGACGAGGAGGTTGGCGGCTCTCGAGGTGAGCCCGAAGGCGCTCCTCTTCTGGCTCATCGCGGTCGCGGGATTTCTTTCCGCGGTCCTCGCGAACGACATCGTCTGTCTCGCGATGGCGCCGGTTCTCATCGAGGGCTGCGTTCGCAGAAGGCTCGATCCGATTCCGTTCCTGCTGGCGCTCGCCTGCGCGTCGAACGTCGGCTCCGCGATGACTCTCATCGGCAACCCGCAGAACATGCTCATCGGCGAGAGCCTGAATCTCTCCTTTTCGAAATACTTGCTCGACGCCGGCCTCCCCTCGCTCCTCGGGCTCGGGGTCGTCTGGCTGGTCATCGTCCTTCGGACGAATGGACGTTGGGAAGCACCCGAACAGACGATGCCGAAGGTAGAGTCGCTCCCTTTGGACCGATGGCAGACTGTGAAAGGACTTCTCGATCCTCGCCGCTCTCGTGATCCTCTTCGTCTCGACGCCCTATCCGAGGGCCGTTCTGGCGCTCGCCGCGGCGGGGATTCTTCTCAGCAGCCGCCGCATGGCATCGCGGGAGATCCTCGGCCTCGTGGATTGGCATCTTCTGGTCCTGTTCATCGGTCTCTTCGTCGTGAATGGAATCCTCGAGTCCTCTGGAACGCTCGCCTTTGCCATGCGGGAGCTCGAGGCCCTCGGGATCAATCTCGGCCAGCCGGGAACCCTGTTCGTCGCGACCGCGGCGCTCTCGAACCTGGTCTCGAACGTGCCTGCGGTAATGCTCCTCCTTCCGTACGCGAAAGGCGCCTCGGCCGGGGCGGCGCTCGCGCTCGCGAGCACACTCGCTGGAAATCTCTTCGTGGTGGGAAGCATCGCGAACATCATCGTCCTCGATCAGGCGCGAAGGCTTGGAGTCGAGATCGGTTGGCGCCGCCATGCGCGAGTCGGAGTTCCGGTGACGATCGGGACTCTCGCCCTCGCGTGGCTGTGGCTATGGCTCCGGGGCTAGGCGCCGCGCGGCGTCCGGGCGCGCGATCGCTTCCTGCGAGCCCGAGGCAATGAAGAATGAGATCCTGCCGTCGAGCGAGCTGAAACTTGGCGAGCAGATTCGAGACGTGGAACTTGACCGTTCTTTCCGAGATATGAAGCCGGTCGCCGATCTGTTTGTTCGATAGGTTATCGAGGAGCGCTTCCAGGACCTCCCGCTCGCGGCCGCTGATGGAGGAGGACATTCCCGATTGGGGTCGGCCCCGCGAAGAGGCGATGACCGAATCAAGGAAGCGAGACAAGAGGGCTCGCGGGACCCAGAAACCGTCCGCCGCCACGGCGTCCAGCGCGAACGCGAGTTTCTCCCGGATCTCGCTGTACGGAACGATCCCTTTCACCCCGAGCCGCAGGAGGCCGAAGGCCTCCGACTCTCGAAAGCGATCGGAGACCACGACGATGCGTGATTTGGGAAAGCGCCGGGAGATTGTGCTGATGAGATTCCCCGTCGTCGGCTGCGACGGATGGGCGTCGACGACGTAGAGCGTCGCCCGGGTGCACCAATCCGGCTCTTGCAGCGGGGAGGCGGAAATTCTTTTCGCCTGAAGGCGGAAGCGATCGGACGGCAGAGCCTCTTCGAGCTCACGGAGAACAAGCGGGTGCGACGACAGCGCGCAAACAAAGCGGCGAGAGACGACTCGCTTCTTCCGGCCCATAAAAACGCCCTTCTCCCGAGACTGTATTCGTCCCCGGGCGGCGCGCATCGTTGGGGTGTGACGTACCTTACCCCCGAAGGCGAGTCGGCGTCAAGGGTTGGCGAAAAAAGGCTTTATGTGCGCTGGATCACCGTTTCTCGGTGAAGCTGACAACAACTTCCAGACCGCCATCCCGGCTCGACGCCATCACGGTGAGCCCGCGGCTGTCATCGGGCGACGCTCCAATCCAAATGGCGCCGTCGGCCGTCGCGGTCCGGCTCTTCGTCTCGAGCCCGGCTGGCTGCGCTTCGGCGTCGTAATGGTTCAGGATGGACTCGATGTCGGAATCCGTGGTGAAACTGAAAGTTCCCGTGAGCTGCCCGTCGGATTCGGCGGCGAAGTTGTTTGCGGCTACCGCGCCCGGGAACACGGGCACCCAATCGGGGATGTCCGACGCATCGCCGCCGGCGCTGAACGTCGCCGTTCCCTCCGATGTCTTGACGGTGATCCCACCCGAACCGTCCTCACCCGTGACCTCGAGCTCCGCGGTCTCCGATCCCGACGAAAAACTCACCCGGCCCTCTTCGATGTCGTCGTAGCCGAAAGTGATCTCTTTTCCGGTGCTGACCTCACGGAAGGTCACCGTGCGGTTCTCCTTGTCGGTCGCGACGAGCTCGATCTCGGGATTCGCCGCCGCGAGGAGCTTGGCGGTGGCGGCGACCGGATCTTCCTCCATCTCGCTCGCGACCTGGCTCACCTTCCTCGCGACGAACACCGTGATGACCGTCGCCACGATTCCACCGATGACCAGGAGACCGAGGCATCCGATCCCGATCCACGCGAGAGGGCTCAGACCTTTTTTCTTCGGCTGGGGAACCGGCGGGATATTGGTACTCATGGATCGATGGTAACACGCCGACCGTTCGGAGAGGCATAGACCGCCCGGGCCGCCGCGAGCATCTCGAGCACCTGCGACTTCTCCATCGGGTTGTTCCAGCCGGTATGGGCTTCTACCGATTGCCCGATGCGATCGATCCATTGGAGGAAGTAGCGATCGTCCGCAGCCGAGCGTGGCTCCCGGCCCGCGATGGTGACGTAGACGGCGCTCGTGGTCGCGTAGGGATAGGAGTCCAGCACCCGTTCGGACGGCCCTTCGTTCCAGGCGCGCAGAAGGCACCAGCCGGGCCGCGCAAGCGGAAGGGTGCCCTCGAAATCCGCCCGATCCGTGGCTCTCGCGATCTCGCGCACGACTTCCCCATTGCACACCACTTCCAGGTGATCGACCGGAACGAACGAACGAAGCGATGCGGAGAAAGCGACGTCTCCGCCCGCGCTCAAATCCACGGTCTCTCCAGGACGCTTGTCCTTCAGCGTGAAGTCGAGGAGCGGGCCGTTGGTCACGAAACTGCGGCCCGCGCGGAGGGCGTCGAGGAAAGTCGGGAGGCTCGAAGGACCCTCCGGCACCCGCACGTAGACTCGATTCAAGCCGACGGGTCCCCGGAGTGATGCGAAGTTCGCCATGGCGTCCGTGCCGGCGCCCGCCGACAGATGGAATCCGCTGTTCAGGAAGCGATACCACACCGAGGCTGTCGTCTTGTGATCGCTGAATCCCATCACCTCGATGTAGTCGGCCTTTCCGAGCGCGACATCGACCGGAAGCGCATGAGTGAGGGAGACATCTCGCTCCGGGTCGGGAGCGGCGTCGTACGGGTGCACGTAACCGACGACGCCACCCTGCGCCCGCGCGAGATCGGAGACGACGGAGTTCGGCGGGTAGAGGCTCTTCGCCGAGGTATTGGGATAAGCCGCGTAGTCCGGGATCACCAGATTTCGCGTGAGACCGAGTAGCGCGAGGTGCCCCCAATAGCTCGTGTGAAACTCCTGTCCGTGAAAGAGAAGGAAGTCATCCTTCGACACCCGATCCGGCTCGCCCTCGAAGTACTCGATGTCCGGGACGCGCTGCTCTTTGTTCACGATCAGGCTGTGGACTACCTCCAGGTCCTCGGCTTCTGCCTGAAAGCGCAGACGCTCGGGAATGTTCCGGTAGGCGCCTCCGTAGTTCATGTGCACGTGGAGGTCTCCACTCGACCACCGGGTGCCGGCGGTGACAGGAAGCGGATCGAGCGGAGTGAGAGAGAGCGAAAGAGACACGGGCTCGTCTCCCACCTCGACGGTCCTCTTCTCCGGCCGAAACGCGAGTCCTCTCGTGACCTCGATGGTCACGCTTCCTCTCGGGACCGCAATCTCTGATTCGACCCTCGCATGAAAGTAGTGCTTCTCGAAGCGGCGCTCGGTGCGCACGAAGGCATCGTCGCCATGGATCCACACATCGTCGGGCGCGTAGGCGCGGCCGTCGGCTCCCTCGATCGAGACTCTCGCCGGCTGCGGGAGAGAAAGCCGAAGACGCCCCATCGGCCGCCGGAATCTCCTCTCTCGCGGTCGAAGCTCGAACGAGCTACCGCCGACCACTTCCTGGATCCAGATCGCGGTCGAGCCGGCGCGGTTCGAAACGTAGGCGATTTTGCTTCCATCGGGAGACCATCGCGGTGCCGTGTTGTCGTAGTCGCCGTACGTGAGCGGAAAACCATCGCCGCCCTCCGCGGGAATGGTCCAGAGCTGGTGCCACTGCCTGCCAAGGTACGAGGGAAAGACAATCCGGCTTCCGTCCGGCGAGATCTCCGGGCGGGCCTTCCAGTTCGTCTCCTCGTAGTGAATCTCGCGAGCCTCGGCGCCGGGCGAAGCCTTCATGCGAAAAAAACCGCCGGTGCCATGGATCCTTCCGCGATTCGAGACGAACAGAATTTCGCTCCCGTCGGGAGTCCAGGTGGGGCTCAGCTCGTGATCGAAGGCGCTGTAGTAGTACCGGGAGAGCGGGCTTTCCGTCTCGCCGGTGAGCCTCTCGGAGGCTCCGCTCGCGACGTCCATCACGAAGACGTGGAACCGGCCGTGATACTCCGTCGAAACGAAAAGGAGACGTTTGCCGTCCGGGGAAAAGCGAGGCTCGACATTCACGTGACCCGCGTGAGTGAGGGGCCGGGTCGCTCCGGAGTCGAGATCGAGGAGCCAGAGCTCGAGAGCGTCCGCATCGTACTTCACGTAGGCGACGGAGCGTCCGTCGGGCGACACATCCGGCTGGTAGTCGTAGCCGGGACCGGAGGTGAGCTCGACGGCGTCATCCGAATCGAGCGGCTGCCTCCAGAGCGAGCCGGCCATGGAGTAAACGAGAGCCCGGCCGTCGTGGGTCCAGGCGACTCCGCTCGGTCCCGTGGTGAGTTGCGGGAGGTACATCTCCCGGTAGTAATAAGGATGGGGAACGGCGATTTGCTTCAGCACGGGCTCCCGCGGGGCCGCAGCGCTGGTCGAAGCCGCCGCCATCAGCAGCAGAAACCTTCCGTGCATGATGGGGAGCGAGTGTAGCACGGCTCTTTTTCGATGCTCCTTTGCAAGAGGCGACCCCTGGAATAGAATTGCCTTTTAGTGCAGAGCGACTTTAGGGGTTACCTGGTCCTCGAAGACGGACGAGTTTTCGAGGGCACTCCTTTCGGCGCCGCCCGGACAGCCGGGGGCGAGGTCGTCTTTCACACCGGCCTCACGGGCTACCAGGAGATCCTGACCGATCCTTCCTACTGCGGCCAGATCGTCACCCTCACCTATCCTCACATCGGCAATTACGGAATCAATCGCGAGGACGAGGAGTCCGACCGCGTTCGCGTCGAAGCGCTCATCGTCAAGGACCTCTCCCCCATCGCGAGCAGCCACCGCTCGGAAGGCACGCTCCCGGACTACCTCGCTCGACACGGCGTTCCCGGACTTTCCGGCGTCGACACGCGCGCGCTCACGCGGCACATCCGTACCCGGGGAGCGATGCGCGCCCTTCTCACGATGGGAGAGGTTCCGGAAGCCGGACGAGTCGAGAGAGAAGTGCCCAGCATGGCCGGGTCGGACCTGGTTCGGAAAGTCACTTGCCCCCGGCCGTACGAGTTTCCGGCCGCCGCGGAGGCCCGCTTTCATGTGGTGGCCTATGATTTCGGCATCAAGCGCGGCATTCTCAAATCGCTCGCCGCGCACGGTGTCCGAACAACGGTCGTCCCCGCGGAGACCCCGGCGGAAGAGGCGCTCGCTCTTCGTCCGAACGGCGTCCTTCTTTCGAATGGCCCGGGCGACCCCGAGCCTCTCGACTACGCGATCCGATCGGCGCGCGCGCTTCTCGGGCGGGTGCCGGTCTTCGGGATCTGTCTCGGCCATCAGATCCTGGGTCTCGCCGCGGGAGCGAAGACCTTCAAGCTTCCCTTCGGTCACCACGGGGCGAACCATCCGGTGAAGCGCATCGAAGACGGGGCGGTCGAGATCACCTCCCAGAACCACGGGTTCGCCGTCGACCCCGCCTCTCTTCGCGGTCTCGCCGTCGAAAAGACGCACGAAAACCTGAACGACGGGACGCTCGAGGGTTTCCGGCTGAAGGACGTGCCCGCGATGAGCGTGCAGTACCATCCCGAGGCGTCGCCCGGTCCGCGCGACGCCGCGTACTTGTTCGATCGCTTCATGAAGATGATGGAAGTCGTGATGTCGTGCCGCGCGACACCAGCATCAAGAGCGTCCTGGTCCTCGGCTCGGGGCCCATCGTGATCGGCCAGGCGGCGGAGTTCGACTACTCGGGAACCCAGGCGGTCAAGGTGCTGAAACAGGAAGGCCTGCGCGTGGTGCTGGTGAACTCGAACCCGGCCACGATCATGACCGACCTCGAGCTCGCCGACGCGACCTATATCGAGCCTCTCACCGTCGACCACGTCGCGCTGATACTGGAGATGGAGCGGCCGGACGCGATTCTTCCGACGGTGGGCGGGCAGACCGCGCTCAATCTCGCCGTCGGTCTCGCGGAGGCGGGTGTTCTCGGAAGGCTCGGCGTGCGACTCATCGGCGCCCGCGTCGAGTCGGTGAGGCTCGCGGAGGATCGAGAGCGTTTCAAGCAGGCGATGATTGCCGCCGGGCTCGACGTTCCCCGAAGCGGCCACGTGGCGTCGCTCGAAGAGGCGCTCGAGCTCAGCGAGAGCCTGGGCTATCCGGCGATCCTGCGGCCGTCGTTCACTCTCGGAGGCACGGGAGGAGGCATCGCCTACAACCGCGAAGAGCTCACCGATCTCGTCACGCGAGGCTTGAGGCTCTCGCCCATCCACCGGGTGCTTCTCGAAGAGTCCCTCCTCGGTTGGAAGGAGTTCGAGCTCGAGGTGATGCGCGATGCCGCCTCGAATTTCACCGTCATCTGCTCGATCGAGAATTTCGATCCGATGGGGGTGCATACCGGGGATTCGATCACCGTCGCTCCGGCGCAGACCTTGACCGACCTCGAGTATCAACGGATGCGGGACGCTGCCCGCACGGTCATCGATGCCGTGGGGGTTGAGACCGGCGGAAGCAACATCCAGTTCGCGATCGAGCCTTCGACCGGACGCATGGTGGTGATCGAGATGAACCCGCGGGTCTCGCGGAGCTCCGCCCTCGCTTCAAAAGCGACGGGATTTCCCATCGCCAAGATCGCGGCGAAGGTCGCGCTCGGCTACCGCCTCGACGAAATCGAGAACGACATCACCAGGACCACTCCCGCGAGCTTCGAGCCCACCATCGACTACGTCATCGTGAAGATCCCGCGCTGGAACTTCGAGAAGTTTCCCCTCGCCGACTCGACGCTCGGAATTCAGATGAAGTCCGTCGGCGAGGTCATGGCCATCGGCCGGCACTTCCGCGAGGCTCTCCTCAAAGCGACCCGCTCGCTCGAGCTCACCGACGAAGGCGTGGGCATCGCGCGCGGGTTATCCGTCGAAGAGCTCGAGCTTCCGGTACGGCTCCGCGAGCCCCGGCCCGACCGTCTCGCGGTGATCTTCGGCGCGCTCTATAGCGGCCTGTCGGTATCGTCCATCGCGGAGTTCACGAAGATCGATCCGTGGTTTCTCGAGCAGCTCGCGATCGTATGCCGCCTGGGGAAGAGGCTTTCGGAGGAGGCGCTTTCTCCCGGACTCCTGCGGGAGGCGAAGGAGTGCGGATTCTCCGACCGTCAGATTGCCTCCTTCCAGGGAAAGACCGAGCGCGAGATCCGGCAAGCGCGCGGCTCCCTCCGTCCGGTCTTCAAGCGCGTCGATACCTGCGCCGCCGAGTTCGAGTCCTTCACACCCTATCTGTACTCGACGTACGAGAAGGAAAGCGAATCGGAGCCGACCTCCCGCCGGAAGCTCATGATCCTCGGGAGCGGCCCGAACCGGATCGGCCAGGGAATCGAGTTCGACTATTGCTGCTGCCAGGCCGCGTTCACCCTGCGCGAAGCGGGCGTCGAATGCATCATGGTCAACTGCAACCCGGAGACGGTCTCGACCGACTACGACACCTCCGACCGCCTCTATTTCGAGCCCCTGACCCTCGAGGACGTCCTGCACATCGTCGAAGAGGAGAAGCCCGAAGGCGCCATCCTCCAGTTCGGAGGACAGACGCCTTTGAAGCTCGCGCGTTCGCTCGAGCGAGAGGGAGTGCCGATCCTGGGGACCTCGCCCGACAGCATCGATGTCGCGGAGGACCGGCGCCGCTTCTCCTCGCTTCTCCAGGAGCTCGACATCCCTCAACCCGAGAGTGCGACCGTGGGATCGATGGAGGAGGCGTTCGAGGCGGCAGAGCGCCTGCGGTACCCGATTCTCGTCCGACCCTCGTACGTTCTCGGCGGCCGGGGCATGGCCATCGTCTACGACGACAAGCGCCTCGAGTCTTTCTTCAAAGAGGCCGCGGCAGCCTCACCTGAGCACCCCGTCTACATCGATCGTTTTCTCGAAGCGGCATTCGAAGTGGACGTGGACGCGGTCTCCGACGGTGAGGACGTGGTCATCGGCGGAATCATGGAGCACATCGAAGAAGCGGGGATCCACTCGGGCGACAGCTCCTGCGTTCTGCCGCCGTATCTGGTCTCGGAGAAGGATCTCGACACCATCCGATCCCACACGCGGCGCATCGCGAAGGCGCTCCGCGTGAAAGGGCTCTTGAACGTGCAGTACGCGGTCAAGTCCGGAACGGTTTACGTTCTGGAGGCGAACCCGCGCGCGTCCCGGACCGTTCCTTTCGTGAGCAAAGCGACCGGCGTCCCTCTGGTGAAGGCAGCGCTCCGCGTGATGCTGGGGGAGAAGCTCTCCTCGCTCGGTCTTCCGGCGGAGCTTCCCGTTCCGCACGTGGCGGTGAAAGTCCCCGTCCTGCCCTTCGACAAGTTCCGGGGCGTCGACACTCTCCTCGGCCCGGAAATGAAATCCACCGGGGAGGTGATGGGGATCTCCGACGACTTCGGAATGGCGTTCGCGAAGGGACAGATCGCCGCGGGGCAGAAGCTTCCCACCGAAGGGACGGTGTTTCTCTCGGTGAACGATCACGACAAACCGGGGGTCGTTCCCATCGCGCGAAGGCTCGCGCGGCTCGGGTTTCCAACTGATGGCCACCCGCGGGACTGCGGCGGAGCTCCGCGCCGCGGGACTCGTCGTCGAGCGCGTCTTCAAGGTCAACGAAGGCCGGCCGAACGTCGCCGACCACATGCTCAGCGGGAAAGTCGACCTCATGATCAATACGCCTCTCGGACGGGAGTCGTTCTACGACGAGGTGTCGCTGCGAAAAACCGCGCTCCAGCTCGGAATTCTCTCCGTAACGACGCTCACCGGCGCGAACGCCACGGTTTCCGGCATCGAAGCGTTGAAGCGCGGAGGCGGCCAGGTGCGAAGCCTCCAGGCCATGCATCCGACGCGAATCCTCACGAAGAGCGGCGGGAGCCGTTAACCCGTGCCTAGACGACCGCCGGCCCCGGTGAAAAGCGTCCTCGATGCGATTGGCGGGACGCCGCTCGTCGAGCTGACGCACCTGCCACCCGAGGGGTGCGCGCAGGTTTTCGTGAAGCTCGAGTACTACAACCCCACGGGCTCCTACAAGGATCGAATGGCGAAGGCGATGATCGAGGGGGCCGAGCGACGGGGAGAGCTCCGGCCGCGGAGCACGGTCGTCGAGTACACCGGAGGGAGCACGGGGTCCTCTCTCGCGCTGATCTGCGCCATCAAAGGCTATCGACTCAAGCTTGTCTCCTCCGACGCCTTCGCGAAAGAGAAGCTCGACACCATGCGCGCCCTCGGGGCCGAGGTCATTCTGGTCCCGAGCGAAGGGGGGCGCATCACACCCGATCTGATCCCGCGCGCCCGCGCGGAAGCGAAGCGCATTCACGAAGAAGAGGGCGCGTTCTGGACCGATCAATTCAACAACTCCGACGCCGTCGAGGGTTACAGCGGGATCGGCCGCGAGATCTTCGCGCAGCTCGACGGAGCTCCGGACGCGTTCGTGGGCTCGGTGGGAACCGCGGGTATGATCGTCGGCGTTTCGAGCGCGCTCAAGAGGAAGGGAACCCGGGTGGTCGCTCTCGAGCCGACCTCCTCGCCCATCCTCACGCAGGGCCGCTCGGGCACTCATCACGTGGAAGGCGTCGCAGCGGGATTCGTTCCGCCGCTTCTTCACCACGACTTCTACGACGAAGCGATCGCCATCGACGAAGAGGACGCGCGCGATATGGCGCGAAGGTTGGCGCGGCAGGAAGGGATATTCGCCGGTACATCGACCGGCATGAACGTTCTCGGCGCACTGGTCCTGGCGTCGAGGCTCGGTCCCGGCAAGAGGGTCGTGACCGTGGCTGTCGACACCGGACTCAAATACCTCGCGGGAGATTTGTATCGATGAAAAAGGCAGCACCGAGCAAAGGAAACATCATGACCGACACGGGACTCTTGGTTCTCCGGCTCTCCGGCCTGGGCCTCGCTCTCGCTCACGGGTGGCCCAAGGTCGAGCGGCTCCTGTCGGGCCAGTCGGGGCCGTTCGTCGAGGGCGTCGCGGCCCTCGGGTTTCCCTATCCGACGGTTTTCGCCTGGGCGGCCACGTTGGCGGAGCTGGTCGGAGGATTTCTCATCGCCCTCGGGCTTCTGACCCGTGTCGCATCGGGGTTCGCCGCGTTCACGATGTTCGTCGCGGCGTTTCTCCGCCACCGGCTCTTGCAGCAGACTCTCGCTTTCGTCGGAATCAGCCCGGTTTCCGAGGAAGTTCTCGAGGGCTGGGGTAATCCGGAACGGGCGGCGCTGTATCTCCTGATATTCCTGGCTCTTACGCTCATGGGCGCCGGCCGGTTCTCCCTCGACCGTGCGGTGCGCAAAGCGTAAATAGACTTGCATAGTTATTCACTATCGAGGTATGTTTATGCATATCTCGATAAGGAGTCTATGCAACGATGAGCACGAAGAAGGTGGTCCTCGCGTACTCGGGAGGACTCGATACGTCCTGCGCCATCCCCTGGTTGAAGGAAAACTACGACTGTGAGGTCATCGCGGTCCTGGCCGATGTGGGCCAGGGCGAGGACCTGGATCAAGCGGCGGCGAAGGCCCGCGCCATCGGCGCGTCGAAGACGTACATCGAGGATCTTCGCACCGAGTTCGTTCGCGACTACGTCTTCCCCGCCCTCCGCGCCGGCGCGAAGTACGAAGGGAAGTATCTTCTCGGGACGTCGCTCGCTCGACCCCTCATCGCGAAACGACAGGTTGAGATCGCTCTCGATGAGGGAGCGACGGCCTTGTCCCATGGATGCACCGGGAAGGGCAACGACCAGGTGCGCTTCGAGCTCACCTATCAGGCGCTCGCTCCGCAGCTCGAAGTGATCGCTCCCTGGCGAATCTGGAACATCCGGTCGCGCGAAGACGCGCTCGCCTACGCCGCGGCGCACGGAGTTCCGGTGAGCCAGAGCAAGGAGAACATCTACAGCCGCGATCAGAATCTGCTCCACTTGAGCCACGAAGGCGGAGTGCTGGAGGACCCCTGGACTCCTCCGCCCGCGAATCTCTACCAGCTCACCGAATCGGCGGAGTCGGCGCCTGGTGCCGCGGAGCTCGTCGAGATCGGCTTCAAGCGCGGGATTCCGTTCTCGGTCAACGGGGCTTCACTCGCTCCCGTTGCGCTTCTCGAGAAGCTCAACGAGATCGGCGGAAAGCACGGAGTGGGACGGCTCGACATCGTCGAGAACCGTCTCGTGGGCATGAAGTCGCGGGGAGTCTACGAGACTCCCGGCGGATCGATTCTCCACGAGGCGCACGAGGCGCTCGAGAGCATTACTCTCGACCGCGCCACATCTCATTTCAAGACCCTCATCGCGAATCGCTATGCGGACCTCGTGTACGACGGCCAGTGGTTCTCGCCACTTCGGGAAGCGCTCGACAGCTTCGTCGACACGACCCAGGACACCGTGACCGGAGACGTGCTGGTCCAGCTCTACAAGGGAAACGCTCTCGCGGTCGGACGACGTTCGCCGTTCAGTCTGTACTCGGAGCAGTTCGCGACCTTCGGCGAGGACGAGGTCTACCGTCAGTCCGATGCGGAAGGTTTCATCCGTCTCTTCGGTCTCCCGCAGCGCATCCGCCACCTGACCCACAAGGCCCGGATGAAGAAGAACGGAGAGCTTTCTCCGACTCTCGAGAGGTGGCAGGAGAAGGTAGGCTCGGGCGTATAGTTCGTTCGCGCGCGTCGCTGAGAAGGCGCGCGAGCACCGAGCGTATGAAAAAACTTTGGGGCGGTCGATTTCGTAAGCCGACCGCACCCGAGCTCGAAGCCCTCTCGCGATCCATCGAGTTCGACCGCAGGCTCGGACTCGAGGACATCCTCATCAACCGAGCCTATGCGCGCGAGCTTTCCGCCGTCGGAATTCTCTCGGAGGAGGAGCGAGAGCGAATCCTGAACGCACTCGACACGGTCGAGGCGAAGCTCCGGGAGAATCCTCCTCTCGAGGACGAAGACATCCACACCGCGGTCGAGCGCCTTCTCGCGGAAGTCCTCGGCGATGCCGAGATCGCTTCGAAGCTTCCCACCGGGCGAAGCCGCAACGACCTCGCGGCCACCGGCTTCCGCATGCACCTCGCGGCCGCGATCGCGGGCTTGCTCGAAAGCGTCCGAAAGGTCCAGGCGGTGCTCCTCGAGAGAGCGAAGACTTCGACGCGCGTGATTCTCCCCGGCTATACCCACATGCGGCGGGGACAGCCCGTCGTCTTCGCGCAGTACCTGCTCGCCTGGTTCTGGGCGCTCGAGCGCGACAGCGCGAGGCTGAGGGGCGCGCGGGAGCGGGCTCTCGAGCTTCCTCTCGGTGCCGGGCGCTCTCGCGGGAAATCCCTTCGGCGTCGACCGCGGTCGCCTCGCCGAAGAGCTCGGCTTCACCGCGGTCCTTCCGAACAGCATCGACGCGGTGTCCTCCCGCGACTTCGCGCTCGAATTCCTTTCCGCCGCGGCGATCCTGGGAGTGAACCTCTCGCGTATGGCGGAGGACTTGATCCTGTGGTCGAGCGCCGAGTTTTCCTTCGTTTCCTTCGACGAGAGTTACGCCACGGGCTCGAGCCTCATGCCGCAAAAGCAGAACCCCGACGGCCTCGAGCTCATCCGCGGAAAGACCGGCCGTCTCGTGGGAAACCTGGTGTCCCTTCTCACCACCACGAAGGGACTCGCGACCGGCTACCAGAGAGACCTCCAGGAGGACAAGGAGCCGGTCTTCGACGCCCTCGACACGCTGAATCTCGCCCTTCCGGTGATGGAAGGCGTCCTCGGGACGCTCGTCGCCCGGGAAGACGAAATGGCGAGGGCGCTTTCCTTCGATCTCCTCGCGACCGATCTCGCCGAGTACCTGGTGAGGAAGGGCGTCTCCTTCCGGAGAGCGCACGAGATCGTGGGCCAGGTCCTCGCCCGCGCCGAAGAGAAGGGTGTCCAACCCGTCGAGCTTCCCCTCGAGGAGCTTCGCGCGCTCTCGCCGGAGTTCGGGTCGGACGTCTCGACCGCATTCGACTTCCGCGCCTCCGTCGAAAGACGCGACAGCGAAGGCGGCGTCTCGGCGAGGGCCATCGACGCCCAGATCCGGAAAGCGGAGAGCGCGCTCGCTCGATAGCCGTTTCTGTGGCTAAATCCGGGCGCGATGAGCCCGGGAAAGACAACGTTTCCTCCCGTTCCGGAAGAGCTTCGCTCGAGAAATCCACTCCGATATCTGAAGTTCTACGGCCCGGGAGCCATCATCGCGTCCGTGACCATCGGAAGCGGCGAGACGGTCTTCGCTTCCCGCGGGGGAGCGATCTTCGGCTACGCCCTTGTCTGGTGCCTCGTTCTCGTCTCGGCGCTGAAGGCAATCCAGGCGTACTCGAGCATGCGCATCATCACGCTCACCGGGAGGCATCCGGTGTACTACTGGGCCCGCATGAAGGGTCCCAAAGGATGGTTTCCTCTTCTCCTCGGGATCGTGGCTCTCTTCACCATGGCCTCGACCTTCGGCGCGCTCTCGAAGGCCCTCGCGACGCTCTTGATGCAGCTCGCGGAGCGAGCCCCGGACTCGCCCGGTTACGAAACGCTGCTCCATGGGTGCGCGAGCGCAATCCTCGTCGTGCTCGGCGCTCGCCGCGCTCGGAAGCTCGTATCGAATGCTGGAGCTCGGCCAGACGGCGATCATCCTGCTCTTCCTCGCGTTCATCGTCGCTTCCTTCGTCGCGCTGCGGCCGGATCTCGGAGCGCTCGCCTGGAACGCGTTCGTGGTTTCGTTTCCGAGCTACCCCGATTGGGTGAAGGAGAGCTATCCGGCGATCGCCGCGCGCCCGCCCTGGCTCGAAGCCATGACCTTCATCGGCCTCATCGGCGGCAACAGCACGGACTACACGGCGTACCTGAGTTTCCTTCGCGAGAAGAAGTGGGGTCTCGCCGGGAGGCTCACGTGCGACGGAGGAGGCGGCCGACGTAGCGACTGCCGACTCTCCGGAGGAGCGCGCCAAGGGGAAGCTCTGGCTGCGCGCGCCCTTGACCGACATGCTGCTCTCTTTCTCCATGGTCGCGATGTTCTCGATCATCTTTCTGGTCCTCGGTGCGCTGTTCCTCGCACCTTCACGGCTCGTGCCGCACGCGTCCGAGCTCCTGACGGTGCAGGCGAGGTTTCTCACCGAGCTTCACCCTCGTCTGGCGCCGCTCTACGTCGTCGGAATCATCACCGTGTTCCTGGGAACGATCTATGGCTCCTTCGAGCTCCAGACGCGGGCGCTCTGGGAATGCGGGCGCGTCGTGTCGGCTCGACTCGCGAGGCGCGAGCCTCTCGCAATACCGCCGCTTTCGTCGTTCTCTACGGGACCGCGAGCGGACTCCTCTTGATCTGGACGAAGTGGGATCCCGTCGAGATTTTCACTCCCGCCATCCTGCTCGGCGTTCTCGCGTCGGGGGTGTGGTGCTTCGCGACGCTCTGGGTGGACCGTCGGTTCCTGCCGAAACCGTATCGGATGAGCGCCCCGCTCGCCGCGGCGTCCTGATCGCCGGTGTGGTCTTGACCGCATTCGGCCTTCGCTCCGTGTACGATTTCCTGAGTTAGACCTTGCTTCGCCTCCCCCGCGAAAGCTAACCTCGTCTCGTGGGACCGAGCATTCTCGTCGTTCGCCTGAGCTCGCTCGGTGACCTCGTCCACACGCTTCCCGCGGTCGCGGCGCTCCGGGCTCGCTTTCCCGACGCGCGCATCGATTGGCTCGTCGAGGCGCGGCATCGCGACGTCCTTCGGGACAACCCGGACGTGAACGCTCTCATCGAGGTCGATACGCTCGGCTGGCGAAAAAAGCTCTTCTCCTTCGGGACGTGGCGGGACATCCGGGCGACGATCGCAAAAGTCCGCGAGCGCCGGTACGACTTCGTTCTCGACCTCCAGGGGACGCTCAAGTCCGCTGTTTCCGCTTATCTCGCCCGAAGCGATCGCCGCATCGGGTTCGCCGCCGATCACCTGAAGGAGCGGGCCGCGGCTCTTCTCTACACGGAGCGCGTCGCCGCGAACGGAGGGCGACCGCACGTGATCGATCGACACCTCGGCCTTCTTCGCGGTCTCGACATCGCGACGGAAGCGCGGAGCTTTCCGATTCCGCGCTCATCGGAAGCGGAAGCCTTGGCCGAGAAGGAATTGAGCCGGTTGGGACTTTCCGATTTCGCGGTTCTGAATCCCGGCGGGTCCTGGGAGACCAAGAGGTGGAGTCCGGAGAAATTCGGGCGGCTCGCGGTCGAGATCGAGAAAAGCTGGAAGCTTCCGAGCCTGGTGGTTTACGGGCCGGGAGAGGAAGGGATGGCGCGAGACGTCGTCGAGGCGTCGAAGGGAGCGGCTCGCCTGGCCCCGCGAACGTCCGTCCTGGAGCTCCTACCTTATATAAGGAGGGCGCGACTCTTCGTGAGCGGCGACACCGGCCCCCTTCACCTCGCGTCCGCCCTCGGCGTTCCCGCGGTCGCGATCTTCGGACCGACCGACCCGGCCCGGAACGGCCCGTTCGGCGAAGGCGACGAGACGGTGTGGAAGAAGGTCGACTGCTCGCCCTGCTACAAGACACGATGCCCCGGGTTCGGGAACATATGTCTCACCTCGATAGAAGTTGAAGACGTCCTGGCCGCGGTGAGAAAAAGGCTCGAAGAAAGATGATCGATTACGAGCGGTTCCGGACAACGGCGCTCGTCCGGGAACCCTTCGACCATCTCGTCGTCCCCGGATTTCTCGATCCGGAGTCGCTCGACCCGGTTCTCTCCGGATTCCCGAGCATCGAAAAAGGCGGAAGCTATCCCTTGAGCGCCCTCTCGTGCGGCGCGGGTTTCACGGACCTCGTGGAAGAGCTTCATGGACAAAGGCTGCGCAAAGCGGTGGCCGAAAAGTTCGCCGTCGACCTCGAGGGGAAACCGGCCATGGTCACCGTGCGCGGCCAGGCGAGAGCGAGGGACGGCCGCATTCACACGGATGCCGTCACGAAGCTCGTGACCATGCTCTTGTATCTGAATCGGGGCTGGAAGGAGGACGGCGGATGGCTTCGGCTCCTTCGGTCCGATGCGAGCCTCGACGACTACTTCGCCCAGGTTCCACCGGAAGCCGGGATCGCGGTGTTCTTCCGCTGTACGGAGAACGCCTGGCACGGACACACGCCTTTCGTGGGAGAGCGCCGCGCGCTGCAGATCAACTGGGTGACAGACGAGAGCGTCGTGCGTCACGAGGAGCGCCGCCACCGGTTCTCCGCTCGCTTGAAGAAGTGGTTGCCGGCGTAGACGCAATCGCCGCGCGGATCGCGGAACGGGGTTTCGCGGTCCAGCAGGGATTCCTCGACGAGCCCGAAGTCGCCATCTGGTCCGAAGAGGCCAGGGCCGCCTACCGCGACGGCAAGTTCGGGCGTGCGCGCGTCGGTCGCGCCGAAGCCGCGCAGCGTTCGGGACGTGCGGGAAGACTTTGTCTGCTGGCTCGATACGCCCGGCCATACTCCGAGCGAGAGGCTCTACTTCGAGCGGATGGAGGTCCTCCGCCTGGCGTTGAACCGGGAGCTCACTCTCGGGCTATTCGCGCTCGAGGCGCATCTCGCGGTGTACCCACCGGGGGCACGCTACGGGTGCCATCTCGATCGTTTTCAGGACGACGACCACCGCGTGATTTCGGTGAGCCTTTATCTGAACTCGGATTGGGGCGCGGAAGACGGCGGCGCTCTTCGACTCTATCTCGGAGAGCCCGAGTCGGAGCCCTACGAAGACGTGCTTCCCGCCGGCGGAACGCTCGTGTGCTTTCTCAGCGGAAGGTTCCACCACGAGGTGCTCCCGTCACACCGTGAGCGGCTCTCCGTGACGGGCTGGTTTACGCGGTCTCAGCCGATCCCGTAGCGGTCGCGCGGCAGGCCAACGGGGTCTTCACCTTCCTTCGGGCAGAACCGGCAGGACGATCGCGGAGGGATAGTCATCGCCGTGATGAATGACGTTCTTCGCTACCAGGCTGTCCTTCTCGTCGAAGTTGTTTCCGCCCGTGTTGAGGTTCCGTTCGAATCGGGGGAAGTTGCTGCTCGACACCTCGATTCGGATCCGGTGTCCGGGAAGGAACGCGTTACTGGTGACAAGGGGCCCGACACGGACTTCGTACACCTTGCCGGCCTCCATGAATACCGGGCTCTCCCAGCCCTCACGCCAACGCACGCGCTGGATGCTCTCGTCGAGGTTGTAAGCGCGGCCATCGGGATGAACGTCCAATAGCTTGATGGTGAGGTCGGTATCCTTCCGATCGGACGAAAGGTACAGCGACACCGAGACCGGACCCGCAATCGCAACCGTCCGTTCCAGTGGGGCAGTGCTGTAGACGAGGACGTCGGCGCGCATTTCTACATGCGACTGGTCGAACGACCCACCCTCGAATTTGGTACTGAAGCAGCAGATGCTTCCGCCGAGTGAAGGCACCGGGCGCATCGGATCGTAGACGAACGTGTCGCTGCCGGAGCGCGCTTCCTTGGTCGTGCCCAGGCGACCGTCGCCAACCAGGCTATTGGCTCTGCCATCGCTCGCGAGGTAGTACGTGACGGGCTCGGCCTGCGGTGGCGGCCAGGTGTCGTAGCTCCGCCATTCGTTGGCCCCCATCATGTAAGCGCGCACCTTGGGCTCGCCGCTGAATCCATTCCCGCTACCCTTCAGGAAGTGGTCGAACCAGCGCTGTACCAGTCCCACGTAGTCGAATCGGGCGTCGCCCATGTCCCGCTCTCCAACGATAGTGTGCTCCGACTCCATCTGGCCCATCTGGCAGTGCGTGGTAGGCGCGATTACCATGAACATGTTGTTCCGGGCCGTTTCATTGGTTGCGTTCTTCGACTGGTACTCGTAGTACGCGACGTTCGGGCCGATCGAGAGGTCGTACCACGAGTTGATCATCAGGATCGGCGCGCTCGCCCGGTCGCCCTCTCCACCGAAATCGACACTCTTCCATCCCGGATTGTTCGGCAGCCAGTTGACGAATCTGTCCATATCGCTCGGACCAGCCTCCATTCGCTCCATGACCTGATTGATGGGGAGTGTCCAGACGAGGGAATCGATCTTCGAGTCTGGCGAAAGCTCCGGCTCCAGATTCCAGAACCGTCCGAGGCGAATCATGGTTTCGCGAGGCAGATCCGGAGGAAAGAGCGGGCGATAGGTGTAGCCCGCGCCGTAGTACCAGGAGAACCACCAGGGCTGCATCGCACCGCCGCGGTAGAAGTTGCCCATTTCGTTGTAGGGCCCTACCCGGCCAATGCCGGCCCCCGAGCCCATGGGCACTCCGGCTTTGAGACCCGGATGCTGCATCCCCTGTAGCTTGTGCTGCTCTTCCGCGCTCGACGAGCATCCGAGCAGCCCGACCTTTCCGTTCGACCACGGCTGCTGAGTGATCCATTCCACGGTGTCGTAGCCGTCCTCACCCGAGCCGACGAGGTAGGTGAACGTTCCTTCGGAGAAATAGCGGCCCCGTTCGTTCTGGAAGATCACCGCGTAGCCGTTCTCGAGAAAGCTCCGAACGTAGACGCCGAAGCCCTGCACCATCCCCTCGGTGAGATAGGGATTGCGCAGCAGGACCGTCGGCAGGTCGCGACGCGGATGGTCTTTGGGAAAGAGGATCAACGACGAGAGCCGAACCCCGTCCCTCATCGGCATCATGACCTTGTCGTCGCGATCGGCGCGGGATGCTATGTATTCCGCCGCGGCGGCAGAGCGGGCGGCGTAGTCCTGCGCCAGCAGCTGCGGCGGACCGACGAGCAAGCTAAAAACGACGAGGAGTTTCATCACCGCCGCTCAGAACAGGAACTTCACCGCCACTTCCGCCTGAGTCTTTGGTTTCGCGGTCACCATTTGGCCGAAGATGTCCGACAGCGTATTCGTGACCCGGCCGCTTCCCTGGAGCCCGCCATAGTTCGTCGTGTTGAAGAGGTTGAAAATCTGGAACATCAATTCGAAGCGCTTTCCCTGCCCTACCGGAATCGCTTTGGATATCCGCAAGTCGACGCTGTTGAACCGGTCGCTTTCGAACAGACTTTCATCCGCCGGTCCCAGACCATTCGCCGCGCGCCAGGCATTGACCGCGTTCATATTCAAGTCGCGGTTGCCCGAATTGCGAGTCGTTCCAGGAACGAGATCCGGTTCTCGACCGTCCTCGTTCAAATCGCGGCCCGCCTCGGCGATGAAAGGGAGCGCCGTCCGAAACTGCCAGATCATGCCCAGGGTGACGTCCCAAGGCAGCAGCACCGACCCGCTCGCGACGAGGGTATGCCGACGTTCGAACCGGCCTGGACCGATGTCGAGTGATTTGTCGAAGGGGTCGAGGTAATCCACCGGGTTCAGCGGCGAATTGTCCTCGATCTTGGACCAGGTGTAGGCGACGACCCACTGGTTGCGGTCGCTGAATCGCTTTTCGAGCTTGGCATAGAGCGCGCGATACTTCACGAATCCGGTGGACTCGAGATAATCGATTCGATCGAAATCCGGATTGGGACGGAGACCGGTTAACGGATCTTTGGCATTGATGTCGCGTCGCTTCTGTTCCTTGATGGTGTAGTTGTAGATAGCATCCACGGAAACCGCCAGGTCACTGGAAATCTGGTGCTCGGCTCCAAGGCTGAACTGCTGGGAATAGGGCTGCACGTAATCGTTGTCGACTACGGTGATGGGGGGCGGTCCTCCTTCGACGAACTCGAGCGGATCACGTCCCTGATAAGGGTCCGGGTACGCGGGATCGGTGATGGCGATGCTGTATCTCTGGAGATTGGTGGTCTCGGCAATTTCCCTGAAGATCCTCACATGGCCGTAGTAGACGCCGTATCCGCCCTTCACCGCGGTTCGGCCGTCACCCCTCACGTCCCAGGAGACGCCAAAGCGCGGCGCGAAATTGTTCGGGTCCCCGCGCTGCGAGACATCGATGAACGGAATGGGCTGCGAGAACGTCGAGGGGTCGAGCTCTTCATTGCAGCAGTTGATCTCGCGCTCGTAACGGAGCCCGAGATACATGACCAGGTTGTCCCTGACCTGCCAGTCGTCCTGGATGAAACCAGCGTAGTAAGTCGTCGGTTTCGGCGTGCTCACGTTCCCGAGGGTGGCGGTGAACAGCGTGGCATCCTGCAGATTGGCGATCGACGCGGGATCGTTTGGATTGAAAAACTGATCGCTGCCGAAGCTGTAACTCCCCAGAGGTATGGTGATGCTGTACTCGTACTGGTTGTAGCTGAACTCACCGCCAAACTTTACGTTGTGGTTCTCACTGGCTATGGTGAGAGAGTCCCTGAACTCCCAGCGCCTCTCAGGGCCGAGCTCGTCGTAACTCGTGCCCCAGCTCAGGGAAGGAAAATTCAGCGACTGCGTCCGGTTTTGAAACCGCGCGGGGGAAAAATCATCCGGGTCGGTCCAGGCCTCACTGCCTGTCGGCCTGAAAAAGTACCCTCCCCAAGCGACCAGGAATCGGAAGTCGTTCAGTTTCTGCGCGTCCGGGATCCAGGTCTGGCCCACGGTGATGCTGCGGCGCGGAATATCCCCATCGCTTCCTGCCTCGGTGGCAATCGTGCCTCCACAACCGCTGCATATGTCTTGCTGATCCTCCCAATTGATGGTCGCAAAAAGGCTGTTGGAGTTGTTGATCTGATAGTCGTATCGCCCCATGTACATGTACCGGGGGGCTGGCTGTTCGAAGGTTCCCTCGACCGAGGAGTAGAACTCGGGGAGTCCGGTATTCACGGTGTAGAACTGTTCCACCTTCGTCCGCTCCATCGCCGCGAAGAAGTGCATCTTGTCCCGGACGATAGGGCCGCCGATGCTGCCGCCGTACTGGTTGCGCCGGTACTCCGGCTTTTCCTCCTCGAAGACGCCTTTCGCGTTCAGCGCCTTGTCGCGGAAGTACTCGTAAGCAGTGCCGTGCACGCTGTTGGTCCCGGATTTGGTCACGATCTGAATGACGCCGCCGGTCGCCATCCCGAATTCCGGCTTGAATTGCGCGTTGCTGACCTTGAACTGCTCGACCGCGTCTTCGGGAATGTCCTGGCGCGGCTCGCCGTCCTCGATCCAATTGTTCGTCACCCCGTCGACGATGTTGCGCGTGCTGTTGAACGTCGACCCACCGCCCACCTGGACGCTCTCGAAGAACCCCCGGTTGACGTCCGAGCTGACTCCCGGCACCAGCAGCGAAAGCGAGAGATAACTGCGCGAATTGATCGGTAGCTGCGCGATTTGCTCTTTGGTAATGAGGCTCGATACCTCGGTATTGGCGATCTCCACCTGGGGGCTTTCACCGGTAACGGTGATCGTTTCTTCCACCGCGGCAATTTTCAGGCTGAGGTTCTGCGTCATCTGGAAACCGATGGTGAGAATCAGGTCGTGGATTTCAAGGCCTTGGAAGCCGTCCAGTTCCGCCTTCACGGAATAGCGACCCGGTGAAAGAGCGCCGAATCGATACCGCCCATCCGCCTCGGTCACCGCAGTCCGAGTCACCCCGGTTTCCTGGTTACGCAACGTGAGGGTGACGCCAGGCATCATTGCGCCCTGCTCGTCGGTAACAACTCCGCTGACCTGAGCCGAGCCCTGACCATTGGTGGGAGCGGGCCATGCGAGAAGGAGCGCACACAAGAGCCAACCAAGCGAAGTAACTCCAGCGAGTGCGCGGTTCCTGATGGTGACGGTGCTCATGGAAATGCCTCCCTCTTCGCGATTCAGTCCTCAAGGAGACAGGCGAGCTGATCTTCAGACGCAGGATGTTTCGTGGGAAAGCCGGCAACACAAAACGCGGCCACTTTTTCCGGCCAGCCTCACGCGCCCGTCGCCTACAACCAGTTCGCGTATACCGTATCTCGTGCGGACAAGTCAACGTTTGGCGCGCATGCCACCCAGAAACTCTGACTATTCAAACGCGAACCACATTTCCGAGCTCGGCGGGCGGCAGCCCTTCATTCCGTTCTTCTGACAAATCTGGAGGTTTCTTTCGCGAGCGTGTACACTCTCGCGCCGGGCTCACCAATCTTCTCGCGAGAGGCGCGCGGCGATGGAAACTCCGCATTCTCGGCACGGATCGGTCCGACGCGCGACCGCGTATTCGAGCCTGCTTCCGATCCTCACGCACCGAACGAGAAGGTGAACCAACAAAGGAGACTCTGATGCCTATCAGTTCCCTTCGCCTTGGAGCGATAGCAGTGGCCACGGTGGGACTTGTGGCGAACCACGTTTCATTCGCTCAGTCGAGCTCGTTCGAGAGCCGCGATCTGTATCGGATGCGCTCGGTCGCCGAGGTTGAGCTCTCGCCCGATGGCCGACAGATCGCCTACGCCGTCAGGAACAACGACGGTCCGGGCCGGCCGTACACTCAGATTTGGGTCATGGACCTCGACTCGAAACAGTCGAAGAGATTGAACCCCGAGGGAACCGTCGCCTCAGATCCGAAATGGTCGCCGGACGGTCAATGGATTGCCTATTGGGACGGCGGTGCCAGGGGCGAAGCCAAGGAGGATCCCTACGAGGCGGTCGTGAGTCACGAGCTTCTTCCCGGGGGCGAGGCGGTGCTTACGATTGCGAGGCCTGACGGGACCGGAGCGACTCCTTTGACGTCGGCGACAGGGACGAACCACGACTTGCCGCGTGCGGATGCGAGCGGCGTGGCCTGGTCGCCCGACAGCAAGAGCATTGCTTTCCTGTCGGCGACTCCGGGCGCGGAGACCGAGGAGGCCAGTGGCGATCCAAGGGTGATCACCCGTTACGGCTACAAGCCGACGGCGGGAGAGGGACGTACTCGATTCAACGACAACCGGCGCCTTCATGTGTTCGTAGTAGACGTCGGCACGAAGCAGGTGCGCCAGCTGACGACCGGCTCGAACTATGAGCACTCCATCGATTGGTCGCCGAACGGCGAGGAGATCCTCTACCTATCCAACCCTGAACCCGACCCCGATCGATTTTTCAACTACGACATTTTCACGGTGCGTGTCGCGAACGGCGCCATTCGCCGGCTGGCTGAGACCGAAAGCGTGGAGTACTCGCCCAAGTGGTCTCCCGACGGCCGAACGATCGCCTACGAGGGCGGCAGGCGGGGGTTCCATTCTTCCGAGAGCTTCATGGAGGACACCCATGTCTGGTTGATGGATGCGGAAGGTGGCAACCGTCGCGAGCTCGGCGCAGGCATCGACAATCGCCAGGGAGCGCCTGCCTGGTCTCCCGATGGCACAGCGGTTTACTCCACGGTACAAGAGCGGGGGAACGTGAGGCTTTATCGATTTCCGGCTTCCGGAGGTGCGCCGGAGGTGATCGTCGGCGATCGGGGGTCGGTCGGCTCGTTCTCCGTGGGAACGTCAGATGCGATTGCCTATGCGCTTCACTCTCCCCAGGACATGGCTCAGCTCTACGTGAAGACCGGTTCGGGTCCGGCGAGTCGGGTGACGGACCTGAACGCCGAGGTACTGGCGGGAAAACAGATCGCCGAGGTGGAGGCCTTCACGTTTCTCGGCCACGACCACGAGGAAGTGGAGGCATTCCTCACCAGGCCCTTGGTGATCGATGCCAACGCGAAGCACCCGTTGATTACCATGATCAAGGGTGGGCCCCATAGCCAGCAGGGTCCGGCCTTCCACCACACCGCACAGGTGTATGCCGCTCAGGGTTTTGCCTCGCTCATGATCAACTATCGGGGCTCGACGGGATACGGACAGAAGTTCTCCGATGCGATATTTGGAAAGATGGGCCGGAATTGCGGCGAGCCCATGGACATCCTTTTCGGCGTGGGAGCGGCGCTGCGTCGTAATTCCTGGATCGACCCGGAATCTCTCGGGATCGAGGGCGGGAGCTGCGGAGGTCAGCTGAGCGGCTGGATCATCACCCAAACGCCTCAATTCAAGGCAGCCATTCCGGCCTACGGCATCTACAACCTGATCAGCTTCAACTACATGTCCTACTACCACGACTACATGGCCATCGAGTCCGGCGCATTCCCTCATCAGGAGAACATGATGGATTTACTGTGGGAGTGGTCGGCGCTGAAACACGTGTCCAACGTGAAGACCCCCACGATGCTCGTGCACGGCGAGAACGACAACGATGTCCCGATTGCCGAGAGCGAGCAGTATTACATCGCGCTCCAGGACGTCGGAGTGGAAACCGTCATGGTGCGCTACCCGCGGGAGGGGCACGGCATCGCGGAGCCGAAGCACATCGTGGACCTCATCGACCGGAGCATCGTCTGGTATCAGAAGCACTTCGACGAAAGCCGGGGATCCAGCTCCCGCGCCTACGAATGGTGCCAGGTAGCGTTTGGTCCAGACCGGACTCAACTGAATAGCTGCTCGACGGCGCGCCTTCCCTCGGCGGTGGCGTCGTGCCAGTTCTGATGGCCGTGCAGGTCGGAGTTGGCGAACGCGACCCGTCCCGCCGGTCGACGAAGAACTTCGGGCGCGGCGGGCTTTCCGTTTCGGCCGAAGTAGAAGCCGGGCGCGGGACAGACGTACGCGTGGCCCCAGCGATTGAGGATGATTCCCGCGACGTCCCGGCGCGCGTCGAACCCGCCTCGGGCGAAGAGACGCATCAGCTGTTCGCGGATCAACATCTCGTAGTCGCGGTAGCTCTTGGCAAGGAGCTCGTACCGCGCCGCGGAGGCCTGCTCGCGAATGGACGCGCCCGGACGCTCGAACGGTACGTAGAAGGTGAGGATGGTCGGTTTGTCCGGATGAAGCGGGGGACGGTAGTCGCCCACCACCATGGACTGGCGGAGGTTGCAGCAGAATCCGAAGCGGTCGCGGTAGCTCGCCGCGGTGATGCCCATGTCGTAGAGCGCGCGCCAGTTCCGAAGCGCAACGTTCACCACCAGCATCGGCGCCCGCACGAAGTCCTTGAACGCTTCGCGATACTCCGGGCCGACGTCTGCGACGATGTACTGCGACGACCAGGCGCCGTTCGCCATCACGACACCTCCCGCGGTGGCGCGGTAGAGCTGGCCTCCTTGGACGTAGATCACCTCGACCGTACCGTCTGCCTGGTTCGCCACCCGGATGACCGTCGCCGCTAGCCGAATGCGCGTTCGGTTTCCTTTCCGGTCCAGCTCCTCGAATCGAATCTTGCCGCCGAGAATTCCTGCGAAGCCATCGCCTTCGATGGCATTCGGCGACAGCTTCTTGAGCACGTGTCGCATGATGCCGTCGTTTCCGCCCGGGAACGAGGACACTCCCGAGAGGATGTCGGCGAGCTTGCGCGAATGGCTTCGCCCGTTGCCGGTGCCGGGAAGATCGATCTGCGCTGCGCACTGCGCGGAGATGACGTCGCCGCCGAGGCCGCCGGCGGCGCCAGCCAGGATGGGGTCGGCGTAGCGCGCGACCGCGGGGTCGAGCTTGAGCTCCCGCACGATGAGCTGCTCGTAGGTCATGGTGTCGAGCCACCGCGCGAGATCGTCTCCGTCGTAGACCTTCGGGTTCGAGCGCCAGCGCAGGAAGTCGCTTCGAAGCTTCTCGGACCAGGGCGTGTCCTTGAGTCCCGCGCCGAACGCATCGCGCACCAGCCGGAGCGATCCGTCGGCCTCGGTGAAGTAGAACCCGTGGCTCGCGAACTCGTCGGCCCAGAGCTGGAAGTAGTAGTGATCGCGCGCCATCTCGAGCGGCGTGACGCCTTCCGCCCAGGTCTGGTGCTCGAACGCATCGGGCCCCGAGGGCAACCCGAGGTCCTTCCAGTAGTCGCCCGCCCAGCCGGACGGCGGCCGTGTTCCGAAGTCGTTCGAGCCCTGCGGCCCGATGAGATGGACGCCGTCGACCTCGAACTCGTTGCGCTTGGCCTCGCCGCCCATCATCGGGTGGTTGTCGAGCACGAGGCACTGGCCGCCGCGGTCCTTCTGGAAGAACCACGCGGCGCCGAGCCCCGAGAGCCCGCCACCCACGATGATCAGGTCGTAGCGTTCGCCGGTGTCCGTTGCACGGCTCCTGGCGTCGGCGAGCTTGCCGTCGCGGAGATCGTGCGCGACGGTGAGCGCCTCCCAGGTGTTGCCGTGCGAGCGCGCGTAGTCGCCGACGCCTCCGAATCCTTCCCATTCCGGATTCTCCACGGAGCGCCTGCGGCGAGCGAGCGGCGCGGGCCGCCGCAGCAGCACGCTGCCCGCGCCGAGCAAGGCTCGCGTCGAGGAAGTCGCGCCGTGTGATGCGCGCGTCGAGGCCGAGGTCGCGCTCCTCGCTGTCGAATCGATGCTTCCGGTCCATGCGGAAATATACCACCGAGCTCAGCCCATCCCGTAGCGTTCCTTCAGTACGGCGAGGTGGTGGCGGACGTGCCCGGTCATGATGTAGGCCAGAGCGCGCACGGTGACCTTCGCTCCGTTCGCGACGCCCTCGCGCGAGAAGGCCGCCGGTTCCAGGCTTTCGAAGAGCCGGACATTCGCTTCCCGCAGAAGCGAGAAGTCCTTCACCAGGTCTGCGAGCGGGCGAGAGTCGTGGCCCGAGCTCGACACGTACAGTTTTTCGTCGAATCCAGGAAGCGGCGTCGCATCGCCGCGGCTCACGCAGAAGGCGCGGTGTCCGAAGAACCTCTCGGAATCGACAAGGTGGCCGTAGATCTCCCGCACGCTCCACTTCTCTTCGCCGTAGCGGAACTGTTCCTTCTCCTTCGAGACCGAGCCCGCGAGGCGGGAGAGCTCCTTCGGCTGTTCCCGCAGCGCGTCGAGAATGTCCGTTTCGGGAACTCTCGCGACGTAGCCGGCGTAAAAGGGCGCGTATTCGTTCTCCCCCGGTCGATCGATCTTCATTCCTGTCCTCCCGTGAGCACCGTCGGGAGATCCCGCTCCCGAAGCGTGCGGTTGAATGCCGGGATCTCGTTCTCGAAGAGCGAGTCCAGCTCCTGCTGATAGGTGCGAAGCCGTTCCCGGAGCACCTGGTGAACTTCCCGATGCTGGTCCGCCGGCCGGAAGTCGGCGACGCTCACCGCGTTCGCGAGGTACGCGATTCGTCCTGCGAGCATCACTGGCCAGCGCACCCGGTCCTGTCCCCGATCGGTGACCTTGAGCTCGTATAGCTTTTCTTCGAGAGAGACGAGAGTCCCCTCGAGCTCTTCGGCTCCGGATACTACAGCCTCGGAATCCTTCGAGCCGAGCTCCTTCACCACGGAGCGCAGGTCCTGGAGCTGCTTTCGGATCCATTCGATGCGGTTGATGGAGGCGGCGGTCTCGTTCAGGTCCTTCCGGAGCTCCTCCATCATCTCGGTCTGGAGGCGGATGTCCTCCTCCGTTCCTTCCGAATGCGGGTCTTTGAGGACGCGAAGACTCTGCCGGTACTCCTTCTCGCCGACCGCGAGCACGACCGAGTATTCGCCCGGCGGCTGCAGGATCGAGATTCTGCCGACGGCAGCCGCGCGGAAGCCTTCCTTCCCCATCTCGACCCAGTCGGCGTAGAGCGGCTTCATCCGGAGCTTGATCTGGGTCGAGGGATCTCCCTCGAGGTTCCAGTGAATCCGGTTGACCCCGATGTCCTTCGTTCCATCGAGGCTCCGCACCGTCTCGCCTTTCTGGTTCTCGATGCGAACCTTGACGTCGCCTTCGGGAGCTTTCGAAAGCCAGTAGTTGATCGCAGCTCCGTACGGCGGGTCTTCTCCGGCGGAAGGATCGTCGAACATCTCCATGGGCGAGGTGATCGGCTGGAAGCGATAGGTGTCGCGCGGAGAGAAGAGCTGCGCTTCCGACCGAGCGACTTCCGTCGTGAGCTCCTGGAGCGGAGTCAGATCGTCCAGGATCCAGAAACCGCGGCCATAGGTGCCGACCACGAGGTCGTTGAAGTGCTCCTGAACTTCGATCCAGTACATCGGCGATGAAGGGAGATTGTTCTGGAGCGATTGCCACCGCCCTCCGTCATCGAAGGAGACGTAGAGCCGGTTCTCGGTCCCGAGGTAGAGAAGCCCGCGACGCACGGGATCCTCCCGGATGTTCCGCGCGTAGCTGAGTGGATATCCTTCGACGCCGTTCGTGATCCTGGTCCAGGAGCCTCCGAAGTCCTCCGTCTTGTAGACCCACGGCTCGAAGTTTCCGACCTCGTGGAGATCGAAGGTGACGTACGCCTTTCCGGCGTCCCACTTCGATGCGTCGATGTTCCGCACCGTGCCGAGCGGCGGAAGGCCGGGAATGCTCTTCGTCACGTCGGTCCAGTTGGCTCCGGAGTCCCGGCTCACATGGACGAGGCCGTCGTTCGACCCGGCCCAGTAGACGCCTTTCTGCACGGGTGATTCGTCGAAGGCGTAGATGACGCAGCAGTACTCGACGCCGATATTGTCCGGCGTGAGCCCGCCGGAGATTCCCTGCCTCGTTTTGTCGTTCGTCGTGAGGTCCGGGCTTACCACGTCCCAGCTCTGGCCTCCGTTCGTCGTGCGGTGAACGTGCTGGCTCGTGACGAAAACCGTGTCGTGATCGTGGGGAGAGACGAGGACCGGAAACGTCCATTGAAAACGATACTTGAGATCCGCGGCGGGCCATCCTCCCGTCGATTCCGGCCACACCTCGACCTGCCGATACTGGCGTGTCGATTCGCGATAACGGACGACGATTCCCCCGCGCGCCCCGGCGCCCGAGGCGCTCGACCAGATGACGTCCGGGTCGACGGGGTCAGGGGTCGCGAAGCCGCTCTCGCCGCCGCCGACCGAGTGCCACATCCCTCGCGAAATTCCGCCTCCGTCGAAACCGCCTCCCAGGCGGCTTCGGCTCGGGCCGCGAAAGGAGGGGCCGTCCTGGCGGTTTCCGTATACGTAATAAGGTATCTGGTTGTCGACGGTGACGTGGTACATCTGGGCGAGCGGCAGCTGGACCTTGAGCCAGCTCTTTCCACGATTCTCGGAGATCGAGACGCCGCCGTCGTGGGCGACCGCCATTCGATCCGCATTCGTCGGATCGATCCACATGTCGTGGTGATCCCAACCGGGCGAGGTGAATCCGACGCCTGACTCCTCCGCGCTCACCGACGTAGCACCTCCGTCGAGGCTCCTGTAGTAGGAGGCCGCCAGGAAGTACAACTCGTCCGCGTCGTCGGTCGCGACCGCGCACCGCGAGTAGTAAGCGCTCCGGCCCGACAGGTTCCGATCGTGGCTCACGAGAGACCACTTGGTCCCACCGTCGTCGGAACGCCAGAGCTCGCCGCTCTCGGTTTCCTCGCCGTGCACGGGAACGCCGTCACCGGTCTCGATCAGCGCGTAGATGCGGCGCGAGTCGCGCGGCGTCATGCAGAGCGCGATCTTTCCGACGGGGAGCTTGGGAAGTCCGTTTCCTTGAAGACGAGTCCAGGTATCTCCTCCGTCCCGGGATACGAAGATGCCGCTCGAAGGACCGCCGCTCTCCCGCCCCCACGTCTTGATCTCGAGCTGCCACATCCCGGCGAAGAGGGTCCGGGGGTTCGAAGGATCCATCACCAGATCGGAAGCGCCGGTCTTCTCGTCGACGAAGAGAACGCGCTCCCAGCTCTTGCCGCCGTCCGTCGTCCGGTAGATGCCCCTCTCCGGCTGCGGCCCGTAGCCGTGGCCGAGCGCCGCCGCGTAGACGATGTCCGGATCCGAAGGATGCACGATCATCCTTCCGATGCGGCCCGTGCCCTCGAGCCCCATGTGCTTCCAGCTCTCTCCGCCGTCCGTGGACTTCCAGACTCCATTGCCGATGGACACGTTCGAGCGGATGAAGGTCTCCCCCGTTCCGGCCCAGACGATCTTCGGATCCGTGGCCGAGACCGCGAGAGACCCGATCGCGTGCACGGGCTCCTTATCGAAGACGGGTTTCCAGGTAAGGCCGGCGTCTTCCGTTTTCCAAATCCCGCCCGAGGCCGCGCCGACGAAATAGGTCGCCTCATCGGAGGCGACTCCCGCGACGGCTATGGTGCGGTTGCCGACCGGCCCGATGTGGCGGAAGCGGAGTTTCGCGTAGGTCTCTTCCGAGACTTCCTGCGCGACGAGGCGTGAAGCCGAGACCAGGAGAACGGCGATGATCGATCGTATCGACATGCCCGCCAATCTATTCATCGGGTTTCCTCCCGGCAACCGCCTGCCTTTCCAGTTCCCAGAGCTTCGCGTGCTTGCTGAAGGAATAGAACGCGCCGAGTGTCGCGAGCACGACCCCCGTCTTCCCCTCGAGGATCCCACCCTTGAGGAAGAGATCGCGGAAGAGCGAAAGGGGTCCGACCAGGAGGAGTTGCAGAAGGCTCGCGCGCCGCCCTTCTCGAAACCAATCTTCGGCTGCGACCGAGGCGTACTCGTCGTTCTTGCGGATCCGGTGAGCGATCGACTCCGTCGTGAAATGGTGGAGCTCTCCTTCGAGGCGTTCGATCGGTCCGTCGATGAGCACGCGCTCGTGCACGCGGTTTTCCGAGATCCGACCCTTCCCCTTCTGGAACAGCCGGTCGACATGAGACGGCCGCGAGTGGCCGTAGCGCACCCGATAGCCGCCGAAGAAGTTCACGCGGCGCATCGAGTAGCCGGAGACTTCCCCTCGCGTCGCCGTGACGCGCCGGATCTCGGACGCGAGCTTCGGATCCACCACCTCGTCCGCATCCAGCACCAGGATCCAGTCGTCCTCGGCGAGAGAGAGGGCGAGGCTCTTCTGGTGACCGTAGCCTTTCCACTGAGGCTGGAGGACCACGCGCGCCCCTAGTTTCTCCGCGACGTCGCGGGTCCCGTCGGTGGACCCCGAGTCGACGACCACGATCGAATCCGCGAAGGAGACCGCTTCGAGGGTCCGCGGAAGGAGGTGAGCCGCGTCTCGCGTGATGAGAACGACCGCGAGCGACGGGCGCATGCGGCCTATAATAGCCGACCATGGATTACCGTTCCGCGGGAGTCGACATCGACGCCGCCAGCCGCGCCGTCGGGAAAATCCGGGAGCTCGCTCGCTCGACCTTTCGTCCCGAAGTGCTCTCGGACATCGGAAGCTTCGGGGGACTCTTTCGGCTCGACACGGCGCGCTACCTCCGGCCGGTCCTGGTGGCTTCGACCGACGGCGTCGGAACCAAGCTCAAGATCGCGATTGCGGCGGGTCGGAACGAGAGTGTCGGCTACGACCTCGTCTCCCACTGCATCAACGACATCCTGGTCCAGGGGGCGCACCCGCTCTTTTTCCTCGACTACCTCGCCATGGGGAAGCTCGATACCGACGTCGCCGCGTCGGTGATCTCGGGAATGGCGGAAGCCTGCCGGGAGTTCGGGCTCGCGCTTCTCGGCGGCGAGACGGCGGAGATGCCGGGCTTTTATCAAGCGGGCGACTACGACATCGCCGGGACGATCGTCGGTGTCGTCGAGGAGGAGCGGATTCTCGACGGGTCGCGCGTTCGCGAGGGCGACCGGCTCGTTGCTCTCGAATCCTGGGGCCTCCATACCAACGGCTATTCTCTCGCGCGCAAGATCTTCTTCGAGCAGGAAGGCCTCGCGCCGGAGACGTCACGTCTCCGCGATTGGCGGCACTGTCGGCGACGTGCTTCTGGCGCGCCACCGGTGCTACCTGCGGGATCTCGAGCCGCTTCTGGACGCGGAGGTCATCCATGCGATGGCCCACATCACCGGCGGCGGGCTGACGGACAACGTTCCCCGCGTGCTGCCTTCGGGGCTCGGCGTTCGCATCGATCTTCGCTCGCTCAGGCCTCTACCCGTCTTCCGTTACATGATGGACAAGGGCGCGGTGCCCCAGGACGACATGCTGCGGACGTTCAATATGGGAGTGGGGATGGTCGTGATCGTGGCGCCGGAGGATTCCGCGCGAATCCCGGGAGGATGGACCATCGGCCACGTGGCGGCGGGGTCCGGTGTGACCTACGAGGGGAGTCTTTGAGGACTCTCGGAATCCTCATCAGCGGCCGCGGCTCGAACCTTCAGGCGATCCTGGATGCGATTCGCGACCGGCGACTCGATGCGCGCGTGGGGGTGGTGATTTCGAACGTGGCAAGCGCCCCCGGACTCGATCGGGCGCGAAGCGCGGGAGTTCCCACCGCCGTGCTCTCGCACCGGGAGTACCCTTCGCGAGAAGAGTTCGATACCGCACTCGTGGACCGACTCCGGTCGTACGAGGTGGATCTGGTCTGCCTCGCGGGATTCATGAGGCTCCTGTCTCCCGTTTTCGTGCGCGCTTTTTCGGGGCGCATCCTCAATATTCATCCTTCCCTTCTGCCATCGTTTCCCGGCCTGCACGCGCAGAGGCAGGCCCTCGAGCACGGCGTCAAAGTGACGGGCGCGACGGTGCACCTGGTCGACGAAGAGCTGGATCACGGCAAAATCCTGGTGCAGCGCGTAGTGCCCGTCCTCGAAGGGGATGACGAGGAATCCCTGACCGCTCGCATTCTCGAGCAGGAGCATCAGATCTATCCCGAGGCGATCGCCCTCGTCCTCGAAGGCCTCCCGACCATTGAAGAAACGGAATGACTATCGACGAACAGATCGCTTACCTCACGAAGGGCACGGTGGACGTCGTCCGCCGCGAAGAGCTGAAGGCGAAGCTCGAGCGGTCGGCAGCCAGCGCCATACCCAAGCCTCTGAAGGTCAAAGTGGGGTTCGACCCCTCGGCTCCCGATATCCACCTGGGCCACACCGTTCTCATGAGGAAGATGAAGCACTTCCAGGATCTCGGGCACGAGGTGGTCTTTCTCATCGGGGACTTCACCGGGCTCATCGGCGATCCGAGCGGAAAGTCAAAGACGCGACCGCAGTTGACCCGGGAGCAGATCGAAAAAAACGCCCAGACCTACAAGGAGCAGGTCTTCAAGATCCTCGACCCGGAAAAGACCATCGTGGACTTCAACAGCCGATGGCTCGGAGCTCTCGGGGCGGACGGCTTGATACGGCTCGCCTCTCGCTACACGGTGGCCCGGATGCTCGAGCGCGACGACTTCCAGAAACGGTTCACGACGCAGCAGCCGATCGCCGTCCACGAGCTTCTCTACCCGCTCGCGCAGGCCTACGATTCCGTGGAGCTCCAGGCGGACTTCGAGCTCGGCGGCACGGACCAGCTCTTCAACCTCCTGGTCGGGCGCGACATCATGCGCGAGTACGGGCTCGAGCCGCAGGTGGTGCTGACCACTCCCCTTCTCGAGGGACTCGACGGGGTCGAGAAGATGTCCAAGAGCCTCGGGAACTATATCGGCGTGACCGAGGCTCCCGAGCAGATGTTCGGGAAGGTGATGTCGGTGAGCGACGAGCTGATGTGGAAGTACTACGAGCTGCTGACGGATTTGAGTCTCGTCGAGATCGAGACGCTGAAGGCGAAGGGAGAGCCGATGACGATGAAGATGAACCTCGCCCGTCGAATCGTCGCGGACTTCCACTCCGAAGCGGCGGCGGAGGAAGCGTCGAGGCATTTCGACTCCGTCATCCGGAAGAAGGAGATGCCGGACGAGGTTCCGGAAAAAGTAGTGGCGCCGGGCACCTATGCCCTGAGCGCGCTTCTCTTGATGGCCGAGCTCGCGGCGTCGCGGACGGAGGCGAAGAGGCTCATCGAGCAAGCCGCGGTCTCGGTCGACGGACGGCGCGCGGCAGGAGACGACGCGGTGACGATCGCGGCGCCCGGCGGGCTGGTCCTCAAGGTCGGAAAGAGGAAGTTCGTCCGGATCGTGGCTAAGGTCTGATCGAGACCACGAGAGTCACGCTGGCCCGGACTTCGATCGGGCCGGCTTCGATCGGAGTCGGCGCGTCATCGGCCATCTTCATTTCGGCGGTCCGGTACATCGGCATGGGTCGTACGATGTCCGGCTCCCCTTCGGTTACCGAGAGAATGCCGATGACCGCAACGCCGAGCGCGTCCGCGAGCGCGTCCGATTTGGCTTTGGCGTCGATCGCCACCTCTCGGAGTGCCCGGGCCTTCGCGGCGCTTTCATCTTTGAGACCGAAGGCGATGTTCGAGACCGAGTTCGCACCCGCGGCCGTCGCGACGTCGATGACTTCGCCGACCTTCTCGAGAACGAGCTCTTTGACTCGAAGTACGTTCATCGCGGAATACCCCCGCAGTACCGGAGCGGTTCTCTCCGGATACTGGTACACCGGGTTCAGCGAGTAGCTCACGGTCTCGAACTTCGCGCCGGGAAGCGTGGTTCGGAGCGCCTTGAGGACGGAATCGAGCTTCTCCGCATTCAGCCGGGCCGCGTCCTTCGCGTCCGATGCTTCGGTGACGACTCCCACGTCGACCGATGCCTGCTCCGGCTGGACGCTGAGCGTCGATCTTCCCGTGACTCGAATCGAAGGACTCGGCGCGTCGGGCTGCGACGCGGCTTCCGAGGCGAGGAGAAGGAGTCCCG
>CAWGBY010000009.1:0-1310914 GCA_963820855.1 uncultured Acidobacteriota bacterium
TCGGGCTGACGCTGACAATCCTAACATTGTCGATAGAAAAAAATCACTCTGCTCCGCCTGCGCTTTGCGCTTGAACCCGATGGGGAGGTAACGCCCATGCAGTCTTCATCAAAACGTTCGTCTTCGAGGCGCCCGTCGGCGCTGGTTGAGGGAATCTGCCTTATGGTCTCGTCGGTCATCGCCACCGGCTTTGCTCGTCGGCTTCTGGAGTCGTGACGACTTTGAATAGCACGCAATTCGCTGGAGTCCGGAGCGAGCGCCTTTTCCCCTCGACCTATTGCTAAAACCCGATGCGACGGCGCTTTCCTACCGGCGTTTCCATCAATCGGCGGATGAGATCGAACACTTCCCTGAACTGGTGATCGTATCTTTGCTCCATTCCTTCAAGCCTTTTTGCGAGCGTTTCACTCGATGCGATGAGTTGCCGAAGGCGGACGAAAGCGCGCATGATTTCTATATTGACCAGGATTGCGCGGGGGCTGCGGAGGATGCTCGATAGCATCGCGACGCCCTGCTCGGTGAAAGCGAAGGGCGGATACCGTCGGCCGCCACGACCCTTTGAGATCACAGTTTGTGATCTCAAAGCGCTCCATTCTCTTGTCGTGAGCTGGAACATGAAGTCAGTTGGAAACCGCTCGATATTTCTTTTGACTGCTTGAACGAGCGCTCGGGGTTCAACCGCATACAAGCTGGCCAGTTCGTGATCGAGTATCACTTTCTGGCGTCGAAGGAGAAGGATTGTTCTCTCGATTCTCTCGATTCGCTCCACCGGGAGGTGTGAGCGCCGCTCCGCCATTTCTTGCTCCTCGTCCGGTGATAGACGAGAAATCGAGGCTCAAACCACTCCGAGACACGCCGGAGCGAACAAGGATTCTGAGAATTCCGAAGGCTGTCCGCCTTCGCCCCTTCGGGCTTCGGCGGGACAATTTTCGCGGCGCAGCCGCGAAAATTGGTGGAGGCGGCGGGAATCGAACCCGCGTCCGAAAACCTTTACCCGGGGCCTCTACATGCTTATCCGGTTCCAGTTTTTCTCGCCCCCGTCGGTCAGGAGCCGGCAAGGAGCCGGCGGGAGCCATCCCCTAAATCTCGCTCTTCACCCGGGGAGAGATGAAAAGCCAGCCCGCCTGTAATGACGCTCTATCCGGCCCCAGCGGGCGAGAACCGGAAAGAACGTAGCCGGTTTTTAGGCGGCTAGGGCCAATTCGTGATTGGCGATTGTGTTTTGGTCCCACGGTTTTACGAGGCGTGAGCGCTCGGCATGCCACCCCGGATTCAGTTGTCTCCGTCGAACCCTGTTCGCCCCCTTTTGCGAAACTCGTTCTGAGCTAGTATTTTACGCCGGGTTTCCGATGCTCGCAAAGGCGTGACCGAGCGCGGTCCTGAGGAAATAGCGTTGCGGAGGCCCAAGGTCTTTGTTTATGTTGACTTAACTGGAGATGTGGCCGATAATGACCGCCCAAAAGCGTCAGTGCACCCGACGGCTCCGCGGCGCGGGCGACGCGTGCCGGAGACATCGGGGAGCGCTCATTCGATGAATCAAGATCAACTGCGCGCCAAATCACTAGCACTCTTTCACGCGCTGGTGTCCAACTGGTCGAACGATCTCCGCAAGGAGGTCACCGGCCTGCAGGACGAGCTCCTGCAGAAGCTCGATCGCATCCAGGAGCGGATGTCGAGCTACGAGGACCGCATCGACGAAGAGCGCATCCTCGCTTTCGCGAACGAGGCGATGAGCCTCCTCAAAGGCGCGGGCGGCTCGGGAGACACGCTCAAGAAGGTTCGCGGGTCCATGGCGAAGATCGACCACGGGAGCTCGCTCACCGACGTCCTGACCATCCTTCTCGAGGAGCTTTCGTATTTCGCTCCGCGCGTCGCGCTCTTCATCCTCAAGGGCGGCTCTTGCATCGGGTGGAACGGGAGGGGCTTCGATTCCACTCCCGGGTTCAACAACGACGCCATCAAGAAGATCTCGGTGCCCACCAACGCCGACACTCTTTTCAGCGCCGTCGTCAACTCGCGATCGGCTTTCGCCGGAGAGAGCAACCGCCACCGCGACAACGTCCAGCTCCTTTCGCGGATTGGAAACGTCCTCCCATCGACGGTCTTCGCGGCGCCGCTGATCCTCCGGGACAAGGTCACCGCGGTCATTTACGCGGACAGCGGGGACGGTCCCGAACGGCTCAAGGACACCGAAGCGCTCGACATCCTCACCGTCTACGCCGCGAAACTCCTCGACGCGCTTTCCGCGCAGAAGGCCGTTCCGAGAACCGGAGAGCACGTGACGCCGCCGCCGGCGCCGCCCCAACCCGTGCGGCCGCGCGAGACGGTAGTGCCGCATCCGGCTGCCGTCGTCGCGGCGGACGACGAAGAGGAGGGCTCGGGAACGGTGATGTTCTCGACCTCCCAGATGAACCTCTCGAGCTACGGCCAGGAGGGGCAGAGGAAGGCGCCTCCTCGCGTGGTGCCCGCGCCCGCGGCCAATCTGGACGCGCTCGATCCCGAGACGCGGAAAAAGCACGAGGAAGCGCAGCGTTTCGCGCGTCTCCTCGTCTCCGAAATCAAGCTCTACAACGAAGCCAAAGTAAAGCAGGGACAGAAGAGCCGCGACCTCTACGATCTCCTTCGAGACGATATCGAAAGGAGCCGCCAGCTCTATCGTGAACGCGTGGCGGAAGGCATCCGGGTCAGCACGAATTACTTCAATGATGAGCTCATACGGATTCTCGCCGAAGGGGACGAGGGCGCGATCGGGCAGCCGCTGCCCCCGACCTGATTCTCCCATCCCTGCCGGCGCTGGCGCCCTCTGTTACAATAGATCCAAACACCAGACGGGTATCGGAGCGCGCTGATGCACCGGGGCTTTGGCAGAATTCTATTTCCCGCACTGACCGCGGGGGTGACCGCCCTCCTTCTCGGTCTGCTGGTCCTATCGAGACAAACGGGCCCGGTCCTGGCTGTGGGAGCTTCGGAGCCAATCCAGGATCGACTCCTTCCGTGGGAGCCGCTCCTCCGAGCTCCGAGCGACTTCGGAGACATGCAAACCGCGCTTGCCGGAGTCACCCGGGCGAATCTTCGTGAGCGGCTCGCCGTCCTTCAGGAAATCTACGAAAACGGAAGTCGGCCGGAGACCCAGCGCGGCCTGGCGGCGTTCTCCGCCGCGGTGCTCCTGTCCGAGAACGGACGAGGTCCCGAATCGATCGCTCTCTTCCGCTCGCCGGCAGTCGCGGCGACGGAGCTCGAAGGCTACGCTTTCTTTCTCGCGGCGCTCGAGCTCGCGCCGAGCCGTCCCGACGAAGCTCTCGACCTTCTGCGCAAGCTCGAATCCAACCATGCCGACGTCGCGGTCCTCGACGACGCGCGCCTCGTGCTCGCTCGGCTCCTGCGCCGCGCGGGAGACCGGGAGAGCGCCGCTGCGGCGCTTCGGTTGGTCTCGGAAAGCGAAGATTCCAAGCTCCGCGGGGAAGCGCTCGACGAGCTCGGGTCGCTTCTCTTCGAGTGGAAGAAGTATCCCGAGGCTGCTCTGGTCCTCGAGACTCTTTACTACGAGCACCCGCGGCATCCTCGCGCCGCCGGAGCCGGCAGGCAGCTGAAGCTTGTGAGGGCGAAGCTTCCTCCCGTCGATCCGCTGCGGCTCTATACGCTCGGACTGAATCGCGCCGAGATCCTCATGGCCGAGTCGCGCTATGCCGACGCGTACGAGACACTTTCCTCTCTCATCGGTCGAAGCTCCAAGACCACCGTCGTAGCGGACGAAGAGCTCGTGCGCCTGAAGATGGGAGTGGCTCAGTACCATCGGCGCCAGCTCCCGGCCGCAGCCGCAGAGCTCAAGAGAATTCAACGCGAGGACCTCGCTCCCGAAGCGCTCTTCTACCTCGCGGAGACCGCGCGGAGGCTCCGGCAGACGAGCGTCTACTCGAGCCGCGCCGCCGAGCTCCTCGAGCGATATCCGAAGAGCCCCTGGTCGGAAGAGATGCTCTTCAGCCTCGCGCGCCGCCACGACGACGAGGATGAAAGAGGGCAGGCTCTCGCCTGTTACCGTCGGCTGCTGGCGGAGTTCCCCGGGGGTAAACACGTTCTCGAGGCCCAGTGGCGCGTGCTCTGGGAGGACTTCCGCTCCGGGCGCTACGCCGACGCCGGCTTCGGTTGGGAAGAGGCGGCGCGCGAGCGGCCGGGCAGCGAGGAGTCCTCGAAATTTCTCTACTGGGCCGGGCGGTCGTACCAGGAGTCCGGACGATTCGACCGCGCGGAGCCGCTCTACCGTCAGGTGCTCCTCGGCTATCAGAACACCTACTACGGCCGCCGGGCGCTCGAGCACCTCTCGGAGATTCAGGATCAGCGATCGTCGCTCGCCGCCATCGAGGCCGCGCGAAGCGGCATCGACCTCAGCGCCGCGCTCAGCGTCGACCGGGTCGACCTCCAGACGAGAATCGCGCAGCTCTACGCCGCGGGCCTCGAAAAAGAGGCGCTCCGGGAAACGGAGCGCGCCGCCAGTGGGAAGCGGGACGACGCCGCCTTTCTGGCAATGGCCGCCTGGATCCATGCGGATCGCCGAAGGAATCTCGACGCGTTCCGCACGATCCGCGAGGCGTTTCCCTTTCACGGATCGGCGACGGGCGATCTCCTGCCCCGGCCGATCTGGGAGCTCTTCTATCCTCTCGGCTACTGGGAGCCCATCGAGCGCTACTCGGTCGAGCGCGGGCTCGATCCGTACCTCGTGGCGGCCCTCATCCGTCAGGAGTCCACCTTCAATCCCCGGGTGCGCTCGCACGCGGGTGCGCGCGGGCTCATGCAGATACTCCCCTCGACCGGACGGCTGCTCGCGCGCCAGGAGAGGCTTCGCTACGACGCCTCTGACCTCTACGATCCCGAGATCAACATCCGCTATGGAACGCGCTACCTCAAGGACGTTCTCGGGAGCTTCGGCGGCCGTGTCGACTACGCCCTCGCGAGCTACAACGCGGGGCCCCACCGCGTGAAACGCTGGACGGGGATGGATCTCACCATTCCGCCCGAGGTTTTCATCGAGGAGATTCCCTTCGACGAGACCCGGGACTACGTGAAACTGGTTCTGCGGAACGAGATGCTGTATCGTCGCCTCTACGGAGGTGCGGAGGCGACGGCGCCCGCGGAATAGCTTCGGACCACGCCCGCCGCGACAAGCAACGAACATGAACGACTCTCGATCCGAAGTCCGTCCGCTCGCGTCCAAAAAAGCGCTTCAGTTCACCGAGTCGGTCATCCGGGAGATGACCCGGCTCGCGCAGAAGCACGACGCCATCAACCTGGCCCAGGGCTTTCCCGATTTCGCCGCGCATTCGCAGGTCAAGGACGCGGCGATCGCCGCCGTGCGCAAGGACATCAATCAATACGCGATCACGTGGGGCTCGAAGCGGCTTCGCGACGCGATATGCGCCCGCTATCGGTTCGCCTACGGCATGGAGATCGACCCCGAGCGCGAGCTTACCGTCACCTGCGGCTCGACGGAAGCGATGATCGCGACCATGCTCGCACTCGTCGATCCAGGCGACGAAGTCATCGTGTTCGAGCCCTTCTACGAGAACTACGGGCCGGACGCCATTCTCTCGGGCGCCGTCCCTCGGTTCGTGACGCTTCGGGAGCCCGACTGGCGCTTCGACGAGCGTGAGCTCGAGGCCGCGTTCAACGCGAGGACGCGGGCCATCATTATTAATACGCCCAACAATCCAACGGGTAAGGTCTTTTCCCGAGAGGAGCTGGGTCTCATCGCGCGGCTCTGCCAGAAGTGGGGAGTCATCGCGGTCACCGATGAGATCTACGAGTACATCGTCTACGACGGCGCGGAGCACGTGCCCCTCGCGAGCCTCGACGGCATGGCCGAGCGCACCGTCACCATCAACAGTATCTCCAAGACCTACTCGGTGACTGGATGGCGCGTCGGGTGGGCAGTCGGGCCGCCGGAGCTCACGAGCGCCATTCGCAAGGTGCATGATTTCCTGACGGTGGGAGCGGCCGCTCCGCTGCAGGAGGCGGCGGCGGAAGCGCTCGCGCTTCCCGACTCCTACTACGTGACGCTCGCGAAGGATTACCAGGGCCGCCGCGACTCGCTTCTCAGAAGTCTTCGCGTCGCGGGGTTCCGCTGCTTCGCGCCGCGCGGTGCGTACTACATCATGACCGACATCTCGTCGTTCGGGTTCTCCGACGACGTGTCGTTCGCGCGGCACCTCGTCGAGGCCGTCGGAGTCGCCGCCGTCCCGGGCTCGAGCTTCTACCAGTCGAAGGAAGGCCGGCAGAAGCTTCGCTTCGCCTTCTGCAAGAAGATCGAGACTCTCGACGCGGCCGCCGGAAGGCTCATGAAGCTCTCGAAGTCCGGAGCGGGTTCCGGAGCGGTTCGTTGACTTTCGCCCTGCTCCTCGCAGGGTTCCTTCTCGCGCAGGGGTCCCCGCAATCGGCAGAAAAGCTCCACGAAGAGGCGGTTCGACTCCTCGAATCGGGAAAGGCCGAGGAAGCGGAAGGCAAGTCGAAGGAGGCGCTCGCCGCCTCGCAGCGCTTCATCCCCGAGGAAGAGATCGGCGCCCGGCCGGAACGGGGTCTCCTCTTCGAGGACATGATCGTCGAGGCGCGCAGGAGTTACCGCGAGCGGCGTGCCCGGTACTTTCGCACGCTCGGGGACAGCCTCGCGGCGCAGGAGAAGTGGCCGGCAGCGCGAAAAGCGTATCACCGCGCCCAGGGCATCACCGTCATTCCGGGACTCAATCTGAAGATGGCAGAGCATCCGGATCTGGACCTCGAGAGCCGGCTCGATTTGCTCCTCTCTTCGTACCTCGAGCCCGCGAGCGACCGGGCGGCCCTGGAGAAGGAGCTTCTCTCGACGGGCGCCTTCCTGGATCGGAACGCGCTGAAGGCCGGACTCGATCGAAAGCGATTCGCGAAGCTGAAGGAGACCTATCCCGATCTCGAGCTCCTCGACTTCGCGTTTCCCGACTTCCAGGCCACGGGGGACGGCGGGACGATCATCCCGTCGGAGTTCTTCCGTGCCGGGATCAATCTCGTGGTGTACTTCCCGGTCGATGGATGCGGCCGCTGCAGCGAAGAGCTCGACGGTCTCACCGTGCCCGTGAGCGAGGCACGGAAACGAAAGCTCGCCATCGAGGTCGCGGCCTTCGTGATCGAGAAGAGATCTTCCGGTCGCGAGGCGCATCGCGCGCCTTCTTTCGATGCCGGTCCGCGTCTCTCAAAAGGACTTCCTCCCGCAGTCGGTGGAGCTCCTCGAAGGCGGTGAGATCCGGATCGTCGCGCGCGGAGGAATGACCCAGATTCGGATTCCGATGGAGGACGGCCCGGCATCCGGCGAGATCCGACCCCGCGTCGCGGCGGCGCTCGGCGTTTCTCGACGAGCCGGGTCTTCCCACCGAGGCGGAGCCCGAAGACGCCAGCGTTCGGATCGTAACCCTGAAGAAGGAGCCCGACGCCCGTCGCGCCTTCAACGATTGGATTGCGACGCTCGAGAAGCTCGAGGCAGGACCCGCGCCCCTCGATGCGATGTACTCGGAGCTCAACCGCGTCGCGCAGCGCATCGAGCCCGCGGACCGCGCGGACAACTGGGCGCTCCTGGAATCGCTCTCCCGGATCCGGGGGGCGCATGCCGCGAAGAACCGCTTCCTCGGACTCGCGGGGGACAAAGTCGGAGAGAAGCTCCTCGAGAAAGCGAAGGCCCTGGACGCGTCCGTACGCCGCACACCGGGCGGGGAAGAGGGGATTCTCCATACTCGCCGTGGGGGACGATCGGATCCTTCTGCAGAGGTCCTTCCACACCGACGAGGGTCTCGCGGACTTCGACTTCGTTCTCGAGGACGACGCCGGTTCTCTCGCGGTTTCATGGGCGTTTCGAGAGGAGAACGAGCCTCTCGGCGTCGAAGCCGTACAGAACGGAGCCGCATTCCTCGTGGACTGCGACGACGGCTGCCCGGCCGCCCGTCTCTGGGCCGGAGGAGAGGTGGTGTTCGAAGGCGGTCCGGTCGCCGTGATCGACGGCGCTCTCATCGAGCTTCGGTCGGCACTGGTGGACCCTCTCCCGGGACGAGAGCAAGGGCCGCGATTCCACGATCGCGCGGGACCCGGCGAGGAGGCGTCCCTCGAGCGGGGGCTTCGCCTCTTCGCCGCAGGCGATTTCGCGGGTGCTCTTGCCGCGTTCGAGCAGGCGGAGAAAGAGATCGATCCGATCGCGCCCTACGACCGTTCCGATCTCGCCTACAATCGCGCTCGCTCGCTCCAGGAACTGGGGAAACGCCGCGAAGCCCTCGCGCTCTTCCGGAGCCTGGGTGACGTTTCGTACCAGAGTCTGGTCGACGAGAAAGCGCGCGCCATCGAAAGCGGCCGTTAGGGTCGCCCGCCTTCGCCCAAGGGCTCCCGCCTTCGCGCGAAGCGCTACGGCGGGTCCGCCGTAGCTCGTAGAGCGTAGGCGGAACGGCGGGCTATACTTCATTCTCGCGGGATGAAAGAGCTCAAGCGACTCCTTCCGTACGTTTCTCGCTATCCCCGGCCGATGCTCGCGGGAATGGCGGCCCTGGTGCTGGCGAAGGCGGCGTCGGTCCTCGTACCCCTGGTCCTCGAGCGAACCATCGACGATCTCACCCTCGGAGTCACCGTATCGAAGCTCGCGTTCTACGGCAGTCTCGTCGTGGGCATCGCCGCGGTCGAAGGGTTCTTCCGATTCTGGATGCGAAAGCTCCTCATCGGCGTCTCGCGCTTCGTCGAGTTCGACCTTCGGAACGACTTTTTCGGAAAGCTGCAGACGATGAGCCCCTCTTTCTACCAGAAGTGGCGCACTGGCGATCTGATGTCCCGGGCTTCGAACGACATCGGCGCCGTGCGGATGGTGCTGGGGCCGGGGATCATGTATCCCGCGGAGACTATCCTGATCACCGTGGGGGCGCTCATCTTCATGACCGCCATCAGTTGGAAGCTCACGCTCGTTTCGCTCGCGATCATGCCCGTGGTCTCGATCGGGGTGAAGGAGTTCGGCGCGGTCATCCACAAGCGCTTCGAGACGATCCAGGAAAAGATGAGCGACATCTCCGCTTTCGTCCAGGAGAACATCTCGGGGATGCGCGTGGTGAAGGCCTATGCGCAGGAAGAACCCCAGACCCGCAAGTTCGAAGAGGAGAACGAGAGCTATCTCGAGACCAATATGGGTCTGGTCAAGATCTGGGGCGCGTTCTATCCATTCCTCGCCGCGATCATCGGCCTCGGAAGCGCCGTCGTGCTCTGGTACGGGGGCCGGATGGTCATCCGCCAGGAGATCTCGCTCGGTCAGCTCGTCGCTTTTTTCGCCTATCTCGAGATGCTGACCTGGCCGATGATCGCGTTCGGCTGGGTCGTGAACATCTACCAGAGAGGCGCCGCCTCGATGAAGCGCCTCGCGGTCATCTTCGACTCCGAGCCCGAGATCGTGGATGGACCGGATCCTTCCGCTCGCGAGCTCCGGGGCCGCATCGAGTTCCGCGGCGTGTCCTTCCGGTACGAGAGCTCGAACGGCGGCGGAGACGTTCTCTCCAACATCGACCTGGTCATCGAGCCGGGAGAAACGGTAGCGTTCGTGGGACGAACCGGCTCGGGGAAGACGACGCTCACCCGGCTCGTGCCCCGCCTCTATGACGCGACCGAAGGCCAGGTGCTCGTCGACGGCCGCGACGTCAAGAGCCTTCCTCTCGAGACCCTGCGCTCGGCCGTGGCCTTCGTTCCCCAGGAGAGCTTCCTCTTCTCCGATACCATTCGCGAGAACATCGCTTTCGGAAAACCTTCCGCGACCGACCGCGAAATCGAGGAGGCGGCGCGCCGGGCAGGGCTCGACACCGACATCGCCGAGTTTCCGAAGGGGTACGAGACGATGGTAGGGGAGCGGGGCATCACTCTTTCGGGAGGCCAGAGACAGCGGGCGACCATCGCCCGCGCGGTCATCGTCGAGCCCCCGATTTTGATCCTCGATGACGTCCTCTCCGCGGTCGATACGGAGACCGAGGAGCGCATCCTGAACGAGCTTTCCTCCGTCCTCGAGAAGCGCACGACGCTCCTGGTCTCCCACCGAATCAGCACCGTGAAGCAAGCGGATCTCATCTGCGTTCTCGAGAACGGAAAGATCGTCGAGCGCGGAAACCACGAGGCTCTTCTGGCAGAGGACGGCCTCTACGCGAGCCTCCACCGAAAGCAGCTCCTCGAGGAGGAGCTGAACCGCATATGAGCGCGCCGTTCCAGGAAGAAGAGGCGCTCGGAAAGATCTACGACCGGCGGCTGATGGGGCGGCTCCTCGCCTACCTCGCCCCGTACAAGCTCACCGTGATCTTCTCGTTTCTCCTGGTGCTCGCGGCATCCGCGTTGAAGCTCGCGGGCCCGTATCTCACCAAGGTGGCGATCGACGACCACATCACTCCGGGAAACCTCGAGGGGCTCGACTCCGTCGCCCTTCTCTACGTCGTCGCGCTCGCACTCCAGTTCGTGGTCTCCTTCTTCCAGGTCTACCTGATGAACATGGCGGGCCAGCGCGTGATGTTCGACATGAGGCGGGAAATCTTCTCCCACCTTCAGAGGCTTCAGCCCGCGTTCTTCGACAAGAATCCGGTGGGAAGGCTCGTGACGCGGGTCACGACCGACGTCGACGCCTTGAACGAGCTCTTCACCTCCGGCGTCGTCACCATCTTCGGCGATGTGTTCATGCTCCTCGGAATCATGGTGGTCCTGATCTACCTCGATTGGCGGCTCGCGCTCGTGACCTTCACCGTGCTGCCGGCGCTATTCGGCGTCACGCTGGTCTTCAAGCGCCGCGTGCGCGACGTCTATCGAAAGGTCCGGACCCGGGTCGCGATGCTGAATGCCTTCATCCAGGAGAACATCGTCGGAATGCAGGTCGTCCAGCTCTTCCGGCAGGAGGAGAGAAAGTTCGGCCAGTATCGCGACCTCAACCGCCAGCACCAGGACGCGAACCTGGAGTCGGTCTTTCAGTACGCGCTCTTCTATCCCGCGATCGAGTTCCTGGGCGCTCTCGCCATCGCCCTCATCATCTGGTACGGAGGCTGGCAGATCCTCGCGTCCGGGTTGACCCTCGGCGGGCTCGTCGCCTTCATCCAGTACTCCGAGAAGTTCTTCCGGCCCATCAGCGACCTCTCGGAGAAGTTCAACATTCTGCAAGGCGCCATGGCGTCCTCGGAGCGGATCTTCAAGCTCCTCGATACCGAGGTTACGGTGGCGTCACCGCCAGCGCCGGCGGCTCGGACGAAAGGCTCGGGCTCGATTCGTTTCGAGAACGTATGGTTCGCGTACCAGAACGAGGACTGGGTGCTCGAAGACCTGGACCTCGAGGTCGGTCCGGGCGAGACGGTGGCCGTGGTGGGACATACCGGAGCGGGGAAAACGACACTCACGAGCCTGCTCCTGCGCTTCTACGACGTGCAGCGGGGCCGGGTCCTCGTGGACGGCGTCGACGTGAGGGAGTGGGATCTGAAGGAGCTGCGGCGCCAGTTCGGAATGGTTCTCCAGGACGTCCATCTCTTCTCCGGAACCATCGCCTCCAACATCCGGCTCGGCGATCGCGACATCACCGACGCCGAGGTGGCGGAGGCCGCGGCGGCCGTGCACCTCGATGGCTTCGTCGCCGGGCTTCCCCGCGGTCTCGAGGAAGAAGTGAAGGAGCGGGGCTCCTCTCTCTCCGCTGGTCAGAAGCAGCTGGTGAGCTTTGCCCGCGCGCTGGTGCACGATCCCCGCATCCTGATTCTCGACGAAGCGACCTCGAACGTCGATACTCACACCGAGATCCTGATTCGCGAAGCCCTCGAGCGCCTCCTCGAGAACCGCACCAGCCTCGTCATCGCGCACCGGCTCTCGACCATCCAGAGGGCGGACCGCATCGTGGTGATGCACAAAGGGCGTGTGCGCGAAGTCGGAAACCACCAGGAGCTCCTGGCGCGGCGGGGGATTTACTACCGGCTGTACCAGCTTCAGTACAAGGATCAGGAGATCGCGGTTCCCGTCCTGGGCGGCGAGCGCCGCCCAGGACAGGACTGATAGAAAGTTACTGTCCGCGAGTGGTGGGATCGACTCCGGCGAAGGTGAGGAAGTCGAGCATGTTGAAATTGCCCGTCACCTGGCCGCTCCTCGTTCGAAGCGTCGGCCTCCAGCGGCGATTGCGATCGGTTCTATCGCTGTCTCTATCGCTATCGCTATCTATCGCTATCGCTATCGCCGTTAATGTAGCTGTTTCTGTCGGCCCTCAGGAGCCCGACGAATGTTTCCGCGACGATGCGCCCGCCGACCGGCCCGAGAGTCCGGCCGCCTTCGATCACCTCGGCCTCCTTGAGAATGTAGTACCAGAGCGGCGTGGACCGGTCGAGGCCCAGGCCGTAAGCCGAGAGCTCCTTGAGGTCGTTTGCGGAAAGCGAAGGCACACCCATTTCCCTCGCGATGCTCTGGCCCGAGGGCATTTCCCAGGTCACCTGGCGGAGGAGGTTCCTCTGCGGGAGGGATATCGGCGGCCTGCCGTCCGCGATCGTTCCGAGCGGCAGGTGGAAGAGCGGCGTCGAGATCTTCGTGTCGATGGCCTTGTTCGGCCGCATGTTCCCGTCTCCGAAATCGAAGAACGTCCCCCAGCCGATGAAGCGCCGCGGTTTCCGAGCGCCTCCTCGCAGGTCCACTGGGTCCGCCTGTCCCTGTCCGGCGGGATCGAAGATCATCCCGAAGAAGGCCGCGCCATTGTCGCCTGCGAGGTTCGCTCGGTAGGAAGGCCGGACCATGCTGTGCCCGAACCGATAGGCAGCACCCTGGAACTCCACCGGAATGAATGGAACGGGTGGCCGGAAGAACCGGTTACCGTTCCTCAGGATATCGTCGACCATCCTCTGCCCGACGAAGAGCGGGAGCATCTCGTGGACGACAATCCACTGATAGTGCCAGGTGGTGAGCCTCCGGGCGATGCGGAACACGTCCGACGAGTCGAGCCTGTGGTTCTGGCGTTCGATCTGATCCACTACCTTGTTGTGAAACAGGATGAACGCCGCCTGCAGGCCCGAGATCATCATGTTCTCGTCGTTCCGCGGGTCGGAGATGATCGCGGTCCCGTCCGAGTTCCTCGGCACGTCCTCGAAGAGACCTCCGTTCTGAATCCGGAGCTTCGTAGCCATACCGCGCCGGCTGTGGGATCTCTCGTAGAGCTCGGGATCCCGTCCCGGTCCGCCGCCATAGACCGAATCGAGGTCGAACGTCGGCGTGCGCGAGTTCGGGGAGTCCAGAGGCTCCTGGGGCTCTCCGAGCCGCGACGTCAGGTCGAAAGTGAGGTCATGGTCGATGAACTGGCCCACGAACGTGGTGCCCGCGGTGTGGCCTGCCGTGCTGTTGGGATTGTTGGCGCTGAGCGCGGGGTCGACGATGAGGTCGACGGGACCCCGTGCGAGATCGTCTTTCGCGTCCAGGATCCCCCCTGCCTTGCCGATGTCGAGGAGCGCCGCTTCGAGCTCCTCACTCGGCTCCGCGAAAGCTCGAAGCCGGGGGAACATCCGCCCGAAGCGGTCTTCCCGAATCACGAACCGCCGCGAGCCCGAATTCCCGAATGCGATGAGGGGGCTTGCTGTGGGAAATAGGCGCTTGCCGACGAGGCGCTCACGGCGGCACCCATGGCCCCGATGAACTCGCGCCGGCTCACGCCGTTGGAACGATGCTTTCTTCTCGCTGTCGTCATCAGTTGTCCTCCAGTGCCGACGCGCAGGGTGAGACACTAAGCGCTTCCGCCGAACCGCGACTACTGGCAAGAAGGCCAGTTTTGGGACATGTCCTTGGACCTGTCCGCGGACTGGACGGTGGGCTAAGATGGCTCCCTCGATGAGCGATGAAGAAAAGCTGGAGCCCGCGCCGGAAATTCCCGAGGATGTGAGCTTCGGGCGCACGCTCGTCCAGTTCTTTCTGGTCCCGGCGGTCGTCGTCGCCGCCTGCGTGTCCGTTTTCTTCTTCTTCGCGTGGCTCGTCTCCGATGAGAAGACGGGGGTCGACTACCTCCAGGAGATCCGTTTGGGAAGCGCCAACCGGCGGTGGCAGGCGGCATTCGAGCTCTCGAAAATCATCAACATGGACACCGAGAAGCGTCGAATGGAGGGCCTGGTTCCCGAGATGATCGCGGCTTTCGAAGCGGCGGACGACGACGATCCGCGCGTGCGGCACTATCTCGCGCTCTCGCTCGGGCATCTGGGCGACCGCGCGGCGAGCCCGACTCTCATCGCCGCGCTCGACGATCCCGACTCCACCACGCGGCTCTACGCGAGCTGGGCCCTCGGAAACCTGGGAGACGAAAGCGCGGTCTTGCCGCTCCTCGAGAAATTCCGAGACGACGATCCCGGTGTACGGAAGATGGCGGTTTACGCCGCGGGCACCCTCGGGGACGAGCGCGCGGTTCCCGCGCTCCAGGTCGCCCTCGGGGATTCCGACCGAGACGTTTCCTGGAACGCGGCTGTCGCGCTCGCCCAGCTGGGGAACGACTCCGGAGAGGCGCGGCTCCTCATGATGCTCGACCGCGAGTACCTCGACGGCCTCACGGATATCGACGAAGCCCGAAAGCTTCTCGCGATGCAGAGCGCCATCCAGGCCTCGGCGCTGATTTCGAGCGATGCCCTGAAGGCGCGTCTGCGCGAGATCGCCTCGAGCGACCCGAACCTGGCCATGAGAAAACTCGCCTTAGCCGCCCTGGAAGAGCGCTGAAGAAAAACCGGGGAAGAACGCAAAGACGCCAAGGGAGGGGAAAGGCGCAAAGCGGAATTCCCTTTTTCCTCTGCGGCTTTGCGTTCGGTGTTGGGCTTCCTCCATCCCACTGCGGACGTTTGACTTCGGAACGAGGCGTAGGGGTTCTTGACACCCCTCGCGCCGGATGACTAAAATATCGCGTTTGCATCAGGCGATCTGCCCGCTGCTGTATGCGTTACACGAACGCGGACCGTTTCCAGCAGGCAGGCGACACTTTTCAAAACAAATCACTGCACCGAGCGTCGTTACCGACTAGGTAGAAGCATGGCCGACGAATCGAAACCAAACGAACCCGGAACCGAAACCGCCCCTCCCGCTGCGAGCAAAGCCAAGAAGGCCGAAGCGGCCGAGATGACCCGACGCGAGTTCAACTGGCTCGCGCTCGCCTGGTCGTTCTTCGCGGCCGCCGCCGCCGCGGGCCTGACCGCAATGGGCAGGTTCATGTTCCCGAACGTCCTGACCGAGCCGCCGTCCACGTTCAAAGTCGGACTTCCCAGCGACTTCGCGGTCGGCGCCGTCGACGAGCGATTCAAGGAGAAGTTCCGCGTCTGGGTGGTGCGCAACGAGGAGGGGATGTACGCCATCTCCGCGATCTGCACGCATCTCGGCTGCACCCCCAACTGGCTTTCCGCCGAGAACAAGTTCAAGTGCCCCTGTCACGGGAGCGGCTTCTACATGAGCGGGATCAACTTCGAGGGCCCGGCGCCGCGTCCGCTCGAGCGCGTCAAGATCTCGCTCGCGGACGACGGGCAGGTGCTCATCGACAAGGGTCGAACCTTCAAGCAGGAAGCCGGGCAGTGGGCCGACCCGGAGTCCTTCTTGAAATTGAGCTGACGGGTTAGGAGTCGAAATCAGTGCAAAAGCTGCTCAACGCATTCAGTAGCGGGTGGAACGCTCTGACCGAGACCCAGGTGTGGAAGTCGGTCTTCCGGCACGGAGCGGTCAATAGCAACCGCAACCGGGTGCTGGTGGTCATGTCGAACGTCTTTCTCCACCTCCACCCGGTGAAGTCGCGCAAAGCGGGCATCAAGCTCCGCTACACCTGGTGCATGGGCGGGGTCACGTTCTTCCTCTTCCTGGTGCTCACCTTCACCGGGCTCCTGCTGATGTTCTACTACCGGCCCACCGTCGAGTACGCATACTCCGACATCATCGACCTGGGCGAGCACGTGCCGCTCGGCGTGATGCGCGAGCTCCATCGGTGGGGCGCGCACGCCATGGTCATCACGGTTTGGCTCCATATGTTTCGCGTGTTCATGACCGGCTCCTACAAGCCGCCGCGCGAGTTCAACTGGGGAATCGGAGTGGTGCTCCTGGTCCTCACCCTGCTGCTCTCGTTCACCGGCTATCTCCTTCCCTGGGATCAGCTCGCGATCTGGGCCATCACCGTGGGATCCAACATGGCGCGAGCGACGCCGCTCATGGGTACGGAGGGGCCGCTCTCGGCGGCGCTCAAGATCGGCGACATCAATATCATCAACTCCGCGAGCGACGCCCGGTTCGTGCTTCTCGGGGCGAGAAACGTGGGTGAGAACACCCTTCTTCGCTTCTACGTCCTGCACTGCGTCGGACTTCCGCTCGCCGCGGCGGTTCTGATGGCAGTGCACTTCTGGCGCGTGCGCAAAGACGGCGGCATCTCGGGCCCCATGTAGACCGCCTCCTCTCACAGGTCCAAGGGCAAAGGGCATATGCAAGCGATCAAAAACCTGATCAACTGGCTCTCCGGGCCGACGGTTTTGTTCACGCTCGCGACCGTCGGGTTCGTTCTCTCGCTCCGTTATCCAAAGGTCTGGTCGAAGCGGAACGCGTCTGATCGTCTTCGCGGTGATGGCGGTCTTCTACTTCGTCAGCATGTTCGACCCGAACTTCTTCCTCATCGTGGCGAAGCCCGACAACGTGCCCATCACCTTCGTGCTGTTCGGGGTGGCGTTCTTCACCTGGTTCGCGATGCACCAGGGAGTCGAGAACGACAAACGGATCGGCGCGGGAGAGCCGCCGCTCGAAAAGCAGGAGGAAGACAAAGTCTGGGTCTGGCCGGACCTGGTCTACGTGGAGTTCCTCTGCATGATCCTTCTCGGGATCGGGCTCATCGTGTGGTCGATCCTGCTGCGCGCGCCGCTCGAGCAGCCGGCGAATCCCGCGGACTCGCCAAACCCTTCGAAAGCTCCCTGGTACTTCCTCGGGCTCCAGGAGATGTTGGTGTACTACGACCCCTGGCTCGCGGGAGTTGTCTTTCCGACGCTCATCATCGTGGGTCTGATGGCCATCCCGTTCATCGACACCAATCCCAAGGGGAACGGCTACTTTACGTTCAAGGAGCGCCGGATCGAGATCGGAATCTTCCTCTACGGGTTTCTCGTTCTATGGGTTCTTCTCGTGATCTCGGGAACGTTCCTCCGCGGACCCAATTGGAATTTCTTCGGGCCCTACGAATATTGGGATCAGCACCGGGTCGAGCCGCTCCTGAACGTCCATGTGTCGGACTTCTTCTGGGTAAAGCTCCTGAGCCGGCCTCTTCCGGCGAACCCAATCGTCCGGGAGTTCATCGGGATCATCCTGGTCCTCGATGTACGTGGCGGTTCTTCCGGTGCTCATGGCCAGACCCAAGGAGAAGCTGCCTCGCTTCCTGCGATGGCTGAGCCTCAACCGGTACTACGTGAAGATGGGCCCCGCCAGGTTTTATCTCGGGGTTTCGCTCTTTCTGCTGATGCTGAGCCTTCCCATCAAGATGTACTTGAGGTGGATGTTCAATCTGAAATACATCATGACCTTCCCGGAGATCTTCTTCAATATTTAGGCTGGAGTCGACGGTGGCCAAACCCGAGCCAGGACACGCATATTTCATCCCGCAGCTGAACGTTCTCTTTGGTGTGAGCGCGATTGCGCTCTTCCTCACCACGGTATGGATGATCTGGGCGGACTACTCCCGCGAGTGGAAGGCCTTTCAGCGTCAGTTCTTCCAGCTGGAGCGGGACACCACTCAGCGGCAGATCGAAGACGCCGAGAAGCGGGTGAGCCAGAGAGACGTCGAGCGGGTGACGGCGGATCTCGCGACGGCGACCCAGGAGCTCGAGGCCCATCAGCAGGCGATCCAGCAGCGCGAGGCCGAGGTCGCTGAGCTCAACTCGAAATGGACCCTCGCCGACGTGCGCGAGCGGGAGCTCAAAGCGGTCTACGATTCGGAGAAGTTCTTCTTCGAAGAGGGCCCCCACGCCCCTCTGGGGAAGCGGGTCTCCGCCGATCAGCTCCAGCGTCTCGAGGCGGACTTCTTCGGGGCTCGCGAAGAGAGGCGGAGCATCGAGTTCGAGCGCGATCAGAAGCAGCGGGAGGTCCGCGAGCTCAGGGCCAAAGTGACGGAGCTGACCGCCAGAAAGGACAGCCTGACCCAGGAGGCGGCGCTCCTGAGGCGGAAGCTCGACTCCATCGCCGTGAACTTTCCGAACGTCTTCCGGAACCTTCCCGTGGTGGACTTCATCGATCCCAACATCGAGGTCCAGCAGGTCCTGGTCCGAAACGTCACCGAGGATTTGAACTTCGCTCAAGTCCCGCGCATCGATCGCTGTCAGACTTGCCATCTCGGCATCGACAATCCCGCCTACGCGGAGGCGGAGCAACCCTTCCGCACCCATCCCAACCTGGAGCTCTACGTCGCCCCGGCATCGCTTCATCCTCGCGACGACTTCGGATGCACTTCCTGCCACGAGGGCCGGGGCCGCGCCATCACCTTCGCCGGGGTCAACCACACGCCAAAGAACGATGAGCAGCGGCACCAATGGGAGCAGAAGTACGGCTGGAAGGAAGATCATTACTGGGACAAGCCGATGTACCCGAACGGCTTCGCCGAAGCCGGCTGTCTCAAGTGCCACAAGGACGAGGTCCTGCTCCCGGGCGCCTCGAGCTTCAATCAGTCGCGGATGCTCTACGAGCAGGCTGGATGCTGGGGCTGCCATAACACCACAGGCTTCGAGGATCGGCGCAAGGTCGGGCCGAACCTCCAGCACATCGGGTCGAAGACCACCGAGGACTGGGCCCTCCGCTGGGTGAAGGATCCGAAGAGCTTCAAGACCGCGACCTACATGCCACGGTTCTGGAACCTCGAGAACAACCTCGATTCCGAAATCGGCGCGCGCAACGCGACGGAAGTCGCCTCGATCGTTTCTTACATCTTCTCGAAGTCGAAGCCGTTGAGCTACGGCGGCGTGCCTAGCGGGGATCCGACGAACGGCAAGGCGCTCCTCGAGACCCTCGGCTGCCAGGGCTGCCACATCGTCGAGGAGACGGACCTCGCGAACGTGGACTGGTTCCGCCGGAAGGGCCCGAGCCTGGTCGGCGTGGGCAGCAAGGTGAACCGGGAGTTCCTGTTCAACTGGATCAAGAATCCCAAGCACTACTGGGAACAGACCTTCATGCCCGACCTGCGGCTGACCGATAGCGAGGCGGGTGACATCACCGCTTTCCTGATGAGCTCCAGGAACCCGGAGTTCGAGGCTCTTCCCGTTCCGCAAATCGACGACGCCGCCCTCGACGAGATTGCTCTCGAGTTCCTGCGCACCAGCCTTCCTCTGCCCCAGGCCGAGGCCCGGATCTCCGAAATGTCGCGCGACGAGAAGAAGCTCTTTTCCGGCGAGCGTTTGATACTGCGCTACGGCTGCTTCGGCTGCCACGACATCGAAGGCTTCGAGAAAGCGCAGAAGATCGGCGTCGACCTTTCGACCTGGGGATCGAAGATGGTCTCGAGGCTCGACTTCGGATACGTCGATATCGAGCACACGCGAAGTGCCTGGCTCGAGCAGAAGCTCGAGGCACCGAGGAGCTACGACAACGGCAAGCTCAAGAGTCCGCCGGAGAAGCTGAAGATGGGTTACTTCGGCTTCAACGATGCCGAGGTCGAAGCGATCTCCCGCAACGTGCTCTCGATGGTGCGCGACGAGCTTCCACGCGAGGCGAGGAAGAACTTGAGCGCGAACGAGGCCTACGGTCAGCGGGCGCGCAAGCTCATCCACGAGTACAACTGCCGTGGATGCCACATCATCGATGGTTTCGGCGGCGGGATTTATCAGACCATCGCCGACACCGGAATGAGGCCCCCGAACCTGAACACCCAGGGGGCGCGCACCCAGGCGGACTGGCTCTTCGGCTTCCTGAAGGCGCCGTCCACGGTCCGCTTCTGGCTGAACGTTCGCATGCCGACCTTCCATTTCGCGGACGACGAGGCCAATACGCTGGTGCAGGGCTTCATGGCGATGGATGAGACCAACCCCTTCGAGACTCCCGCGGAGCACGTGGCCGATCCAGCCGTGGTCCGCACCGGAGATCAGCTCCTGGTGCGTCTCCAATGCGAGAGGTGCCATCAGGCCGCCGCCGTGGGGACCATGGAAGCTTCCCAGCTCGCGCCGAGCTTCCGCCTCTCGGGTGAGCGGCTCCGCGAGGAGTGGATCGTGGATTGGCTGAAGGATCCTCAGTCGATCACTCCAGGGACCCAAATGCCCCAGTTCTGGCCCGTGGAGCAAGAGGGAGGAACTCGCATCACCCCGCTCCCCGATGTCCTCGGTGGCGATCCCGAGGCGCAGATGCGGGCGGTCGCAGCCTATATCATGAGGTATACCCGCTGATGGCAGACGAAAACGCCGCAAAAGCCCACGTCAACCATGGCATGGCCATGGCCCTCGTGATCTGGGCGATGATCCTGATCTCGGTGCTCTTCTTCTTCAAGTACCAGGTTCCCGAGCTCGCCTCGGACCGGCAGGGCCTCGACACGCTCTACTACGTGATTCTCGCCATCACCGGTGTCGCTTTCGTGGCCGTGCAGTTTTTCCTCGGCCTCTATATCTGGAAGTTCCGGCATCGGGAAGGAGCGCGAGGGAGCTACTGGCACGAGAGCCACAAGATGGAAATGATGTGGACCATCGGCACCGCGGTGATTCTCCTTCCCATCGTGTTCTCCGGTCTCGTGCTCTGGAACCGGGTCCAGGCCGCGCCTCCCGACGACGCTATCGTGGTCGAGGCGGTGGGAGCGCAATTCCAGTGGGACTTCCGCTATCCGGGCGCCGACGGACGCTTCGGCGAGTTTCGTCCGGAGCTGTACTCTCTCGAGAATTCGCTCGGAATCGATCCCGAAGACGCCGCGTCGGCCGACGACTTCTTCCGCACCAACCAACTGGTCCTCCCGGTCAACCGGGTCGCGCATATCCGGCTCCGGTCGAAAGACGTGCAGCACGCTTTCTTCCTCCCGAACTTCCGGGTGAAGCAGGATCTCGTCCCGGGAATGTCCACCTCGGTCACCTTCACGCCGACGAAAGTCGGAGAGTACGAGATCGCCTGCGCCGAGCTCTGCGGGCTCGGCCACTACCGAATGCGCGCCTTCCTCAGCGTGAAGAGCGAGGCCGATTATCAGAACTGGCTCTCGGAGCAGGCGGCGGCCGAAGCGGCTGCCTCAGCTCCGTGAAGGAGATAAGGGCATGAGCGAAGGTCACGCCGACCACGGCCACGGCAAGCAAAGCTTCATCAGCACCTACCTTTTCAGCTTCGATCACAAGATGATCGGAAAGCAGTACCTCACCCTGGCCATGATGATGGCGCTGGTGGGTGGAATCCTGGCCATGCTCGTTCGCCTGCAGCTCGGCTTTCCCGGGACGCAGTGGCCGATGATGGAGAAGTTCTTCCCGGTGGGAATGGCGAGCGGGGTCATGACCCCCGAGTTCTACGTGATGCTCTTCACCATGCACGGGACGATCATGGTGTTCTTCGTCCTTTCGCTCGCGCCCGTCTCGGGATTCGGAAATTTTCTCATCCCGCTCCAGATCGGAGCGCGGGACATGGCCTTTCCCTTCCTCAACATGCTCTCGTTCTGGACGGTCCTTCCGGGCGCGATCATCATCTTGATCTCGTTCCTGGTGGAAGGCGGCGCCTCGGCATCGGGCTGGACGGCGAACCCTCCGCTCTCGGCCATCCGCTCCGCGATTCCCGGATCGGGCACCGGTCAAACGCTCTGGATCGTGGGGATGATGTTCTTCGTCGCCTCGTTCACCATGGGCGGCCTCAACTTCGTGGTGACCATCTTCAGCCTCAGGACCAAAGGGATGTCCATGATGCGGCTCCCGCTCACGACCTGGGCGCAGTTCGTCGTCGGCGTCCTCGGGCTCCTGAGCTTTCCGGCCCTCGCCGCCGCCGTCATCCTTCTCCTCTTCGATCGCGGCCTCGGAACGAGCTTCTATCTTCCCAAGGGGATTTTCATCGGAGACACGCTCTTCCCCCATGAGGGCGGAGCGCCGCTTCTCTGGCAGCACCTGTTCTGGTTCCTCGGCCACCCCGAGGTCTACATCATCATGCTGCCCGGCGATGGGCTTCGCCTCCGACATCCTCTCGACTTTCAGTCGCAGGCCCATCTTCGGATACCGGTCGATGGTCTATGCCATCATCAGCATCGGCGTTTTGAGCTTCCTCGTGTGGGGCCACCACATGTTCGTCTCGGGGATGAGCCCGTTTCTCGGCAGCGTCTTCGTGATGACCACGCTCGCCATCGCCATTCCTTCCGCGGTCAAGACGTTCAACTGGCTCGCGACGCTTTGGCAGGCGCGGATTCGCTTCACCACACCCATGCTCTTCGCTCTCGGCATCGTGTCGCTCTTCGTGACCGGAGGGTTGACCGGCGTCTTCCTCGGGACCAACGCCACGGACATCCAGCTGCACGACACGTACTTCGTCGTGGCGCACTTCCACTTCATCATGGCGGGTGCCGGACTCTTCGGCGCCCTCGCCGCGGTCTACTACTGGTTTCCGAAGATGTTCGGCCGCTTCATGAACGAGGGCCTGGGGAAAGTGCATTTCTGGCTGACCTTCGTCGCCTACTACGGCACGTTCTTCCCCATGCACTATCTCGGCATCGCGGGAATGATGCGCCGGATCTACGACCCCAATACCTACGATTACCTGAAGCCGCTCCAGCCGGTGAACACCTTCATCACCATCGCGGCGTTCATCCTCGGGGCCGCGCAGCTCATCTTCGTCGCCAACTACTTCTGGAGCATGTACAAGGGCAGGAAGTGCACCGAGTCCAATCCGTGGGAGGCCAATACTCTCGAGTGGTCGACTCCGCAGCTTCCCGGCCACGGCAACTGGGAGGGCGATCTTCCCGAAGTTCATCGCTGGCCCTACGACTACAACCATCCCGATGACAAGGCCGATTTCACTCCGCAGTGGAAGGCGGCACCGACCAAGGTAAGCGCGGGCGGTTAGAAGAGGAGTTCGATGCTTCCGGTGAGGGAAGGAATCGAGAGTGCCGGCGCCGCGGCGTCGCTCTCGGACTATCTCGATCTCACGAAGCCGCGCCTCTCGCTCACCGTGGTGCTCTCGGGAGTGGTCGGATACTGGCTCGGGGCGTCAGCGCTCGAGATCGCCGGTCTCCTCTGGTTCACTCTGGGAACGTTCCTTCTCGTCGCGGGCGCGAACGCGTTCAATCAGGTGCTGGAGCGCGAGCCGGACGCGCGGATGCGTCGGACCGCGCAGAGGCCGATCCCCTCGGGACGGATCGCCGCCGCGGACGCGGCCTTGGCCGCCGCGGTTTCCTCGGTCCTCGGTCTCCTTCTCCTCTTCGCCTATTGCGGAGCGCTGAGCGGAGCTCTCGGGGCCGGAGCACTCGCGGTCTACGTGCTCGTCTACACACCGATGAAGCGGCGCTCGAGCTGGTCGACCCTTCCCGGCGCGATCTCGGGGGCGATGCCCACTCTCATGGGCTATGCCGCCGCGACCGGCACGCTCCGCGCGCCCGCCTGGTGCCTTTTCGGCATCCTCTTTTTCTGGCAGTTCCCTCACACCTGGGCCATCGCCGCTACCTACCGCGAGGACTTCGAGCGCGTGGGGAATCGGGCTCTTCCTGGCCGGGCGCTCGCCCCCGGCACGATCGTCGCCACCGTGGCGCTCCTCTTGACGAGCTTGCTTCCATCGCTCTGGGGCGGGGCGGGACCGCTCTACACGATCGGCGCGCTCGTTCTGGGTGTGTCGTTTCTCGTATCCGCGATTCGATTCGGAAACGGCACCCGCCGGGCCCGCGCGGTCGCGCTCCTCGCGGCGTCTCTCGTCTATCTTCCGCTCATCCTCGCGGTCTTCGCCTTGGGGGCCTTCGGGGCGCTCGGCGGAGAGGGTTTTTGAGATGGCGCCGACGCTTACCGAGCCTGTCACCACGCGTAGATCGGGCGGCGGTGTCGACGCGCTCGAGCCCGGCTTCGGCGACTATGGCCGGGGCGGAGGCGATGCGCGCCGCATGGACGCATCGAAGCTCGGGCTCTGGGTCGCCATGGGCTCGATCACGATGCTCTTCGCCGCTTTCACCAGCGCGTACATCGTGCGAAGCGCGGGACAGGACTGGGTGCCGCTCGCGGCGCCTTCGATTCTCTGGCTGAACACCGCGATCCTCCTTCTTTCCAGCGTCACGATGGAAATCTCCCGCCGGAGCTTCCACCGCTGGCAGCCGCTCACCTTCAGGAAGTGGCTTCTTGTGACGGCCGGTCTCGGCGCGGCGTTTCTGGTGGGACAGCTCTTCGCCTGGCGGGAGCTCTCGCAGCAGGGGATCTACCTCGTGAGCCATCCCCACAGCTCGTTTTTCTACGTGCTGACGGCGGTCCACGGCGTGCACCTCCTGGCGGGGGTGCTGGCTCTCTTCTACGTGCTCGGACTCGCGATGCGTTATCGCTTGACCCCCGGTGAGTCGAGCTCACCATCCATCGCCGCAACCTATTGGCACTTCGTCGACGGCCTCTGGCTCTACCTGATGGTCGTCTTGTTCTATTTGTAATGCGAGCGAAGCGAGCCCGGGCGGGAGGAAGCGGTTACGCCGAAGGCGTGAACCGCGGGAATCCGCCCGTCCTCCCCGAGCGAGGAGCGAGGGGAGCGAGCGAGGCGAGGAGCCGAGCGAGCATTGAATTTAGGAGGTTCTCTCAATGAGCAACAGCGCAGCGGCGATGACCTCGCCCTGGACCGGCACCGCGAGCCCCTTCGGGGTTTCCTGGCAGAAGCTGATGATGTGGATTTTCATCATCACCGATGCCCTGCTCTTCGCCGGCCTTCTGGTGGCGTACGGCGTCGTGCGGGTCGCGAGTCCGACCTGGCCAGAGCAGGCGCAGGCGTTCGACATGAACTACATCACCATGATGACGTTCACGCTCATCACCTCGAGCGCCACCATGGCGTGCGCGGTGGCCGCGGCGACCGCCGGGAACAAGAAGCACGTCACCCTGTTTCTCTGGGCGACCATCGTCGGCGGCCTCGCGTTTCTCGGGATGCAGGTCTACGAGTGGTCCCACTTCATCCACGAGGGCGCGCGCCTCACCAGCAATCCCTGGGGCGTTCCCCAGTTCAGCGCGTCGTTTTTCATCATCACCGGCTTTCACGGAATGCACGTGACCACGGGAGTGACCATCCTTCTGATCGTGGCGATCCGGTCCGCGCTCGGGAAATACTCGGCGCAGGGAGTCGAGAACGCGGGCCTTTACTGGCACTTCGTCGACCTGGTGTGGGTGTTCGTGTTCGCCCTGTTCTACCTGGTGTAGACGAGAAGGAGTAAGGAAGAGACATGTCGACCCACGCGGAATCGGCCGGAAGCCACGGCTACAAGGGCTACTGGATTCTCTGGATCGTGCTCCTGGTGCTCACCGTCACCATGATCTTCATCGGCGAATCGCAGTTGGGGAAGGCCCCTCAGGCGATCCTCCTTCTCCTCGGCTCCTCGCTCAAGGCGAGCCTGATCATCTTCTTCTACATGCACCTGAGGTTCGAGAATCGGAATCTCATCCTCATCGTGCTCATCGGGATCTTCCTGACCAGCGTCCTCATGTTCCTGGTCCCCGCGTACGACGGGACGCAGATTCTGCAGCACCGGTTGTTTCGATGAGCCGGAAGACCTTCGCGGCGGCCGTGATCCTCGTGACGCTCGTCGCCGCGTTCGCCTCCGTCGAAACGGCATCGGCACAGTGCGCGATGTGCCGGACCGCGCTCGACCAGGAGGGCGGCCAGGTCGCGGCTGGATTCAACCGCGGCATCCTGTTCCTTCTCGCGATGCCGTACGTCGTCTTCGGCTCCATCGCCGGAACCTGGTACTGGAAGCGCCGCAAGTCGGGAGGCGCCCTCGGAACCGAGAGCCCGGCAAAGTAGCTATCTCGCCACCGCCGCCTGGTGGCTCCTCGGTTACACCGTCCTGGTCATCGTCTGGGGCGCCTTCGTCCGCGCGACGGGCGCGGGCGCGGGATGCGGAAGCCACTGGCCTCTTTGCAATGGTGTCGTCATCCCGAGAGATCCGTCGGCCGAGACCCTGATCGAGCTCAGCCATCGCCTGTCGAGCGGGCTCCTGGGGGTCTTGGTCGCGGTGTTCAACGTCGTCGCCTTTCGCGCGCTCCCATCCGGCCATCCGGTGCGCCGCTTCGCGTTCGTCTCGTTTCTCTTCGTGGTCGCCGAAGCGCTCATCGGAGCGGGACTGGTGCGATTCGAATGGGTGGCCGGAAACGTCTCCGAAGCTCGGGTCTACGTGATGGCCTTCCATCTGGTGAACACGTTCTTCCTCATCGGTGCGCTCACCCTCACCGCCTGGATCGCGGGGAAGGAGAGGGTGCCGGAATTTCGACCTTCCCCAACAGTCGTTCTTCCCTGTGTCGGCGCCCTCGGGGTTGTGCTCCTGCTCGGCGCGAGTGGTGCCGTGACCGCGCTCGGGGACACTCTGGTTCTGACGGCCGGAATCGCTCCCGCGGATTCTCCTCTCGTCGCGAAGCTCGTCGCCTCGCGCTTCTATCACCCGACCTTTGCGGTCGGCGGGTTCGCCTTGGTCGCCGGGGTCGTATTCTGGCTACGGTCGCGGGTCGGTGAGCGAGCGCGTCGGGAGGGGCTTCGGGTCCTCGCCGTTTTCGGAGCGCAGCTCGTCGTCGGCGCCCTCAACGTTCTCCTCAAGGCGCCGGTAGCTCTACAGCTCGTTCACCTCGCCGTGTCGGACGTGCTCTGGATCCTTCTGGTACTGATGACGGCCGAGTCGCTGATCGCGCTCAGGGCTCGAGCCGGAAGTGTTGGCGCATTCGGTACCTGATCGGCACCGGGCGACCGTCGCGGGAGGCGGGCTCGAATCGCCACTCCGCGACGGCGTTCAGCACGGCCTCATCGAGGAGAGCTCCTCCTGACTCGATCACTTGAAGGTCCTCGGGAACGCCGGCTTCCGAAATCACCATGGAGACGGTCACGACGCCGCTGATCCGGCGTCTGCGGGCGGCCTCCGGGTAGCGCGCGAACTCCCCGGAGAGCTTTCTCGGCGGACTGACGCCGGGCTCGCCGAGCTCGGCGACGAGCGAAGGCAGCGGGTTCAAAGGGGTCTCGACCGCCGTCTCGACCACCGGCCTTTGAAGCACGGCGGGCTTCAATCGAGCCACGTAATGCAGGCTCTCTCCCGGACGGCCCTCCACGCGCAATCGGAACGACTCGTAGCCCCGGCGTCGAACCTCCACGTCGTGCGGGCCCCCCTGGAGCTCGAAGTCTTCGAGCGGCGTGCGACCCACTTCCTTGCCGTCGATGAGCACCGCGCACTCCGGGGGCGTGCTCGCGATCGAAAAGAACGACCGCGCCGGCTGCAAAGCGAAAACCACGGGAGGGGCGCCGGGTCTGGAAACGACTGCCTCGGTCGCCCGCACGAATCCCTCTTTGACCACGGAGATCTCGTGCTCGCCCGGCGTGAGGTCGTCGAGTTTCATGGGAGTGGTCCCCAACTCGACGCCATCGACCCAGAGACTCGCGCCCGACGGGAGGCTATCGACTTCGAGGGAGATGGGAGGTGCGGCGCGCGGGAAGAAGAAGATCCCGACTCCGAGGAGCAGCATCAAAGGGATCGCGAGAAGAGCGAACGGCAATCCGCGCCTTTCGGTCGCGCTCGCGCGCCGTTCGGTCGTGCTCGCGCTCGGCCGTACCGCGGTTTGAACGGACGTTTCTCGTCCTGCTCGATCTCGACCGGGGTAGAGCGCTGCGAAGTCGCCTCGGGAGCGTCGATGAGGGAGACGATCGCCTCGAGCTCCTTCAAGTTGAGCTCGGTCACGAAGCTCGCGGCGTCTCCGAACCTTTCCTCGGGGACCTTCGAGAGCGCCTTCTGGAAGAGCTCGTCGTACCGGAGCGGGAGCGCGGCGTTGAAGCAGCGAGGAGGCACGGGAGATTCGTGCACCACCTGGTGCATCAGTGTGGTGATGTTTCTTCCCGCGAAGGGCCGCGACGCCGGTGAGCAACTCGTAGGTCACGACGGCGAGGGCGTAGATGTCCGCCCGAGGCGTCGGCTCGATTCCCTGGATTTGCTCGGGCGCCATGTACGCGGGCGATCCGAGGCACTGGCCGGCGTGGGTGAGAACCGTCGCGTCGAGGTGGGCGAGGCCGAAGTCCATCAGCTTGGGAACACCGCGCTCGGTCAGCATGATGTTCGCGGGTTTGACGTCCCGGTGCACCACGCCGCGCGCGTGAGCGTAATCGAGTGCGGCGGCGATGGGAGCGACGATGCCGAGGGTCTCGTCGAGGGTCAGCCGGCGCTTCGAAGCGACACGGGACTGGAGCGTTTCGCCTTTGAGAAGCTCCATCACGAAGAAGCTCTCGCCCACGTCGAAAACGGTGACGATGTTCGGGTGGCTCAACTGACCGGCCGCCTGCGCCTCGCGGCGAAAACGGCCCAGGATCTCCTCCTGCTGCCGCTTGGGGAACTCCTCTATTCTCAGGCTCTTAATCGCGACTTCCCGCCCTACGATGGGGTCCCGCCCGCGATAGACCTTTCCCATGGCGCCCCGCCCCAGCTCGGCGAGAATCTCATAGCGCCCGAGACGAGTGGGAATCATGGAAACGAGGTCCCCCCGAACCTGGACGTATGGTACTCCACTGGGGCCACTGGGGCCACTGGGCCAATGGAAGAAAAGCTCGGCCACCGATGTCCTATACTGCCGGGATGCCGGCGACGATGACCCCCGAGGAGATGGAAGAGTTTCTGCAGCGGCCGTTCCACGCGGTCGTGGGGACGATTTCCGGAAGCGGCTCACCGCAGTTGAGCCCTGTCTGGTATCTCTACGAGGACGGGCGCCTCTACTTCGGCATCATCGCCGGCACCGCCAAGCACAAGAACATACTTCGGGACCCGCGTATCACCGTCTGTATCGACGGGGGCCGCGACGACGTCCGGACGGTCATTTTTCATGGACGCGCCCGGCTTCTGGGCGAGGGCGGGGAGGACATGCGATGGCGAATCGTCCGCCGATACTACGAGAGCGAAGCCGAGGCCCGACGGTACTACGACACCATCCGCGACGTCCCGGCGCTTCTGGCGATCCTCGAGCCCGAGCGCGTGATCACGCAGGACTTCAACGACTAAATCTCGGCGATCATCGCCGCGTAGACCCGAGCGCAGGTCATCATCTCGTCGATCGAGGCCCAGAGGTAGCGTTCGGGACCGTCGGGAGCGCCCGCGGGACCATAGAGGCAGGAGGGGATTCCGGCGGCCTGCAAATGAGAGGTGTCGTTTCCCGAGTACCCGCTCGGAAGCGAAACTCCGACTTTCGGCGCCGAGCCGCGGACCGCGGCGACGTGCTTCGCCACTCTCTGCACGAAGGGGCTTTCCGGAGAGACCGAGAAGGGCATCATCACTTCCCGCAAACACCGCCGCTCCGGCTTCATGGGGAACTCGATCTCGTACTTCAGATCGCGATCCTCGCGCGCGAGTCCGTCGAGCGCGCGCGTCAGGTCCGCGACGATGCTCGATGGAGTCATACCTTCGGTGAAACGGATATCGGCGTAGAGCGTCGCGAAATCGGGAACGATGTTCGGTCCGCGGAGCTCGACGTTCCGGCCGCGTCCGCCGATGATGCTGCCGACGTTCAGGATGGGGAGCGCGGGAAGCTCGGGATCGCGGCTGCCTTCGAGCTTCATGGTCTCGAGCATCTGGGCCACTTTGCTCGCCTTCACGATCGCGTTGACTCCCTGCTCCTTCCGCGAGATGTGAGCGGTGCGGCCGAGGACGTGGATGGCGAGCTGCATGACTCCGCCGTGCTTGGTGACGACGTTCGAAGCGCCGTGCGGCTCGGTGACGATGGCCGCGTCGGCGCGGACGCCCGACCGGAGCAGGTGCGCCGTCCCCGCGCCGCCCTGAAGCTCTCCGACGACGCAAGCCAGGATCAGCTCGCCCCGGCGAGGGAAGCCCGCTCGCTTCGCGGCGGCCGCCGCGGCGATCATCGAAGCGACCCCGGCCTTCATGTTCCCGATGCCCGCGCCGAAGAACATGTTTCCCTCGGCGGCGGGAGAGAACGGATCGCGGGTGAGGCCGCTCGGGAGAGGATCGATGTCGAGGTGGCCGTTCAGCATGAGGCTCTCGCCGTCGCCTGCGCCGCGAAGCCGAGCGACGCACTGAAACCGCCCGGGGTCGACTTCCTGGAGCTCGGATTCGAATCCGAGCTTTCGCAAATGCTCGTCGAGGAAGCGCGCGCAGTCGCTTTCCTCCGTCGTGAAGCTCGGGATTCGGCAGAGCGCGGTCGCGAGCTCCAGGAGCTCGCCGCGGTCGACCTCGACCGCCGCGGACGAGCTTCGCGAGAATCCGGCGAGCGTGACGGCTCCGGATGCCGCGACGGTTTCGAGAAACTCTCTTCGCCCCATCGCTCTCAGCGATTTCATGGCGCTCATGCTACACCACGGAGCGATCGCGGGGGAGCTTGACCGTCACCGCCGTGCCTCGTCCCGTCTCGCTCGCGACGAGGATTCGACCGCCATGTCGCTCCACGATTTGATGGGAGACGAAGAGGCCCATGCCCGCTTCAGCGCTCGGCTCCGCGCGGCGAAACCTGGGCAGGAACAGGAGCTGCATGACGTCGGGGTCGATGCCGCAGCCGTCGTCGGTCACGCGGACGCAGACGACGTCCTCCTCGGACCAGGTCTCGATGGTGAGCGTTCCGGCGGCGCCGATGGCGCGCGCCGCGTTCGAGAGCAGGCGCAGGAAGACCTGGTTCAGCTCCGCCGGCTGGCAGACCACCTTGGGGATATCGCCGAACTTCCGCCGCAGCGTGATTCCGGCGGGGAGCTTCGGGGCGAGGAGCGTGAGAGCGTCCTCGATGCCTTCATGAAGGTCGACGCGATCGAGCCGCGACGGATCCAGCCGGCTGAAATTTCTGAGGCTCTTGAGAATCGCGCTGATGCGCTCCGTCGCCTGCAAGCTGGCGCGATGCGCGCCGAGTAAAGCGTCGGTCAGCCGCTTGGGAGGAGGCTCGCTCGAGCCCTCGAGCCGCGTGACGGCGGTTTCGGAGAGATCGGCGCCGGCCCGGATCACGCTGAGCGGGCTCGCGAGCTCGTGCACGAATCCCGAGACGAGGCTTCCGAGCCCAGCCATTCTCTCGGATTGCACCACATCGGTCTGCGCTCTTTCGAGCGCGGCGAGGGCTTCATTGAGCGCGCGGGTCTTGAGCTCGTCGCTGCTCTTCAGGTCTCGGAGCTCGCGGTTCCGCGCGAAATCGCGGCGCGCGAAGGACTCGAGGACGTGGGGGACGACGAGCGCGCCGAGAAATGCTGAGCCGTAGAGAAACGTGGTGCCGGCGAAGAACGGAATCACCGTTTCGCGGCTCGCGAGAAAGAGGAGCGCGGCGGCGGAAGCGAAGACCAGAGCCAGAACCCACGAAATCCGGTTCCGAAAGGAGGAGTGAAACGACCAGGCGAAGACACCGAGGAGGATGGCGACGGCGGGGAGGAAGCGGATGCGAAGAATGCTCTCCCGCTTCTCCGGGAGCCAGGCGAGCATGGCGAATGCGGCAAGGAGCAGAGCCACGAGGAGCAAGGCGGAGCGGACAGCGGGAAGGGTCTTCCTCGCGTAGTCCCGCTGGAACTCGCTCTCGAGCGGCGCCGCGAAACGGGGTTGCATCAGCACGAAAGGAAAAAGCCCCTCCCGGTTTCGACCGGGAAGGGCTCTTTTGGAAAAACGTTGACCGCCGCTTACTTCGCGGGGAGGGCGAGGGTGAAGCTGGCTTCCGCAGTGGCGCCTTCGGCGACGGTGACGTTCATCTCTTTCGTCCCCGCCTGCTCGTGCCAGACCTCGACGGTGTAACTACCGGCCGGCACGCCTTCGATGGTAAAGCTACCGTCGGGGCCACTGACCGCGAAGAAGGGATGAGCGACGACACCGGCGTAGCTGTTCATCCATTTGTGGACGTCGCACTTGAAGGGGACCATCACCTCTTGCGTATCGAACGTCCTCTGGGTCTTCAGCCCCTTCACCGGCTGGCCGATGTTGAATTCCTTGTTGTTCTTCGGCATGGCGTGGATGTTGTGGAGGGTCTCGTCGCTGTTCACGATCTCGAGGGGCTGGCCGACCTGAATTCCGATCACGTGCGGATGGTACGTGCAGCCCTGCTGATCAAGTACCACGGGCGCCTCCGGAGCTGGGAAGTCGCCCTGGACGCCGCTCTTCAGCCAGACGAAAGCATTTTCGAGACCGCCGCCCTCACCTACCACCACGAACTGCGTGGTGACCGGAGTCGAGTGCATGCGGGCGCAATTCGGGTCCGCGGCCATCTGGATCGGCGCCGCAGCGGGGGCCGTTCCCTCGAACGTAATCTTCCCAGCCACCTTTCCGGCCTTCGAGGGGTCGCTCGGCGCAGCGGCGGTGCGCGGACTCGGTGGTCGCCGCCGGTTTTTCGCCGCCGCCGCCGCCGCAAGCGGCAATGAAAAGCGAGAGCGCGAGGGGTCCGGTGAGCATCAACTTCTTCATTCTTCGATTCCTCCGATTGGTTTGGAACGTTCGTGGCGGTGGCCCGCCCAGTCCCTGGGCTCAGGGGCTTTTCGCCGATATTGTTGGTTCGATCGAAACCTTGGGGCAAGCTCAAAACCAACAGTCTACACACTCGGGGAAGACGTTCGCAACCGCGTCCGGCGCACGGGTGCGGCGTCCGCGTCTCGATGGAGCTGCCTCACCAGGCTCGACTCCCGCCGGTAGAAGCCTTCGGTATGGAACGAATCACCGAGACGAAAACGCTGATAGTCCAGGTGGTGACAGAGCTCGTGGAGCAGGGTGCGAAGAAACGTCTTGAACTTCACCACCTGCGCCTTCTGAGCGGTCCGCATCCAGAGGGATATGCGAAAGCGGCCCTTCTCGTCCGCCTGATAGAGACCGTGAAGCTCGCCCGTCTGCCAGGAGGGCCTCCGCTCCGCGACCGCCACGCGAAGGCCGGGCACTCCGAAAGCGGTGGTCAGCCCGTCGAGCAAATCCTGCGCGGCGAGCTCCGTCGCGCGGGCGCTGCCGGTCGCGAGAGCGTGCGCGAGAGCTTCGACTCGCTCGCGATGGGGCTCCGGCCGGTGGAGGGCGATCTCGGTGATGGCGTCGCTCTCGTCGTAGATTCTCTTTTGTCGTACGGAGAGCTTCTGGTAGTAGGAAAAACGCAAGGCTGGCTCAGGCCCCGGGCTCGAGCTCGAGCGACCGCCGGCCGGCGAAACCCGCTTCGATCTCGTGCCAGTAGCCCGACGTGAGGCTCACCGAGCTTCCAGCACAGGTAGACCTCTCTACCTTCCCAGAGCGTAGGAAAATCGACCAGGCCGGAGTCGAGGTCCTTCAGGTGGCATCCGCACCCGCAGATATCCTCGACGAGTGACTGAAGCTTCGAGACCAGCGCGAGGTATCGAGGCGGTACGCGCGTTCCGCCGCGCAGCATGATTTCCTGGCTCGAGGGAGTCTCGGCGCTATGCGGCCGAAAGCTCCTGATGTATCTGGCGCAGATCGCGCACCCCGGAGCTCAAGAAGGGCAGAAGCTCGTTCGCTTCCCGTACCGTGAAGAGGCGCTTCTGCATCGCCTTCGAGTTTAGCGAAAAAGACGGTCCCGGGACAAACCAGGCTTGAAGGAAAGCCTGTGGTAGAATACGCGCGGTTCGGGGGGGCGTGAGGCCGCCTTCCTCGAGCCCGTCGTCGACGTTCTTGAGCCGCCCAACGCGCCGACAGGGGAGGAGCATCCATGAGCCATCCATCCGGTCGTCGTCTTTCGCGTAAATCCTACGCTTTATTCGGCTTTTTCGCGGTCACGCTCGTCGTTCCCATCGTCTTCATTCTCGCAAGAATACGCGTCAAGAGGACCGCCTCCAGTTTCGATCCACCGTCGAGGCTGTCAACCTGAGCGTGGTCGTCACCGACAAGAAGGGCCGATTCGTCCCGGACCTCGATGCCGATGACTTTCTCGTCTACGAGAACCGCGCTCCGCAGGAGCTCGAGTTCTTCACGGCGGAAGTCACTCCGGTGACCCTGCTCCTGCTCCTCGACGCGTCCACCAGCATGCGCGAGAGCGTCGACGGCGTGAAGGAAGCGGCATCGAACTTCGTGAGCAAGCTCTGGGAGGGCGACCAGGCCATCATCGCCGATTTCAACGAACGGGTCCGGTTCAGCTCGCACTTCTCGGACGACATCGATCGGCTCGTGCACGACCATCCAGTCACTCTACCCCTCGGGCTGGACCGCCCTCTACGATTCCGTGCTGCTGTCTCTCGAAAAGGTGTCCGAGGCGGAAGGGCGGAAGGCGCTTCTGGTTTTCACCGACGGGGACGACTCGCGATCCGTCGGGTTCGGGAGCGAGGCCACGTCCAAGGACGTCGTCGAAGGCGCGAAGGCCTCCGAGGTCACGATCTACTCCGTCGGGTTCGAGGGCCGGAGAGGAATCGGCGGGGGAGTGAACAAGGGCTTCCTCAAGAAGCTCTCGGAGGAGACCGGTGGAACGGCGTTCTTCCCCAAGGGAATCGGCGACCTGAACCAGAGCTTCGAGCAGATCCAGGACGAGCTCCACAGCCAGTATCGTCTCGCCTACGTGCCCGCGAAGCAGGAAAAAAACGGCGAGTGGCGGGCGATCGAGGTGCGCGTCAAGGACCGCGACGATCTCATGGTGCGGACGCGCCAGGGGTACTACGCGATTCCGGAACGGCCGGCTACCTCACAGTGAAGCAACCGTCAGCGCTGACGGCTGGCAGCTGACGGCATGTAGGGCTTATCCAGGTACTCGTTCGCCAGGCGTGACGTCTGCGGATCGGTCCCCATCCTCACCACTCTGCCGGTAGTCGGCTTCCGCCGCCGCGCGCTGGCCGCGCGCGTCGGACGTCATTCCCCTTCGAAGGTAGACCTGGGACCGCACCCAGTCCGGCGTGCCCGGCGAGCCAGGAGCGCGTTCTCGAGCTCGAGCGCGGCGCCGGCGTAGTCCTTGGCGAAGAGGCGACTCTCTCCGAGGCGAAGGAACACCAGAGACGGCTCCAGGAGACGGAAGCCGTCGCTCGCCTTCGCGCGCTTCGCGAGGACCTCCTCGAAAGCGCGGCGGGCCGCGGACCAGTCCTTCCTCAGCAGATGGACGCTCCCGCGCTCCATCGGGAGAAAGGGTTTTGGGGAAACGCCTGCTCGAGCTCGCGCAGCATGTCGAGAGAGCTCAGGTAGCGCTTCTCTCTCTGCTGCATGACGGAGAGCGAAAGGCGGGCGACCCACCGGGTGCGCTCCCCGCCGGCCACGGCGCGCTCGACGAGCGCGAGCCCCTTCTCCTTCGAGCCTCGGATGCCGATGACGAAACCCAGGATGCGAAGCGAGCGGGGAAGGGTCGCGAGCGTGTACTCGAAGATTCCGGGAAGGAGACAGGCGTCCGCGTAGCTCGGGTCGATCCCGAAGAAGCCTCTCGTGGTAGCTCCTTCGCCCGCTTCCCCGCCTGATAGGCGCTGTAGTAGCTGTACTCGACCGAAGCGAGGTAAGCGCTCAGGAGTCCGTCCGCGGAGCCTCGGAAGTAGAGGCCGTCCGGGTCCGACGGGGTTTTTCGATAAGGAGCGCGTCCGCGCGGGCGACGGCGTCTTCGATCGCGCGCTTGAACTCGCGATCGAGCTCGGGGGACGGAGGCGTCTTTCTTCCAGGACCAGTACTGTCCGGTGCGAAACGTCGCTCCCGCCATCCCGCCCCGTCGCGAGAACTCCTCCATCCAGAGCGCGGTCGCTCGATAGTAGGGTCCCGCGGGGGAGAGAGGCTCCCGTCGCTCCAGCTCCGAGAAAACCTCGCGCGCCGACGCGAGCTCCATGTTGTAGAGGTGGCTTCGTCCTTTCTCCTCGAGCTCGAATGCGGTAGCGGCTCCGAGCGGCACGAGCGCGGCGAGCGACCAGCGAAAGAGACGTCATCCGTGCCTCGAATGTAGCAAAGATCCTCGCATGCTAGAATTCGCCCGTGGGTGAGCCCCTCGACATCCGCGTTCTTTCCTCCCGCAACATCTATCGCGGGCGCATCGTGCAGCTCGACGTCGATCGCGTCGTCGAGCCGTCGGGAATGGAGGTCGAGCGGGAAGTCGTGCGCCATCCGGGCGCCGCGGTGCTCCTCCCGGTGACCGATGACCGTCGCGTGATCCTGGTGCGGCAGTTTCGCTACGCGGCCCGAGAGATTCTTCTCGAAGTCCCCGCAGGGACCATCGATCCCGGCGAGACTCCCGAGGAAACCGCAAGCAGAGAGCTGGTCGAGGAGACCGGCTACCACGCGGGCCGTCTCGAGAAGCTCATGGAATTCTTTCCTTCACCCGGCATCCTCGCCGAGCGCATGCACCTCTTTCTCGCGACGGAGCTCGAGAAGCGAGAGCGTTCTCTGGATGAAGACGAGAGTCTCGAGCTCGTGGAGCTCGGCTTCGAGGAAGCTCTCGCCCTCGAGCCCGGGACGGATGTCCGCGACGGCAAGACGATCGTGGCGCTCTCCTTTCTGAGACGTCACCCGCTTTTTGCTCCCGCCGGGACTCGTTGAAGCGCGCCGCCCTCGGAGCCGCCTCGGGAATCTCGCTCGCCCTCGCGCTCGTCGTCGAGACTACGCTCCGGGCGCCGATGTTCGATTTCCGTTCCGCGGCTTCCGCTCCGTGGCTCTTGAGCTCGGTTCCACCCGTTCTTCCCGTCGTCATCGCCGTCGCTCTCTTCGGAGTCCTCGGCGCTCTCTTCGGACGAAGAGGGAGAGAAGATTCTGCTGACTCCGTTTCTTCCCTCCGGTCTCGCCGCCGGGATCTTCATTCCCGGCGCTTTTGGCTTCGCCCCGTTCCTGGCCTCGTTCGCGGGAACATTCCTCGCTCTCTTGCTCGTCGTGGGCCTCGCGATCTCGGTCTCGAGGCTCGCGGGAGAGCGTCCGCTCGGGATTTCCGCGCGGGGGATTTTTCTCGCCGCCCTCGTGTTCTACCTCGGCGTCGGATACTGGATTTCGATCGAAGGTCGGGCCATCGGGCGACGAGCCTCACTACCTCCTCACCGCGTACAGCCTCCTTCACGACCGCGATCTCGAAGTCCAGAACAACTATGGAGCCGAGGACTACCGGACCTTCTACACGGGAAAGATCGAGCCCCGTCTCGCCCCGGGGACGAGCTATTCCGTCCACGGCATCGGGCTTCCCCTCCTCCTCGCTCCGGGCTTCGCCGCTTTCGGCCTCATGGGAGTTCTCGCGACCGAGGCACTGCTCTCGGCTCTCCTTCTGAGCGCGCTCTATCGAGCGTCTCTGCAAGTCACCGCGAGCGCCTCCGCCTCCCTCGCGGCCGTCGCGGGATTCGGACTCACGTCCCCCGCGCTCTTTCTCTCCGTTTCCGCCTACCCCGAGCTTCCCGCGGCGCTCGCCGCGGCGTTTCTCGCGCTCCGGCTCGAAGACCCCGAGCCCTCGAATTCTCGCGCCGTCTCTCTCTTGTCGCTCGCCCTCGGCGCTCTTCCGTTCCTCCACGTGAAGTTCCTTCCGCTCGCAGCGGTTCTCCTCGCTGCGCTCGCCTATCGGTTCGGACGAAGAGTCTGGCCGGCCGCAGTTTCGCTCGCCTCTTTCCTTGTCGTCACGCTCCTCATGTTCGGGAGTCTCGATCCCACGGCCGCCTATGGGCGTCAGCGCCTTTTCGTGGAAGGCATTCCACGGGGAGTCGCCGGACTCCTCTTCGATCAGGAGTACGGTCTTCTGCTGCACGCGCCTTTTTACTTGCTGGGGCTCGCGGGAATCGTGACGCTCTGCCGAAGCCGAGCTCTCCTCGGAGCGGTGTCGCTCCTCGCGCTTCTCGCGGTGGCCCTTCCCGGCGCGGCCCATCCGCTTTGGTCCGGCGGAACCTCGCCCCCGGCGCGCTTTCTCTTTCCCGCGCTTCCGTTTCTCGCGGTGGGCGCGGCGGCGCTCCTCTCGCGGGAGCGGGAGATCGGCGTCGGCCGGTGGGCCTCCTGGCTCCTTGCCGGAAGCGTCGTTCTCGGCCTTTCGATGCTGTTTCTTCCCGGAGGACCGTTCTTCCTGAACGCGCGGGACGGGACGGGACGGATCTGGACAGCGCTTTCGACGTCCTGGAACCTTTCGGATTACCTTCCTTCTCTGGTCTCTCGGTGATTTTCGATCGCTCGCATCGGCCGGGGCGCTCTTCCTGCTCCTGGTCGTCGCCATCGGCGCACAGCTCGCAAAGGCACGCGGATTTCCCATTGCCGCTCTCTTCGGGACGCTTCTCTTCGGTGCCTGGCTGCACGACCGGACCGGCGTCAATCGCTCGAGGGAGCCGGAGCCGCACTGGGTTTCCCGCGTCTTGCATCATCTCGCCGGCCGGAGCGACGCAAATTTCCTCGCCCTTCCGTCCTACGAGCGTCTTTCGCGGGAGGCCCTCGCGGCGCGAGTCTCACTTGCCGCTCGAGGCGGCCTCCGATGACGGCGACCCGCGGCACTGGTGGAGCCGCGCGTACTCGCTTCCCGCGGGCAGATTTCGTCTCTCGGGCACACCGCCTTTGGGAATCACGTTCTTCAACGGCGAGAGCGCGTTCCAATCCGACGACCCGGTCTTCGAGACCGCCCTCGCGCTCGGCCGGTTTCGCCTTCGGGCGCGGAACCTCTTCGAGCCTCCGAGACTCTTTCTCCTCGAGCCCCGCCGAGCGGTTTCCCGATCCCTCGCCACCGTCTCCGCCGAGGGAGTGAGGCTTCACGCGCTCGATGACGAAGTCTATTCGGACGCCGCGGGCTTCTGGATTCGGATGGCCTCACGGGCCGCGTTCGCGATCGAGCTTCTGTCGGAAGAGTCGCGGGGAGCTCGAATCCTCGTCGCGAACGGGGGCGCTCCGAACGTGGTTACCCTGGACGGCGAAACACTCCAGGAGAGATTCGAGCTCGCTCCGTGGGAGGAGCGTGAGCTCGATCTCCCTCTGAAAGCGAGGGTGGCGAAGTTCGAAATCGAGAGCGAGAGCGGTTTCCGGCCTCAGTCGCTCGACCCGAGCTCGCGGGACTCACGCGAGCTCGGAGTCCTGGTGCGTGCGCGCGGCCGCCTCCGCTGAGCTAGCGCGCGAGCCTGGCCGAAGCGCGAATGGCGAAGGCCGACCTTTGACTAGGCTCGCAGCGTTCCGGATAATGAATTCATAGACAACCGAACCCGCGTCTAGCCAGGAGTTAGAGGCCTCGGTGAGCGCCCCCGAAGGCCGATAGGTGAGAGAGCGTCTTTGAGAAACGGTTTTTTTTCCGGTCCCGAGCCACGTCTTTTCGCCCATCGCGGGGCGAGCGCGCGCGCGCCCGAGAACACTCTCGAAGCGTTTCGCCTCGCCCGGGAGCAAGGGGCTTCCTACATCGAGCTCGACGTTCACCTTTCGTCCGATTCCGAGCTCGTGGTCATCCACGACAGCTCCGTTTCCCGGACCACCGGCCGGCGGGGCCGTGTGGAGAACATGAGCCTCGCCGAAATTCGAAAGCTCGACGCCGGGTTCCGCTTCACCATGGACCACGGCCGCACCTTTCCCTACCGCGGCAAGGGTCTTCGAGTGCCGACGCTCGGCGAGGTCCTGGACACGTTCACCGAGATGTCGATCACCGTCGAGATCAAAGAGACCCGTCCCGGTGTGGCCGAAGCTCTCAGCCGCGTCCTGCGGGCCCATCGCGCGGAAGAGCGTGTGATCGTGGCTTCGCACGAGCACGATCTGCTGGCCGCCTTCCGCGCCGTCGCGCCGTCCGTACCGACGAGCTTCAGCAAGAACGAGGTCCGGGAGTTCCTCCTCCGTTTGCGCGGAGGGAGCATGGGAGGATACCGTCCTCCCGGTGTGGCTTTTCAAGTGCCGGAGTACAAGGGCCTCCGGCGCGTGGTCTCGAAGTCGGTGATCGAGGCCGTCCACGGCTTCGGCGTCGAAGTCCACGTCTGGACGGTCAACGAGCCCGTCCACATCGCGCGGCTCCTCTCCTGGGGCGTCGATGGCATCATGACCGATGACCCGGCCCGCGCCATCGCGAACGTCGCGGTCCTGCGGGGACTCTCGCGTATGCCGGGAGGAGTCCATGGGTAGCCGGCACCTTCCCCTCATCGCACTCGTTTCTTTCCTGATTAGCTGCAACAAGGACCCGGGCCCGCAAGTGGGAATGCCCGCTCCCGACTTCGCCCTTCCGGATCTGGAGGGTGAGCTTCACGGCCTCGCCGACTTCCGCGGACGGGTGGTCGTGTTGAATTTCTGGGCCACCTGGTGTCCTCCGTGCATCGATGAGATGCCGTCGCTCGAGCGGCTCCACGAGGCCCTCGGCGATCGCGGCGTCGCGGTCATCGCGATCTCGGTGGACGAGCGGTTCAGCGACGTCCCGACCTTCGTCAAGAAATTCAACCTCACTTTTCCCGTGCTCTACGACGAGGGAAAGAAGGTCTCGCGGAAGTATCAAAGCTTCCGGTATCCCGAGACCTATATCCTCGACCGCGACGGCAGGCTCAAGTCGAAGGTGGTCGGGCCGCGCGACTGGTCGGCGCCAACGGTCATCCGGGATATGGTGGATCTCTTGAAGAACGAGCCGCGGCCGGCGGAAGTATCCGGAGAGGGTTGATCGCTCCGGGCACTCAATGCACATCGGAAGACACATCGTTCAGGAGCTGGTCTTCACCTTCGGCGAGCCGGTCGTGGAGCGGTGGGACGTTCCCATGACCGATGGCGAGCTCGACGCCGTGGAGCGTCACCTGGAGCGCGGCCGCGCCCACGACGTGAGCCTCGTGATTCGTGACGGGGAGCGCATCGCCGTCATCCGAAAACCGGGATATCCGGAGGGGGCGTATCGCTTTCCCTCGGGGGGGATTCATCCCGAAGAATCCTTCGTCGATGGCGCCGCTCGCGAGGCTCTCGAGGAGACGGGACTCGCGGTGCGCATCGAGGATTATCTGCTCCAGGTGCATGCCACGTTCGTCTCGGGAGAGCGCCGGGCGAAATGGACCACTCACGTCATGCTGGCGGCGCCGTACGAAGGCTCCCTCGCGCCAAGGGACACGGCGGAAATCGAATCGGCTCGATGGATCGAGTGGCCCGAGCTCTCGAGCCGCGTGAACTCGCTTCTCCGCGATTCCGGGCTCGGCGGACTCGCCTATCGCGCGCGCCTGCACGATAGGATTCGCGCGATCCTGACGACGACTTGAAGAGCGACAAAGTCTCCGAGCTCCGGCGCGCCGAGAGCTTGAGACGCACGGGCAAGGCCGACAAGGCCCTCGAGATCCTGCGCGCCCTCGCGTCCGAGGACCCGCGGGATGTCGAGCTCCGGCGCAAGCTCGCCGAGCTCCTGGTCGAGACCGGAAATCGCGACGTCGGCATCACGCACCTGGTCAAGCTCCAGGAGTATCTCGCGGCCCAGGGCGATCTGCTCGGGGCGATTTCCGCCGGGCTCCGCGTGGTGGAGCTCGATCCGAAATTCGAGAACCCGCTGGCCTACGTGGCGAAGGTGAAGCTAGAGAGCCTTCGCGAAGAGCAGAAGCGGCTGCAGGCGAAAACGATTCCCGCGCAGCCGGTCATCACACCGCTCCATCAGATCACACTGCTGAAAGATCTGGGCGCCGACGAGCTCGCGAGCGTCGCGGCGACGATGAAGCGCCACGAGATTGGCGAGGGCGCACTGGTCTTCGAGGAGGGAACGGAAGGACAGTCGCTCTTTTTCGTGAATCGCGGCCTCCTGGAAGTCCGATCGGGCGCGGACCGCCTCGGGTTGGTCTCGGCGGGAAGCTGTTTCGGCGAGTTCTCGTTCCTGACCGGGGATCCCCGAACGGCGACGGTGCGGAGCCTCGAGCCGAGCGAGCTCCTGGAGCTTTCCGCTCTCAGCATGCGGTCGGCGGTCGAGAAGCATCCGCGCCTTCGCGACGTCCTGTTCGATCTCTATCGCGAGCGGGCGCTCATCAACGTGCTCTCCGCGTCGCCGTTGTTCCAGGTGATTCCCTCCAAGGATCGAGCGCGGCTCGCGCCTCGCTTCAAGCTCGTGGAGCTTCCCGTGGGAGGACAGGCTTTCGGGGAAGGGGAGCAAGGCGGTGCGCTCTTTCTGGTCAAGAAGGGAGCGGTCGAGGTGAGAGCCACCCTTCGCGGCGAGCGAATGGTTCTCGCCCGGCTCGGCAAGCACCAGTTCTTCGGAGAAGTCTCGTTCCTGACCGGAGTGCCGCGAACGGCGACGATGCACGCCGTCGAGCCGACCGAGCTATTGAAGATCGAGGAAGCGGAGCTTCGCGACCTGGTCCGGCACCATCCGTTCCTGAAAGACGTGCTCTCGCGGTATCACCTCGACCGGGTCACGGCGACCGCGGAGTCGCTGAAGGCGTTCTTGAAGAGCGAACGGATCGAAGGAATCGTGAGCTAGCGGAACGGCTCGGATCCGGCTGGACCCGGTTGCCCGAATCTACTCGTCGGAATCGTTCTCGGAATCCGCTTCGAACTCCTCACCGGCCAGCCCCTCCGGGATCTCGCTCGGAGTGAAGGCCTCGATGACCCCGGCTTCCACCTCCTGGATGGCGATGGCCGCGGCCTTCCGGGACTTCGTCGCGACTTTGGGCGCCGCGCCCTGCATGAGCTGTCTCGCCCGCTGGGCGGCGACATTCACCCTGAGAAAGATGCCGGCTTCGTTGATGTCCAAACGAGATACCTCCTGGTACGGGAACCAGCTATTGTATCACGCGGCCGGGAGCCAATCTTCGCCTTTGGCGCGGCGCCCGTGCTGTGCTAACTTTCGCCTATGGCAGAAACGTTGTCCTTTCGCCCGACGGGGAAAATCCGACCACAAGGAGAGGTTCCATTGCACGCGGAAGTTGGCCAGAAGATTCGCGAGCTTCGCCTGAAGAAAGGAATGCTCCAGGAAGAGCTCGCTCGCAAGGCGGGGCTCTCGCCCTCGGCGCTGTCCAACTTCGAGCAGGGGCGGCGGCGCACCTCGCTCGATTGGCTCCGGAAGATCAGCAAGGCGCTCGGGGTCAGTGTCTCCGACTTGATTCCGGAGAGCCGGACGCGAAAGCCGCTCGCCGAGAACAAGGAAGAGGAAAAGCTCCTTGGCCACTGGCGGAAAATCGGTAACCCGGATCTTCAGGATCAGCTTCTGGAAGTGATCGAGCTTTCGGCCGCGGGCGGACGAAGAAGCCGCGCGTGAGCCCGGAAGCGAAATAGCTTAGTCCGCGGTCAGGAACCCCCGACAGAAGACTTCGGTCAGCTCGCGCGCGAGCTGCTCTTCCGAGAGTTTTCCGTCCGCCTTGTACCACTGGTAAACCCAGTTCAGCGCGCCCAGCAGGAAAAAGGTCGCGGCCGTCGCATCCACGTCTTTTCTCGCCTCGCCCTGCTTCTGCAGCCGGACCAGAAGCTGCCGCACCCACTCGATGTACTCCTTCTTCCGCTGCTGGATCTTCTCGCGGTACACACCGGTGAGCGCCGTCCTTTCATGGAGGATGATGGTGACCTCACGCGGCCGGGTGAGCAGCATGTGGACGTGGCGCTCGATGAGCTTCTCCAGAAGCTCGCGCGGGTCGTCCACCCCGGAAAGCGGCTGGACCACGGTCTCGTCGAGGAGATCGAGGCCGTAGTCGGTAATCAGGTAGAGCAGGTGCTCCTTGCTCTCGACGAAGTAGTAGAGCCCGGCCTTGGTAATGCCCACCTCGTCGGCGATATCGCTCATGGAGGTGGCCTCGTACCCCTTGACCCGGAAGAGCTGGGCTGCTTTCTCGAGGATCTGGGCGCGGCGCTGGTTGACCTGAGGACGCGCGGCTTTCGTTTCCTCCGGCTCTGGCCTGCTCATGACTGCCGATTGTGTCAACGGACGGCTTTCCAAGCAACTCGGGCCTGAAGTAGCATCCCGATCCGGTATCGAACAGGAGCGTGACGTGAAAAGACTCGTTCTCATCCCCCTCGTTCTCAGTCTCTCGGCGGCCGCAGGCGGGCAGGAGTCCCGCAAGCGCTGGGAGCGGCTCTGTCAGATCCGCCAGGAGAAATTCGACCGCATCCTTCCGGAGGCGATGCGCGAGAACGGCATCGACATGTGGATCACCATGTCGAAAGAGGGCCTCTACGATCCCCTGTTTCGCGACTTCGGCGAGGCGTACGTCGGGAGCATCGCCTATTTCATCTTCACCGATCGCGGAGGCTCCGGGATCGAGAAGGCAGCCATCGGCCTCGGTGATCGGAGGATCGAGGCCTGCGGCGCCTACGACCTCCTCGAGGACGGCGTCGATCTCGCGACATTCGTCTCCGAGCGCGATCCGAAACGCATCGGCCTCAACATGTCGGAGGGCATTGGCGCCGCCGACGGACTCTCGCACACGAGCTACCTGTACCTGGTGAAAACGCTCGGAGAAAAATACGCGTCTCGCTTCGTCTCGGCGGAAAAGCTCGCCTCGGACTTCCGGTCGCGCCGCGTGGCGAGCGAAATCGTCGCCATGGGCGAGGCGGGCGAGATGTCGCGCGAGATCGCGGAACGCGCGCTCTCGAACGAGGTGATCACGCCGGGAATGACGACTCTCGAGGACGTCTCCTGGTGGATGTGGGACCAGCTCCTCGATCGCGGGCTCGATTCCTCCTTCGGGATGCCTTCGGTCTACGTCACCGGCCCCGGCGGAATCGAGGACACCTCGAACGAACGGATCATCCAGAGAGGCGATTTCCTCATCATCGACTGGGGTGTCGGCTACCTCGGTTTCTATACCGACATGAAGCGGATCGCTTACGTGCTGAAGGAAGGCGAGACGAAAGCCCCCCCGGGCCTGCAGCACGCTTTCGATCAGGCGGTCAAAGTGAGAGAGCTCCTGCGCCAGAAGATCAAGCCCGGACCCACCGCGGCCGCAATGCTGGAGCACCTGAACGAAGAAATCGCGAAAGCCGGTTTCACTCTCATCGAGTTCAACCGCCCGACCGAAGGCGACACCACCGACGTCATCATCGGCTGCCACTCCGTCGGAGACATGGGCCACGGCATCGGTCCCTCCATCGCCTGGTTCAACCCCGAGCGGCTCCAGTACCAGATCCGTCCCAGCAACATGTTCTCGATCGAGCTCTTCGCGTACACCAAGGCCCCGGAGTTCGGGGGGAAGAAGGTGCGCATTCCGCTCGAGGACGACGCGATCGCGACGGAGCGCGGGATCGAGTGGTTCTATCCGGTGAACCGCAGGATTCTTCTGATCAAGTAGCTCGAGATGCTCACTCCCGGCACGCGACTCGGTCCCTACGAGATCGTCTCGCCCCTCGGGGCCGGAGGGATGGGTGAAGTCTTCCGCGCGCGGGACACGAAGCTCAACCGCGACGTCGCCATCAAGGTTCTCCCCGCGGCCTTCGCGCAGGATGCCGAGCGCGTCGCTCGATTCCGGCGCGAGGCGCAGGTGCTCGCCTCGCTCAACCATCCCAACATCGCCGCGATCCACGGGCTCGAGGAGAGCGAGCGGCGTCGTCGCGCTGGCGCTGGAGTTGGTCGAAGGCGAAGACCTCGCCGAGCGGCTGAAGCGCGGCGCGATCCCCGTCGACGAAGCCGTTGCCATCGCGAAGCAGATCGCCGAAGGCCTCGAGGCCGCGCACGAGAAGGGCATCGTCCATCGCGACCTCAAGCCCGCGAATCTCAAGCTCACCAGGGACGGCACGGTCAAGATCCTCGACTTCGGTCTCGCCAAAGCCTACGAAGGCGAACCGACGGCCGAGGGCGCTCTATCCCAGTCGCCGACGATGTCGCGGCAGATGACGGAGGCCGGGGTCATCTTCGGCACGGCGGCGTACATGTCCCCCGAGCAGGCGCGCGGAGCGAAGGTAGACAAGCGCGCGGACATCTGGGCCTTCGGCGTGGTGCTGTTCGAGATGCTGACGGGGAAGAGGCTCTTCACGGGCGAGACGGTGAGCGACACGCTCGCCGCGGTGCTGCGGCAGGAGATCGACTGGAAGGCGCTTCCCGCTTCGACGCCGCTCGTGGTCCGACGAACTCCTGGAGCGGTGCATCGAACGCGATCCGAAGAAGCGTCTGCGCGACATCGGGGAGGCGCGCGTCGCGCTCGAGAGGAGGCTCGGCACGCCCGACACGGGCCGCACCGCTTCGGGACTGCAGGCAGCTGCCGTGGCTCATCGCGCTCGGCGCGACCGTCGCGGCGTTGGCGCTCTGGTCGCCGTGGCGGCCGCCTGCCCAGCCTGCTCCAGTCCTGCACCTGAGCGCCGAGCTGGGTTCTGCGACATCACTTGCGACGAACTACGGTCCCTCCGCAATTCTCTCGCCCGATGGGCGCCTCTTCGCTTTCGTCGCGAGCCGAGGCGCGGATGAACGCCCGCTTCTCCACGTCCGACGTCTCGAGCAGCTCGACGCCGCGCCGCTTGCGGGGACGGAAGGCGCCCGCGACCCGTTCTTCTCCCCTGACGGGGAGTGGATCGCGTTTTTCGCGGACGGGAAATTGAAGAAAGTCGTCGGTCTCCGGCGGCGCGCCCGTTACCCTCTGCGACGCAGCGGACGACCGGGGCGGGAGCTGGGCCGAGGACGGGACGATCTTCTTTACGCCCAGTGGCCGGACGGGCGTGGGTCTCTCGCGTGTGTCGTCGGCGGGAGGAACGCCGCAGACCCTGACCACACCCGATCCGGCTTCCCAGGAGGTTTCGCACCGCTGGCCCCAGGCCCTGCTCGGCGGCAAGGCCATCCTGTACACGGCGGGCAGCGTGTCGGGCAACTACGAGGACGCGAGCCTCGTCGTGCACACGCTCGAAGGCGACACGAGGAAGGTGCTGCATCGCGGCGGATATCATGGCCGTTATCTTCCGAGCGGCCACCTGGTCTTCATTCACGAGGGCACGCTCTTCGCCGCGCCTTTCGATCTCGATCGGCTGGAGCTGACAGGCCGAACCCGTGCCCGCGCTCGCGGGTGTGACCGCCAACCCGGGCAATGGGGGAGCCCAGTTCGCCTTTTCCCGCGACGGAACGCTCGTGTACCAGCGGGGAGAGAGCTCGTCGCCACGCCCATTCAATGGATGGACCGGGAAGGGAAGCTTCAGCCTTTGCGCGCGGCGCCCGGCGTCTACAACAACATCCGCTTCTCTCCCGATGGCCGACCGGCTCGCACTGGATATCCTCGAGGGCAAGAGCCGGGACGTGTGGGTCTACGAATGGGGGCGCGACACCCTTTCTCGTCTCACGTTCGATCCCGGCGACGATTACTTCCCCGTATGGACCCCCGATGGCCAGCGCATCGCCTTCTCCTCGACGCGGGCAGACCAGGCGACGAGAAACCTCTACTGGCAGCGAGCCGACGGGACGGGCGAGGCGGAGCGCCTGACGGAGAGCAAGAACCCGCAATACCCGACATCGTGGCATCCGAGCGGGAAGTTCCTGGCCTTCCAGTGAGACCAACCCGCAGACGAGCTGGACATCCTGATCCTGCCGCTCACGGGGGACGAGGCCTCCGGGTGGAAGCCGGGCAAGCCCACAGTCTTCCTGAACGGTGCCTTACGGCGAATTCGGCGGCGGCCTTCTCGCCGGACGGTCGCTGGCTGGCGTATAGCTCCAACGAGTCCGGACGCTTCGAGGTGTACGTGCGTCCGTTCCCGGGTCCGGGGGGGATCTGGCAGGTCTCCACCGCCGGCGGACGCTTGCCCACGTGGTCTCGAAGCCGAAGAGAGCTCCTCTACGTGGTCGAGGACGGGGGGATCATGGTGGCCGCGTACACCGTGGAAGGCGACTTGTTCCGCGCCGAGAAGCCGCGGGTGTGGTCGCCGGGGTTCGTGCCCGTGCGGGGAGCCGACCGGACCTACGACCTGCACCCGGACGGCGAGCGGGTCGCCGTGCTGAAGGCCTCGGGAGAAGCCGAGGCCAGGCGGGACCACGTCATCGTGATCCAGAACTTCTTCGACGAGCTGCGCCGGATCGCGCCGACGGCCAGGTGATGACGCTCCTGCGGCTCAGCACGGCTCGCGCTCCAACAATCGGCTGACGAAGGAGTGTCGACTGGAGTACGGACTGGAGTCGGTATTCGGTGCGTCTCGAGATGCCTCGCCGACGACTCGCGGATCCGGATCTGCAGGCCCAGATTCGGCGCCGCTCTTTCAGCGCGCTTGAAGAACTCGCTCATCGTCTAGAAGACTGCATGCGGATCGCGCATCGTGGCCGGCACGTCATTCGCGAAGAGACGCTCGATCGATGCGCGGCGAGACGCCATTCGTGCGAGGGCGAGCCAATTTCTCGCAGCTGCTGGACAACGTGCGCGGCATCGATGCGCGATTGGGTACACCGATGGAACGGCGTGTTACGCTGAGTGAGGAAGCTCGAAGCGTGGATGACGATCCTCGGTGATCCGTGAAGGCAAACGAAGCTCCTATGGGATACGGACGTCTCACGATCTTTCTCGATATCGGCGTCTGCTGATCTCGAGACCAGTTCGAGCTCGTCCTCGGTCGTCGAGTATCAGGAACTGCGTCGCGCGGTCGTGAGCGGGCAAGCGATCGCAGCTCTCGCGCTTCGATGCTCGGATCCTGGATCGGAGTATCCGCGACGTTCTGCTTCGTCCAAGAGATCGGTTTCCACAAACGCGTCACGTGGATGCGCTGACCTCGAGCATCGGATCGATCTACCGCTGGCGACGTGCCGATGACCTCGTCGAGTCTCTACGCGTGACGCTTCTCGACCGAGACGACGAGCTCGTTTCTGTCGAGCGTGGCTGTTCAAGTCTGCGACGCCTGCGAGAGCGACGCTCAGATCACCGGCAACCTGAAGCACTACCCCGAGAAGCGCGAGCGGGTGCCGTGGTGCTCTCGCTCGCCGAGTTCGTCGAACGGTACAAGACGCGAACAGATTCTTCTCCCTGACCCTTTCTCATCGGCTACCGAGCCGAGGTGGATCGGGTCCGTCATGGTATCCTCCGCATCGTTCGGTTCCAGATGCTCACCCTGGCACGCGACTCGGTCCCTACGAGATCGTCTCGCCCCTCGGGGCCGGGGGAATGGGTGAAGTCTTTCGGGCGCGGGACACGAAGCTCAACCGTGACGTCGCCATCAAGGTTCTTCCGGCGGCCTTTGCGCAGGATGCCGAGCGCGTCGCTCGATTCCGGCGCGAGGCCCAGGTGCTCGCGTCGCTCAACCATCCGAACATCGCCGCGATCCACGGGCTCGAAGAGAGCGACGGCGTCGTCGCGCTGGCGCTGGAGTTGGTCGAAGGCGAAGACCTCGCCGAGCGGCTGAAGCGCGGTGCGATCCCCGTCGACGAAGCGGTCGCGATCGCGAAGCAGATCGCCGAAGGCCTCGAGGCCGCGCACGAGAAGGGCATCGTCCATCGCGACCTCAAGCCCGCGAATCTCAAGCTCACCGGGGACGGCACGGTCAAGATTCTCGACTTCGGACTCGCCAAAGCCTACGAAGGCGAACCGACGGCCGAGGGCGCTCTATCTCAGTCGCCGACGATGTCGCGGCAGATGACCGAGGCCGGCGTCATCTTCGGCACCGCGGCGTACATGTCACCCGAGCAGGCGCGCGGAGCGAAGGTAGACAAGCGCGCGGACATCTGGGCGTTCGGGGTGGTGTTGTTCGAGATGCTGACGGGGAAGAGGCTCTTCACGGGCGAGACGGTGAGCGACACGCTCGCCGCGGTGCTGCGGCAGGAGATCGACTGGAAGGCGCTTCCCGGCTTCGACGCCGCCTGGCCTTCGTCGCCTGCTGGAACGGTGTCTCGACCGCGACTCGAAGAAACGGCTGCGCGACATCGGAGAAGCGCGCATCGCGCTCGAGGAGAAGCCGCGCGACACCGGATGCCGTCCGCGTCTCTTCGCGAGGGCGGGTGCTGCCGTGGGTCCTCGCGCTCGGCGCGACGATCGCAGCGCTGGCACTCTGGGCGCCGTGGCGCCCGCACTCCGGAGCCCGCTCCACGCCTGCGGCTGAGCGCCGAGCTCGGCGTCGAGGGATCGCTCTCGACCAACTTCGGTCCCGCCGCGATCCTCTCGCCGGACGGCCGCCTTCTGGTCATCGTCGCGAGCGGGGGCGCGGATGGAGACACGCTTCTCCATCTCCGGAGTCTGGAGCGGCTCGACGCCGATCCCATTCCCGGAACCGAGGGCGCCCGCGACCCGTTCTTTTCGCCCGACGGGAAGTGGATCGCGTTCTTCGCCGACGGGAAATTGAAGAAGATCTCGATCTCCGGCGGCCCGGCCGTCACTCTCTGCGACGAAGCGGAGGCCCGGGGCGGAACCTGGGCCGAGGACGGGACGATCTTCTTTACGGCCGCCCTGGGCGGCCCTTCCCGCGTGTCATCGGCCGGAGGCACACCGCAGGCCCTGACGACACCCGATCCGGCCTCCGATGAGGGTCGCCACCGCTGGCCCCAGGCCCTGCCCGGGGGCAAGGCCGTTCTGTTCACGGCAGGCAGGGGTGGGCAACTTCGAGGACGCGAGCCTCGTCGTGCACACGCTCGAAGGCGACGCCAGGAAGGTTGTGTATCGCGGCGGATACCATGGACGTTACCTTCCGAGCGGCCACCTGGTCTTCATTCACGAGGGCACGCTCTTCGCCGCGCCTTTCGATCTCGATCGGCTGGAGCTGACGGGAGAGCCCGTGCCCGCGCTCGAGAGCGTAAGCGCCAACCCGGGAAATGGGGGAGCCCAGTTCGCCTTCTCCCGCGACGGAACGCTCGTGTACCAGCGGGGAGAGGGCCTCCTCACGACGCCCATTCAATGGATGGACCGCGAAGGGAAGCTTCAGCCTTTGCGCGCGACGCCCGGCCACTATAACAACATTCGCTTCTCTCCCGATGGCGAGAGGCTCGCGCTGGACATCCTCGAAGGCAACAATCGGGACGTGTGGATCTACGAATGGGAGCGCGGACAACCTCTCTCGTTTCACGTTCGATCCCGGAGACGATAGCTTCCCCGTATGGACTCCCGATGGAGAGCGCATCGCCTTTTCCTCGACGCGGGGAGATCAGTCGATCAGGAAATCTCTACTGGCAGCGAACCGACGGGACGGGCGAGGCGGAGCGCCTGACGGAGAGCAAGAAAATGCAAGCCCCGGTATCGTGGCATCCGAGCGGGAAAGTTTCTGGCCTTCCGTGAGTTCAGCCCGGAAACGAACGAAGATCTTCATTCTCCCGCTCACGGGCGACGAGGCGTCCGGGTGGAAGGCCGGGACCCCCACGGCCTTACAGAACGGCGCTTCCAGCGAATTCGACGCCGCTTTCTCGCCGGACGGTCTCTGGCTGGCGTATACATCGAACGAGCTCGGACAGAGCGAAGTGTACGTGCGTCCGTTCCCGGGTCCGGGGGCGAAGTGGCAGGTTTCCACGGACGGCGGACGCATGCCGATGTGGAGTCGAACCCGACAGAGAGATCTTCTATCGTGCCGCGGACGGAAGAATCATGGTGGCCGCGTATACCGTGGAAGGCGATCGGTTCCGCCGGGAGACGCCGCGGGTATGGTCGCCGGGGCTCGTGCCCCTCCGGGCACAAACCAGGAGCTACGATCTGCATCCGGACGGCGACCGGGTCGCCGTGCTGAAGGCCTCGGGCGAAGCGGACCACATCACCTTGATCGTCGACTTCTTCGACGAGCTCCAAGGCTCGCGCCTGTGGGCAGGCGTGACCGACTCCGGAATTCCGGTTGAGCCTCTTCCGAAGCCGGGATCAAGGCGCTCTGCGGGCGAACGACTTCACCAACGACCTGGAGGTCCTGGCGTCGGGCATCCGGTCCGCGGTAATTCCCGGCGAGCCTCACACGCGCGGTGAGCGCTCGCGAAGATCGTCGAGTCGGCGGCATGGAAATGCGAGTCGGGGCGCGTCGTGCGAACCGTGCCGCCTCGGGACGCAATCGCTCGACTGCTGACAATCGCTTGCCGCGAGCTCGCCCCCGGCTCCCGAGGCCTCGCCATCTGAGATACGTTCATGAACCATTGTACTTAGCGCTAAGCAAAAGCGCCAGACGGAGAACGCGCCGTCTCGAGTGCTGATGCCATCGCTGTCTGCGGGGACGGTAGCGCCGAAGATTCGTTCTCGAGCGCCGCGCGCCGCGCGGGCGTCAGGCCGAGTGCGTCCCAGCCTTTCGAGCCAGGCCGTTTCCGGGGCGGAGGCTCCGCCGTCGGCACGGACGACGAGGGCGCCGAATCGATACACGAGCTCCCGGTCTTCCGTCGTCGCGACCATGGTCGCGATTTCGTCCGGCTGCGGCGGGAACACGAGGTCCTTGTGGATCTGTTTCGTCTCGTCGGGCGAAAAGCCGGATTCGCCCAGGCGGCCCTCGATGAGCTTCTTCTCCTCCGCGTGCATCTCGCCGTCCGAAAGAGCGCCCGAGATCATGGTGCGCACGATGGCGAAGACGAGTCCGCGGGGAAGCTGCGGTTCCGGAGGCACGGCTGCGGGAAGCGGCGGAAGAGGAGGGACCGGCTCGGACGACGGGAGCGGTGGAAGGGGCGGAAGAGGCGGAGCTCCGGCCGCAGGCTGCGGTTGAGAACGCATCTTCTCCGCCGCGATCGCTCCCGCGATGACCGCGCCGCCGAGGAGCAGGATGTTCTTCCCGCCCACCGCGCGAACGAACGGCTTCGCGTTGAAGCCGGTCGAGTTCCGGATCAAGTCCGACAGAAGGTTGTCCAGAAACGCCATCGAAGAACCTTAACCAGCGCCCGGAGCCGAATTCAAGCGCCGCTCAAAAGCGATAACCGGCCGGAGATAGCGAACCTCAAGTTGTGACCCCAGAATCCATCCTCGGTGAACGCTTCCATGTCTCGATTGAAGGTCGGACCCGGGTACTTGAGCATCAGGTCGGAGACGTCGAAGCGCAGAAGGCTCCGCTCCGTCGGAAAGAACTCGACTCCGCCCCCGAGGTCGAGGGCGAAGACGGTCTGTCCCTCCGCGAGAACGCAGGCCAGAGGAGGCGGGAAGATCAGGATGCAGACGACGGGCGCGGACGCCTCCCCGAACTGGACGAATCCTGGACGCGACCTTGCCGAAGACGGAGAAGCGATCGAATCGCGGGCCTACCTTGACCCCGAACAAACCCTCGAGGCGGGAGCTACGTCACCGGCACCAGGTCCGGAATGTCGGATGGAAAATAGCTCAGCTCACCCTCGAAGGTGAAGAGCGGCGTCGCGGCGAAGCCGAGCCGGCCTCCGAAACCGTAGTCGGTGGTATCGAGCTCTTGCAGGTCGGTAACGACGAGCTGACCCGAGACTTCCATTTTCGATTGCGCGTGAGCGGAGGTTCCGACGATGCAGGTGAGCACGAGCGCGGTGAGGATTCGATAAGTCATGGTTCTTACTCTAGACACGCTTCGCCTGCCGGAACAAGGAAACGCCCGGAAGCGCTCCGGTAAGAGCGCCGTTACGGTAGACGGCCTTTCCGTTCACCAGCACCGCTTCCATCCCTCGCGCCGGAAGACGGGGATCCTCGAGCGTCGCGCGATCCTCGATGGCGTCCGCATCGAATACCACGACGTCGGCCCAGGCTCCTTCGCGAAGAACGCCGCGATCGCGAAGACCGAGGATCGAGGCGGGAAGCGATGTCATCCGTCGAACCGCTTCCGGGAGCGTCAGCAGCGCGCTCGCGCCGGACGAATCGGGCGAGGATCCGAGGGAAGCCTCCGTACGCCGCGGGATGGGGCTTCCCTTTGCCGTAGTCGTTCGCGTCGCGTGATGAAAGCGATTTCCGGGTGCTTCACCAGCGTCGCGATCCCCTCCTCGCCCGAGATGTCCTCCACGAACTGGCCGACGTTTCCGTCCTCTTCGATCATCAAATCCGCGATCGCGTCGAAGGGATCTCTGCCGCGCGCGCGCCCGAGCTCTTCGAGGGTCATTCCCTCGGCCGCGCGGTTCCGATCCGAGCCCGACGCTCGAGACCCGGATGCGGTCCCAGCCGACCGCTTTGACGAGATTGTGCGGCCATCCACCGTCGCGCCAGGGAGGCCAGCTCGGCGAGACCGTCTCGATGCTCACCCGGATACGCTCTCGTCTCGCCGTTCATCCGAGGCGTTCGAGGAGCCGGCCGAGGCCGCCTTCGAGAGACCAGGGCGGAAAGATGGCGAGCATCATCGTCGCGGCCACGGTGTACGGGAACATGTCGGCCGAGAGCTCGAGATCCCTTCCGCTCTCGCGGCTTCCTCCATCGCGAGGACCTGCGCGAGCTTCGGCCAGTGGCTCCGGCCGACCGCTTCGGCGTGGGAGTGGTGAACGCGGGCTCCGGTCTCGCCTCCGATGCGGAGGAGCTCGGAGACCGCATCGAGGAGAGTCTCGCTCGACCCGCGCACGTGGCAGGCGAAAAAGCGCGCCGCTCTTCGCGACGCGCCGCGCGAGATACGAGAGCTCGTCGGTCGACGTGTACATCCCCGGTGGATAGATGAGTCCCGCCGAAAGCCCGAACGCGCCTTCCTCGAGCGCGGCGTCGAGCGACGTCCGCCATGCGCCGGCGCGCCTCGCCGCTGGTTTCACCGGGAGCGAGGGAATGCGCTCCGATCCGAAGCGGGACCGTGAGGGACGAGCGTTCCCACGTTCACCGGAAGGCCGAGGCGCTCGAGGTGCGAGAGATAGTCGCCTACTCCCTTCCACGTCCATGGAAAGGGAGCGGGGGACATCCAGCCGTTCAATTGAGGAAGAAGCGCCGTGCCGCGTCTCCGAAGAGAGGCGCCGCCTCCGAGGCCGCAGTTTCCGACGATCTCGGTGGTGATCCCCTGCGCGATCCGTCCTTCGAGGAGCGGGAGCCTCTTTTCGGAGGGCCAGGCGAGAACCAGGTCACCGTGGGAGTGCAGGTCGATGAAGCCCGGAGCGACCATCTTCCCCGCGGCGTCGATGACCTCGTCGGCCTCGACCGCCCGTTCCCGACTGCCGCGATCTTCCCGCCTCGAATCGCCACGTCGGCGCGTGCGCTCGGGAGCCCCGGTGCCGTCGAGGACGCGTCCGCCGCGGATGACGAGATCCGCCTTCACGACGCCTTCAGGTGGGCCACGATCTTCTTCCCGTGAAAGCGACCGTTCTCGATGAAGATCTTGTTGGTCTCGCGCCCGGCGACCACTCCTCCGGCAAGGTAGATTCCGGGAACGTTCGTCTCGCAGGTTTCGGGATCGACGCGCGGCTTTCCACTCGCCGCGTCGATCTCGATTCCCATCGCGGTGAGGAAGCCGTAGTCGGGGTGATAGCCGGTGAGCGCGAGGACCGCGTCGTTCGCGATCTCGAACGTCTCTCCCGATCTTGTTTCGCAGCACGAGCTTCTCGGGATGGATTTCGACCACTTCGGTACCGAAGAGCGCCTTCACCTCTCCGCGCTCGATGCGGTTCAGGATGTCCGGACGGACCCAGTACTTGATGTGGGTCGAAAGCGCGTCGCCCCGATGGATGAGCGTCACCGACACTCCGGAGCGGAAGAGCTCGAGGGCGCACTCCGCGGCGGAGTTCGCGCCGCCGATGACCGCCACTTCGAGTCCGAAGTAAGGGTGAGTCTCCGTGAAGTAGTGCGATACCTTCTCGAGATCCTCGCCCGGGACGCCGAGACGATTGGGGTTGTCGTAGTAGCCGCAGGCGAGAACCACGTTCCGCGCCCGGACGCTCTCGGGAGCTCCCGGCTGGCCGCGCTCGTATGTCGTCTCGAGCTCGAAGAGCGCCGTCGACTCGGTTCACCGCGCGCACCCGCTCGTACAGTCGAAGAGGAATGCGGTAGTGCGACGCCACCCGCCGGTAGTACTTGAGCGACTCGAGCCGGGTCGGTTTCTCCCCGGTGCAGGTGAGCGGGAGCTCGCCAATCTCCAGGAGCTCGGGTGTCGTGAAGAACACCATGTTGACGGGGAAGCGCCGGATGCCGTCGACGAGCCAGCCCTTCTCGAGAACGATGTGGGAGAGACCCGCCCTTCCGCATTCGATGGCGGTGGCGAGTCCGGCGGGCCCACCGCCGACAATGGCGACGTCGAGCATGCAGACTAGGGCGGCCTTCTCGATGCGCACTTGCGAGAGCTCGACCCGGTCGAGGGGCTTGTCGCCGTCGGTCGGGACGGCCTCGATGGCCTTCACGACTTCCATGCCGTCGATGACCCGGCCGAAGACGGTGTACTTGTGGTCGAGGGAGGTCGCGGTCCCGGTGACGATGAAGAACGACGTCGAGGCGCTCGCGAGCTCGTCCCCTCGGGCCATGGAGAGAACTCCGGGCTCGTGAAGGACGTCGTTGAACTCGGGCTCGAGGTTCTGGACGTATTTCAGGATGCGCTCCGACGGGGGCTCGCTTCGGGTGTCGAGGAATCCCGTCTGGACGACGAACCCGGGCACGATGCGGTGGAAGCTGAGGCCCTCGTACGCGCCGATCTCGGCGAGCCGCAGGAAATTCCTCACGTGGTTCTCCGCCTTGTCGGGATAGAGCTCGACTTCGATCTCGCCGAAGGAGGTCACGAGCACCGCGCGGTACCGGCGAAGCTCCTCCACGGTCTCGGTCGAGAACGGCGGAACCTCGGGAGGAGGCTTGTCGCGAAGAGTTACCTTCACGATCTCGACCCGCTCCGTCGCGAGTCCCTTCTCGTCGACCGGAGTTTCCGAAATCCTCTGCGCCACGGCCATGCCTTCCGAGACGCGGGCGAAAACGGTGAACTGTCCGTCGAGGCTCGGTTGATCGGTGACCACGATGAAGAACTGCGAGCCGGCGGAATCGGGCTTGCCGGGAACCTGAACGGCGGAGATGGCTCCGCGGGTGTGCTTCTCGTCGGAGAGCTCGCGGGCGAGAAGCCCGAGGCCGCCCGTGCCGAACTCTCCCCTGCGCGCTCGGGTCCTTGGTCTTGGGGTCGCCGCCCTGGACGATCCCGTACTTCACCACGCGATGAAAAGAAGTGCGGTCGAAAGCGCCTTCCGCGGCGAGCTTCATGAAGTAGCCAACGTGATTGGGAGCCTTTTCGGGCAGCAGATCGAAAACCATTTCGCCGAGCGTGGTCTCGACCACGGCTTGCTTTTCTTTCATCTCCTCGAGCGAAAGAGGAGTGACGTGAAGAGCTCCTGGAGCGCCACGAGCGAGGCGAGGGCGAAGCGCATGAGGGTATTATAAGAGTCCGGGAGGAGAAGCGTTGAACCAGCCCAAAGTCGGCAGCATTCCCAAGATCGATTTCGAGACCTATCGTTTGCCGAACGGCCTGCGGGTCATCCTCCACGAGGACCGCAAGCTCCCGGTCGTGCACGTGAACCTCTGGTACCACGTGGGATCGAAGAACGAGGAGGAAGGGAAGACCGGCTTCGCCCATCTCTTCGAGCACATGATGTTCGAGGGCTCGCGGAACGTGAAAGGCTCCTACGTCTCCTTCATGGAGCGCGCCGGGGCGAATATCTCCCAGGGTGGGATCAACGGGACCACGAACTTCGACCGGACGAACTACTTCGAGACCGTGCCCGCGGGCTCGCTCGAGCTCGTGCTCTGGGCGGAGTCCGATCGCATGGGCTACCTTCTCGACGCGGTGAACCAGGAGAATTTCGACAACCAGCGGGAAGTGGTGAAGAACGAACGGCGCCAGAGCATGGACAACGTTCCCTATGGAACCGCGGTCGAAGTGATCTTCCAGAACCTCTTCCCCAAAGGGCATCCCTACTCCTGGCACATCATCGGCAGCATGCAGGATCTCGAGAACGCGACTCTCGAAGACGTTCACCAGTTCTTTCGCACGTACTACACTCCCAACAACTCCGTTCTCACCATCGCCGGCCAGTTCGACAACGCTGAGGCGAAAAAGCTCGTCGAGAAGTACTTTGGCTCGCTTCCTCCGGGACCTCCCCTGATGCGGCAGCGCCGGCACGAAACCGTTCTTCCGACCGAGCCGCGGATCGTGGTCCAGGACCGCGTTCCGCAGGAACGCCTCTACCTCGCCTGGCCCGGAGTCGCCTACTTCGAAGAGGACGACGCGGCGCTCGATCTCCTCACGACACTTCTCGCCGACGGCAAGAACTCGCGGCTCTACAAGCGGATGGTCTACGACGAGCAGGTCGCATCCGACGTGAGCGCCTTCAACTACAGCCTCGAGATCGCGGGGCTGGTGGGAGTCGTGGCGACCGCGAGACCGGGAGTCGAGCTCGCGAGGCTCGAGCGGATGATCGACGAGGAGATCGCGAGGGTCGCGAAGGAAGGCCCGACCGAAGAAGAGCTCGAGCGCATCCTGGCAGGGCAGGAGTTCGACTTCATCTCGGGTCTCGAGCGGATCGGAGGCTTCGGCGGCAAGGCCGACCGCCTCGCGATGTACCAGACCTTTCTCGGATCTCCCGACCGGTTCCAGGAGGACTACGACCGCTACCAGCGCGTCAAAGCGAAGGACCTGAAGTACGTCGCGAAGAAATACCTCCTCGCTCCGCGGCTCGCCATCTCCTACGTTCCGGACGGCTCCGAGCCCGCCGAGCGGAGCGAGCCCGATCGTTCCCTCTCACCGGTGGTGAAGCCGACCCCGTCGTTTCACGTTCCCGAGGTGCAGACGGCGACCCTCGGGAACGGGCTGAAGCTCCTCGTGGTCGAGAGGCACGACGTGCCGAAGGTCGCGGCGTCCCTTCTCGTCAAGCGCGGAGCATCGGCGGATCGTGCCGAGAGGAGCGGCGTCGCCTCGATGACCGCGGACATGCTCGAGGAAGGAACCGCCACGAGGACTTCTCTCCAGATCGAAGCGGAGCTCGATCGTCTGGGAAGTCATCTCTCCGCCGGAGGAAGCCGCGAGTGGAGCGCTCTCTCGCTCGATTGCCTGAAACGACACCTTCCCGAATCACTGGATCTCATGGCGGACGTCTTGCTGCACCCGAGCTTTCCGGGCGAGGAGCTCGAAAGGCTCCGCCAGCAGCGGCTCGACGGGATCCTTCAGGAGCGGATGAGTCCGGGGGCCATCGCCGGAAAAGCGGTGAGAAAATCCCTCTTCGGGTCGACGCATCCCTACGGCTGGCCGGTGGCTGGAGAAGAGTCGTCGGTCCGCGAGATGCAGCGCGCGGAGCTCGAGCAGTTCTATCTTCGGTACTACGCGCCCGGCGAAAGCTCGCTCATCGTCGTGGGCGACATTTCTCTCGAGGAGGCGGAGAGCGAAGCCGAGAGGGCGGTAGGAAGCTGGTCCATCGACAGCTTCGGCGAAGTCAAGGTCGAGCCCGCGCCGCCGCCCTCGCGAAAGACGTGCTTCGTGGACCGTCCCGGCGCCGCCCAGTCGGAGATCCGCATCGCCATGCTCGCACCACCGCGGGTGACGCCGGACTATCACGTGCTCGAAGTGCTCAACACGGTTCTCGGAGGAGGCTTCTCGGGAAGGCTGAATCTGAACCTCCGCGAAGACAAGGGCTACACCTACGGAGCGTTCTCGTCGATTCGCTACGGCATCGTCCAGAGCGTTTTTCTGAGCTCGGCCCCGGTCGAAAGCTCGGTGACCAAGGAAGCCATCCAGGAGATGCAGAAGGAGATCGAGGATCTTCACAAGTGGCGCCGGCCGGTGACCTCCGAAGAGCTCCTGCACGCCCAGGAGAACCTCATCCGCGGTTTCGCGCAGAGGTTCGAGACGCTGTCTCAGATTGCGGGCGAGATCGCGGAGCTCGAGGGCTATGACCGGAAGCCCGAGGAGCTTCAGGAATATACCTCCCGCGTGGAATCCGTCACCATCGGCGCTCTCGAAGAAGCCGCGGGGCGATACCTCGATAGCGAGCACTCGATTCTCGTAGTGGTAGGCGACAAGGCGAAAGTGGCGGAAGGCCTCCTGTCGCTCGAGTACGGTCCGACGGTTCGCCTGGACGCCGACGGCAACCCGATGTAGGAGTTGGCGGCCTCAGCGTTGATGCCCTCGTTTGAGGGTGCCCGGGTGTGCTCGTGGGAGATGTTCTCGAACGAGCACCCTCGAGGGCGACGCTGTCGAAGAGCGGCGATAACATTATTATAGGAGGTGGCCCGCGGGTCTCGCTCCCTGAGCCCTGTGTGGCCCAGGGAGGCCCACATGACCGAATCCCAAGACGAGAGCCTGCTGTTCGCCGGACTGGGTCCTATCGTCGCCGTTCTCCTCGGAATCACGTTGATTCCGCTGCGTGAGGTCACGACCGCCTCCAATCTGACGTTCGCCTTCCTCGCTCTCGTCATCGTCGTCGCGGAGCTCGGCGGGCGATGGGCGGCCGTCGCTACTGCGGTTTCGTCGGCACTGAGCCTGAACTTTTTTCTGACGAAACCGTACCTCCGACTCACGATCCACAACCGGGACGACGTCATCGCATTCGTCGGCCTCGCGGTCTGTGGGCTCATCGCGGCCTCGTTCGGTTCTCGAGGACCGAGGATGCGCGCGGCCGCGGCAGCGCGAAAGCAGCTGGAGCTCCTTCACGCGATCGCGAGCCAGTTCGAGCTCGCGGGGCCGGTCGAGCCGCGGCTTGCCGGGGCTCTCGAGCGATCACGATCCGTGTTTCCGCTCGCGGCGGTCGTCGTCCGCGACCGGGACGGGCACGTGCTCGGGAGCACGGACCGGGGAAGCGGCTCGAGGCCGATTCCACAGGCGGCTCTGGATCTCGACACCCTGCTTCCACCGAAGACCCGGCCTTCGGAAGTACACCGCAAGGGGTTGCCCCTTCCGACGGAAGGAGCCCGGGTGGCTCTCGTTTGGGCCAATTCCCAGGTCGGCTGGCTCGACATCTGGGGGAACGGAGAGCGGGCGGGCGTCGCCACGCGGCGAGCGATCGGCGATTTCGTGCGACTGATCTCCGTCCTGGTCGCGGAGCGAGCACGCTCTGTTACCGGCGTGAGGATCTGAAACGCCAGCTCCCCGAGACGGCGGCCGCTGCTCCTTCCGCGGCGTCAGAAGTCCAGGCGCCTGAGGTACTCGTAGCTCTCCCGAGCGCTCTCGATGGCGGGGCCCTTCGTCTCGTCCTGCTCGACGAAGTAGTGGCGAATGCCGCCGAGCTTCGCCTGCGCGAAGATCCGCGGGAAGTCCACGACGCCCTTTCCCGACCTCGGTGAAGTGCTTCTGCGGCGTCGCATCCATGTCCTTGACGTGGACCAGCGGGAATCGTCCCGGGTATTCGCGGAAGTAGTGGAGGGGATCGGCGCCCGCCTTGGTGATCCAGTAGAGATCCATCTCCATCTGGACCAGTGAGGAATCGGTCTCCTTCAGAAGCAGGTCATAAGGGACGACGCCCTTCGAGGGGGACGAACTCGAAGTCATGGCAATGGAATCCGAACTGGAGGCCAGCCTTCTTCGCTTCCTCTCCAGCTCGGTTGAACGTCTCGATATGTCTCTTGTAGTCGTCGAGGCTCTCCCGCTCCTCGGGTGCGAGCCAGGCGCATATGACGTATCGCGACGCCGAGCGCGAGTCCCGGCCTCGAGAGTCTTCGCGAAGCCCGTTTCGAATCTCGGGAAGGTCCACGTGCATCGAGGGTGCCTCGAGACCGTGGCGCTCGAGGGATGCCCGAACGTCCTTGGGGGCGCGTCCGAAGAGCCCGGCGAGCTCCACCTCCCGGAATCCCACCTTCGCCACCTGGGCGAGCGTTCCTTCGAAGTCCTTCTCCAGGTCCCGGCGCACGGTGTAGAGCTGGAGACCGATGGTTTCGAGCCTCGCGGCGCGCACCGGGCTCGCCCACCCGGCGATCGCCGCAGCCCCGAGTCCGCCGAGAAAACCCCTTCGTTCATCATGCGCTCATCCTATCAGGCGAGCCCGGCGGCCGTCAGCAACAGGTCGATGACTTTGATCCCCAGAAACGGCGCGACGATGCCACCCACGCCGTAGATCAGCATGTTCCGCCTCAGGATGGCGGCGGCGCCGAGGGGCCGGTAGCGGACTCCCCGGAGCGCCAGCGGGATGAGGGCGATGATGATGATCGCGTTGAAGATGACCGCCGAGAGGATGGCGGACTCTGGGGTCGCGAGCCCCATCACGTTCAGGACCGCGAGCTGGGGAAACGCGAGGATGAACATCGCGGGGATGATGGCGAAGTACTTGGCGACGTCGTTGGCGATCGAGAACGTGGTGAGCGCGCCGCGGGTCATCAGGAGCTGCTTTCCGATCTCCACGATCTCGATGAGCTTCGTCGGGTTGGAGTCGAGATCCACCATGTTGCCCGCCTCCTTGGCGGCCATGGTTCCGGTGTTCATCGCGACCCCGACGTCGGCCTGGGCGAGCGCCGGGGCGTCGTTGGTGCCGTCTCCGGTCATCGCCACCATCCGTCCGGCGGCCTGCTCTTTCCGGATGAGCTCGAGCTTGTCCTCGGGAGAGGCTTCGGCCATGAAGTCGTCGACTCCCGCTTCGGCGGCGATCGAGGCGGCGGTCAGAGGGTTGTCGCCGGTGATCATCACCGTACGGATCCCCATGGCGCGCAGATGGGAGAAGCGCTCCCGTATGCCGCCCTTGACGATATCCTTCAGATGGACGATGCCGAGAGCGCGCCCGTTCTCGACGACGGCCAGAGGGGTGCCTCCCGAGCGGGCGATCCGATCGGCGATGGCGCGAAGGTCGTCGACCGCCTTCCTTTCCGATTCCGCGAGCAGCTTGGTGACGGCGTCGACGGCGCCCTTTCGAATCTGGCGGCCGTCGATGTTCACCCCCGACATGCGGGTCTGCGCGGAGAAGGCGAGTGAACGTGGCCTCGTGCGAGCGGAGCTCCCGGCCGCGGATTCCGTGCTTCTGCTTCGCCAGCACCACGATCGATCGGCCTTCGGGAGTTTCGTCGGAAAGCGAAGCGAGCTGCGCCGCCTCTGCCAGCCGGTACTCGGCGACACCCTGGAGGGGAAGAAACGCCGTCGCCTGGCGGTTGCCGAGAGTGATGGTGCCCGTCTTGTCCATGAGCAGCGTGTTCACGTCTCCCGCCGCTTCGACCGAGCGGCCCGACATCGCGAGAACGTTGTGCTGGACGAGGCGGTCCATGCCCGCGATGCCGATGGCGGAGAGAAGAGCGCCGATGGTGGTGGGGATGAGACAGACGAGAAGGGCGATGAGCACCGGGAGGGAGATGGACTCGCCGCCGTAGAGCGCGAACGGCTGGAGCGTCACCACGACGCACAGGAAGACGAGGGTGAGCACCGCGAGAAGGATCGCGAGGGCGATCTCGTTGGGAGTCTTCTGACGCTCCGCCCCTTCGACGAGGGCGATCATCCGGTCGAGGAACGTCTCGCCGGGGTTCGAGGTGACGCGGACCTTGATCCAGTCGGAAAGCACCCGGGTTCCCGCGGTGACCGCCGAGCGGTCGCCGCCCGACTCGCGGATCACCGGCGCCGACTCGCCGGTGATCGCCGACTCGTCCACGCTGGCGACGCCCTCGATCACCTCTCCGTCGCCGGGAATGACCTGGCCGGCGCTCACCAGAACGATGTCGTCCTTTCGGAGCGAGGTCGCGGGAACGTCCTCGGTCGTGCCGTCCTCGAGAAGGCGGGTGGCCATGGTCTCGGCCTTGGTACGCCGCAGCGTCGCCGCCTGCGCCTTTCCCCGTCCTTCGGCCATGGCTTCGGCGAAGTTGGCGAAGAGAACGGTGAACCAGAGCCAGAAGCTGATCTGACCGGTGAACAGGGGATTGCCGGTCCCGGTCAGCAGCCTGGTTCGACGAAGACGAAGGTGCTCAGGAGGCTTCCGATCTCCACGATGAACATCACCGGGTTCTTGATCTGGACGCGCGGATCGAGCTTCAGGAACGAGTCTCGCACCGCGCCCCGGAAGATCTCCGGATCCCAGGGTGAGATTTTGCGAGCGTGAGCGGTCATGGCTTGATTTCCTCCGAATCGAGAGCCAGGTTCAGCTTCAGGACGTGGACCCGCGGCCGGCCGAGAAATCCGAACGTCGGGCCATCGGTGTGCGCCTCCACGAGCTCCCGCACGCGCTCGGCGGAAACGCCGCGCTCACGGGCGACGCGCTCGACCTGGATGAGAGCGGCTTCCGGGAGAGATGTGCGGGTCGAGACCGCCCCCCGACGCCGTGACCAGGTCCGACGGAATCTCGTCGAGGGAAACGCCTTCCCTCTCGACGATGGCCGCCGCGCGTTCCTGGACGGCGGCCAGGTGATCGGGATTCGATGGACCGTAGTTCGTTCCTCCGGTCGAGGCGGCGTTGTAGTCGACACCGGAGGGCCTGCCCGTGAAAGTACTCGGGGCGGGTGAAGACCTGCCCCACGAGCTCCGAGCCCAGCGATGGTGCCGTCGGCCTTCCGGATGAAGCTTCCCTCTGCCTTCCGAGAGAACAGCACCTGCCCCACGCCCCAGACAAGAAGAGGGTAGACGACTCCGAACAGAACCAGAGTCACCAGCGTGAAGAGAAAGCCTTCTTTGATTTCTTTGAACATGACGTCACCTCGGCACGGCCACCATGGAAAGATGCTCGGCGATGGGTCCGAGCACGGCCGCCGGCATGAACATGAGGACACCGAGAATCAGCACCACCGCCCAGAGCGTGAATCCGAAAGTGAAGGTGTCGACTCCGAGCGACCCCTCGGTCTCGGGCGCCGCGGTCTTGCGACCGAGAGAAGCGGCGAGCGCGAGAGGTGCGATGATGGGGATGTAGCGCGCGAGCAGCATGACCAGACCCGTCGAGATGTTCCAGAAGGGAGTGTTGTCGCCGAGGCCCTCGAATCCCGAGCCGTTGTTGGCCGAGGCCGAGCTGAACTCGTAGAGCATCTCGGAAAAGCCGTGCGGTCCCGGGTTCTTGAGCCAGGCGAGGGCGCTTCCCGGATCGGCGGTGGTGGCCCAGACGTAGCAGGCGATGGCCGTCCCCCCGAGGATCAGAAGCGGATGGAGGAGGAGCGCGAGGCTCGCGAGCTTCATCTCGTAGGCCTCGACTTTCTTCCCCAGGAACTCGGGAGTGCGTCCCACCATCATGCCGGCGACGAACACCGTCACGACGATGTAGATCAGCATGTTGATGAAGCCGACGCCCACGCCGCCGAAGATGTTGTTGAGCCACATCCCGATCATCGGCATGAGCCCGGCGAGGGGGGTGAGCGAATCGTGCATCGAGTTCACCGAGCCGTTCGAGGTCACGGTCGTGGTGACCGCCCAGAGGGCGCTCGCGCCGGCGCCGAAGCGGACTTCCTTGCCCTCCATCGAGCCCGAGGACTGGTCGATTCCCATGGCGGCGATGGCGGAGGAGCCGCGGAGCTCCTGGTGGACGGCGACGGCCACGAGCGGAATGTAGAGCGCCAGCATGGTCAGAAAGATCGTGAGCGCGAACCGGCGTCTGCGAACCATCGCGCCGAGCGTCACCACCATGGCCATGGGAATGCAGGTGATCGACCAGGTCTCGAGGAGGTTCGAGAGCGGGGTGGGGTTCTCGTAGGGATGGGTGGAGTTCGGCCCGAAGTAGCCGCCGCCGTTCGTTCCCAGCTGCTTGATGGCGACCTCGGCCGCGACCGGGCCCCGGGCGATGGTCTGCTCGGCCCCTTCGAGAGTGGTCGCATGGGCGGCCCCTTCGAACGTCATCGGCGTTCCCTGGGAGACCAGCACCAGCGCGACGAAGATCGCGAGCGGGAGGAGAACCCGCGCCGCGGCGCGGGTGAGATCCACGTAGAAGTTTCCGAGCTTCTGGAGCCCGCTTCCGCCGAGGGCGCGGATGATGGCAACGAGCGCGGCCATTCCCGTCGCCGCGGTCACGAACTGGAGGAAGGTGATGGCGATCATCTGGGAGAGGTAGGAAAGCCCGGTCTCGCCGCTGTAGTGCTGCAGGTTGGTGTTCGTGGTGAAGCTCGAAATCGTGTTGAAGGCGAGGGTCGGCTCCATTCCGGCGATCCCGTCCGGGTTCAGGGGCAGAATTCTCTGGATGGACACCACGACGAACGTCACGACCCACATGCAGACGTTCGAGAGCAGAAGCGCCCGGGAGTAACGCTTCCAGTCCATCTCTTCGGCGGAGTCGATCGCGGCGAGCTTCAGGACCGCCTTCTCCACCGGCACCAGCACCGGATCGAGAAACGTGCGCTTTCCCGTCGAACACCCGCGCCATGTAGAGACCGAGCGGGATGCTGGTCGCGATCGGAACCGCGAGAATGAAGATGACGGAAAAAATCTCGGTCGACATGACGTCCTCCTTCAGAACCTCTCCGGCCGGAGCATGGCGTAGAGCAGGTACGCTCCGACCAGAAGACTCAGGACGAGCAACAGCCAGTTCATGGCATTACACCTTTTCACACAGGGAAATGAATCCCAGCATCAGAGCGAACGCCGCGATACCCAGAAGGAACATGAGCGCGGTCATCATCGACCAGGCTCCTTTCTTTCCGCCGATCCACCACACCACTCCGACGAGGGCAGTGGTCTGGCTGTCCTGCGGAGACGACGGATCCTCACCCACGAAGAACGGAACATCCGACCAGTCGCGGCGGAGCTCCCCTCGGAGCAGGAAGCCCTCGTCGAACCGGTACTCTGCGGTGAAGGTGACTTCCTGGAGGAGCTGGGGCACGCCACCGAAGAGGCCTCCCTCGTCATCCAGGTGCTCGTAGCGCAACGAGATTGCGGTCTTGGAAGCGGCCAGGTACCGCGCGTATACCCCGAGCCCGGTCAGGGACCCTGTGGGGTCGGAGGCCATCACTTCGCTCGTGGTGTAGTTGAAATCTGCGCCGAAGGTGAAGGGCCCCACCGGAGTCACGGTCACATAGGTGTCGAACACGCGGAACCGACCATCGGGTCCGTCACCGGGAGAGCTATCGGGCTGCTCGTGGCCGAAGTAGTAGTTGATGGTCCAGGTGAGTTGCGACGCCGGCTTCAGGGTCGCGGCCACGTGGCTCGACTTGAAATCGTTGAAGTCCTCCGTCTGCTGGATTCCATTCGTGAGCATATAGAGCACCGTGGCCCGGTCGTTGAAGGAATAAGTCGCGCGCAGGCCGCTGTGATAGAAGGGCAGGAAGTTGAACAAGTACGCTCTCGAGAAATGATCGTTGTCTTTCGCGTAGTTGGTCTCGTAGCCCAGCATCGAGGCGAACTTCCCGAAATCGGTGCGAAGACCCTTCGATACGGGAAAGACGTAGGAGCCGTAAGCCTGCCAGAGGTTCCGATAGACCTCGGGGCGCGGCTCGTTCGCCGGCGAGCCCTGTACTGTCTCCGTCGCCTGTCCGAACTGGAGATCGGCTCTCAGCCCGAAGCGGCGGTCATCTTCCACCTTGGGCGCGATCTCGAAAACGAGCCCGAGCTGCTGGATGCTGAACGAGTTGGCCCTCGTGTCGTACGCGCGAAGGAGGTTCACCCGGTTGTAGGGTTCGTTGAAGTTGTACTCGTAGTAGCCCTCAAGGGTCCCGTTCAAAGTCCAGTCCTTCTCGTCGTTTCTCGGCTCTTCCTTCGGGGTCTCGTTCTCGGACTGCGCGACCGCACCCGACAGAAGGAAAAGGAGCGGGGTAAGGCTGATGCCGAAGCGAAAGCGGACATGGTTTTTTGTGTTCATCGGATTCACCAGGGGCGAGTGTAGAGATTCACTCGAAAAAAAGGCCTCAAGAGTTCGCAAAGAATCCATAAGGCGTGAACTCGATGACAACGAAGGGTTTGAGGGTTCATCGACTCCACCAGCGACCACCCACTACGCGCTTCGCAACATCTGTTCCAATCGAAATGCCATGCAGGTTGGGTCGACGCGACTCAATGCAAGCCCTCCGGTCCTCACAGTGCCGAAGAGCGGAACCAGGCCCGCTTCGACGAGAATTCTAAAGAACGCGCAAAGGGTCCGCCTCGCTATTGGCCGTGGACTATCTGGAAGTGAACAGTCGCTTGATGGCAAGCGGGTGAAATCCCGTAGAATCATGACGTGGAAGAGAAACGCCGACCTTCCCCCGATGCTCTCCTCGCCCGGCTCGACGATCAGGATCGCGCGCGCCTGCGCATCTACATCGGCGCGGCCCCCGGCGTGGGGAAGACCTTCAACATGCTGGAGGAAGCGCATGTCCTGAAGCGGAGCGGCCTCGACGTGGTGATCGGATTCGTCGAGACCTACGGCCGGGAGGAAACGGAGGAACAGATCGGCGATCTGGAGATAGTGCCCCGGCGGAAGGTGAAGTACCGGGATGTCGAGATGGAGGAGATGGACGTCAAGGCCATCCTCGCGCGAAAGCCGCAGGTCGCGGTGGTGGATGAGCTCGCGCACACCAACGTTCCCGGATCGAAGAACGAGAAGCGCTATCAAGACGTGCTCGAGCTCCTCGACGCCGGAATCCACGTGATGACCGCGGTGAACATCCAGCACCTGGAAACCCTCAACGACGCCGTGAGCCGGGTTACCGGAGTGCGGGTGAGAGAGACCGTCCCCGATACCTTCCTGCACCGCGCGGACGAAGTGGTGAATGTCGACGTCTCGGTGGAGGAGCTGCGGACGAGGCTCCGGCAGGGCAAGATCTACAAGCCGGAGAAAGTGGAGCAGGCCCTCTCGAACTTCTTCCGCAAGGGGAACCTTTCGACCCTGCGGGAGCTCGCGCTGCGATCGGTCGCCGAGGAGGTCTCGGAGAAGGCGGCAGCCTATCGGGAGCGCGAAGGCCTCGAGCCGGCGTTCATTCCGGAACGAGTGATGGTGGCGATGAGCTCGAACGTCGCGGCCCAGCGCGTCATCCGAACGGCGGCGAGGATCGCCGGGCGACTCGGCGCCCGCTGGTACGCGGTCTACGTGGAGACCCCCAAAGAGAGTGCGGCGCGCATCAAGGCGAAGGACCGCGCAGCGATTTCCAAGAATATCGAGCTGGCGGAGAGACTTGGCGCAACGGTGGTGCGGGTGAAGGCGAACCGAGTCGCCGACGGGCTCATCGAGTTCGCCCGCCGCGAGGGAATCACCCACGTAATCTTCGGGCAGACCGCTCGCTCGCGCTGGGAGGTTCTGTGGGGCGGGTCGACCATCGACCGATTCCTGAACGAGGTGCGGGACGCGGCCGTGCAGGTGATCCCGCTGTCGGAGGACTGACGCGGGTCACCTCCGCGACCTCTTCGTCGCTTATTCGCTTCCGGGTTCCTCCGGAGCGTCAGGGACCGCAGGCTCTCGCGCGGACGTAAGGGTGCGCCGCGATCGAGACCTTCTTCGGCGTTCCCAGGCGCTTCTCGAGCTCGAGGATGCGCCTCGTGGTCGCGATCACGGTATCCGCGTTGAGGCTGATCGAGTCGATTCCGAGCTTCACCAGGTACTCCGCGATCTCCGGGTAATCCGAAGGCGCCTGGCCGCAGATGCCGACGTGCCGGTGGTTCCGCTTCGCGCCCTCGACGGCCAGCCGCAGCATCTCGAGGACGCCGCGATCGCGCTCGTCGAAGTCGAAGGACACGAGCTCGGAATCCCGATCGACTCCGAGGGTGAGTTGTGTGAGATCGTTGGAGCCGATGGAGAATCCATCGAACAGCTGAGCGAATTCGTCGATGAGGAGCACGTTATTGGGGATCTCGCACATGACGTAGATCTCGAGATCGTCTCTTCCTCTCGAAAGACCATGCTCCGCCATCGCTCGCAGCACCCGCTCGCCCTCTTCCACTCGACGGCAGAAGGGGATCATGATCCTCACGTTTCCGAACCCCATCTCGCCTCGCACCCGCTTCATCGCGGCGCACTCCAGCGCGAAGCCTTCCGCGTAGGCGGGGTGGGCGTAGCGGGAGGCGCCGCGAAACCCGATCATCGGATTCGCCTCTTCAGTCTCGAAAGCCCGTCCGCCAAGGAGGCTCGCGTATTCGTTCGATTTGAAGTCGGACAGGCGGACCACCACGGGCTTCGGGTAGAAAGCCGCGGCGATGGTTCCCACCCCTTCGGACAGCTTCTCGATGAAGTAGTCCGAAGGTCTTTCGTAGCCTCTGGTGAGCTCCGAGAGCGCGGGGCGCGACGCCGCGTCCACCCTCTCGGGGTGAAGGAGCGCCATAGGATGCGCTTTCACGTGCTCCGCGATGATGAACTCGATGCGGGCGAGACCGACTCCGTCATTGGGGATGAAGCTGGTCTTGAAGGCCACGTCGGGATTGCCCACGTTCACCATGACGCGGGTCCTCGGTCGTTCGAGGCCGCTCACGTCTTCACGGTGTATCTCGAAGGGAAGGGCGCCCGGATAGACGACGCCCCGATCTCCTTCGGCGCAGGATACGGTGACCTTGGGCTCGTGAGCGAGCCGCTCCATCGCGCCCGAAGCTCCCACCACCGCCGGAATGCCGAGCTCCCGCGCCACGATGGCGGCGTGGCAGGTGCGGCCGCCGCGGCTGGTCACTATGGCGGCGGCCTGTTTCATCACCGGCTCCCAGTCCGGAGTGGTCGTATCGGAGACCAGCACCTCACCGGGCCGGAAGTCCCGCAACCGTGCGGCGCTCGTGATGACCCGCGCAGTGCCCGAGCCGATCTTCGTTCCCACCGCGCGCCCGGTGAGGAGAACCGGCGCTCGCTCCGAGAGCCTGTATTCCTCGATCACCGAGAAGTTCTTCCGCGAGGCCGCGGTTTCCGGCCTCGCCTGGACGATGTAGAGCTTCCCGTCGAGCCCATCCTTAGCCCATTCCACGTCCATCGGCACGGGGCGCCGAGCCTTCGCGCTAAAGTGCTCCTCGATCTGGATGCCGTATCCGGCGAGCGTGAGAACGTCCTCGTCGCGAAGGCAGAACCTCGTCCGGTCCTCTCGCGGGGTCGGCACGTTCCGCGTCGTTTCTTTCGCGCCGCCGGTCGCGTACACCATCTTCATCTTCTTCGAGCCGAGGAGACGGCGAAGCACTGCGCGGAAGCCCGCCTTGAAAGTGGGTTTGTGGACGTAAAACTCATCCGGGGCGACCGCTCCCTGGACCACGTTCTCCCCGAGCCCGTAGGCTCCCGTGACGAGCACCACGTCCCGAAAGCCCGATTCGGTGTCGAGGGTGAAGAGGACTCCCGCGCAGGCAAGGTCCGATCGCACCATCTTCATGACTCCGGCGGAGAGCCGCACCTTGAAGTGATCGAACCCCTGGTCGATCCGGTAGTGGATGGCGCGATCGGTGAAGAGGCTTGCGAAACACCGCCGTACGGCATCGAGGACTGCGGCCTCTCCGGCCACGTTCAAGTACGTCTCCTGCTGGCCGGCGAAGCTGGCATTAGGGAGGTCCTCCGCGGTGGCGGAGCTGCGGACGGCCACCGCCACCTCGTCGCCGTACTCCTGTTCCAGCCGGCGATAAGCAGCCCGGATCTCCGCCTCGACGTCCCGCGGCAAGGGAGCGCTCAGCACGATCTCTCTCGCGCGCCTCCCCCGCTTCTCGAGGTCTCTGACCGAAGCCGGGTCCAGACCCTCGAGCGCCGCTCGCAGCTCCTTCCACGCTCCCGCTTCATCCAGGGATTTCTGGTACGCGTCGGTCGTGACGGCGAAGCCGTTCGGCACGAGGATGCCGTGGGAGCTCAGCTCCCGGTACATCTCCCCGAGCGCGGCGTTCTTCCCCCCGACGAGGGCGACGTCCTCCGCGCGGATGTCATCGAAGAACCGAACGTACCGTAAGGTCTCCATCATTTTCCTCCAGAGGTGACTACAGACCCGCCGGCGCGGGTCAGGATGGCGATGACTTCTTCGTCCGTCACCTCGCGAAAATCCTCGAAGAACTCACTCACCGCGTGAAACCTCGCTGGTGTCGCGAGGCAGACCACTTCGTCGGCGGCTTCGCGGAGCCGCGCCAATGCCTCGCGGGAGCCGACCGCCATCGCGGCAACGAGCCTCGCCGGCTTGCGTGCGCGGAGGACCTCGAGGGCCGCCAGCATCGTCGAGCCCGTGGCGACGCCGTCGTCGACGACGATCACGATGCGTCCCGCGGGATCGACGGGAGGTCTCACCGGCGTATACGCCGCGCGGCGGCGTCGGAGTCTTTCGATCTCCCGCCTCACCTCGCTTTCGACGTACGCATCGTAAGCGCCGACTCGCCCGGCTTCGGGGACGAGTCGCACTTCCCCCATCTCGCTGACCGCGCCAATGGCGACCTCGCTCTGGAACGGAGCCCCCACCTTGTGGACGAGGACGACGTCGAGCTCTCCGTCGAGAGCCTCCGCGATGACCATCGCCATGGGCACCGCGCTCCGTGGAATTCCGAGCACCAGCGGATTCGTGCCGCGAAACGCCTTCAGCCGCTGCGCGAGGAGCTGGCCCGCATCGATTCGATCCGCGAAGGGCACGCTCCCGTCGTGATCCGCCTCGCGCGCGCGCTCGTCCTGCTGGATGCCGTTCATGAGGTTAGCTCGGCCTTTCGTCGCCCGCTGTCTCGTAGCGTCGGTGCAAGAACGAGACGATGTCGATGAGATCCTGAACGGACATCGTCACAGCCCTTGCTCAGGCCGAAAGGCCTGCCGGAGCGCGGGAAGAACCGACGGCTGTACTCTCATGATCTCCCTCGTTCCGTCCTTGCGCACGAGCTCGATGCCGCGGAGAAATCCGTTCGTTTCCTCCACCACCCAGATTTCCCTGGGCTCGAAGACGAGATGGTCCACGTTCTGGAGGAGGACCTCGAGGGCGTCGCTCTTCGGGTCGAACGCGATTCCGAGGAGATGGGTGTCGTCCGCTTCCCCCTGGTCGCCGAGCGCGGAAGAGAGAAGATCGACGCTGGCGGATTCGGGCCGATCATCGCCCAGGTGTCGTTTCGTGAACTTGTCGAAGTAGTTTTTCCACTGCCGGCGAGGGATTCGTTTCGTCGTTGTCATGAGCCCCCTCCTCCATGCATGTCCTTTACAAGGAACGTGCCAGATCGCGTCCGCCGCCGCGACGCAAACCGCCCGCTACAGCGGAGTTGCGGAGGGCTTCCCGGCTGCACGGGCCCGCTCCGGCGTGCCTGCGAGTACTCCCCCCAGGCTGCGTGAAACCTCTCACTGGGATCGAAGGCGCTCGGCGGGGCGCAGGTGCGCAGCTCCTAACCCCTCGACCAGGGCCATCCGGAGTCTGCATTTCGTGCGACGGGATCTCCGCTCCGAGACTGCGCGTCGTCCCGGAAGCGCTGCGATGCACGCGCTGCCAGGAAGAAGCGGAGCGCGCCCCCGTGCACGAAATCCACGCTAACGACTGGAAGCGGACCGAAGAGGCGTTTCGAGAGCGCTTTCAGGACGAAGAGGGCGAGTCGGGGCTCATCCCGCGTGGCGTCTCGCCCGAGATCGACTCGGTGTGGGCGGGAATCGCCGGACTTCTGGCTGGCGGACCTCGCCAACTTGACGATGGTCGTGGAATACCTCTTGCATCCTCACATGCAGAGTCACGGCCAAGGAGGAGATTGAATGGCTTTTCGGAACGCCTTGGAACGCGCTGAGGTAGATGACGCACTCCTGCGCGAAAGTTACCAGTCATGAGCTCCGCTACCGTGAATGACGAGATTCAGTCGGCGCGCGACAGCCTGAGCCGCTGCGTGAAGAATCCCGCATTCCTCGACCGGTTCTATGAGCTCTTCATGAAGTCCTCCGCGGAGATTCGCAAGAAGTTCGAGAGCACCGACTTCGAGCGGCAGAAGAAGATGCTGGAGAGTTCCCTCTTCGTCATGCTGGTGTCCGCAGGGACGACGGGGGGTCCGGCGCACAGGGAGCTTTCGAAGCTCGCGGAGCGTCACAGCCGGGCTCAGCTCGGCATCAAACCCGATTGGTACGACGTGTGGCTCAATTGCCTTCTGGAGGCGGTCGCGGAGCACGATCCGGAGTATCGGCCCGAGCTCGCCCACGCGTGGCGCGAGTCTCTCAAAGAGGGAATCTCTTTCATGGCCGCACGCTATTGAGGAGGGCAAGATGACGGCTTCGAGCTCAATTCTTCCTTCACACGTTCGCCGGGCGAGTTTTCCTCGTCGGGTTCTTTCTGGTGCTGTCTCTGCTGGTTGCTTCGGTCGCGGGCTGGCTTCCCCTTCTCGATTGACTCGAGAAGGCTTGAAGGACGCTCCAACGGCGGAGCCGAGTCAGAGCCTCTTTCGCGCTTCGATCTCCTTCCAGCCATCCGTCCGCACGAGCTCGAAGCCGCGTTTTCGGAAGAGGGAAACCGCGCGGGTGTTGGCGCTCGTGGTGTAGGCCACGATCGTTTTCACTCCCCAGACGGGTGCGATCTCGACGCAATAGTCTGTCAACAGGGCACCGAGACCCCGACCCTGCCATGCATCCGAGACGAGCACCGCATACTCCGCCGTCAGGTGGTCCGGGTCGGCCACGAGCCTTCCCACTCCTACCAGCTTTCGCTCGCCCCGTTCCATGACCTCGGCGACGATCGCCATCTCGCGGTCGTAGTCGATGAAGCAGAAGCGGGCGGCGAGCTCGTGGGAGTGACGCACGAGCTGCCGGAACCGCTGAAAGAGGCTTTCTTGCGAAGTGCTGGTCAAAAGCGCGCTCCAGAGCGGCTCGTCCTCCGGACGAATGGGTCTGAGCGTGATTGGCGTTCCGTCCGGGAGGGAGGTCTCTTTTCGGAAAGACTCCGGGTACGGTCGAATCACCAGGTGGGAATAGGGCTTCTGGTCCTTGCGTTCCTCCAGAATCACCCGGGCGTCGAGGGCAACGACCTCGCTCGGAGTCACGAGCAGCGGGTTGATGTCGAGCTCTCTTATTTCCGGCCGCTCGGCCACGAGGTATGAGAATCGAATGATGGTTTCGAGGAGAAGCTCCAGGTTCACACCGGGACGGCCGCGATAGCCCTCGAGGAGCGGCCACGAGCGTAGGGATTCCAGCATGCGGCGCGCGAGCCGCTCGTTCAGGGGCGGAAGCGCGAGGGCCCGATCGTCGAAAGAGCTCCGCCGCGATACCGCCCATGCCGATCAGGATGGCCGAGCCGAAGGTGGGATCCTTCTTCGTGCCCAGGATCATCTCGTAGCCGTCCGGAGCACTCCTCATGCGCTGGACGGTGACTCCCTCGACGGTCGCGTCGGGGCGCTTCTCCCGAGCTGCGCCGACGATCGAAGCGAAAGCCCGCCGCACTTCGTCGTCGTTCTCGAGGTCCAGGGCAACGCCTTTGACTTCGGTCTTGTGGGTGATTTGAGGTGAGTGGATCTTCAAGACCACGGGATAGCCGAATGCGCGCGCCGCTTCGACCGCTGCCTCCTCCGACCCAGCCGCGATGGGCGAGCTCACCGCGATTCCATAGGCTTGAAGGAGCGTTTTGGAGTCGATCTCGGAGAGCGTTCCCTGCCTCGCGGTGATACGTTCGCCGATCCGCGCGCGTTCGCTTCCCAGATTCAGCGGAACGTCCCGCGGGGTCTCGTAGAGAATCGCCCGCCGACGCGAGAAGCTCACCAGGTACATGAAGGCGCGGACTGCATGCTCGGGCGTCGAGTACGTGGGCAGGTTCGCCCGGCTCAGGATGCGATTGGCTTCGCGGACGGATTCACCGCCCATCCAGGCACTGAGAACCGGCTTTCTCGCGCCGGCCGCCGCATCGACGAGCTTCCGCGCGGTTTCGTTCGGATCGGTCATCGCCTGTGGAGTGAAGATGGCGAGAGCACAGTCGACCCCGTCGTCTTCGAGCACCGTCGCCGCAGCGGCGGCGTACCGTTCGGGCGGCGCGTCACCGAGAACGTCCACGGGATTTCTCCGTGACCAGTGGGCTGGAAGAATCCGACTGAGCTCTTTCATCGTGGAATCGGTGAAGCGAGCCAGAACACCCCCGAGGTCGATCAAGGCATCCGTTGCCATCACTCCGGGCCCCCCGGCATTGGTCACGATGGCGAGACGCTCTCCCCGGGGAAGCCGCTCCCGCGCGAGGAGCTCGGCGCAGTCGAACATGTCCTCCGAGCTCTGGATTCGCACGATGCCGGCGCGTTCGAACGCGGCTTCGTACACCGCATCCTCTCCGGCCATGGCGCCGGTATGGGACGCCGCGGCTTTCGCCGACTCGGGGAATCGACCTGCCTTGTAGGCCACGATCGGTTTGAGCCGGGTGAACGCGCGCGCCGCGGACATGAACTTGCGGGCCTCCGTAATCGACTCGACGTAGAGAACCAGGGCTTCGGTCTGGGAGTCGGCCGCGAGATAATCGATGAGATCCCCGAAGTCGACGTCGATCATGTTCCCGATGGAAACGAAACAGGAAAAGCCGATTTCCTCTTCCCGGGCCCAGTCGAGGATCGACGCGCAGACCGCGCCCGATTGGGAAACGAACGCGACGCGGCCGTCTCTGGGCATCGCGGCGGCGAAGCTGGCGTTGAGGCGGCTTCGGGGAAAGATGACCCCGAGGCAGTTCGGTCCGACGACGCGAAGCCCCTCGAAGCGCCGCGCGGTTCGAAGCACCTCCGACTCGAGCGCCGCTCCCTCCGGGCCGCGCTCGCGGAAACCGGCTGAGATGACGACGACCCCCGGGATGCCGGCCTCACCGCAGCTCTCGATGACCGAGCCGACCGTCGCCGCGGGGGTGCAGACCACGGCGAGATCCGGCCGCTCGCCGAGGTCTTTCACCGAGGGGTAGGCGCGGATTCCGGAGACGGTCCTCCGTGCGCGGTTCACCGGGAAGAGACTCCCTTCGAAGCTTTGCTTCAGATTCCGGAATACCGCGAACCCGACGCTCGACGGATCATCGCTCGCGCCGATGACCGCGACCGACCGGGGCCGGAAGATCTTGTCGAGATTGAAAAGGCTCATGAGCGGGCGGCCATCGGCCGCCGAGTCCGGTATGATAGATCAGTTGAACTTCGTGAGCGTCTCGTGCGGCGGCTGCCACCTGTCCTGAGGCCGCGCGCCCGCCGGCGCCTTCCCCGCGAGCTCTGGGCGGAAACCGTTTCACGTCTGGCGCAGACTCTCCCGGCAGGAGTTCGCGACCCCGCGTTCGTGGAACTCCTCCAGAGCATCGACGAAGGCCCGTTCCACGGAGGCAACCACGTCGCCGTCTTCCAGCGCGGCGAAGAGGCGTTCGAGTCGATGCGGCTTGCGATCGAGAATGCGGCGACGGAAATTCTTCTCGAGTCCTATATTTTTCGTGACGATTCGACGGGCCGGGAGATTCTCGATCTCCTGCGCATGGCCTCAGCGCGCGGCGTCGCGATTCGAGTCCTGGCGGATGCCTTCGGCTCTCTCGGGACCCGATCCGGTTTCTGGTCCGAGATGCGGGCCTCCGGATGCGAGGTCCGCCTGTTCCATCCCGCCTTCCCTCGCTTCTGGAACCACTTCTTTCGGGATCACCGGAAGATCCTGGTCGTCGATCGCCGCGTGGGATTCACAGGGGGAATGAATATCGCCGAGGAATACGGCTCGCCTCGCGCGCGCCCGCGGGGCCGCCCGTGGAGGGACACCCATGCGCGGGTCGAGGGCCCGGCGGCCTGGGAGCTCGCGCTGGTGTTCTCGGAGGCGTGGCATCGCGCCGGGGGAACGCCGCTCGAGATAGGCCCGCTCGAGGTTGAAGACGCGGAGGCGACATCAGGGGAACGCGTCCTCGTTCTCGACTCGCGCCCGCTTCGCGGACACCAGGAGTCTGCGTCCGTGCTTTCAGCGATCGTCGGCGCTGCGCGCCGGTCGGTGCTCATCACGAACGCCTACTTCGCGCCCCGTTCGGTGGCGATCCAGATTCTCGGCGCCGCGGCTCGCCGCGGGGTCGACGTTCGTTTGATGCTTCCGGGCGCGAGCGACCTGCCGCTTCTCCGCCACGCGGGGCATGGCTACTACGAGGAGCTTCTCGCGACGGGGGTGCGGATTTTCGAGTACACCGCTGCCGTGCTGCACGCGAAGACCATGGTGGCCGACGGATTCGTCAGTGTCGTGGGCTCGACGAATCTCGACTTCCGCTCCTTCCGTTTCAATGCCGAATGCAATCTCGTCGTCCTCGGCGAGGAGACGGGCGCGAGCATGGCGACCGTATTCGAGGAAGACCTGAGCCGTTCGGAGGAGATTCGAGAGGAGCTCTGGAACAGGCGCGGACTCGGGCATCGATGGGGTGACGCGCTCGCTCGGCGCCTGAGCCCGCTCCTGTGAGCGGGTAGCACCATCTTGCCTCCCCTCTTTAAAAAGAAGAGGACGTTCGAGACAAGCCAGTGTCCAAGCGCGATCAACGCGAGGCGTCGACGCCGAGCCAGCTCCCCGCCGCGTACGTCACGGCAGCGGCGGCGCAACCGATGAGGAGCATGCGCGCTCCGCTCACGAAGGCCCCTCGCGCTGTGAAGACCGAGAGCACCGCTCCGACGAGGAACAGCGCCGCGGCGCTGGCGACGGCGCTCGCGGCGACGACGTTACCGAATGCTCCCGCAAGCAGGAAGGGCGCGAGTGGCACGAGAGCTCCCAGGGAAAAGGCCGCGAACGAGCTCAAGGCCGCTCCCCAGGGCGAGCCGAGCTCCTCCGGGTCGAGGCCGAGCTCCTCGCGCGCAAGCGTATCGAGCGCGGTCTCCGGGTCCGCCAGGAGACGAGCCGCGAGCGCGTTCGCCTCGTCCTCCGGGATCCCCTTGGCCTGGTAGATCAGCGCGAGCTCTTCCCTTTCTTCCTCCGGGCTCATCTCGAGCTCCTCTTTCTCGAGCTCGAGCTGCTTTTCGAGCATCTCTCTCTGGGCCTTCATCGAGATCCACTCCCCCGCTGCCATCGAGAACGCTCCCGCGAGAAGGCCTGCCGTGCCGCTTATCAGGACGAGGCCGGGGGCCACCGAAGCTCCCGAGACTCCCATGACCAGGCTGAAGTTCGAGACCAACCCGTCGCTCACGCCAAAGACCGAGGCGCGGAGGGTTCCGCCTCCGCCCCGCCGGTGCCAGCGCTCCCGCTCCAGAATGCTGTCGACGGAGACGGGGGAGGATTCGAGAGCGCGGAGCGCGCGCCGATGGCCCCGCTCCTCGGCGGACAGGCCGCTCGCTTCCGGCTGCGTCTGGTAGTGTTCCTCGTCTTTGGCCTCGAGCCCGATGACCACCGGGAGAACGCGACTTGGGCCGAAGGCGCGAGCAAGGAAGGTGAGGATTCGCGTGCGCCCGGAAGCGCGGTAGTGCGGCAGTGGAGCTCCGGACGATCGGAGCAGCTCCGCCCACCGACCGGCGTGACGCTCTTCCGCTTCGGCGAGCCGCTCCAGCACGCGGCGGCGCTTCTCGTTCTCTTCCCGTTTCGCGAGCGCGCGGTACAGAGCGGCTCCGTCCATCTCGCTGAGATAGTTCCTGCGGTAGCGCTCGGTGTCGGCGCTCGTCGGAACGGGAGTCACGTCCGCCACGCCGGTGGATCCTGCGCGAGCTCAGTTGCCAGCCGAGCTGATCGCGCCCAGCGTGGCACCGACCTCGGACGGCTCCACCGCTTTCTTCTGCGTCTTTGCGGGCTTCGGCCCCATCGATGCCCGAGCCAGATCGCTCAGCGACAGGATACCGAGGAGCTTTCCTTGGGCGGTGACCACGGGGAGCCGCCTCACCTTACGCGCCCGCATCACGGCTTCCGCCTGGGACAGGTCATCGTCGGGATGGCAGGACCAGAGGCTCCGGCTCATCGCGCTCGAGACCCGTATCTCCGAGAGCGCTCTTCCCTGGGTCATGGCGGCCATGCAGAGGTCGCGGTCGGTCAGCATTGCCACCACGCTCCCCTCCTGATCCAGAACGGGAACGGCGCCGCAGTCCCGTTCCCACATGATTTGCGCTCCTCGATACGCGCTGTCGAAAGCCCGACAGCTGCCTACTTCCGTCGTCATCAGATCCTGGACTTTCATGAGTTCCGCCTCCACTGCGCGCGGGCGAAGTTCTCCTCCCGCAGGAACGAGAGCTCGAGCTCTCCGTTGAAATCGCTCTTCAGCGCTTTGGCCATGCGCGCAACGAGGTGCCCGGAGGTAGCGCGGACCTCGATGTCCTCTCCCTTGTCGACGATGGCCATGATGCGCTGGAGCGGGTGGTCGTTCTTTTCCGCCTTTTCGATGTTTCGCAGGCGATTCAAGATGTCCTCCCGGTGAGCCGTCACAAAGCTTCCCGAGAGGGCGAGGACTCCGCCCGCGTGATCGTCCTTGATCTGCCGGCACGCGGGACAGACCATCGAGGATACGTCATCCTCGCGCAGGGGCTGCGCCCACGTCCATTTGCCCTTCAAGAAAACCGCGCCACAATCCGGACAAACGGTATCGTCGGTGTACTTGTCCCTCTCCCGCGCTTCGTAGGGGTGCTGCAGTCTGGGCTGCGTATCCTTGCGGAGGACCTTGGCTGATTTCTCTTTCACTGTCGCCTCCTCGACGACTCAAATTGCAACCTCCGTACCAGCCGCGAGCGCTGAATGGAGTCGGATTTGTCCTCACTTCCCGCGCCGCAAAGGGGGGACCGAAGCGGAAAAAGGCTGCGGCTTACGGCGCATTGGGGTGCTGGAAACGACGCATGTTTGAGCGAAAAGACACATACCTCGTCGCCTCGACTTCCCATTGGGTCAGGGCTTGGACCAAGGTCGGATTTGCCATCTTTTCTCCTCCGTGATTTCGAGCTCCCGCGCGAGGCGCTCGAGGTTCGCTTCAAGGGATTCGCTCGTGTGGACCACGATGTGCTCCGTCGCGTCGAGCTCGTTCGCGGGCTCCCAGCTTCGGGCGAAGTCGTCGAAGATCTCGGTGCGACCGTCGCTGACGGCTCTTGTCTTCTCCCGCTCCCTGAGTCTCTCACGACAGAGCGCCTCGGGAGCCTGGCACTCGATAAAGACGAAAGGGACCCCCTGCTCTCTGGCGAGGCGCCGGGCCTCCGCGCGATGAGCTCGGGCTCGAAAGGACGCGTCGAGGATGACGGGCCTTCCCGACGCCAGCACCGCCGAGGCGCGCCGGCAGAGCTCGAGATAGACCGTTCGCGTGAAAGTCGAGGAATAGAAGCCCATCCACGGGCTCTCCGGCAGCGGGTCGTCCGGCGCGACGCCGGCGAGCTGCTTCCGGGTCCGGTCCGCGTCCACCACCGGGGCCGGCATCCGCCTCCCCAGAGCGTTCGCGACAGTGGTCTTCCCCGAACCGATGACTCCGCCGACGGCGACGAGCCTCGCGGGGACGAGCGACTGACGCTCGGAGGCGAGCGCCAGGAGAAAGTAGCGCCGCGCCTCGGCCGCGGCCCGCTCTCGAGCCTTGAGGCTGGCGTCGTCGTCGTGCGCAGTCATCGACGCGATCTTTCCGCGAACGAAGGCGCGGTAGCTCTGATAGAAATCCACGAGCGGGTAGAGATCGTAGTCAGAGGCCTCGCGCGCGTAACGGGCAAGGAAGTGTTCTGCGAGGTCGACGCGATCGTGCCACGCAAGATCCATCGCCAGAAAGACCACATCCGCGCACACGTCCGCGAAGCGAAAACGGTCGTTGAACTCGATGCAATCGAGAATCGTGACCTCGCCGCCCTCGCCGATGTAGACGTGCTCGAGGCGCAAATCGCCGTGTCCGTCACGGATCCGGCCGCTCCGAAGCCGCTCTTCGAAGAGGGCTCGATGCTCGTTCAGGAAGCGCAGCTGCCAGGCCTCCAGCTCCTTCACCTGCTCGGAGCCCAGATACTGCGCGATCGTCGCGCTCGCCTGCTGGAAGTTCTCCAGCACGTTGAACCGAATCGCGTCGATCGTTCCGTGGGAACCGGCGACCGCACTCGGGCCGCATTCGTCGTGGAAGCGCGCCACCCTCTCGGCGACCCGCTCGACGTCCTCTCCGGTCAGCTCTCCTCGTTCGAGCCGCACGTCTGCCCGATGCGAATCTGGAAGGCGTTTCATGTGCACCGCCCAGTCGACCGGGATGCCGTCCCCTCCGAAGCAGTGCCGGCCGAAGGCGTCGCGGACCACCGGAACGACGCCTCGATAAACATCCGGCGCCAGGCGCCGGTTCAGCCGGACCTCCGCCTCACAGGCTTCACGGCGCTTCTCAATCGTGCTGAAGTCGAGAAAGCCGAGCGATACCGGCTTCTTCACCTTGAAGACCTCATCGGCGCCGAGAAAAACCGACGAGATGTGAGTCTCCCGAAGCTCCATGCCGGGGACAAGAAGGTCGAGCGGCTTCGTTCCCATGCAATTCCCTGAGCGTGCAAATCCGATTCCAAACGACGCTCCGGTGTCCTTGCTGCCCGGCCCTTCACGCGTGATGGTTTTGCGGCACGCGCCTTGCACGTCTTGAGTGTCGGAGCTCGATAGCAAGCGAGGTCTCGATGGTCCACTTGGAACGCATCCTTTGTCCGACCGATTTCTCGAAGTTCGCGTTCCGCGCCGCGGATTACGCGGTAGCCCTGAGCCGGCTCTACGAAGCGGAGGTTCATTTCCTCCATGTCATCCCTTCCGCACTGATTCATCCGGGGCAGTACCCCTATGTCCCGCAGGCGGTCCCGCTCGCGCCCGAGTTCCGGGAGCGCGCTCTCGAGCGCCTCGATGCCTTCGTGGCTCTTTCCAGGGCCGACGGCGCGCGCACCCGGTTCAGCGTCGCGGAGGGCGCTCCGGTCGGTGCGATCCTGGAGGCGGCCGAGGCCAATCGAGCGAGCCTCATCTGTCTCGGGACTCACGGCCGTGAAGGGATGGAACGGCTCTTTCTGGGCTCCGTCGCGGAGAAGGTTCTCCGCAAGGCCAGGTGCCCGGTGCTGACGGTCTCGGAGGCGGGGGACGAGCGCGCGCCGAGGGACGCTGTCTTCAAGAACATTCTCTGCGCGGTCGATTTCGCCACCCTTTCGCTCAAGGCGGTCGAATACAGCCTGTCTCTCGCTCAGGAGTCCGGCGGGCGCCTGACGCTCGTAAACGCGGTAGAGTGGTTCCCCGATGAGCCGACCTGGATCGGAAGCCCGAACGTTTCCGACTACAAGCCCCAGATGGAAGAGCAGGTGAGGACCCGCCTCGAGGGGATCGTGCCCCGGGAGGCTCGCGAGTGGTGCGAGATCGAAGTCGTGGTCCGTTCGGGAAGGGCCTATCGGGAGATTCTCACTCTCGCCAGCGAACGAAAAAGCGATCTCATCGCGATGGGGGTGCGCGGGCGAAATCCGTTGGATATCATGCTGTTTGGCTCGACGACCCAGCACGTCGTGCGCCGCGCGGAATGCCCCGTGCTCACCCTCCGGGAAGGAAACTAGCCGCTGATGTTCCGAAAAATCCTTTGCCCCGTTGACTTCTCCGAGAGCTCGGACCGGGCGCTCGACTACGCTCTCGCGCTGGGAAAATGCCATGGAGGCAGCGTCTCGGTGATGCACGTGCTTCCGAAGCTCCTCGCCGATCCCGACGTTTATCCATACCTCACCGAGCCGATCATGACGAGCGGTGAGGCGCGGGACGGGGCGTATCGTCGTCTCGGAGATTTCGTGCATCGCGCGCTCGCGAACGGCATTGGCGCTCAGGTGATCCTGGAAGATGGCGACGTGGTCGAGGAGGTGCTGAAGAAAGCGAAGTCACTCGGGGCCGATCTCGTCGTCATGGGAACCCACGGCCGCCGGGGTTTTCAGCGCCTCGTTCTCGGCTCCGTCACCGAACGCGTTCTGAGGCAGTCGGAAGCGCCGGTGCTCTCGATCCCGCCCTCGGCGCCGAAGATCGAAACGGCCCGGGGTCCGTTCCGGAAGATCCTTTGTCCGGTGGATTTCTTTCCCGCCTCGCTCGCCGGGCTTTCGGTCGGTCTGGCTCTGAGCCAGGAGAACGCGGAGCTCCTCGTTCTCCATGTCGTGGAGTTTCACTTCCCACCGGCTCTCGGCGAGGCGGTCGCCTTCGATGTCACCGATCTTCGGGAACGCCACCGGTTGCAGGCAATGGCGAAGCTCGAGGAACTGCTTTCCAAGGAGGCTCGAGCGCACACCCGGCTCCAGACCCCGGTGCTGGAATCCGGATCGCCCTACCAGGAGATTCTGAAGACGGCCGAGCAAGAGGGTTGCGATCTCGTGGTGATGGGCGTCGCCGGACGCAGCTCGGCGGATTTGGTTTTTTTCGGCTCGACCGCGAACCACCTGGTCCGCTCAGCCCCCTGCCCGGTTTTGACGGTTCGGGGACCCATCTCGAAATGACCGATGAGGGGTGACGCCATGTTTCGAACGATCTTAGTTCCCGTCGACCTGACGGACCGGAACCGCCCCGCGGTCGAGATGTCGGTAAAGCTATCGGCACCCCAGGGGAAGATTCATCTTCTCCATGTCATCGAGACCATTCCCGGGCTCTCGGTGGAGGACGAGCCCGAGTTCTACGGGCGCCTGGAGAAACGGGCGGCGGAGCATCTCGATTCGCTTTCGGCGCCCATACGCGACAAGGCCAGAGGCTTCGAGGCCGACGTGATCTACGGTCCACGCGCGAAGAGCATTCTCGACGAAGCGGCGAGGATCGGGGCGGACCTTGTGATCATTCAGTCGCATCGTGTCGGCGTGGAGCGGGGGGAGGGGCTCGGGACCTTGAGCCATCAGGTGGGTCTCTTCGCTCCCTGTCCGGTGCTTCTCGTCCGGTAGAAGGGAAGGAGCCATGACCGAATTGAGCCGGTTCCTTTTGCACACGACGAAGGGAAGGATTCTCCTCGTCGCCCTGGCTCTGGTATTCTCCCTGCTCTTTGCCTCCGCGGCGGGATGGCTGCCGGCGGTTTATTGACTCCTCGGAAGGAATTCGAATGCGCCTATGCCAATGGCTTCTCTTTCTGGTTCTCGCCATCGCCTGGCCCGGCTGGGCTCAGCAGAACCGCTGCGCCGACTGCCACATCGCCAACCTGCAGGCCGACCCCGTCCCGGAGCACACCTACGACTGGGAAGTATCGGCTCATGGGCGGAACTTCGTCGGGTGCGAGAAGTGCCACGGTGGTGATGCGACGACCTTCGAGTCGTTTCTCGCTCACACCGGCATCCTGACCAGCCGCAATCCCGCGAGCCCCACTCATCGAACGAACCTCCCACGAACCTGTGGGAAGTGCCACATCGGGCCCTTCGTCGAGTTCCAGAAGAGCCGCCACTACGAGCTCCTGCGAGAGGGTCGAGGAGAGGGGCCTACCTGCTCCACCTGCCACGGTGCGGTCGCCGCCCGTCTTCTGTCGCCTCGCTCCCTCGAGAAGAGATGCAACACCTGCCATGGTCCGGACGGGGTCCATCCGAACTCGGACTTCGCGCCCGACGGCCGCATCCTTCTGCAGGAGGTCAATGCCGTCCGAGAGCTTCTGGCGACGGCTCCGAAGCTCATCGGTCGAGTGAAGGATCCGGTTCGAAAGAGAGCTCTGGAGGACGCCTACGAGCAGGCCCAGGTCCCGCTCCGCGAAGCGGTGAACTCCGCCCACGCGTTCGTGTTCGCCCAGATGCGGGAACGTCTGGAGGCGGCGAAAGAGAGAAGTGAAGCGCTTCTCACCGAGCTCGCGAACCCGTAACCGCAATACCTTTCCGGTGCTATGGCGCAGGATCTCGTGAAGTGCTCCCGAGTCTGGGTGAGCGCGGTATCACCCACGGGTGGGTCATGTCACCCACCGTGCGCGAGATCCAGACGGCGATGGGCTTCAGGGACCGCGTGCGCTTCACCGTCCTCGACGAGGCTTGGCATAGTCCGTGAGGTACCGAACCGAGATGGCTAGAGTGCGGCTTCTCTCCGCCGTGGCGATCGGCGCATCGATGTCCCTCTTCTCCAGGACGGCCGAGTCGTTCCAGAAGCCGCCCGACGTCGAAGCCGTCCTCGCGCATCTCGATGATCTCTATCGCTCGAAGAGCAGCGTGTCCCGGATGGAGATCCAGGTGAAGGGTCGCCGCACGACGCGAACTCTTCGGCTCAAGGCCTGGAGCCGCGGCGAGGAGGAAGTGCTGATCGTCATCGAAGAGCCCCCGCGTGAGGCGGGGACGGCTACGCTTCGGGTAGGGAACAATCTCTGGAACTACCTTCCGCGCATCGCCCGCACCATCCGGGTTCCCCCGGCGATGATGCTCGGCTCGTGGATGGGAACGGATTTCACCAACGACGACCTGGTGAAGGAATCGTCGCTGCACGCGGATTTCGTCTCGCGCGTGGAACGCCGCTCCGAGGATCCGAAAGGCTACTGGCTCACGCTCGACGTCAAGCCTGAAGTCGTGGGCCGCTGGGCGAAAATCGAGCTCCTGGTCTCCGACGATTGGCTTCCGATCGAAGAGCGGCATTTCGACCGAAAGGGGCGGCTCGCGCGAACCATGAGCTTCGACGAGGTGAAGGTGCTCGGCGGGCGCCGTCTTCCCGCGCGCCTGGTCCTCACCCCGACCGACGCCGAAAGCCAGAGCACCGAGCTTCGTTACCTCGAGATCGAGTTCGACGTCCCTATCGCCGATGACACTTTCAGCCTCTCCCGGCTGGAGCAAACACGCTAGCGCCGGCGAGCGAAGACTCATGTTCGCCGGAAGCACGCTTCGGATCGCATGGCGAAACCTCTGGCGCAACCGCCGCCGCACCGGCCTCGCCCTCGCCGCCATCGGCCTCTCGGTCGCTCTCGTCCTCGCGTATTACGCGGTCCTCCGGGCCTATGCCGACTGGATCCTGGCGACGCTGACCGGGCCCCTGATCGGCCACGTCCAGATCCACGCGCCCGAGTGGCGAAAGGACCGCGCGATGGATCGCACGATCCGAGACGTCTCTTCGACTCTCGATGCTTTGCGAGGCGATTCCGACGTGGCGAGCGCGACCGCCCGCATCTACGCCCCCGCACTCGCCGCTCTGGGCGAAGAAGGCTTCGCGGTGGTCGTCCTGGGCGTCGACTGGGAGGCCGAGTCTCGTCCGAGCCGTCTTCTCGCGGGGGCTCGGACGCCTCGGAGCCACGGGCGTGCTCATGGGGAAGTCGCTCGCCGAGATGATGGGCGTTCGCGAAGGGGACGAGATCGCGATCGTCGGTCAGGGAGCCGACGGCTCGCTCGCGAACGACCTGGTCCAGGTCCAGGGGTTGATTCAAACCCCGGTGGACCTCGTGAACCGGCAAGGTATCGTTCTCGAGATCGGCGAGGCCCAGACCCTCTTCGCGATGCCCGACGAGGCCCACGAGGTGGTGGTGCACGCCCGCGATCCCGACGGGGTGAAGCTCCTGGCTTCGCGCCTCGCCTCGCTTCCGAATCTGGCAGGCACCGAAGTCCTCGACTGGCCGACACTCGCTCCCGAGATGGTGAGTCTCATCGAGATCATCGAGGTCGCCGGCGTATTCGCGCTCGTCTTGATCTTCGTCGCGGCGGCGTCCGGTGTCGCGAATACGATGCTGATGGCGACCTTCGAGCGCACGCACGAGCTCGGAATGCTTCTCGCACTCGGGGCCGCGCCCGGTCGAATCGTTCGGATGATCCTCGCGGAGTCCATCGCGCTCGGCCTTACGGGCGCCGCGCTCGGCGGCACGCTCGGCATGCTCTTCGTGGCGGTGACGCACGAGACCGGTCTCGACTTCGCCGCTCTCACCGGGGGAGGGCCGGATCGAGCTTTCCTTCGCCGGCCTCTCGTGGTCGATGCGGTTCTATCCGACCCTCGCGCCTTCGGACGTGGGGCTCACGATCCTGGCCGTGCTCTTGACCTCGCTCATCGCTTCCGTCTGGCCCGCGCTGCGAGCGGCCCGCCTCGAGCCGGCTCGCGCGCTGAAGGATTGACATGGCCTGGGTCTCCTCCAAGTACGCGTTCCGGAGCGTCGGGCGAAATCTCCGCCGCACCGCCCTCTCGGTGCTCGGGATCGGCATCGGCTGCACCCTCGCGCTCGTGACCGAGAGCATCAACCGCGGGCGCGACGAGCTCTTCGCTCGAATGGGGGCTTATGGCGGCGCCGGCCACTTGCGCGTGGTGCCGCAAGGCTGGCGGGTGAGGCGCGATCCCCGCCTGAGGCTCGCCGATGCGAAGAGAGACCTCGAAGCCGCGCGAAGCGTTCCCGGAGTCGCGGCGGTGACCGTCCGAGCGCGGGCGCAGGTGCTCCTCGCCATGGGAACTCACGTCCTGCCCCTCGAGATGGTGGGCGTCGATCCCGAGAACGAGCCTCGGACGTACCGGTTCGTTCGCGAACCTCGAGCAGGGCCGATACCTCACTTCGGGCGAGCGCGGAGCCGCGGTGGTCGGTCGCGCGGTGACCGAGCGGCTTCAGGTGGAGCTGGACGACGACATCCTGACGACGGCGGTCGGGAAGGACGGGAACATCGAGGCGGCTCTCTTCCGCATCGTCGGGATCGTCGCGACCGGAAGCGAGGATCTGGACGCGAGCATTTGCCAGGTCACCCTCGAAGACATGGAGTCGCTCACCGGGCTCCCGAGCGTCGCCGAGGTGGCGGTCATTCTCGAGGACTGGCGCGAGACCGAATCGACGCGCGCGCTCCTCGCGCTCGCGAATCGCGCCGGGAGACGAGGTCCTGACCTGGGGAGAGATCGCGCCGGAGTTCCAGGGACACATGGAGCAGGACAAGGCGGCTTCCCGATTCATCGGCTTTCTCATCATCGTCATCGTTGTCCTTGGAGTCGCGAGCGCCCAGCTCGCGGCGGTGCTCGAACGGCGCCGCGAGTTCGCCGTCCTCTCCGCGCTCGGAATGCAGGCGGGACACCTGGTGCGGCTCGTGCTCCAGGAAGGGCTCACCCTCGGCTTTTTCGGAGGTGCGCTCGGCTTCGCGCTGGGGGCGCCTCTGGTCTGGCATCTGGCGCGCGTGGGTCTGGACTTCCGCGAGTACATGGGGTCGAGCTACTCCTTCCAGGGCGTCGTTCTCGAGCCCATCCTCTACGGCGACTTCGGAGGCTGGATGATCCCCTACGTCCTTCTCATCGCCGTCGGAGCCACGCTGGCCGCGAGCCTGTACCCGGCCTGGTTCGCGGCGCGGACCAATCCCGCCGTCGCGCTGAGGGTCGCCCAGTGAACGAGAACGCCGAGAAGATCGTGGTCGCGAGCGGCCTCACGAAAACCTTCCGACTCGGAAAGCTCGACGTGCCGGCACTCCGGGGCGTGAATCTCGTCGTCCACCAGGGCGATGCGACATCGGGGAAGTTGGACGTCGCGTTGAAGTGAGGCGGGATCCCCGCCCGATCCTCGAGGTGTCGCCCCGATGTCGCCTATTTCGGCTGCAGCGACCAGAGGTAGTGCGCGAGCTCCCGCATCATCCTCTTCGGCTGGTCGTCGCTCTGGCTCGTCATCTTGAAAGCGTCGCCCCAGGCCGGCATATCCTGGCTCCCGTGTCCCCTCACGTTCCTCCCGTGGTCGATCGTCTCTGTCACCAGGGCGAAGGGATAGGTCCCGCCGTTCTTCTCGCTCAGTTGAGTGAGATTGGCGGGAGCGACCTTGAGGTCCTTCGCGAGCGGTCCGTCTCCCACCGCCGTCTTCCCATGACAGCTGCTGCAATACGTTCGAAAGAGCCTTCCGCCCTCGTCCGCCATTCTCAGATCCAGTTTTTCGTCCTGAGCCAGCGCGACGACGGATGAAGAAAGAACCACGGCGAGGAAAGTGGAAAAACTTCTCAGCATAGACGCGCCTCCCATATTTTGCGTACCCGGAAACCCCTCTTTGCAAACCCCGGGCCAAGGCGAGATGAGCTCGCTTCGCGGTTCTTTTGCCTGGGTGCCCGAGGAGAGGGATGAGTGTTTTCGCGCACTGATGCGGAACCGGAGCGCCGCCCTTCTCGCCGCAGTACGTCTGGCTCGATGCGCGCGGATACGCCCTTTGGGTCAGGTGGCCCAGCACGCTCGCGTTTTCCTCCATTCGCACTACCTAAGTAAACTAAACTAACTCACACCAAGCCGAGAGCGGGCTTCCGGCCCGACTCTTGCAGAGCTGAGAGCAAGAGGTATGAGCCATGGACCGAATCGAAGTTTTTCGCGACGCGCTCAAGGAAAAAGTCTGCGGAGTCTGCTTCGATCGCAACGATGACGGTACGTGCGCGCTTCCCGAGGGACGCATCTGCGCTATCGAAGCTCATCTTCCGGCCATCGTCGGGGCGATAGAGGCCGTCGGCAGTTTCGACTTGGCGCCGTACGTCGAGAGCATCCGCACTCAGGTCTGTCCCAATTGCAGCGAGGACAAGAACGGCCGCTGTGTTTTCCGGGAGAACTTCGACTGCGCCGTCGATAACTTCCTGTATCTTGTCGTCGACGTGATCGAAGACGTCAAGGGACGGCAAGGCGTCGGATAGTCCAAGCGACTGAGTGCCTCACCGGCACCGGGGCGAGGTTCGCCATGGCGTGCGGCACCAGCGCGAACTCGGCCTGGCAATCGTCGATCGTGTTGCCGAACCGCCAGCCGCCCATGGGCTTCCCTCCGCACTGCGCCTGATGCCCATCGAGGCAGGCATGGCATTGTCCGCACGGAGTAATGGCGCCGGCAATGACCCGCTGCCCGACTTCATAACCGGTTACCCCGGGCCCGAGGGCTTCGATCACTCCCACGGGCTCGTGTCCGACGATGCGTCCGGCGGCCACCGGATACTCTCCCTTCAGGATATGGACATCCGTTCCGCAGATGGTCGTTGTCGTTACCCGGATCAATGCTTCACCGGAGCCGACGCTCGGTATTGGCTTCTCCTGGAGAACGACCCTGCCCGGTTCGATGAACACCGCCGCTTTCATGGTTCGCATGCCATCCTCCCAAAGTCTGGACTTATCGTCGCGGGTTCGGCTGCTCTTTTTTCAGCCCCGTGATCCATCGCGCTTGCCCTCAGAGTGGGCGCCATAGGGACCCTGAGTAGCGAATTGCGTGCCAGACTCCGGGAAGGCGAAGCTGTTCAGCACCGGAACCCTTGCGCGCCCAGCTCCCGGTACTTTCACCCAGCGCTGCGTTCTTTCCCCCAACGAGCGACAACGTCGTCCGAGCAAATGTCCTTGAAGAACCGAACATGTTGGAACGCCATCGGGGCTCTCCTTCACATTGCAGTGCTTGTTCCGTCGACGGCCCGCTGGAACCAAACTTGCACGAGTAGCGAAGGGAGGTTGAGATGCTCTCCAAATCCGTACGAGCCAACCCCCTCGAGCGAGCTCGGACCCTCCCGGGAGACGAGCTGATTTCGGAGTCGTTGGCTTCTCTCACCCACGCCATCACGATTGGGCGGCCCCGCGACGAGGTCTGGCCGTGGCTTGCCCAGATGGGAGCCGGGAGCCGAGGCGGATGGTACAGCTATGACATTCTGGACAACGATGGTCAGAGGAGCGCGGAACGGATCCTTCCCGAGCTTCAAAGCATACCGATCGGCACGTTATTCCCGGCCCTGCCCGGCGTAACCGAAGGCTTCCACCTGCTCCAGTGCGAGCCAGGCCGGCATCTCGTCCTGGGATGGTTGGCCGCTCCTTCAGGCCCTCCGATCGTGACCTGGTCCTTTGTGCTCGAAGAAATCGACACCGGAAGAACGCGTGTCATCGTGCGCGCGCGCGCGAGACCTGGCTACCGTTTTTGCGGTCTGCCCTGGTGGCTCGGGAAACGAATCGCTCCCCTCGTTCATTTCATCATGCAGCGCAGGCAGCTCATCGGGATCGCGCGGCGTGCGGAACAAGACGTCGAGGAGCCTCAAGAGAGGAGACTTCGATGGCGACAGAATCAGGCACTCGATCGATCGGCCGATGGCTCTTCGGCCTGATGGGACTGGCGGCGGGGTCCTACGCCGCGTACGTCGCCACCACGTGGTATCGCTACGGGAAAGCGAGACGCACCCCGAAACCCGCCGGAGGACGAGCGGGATCCCATCGCCGATCGATTCCTGCCGGAGTACGAGGTGACGGAACGACACCACGTGCGCGTGAAGGCGCCGGCGGAGATCACTTACGACGCGGCCTGCGCCATGGATCTGAAGCGCTCGCGGGTCGTGCGCGCCATTTTTGGCGCCCGCGAGTGGCTGCTCGGCGCGGAGAAGACCGAACGCGCTTCTCCCGCACGGAATCGTGGAGGAGATGAAGGTGGTGGGATGGGGAGTGCTCGAGGAAGTTCCCGGGCGCGAGATCGTCCTCGGAACCGTGACGCAGCCGTGGATGGCCGACGTGGTGTTCCGCTCCCTTCCTCCCGACGAATTCGCCGCCTTCCGCGAGCCCGGATTCGTGAAGATCGTGACCACGTTTCGGGCCGATCCCAGTCGGTTCGCGCCGAATCGATCTTCCGCACCGAAACCAGGGCCGCCACGACCGATCCGACCGCGAGAGCAAAGTTCCGCCGGTACTGGTCCTTCCTTTCGCCGGGCATCATCGTGATCCGTTGGATGTCGCTCACGGCGGTGAGAGCGGAAGCCGAGAAAAAGGTGCGCGCGGCTGAGCGCGGGCCCGAAGGTCGAAACCTTTTTGAACGACCACGCAGGAACGCGCGTCCGCGAGACGATAAAAACATGAGGACGAGCACGATGCCTCATTGGATGCGTATCGCAAGAGCAGTGAAAGTTAGCGCAGCGTTTCGCATCGGTACTCGGGCGAGTCGAGTTACCTCTCGGTGGCGCTTCCGATGACGGCAGTCCACACTCGCTTGTGAGGCGTGAGAGGAACAACGGCAAAGGGAATTCAAGAAGCCCGGAGCGCAAATCGTCGAACCACCTCCGCCACCAGCACCAAGGTGATGCCGACCAGGGTCTGCGAGGCCCCGACCGGGAGCTCGTACTGGAATGCCGCCAGATAACCGAGAAAGCCCGAGGCGGCCCCGCTGATGCCGGCGACGAGGAGCGCCATCCTCAAGTTGACCGAGACCCGGAGTGCGGCGCAGCGCCGGAAGCACGCTGAACGCGAGCATCGGCAAAGCTCCCAGGATTTGCGGAAGAGGAGATGGGCGAGAGCGAGCGACAGGAGGAGCGTCGTCTCGAGGAGATCAAGAACGGGAAGCTCCGCGAACGGTCGCGGAATCGGATCGGCGACGCTTTTGCAGGACCCGCGCATCCACCAGAGGTGAAGAGACACCATCAAGAGCGAGGATCGAGGACGAAACGAAGCTCCTCGGAAGTACCGCCACCGCGGTGCCGAAGAGGAGGCTCTGATTGTCCTGCGTCTGGTGTACGATTGGGTCGAGATGGCGAGGGTTCCGGCGGCGCCGAGGAAGAGGCGAAGCCGAGGAGACTGTCGCGCCTCGTGGCCAGGCCTTTCCATGCGTGGTCAGAAGGAGCGCGGTGGTCAGCGTCACCACGAGCGCTCCGAGTCGGGCGCAGCGTGCCGGCGAGACCCGCGAGTCCCCAGTGGGTCTGTCCAGTTAGAACCAGTAGCCAGGCGACCCCGAGTTCGGCGCACTGCGACAGCGCCGCCGAGAGGAACACCATTCTTCTCGCGATCACATGAGCCCGAGAAAGCCGAGGACGAGGCCCACGATCGCCGGCGAGAGCCGAATCGCGGAAGAGCTCCCAGGAATCGAAGAAGCCCCCGAAGTCTTTTGTGTTTCCATCTCAGTGCATGGGCGATAGGGGCGCCGGCGACGCGGGGGAAGGAATGGGGCCGTGGCGGGGAGAAAAACAGACGAATGAGTGATGGCGTCGAAGCCGCCGGCGGAGGCGACGCCCGCGAGCCGGTCCACGTAAATCGCGTGAGTGGCGCGGCCGACACGAGCTCCGACCGGTGGCTCACCACGATCAGCGCGAGATTTCGCTCCCGCCGCAAGGCTTCGAGCGATTCGAAGATCGCCCTCTCGGTGACGGCGTCTACGCTGCTCGTTGGCTCGTTCAGCACCAGGACGTTCGGGTTCGAACCACGCCCGGGCGAGCACCGCGCGGGCCTTCTGGCCCTCGCTGAACTGCGCCAGGTGCGGTGCGCAATCGCCTCGCAGCGTTGCATCTTCGAGCGCCTTTCGCGTGGCGCCGTCGTCGTTCCCCGGAAAGGGGTTGAGAAACGACCACCTCAATCCGCCCCGAGCGACGAAGTCGAGCACCCACCGGAATCGTAGGTCGAGCTCCGTTCTCTGCGGCACATAACTGAAGACCGTCGCCGGAGCGCGGTCGAGTTCGCCGTCCACTCGAGGAAGGAGCCCGAGAAGGGTTCGAATGAGCGTCGTCTTCCCGCTTCCGTTGTTTCCCAGAAGCGCCCAGAACTCGCCGGTCCGAACTTCGAACGGGAGCGGCGGATGAATGGCTCGGCCCTGGTAGCCGACGACCAGATTCGGGCGACGATGAGCGGGGCGGGTCGAGGAGGGGTTCACGGAAACCCGGACACCGCAAGCTTCATTCGGCCTCGCTCCACGCCTGGACCAAAGCGAGACGTTGTGATCGAAAAGATCGAAGTAATCGTCCACACCGGGAGCACCACCGTCACCGATGTGGCGAGGGTCGAGAGCCGGGCGCCAGTCTTGCCGGCGACGAAGGTGAAGGCTGTCGTCGTAATAGACGGTGTGGAGGATCACCTGGATCCGCTCGTTTCGGACGATTTCGATGATCGAGCCAGCATCCCGCGGGGAGGGCGGAATTCCCGGCTTGGGCTCGATGAAGCTCGCGATGCGAAACCCGAACCGGCGCGAGAAGTAGGCCAGCTGTTGTGGTAGGCGGCGGCGGTGCGGCCCGCGTAGGGCCGGAGGCGGGAGAGCCAGTCCTCGAGGGATCGGTCGATGCGATCAGAAACTCGTCCCGGCGCGCCTGGAACTCCCCCGCGCTTGAGGCCGCAGCCTGGCGAAGGTCGGCAGGCTCGTGCGGCGATGATTTGCCGTTCGCGGATCCATCCGAGTAATGGGATTACCGTAAATGTGGATGTCACCCTCCGTCCGCGACGACCGGGCGACTGCGGCCGCGTCCAGGATCTCACAATACCTTCGGAAGACATCGATAAAACCCTCTCCTCCCTTCTGGATGGCGGGAATTGCGCGACGGTTGAGAAGCGGTGGAGCCCATCCGATCTGGCAGGGTCTAGACCCACTTGCATGAACACGTCGGCGCGGTTCAACTTCACCACGAAACTCGGCTTGGGGTCCACGTAGTGAAGGTCCTGCACTCCGACGGCGATGCTTTCCCGCCTCGCCACGATCTCCGCGGCACCTCGGCTCGCGATATCGGCGAGATCGGGGATGGTGGTGACCACCCGGAGCCTCTCCTGAGAATGCAGCGACTCCGAAAAGACCAGAGCGGCCGGGGTCAAGATTCGAGCGGCAGATTCGCATCAGAACTTGTGAGCCCCATGAGAACCGATCAAGTAGAACCATTGGAAGAACAGCTGGTGGGAGAGAGGCTCGCCGGTCCAATCAGTCACTTTGTACTGCAGTCGGAGCCTCTGGAATTCCGAAGCGAAGAAGTCGATGAGCAGCGAGCCGGATTCGAGAGCTGACATGGGAGACCTCTGGCGACTTGACTATAGTCGAATCGTCCTCCCAGGTGCCAGCGACGCCCGAGCTGGTAACGGGCGTCGAGTAGATGACCGAAGCTATCGCTGGAATCCGTCTCCGTCTCCCGGGTGCCTCCCATGAGTCTGTCTGCCACAGGAACGAGCGGTACTTACCCCGCGCCAGCGGTTTCCACTGGTAGGTGACGTCCACACCGCCGAGGTGCGTCGCCCCGAACGCTCGTCCGCGATCCGGTTCACGCCCGTAGAATAACTCGCTCCCAGATTCAGGCTCTGCGCGGCGGTGAGGTCGAAGAACGAGCGGTAGTGGAGGTTGTACAGGAGATCCTTCGCTGAGCCGCCGCCGAAGCTCACCTCGTTGCTGCCGGCGAGCACGTCGAGCTCGAGCTCCATGAAGAAATCCCAGGGGTTGGGGACGAGACGGGCAACCGTGGCACCGGCTTCGGCGAGACCCTCTTCGCCGAAGTACCGCACGATGACGTCCGGTCAATCGACGGTGAACGTCTCGGGACGAATCGACGTTGGCCCTTCCGAAGGGTACGCGGACCTTCCCGAGGCGCACCAGGAAATCGGAAGGGAGCGTGAGAAACGTCAGCTGCGAGGTACTTCGACCTCGCGGTAGTACTCTTCACATTCGCGCTCGCGGCCTCGAACCACGCGGCGGCCGGCGAGCGGACCGCGGCTTTCCGTTACCACGGTCGCCTGGCGCTCACGGAACCCGTCATCTTCGAACAGGACCACCCAGTCGTCAGTCTTCCCGTACTCGTGGGCGAGCGCGGTGTTCGAGAAGAGCGCGGTGTAGTGCCTCTGGCCGCGGGCGGTATGAAGGATGGGAAGCCAGGCTCGTCCCTCGGGGTTGAAGCGGCGGGGGGTGATTCGACGAAGGCGTCCTTCCCCGGCCTTCTCGCGATATTCGCGATCGACGTCCAGGAGCTCGGATACGGGAGGAACTTCGCGTGAGACCGCGGACCGTCGCCTCGAACGATTACCGAGACGTCCGGCCAGCGCTTCGGTCACCCCCAGAATTCGCTTCGGACCGAAGCCGTGGACCGTTGCGAGCCGCCCATCGTGCGCGGCGGCTTCGAGCTCCTCGAGCGTCTCGATGCCCAGCTCTTCGTGAATACGCGTCGCGAGCGAGGGTCCGATTCCCGGCACCGTACCGAAGAGCGCCGCCGCGGGCGCGTCACCCTCGAGCCTCTCGAGGAGACCGAGGCTCCGCGTCTCGATGATCTCGGCGATGGCGCGAGCGAGGTTCGGTCCGACGGCCGGAAGCGTCGCGAGCCCATCGACCCCGCTCGTTTCCAGGACATCGGCGGCCTTATGCGGGAGCTCGCGAAGACTGGCGGCGGCCTTGCGGTAGGCCGCCACGCGGAAGCGGTTCGCCTCCTGGGCGGAAAGAAGCTCCGCTACGCGTTCGAGGACCTCCGCGATCTCCTCGTTGCTCATTCACCCAGAGTTCGATCAGAGTCTGAAGCAGAAACGTCGCGGCGAGGCCAGCTTATCTGCGACTTCAGTTCCGCTCGGTCGTCGAAGCTACCGGCTCCCGGAACCCGAAGACGATGTAAGCGACCGAGGCGCCTGCCGTTCCTTCCCTGCGCGCCGGTCGAAACCGCCATTGCTTCGCTGCATCGAGCGCCGCGGCGTCGAGTCCCGCTGCTCCGCGGACCACTTTGCTCGACGTGACTTTGCCGTCTTCCCCGACGTTCACTTCGACCAGAACCGTCTCGCTCAAGTGCAGGTGAGCGGTCGGAGGGTAGAGCGGAGCCGCCATTGTCTCCGGAAATGGGACCTCCGTCGACGGCGACGCGACGTCTTTTGGCGGCTCCCCGAGCGCGGGGGCGTTGTACAAGGTCGGGGGCCTGAAGAATCCGGCGACGAGGACTTTCGAATCGACGGCGACGAGACCTTCGGGATCGCCCCGGGCCTCACGGGCCCCGATAAATCGCCAGCCATCGACGGCCTGCCGTAGGAGGTCGGTGAAAGGGGGAGTCGATCTCAGAACCGTCACCTTGGCGACTTCCCCCGACGCGGAAACGTCGAGCTCGAGCAGGACCTGGCCGCCACCTGCCATCGGCGGCTGAGCGAAAACGTCTCCGCTCTCGAATCGAGCTGGCTGAAAGGAATCGGAGGCGAGGAGCCAGGACGCTACGAATAACTGGATTGCGCTGTTCATGAGTTCCTCCGACCGATCAAGTTTTCGGGTTCCTGGAAGACTTCGGCGTGCTGGTCGAGGCTTTGCTGGGAGCCAACTCGGTAGCTTCCCCACGGCGGATGGTCAGGACCTCCTTGGTGCCGTCGCCGCGGACGATCTCGATGCCTGAAAGAAAGCCGTCCCCCTCTTCGATCGCCGAGATTTCCTTCGGTTGGAAGACGAGGTGGTCCATGTTTTTCAGAAGGACCTCGAGGACGTCGCTCTTCCGGTCATAGGAGACCCCCAGAAGGCGGACGCCCTCGACCTCGAACTGGTCGCCCAGTGTGGGCGAGAGAAGCTCGATGGTCGCAGTCTCCGGCCGATCGTCGCGCAGGTATTTCTTCGTGAATCGGTCGAAGTACTCCGTCCACTGCTGACGAGGTATCTGTTTCGTCGTAGTCATTGGATCGATCGCCTCCTTCCTGCCCAACCCGCCGATGGCGGGAGCTCGCCCCATCCACTCGCTCGATTCCACGTCCACGGGGAAGAGCTCCCGCACCCTGTTCTCGAATCCGCTCGGAACGGAATCGAGAATCGCGTCCGACTACTTGATCGACTCGAGGCTCGCGAGCGCCTTCATCAGCTTTTGGTCGGCCTCGTCAGCGACGTTGCGAAGGATCTCGTTGCCGCCAACCAGACCGAGTGCCGCGCGCGGTGCCATCGCCGAGACGGCGGACTTGCCCGCCTCCGTCTCGTACACGACGACGTTGCACGGAAGAAGAAGGCCGACTTCGAGCTCGGCGGCCAGGGCCCGGGCGGCGAGCGGCGGGTTGCACGCGCCCAGGATCACGTACTTCCGAAAGTCCACGTCCAGCTTCGCCTTCAGCGTCGCCTTCACGTCGATCTCCGTCAAGACACCGAAACCCTGCTCCCGCAAGGCGGCGCTGGTGCGCCTTACCGCTTCCTCGTAGGGAACGTCGAGCTCCACCCGATGGGCGTAACTTGTTTGCTGCATGACTCCCTCCGTCCTCGTTCTTGTCGTTCTCAAAAAAAAGAGTCGCTGTGCCCCCAGTGCTCGACCACCTTGCCTTCGGAGAGACGAAAAATATTGGTCGAGTGGATGACCTTTTCCGGACAGCCGTTGGCCGGCTGCTCGCGGCAATCACAGCGAATACGGACGGCGACCTTGTCGTCCTCCGCGAGCATGTCCCTTACGCTGAATTCGAGTCTGGGATAGGCGATCCGGAGAGCACGCAGCACGCGCTTCAGTCCGTCGCGATTGTTCCACCGGCCGTGGTCGACGCAACTTTCCGCGACCAGCTCGTCCAGCTTCTCGACGGCGCCGTTGTAGACCTCTTCGACGAGCCGCCGGACGATCTCTTTGTTCGAGTATCCCGTCATGGTTCCCTCACTCGCCATAGTAGACAGCAACGGTCATGCCAACCGAGTCGGTACGGATTTGAAGGAACACCATCGATGGATGCGTGGTTTCCCGCCGCTGGTGCGCTAATTTCCTCATCTTCTCGGTCCGACTTCCCGAAACTCCGAACCCGCCCCGTGGCACGAGGCGTGCAACAAGTGAGGATGGAACGACGGAAGGAGAAAAGTCATGACTCCCTACCGGCATCTGCTCTGTCCCGTGGATTTCTCGGAGTCCTCCCGCTACGCGCTCGAATGGTCTTCGAAATTCTCGCGGGAGGTCGGCGCCCGCCTCAGCGTGCTCCACGTGCTGGACACGGAATATCTCTCCATCGGAAATATGGTGGCGGTGCCCTCCGCTCTCGATGAGCTGCGCAGCCGCGCGGAAGAGGCCTTCGCCGCCCTGAAGCGGGAGTGCGATCTCGAGTACGCGGACATGAAGATCGTCGAGGGCGTACCGGAACAGGTCCTGGTGACCGCCGCGAACGAAGGGGACGTGGACCTGGTCGTGATGGGCACGCACGGGCTGTCGGGCTTTGAAAAATTCTTTCTCGGTTCCGTGACCGAGAGCGTGCTGCACCGCGTCAAAGTGCCGGTCCTCGCTCTATCGCCAAGGGTCCGCGACTCCCAGACGGGCGCATTTCAGCCTCCACAGACGATCGTGATGGCCATCGATTTCGGTCCCGAATCGGAAAGCGTGGTACGGCACGGCATCTGGCTGAAGGAGCACTACAAAGCGAAACTCGTCGCCGTGAACGTGGTTTCCGTTCCTTACGTGTTGGCGAGCGAATTCGGCATCGAGCCGGTCTCCGAGATGCAGCTCCAGCGCATCCGGGAGTCTCTCGTCGACGAGAGCTGGAAGAAGCTCCAGGCGCTTCTACCGGAATCCACCGGGACGGAAATCGCTGTCACCTTCGGTTGGCCCTTCGAGGCGCTACAAAAGGAAGTGAGCCACCGGTCGGCGGACCTCGTCCTGATGGGCGCCGGAGGACACGGTAATCTCGGCTTCACGTGGCTCGGCTCGACCTGCCACAAAATGGTGCGCTGGGCTCCTTGCCCGGTGATGGTGGTCCGTTGAGGTTTACTCGCCCACTTCCTGCAAATGGAACTTCTTCATCTTGTACCGGAGCGCGTCGCGGCTGATGTCGAGGAGCTGGGCGGCCCGGGTCTGATTTCCCCGCGTCCGATGGAGGGCCTGTCGGATCAGCGCCTCTTCGACCTTTTCGAGCGACGTGCCCTTTTCGGGTATCGACGATCTCGGGAATGTCGAAATCCGGCTGCGGTCGGGCGTTTCGATCACGTCGATGGGAAGCGCCTCGGCGCCGATCAGAGGTCCGTCCTCGAGGATCATCGCCCGCTCGATGAGGTTCCGGAGCTCTCGTACGTTTCCGGGCCAGTGGTACCGCGCGATGAGGCGCTCGGCTTCCGGCGTCAGGGCCTCGATGGACTTGGCGAAGAGAGCGCTGTAGTCCTTGACGAACCGGCGAGCCAGGAGCACGGCGTCCTCGCCCCGATCGCGGAGGGGTGGAAGGGTGATGGTGACGACGTTCAACCGATAGTAGAGATCCTGGCGGAATTTCTCCTTCTCCACCATCTTCTTCAAGTCGCGGTTCGACGAGGCGATGATGCGGACGTCCACACGGACGTCGTTCACTCCCCCCACGCGCTTGAAGCTCTGGTCTTCTAGAATGCGGAGAAGCTTTGCCTGGAGCCCGATGTTCATTTCACCGATCTCGTCGAGGAAGATCGTGCCGCCGTCGGCGAGCTCCATCAGGCCCTTCTTCTGCTGCCGGGCATCGGTGAAAGCGCCCTTCTCGTAGCCGAAGAGCTCGCTCTCCACCAGCGTTTCCGGGAGAGCGGCGCAGTTCACCGCCAGGAAGGGCCGGTCCGCCCGGGAGCTGTGGAAGTGAATGGCCTTCGCGAACAGGTCCTTGCCCGTTCCGCTCTCTCCCTGGAACAGAATCGTGGTTGCCGGGCTCGCGGCCACTTTCTTCATGAGCGCGACGGCGCTCCGAATCGGCTCGGATTCTCCGACGATGTTCTCGAAGCTGAATCGCTTGCGGTCGCGCTCCCGGAAATGGCGAACTTCCTGGCGCAGCTTGATCGCCTCGAGAGCGTTTCCAATCGTCGCCCGCAGCTCTTCGAAGTTGAGAGGCTTGGCGACGAAATCGTAGGCGCCGAGCCGGAGGGCGGCGACCGCGTCCTCCAGGACTCCGTAGGCGGTCATCATCACCACGATTGCCCGCGGGTTCGATTCCTTTATCGCCTTCAGCACGTCGATTCCGTTGCCGTCGGGCAGGTGGATGTCGAGGAGGACGAGGTCTGGACTCTCCCTTTCGACGACGGCGAGCGCCGATTGCGCATTCGGGGCCTCGAACGCCCGATATCCCCAGTTGGTGATCTTCTGCTGCAGAGACCATCGAATCAGGTCTTCGTCATCGACGATGAGAATTCGGTCGAGCGCCATCTTCCGGTCCTACCCTCCCACTGCGCGAAAATGCCCAGTCCTGCGCGAGCCCACGGGCCTCCGGCGGTCGCGGCCGCGCACCCTTAGCCTGCCTCGGTGGAAAAACATTCCAGACAGCCACCGCACTTCCAGCGGGGACTGTTTCGCCTCATGACCAGACCTCCCCACAAAAAGGCACCCCTTTCGCGATCTGCCGTGAGGGAGTCCGGGAGGGGGCCATACAGAATGGGAACGAGAGCGCGTTCGTGGCACTGGGGACATTGCCTTTTGTTGTTGACGATCCGCTCGTCCACCATGAGATGAAGGTCGAACGTGCAAGGACCGTTCCAATGCCGCGAGCCAGGATGAGTCCGCTCATGGCCCGTCCAGGACTTCCCGAACTTTCTTCGCCAACTCCTCCCGCGTGAAAGGCTTCTCGAGAAAGGCCAGCCCTCCTTCGAGCACTCCGTGGTGCAGGAGCGCATCATCGGCGTGTCCCGACATGAAGAGGGCCCGCAGCCCCCTTCGCCGCTCGTTGAGCCGTTTCACCAGCGCCGGTCCGTGGATCCCCGGCATGAGGACGTCGGTGAGCACGAGGTCGATAGGGCCATCGTGCCTTTCTGCAATGCGCAGCGCCTCTTCGCCATCTGTCGCTTCCAGCACCCGGTACCCGGCCTTGCGCAGGCCCGCTACCGCCACCATGCGCACGCTGCTCTCGTCCTCCACCACGAGGATGGTCTCCGAGCCTTTGCGCGACGCCTCCAGCGCGGTGAAATGAGCCGCAGGCGCTCCCGAGGGACGGATGCGCGGCAGGTAAATCTTGAACGTGGCGCCTCGACCAGGCTCGCTCTCCGCGGAGACGTTCCCTCCGCTCTGGTTGACGATGCCGTAGACGGTCGCGAGGCCGAGTCCCGTCCCCTTCCCGCGCTCCTTGGTGGTGAAGAAGGGCTCGAAGATATGCTGCAGTGTCTCGCGATCCATGCCCGCTCCACTGTCGGAGACGGAGACCAGCACGTAAGGACCTGGCGGGACGCCCAGGTGATGGCGCTCGAGGCCATCCTCGACCTCGACGTTCACCGAGCGGATGGTAAGGCGGCCGCCGGTGGGCATCGCATCCCGCGCGTTGACCGCAAGGTTCAGCAACACCTGCTCGATCTGGCTTTCATCGGCGCGTACACAACTGGGACTGGGCTCGAGATTCACCACGAGCTCGACGTCTTCGCCCAGCACGCTCCGAAGCATCTTTTCGATCTCCGCAATCTTGGGATTGAGATCCATCTCCACGAGCTGCAGAACCTGGCGGCGGCTCACCGCGAGGAGCCGGCGAACCAGAGAGCTCGACCGCTGACAGGTCTTCAACGTCTCCTTCGCCCCCTGGCGCAGCAGATGACCTTCGGGGAGCTCATCGAGCACGATTTCGGCGAAGCCGGAGAGCGCGGTGAGGAGGTTGTTGAAGTCGTGAGCGATCCCGCCGGCCAGACGGCCGACCGCCTCCATCTTGGTGGCGTGCTCCAACTGCTGCTCGAGCTTCTTCCGCTCACTCTCGGAACGCTTTCGCTCGCTCACGTCGTTGACGAAGGCGACCGCCACCGTTCCCCCGTCCGCTCGAAGATGGCTGAGGCTGATTTCGACGGGAAACTCGCTGCCGTCCTTGCGGCGCCCGATGAGATCCATCCCGAGGCCCATGGGACGCGTACGCGGGCTCGCGAAATAGTCTCCGCGGTGCCGCTCATGAATCGCGGCGAGCTTCGCCGGCAATAGCTCTTCGAGCTTCCCGCCGACGATCTCCTCGCGGCGGTAGCCGAAGAGCCGTTCGGCCATTGCGTTGAAGCTCAGGATCCGCCCCAAGGTGTCCACGGTCAAGATGCCTTGCGCGGCATTCTCGAAGAGCGCGAGAACCGTCTCACGGCTTTCCTCGAGCGCCGACTCGATTCGCCCCTGGCCCGTGACGTCCCGTCCGATGAGGTAGCGGATACCGGATTCCCGACTGGTCTGGCAGCTCCACTCCACGGGAAGAAACGAGCCGTCTCGCGATAGCAGTCGGGCCCGAGTCAGCGTTTTCGTGCCGTCCGTCGACCTTTGGATTGTCCGCTCCATCTCCTCCCGGTCGTCCTCGTGGATGAGCTCGAGAAACGCGCACGAGTCGAGCGCGCCGGGCTCGAGCCCCGAGGCCAGGCAGAAAGCCGGATTCGCCGCCTGAAGGAGCCCGTCCGCGCGCATGAAACAGACCAAGTCGGCGCTGAGTGTAAAATACTCCTCCAGGCTTGACCGGAGACGCTCACTCGAGTTCACTTCGTTTCCCTCGCGCCGCAACATACTACAAGACGGAACGTGGTTTGCATCGTTCACCTTTGGAGGTGGATATGTCGAATAGGTTATTCCTCGGAATCGCACTCGCTCTCACCGCTCTCGCGAGCGGACAGGTCCTTTCGTCGCCCTCTTCGCAGGAGCCGGACATAAGGCACATCATGCAAAGAAAGCTCGACAATGCCCATTCGCTCCTCGAAGCGCTGATGACGGAGGACTACGAGACGCTCGAGGACAGCGCGGGTGCCCTGAGGGCTCTGAGCGAAGAGGCGGGTTGGTTCGTGCTCGCGACCGCGGAATACACGGAAAGGAGCACCTCCTTCCGCAGAGCGGTCGCGGAGATCGAGCAATCGGCCAAGGAGAAGGACCTCGACGGCGCGGCCCTGGGCTACGTCGATATGACGCTCCAGTGCGTCCGCTGTCACGAGTTCCTCCGCGGCACGAGAAGGGCTTCTCGATAGCACCGCTAGCGACATTTCGCGCCGGATTGGGGGAAATCCCGCAATCGGGCGCCCGTCATCACCGTGCGCGATTGGGAGACACTTGCGCGCTATCCAACTACGGATATGGCATTTAAGCGCCTGGCCTTGAATCTCCGCCGCTTCGGCATCGCATTTGCCATAGGGCGTCGCGGTGAGCGACAAACGATCGACTCTCGGCATCCTCCTCACGTTCACAATCTGGCTCCTCGGCATTGGCGTATTCGTCCTCGGAGCTCGCCCGTATCTTCCGCCCGTGGCGTCGGAGCACGGAAAAGGCATCGACGTCATGCTGCTCTACCTTCTGGTCACGACGGGATGCCTCATCGTGATCGGTCATGTCGTGCTCGGCTACTTCGTTCTTCGCTTCAGCCGGGTCGCGCAGGCGAGCCCGACCCTTCCCGGAGCGAAAGCGCAGCGTTTCTGGTCCGTCGCGCCGGCCATCCTGATGACGCTCCTCGCCGAGGGCGGGGTTCTCGTGCTCGGGATTCCGGTCTTCGGGCAGCTCTACACTCAGGAGGCGCCCGAGGACGCGCTGGTGGTGGAGGTGACGGGCGAACAGTTCACCTGGAACGTTCGGTATCCCGGAGCCGACGGCGCATTCGGGCGAACCGACCCCGCGCTCATCAGCGCGGAGAACTCACTGGGAGTCGACGCGGACGATCCCGCCTCGGCGGACGACATCCACGAGCTCGCTCTCATGTACGTCCCGGTGAACCGCCCGGTGAAGGTGCTCCTTCGCGCGAAAGACGTTCTGCACAGCTTCTATCTCCCTTACCACCGCATCAAGCAGGACGCGGTTCCGGGAATGACCGTCGAGCTCTGGTTCGTTCCGAACCGCGAGGGAGAGTTCGACATCGCCTGCGCCGAGCTTTGCGGCTTCGGTCATTACCAGATGCGCGGCTTCCTGCACGTCGTCTCGGAGGGGGAATTCGAGCGTTGGCTCGAGGAAAGGCGGAAGTGACCAGCGACGTCGAGCTCCAACCCACGGTTCAGCAAAGCTTCCTGCGCCGCTACGTCTTCAGCACCGACCACAAAGTCATCGGGATTCAGTACTACCTCACCGGCGGCCTCATGGGTGTACTGGGGGCGTTCCTCGCCGGGCTCATCCGGCTCCAGCTCACCTGGCCAACGACGCAGTGGAACCTCCTCGCGCGGATTTTTCCCGTGGGCATGGAAGGCGGTTTCATGAAGCCCGAGTTCTACATCTCGCTCGTCACGATGCACGGCACGATCATGATCTTCTTCTTCGTGTCGATTACCCTGGTGAGCGGCTTCGGGAACTATCTGATCCCTCTCCAGGTCGGAGCGCGCGACATGGCATTTCCCGCGCTCAACATGCTCTCCTACTGGATCCTGGTGCCGGGCATCCTCATCGCCGCCGCGTCGTTCTTCGTGGAAGGCGGCGCCGCCGGCTCGGGCTGGACCGCCTACCCGCCGCTCTCGGCGGTTCCTTCCGCCGCTCCGGGCTCCGGGCTCGGGCAGACCCTCTGGCTCTTCGCGATCGCGCTCTTCATCGCTTCCTTCACCATGGGCGGGCTCAACTACGTGGTCACCATTCTGAATTTGCAGGGCGCGGGGCATGTCGATGATGCGCCTGCCGCTCACCGTGTGGAGCCTTCTGGTCGCCTCGATCATCGGCCTCCTTGCGTTTCCGGCGCTCACCGCGGGGGCCATCATGCTTCTCTTCGATCGGCACCTGGGAACGAGCTTCTATCTGCCTTCCGGTCTCTTCATCGCGGGAAAGCTCCTTCCGAACGAAGGAGGAAGCCCTCTTCTCTGGCAGCACCTCTTCTGGTTTCTGGGCCATCCCGAGGTGTATGTGCTGATCCTTCCCGCGCTCGGGATCACTTTCGACGTGCTCGCTCCGTCCGCTCGCCGACCCGCCTTCGGCTATCGCGTCACGGTCTACTGTCTCGTCGCCATCGCTTTTCTGAGCATGGTGGTCTGGGGCCATCACATGTTCGTGAGCGGAATGAATCCGCTGGTCGGAGAGTTCTTCTCGATCGGCACTCTGCTCATCACCATTCCCTCCACCATCATCGGCGTCAACATGATCGCGACTCTCTGGGGAGGAAAGCTCCGCCTATCGACGGCCACCCTCTTCGCGCTCGGCACGATCTGCTTTTTCGGCGTGGGAGGACTCGGCGGACTCTTCCTGGGAAACGCCGCCGCCGACGTTCAGCTCCACGACACCGCGTTCGTGGTCGGCCATTTTCATTTCATGATCGGAGGAGTCACCCTCCTCTCCGTCTTCTCGGGGTCGTACTTCTGGTTCCCCAAGATGTTCGGCCGGAAGCTCGACGAGCTCCTCGGAAAGCTCCACTTCTGGATGACGGTCGTGCCCTTCTACGGGATCTTCGTCACCATGCACTTCTACGGGCTCGCCGGGGCGCCGCGCCGCTACTACAACCTGAGCCAGTACTCATTTCTCGAGGGCGTACGGTGGATGCCGCTGGTCATCACCCTCTTCGCCTTCACGATGATGGCGGGTCAGGTGCTGTTCCTGGTGAACCTCGCGAGAACGCTCCGGAGCGGTAAGAAGGCGGAGATGAATCCCTGGGAGGCGACGACGCTCGAATGGACGGCTCCCTCGCCCCCTCCCCATGGAAACTGGGGACCGGAAGACCCGCGACGTTCACCGCGGGCCCTACGAGTACGGCAACCCCGACGCCAGCGACGACTACGTCCCTCAGACCGTGCCGGCGAATCACGTGCCGGCCAGGAGCTGACCGTGTCGTCGAAAGCAGCGGACGTTCGAGTGGGGCTTCCCGCGGAGGAAACCCCGTTCGGCATGAGCTGGCAGAAGGCGATGATGTGGATCTTCATCATCACCGACGGGCTTCTCTTCGCCGCGTTCCTCGCGAGCTACGGCTTCGCGCGCACCGCGGCTCCGAGCTGGCCCGATTCCCGGGAAGTATTTCACCTCTGGTTCATTTCGGTGATGACGTTCGTCTTGATCTCCTCGAGCGCCACCATGGCGAGCGCGGTCGCCGCGGCGAGGGTCGGGGCCATCGGCACGGCGTCGCGCTTCGTCCTCGCGACGCTTGTCGGGGGAGTTCTCGTTCCTTTCCATGCAGGCGTTCGAATGGTCCGGACTCATCGGCGACGGTGTGACCCTGCATGGCAACCCCTGGAAGGTCCCGTCCTTCGGGAACTACTTCTTCCTGATAACCGGTTTTCACGGAACTCACGTCCTCATCGGGGCAGTGACCCTGTCGGTGCTCTTCTTCCGCCTCCGGTCCGGCCGAACCACGGCACCGGGCGTGGAGCTGGTCGGGCTCTACTGGCACTTCGTCGATCTGGTCTGGGTCTTCATCTTCACGCTTTTCTACTTGATTTGAGGTCGGGCATGGAGAATCGCGAGTCGCCGTCTTACGGTCCTCTCTGGAAGACGTGGAGCCTGCTCCTCGTCCTCACCGCGACCATGGTGGTCGTCGACGTTCTGAATCTCCCGCGCGTCCTGCTTCTCGCTGTCCTCCTCTCGGCGATGCTCACCAAGGTCTTCCTCATCGCGGCGCAGTTCATGGACTTGAAGCACGAGAAGCTGGTGGTGGGCGCCTCCGTCGCTTTTTCGCTGCTGTTTTTCGGGGCCATTCTCTTTCTGCTCATGGTCCCCGACGGACTCGCCGTCCTTCACGGCGGGCGATGAGGAGAGAGGCCGCCCATTCGACGACCGCGATGGCTTTTGATCGGATCGACGCTTCCGTTCAGGCGCGCGCTGCCAGGGAAGAGGAAGCCGCTTTCCCGCGCAATTCGTCCGCTATCTCGTTCGCGAAGCGAGCCACGTCGCTCCAATCGGTCAGATCGTGATCGCGGCTGGTGTCGGTCGGGCCGCCTTCTTTTCGCGCGATCCATTTGATGAGGTAGCGGACGACGAGACCGTAGCTTCTGTAAGCGAGCGCGCCTCCGAAGGATGCGATTCTCTCCGGATTCCAGCCCGCGCTCCGGGGAAAGCTTTCCGCCAGCCGCCGCGCTTCCTGGACCTCACGGGAGTTCCGCGAGGCGGCGCTCAAGCTCACGCCGAAAAAGGCGCTGGGCCGGCGGTTCAGCTCCTCGCGATGCTCGCGCGCGAAGACGCTTGCGCGCTTTTGATATCTTCCCAGATGGAGCGAGGCGCCCAGCACCACGGCCTTTACCCCTTTCCAGTCGAGAGCGGATGTGTCGCGAACGTCGAGAGCCCAGCTCGAGAGCCCCCGCTCGCGCAAAATCCCCGAGATACGTTCCGCGATACGGCGGGTTTGTCCTTCTGTCGTCGCGTACAAGACGGGAACGTCATTCATGGCGCAACTTCCTTCGCAGAGAGTTCGCGCTTCGGCCGTCGATCCGATCCCGACGCGGTTGGACCGTGTGGTAGGAGTGGAGGTGATTTCCCTGCTTCTCGCCATCTCCTTGATCCTTTCAATGCGTTCCTCTGCAAAAAACGGACCTGACCGAAGGACTCCGATTTCTGCGTTTAGCGCATGGCACGGCCCCGTCGGGAGCGACCGCTCACAAGGGTGCGTGAAAGCGCGCACCCGGGGGTCGGAGGCGGACCCTCTCGCTCGTGCTTGGCGAGAGGCTCGATCTCGTTCTCCTGGACTTCCACCTGCCGGACGAGAAGAACGGAGCCACTCCCGGGACCCTGACATCCCGCTAGTATGGAATCGTTATCAGGCTAGAAGCTGTAGCTCAGGTTGAGCCAGCCCACCCACGACTGGTAATCGGTGTTGTTGGCGTTGATGAAGAACGATCCCGGCATGTAGAAGAGGACCTCGTCCGTCTGCGTGTCCCGGATCTCGTAGTCCTCCCAGAACGCCCCCAGACCGAAGGTCCAGTCCCGGGCCAGCTTGTAGCGCACCTGGCTGGATACGAAGTTGATCCGGGTGTCGTCGTACTCGGCGATGCTCTGAGCAGGGTTCGTGGGGGGGCGAAGCGCTGCGCCCGCGGTGATGGCATTGTCGCCGTCCACCTTCTGATACCGGTAGAACAGGTCGAGGAACCACTTCTCCGGCACCAGCGTGAAGTTGGCGCCCGCTCCGATGCTGTCGACCTTGTCGTCCACCGTCGAGGTCCAGTCCGACGTCGGATTGAAGTTGATGGTCGAACCGCTCTGCCGGCCCGTCTGGTAGTTGAAGAGATCCTCACGGGAGTAGAAACCGTAGATCGTCGTGCGGTCGCTCGGCGACACGTCGACGTCGAGGTTGAACGTTTCGTACTCGGCCTTCATGAGTCCGAGGGCAGTCTGTTCGCCGCCCGGGCAGAAGGCGAGATCCGCGGGGGTGGCGGCGACACAAGGCACCGGCGAGTCGTCGTAGTCGTCCCGGTTGAGATAGTAGGCCGCGGACAAAGTGAACATCGCGCTGTCCGGAGCCCACTGCACCTGGGCCCCGACGCGGTTGCGGTCGCGATTGGCCTGGTCGTAGCGGCGCAGCACGGTGAGGTTCGCCGGCGGGCCCTCCTCGAGGAACGAGGCTTCTTCGCCGTGAATGGAGTCGTACTCGTTGTACTCGCGGTTTCCGAACTCGTAGACGCCGCGTACCAGCACTCCGCCGCCGAACTTGAGGTCGGCGGCGGCCCTCAGGGTGTTCTCCGTCGTTTGCTCGGACTCGCGGTAAACGCGCTCGATCTGGTTGTACTTGTAGCCCACTTCGAAGCCCAGGATGCTCCCCGCGTCGAACGTGCCGTAGACGTCGAGGTAGTTGCTGTCGAAGCCGTAGGGGACGCTGATGCGCGGGATGTCCTCCCAAGCCGCGTCGAAGCGTACGTAGCCCTCCTCGAAGCGGATGCGGGGAGTGTTGTTCTCGTTCTGATAGAGGCGGTAGCGGGCGTTCAGCCGGATGGTCGTCGGTGACCCGGGTCGTGAAGAACCCGTTGAGGGCGAAGACGTCGATCTTTCCGTCGAGAGCGTTGGCGGGAAGAGCCGCGTCGACGGCGTTCTCTCCGGAGGGAGTGACGATCGCGGTGTTGGTGGTGATAGGGAATGAAAGCGGTCTCGTTCTGCGTCCACTGCCCGAACTGGAGGTCGGCGGTGAGCCGCGTCCGCGGACCGAACTTCAACGTGGTTCCACCGCTCACGTTCCAGGCCTTGTTGCTCGGAGGAAGCGCGAGGAGCCCGCTCTTCGGTCCGTTGATGGAGGCGCTGCCGGGCGCCTGATAGGCGCTGGGGTCGGTCGAGTCCACCGCCCGCCAGGGGTTGTCGAACGAGAACGTCTCGAAGCGGTTCGAGAAGTCGTTCAGGTGCATCGCGGCGAAAGCGGTGCCCCAGTTTCCCTTGGCGGTCGCGTTCAGGCCGAAATCCTGGGTGATATAGCGGATGGGGTCGGCGGTCTCGACGACGTTGCTGAAGCCGAACGAAGTCCCGTGGTTCGTTCGGTCGCCGCTCCGTCGTTCGTGAAAATACGTCACGCCGATGTCGAAGTTCTTGCCTCCCGGAAGAAGCGAAAAAGCCAGATTGGTTCGATTCCGCTGAAGGGCGATATCGATCGCCGGCGGCTTGTCGGCGAGAGTCGGCGCCACGATGGCCGCGAGAAACGGGTAGGTGCGCAGGTTGGAGGGGAGCGCCGCCACCTGGTCCTGAAACGATTGCTGGAGAGTGTCGCTGAGCCTCCAGTCGGTCTCGCTCACCGGCTCGAGAATGCTCTTGCCGGAGTTGCCGAAGCCATGGGGGATGCCGGTGTAGTCGATCTCGAACTTCCAGCGCCTTGCCCTCGAACCGCCCCGAAGTACTGCTGGTCCTTCTGAGTGACGTCGTGCCCGATGAGGTCGTAGCGGAAGTCTCCCTTCTTGCCCTGGAAGCGGAAGAGGGGAGCGACGGCGCCGTTGGGGATGTCGCGATACTCCAGGAATTTCGAGGACACCGTATCGGAGTCCCTCTGCCAGAGGCCGAAGGTGAACGAGCCCGACGTGGAAGTCAGAGCCCTCCTGGGCTTCGACCGGAGAGAGCAGACCGCCGAACAGAGGGCCGCTGAAGTCGAGCTTCGGTTTCTCCTCGGCGGCGAAGGAGGGAAGCGCCAGGGCCAGGCACGCGAGGGTCGTGAGGATTTCCTTCATGGCTCGTCTCCTACCGTCCGAGGTACGGTCCCGACGGGGCGTTTCCGCCGTGGATGCTCTGGTGGCAGTTCTTGCACGCGTGCTCGACCGCTCGGTTCGACGCCGCGGCCAGCGTCCCGCCGGCGTTGACCCCGTCGTACAGGGTTCCAGGATGACGAGTGTTGAGGTGGCATCGCTGGCAGAGATAGGGCGGCTTCGCTACGAGAAGCTTGTCGTGGTTCGAGCCGTGCGGGTTGTGGCAGTTGAGGCAGTTCTCCCTCACCGGCGCGTGCTCCCAGAGGAACGGGCCCCGCTTTTCCGTGTGGCACTGCAGGCAGAGCTCGTTCGCCCAGTCCGCCTTGATCATCTTCGGGCGGCTTCCGTCGTGAGGGTTGTGGCAGCTCTCGCAGCCCATGAGCCCTTCGCGCACCGGGTGATGCGAAGTGCGAAGCGACATGCGCGCGAATCGCCGGATGGCAGGCGGAGCAAGTCTCGGAGGCGGAGACCTGTTTCAGCTGGCTCTTCTCCGATTGGAAGGAATGCACCGCGTGACAGTCGATGCATTTCACGTCCCGCCGGTCGTGCATGCCTCCTTCCCACGTGGGGTGATGCGAGCTCTCGTGGCAGGTGAGACAGATAGCGTTCGCCTCGTCCGCGCTCAAGTGCCTCGATGCTCGGACCGGGGACGTCGTTTCCTTCCTGCTGTCCCTTCAGATGCTCTTCCGCCGCCGCGCCCTTGTGGCAGGAGAAGCAGCTCTCCTCCTGCGCGGCGTGGTACGTGCGGTTGTACAGGGACAGGTTGTCCTCGTGGCAGCCCCGGCAATCCTCGGTGGCTTTCGAGGATTCCCGTTGGTCTGGCGGTTCCTTCACTGCCTGAGCGGTGTCGGTTTGTGGCGAGTACGACAGAATGGACTCCACTAGAGGTGCGACCGTCGTGGCTGCGGTCGTGGCCCGCGCCGTCTGCGGAAGGCATAGGAATGCCCCCGCGAGGAAGAGGCACGCGATTGTCCGGTCAGCCATTCGTCAACCTCCTGGAACAGTGGTTCAGGCGATACTCGAATTGGGGCATTTCGCTCAAAACCATTGCACGAAAGGCGAAAGGGAGCAAGAACTATTCCACTGACGGCTCTCCCGGAAACTGCGAGGTTTCGCGGAATTTGCGAAGACTCTACCAGGTCTCGGCGCTCAGCGCCGGGTGTTTTGACGCAGGTCCCTCATGCGGCGCGACGGGCGAGGCGGGAGGCGAGAATGAGCGCCAGCCCCATAGAAACCGAGGCCGAGGAAGAGCGTCTCGGGACGGCCGCGCGGAAAGTCCTCGACCACGAGCTTGACCCCGGCGAGAACGAGAACCGCCGAGGCCAGCCATCTCGCTTCTTTCGTCCTCGTAGCGTAGGAGACGGATGCGAGAGCGACGGACGCGATGGCGAGAATGGCGGTGCGGAGCGCGGCGAGCCGAGCGGCGTCCGCCTCGACGACGGGAGAGAGAAGAAGCAGCGTGCCGGCACCGGCGCCCAGGAGAGTCACAGAAAGAGCGACGGCGCGCGGGAGCCGAGCCCACGTGCCCCAGCGGGCGGCTTCGGGAGCACCGAGAACCGACGCGGCGATTCCCGCTCCGACGACCAGAAGACTGGAGGGGGAGAACTCCGGCCAGGACTGGGTCGCGGGAGCCGCGAACGCCCAGAGCGCGAATTTCGCGAGACCGGACGCCGCCGCGGCCGCGAGCAGATAGACGCCGCCGTGCAGGCTGAAGACGATCGCCGGAATCCGCTTTCCGAGCACGAACGAGACCACGGCGAGAATTGCGAAGACCCACTCCGGACGCGGGACGGCCGCGCCGGTCGCGAAGAGGACCATCGGGAGGGCGAGGCCTGAGTAGAAGATCGCGTTTCTTTCCTCACCCCCTCTGGGAAGCAGGCGAATCGCGGACCTGTAGCAGACGGATGCGGCGGCGAGCCCGACGAGCAGAACCGCCGTGCGAGCTGCGGGAGTATCTGCGATCGCCGCCGCGCCCCCGAAGCCGATGAGTGTGACCGCGCTCCCCTGCGCCAGCTCGAAGACCGTCGTCTGCTTGTTCTCGACGACGTTTCGGCGGAAGAAGGTCCCCACGTACCCCAGGAACAGCGTGAGCTGGACCGTGAGGGCGGCGGTGATGGAAAAACCGGCGCTCTGAATGACGGCTCCGAGAGTGAGCACGACGACCGCGAGATCGGCGACGGCGGCGCTGACCCAGACCGGCGGGGAGCCCTTCGAATCCCAGAGGGCCAGCGTCGCGAGCCCGCAGACCACGAGGGCGGCTGCGAAGGGCACGACGGCTCGCGTGCCGAAGAGGAGCGCGACGGCGGCTACGGCCGGCCCGACGACTCCGACCCAGGCTCCCGGCTCGAGCTTGTGGCGGCGAGCCACGGCAAGGATCGCGATGGTGAGGGCGACGAGCGCCGACAGCGCTCGCGCTCGGCCCGAGCAGGTGGAGGCGAGCGGTCGTTTCCCACAGAAGCGGGTAACCGACGAGGGCGGCGGAACCGAGATGGAACGCCGCGCTCGTCGACCTTCCCGCGGCTCCCGCGCGTTCGGCCAGGAAAACCCAGCCCGCGGCATAGGCGGCGGCGAGCGACACGCCCGGCGATCTGAGGGAGCGCTCCCGCTTCCGTCAACGGCTCGCAGGAGGTAAGCTCCGCCGAGGGCGAGAAGCGTTCGCCCGACGAGGGAAAAGACGGCGCCGAGATCCGCTTCGGGGGTGATGGGCAACGGATGCCGCAGCCGCAGGTCGCGTCTCGCTCCGATCGAAGGCCGAGATTCGCCGCTCGAGATCGGCGACCTGCCGCGTCAATTGATCGACGCGGCTTTCCAGGGTCGAGAGCCGGTCGTTCACGGCGCTTCTCCCGTCAGGGACCTCGCCCTATCGCGAGACGATGGAATACAAGTAGAGCAGGATCCCCATCCCCACCAACGTTCCGCCGAGCATGATGAAGGCCACGAACGTCAGCGGATGGGACCAGAACAGGGTCGCTACCTCCACCCCGAGACCGGCCGACACCAGAATCGACGAAATCTTCAAACGACGGTGCAGGGCTTCGATGCTCATGGGGCTGCCGGTGCGGGTCCCGACCACATCGGCTTCTCCGCAAGAGCATGGACGTCATGGATGTCCCCGTGGCATTCGAGGCATGAGGTCTCGTTCGAAGCGAGCTCGGCTCGAATGTCGACGTGGAGCTCTTGATCCTCGAATGAACGGGAGCCGTCGTGGCAATGGAGGCATTCGCGGTTCTGGTACGGCTCGTAGAGCTGAATCGGGTCGGACACCGTCCCCAGGTAGTAGATGTAGACGTGCTTCATCCCCGTGAGCTTCGCCTTGAAGTCGCCGAACATGGTGTAGGTGGTGTGGCAGGTGAAACAGGTCTCGTCGCGCGAGATCAGCTTGTTCTGGTAGTGGACCGCGGGGATGTGGCTCGGGTCGTCGATCCGGAGACTCTGTCCGTAGGGCTCCATGACGTGGCAGGACATGCAGAAGCCCGTGGACTTCGAGTGCTGGAGGTGCTCGGAGGTCCCGAGCCACGTGACCAGGATCGGCAGGATGAAGAAACTGAGAAACGCGAGCACTTTGCCGCCGCGGGCGTCGGTGAGCGATGGTCGGTACCCGATGAGGAGGACGAGTGCTACCAACCCGACGGCGATGGCGGCGAGCCCTTGATCGACGTTCGAAATCATGTGGGACCTTCCTGGGATCGCTCGATCTGACGGATCTTGAGATAGAGCCCGAGAACCATGAGCAGGATGAACGCCAGCGACACCGCGAGCCCGATACGGCGCGTATCGATCTCCTTCAGCGCGGAGACCCCCATGTCCTCGGCGCTCTTGGCGAACGCGAGTCCCTCCTTCACCTTTTCGTCCACGGGCGCCGTGGCGAAAGTATGCACCAGATTGCGCGTCTCCACGAGGGCCTGGTTGGCGTCGATGAGGGCGACCTCGGCATCGCTCACCTCCATTCCCGCCCGGCCCGCCTGCTCGACGAGCTCGCGGGCGCGGGTCTCCGCGGCCTTGAGGGCCTCGATTCTCTCGCGAACGGTGGCCGCTGCCACGAAGGCGTCCTCGCCTTCGGTGTGACAATCGAGACAGATGGACCCTTCGGCGGTGCCCACCATCTCGTCCGCAGGTGACGCCGTGGCGTGGTTCTCATGGCAGGCTTCGCATTCCGGAAGCTCCATGGACTGGAAAGCCTCCTGATGCGGGCTCGCGGCGAAGAGCTCCTTCTGGATGGCGTGACACGTACCGCAGACCCGGGAGACGGTGTCGACTCCCGGCGGGGCGGCGCCGTGGTTGCCGTGGCAGCTGTTGCAGGTCGGCGCTCCCAGATCGCCCTGGACGAAGAGCGCATGCCCGTGGACGCTCGTCCGGTACTTTTCGAGCTGGTCGGTCGGAATGCCGTAGTCGGCCATGTACTGGCTGTCGGCGTGGCATTTCCCGCAGGTTTCCGGGATCTGCGTGGCATACACCGGCGCTCTGGGGTCTTTCACCGCGAGAACGCCGTGGGCCTGATGACAGCTCGCGCACTCCGCGACCTTGGCGTCGCCGTCGTGAAGCTTCTGCCCGTGAACGCTCGTCCGATACTGCGCCGCCTGGTCGACGGGGATGTTGGGATCGTAGGCGTGCATGTAGGCCGCATCGGAGTGGCAACGCCCGCACAGGTCCGGAATGTCGGAGCGTTTCGGGACGCCGATGTATCCCTTCTTCGGGTCCATCGCTCGTTCGATCTCCCCGTCGTCCACGTTCGCGGCCGGATCGCCGCCGTGGCAGGACGCGCAGGTGAGGCCCGCCTTTTCGTGAACGTCGTCCGCGAAAGCGGTCGCCGGGGGGGTGAGCTCGTCGTCTTCGAGCTCGAGGTGACAATCGAGGCAGTTGTTCTGCGCCCACCCGAGAGACGCCGTCAGGATCGCGGCCGCGAGAATCGACAATCGGATCATGGCATCACGTACCCCAGAACGGTCATCACCGCGGCGAAGAGGAGCACCAGGACGCCCGCCCAGGTCACCACGGGGTTGCGCTCGTCTTTCGAGGACCGTCGGTCGAGCACGGGGAGCAGAAACCAGGCGAGGCCAAGGGCGCCGAAGAACATGAGCCCGAGGAACTCTCCCTCCACCCCGAAGAGCGTGGCCGGGAGATACTTGAGCGTCTGGAACATGAAGAGGAAGTACCACTCGGGCTTGATGCCCGCGGGCGCGGGTGCGAACGCGTCCGCCTTCTCCCCGAGCTCCCAGGGGAAGAGCGAGGCGAGCGCCGCGAGCACCGCGAGAGCGATCCCCCAGCCCATGAGCTCCCGGAGAAAGAAGTTCGGAAAGAACGGCATCCCCCGGCGGGCCGCGGCTTCGCCTTTCACCGAGATGGGAACGCTCATCCCCTGACGCTGAATCAGGAGCACGTGGAGACCGAGCAGCGCGGTGGTGATCATCGGGAGCACGGCCACGTGAAAGCCGAAGAACCGGGTCAGGGTCGCTCCCGTCACGTCCTCCCCGCCTCGAAGAAACTCGAGAACGTACTGGCCGACGAGGGGAATCTTGCCGGCCATGTCCGTTCCCACGCGCGTGGCGAAAAACGCCAGCTCGTTCCACGGCAGGAGATACCCGCTGAAGCCGAACCCCATGCTCAACAGCAGCAATGCAGCGCCCGTCCACCACGTCAGCTCGCGCGGCTTGCGATAGGCCCCCATGAAGAAGACCGTGACCATGTGGAGAACCGCCGAGAGGACCATGAGGTTGGCCGACCAGCTGTGGATGGATCGGATCAGCCAGCCGAAGGACACCTCGGTCACGATGAAACGGACGCTCTCGAACGCCGCTTCGGCCGTGGGCTTGTAGTAGAGAAGGAGGAGGATCCCGGTCATCACCTGGAGCGTGAGAAAGAAGAGCGTCGCCCCTCCGAAGAAGTAGCAGAAGCTGTAGCGGTGCTGAGGGACGGTCTTCTTCTTCGCGAGCGTGACCACGTCTTCGAGCGGGAGCCGTTCGTCGAGCCATCGATAGGTCCGCGCGAAGACGGACGAGCTCACGAGGCGCTCCCGCGGCTCACGATCACCTCGTCGCCCCGGACTTGAACGTTCAGGCGCTCCAGGGGCCGGGGTGGCGGCCCGGCGATGTTCTTCCCGGATGTGTCGTAGAAGCCGTTGTGACAGGCGCACCAGATCTGGCCGTAGTCCGAGCGGTACTGAATCGTGCAGTTGAGGTGGGTGCAGATGCCATCATAGGCCCGAAGCTCGCCCCCAGGCGTGTTCACGAGGAGCGCGGGCCTTCGACCGAACTTGAAGACTTTTCCAGAGTTGGGCGCGAGCTCTCCGACCTTGGCCGCCACCACGTTCGTCTCGATCGCCTCCCGGATCGGCGGGGGCATGATGAAGCGAACGACGGGGTAGAGAAAGGAAACGAGCGATGCCAGGATGCCGCCGCCGAGCAGATAGTCCACGAACGTGCGGCGTCCGACAGGTCGGCCTTCAGCCATTGGACCTCCTGCAGGGTGGTTGTCCTGCGGAATCAGGGAAGGGCGATCAGGACTTCTTCAGGGTCATGAGCCACTGAACGACGGTGTCCAGCTCCTCATCGGTCCCCTTGAACTCGCGCTGGTGGGCCTTGTCGTCTTTCTTGACTTCCTTCTTCAGGAAGGACTTCAGCCAGTCCGCGCTCTCGACCAGACCACTCGCGTTCGAGAGGTCGGGTGCCTTCATCTTATCCGAGGTCTTGGCGATTCCCTGGGAGTCGATGGTGTGGCAGAGGTTGCATTTGTTCCCGAGGAACAGTGCCTTACCGTCCGCGGCATATCCGGTCGTAAGGATTGCTGGCGCCAGGGCAAGCGCGACAGCAAGTGAGATTTGAAACGAACGCATCAAAATCCTCCTTGGGTCACTCGTGCGCGGTCATTCTACATGACATCGGGCTCAACGCGGGATGAGGCCCCCGCCGACCCCGCTCTTGCCCGGAATACTCTTGTGGAACCACTTGCCCGAATCGTCGGAGGGCACTCGTGACAGGCTTCGCTCGCGCAAGCGTCCCCATCGCTCCATGAGCTGGCCGTCGAGAGGGCGCGGATGTTCCCCGCAGCCACCGGAAGATTCCTACTTCGTTTCGACCGTGACCTTGAGAATGCGCCCGGCGAACCGATTTTCGCCCTGCGCGTAGTCCTCGGTCACGGGTGTTTCGTTGTCGACTCCGACGTCTACCCCTTCATCGCCCGAATAAGCGTAGGGCATCGTCCGAGGGACGCGGACCTCGCCGACTGGATTGCCGTCGATGGTCAGGCGGCTCAGGCCGCCGGAGCCCGGCTGCCCACCGTCATACGCGAACTCGTAGCGGACGGTATGAGTTCCGGGGGTGAGCGCGGCCGGCGCCGTAACCGTGGAGCGCTCGAGACCGCCGAAGTTGTAGACGTGGTGCACGCGCCCGTCCTTCATATACAGACTCCACCCGCCGAAGCGTCCGGCCTGCGCGATGATGACTCCATTGGCCCTCGCGGGCACGTCGACTTCCGCGTTGATTGCGCTCGACCGCCCCTTGATGTTGATGAACGCGTTCTCGGCGATTCCAGTCATTCCTTCATAGAGGGTGAGTGACGTGCGCGGCCCCATCAGGTCCGGACGACCGGCGATGGCCGCGTCGAAGCGCTCCGCCCGGCGATCGTCGAGAGGAAACACGTGGTTCCGGATCGCTTCCTGCGCGAAAAGCTGCTGGAGCTCTTTGAGCTTCCCGGGATTCTGCGCCGCGAGGTCGTCGGCCTCGCTGAAGTCCTGGGCGACGTTGTAGAGCTCCCAGCGGTCCTGGTCGAACGGCGGGTTCTGCGCCATCAACCAGGGGATCGAATGGCGCGTCGCCGCGACCCAGCCGTCGTGATAGATCGCGCGGTTTCCGAACATCTCGAAGTACTGCGTCGTCCGGCGATCGGCCGCTCCCGCGTCGGCGAACGTGTAGACCATCGAAACTCCGTCCATCGGGTACTGCTTGGTACCGTTGACCATGGTCGGCTGCGGCAGGCCGGCTGCCTCGAGAACCGTCGGCGCGACGTCGATCACGTGATGGAACTGGGATCGCACTTCGCCCTTGGCGTCCGGGAGGCGCTCCGGCCAGTGGAGGACCATCGGGTTTCGAGTGCCGCCGAAATGCGAGGCCACTTGCTTGGTCCACTGGAACGGGGTGTTTCCCGCGTGGGCCCAACCGATGGAGAAATGCGGAAAGGTATTGGGTCCGCCCCATTCGTCGATGTGCCCGAGCTGCGAGGAGACATCGCTCACGATGCCGTTCAGAGCGAGCATCTCGTTGAACGTTCCATCCGGGCCGCCTTCGGCGCTCGAGCCGTTGTCGCCGACGATATAGAAGAAGAGCGTGTTATCGAGCTCGCCCATGTCCTCGAAAGCCGAAACCAGACGGCCGACCTCGTGATCGGTGTGCTCGGCGAATCCCGCGAAGGTCTCCATCTGGCGAGTGAAGAGGCGCTTCTGATCGGCGGTGAGCGAGTCCCAGGCCGGGATCTCCGCCGGACGCGCGGTGAGTTTCGTTCCCGCCGGCACGATCCCCATCTCGAGCTGCCGCGCGAGCGTTTCCTCGCGCAGCTTGTCCCAGCCTTGATCGAACTCTCCTTTGTACTTCGCAATCCATTCCTTCGGGGCGTGGTGCGGGGCGTGGGTGGCGCCGGTCGCGAAGTAGACGTAGAAGGGCTTCTCGGGGGTCAGCGCCTGCTGGAAACGCACCCAGGCCATGGCCTGGTTCGTCATGTCGGTCGTGAAGTGGTAGTTCGGGTCGTGCGGCGGCTCGACGCGGGCGACGCCGTCGTAGATCGCGGGCGCCCACTGGTTGGTCTCGCCGCCGATGAACCCGTAGAACTTGTCGAAGCCCGAGCGCGTGGGCCAGCGATCGAAGGGGCCCGAAACCGAAGCCTCCCAGGGCGCGGTCTCGTGATACTTCCCGAATGCCGCCGTGCTGTAACCGTTCAGGCGGAGGATCTCCGCGAGGGGCGCCACGCTGTTCGGCCGTACGCCGGTGTTGCCCGGGAAGCCGGTCGCGAGCTCCATGATGGCGCCTGCGTTATTGATGTGGTGATTGCGACCCGTCAGGAGCGCGGTACGCGTCGGCGAGCAGAGCGCCGTGGTATGGAAACGGTTGTAGCGCAGTCCGCGGCTCGCGAGCTTCTCGAGGGTCGGCATACGGATGGGACCGCCGAAGGCGCTCGAATGCCCGAATCCGATGTCGTCGATCAGCACGATGACCACATTGGGCGCGCCGTCGGGCGCTTTCACCTCGAACCGCGCGGGCGCCGTCGCCCTGCGCGCGTCCATCTCGGTGATCGAGGCGACGGGTGGCTCCGCGATCGGAAGTACGGTGCGGTCCAGCGTCGCGACCGCGCCCGGCGGTGCTGCGGCCTGCTCGGGCCTCTCCGTGCACGAGGCCAGGATGAGTGGAGACAAAAGAGTCGCAACACCAAAGATCGGACAACGGAACATCAATCCTCCTTGTAAACGGCGCAAACGGTCGAGTCTACCTCGAATGAGACGGAGCGACCGCGTGAACGTTCTCCTTCGTCCACGCTTCTCGGCATCGAAACAGTGCCGGAAATCGATCGACGTTTTCTCCATGCTCGGTGAAAGATCTCGGTGCGACATCCACGATGTTCGACCGCCGTGGCGAAGCTTCCCGCGTGAGCGGCTACTAATAATGTTGCAGGAGAACTCCTCGGTTTCGCCCTACACGAAGCCGCTCTCCACAGGCTGAAGGGTGATGGATCGCTCGTATACTGTCTCATTCGCACGCGTGTCAACGGCAGGGGGAAAGGATCCTCGAGCGAACCGGTCTTGCAGGTCTGTGGGCTGGGGCAGATGATGGGGCCGCGCGGCAGCCGCACGTCGCTAAAGGAGAAGATCATGAAGCTCGTCTTCGTCCCGCTCGCCCTGCTCGCATTCGCGTCCTCGACGCAGTCGCCGGAGGACCTCGCCGAGAAAAGCGCGCTTACCTGGCTGTCTCTCATCGACGCGGGTAAGTACGAGGATAGCTGGAACGAGGCCGCGTCATTCTTTCGCGGAGCGGTGAGCCAGGAAGACTGGAAGAAAGCGATGACCGGCACGAGGCAGCCGCTCGGGAAGCTGCTCTCGAGGAAGGTGAAGTCCCGGACCTTCGCGGAGAGCCTCCCCGGAGCGCCCGATGGGAAGTATGTGGTCCTCCAGTTCGACGCCTCTTTCGAGAACAAGAAAACGGCGATCGAGACGGTGACTCCGATGCAGGAGCCAGATGGTGTCTTCCGGGTCTCCGGCTATTTCATCAAGTGAGGACCCTCTCACAATCACCACGTTTGACGTCCAATCCATCGCAGTCCTCGCGCGGCCGGCGGCGGCCCATCAGGCCGATGCGAAAGCGGGCGATCCATCTACGGTTTTTCCTTCGCGGACGCCGAGGAGCCTGACGGCGTTCCCGGACCAGGGCTCGCCCTGAGCTCTTTGCATATCCCGCGAAAACGGATCGCGAAGTCGGCAGCCGCCCTTGGTGGTTCCAAGCGATGGCGCTTCCCGATCTCGCATCGTACAATTGACCACCATGACGGAGGAAGGCACGAACGATCACGCGGCCATTCAGCGCACACGCGAGAGCTTGGGTCGGTGCATTGCTTGCGAGACCTTTCTTCAACGTTTCTACGAGCTCTTCATGGATTCCTCGCCCGAAGTGGGGAAGCTTTTTCGGAACACGGATTTCGAGCGGCAGAAACGAATGCTGCGAGATTCGCTCTACGCGATACTCGTAGCGGCCGGCACGACGAAGGGACCAGCCCACGATGAGGTCGAGCGTCTGTCGAAATTCCACCGGGACATCGGCGTGACCAACGACATGTTCACGCTGTGGCTCGACGCTCTCATCGAAGCCGCGCGCGAGCACGACCTTCATTTCACGGATGAGCTCGAGAACGACTGGCGGAACTCCATGAGCGATGCCATCGCGCTCATGAAATCGGTCGGCTGATTCGCCGTCGGGTGACGCTCGTTTCAGGAATCGCAGAGTGCGGCGCGTCGGTGCGCACCAGGGCGTCATCGGCGGTTGGAATCGTCCATCAGGATCACAAACCGTCCAACGTAAACACGCTTCCCGATAACGGTACGATCGTGAACCAGTGGGTAGAAGCCAACATCCCCCGGAGTCTTCCATTGGAGTTGAGCGGCGGACACCCGTCCTCGACCGCGCCCGGTATCGTGTGCAGATGGAGTCGAGAGTCATCAATGAGTCGGTCGAGCACTACCGCGAGGCGGGAGTCCAGTACCTCATCGGCTCTCGACGGTCTACCGAGCGCTTCGGCCCCGAGCACCGTCTGACGAGGCGTTTACAAAAGCGCCTGTTCGAGACCTGTCGTCTGGTGAAGGAGTTCGCGCCCGAGCCCGGAAAGATCATGGGCCCGACTATCCCGATTCTCGAGATCCCCAAAGCATAGATCCGGAGCCGAGCAGGGGTTGGTTAGAGATCAGAATCGGTTTGGGTCTTGTAGTGGTCGATGAACCCGGCTGGCGAGAGCACCACGGCCCCCTCTCGTGCGTCTCGGGGGTAGTGCTTGAGATTGCCGGTGATCAACGCCTCCGCTCGTCCGGACACGGCCACTTCCAGAAAAGGCTCGTCGTCTCGATCGGGCAGTGTCGCGCGCAGTGGTTCGGAGCTGACGGCGTCACCACGGGAAACGATCTGATCCAGCAGCGCGTCAACCGCATCCTGTGGGAATCCGAACTTCGGACGGAGCAGAACGTCACGGTACTCCGACAGGATGCGAGCGTCGTGGCAAACGGAAAGAACCCCCGAGGCAACCATCCTGACGATCTTCGCCGAGGGACCGAAGGGTGACAGCAGACCCGACACGAGCACATTCGTGTCGACGACCACCCTCATCGAGATCGTTTCTTCCGTACTGCCGCGATCTCGGCCTCGATTTCCTTACCCGTCATTCGATCGATCCCAGCCCGAAGCGAATGACGCTGCATCGTTTCGACAGCCGCAACGGCGCGGGCGGTGCGAATGCTCTTGAGCGCTTCCTCGAGCGTTTCTTCGGAGACGGCCGACAGGATCGCGATCGGCTTGCCGTTCGAGGTGATGACCAATTCGCGCTGCTTGGAAAGAGCTTTCCAGATCTCGGCGGGTCGGCTTCTCAGATCCCGAACGGATATAAAACGCATACGTTGAGTGTACCCAATTGTCACTCAATCATCAACCAGATCGAGTGACACTCGTGCGATCGCAGGACATGTGGGACCGGTTTCATGAAGGGCACCATCTTGAGGTCTTTGTTTTTTCGGTGCCGGGAGAGCGCGTCATCGCCTGCCCGCCTAGGAAAGCACGGATGACGACGGATTCAAGCGGCTACTGCGATCCGCACAAGTGACCGAGGGGACGGCGCGGTGAACGGGCCTCTCCGGAGCGTCGCCTTGCTCCGAGTTTTCACGATTCGGGCCGATGCGCCCAGCCGGGAAAAGGGCCGCGGTCGAGCTTGAAGCCCGTGGGTGAGGCCGCGTCGGGCACCGCCCGAAGGTTGGTCCTCGATCGGAGGAGAGAGAGGACTTCTCCATACGATCGTTTTTGGCAGCGGGGCTTCGAGAGATCGGGCACCGACCAGAGGAGGATCGTCCGGTCGTCGCCGGCCGATGCGAGGAGGCGCCCATCCGGAGAGAATGCCACGGACCAGACCTGCCCCTTGTGCCTGAGAAAGACGTACGACGAGTCTGCGGTTGCGGAGTACGACGAGGCCCTCGCGCGCGACCCTCTATATCTTTCCGTGTACGAAACAAGACGGCCGCGCTTTCGAACCTCGGCCGCTTTCCCGAGGCGCTCGCTACGATTCGCAGCGGGCAAGAGCGTGCCCCCGACAACCCGGCCGGCAATCTGTTCCTCGGCGAGGTCTATTACCGAATGGGGAATCCGAAGCGCGCCGAAGAGGTGTGGAGGATGCGTTACGAGAAGCTTCCCGAGACTGCCGACACCAGCTATTACGAGCTGGCCCTCGCTCTTCTTGCCACCGAGAACGGCAATCTCGCCGAAGGCCGGCGGGTCCTCGAAAAATACCGTGGGAGTCCGTTCCGAGGGCAGACTCACCTTACCGAGATCGCCGCGCTCCTCGGCGAGACCGACTACGCGGTGGAAACGATCGCCGGACATCCACAGCGAAACTACCGCTGGCTCGTCTCGACCCCATCCCTGAGGCGGCTCGCGAAGGAGCCGGCTTTCGCGGAGCTCACGCGCGCTCTCCATAAGCGTTGGCTCTCGGACCTCGATGCTCTAAAAGCGAGTCTACCCGCACCTCCCCTGTCGCTCCCCGATCCGGACTCGCACTTTCTGGCCTCCCGACACTGATACGCCTGCGCTCGAACCTGGGAGGCCCAGTCGGACCGGGATTCCGTCTAGCTTTCGAGCGATGCGATGCCGTGAGCGAGCGCGAATTTGGTGAGATCCGCGGTGGTGTGGAGGTCAAGCACGGATATGATGCGAGACTTGTGGAATTCGACGGTCTTCGCCGAGATGCCGAGGAGGCTGGAGATCTCTTTGATCGACTTTCCTTCCGCGACGAGGTGCAGCACCTCACGTTGCCGTGGCGTAAGCAGAAACGCGCGCAAAGGCGTCGACCGGCTCGCGTCGGGCACCTCGACCAGGTGGTTCAGGTCTTTCGCCACCGCGGGACTAACGTAGGAGCGGCCCTCGAGCACCTCTTCGATCGCGAAGACCAGCTCCGAAGCGGCCGATCGCTTCAGAAGATACCGAGGGCGACCGAGGGCGAACGCATCCACGATACTAGCGCGATCGAAAGGAGTCCTCGCTCGAGCCCAGCCATGTCAGCTGGATTCCTACTCCACCCGCCGGCAGCGTCGGGCTGACCGCGAACCGAGCCTCGGCGATCTCGAGGGTTACGGTGCGGCCTACAAGAATTCCCACGGTCGCTCCGAAAACCACATCGCTCAAGTAGTGTTTCCCCTCGGTCAGCCGCGAGGTCGCCGCGTAGCCGGCTACGACGTAGGCGGGGATGCCGATCCTCCAACCGTAGTGGCGCTGCAGCACCGTCGCCGTTGCGAACGTTCCAGAAGCGTGACCCGAGGGGAACGAGGCCTGGTTCGAGGCGTCGGGCCGCTCCCTTCCCACCAGGAACTTCATTCCCAGGGTGAGCGATTGCGTCACCACTTGGGCGCGAACCAGATCGCGCCCGAGGTTCGCGACCCCCTGGTGATGAAAAAGCTTTCCAAGGCCGTACGTGGCGAAAGCCCCTCCGACCTGCATCGCGGCTCCGCCGAGAACCCTGCCCCCGTCGAAAACCTCCTCGACGGCGTTCTCCGCGTTGATCTGCGCGTTGATGCCGCTATGCGCGACCTCCTGGTCGAAGGAACTGACACCTCCCGCGGCAACCGTGCCCACGCCCAGGGTTACGAGATTCTCCTTGGTGGTGAAAACGTTCTTGAAATCGATCCCGATCTGGCGCACCAGCCGCGGACGCTCGGGCTCCTTGATCTCGTCGGCAAGAGCCGCCGTCGAGAGCGACAGGAGCCCGAGTACGAGAAACCGAACCTTCATCGCGCGCCTTCCTCCGAACGGAAGCGGACCGTGAAGCGAGAGCCTTCTCCCACCGGCTTTCCACCGTGAGAATCGCATCATGGAGCGTTGCGATCCAAAGTGCAATCGAGAGCTGGGCGCCCAGCCGCATAAAGGCCTCACGTACTTCATCGATTTCAATTCGGGACTCTGGATCACGCGTCTCGGAAAGCCGGCATACTCGGGCTCCTTTCTCGCGCCGCCGAGATAGCTTCGAGTCGCGCAAGGCGCGACACGAAGTGGCGTTTGAACTTCACAGATCTGGTGTGACCGGCCTCACGAGAGCTTCGATCGGTACGCGCGATCGCGCAGGTTTGCGCGAGCCCACCCACCTTCTTTCTCCAGATCTCCCGCCGATGCTGCGTTCGACTGCCGGAACGACTCTTGCACAGAGATTTGATACCTGTGAGAAAGCTGATTCTGCGAAACTTTCAATCGCCAGGCGACATCGTCATGCTCACGGCGGCGGTGAGGGACCTGCACGAGTGCCATCCGGGTGAGTTTCTCATCGACGTGCGGACGTCCTGTCCCGCTCTCTGGGAGAACAACCCGCGCATCACCGCTCTGAGCGAGGACGACCCGAATGTGACCCTAGTCGAGTGCCACTACCCTCTCATCGATCGGAGCAACCAGACTCCCTATCACTTCATTCACGGCTTCATCGAATACTTGAACGAGACCCTGGGCCTCCGGATTCGGCCGACGGCCTTCAAAGGCGATATCTGGATCTCGGACGAGGAGAAAGCGTGGTTCGAGAGAGTGGAGCGAACCCTCGGACCCTCGCGGCCCTACTGGCTCTTCGTTTCCGGCGGTAAGCTCGACTATACGATCAAGTGGTGGTCGCACGAGCGATACCAGCAGGTGGTGGACGCGTTTCGTGGGCGGATCGAGTTCGTGCAAGTCGGCGAGTCAGGACATCACCACCCTCCTCTCGACGGTGTCGTAGACCTCCGAGGGCAGACCGACCTACGCCAGCTCGTGCGGCTCGTATACACCTGTCAGGGTGTGCTCAGTCCGGTGAGCTTACTCATGCACCTGGCGGCGGCGGTGCCCTCCAGGCCGGGGAATCCCCGCAATCGGCCGTGCGTCGTCGTCGCCGGCGGGCGCGAGCCGCCCCACTGGACCGCGTATCCACACCACCAGTTCCTCCACACCGTTGGTGCGCTTGCCTGCTGCGACGACGGAGGCTGCTGGAAATCACGGACCGTGCCCCTCGGCGACGGCGACGAGAAGGATCAACCGGGTGAGCTTTGCGTCGACGTGGTGGATGGACTCCCGCGTTGCATGGATTTGATCACTGCGGACGACGTGATTCACCGAATCGAGACGTACTTCCGCGGCGGAGCACTCCAAACCGGGTGCGCCGTATCCGAGGCCGCCGAGTTCGTGGCGGTTTGAGAATGGAGCTTAAGACATGAAGAGTACTAGGAAGCAGGCACATCCCGAGGAAGCTGCTCGGCTCGCGGAGCGAAGGGAGTTTCTCCGCATCCTCAGCGGCGGCGCCCTACTCGCGGGGGTCGGCTCGCTAGTCGGTTGCGATGACTCACCCACCTCGGCCACGGAAGGGTCGAGCAGCTCGTCCTCACCGAGCTCGTCGTCCGCTTCGAGCTCTTCGGGCTCGAGCTCGTCCAGCTCGAGCGCTTCGTCCAGCTCGAGCGCTAGTTCCTCGTCCAGCTCCTCGAGTTCCAGCTCCTCGAGCTCACGGTCCTCGAGCTCGAGCTCCAGCTTGTCCGGTGCGTCTCGAACTCGATAGTCGAAGATGATGACGACACGAGAGATCCAGGGTCATCTACACGAGCTCTACAGGTTTGCGGGGCTGAGAAGGGCGACGAGAGTCGTTTGGAGGAGCCGCCCATTAGCGGGAATCCCACCCCTTTGTAACTCCAGGTACAGAGCGCGGGTGCGGGAATGCGTTACTCTCGCGCCGTGCTCTCGATCGGGCAGGAGGTAACGATGAAACACTCATTATGCGTACGGATGGCCGCGGTCGCGGCCGCTCTCGTGCTCGCGGCGTCGGCCACGGCTCAGGTCACGGCCGTCAACGGCCGGATCGCCTACAGCGTGTGCGATTTCAACTCCACCATCGGGTTCACGACCTGCGACATCTGGACGATCAATCCGGACGGATCCGGTGAGACAAACCTAACGAACACGCCGGAGGTCAACGAGTTCGACCCCGCCTGGTCCGCGGACGGCACGAAGATCGCGTTCGTCGAGGGCTTCACCGGGGTCAACCGACTGTTCGCGATGAACGACGACGGCACGAGCGTAGTCCCGATCCTCGATACGCCGTCGTTCCAGTTCGGGCCGTCGTGGTCTCCCGACGGCACACAGATCGCGTTCGTGCGTCAGGTCCCGGGCATCGTGATGAGCATTCAGTTCGACATCATCGTCGTGAACACGGACGGAACTGGAGAGGTGAACATCACGAACTCCGACTTCGAAGAGCTTCATCCGGCGTGGTCGCCGGACGGGACGAAGATCGCCTTCTCCGGTGTGCGATTCGAGCAGCGGACGGACCCGGAGACGGGCGACACGGGAACCGCCGCGGGTTGGGAAATCGTGACGGTCAATCCGGACGGGTCCGGCGAGCAGATCGTTTCGGCTGGCGATCCGGGGACGCCGCGCGCGCAGTCGCTCGAACAGGACTGGACGCCGGCGTGGGCGCCGGACAGCAGCGCCCTCGTGTTCGCCAGCCAGAACGTGGACCCGTGCTGCACGCCGTGGCAGATCTGGTACGTCAGGCGTGACGGCACCGGAGTCACGCTCCTCTCACCCGATCCGGCATTCAACGACGGGAGTCCCAGCTTCTCGCCGGACGGCACGCTGATCGTGTTCGCCAGCGATCGCGATGGCGGCTCGAACCTCTACACGATTCCCGTGCCGACGCTCCCCGGCCCGGCCCCGCTGGCTGCCGGCTCGCTTCTCGCGACGACCGGCGAGGTCACACGACTCACATCGCAGGGCAACGTGAGCGAGCCGTCCTGGGGCCGCGATCCCGGCACCAAGCCGCCGGCGAAGGCGACGCTCACGGTGTCGCTGCAGCGGCAGCGCAGGGCCGGCGGGTTCGTCGTCAGTCTCCCGCTCGGGATCTTCTGCGGGCGGGACTGTACGGAAACCTACAAGACCGGAACCTTTGTCAGGCTGGTCGCGGTGCCGAAGATCGGATCGCGTTTCGCCGGCTGGACAGGTGCCTGTACCGGCTCGAAGCGGCTTTGCCGCGTCACCATGAACGCCAGCAAGAACGTGGGCGCGCGATTCGTGCGCGCACGCTGATCGCGGGGCGAATCGTCCGTCCGCGACGTCGCGGGACGTCGCGGACCGACCTTAATCTCTACCCCCCCGGCGTTTTCATGTGCGACGAGGGCCTCGGGTAGAGTCACATCAGCCCGCCTCGATCCGGCGGACCCGGTCGAGCGCATTCCGGTCCAGGATCTCGATCCGCTTCCGGCCGAGCCTGAGCATCCCTGATTGCTGGAAGGCCTCCAGGGTTCGGCTCACGACTTCGCGGGTCGTCCCCAGCTCATCGGCGAGCATCTGATGAGTTGCGGTGATGGGTTGCCGTCGGAGGAGCAGCCGCGAGGCGAGCCGCTGATCGACCCGGCGGAAAGCCACGTCGTCGATGAGGGCCATCAGGTGCGCCAACCTCTGGGAGAGGGAGTTGAAGACAAAGACCCGGAAGGCCGGCGAACTTCAGGACCATCTCCAGGAACACGCTCCGGGGGACGCCGAAGAGAGAGAGCTTCCGTCTCGGCCGTTCCGGACGCCGGATAGGACGCCTCGCCGAGCAGCGCCACGACGGTGATGACGCAGCTTTCCCCGGGGTTGAGACGGTACAGGAGGATCTCGTGGCCTTCGAGGCTGTATTTGGAGGCCCGGATGATCCCTTCGATGAGCAGCGGGTAGTGGGTGCAGGGACTGCCGTCACCGAAAAGCTGCTGGCCCGCGGTTGCCTGGATCGGCCTCGCCGTCTCTTCGACCTTCCTGAGAAGATCCGGTGGCAGCTCCTGGAGCACCGGGTACATGCGAAGGAGTCTTCCGCGATCGGTCGTGTTCATCCGGGCACCCACCTACCGCCAGGATTTTCGTCCGCGGCGACGGCGGCCGAATGATTCGAGGGATTGGGCGTCGCGACTGAGCGGCCGCTGCCGATGGTGTTCACGACCATCAGGCGATTGACGCCGATATCGCCTTCGACGAAAGCGATGCGGGTGCCGTCGGGCGACCACGCGGGGGCGGCCTCGTTCACATCCGGCGTGTTCGTGATGTTCAGCTGTTCGGAGCCGTCCGAGTTCATGACCCAGATATCGCAGGTGGGGCCAAAAGGACCTTGTTCGCAGACGGTGAAGGCGATCTGGTCTTTGACGGAAGTTTGCGCAGTGGCTGGCAATGTATTCAGGTCGCCACTCAGGGCGATCAGCGGAATAATTCGCGAGCCGAGCATGGCGCCTCCCATGCAGTAGTAAATGATGGCTGGAGAATGGCGAATCGTAACATTGTTCGACGGGCGTGTCTGTAGCCTGGTTCACAGAGTGACATGGTCAGAAACTCGCGAGACATGAAACTGAATTGGGAACAAGGTCGAGTTGCCGAGAGAGCCCCGGCAAGCTCGACGAGGAGCGTTTGCACCATCTCCGCTCGCTGGGGGGGGACGCATCCGCCTCGTAGAGTGCGTCGTAGTTCGCCCACCCGGCCAGCCACCGCGGGCTGTTCATTCTGCCGCGAACGTGGAGGCTTCTGAAGGAAGCGGTAGCTATCCTCTTGGAAGGCACGCCGGCGAACGTCAATCTGGCGGCACTTCGCGATGCGCGTGAGGAAGTGAATGGGGTCTCCGCGGTCCACGATCTGCATGTCTGGGCACTGACGTCAGGCACTTGAACGCGATGAGCCTCCACGCCGTACTCGAGGATGGCGCGTCGCACGAGGCGGTCCGGCAGCGTCGGAGTTCAAGGTTGCGCACGTCACTGTTCAGGTCGAGTCCAAGCGGTGCGCGGACGGGGAAGTCCATCTCTGACGCGGTGCTCGGAGACGGTTAGCTCTCGTTCGCTTTGACCCCGAGGTCAGTCATTCCTTGCCCGCTAGAAACAGAACGCCCATGATGATGAACCCCACTCCCGCGCCGCGCTGAATCCACACGGCCGGCACCAGACGTGCCAACGCGTCGCCAACCAACACGGCGATGGCGCTCGTCAGTACCAACGCCCCGGCCGCGCCGAGGAACACCGCAAGCCGAGTGTGACTGGACGCCGCAAGGTTCAGTGTGGCGAGCTGGGTCTTATCCCCAAGCTCTGCCAGGAACACCAGGGCGAATGTCGAGAAGAACACTTTCAGGTCCATCTGCACCTCGTTTCGTGGGCTGAAGGATACACGAACACTGCGCTACGACTGGTTCCTCACGAGCGATGGCGCCGAGTGCGAGGTTCATGAGGCGTACACCGGCCCGGAGGGGCTGATCGAGCACAACGGCCATATCCTCGAAGCTCGTACCAAGCTGTTCAAGGACAACGCTGACAATCACTTCATGACCGTTTACGGAGAAGCATCGCAGCCGCTGCTCGATTTGTTCAAGGCACACGGGGTTGGGTTCAAGTGGTTTTACTTCGTTCAGGGGTTGGAGCCATCTCCTGCGATCCGGTCGCGGATTCCCGTGGCAGCCGGCGAGGCCAAGCAGCTCGGGTGAGCTGTGCGGCCGGGCGGCAGGACGATTTCGGCGCCCCAGAGGTGATCGCCGTGAGCAGACGATGGAAGCAGGCGTTGGCGGTGTTCGCGGTCGTGTTCGCTGCAGCTCAACTCGTTCGTCCCGAGTGCGGAACCCGGCGGCTGATCTAAGCAGCACGATTCAGGCGCACGCGCCGAGCAGACTGGACGCCGTCCTGGATCGCGCGTGCCGCACGGACGCGCACTCACTGCGCGCGAGCACTCAGTGACCGCTGCTCAGGTGAAAGGATGCCCAGCCGGGTAAACTCGAGGGGCGATGCGAGAAAGCCTGAGGTTGACGGTCCGGAGGATGTCTTGGCTTGCCTTGACGGGCTTCCTGCCGAACGGGAACTGGGAGTGGCTCCAGACCTTCTAGCGCAACGGTGACGAAGATGTCGATTCTTCCGTCGGCGTCGTAGTCCCCCGGTGAAGGATTCCGCAGCAGGTGCGGAGTTCACCTCACGCCGGGATCAAAAAAGAGCCGGACCGAGCGGTCCGGCGCCTCGAATCGAATCCTGCGTTTCGGTTACTGAACGTAATGGGCGAACACGTCTCCGGCGAATTGAATGTACCCGAACTCTCTCACGTTGTCTCGACGAACGTTTCCCCAGACGATTCTGTCGCGGTCCGTCACAGTCTGGACCTTCCGCAGGCAGTGAATCGCGATAAGCGGCTCATCGAGGTCGTTTTCGCCGTAGACGTACAAGCAGGGCTCGGCCATCGCGCTTTTTTCGTTGTCATGGACGATCAGATAGTTGCCAACGGGCAGCAGCCGATCGGCGAACTTGACGGGCAGTCGGAACTGGGCCCAGAGCTGATCCTGGCCGAGCGAAGGGTCGAACGCCGAAAGGGCCGGAACGGTCAGTGCCGCCAAGAGGCCCAGGGCGATCCAAATGGTCTTAGGGAATCTCATGGGTCACCTCCATGAGAGTAGTTTTGCAGGTCTCGTGCCAAAGCCGCCCTCGGCCCGTCCGTCGTGGAAGAAGCGCGCATCCCGAAGAGCCGATTCGGGTTTAGGTGTGAGTAAGTACTTACAAATGACACCGGAGAGTCGTCCGTGGCGCGTCGGATTCCGCACGAACTGTGTCAATCGACGCCTCCCACTCCGCAGACGGGGCTCGGGTCGGAACGCGCCGGAAGCTCCTCCTTGACAAATAAGTAAGTAGTTACTTACAATACGAGCACGATGGCAGTCCGAATGCGAAAGCCCGGCGCCGAGAGGCGCCAACAGATTGGCGAGGCGGCTCTGCGGATCGTGGGTCGCCAGGGAGTGACCGCGCTCACCACGGCGAACCTCGCCCAGGAAGTGAAGCTCACCACGGGAGCGCTGTTCCGCCACTTCGCGACCCTCGACGACGTTCTCCGGGAGGCCGTTCGCCAGGGGCTCGAGAAGATGGAAACCACGTTCCCCCCGCGCTCGCTCCCTCCGCTCGAACGGATCTCGGCGCTCGCCAGGAATCGGGTGGAGACTCTCTCCTGGGATCCGGGACTCGCCTGGCTCGTGCGCTCGGAACAGGCGCTGTTGATGCTGCCGGGCGATGCCGTGGACTCGCTCCAGGAGTCTCGTGTCCCGGTCGCGGCGATTTCTGCTGGATGCGATCCGGGAGGGCGCCCGCCAGGGCAGCATTCGAAGGGATATCGAGCCGGAGGCGCTTCTGGTCGCGGTCGCGGGAACGATCCACGCGCTCGTGGGAATGCCGGGAATTCACCGGTTGGCGAAGGGCTCGCGGAGAGTCGGGCCGGAGCGGGTTCTGGAAGGCCTGATGCGCATGCTCGCGCCGCCCGGACGGAGATCGAAACGAACGTTGAAACTGGTTTCGAAGGAGAGAAAGAAATGAACATCGAAAACGACAGCCAGGTCGGTCGCATCGCGGTCGAGCACCCGATTGCGACGCGGGTCTTCGCGCGCTACGGCATCGACTATTGCTGTGGCGGCGGAGTGCCGCTCGCCGAGGCCTGCGAAAGCCGTGGGCTGGACGCGGCGACGGTGATGGAGGAGATTCGAACGGGAAGTGAGTCCCGTGGCGGAGTCCGGGGACCGCTGGAACGAGGCGCCCCTCCAGGATCTCGTGACCCATATCCTCTCGGCCTATCACCAGCCGCTCAAGGAAGAGCTTCCGAGGCTCGAGGCCATGGCGCGCAAGGTGCTCCAGGTGCATCGAGACAAGGAGCCCGAGATGCTGACCGAGCTCCTCTCCGTTTACCTCGGGATCAAGGCCGACCTCGAGCCGCACATGGAGAAGGAGGAGCAGATTCTCTTTCCCATGATCCAGCGGGGGCAGGGATTTCTGGCCGAGGGCCCGGTTTCGGTCATGAGGGACGAGCACGAGGCGGTGGGTCTGGCCCTGAAGCGTCTGCGCGAGATCACCAACGACTACGAGGTGCCGCCTCGAGCCTGCAACACCTGGCGCGCCCTCTGGCACGGCCTCGCCGCGCTGGAGAAGGAGCTTCACCAGCACATTCACCTCGAGAACAACATCCTCTTTCCTCGCGCGCTCAGGGACTGATCTGCTGCAGGGAGGCGTAAGGGGTTAGCGAGCGCGAAAGCGGCGCCAGTCGATATCCGAGCTTTCGCATCCGGGCGCGCAGCGTGTGCGGGTTGATCCCGAGCTGCGCGGCCGCACCGAAAGGTCCCTCGATCCGCCCCCGGCATTCGAGGAGCGCCTGCTCGATGTGACGTGCCATCGCCTGGTCGAGGCGGGCCGCGCGTCCCTCGACGGAGCCGGCTCCGCGGGAGCGTCCGGTTCCCGGACGAGCGCGTTTCGTTCGCACTCGGTTGCGACTGGCCGAGCGCCGCCTCCAGTCGGAGGCACTTCGCGTCTCCGAGGATTGCGGCGCGCTCGATCACGGCGGCGAACTCGCGGATGTTTCCCGGCCAATCGTAAGCGAGGAGAAGCTCGATGTCGGACGCGCTCGGCACGAGCCGCGCTCCGCCGAGACGCACTCCGGTTCGCGCCGCGAAATGGGCCGCGAGCGCGGGAACGTCCTCCCTTCGTTCGCGAAGCGGCGGAATCCAGATCGGGAAGACGCCGATGCGGTACCAGAGATCTTCCCGAAATGTTCCGCTCGCCACCATCTCGCGGAGGTCGCGATTGGTGGCCGCCACCAGCCGGACGTCGACGGTGAGCGCGTGGTGCGAGCCGACGCGCTCGAACGTGCCGTCCTGAAGAATCCGGAGCAGTCGCACTTGGGCCTCGAGCGGAGAGCTCGCCAATTTCATCGAGAAACAGCGTTCCGCCGTCGGCCCGTTCGAACCAGCCCTTGCGGGCGGCGATCGCGCCGGTGAAGCTCCCGCGCTCGTGGCCGAAGAGCTCCGAATCGATGAGTCCTGGCGGAAGCGCGCCGCAGTTCACCCGCATGATGGGACCGGACGCGCGGCGCGACCTTGTGTGAATCGCTCGAGCGACGAGCTCCTTCCCGGTTCCCGTCTCTCCGAGAAGGAGCACGGGAGCGTCGGTCGGCGCCACTTGAGTCACACGCTCCATCACTTCCTGGAGTCCGGCGGAGGCGCCGACGATGGTGTCGACGATTTCCTCCGCGGCCGAGCCGTGTGAGGAGGGCACGCTTGTCCGCCTCGAGCGATTCCCGCAGGCGAGCGAGCTCGTGCAGTCGCGTGTCGTTCCGAAGCGCGACGCTCAAGGGCTCGAGCAGCTCGAGCACGAGCTTTTCGTGCGACGCGAGAGAACGCCGAGGCCTCGTCGGCATGTCGCGACGAAGACTCCGTAGCTGCCGTCGCCGGGTGTCAGAGGTCCGGCGAGCGTGCTCTTCCAGCCTCCCGGAAGCCCGAGAACACGGAGGAGCTCGTCGCGTGGAATCGCCGCGCCGCGTTTGCCCCGCGGCGCACCAGTCCAGGATGCGCTGGATCTGCGCCGGTCGAGCACGAAGTGGTTCTTGAGTCCTCCGGCCGGTCGGCCCCCTCCGACAATTCCCGAACGGCGATCGTCTCCATCTGCTGCCGCTGAAGGTTCACGCGCCTCACCGCCACGAGTCGCGCGGGCAGGTGACTCGGGGAGCAGGACCGCGACTCGCTCCATCGAGTTCGCAATCTCGATGTCGCGACAGGCTTCCCGCCAGACCTTCAGTAGAAGCAGCGTTTCCACGTCAGCAAATCTATCACATAGAACGGAATATCCGTATTTCCGTCATAAATGACGGCTTCCCGAGCAGTCATGCTGCGCGTGTTTCGAGGCAAGTCCCCGAGACACAGAAGCTTGAGGCGAACCCCTCGAGGAGGCACGGATGCTGCTCTTGGGGGTGCGATGAATTTCGGGGGAATGATGACTTACACAACTGCGCTCGGCCTTCTTCTGCTTCTCTCGGCGGCACCCGTTCAAGGTCAGGAAGAGACGTCCAAGGAGGCGTCGCTCTCCGCTCTCGAGGAGCGCCTTCAAGCGCTTCTTCGGGAAATCGACGAGGCGCGCTCCACAGCCGGATCGCCGGACTCCACCGACGCGACCCCGCCCGTGACAACGATGGCTGCCGTCGAGGAAAAACTCACCGAGCTCGACCAGCAGGTGCGCATCTTGGAACGGAAGCTCGAGATCGAGCAAGAGCAGGCCAAGGAGCGAGCGGCTCAAACGCCGACCGTCGGGGCTGGTCGCGAGGGCTTCCAGTTCCGATCGGGGGACGGGAACTTTCTCCTCCGCGTGCGTGGCTACTTGCAAGCGGACGGCATCTTCGTCGCGAACGAAGGCACCGACGTCGGTACGAGCACGTTCTTGATGCGCCGAGTCCGGCCGGTGTTCGAAGCCACGATGTTCAAGCGATTCGACTTCAAGGTAATGCCCGACTTCGGTTTGGGCACGACGGTGCTCCAGGATGGATATCTGGATGCGCGGTTCAGCCCTTCGTTCAGCGTGCGGGCGGGCAAGTACAAATCGCCCTTCGGCCTGGAGCGGCTGGCCTCCGCGACGGACCTTCTGTTCGTCGAGCGGGGCCTTCCCACCGGCCTCGTCCCGAACCGCGACGTCGGCTTGATGCTCCATGGAGAAGTCGCGAAATCCCGCATTGGTTATCAGGCCGGTGTTTTCAACGGCGTCGTCGACGGCGGGAGCGCGGATCTGGACAGCGGCGACGGGAAGGACTTCGTCGGACGCGTAATGCTCCATCCGTTCCGGGGATCGGAAGCCGCGAGATGGGAGGGCCTGGGCGTCGGACTCGCTGCGAGCATCGGAACCCAGGAGGGGACGCTGACCGCGCCCAACCTGCCCAATTACAGAAGGCAGAGCCGCCCTTCCTACTTCCGGTACCGCGCCGACGGGACCGCCGCCGGAACCACCGTTGCAGACGGCGCACGCCGGCGAGTCTCGCCGCAAGGCTACTTCTACTCGGGCCAGCTCGGCCTTCTCTGGGAATACGTCTGGACTCTCCAGGACGTGAAACGTTTGGACGCCGCGGCCGCAGTCGAGAGTCGCTCGTGGCAAGTGGCGGGGTCTTGGGTATTGACCGGGGAGACCCCGTCCTATCGAAGCGTCGCGCCCAAACGAGTCTTCGACCCGGCTCAGGGGACGTGGGGCGCTTTCGAGATCACGGCGCGGGCCGGCCGCGCCACGATCGGCGATGAGGCCTTCCCGGTCTTCGCCAATCCCGAAACGTCGGCCCGGGCCATATGGACCTGGACCACGGGACTCAACTGGTACCTGAACCGCAGCTTCAGGGTCATGGCCAACTACGAGGAAGCCCGGTTCGACGGTGGATTCCCCACCTCCGATCGACCGGTCGAGCGCGATTTCCTCACGCGGTTGCAATTCTCGTTCTGACCGATTCGAAAGGAATCACTCCCATGGTACGAAGATTACTGCTGTCCCTTGCCGCCGCGCTGCTTCTGATGTCCGAAGGCCCGGGTCTCGAGGCGAAGGCGAAGACGGTCACCATCATGAACGTCTCCTACGACCCGACCCGCGAGTTCTATCAGGAGATCAATACGGCGTTCGCGGCTCACTGGGAAAAGAAGACCGGCGAAACGGTCACCATCAACCAGTCGCACGGCGGATCTGGAAAACAGGCGCGGAGCGTCATCGACGGCCTCGAGGCCGATGTCGTCACGCTCGCCCTCGCCTACGACGTGGATGCCCTTCACATGGTCGGAAAGATGATCCCCAAGGACTGGCAGGCGCGGCTTCCACAGAACAGCGCCCCCTACACATCGACCATCGTGTTCCTCGTGCGGAAAGGCAACCCCAAGGGAATTCGCGACTGGAACGATCTCGCCCGCCCCGGGGTCTCGGTCATCACTCCGAATCCGAAGACGTCCGGAGGCGCCCGCTGGAACTATCTCGCGGCCTGGGCCTACGCCCTGCGGCAGGGAGGCGGCGACGAAGCGAAGGCGAAGGATTTCGTCTCCCGCCTCTACCGCAACGTACCCGTGCTCGATTCGGGAGCGCGCGGTTCCACGACCACGTTCACGCAGCGTGGAATCGGCGATGTCTTCATCTCCTGGGAGAACGAGGCTCTGCTCGCGAAGGAGAAGCTCGGCACGGGAGAGTTCGAGATCGTCATTCCCTCTCTCAGCATCCTCGCCGAGCCGTCCGTCTCGGTCGTCGACAAGGTGGTGGACCGCCGGGGCACGCGCGCGGTCGCGGAAGCCTATCTCCAGTTCCTCTACACGCCGGAAGGTCAGGAGATTGCCGCGAAGCATCACTACCGTCCCCGCCTTCCCGAGGTTCTCGCGAAGTACTCGGAGAAGTTCCCGGCGATGAAGCTCATCACCGTGGACGAGGAATTCGGCGGATGGGTCAAGGCGCAGAAACGCCACTTCGACGACGGCGGCACCTTCGACCAGATCTACCAGCCGGGCAGCTAGTCCGACCGCGGGGGGGATGGGAATGATTGCCGTCGAAGCACCGAGCGCGGTCGGACTCCGGTTCGGCCGCAACGCCAACGTCCTTCCAGGGTTCCGGCCGGCGCTCGCTCTGACGCTGACCTATCTGAGCCTCCTGGTACTCATCCCCCTCTCCGGTCTCTTCCTCAAGACCGCCGGCATGACCTGGGAAGCGTTCTGGGCGGCTGCCTTCAATCCCAGAGCGCTCGCCGCGTACCGTCTCAGCTTCGGGGCCTCTCTCGTGGCCGCGGTAGTGAACGCGGTCTTCGGGCTCATCGTCGCCTGGGTGCTGGTTCGTTACCGCTTCCCCGGGCGCCGGCTGGTCGATGCGATGGTGGACCTGCCTTTCGCCATGCCCACCGCGGTCGCGGGAATCGCGCTCACCGCTCTCTATGCCCCGACGGGATGGGTCGGACGGTACCTCGATCCTCTGGGGATTCGAGTGGCCTTCACTCCGCTCGGTGTCATGACCGCTCTCACTTTCATCGGACTTCCTTTCGTAGTGCGCACCGTTCAGCCCGTGCTCCAGGACATGCAGGCGGACGTCGAGGAAGCGGCCGCGAGTCTCGGTGCGAATCGCTGGGAGACGCTCCGCAGGGTCACCTTCCCGGCGATCCTTCCCGCGCTCCTCACGGGCTTCGCCCTCGCTTTCGCAAGGGCGCTCGGCGAGTACGGCTCGGTGATCTTCATCTCCGGCAATCTTCCTCTCCGCACGGAAATCGCGACTCTCTTGATCATGTCGAAGCTCGAGCAGTTCGATTACGAGGGAGCCACCGCGATCGCGAGCGTCCTCCTGGTCGCCTCCTTCGGTCTCCTTTTGATGATCAACCTCCTCCAGTCGTGGACCCGCCGCGGCGAGTCCAGCGGCATAAGCCACTAAGCCAAAGCCATTAAGGAAGTCCTGACATGAGGCAGCCAGCGCCGCAAACGGAACCGAGCCAGAATCGCCATTCCGCCACCGTGGATCCGCCGTGGGTCCGCTTCGGGCTCACCGCGGTGGCGCTGCTCTTCCTCTCGTTCTTCCTGCTGCTGCCTCTGGTCTCGATTTTCAGCCAGGCCTTGTCGCAGGGGGTCTCCGCCTATTTCAAAGCACTCCAGAATCCCGACGCGCTCTCCGCCATGAAGCTGACTCTGCTGGTCGCGGTGGTCGCGGTCCCTTTGAACGTCACGTTCGGAATCGCCGCGGCCTGGGCCATCGCCCACTTCGACTTCCCCGGGAAGGCGGCGCTGGTGACTCTGATCGACCTTCCCTTCGCCGTTTCCCCCGTCGTTTCCGGCTTGATCTTCGTGCTGCTCTTCGGCGCCCACGGGCTCTTCGGGGAATGGCTCATCGACCACGGCATCAAGGTGATTTTCGCCGTGCCCGGCATCCTCCTCGCGACGCTCTTCGTGACGGTTCCCTTCGTCGCGCGGGAGCTCATCCCGCTGATGGAAGAGCAGGGGGCCGAGGAAGAAGAGGCCGCCCGCTCGCTCGGAGCCAGCGCCTGGCAGATGTTCTCCCGGATCACCCTGCCCAAGATCCAGTGGGGACTCCTCTACGGCGCGGTTCTCCTGAACGCCCGTGCCATCGGAGAGTTCGGTGCGGTGTCGGTGGTGTCCGGCCACGTGCGCGGCCTGACCAACACCGCTCCGCTCCACGTGGAGATTCTCTACAACGAGTACGAGTTCGTCGCCGCGTTCGCCGTGGCGTCGGTTCTCGCTCTGGCCGCGATCGTCAGCCTCGCCGCCAAGAGCATCATCGAGTCGCGAACACCGGAGGCCTCATGAGCATCGACATCCGTGAAGTCACGAAACGCTTTGGTTCGTTCACCGCTCTCAAAGAGGTGAGCCTGCGCGTCGAGAGCGGGGGCCTCGTCGCGCTCCTCGGGCCCTCGGGGTCGGGAAAGACCACGCTTCTGCGGGTGATCGCCGGCCTCGAGGCCCCCGAGCGAGGCGCCATTCTCTTCGACGGTCAGGATGCGACCCGCGACAGCGTCCGCGATCGGCGCGTGGGCTTCGTGTTCCAGCACTATGCGCTCTTCCGTCACATGAACGTCTTCGAGAACGTGGCCTTCGGTCTGCGCGTGCGCCCGCGTCGGCACCGACTCTCCGAGAAGGACCTGCGAAAGAAGGTGCTGGATCTTCTGGCCCTGGTCCAGATCGAGAGCCTCGCCGAGCGATATCCCGCGCAACTTTCTGGCGGGCAGCGGCAGCGGGTCGCGCTCGCCCGCGCCCTCGCCGTCGAGCCCCGGGTGCTTCTTCTCGACGAGCCCTTCGGCGCGCTCGACGCCAAGGTGCGCAAGGAGCTGAGGCGCTGGCTGCGGCGCCTCCACGACGAGCTCCACGTCACGAGCGTTCTCGTCACTCACGATCAGGAGGAGGCCATGGAGGTGGCGGACCACGTGGTCATCCTGAATGACGGGAGCATCGAACAGGTGGGAACTCCGGAGGAGGTCTACAGCCGGCCCGCCTCGCCGTTCGTGCTGAGCTTTCTCGGCGACGTCAACCTCTTCCACTGCCGCATCGAAAAAGGAGCGGTGCACGTGGGCGGGGCCGTTCTCGAAGTCCCGGACATGGATCCGGAGGCCAGCGGGCCCGGGACCGTTTACATCCGGCCGCACGTTCTCGAAATCGAAAGCTACCCGGGACCCGTCGGCTCTTTTCCCGCCCGGGTCCTCCACGTCAACCCTGCCGGTCCCATCGTGAGGATCGAGCTCTCCACATCCTTGGGAGAGCCGGTCCGCGTCGACGTGGTGAGGGAGCGCTACGACGCGAGAAGGCTGACGCGGGGAGCGTCGGTGTATCTCCGTCCGGCGAGAAACTCGGTCTTCGTGGTGCCCGGGTCCCCGCGCTCCCGTCCGGAGACGCTCGAGCGGGAATCCGTGAAGAGTCCTTTCGGCGCGCTTCGCCCGAACGAGGGGGTCGATCTCCTCGCGGGATAGAGGCGCTTCGACCCCGCGGCTCGTCACTCGTCCTCGTCCGGTCCCTCCGAGACGTCGGCCGCCGCGAGCTTCGACAAATACAGAATCGTCGCCCGGATCTTGAAGCCCTCCGCGATCCCCCGCAGGTGCCCGGCGAGCCACTCCGGCTGCGCTCCCGCGGCTCTCACGTGATCGGCCGCGACGGAGACGAATTCGTCGGAGGTGTAGCGCCGCCCCGTCGCGACGATCTCGTTCCGGGGACCTGCGAGCGCAAGGCGATACTCCACTCCTTCGGAGTCAATCAGCCGGTCCGCTTCCTTGTATCGGCGCGCGTGAAGCGCGGGGTCGATCTGCCATTCATCCTGGGATCGAATCACGCGGAGCTCCGCCTCATCCGCTATCTGCAAGATCATCGGCCATTCCATGAGCGTGCCCGTCAGTCGAGAGCCGGCCGGCTTCCGATCGCGAAGAGGTGGCTCGCGCCTCTCACGTAAAGGGCGCCTTCCGAGAGCGCGGGGGTAGCCATCAAGAGCTCACCCATGCGGTTCGTCGCGATATGGCCGAATTCGGTTCCGGCCTTGACCACCACCATCTCGCCGTCTTCGTTCGAGAGGTAGATCTTTCCATCTGCGGCGACGGGTGACGCGCTGAACCCGCTCCCGAGGTGAGGGATGCGCTCGCGATAGAGCTCTCGTCCGCTTCGGAGCTCGTACGCATCGAAGACGCCGTTGTTTCCGAGAACGTAGAGAATCCCGTCGTAAGCGAGAGGCGTCGGCATGTACGGGCCGCGCCGAATGCGGCTCCAGGCGACGGCGGAGCTCGACTCCTGACCCGGTTCGAGCGTGAGGTCCCCTCGCGCGCCGGCGCGGATGACGAAGAGCGGCTGCTCGGGCCGCCGCCCGCTCGCGACCACGATCAATCCATCCGCGGCGACGGGAGTCGGCGCCGTGATCTTCGAGCTCCCGCCGAGACGCCAGAGCTCTTCTCCCGTCCGCGGGTCGTAACCACGAATGAAATTCGGAGCGTTGGTGACGAGCTCGGCGCCCGACGGTCCTTCGTAGACGTAAGGCGTGGCCCATGACGGGAGCTCGTTGCGGTCCGACTTCCAGAGCGTGGTCCCCGATTCGGCGTCGAGCGCGAGCAAGAACGAATCGTCCTGAGTGTCGCACTGCACGAAGACCATCCCCTGCCAGACGATGGGCGAGCTCGCCGGCCCCCATTCGAACGTGGGAATGTCGTAGGCCCCGAGATTCATCCGTCCGAGATCGACCTTCCACAGAAATTCGCCCTCGACGTCGTAGGCGTGAATCCCTTGAGAGCCGAAGGAAGCGACGACGATGCGCCCGTCGGTCGCGGGCGTGGCGCTCGCGTACGTCGACTTGATGTGCCTCTTGTCGAGGGGCACACCCTCGTACGCCACTCGTTTCCAGAGCAGCGCTCCGGTCCCCTTGTCGTAAGCGCTGAGAATCCATTGATGCCGGGACCGATCGTCGGAGGCGTCGCCGTCGCCGTAGAGGCCCGGCCGGAAGCTCGCGTCTCCACGGCTGCTGACGGCGCTGGTCACGAATAGCCGATCGCCCCAGACGATCGGGCTCGAATGGGCGAGACCTTCGACGGGCGTTTTCCAGAGGACGTTCTTTCCGGTTTCGCCGTTCCACTCGTCGGGAAGGCCTTGTCCGGAGGCGACGCCCGACGCGCTCGGCCCGCGGAAGGAGGGCCAGCTTTCCGATGCGCTCTTTCGCGTCGGGGAGGGAGGGCCGCACGTCCGCGGCGCTCCGTGCGATGCGACGCTCGGGAATCGTTTCCTTCTCGCCCGCGGGGCGCCAGATACTCCCGTCGAGAATCATCCGGCGCGGCGTGCAGTCATCGGCCGCGAGCCGAAGGGTCAAGTGTCCCGTGTCGACGGTGAACGAGTACCGGCCGGGGCCAGTGCATTCGCCCGCGCCGGCGGGAGGCTCCAGCAGGAGATCCGAGCCTCTGACGGTGAACGAGCCGGTGAGCGGATCCCATCCCTCGCCCTCGATTCGGTAGGACCCGTTCTCGAAGAACTCGCCGGAGAAGCCGCCGAATCGCAGAGGGCCTGTCGGAAGCGATTCCTGCGCTCCGAGCCAGGAGACCAGCAGCAACGCGAAGCTCATTTCTCGATGATCGATTCTGGCCTTACTGGTCGCGGGATGCAACGACGGCAGTACCCGCCACGAAGCCGGTCGACCAGGCCCACTGAAAGTTGAACCCCCCGATGCGACCGTCGACGTCCAGCATCTCCCCCACGAGATAGAGTCCCGGGCACTTGCGTGAGGCCATCGTCGCGGAGTCGATCTCTTCGAGCGGAACGCCGCCCGAGGTGACTTCCGCGTAGGAGTAGCCGCGGCTGTCCAGCACTCTTAGCGGCCAGTGGACGAGCGCCTGTCCGAGGCGGCGCCGATCGTCGCGGCCGAGCTGGCCGATAGCGACTTCCGCGGAGAGATCGAGCTCTCCGACGACCGCTTTCGCGACCGCGGCCGGCAACATGCTTCCCAAAGCGCTTTCCAGTTTACGGCGGGGCCTCTCCGTCGCGATCGAGAGGAGCCGCTTGTCGACCGCCTCGTCGTTGCTACCGGGAAGCAGGTTCGCCGAGACCGAGATGGGCTCGCTCCGCTCGAGCCGCGCCCGGCACCAGAAGCGCGAGGCATCGAGGACCGCGGGGCCGCTCGCTCCGAAGTGGGTCCACAGAAGCGAGCCTTCGACGCGAGCCGCTGCCGCTTCCTCCGACCCGTACGGTGAGCTGCACCTCTTGCGAAACCCCGGAGAGATCCCGGTGAAAGTCGCCGCCGAGAACGAGAGGCACGAGGGCCGGCGTCGTGGCGACGAGAGAATGGCCCAGGCGGGTCGCGAGCTCGAGCCCGAGTCCATCGCTCCCCGTCTTGGGAAGAGAGAGCCCGCCCGTCGCCAGAACCACGCGTTCCGCATGGAAAGTCTGCTCGAGTGTGGTCAAAGAGAAGCCGGCCTCCGCGCGCTGCAATGAAAGCACCCGTTGGCCGAGAAGGACCTCGACGCCGCGACGCTCCGCTTCACCGACGAGCGCGTCGAGAACGCTCCGCGCCCGGTTCGAGTCGGGGAAGAGCTTCCCGTGCTCCTCTTCGTGGAGGGCGACTCCCAGCTCGTCGAAGAACTCGATCGTCTGCTCCACTCGAAAGGCTCGCAGCACGCGCCTCACGAAGCGGGAGCTCCCGCCGCGCCCGCTATGCCCGCTATGGAAGTCCGCCTCGGTCACGACCCGGTTCGTCACGTTGCAGCGCCCGCCGCCGCTCACGAGGATCTTCGCGCCGAGCTTCCGGGCGGAGTCGAGGACCAGAATCCTCCGCTCCGGCTTGCGACGAGCCGCGAAAATGGCGGTCGCGAGCCCGGCCGCCCCGCCCCCGACGACGATGACGTCAGCGTTCTTCAGTGCTCGCGCGCCTCCTCGGCGGGGGGGCCGAGGCTCCGGATCCGCCGCCTCCTCGCGCGGGGAGCGAGGGGCCCTCCGGGCCCCGCTGCTCGATGCCTCGCCGGCCCCGCCAGAGTTGACAGGCAGGAACGCTCACCGGTACGCTCAAATGGGGGGAGGGGGTCGGCCGCCGTTGGCGACGAATAACGATCTGGGGTTGGCGGAAAGGCCTCTGGACGTCCGCCACGACGCCTGGGATCGCCGCGATTTCAAGGACGAGCTCGAGACGTTCCTCCGTGAGGTCGGCACGCCGGAGGAGCTCCGGCTCCGCGAGGAGCGTCTGGTTTTCGAGTTCAGCGAGATCCTGCGCACCGTTCCTCCCGACGCCATGAGCGAGGAGCAGCGCTTCTTCATCCGGGAAACGATGACCTTGATGCGCGAGCATCTGACGAAGCTCCGCGAACAGGCGGAATGGGCGGTCGCGATGCTGAGCCGCGAGGGATTCCGCTTCGACCGCGCGCGCGATCGGTTGGAGCGAATCGAGGAGCTCTCGACCTTGAGGCGGCGGCGGTTCGCGGATGACGTTCTCGCCATCTACCGAAGCGGTGAAGACTCCGGCAATACACGGAGGATGCGGGTCCGCATCTCCGAAGAGCTTCAGGGAAGCTATCCTCCCGAGATGCTCTCGCCCCGGGCGTACTTTCCGATCTGGCAGTGCATCGAGGATCACCTCAAGCCAGCGGGGGCCTAGCCGTAGCTCTCACGATCCCGTAGTACAGACACGTTCAGCGCGGGCCAGAAGATTTCGCCGAATACCCGACCGAACAATATCAGCCGCGACCAGTCCCATCATCCTCAGGCTCGGGCTCGAGAGCATTTCCATGAAACGACGCGCGCGCTCTTCGGACATGAAGAGGGTGATGCCGACGCTTCCATCGAGAGGCGCAAGCGGGATGAGGTTGAGAACACCGAGGAGTAGATTGAGCACGAAGAGCACGCTCACGACGGTTGCCAGGAGAGAACCGATGCCGGCAGGCTCCATCGCCTCGGTGACTTGAGAATAGCTGCGGATGGCATCCGGCGCATGGAAGAACGCGGCGGCGACTCCGGCCCGAATGGCGAGCGCGGCGAGGATCATCAGCGTGAAGTTCGCCGCCGGTCCGGCGAGCGCCATGCGGGCGGCCCGATGCGGATGGCGATACGCCCAGACCGGGTCGTAGGGTGCGCTCGCCCATCCCATCAAGCTCCCGCTCATCAAGTAAGAGAGCACGGGCACCACGACCATTCCGGTGGGCTCGCGCTTGATGTGCGGAATGGGATTCAACGTCACCTGAGCGCTCGCCGTCGGTATCTCCTCCCAGCTTGGCCACGAGGGCATGAGCTCCCTCGTGGCACGTGGTCGAAAAGAGGAACACCACGAACCAGATGAGGCCGAGCGTCAGCGTGTCCGCGTTGAGCTCGGCCATCAGTTCGGAGTCCGCTTCACCGGTTCCATTCCCTCGCCCGTGAGCTTGCCGTTGATGCCATCGAGCTCCTGGCCCAGAATACCTTCGAGCTTCGAGAGATGTCCTTCGAGCTCGCGGTTGAGCTCCTCGTAGACTTTGTAGGCGCCGTCGGTCGGCTTCGCGTCCCCGGTCTCGACGCTCCTCTGAAGAGCGGCGAGGCGGTTATTGAGCCGGATGGGAAAGTTCAGCGGATCCTGTCCGCTCTGGTTTTTCACCTGATAGAGCTCGCGCTCGATCTCCGAAATCTTTTCGGTCAAATCCCGCCCCTGCTGCTGAAGCGCCGCGTTCGAAGTCCCTTCGAGACGTTCCTCGAGCTCTTTGCGGACCCTCCGGATCTCGACGACCGCGTCGTTCGCGGAGCTGGTTTTTTCGCTGATCTGTTTTGCGAAGCGGAACTGCTCCGCGAGGTCGGCCGCGGTGACTCCCTTGAGACGCGGGTCCATCACCACTTCGAAACCCGCGGTCTCGGCGACTCCGTCTGCCGTGACGCGCGCCTGGTAGCGGCCTGGAGGCGCTTTCGGGCCGCGCTCCGGCTCGGCGCTCCAGATGATTATCCCTTCGAACGTCGTCGCGCCCTTGTAGCGGAGGTTCCACTCGAATCGATTCAACCCCGCGGTCATGGTGGGGGTGCTCGAGCCCGGTGTTCCGAAGAAATTGCGCTCGACTTTCTTGACTTCCTCTTTGCCCTCGAAGGTGTCGACCACCGTCCCGGCGGCATCCAGGATCTCGACCGTCAGCTTTTCGGGCTTCTCCACGAGGAAGTACTGGATCACCGCGCTTCCCACTCCCCGAATGGCGGGCTGGTCCGGTTCGAACACGGTGACCGCTTTGGTGTAGGTCGCGGACGAAAGGTCGCGGAGGGGCTCGATGTCGTCGAGGATCCAGAACCCTCGTCCATGAGTACCGAGGACGACGTCCGCGTTTTTCATCACGAGGTCGCGGATGGGAGTATCGGGAAGATTCAGCTGGAGCGTCTGCCAGTGGTCTCCGGCGTCGAACGAGACGTACGCCCCGTGCTCGGTCCCGAGGAAGAGCAGATCCTTCTTGACCGGATCTTCGCGGACCGCGCGGGCGAAATGGCCGGGCGCGATGCCGGTCACGATCTTGGACCAGGTCTTGCCGTAGTCCCGCGTGCGGAAGACGTACGGCTCCCGGTCATCCACCTGATAGCGGCTCGCGGCCAGATACGCCGTCCCGGGCGAATGGCGAGACTCGTCGATGATCTCGACGCGCGAGAACTTCGGTAGCTCTTTCGGGGTCACGTCCTGCCAGTTCTTTCCTCCGTCGCGCGTGATCTGGATCTTCCCGTCGTCGGAGCCCGCCCAGATCGTGCCAATGTCGTGAAACGAGGGAGCGAGCGCGAAGACCGTGGCGTAGATCTCGGGACCGTTCATGTCCATGGTGACGAGCCCGCCGGTCTCGCCCAGGGTCTCGGGATCGGCATAGGTGAGGTCGGGACTGATGCGCTCCCAGCTCTGCCCGTCGTTGGTCGTCTTCCAGACGTGCTGCGAGCACGTGAAGAGCACGTTCGGATCGAGCGGCGAGAAAACGATGGGAAAGGTCCACTGCCATCTCTCGGGAAGAGCGCTCGCAGGCTCTCCCGAGAAGAAGCGAGGCGCGATCTGGATGTCGCGGATCTGGCCGTTCGACCGATCGTAGCGGGTCAAGAGTGCGCCCTGGCTTCCGGCGTAGAAGACGTCGAGGTTCGTCGGGTGCTGCGTGATGTACCCGCTTTCACCTCCTCCGACCTCGTAGCGCCATCCGTGGTTGGCTCCGAAGGGGACCAGCATGTTCTCCCAGCCGTCGCTCGGAACGCAGACCGTGGTGTTGTCCTGCTGCGCGCCGCACACGTGATAGGGGACGTCGTTCGTGGTGTTCACGTGATAGAGCTGCGTCGTGCCGAAGTCCTGCTCGGTCCAGGTCTCACCCCCGTTCAGGGAGACGTGGCCGCCGCCGTCGTCGGAGCCACACATCCTCTTGGGATTGTTGGGATCGATCCAGAGGTCGTGGTTGTCGCCGTGAGGCGGGCGGATCTCGGTATCGAAGGTGACGCCGCCGTCGGTTGATTTGTAGAAGTTGACGTTGAGCGCGTAGACCGTTTCTCGATCCTGAGGATCGGCGTAGACCCGCGAATAATAGAAGGCGCGCTGGCGAAGCTTCCTCTCGTCGTTGGTCCTCTTCCAGGTGGCGCCGCCGTCGTCCGATCGGTAGACGCCTCCCTCGGCCGCTTCCACGATCGCCCAGACCCGTCTCGGATCCGCGGGCGATACGGTGACGCCGATCTTTCCGATGGGGCCTTCGGGCATGCCGGGGTTCTTCGTGAGCTCGACCCAGGTATCGCCGCCGTTCTCGGATTTGTAGAGTCCGCGAGTCGGGTCCGCCTCCCCACATCTTCCAGGCCTTGCGGTAGACCTGCCAGAGCGAGGCGTAGACCACGCGGGGATTGGTGCGATCGATGATGAGGTCGGCGCCTCCCGCCTTCGGGCTCTTATAGAGGACTTTCTCCCAGCTGTTCCCGCCGTCGGTCGAGCGGAACACTCCGCGCTCCTCGTTGTCCCCGTACGGATGTCCGAGGGCGGCGACGTAGACGATGTCGGGGTTCGTGGGATGGACGCGGATGCGGGCCACCGCCTGGGTATCGCGAAGTCCCACGTGACGCCAGGTCTTGCCGCCGTCGGTCGATTTGTAGACGCCGTCCCCCTGGGTGATGCTGCCGCGAAGCTGTGTCTCGCCGCCTCCTATATAGATGATATCGGGGTTGGTCTCGGCCACCGCGACGGCGCCGATGGAGGAGCTCGAGATCTTGCCGTCGGTCACGGGAAACCAGGCGTTTCCTCCATCGGTCGTTTTCCACAGCCCTCCCCCGGTGGCGCCAAAGTAGTACTCGTTCACGCGGCCGGGACTGCCCGTACACCCGAGCGAGCGCCCCCCTCGCTCGGGGCCGATGTATCGCCATTTGAGCGAGGGAAACCGATCGGCGCGGAACTGAACCTCCTGCGCGGAGAGGGCGGATGCGAGGACGGCAGAGAAAACGACGAGAGCGGACGCTGATTTCTTCATGAGGGCAGGAAGGATAGGCCTCTCGCTCGGCCCGATGCAAGCCTCGTTTGGCGATTTCTTGCCGCGTTCCGGGTGCTGTAATAGAATGCAGTGGGCTAAAGCTATCGTGCGACGCGCTTTGGAGCGTCGCCACAGACGGCGCTCCACGGTTCCACCTTTCTCAGGAGGCTAGACATCGTAAGGAGCAACTGAGATCTATCAACGAGGAGGTTTTCGTTGGCCAATCGTAGTCGTCAAACGTTCCTCAAGCGTCAGAAAGAAAGAGCGCGGCAGGAAAAGCAGCGCCTCAAGGCCGAGAAGCGCCAGCAGCGCAAGGCGGACAAGGACAGTCCCGACGGCAGTATCGGGGAAGATCCCGATATCGCGGGAATCGTCCCCGGGCCGCAGCCGCTCGCCTGGGACGTCGTCGACGTTCTCACGGAAGATGAAAAGGCCGCGCTGGAGGAAAAGGGCTAGTCGGTCGCTCGGGATGGAGTCGGGCCTTTCGGGCGCGCTCTACTCCAGTCGTTCGTAGACGGTCCGGATCAGGACCGGCTCTTTCATGTTGCCGAGCTTGATGTTCAAGGTTATGACGATCGACTCGGCGTCTTCGGAAAGCTCCATCTTCCGATCGATTTTTCCTCGGTCGAGCTTCTCTTCGATCGTGATGATCCTTCCCAGTAGCGTCGCCACCGTTTCGAGCTTCGCTCCGTTACCCATCTCGCGCCGGTGCTTCTGCCCGTCGAGGTAGAAGATCTGAAGCCGTTCGCCGTCGTCGACCCGAAGCTCGCCGTCTTCGTGCTCGATCTGGAGCTCCTCGGGCACCTGGCCCGGGCCTTGGCGCTCGCGGTCGCCTGAGGGTCCGGAAGGAGCTGGTTCCCCACCCGGAACGCCGCCGCGGCGCTTATCCATTTCTTGCTGCATCGTCTCGAACGCGGCCCGCATCTTCGCCTGAGCGTCGTCGCTTCGATCGGGATCACGCTCCCAGAGTCCGGAGAAGCCGGGGGCTGAACGAGAAGACCGGTAAGCGCGACGATCAGAGGAGCCGCGAGCATGGACCCATCATAGAAGATCGGCGCCGCTTCCGCTCTTCTTCTCCTTGCGCTCTTCGCGGTGGCGCCGGTGCATCTCCATTCTCTCCTTCGCCTGGGCTTTCAACTGTTCGAGCTCTTTCTTCTGTTCCGGCGTCAGGATCTCCTGGATGCGCGATCGGACCCGCGCGAATTCCACGGCGGCGTCGCCTTCGACCTCGCCGAGCTCCGTCGCCTGTTGCCGCAGCGTCGATTCGTCTGCTCCGCTCTCGATGGCGTCGTGAAGAGACTGGCGCGCGGCGCGCAGCCGCTCGGGGACGCCGGTGCCTTCGACTTCCTCGAACAGGGCACGGACCTGCTCGCGCTGATCGTCGCTGAGGTCGAGCTCGCGAAGCAGGAACAGGGGACTTCCCGCCCCATGGACCCCTCGCCGCGGAATCCGCGTCTCCCGTGGTTTTGGGCGGAGGCTGCGTAGCTGAGAGCGAGCGCGCCGGCGAGCGCGACCGATGCGATTCGGATCCGGGTGAAATTCGACATGTGTGTTCTCCTTCCCTTCGAGAGTAGCGAACCCTGGCGGGAAGCGGAATCAAGACGCTGCAAATCTTTTGTAAAGGATGTAAAAGCGGGCTCGGCGCGCGCTCCGAAGCACTTGCGCTCGCGTAGAATGCGAACATGGTGCGGGCGAATTGGAAACGGGGCGCACGGTTCCTTTTGCCTCTCGCCCTTCTCGCTCTTCTCGTCGCGCTCGCCTGGCTCCAGTACGGCTGGACGGGAGCGCTGAGCCGCGCCGAGGAGGAGAGGCTGCGCTCCGGCTTGAGCTCGTCTCTCGCGCGGTTCGAAGGTGAGCTCGATTTCGAGCTCGCCCGCGTCCTCCGCGCGTTCTCGATGCGCTCTTCTTCGGAGCTTCCCGAGGCTCTCGCGGAGTTCCGCCGGGAATCGCACTATCCGGAGATCGTCGCGAATCTGTATCGGCTCGGTTTCGACGAGGGCCGGTTCGATTTCGAGAAGCTCGAAGAGAACGGCGCGTTCGCGAGAGCCGATCCGCCGCCCGAGCTCCTTCGTCTCCTGGAGCGGGCGGAAGGGCCGCGAAACCCTCACCGCGGCCGACCACGGGGTCCGGGCCCGCCCCTCGCGCTCATCTCGAGCGATCCGGTGTCCGTCGTGATTCCCGGCCGCTTCGACCCGAGAGATCGCGAGCCGGAAGCGACCCTGGTCGTGCTCCGAAACGACGTCATCGCCGAGCGTCTTCTGCCCGACATCGCGGCGCGGGTGTTCGGCTCGGAGGAGATCCCTCGAGTTCGACGTCGTGGTCGTAGACGAGGCCAATCGCGTCCTCTATTCCTCGCGAGACAACGCTCCCGAAGTGATTCGCTCCGCCGACGCCTCGTCGAAACTGCTCTCGCTGAGAGCGGCTATCGGACGGCCGCCGGGCCCGCGCCGCGGCCACGGACCCGGTCCCGATGGTCGGCCTCCACCTCCTCCGCCCGGTCGTGATGACGGACCTTGGACCGTTTTCGTTCGGCATCGGATGGGCTCGCTCGACGCGGTCGTGGAAAGGGCACGGCTCCGGAATCTCGCTCTCGGCTCCGGCGTCCTCCTCCTTCTCGGGACGAGCATCGTCCTCATGACGATCTCCGCCCGGCGGGCGACGGAGCTCAGCGAGCGAAAGATGGAGTTCGTCGCCGGGGTCTCGCACGAGCTGCGCACGCCCCTCGCGGTGATTCGCTCCGCCGCCCAGAACCTCGCCGATGGGTCGGTCACGGGTGGACCGCAAGTGCGGCGCTATGGGGGGCTCATCGAAGCCGAAGGCCGGCGTCTGGAGGATCTGGTCGAAAAAGTGCTCGAGCTCGCCGGCGTGGAATCTCAGAGCCGGCGCTCTCCGCGCGCGCGCGTGTCCGCCAGAGGTGTCGTCGAGGCCGCGATCGCGGAAAGCGCCGCCGAAGCCCGCGACCGCGGTGTCGAAGTGGAAGCAGCCGTTCCCGACGCCGACCTGTACTTCCTCGGGGACGAGGATGCGCTGAGGCGCGGCGTTTCCAACCTGGTCGCAAATGCCATCAAACACGGCGGCGATGAGAACACGGTGAAAGTCACGGTCGCAGGGCTTTCGGGTGAAGTCTCGATATCGGTCGCGGATCGCGGGCCGGGGATTCCCGCCTCGGAGGTACCGCACCTGTTCGAGGCCTTCTACCGCGGCCGGCGCGCGCGCGAGCAGCAGATTCGCGGAAGCGGTCTGGGATTGAGCCTCGTCCAGCAGGTTGCCCGAGAGCACGGCGGACGCGTGGAGGTCGATTCGAGTCCCGGCAAAGGAAGTGTATTCTCTATCGTGCTTCCGGAAGCGCCCGCGAGGAGAGACGGAGCGTAGCGTGAGCGAAAAGAGAATACTCCTCGTCGAGGACGAGCCGGGCCTGGTGCTCACGCTGACGGATCGGCTGGTGAGCGAGGGCTACGTGGTCGACTCCGTTCGAGACGGCGGCCAGGCCCTCAAGAAAGCCGCAGAGGCGTCTTACGACCTGATCGTCCTCGACGTCATGCTTCCGGGAAAGAGCGGATTCGACGTGTGCCGAGAGCTCCGGAGCCGAGGCTCGTCCACTCCCATCCTCTTTCTTACCGCTCGCGGGGAAGTGGCGGACAAAGTCGTGGGTCTGAAGCTCGGAGGCGACGACTACCTCACCAAGCCCTTCGACATGATGGAGCTCACCGCGCGGGTCGAGGCGCTTCTCAGACGAGCTTCCGGGAGCGGACCGGACGGCCTGGCGCCTCCGCGCTATGCCTTCGGCGACGTGGAGGTCGACTTTCGTAAAGCCGAGGTCATGCGCGCGAAGACGCCCGTCGAGCTCTCGGCGCTCGAGTTCAAGCTCCTCAAGTACTTCATCGAGAACCGAGGAGCGACTTTGAGCCGGGAGGAGCTCCTGAGCCGGGTCTGGGGCTACGACGCCGCGATTCACTCGCGCACCGTCGACGTCCACGTCTCGGGTTTGCGGCAGAAGATCGAGCCCAACCCCGCGCGGCCGCAGTACGTCGTGACGATCCACAAGCTCGGCTATCGTTTCCTCGGCTAGAGAATCACGCCGCGCGGTCCCGAGAAGCTCGCCGAGCGAGCCAGGAGTCGATCGAAAGACGATCTTCCTCTTCCGGAAGCGCGAGCGCGGCGAGGAGAAAGACGCCGCGCGGGAAGATGTGCCCCTGGGTGCTGAAGAGCGGCTCGACGAGGGTGTGACCGTAGGTCACGATGACGAGGACGAATCCGAGGGCGATGAGAGCGAGCCGTGTTCGAAAGCCGAGAATGACGAGCGCTCCGGCGACGAGCTCGATAACGGGTATCGAGAGCCCGGTCGCCCAGAGGAGGACGGTCGGGATCCAGGTGTCCTGGTAGGCCTCCAGAAGAACCTCTGCGTGTGGCCGACGGGGGTGAGCTCGAAGCATTTCCAGTAGCCCGCCATGAAGAACAGAAATCCCGTGATTTCCCGGGCGAAGAAGCGGGCCCAACCTCGACTGGTCACCGGGGCAATTATCGGGGATCCCTCGCGACCGGTCCAGTTGTCCCCGAAAGGGGAGTGGCCATAAGATGACTCCTCACCTGATCGCGGGCTCTACTTCTGGGAGGTACCGGTGACAGTCGAACGACGCGAGTTCCTGAGGGCGATGGCGGCGGGAGCTCTGTTTCCTCGGGGCGTGCTCCGAGCGGGCGTGGACGTAGACCGGCTGTTCGACCAAGCTATCGTGATCGACTCGCTCGCCGTGGGTCACGAGTGGGACCAGGTGGAGTACGACGCGGTGAAGCGCTCCGGCTACACCGGCATTCAGACCACGCTCTCGAGCGAAAGCTTCGAAATCGCGATCCGGGCGCTCGCGGAGTGGAATCGGAGGATCGAGGAGAACCCCGACAAGCTCCTCCGCGCCACGAAAGCGCGCGACATCGAGCGCGCCAAATCCGAAAGCAAGATGGCGGTGATCCTCGGATTCCAGAACGCGACGATGCTCGAGGGGAAGGTGGAGAACCTCGACGCGCTCCACGCGCTCGGGACACGCTGCATCCAGCTCACCTATAACGCCAGAAATCTCCTGGGCGACGGCTGCACCGAGAGGACCAACGCGGGACTCTCGGACTTCGGCGTCGGCGTCGTCGAGCGGATGAACGAGCTCGGCATCATCGTGGATCTCTCGCACTGCGGCCGTAAGACTTCTTCGGACGGAATCGAGGTGTCGCGCAAGCAGCCCGCCTTCACCCATACGTTCTGCGAGGCGCTCTATCCCGGCCACCCGCGGGCGAAGACCGACGAGCTCATCAAAGCGATGTCCGATCGCGGCGGGATCACCGGCATCGCCGCCCTCGGCTATTTCATCGGGCCGAGCCCGGACACCAGCATCGAGGACTACGTCAACCACGTCGAGCACGCGGTGAAGGTGGGCGGGATCGACCACGTCGGCCTCGCGACGGATTTTCAGATCCGCGGCATCAAGTCCTGGGCGACCCGGGAGACGTGGTACGAGCCGCGGCTCAAGAACTTCAAGCCGGAATACAACGTGCGCTGGCCTCCCTGGATCGAGGGTCTGGACGAGCCCGAGCGCTTCCGAAACGTCGCGCGCGCTCTCGAGCGCCGCGGGTACTCGGAAGGGGACATCGGGAAGCTCCTGGGCGGGAATTGGCTCCGGTACTTCAGGGAGATCTTTAGCGGGTAAAGAAGCCGCCAGCGATCAGCGGTCAGCAATCAGCTATTGAGCGCTGAAGGCTGGCGGCTGACGGCTATGTCCGGAACCTTCGCTCTCGCGCATCTCCGTACCCGCTCGTATGCACGACTTTCTCCTCGACGTGCGCTACGGCATCCGCATGCTGGCGAAGACCCCGGTCGTGGCCGCGGTGGCGGCGGCATCGCTCGCCATGGGAATCGCGGCCAATACCACCACTTTCGCCGTTGCCAACGGGTTCCTGTTCGAGCCCTTTCCGTTCATGAACGCGGACGAACTGGTTCTGATCTCGGAAGTCCATGCGAAGAGCACCGACGACGAATGGTCGTCTCCCGGGAACTTCCTCGACTACCAGGAGCGGGCCACGGTCTTCGGGAGCTTGGCGGCCTGGAACGTGAAACCAGCCAATCTCACGGGAGGCGACGAGCCCGAGAGAGTGCGTCTCGTCTCGATGAGCCCGAATACGCTCGCCTTTCTGGGACGAAGTCCCCTCCTCGGCCGGGACTTCGAGGAGGCGGAGGGTGTCGCGGGCTCGGGAAACGTCGTCATTCTCACTCACCCGTTCTGGCAGCGATACTTCGCCGCGGATCTCTCCATTCTCGGAAAGTCGGTCGCAATCGACGGAAAGAGCTTCGATGTCGTGGGCGTCATTCCCGAGGACTTCGACTTTCTTCCCGCCGACGTGGATCTGTTCGTTCCGACGAACTGGAAGGATCGCAGCGCCGACCGCGAACGGGGACTCCTGGTCATGGGTCGCATGAAGGAAGGACGCACCGCGGAGGAGGCCGAGGCGGAGATCTCCACGATCTCGAACCAACTCGCCGCGGAGCACCCCGAGGAGAACGAGGGGTACCACTCGCGCACCATGCTGCTCCGCGACTACTTTCCGGGCCGTACCGACACGCTCCTCATGTACATCCTGCTCACCGTCTCGGGATTCGTGCTCCTCATCGCTTGCGCCAACATCGCGAACCTTCTCCTCGCGCGGGCCGAGGTGCGGCAGAGGGAAGTGGCGGTGCGCACCGCGCTCGGTGCCGGCCGCGCGCGCATCCTGCGGCAGCTTCTGACGGAAAGCGTCCTCCTCGCCCTCCTGGGAGGGAGTCTTGGCGCATTCTTGGCGGTCTACAGCGTGCGCTGGGTGAGAGCCTCCATGCCCGCGCAGCTTCCGCAATCGTTCATGCCCGACATGGATCGGAACGTGCTTCTCTACACCCTCGCGACCTCGATGCTCGCCGGGATGATCTTCGGCATCGCTCCCGCCCTTCATACGTTCGCCGACGATCTGCGCGAGGCGCTCGGGGAGAGCACCCGCGGCGGGACCGCGACCCGCAAGCGGAATCGGCTGCGGAACGCGTTCGTCATCGCCGAGATCGGGGCCGCGCTCGCGCTCCTCATCGGTTCGGGCGCTCTCATCAACATCTTCCGCGAGTTCGTCATGATCGACCCCGGCTTCGACGAGGAAGGAATCCTGACCGCGCAGCTCACCGTTTCCGAGGACCGACATCCGGAGGATGCGGATGTCCTGCGGTTCTACCGCGAGGTGACGCGAAAGCTATCGGAGATGCCGGGCGTCACCGGGGTCGCGGTGATGAACGAGCTCCCTCGAAGCCGCGCGTCGGGCTCTACCGAGTTCACGATAGAAGGCCGCGCCGCGCCGCAGCGAAACGAAGAGCCCGTGGCCGGGCTCCAGGCGGTAAACGATCGGTACTTTGCGGCTCTGGGAGTTCCGATTCGTCAGGGACGCGGAATCACCGAAGGGGATCGCGACGACAGCGAGCCCGTCGCCGTGGTCAACGAGAGCTTCGTCGCGACTTTCTTTCCGGAGGAAGATCCTCTGGGAAAACGAGTGGTCGTGACCGGGAGACCGCGACGGATCGTCGGCGTCACTCAAAACATCTACCAGTCGAGGATGCCGGACGACGGCGGAAAGCTCGGGCCGGTAATCTACCTGCCGATGGAGCAACAGCCGACGCGAAGCAAGAGCTTCGCTCTCCGGGTGGAAGGGGATCCCGCTGCCCTCGCCGACCCGTTGCGCTCCGCCGTTTGGACCGTCGATCCCGCGCAGCCGGTGAGTGACGTCCAGAGCCTCACCCAGCACATTGCTACCGAGCTTGCCGGCCCGAAGGTGGTTTCCGTCGTGCTCACGATCTTCGGCGCGACCGCTCTCCTCCTTTCGGCGATCGGCATCTATGGCGTGATGGCCCACGGAGTGGCGCAGAAAACCCGCGAAATTGGAATCCGAATGGCGCTCGGCGCCGCGGGGACCGACGTCGTCGGGCTCGTGACCCGCCAGGGGATGCGCCTCGCCGTCCTCGGCCTCGTTCTGGGAGCGCCCTTCGCCTTCATCCTGATTCGTCTCGTAGGCTCCACCTTCGTCACCACCACCGGGGCATCGCCGCAACTGGTGCTCGGTGTGATCGCGGTCCTCGCGAGCGTCGCCTTCGTCGCGACCTACCTTCCCGCGAGGCGCGCTTCTCGAATCCAGCCCGTGCGCGCGCTCTCGACGGACTGATTCGTCGATCTCGGGTAGATTCGTTACTCCGTCCGGACGGAGTGGTTCTGGATCCCGGCGGTTCGTTCAGCGACAGTGTCGTTTACGTATCTGGTGCCGATCGGCTTGCTGGTCGCAATGACCGAGGCAGGCGGGCTCGATACGGAGCGGGCTTTCGAGGTGCTGCTGCAGTTGGGGCGATTCGGACGGTACCACCCTCGAATCCTGGAGGACGCGGCCGCACGCATTCGGGCCGCCGGAAAGGCGGGAGAAACACAATGAAGAACGTCTTGAGCGTGAGGCTGGAGGAGAAGTCCATGAACCGACTTCGAGACCGGGCACAGGAGGAGGGAAAGGAGCTTTCTGCGGTTGCGCGAGAACTCATCGACGAGGGGCTCGTTCTGGCGGCGATGAGAGAGTATCGCGAAGGAAAATTGTCGCTGGGCACGCTGGCGAGCCGCACGGGCCGCTCGGTTTCGGAAGCGATCGGCGTACTCGCTGAGCTCGGTGTGGGCTCGCCGATCGAGTACGAGGAATACATGGAAGGCCTTGACGCGGCGCGCTCTCTCATGGTCCGAGATGCGCAGGCATCGAGGAAGCGGTCGCGAAAGGGAGGCAACCCTCAGCGTACGAACGCTCGCTCCAGGAAGACGTAGCAACAAAGAAGAAACGCCCGTTTCCAAACGGCACGCCAGGGTGTTAGCCTCCTGACCGGCCCCATGGACTCATCGATTGGCACGACCGCAGGCTCGAGCGCCGCGGCGGAGCGCAAGTGGGGGTGGATCGGCGGACTGGCCGGAACGCTGGTCGGCGTCGGCTCCGCGGTCGTCGCTGTCGGCATCGACGGAGCGCCGCTCGTCGAAGGCGGGCTCTATCCCAAGCATCTTCGAGAGCGAGCGCGTCCTCGCTCTCGATCTCTACATGCTGGCGGTGCTTCTCGCGGGCGCGTCGTTCTCCGCCGCTGGCCTGGTCTTGGCCCGCAGGAGCGCCTATCCAAGGACCGAGTGCTACGGCGCCGGCCTCATCGGGCTTATCCTGACCCTGGTCGCCGGCCTCGTTCTCTTCCTGAGGTTGATGGCGCTCGTGCTCTAGCGCGCGGCGAGCTGAACACGAAGGCGTCGCAGGCCCGCCTTGAGGACGATCGGGCGCGCGGCATAGTATTGCGACCTTATGAGACAGCTCGCCCTCGCTCTTGTGAGTATTCTCGCGAATCCGCTCCTTTGCTTTGCGACCTGGTCGGTTATCGCCGTCGATAAGAGCACTGGCCAAGTCATCATCGCTTCGGCCACCTGCGTCCCGCAGTCCCGCTTTCCTCCAAGACCCTCGCGCGATCTGATGGATATCCAGGCGGTCATCGTTCCCGGTGTGGGGGTCGCCGCTTGCCAGGCGGGTGTCGACCACACGCGCGAGAACCAGAAGATCGTCTACGAGGAGCTGAAAAAGGGCACCGAGCCGGCGCGAATCATCGAGCTCTTGCGCGAGCACGAGAACCGGAAAGCGGAGCCTCAAATGGAGCGCCGCCAATTCGGCATCCTGGATCTTCAGGGACGGGCGGCCGGATTCAACGGGAACGAGAACAACGCGGCATCGCTCTTCGTCTCGGGCGAGGTCGGCGAGGACATCTTCTTTCAGGTTCAGGGAAACATCCTGTTCAGCGACGCCGTCGCCTACGAGGCCGCGCTTGCTTTCACCAAAACGACGGGCACCCTCGCCGACCGCGTGATGGCGGCGATGGAAGGCGCCGACGCGGCCGGCGGCGACAAACGCTGCACCTGCGAAGAGCAACCCAAGCCCGCCGCTCCGTGCGAGGGGAAGACCGCTCACGTGGCTTATATCGCCATCGCGGAGAAGGACGATGCCCCGGGCCGCTCCCACAACGATGGCAATTACTACGCCTACATCAGCGTGACCGACGAGAACATCCAGCCGCAGGAGAACGCCAATCCGGTGACGACGCTGCGCCTGCGGTACGACGCGTGGAAGATCTCGGGGAGTCCGCGCACCGGGGTTCCCCCTTCCGTGACGCAATGAATCGAAGCCGGCGCGCCTTCCTCGCCGCGGCAGGAGGAGGCCTCACCGCGCTCTCGAGCGAAGCGTTCGCGCGCCTCCGGGCACTCCCGAAGGCGAGCGCCGAGGAGGCGGCAAAGGACGAGGACTTCTGGTTCCGGGTCCGCGAGTCTTTCACCATCGATCGGAACTCCATCAACCTCAACAGCGGAAGCGTCAGCCCCGCTCCCCGGTCCGTGCAGACGGCGATGCACCAGTACTGGGACATCATCAACATGAGCCCGTCGTACTACGTCGACGAGATGCTCGGTCCGAGGGTCGAGGTCGTGAGACGGCGGCTGGCCGGTGCGTTCGGCTGCGATCCCGAAGAGATGGCCATCACCCGGAACACGTCCGAGTCGATGCAGATCGTGCAGCTCGGACTCGACCTGAAGCCGGGCGACGAAGTCCTCACCACGACCCAGGATTATCCGCGCATGCTCACTGCGTGGCGCCAGCGGGAGGCGCGCGATGGCATCGTCCTCAAGACCGTTTCTTTTCCCACTCCGCCGACAGGTCCGGACGATCTCGCTCTCGAGAATCGAGCGCGCCATCACCCCGCGCACGCGGGTCCTTCTCATCTGCCACGTGACCTACACTACCGGGCACATCTTCCCGGTGAAAGAGATCTGCGCTCTCGCGCGGGCGCGGGGAGTCGAGACTCTCGTCGACGGGGCTCACGGCTTCGCGCACTTCCCCTTCACCCGCGACGATCTCGACTGCGACTACTACGCCACGAGCCTTCACAAGTGGCTCTACGCGCCCGTCGGAACGGGGTTCCTCTACGTGCGCCGCTCGAAGATCCGGGACCTCTGGCCTCTCATGGCGGCGCCGGTCTCGATGCGAGACGACGTGCGGAAATTCGAGGAGATCGGTACCCATCCGATTGCGCTCAAGGGCGCCATCACCGAGGCCCTCACCTTCCACGAAGGAATCGGCGCCGAAAGGAAGGCGGCGCGCCTGCGATTCTTGCGGCAGAGGTGGTCGGACCGGGTGCGAGATCTTCCTTCCGTCCGCGTCCTTAACTCCGATGACCCGCGGGACAGCTGCGGAATCGGAGCTCTGAGCCTCGATGGCGTCGACGCGGCGGAGCTTACCGAGCACCTCGAGCGGCAGTACAAGATTCACGTGCGGCCCCGTGTCGTCGAAGGCGAGCTCAATTGCATCCGGGTGACGCCGAACGTGTTCACGACCCTCGAGGAAGTGGATTTCTTCGCGGAGGCGATTGAATCGGTCGTGAGAAAGGGACGGGCATGAGCTGGGGAGTCTATCTCGGCATCGCGGCGCTCCTCTTGGGCCCCGAAGTCACCGGACGGAAGGGGATGGTGACCTCGAATCATCCCCTCGCGTCCGCCGCGGGATTCCGTATCCTGCTCCAGGGCGGAAACGCCTTCGATGCGGCGGTCGCGACGGCCGCGGCGACGAGCGTCGTGGATCCTTCCAACTCGAGTCTCGGTGGAAACGGCTTCGCCACGATTTACGTGGCGAAGTCGCGCGAGGTGAAGACGCTGAACTTCTTCGGCACCGCGCCGTCGGCATCGAAGCCAGCCCTCTTTACCCGCGAGACGTTGAACCAGGGCATTCTCTCGTCCCCCGTTCCCTCGAACCTCGAAGGGTATCGGGCTCTGCTCGAAGCCCACGGCACGATGAGCCTCGCTCGGGTCCTCGAGCCCGCGATCGAGCTTGCCGAGGAAGGGTTTCTCGTGACGGAGACCTTTCGCGATCAGATCTCCGCGAACCGCGAGGTCTTCGCCCGCTACCCGACCACGGCCGCGGTGTTCCTTCCGAAGGGTGCGCCTCCCGAGGTCGGGACGATCTTCCGCCAACCGGATTACGCGCGAACGCTTCGGCAGGTCGCGGAGCGGGGCGCCCGGGACTTCTACGAAGGGGAGCTCGCCCGGCGAATCGCCGCGTTCTTCGCGAAGGAGGGAGGGATTCTGACGGAGGGGGATCTCGACGGCTACCAGGCGAAATGGGTGGAGCCGATCTCGATCTCTTACCGGGGGTACACCATCGTGACCCAGCCTCCCAACAGCAGCGCGGTCGCGCTCCTGGAAGAGCTCAACATCATGGAGGGGTTCGACTCGAAGGCCCTCGGGCACAACACCGCGCCGTATCTCCATCGGTTCATGGAAGCGGTCCGTCTCGCTCTCGCCGATCGAAACCACTATGTCGCCGACACGGATGCCGTGCCCGTTCCGCTCGAAGCCCTCCTGTCCGAAGAGTACGCAGCGCGCCAGCGAGCGCGTATCGCACCGGACAGAGCTTCCCCGGCGCTCAGCCCCGGAGATCTCACGAGCGAGCCCGACGGCGACACGACGCATCTCACGGTGATGGACGGAGCGGGCAACGTGGTCGCGCTGACCCAGACCCTCGGGGCCAGCTTCGGGTCCAAGCTCGTCGTGGGCGATACCGGCCTCTTCTTCAGCAACCAAATGCGGCATATGCATCTCGAGCCGGGAAGCCCATCCCAGGTCAGGGGCGGAATGAGACCGCGCTCGAACCAGTCTCCGACTATCGTGCTCCGGGACGGCGAGCCGGTTCTCGCGGTGGGCTCTCCGGGAAACGACGGTATCTGGCAGCGGGTGGCGCAGGTGATCGTGAACGTCCTCGACTTCGGAATGAGCGTTCAGGAAGCGGTCGAAGCTCCCCGCTTCAGCTACGGCGGCCCGCAGGAGACGGGGACCGCGATCGAGCCCGTATGGCGGGTCGAGGATCGCATCGCTCCCGCAGTGGTCGAAGAGCTCCGGCGTATGGGGCACCGCATCGAGCTCGTGCCGGAAGAAGGGGGCATGGTCAACGGCATCACTCGCGACCCGAAGACCGGAGCGCTCCGGGGCGGCGCCGACCCGCGCGGCAGAAGCTACGCCATCGGCTATTGAAGGAGCTCGTCTGAGGCGATGAATGAATTGCAGGCACTTGCGCTACAGCCCTCGAACGTCGATTCGGAGAGAGCTATATCCGGTACAAGGCCTCTGTGAACCGGTGGGTGCCGCGGAGGGAACGATGAATGAACTGCAGGCTCTGGCGCTCCTGCCGTTCGTTCCGAGCGGAAAGGACTACGAGGCGAGCCGGCGACTGTTCCAGGACCTTGGGTTCGAGGAGGTCTGGGAGAACGGAGGTTACGCCGGATTCAGGAACGGCAACGCGGAGTTCATCCTTCAGAGACTTCGCGAACGAAGCGTTCGCCTCGAACCTGATGATCCTGATCCGAGTGAGTGACCTCGATCGGTGGTGGGAAGCCGTCTCACGAAAACGGCTCGAGGAGATCTATCCCGGATTCCGGATGAAGCCGCCGACCGACTTTCCCTGGGGACGCGAGGTTCACTTCATCGACCCGGCCGGCGTCTGCTGGCACGTTACCGAAACCTGATCAGGACCCGTTCTTCTCGTACACCGAGACGTTCGCTACAGCCCGACCGTTCTCGTCGGTTCCGCGGAAGGTGATGGTCATCGTCTTGCCGTCCTCGCTGATGACCCTCCTCGCGGTTCCGATGAGCTTCCGGGCGTGCGTCAGCGTCGCCTCCGCGGTCCTCGCGTTTACCCGCTTCAGCGCGATGGCATCGACGGTCGCGGATCCCGTGAGCGGATACTCGAGGCTGTCGTACTTCGCCGTGTATCGAGACGTCACCGATTGTCCCTTGGCATCCACGGTCACGATCGTGGCCTTGATGCCATCGGGGACCTTCTCGTACGTGCGCGATTGGCTTTTGGGTGGAGGTCCCGGGGAATAGGAAGATTTCTCGACGTTCAGAATCCAGACCCCCAGCACCAGGTCTTCCTCGGAGGCCATGGCGGAGAGAGAGCCCATGGCCATACCCGCCACGACAGTGAAGGGGAGCCGACGTAAACGAGCGTGCATGACACCCTCCTTTTCGTCCGATTCGATGGCTAGTGTAGCGAAGTCAGACGGGATCCACCATCGCAGGGGTGCTGCTTCGGGCTCGAAGGAGCATCCACTGGCCGAGGAGCACGAGACCGACGCCGCCGATGCCCATGGCGCTCCATCGCTTCCCTTCGAAATGCGCCGACATGGCCATCGCCAGAAGCGGCGTCAGCGCCAGGATGTACGCGGCCGTGCCGTAGCCGCGTCTCCGCGCGAGCGCGAAGTACAGGAGAAACGCCACGACCGAGCCCAGGATCGCGAGGTACAGAAGCGACAGCACGTAGGGAACGCGAAGATCGAATGCCCACGGGCGTCCCGTCGCCAGGGAAAAGAGCGTCAACAGAACTGTCCCGTAGCCCATCGACCAGGCCATCGACGGCCCGAGCGGCGCTCCCGCCACCTCGCCGTAGTGGGCGAAGACGTTGCCGAGAGCCGCCGCGATCATCGCGGCGAACGCCATGGCGAGCCCGACGAGAGCCGGCCCCGAAAGCCGGGTCTGCGCGAACTCCCCCCACGAAAGAAGGCCGACGCCGGCCGCGCCGAGCGCTGCCGCAACCCACGCCGAGCGGGGCTCGCGCCGTCGGAATATCAGGCGGAACATCACGAGATTCACGAAGGCGAGTGACGCGAAGAGGACCGCGACCACCGCGGACACGATTCTCGCCTCCGCCCAGTAGACCAGGGCATAGTCGATCGTGAACGTGAAGAGCCCGACACCGGCCGCCGCCCGGTGCTGTGGAAGAGTGAGCGAGACCCGCTCTCCGCGCAGACCGCACCAGGCGAAGAGCAGCGCGGATGCGAGGCCGAAGCGATAGACGAGCGATGCGATCGGATCGACGACTCCGAGCTGGAGCGTGATGGCGAACCAAGTCGTTCCCCAGATGAGAGCCGTGGCTGCGATGGCGATGAGATCGAGGAACCTGTTACGAGCGTGCGCGCTGCCAGCAGCCACGATGGTCAGGGTAGAGTCCCCCGCGTTTCAGGACAAGTGAAATGTTTCAACGGGCATCGGGTAGAATCGCGGAAATGACGAGGACGTCCGCTTTCGTCGTAGCGTTCACCTTCCTGACGGCGGCCGCGTCTCGAGCGCAGGAGGGTAACTCTCCCGAGTTTCACATCGACGGGGAACGCCTGCGCGGCACTCTCGAGAAGTTGAGCGAGTTCGGGCGCAATCCCGAGGGCGGGGTCACTCGCCTCGGGTTCTCGGAAACCGATCTGGCCGCGCGAGAGTACGTCTCGCGTTTGATGAAGGAGGCGGGCCTCGAGGTGCGCGTCGACCCCGCGGGGAACCTCTTCGGCTCGCGCGCCGGCTCGGAGAATCTGCCCCTCCTGCTCTTCGGGTCGCACATCGACTCCGTCGTCCAGGGCGGGAACTTCGACGGAGACGTCGGGAGCATGGGCGCCATCGAAGTCCTGCGCGCGCTCGAGGAAGGAAGGAGTGAGAACGCGCCATCCGCTCGCCGCCGTCATCTGGTCGAACGAAGAGGGGAACCATTTCGGCCTGGGGACACTCGGCTCCGGTGTCGCCGCGGGGCTCCTCGGGCCCGAGATCCTCGACCGGAAGGACGACGAAGGTCTGACTCTCGCGGATTGGCTTCGACGCTACGGTCAGGATCCTTCCCGTCTCACCGAGGCGCGGATCGAACCGGGAGCGCTCGCGGGATACGTCGAGCTTCACATCGAACAGGGTCCGACACTCGACGAAGCCAAGGTTCCGATTGGTGTGGTGCAGGGAATCGTGGGTCTCAAGCGCTGGAAGTGCGTGACCACGGGCTTCGCCAACCATGCGGGCACGACTCCCATGGACAAAAGAAAGGACGCGGTGGCCGCGGCGGCGAAGCACGTGCTTGCCGTGAGGGACGTGGTGAGAGGAGAAGCGGGCCGTCAGGTGGGCACGGTGGGCTACGTGAGGGCGGAGCCCGGGGCGATCAACGTCATTCCGGGACGCGCCGAGTTCCCCGTCGAGCTCCGAGACCTCGACGCGGCGAAGATCGATCGCATGTGGGAACGCATCCGAGAACGCTTCCATCGGACCGACGAGGAAGAAGGCGTCGAGACTCGATGTACGCTCCTCGACGATGTGATTCCCGCCAAGGCGGATCCCACGATGCAGACGGCCGTCCGGGACGCCGCGCGGTCGCTCGGTCTCGCAACGATGGACTTGCCCAGCGCCGCCGTGCAGGATGCCCAGCAAATCGCCCGGATCGCGCCGATGGCGATGATCTTCGTCCCCAGCCGCGACGGGATCAGCCATTCCCCGAAGGAGATGACGTCCTGGGAAGACGTGGCGAACGGAGCGGAGGTTCTCTACCGTGCCCTTTTGCTTCTCGACGAGCGGCTGAACCGCAATTGACGGAGGCGCGTCGCCGGTCGCAACTCGTTCTGGACCGAGTTGCTTAAAGTATTGCTCGAGGTCCGGAGCTGCATAAGCCGGTCCTAGGAAAGTCCGAGGCGTTTCATCCACCGGAAGAGAGTCGTTCGTTCGATCCCGAGGAGATCCGCGGCGTCCGCCTTGCGCCCTCCGGATTCGGCGAGCGCCGAGCGGATTCTCTCGGCGACCGCGCGATCGACCACTTCCTGAAGAGTTCCTTCGGCCGCGGCAGCGGCAGAAGCGTCCCGCCGATCGAGAAGAAGATCCTCCGCGAGGATCTCTTCGCCTCGGCCGAGGACCGAAGCGCGCTCCAGAGCGTTCGAAAGCTCTCTCACGTTTCCCGGCCAGTTGTGGGCGAGAAGGACCTCCTCCGCCTCAGAGCTCAATCGCTGCTCGCGTCCGGAGACACGGGCCTGGCGATCGAGAAAGAACCGGGCCACGGGAAGGATGTCGTCCTTTCGCTCGCGGAGAGGCGGAATCACGATGCGGATCACGTCGAGCCGGAAGAACAGGTCCTCGCGAAACCGTCCGGCGGCGACCTCCGCGCGGAGATCGCGATTCGTCGCCGCGACGACGCGCACGTCGACCTTGCGCTGCGACGCGCCACCCACGCGCTGCACTTCTCCTTCCTGCAATACGCGCAGGAGCTTTCCCTGGAAGGACGCGCTGATCTCGCCGATCTCGTCGAGAAAAAGCGTTCCCCCATGGGCGCGCTCGAAGCACCCGGCATGAGCGGTGAAGGCGCCGGTGAAGGCTCCCTTCTCGTGGCCGAAAAGCTCGCTTTCGAGAACGCTCTCGGCGAGCGCCTTCGCGTTCACGGCGACGAAAGGTCGCGCGACCCGGTCGCTTCCGAAGTGCAGGCGCCGCGCGACGATCTCCTTTCCGACGCCGCTTTCCCCCAGGATCAGTACCGGCGCCCGGGAGGGGGCGGCGCGATCCACGAGCTCGAGCACCTCCCTCATCGCCTCGCTCTCCGCGACCACATCCGCGTCGCGGCTTCCGAGGATCTCCCGGCGAAGCTCCCGATTCTCGTCGCGGAGCCGCCGGATCTCGAGCGCGCGCTCGACCAGGCTCCGGAGCTCGTCGTTGTCGAAGGGCTTGGTGAGATAGTCGAAAGCTCCTGCCCGCATGGCGGCGACCGCCGAGGGAACGTCGCCGTACGCGGTCACCAGGATCACCGGGGTCGCGGGACGGGCGGCGTGGGTTCTGCGCAAGAGCTCGATCCCGTCGAGACCCTCCATCCGCCAGTCGGTGACGACGACGTCCGGGGGCCGCGCGAGGATCTCGTCGAGCGCTTCACTCCCGCGAGTAAATACGACGCACTCGTGGCCCGAGCGCTCGAGCGCCGAGGCGATGGCCTCCGCCATTTTCGGCTCGTCGTCGACCACAACCACGCGCGCTTTCACGCGGCCTCCGTCCCGACGCGCGGCAGGTGAAGCGCGAAGCGCGCGCCTCGCTCCGACGAGCGCTCGAGATCGATTCGACCGCCCTGCGCTTCGGCTACTTCCCGCGCCACGGCGAGCCCGAGTCCGGCGCCTCCGGCCTTGGTGCGTGAAGAACGGCTCGAAGACCTTGTCGTGATGCTCGCGCGGGACGCCCGGCCCCCGGTCTTCGACGGCGAAAACCACTTCGTCGCTCGATTCGCGCCACTGGATGTCGATGGTCCCGCCCTCGTCCGACGCTTCCGCGGCGTTCGAGACCAGGCCGAGGAGGACCTGGCAGGTGAGATCGGGGTCGGCACGCACCCGTGCTCGCTCGGGGCCCGCGTCGACCTGAAGCGCCACGCCGCGGCCGTCGAGTAGACGCCGGGAGAGCCATTCCACGCGGGACACGACGTCCTTCGCGTCGACCTCGACGATTCGCGGGCGAAGCGGGCGGGAGAGACCGACGAGAGACGAGGTCACGCGGGAGAGGCGGTCGATCTCTTCGATGACATCGCGGCACGTGCGGCGCTCGCTCTCCGCGTTCGAAGTCTCGCCCAGGTTCTGGACCATGGAGCGGATGATCGCGAGCGGGTTCCGGACCTCGTGAGCGATCCGGCTCGCGACCTGGCCGACCGTCGCGAGCCGCTCGGCGCGAAGAAGTCGGCTCTGGAAAGCGGCGAGGGTCTCGAGCCTGCGCTTCTCCGCGGAGCGCGCCTCGGCCGCCCTTCCGAGGAAAAAACCGAACGCTCCGAATGCGAGCTCGGTCAGGGCGGCAACCGGGAGCGCCACGTTTCTTCCCGCGATCGCGCACTTCGACTCCGAGGAGAGCGAGGGCGCTCGTATAAAGAAGACCGATCCCGAACGCCCCCGCCGCGAAGAGCCAGCGCTTCCGGACGACGTTTCGCTCCATGCGCGAATCTTACGCAATCTGGAGCGATTCGCGCCGGGGCCGCCGCCGGATCAGATAGAGAAGAGGGCCAACGGAACCGAACAAGAACGCGAGGGCCAGGTAGGGCAGGTAGCGCGCGCCATGGGAGCGCGCGTCGAGAAACAGCCAGATTGCGATCAGGATGAGGTTGAGGGCAAGGTCCACGAAGAGAAGCTCGGTTGCCTCGTTCGCGAATGCGTAGGTGACGAAGGCGACGTAGCCGTGATGATAGATGGCGTAACCCGTCGCGGCGGCAAAGGTGATGAGCACGAGCAGCAGGATCACTGCCGGGATCGGCGGGGCATCCGCGAAAGGCTCCTTCCGCCCGAGACGCCGCAGAAGATAGAAAAGCGGTCCCGCCGCGCCGAAACCCGCGCCGACGGCGATGTAGGGCCAGGGAGAAATTCCGAGCTTCCGCGCGTCGTGATAGATGAAGACTCCGATCAGTCCCAGGCAGATTACAAGATCGAAGGCGAGGACGCTGACCACCGAGTTCGCGAACACCTGCTCGAAGAAACCGAGGTAGCCGTAGGCGGCTAGAGCGCGGGCGGTCAAAGCCAGGAATCCGGCGAGGACGAGTGCGATCAAGGGTCGAATCATTTCTTTCCTCCTTGGCACCGGCTATCGCACGAGTCGTGCCAGGGAGGACGCCTCGATTGGCGCGCGTTTCGCCATTCCGAACGTTGCCGTTGCGCAACGTCCGTTGCGTCACCGCATCTGGAGCAAGGCGGGATGGCAGCGTTTCAGTTCCGGACCGGGCTCACTTGGCGGCCTTCGAACCACCTATGCGCGTCTGAATCGCGGCCCGCTCTTCAGGTGTGATCGGCCGATTCGGTTCCGACGTAACACGTTCGTGAATCGCGCGAAATTCCTCGACCAGCTCGGGACTGTCCATGAAGAACACGACGCGGAGGGGTTCGTCGTGGTCCAGGTTCTGGATGCTGTGCGCGGCGCGTCGCGGAACGAAGACCACGTCACCTTCACCAATCTCGTCTGTGGTGTCACCCAAGGTCGCCGTGCCGCGCCCAGACACAACGTAGAAGAGCTCGTCGCCCTGCTCGTGGAGGTGGAGGCTCGTCCTCCCGCTCCTCGGGAACGTTTGCTCGACCAGAATGGAGCCGAGAGTACCGGTTGCCGGTGATGCCTTGACCACGATGCCATTTTGGAGGGATTCCCCTTCTCCGGTCCTCAGGATGAATCCTCGAGTCGCTCGGTCCTCGGGCTCCGACGAGGGAGTCTCCGCAGCGCAACCTGCGAATCCCATCACAACGCCGGCGAGGACCGAACGTCGCATCCATCGTCTCTGTGCCAACGGCATGGAGCTTCAGTTCCGGGCCGGAGTCACTTTGAACTCCGAGTTCTTCGGAGGAACGACGGGCTTCTCCTCGGGCCTCGGGAGCTGGGGGACCCACTCGTAGGGAACGCGGTAGGCGCGGAACATCCGGGCCGAGTGCACCTTCTCGCTCACGCTGTAAGGACTGATGTACTCCCAGACGATCTCGTTCTCCCGGGTGACCTCGGTGATTCGCCCGTACGTGGTCTCGGCGATGAGCGTATTGCCGTTCGGAAGACGCTGCGCGCCGCTCGCGTAATGGCTGAAGAACTTGGAGTCCTCCATGATCGGAACGAATCCCTGAGCGGCGGCCGTGTGCTGCCAGACGATTTCGAGCGTGGTCGGATCGAACTCGACGACTCTCGAGTGATCGCGTAGAGCGTTCCACTCGCCGGTGGGCGAGCCGGGATTGGGAGGGCCGAAACCCGCGGCCCCTCCGTTGTCGAAGACCAGGATGTTCCCCTCGCCGGGGAGGCCTCTCGGGATCATGTGCGCGTGATGAGGGCCGATGAAAGGTCCCAGCTTGCGCAGCGCTTCCGTCGCCGTGTACTCCGGTCCCACCTTCCAGACGATCTCACCGGTCTTCTTCGAGATGATGAAGACGATGGTTCCGCGGTCGTCGCTCACGATGTTGTCGGGATGGAAGCGCTCGTCTCCCGCGTCGTACCAGCGGTTCGGCCCGAGGCGGGAAATCGTATTGAGGAAGACGCAGTGCTGGTTCTTGCAGCCGCGCATGATGGTGTTCTTCGCCGCCTCGCTGTGTCCGAACTCCTCGAAGTGCTCCGCGGGCATCCACTCCCAGACAATCTCACCCTCCCAGCTCACTTCGAGGATCCGCGCCGCACGCGGCAGGTAGTCGCGCGTGACTTTGGGCCAGGAGCCGCTTTTCTGGCTCAATAGAAGCGTGTTGCCTCGATCGAGGAGCGGAGTCATTCCGGGGACGTAGTAGGCGAGGGGCGCGCCTTCCCGCGAGAAGTCGTGGTTCAGTCGTGCGGACCAACGCTTTTCGCCGTCGACCTCGACCTCATCGGCCCTCCCGAACTTCCACACCACGTTGCCTTCCCAGTCTTCCTGCACCAGGTCGTCCGCCCCGATGGGGTGGGTGTACTCCTTCGTGACCCTTCCTACCGTTCCGCCCATCACGTGTCCGCCGGGAAGGAGCGCCGCCGGGTATCCGACGATATGCTTCCAGTTCCGGACGGCGTTTCCGTTCATGTCGATGAGGACCGCTCCGGCGCGCGTCTCCGTCTGGAAGATGGTGTAGCCGGACCAGGCGCGCTCGGGATCGTAAATCGTGGTTCCGGTGGGATAGACCGTGGGGCCGGTGAGAAGGAGAAAAGCGAACGAGCGAGAGAGATGACTCATGCGCTAGAGTGTCACTCGCAGACCCTGAGGAGATCAACATGCCGAAGAAGGCGCAACGGCTACTTCCACTCGCGGCGAGCCTCATGTTCCTCGCGGCATGCGAGAGCGCCGCTCCGCCTTCGACGCCCGTCGCGGCTCCTCCCGCGTTCGAGCCGACCGTCGCGAATTCGGATCCCGCCCCGGTGGATTCGCCGGAGGGCATGGTGTGGATTCCAGGCGGTGAGTTCTCGATGGGCGCCGAGGATCCCCGAAGACTGCCTCACGGCGGCGATCAGCCGATGGCCGACGCCCGCCCCATCCATCGGGTTTACGTCGACGGATTCTTCATGGACGCGACCGAAGTGACGAACGAGGAGTTCGCAAAGTTCGTCGAGGCCACCGGCTATGTGACGGTGGCCGAGCGCGTGCCCACCGCCGCCGATTTTCCCGGAGCGCCTCCGGAAAACCTGGTCGCGGGGTCGGTCGTCTTCTCTCCTCCCGATCACCCCGTGGCTCTCGACAATCTCTATCAATGGTGGGCCTACCTTCCGGGCACCGACTGGCGGCATCCCGAAGGACCGGACAGCAATCTGGAGGGGCTCGAGAAGCATCCGGTGGTGCACGTGGCTTACGAGGATGCCGTCGCCTACGCGACCTGGGCGGGAAAGCGTCTTCCCACCGAAGCAGAGTGGGAGTTCGCGGCCCGCGGCGGCCTGTCGGGTCAGGTCTACGCGTGGGGCGAAGAGCTGAAGCCGGACGGCCACTTCATGGCGAACACGCACCAGGGGAGCTTCCCGCACACGGACCAGGGAGAGGACGGTTTCACCGGGAGGGCCGCGGTCGCCCAATTCCCCGCGAACGGCTATGGCCTCTACGACATGTCGGGAAACGTCTGGGAGTGGGTCAGCGACTGGTATCGAGAGGATACCTATGCGAAACAGGCGTCCGGCGGCGGCGTTGCGAGAAACCCCCAAGGTCCGGACACGTCTTTCGACCCCTCGGAACCGGCGGAGAAGAAGCGCGTCCACCGCGGCGGCTCGTTTCTTTGCACGGAACAGTACTGCACTCGCTACATGATCGGAACGCGCGGCAAGGGCGAGATCTCGACCGGAAGCGGCCACCTCGGCTTTCGCTGCGTCCGTTCCCCATCGACAGAGAACCGCATCCGGAGGATCCCGATGAAATTCGCCATTCTCGTCCTCTTCGGTCTTCTCTCTCTGGGCCAGGACCCGCCCGAAAGAAAGAAGAGCCAAGGAAGAGCCCAAGAGCGCTGCCGAAACGGTCGACGTGAGTCCCGGCACGGCCGAGGCCGAAGTGGGGGAGACGCTTCGCTTTCAAGCGAAAGCCAAGGACGCGTCGGGAAACCCTCTCGATGAGCCCGTCGCCTCCTGGTTCGCGGCGCCTTTCGACATCGCCTCCGCGGACAACGACGGCTCCGTCGTGTTTCACCACGCGGGCAAGGTCCGAGTCGGAGCGGTCATCGGAGGAAAGACGGGCTACGCCGACGTCTCGGTGAAGGCCCCACACGTAACGAGGGTGGAGGTGCGGAAGCCGGAGTCTCGCCTCGTGGTCGGAGGCGACTTGCGACTCGAGGCCACGGCGTTCACCGCGCGCGGAATCCCTCGCGAGCGCGTCGACTGGTCGTGGACCTCGGAGACTCCCGAGGTCGCGTCCGTGGACTCGTCGGGTTTCGCGGTCGGTCTCGCTCCGGGCCGCGCCGTCTTCCGCGCTTCTGCCGATGGCGCCGAGCGGCAAGCTCGAGCTCGACGTCGTGAAGAACCCGGCCGCGCGCGTCGGGATCGAGCCTCAGGGCAGGACCGCCCGGACGGGAGATGTGGTCCGCTTCCATGCGATCGTTACCGACGCCGCCGGCGCGGCTGTTTCCAATCCCAGTCTTCGCTATTCGGTGGCCGGCACGGGAGCGAGCATCGACCCGGACGGGGGTTTCGTAGCGGAGCGGCCGGGCGTGTACACGGTTCTGGTCTCGAGCGGAGACCGCCTGGCGTCGACGTCGATCGAGATCGAGCCGCGAAACGTCGAGCGGGAGATCGAAGTCGTCGGCCGCGCGGCCTTCACCGATCTCCAGGCGGCCGAGCAGTGGATCTTCGGTGACTACGCGTACCTCTCCTCGCTCGACGACGAGCTCCGGGTCTACGACATTTCCGATCCCGCCAATCCAAAGCAAGTTCACACGCTCGAAGTCGACGCGCGCATCATCAACGACGTGAGCGTGAGTGCGTCCGGACGGGTCGGGGTGATGACGCGGGAAGGCGCCTCGAACCGCAAGAACGGGATCGTGTTTCTCGATACCGAGGATCCCTCCAAGCCGCGCGTCCTCTCCGAGTTCACGGAGACGGTGAGCGGCGGCGTGCACAGCGCTTTCATCGACGATCACTATGTCTACCTGACCGACGACGCGACCGGGTCCATGCGGATCATCGACTTCCGGGACCCGCAGGGACCGCGCCAGGTGGCGCGCTGGGAGGTTCCCAATCCGGAGGCGCGTACCATCGAGCCCACGGGAAGCGATCGCGCGCCTTTCGCCGCGGGCCGCTACCTCCATGACGTCTACGTCAAGGACGGCCTCGCGTATCTCGCGTACTGGCGCGACGGGCTCATCATCCTCGACGTGGGAGCCGGAATCCGGGGAGGAAGCCCGGAAAAGCCGGAGCTCGTGAGCCAGCTCCGCTTCAACTATCACGAGCTCTACGGGGACGACTGGCTCGCGGGGGCTCATGCCGTCTTCCGATACAAGAATTACGTGTACGTGGGCGACGAGGTCTTTCCCGCGCGCTTTCACCTCGAATCGAAGGATCGCATTCCCGTTCGCGGAGCGGTCTGGGTGGTGGACGTGAGCGACGTCGCGAGTCCGCGCAAAGTCGCGGAGTACACCGTTCCCGAAGGGGGCGCGCACAACATCTGGGTCGAGGACGACATCCTCTATATGGGCTATTACACCGGAGGCGGCCGTGTGCTCGACGTTTCGGGGGAGCTTCGCGGAGACTTGATGCGTCAGGGACGCGAGATCGCTCGCTTGTGGACCGCGGCGCCGGACGGCTTCCGGCCGAACCTGCCCTTCACGTGGGGAGCCCAGCCGCACAAGGGCCTCGCGTATTTCATCGACCTGAACTCGGGGCTCTGGATCACGCGCCTCGGAAAGCCGGTGTTCTCGGGATCTCTTCCCGCTCCACCGAGATGAGCTTTCAGCTCTTCTGCTGGAAGCAGTAGAGCGCGCTATAGGTGCGGATGTAGAGACGTCCGTCGACGATCGCGGGCGTGGACTTCGATCCTTCGTCGAGCGCGTTAACGGAGAGCAGCTCCCACTGTGCGCCTGCGCGCACGACGGCAACCTTCCCCTCTTCGCTCACCGCGTAGATTTTTCCGTCGGAGGCAACCGGCGACGAGTAGTACGCTCCGGGGGCGCCTTCGAGACGCCCCTGTTTCAGGATCTCTCCGGTCTCGGGATCGAACGAAGTGAGGATGCCGCCCTCTTTCAGCGTATAGAGAACGCCCCGGTACATCAGAGGAGACGGCACGTTCGGGAGCGTCCTCGGGTTCTTCCACAGGAGGTTCTCGTCCGTGACGTCGCCCTTCCCGCCGGCCCGAAACGCCCAGAGGGAGTTCATCCCCTGGCGGCGCGATTGAAACTGGGACCAATCGCGCTCCTCGAGAAATCCCGAGTCGTCGAGATCGAGGTACTCATCGAAGCGCGCTACGGCGCGCTCATCCACGATCTCGTTCTTCGAAAGCTTCCCGTTCCGGTCCGCGTCCAGCTTCGCGAGCGCCTCGTCGAACGGCGGAACGATTTCCTGTTCGCCCGGATCGGATTCTCCCGATGAAGTAACGAAGAACACCGTGTCGCCATTGAGGATCGGAGTTGGCTTGATCTGCCAGGGAAGGCCGCGGAGCCACCAGATGGGCGCTCCCGTGGCGACGTCGTAGGCGTCGAGGCGATAGGAGCCGATGACCAGAGTCTGCAGCGCTCCGTTCTTCGGCGAGTAGAGGATTGGGGTCGCGTAGCCTCGCTGCGCGTGATCGCGCGGAGTCTTCCAACGAACCCTCCCGCTTTCCTTGTCGACCCCCATCACGAAAGAGCCCGTGTCCTGATCGCACACCTGCAGTACCAGATCGCCCGCGAGGACCGGGGAAGACCCGTGTCCGAACGGATTGTTGAGCGAGCTCACTGGAAGCTGCCAGAGCTCTTCGCCCGTTCGGCCCATAGGCGAGAAGCCCGAAGTCGGCGAAGAAAACGTAGACGTTCGTTCCGTCCGTCGCCGGCGTCGGCGACGCGGGGTGGTTGTTGTCGTGAAGCTCCTGCTGTCTCGGCCGAGGAGCTTTCCGGCGCCAGAGCACGCGCCCCGTCTCACGGTCGAGCGCGTAGGTGAAAAGGCTCTCCTCCTCGACGCCGGTCACGAAGATCTTTCCGCCTCCAATCGAGGGAGACGACGGACCCGGAGGGAGCTCGGTCCGGAAGACGACGTTCTCGCCCGGGCCGAAGACTACGGGAAGGTTCGTCTCCTCGGCGACGCCGGCAGAGTTCGGCCCGCGAAACTGGGGCCAGTCGAACCCGGCTGTCACCGCGCAGAGAACGGCGGCGAGGACCAGCCGTCCGCTATCAGGTCTTGTGAACCTCATCCCACCGCGCCGCTAGAAGGCCATCGTCGTGGAGATACACTTTCGGCTCGCGGAGCACGGCCGCGACGGCGGCGAGCTCTTCCGGTGAATCCACCGGAACCTCGTGGCGCCGGCCATCCTCGAGAACGAGGGTCGCGACCGCCCGGTTCGAGCCCGGGTACCATCCGATGGCGTAGTCCTTCACCGCTTTTCGGCTCATTCCACTCTCCTGCCCGCTGCGATGATTTATTTTTGTTTCCGATTCGCGAATCGTCAACCGGTTCGGGGTCAGAGTGAGAGTCGCAACACCACGATGCTCGATCCGTCGGGACAGGAAAATCTCGCGACTTCACTCGCCCGCCGTTCGATGGCACTTCGCGTTTCCGGCGAAGCGAGACTCATAGGCCAGGGTCCCTGCGGCCCGCCTTCTTTGACGAGAGCGGCGTCGGCCGGCTCGTCGCCGCGGCCCACGTGGCGGAAGCTCAGAGGGAGCCTCGTCGCTCTCCGAGAGGTACTGGAGCGTCGCGGCGTTGAAGACGCGGTGATCGGGGATGACGAGGACGTGAAGAGGACGGGAGCGGAACTCGTCGGACTGGATCATGCTCTCGATGAGCTCCTGGCGACTCTTGACGCGAAGAGTTTCGAGGTAGGACCTTCGACCTTCCGGATCGGCCTCGCGCCCGAGGAAGCGGCGATAGGCCGCGTCCACGAAGGTCTCGTCGTCGAAGTCTTTCGTCGTTTCCGAGGAATCCGCCGGGCGCGCCGAGAGTGGGACGAAGCTCGCCGAGCGCCTCGAGCACCTCCTTCGTCGGCCATCCCCTACGTTCCTCCTCTTCGAGGGGCATCGCATGCGGAAACGGGTTGAAATGGTTGTGGGTCCATGAGCTCAACTCGGATTCCCAGGTGATGCCGGCGTAGTTGAGGGCGCCCGCCGCGACGGCGAGGCCAGCGAGCGCCCCGCGGACGGCTTTCGCTTCGACTCGCGAGATCGCGAGGGCCCCGAGGACCGCGAACGGTGGCAGAAGAGCGAGGACGTAACGCTCGCCGCCCTTGTTGGGAAGAATCGCGAGAAGCGCATATCCGCTCGCGATCCAGACGAGGAGAAACGCATCCGGCCGTGCTCTGCGCCCGGCGAGGAGAAATGCTACGCCGAGGGCCAGGAACGGAAGCCACCCCAGACCCTGAGTCACGAGGATCCTGGCGTAGTATCCCGGGTGGCTGCTCGATTGAAACGGAAGAGAGCCCTCGCCGAACCCGTAGTAGCGAATGTATCTGGAGACCTCTGCGAGATGCGGCGCGTACCAGACGACCGCCGTCGCGAGGGCCGCGGCGCCGAAGAGCACCATTCTTCGCCGCTCGCCGCGGATGAAGCGGTAAAGGAGCGGACCGACGAAGAAAACGGAGGCGAGGACCTTGGTCAGGAGCGTCGCGCCCGCGAGGACTCCCGCGAGAAGCACCGGACCGCGCCGCGACAGTATCGCGAGGCGCGAGAGTCGCCGTCGCCGCGGCCGGAAGATCCATCATGTACTCCCGCGAGAAATTCACGACTCCGGTGAACGTCGAGATCAGGAACACCGAGAGAGCGACGGTGAACGGGCTCGCTCCGAGCCCGGCGCTCAGAAGCGCGGTTCCGAGGAGCAGCGCGAACAGGTACGGCGCGAGGGTGAGCTGCGCCGCTTCCCGGGACTCGCCGAGCGTCCGGTAGAAGGGAACGGTCGTGAGAGGAAAGAGCGGCGCAATGGGCGATGGCTCCTGGAAGATCTGCCGGGCGAGCGCTCCGGGTCCGCCCTCGCCGAGAGATCGGTGAAAGCGGACGCTCATCGTGAGGTAGAGCGCGTGATCCCATGCGGGCGGGACCTCGAACTGCTTTCGGGTCCAATCCGCGCTCCCTTGCGTGAGAAGGGCAGTCCACAGCACCAGGACGAAAATCGCCGCGACGCCACGCCGGAGCCCGATACGCTCCATGACCGGGCGATTCTATCCGGTCGCTGTTCTACAATCGTGCCTCTATGAGACGCCTGACTCCGCTCGCGCTCCTCGTACTCCTCGCCCCGGCTGCCGCGGCGGCCCCCCGTCTTCGCTACGTGACGACGGCGAAACAGATGGGCCCGGTAGGGCACCGCGATCCCATCGGTGTCTTGTCTCCGGACGGAAGATGGATCGCCTATTCCGAGGGCCGCTTCGTCCGGATTCAGCACGTGGAAGGCGGCGCCGTGCGCGAGCTCGAGCCGCTGAGCCTGGACGTTCGCGAGATTGCGTGGCTCCCCGATAGCAAGCGTCTCGCGATTCCCGACCGCGCTTTGAGCGGGACGGCAACACGCTGGTATCTCTACGATCTCGAAGGCGGACGAACGCCCCTCTGGCCGGATGCGCCGGCAATTTCTCAACTGTCCTGGTCGCGGGATGGAACGGCCCTCGGAGTCGCTCGAACGAGTGAGGGCTTCGTCCTCGTGCGCCGCGACGGCGAAGGCCGCGATACACGGGTGGCGCTCTCGGCGGAGCGGTTGAGTCATCCCGCGCTTCGCGGGAATCGCGTGTCCTGCATCGTCGGCACGCGCCTTCGTCGCGACTGCGCCGATCCCGACGCGCCGGATGTTCTCGACCGGGACCTGTACGGCGCCTTCGTCCATTCGCCGGACGGCGAGACTCTCTATTTCTCCTCCCCGAACGACAACGACACGCTCGACCTCTGGTCGTATCGAGAGTCGGACGGCCGGCTCGATCAACTGACCCGCTTCGCGCGCGACACCTATGCTCCGTCGATCGACGACTCGGGAAGGGTGCTCTTCAAGATCCAGGACTACAGGACATTCCTCGCCATGGCGCCCGCGGAGGGCGGCGAGACGACGCCGCTCACCACGTTCCAGTCCGAGACTCCCTCCTGGGACATCACATCCGGCAGAGTTGCTTTCACCTTCGGCAACTGGCGCCGCGTGCTCGACGACCTCCATTACCCCGATATCTCGCAGCACGTCGGGTCTCATTCGGCTCGACGGCTCTCTTCCCGCGGAAGCTCCGCACGGGATCGTGAGCGCCTCGAGCTCCGAGGATCAAGGCCAGGCGTTCTCGCCCGACGGGAAGTGGATCGCCTTTCATTCACACTATGGCCCTTCGGACGACATCTGGATCGTGCCGTCCGATCTGTCGAAAGCACCGCGCCAATTGACCGTGGGCGGATACGAGACCGGCTGGCCGCGCTGGTCGAAGGACGGGCGTTTCGTCCTCTACTCGACGGGGAAAGGGCGGGAAGCTCCCGGACGCTCGTACGTGCTCCGGATCGACGGAGAGACGGGCGAGCTTCTCGAGCCCGAGAAGGAAGTGGCGCTCCAGGATTTCAAAGGCGAGGTGAGCCATGCGGAGTGGATCGACGGAAGCGAGGAGGTCGCGATGGAGGTTCTCCTCGCTCCGGGAAAGAAGGGTATCTACCGGGTGAAGCGCTCTGGCGGCCGCCCGCGCCTCGTGCACGAGTTCGATTGCGAGGAGCGGACGTCCGCCATCTCCGCTTCACCGGACGGGAAGTGGGTGGCGTATGTCGCGCCCGCGCCTTCGGGATACCAGCAAGTCTATCGGGTTCCCGCCGGAGGAGGTGCCGCGCAGCAGATCACGTTCGATCCGTCGAACAAGACTCATCCGGCCTACTCGCCCGACGGAGCGCGCATCGCGTTCACGGTGTGGCGATACGAAGCCCAGTTCTGGATCCTGGAGCCGTCGAGCGCATGGTGAGTTTTCTCGTCGTCGTCCTGCCACTTCTGTCGGCGCTCGAGCGAGCCGAGCCCTCGTTTCGCGCCGACTCGTGCTACTTTCCCGCATGGTCGCCCGACGGCCGAGCGATTGCGTTCGAAGCGCGGGTCGACGGGAAGTGGCGGATCGCCACAATCGGCGCCGACGGAAGCTCGCTCCGGGTTCTGACCGACGGCGCTTCCAACAGCCGCTCTCCCACCTGGTCGACGGATGGAAACCGGCTGGCCGTCGTTTCGGATCGCGAAGGAGACTGGGATCTCTACGTCATCGGGAAGGACGGGTCGAATCCTGCGCGTTTGACGCGCGATCCATTCCGCGAGTCCGCGCCCGCGTGGTCGCCTGACGGGGCGCGTATCGCTTTCGTCTGGGAAGGCGAGGGACGTCGGGAGCTCCGAGCCATCGATCCCGAAGGAGCGCGGATTTCGACACTGCAGACGGACGGCCCGCCGCTCGCATGGCGGCTCACGTGGTCTCACGACGGCGAGCGCCTCGCCTGGTTCTCGCCGGAGAGACCCGCTGAGGACGGCTCTCCCACGCGTCTGGCCGTGCTCATGGTCGGCGCCTCCCCGCGCGCGATGAGCGCGGCCACGTCGGCGGACGAGGGCCGCCGGGATTTCAATCCTTCATGGTCCCCCGACGAATGGATCGTGTTCGACGCTCACGAGCGAGGGGGTTGGGATTCGGACGATGGAGGTTGGGAGATATGGGCAATGCGCGAGGATGGTTCTTCACGAAAACGTCTGACCGAGAACCGTGTCAACGATTGGGGGCCCGACGTCTCATTGGACGGACGGTTCATCGCGTTCTCGTCGGGCATGAACGACCGCTATGAGATATGGATCATGAACCGCGACGGATCCGAGCGGAGACGTCTGACGCACGTGGTGTACGAAGGGGCCGCCCCAGGCGAGGAGCGGCATTGAGAACCAGCTACTCGCGCAGCTCCAGGCGGGCGATCCTTCCCTCCGGTCCGACCATCCAGCCGACGCCCGAAGGAGCGAAAGCGACGCTCCAGTAGCTGTCTTCGGAGAGCGCTGTCCAGGTGCGCGCGGAATCGAGCGAGTAAGAAGCCCCCTTGGGACTGACGGCGACGAGAACGACCCCTCCCGGGGCGCGCGCAATCCCGTAGATGGGACCCGCGAACGTCGGCGGCGCGCCGAGGCGGGCGCTCCGGCCGCTTTCCGTGAGAATGGCGACGTTGTCGATGCGGCCGTCGGAGACCGCGATGTCGCCGCCCGCCGCGAATCCGTTCTCCTCGTCCCCGAACGCGAGGGACGTGATTCCCGCCGTCGCGGCGCCGTTCACGATCGGTGTGTCGAAGGCTTCCCAGTTTCGTCCCCGATCCGTCGTGCGCAGCACGCGTGACGAACCGGCGCCCGTTCCGACGAAGGCCGTCGACTCTCCGACGGTGACGAGACAGGTGCCGCTCGCCGCGAAACCGCCTTCGCCCGGCCGGGCGTCGGGAAGCCTCTCCGCCGGCACGCGGGTCCAGGTCTCGCCATCCGAGATCTGGAAGAGAACGAGCTCTCCCTCGACGGAGTCTCCGTACAGGAGGCCGGTCTTCTCATCCCAGAAATCGAAACAATCGAAGAACCCCGCGGGGTCAGGGTTCGTCATCTGGAGCTTCCAGGTTGCGCCGCCGTCGGACGTCTTGTAGATCCGCGACAGGTCGCCGGTCCCCGAGCTGAGGACGTAGGCCGTGCTCGCGTCGAGAGCGTGTATGTCCCGGAGCTCGAGCTTTTCGGCGCCGGGAACGACGCCAGGCCGCCACGACCTTCCCGCGTCGAGCGTGCGGACATACGTCCCTTCGAGACCGCTGACCCAGACCACGTCGCCACTCGGAGCGCTCACTGCCTGAAGTCGCACCGAGACGCCCGACTTCAGCGGCGTTGCCACGAGGGCCGCAGCGAGGATGCCCGGTAGAACCACGTCACTTGCCCTCGTACGGATTCGGGTAGAGTCGGTCGACGACCACTTTGCCGTCCGTCACGACGAGGAGGGGCTCGTGGAGCACTCGCAGATCCTCGAGCGGATTGCGATCGACGACGATGAGATCGGCCTCGCGATCGACGGCGATGGTTCCCGTTCTCCCGTCGATGCCCAGCACGCGGGCCCCGTTTCGCGTCGCCGCGATGAGCGCTTCGAGCGGCGTCAGGCCGACTTCGACGAGCTGCTCGACGTCGTGCTGCACGCGGACGCGGGCGGTGTCGTCGCCGTCGCCGTAGCTCCCGTCGGTCGCCGCAGCGATGGAAATCCCGAGCGCGTGCGCTTTCGTGACTACCGCGCGGAGCGCGGGCTGCATGTGCCAGGTTCGTATCCGGAGGGAGATGTCTTCGGCGGCGTCCGTCTGCGGGTCCGCCATCGGGCTCATGATCGCGAGAGTCGGCACGAGAAACGTGCCCTGTTCTTTCATGAGCGCGAGAGTCCGATCGTTCAAGTAGGTCCCGTGCTCGACGCTTCTCACCCCGCCGCGCACCGCCCCCTCCGCTCCCGCTGCGTCGTGCGCGTGCGCCGCGACGAACTTCCCGTCACGAGCGGCTTCCCGGACCGCAGCCCGGATCTCTTCTTCGTTCAGCTCCTGCCGGCGCGGGTCCGTCGCCGCGAGCCCCGCGCGCTCGCTCGCGCCCACTTTGATCACGTCGGCCCCCCGATCCAGGAGCGCGCGCACCACGGCGGAGACGTTCTCCGGGCCCGAGAGTTTTTCGCGAAGGTAGCGTCCGAACTGGGGAAAGGTGACCATGAAGGGCGTGCCGAGTCCGGGGCGGACGTGGCCGCCCGAGCAGAGGAGCTCCGGACCTTCGAGGTAGCCGCCACGAATCAGATCCCGCGTTCCCAGCGCCTGGAGGTATTCATCCCCGAGCACCCTCGCGGTCGTCACTCCCGACTGCAGGGCGCGAAGCGCGGAGGCCGGGTCGAGAATGTGCGCGTGCGCGTCGATGAGACCGGGAAGGAGGAAGCGTCCTCGAAGATCGATGGTGCGGATGCCGGCGCCCGCAGGCCCCGGAGCGCCGATACTCGCAATGCGTCCTCCGCGAACGACGACTTCGACGCCAACGCGCGGCGCCGCTCCGGTCGCGTCGATGACCGTCGCATTCTGGAGCACGAGGTCCTGGCCGAAAACGGGGAAGGAGAGCGATAGGATCGCGATTGCGACGATGGGCTTCATGAACGCGAGTTCTACCATGAAGGCGGGGCGAATTATTGGATGTAACCGAGCGCTCGCAGCTGCTCTTCCAGTTCTTCGTCGATTTCCGCTCCGGGAACCGCTTCGATGCGCTTTCCGATCTGAGCCGCTCGGAAGCTCAGGACCTTGTCCTTGAAATCCTTCAAGAGGGTAGGATTCTGGGCTGCCAGGTTGCGGGTCTCCGCCGGGTCGACCCTCAATTCGTACAGCTCCTCGGCACCCCCCTCGAAATCGAGGATGTACTTGAACTCACTCGTCGTCACGGCGATGAGGTCCCGGTCGCGCGCGGCTCCGTTTCTCCCCACCTGACTGAAAGCCTCGAGGTCTTCGACCGGCCCCCCCTCGGCGTCGACGACGTTCGCCGCGAGGGAGACTCCCTCCATCGGATCGGGTATGGGAAGACCCACGAGATCGAGAATCGTCGGAGCCACGTCGATGAGGCGGACCTGCCGGCGAACGCGCCGCCCCGAGGCCGCGTTGTCTTGACGCCCTTGATAGATGACGAGCGGAACTTGCAACACTTCGCGATACAAGGTGACGCCATGTCCGATTCTTGTTTCCGCGCTCGCCGAACTCCTCTCCGTGGTCCGCGGTGACGATGATCCACGTGTTGTCTCCGAGTCCCCGCTCTCTCAGCTGGTCGTAGAGATCCCTCAGCCGTGAATCCAGGTACTGAATCGATCCGTCGTACTTGTCCATGCCCGCGGGACCAAAGCGATCGAACTCCGCGGGGGGCTTCCAGGGCGTGTGGACGTCCATGTAGTGAAGATAGAGGAAGAAGGGCGCGCCCGAATTCTCGTCGAGCCATTGAAGCGCCTGCTCGTTGAGCTTCTCGGCGTCGAAGGTCTCTTTGTTCCAATGGGTGAAGCGGAAGTCGTCGAAACCCTGATGGAACCCGAACCTCTCCTCGAGCCAGGGGTTTCCATGGATGGCGAACGTCCGGTAGCCGTGCTCTTGGAGCGCTTCCGGGAGAATCCGGGCGGAGGCGGGAAGAACGTCTGTCCGGGAGCGGACCCCGTGCGCATCCGGATAGAGAGAGGTGAGGAGAGAGGCGACCGAAGTCTTGGTCCAGCTCGACTGGCTGATGGCGTTCTCGAAGAGGACGCTCCGGGACGCGAGCTCGTCGAGAAAAGGAGACGTGTTCCTCGAATAGCCGTAGGGAGTCAGGTGATCGGCCCTGAGCCCGTCGATGACGATGAGGATCACGTTGGCGCGCTCGGCGTGAGAAGAAGAGCGGCTGCACGCGGGGAACACCGCCGCAGCGAGACTCGAAAGAGCGACGATCGCGATTCTGGCGGGGAGTCTCATGACGGAATCAGTCCCAGATTTTCGCTGCTGTACTCACCACGAGCTCGAGCTTTCTCCACTGATCGTCCGGAGTGAGTGGATTGCCGGCTTCGGTCGATGCGAATCCGCACTGGGGGCTCAAGGAAAGGCGCTCGAGGGGGACGAAACGGCTCGCTTCGTCCACGCGGCGCATGAGCTCGTCCTCGGACTCGAGCGACGGAGTCTTCGTGCTCACGAGGCCCAGGACGACGTGCTTGTCCGAGGAGACGTGCCGGAGGGGAGAGAATCCGCCCGCGCGCTCCGTGTCGTACTCGAGAAAGAGGGCGTCGGCGTCGAGGCGGGAGAAGACCTCTTCCGCCACCGCTTCGTAGCCGCCCTCGCCGAGCCATTTCCCCTGGTTGTTGCCGCGGCAGAAATGGACCCCGAGCCGGAGCTCCGCTGGTCTCTCTCGCACGGCCTGGTTGAAGAGATCGACGTATCGGGACACGAAGACGTCGGGATCGTAGCCCCGGGCGCGAAAGGCCTCGCGGTGATTCGGATCGCAAAGAAGTGGGAGTGAGACCGAGTCGAGCTGCACGTAGGTCGCTCCTCGATCGGCGAGATCGGAGAGCTCCTCACGGTAAATGCGGGCGACGTCCCGGAAGAACTCGTCGAGGTCGGGATAGACGGTATCGGAGACGCCCTCGCGGAAACGGAAGTAGTGCTGGGACTCGGGGCTCGGAAGCGTCACTTTCGGAGTACGTTTCGTGCGTTTCTGGACGTAGGCCAGCTCCTCCGTCGCGATGCCGCTCCTGCGCGCGAGTTTCCCGGTGACCACCGGGGTGAGGTAGCGGAGCACTCGACCTTCCGCGTCCTTGAAGACCGACGTAGCCTCCATCTCGGTGAAGCCCTCGACAGCCCTCGCAAAATGCCCGAAGTAGATCGAGCGCCGGAACTCGCCGTCGGTGATGGGCTCGAGGCCCACACGCTCCTGGCCGAGAATCGCCTCGTCGATGCAGCGTTCCTCGATCGCGATCAAAGCGTCTCCGGAAGAGCTCTGCCTCGCGGCGCGCAGCTCCGCCGGTCGAAGCAGGCTCCCGATGTGCTCGGCCCGGAACGGCGGCGAGTTCATTGATGGAGGTTGTTCTTCTTGAAGCTGAGCTCGGGGTCGAGCTCCCGCATCTCGAAAGAGATTGCGAGCGGCCGGCTCTCGTAGATTGGATTCAAGTGCTCCGTGAGCGCGGCGAAGAGCTTCTCGCCTACGCTTCGCCGCAGATCCACTGGGCGGCCGTGTCCGAGCTTCAGGGTCAGATGCGCGAAGCCGTTCTCCGGCTTTCCATCGGCCACGAGGTAGGTCTCACACGGGTACGCGCGGAACCGGACTCCTCCCGGCGGGAATATCCCGGTCTCGAGGGCGGCCGCGCGCAGCACGCGAAAGAGCGCCATGACGTCGAGCTCCGGCTCCAGGTTTCGCGAGTACTCGAGGATGAAGTGCGGCATCAGCCTGTGACGGGAAACTCCGCGTTCACCTGGCCCGTGCCGGAGCTCGGGAAGTACGGAGATACGATCTCGACCTTCCCCTGATACCGATCCCAGCCGAGGGCGCCGAGGAGCATCGCGGTATCGTGCATGCCGCCCTCCCCCACGCAGCGGGCGGCGTACTCCGGGAGCATGTCGGTGAACGTCTTCCATTCTCCTTTCTGCCACAGCTCGAGGACGCGGAGATCCACCTGTCGGAAGAACTCGTTGCTGATGTCGAACATCTTCTCCTCGGCGTTCGAGTTGTCGTTGAAACGGTGGGAGAGGGATCCGCTCGCGAGGATCGCCACCCGGCTCGAGCTCTTCTCGATGGCCTCGCGGACCGCCTCGCCGAAGACCCGCGAGTCCTCGAGACGGTGCCAGGCGCACCAGGCAGCGACGGAAACCACTTTGAACCGTCGGTCGGAGTTCATGTATCGGCAGGGAACGAGCGTTCCGTACTCGAGCCCGAGGCTCGCCACTTGGTGGGCCCTTGTCTTGATGCCCCGTGCGTTGGCCCTCTCCGCGATGAGCTCCCCCAGGCCCGGGTTCCCCTCGTAGTCGTACGCCATGTCTTTCACGAAGTGCGGGAGCTCGTTGCTGCTGTAGACGCCCTGGAACTTTTCGCAGCAGTTGACGTGATAGCCGCTGTTCACGAGCCAGTGCACGTCGAAGATGACGAGAGTGTCGATGCCGCGCTCCCGCGCGCGGCGGCCGAGCTCGATGTGGCCGTCGATCGCCGCCTTTCGGCATCCCTGGTGGGGGCCGGGAAGCTCGGAGAGATACATCGAAGGCACGTGAGTGATCTTGGCGGCGAGCGCGACTTCACCCATGTTGCTTTCTCCCGAGCGTGGGAATGCTATGAGTTCCATGGGCGATGCAGACGTTTTTCGTCTCCATGTAGAAATCGAAACTGTAGTCGCCGCCGTCTCTCCCGATTCCGCTGGCCTTCATTCCGCCGAAAGGAGAGGGAAGGTTGCGGTTGTTCTCCGAGTTGACCCAGACCATTCCCGCCTCGACCGAATCCGCGATTCGGAGCGCGCGCCCGGCGTCGTTCGTCCACAGGTACGCGGCGAGGCCGTAGTCGGTATCGTTCGCGATCGCGATGGCTTCCTCGTCGGTGTCGAACGGAATCACGGTGAGCGCGGGCCCGAAGATCTCCTCTCTCGCGATCTTCATCGCCGGGTCGGCGCCCGTGTAGAGCATCGGGCGGACGTAGTTTCCGGGCCCGAGCTCCTCGATGCGCTCGCCGCCGGCGGCGACGCGAGCCTTCTGCTCGTGTGCGGACGTGACGTAGCTCAGCACTTTATCGAGGTGCTCGCGGGAGACGAGCGGTCCGACGTCGGTCTCGGGATCGAGCGGATGGCCCACCCGGAGGGCTCGCACGCGGCGCTCGAGCTCGGGGAGAAAGGACTCCTGGAGCGACCGCGCGAGAAGGAGCCGGCTCGAGGACGTGCAGCGCTCTCCGTTGAGGCTGTAGATCATGAAGAGGACCGCCTCGAGTGCGCGATCCAGGTCGGCGTCTTCGAAGACGATGACCGGATTCTTCCCGCCGAGCTCGAAATGGACCCGCTTCAGGGTTGCCGCTCCCTGGGCCATGATCCGCCGACCGGTGACGGTTTCTCCCACGAAGGCGATGGCCCGGATCGCCGGATGCTCGGTCACCGCCTTTCCCGCGACCTCGCCGAGCCCATGAACCGTGTTCCAGACCCCGTCGGGAATTCCGGCCGCCTTGCTCGTTTCGGCGAGAATCGCGGCGGTGAGAGGGCTGAGCTCCGCGGGTTTGTGCACGACCGTGCAGCCGGCGGCGAGGGCGGGAGCGATTTTCCACGTCGAAAGCATGAACGGCGTGTTCCAGGGAGTGATGACTCCCACCGGCCCGATGGGCGTGCGAAGCGTGTAGTTGAGGTGCTCCTCCTGGAGGAGCGAATGGCCGTCTCGCGACTCGGGCGCCTTGTCCGCATAGAAGCGAAAGTTCTCCGCTCCGCGCAGGGCGGCCGCCTTCATGAAGCGGATGGGCTGGCCCGTGTCCATGCTCTCGACCAGCGCGATCTCTTCCGCGCGCTCGAGGATGAGGTCCGCGAAGCGATTCAGGATTCTCTTCCGATCGCGTCCCGACGTATCGCGCCAGGCGGGAAAGGCCGCGGAAGCCGCGCTCGCGGCCGCATCCACGTCCTCCGCCGTCCCCTCGGCGACTCTTCCCAGAGAGGTGTTGTCGACAGGGGTCAGGTTCTCGAACGCGCGCCCGGAGGAGCCGGCGCGTGCGGCGCCCTGGATCCAGTGGGTTGTGATCTCCTCTCGAAACCGGCGAAGAAACCTCTCCGCTTTCTCGAGGTTCGTGTGAAGCCCGGAAGCGCCCTGCACGGCGCCAATTCTACGCGGGTTTCCTCGCCGGTTGTGAGGGCAACGACCGTCTATCAGCGCTCCCGTTTTCGGCTAGAATCCTCTCCTCTTCCCAGAGAGACGACCGATGACGCTCGCCGCCGGAACCCGCCTTGGCGCGTACGAGATCCTCGGCTCATTGGGGGCCGGGGGAATGGGGGAGGTGTATCGCGCGTCTGACAGGAAGCTGAAGCGCGAGGTAGCAATCAAGGTCCTTCCGGAGGCGTTTGCGCAGGATGAGGCGCGGATGAAGCGCTTCGAGCGGGAGGCCCAGGTTCTCGCCTCGCTGAATCACCCGAACGTCGCTTCGATCTACGGGATCGAGGAATCGGATGGAATTCGCGCGCTCGTCTTGGAGCTGGTAGAAGGCGCCGACGCTCGCGGAGCGGATCGCTTCCGGCCCGATGCGGGTCCCGGAGGCTCTGCACATCGCATCGCCAGATAGCGCAGGGGCTGGAGGCGGCGCACGAGCGAGGGGTCATTCACCGTGACCTGAAGCCGGCAAACATCAAGCTGACGAAGGACGGCGACGTGAAGATCCTGGACTTCGGTCTTGCGAAGGCGCTGGAGGTGGAGCCGCCGCCAGTGGAGGAGAGCATCTCGCCCACGTTGACGAGAGCGCACGCAGATGGGAGTTCTTCTGGGGACGGCGGGGTACATGAGCCCGGAGCAGGCGAAGGGGAAGCCTGCGGACCGCCGGGCGGACGTCTGGTCGTTCGGAGTGGTCCTCTACGAGTTGCTGACGGGAAAGCGAGCGTTCGCGGGAGAGGATGCTTCGGAGACGCTCGCTCAGGTTCTTACGAAGGAGCCGGACTGGAGTGCGCTCCCTGCTGGGCTTCCCGCGCCACTCCGATTTCTGCTCACGCGCTGCCTGACGAGGATCCCAAGCAGAGGCTCCAGGCGATCGGCGAAGCGCGCATCGCGATCGAGACCCGAGAGGCCGCGGCCCCCGAGCCCACTGCCAGCGCTTCGCCGGCCTGGCGACGAGCCCTACCGTGGGCCCTCTCCGGCGGTGTCTTGGGGGCCGCGGTCGTGCTGAGCGTCTGGGCGCCCTGGCGCTCCTCTCCGCGCGCGGTGCCCGTGCGAGTCTCCGCTGAGCTTGGTGCCGACGTGTCGCTCTTCACCGACTTCAGCACCGCCGCAGTTCTCTCGCCGGACGGCGCGGTCCTGGCTTTCGTGGCGACGAAGAGTCCCGGCGGGCCGCGACAGGTTTACGTCCGAAGGCTCGATGAGCTCGAGGCGTTTCCTCTTCCAGGCACCGAAGGTGCCGCGGGCCCGTTCTTCTCTCCCGACGGAGAATGGATTGCGTTCTTCGCCGGAGGCAAGCTGAAGAAAGTCTCGGTCGCCGGGGGCGCCGCTGTCACCCTCGGAGACGCCGTCAGCGGCTTCAGCGGGACGTGGGCGGAGGACGGAACGATCGTCTTCCAGCCCAGCGGCGGGCCGGGCGTGAGCTTGCATCGAGTCACTTCGGCGGGAGGGACCCCAGAGCCGGTCACGACGCTCGAGCTGGGTGAGGTCATTCAGCGCTACCCTCAGGTCCTTCCCGGAGGCAAGGCGTTGCTCTACACGAGTCACCGAAGCCAGGTTGGCTACGACAGCGCGAACCTCGTGGTGCAGCCGCTGCCGGCGGGTGCGCGGAAGGTGGTGCATAAAGGTGGATACCACGGCCGCTATGTCGGGAGCGGTCACCTGGTCTATATACGGGAGGGGACGCTCTTCGCCGCGCCGTTCGATCTGGACCGACTGGAGCTGACCGGGCCGCCCGTCCCCGCCGTCGAGGGCGTGATTGCGAACCCCTTTGGCGGCGTAGCGCAGTTCGCTTTCTCGGGCAACGGAACGCTCGCGTACCTCTCCGGAGAGAGCGTCAGCATGAGCGCACCCATCCACTGGATGGACCAAGAGGGGAAAACGACACCCCTGCGGGCCGCGCCTGCGAACTGGAGCAACCTCTCCTTCTCCCCGGATGGCCAGCGGCTCGCCATGCAGATCCACGACGGCAGGCAGGATGATGTGTGGATCTACGACTGGGCGCGCGACACGCTCACCCGCTTGACGATCGACGACGCCGACGACGGTTGGCCCGTCTGGACTCCGGACGGCCATCGCATCGCGTTCAGCTCGACACGGGGCGACGGGGTGACGTTCAACCTCTACTGGCAGCGCGCGGATGGGACGGGTGAGCCCGAGCGCCTCACCGAGAGCAAGCACACTCAGTCGGCCGCGTCCTGGCACCCAAGCGGCAAGTTTCTGGCCTTCTTCGAGCGCAACCTGCAATCCGTCTCCCCGGCCTCACAGCAGTTTTCCCTTCGGACGTCATGATCCTGCCGATGGAAGGGGACGAGACCTCGGGGTGGAAGCCCGAAGAACCCTCCGGCTCGGTGATGGAAGCCTATGCTCAACACCATCCGACGTTCTCGCCGGACGGGCGATGGCTGGCGTACCAATCGAACGAGACCGGGCGTTTCGAGGTGTACGTGCGCCCGTTTCCGGGACCTGGCGCGAAGCGCCAGATCTCGAATGACGGCGGCGCTCATCCGACCTGGTCGCGAGCGCGACCCGAGCTTTTCTACAACGCGAGCCAGAGGATCATGCTCGTTCCGTACACAGCGAAGGCGGATTCGTTCGTCGCCGAGAACCCCCGCCTCTGGTCCGAGGGGCGATTCAGAAGGTCGGCGGCGCTTCAGTACCGGCCTTTCGACCTGCACCCCGACGGTCAGCGCTTCGCGCTTGCGCTGCCCACCGAGACAGAGAGCGCCAGACAGGACAAGATCGTCCTCATCTTCAACTTCTTCGACGAACTGCGCCGCATCGCGCCGGCAGGCGAATGATGACGCTCACTCCGGGCAACGCGCCTCGGACCCTACGAGATCGTACTCGGTTCAGGGGGGGATGGGGGAGGTCTATCGGGCGTCGGATACGAAGCTGAAGCGCGAAGTGGCGATCAAGGTCCTTCCTGAGGCGTTCGCGCAGGATGAAGCGATGTGCACCCTGACGGCGATCGCCTCGCGGTGGTCGCTTCTTTGACGGCCGGGGGAGCCAATCAGAACAAAGTCGTCTTTCTCCTGAATTTCTTCGACTACCTTCGCCAGATCGCGCCTGCGTCGCGTCAGTAGCGTCTCGAACCGCTTTTCAGTGAACGAACCCATAGGAGGGTGGGCCTTCCGAAACGCGTCCACCACTCTTCCGGTATTTCTCCATGACCTCCTTTCCATAGACTCGCTCCGCCAGATGGACGTTGTGGTGACGGCAGAGTAAGCGCACCTTGTCCGGGTGGTGGTCCCCTCCGAGACCAAAGGCATCGTCGTGATGGAGCTCGAGACCCTGCTCTTCGGTGCAACGCCGGCCCGTGTTCATCCACGAAGGTGCAACGACGACCGTCCCTCTTCCAGACGTGCCGCCGGACCGCCATGGGAATGTATCGTGACTTCGCCGAAGTATCAGTCCCTTCCAGACGCTTTCGCGGCTTTTTCGACACGCCGTACCGTTTCGCCTCTAGCCGTTCGAGTTTTTCTGTCACCGCGGCCTCGATGACCGCCGCCAGGTCCTCCTGGGTGAGCGCCTGGAGACGCTCGAGCTTGTTCTTGACCTCCCGGCTCGCCGTGAAGGTGACCTTGAATCGTTCGGGAGAGAGAGGCTCCGGTCTCGGAGCGGACGAGGGGGAAAGTTCCAGCGGAGGCGCAGGTGCCGAAAATGCTGGGGTTTTGACTTCGTCCGGACGAAGTTGGGTCGCGGGCGGAGAGGGAGGACTGGGTAGCTTGCGGATGGTGGGCGGAGCGTCCGGTTTCGGCGCCAGCTCCGCGACGAGCTCTTCGATCTGTCTCTTGGTCCGGTACACCGCTCTTCCGAGTACCTCGTCCAGGTTTTCTTCGGTAAGGTGGGAGGCCAGAAGCCCGATACCGCTCAGATGAAGGCGTCCGTCGCCGAGCATCTGGAGGAGCACCGGAAAGCGCCGTGCGGCTCGGGCCGCGGCGAGGCGGAGATAGGCCTCAGGCTCGGAGAGGTGAAGGACCTGGACACAGTAGGTGAACATGCTGGAGCAGGCCTGAGCTAGATAGAGGCGGCGCTCTTCGACTTCCGCGAGATGGGCGACGAGGTCGGCTTCGACTCGCCGGGATTGTGAGAGAAGGAGTGAGAGTCGTCGAAGGAGCTCGTCATCGGAGAGGGATGAAAGAGAATTCTTTGGCACCATTCTCTTTGTATAGCACGGGCCTTTTCGAAGGCATTCACAGCGCATCCTAGGCCACTCGCGGAGGCGTGTATGCCTTCGAAGCCTCGCGGAGCGTTTGACGTTCGTCACGGCGCCACTACGCAGGAATTGGGACCAACCAGCGGCGCATCTGCACCTTTGCTCGAAATCACTTTCTGAAGTTGTCAAGGGAAAGTTTTCGTAACGAGACACTATCTTCGCGTCTTCAATCTTCGAGTCGCTCTCCATTCCGATTCCGACACCACTCGGTTCTGGAGCCGCCCGATGTCCTCGATCTCGACCACTACCTCGTCCCCGGCCACGACGTTCGAGACACCCTTCGGAGTGCCGGTCGAGATCATGTCGTATGGCTGCAGGGTCATGAAGCTCGTGACGTATTCGAGGAGGAACGGAATGTCGAACACCAGGTCGCGAGTGTTTCCGCGCTGGCGGAGCTCGCCATTCACGAAGGTGCGAATCTCGAGCGCGTGGGGGTTCGCGACGTCTCCCTTGTCGACGATGTACGGACCCAGCGGAGTGAGCGCGTCCCGGCTCTTCACGCGCAGGTTGGGACGGTAGAAGTCCTCCAGATAGTCCCTCACCGCGTAGTCGTTCGCGATCGTGTAGCCGAGAACGAAGTCCATCGCTTCCGACCGTCTCACCCGGCTCGCGGTTCGCCCGACGACCACGACCAGCTCTGCCTCGTAATGCATCATGTCGACGCCATCGGGCCGAGGGGAGAACCGCTTGTGGCCGGTGAGGCTCGAGGAGGACTTGAGAAAGAGAAGCGGCTCCTCCGGCGGTTTGAAGTCGAGCTCTTTCGCGTGGTCCTTGTAGTTGAGTCCCAGTGCGAGAAACGTTCCGTGCTTCGGAGGAAGCCAGGTGACCTCGGGTTCGGGAAGAGTCCGTCCGTCCACTGTGTGGAGAGCTCCGTTCGTCGGCAACCGACACCTCATGAGCCACGCTCTGGTGAAGAACCCTCGCGCGCCGCATTACCGTCGATACTCATCTTCCGAGACGATCCAGCTCGTGAGTGTGAGACCCGCTCCTTCGACCGTTACGGTGTCTCCCGCGACGACGTCGACGCGACCGGGAGGGACGCCCATCGCGATCGCGTCGTCCTCTTCGAGCGTCATGAACGACGTGATCGCCTCGATGAGCTCGGGGATCTTCCACACGAGATCGCGGGTCGAGCCTTCCTGCCGAAGCTCGCCGTTCACCCGGCAGCGAAGCGTGACGTCGTGCGGATCCTCGAGAGGAATCACACGCGGGCCGAGAGGTCCGAAGGAGTCGAAGCACTTCGATCGCACGGGCGGCCGGAAATGGCTCGTCTCCTTCAGGCTGAAGTCGTTGAAGAGGGTGTAGCCCTTCACGTAGTCGAGGGCGCTCCCCCGATCGACGCGGCGCGCGCGGCGCTTCAGGACTACCGCGAGCGAGGGGCCGGGCTGGATCGCGGAAACGCCGTCCGGATGGAGCACGGGAGCGAGATGAGACGTCCAGCGTGTTCTCGGGCTTGATATAGAGGACCGGCGCCTTCGGAGGGTCCGCGATCTCCTTCAGCTCCGAAGCGAAGTTCAGGGCGACGCCGATGACCATGACGCTCAGAGGATCCCGTACTCGCGCGCGACCTGAACGATCTTCTTCTGGTTCGCCTCGCTCGGCGTGACGAGGGGAAGGCGCAGCGTTTCCTCGATGAGCCCCATCTGTCCGAGGAGGAACTTGAGCGGGCCCGGGTTGGTCTCGAGGAAGAGCACGTGATTCAGCTCGAGCATCTTGAAGTGCAGGTCCTGGGCTTCCTGGAACCGTCCAGCCTGCACCAGCTCGTACAGATCCGCGGACTCGCGCGGGGCGACGTTCGCGGTCGCGCTCACGTGGCCCGCGCCTCCGACCGCGAGCATCGGGAAGCACAGCGTCTCGATTCCGGAGTACACACCCCAGTCGCGGCCGACCACCTTCAGGTTCCACGAGACCTGAAGGAAATCGGGGTTCGCCTCCTTGATCCCGAAGACGTTTCCGCAGGCTTCGCGAATCCGCCGCTGCGTCTCGGGCTCGATATTGACCGCGGCGCGGCCCGGGATGTTGTAGAGCATCATCGGAAGCCCTTCGACCGCTCTCGCGATGCGGGTGTAGTGCTCGAAGAGCCCCTGCTGCGACGGCTTCACGTGATAGGGCGCGACCGCGAGAATTCCGTCGGCTCCGACCTCGCGCGCGTAGCGGCTGAGCTCGACGCTCTCCTCGGTCCAGTTCGATCCCGTTCCGGCGAGGACCGGAAGGCGTCCCGACGACGCCTCGATGACCGTCCGGATCACGAGCTTCCGCTCCTCGAGCGAGAGCGACGTCGGCTCGCCGGTGGTGCCCGTCGAGCTCAGTCCGTGGGAGCCGTTCGCGATCTGGAATTCCACGAGGCGGCGGATGGCTTCGGTATCGACCGCGGCGCCGCCGTTCTTGAAGGGCGTGGGAAGCGGTGTGATCGATCCGTGAAACCGGAGGCGGGTCATGCGGTGTCTCCCTTCCAAATGTTCCGGCAGCGCGTCTCGGGAATGAAGAACGAGGCAATCAGCGCGAGAAACGCGGTAGCCGCGAGCATCCCGATGCCGAAGCGGTAAGCGGCCACGGGACTTTCCGAGCGATCGAGAACCCAACCGATCGCGGGCTGAAGTATCCCGACCGCGAGGAACCCGCCGCTGTTCACGAGGCTCACGGCCATTCCGGAGAAGCGAGGAGAGCTGACTTCTTTCGCCGTCACCCAGCTGAGGAAGAAGCCCGAAGCGGTGACTCCGAGCGCGGCGACGATCGCATAGGTCATTCCGGGCATCGCCGAAAAAGGGGTGAACCAGAGGAGCCAGCAGAGGAAGTAAAGCACCGCGCTCACGATCACGAACGGACGCCGGAGCTCGACGCGATCGGAGAGCGCCGTGAGCGCCGCTCCGGAGGCGGCAAGCGCTACGACCATGAGCGTCGTGTGGCGCGCCGCGTCGATCGAGCTCATGCCGTGTACGGTCATCAAGTAGGGGACGCCCCACAAGCCCGCGAACGAAAGATAGGGTCCCGACATGCCGAGGTTCACGAAGAACCCGGGCCAGGTGCCGCCGTTGCGAAGGACGCTCGAGAGAGCCCCGGCCCACTTTTCGTGAGCCGGTTCGGTAACGGGAGCAGGAGAGTCTCGCGCCACGACCCAGATCAGCGCCGCGACGGCGAGAGACGCGAGTCCCGCGCCGAAAAACACGTGGCGCCACGATACCCGGGTGATGATCCAGGCGAGAGGCGCCGCAGCGACGATCGCGCCCGAGGTCCCGAGCACGGTCGAGATCCCGGTCATCGTCGCGAAGCGACGCTCGTCGAACCAGACCGAGTTCAGCTTCAGCGTCGAGACGAACGCGACCGAGACGCCGAGCCCTACCAGAGTCCGTCCGAACGCCGCGGCGCCGTAGCTGCCCGCGAGTCCCATGAGAAGGGATCCGCCTCCCGATACGACCCCTCCGGCCGTGAGGACTCGGCGTGGACCGAGCGTGTCGACGAGCACTCCGGTCGGGATCTGCATGAGCGTGTAGACATAGAAATAGGTCGCAGCGAGCGTTCCGAGCGCCGCGCTCGAAAGATGGAACTCCCGGATGAGATCCTGCGAGAGCGCCGCAGGAGCCACCCGGTGGAAGAAAGACAGGAAGAAGGCCGCGCCGGCGAGCGCGAAGACCGCGAACCGCAGCCGGCTCTTTCCCAAGGGGCGCTCCATCGTCGGAGCGGGGAGCCTAGCAGAGGTTCGAAGCGAGCCGCTACTTCACTTCTTGCGCTTATAGAGAAGATCGTACTCGGGGGTCCAGGTCGCACCCCCGTCCGGGGAGATCTCCCCGAACTGCCGCACCTGATCGGGGCCCTTGGGAAAGAAGGTCATCTTCATCAGGACCTTCTTTCCGTCGGCGTCGACGCGCTCCGAACGGTAATAGATGTTGCCGTCCTTGGCATCCCCTTCGTAGCGGGTGACCTGACCCTGGTTGTCCACCCAGATCTGCTCCCACTTCGAGGAGTCGCTGTGAAAGAGGTTGAAGCTCTTTCCCGCGTACCCGTTCTTCCCCGTCCAATTCTCGAGGATGATGCAGCCGTCGAGGATGAGCTCGATCTTGCTGGCCCCGGCGGGCGCTCCTTTCGCCGTCTCGACGTCCCATTCCCCCATCCAGAAATCCATGCCTCGGTACGCGGGGGACTCCTTGCAGGGTCGGGAGTTGACCTGCTGGGCCGTCGCGGAGAGGGAAAAAGCCGACAACAGTACGCATTGCATCAAGACCAGCCTTGGGCTAACGTTTTTCATCGAGGTCCTCCATTTCGCGTCCATGCTGGGGAAGGAGCGCTCGAAGGGCAATGGGCGCCCGCTGATTTTTTCCTGTCCGCCGATCTCTATGATGCGAAAGCTCCTTCTGGCTGGCGCGTTCTCGCTGAGCGCGCAGGTTGTCGCGGCGAAACCGGTCGCGCTCGACGATCTGATGGCGGTTCGAACCATCGTCGACGTGCGCCTCTCTCCCGACGGAGAACGGGTCGTGTACGCGCTCTCCGAGGCGTCCGTCGAGAAGAACGAGCATGTAGCCACGTTGTACGTGGTCTCGGCTACGGGAGGCGAGGCCAGGCGTCTCACATATGCCACGCGAATCTTCAACCGGCCGCTCCCGCGTCCCGAGCTTCGATGGTCCCCGGACGGTAAGCTCCTGACGTTTCTCGCCTTCGTTTCCGACCTGCCCCAGGTAATGGCGATGGACGCGGGGGGCGGGGAGCCGTGGGCATTGACCTCGTCGCCGACCGGCGCCGCGCGCTACGAATGGTCGAAGGATTCGCGCCGCATCGCGTACCTGGCCGCGGAGCCGGAGCCCGCGGAAGAAACGCGCGAAAAACAGGAGAAAACGTTCGTCGTACGCGCCGGGAAACCGGGGCGGCCGACCCGACTCTTCGTCCAGGACCTTTCCTTCACGTCCGCGAAGGTCGTCTCGCCGCTCGAGCACTACGTTTCGGGCTTCGACTGGGCCCCGGATGGCAGGAGTCTCGTCTACTCCGCCTCCGCGGCCGGGGAGTACCTCGAGAACTGGCGCTCGCGGCTCTATACCATTCCCGCCGACGGCGGGAGTCCTTCGGTCCTCGTCGGCCGCGATGGGATGAACTTCGAGCCTCGCTTCTCTCCCGACGGCCGCTTCGTCGCGTTCACGTCGACCGGCGGCGTTCCGCGGATGATCTCTTCCCCGGGACTCCATGTAGTGAGCTCCGCGGGAGGCGAGCCTCGCGCCCTCACCGGAGCCGATACCTGGGTACGAGAGGTCTCGTGGGAGCCCTCGAGCCAATCGCTTCTGTTCGTTCCGAACGAGGCCACCGGCCGCGGCGGCGAGCGCATGTTCGAGCAGCCGATCTTCCGAGTCGACCTGGAAGGGAAGACCGAGGTGTTGAGCCCGGGCGCCGTCGTCTTTTCGCTGAGCGCGAGCGCTGATGGGAGCCGCGTGGCCTTTCGCTCCGTCGGAGCCCGCGACGCGGGGGACGTCGCGGTGATGGATCTGGAAATCGGGCGCGTCGAGAACGATCACCCGCGTCAACCCGCAGCTCGAAGAGCTCGACATCGCTTCGCTCGAGGTCCTGAGCTGGCGGTCGTTCGACGGGATGGAGATCTGGGGCATGCTGGTGACGCCTCCCGGGCATCGGGCGGGAACGCGCATCCCGCTTCTGGTCTACGTGCACGGCGGTCCCATCGGCGGGTTCACTCACGGGCTCTTTCCGCAGTTCATGCACCGTCCGGGCCAGATCGAGCCCTATCCGGTGGAAGCGTTCGCCTCGAGGGGATTCGCGGTCCTGATGCCGATGCCGCGCGGCGGCTCGGGCTACGGTCTCGAAGGGTTTCGCAAGATCGTTCGCTCGTGGGGCGAAGGGGACTACCGGGACATCATGGCGGGAGTCGATCACCTCATCGATGCGCGGCCTCGTCGATCCGGAGCGTCTCGGAGTCATGGGCGCCTCGTACGGCGGGTTCATGACGAACTGGATCGTGACCCAGACCGACCGGTTCGAAGCCGCGTCGACCGCGGCGAGCATCAGCGACATCCGAGACCTCTACTACCTTTCCGACGCCGGAGAAGTGACCGAGGAATACTTCGGGCTGCCGTGGGAGGAGAGCGACCTCTACGAGGCGCACTCGCCCATCACACACGTGGAGGCGGTTACGACTCCGCTTCTCATCCAGCACGGAGAGAACGATCGACGGGTCCCGGTGCAGCAGGCGGAGAAGTTCTATCGCGCGCTCCGGAAGCTCGGGAAGACCGTCGAGATGGACGTCTATCCGCGCGGAGGCCACGTGAACTACGAGCCGCGCATGGAAAGGGCGATCATGGAGCGCAACCTCGAGTGGTTCGAGCGCTGGCTCGGGGCGGACGCATCGCCGTGAGCTCGCCCGCGATCCGATTCGACGTCTTCGAGCTCCGCCCGGACTCGAACGAGCTCTTCAAGGGTGGATCGAAGATCAAGTTGAAGCCGCAGGCGGCGCGGGTCCTCGGCATCCTGGCGCGGAGAGCGGGCGAAGCGGTTCCCCGGGAGGAGATCAAAGACGCGCTCTGGGGCTCCGACACGTTCGTCGATTTCGACCAGAGCTTGAACTCCTGCATCACGCAGCTTCGCTCGGTGCTCGGCGACGACCCCGAAGCCCCGCGGTTCATCGAGACCGTGCCCCGCCACGGGTATCGCTTCGTGGGGCGGCTCCAAACGAAGCCGCGCGCCGCGAGTCCGGCGGCCCGTGGCTCTCGCCATCGGCCTCACGACGATCGCGGCCGCGGTCCTTCTTTGGAGCCTTCAGCCTTCCCCGCGCACGATGCTACTGGTGCGGCCCTTCGCGAATCTGAGCGGAGATCCGTCGCAGGACTTTCTCGCGGAGGGACTCGCCGAAGAGCTCATCACCCGCGCGGCGTCTCTCGCGCCGGATTCGCTCGGAGTCTACGCTCGCGCGACGGCGCTTCGGTCCGATGAGGACGACCTCGACTTCGACTACGTTCTCGAAGGAAGCTTTCGCAGGGAAGGCGAGGGGCTTCGGATCACGGCGCGGCTCGCCGACGCCGGCGGGCGATCGATCTGGACCGAAACCTACGACCGATCGAAAGACGATGTGCTCGAGGTTCAGTCCGACGTCGCGGCGCGAATCGCGCGAGCGCTTCTATCCACCTCGGCGCCGGAGCCCGAAGAATACAAAGGCTCGACGAAATCGACGGAGGCGCACGAGAAGTACCTCGAAGGCCGGCACCATCTCGCGGAGATGACGCTGCCGGGGCTTCGCCTCGCGGCCGAAGCCTTCGAGCGGGCGGTCGAGATCGATCCCGGGTACGCGCGGGCCTGGGCCGCGCTCGCGGACGCTTATAACCTCCAGTCCTGGTTCGGCGGTCTTACGCCGGAAGAGTCCGCCCGCCGGGGAAGGGAAGCGGCCGAGAAGGCGCTCGCGCTCTCGCCCGAGCTCGCCGAAGCACACGACGCTCTTGGCTTCGTCAGTTTCTACTACGATTTCGATTTCGCCGAGGCCGAAGCGCGATTTCTAAAGGCGATCGAGCTTTCGCCGGGGCTCGCGATGACCCACTACTGGTACGCGGGTCTTCTGTCGGCGACGGGGCGGCACGAGAAAGCGATCGCCAGAATTCGCGCCGCGCAGGAACTCGACCCGCTCTCGCCGCTCATCAACGCCGACGCGGGCTGGTACTACTTCTATGCGCGACGGTACGAAGAGGCCATTCGCGAATGCCGCAGGATTTTGCGCTTCGACCCCGACTATGCCTGGGCGCATCAGTGCGTTCTCGCCGCCGCGCGGAAGTCCGGTGGTGAGGAGGAGGTGGGGGCGAGCGAGAAAGAGCTCGTCCGCGTCCTGGGTGCGCCTTCGCCGCTCGACTGGCGTCGCTGGTACCTGAACCGATTGGAGTCCACGGACCCGAAGCTCTACGTGAGTCCGACGAGCCTCGCTTTTCTGAAGCTCGACCTCGGCGATCGGTCGGGCGCCCTCGCCGCACTCGAGAGGGCTTACGAAGAAAAGGACGGCTTCCTCGTGCACGCCGGGGTCGACCCGAGACTCGATCCGCTTCACGACGAGCCTCGCTTTCGGGAGCTCCTGGGGGAATTGGGCCTCGAAGCCGACTGAACGCCGTTGGAAAAGCGACACAGGCGCGAGCACCGCTACCAGACGGCCAACCGCTGTAACCCGAATCGGCTCAAGGATACGGTGCCGCGCCGCAGAACGCGGGAAAAGGCACACAGATCCGCCGTTCGCGCACCGCCGGCCTACAATCAGTAGGGCGCGCTCGATTTATGCCTCGCTCGGCGTCGCTGGCCCTGACTTTGCTTGTGAAGCCGGATGGCGAGGATTCTAATGACGCTGAAATCACACCAATCCGTTCGTTTTCTGGCAGTGCTCGTTCTCTCGGCGGCGGTCGCTTCACCGGCGAGCGCGGCCCTCATCGATTTCGATTCGCTCGCGCTCGACGAATTCGTCACGAATCAATTCTCGGCCGAGGGGATTGTCTTCAACAATGCCGTCACTCTCGTCGCGGGGATATCGCTGAACGAGATCGATTTTCCTCCGTCGTCGGGGACGAACGTCGTCTCGGGGTTGGACCTCGGACCGATCGAGGCCGCGTTCCCTCTCGGGACCTCACACGTGAGTCTACAGATGACCACGGCCATGCCCGCGCGCGTCCAGTTTTTCGATTCGCTCGACGCGCTCCTCACCGAGATCCTGGTCGCGCCGAATCTCGGAGCCCATACTCTCGTTTCGTTCGACTCGTTGAGTCCGATCGCGAGGGTCACTGTCGGCGACGATTGGATGGGAAGCGCCTTCTTTCTTACCGTGGACGACGTCGAATTCGCCGCATCGGCGGTGCCGGAGCCCGCGACGGTTACCCTGATGGCTTTGGGGCTCCTTCCCCTTGCGGCGGCCGTCATCCGCCGTCGCCGCGGCTGAGGCGACGCGCTCAGGCTTTTCGCCGGGCGTCCACGCGCGCGCGCGACTCCCGCGATCGCCCCGCCTTTCGAAGAGCCTCCCGCAGCAGAAACTCGATCTGGGCGTTGACGCTCCGGAGCTCGTCGTTCGCCCAGACCTGGAGCGCTTCGAGCATCTCCGGCTCGATCCGGAGAAGGAAGGTCTTTCGCTCGGCCACCGGCCTTACTGGTAGAGGCTTCCGGTATTCAAAACCGGCTGCGCCGCGCGCTCCCCGCAGAGGACGACGAGGAGATTGCTCACCATCGCCGCCTTTCTCTCTTCGTCCATCTCGACGACCTTCTTTTTCTGAAGCCTCTCGAGCGCCATCTCCACCATGCCCACCGCTCCTTCGACGATCTTCTGCCGCGCGGCGATGATGGCCGAGGCCTGCTGGCGCTGCAGCATTGCGGCGGCGATCTCGGGAGCGTAGGCAAGGTGGCTCAAGCGGGCTTCGAGGGCCCGTACTCCGGCTTTCGAAAGTCGGGCCTGAATTTCCGATTTGAGGTCGTCGGCGACTTCGACGGTGTTGCTGCGGAGCGAAACTTGGCCGTCGTCGTGAGCGTCATAGGGATACCGGGTCGCGAGGTTCCGCACCGCGGCCTCGCTCTGGACCCGGACGTAATGCTCGTAGTCGTCGACCTCGAAAGAGGCCTCGGCGGTATCGACCACTTTCCACACCACCACCGCGGCGATCTCGACGGGATTCCCGTCCGCGTCGTTTACCTTGAGCCTCTCGCTCTCGAAGTTGCGAATGCGGAGCGAAACGCGGCGCTTGGAGTAAAAGGGATTGGCCCATCGTAGCCCGGGGTCTCTCGCCGTTCCGGCGTAGGCTCCGAAGAGCTGCAGAACCACGCCCTGGTTGGGGTTCACGATGAAGAGACCTCCGAGGCAGCCGGCGGTGACGATCAAAAGAAGGAGAAAGCCGAGTCCGGCTCCGAGACTTCCCCGTTCGAACGCCTGCACCATGAAGTACGCCGAGGCCGCGAAAAGCGGCAGAAGGACCGCCAGCGCGAGCCAGCCGGAAGGAGCGGATTGCGATTTTTCCTCGATCATGGGAACCTCTCTCGAGAAAGCATAGCAGAATGATATCAAAATGCAATAAGTTGACATTCAATATATTGATGAGCTAGATAGAAGAATGGCTTCGCGGCCTTTGACGCCCCTTTCCTTTCACATCCTGGTGGCCCTCGCCGACGGACCGAAGCACGGTTACGGAATCCTGAAAGAGATTGAGTCCGCCGCGGACGGTTCGTTCGCGACCAGCACCGGCACGCTCTATCTCGCCATCCAGCGGCTCGAGCAGGGGGGACTGCTCGAAGAGGCGGACGGCGATTCACGGCGCCGCTTCTATTGCCTCACGCCGGAGGGGCGCGAAGTCGCCGCCGCCGAGGCCCGCCGCCTCGCGTCGCTTCTTGGGGTCGCGCGCGGGAAGAAGCTCGTCGGCGCCCGCCAGCTCGAGGCGCTTTTGAAGGCCTCGGGCCGGAAGCCATGAGACGGATTCTCGGCCTTCTGCTCGCGGTCTATCCCAGGGACGCGCGGCATCGCTACGGGGAGGAGATCGCCGCCACGATCGTCGAGAGGGTTCGGAGCTCGCCTCGCGGCCGCGTCGCACTCGTCACGCGCGAGGTGTCGGGACTCCTTCTCGCTGGATTCCGGCTGCGACTCGAGCCGCTCCGTTCCGCCCGGAAGTCGAGAACCATCCCGATACGCCGAGGAGGAAGCGCCATGGACCATCTCCTGCACGATCTTCGGATCGCGGCCCGCGGTCTCGCGAGACGGCCCGCCTTCACGGCCGTCGCGGTCCTCGCGATGACACTCGGTGTCGGCGCGAGCGTCGCCATCTTCTCCGTCTTTCACGCGGTGCTGCTCCGTCCGCTCCCGTTCTCCGATCCCGCTCGCCTGGTGACGCTCTGGGAAAAGAATTCCGAGCGTGGCTGGTACAAGAACCAAGTGGCGCCAGCCAACTTCCTCGACTGGAAAGAGCAATCCGGGAGCTTCGCGGGCATGGCTTCGTACAACTCGTGGCTCGACGAGCGAGCGCTCCTGGTCGAGGGTGAGCCGACGCAGGTCCGCGCCAGCACGGTCAGCGGGAGTTTTTTCGCCGTGCTCGGAGTCCCTCCACTCGCGGGTCGCGTTTTCGATGAGAGTCATACCTGGGCCGGGACCGAGCGCGTGACTGTCCTCTCACAGCGTCTCTGGCTGAATCGGTTCGGCGGCGACCCTTCGATCGTCGGACGCACCATCGAGCTCGACGCCGAGTCCTATCGGGTCCTTGGCGTGATGCCGGAGACCTTCCGCTACCCGTATCGAGACGCCGAGCTATGGCTGCCGATGTCCTGGAAACCGGAGTACCGCTCGGAAGTCTTCTTTCGGCGCGCGCATTCCTTGTACGTCCTCGGACGCCTTCGCGACGGAGTCGCGCTCGAAGAAGCCGAAGCCGAGATCGCTGCGATCATGGCCCGGCTCGAGCTCCAGTATCCCGAGACGAACCGGCTCATGGAAAGCGGGGCGACCGGGCTCCACGAGTGGGTGGTGGGCGATACCAGAAGGCCCCTTCAGATTCTCATGGCCGCGGTCCTGTTCATTTCCATGATCGCTAGCATCAATGTCACGAACATGATGCTGGCGCGGGACGCCGGCCGCCTGGAGGAGATGAGGATTCGGCGGGCGCTCGGGGGGAGCCGCCTTCGGCTTCTGCTTCCCGGACTCGCCGACGGGCTTGTCCTGGGCGTCGTTTCCGGAGGCCTCGGTGTCCTGCTGGGAGTTTCGATTCTCCGGCCGATCCTGGCGATGAGCCCGGAGAAGCTCCCACGAATCGACGAGGTGGGAGTCGACTCGACCGTTGTCGCCTTCGCTGTCGGCGTGAGGCTTCTCGGAGCTCTCGTCGCGGGACTTCTTTCCGCGTCACGGGTCGCGGTCTCGGAGCGAAGCCGGCGGCTCACCCTCGCTGCGCGCGGCGCTTCGTCGACGAGAAGCTCGAGGCGCGCGACAGCGGCGCTCGTTTCGCTCGAAGTGGCGCTTACCCTCCCTCTCGTGGTAGGCGCGGGGCTCATGATCCAAACTCTCTGGCGGTTGACGCACGTCCAACCGGGATTCGACCCCGAGAACGTGCTGGTGGCGCAAGTATCGCTTCCCGCGGTCCGCTATGAGGACCCGGCGAGAATGACGAGCTTCATCGAGACCTTCGTGAAGTCCGTCTCCGCCATCCCTGGCGTCGAGAGCGCGGCGGCGAGTGGTGGAATTCCTTTCAAGCAGGCTGGCTGGAGCAGCGACTTCACCGCTGAAAGATGGCCTCCCGACCGCTTCGGCATCGACGTGCTTCACGACGAGGCGACTCCCGAGCTCTTCCAGACCATGCGCGTGCCCCTCTTGCGAGGCCGGGAGTTCGACTGGTCCGACAACGCCGACGCTCCGCGGGTCGTGATCGTGAACCAGGCCCTCGCCGACAGGTATTTCCCTGGTGAGAATCCCATCGGCCAGCGCATCGCTTTCGATCGGGTGCCGGAGCCCGGCTCTCTCTGGCGTGAGATCGTGGGAGTCGTCGGAAACGTGCGCGACGAGACTCTCGCGCTCGAGGAAAGGCCCACCATCTACGCGGCCATGCTGCAGGAGGAAGACCTTGGCCTGCATATCCTGGTGCGGAGCAACGAAAGTCCGGAGGCGCTTTCGGATCTCGTTCGCTCGAGCTTGCGCGCCATCGACCCCGCGCGTACCGCTCTACGACGTCACCACTCTTGAGGAAATGGTCTCTTCGTCGGTCGCCCGGGAGAGGTTCCTTCTCGCTCTCCTCTCCGCGTCCGCTCTCGTGGCGCTCACGCTCGCGAGCGTCGGCATCGGCGGCGTGGTCTCGCAATCGACGGCCCACCGCGTCCGCGAGATCGGGATCCGCATAGCCCTTGGCGCCGAAGCACGCTCGGTGGTCGCGCTGGTGGTTCGAGAAGGCATGCGCCCGGTTCTGGCGGGAATCGCCGCGGGTGCGGTGGGCGCCGCCTTGCTCGCGCGCGCGATGTCCGGCCTGCTCTTCGACGTCGAGCCTCTCGACCCGCAAACGTTTCTCGCGGTGGCGGTGCTCATGACGCTCGCCGCGCTCCTCGCGTGCTTCGTTCCCGCGCGCGCGGCCGCGGGTGTCGACGCGTCCCGGACGCTCCGCTCCGACTGAGCTCCTCAGGGAGACGTACGCTCGACGAGAAGGACCGTGGCGTCGTCGGCGAGAGGACGTCCGGCGGCGTGGGCGCGAACGCGATCCAGGATCGCGTCGAGTGCCTCTCCGGGAGCGCGGCCGCGGGTCTCGACGAGCGCGGACGAGAGACCGTCGAGGCCCCATTCCCGGTCGCGATGGTCGAGCACTTCGTACACTCCGTCGGTGAAGGCCAGAAGGCGCTCTCCGTCGAGGAGCCGGAGCTCCTCGACCACGCCTTCGTCCCGCGGAAGCAGCGGGTTCAGGAGAAGCGCCGTGGTACGGAGCGTTTCGAGCTCGGAAGACGCTCGAAGGACGAGAGGGCGCGGGTGGCCCGCGTTGAAGTAGCGAAGCCTACCGTCGGGGAAGAGGAGGCCATAGAAGAGCGTGGCCGAGCTTTCGTCCTCGAAGAAACCGAAGCCGGAGAGAAGCTCGCGCTGCACTTCCGCGGGGTCGGGGTCACGCCGCCGCGCCGAGTCCAGGAGCGAAAGCAGCATTCCCGCATACATCGCCGCGCGGACACCGTGCCCCACGATGTCGGCGATGGCGAAGACCAGGGTCCCGTCGAGACCGGGAACGGAAAGAAAGAAGTCGCCTCCGAGCGCTTCCGAGCTGCGTAGCCGTCCCTCCAGGTGCCAGCCGAAGTCTCGCAAGGGCTCTTTCGGGACGAGGCTCGCCTGGAAACGGCGGGCTCGGTCGAGATCGAGCGCGAGCTCCCGCGCATACGACTCCTTCGCGCGGCGCTCCCTTTGGAGCGAAAGACACCGATCCACGAGAGCGCGAAGAACTCGCCGCTCGAATGGCTTCAGCAGAAAATAGAAAGCTCCCTCTTCGAGCGATCGATAGAGCTTTTCGTCCGGCTCCGAGTGGGAGCCGGTGATGAGAATGACGTCGGTCTCGGGACTCCTCTCCCGGATCTCCCGGCACAACCGGTAGCCGTCACCGTCGTCGAGCTGGATATCGACCAGCGCCACGTCGAAACGCGACCTCTTCAGGCGCTCGCGCGCCTCAGTGGTGTTGCCTGCGAGCTCCACCTGGTACGGCGGGGCGAGAGTCCTAGAAAGCACGCGCCGCATCCCGAGGTCGTCATCGACGGCGAGTATGCGCTCGGCCCGAGGCGTCATGACCCTCGCCGATCCCCGCCCTCGAGGGGCAGCGAAAGCAGAGCTTCCGTTCCGAGGCCGGGAGTGCTTCGAAGATGAAGCTGGCCGCCGCTCTGCCAGGCCAGAGCGCGGCAGATCGAAAGGCCGAGGCCGTTTCCGTTCTCCTTGGTGGTGAAGAAAGGCTCCATGACCCGCTCGAGAATCTCGCGCTCCATGCCCGGGCCGTCGTCCACGATCGAAAGAACCGCGCCCTCCTCCTCGGAAACGCGGGTGCGAATCCGGACCGTGCCGCCTGTCTCCGCGAGCGCCTCCGCCGCGTTGGTCACCAGGTTCCAGACGATGCGCTCGAGGTGCGGCTTCACGAAGGTGACCACCGGAAACCCGTCGGCGAGCTCGAGCGCGAGACTGGCCTTCGAGTCCTCCCACCTGCGATCCGAGGACCGGAAGCATTTCCCGCACCACCTCGTGAACGTCCACCGGCCCGCGCCCGGGCCGCTCGGCGCCGAGCCGGAGCATGTTCGAGAAGATGCGTTTCACGAGCTGGGCCTTCTCGATCACGAAGTCCATGTCGTCGACGAGAGTCGCCGGATCCGTCGTTCCCGCCCGGAGGTCCTCCCGCACCTGTTCCGCCAGCGGAAGGAGACTTCCGACGGCGTTGTTGACGTCATGGGCGACAGCGCGAGCGAGCGTGCTGAGCCCCGCTCGGATCTCCGCTTCGAGCGCCTGTTTTTCGAGGTTGACCCGCTCTCTCGCGTTCCGGAGCGCGACCTGCGCCGCCGGCCGAAACCGTTCGACGACGCTCCGATCGTGCCCGTCGAAGGGGATTCGCTCGAGCGCCGCGACTTTCAAGACGCCGAGGAGGCTCTCGTCGAAGAAGAGCGGCGCGAGAAGGACGCTCCTCGGTTTCGGGAGCGATTCGCCGCGATGAAGGTGAAGAATGTCGAGAAGCGCCTTCTCGAGACCCTTGTCATCTTCTGCCTTCGCCGGAAACGTCGCGATCGACGCGGGATAGCGAAGCGCGTCCTCGATTTCGTCGGTCACGGGCACTTCGTGGCCGATGAAGGCGCTCTTCGCTTTGGTCCAGGCGATCTTGTCCGCTTCGACCCGCAGCAGGCGCTTTTTCGAATCGTGAATGAGGAGCGCCGCGGAGTGATCGTAGTGCAGGAGCTGTTGGAGCCCGGCCAGAATCTGATACGCGAGATCCCTCGGCCGGAGCTCCCCGATTACCTTCTCTTTGATGCTGTCGAGGACGCGGGTCAGGCGCTCCTCTTCGCGGCGGCTGAGATCGAGAGCGAGGACGGAAGCGAGCCGGTTCAGCGGCCAGCCCTGCCCTCGATCGAACTCTCTCCCGTGTCGTTCCACACCGACCAGCGCTTCGACCCGGCCGTTCACGCGCACCGGCGCGAGAAGGAGCGCGCGGGGAACCGCGGGCCGCTCTTGTCGGAGGAAGCTCTCGAGGAGACTCTCTTCTCGAAGGCGCGGCGAGCCCACTTCGTATTCCTCGGTCACCGTTCGGTTTTCCCGGAGAGTGCGCCTCAGCCACGCGGCATCCGCGTCGAGATGAGTGAGGATGGCGCCGAGAAAATAGTCGAAGACTTTCGCCTGGGACTGGAACCGCGCGAGGTTGTAGCCGAGTGCGCCCGCGAAGGCGCCGCGAGGAAGTCCCGCGAGTTCGAGCATGGAAAGCGGCCGATCCGGATGAGAACGCTCATGCTAGCACAGGATGGCGCTAAACTTGCCGCGTGAGATCGAGCCTGAGAGCGCTGCCGCTTTGGTGCGTCCTCTCGGGATGCGGCGCGGCCGCGCCCGGGCCGCAGGCGCTCGAGCTCGTCGACTCCGCGCCGTCCGCTCTCGCCTCTTCGGTCGAGCTGATGGACGAGACGCGGAAGGGACTGACCGCGGAGCTTCCCTCGCGCATCGAGCTCGACCTCCAACTGCCGGAGGACGCTGTCTTCAACTTCGCCATCGGCGCATCCAGTCGCGATCGCCCGACGCTTCTCGCTCCCGTCGTTTTCCGAGTGCTTCTGAACGACACCGAAGTATTTCGCGAGGTCCTCCGCCGCTCGCAGGGTGGGACCTGGTTTCGGCGCAGGGTGGACCTCGCTCCCTGGAGCGGGCGCCCGGCTCGCGTCGTGCTCGAGGCGAGTCGAGGCGAGGGAGGGGTCGACGGCGCGGAAGGGCACGTCCTCGCTCACTGGGGAAACCCGGTGGTCCGGAGCGGCGGTCGAGCGCCAGACTTGCCGAACCTCATCCTGGTCTCCATCGATTGCCTTCGGGCCGACCACGTCGGCGCCTACGGATACCCGCGACCTACCACGCCGAACCTCGACGCCTTCGCTCGCCGGGCGACGCTCTTCCGGGACGCGATGGGAGTCTCGTCCTACACGCTTCCGACGCACGCCTCGATGCTCACCGGGCTACCCCCCTCTTTTCACGGCGCGACGGAGCGCCGCCGAATCTCGCCGTCGGTCGAGTCACTCCCCGAGCTTCTTTCGAAAAAGGGCTATCGCGTGCAGGGCATTGTTTCCGCTCCTTTCCTTTCGTCGTTCTACGGCTTCGCCGACGGATTCGACACCTATTCGCTCTCCTCCGCTCGCGCGGCCGGGCTGGTCGAATCCGCCCTCGAGCTCCTCGATGAAGGCGAGGGCTTTCCGCGTTTTCTCTTCCTGCACCTCTTCGACGTCCATCTCCCTTACTCTCCGCCGCGGGAATACATCGAGCGCTTCGGCGCACGGACGGACGACATCACCGAGCTTCACGCGAAGCTCGAAAAGCGCCTGCCGCCCGAAAGCCAGGCGACGATCGACCAGGCGATGCGTCTCTACGACGGCGAGATTGCCTACGTCGACCACGAGTTGGGCCGCTTCTTCGAAGAGCTCGAAAAGCGCGGGATCTACGATTCCTCGCTTCTGGTGGTCACGGCCGATCATGGGGAAGCTTTCTTCGAGCACGGCTACTGGGAGCACGCGCGGCCGTGGCGCAAAGATGGACCGGGGCTGTACCAGGAGCTCGTGCACGTTCCTCTCCTCGTCAAACGACCGAACCAGCGCGCGGGGGAGGAAGTTTCAGGACTGGTCAGTCAGATGGACGTCTTCGCGACGTTCCTCGACGCCGCCGGACTCGATGGAGAGAACCCTTGGTCCCAGAGTCTTCTGCGCAATCGAGGGAAGGATCACGCCCTATCGGAATTCATCGCGACGCCGCCGAAAGGCGGAGCGGTTCTTCAGGCGGCCTTCCGCCGGGGAAGTCTCAAATATACCGCCTCGTATCCGGCGGACGGGCCCGAAGAGCTGAAGCACCGAGCGCCGCTCGAAGAGGCGCTCTACGACCTCGCCTCCGATCCGGCAGAGCGGCGTTCTCTCATCGCCGAAAGCGGCGGACGGGAGGACGAGCTTCGAGAAGCCCTGAAGCAATACCTCGGGGACGCCCTCGCGCGGCGAGCCGAGATGGGCGCGGAGGTGCCTCTCACTCCGGAGCTTCGACAGAAACTCGAGTCGCTCGGCTATATCGAGCATTGAGCCCCGATGGGATAGGATCCCCCCGCTGCGTATGAAACAGGTCCTGCTGCTCGCAGCGGCGTTTCTCCTGGTCCTCCTCAACGGGTTCTTCGTGGCCGCGGAGTTCGCCATCGTCAAGGTCCGCTCGACGAAGATCAAGGAGCTGGCCGACGCGGGCGACTGGCGCGCGATCGACGGCGAACACCATACTCGGCCATCTCGACGCGTATCTCTCCGCCTGTCAGCTCGGGATTACCATCGCCTCTCTCGGTCTCGGATGGATCGGCGAGCCGGCCGTCGCGAAGCTGATCGAGCCGGCGCTCCTCGCCGCGGGCGTGACCAACCAGACGCTCGTCCACACCGTCGCCTTCACGTTAGCTTTCATCATCATTGCTTTTCTTCACATCGTGCTCGGAGAGCTCGCTCCGAAATCGCTCGCCATCCGAAAACCCGAGAGCACATCGCTCTGGCTTTCCCCGCCCCTTCGCGCCTTCTACTGGTTGATGTACGTGCCGATCGTCGCGCTGAACGGCGCCGCCAACTGGATTCTGCGCCTGCTACGGATCGAGCCCCTGGGCGAGGCAGGAGACGCCCACTCTTCCGAGGAGCTCCGTATGATCGTGGCGGCGAGCCACACTCATGGGGTCCTGAACGCCACCGAACGGCGTCTCCTCGAGAACGTGATCGATTTCTCCGAGCGCCAGGTGGCGGAGATCATGACCCCGCGCGTCGACATGGTGAGTCTTCTCGTGAACAAGTCCATCGCGGAGAACCTGGCCATCGTGCGGGGTGAGCAGCACACCCGCTACCCCCTGGCGGAGGGGACTGCCGACAACATCATCGGCATGATCCACATCAAGGACTTCATCACGCTCACCGTGGACGGGGCCGCGGAGCGCACCGGAAGCGTTCTGCAGTCGATCAAGCGGCCGGTGCTGTTCGTGCCGGAGAGCGCGTCGATCGACGCCGTCCTCCGCACCATCCAGGCAACGCGCACGCTCATGGCGATCGTGGTGGACGAGTACGGCGGGGTCGCCGGGCTGGTCACGCTCGAGGACGTGCTGGAAGAGCTGGTGGGAGAGATCCGCGACGAGTTCGACGACGTCGAGCTCGAGATCGAGCGCCGCGGCGGGGAGACCATCGTGGACGGAGGACTTCCGCTCGGCGAGGTCGAAGAGATGTTTCCCGACGTGGTGAGCGACGAAGAGAGCGACGTGCGCACCATCGGAGGCCTGGTGCTGAAGGAGCTGGGGCGAATCCCCGTCGTGGGCGATCGGGTGACGATCGGTCCCTATCGGATGCAGGTTGTCGAGATGGACAACCTGCGCATCACCCGGGTCAAGATCGAGCGCGCTCCGGGCGCTTCCGAGCGCGTCGTAAGGCGAGCTCCAACGGGGAAGAAGGGCTGACCGCGCTTCCGACCCGGAGGAGAGCGATCTCGGGAGGAACGCGAAAGCGCACCGGCAGGAGGCTCGTCCCCAGGCCGGAAGTTACGAAAAGATGCCGCCCTCCCTCGACGACGTGGCCCCGCGCGTAGCGGTCGCCGAACCGCGAAGGGACCACCGGCGTTCCCAGGAACGGAAGGTCGACCTGTCCTCCGTGGGTGTGGCCGGCGAGCGTCAAGGCGATGCGATCGGGAATTTCGGGGAACACGTCGGGGTTGTGAGTAAAGGCGATGGAAGCGACACCGTCCGGGAGCTCATCCAGGATCTGTCCGACCACGGGCTTCGCTTCCCAGAGGTCTCCGATTCCGACGAGCCAGAAGTCGAAGCCTTCACCCCGCACGGGAAGGACCTCGTTCAGAAGAACGCGAATGCCCGCGGATTCGAAGGCGGCACCGACGCGCTCGCCGTCGTACCAGTGGTCGTGGTTTCCGAGCACGGCGAAAACGCCGAGCGGGGCTCGTAGTCTCGAAAGAATCGACGCCGTCGTTTCCGGCGGAACGAAGGAACCGCCTCGAACTCCGGTGACGACGTAGTCTCCGGCGAGGAGCACGATGTCCGGCCGGGCATCGTTGACGCGGGCCACGATCTCTTTCAGCTTGTCGACGCCGTTGAACGGGCGACCCCACGTGAAGATCGCTCAGAAGCGCGACCCGTAGACCGTCCTGCTCCGCGGGCCATCGAGGGAGCGAGAGATCGTAGCGATTCACTTCGAGAGATGCGGGCTCCAGCACGAACGCCCAGAGAGCGAGAGCCAGGGGCGCGCCCGCGAGGAGCGCCAGAAGGCCTTTTCGTCTCACGAAGCCAGTATGCCGTGAAATTGTGGCGCTACCGAGGAATGCACTGGCTTTTTTGCGTTTCGTGAAGTCCCGGAATATCGTTGCCCCTCGGTTTCCCGGAGACCTCGATGGACCGTGAGCGCTTTCGCAAGGTCGACGAGCTCCTCGATGGAGCTCTGGATCGCCCGCCCGAGGAGCGTTCCCTGTGGCTCTTGGAGCACTGCGCCGGCGACGAGGAGCTTCACCGGGAAGTCTCGAGGCTCGTGGCCCTCGCGGAATCGGAAGACGACGCGCTCACCACGGACGCCGTTTTCACCGGTCCTCTCATCGAGGAAGTGGCGAGGGAGATCGAGCGCGGGTCGGCGATACGAGCCGTGCAGGTCGGCGACAAGCTGGGCCCCTACCGTCTCGTCGAGCTTCTGGGAAAGGGCGGCATGGGCCGCGTCTACGCCGCCGAGGACGGAAAGCTCGCTCGCAGAGTCGCGTTGAAAGCTGCTCCCACCCGAAGCGGCCTCGGAAGAAACGCGCCGCCGCTTCGAGCGCGAAGCGAAAGCGGTCGCCGCTCTCAACCACCCCAATATCGTCCAGCTCTATTCGCTCGAGGAGGAGGAAGGGGTCTTCTTTCTCACCATGGAGCTCGTCACGGGCGCCACGTTGAGCGAGACCATCCCCGCCGGCGGGGCTTCCGCTCAAGAAGTTCTTCCAGATCGCGATCCCCATCGCCGACGCTCTCGCGAGCGCCCACGAACGGGGAGTGATCCACCGCGATCTGAAGCCGGGAAACGTGATGATCGGCTCCGATTCGCGGGTGAAGGTCCTCGACTTCGGCCTCGCCAAGCTCGAGGGGGAGGACTCGCTCCGGGGACAGCTGTCGGCAACGGAGGAGGGACACGTCCTCGGCACCGTCTCCCACATGTCTCCGGAGCAGGCGGAAGCCCGCGCGCGTCGATCACCGCACGGATATCTTTTCGCTTGGCGTCATTCTGTTCGAGATGTGCACCGGGCGGCTGCCCTTCAGCGGGAAAAACCCGACCTCGGTGCTGTCCGCGATCGTCAAAGACGCGCCGCTCCGTCGGTCACCGAGATCAACCCGAAGCTTCCGTCGGAGCTCGGTCGGATGATCAAGCGTTGTCTCGCGAAGGATCCCGAAAGGCGATATCAGACCGCCGTCGACGTCAGGACCGAGCTCGAGGAGCTCGAGTACGAGCTCGATTCCAGAAAGCTCTTTCAGCACGCCGTGGAACGAGACAGCGCCGACCCGGTGGCTCTGGGCGATTGCCGTCGGCGGGTTCTCCTGGTCGGCGCTATCCTGGTCTTCCTCTTCGGTCGGGGCGAAGAGAGCGGCGATATCGCGGCAGGGAGCTTTACCCAGCTCACGACCGATCCGGGGGTGGAGCTCTTCCCGGCGCTCTCCCCCGACGGCGCGTTTCTCGCCTACGCGAGTCGGCATTTCGAAGAGGATTGGGACATCTACCTCCTCCGCGCGGGCGGCCAGCGCGCCATCAACCTCACCGAGGACTCGCCCGCCGACGACGTCCAGCCCGCGTTCTCTCCTGACGGACGACAGATCGCGTTCCGCTCCTCGCGCGAGGACGGAGGCCTTTTCGTCATGGGAGCCACCGGCGAGTCGGCGCGCCGTCTCACGACCTTCGGCTGGAACCCCACCTGGTCTCCGGACGGAGAAAAACTGGCCTTCGCCTCCGAGCCCATCTCGCGCGATCCCTTCGACCGCCCGACGAAGAGCGCTCTCTGGACGCGTCGACGTCGCCACGGGAGATCTGAAACGACTCATCGATGGCGACGCAGTGCAGCCGAGCTGGTCTCCCGGCGGACGTCGTATCGCCTACTGGGGGCTGGTCGAGGGCGGGGCGCAGAGAGACCTGTACACGGTGTCCGCGACCGGTGCTTCGCCGAAGGCCGTCCTCAGCGACGCCGCCGTCGATTGGAGTCCCGTCTGGTCGCCCGATGGCAGGTATCTCTACTTCTCGAGCGACCGCGGCGGAAGCATGAATCTCTGGCGCATCCCGATCGACGAGCGCTCGGGCGAAGCGGAGGGCCCTCCCGAGCCGGTGCGCGCGCCGGCGAGCTTCGTGGCGCACGTGAGCTTTTCTCGAGATGGAAGACGTCTGGTCTATGCTTCGACGCTCACCGAGCAGTCGCTCGGAATTTACGATTTCGACCCGGCGAGAGGCGAGGTGAAAGGCGCTTCCACGCTCTCGCGGGAAGTTCGCGCGATCGAAAATCCCCGATTGTCGCCGGACGGAGAATGGATCGTGGGCGGCCGCGAGAGCCCCGAAGACATCGTGCTGGTCCGTTCGGACGGGAGCGATTTTCGGTTGGTCACCGACGACCCTCATCGTGACCGCGTCCCGCGTTGGTCCCCCGACGGCTCGCGAATCGCGTTCTATTCGAACCGCAGCGGGAAATACGAGATTTGGAGCGTGAAGCCGGATGGGAGCGAGCTCGAGCGACTGACCGATCTGCGCGATCGGCCGACGCGCTACCCGATCTGGTCTCCCGACGGCAAGCGGCTCCTGTTCAGCAGTCCTGGCGCTACCGGTTTTCTCATCGACCCGGAGACGGCGTGGGCGGAGCAGACCCCGGAGGTCCTTCCGCCTTACCCCTCCGAGCGAAGCGAGTTCGTTCCGCAGGATTGGTCTCCCGACGGCGAGAGCCTCGTCGGATACCTGCAGTCTCGATCCGGCGTGCGATCGGGCATCGCGATTTACTCGCTCGCGACCCGGGGATTCGAGGAGCTCCTCGATTTCGGAACGGCCCCGGTGTGGCTCCCGGACAGCCGCAGAATCCTCTTCATCGGCCTCGGTCCGAACCGCGCGCGCGACCCCGCGCACTACGAGCCCGATTTCAAGATCTTCGTCGTCGATCGGCGGACCAAGGAGTTCCGGCAAATCCTGGCCCTCCCGGGCGACAGCATCGACGCTCCCGCACTCTCCCGCGACGGACGGAAGCTGGTTCTGGTCCGACTTTCCGTCGACTCCGACATCTGGATGCTCGGGAAGCCTGACGCCGGGACCCGGTTCTGAGGCTCGCCTCCTGGCGGGGGCGGCGTGAAAGTGTACTCACCCGCGCTACAGGCGCGGTCCCGCTTTCTTTGTGAAGTGAGCTGCGCTACACCTGCGGCCGTTCGTTCGCTGTTGCCTCCGTCGAATTCATTTCGAAAAGCCCGGGATTCCGAAAAAAAGCACGTTCTCCTCCCGCCTTCCTGTTCCGGTACGGAGCTTGCACTGCGACGCGCTCGAACTCGCCGGAGCGCCCGGCGGAAGATGAAACACAGCAGCTAATTGGAGGATTGAATGAACAGGAAGTTCGTTGCCTTGTTTTGCTCGGGGTCGCTTCTCGCCGCCGGGATCGCTTTCTCGCAGGAGGCGAATCGCGGGCCTCACACGCCGGTTTCGAGCGACGGTTCGGAAGTGGCGCCAGCCGCTGGCGAGGCCCTCAGGTCGTCCATTGCCGGGTCCAGGGGCTCGGGCCTGCGGAGCATCGAAGCACTGACCGCCGAGGGCGTCGAGTTCGAGGGTGAGAGCGAAGCTGAGTTCCGCCGCATGGCGGCTCTGCCCGTACCGAGCCGAGGGGGCGCGCAAGAAGTCGTCATCGGAGCGGATACGCGGGAGCGCACGTACACGACGACTTATCCCGCTCGCGCCAAGGTTCTCATCACCTTCACCGGCGGCCGCTGCTCCGGGACCATGATCAGCAGGGACACCGTCTCGACCGCCGGGCACTGCGTGCACACCGGAGGGCCGGGGGGCGCCTTTCGGACGTCGGTAGTGGTGTACCCGGGGCGTGACGGCACGTTGTCACCCTTCGGCTCGTGCACGGCAAAGCGGCTTCATACCGTCGTGGGCTGGGCTAGTTCCTCGAACGAGGAGTTCGATTACGGCGCGATCAAGCTGAACTGCACCGTCGGCAACAGCACTGGATTCTTCGGAATGACCACGGCGGACCCCTTGAACACGCCTGCCATCGTCCAGGGCTACCCTGGGGACAAGCCGCTCCAGCAGTGGTTCGGTGTCGACAAGGTGCGCGCGATCTCTTCCCGGCAGTCGTTCTATCAAGCGGACACCGTCGGGGGCGTGAGCGGCTCCGGGATCTGGTATGACATCACGACCACGGTCAGCGGCCCGTACCTCACCGGAATCCACGCGTACGGAAAGCACGGTTCTGGCAACCACGCGATCTACAACCATGGCGTACGCCTCGTCTCCGCAATCTTCAACAACCTGGTGGCCTGGAAGAACGCTCCGTAATCGGATTTCATTCAGAAGGGACTGATTGGGGGGATGCGGGGTCGGCGCGACAGCGCCGGCCCCGCGATTCGTTTTGTCGAGGCTCAGGAGCGAAAAAACGTGCTATCTTGGCTTAACTTCAGGAGAGTCAACACATGTTGAACCTATCGCATGCCTTGACCGTCCTTCTGGTCGTGCTCGGCGGATCCGTGATTTCCTGTTCCGACGGCGGCGAGATCGATCAGCCGGTGGCTCACGACAACGTGAACGCGGCCGCGCTGCCCATCAGCCAGGGCCTGGTGGGCCGTGTCGCAGGCGACGACGGTCAACCGCTCGAAGGCGCCTTCATCGTGCCGGTGAGTCTGGACGAGGAACCGCCGCCCATTCCGGAGATCGCGATCGTTTCCGAGAGCGACGGCAAGTACGAATGGCCGCTCCGTCCGGGCGAGTACGAGATCGCCGTGACTTTGGACGGCTACCAGGAAGCGAAGGCGCGGGTGAGCGTGAGAGTGGGCGAGGTGGCGACCCTCGACTTCACGCTGACGCGGTAGCGTCATCCTTCCCAGCATCCCAAAGCGCGCCGCAGCTGCACCACCTGCCCGAGGTGATAGGAGTTGTGGCCGACCACCAGCATCAGCTCGCGGAACCATGTCGCTCCATCGAGATGTGCGATGGGCTCGGTGAGATCGATCCGGCGGTCCGCTGCGATCTCCGAGAGCGCGTCGAGGTCGTCGCGAAAAGCCTTCAGGCTCTGAACCCAGGCAGCGTCGTTCGGAGGAACTTCCGAAGCGGGCCAGTAGCCTTGGGGGAACTCCGGGGACACATGCGTGGGAATTCGCCCGAAGTCCAGAATGTCCCTCTGCGCGATGCGCAAGTGCTCGAGGATCTGCCACAGGGTGTGCGGGAATCCCGGCATCCGGCGTCCTCTGTCCGCCGCCGGCACTCCCTCGAGCGCTGACGGCACGTCGGGATGCGCGGCCCCTTGCAAGGCGCGCAGAAGCTGCTCGCGAACTTCGTCCGGTGTGCTCATGCCGGAGATCGTACCTCTGAAAGGTTCAAGACGGCTTTCCGATCCAGCGCGCCTCGAAGACGGAAGCTACGAGGCCTGCGGAGAGCGGCTCCTTTCGCACGGCGCGAACCACGAGCTCCGGTCCGCGAATCCTGCGGATCTCATCGACGGCGAAGCCGCTCTTCTGGAGCTCCGCTCTCAATTCTCGTTCGGAGCTCCGCGAGGCCCCGGTCGCCAGCACCAGAGTTCCGCGAGACGCGAGGACGCGCCGGAGCTCCGCGAGGTACTCCGCCGACGGAGCGGAAGAGGCGAGGACGTCGGAGCAGACCACCTGGGGAAAGCTCCCGTCTCGGAACGGGAGCCGTGGAAGGGCCCCGCCCACGATGGCGCGGGCGCGGCCTCGGAGAAAGCGGAGCTTGCGGAGATCGCGATCGAGACCGGTTCCACGGGAGAGCGACTGGATGAGACGGCTCGAGCCGCAGCCCACATCGAGCACGGGAACGTCTACCTCGAGGAAGCCCACGATCGTTTTCTTGCGCTGTTCGAGCCGGCGCCGGCGCCAGGGAGGAAACGCCTCGAAGGCGACATCGTCGAGGTCGGCGGAATCGCCGGAACGGCGGAGCCTCGCGAGGCGCGGAAGCTCGGCGAATCCCGACCCCAGCTCCGAGAGGATCGGTCCGAGCCCGCGCCGGCCGCGCTCGTGGTAGGCGACTTCCCGAAGCTTGAATCCCCGGTTGTGGAGTCTCGCCAGAAGCTCGAGAGGTGTCGAGCGCTCGAGCGCCGCGGCTCCGAGCTCCGCGAGAGCGCTCCTTCGATACAGGCGGATGCCGCTCAGAAGGTCGTGGCAGGGGAGCCGGAGCCCCCGGCGGAGCGCGCGGTTCGCGAGGCGCGTTGCGAGAGCGGCGAGCGCGGGCGCCTCGGACCCTCCGCCACGGAGGTATCTCGAGGCCAGAACCACCTCCGCCTCCGCGCGCCGGGTCCAGAGCCTTTCGAAGAGATCCTCGTCGAGAACGTGTCCCGGACCGACCACGAGAACGTGCTCGCCCAGGGCTTCACCAAGGCGGTCCTTCCGCTCGAAGGAGATCCCGCGCGCTTCGTTCCACCCGGCTGGCAGACGCGAGACGTCGCCTTTCCCACCCGGGACTACGAGCGTCAAATCCACTTTCCTTAGAACCTCGTCCTTTGGACGGAGAAAGTGGGCGAAATGTTCTCAGATACGAAATCCGCGCGCGGCGGCGAGGGCGGCGCCGATGATTCCCGCGCGGTTCCGGAGCTCCGCCGGGAGGAGGTCGCAGCGGACCTCGAGGTGCTCTCGGAACTTCTCGAACTTCCTGCTCGCGCCTCCGCCCAGAATGAAGAGCTCGGGCCAGAAATAGGAGTGCATCCGATCGAGGTAGACGTTTACCCGGCGCGCCCACTTCCGGAAGCTCAGGCCCTCCTCGACGCGGCTCCTCTCCGAGGCCCACTTCTCCGCTTCCCGCCCCCGGATCTCCAGGTGGCCGAGCTCGACGTTCGGGATGAGTTTGCCATCCATGAAGAACGCGGTTCCGATGCCTGTGCCGAAGGTCAGCATGATGACGAGCCCTTTGCGGCCCCGCCCGGCGCCGAACCGCATTTCGGCGAGCCCCGCGAAGTCCGCATCGTTGCCGAGGAAGAAATCGAGGCCGGTCGCATCCTTGAAAAGCTCGTCGCCTCGAACTCCAATCCACTTTTTCGACACGTTCGCGGCGCTCTGGATGACGCCTCCGCGGACGACGCCGGGAAAACCGCAGCCGACCGGTCCTTCGTAGCCGAGGTGTCGGACGGCTTGCTCGATCACCTTCGCGACCCGGGCGGGAGTCGAAGGCTCGGGTGTGGGAAACCGGAGGCGCTCCGTCACGAGATTGCCGGTTCGAGTCTCGACCTTCGCGGCCTTGATTCCCGTGCCGCCGATGTCGATGCCGAGGGCTTCCATCTCGCGGATTAAACCATATCGGCGCGCGGCTCTCCGTCAGGGAACGATGATGGTATCGCCGGGAAGGAGCACGATGTTCTGCGCGAGGTTGAGGCCTTTTAGGACCTCGTCGAAGTTGAAGACGATGGAGACCTGATCGTCCCCCACGAAGCGAAGGATGCGGATATCGCCCTTCTTTGCGAACTGCTGAAATCCGCCGGCGAGAGAGAGGCCTTGGACCACGGTGGTGCGTCCGAACATCGGAAAGCTTCCCGAGTTGCCGACCTCTCCGATGACGAAGAAGCGCGCGTTATTGGCGGAAACCATCCCGACCGTGACGATCGGACGCTCGATGAAGACCTTGATCGCCTCCCCGATCTCCTTCGCGAGATCGCGCGGAAGGCGTCCGGAGGCCTTGATATCGCCGAGGAGCGGCATGGTCACGTGCCCGTCGAGCCTCACGGTGTGATCGCCGGTCAGTTCCTCTTCCTTCCATACCACGATGCGGATGACGTCCCCGGGCTGAATGGCGTAGTCCATCGACCAGTCGGGAAGCGGGGGCGTATCGGGAGGAGTATCCGGCTCCTCCGGCGCCGCGGGGACCTCCTGTCGAGCGGGCGGGCTCTCCGCATGCACGGGCGCCGAGAGAAGAAGCAGGGTGAGAAGCAAGAGCGGTGGCATCTTCATTTCCATCTCTTCCCGAAAGTCGCGAAAACGGACACGAGGTGAGTGTCGTAGTTCGCGAAGCGGTAGTCGAGGTAGCGGAAAAGGTAGCTCGCGCCGACTCCGACGTCCTCGGTGAGCCGGTAGGTGGCGTTGGTGCCCGCGAGAATCACGGTGTAGGAGAAATCGCGGTCGAAGGTGCCGCCGCTTCGACGGTAGCCCGTGAACGCGGTCGCCCTCCAGTCACGCGAGATCACGCGAGTCATTCCGGCGCTTGCGAAGTCGCTCGTCAGGTAGCGCCCGACCCCCGTCGAGTGCTGGAACCGCCGCTGGTAGGAGACGTGAAACGACGTACGGGCGAAAGCTCCACTCACCGAGAGACCCCCGATGGTGCGGTCTCCCGAGGCGACGAAGTCGGGCTGATAGTAATGGGTGAGACCGAGCCAGCCCTCGAAGGTGATGGGAGTCGAGATTTGCCGGTGGAAGCGGCCGACCACGGTGTGGGAGGAGATGGTCGGCGCGTAAATCTCGTTCCTTCGGAACGTATAGATAGCGGACATGTCCGTCTTGGAGTTGAAGTCGTGGCCGGCCTTCAACGTGAAGAAAGAGTCCCCGCCGGCGAAGTTGTTTCCCGGCCTCTCATAGCCTCGCCACCGGTAGCCGATCTGCGCGCCGGCGTCCGTTCGGTCGGTGAAGTTGTGCGAGACGCCGCCGGTCACGAGCACCGATTCGGTGATGAATTCTCTTTCGAGCGTGCCCTCCGCCCCGAGGAGCCCTTCCGCGATATTCGAGGCGTCGATGACGTTCTCCGTCGTATCCGTCGAAAACGGTATGTCGACGGGAATGTTGGGGATCAGAACCTCATCGTCATTGGGAACCTGGAAGACGTACTCGGATCCGTCGATCCGCTGCGCGGTATCGAAGCGGAATTTATTGTAGTGGACGTCGAGAAAGCCCGAGGTCGAAGGAGTGAGGTCGTAGGCGAAGCCCGTCGTCGCGAACGAGGAAAGCACGTTGTGGTCGGCGAAGAGAACTCCCCGCAGAATGAGGTTCTGATAGTTGAATCCGTTCGCCACCCCCGCGCCGAACCGCATGTTCGCTTTGTCGGAGAGCTCTTTTCTTCCGGTCGCGGTTCCCGCCCAGCTGGTCCGGCTGAAGCTGGATATGAAGAGGCTCGAGGCCCAGCCGTGCACCGTGAAGAGAGACGTTCGGGTATAGCGCGTGTAGGAGAGCGTGCCCGAGACGTTCGCGAGCCCGCCGGTGCTCGCTCCCGCGAGCTGATTGTAGCGGTTGTGATAGATCCCCCCGCGGCTCGAGACGAACGCGTTCCAGGAGTGGTTTCCGTTCTGAGCTCCCACCTCAGCGGCCAGGCCCAGGCCGAGCGCAACGAACAGGGTATGAGTTCTCGTCGAGCGCACGATTCCGTTCTTCCAAACGTCCTCGGATGGGGGGAGGGAAGGTTTACTCTATCATGAAACTCTCCCGTCCCGTCGGCCGCGACGCGGGGGTCGAAGCTCCCTGGAAGCTCAGTCCTGCCGCAGGGCCTTGAGAGGATTGACTTTAGAGGCGCGCTCCGCCGGAAGGAGGCTCGAGGCGACCGCGACGACGAGAAGGAGGACGGGCGCGAGAACGAAGCTCCACGGATCGAGCGGGCTCACGCCGTAGAGGAGTGAGGACATGGTCCGCGTGAGCGCGAATGCGGAGAGAAGTCCGACGGCGACGCCAGGGGCGACGGTCTTGATGCGCGTCCCGCAGGATCATCGAGCGCACCTGACTCCGGAGCGCGCCGAGCGCCATCCGCACTCCGATCTCCTGCGTCCGCTGGCTCACCACATAAGAGACGACGCCGTAGATGCCAACGGCTCCGAGGAGAACGGCGAGCGCCGAAGCGACGAGAAGGAGCGACATGCTGAACGCCATGGGGGCTCTCGCGTCCCGCACCAGCTCCTCGAGCGTCAGCACCTGGGTGATGGGCACGTTCGGGATCGATGGACCAGACCGCTTTGCGAGCCGGATCGGCGAGCGTCTCCGGCGAACCGTCCGTTCGGATCACGAGGCTGACGTTGCCGCCAATATCGCCTCCGCCTTCCGGCCTGAGCATTGGATAGAACACCATCCCGATGGGCTCTGACTGAAGGCTCTCGTGGCGGATGTCGCCCACGACTCCCACGATTTCGAACCATCCCGACTCGTCCGGCCTCCCCGGGGTCATCCGCCGCCCGATCGCGCTCCCGTTGGGCCAATAGCGCTGCGCCAGGGTCTGGTTCACTACCGCGACGCGGCGGCGCTCGTGGTTGTCCGCCGCCTCGAGGAATCGGCCTTCGACGAGGGGGAAGCCGAGCGCTTCTCGATATCCGGGCGAAGGAAAGTTGGTGATGAAGAGCGGAGGGAGGTCGTCGTCGCCGAGGGGAAAGTCCTCGAGCGTATGCCCGGCGCCGGTCGCGCTTCCGGTGAGCGGAAGGGTGTCGACGGCTCCCACCGCGCGCACACCGGGAAGAGCCTGGAGTCTTTCCGTGACCTGGTCCACGAACGCGGACACGCGGGAGGCGTCGTAGGCGGCGCCGGGAAGAGAGACGCGCAGGGTGAGAGCGCCCTCGGGACGAAAGCCCGGTGAGACCTTCGAGAGCTCCGAGAAGCTGCGGACCATGAGTCCGGCGCCGATGAGGAGAACGAGTCCGAGCGCCATCTGAAGCGCGACGAGAGCGCGTCTCGCGGTGACCCTCTCCCGGCCGGCGCTCTTTCCTCGGCCTCCCTCTTTCAAGGCCGAGACCACGTCCGGCCGGCTGTAGGGAAGGGTCGGCAGGAGCGCCACGAGGACCGCGGCGGCGAGCGAGATCGCGAGAGCGAAGCCGACGGCGCCACCGTCGATGCTCACCTGGGCGAGCCGGGGAACTCCCTCGGGAACGAATCGCAGCAGGACCGAGATGGCGATGCGCGCGAGCACGAGAGCGAGAGCGCCCGAGACGAGCGCGACGACGAGCCCCTCGGCGAAGAACTCCGTAAGGATCTGGCGGCGGCTCGCTCCGAGCGCGCTCCGGAGCGCGAGCTCGCGGCGGCGTCCCTCGGCCCGAACGAGAAAGACGTTCGCGACGTTCACGCAGGCCATGAGGAGCACGAAGCCGACGGCTCCCGACAGTATCCAGAGCGAGCTTTCGATATTGCCCACCATCACGTCGAGAAGGGGTGCCACGAGGGGCATGAACTCCGAGCGGGCCAGGACGGCCGCGGAAGGATCCTCGGGAAATTCCGCGACGAGGTTTTCGGTGATGCTCCGGATGTCGTTCAGGGCGGACTCGACGGGTGGCGCCTTCTCTGAGCCGGGCGAGGGATCGGAAGCTGAACTGACCGAGCCGCTGCGATTCGGGATCGAACTCGAACGGAAGCCAGACGTCGATGTCTTCGAACGGGAGGGCGAAGCTTCGCGGGAGGACGCCCACCACCTGCCGGCTGGTCCCGTCGATCTCGATCGCCCGCTCGAGGACACGAGGGTCGGAGCCGAGGCGCCCGCGCCAGAACCTCTCGCTTACGAGCACTACCTCGGGAGATCCCTTCTTCTCGTCCTCTTCGGAGAACGGGCGGCCGAGGAGGGGATTCACGCCCGCGAGGCGAAAGAGCGACGCCGTGACCGTGCCGTGGCGGACGCGGTCCGGCGTTTCGAGGCCGGTCAAGCTCACTCGCCCGTCGCGCACGAGCGCGCTCTCTTCGAAAGAAGGCACGCGGTCCCGATACCGCAGGTAGAGCGGCACCGACGTGTCCATGTCGTCGAGGTCGAGGCCGGGAGCCGCATGGCTCACGTCCACGAGTCGCTCGGGGTCGGGATAGGGAAGAGGCGCCAGGAGAACTCCGTACACCAAAGCGAAGATCGCGACGGCGAGGCCGATCCCGCCCGCGAGGGTCAGAACCGAGAGAGCGGTGAAACGCTTGTCGATCGCGAGTCGCTTGAGGACGGAGCGGAGGGAGACCATGACGGAGTATAGCCGCTACGGGCGAAAAGAAGTCGGGCGGAGCCGCGAGGCTCCGCGCCTGAGCGGTCCTAGCTTCCTACGTGGAGTCGGTTCTCGACGGCGAAGACGCCGAAGGTGGAGCGGGCGATGTGCTCCGCCTTGCGCTTCTCGACTTCGGATCGCACCGCGCCGGTCAGCGCCACGCGGCCGCGCTCGACGACGATGTGAATCGGCGGATTCACGCGCGACGCGTACTCACGGAACATGGAATCTCCGTAGATCCGGTAGAGGAGCGCCGCCCGGAGCTTCTGGTCGCCGATGTTCACGGGAAGCGTCTCGATGCGATTCTCGACGCTCTGCACGCCGAGGACTTTCGAGACGCGGGTTGCGATCTCTTCGGACTTGTACGGCATGGTCACTCGACCGTTCAGTGTGACCGCTCCGTTATCGATCGCGAGGTTCACGTCGTCATAGATGGTGAAGTTCGGATAGCGGTTCACCGCCTTCGCGATCTCTTCCGCGACCTTCTGATCGCTCTCGCCGCGGGCGATCTCGAGCCGGTCCTCGACCGCGACCACTCCTTCGGTTTTCATGGAGAGCTCGACCGCGCGGGTTTTCGCCCAGACGCTGCGGCTCTTTCCGGTGAGAGTTACGACTCCCTCCTTGACCTCGACTGCCGGACCGCGAAGGTCCTTCGAATCGAGCTCCTCCTCGAGCGCCGCCCGAATCGCCGCGTCTCTGACCTCATCCGCGTAAGCGATTCCCGACGCCGTCACCAGTGCAAAACTCAATGCCGTCAATCTTCGTCCGATACTCATGACCCTGTCCTCCGGTACCTCTTAGAGCAATGGAGATGCCAGGAGGCGGGTCGATCGTCGAAAGCGCTTGCGGTCCCGGCGGTTAGCGGAAAAGGACGCCGGAAACCTACCGGTCTGGACGCTGTCATCCACCGAGGTCGATTCAGAGAGGCTCGACATCGAAAAGGAGCAGGCCCGGCGCTTTCTCGAGCGCGTAGCTCAGGTTCCAGTCGGAGTCCGTGAGCACGACCGGCTGGCCGTGGCGATCCTCGACGACAACGTAGCCGTGAGTCGAGCGAAGCCACTCGAGCGCCTCCGGCGGTCCGCCGATCCATCGCGCGCGGTTGTACTTCGATTTCGAGAACTCGACCGCGACCCGGTACTCGTTCAGGAGCCGCTCCTTCAGCACTTCGAACTGCAGGAGCCCGACGGCGCCGAGATAGGGGTTCTGACGTCCGCGACCGGGAAGAAAGAAGAGCTGGATGACGCCTTCCTGGGAGAGCTGCTCGAGGCCGGTGTCGAGGGCCTTCCGCTTCATCGGATCCTCGAGCCGCACGGTCACGAAGTGCTCCGGGGCGAAGCGCGGGATGCCGGCGAACTTCAAGGGAGCCCCTTGAAGGCTGCCCGAAAGCGTGTCGCCGACCCGGAGCTTTCCGGTGTTGTAGAGCCCGACGATGTCCCCGGGCCAGGCCTCTTCCACGAGCGAGCGCTCGTCGCCGAGGAAGGTGTGGGGCTTCGAGAGCCGCAGCACTTCTTCCGAACGGCCGATGACGGCGTCCATGCCGCGCTCGAACTTCCCGCTCACCACGCGCATGAAGGCGATGCCGTCGCGGTGCCGCGGGTTCATGTTCGCCTGGATCTTGAAGACGAAACCGGTGAAGCGCTCCTCGTCGGGCCGAATCCACTCGTGCGCTTCCGTCTCCCGGGGGCCGGGAGGAGCGGAGCTCTCGGCGAGGTAGTGGAGGAGCTCCTCGACGCCGAAGTTGCTCATCGCCGAGCCCCAGAAGAGGGGACTCACGTCGCCGGTCATGAAGCGCTCGCGGTCGTATGCGTCTCCCGCGTGCTCGACCAGCTCCAGCTCCTCCGACACCCGATCGAACGCGGCGGCCCCGAGAAGCGCTCTCCGCTTCGCTCCAGGGCTTTCTCTCCGAGGAGACGATCTCCGCTCCCCTTCGCCCGGCGGTGGGGTCGTAGAGGATGAGGTCGCGGCTCTTCATCTCCACGACGCCGCGGAACTCCGAGCCCATCCCGAGCGGCCAGTTGAGCGGGCGCGACCTCGAGATCGAGCGTCGTCCTCACCTGGTCGACGAGCTCGAGCGGATCGAGCCCGTGGCGGTCGAGCTTGTTCATGAAGGTGATGACCGGGAGCTTCCGCATGCGGCAGACTTCGAAGAGCTTCCGCGTCCGCGGCTCGACGCCCTTCGCGTGGTCCATGAGCATCACCGCGGAGTCGACGGCGGCGAGAGTGCGGAAGGTGTCCTCGGAGAAGTCGGCGTGGCCCGGAGTGTCGACGAGGTTCAGCGCCTTCGCTTCGTGCTCGAACTGCAGCACCGAGGAGGTCACGGAGATCCCGCGCTCCTGCTCGATCTTCATCCAGTCGGAGATGGTGCGCCGGGTCTCTCTCTTGGCGTTCACCGCGCCCGCGAGGTGAATGGCGCGGGCGTAGAGGAGGAGCTTCTCGGTGAGCGTCGTCTTCCCCGCGTCGGGGTGAGAGATGATGGCGAAGGTCCGCCGCCGCCGCACTTCTTGCTGGAAGTTCATGGCGAGCTCAGAGCCGCTTCGCCGAGCAGAGGATGGAGATCCCGAAGGGGAGCGCCGCGGTCCCGATGGCGTGGCGCTCGAGCGAGAAGAGCTTCTCGAGGGCGCTCTCGACGACTCCCGGAAGCCTCAAATCGAAATCGCTCGTGCCGTTGGAGGCGGCGTTCGCTCGACGGGGAAGAGACGGCGGAAGACCCGCACCGCCGCGATCGGCGGAAAGAGCAGCGTGTTGAAATAGCTCGCGTAGTCGACGTGGAATCCCGAACGGCGCAGGACGTCGACCAGCGCCGGCTTGCGATAGCGCCTCTTGTGCTCGCTCACCTCGTCCTGCAGGCCGTAGAGGAACATGAACGCGGGAACGGTGACCAGGAGCTTTCCTCCAGGGCGGAGGACGCGCCGAATCTCCGCGAGCGCTTTCGTCTCCTCGTCCACGTGCTCGAGGACGTCGAAGAGAAAGACCGCGTCGAACACCGCGTCTCCGAAGGGAATCGCCGTCGCATCCGCCTGCGCGGGAAGAGCGACCTCGAGGCAGCGCCGGTCGATCCGGGCGCGGTCGATGGCGACCAGCCGGGTCCGCTTCGAGAGCATCTCGGCCTCGCGGGTGATGCCGACTCCGACGGTGAGCGCGAGATCCGTCTTCCCGACGAAGCGGGCGACCGCCTTGTCCAGGATGTCGCGCCGCGCGCGGAACCACCAGTGATCGTCCTCGAGACGAGCCATGGCCTCGCGAAACTGATGTTTCATGGAAAGCGAAAAAGTATAGCTCAGGCGAGAGGGAGGGCGTCGGCCGTGAGGAGGGAATGGAGCAGCACGTTCGCGCCCGCTTCGACGTCCTCGGGGCGGGTGAGCTCCTTCGGGGAGTGGCTCACGCCGCCGACGCTCGGAACGAAGATCATTCCCATGGGCGCGATGAGAGCCATGCTCTGGGCGTCGTGCCCCGCTCCGCTCGGGAGGGAGAACGTCGTAAGACCGAGCGACTCGGCGGAGCGCCGGACCACTTCCCGAAGGCGCTCGTCGGCGGGAGCTCCACGGCTCTCGTAGTACCTCTCGAAGCTCACCCGGGTCTCGTTACGAGCCGCGATCCGGCGCGCTTCGACCTCGATGGCGCTCGCGAGCTCCGCGATCTTCTCCATGTCGAGATCGCGGATCTCGAGCGTGAGCTCCACCCGGCCGGGAATGACGTTGGGTGCGCCGGGGTGCGCCGCGATCTTCCCGACCGTCGCGACGTGGCGTCCATCCGTCGCGACCGCGATGCGGTTCACGGCATCGACGATCCGGGAAGCGGTCAGGAGCGCGTCCCGTCTCTCGTCCATCGGAGTCGTGCCCGCGTGGTTCGCGAATCCGTCGACCCGGACGTTCCATCTCTCGATGCCCACGATCCCTTCGACGACGCCGACGTCGATGCCGCGCCGGTCCAGGACCGCGCCTTGCTCGACGTGGAGCTCGAAAAAGGCGAAGACCTCGCCCGGTTGACGCCGCGCTTCGTCGATACGGTCGGGGTCACCGCCGAGAAACGAAACGCCCTCGGCGACGCTCTTGTCGGTGTGGCTCGGGAGAGAAAGCTCGCGAGCTTCGAGCTCTCCCGCCATCGCGCGGCTTCCCGTCTTGCCGTTCTCTTCGTTCGTGAAGACGACGACTTCGAGCGGATGGACCGTGTCGACGCCCTTCTCCATCAGGCATTGCGCGACCTCGATCGCTCCAACCGATCCCACCTGCCCGTCGTAGTTCCCTCCGTCCGGAACGGAGTCGAGGTGCGAGCCGAAGAGGAGTGGCGGAAGGCTCCGGTCGCGGCCCTCTCGCCTTCCGATGAGGTTCGCCGCGGCGTCGATGCGGACCGCGAGCCCCGCTTCGCGCATCCACGACATCGCGAGCTCCCGCGCGGCGCGGTCTGCATCGCTGAAAGCGACGCGGCTGATTCCCCCTTCGGGAGTGCGCCCGAAGGCTTGCAGCTCCCGGAGCCGCCGATTCAGCCGGGCTCCGTCGATTGCGATTTCGGACGAGCGCGGGGAAAGCGCGAGTGCTCCGAGCCCGAAGAGGAACTGGCGGCGGTGCACGGGGCGACTCTAGATCGGCTCAACCGCCGCTGAAAAGCGAAATTCTCCCCGCGCTCCCGTGCGACCCGCCGTCGTGAGGGGAACACGTCCCCCCGCACGTTACTAACGGAGAACAACGTTAGAAAACGCGCGCGAGTCGTTCGGAAGGACTCTTTGGGTTCTTCGCCTTCGCGACCGGGCTCGAGCGATGGACTTCCGCCAAAGCACGAAGAACCCGTTCGTAAGGGAAGGAGATAACCATGTCGAATCCAAGAATTCCTCGAGTCCGAACGAAGGCCCTCGGCGCTGCCGCGGGGCTCGCGCTCCTGGTCATGGGCACTACTGCAGCGCAGGCGGTGGAGGTTCAAACGTTCCCTGGCTCGTCCTGCCAGGCATCCGGCTCGGCCCAGGACCTGTATTATTCGGGCGTTGCCGTGGCGAATCGGGGAGCCGGCACGAGGAGCGCCGTCTGCCCGATCGTGCGCGCGAACCCCCTCGCGGGATGGTCGAAGATTCACGTCTATGTTCGTGATCGTCACTCGAGCCAGAACATCACCTGCGTCGCCGAAGCTCGGGACCCGTCCGGGACGGCGGGTACGGGATGGTCGGAAACGAAATCGACTGCCGGCGAGGGGGACAAGCTTCTCGTGTTCGGGCCACCCGGCGTAGCTGTGCCGAATGGGGGTCCATACGTAGTGGTCTGCTCCCTGCCGCCCATGGAAGAGGTGAATCAGCCTTCCTACATCTCGTCTTACAGGATCGCTGAGCCGTAGCATTCGAGAGTGGGGAGGCGCTCGTCCTTCCCACTCTTTCCTTCCTCTTCACGGGAAGGTCCATCCGACCCGCGTCACCGTTCCCAGGACGCGGGATCCAGAGCGAAGTACCGAGAGAGCATCTGGTAGAGCTCCGGATGATGCCGGTCGAGTTCCTTGGCCCGCTCGAAGAAACCTTCGACGGAAACGGCGAGAAACTCGGCAGTGTTCTCCGCACCATAGGGGTCGAGTACGGATCGCCCCTCTCTCAAGAGTTCCATTTCCTTGTGCTGGAGGACGATCCACCGCTCGACCGTTTTCGAGTCGAGGCCCGGAGGGATTCCGTCGAAATGACCTCCCTCCTTGTCGAGAAGGTGCGCAAACTCGTGGAGGCCGACATGGTAGCCATCGTCTGGAATCTCAAAGCTCTTCAAGAGGCTCGGCACTGAGAGAATGAGGGTCCCCCAGGGATGAGCGATCCCCGCAAACTCGTTCCTGCCAAACTGATAATCGCGGTCGAATTCGTTTGGGTAGAGCAGTACTTCCGCAAGCTGATCCCACTCGTAGTCAGGCCACCCCGCGCTCAGGGTCACTGCGGAAGCAGCCACGAGCAGCTTGAGCTCCTCGGTTGCCTCGGTGCCGATGCCCGTGATGCGCTGCTCGGCGAGAAAGAAAGCCACGTCCGTTTCAAACCGCTCGCGAATCTCGGCCGGAAGGCGAGAGTACAAGGAGTAGCGTTTCCTGAGAAAGCCTCGCCAGCTCTCCGGGAACGCCTTCGATACAATTTCGCGGCGTCGGGCCCGCTTTCGACTTCGATTGCGTCGGAGGGAAAAGGCGACGCCGGCTCCCAGCACCCCTCCCAGAAGAGCGCCACCCACACCGCCGATGCGAGCACCAAAACCAAGCCCGGTCGCGAGCGCGATGGCAGCCAGCGTCGATTCGAACCATTGACCAGGAGGATCGACTCTCACCGCAAAGTTCCCCCTCGGAGAGGTCTATACCACGCCGAGGGGATTCGAGATTGTTGACAGCGCCTCCGCCGGGACGTACGTTGTCCCGCCGGTCGCACTGGAGGAACGATGTCGGAAAATCACACTCCTTCGATTCGGGAGCGCGCGATCCGAGGACCTCTTGTTTGGATCGGACTCGTCTGCCTGTTCTCTGGCGTCCCCTCCTCGGCCTGGACCCAAGCAAAAACCGCTTTGGTGATCTCTGGCGCCCGGATCGTCGATGGAACGACGGCCCCTCCGATCCCGGATGGCGTCGTGATCGTCGAAGGCAACCGCATTCGAGCGGTCGGCCCGCGTTCCGCAATCGATATCCCCCCGGGCGCACGAGTCATCGAGGCGACGGGCAGCACGATCCTGCCCGGCCTCGCCGATCTCCATGGCCATTCGACCTTCTTCATCCCCAGCCCGCGCGATTTCGAGGACGACGCATTGTCGGCCCTTCGAGCCGCGGCCATCCTCAGGCAGGCTCTCGACTCGGGAATCACCCTGGTTCGCGACTCCGGCGCGCGAAACACCACGGCGGCGGCGTTGAAACACGCCATCGAGGAGGGCTACATCGAGGGGCCCCGCTTCGTCATCTGTAACAACATCGTGAGCAGCACCGGCGGCCACGGTTCGGATGGCGAGCTGATGCTTCGTCCCAAGTGGTTGGCGGAATCGGACTCGGCCGGGCGAGTGGCGAAAGCACATCCGTCAGAACTTCAAGATGGGGGCGGACTACGTCAAGGTGACGCCGCCTTACACCGTCGACGAAGTGCAGCTCGCGGCCGAGGAGGCCCACAACTTCGGCGCCCGACTCGCCGTGGACGCCACCGGACAGGATTATCCCGGGTGGATGTTGATGGAGCACGCCGTCGCGGCCGGCGCCGACACCATCGAGCATCTGGCCCCGATGAAAAACGAGGCGAAGGTGATCGAGATGATGCGGGAGCGCGGCACGATCGTCGTCCCGACGCTCGAGTCGAGACGGCGGCGAGCGGAGACTCGGTGGAAGACGGCAACCGAGCGGGAAATCGCGAGCAAGACGACGGCGAAGGACTATGAGGATCGGTTCCGGAAGCTGCACGCAGCCGGCGTTCGGATGGCCATCGGGACCGATATCAACGGACAGGATCAGGGTCAAATCGGAGTCTTCTATCAGGACGAGCTCCAAATCTGGCTCGATTGGGGCTATTCGGCGCACGAGGTGATTCAAGCGGCGACCCGGATCGGCGCGGAGGCGGCCGGTCTCGACGAGGAGCTGGGCACGCTTCAGCCCGGGAAGCTGGCCGATGCGATCGTCGTCCCTGGCGATCCGCTCCAGGACATCACGCTTGTCACGCGGCCCATCATCGTCATCAAAGACGGGGTCGTCGTTCGCGAACGAGAGAAGGGGGAGTTCTAGACCGACCGCGCGAAATGAAGCCTGACCCGTGTAAAGCTGCGGGAGTCGGCATCTGCCACTCACCCTTCCTCGGTTAGAATCGTCCAAAGTTCGAGGTGGCGTCCTTGAGAACACTGGGGCAGGACGTCCGTTATTCGCTGCGGACGCTCATGAAGAGCCCGGGCTTTGCCTCGGTCGCGGTGATCTCCCTGGCTCTCGGGATCGGCGCCAACACCACCATCTTTACGCTGATCAACGCGGTCTTCTTGAACCCCCTTCCGGTGGAACGGCCGAGCGAGCTTCAGGCCGTTCTCACGGTGGACGCAACCAATCCCGGCGTCTGGACCATGTCCTATCCGAACTACAGGGACGTGCGGGACGAGAACGCCGTCTTCACCGGACTCGCGGCGTACTCCTTTCCCAACCCGGGTTCGCTTTCCGCCCGCGGAGGCGAGCCGGAGCCAGTCTTTCTCGAATTCGTCACTGGCAACTACTTCGACGTTCTAGGGCTGGAACCGGCCCTCGGCCGATTCTTCCTGCCCGAGGAGGACGAGACGCCCGGCTCTCACCCCGTAGTCGTCCTCGGACATGGTTTCTGGACGCGGCGGTTCGGCGGCGATCCGAAGGTACTGGGCTCGACGATCGGTTTGAATGGCCACCCTCTTACCGTCGTGGGTGTGGCGCCCGAGGGCTTTCGGGGATTGACGGTCGTCTTTGGACCCGACCTCTGGGTTCCGACAATGATGCAGGAGCAGCTGGCCGCGGGCAGGTTCCGCGACTTCTTCAACGATCGGCGTGCTCTTTTCTTCAATGTGTTTGGAAGGCTTCGCCCCGGAGAGGACAGGGAACAGGCAACGGCGAACGTCGAAGCGATTGCGCTGGCGTTGGAGCGGGAGTATCCGGAGCAAAACCGGGACCGCTCCGCGAAAACCCTGCCTCTCACCGAAGCGACGCTCTTTCCCGGCATGAGGCAGGGGATGGTACTGGGCGGGGCCGTCTTGATGATCATCGTTGGTCTCGTGCTCTTGATCGCGTGCTCCAACGTCGCCAACTTGATGCTCGCCAAAGCCGTGGCGCGACAGAAGGAGATCGCGATCCGTCTGTCCATCGGCGCCAGCCGCTCGCGGCTCATCCGGCAGCTTCTCACCGAAAGCATGCTCATCGGCCTTTTGGGAGGTGTCGTCGGCTTGGTCGTGGCGTTCCTGGGGCGCGACTTCATCTGGTCCTTCCGCCCCGCCTTCCTCGCGAACAACGTTTTGGAGCTGACGCTGGATGCCCGAGTCTTTGGCTTCGCGCTCTCGATTTCGCTTCTGACCGGACTCCTCTTCGGTCTGGCGCCGGCGCTTTCCGCTTCACGATTCAGCGTCGTCGATTCGCTCAAGCAGGATTCGAGAACCGCCGGCCGATCGCGACGATTCAACCTCCGCAACGCCCTGGTCGTCGTTCAGGTTTCCCTTTCTATCGTCTCCTTGATCGCTGCGGGATTGTTCCTGCGGGGCTCGACCCGCGCTCACCAGCTCGACACCGGATTCGAGACGGGAAAGCTCGGTGTCATGATCGTGAACCCGGGCCAGGCCGGCTACGACCAGAGCCGCGCAGAGCAGTTCTATGATGACGTCCTCGAGAGGGTGAGATCCCTGCCTGGCCTTCACTCGGCATCCTGGGCCAGCAACCTTCCCTTGTTCGGCGGTTTCCAGCGAAGCATCTTCCCCGAGGGATTCGAAAACTCCGAGGGGAAGGAAGGAGTTCTGGTCCACACGAACATCGTTGACGTCGGTTTCTTCGAAACCTTCGGCGTGGAGCGTTCGAAAGGCCGCGCGTTCTCTTCCGCCGATCGAAAGGACACCGTCCCGGTCGCGGTCATCAACGAGAGGATGGCCGAGCGATTCTGGGCCGGTGAGAGCGCCATCGGGAAACGCTTCCGGATGTATGGCAACGATTTCCATACGGAGGTGATCGGCGTCGTCGAGACCACCAAAATCGCAACGCTCGGCGAGGATCCGCAGCCGTGCGCTTATCTGCCACTCGAACAGAATTATTCCGACGCGATGACGCTCTATCTCCTCACCGAGGGCGCTCCCGCGCCCGTGATGGCCGCCGCTCAGCGCGAGGTGCGCGCGATGGATCCGCTCGTTCCCATAATCAATCCGATGACCGTCGGAGAGGTGATCGACCAGTCCCTGTTCGCGTCGAAGCTCGCCGCCGGGCTCCTCGGTGTCATGGGCATAATCGCGCTCGCACTCGCCTCGGTGGGACTCTACGGAGTATTGGCCTTCCGGATTACTCAGCGAGTTCAGGAGATCGGATTGCGGATGGCGCTCGGAGCGCGGCGAGTGGACGTGCTGTGGATGGTTCTGCAGAGCGCTTTGACCCTCGTGGCGGTGGGTATTGCCATCGGACTCGTGGTGGCGTTCGCCGTTTCCCGCGCCGTGGTCAGCTTGCTCTATGGAGTCAGCCCGAGCGACCCCGCGACTTTCCTTGGCGTAACCCTGGTGCTCACGGCAGTGGCTTTGTTCGCGAGCGTGATCCCCGCCCTTCGCGCCAGTCGGGTCGACCCGCTGGTCGCCCTTCGGCACTCGTAGATTGCGCACCGCTCGGCGATCCGCATGGCTCGAGCGGCGTCTTACTGCAACGCCTGGTAGACGAGGTTCTTGACGTACCAGCGCTGGTCGAGATCGTAGGGCGTGAAGTTCGTGAGAAAGATCAGGATCAACTCTTCTTTGGGGTCGACCCAGAAGACGGTGTTGAAGATTCCGCCCCAGGTGTAGTCGCCCGCGGAGCCGAGAGAGCTTTCCTTGCCGAGATTCTGCCGTACCGCGAAGCCGAGGCCGAAACCGTATCCCGGGTGGATTGAGATCTCCTGACCCACATGGTCGGTCGTCATCAGCTCGATCGACTTGCGGCTGACGAGACGCGTGCCTTCGATCTCGCCCCCGTTCAGGAGCATCTGCAGAAACCGATAGTAGTCGGACGCGGTCGACACGAGTCCGCCGCCGCCGCTGAACATCGTCTTCGGTGTCTCCGGTGCGGCCACGTGCCAGCTCTCGCGGCCGCGGTCGCGAGCTTTCAACGGGGCGCCCTCCGATCTCTCGTAGAGGGTCACGAGGCGGTCCGCCTCCTCCGGAGAAATGTAGAAGTGGGTGTCCTTCATTCCGAGCGGCCCGAGGATGCGCTCGTCGAGGAAGCGATCGAGCGTCTTGCCGGAGACCACCTCGAGTAAACGCCCGAGGACGTCGGTCGAATAGCCGTACCCGAACGCGGTTCCGGGCTGGCTCGCGAGCGGGAGGGCGGCGAGATTCTTCACGAGCTCCGCGCTGGTGGCGGCGTTCTCCTCCGGCTGCGCTCGCCGGTAGAGCTCTCCGACCGGTCCCTGGTTCGGGAACCCGTAGATGAAGCCGGACCGGTGCGTGAGGAGATCGAGAATCGTGATCTCCCGCGCCGCGGGCACCGTCTCGAGCGCGTCCATCGACAGGACGCCGCTCTCGGGCACGACCGCGACCCGGCGCTTCGCGAGCTCGGGGATGAACTTCGAGATGGGATCGTCGAGGAGAAAGCGCCCCTCCTCGTGAAGCATCATCACTCCCAGGCTCACGATGGGCTTGGTCATCGACGCGATGCGGAAGATGGAATCGGTCTTCATCGCGCGGCCGTCCTCGATGTCCGCCTTTCCCGCCGCTTCGAGATAGACGACCTTACCGCGCCGCGCCACGAGCGAAACCGCACCCGCGATTCGGCCCGCCTCGATCTCTTGCCGCGTGAAACCATCCAGGCGCGCCAGCCTCTCCGAAGAGACCCCGACCTCTTCTCCCGACGAGAGCGAAGAAAGCAGCGAGATCAGGAGCGCGATCGAGGAGCTGGCTTTCACGGCGCGAGAATAACATGAGACGAAAAGCGTCGTCTGTCGTAGGATTCCACAATGAAGCCGATCGTCATCGCGTCGCCCAACGGCAACTACTATCGCAACGGTGGCGATGCGACTGGAATCGAAAAAGCCTTCTCGCTCATGACCTCGGGAGCGGACGTGCTCGACGCTCTCATCGCCGGAGTGAATCTCGTGGAGCTCGATCCGGAAGAGTCGAGCGTCGGCTACGGCGGGCTTCCGAACGCGAACGGAATCGTGCAGCTCGATTCCTGCTGTATGCACGGACCGACGAAGCGAGCGGGCGGCGTCGCGGCGCTCGAGGGCGTGCGGACTCCGTCTCGAGTCGCTCTCGAAGTCCTGCGGCAGACGGATCACCACTTGCTCGTCGCGGAAGGGGCACAGGCGTTCGCGCGCAATCTAGGATTCGAGATCGAGGCCGACCTCAATACCGAGTACTCACGACGCGCCTGGCTCGAGTGGAAGAGGCGCACCGATCCGACGCATTACCTGAGTCCCGGAGCGCGGACCCGCGCGGCCCGAAGCCTCGTCGAGGCCCTCGTCGCGGAGGGAATCCTGATGCATCGCCATCTGCGCGGGACCATCAACTGCGACGGCGTCAACGCCGCCGGCGAGATCGCCGGAGTCACGACCACGAGCGGGCTCGCGTGGAAGATTCCGGGGCGGGTGGGCGATTCGCCGATCCTGGGAGCGGGACTGTACGTCGACGGGGACGCGGGGGCTTCGGGCTCGACGGGCCGGGGAGAGGCGAACCTCTTCGGTCTCTCTTCCTTTCTCATCGTCGACGGCCTGAGACGCGGCATGCATCCCAAGGACGCGGGTATGGAAGCGCTCCGCCGAATTCGGGCGAATACCGTGGAGAAGCGCCTCAGGAAGGACGATGGCAACCCGAGCTTCAACGTCAGCTTCTATATCCTCGACCGGACGGGGCGCCACGCGGGAGTCGCGCTCTATGGAGAAGACGACGAGGAGCGCGGCTGGGCGGGACAGACGGAGGGTCGGGTCGTTCGGTACTCGATCTGCACCGAGAACGGAGCGGAGACTCTTCCGTGCGAGCCGCTCCTCCCCGGAGCGCCCCAGGATAGCTAGAGCTCGAGAGAGCGTCCGTCCGAGGCCGCTTCGACCTCGATCGTCGTCAGCCGTGAGAGCATGTCCGCGCTCATGTGAGTGAGGACGAGGCGCTTCGTTCGGATCTCGCTCCGGTGCTCCAGGAGCGTCCGATAGTCGAGGTGGAACGGGATGCGCTTCTCGTAGAAGTACGCTTCACAGATGAAGAGGTCGCTTCCCGCGGCCGCGCGCGGGAGCGCGTCCGTCCATTCGGCATCCCCGGAGTAGGCGATCACCCGGCCGGCGATCTCGAGTCGGAGCGCGTAGGCGGGAGCTCCGCTCGCGTGGCGGACTTCGTAAGGAGTCACGGTAAGAGAGCCGAGAAGGCTCGGGACTTCCGCCGCCAACTCGAGAACGCGGGTCTCGAATTTCCGCTCCACGCGCGAGGAGCCTGGAAAGAAGACTTCCATCGCCTGCGTCAATCGGTCGGCGGTGCCCGGAGGGCCGCCGACGAGAAGCGGACGAAGGCGGCGGGAGAACTGCGCGTCGAGAAGGAAGAAAGGAATCCCTCCGAAGTGATCCCCGTGGAGGTGGCTCACCACGATGACGTCGATGGTCGCGGGATCGATCGCCGCCCGCTTCAGTCCGATGAGGGTCGTGGTCCCGCAATCGACGAGCGCGCGAAAACCGCCGGTGTCGATGAGGATCGAAGCCTGAAGCCGGCCGCCGCTTCCGAAAGCGTCGCCGCTTCCGAGGAAACGAACGTGGACCGTCGAGCTCACTCCGGGAGCTTTTCGGGCGGCTCGGGCAGGAAGAAGCTGAGAACGAAACCCCGCGAAGTAGACCAGGAAGGCGACGAGCGCCGCGGCGTAGGCGAGCTTGGTCGGCGGAGTCGCACCGGGCATCACGTTCGCGAGCTGCGTCGTCACGACGCGCCGCGAACGTTCCCGAGCATTCGCCCGCCGACGTTGGCGGCGAAGCTCTTCGCCCGTGCCGCGAAGGTGCGTGGGATAGACACGCGGGAGGTAGTTCCCCCAGAAGCTGAACTGGGCGACGGTGAGAAACCCGGCGACGAACACGCCCCACTTCAGGAGCTCGAGGTTGCTCACGGCGGCGTAGAGGAAGACGAGCGGAACGAGGATGAGCCCGGGTACCTGAAATATCCGGAGGAGCGACCGCCGGGAGACGATGCGCACCGCGAGAAACGCGAGCGCGAAACGTCCGAGGAGGCCGCCGAGCTCCTGATCGCGCTGAACCTCGCTCACCACCGTCTCGACTGCGGGCCGCGCGAGGCCCCTGGACCTCGGGAAGACCGGGAACGATCCGGGGAAGGTGCTGGATGGCGCCGAACGCGGCCCCGTAGCTGCAGGCGAACATGAGCGCGGTCACGAGGGTCGTCCTTCGGAGCGCGGGCTGGAAGATCTCGGCGACGCTCGGGCGTTTGAGCGTCCCCGCCTCTTTCTTCTCGCGCCACTTCGGAGATTCGGGAAGGAACGGACGAATCACGATGAGCGGAATCGCGGGGATGATCCCGGAGATGAGGGTGTAGCGCCAGGCTTCGTGGCCTCCGTGAATGGCCGGAAGCATCGGACCGTAGTGCACCGCGACGTAGTAGGCGCCGGTCACCATCAAGCCCGCCGAGGGACGAGAACGCCTGGGTGTAGCCGAGGACGGCTTCGCGGCGCTTCGGATCGGGGAAGAGCTCCGCGAGCCAGGCGACGGCGGCGACGAACTCGACGCAGACCCCGACGAACGTGGTGGTACGGAAGAAGAGAAGCATGGGAAGCGACGTGGAGAAGCCCGCGGCGAGAGCGGAGAACGCGTACAGAAGGATGCTCCATACGAGGACTCTGCGCCTTCCGAAACGGTCGGTGAGATAGCCGCCGAGAAGACCGAAGATGCCGCCGGCGACGCGCGGGGATCCAGAGGAGCCAGCCGACCCACGCGTTGAACTCCGGCGTTCCCGGCGTAAGCGGGCCGAGCTCCATGAGCGCCGGCCGCACGATGAGCGGCAGCACGAGGATCTCGTAGATGTCGAAGGCGAATCCGATCGCGGCGACGGCGCAGATGAGCCACTGGGTCGGGTGAGTGCGGTGCAGAGTTCCGTTCGACCATCGCGTGCCTACCATACCATCGAAGAGTCATGTGGTAGACTGCCCGCGCTTTTTTCGAGCCATGAGCAACTCACGACAGCGGGCTGAAACGAGATCTCGGTCTCCTCGAGGCCACCACGATCATCATGGGCTCGATGATCGGAAGCGGCATCTTCCTCGCGCCCGCGCTCATCGCGGCCATCATCGTCTCCGACCAGCTCGGACCCGGGACTTTCGTCCTCATCTGGGCCATCGGCGGGGTCCTCACTCTATGCGGTGCGCTCTCCTACGGGGAGCTCGCCGCCGCGTTTCCGCGCACCGGCGGCCAGTACGTCTTTCTCAAGGAAGCGTTCTCGCCGTTTTTCGCCTTCCTCTACGGCTGGACCATCTTCCTGGTAGTCCAGACCGGTCTCATCGCCGCGGTCGCCGTCGCTTTCGCGAACTACCTCGGAGTTTTCTTTCCCTGGGTGAGCCAGTCCAACCGCCTGGTGGAAGCGGGCGGATTCAATTTCTCGAGTGCGCAGGTGGTCGCGATCCTGCTGGTGGTGTTTCTCACCTGGATCAACACCCGCGGCGTGAAGGAAGGCGCCTGGGTCCAGAACGTCCTCACCATCGCCAAGGTGGGGGCGCTCGCGGCGCTCATCGTCGCCGGGATCTTCACGAGCAAGGGCGACTGGTCGAATTTCACGCCCTGGTTTCCGTCGGTCGTAACCGGCGGCGTCCTCGCCGCGTTCGCGGTGGGAATGTCGAAAGCGCTCTTCGCTTATGACGCCTGGAACACGGTGACCTTCGTCGCGGAGGAGACTCGCGACCCCGTGAAGACGCTTCCGAAAGCGCTCCTCATGGGAACGCTCGGCGTCACCATCCTCTATACCCTCGCGAACGTCGCCTACCTGCACGTGATCCCGGTCGAGGCCGCGGCCGTCGTTCCCGACCAGCGAATCGCCGCCGAGCTCGCGCGGATCCTCGTGGGTCCCGTCGGCATCAGCCTCATCGCTGCCGCGATTCTCATTTCGTCGTTCGGCTGCGACAACGGTCTCGTCCTCGCGGGCCCGCGTCTCTACTACGCGATGGCTCGGGATGGGCTCTTCCTCAAAGGCGCCGCGAACATCGATCCCGAGCGCGGGACGCCGGTGCGCTCCCTCTGGTACCAGGCGCTCTGGTCGATCCTCCTGGTGCTGACGGGAAGCCTGGGCGCTCGAGGCGCGCAGCTCTACAGCGACCTTCTGACGTTCACGTCGTTCGCCTCACTTCTCTTCAACGCTTTGACCGTCGCCGGTCTCTTCGTCTTACGCTACCGGCAGCCGAACCTCGAAAGGCCCTATCGAGTCCCCGCGTATCCCTTCGTTCCCGCGCTGTACCTCGCGGTCGCCGTGTTCTTCCTGGTGTTCATCGCCATCGGCGACCCGCGAAACGCGGGTCTCGGTACGGTGGTGATGCTCCTCGGCGTGCCCGTGTACTTCTTCATTCGCCGCTGACCGGGGCACTCATGCCGCTCGTGTGGGCGCCGCTCCTGTTCGTGGTAGCCGCTCCTCAGCAGCCGCTCCGCGCGGGAACGGAGGTCGCGGCTCCTACTCGCACGAAGTCGGTGGCGCCTGTCTATCCCGCCCAGGCCCGCGGCGCGTGGATTCAGGGAATGGTGTCATTGGACGCCGTGATCTGCAGCTTCGCTTCGTGGTCGACGCGAATGGTGTCCGCATGGACGTTCCGACCTCGAGACAGCGAAAGACGATGTCGGCGCGATAGGGCGGCAAAAAAGAGCGGGGCGCCCGTAGGGTTGGGAGGTGGGCGCCCCGCTGCGCAAACTGCGCGGAGAGAAATTCTCTAGAGGCTCGGGAGCTCCAGGTTGATCTTGACCTTCTTTGCCGAGCCGTCGCTGACGCTCAATGGATGCGTCCCGTCGGCCCGGAGCGCGCGGCGCGCTTCGTCGAGAGAATAGGCGGTCGCGGGTCGGCCGTCGATCTCGAAGATCAGCGTCCCGCGCCTCAGTCCCGCGAAGAAAGCGGGTGAGTTGGGCTTCACATCCACGACCCGGAATCGGTCGCCGCCCGCAGGGTCGGTCGCGATGCTGAGTCCGTTCCGGAAACGCTTTTCCAGATCCTTCTTGTCGATGGCGTGGGCCATCGCTTCCTTGAGCTCGATTTTCCGGGTTTCGACGAGCTCCGAGAGGACGTCGTTCAGGAGCTGCATCCCCATCGCCTTGTTGATCTGGATGATGCTCGGAATCTGGACCGTCTTCGCTTCCCGGATCAGGTTCGCGATCGCGTAGTTCACCACCATGATCTCGAGCGCGGCGATCCGGCCGCCTTCCTTCTTCTTGATCAGGGTCTGCGTGACGACGGCCCGGAGCACGTCCGCGAGAACGCTCCGGATCTGCGCCTGTTCGTGCGCGGGGAACTGATCGACGATGCGATCGACGGTGCTCACCGCGGAGTTGGTGTGGAGGGTTGCGAAGACCAGGTGGCCCGTATTAGCGGTCTCGAGGGCGAGAGAGATCGTCTCGAGGTCGCGCATCTCACCAACCAGCACGACGTCGGGATCCTCGCGAAGCGCCGAGCGCAGGCCGCGGCCGAAGGACTTGGTGTGCCCTCCCACCTCTCGCTGGTTGACGAGGCACTGGCTGCTCGGGTGCACGAATTCGATCGGGTCCTCGAGAGTCACGATGTGGAGCTTCCGTGTCTTGTTGACGTGATCGACCATCGCCGCGAGTGTGGTGGACTTTCCGCAGCCGGTCGGCCCGGTCACCAGCACCAGCCCCTTCGGGATCTCGCAGAGATCCTTGAGGACCGCCGGATGTCCGAGCTGCTCGAGACTCATGATGGTAGTCGGAATCTGACGGAACACCGCGCCGGTCCCATGGTTATCGCGGAAGAGGTTGACGCGGAACCGGGCGAGCCCCGGAACGGCGTACGCGAAATCGGAATCGTTGTCCTCGATGAACTCGGTGCGGTGGCGCTCCGCCATCACCGGCTTCAAGAGCTCGAAAGCCTGCGACGGGCCGAGGATGGGCCCGTCCACCACTTCCTGCATGTCACCGTTGATTCTCCAGCGCGGCTTGTGCCCGGCGGAGAGATGAAGGTCGGAGGCGCCTTCGGCCACCATCTGCGAAAGGAGCGCGTCGAGCTCGGGCGAGCGGGCCTTCGCGGGCTCCGCCGCCTCCGCGCCCCGAGAGATGGTGTGGACGCCGGAATTGGTCTGCATGACCTCGTTGAAGAACGGAAGGTCGGTGCGGACCGTGTTGAGCTCCATGCTGGGGACGTGCTTGCGGATCGCGGTGACGACGGCGGTCGAGGGATCGTCGACGACGCCGACGGTGAGCACGTTGCCATCGACTTCGAGAGGCAGCACGCGGTGCCGCTGGCAGAATTCTTTCGGGATGAGCTTGAGGACGTCGGTCGAAGGAGCCCCTCTTCGCGAGTCGTACTTCGGAAGAGGAATTTGCGCCGAGACTTCATCCAATCGATGCGCGAGTCCTTGCGAGAGCCCGAGTCCGAACTTCGGGATCTTCTGGAACATCGTGTCGAAGGCCTTTTCGCTGAACTTCAACGCCTTGAGGTCGGTCAAGGCCGTGACCGAGGCCGTGCGCTTTCTTCCGAGGAGCAAGCCCATCTCTCCGAAGGTCGCGCCTTTGGGAATGCGGCCAATCTCGATCGATTCCCCCGCGGGGCTCTTGAGTCGAATCGAGGCCTCACCGCTGAGGATGACGAAGAAGGCGTCGGCGGCGCTGCCCTCTTGCACGATCTCCTCTTCCGCGGCGAATCGCACGGGCTCCGCGATCTTGAGGATTTGTGGGAAGTGCTCATCCTTCAAGGCCTGGAACAGGGGGCAGGCTTTCAGTGCCGGCGCCACCGCTTCGAGTTGAACCTGTTCCTCGGTCATCGTTTCCATGGAAAACTCCTCGACGGGCGGCCGAGATCGCCGCCGGAATGCCTGGAACCCGGGCTTTGTGTGATTAAGAAAAAGGATAACAACTGGGTTCGAGGTTGGGAAGCGGAAAACCGTAGTACCAAAATGGAACAAGGCCTGGGACACAGAAAAATCGAACGCAAGGGCGCAAAGGCGCAGAGAGAAGTAGCTCTGTTCGTCTTGGCGCCTTTCGAATCCATTGCGCCTTTGCGTTTTTTCTGGGAGTTTTTGAACGAGGTGGGCCCAAAAAAAGAATTGGGCGAGACCGGCACCCCAACCATGGAAGCAAGCTCCCAAAGAGCCGGTCTCGCCACCGGCGCGCTGATCCTCGACGGTGCACCCCCCAACTTTGATGCACCGTTTCGGAACGCCAGCGACCCGTTATCGAGTCCCGACGTGAGTTATTGCAAGCAGAGTGCCAAGAGAATTCGGCTCGTCAGCGCGACAACGAAGAGCGCGTTCCGGTCAGTAACCCGCCGGCCTCGCGCAGGCCTTCGCATTGAACTGAGCTCCCGGGTTTCGGCTCGTCGAAACACTGCACGCCTTGAGCCAGGTCTGAACGAAAGCGTTCGCCGATCGAAAGAGCGGACCGAGCTGCTCCCGGGACATGCCGATGGTGCGCGCGTCCTGGAGCATATCCGGCAGCATGCCGTACTGGGCCAGCCCCTGAGTGTTGTAATCGAACGTGCGGGTTCCTGTTCGCTGCGCAACCAAGGGCGGTATCCCCGTTGAGATTCGCGCAGTGGCCGGCACCGGCAGACCCGCGGCCCCCGCCGGGACCGCGCTCCAATTCATGTTCAGCATGTTCTCGAGATAGTTCGCCGGAAGCTGCATGTAGACCGTCGGATAAGTCGTCAAGTCTCCATGGAACGTATAGCGGAGCATCGGGTGGGATAGAGCTTGGGTCCGCGCCTGCTTCGACGCCGTGGCGCCCATCGAATAGCCCTCTCCAGCCCGGCCGCGCTCTTCCGCCATGATTCGACGGTTGTACTTGAGCGGCACCGGGCTTTGCGTGTTGACCAGGGGCGACCCGTCCCAGGTCGTGAGGTATGCCCAGGGAATGTTCCCACGCCCATAACAAGCCCCCGTGCCGTATCGCGGGTTCAACCGAGCCTCGAGCCCATTGAAGTCGGTGCCGAGCGCAATCCCGCCAATCAGGTCGATTGGATTCGTCGCAACCGAGGGAGCTCGGTTCATTTGCCGGAGCGCGTAGATGTAGGTCTGGGCGAACGTTCGGGTCGAGCCCCCGCAGCGATTGGCGACCGTGCTCGCGCGGATTCCGGTGTAGGGTCCACCCGAGCCGGGATACGCGAGATCCACTCCTCGTACGTCGCTCGGGGCTGTCCCGACGCCGATCATTCCGCCGACGTCGCGGATCCGGCCGATCTCCCCGGTCGCGAGCCCGCCCTCGTCTCCCAAACCGTCGAAGTTCTTCGATACCGGATCCAGAGAAAGCTCGCGATAGCCGGGATGCGTGGCTAAGAGCGGATACGCGTTCTCGTGGCAACGCGATGCGGCGCTGTTGAAGTTGCAGCCGGGATTGATAACGGAAGTGGACTCGAAACCGCCACGGCCGAGCACCTTGTTCCGAACCGCGATCGACATGTGTGATACGTCGATCAGCATGCCGCGCTTCATCAGTTCGTTGAGCACCAGAACTCCCTGCGACGTCAGGCCTCTCATGTTCCGGTGGCCGGCCGAGGATTCCACGCATCCAGGTTCACCGTCGCATCCGGGGTTTCCCACGGGGAGATTCCGGGGATAGGCGCTGTAACTCATAGGTCCGGCGTTCATCTGGAAAGGAGTGTCGACGTCGAGCGGCGCGCCGAACGTGCACCCCACGCCAAAGCACCATCCCATCTCTTTGACGTGGCGGTCCAACTTCGCCCTGAGCTCCCCCGTGTCAGTCAGGCCGAAGAACGAACCCCTTTTGAACCGGTTCAGCGGAGTCTGGAGATCGGTGTACACGGCGGCGCCACCGAGGGCGTTATCCGCCATGTGAATGGGAGTGATGAGCCGATACCCGACGTCGTAGAGACTCCTCACCCTTTCTTCCCAGCCCACGGTGTCGTTGCAGCTCGCGGCGGCGGCCCGATCTTGAATCTGGTTTCGCGAGAGGCCGTTCGGGAAGACGGTCGCGACGGTCGAGTTCGTGTCGAGAGGGGAAGCACCGCCCGGCTCGAGCTCTCCAGAACAGTGGTCGCCGAGATCGTCGATTTCCGTGGCGAGGACGATGGCCAGCTTGTTGCTGCTGATGATGCGGTGGGAATCCCAAGGGGTGTACGCGATTTCCATCCAGGCGGCGTTGGCGCTCGCGAGGCCCTTCATATGCTGGGCGAACAGGCGCATCGCGCCGTAGTCGGAAACGTAGGAGCCGTCGTGGTGGTCCCGGACGAACGCACCCAGGGGCTCAGCGTTTCCTGCCGCCGCCACCATCAGGCGCAGCCCTCCCTGGTAGGCGCGTCGGATCCAGTCGACGTGCATTTGCTGATGGCCTCGCGTCCACCAGTAGGGGTATCCGCGCAGGTTCTTGCCATTGGGAGGAGTCGATGAATTGTTTCTCCCGTTCGGCAGAGCCACGTTCGAGAGATAGCCACCGCCCGGGTGCCGTTCCCTTCCGTAAAGAGTGTCGTCAGATTTCCCAAAACCCGCTTGAACGGGAGCCCAGAAGTTGTATTGCGCGCCGTTCCAGGTATCGGGCATATCCGGCGATTTTCCCAGGCTCGCGGTCTCGAGCATCGCAATCCCGACCGGCCCCCCCTGATGATTCGTTCCATGACCGGTCCCGTCGCAGTCTGGCAACGCCTGGGCGTACTGGGCTGCGGTGCTGTTTGCGACACCGTTCCTTCCCCAGAAGATTCTTCCATTGGGCGACGGGCCGGAGGCTTTGAAAGCAACTTCCTGCCCCGGGTGAGTATGGAGATCGGCAAATCCCCAAAGGGGCCGGTTCTTGTTCAATGGACCGGAATCCGGCTCTTCATCGATTCCACCATCGTGAAGCCGGATGTGATCGACGTTGATGTGTCCCCATGAACCTCCTCCCTGGTCCTGTATGACGAAGCGTGCGGTCTTGCCCCAGAGCGATCCGCCTACCCACCAGAGAACGCGCCGCATCTGTTCCTTGCATTCACCGGCAGCTTTCAGAATCTGGTTGTTCGCGTCATAGGCTTGATACCAGGAGGTTTTGAACTTGTACTCGAGCCGGACGTGAACGTAGTTCTGATCGCAGCCACCGCCTACGAGAAAATCCATCCAGTTTCGCCCGACCTGGAATTCGGGCGAGATCGCCCTCCCCGTCGGACCGTCCCCCTGAGTGGTGCCCCAGGGCTGGCATCGGTTGCCGGCGCGCCCACACGCGGTCGAACCGAACTCGTCGATCGGCCGATTCTCGAACGTACCAACCCAATAGTTGCCTTGGTGGCCGATCGGATAAGGAACGTTCCAGTAGTCGCCCCCGATCGCTTTCAGATCGGCGTCTCGGGTCCTGGACTGGCCGGGCTGAATCACGTCGGCTTGAAGCACACGTGAGGCCTTCACGTTGTCTCCGAAAGTCGGTTGCGTGCTGAAGGCTGTGCCGGTCACGCCCGGCCACATCACCCCGTTCTCGAAATCCCAGCACACCTGTGTCGATGGCTTCGGAAGCGTGCAGCTCGCCCCGAGCGTTGCCACGCACGCGTTGTAAGCGCTCAGTAGCGCGGAAGCCTCCGCACAGCTTTGCACCCTGGCCAGTCCCTGCGCGGCAAGGCTCCCGGGAATCGACAACACGAGAGCGAGAATTCCCGCGACGAAAGGCTCCGGGAGCCTCGAAGACGACTTTTTTCTCAGAAAATGCATGACAAGCCTCCCTCGGCCCCGAGCCGATGACGTCCCACACCGGGATAAGCGCAAAAAAAGAGGGGGACGAGTAACTATTTTTTGTTTGCGGAACGGCACTTCGGGTCCACAAGGCGCGGAGGAACCGGATCGGCTACAATGACAACCTTCCCCGAAGTGGCGGGGTAGCTCAGGCGGTTAGAGCGAAGGACTCATAACCCTTAGGTCGGCGGTTCGAATCCGCCCCCCGCTACCATAATTCTTTCGAAAGTCGTGAGCCCTCTACGTCGCGGTTTGCCTGTGCGCGGTTCTCGCGGCGATCCTCGTTTATCGGTACGACCTTTATAATCGCGAGCCCTGGTACACGATCGTCCTCACTGCCGCGCTTGGCTTTGGCGTGATGCGAGTCATCGCGGCGATGGAGCTCTGGGCGCTCGGCTTCGTCGAAGGCGAACGCGGCCGAGGCCGCCGTCGCGGCGCTTCTCGAGGAAGCGGGGCGTCTCGCCGCGGTCCTTGCCATTGCGTTCGCTTTTCCCCGCGAGTTCGACGATCCGATGGACGGAATCATCTACGGCTCCATCGCCGGTCTCGGCATGGCCGTTGAGGAGTCTCTCTTCTTTCTTCAGTCGCGAAGCCCTGCGGATCGGCTCCTCTTCCCTCTCGAGCTCGTGCGTCTCTGCGGCCACCTGGTCATGGGGGGTATCGCCGCGTTCGGAGTGCGGGTCTCGGCGCGCGCGCTCGCCCTGACGTTCGGGACGGCGCTCCTTCTGCACTTCTCGTGGGACTGGATCGCTCTTGCCGCCGCGGAACGGAGTGCGATGCCGACGGCCCTCACCCTCGCCGCTGCGACGGTCATGCTTGCGGGCATTGCAATCTACGGAGGCCTCGTCGTTTTCGGATCACGGCTCTCGAGGGCCGCGTTCGCTCCCGCGCAGGTTCGCAGCCTCTGGGGCTATCCGTTCAAGAATCGGTGAAGTTCAGACGGTCGGTCGATCCAATGATTGCGATCGTCCGCTCGCTTCGGCGTTTGGGGTCGAGGTTCCAGACTCGGGCGACATATGTGCCCTCGGGTATCCCATCGATCTCGAACGCCCCCTGTTTGTCGGCCACGGCGAAGTACGGGGCGGATGTCACGATGAGAAATGCGCCCATGGACGGGTGGATGTTGCACGATACGTCGTACGCGCCGTCGCGCCGGAAACGTATGTCGGTAGGCGCCGACCATGGGCGTTCCGACGTTGAACTCCGTCTTGCGCGTTTCGGCGTCGATGACGTGGACGTTGTGGAGCACGTCCTCGCTGTTCTTGAAATCGACGGGCTGTCCCGGACGGACCACAAGGAGCTTCGGCGAGAAAGCGGTCCCATACTGATCCATGAGGGCCGGCTCGCCCGCGGCGGGAGCCTCCGACGGAACGTCGGGGGTAAACATGATGACGGAAGGGTATCCTCCGGTGGCGGGCGGGGCTTTCCCCAGGATCTGAGGTTTCGCTTCCGGTGGGGGTGGCGCCGTCTCGGGAGCGCTGCCGCAGGCAGCGAACGCGAGCGCGCACGAGACCCATCGGGGCTGTCGAATTCCGATCACCGGATTCGTCATCATACTGCAGTGGGCCATCCTCCCCAGCGCGGGGAGCGAGTCGAGCATTAAATAAGGAGACGACCAATGGCGCAGTTCATGCTGCTTTTGCACGAGAATCCGAACGAATTTGCCGGTCTCGACCAGAAAGAGCTCATGGGGGTCATTCAGGAGTACCAGGCCTGGGGACAGGAGATGGCGTCTCAGGGAAAGCTGGTCGCGGGAAGCAAGCTCAAGGACGAAGGGGGCCGGCATCATGAAGGCGCGCGGAAGCGAGGTCCTCGTGACCGATGGCCCCTTTGCCGAGGCGAAGGAGGTTATCGGCGGGTACTACATCGTGAACGCCGCGAGCTACGACGAGGCGGTGGAGCTCGCGAAGCTAGGACCCCACCTTCGGTATCACGGGAGAATCGAGATTCGGCAGATCGATCCGCTGGAGTGAGTACGGGCGCGAATGCATCCGCCGTGAATTCGAAGTTCGCGTCACGAGTCCCGCACCGAATCGCCGGCAGTAACGCTGTTAAGATACCGGGATGGCCTCGGTCGGCTCGAGCTCCCGCCGCAAGGAAGGTCCCGAGAAGCTCACGGGCGACGCGAGATACATCGACGACTACGACATCGCGGGAGCGCTCCATGGGGTCACCCTTCGCTCCCGGATCGCTCGCGGAGTCCTTCGCGAGATTCGCTTCGATCCCGCTTACGACTGGAGCTCCGTCGTGGTCGCGACCGCGGCGGACATTCCGGGCGAGAACTCGGTTCTTCTGATCGAGAGAGACCAGCCGCTTCTCGCTGCCCGTGAGATCCGACACCTCGAAGAGCCGATTCTGGTCCTCGGCCACGCCGAGCGCGCGAGAGCTTACGAGGCCCTCGATCACATCGAGCTCGTCTGCGACGAAGAGGCTCCGGTGCTCTCGATGGAGAAAGCGCTCGCGAACGGGAGCGTCTTCAAGCGGTTCGAGATCCGGAAAGGGGACATCGAAGCGGGATTCCGGGAGGCCGACGTCATCGTCGAAGGGGAGTATCGGGTCCCGCATCAGGAGCAGGCGTACATCGAGCCGAACGGTGTCGCCGCGTGGGAAGAGAAGGACGGGACGCTCGTCGTGATGGGCTCGCTGCAGTGTCCCTACTACGTTCACAAGGCGATGCTCGGGCTCTTTCCCAGAGCGGAGGACAAGATTCGGGTGATCCAGGCGACGACGGGAGGCGGCTTCGGCGGTAAGGAAGAGTACCCGAACCTCATCGCCGGACACGCGGCGGTCCTCGCCCTCAAGGCGAAGCGGCCGGTGAAGATCATCTACGACCGGGCGGAGGACATGAGGGCCACGACCAAGAGACACCCCGCCCGCATTCGCCATCGCACCGGCGTCAAGAAAGACGGCACCTTCGTCGCTCAGGATATCGACGTTCTCATGGACGGAGGCGCCTATGTGACGCTCTCTCCGGTCGTTCTCTCCCGCGGCGTCCTTCACGCGACGGGGACCTACGAATGCCCGAACGTGCGGGTCGTGGGCCACGTCGTCGAGACCAACACCCCACCGAACGGAGCATTCCGCGGGTTCGGTGCACCGCAGACGCTTTTCGCCGCGGAGATGCAGGTGGAAAAGATCGCCGTCCGTCTCGGACTCGACCCGCTCGCTCTTCGCCGGAAGAATCTGCTGCGCGAGGGCTCGGTCACCGCGACCGGTCAGGTGCTGAAGGAAAGCGTCGGAGCGGAAGAGACGCTCGAGCGAGCCGTCGAGGTGAGCCGCTACGTCTCCCGCAGAAGAAAGACGTGCGAGCGTTGGAACCGGAAGAAGTCGGCCCCGACCTGGCGCGGCGTCGGACTCGCCGCGGTGTTCCATGGCGCCGGCTTCACCGGAAGCGGCGAGGTCTACCTAAAGAGCCGCGCCGCGGTCTCTCTCCTTCCGAACGGCGATATCGAAGTCGAGGCGGCCTCGACGGAGATCGGCCAGGGCACGACGAGCATCCTCGCTTCGATCGTCGCCGACGCGCTCGAGGTTCCCTACGATTGGATCCGGGTCTCGACCCCCGACACCTCGAAGGTTCCCAACAGCGGACCGACGGTCGCGAGCCGGACGTGCATGATCGTGGGCGGGCTCCTCAAGCGCTCCGCGGAGGAGCTCCGGCGCGCTCTCGAGCAGGAAGGGCTCGCGCTGGCCGCTGACGCCGAGCGCACTGAAGCGCGCCGCGCGGAGGCTCTGCGCGAAGGACCGTCCGTTCGGCTTCGTCCAGGAGTACGAGCCGCCGCCGGATATCCGCTGGGACGATCGAACGTACAGCGGCGATGCCTACGGCGTCTACGGCTACGCGGCGATGGTGGTCGAGCTCGAGGTCGACAAGCTCACGTTCGAGGTGAGCGTTCGCGACGTCGTCACCGCGCAGGACGTCGGTCGGGCGGTGAACCCGCTTCTGGTGGAAGGACAAATCCTCGGCGGCACGGCCCAGGGGCTCGGCTACGCTCTCCTCGAGAACGCGATCTTCGACAAGGGCGTCATGGCGAACGCGAGCTTCACGAACTACGTCATCCCGACGACTCTCGACACGCCGGAGATTCGCGTGGTGATCGTGGAGAAGCCCTACTCGCTCGGGCCTTTCGGCGCCAAGGGAGTCGGCGAGCTTCCGATGGACGTTCCCGCTCCCGCGGTCGCCGCGGCGATCCACCATGCGACCGGCATCTTCCCGACCGAGCTTCCCCTTCTTCCCGAGCGCATCGCGAAGGCGATTCATGATCGAGCTCACCGTCAATCGTAAGAAGCGCCGCTATCGCGGGACCCGCGTTCAAGCGGCTCCTCGACGTGCTTCGAGAAGACTTCGCGCTCACCGGCACGAAGGAAGGCTGCGGCGAGGGGGAGTGCGGAGCCTGCACCGTGCTTCTCGACGGCGAGCCCGTCAATTCGTGCCTCGTGCCCGTAGCGCACGCGGAAGGCTCCCGGGTCGAGACCGTCGAGGCGCTCGGGACGTCCTCGCGGCTTTCGACGCTCCAAAAGTCCTTTCTCGACGAGGGCGGAGCGCAGTGCGGAATCTGCACTCCGGGAATGCTGATGACCGCCGTGGCGCACATCCGCCAAGGAGGTGGCGCGGCGATCCGCTGTCGGTCCGGACCGCGCTCGCGGGCAATCTCTGCCGCTGCACCGGCTATCAGCACATCGTCGCGGCCGTGGTCGAAAGCGGCGAAGCGAGAGGAAGAGGCGGCCTCCGTGCGCGGTGACCCGTCGAGCATGACGCTTCTCCGTCCTCGAGGGGTCGAGGAGGCCCTCCGCCTCTACGCGGCGAATCCCGTCGCGGTTCCTCTCGCGGGCGGCACGGACTTCATGGTCGCCTGGAACGCCGGGCGAGTCGAACGGACGAACGATCCTGGATCTCTCCCGTCTCGCGCCCTGGAGGCGCATCACCGAGACGAAGAGCGGCGTTCGCGTCGGCGCTCTCGTCACGCACTGGGAGCTCCAGCGCCACCCGGTGGATTCGAAAGCGGCTCCCGCTTCTCGTCGAGGCCTGCGCCACCATCGGCGGCCGGCAAATCCAGACCCGAGGCACTCTCGGCGGAAACATCGCGAACGCCTCTCCGGCGGGGGACACGTTTCCGCCGCTCGCCGTCTACGAGGCCCGCGTGCGTCTTCGAACCGCGACGGAATCTCGGACGCTTCCCTTCCTCGACGTTTTCACCGGCGTCAAGAAGACCGCGCTCGCGACGGGCGAGCTCATCGATTCGATCGAGATCGACTTTCCCGCGCAGCGCCCGCGCGGCAGATCTTCCGCAAGGTGGGAACCCGCGCGGCCTCGGCCATCTCGAAGACCGTCGCCGCCGGGCTTCTCTGGCTTTCGAAGCGACGGACGGATCCGGGAAGTCGCGGTTCGCGCTCGGAAGCATGGCGCCGACGGTGCGGAGGCTGCGCTCGGTCGAGGCCCTCCTCGCGGGAAAGAAACCGACATCGAGCCTCGTCGAGGAAGCGGCCGCGCTCCTCGAGCGTGACGTCGCTCCCATCGACGATCTGCGGTCGACGAGAACCTACCGGCTCGAGGTGTCGCGGAACCTCCTTCGCGCTTTCCTAAGGACGTAGAGGTCTCGCCACGAGAACGCCGCGGCGCTCGCTCCGTCTCAGCAGGTAGCTCGAGACGTCGTCGGGCGTCAGGACGACACGCTGGTGGTAGCTCGATGCGTGAAGGAGCCTCGGTTTGCCGCCGACGCGGTAGACGAAGCCCGCGTGGTGAACCAGGAGACCCGACCGTTCGCGCACGAACGCCACCAGGTCTCCGTCTTCGAGCGCGTCGAGGACCGCGCGGGCCTTTTCGCGCGAGAGCACCAGGTGCGGCGCGCGGCTGAGACGCGATTCGGTCGCCGCCACCTCGCGGGTCAGGACGGCGAGCGATCCTCGGAGAGCGATGCGCGAGCGGGGCAAGCACGCGCGAGCTGATGTGGAAGTAGCTCCGGGTCACCGGCTCGCCTCCGAGCTCCGGCGGTCAGATTCTTGAGCCGCTCCGCGCCTCGTTGTCGTCGATCCAGTCGTCGAAGTAGTGGAGCCTCGACGCGTAGTCGGAGAGTGCACCGCCTCGATAGCGGGAGGCGACGATCTCGCGCTCGAAGCAGGCCACGGTCGGCTCTCCTCGAAACCCGCATCGCGCCACGGCGAGGCTCGACTCGATGAACGTCACGCACTCGAATCGAGAAAGCTCGACGCGCAGCTGTTCCGGGAGTGTCGGTTGCGGTACCGGCTCGTAGGGGACCCCTCGCTGAAGAACAGCGGTTCGCGCGAGGTATGCGCCGAACGACTCGCGGGCATGAGGGGCTCCGACCCCGTCATACCATTCCTGAAGTTGCGCGCGCGTTTCGCTCGTGAGCGTTCTGCTATCCGACGCAGGCCGGATGAGGAACGAAGAAGAGCGCGAGGAGAACCGCGAGTTTCGACATAGGGCTCGTGACTATGGTTTTCGGGACCAATGAAAGCGTAACGGGCGGCGGCTCCCTCCTGCAAGTCCACCCGGGGGAATTTGCCAGCGGGAGGAGAACGGAGGTACATTCTCGGCCGCTCGTCGGCCGGGTGGCCGGGGCAGGGGAGCCCGTTTTCCAGGGGTTGGTGGGACGGGGCGCCGGCCATTGGGGGGTTGGGGCTGTGGATGACTATGTCGGACATCTTCGGGAGTTCCGGCGGATTCTCCGAAACCTGGAGAGTCAGGCCACCCATCCGCTGAATCGCGAAACGATCGTCGCCCTCACCAAGAAGCTCGACCGCGACGAATCGCAGCTGAACGCCGACCGGCTCGAGCGCTCGATCCGGGCGACGGTCGAAGCGACGCGCAGCATCGAGGATCTCGAGCACTACGAACAGGACATCCTCGCGGTCTTTCACGAGATCACGTCGCGCAAGAGACGGGAGCTCGAGCGCGAGCGCTTTCCGCAACCTGCTGGATCAGTCCGGGCGAAGCGATCTTCGTCATCCATCCCGCGAGCGGGCGGTTTCTCGACGTGAACCAGACCGCGACCCGGGTGCTGGGCTACTCACGGGAGGACGTCCTCGAGCTCTCGCTGAACCATATCGAAGTGGCTCTCCCGCTCACCCCCGCGACGGCGTGGCACGACTGGGTGGAGAAAGTGCGGAACGCGCTCCGACGTCCTCTATCTCGACGGCGTTCATCGCCGCAAGGACGGAAGCCGATTTCCGGTCGAGGTCTCCGTCGGGCTCGCGACCTGCGACGGACAGGAGCTCCTTCTCCTGGTCTCCCGCGACGTCACGGAGCGAAAGAGGTCCGAAGCCCGGCTCCGCCGCCAGTGGGCCTTCTTCAGCCGGCTCACGCATCGGAGCATCGACGGGATCATGGCTTTCGACCGCAGCTTCAACCTCACCTATTGGAATCCGGCGATGGAGCGGATCCTGGGGGAGCGAAAGAGCAAGGTCCTGGGAAAGAACGCGCTCCAGGCGCTCCCGCAGTTGAAGGATCTCGGCGAGGATCGATACTTCCGCGACGCGCTCGCCGGGACGACGTCGATTTCTCGAAATCGCGCCTACACCCACGGAGACAGCGCGCGCCAGGTGTACTTCGACGGCTACTACTCGCCGCTCACCGAGGATTCGGGCGAGATCCTCGGAGGCATCGGAATCCTGCGCGATGTGACCGAACGTCGCGAGACTTCCAGCTCCGTCAGACGCGGGAGACCACGGCTCGCATCGACGAGCAGCGCCAGCAGCAGCTCGAGGTCCAGCGTCAGCTCGAGGGCGAGCTCTCGAACTTGAAGAAGGAGAACGAAAAGCTCGCGCGCGATCGAAAACGTTCCGCGGTCGAGCGCGAGGAGCACCTCCGCGCGGGAAAGGTCGAGGGACTCGAGGTCCTCGCGAGCGGCCTCGCGCGCGAAGTGGAGCCGCTTCTCGCCGGGATTCTGAGCCAGACCGGCGTCGCGCTCTCGGAGCTCGCCCTCGACTCGCCGCTCCGCCGCGGGGTGGAGGAGATCGAGGAAGCGGCCCTCTCGGCGAACGCGCTCACCAGCACGCTTTCCGCCCTTTCGAAGAATGGCCGCGTCGACGTTCAGCGCGTCCAGCTCGGCGACCTGCTGCGGGAGAGCGAGCACAGCCTTCGCGCCGCGGTGAAGCCGGGAGTCCGGCTCGATGTGTCATTCCTCGAGAGCAGCGAGGAGAGCCCCCTGCCGTCGCTCCGGGGCGATGCCCGTCTCCTCGGGGAGCTCGTGCTCGCTCTCGTCCTCAATGCTTCGGATGCCGCGCCCGACGAGAACGGCTGGATCCGCATCGCGACCGGAACGACCGAGGTCGATGCCGAGCTCCTGAACCGCGCGTACCTCGGAAAGGGGAAGTCGCCGGGAAGCTACCTGTTCCTCGATGTGGAAGACAACGGAGCCGGGATGGACGAGGAAACGCTGTCGCAAGATCTTCGTTCCCTTCTTCACCACCAGGAAGCGCCACCGCGGGCTCGGCCTCGCGATCGTGCTCGCGGCGGTCCGAGCGCACGGCGGATTCCTCACCGTCGATACCGTTCCCGGCAAAGGCACCGATCTTTCGGGCCCTATTTCCTCCCTCATGCCCTCGAAAATTCGAGAATGAAAACACCGGTTGCGGATACAATGCGCCGGAATGGCCGACCCGGACCTCGTGGACGTCCTTCGCCGGGGGACCGAAACGTGGAACAGGTTCCGCGACGAGCATCCTGAGTCCCAGTCTCCGAATCTGTCGCGTGCCGACCTCTCGGGACTGAATCTCGTCGAGGCGAATCTCCACGGGGCGAACCTCACCGGCGCGAACCTCGCGGACGCGAGGCTCGATGGCGCTCGTCTCACCGAGGCGCAGCTCACGCAGGCGAAGGCGCGGAAGGGCGTGCTTCGATCGCGCCATCCTCCGGCGGGCGCGGCTCACCGGCGCCCAACTTCCGCAGGCGTCGCTGGTCGACGCCGATCTGACCGGCGCCGATCTCGACGCGGGCGCAGCTCGTCGAAGCCCGGCTCTCGCGGGCGAACCTGTCGGGAGTCCAGCTCCAGATGGCGAACGCGTCGCGCGCGGTTTTGGACAAGGCCCAGCTTCCCGTCGCGAACCTCAAGCGAGCCATCCTGTCGGCGGCGAACCTCGAAGGGGCGAAGCTCCCGGGAGCGACGCTCGAGGGGGCGCGGCTTCCGATGGCGAACCTTCGCCAGGCGGACCTCACTCGGACGGAGGCGGCCGGGGCTCACTTCTGGAAAGCCATCCTCTACGAGGCGAACCTCACCGGAGCGGCCTCGCCGGGGCGGAGTTCGAAGAGGCCGACGTGAGCCGCGCGCAGCTTCCTCTCGCGAACCTGTCCGAAGCGCGTCTCTCGAAGAGCCGGTTCAGCGGCGCGGACATGAACCAGGTGAACCTCAGCCGCGCCTGCCTCAAAGGAGCCGATCTCTCGAAGGCCGATCTCACCGGAGCCCGCCTGGTCGAAGCGGAGATGGTGCAGACGAATCTCGGAGGCGCCAAGCTGAGCCACTGCGAGCTCTCGCGGGCGCTGGTGATGAACTGCAACCTCGCGCAGGCGATTCTCACCGAGAGCCGCCTCGACGACGCGGTTTTCGCCGGGTCGAGGCACGAGGGCATCGTGACGTCGAACCTCGCGCTGACGCCTTCGGACGAGGCGGCGGTGCTCGTCGACGATCTGGAGATGGTCCATCTCATGGAAGCGCTCCTGCGTGAGCCCCGGTGGCGGGAGCTCATCACGCGAAGCTCGCTTCGAGTGGCGCTGGTCATCGGTCGCTTTCCGCAGTGGAGACGGCCGCACCTCGATGCCATCCGGGAAGAAGTCCGGCGGTCGCGATTACGCGCCGCTCGCCATCGATCTCGAGAAGCCGGTCGGGCCGAAGCTCCGCTCGGTCATCGCGAACCTGGCCCATCTCGCGAGGTTCGTCATCGCGGACCTCGCCGGAAGCCGCGCGTTCGCGAAGGAGCTCCAGCCGTTCAGCTTCACGCTCAAGGAGCTGCCCGCTTCAAGTCATCATGCCGGACGGCGAAGAGCCGCCGGAGCTTCCCGGTCTCTGGGCCCTCGAGCCCTACCGATATCGCGACACCGAGCATCTCGTCGAGATCTTCGAGAAGGAGATCCTGCAGCCCGATCGAGCGGAAGCTCGCCCCCGTGCCGTGACATCCTGGATGTTCCATGAAGTACCGTCTCGTCCGAAGCCCTCTCGGAAAGATCGTGATGGCCGGGGACCGAGAGGGTCTGAAGTGCGTGGAATTTCAGCAGCGCCGGGACGGCGTGTTTTGCCATTCCGCGGCGATTGGGAGGAGGACCCCGCGTTTCCCCTCCTGCGGCGGGCCGAAGAGCAGCTCCGGTCGTACTTCGAGGGACGGCGCCGCTCGTTTTCCCTTCCGCTCGCGCCCGCGGGGACGCCGTTCCAGAAGCGGGTCTGGGCGGAGCTCCAGAAGATTCCTTATCGGCGAGACCGTCACGTATAGCGAGCTCGCGAGGCGGGCGGGGAGGCCGAACGCGATCCGCGCGGCGGGCGCGGCCAACGGAAAGAACCCCATCTCGATCGTCATTCCCTGCCACCGCGTCGTCGGCAAGGACGGGTCTCTCACCGGCTATGGTGGTGGCCTTTCGAAAGAAGGAAGCGCTCCTCGAGCTCGAGGGAGCCCCTTTGGTCGATGTCCCCACACACTTGCGGCCCGGCCTCTCCCGCGTGCATCCTGGCCTCGTCGCGCGGGCGCCATGAACGACGGCAAAGGCAAGAGTCAAAAGCGATGGGCGGTCGCCGCGCTGCTCCTCCTGATGACCGTCGCCTGCGACCAGGCGACGAAACACGTCGCGGCCTCGAGCTTCATCGACGTCATTCCCTACACGCTCGTCGGCGGGTTCGTCGAGCTCTTCTACTCCGAGAACCCGGGAGCCTTCCTCGGGCTCGGCGCCGACTTCCACCATTCGACCCGGTTCTGGCTCTTCACCGTCGGGGTCGGAGGGCTTCTCCTGGTCTTCAGCGCGCGGCTCTTCCAGGCGAAGAAGCCGGTCGAGCTCGTGGGATGGTCTCTCGTCATCGGCGGGGGAGCCTCGAACCTGATCGACCGGGTCGTTGCGCGACGGCCGGGTGGTGGATTTCCTGCGCATCGGCATCGGCGACCTCCGGACGGGGATCTTCAACGTGGCGGACGCCGCGATCGTGCTCGGGCCTCGCGTGCCTCTTTGCCTCCGCCCTTTGGCTTCGCCAAGAGGGGGCGATTCGGCCTACAATCACCCCGGACGTCCGAGGAGAGTTTCGAGATGGGAGAGGGGTCGCGCGACTCGGGTCTTGAAAGCGCCTTCTAGTGGTGTGCCTGCCGGTCGGGGTCCTGTTCGTGGACCACCTGTCGGACGTGCCCTACGTCTGGCTCACGGGGTTCACCCATCACGAGCTCGAAGAGCTTTCGTACCTCGACGGCAATCGGCTCGAGGCCCGCATCGGACTCGCCGAGGTCCCGGGCGGCTACGATCGGGACCAGACCTATCGCGGCCGGGCGGCCCACGCGATCGCGAGCTATCTGGGGACGCGGCGATGGGGGCCCGACGTCACGCTCGCTCTCGGCTACCTGAAGGAATATCTGCCGGCACTCGTCGGGCAGGGAGAAGTGGATCCCGCCGACATCGCCGCGAACTACGCCGGCGTCCGCTACGCTCTTCGAGAAGGGCATCTGATCCCATGAATGAATCCGCTCGCACCATCGGAACTTCCTGCGTTCTCGACTGTCCCGACGCCTGCTCTCTCGAGGTGACCGTCGAGGAAGGACGGGTCGCGAAGATCGGTCCGGCCGGGCTGAACGACGTCACGCAGGATTTCATCTGCTCCAAGGTGGGCCGATTCGCGGACCGGCTCTATCATCCGGACCGGCTCCTCCATCCCATGCGCCGGATCGGGCCGAAGGGTGAAGCTCGCTTCGAGCGCATCGATTGGGACGAAGCCCTCGGGACGATCACCGAGAGGTTCCGCGAGCATCCGGGACAGCGTCGGCGGCGAAGCGATCCTTCCGTACAACTACGGCGGCTCGAACGGGTTTCTGACCGACGATCTGGTCGACAGCGCCTACTTCGCTCGCCTCGGGGCCTCCCGACTCGGACAAGACGATCTGCGCCGCGCCCACTTCCGGCGTCGCGAAGGGGATGTACGGGAAGATGGCGGGTGTCGCTTTCCCCGACTATCCCGAGGCCAAGCTGCATCCTCATCTGGGGAGCGAACCCGAGGGCTTCGAACATCCACCTCGTGCCGTACCTCCGGGAGGCGAAGGAGCGCGGCGCATTCATCGCGCTCGTGGATCCCGTTCGGACGCTTTCCACCGATCTCATCGACCTGCACCTTCCCGTGTTCCCCGGCGCGGACCTGCCGCTCGCGCTCGGGATGATCCACCACTGGGCGGAGACGGGCCGATTCGATCGCGCGTTTCTCGACGCGCACGCGGTCGAGCTCGAGACGCTCCTCGACGCGGCCTCGGAGTGGAGCCTCGACCGCGCCGCGAAAGAGGCGCGGGTCGACCGCGAGAGCATCCGGCTCCTCGCGGATCGCTATGCGGACGCGTCGCCGGCGGTGCTCCGCTGCGGATGGGGTCTGGAGCGCAACCGGAACGGCGGCCAGGCGGCGGCCGCGATCCTGGCGATGCCCGCCCTTCTGGGAAAGTTCGGACGCCGCGGCGGCGGCTACACCCTCAGCAACAGCGGAGCGGGAAAGCTCGACGCCTCGAAGCTCTGGGACACCGCGTCCTGGACGACGCGGGTCATCAATATGACCGAGCTCGCGCGAGTCTTGAACGAGCCGGACACTGCTCAACGGGCCTCCGGTCCACGGGATTTTCGTCTACAACTGCAATCCGGTCGCGACGGTGCCCGGATCAGAACGGCATCCTGCGGGGTCTGCTTGCGTGAGGACCTCTTCACCGTGGTCTTCGAGCAGGTCATGACCGATACCGCCCGCTACGCGGACATCCTGCTGCCGGCGACGACGATGCTCGAGCACTACGACTACAAACGCTCGTACGGAAGCTACGTCGTGGGAGCGACGAAGCCGGTGATCGAGCCCTGTCGGAGAAGCTCGCAGCAATGCTTCGGTCTTCGCCGAGCTCGGCCGCGCGCTCGGGTTTCGAGGACCCGATCTTCCATTGGCCGGAGGCGGAGCTCCGGAAGAGAGTCGTCGCGGCCATCGAGCTTCAGGGAAAGCCCGTCTCGCCCGAGCCCTTCGAGACGCGGAGGAATGGAGCGGTACGACTTCGACGGGTCTTCGAATCCCGTTCAGTTCGAGAGCGTTTTTCCTCAGACCGAGGATGGAAAAATCCATCTCACCCCCGCGGTTCTCGGCCCCGCTCCTTACGCGTACGAAGAGATTCATTCCGAGTCGTTTCCCCTCTGCCTCATCACGCCGGCAAGCTCGAAGCTCGTGAGCAGCACGTTCGGAGAGTTCAACGTGCAGGAGCTCCACCTCACGATTCATCCGGACGACGCGCGGCAACGCGGGGATCGGCTCCGGCGATCGGGTGCGGGTCTGGAACGACCTCGGCGAGGTCGAGTGCATCGCGCGCGTGGACGCGCACGTGCGCGAGGGCGTGGTGTCACTTCCCAAGGGCGCATGGATGAAGTCCTCGCTCAACGGAAGGACCTCGACCGCGCTCACTCCGTCGAACGTGAACGTCGTCGGGGGCGGCGCCTGCTTCAACGACGCCCGGGTGGAAGTCGCGGCCATTCGCTGAGTAGTTCCTGCGAGCGATTCGGGAGAGCTCGTTCGTCTAGGAAGGAAGCCGCGCGTCACTTGGGAAGCGCTATCCGGCGAATGAGCTCCTGGTAGCGCGGGTCATCCCGAAGCCAGTCGATCGGCGGGTAGACTCCGAGATAGACCAGAAGGTAGGAACGCTCCGCGAAGGCCTTCTCCAGCGACTCGAATGCGCTCTCCCGGTCCTTCAAACAGGCATGGAACCATGCCCACGTCATCGGCGGCATGTATCGGGTCTCGGAGAGCTCCGTCAGTTCCTTCCGCAGCTCTCGGGCTTCCCGATCTCGCCCCGACTTCGCGTACGCACAACCGAGGTACCCCACGACCGCTGGGTTTCTCTTCGATAGCGTGACGGCTTTCTCGAGGACCGAGATGGCTTCGTCGTACCTGGATACCTGCGTGTAGGTATCGCCGAGGTGCCATAGCGCGAAAACGAAGTTCGGGTCCAACTCCAGCGCGTTCCGGAGCACCTGGATGGCATCGTCGTAACGACGAGCGTAGAAGAGCACCTGGCCCAGCCGCGCCTGGGAATTCAGAGAGAGCGGGTCGAGCTCAACAGCCCTCCTCCCCGTCCGCGATCGCCTCGTCGAACCGCCCGAGCGCCACCAGGTACAGGGAATACAATTGATGGGCTTCGGCATACTTCGGGTTCAGCGCCATCGCGCGCTGAAACGACTCCTCGGCTCCCGACCAGTCCCGATCGAAGAACTTCGCCCAACCAAGCGACACATGGGCTTCCGCGAGCCCGCCATCTATCCGGAGAGCTTCGCTCGCCGCGGCGATGGCCTTGGACCGCATCTCGCCCGGAGGTCTCCCGATGAGCGTCATCCCCAGACGGTTGTAGCTGTCCGCGAGTCCGGAATATGCGGCGGCGTAGCGCGGCTCCCTCGCGAGCGCTCGCTCGAAGTAGTAGACCCCCTTCTCGAGGTCCGCCTCACTCGTTCGATTGAAATAGTACCGGCCCCGCAAGTAGGCCTCATAGGCCTCGGGGTCGATCGGGCGGGCTTCGGCCTCGGCCAGGCGCGACTCCTCGGCGGGCGTGAGAGCGACCTGGACCTTGCGAGCGATCTCTCGGGCCACGTCGCTGTGAAGCGCCAGAATGTCCTGCAGGTCGCGATCGTAATTCTCGGCCCAAAGGTGCCGATCGGCTCGAGCGTCAATCAGCTGGGCGGTCACCCGAACCCGGCCCTCTGCCTTGAGCACGGACCCTTCCACGACCGCGTCGACGTGCAGCTCGCGGCCGATCTCGGGAAGGGACAACGAAGTATCCTTGTAGCGCATCACCGAGGTGCGCGAGACGACCCGGAGCGCGCTGAACCTGGATAGCTCGGTAATCAACGCTTCGGTCATACCGTCCGCGAAATACTCCTGTTCCGGATCGCCGGAGAGATTCTCGAGCGGCAGGACGGCGATGGACTGGATGCCGGGCTCGATCGGCGCCCCCTCGCTCCGATCGCCCCCCCGATGGTTTCTCGACAGAAAGATTCCCACGACGAGGATGGCCAGGACCGCCGCGGCCAGAAGCGCTCCCATTCGCCAAGGCGTTCGATCCGCCGCACCCGCCGAAAGCGGCAAAGGCGACGATTCCGACGCGAGGATTTCCCGCGCCAGATCCCGGGTGGAGTCGTAGCGGTCTTGAGGATCCTTCGCGAGGCACCTCTCGAGGATCCGCACCAGATGAGGCGGAACGGAGGGATTTACCGAGGCAACGGGCGAAGGCTCTTCACGGAGGATGGCGAGGAGAGTTTCCGCGACGCTCGACCTCTCGAACGGCCGCGTGCCAGTGGCGAGCTCGTAAAGAATCGCCCCCAACGAGAACTGGTCGGAGCGAAAATCCACTGGCCGACCCTTCGCCTGCTCCGGCGACATGTAGGCGACCGTACCCACGATGACGCCTTCCTCCGTCTCGAGCCTGTCGCTCGTCGCCATCTCGGAGCCGATCCCCGAGGGATCGGGCCACAGCTTGGCGAGGCCGAAATCGAGGATCTTCACGTAGCCGTCGCGGCTCAGCATGAGGTTCTCCGGCTTCAGATCCCGATGAACGATGCCCGCCGCGTGGGCCTTGGCGAGACCCTCCGCAATCTGTTTGCCGAGGTCGAGCAGCTTTCTGGGAGGAACGGGGCCAGAAGCCAACAACTCGCGCAGCGTATCCCCGTCCACGAGCTCCATGGCGATGTAGTGCTCGCCGTCGTGCTCGCCGATTTCATAAATGGTGACGATGTTGGGATGGTTGAGCGCGGACGCTGTCCGTGCCTCCTGCTCGAAGCGCTTGAGCCGCGTCGTGTCGGAGGCGATACCGGGGCGGAGCACTTTAATGGCGACCTCCCGGCCGAGCTTCCGGTCCCTGGCGCGATAGACGTCTCCCATGCCGCCCGAGCCCAGCGGGGCGAGGATCTCGTAGGAGCCGAGAATAGTGCCGCTTGCGCGCGCCATCAATGTCCTGATTTCAGTGGGGCAATCTTATTCTCTCGTCGACCGCTTCCGCCAACAAGGCGTTGCGGAGCTCTACTTCTGTCGAGCGGTCGAAGGGTGGCCGCGCCAGAATTCCGGATCGGCTGAGATCCACTCCGTCGCCGGGTAGCTCCACGCCGGTCGCACGGCGAAGACCTTGCCCCCGCCGCCGGCGGTTGCTAGCTCCGCCTCCTCCCGGCTGCGGAAGGCTTCGATCGAGTAGCGCGTCCCGGTGGCATCTTCGAAAACCGTCCCCTTGCTCTCGCGCCCTTCCGTGGAGACCGACATCGCGAGAAAACGTCCCTGGCCGAGTCCCCAGGGCGTGCCCACCGTCAAATCGCGGCGATATCGCGCAAAGGCGGAGACAGGCTCGAGGAGGAACGCTTCCTTCTGCTTCCCGAGCTTGCGAAGCGCCTCCATGAGCGGAGCGTTTCCGGCGTAAGCGGCGGCGACCGCAAGTCTTCTCCGCCTCCGATTCGTAACCGTTGAAGAACCATACTTCCCGCGGTCCCGCCACGGATTCGAGAGCAAGATAGGGGTGCGGACAGCCGAGCTCCGAACAGCGCTCGCGGATTCGCTCTTCCGTTTCCGCGTACGCGGCTTCCGCGCCGGGTTTCACCCGCTCGCGATGGATCTGGAGAATCTCGGGAGGACGCACGACTACTGCACGTAGCCGAGGCTCCGGAGCCGTTCGAGCTGTTCGGAGCTCATCCCGGAAGCGGCCTCGCCGTCCGTCGGCAGCCGCGCCGACTGCGCGAAGCGTTGCCAGTCCTCGAGCATCTTCCCGAGCTTCTCGACGACCTCCGGCTTCTGGTCGGCGATGTTCTCGAGGTTCAAAGGGTCCTTTACGTGATCGTAGAGCTCGATCTCCGGCTGGCCCTCGGGAGGGTCGATGTTGCGGACGAGCTTGTAGCCCTCCCACACCATGGCGATCGACTCCGTCCCAGGCGCGTCCGAGCTGGGGTGTCGTTCGCTGAACGCGGGGCGCGCGCGCCATCGCGTTACACCTTCAGCTTGCAGCAGCGGAAAAAGGCTCTGCCCCTGAAGACCTTCAGGTATCGGCACGGAAGAGAGCTCCAGGAGCGTCGGCATCACATCGATCGATTGGACCGTCTCCCGGATTTCGAGGCCGGCGGGAATACGTCCGGGACTCCAGAGCACCAAGGGCACATTGGTGAGCTCGCCGTACAGAGATTGGCCGTGCCAGTGGCTTCCGTGTTCGAGAAATTCTTCGCCGTGATCACTGAGAAAGGCCAGGAGCACCTGCTCATCGAGACCGAGATTCTCGAGCGTCTCGAGAAGCCGGCCGATCTCGGCGTCCATTCCTCGAATCGAGCCATCGTACCAATCGAGCTCGGGCTTCACGAACTCCGCCGCGTCCACTCCCGCGGAGGCGAGCTCGGTCGCGCGAGGGAGACCGCGCCGTTTCATGGACGCGCGCTGAATGTGGCCTCTCACCCGTTCGGTCATTTCCCGGTGCCGCTCGCGGTCGGCGGCGTCGGCCCATTTCGTGTCGTAGGGTGCTTCGGGAGGAAAGGGCCAGTGCGGATCGGTCACATGAATGAGGAGGAAAAAGGGAACGTCCCGGTGGGCTTCGATCCAGGGAAGGGCGCGGTCGAGATACGCCCGCGCGCTTTTCGAGGTGCCAGTGACGGGCCGAACCATGTCCTCGACGAAGACCTCGAAACCCTGGTGGAGGTTCGTCGCCGGTCCCACGAAGGTATTGGAGGAGTAGGCGAGAGTGGCGTAGCCCGCATCGCGATAGGCCTCGGCCAGGGTCAGCGCGGAAGCGGGAACGCGATCCGGGAAGTCTTTCACTCCATGCGTGGTCGGATAGAGCGACGTCAAGATCGAAGGCATCGAGACCTTCGTCCAGGTCGCCTGCGATTGCGCGTCGAGAAAAAGGGCGCCTTCGCGGGCGATCCGGGAGAGGTTGGGCGCCGTTTCCCGGTCATAGCCGTAAAGCTCCAGATGGTCCCGGCGCAGTGTGTCGCCGACGAAGAGAATCACGCTCTTCGCTTTCGTCGCGCTCGCGCGGATGGAAGGGGCTCCCCAGAAACCCAGGGCTCCGTCTTTCTCGGAAACGCTGGTCAGAGTCAAGGTGACCGGCTTTCCCTCCTGGCCCCCGAGCCCCTCGAGCGGAACGATGGTTTCCTCCCAGCGATTCGGCGTGGTGAGAGTCTTTTTCAAAAGCACCCCGCCGGGAGACGCTTCCACCAGAAACGTGACCGGGAATGGCTCGATTGTCCCGAGCGCGATCTCGAAGCGCGGAGTTTCGGGAAGCTCGAGATCGAAGGAGACTTTCTCTGGCGAGCGAGTCACGATCGTCTCCCGATAGACGTTTCCAAAACCCTGCCAGCTCACCCCGCTCGGAACGCTTTCCAGATATTCCCGACGAAACACCAGTCGAACCGACTCGAGCTCGTACTCTGCCTCTTCGTCGCTGCTCGGACTCAAGAAGAGATAACGAATGTCGGACGATGGCAGCGTCCGCGAAGGCGTCAGGACATACGTTTCCGTTCTCTCGCCGGGCACAAGGGGCGACAGTAGAGGCCACTGATTGCGACCCTGGCCCTCGACGTTCATCGACTCTGTTTTCGAGACGTTCAGAGCGAGGCTCCCGCCCTTCGAGACGCGGATCTTGACCTCCGCGTGGTGAAGGACGTCAGGGTTTCCTTCCCCTGTGGTTCTTTGCGCACGTAGCAAGGGATACGGAGCGCCTTTGATCTCAGCCCACTCGAACGCCTCGGCGGGTGAGTCCGCCACCTTAGGCGGAGTCGTCTCCGATGCGGAATCCACTCGCGCTTCGGCGAACTCGTCGACGAGACGAATGACGCCGGGAGCTTCGGCCTGAGGACGAGAACAAGCCCACGCGGCGAGAAGGAGGAGCCAGGTGACGAGAGAACGACGGACCACGAGAACCTCCTCGCGGGCTCACTTCATCGTCGTCATTCGGTGCTGCACCATGGTGAGGGCGCCGGTGAGCCGGCTGATTTTTCGATTGCGCTGCTGCTGTGCGGCGACGTCGTCGAGCGGCGGCTGAGATCCTCGAGCCTCGGTCAGGACCCGATTGATCTCGTGCGTGAGCGACGCGAGGTCCCCCTTGGCCAGCTTCTTCAAGTGCGTATGGTTCAGGAGCAGGTACCCTTCGGCAATTTGACTCGCCATCGCGTAGGCGCTCCCGCCGATGAAGCTGCTCATGGTGTACTTCCATATTGTTCCATGGCCGGCCACATTACAATGGGCGCCTCATGGGCCTTCCCGGAGCCTTTCTCCTCGCCGTCTCCGCTCTCGGGAAGAATCTCCTTCGGAGCGCGCTCGCGATGGTGGGGCTCGTCATCGGGGTCGGGGCGGTGGTCACCATGGTCGCGCTCGGACGCGGGCGCTCAGGAGCAGGTCGCGAGCGAGGTCACGTCCGCGGGCACGAACATCGTCTACGTCCGCGCCGGAAACTACGTGCGCGGCGGCGACGCCCTTTCCATTCCTTCCGGGATTCGGGAGATCGACGAGCCTGACCGAAGAGGATGCCGCACGCAATCGCGGGTATCGCGGGGGTGGTCGAGGTGACGCCGATGGTCGAGGACCGCGCTCCTCTCGCGGCAGGGGAGAAGAAGGGCTTCGCGGCCCTCGTGGGATGCGGCCCCGCCTTTTTCTCGATCCACGGCGTCGAAGCGAGCCGAGGTCGGCTCTTCACCGAGGGCGAGACGGACGTCGCGGTCTTGTCGGGCGCTCTCAGCGACGCGCTCTTCGGAGAGGGAGTCGATCCCGCGGGACGGGAGCTCCTCGTCCGGGGTAAGCCGTTCACCGTGGTGGGAGTGGTCAGCGGGGAAGAGCGGGTGCTGGTGCCTTTCGAAAGCCTCCAGAAAGCTCTCGGGGTCGAGCATCTCGACGGCGTCACCGCCGCGGCTGAGACCGCGGGGGAGGCGACGCGGATTGCCGAAGAGGCGCGGCAGATTCTCCGCGCGCGGCATGGACTCGACGATCCCGAGAAAGCGAAGAGTCTTCCGCGGGCGAAAGGTCCCTTCGCGATGCGAGGCACCGGCCTCGTCCCCGACGACTTCACCATTCGCACCGAGGCGGCGCGGGCCCTCACCGAAGGCCTCTACACTCCGGCGGCGGCCATGGTGCTCGCGAGCATGCCCCGGCTCGACGAGGTGACGTCCGAAGAGATGGTCTCGACCCTCGCGCGGGCGAACGCGACGATGACCCTTCTTCTCGCGAGCATCGCGTCGGTGTCGCTCGTGGTGGGAGGGATCGGCATCATGAACGTGATGCTCCTCTCGGTCACGGAGCGCACCCGGGAAGTGGGCCTTCGTCTGTCGGTCGGGGCGAGGACCCGAGACGTGCTCTTCCAGTTCCTGCTGGAAGCGGTCGCGCTCAGTCTCGCGGGAGGCGCCCTCGGGATTCTCCTCGGTTTCGCGAGCGCCTACGCGGTCACCGCGATCCTCGAGTGGCCCACGAGCGTGTCGTCGAGCGCCGTCGCGCTCGCCTTCGGGCTCGCCTTCGCGGTGGGAGTGGTGTTTGGCTACTACCCCGCCCACCGCGCCTCGAGGCTCGACCCCATCGACGCTCTGCGCTTCGAGTGAGGGACGCTGCTCACCGTCTGTCGTGAACTAGCACGGAAGGGGTGGGCTTGACGCGCGACACATCGTCAAGGCGGGGCGTTAGTGGCTCGTGACCCTGGTGCGGATCCGGCGCCGTCGGGATCGGGGGCGCCGCTAGGAACGGAAGCTCGATCTCGTACCGTTCGCCCTGATGGACCAGCGCGACGACGGCGCGGCTCTCCTCCGCACGGACCGGCCTTCCCTCCGCTACCCAGCTCTCGCCGAACTCGTCGATTTGGAGGGCGAGAGTTTCGGGCTCCTCGTCCTGGCGAAGGACGGTCACCGTCACTTCCGACGCGGCGGACGCGGGAAGCTCGTTCGCGGACCGCGTCCGTCAGATAGACCTGATGACGGCCTTCGGGATCGAGCAGCACCTCGAAGTGAAGGTCGCCGTGCATGAGCACGAGTCCGCCGTGATGGGGCGCGTGATCGCCGTGAGCCTGCCGCGCGGCGGCGCGGGGTGTTTCCGGCGGGGAGCTCGTTCGCGCAGGAAACGACGAGGAGGAGAGCGAGGCCTTCAAGTCTCATCGTTCTCTTCCGTCAGGATCTGGACGTACTCGCGCCAGGGGTCCGAGTCGCTCTCTTCGATTCGGCGGCGCGACCGCGTCGCGGCCCGCGGTGTAAGCGATCACGAAGGTGCGATAGCGATCCACGAAACGGAGGAACGCCCAAGGCGCGGGAACCAGGGCCTCGTTCTCGAGGAACAGGACGCTTTGGACACGATCGCGCCTTCTCTCGAGGTAGGCGCGCGCACCCTCGACGCGGAGCGGTGCGAGCCTCCGCACCTCTCGAGCGACTCGTGAGTAGAGCTCGGCTCCCTCCGGATCGAGCCCCGCGAGCGGGAACAGCACCTCTTTCTCGAAGCGGAGCCGTTCGTCGCCGGGAAACGCGAGCTCGACGCCGTAGCTCGCGAGCCCTTCGTGAAGAAAAGCTTCACGCCCCTCGGGTGGCGTCGACGTTCGCTCGCGGAGGACGTTCAAGACGTGGTGGCCGGGATAGGCCTCGTGGCTTGCGATCTCGAGGAGATCCGAAGGGGTCAGCGGAAAGTCACGGTTGATCGAAACGACGCTCCGCGAGTCGCCCAGGTAGCGGGTGAACGACGGCCACGGAGCTCCGGATACGGACTCCACCCGGACGGCCTCCTCCAGGGGAAGCTCGAGATGCTCGCGCGTGCGGCGCCGGCTCTCTTCGAGCGCCCGGTCGACCGCCGCGGGGATCGTCTCCGGCGGAATCAAGAAATCGCTTCTGGAACGCGGCGTACCGCTGGAAGAGCGGGCCTTCGCCCGGGAGGAGACGATCGAGCTCCGCCCGCGCTCGAGAGATCTCTTCCTCCTTCATCGGCGGAGGACTGACTCCGTAGACATGGAGCAGCTCCTCATCGAACGTGCGATGCGCTCCGGCCGGAAGCGTCCTTCGGCGAATCCATCTCGCACGCGAGAAACGGAATCGAAAACACCGCGGCCGCGAGAACGCGCATCGGACTCCGAAGCTACCACCGGCATGCGATCGGGTCAAAAGAGTTGACACCCGATGGGCCCGGGCTTAGCGTAGCGCTCTCTATCGCGAGCGGAGCGAGCGTTAAGTGAGGAGGCATTCATGAGCAAGACCTGGCTCCTTCCCATCGTCGCCGTTTCGATCTGGAGCTGCGCCTCTCCCGACACGACACCCGGGACGGAGAGAGAAGGCGGCGCCCGAGGCCGTGGCTTCGGTTCTCGGGATCCGCCCGAACGGGGACACCGAGCTCGCAGATCGACATGAGCCGGATTCCCGACGAGCTCAAGAAGGTCTTCGACCACATCGACCAGAATCTCGACCAGCACGTGGTGAACCTTCAGAAGTGGATCCAGCAGCCCAGCATCTCGAACTCGGGAGAGGGCATTCCCGAGTCGGCGCAGATGGTGAAGGGATTCTTCGAGCAGCTCGGCTGCCAGGAGTCGCGGGTCTACGAGGTCCCGATGACGGAGTGGGGCCAGCCGGGAAACCCCGTGGTCTACGCGAAGTGCGACGAGGGAGCGGAGAAGACGCTCCTTATCTACTGGATGTACGACACCATGCCCATCACCCAGCCGGACGCGTGGATCGTGCCGCCCTTCGAGGGCCGCATCGTCGAGTATCCCCCCTTCAAGAAAGTGATGATCGGCCGCGGCGCCACGAACTCCAAAGGACCGCAGATGGTCCAGTGGAACGCGTTCATGTCGATGAAGGAAGTGTTGGGAAAGCTTCCCGTGAATCTGATCTTCGTCGCCGAAGGAGACGAGGAGAGGATGTCGATCGGCCTCCGCCAGTTCGTTCGCGACCATCCGGACCTCTTCGCCGAGGCGCGAAGGCGATGCTTCGATTCGGCTCGCAGGGTCGAAGCGGCGGCGGAGAGCTCTCGGGAGGCTCCGAGGGCTGCGTCTATATCGAGCTCACCACCAGCGGCGAGAAGTGGGGACGAGGACCCGTCGCGTCGGACATCCACGGCGCCTTCAAGCGGGGAACCGACAGTCCCGCGTGGCGCCATATCAAGATGCTCTCGACCCTCATCTCGGACGACGGCAACAAGGTTCTCGTGCCCGGCTTTTACGACGGCGCCGTTCCCCTGAGCGAGAAGGAGCTCGGCATCGCTCCAGGAAGCGGCGGCGAAGCTGGACATGAAGGTCGCCGCGACGAACGTCGGAGTCGCGCGCTTCATGACCGACGATCCGCTCGAGTACCTGAAGATGGCCCAGTACGGAATCACCCTCAACCTCGACGGCATCTGGGCGGGCAACATGTATCCGGGCGGCGCGGGCGCCATCCTGCCGAACAAGGTCACGTCGAAGCACAACATGCGCTACGTCCCGAACATGGACGGGCTCGAGATGGTGAAGAAGATCCGCGCGTTTCTCGACGAGAAGGGTTACCAGGACGTGGAGATGACCGTGGTCGGCGACGTGCCCTGGTCCAAGATGAGCTACGACAACGAAACCGCGAAGGCCCTCATGACGACCTACGACATCTTCCAGATTCCCTACGGCGTTCCGCCGGCGGAGGAGTCAATCCTCGGGCCCTACTGGCCCGCGTATCTCTTCGTGAACGACCAGGTGACCAAAATCAACATGCCCATCGTCGGCGGCGCCGCGGGTTACGGGGCGGGAGCGCATGCCGCGAACGAGTTCTGGGTCATCGAAGGCGCGGAGAAAATCTACGGAATGGCGGGCGCGGAGAAATCCGTAGCCGCCTTCCTCTACGCCTACACGGGACAGATTCCTCCCGCGAAGCCCAAGGAGGCGACCGGCAACTGAGCCCCGAATGGCGAAGATCTCCGTCCGCGACCTGAAGAAGACCTACGCCGTCGGCGAAGTCCAGGTGCAAGCCCTCCGGGGGCTGAGCCTCGACATCGAAGACGGCGAGTTCGTCGCCGTCATCGGTCCTTCGGGCTCGGGAAAGTCGACGCTGATGCACATTCTGGGCTGTCTCGATCGGCCGACCAGCGGGCGGTATCTTCTCGGAGAGAAGGACGTCTCCGAGATCTCGCCGGACGAGACGGGCCTCTCTGCGAAACCGGCATATCGGCTTCGTCTTCCAGAGCTTCAATCTGCTTCCGCGGACGCCCGCGGTCGAGAACGTGGAGCTGCCGCTCCTCTACAACGGCGGGAAGCTCTCTCGTTCCGAGAGGCGGAGCCGCGCGCTCGAGATGCTCGGATCGCTCGGTCTCTCCGATCGCGCGCTCCATCATCCGAACCAGCTCTCGGGAGGGCAGCAGCAGAGAGTCGCTATCGCCCGGGCGCTCGTCAATTCGCCCGGACTTCTCCTCGCCGACGAGCCGACGGGCAACCTCGACAGTCAGACCAGCGGCGAGATCATGGATCTGTTCCGGCGCTTGAACCAGGAGCGGGGGTTGACGCTCGTCGTCATTACCCATGAGCGCAACATCGCCGAATGCGCCTCCCGTATCGTCGAGCTCAAGGACGGGAGGGTCGAAAGCGACGCCCCGGTGGCGTCGTCATGAGCCTCGAGGTCGCGCTCTCGGGGCTGAAGCGCTACCGCCTTCGCACCGCGCTGTCTCTCTTCGGCCTCGCCATTGGCGTGGGTGCCCTTCTCGTCACCGTCGCCATCGGAAGCGGGGCTCATCGATCCATCCAGAACCAGATCCGGGCCGCGGGCCTGAACGTGATCGTGGTGAAGGCGGGGAATTACAAGACCAAGGGCGACGAGATCATCGAGGTGCTGGCCCCGCACGCGCGGCTCGAGCGCATCCTCCGCGCGCTCGTCCCCGGTCGTTCTCGCTCATCCCGAGAACGATCCGATGGAGAAGCACGACCATCCGACGGCGGCGGATCGGCTCGGGGACGCCGAGGCGGGCCTTGGGGCTGCGGCGACACTCACCCAGGAAGACGCGGATGCCGTCGCGGATCTCCCGGGTGTCGCGGACGTAGCCTCGGGCGTCCACGAGAACGCCAAGGTCTTCGCGGGCGAGAAGCGGTGGTTCACGCGTCTTCACGGGACCGACGTCGATCTCCCGAAGATTCGCCGGGCCCACGCGGTCTCGTCGGGAAGATTCTTCTCCGAGCGCGAGCAGCGGCGAGGCGATCCGGTCGTGGTCCTCGGAAGCGTCGTCCGCGACAAGCTCTTCGCTCCCGAAGTCGAACCGGTGGGAAAAGAGGTCACGATCTGGAACCAGAGCTTCCGCGTGGTCGGGGTGACGTCGAGCGCGAACTGGATGACGCCCGGGGCCGTCGGAGACGACGAGTTCGACGCGCTCTACGTTCCTGTTCACCACCATCCACCGCCTTCTCAACGTCACGAATCTCAATACCATCACGGTGACCGCGGAGTCGACGGGCGAGGTCTCGCAGGTGGCGAAGGCGGTGACCGAGCTTCTCCGGGAGCGCCATCGCATCGCGGACACCAAGCCGGACGATTTCACGGTGGTGACCCAGGCGAGCGAGGTCTTGACCAAGGGACTTCACCCGAACGTGGCCCGGGTTCTCGCGGGGAACCTTCCGAACCTGGAAAAGGTCACTCTCGCGGAGCTCTCGATGACCCTCGAGCGCTCGAGCCGCACCATGATGGCGCTCCTGGTCTCGATCGCGCTCGTGTCCCTTCTGGTCGGGCGGGATCGGAATTGGAAACGTGATGCTGCTTAGCGTGACGGAGCGCACGCGGGAGATTGGAGTGCGCCTCTCCGTGGGCGCGCGCGCGAAGGACGTCGGAGCTCAGTTCTTCCTCGAGGCGCTGCTGCTGTCGGCCGTGGGAGGAATCGCGGGGGTGGTCCTTGGAATCGCCGCTTCCCGGGTTCTCTCCGGGTCGTTCGGCTGGACGACCTCCCTTTCCCCAACGGTAGTGGTCGTTTCCTATGGAATCGCCATCGCCATCGGTCTCGTCGCCGGATTCTTCCCGGCGCGCCGCGCGGCGCGACTCGATCCCATCGAGGCCCTTCGCTTCGAGTGAGCCATGCTAGACTTCGCTCGGGTCGTCCATGGAAAGGAGCACTTCCGCATGAACAAAATAGCCGCGTGGGCTCTCGGCCTCACGCTCATCGGAGGCGGCGCGTCCGCCGCCGAGCTCAAGGTAGGAGATTCCGCGCCGGAGTTCTCGCTCGTGGGGACGGACGGAAAGACCTACCGGCTCTCGGACTTGAAGGGCAAGACCGTCGTTCTCGCCTGGTTTCCCAAAGCCTTCACCTCTGGTTGAACCGCCGAATGCAAGTCGCTCCGTGAGAGCGGCTCCGAGATTCGAGCGTTCGACGTCGCCTACTTCGCCGCGAGCTGCGACACTCCGGACGTCAATAAGCAGTTCGGCGAATCGCTCGGACTCGACTTTCCCATCCTGAGCGATCCCGACAAGACGATCGCGAAAGCCTACGGTGTGGTTACGCCGGAGCGCGAGCTTCCGTTCCGCTGGACCTACTACATCGGCGGGGACGGAAAAATCGTCCATATCGACAAGGAAGTAAAGCCCGCGACCGCGGGCGCGGACGTGGCGGCGAGACTCAAAGCGCTCGCAGTCCCGACCCGAACGAATTGATCCTCTAGTCTCGGCGGGCAGAGGGGCGCGACTTCTCGCCCTCTCTGCCCGTCGACGAAATCTTCCGCGCATCGGAAATCCAACCCCGGGAGACCGTCCGTATCAGGACTGAACCCCGACTCGCTTCGCATGACGCGGTGTCGAGGGCGGGGCGTTCCGTCTCTCTCTCGAAAAGGAGAACTCCAATGCGCATCCCATTCCATTCGGGCGCCGTCGCCCTCGCCGTGCTCCTCGGTGCCGCCACCCTCGAAGCGACCGTCCAGGAACGCGTTTGCGGTAAAAGGCGAGGCCGTCAGGCCGAAATTCTCGGGTTCCTCGACGTGGTCGGCCTGACCTCGGACCAGCGACTGATTTGTTTCGGCGAGGCGAAACCGGGCCTCGCCCGCGAGATCGGGCTCGTGACCGGGCTCACTACCGATGGGAAGCTCGTCGGAATCGACTTCCGTCCCGCGACCGGCGAGCTCTACGGGCTCGGTGATGCGGGAGGCATCTATACCCTCGACCTGACGAACGCGGCCGCCACGTTCAAGGCTCGTGTCAACGTTCCACTCGAGGGAGCCAACTTCGGCGTGGACTTCAATCCCGTTCCCGACCGTCTCCGCATCGTGAGCGATACCGGGCAGAACCTTCGCGTCAACGTGGCGGACGGAATCGCGGCCATCGACACCCCTGTTTCCTACGTCATGGGCACTCCCGCGACGGGCATCGTCGGCGCCGCCTACACCAATAACGACGCGGATCCGAACACCGTAACGACGCTCTATGACATCGACTCTGCGCTCGATCAGGTCGCGATTCAGGCTCCTCCCAACGAGGGCAGGCTGAATCCCACGGGCAAGCTGAACGTCGACACCGGCTCGGACGTGGGCTTGGACATCTACAGCCGCCTGCGCAAAGGCGTAACCGTGAGCGTGCAGGCCTTCGCCTCGCTCACTACCGCTGGCCGCGCGCGCTTTTATGAAATCAACCTCTTCACGGGCGCCGCCACTCATCGAGGCGGTTTCCGCTCGCGCGACCGGGTCGTCGACATCGCGCTTCCGCTCAACCAGCATTGAGGGGGCACCCTGGGGGGGCAGGGGGCCGGCGCCGCGGCCCCCTGAAGCCATCTCTGCCATCAGCGCAGGGAGACGACGGGATCGACGCGCGAAGCGCGCCTCGCGGGGACGAGCGCGGCGGCGAGGGCCGCGGCCACGATGACCAGGACCGTCGCCGCCATCGATGCGGGATCGTGGGGCGCCACCTGGAACAGCATTCCCGAAAGGAACCGCGCGAGCGCGAAGGCGCCGGCGAGTCCGAGAGCGATCCCGGCGGCCACGGGCTTCGACGGCTTCTCCGAGAACGTGGCGGACGAGACGTTCCGGTGTCGGCGCCGAGCGCGATGCGAAGTCCGAGCTCCCTTCGTCGTTCACCGACCCAGAACGCGATGACGCCGTAGAGGCCCATCGCGGCGAGAACGAGCGACATCGCGGCGAGGACCGCCATCGCGATGCGACGCGAACCGCCGGGTGAAGACCACTGCCTGCGAACCTCTCCTCGAGCGTCTCGACGGAGTAGGCCGAAAGGTCCGGGTCGAGCGCGCGGAGCCGTTCCCGCACCGCCGGCGCCGCCGCTTTCGGGTCGCCCTCGGTGCGGACGGCGAGATGCATCTGGTTGATCCACCGGCCTTGCTGGCGGTAGGAGCCTCCAGAGCTCGGGGGCGGGCTCCTGATCGAGTCCGCGGTTTCGCGCGTCGGAAACGACACCCACGATGGTCGCCCAGGGAGCTTCCGAGGGCTCGTCTCCGGTTCGGAGACGTCGTCCGAGGGGATCCTGGTTCGGGAAAAACTTTCGCGGCGAGAGCCTGGTTGACCACGACGACGGGCGGGGTGGCTTCCGTATCGCGATCGTCGAAGAGGCGGCCGCGCAACGAGCGTCATTCCGAGCGCCTCGAAGACGCCGGCGCTCGCGACGGTCTCGTAGGCGGCGAAAAATTCCTCTTCCGCGCCCGGGAGCGCCGTGCTCGAGCGTCGAGGCGGTTCTGCATGAAGACCATGGGAGGGAACTGAGATACGAGGCCGGAAGCGCGCACGCCGGGGATTCGCCGCACCTCGTCGAGCCACTGGTCGTAGAAGGACACGAGCTTTCCCTGGTATCGCTCCCAGGGCAGGGTGACTCCGGAGCGTGAGGACGTTCTCGGCTTTCAGTCCCGGATCGACGGCGAGAAGCCGATCGAAGCTCTTGAGCATCAGGGACGCGCCGGCGACGAGGATCAACGATGCGGCGATCTTGCGTCGGCGACGAAAAGCTTTCGCGCCCGGACCGCGGTGCGCGAGCCGAAGCTGCGGCCTTCCGGAGCGAGGGTCGAGGCCGCGCCGGCTCTGGCGCTCTGGATCGACGGCGCGAGCCCGAAGACGATCGCGGCGATCGAAGGAGATGCCGAGAGTGTACGCGACGGCCGAAGCGTCGAGCTCGAGCTCGATTCCCATCAGCGGAAGAAGAGAGGGAAGGCGATTCGCCGTTGCCTCGAGAGCAAGCGTGCGCGAGGGCAAGGCCGAGGACCGCGCCTCCGAGAGCGAGGAGAAACGCCTCGGCGAAGAGTTGGCTCGACGAGCCGAATCCGCGGCGCGCCGAGCGCGGTCCGGATCGCCATCTCCCGGCTGCGGCTCCGGCCCGGGCGAGAAGCAGGCCCGCGATGTTCCCGCAGGCGATCGCAAGCGCGAGCGCCGCGGCGGCGACGAGGATCCAAGCGGCGGGTCCGACGAAGTCGCCCCAGACGGTGAGAAATGGGCTCACCGAAATGACGAAAGCCCTCGTATTCCGGCGCTTCCGCCACCGCTTCCTCTTCGAGGCGTCGGCCCAGGACGTCGATTTCGCTCCGTACGTCTTCGAGCGCCACTCCGTCCTTCATGCGCGCGAGAACGGTCAAGAAGCGTCTCGAGCGCGGGAGCGCCTCGTCGCGCCGATACCACATCGGAAGCCAGAGGTCGGCATCGAGGAGCAGAAGGCGAGGGGGCATCACTCCCACGAGCGTTCTGGGAACGCCGTTCACGAGGATCGCGCGACCGACGAGGGTCGGATCGGCGCCGAAGTGCTGCTGGAAGATTCGGTGGCTCAGGATCGCGACCGGCTCGCCTCGCTCCATCTCTTCGCGAGTGAAACCCCGTCCGATCGCGGGCGTCATGCCGAGAGTCTCGAATGCGTCTCCCCAGAAGGCCGCGGTCAGGAGCCTCTGCGGCTCGGCGATGCCGCCGAGGTCGCGGTTTCCGAGATCGAACGCGGCGAAGGAGGCGAGCGTGCGGCTTTCCTCTTCGATGGCGCGGAAGTCCTGGAGCGCCATCGACTCGACGAATTCCTTCCCGGATGAGAGTTTCGGAAACGAAGACTCGAAGGCGACGAGGCGATCGATGTCGCGGTAGGGAAAGGGATGAAGGAGAACGCTCTCCGCGACGCTGTAGAGAAACGCGTTCGCCCCGATGCCGAGCGCGAGCGTGAGGAGCGCTACGACGGTGAATCCCGGTCTCGATCGAAGCGAACGGGATCCGAGGAGCAGGTCCTTGCCGAGCCCGGCGGGCCGCCATTCGAGCGATGCCAGGTAGAGCGCGTGCGAGAACGCCCCGAAGCTGCGACGCAGGAGATCGAGGCCCTCGGTCGTTTCGAAGCGCTCCTTCGCTCTCGAGCGCGAGAGCGCGATGCCAAATCTCCCCGAGCCACGCGCCTTGCCACTCGTCGCGGCGGTCCGCGGGAACGAGAAGCGACGCTCTCTCGACGAGCCAACGCGAGAGCCGGAAGAAACGGCTCACCGGCCGAGGGTCAGCGTCTTTCATCGGCCAGCTTCTCCGCGAAATCGAGGAGACGCGCGCGCGCGGAAGAGAGCTCCTCCCGACCCTTTGCCGTCAGCAAGTAGTAGCGCCGGCGAGGCCGCTTTTCGCGGAGAGCCTCGTCGGCGTCCTCCCAGCTCGACTCGACGAGCTGGAGCATCTCGAGACGGCTGAGCGCCGATAGACCGAACCGCTCTTGAGGCCGGTCTCATCCATGACGTCGAACCCGAAGCGGCTCCCCCGGCCGAGCGCCGCGAGAACCAGGAGCGCCGCATCTCCGAGCTTGGTGAAGCGCATGTATGTACTGACAGTAGCTATACACCTACGGTGAGTACATGTCAAACGATCCTCGAACGAGCGTTAATCAGGAACTCTCGTAATCAGCCGGGCGCGGCGGTTGCGCGTCAGATAGCTCCAGCCCCACTGGATGAGGACAATCAACCGGCTCTCGAACTCCACCAGATAAAGAAGGTGGACGAAGAGCCACAGAAGCCACGCCGGATAGCCCCAGAACCGTCGTCCCCAGACGAGCGCCACGGCCCGGGCGCGGCCGATGACCGCGAGGCTTCCCCGATCGCGATAGCGAAATGGAGGCGACGGCCTTCCCGCGATTCGCGACTCGATCGCGGAGGCGACGTAGCGCCCCTGCTGGATGGCGACGGGGGCGACTCCGGGAAGAAGCTCCCCGTCCTGGCGGAAGGAGGCGAGGTCTCCGACGACGAAGACTTCGGGATGACCGGCGAGCGACAGGTCGGGCTCGACCAGAATCCTTCCGGCGCGATCCACCTCGGCTTGCGACCGTCCCGCGAGCTTCGCTCCGAGAGGCGATCCCTTCACTCCCGCCGCCCAGAGAACCGTCTCGGCCTTCAACACGTCGGCCTTCCCGCCGCGATCGATTGCGACGCCGCCCGCTTCGATGCCCGTCACCTTCACGTTCGTCCAGACGGTGACTCCGAGATCGGAAAGGGCTTTCGCCGCGCGCTCCGCGAGAGCCGGTGGATAGCTGAGAAGAAGGCGGTCGGCCGCCTCCAGCAGAAGGATGCGCGCGCCTCTCGGATCGATCGCGCGGAAATCGAATGCGAGCGTCTCCCGCGCGAGCTCGCCGATGGCCCCCGCGAGCTCGACTCCGGTCGGACCCCCTCCCACGATGGCGAAAGTGAGAAGCGCTTCGCGGTTCGACGGGTCCCTGCTCCGCTCTCTCGAATGCGTCGAGAATTCGGGCCCGTATCGAGGTCGCGTCCTCGATGGTCTTGAGTCCCGGGGCCCATCGGGCCCAGTCCTCGTGCCCGAAGTAGTGATGGGTGGCGCCCGTCGCGAGGATCAGGTAGTCGTACGTCAGACGCTCGTCGCCGATCGAAAGCTCGCGCCGGTCGAGGTCGAGGTCGCTCACTTCGGCCTGAAGGACGCGAACGTTCTTCTCGTCCGCGAAAATCGATCGAAGCGGCGCGGCGATGTCCGCCGGCGAGAGCCCGCCGGTCGCGACCTGGTAGAGGAGCGGTTGGAACAGGTGGAAATTGCGGCGATCGACGAGGGTGATGCGGACCCCGGACCGGAGGAGCCGCTTCGCGGCGTTCAGTCCGCCGAATCCGCCGCCGACGATGACGACCTCGGGAGCGCGGCAAGCTTCAGCTCTTGCGGTCGAGCTCCTCGAAAGGAATCGCCTCGTCTTCGAGCATGATCGGAATCGACTCCCGAATGGGATAGAGGTACTTCCGGTCCTCGCGCAGAAGGCCGCCGTCGATCTTCTCCTCCACCGTCTTGCCGCCGCGGTTCTTGACCGTCCGCGCCTGGATTGCCGCGTTGACTCGATCGATGACCTCACCCTCGACGAGAACGACCGGTTGCTTGGTCTCGGGACAGCAGAGAATCTCGAGGAGCTGCGGGTCGATCATGACGGTACGCTAGCACAGGGATTGCGCTGAGGAAACAGGATGCGCCCTAACCCGGCTCCATTCCGTTGGCTTTGATCACGGGAGCCGCGGCAGGCGCGGTCAGAAGTCGGATCCACTCGCGGGCGGCATCCGCTCTTCGCGCGCTCACCGAGATCACCGCCTCGAAGGTCGTATAAACCTGCACCTCGGGCGGGAGCGGGCCGGCGAGCTCGACGCCGGGGTGCGGAAGGATCTCGCTTACCTGCGTGAAGCCGAGCTCGGCCTCGCCGGAAGCCACCGCTTCGGCCGCGGTGACGCCTTCGAGCGTCCTCGTCTTCGCGCGCATCTCCTCTTCGATCCCGAACCGCGCGAAAACGTTCCGCATGATGTCCGCGGTCGCGCCCCGGCCCACGTACGCGACGGACTTCGCCTCGAGGAGCGCGCGGCGGAAAGCGTCGGCGGTGGTGAGGTCCGGTTTTCGCGCGCCCTTGCGGACCGCGACTCCCGCCCCGGCTCGCGCGATGACCGCGCGCGAGGTCGCATCGACCTTCCCGAGCGAAATGAGCTCCTCGACGGCGGCGCTGGTGAGAAACGCGACATCGAAGGGCTCTCCCTTCTCGATGCGCGTTTTCAGCTCCGCGGACGGCGCGAAGCGGAAGACGAGGCGAACCGCGGCGCTTTGCTCGAACTGCGGCGTCAATGCTTCCAGACACCGCCCTGGTTCCGTTGGAACTGAGCACCGTGACTTCGTTCGGGCTGTGCCGCGGCTGCTGCTGCGAGACGAGACCGGAAGAAGCGCCGACAGGAATGGGCGCCTCGGCAGCCGCACGTGACTCCCGTCCTACTTCGCTTCCTGAATGGGCGGAAACGGAAGCGGGGCGCCCGCGGGAAGCGGGTAACGATCCACGTTCAGCACCATGGACACCAGGTCGTAATAGGCCATGTTCGCGATGAGGTCGACGACGCCCTTTTCCCCGAGGAGATCGACGGCGGCGCGGAAGGTCCCATCGCTCGACCCGGCGACGTTCTCGGAGCTCCGAGCAGAAGTCGTAGACGACGTTCTCGTCCGGCTTCATCCGCGCGGGCCGGCGTCCGGCGTGAATGTCGTCGATGACGTCGGCGCGCGAGCCCCGCATCGAGCGCGAGCGGTTCTGTGCGCGTGCCACTCGTACTGCGAAGACCAGAAGCGGGCGGTCATCAGGATCGCCATCTCGTTCAGCCGCGCGCGGCACCGAGCGTCTTGAAGCGGACGTACTCGCCGAGCTTCTGGGCGTGATTGCCCATCTCCGGACTCCGCAGCAGGACGTTGAACGGGCCGCCGAGCGAGGTGCGCGCCCCCGCGAGGAGGTCTTCGACCATGATTCTGCTGCTCGGGCGTGAGCTCGTCCGAGGTGAGAGGCTTGAAGCGGTCGCCGCGAAGGTTGAGGTCTTTCATCTGTCGGGCCAGCGGCATGGCCGCGCACCCGAGCAGGACAATCGCCAGCAGGGCCGGCGGGACATGACGCTCTCCTTCTGGCACGGCACAAAGGGCCGCAGCGGGGCATGACGCTACTCCAATACGCAGCCTTCGTACATCCGGGCGACTCTCGAAATTCAGCGAAACAGGACCGCCTCGCGGGAGTACCGGCGGACCACGAGAGCGAGGAGGATCGCTCCCGCCGCGAGCGTCGTGAGCGACGAGATCAGCGAGGTGCGACGCGTTCACCGGCTCCGGCGCGCAGGATCTGGTTGATGAAGAGCTGCTGTCCCACCGTGGGAATGAGGGCGAGCCAGAGCGATTCCTTCACGGGAAGGATCGCCATCAGGAGCGCCGGGACCGCCGGGATCAGGAGCATCCCCGAGATGTAGTTCTGCGCTTCCTTGAAGCTCTTGGTGTAGCTCGCGATCATCAACTGGAGCGCGACGGTGAAGACCATCAGGGGCACGCTCACGAGCAGGATCGAGAGGAGCGCCCGCGGGCGGAAGGCTCATCTGGACCCCGAGGTACCGCTCGAGCGGCACGAGGTTCAGGATCACGGCGAAGCCGATGAGGGTCTCGACGAGCGCGACCAGAGTGAAGAGGAAGCACCGCCGCCGCCTTTCCCAGGACCAGCTCTCCCCGGCCGACGGGGTTGATGAGGAGGGGCTCGAGCGATCCGCGCTCGCGCTCGCCCGCGGTGGAGTCGATGGCGAGATACATCCCGCCGACGAAGAGCGAGATGATGATGAGGTAGGGCGCCATCGCGAGCATCCGCGCGCCCTGGCTCTGCGGGGTGGAGACGTCGACGCGTCTCGATGGCGAGGGCGTCCACCACCCGCGGGTCGACCCCGCGCGACTGGAGCCGGAGCTGGCCTATCTGGTGCGCGTAGCCGCCGAGGAGAGCCTGGGCCCGCTGGATCGACGAGAGCGCCTCGTTGCGCGACGGATCGAAGACGAGCCGCACCACGGCGGGACGGCCCTCGCGGAACTGGCTCCCGAACTCCTCGGGGATCGACCAGCACCAGCATGGTCTCGCCGCTTCGGACCGCGGCCTCGGGGTCTCGAGGCGCGGGCTGGATCTCGACGCGGTTCTGCTCGAGAAACGAGACGAGACTCGGCGCGTTCTCCCTCCCCTCGACGGGAAGCTTCAGCGGCAGCTCGGCTTCCTTCGAGAGCCGTCCGATGGCGAGGACCATGAGCAGGATGAGACCCGGCCCGAGGAAGGGATAGAGAAGCGCCGCCACGAGCGTCCGCCGATCGCGAAGGTTGTCGAGGACCTCCTTCGCGAACACGACGCCGGCGCCGCCCCCGATCACAGGAGGCCCTCCTCGGAGCCGATGGCGGCGACGAACGCGTCCTCGAGGCTCTCCTTTCCCGTCATCGCGCCGGAGCTCGTCCGGACTTCCGACGGCGACGACCCTTCCCGCGGGCCATCACCACGATGTGATCGCAGAGCGCCGCCGCCTCCTGCATGATATGGCTCGAGAAGAGCACCGCAGCGCCGTCGTCGCGCAGCCGCCGGATGAACTCCCGCATCGCCCGGGTCGAAGGAACGTCGAGGCCGCTCGTGGGCTCGTCGAGGAGCACGTTTCTCGGCCGTTGCACCAGCGATCTCGCGATCGCCACCTTCACGCGCTGGCCCGTCGAGAAACCCTCGGTTCTTCGGTCGGCGATGTCCTCCATGTCGAGGAGCCGGACGAGGCCGTCGATCTCGCGGTCTCGAGGCTCTCACCGTCGAGTCCGTGGAGCCGACCGAAATAGCGCACGTTCTCCCGCGCGGTAAGACGGGGATAGAGCCCGTGGGCGTCGGGGAGAACGCCGATTCGCTTCTGCACCTCGCGAGGCGACGTGCGGGTGTCGAAGCCGTCGACCGAAGCGCGTCCCGCGGTCCTGCTGCAGGACGGTATAGACGATACGGAGCGCCGTCGTCTTGCCCGCGCCGTTCGGGCCGAGAAGCCCGGTGATCCGGCCGTTCTCGGCCCGGAAACTCACCCCCTGGAGCGCGGCCATGGCGCCGAAGGATTTCTCGATCCCCTCGAGCTCGATCACGGCGTCGGCCCCGCGTAGTCGAGAAAAAACGGCTGAGGCGCTATCGACTGGATGCAGCTCACGTCGATCTCCTCGAACGATCCCGAATCGATGAAGGAGGACGACGAGGTTCGAGATGCAGCCTCGGTGGATGACGATATGCCCCTGGCCGCCCGCGACGAGGTGAAGCGCTTTCGAGCCGAGCTGCGAGGCGGTGAGCTCGCCGTTCTCGGGCGGGGTCACCGGGTCCGCCTCGCCCGAGAGGAGGAGCACCGGAGCCGACGCTTCCACGGGGTGCTTGAAGTCGGGCGGGATCTCGCCCACGTGGCCAGCGGGGACATACGAGCTCGAGGCTGTCGGTCTGGAGGGCTCCGAGGTAGGTGTCGCGATTGCGCTCCGCGATCGCCTCTTTCTCCAGGAAGGGGAAGTCCTCGCTGCACACGACGGCGATCCCCATCCCCTCGGCGATGGTCTCGCTCACCTGTGCGGTCACGATGAGGAATTGCGCCGCGAGGGGCGCGAGGTCCGACCGGGCCGCCGAGCTGAGGAGAAGGGGAACGAGAGAAGCCGTTTCCTGGCTGTAGCTCAGAAGGCGGATGGCGTATGCCGCCATCTCGCGGGAGAAGGGGAGTGTCTCCATCTCTCCGGTGCGCGGATGGCGCAGAGTGACTTCGACCGGCGTTTCGAGACGATTCATGACGGCCTCGAGGTCTCGCGCCAGATCGGGGAACGCCTCGCGGCACCGCGAGTCGGACGAGCACCGGGCGATCACGAGATCGATCGCGCGCTGAGCGTCGGCGGCGACGTCCAGGCCGAGCGCTTCCGTCGGCGGCACCACTCCATCGAGGATCACGGCGCGTACGCGCTCGGGGAAGAGGCGAAGGTAGGTGAGCGCGGCACGGGTGCCGTACGAGAGTCCGTAGAGGTTCACGCGGTCGTAGCCGAGAGCCTCCCGCACGTCGTCGAGATCGGTCATCGCGATGCTCGTGGTGTAGAAGCGCGGATCGCCCGGAAAGTCCGGCGAGGCAGCGCGACACCCAGGGGATGACGGCCGCCTCGTCGAGAAGCGCCAGATCCTTCACTTCTTCCTCCGGGCAGCGGAGGGGGTTCGAGCCCCCGGTGCCCCGCTGATCCACGAGAACGACGTCGCGATTGCGGTTCACTTTCCGGAACGCGGGAGCGAGCGCCGGGTAGGTCTCCGTCGCCGCCTGGCCCGGGACCGCCGGTCAGGAAGACACAAGGGGTCGGGCGCCGGGATTGCGGCTGACGGCAGGGACGACCGCGATCCGGAGCTCGATCGACCGTCCGTCTCTCTTCGAACGATCTTCGAGAACGGTGAGCGATGCCGCATCGCGCGGCGAGCCTCCCTGGCGACCCGGGGCCCCGAGCTGGCAGGGCTCGAGGCACAAGTCCGTCACGCGAGCTTCTCGCTTTCCGGCGACGCAGGCAGTCGAGCGAGAGCAGAGCGAGGAGCGCGCTACCGCGTCACGGGGCGAGCTGTCGGGCGATGAGAAGCGTGAGGACTTCCGCGGCGTGAAGGAGCTCCTCGAGGGGAACGCTCTCGTTCGCCGAATGGGCCACGCGGACGTCTCCGGGTCCGTAGAGGACAGCGGGCATCGAGGCGTAGCGGGTGAAGAGGCGGAGGTCGCTGCCGTAAGAGACGCCATGCGTCGAGGGCTCTCGTTTCCCAGCATTTCGCGGTGGCAGCTTCCGGAGCTCGTCGAGGATGGGCGCGTCGAGCGCGGTCTCGCCGGACTCGAACTGACCTTCGAACCATTCGACCGCGACCGGGTTCTCCGAGAACCACGGGTCCTCGTCGCGCGAGGCGGCGGATCGCCGTCTTCGAAGACCGAGCGCGCCGACGCGCAGTCCTCGCCCGGAAAGATGCCGAAACGTCCCTCCGCGCGGAGCTCTTCCGGGACGGTCGAGGGCCAGTTGCCCGCCGCGATCTTCCCGACGCTCAATGGAGCGACGAGCCCACCCTCGGGATAGAGGGGATGGCGATAGCCCGCGGTGCCGATCGCGCTCGAGCGTTCTCGAGCGCGCGGAGGACCGGGAAGAACTTCTCGACGGCGGAGACTCCCTCGCGGCGCATCGCGCCGTGCGCCGATTTCCCGCGCACGTGGAGCCGGAACGAGAGCGCTCCCGCCTGGACCGGGCAGAGCTCGAGGCTCGTCGGCTCGGTGATGACGGCGGCGTCGGCGCGGACTCCCCGGGCGATCGCGGCGAGTGTCCCGAGACCTCCCGTCTCTTCGCCCACGACGCTCAGGAGCAGCACGGATCGGCGCGGCTCGATCCCGAGCTTCATGGCCGCGCGGATCGCGATCGCGGCGGCGGCGAGTCCGCCTTTCATGTCGCAGCTCCCGCGTCCGTAGAGGGTATCGCCCCGGATCTCACCGGAGTAGGGATCGGACCGCCACCTCTCCCGCTCGCCTTCCGGCACGACGTCGATGTGCCCGTTCAGGAGAAGCGCCGCCGGCTCTTCCGACGCATCGCCCCATCGAGCGAGGAGGTTCAAGCGATCGACGCGCTCGCCGTCGTCGCAGAACGCGGGGTGGGAGCGGATCGAAGGGTCGATGGTCCAGAGCTCGCAGTCGAGCCCGAAATCGCGGAGCCTCTCCGCGAGCGCGCGCTGCGCGTCCTCCTCGTCTCCCGTGACGGACTTCTGTTTCACGAGATCCGAAGCGAGATCGAAGAGCTCAGACCGAAGCGAGAGAACCGTGTCCCGTACCGAGCTTCTCATGGCGCCTCTCATGCTAAGTCACGGAAGAAGAGGCGACAAGCTGCCGTTCGATCGCCGCGAGGCACGAGGACTCGTCGGAGCGAAAGGACGAGAAGGACAGCGGAAAAACGGAGAGCCCGGCCCTTCGCAGCATGCGGTATCGCTCGAGCTCGAGGGGGGCTCCGAGCGCGCCCGACTGGCCTACGAGATCGATCCCGAGGACCGCGCCTTCGCGCTCGACGACGAGATCGACCGTAGTTCCCGCGACCAGAAAGGCGCGGTGGACGCGATAGCCGGCGGAAGCGAGCCGCGCCGCGACCTCCTCGAGAAGGGGGTCGTTCGGCGCTTCGGACGGGACGCCCTCGCCGGTTTTTCGATCTCGCGCAGGTACCGGGCGGCGAGGCTTCCCGCCGGCAGCTCCGAGGGTTCCAGGGATGCGACGATCGTTTGATGGCTCCGCGCGCGCGTGATGGCGACGTTGAACACATCGGGCTGACTCAGATGGCGGAAGGCCTGAGGGTGGCTTTCCGCGTCGACGGCGAGCGAGAGGAACATGAAGTCCCGCTCCTCCCCCTGGAAACCGTAGGGAGTCGCGACGAGGAGATCGTGCTTCTCAATGGCCTCGTGAGGAAGCCGTTCGGTGAGGATTCCGACCAGATGCTCCACCTGATCGCGAAACGGCGACAGCACGCCGATGGAGTGGCAGCGTCCTCGGGGTAGAGCTCTCTCGCGCTCCACCAGCGAGAGAACCTCGGCCGCGATGGCTTCCGCCTCCGCCACGTTCCGGCCGTTCGGATCGCGCTTGCCATCGACGCGGCGGAGCAGGACCGACTGCAGGCGAAGCGTCGAGGGCCGCGCGGTCATGACCCGGAGCTGTCCTCCGTAGAACTCCCGGTTACTGAACGCGATGATCGAAGGCATGCTGCGGAAGTGCTCGTCGAGAAAGATCGCGCGGTCCTGCGAAGAGAGCGAATCGTCGACGAGATCGAGAAGGCTCTTCTCACGGTAGTCGAGCGCGTCGATCTCCTCTTCGCTGAGTCCCGCTTCTTCACCGAGGAGGCGCCCCCGATCGCGTGAGAGAAACGAGACGTGGCGGAGCTGCTTGGGATCCCCGGTGACCGCCGCCCTCCGGCCCCGGTAGAGAGCGGGAAGGGCGCTTGCCATGTCGCTCTGGGTCGCCTCGTCCACCACGACGAGATCGAACATCTCGCGCTCGAAGGGCGCGAGCTTCGCGAGATCGCGAAAGGTGGACATCCAGAGGGGGAACGCCTCGAGAAGGAGAGGAAGGTTCATCTCCGCGAAGAGCGCCTCCTGCCGTCCCGAAGCGCGCGCGCGGAGCGCGGACGAGAACCGCTTGAGCTCGGGGCGGTGCTTTCGAAGGAGCGAGCGGATGCGGTCGCGTCTCGTCGCGTGAAGGAGGGCTCGCGCCGAAGAAGTGCGATCCGTCTCGACACGCTCGAGCTCCGCGAGGAGCTCCCAGAGCGGCCGCTCCCGGTCGAGTCGCCATTTCAAGAAGCGACCTCGGAGCCGCGTCCAGAGCGATGCCGCGCTCGGAGCCCGACTCTCCCCAGGCGGACTCGAGCCGGTTCCGTCTCCCGATGCGGCGCTCGAGGCGCAGGAGCTCCCGGTCGGCTCGTCGAAGCGCGCGCTTCCGAGCAGGAGAGCTTCGTCTCGTCCTCCTCCTCAGCCTGGCCGCTCAGAAGGAGCGTGAGGTAGCTCTTGAGCTCGCGGGTGTAGTCGGTCGAGCCCCCCCGCAGAAGAGGAGTGCTCTCGCCGAGCAGCGAACGGAGCTTCGATTCGATCACGTCGAGCGCCTGCTCGGTGCGGCAGGCGACGAGGACCGACTCTCCCCGGGCCAGGTGTTCGAGCGCGAGCGACGTGACGGTGTACGACTTTCCCGTGCCGGGAGGTCCCACGATGAGCGTGAGAGGATGGCGCCGCGCCGAGTCCAGCACGAGGCGTTGAGCGCGACTCAGGACGGCGGGGATCGAGGCGGGAGCCGAACGCGGGCCCGGGCTCGGCGAGCGGACCGCCGAGAGCGGCTTCGAGAGGAGCCGAGAGCCGGTCGCTCGAGGCGAGCCGCGAGAGCTCGAAGAGAACGCCCCTCGTCGAGCGCGGGTTCTCGACGAGAGCCATCGCCGCCGCGGGAACGCAGGCGAGATCGGGAGTCGTCGGAAAGTCGCCGCACGTCGCGCTCCGCGAGAAGGGAAGGGAAGTGGTAGAGGTCGTCGACCCGGACTCGCGGGAGGAGCTCGCGGAAGGCCTGGAGGATCTCGGAGATCTGCTCCGAGCCCACGGGAAGCGAAGGGAAGCGACGGCCGAACGACTCGAGAGCTCCCGAGTCGGCGTCCTTTTCTCCGAGGAGCTCGGCGAGCACCGAAAAGTTCAGCGTCGGCTCCGCGCGAATCACGGAGAAAGGCCGCGTCTTCGCCGCCCACGCTCTGGCGCTCGAGCGATGCGGGGAAGTGAACGAGCGGCGCCGCGAGCCGACGGGGGCTTCCGTCGATCTCGATCTTGCCGACGAGAAAGAACGCTCCGTAGACCAGGCTCCGTCTCCCGCTTGTAGAGCGCCGCCTCCTCGAGCGCCTTTGCGCCCATCTCGAGAGGGACCGCGAGCGCGTCCTGGATCCCGCTCATGAGCACTTCGCTTCCCGTCGCGAAGTGTCGATGCTTCACGTCCCGGTGGAACAGGTCGAAGATCGCGCTCTCGCGGTTGTCGGCCTCGTGGCAGGAGGCGAGGTAGCGGATCTTGCGGGCAGGCTCAAGTGGAGCTCATCGAGTCTAGAGCAGGCTGCCGAAAAATGCCGCAGCCTGCGCGAGCCGAGTGTAGAATGTAGAATCGACGGGCCATCATGGCGAAAGCGAAGAAGAAATCCGGGGATTCCCGCAAGCGACTCACGCCGGCCAAGGAGGAGCGAGGTCCGGCTTCCGCCGAGATCCTCCTCGGCGTCGACGATCCGTCTCTCGCTCCTCTCGCGGCGCGGGTCCGGGAGGCGGGCGGCATCCCCATCGGAGCGTACCGCGAGCCCTTCGCGGGAAAGCCTCTTCTGGTCGCGGTCCTTCCGTTCAAGTCGGTCGAGCCCACTCCGTTCCAGCGCGATCTCTCTCCGACCCATACCAAGCGGCTCGCGAAGAAGATCGAGGAGACGGGCGTGTTTCTCGATCCGCTCATCGTGGTCCAGGGGGCGCGACGGACAGTTCTGGACCCCGAACGGAAGACACCGGCATCAGGCGGCGAAAGTTCTCGGACTCCGGACGGTCACGGCGCTCGTCTCGCCCGACGAGGATCTCGCCTTTCGCATCCTCGCGCTCAACACGGAAAAGGCGCACAACCTGAAGGACAAGAGTCTCGAGGTGATCCGCATGGCGCGCGAGCTCGCCGAGCGGAAGCCCCGCGCGCGCGAAGCGGACTACGAGGCCCAGTTCGAAGAGCCGGCTCTTCTGACTCTCGGCATCATCTATCAGGACAACGGGCGCTTCGCGGGAAGCCCCTACTTCTCGTTCCTGCGGAAGGTCGATCGCTTCGCGACCGGAACTCTCGCGAAGAGCCTGCGCGAGCGGGAGGGGCATTCGGCGCGGCTTCTCGCCATCGACGAGCGGGTCAAGGAGATCGTGGCGGAGCTCAAGAAGCGCGGGTTCCGCTCGCCCTACCTCCGGAACTACGTCGTCGCCCGGATCAACCCGGTCCGCTTCCACCGCGCGAAGAAAGGGGACACCACGCCCGCCGATGGCGATGGGAGCGGCCCTGACCCGCATGGCCGCCTCGGCCCGGAGCTTCGACGTCGCCTCGGTGCGAGAGCAGGACCTCGCGCATCGTGGCGGCGATGTCCTCCGAGTAGAGGTTCTCGAAAAAGGCTTTTCTCCGCGCCTTTTTTTGAGTACAATCTGCGCTCCATGCAAGCCCCGCCAGTAACTCCCGGAGCGCTGCCGCGAACCTCCGCGCGCAGTCCGGGTCCGAGCGTTCCCGTTCCCGTTCCTTTCCGAGTTCAGCGACGTATTTCTATTTTGGAGAAGCCGAATGAATTCGAACGAAGAAGCCGCCGCGGGCGAAATGGCGGCCGGGGTGTCGGATGCCGCCGCCCGCGAAGCCCGGCTTCTGGGCCTCGGTGAAGGAGTCTCTGCGCGGGACCGAGCAGGACTTCACCGAAGGGAGCTTGAACCGCGCCGTCGGCCTCCTCGCCGTCCCTATGGTGGTGGAGATGCTCGGGGAGTCGCTCTTCGCGGTCACCGATGCCTTCTACGTGGCCCGTCTCGGCCCGGACGCGCTCGCCGCGGTGGGCCTCACGGAGTCGATGCTCGAGATCGTCTACGCCGTCGCCGTCGGGCTCGCCATGGCGACGACCGCGATGGTGGCGCGGCGGATCGGCGAGAAGAACGAGAGAGGAGCGGCCCGCGCGGCGGTGCAATCCATCGCGATCGGTGTCGCTTTCTCCGTCGTGCTCGGCGCCTGGGCGCCGTCTACGCGCCGGAGCTCCTGGGCCTCATGGGGGCTTCGCCGGAAACGGTGGCGGCGGGCGCGACCTACACGCGCGTCCTGTATGCGGGCATGGTGACGCGTGCTCCTCCTCTTCCTGAACAACGCCATCTACCGAGGCGCGGGTGATGCCACGACCGCGATGCGCGCCCTCTGGCTCGCGAACGGCATCAACGTCATCGTCGATCCGTGCCTCATCTTCGGCCTCGGGCCTTTTCCCGAGATGGGCCTCGTGGGCGCTGCCATCGGCACCAACATCGGGCGCGGGGCCGGCGTCCTCTATCAGCTCTGGGGGTTTCACAAGGGAACCCGGCTCCGCATCGAGCGAAAGGACCTTTCCATCGATGGCTCGGTCATCAAGAGCCTGCTTCGTCTCTCGGCGGGCGGGGTCGGACAGCTCCTGGTCGCGACCGGGAGCTACGTCGTCCTGATCCGGACTTCTCGCGGGATTCGGAAGCGCCGTTCTCGCGGGCTACGTCGTCGCCATTCGCGTCGTGATCTTCATCCTTCTGCCCGCCTGGGGCCTGAGCAACGCCGCAGCGACGCTCGTGGGACAGAACCTCGGAGCGGGAAAGCCGGATCGCGCGGAGCGCTCGGTCTGGCTCACCGGAGTGTGGAACATGGGCTTCATGGCCCTCGTGACCTTGCTGCTCGTCGCCTTCGCGCGGCCGATCGTGGAGCTCTTCACCACCGATCCCGCGGCCTCGCCCGTCGGCGTCGAGGCGCTCACCATCATCAGCTATGGATACATCTTCTACGCGTGGGGCATGGTGATGATGCAGGCGTTCAACGGCGCCGGCGACACCGTGGACTCCCACGCGGATCAATATCGTCTGCTTCTGGCTCTTCGAGATCCCGCTCGCCTACGCGCTCGCCGGTCCTTTGGGCATGGGACCGACGGGAGTCTTCTGGGCGATCGCGCTCTCGTACTCGCTGTCGGCGGTGATCGGTCTGCATCCTGTTCCGCCGGGGAAAGTGGAAGGAGAAGAAAGTCTAAGCGAGGCAGAGACGCAAAGGCGCAGAGGGATGTTCCGATTTCTTTGCGTCACTGCGCCTCTGCGCCTCTGCGTTAGTCCGGATTTTCAGAAAGCGAGCCTTATGCCGCCTCCCACGCGGAAGCCGCCCGCGTCGAGCTCGAGCGTATCGCCTCCCTCGCGGGCGATTTCGATTCCCGCATGGCTGTACCGCGCCTGAAACGCGACTCCCACGACCTCCGTCAGCCGCCACGTCACCGCGGCCCCGGCGTTGAAGCCGATGGGGCTTTCGTCGAGGGTGACGGTCGACGTCGAGGCGACCGTCGCTTCGTCGAAGGGATAGTCCGAGGACACGGTCACCGTGTCCAGGATCTCGGTATTGGTGAAGAAGAAGCTCCCTCCGCCGAAGACATCCACGGTGAGCTTCGGGAAGTCGAAGGTATAGACCGCGTCGAGGTGCACCGCCTTTTCGCTGTACTCGAGGTCCGATATCTCGCCCGAGACGATGCGGGGCCGCTCGAAGTAGAGTGGATGCGGGAGGCTCTCCTCGAAAACGCCGTCGAACTCGCTCTGGTAGATCTCGATCGTCCCCATGACCCCGAGACCTTTCCGGATTCCCACGATGGCGCCGGCCTCGAAGACGAACCCTTTGCCGCCGTCGTAGCTCCGCGTCGACCGGCCTTCCTCGAGAAACGAAGGGAAGGTGGACGTATCGGTGAAACCGATTCCGGTCAGGTTGTAGAGGCCGTTCACGAGAACGCGGACGCGGCGCTCGCGATTTTCTGCCGGCGATTCCTGCCCGAAGCTCGAAGGCGCCAAGGCGAGGAACGAGAGAAGCCAGAACGCGTTTCATGGCATCCCCACCGCGTCCCAGCCCTGCCGCACCGTCTCCTGCTCGACGCTTCCCGGGCCGTAGAGCTCGGCCGCGGCCCGCAGCGTCGCCTCCCGCGCGTCTCGGAACGTCGAGCTCGGAACGAGATAGAAGACGAAGGCCCGATAGAAGATCCTTTCCATCCGCTCTCGCTGCTCCGTGCCGATGCCGCGCACGGAAATCCCCGAGGTCCGGTTGGTGCCGCCCTGCACCATGAGGTAGTAGGCCTGGTTCACGATTCCGGAATTGATGTGGACTCCGCCGTTGTCGAAATCCTCCGGACACAGGCAGCGGACGCTGTAGTGGTCCGGGTCGCCCGCAGCGGCGCGGGTTCTCGTAGGAGCGAATGAACGGACCGAAGCGGAGGAACAGGTCTTCTGCGATCTTCCAGTCCGCCCGCTTTCGTCGCGTCGCCCGGCGGCTCGAAGTACCATTCGACCCCCGCGGCCATCACGTCGGAGAAGGCCTCGTTGAGCGCTCCCGACTCGTTCAGATAGATGAGATCCGAGCTGAAGTAGGTGACGCCGTGGGTGAGCTCGTGGGCCACCACGTCGAGCCCGGAGGAGAAATAGGTATAGGTCTCCCCGTCGCCGTCGCCGTAGTTCATGCTCACGTCCACCGTGTCGAAGAAGGCGTTGTTGTAGGCTTCGCTCTGAGGCAGGAAGTGCACGTAGTTGACGGCGGAAAGCCCGGTGTCGTCGAGACCGCTCCGTCCGTGCCGCTTGAAGTAATAGTCGTAGGTGTAGCCGGAGTAGGCATGGGCATCCACCACCGCGCCGTCCCGCCACTCGTTGTCCGAGTCGGTCGCGAGAAAGTCGTCGGTTCCGCTCTCGTAGAAGAACCATGACTCGAAGTCGAAGCCCACGTCGTAGGTCCGAATCCCGAACGGGCGAAGCTCGTCGACCGCCCGGTGGGTACCCGAGGCGGCTTCGACGCTCATCTTCTTCTCGTCGGACCACGTGCCGACCCCGAGCCCGACGACCGACTGCGAGCGGCGATCGTCGTACTTCAGCAGGGTCGCTCCGCTCGCCGCGTCGATGAAGATCGCATCGAGGCGGTCCGGTCCGCGCACGTGAAGGAAATAGGCGAGCGCATATCGCTCGCTCGAGGGGAAGGACCACGAGCTCAATGCGACCGACCACGCGCGCGGAGGCCGATCCCGCGAGCGCCCGTGCCGCGGCGTCGTCCGCGGTCAGGACCGCTCTCGTCCCGATATCGATCCCTTCGTGGAGCTTCCCGGTGACGGAAAGGACCCGCTCGCCTTCCTTCTGCCAGACGAGCTGGCCTCCGAAGACGCGGACCCCCTCGTGGTACTGATCCAGCCGCTCGTGCGTCCGGCCGACGATCTGTCCGTCGCGCTGGGTCCTCGAGCGGGAAAGTCTTCCCGAGCGCAACAGCGTCTCGACCTCCTGCGCCATCGAGGGCACTTCCGCCGCGGCCGTCGCCCAGAGGGTTCTCGCGGATCGGAGCGATTGGCCCGAGCCCGCTCGGGGCGATCGATGAGCGGAGAACGCCAGCAGAAACGTCCACCGAAGAGCCATCGCTACTCCTCTCGTGCGCTTCGGGACGCTGGTTCGAGGCGAGGATCTTCTTCCGGAGCCGAATGGAGCGCGGCGTCACTTCGACCAGCTCGTCGGCGCGAATGAACTCGATGGCCTGCTCGAGGTTGAGCTCGCGGTGGGGAGTGAGCCGGACGGCGATGTCCGAGGTCGAGGCCCTCATGTTGGTGAGCTTCTTCTCGCGCGTGACGTTCACGTCGAGATCGGCCTCCCTCGCGTTCTCGCCGACGATCATTCCTTCGTAGACCTCGATCGCCGGAGCCGATGAAGAGCTCACCGCGATCCTCGAGATTGTGAAGGGCGTAGGCCGTCGCGCGCCCGCGCCGATCGGCCACCAGCGCTCCCGTGAGCCGCTTCGGGACGCTTCCCTGCCAGTCGTCGAAACCGTCGAAGAGCGCATTCATGACGGCGGTCCCGCGGGTGTCGGCCAGGATCTCGCTCCGGATTCCGATGAGCCCCCGCGAAGGCACGCGGAACTGGAGGCGCACCCGTCCCGAGCCGTGATTCACCATGTGGGTGAGAATCCCCTTGCGGATGCCGAGCTTCTCGACCACCACGCCCTGGAAGGTTTCCGCGACGTCGACCAGGAGGACCTCGAAGGGCTCCTTCTTCACTCCGTCGATTTCTTTCACGATCACTTCGGGGTTCGAGAGCGCGAGCTCGTAGCCCTCGCGGCGCATGGTCTCGACGAGGATCGCGAGCTGGAGCTCGCCGCGGCCGAAAACGCGGAAGGAGTCCGTGGTGTCGGTGTCCTGGAGCTGAAGGGAGATGTTGGTGAGGAGCTCCTTCTCGAGCCGCTCTTTCAGCTTCCGCGAGGTCACGTGCTCGCCGTCCAGGCCGGAGAACGGAGAGGAGTTCACGGAGAACACCATCGAGAGCGTGGGCTCGTCGATGCGAAGGCGCGGGAGGGGAGAAGGCTCCTCGGCGTCGGTGATGGTGTCGCCGATCCCGATTCCATCGACTCCCGCGAGGCAGACGATGTCGCCGGCCCGGGCTTCCTCCGCCTGGTCCCGGTCGAGCCCGGCGAAGGTGAAGAGCCTGGTGATGCGCGTGCGCTCGACGAGGTCTCCCTCCTTCGCGATGGCCACCTCGTCACCGGCCCGAAGCCTCCCGCGAGTGATGCGGCCGATCGCGAGCCGGCCGAGATAGTCGCTGTAGTCGAGGTTCGAGACCATCAACTGAAGGCTTCCCTCGCTCTTCGCCGAGGGCGCGGGGAGCTTCTCCAGGATGGTCGTCGAAGAGCAGCTGCAGGTCGGAGTCTTCTCCGTCGGGCTCCGTCCTCGCCGTGCCCTTGCGGGCGTTGGTATAGAGGATGGGAAAGTCGAGCTGATCCTCCGCGGCGTCGAGGTCGATGAACAGATCGAAGATCTCGTTCACCACTTCCTGGATGCGCGCGTCCTGGCGATCGATCTTGTTCACCACCACCAGGATGGGAAGCTTCAGCGAAAGCGCCTTTCCCAGAACGTAGCGCGTCTGAGGGAGCGGGCCTTCGCTCGCGTCGACCAGCAGCATGGCTCCGTCGACCATGGAGAGCGCCCGCTCGACCTCGCCTCCGAAGTCCGCGTGGCCCGGCGTGTCGACGATGTTGATCTTCGCCCCGCGATAGAAGATCGCGGTGTTCTTCGCGAGGATGGTGATGCCGCGCTCCCGCTCGAGCTCGTTCGAGTCCATGACGCGCTCCTGGACTTCCTGGTTGGCCCGGAAGGCGCCGCTCTGATGGAGCATGGCGTCGACCAGAGTCGTCTTCCCGTGGTCGACGTGGGCGATGATCGCGAGGTTGCGGATGTTTTCGAAAGATGCCAAAGCGATTTTCTCCGATGGGATCGGAGCATCATAGCTCAATCGCCCGCCTCGCCCTCCGGGCCGGGTGCTTCTCCTCAGCGAACCGCTGAGTTTCAGCGAAGGGCGGCTTCGGCTTCCCGCACCAGCTCGCGATCGATTTCTCCGCTCTCGAAGTGATCGAGGAAGCGCTGGTAGCCTTCCTGCGCTTCTTCGGAGTCGCCCTCCGCTTCGTGCAGTTTGCCGATGAAGTAGAAGCTTCGCACGTACCGCAGCGGCTCGTAGAGACGCTCTTCTCGCGATTCCACGATGCGCTCGTACCAGGAGAGGGCCTCGCTGTCGTTGCCGGAAAGCCGATGCGCCGTCGCGAGCGAGTACCAGATGAGCGTGTGCACGCCGCTCGATCCCCGCGGCGGAAGCATCGACTCCGCTTCTTCGAACTCCGAGACGGCGTCGTCGTACTCGCCCTGCTCGAGCGCGATCTCTCCCTCGACGAAATGGTAGAGCCTCTCGGGAGCCGGTCCGAGGGCGGAGTTGATGTTGCGCCGATAGTCCCGGGCGAGCTCCCGGGCCTCCTCGCGTTGCCGCCGCGTTGCGCGGCGATGGCGGCGACGGCGAGCGCGACCTGCGGCGCCCCATGGCGGTCGTCGCTCCGCGCGACGCCGAGCGCCGTTTCGCGGGCCTTTTCGACTTCCCCGATCTCGAGCAGAATTCTCGCCTTCAAGAGAGCCGGCTGCATTCGAAAGTCGCTTTCGCTCCCTTCCGTGGATGCCAGGTAGCGATCGAGAGCGCGCAGGACCGAGGACACTTCGCCTCGGTAGAGCGCGCTCGTGGCCATGAGTCGTGCCGCCGAGGAACTCCTCGACCGGCGCTCCCGATTCCATCAACTGAGCCGCGGTCTCGCGAGCCTCGTCCCACTCTTCGGCGAAGATATGAGCGGCCCAGCGGACGGGGAGCACCCTCATGGGCGTCGCTCCGAGCGACTCCGCGCGCTCGATGAGCCGCTCCCCTTCCTCGGCCTCTCCGGTCTCGATCGCGATCTGGGCGAGGGACAGGAGCGTCGTCCAGTCGTCGGGGTTGTGATCGCTGAACTCCTGGAGCACTTCGCGGGCGTTGTCGACGTCGTCGAGCGCCATGTAGGCCTGGGCGAGCTGCTCGTACGTCGCCGGGAACATCATGCCCGCGGGCTTCGGAGCTCCTCGAGCTGCTCGATGGCCTCGTCGTAGCGCTCGGTCTCGAAGAGCAGGTTCCCGAGGTTGTGGCGGGCGGAGCCGTGATCGGGATAGCGCTCGACGGCCCGCTCGTAGGAATCGATGGCCTTGTCGATGGTCGACGGCTTGCGCGAAAAATACCAGCCCTCGATGTAGAGCCGCTCCCGCTCGGAGAGCCGGTCGACGTGCTCGAGCGCGCGCTCGGCGTACTGGTCGCCTTCCTCGCCGCGACCGAGGTTCGACATCACCACCCCCAGCTTCGCGAGGGCCATGGCGAACTCGGGGTCGAGCTCGATCGCCCGCTCGAAGTGCGGGGCCGCCTCCTCCTCGCGAAAACGCTCGTGGAGGCGGATCCCTTCTGCGTACTCCCGATAGGCCTCGACCGAGGCAGTGGTCACGTCGCGGAGGTCGCGATCCAGATCCTCACTCGGCGGGGTCAGCTCGAATCGGGCCTTGATGCGCGTCGTGATCTCATCGACCAGGCGGAAGAGATTCTCCTCTCCGACCGCTTCCGCCTTCTCGGACATCAGCACCCGGCCGCTCGCGGCGTCCTCGAGCCGCGCCGAGATGCGGATGGCGTCGCCCGCTTTTGCGAAGCTCCCGAGAAGCACCGATTGCACACCGGTGCGCGCAGCGATTTCTTCGATGACCTCGCGGCTCGGCTTTCCGCCCTCGAGCTCACCCGTCCCGGCGAGAATCGGATAGAGCTCGCCGAGGCCCACCACCTCGAGATCGGGTGACTGCGACGAGATCCGTCGCGAGCATTTCGGGAAGACCCGTTTGAAGCCAGTCGAGCTCCGGGTCTCCCGAAAGATTCTCGAACTGGAGAACGGCGACGGAAGGCGTCCCCTCGACGTCCGGATCGTCCGAACGCCGGGTGAGAATCGCGAGGGCGACGAGGGCCGCGATGCCGATGGCGGCGCCCCAGAGCGCACGGCGCGCTCCGCGCGAAAGACGCGATCCGGCTTCGATCGCAACCCGGGCCCGCTTCAGCTCTTCGAGCGGCTCCGCCATCGACGCGTAGCGCCGGTCCGGCTCTTTTTGGAGGCAACGGTCGACGATGGGCTGGAGGAGCTCGCGCGCCTCCATGGAGACGCCGGCGAGCCGTCGGAGTCGGTTCCCTCAGGATGGCGTGGAGAGTGTCGATGCGGCTCGTTCCCTCGAACGGCGGCCGGCCGCTCACCATCGTATAAAGGAGGAGACCGAAGCTGAAGATGTCGCTTCGCGCATCCACCTTGCCGCCTCGCGCCTGCTCGGGGGACATGAAGGGAACGGTTCCCTGGATGGCGCCCTCGCGGGTCGCGCTCTGGAGCGCCGGCTCGTCCTCGCCCGCCTGGCTCAAGAACGGACTCTGCTCGACGTCGAGGAGCTTCGCGAGTCCGAAGTCGATGAGCTTGGGGTGGCCTTCCTCGGTGAGCATCACGTTCGCGGGCTTGACGTCGCGGTGCACGATCCCGTGCTCGTGGGCGTAGGCGAGGCCAGACGCGACGCCGATTCCGATCCGGATCGCTTCGGGAAGAGGAAGCGGTCCCTCCGCGAGTCGGCTCGCGAGGCTCGGGCCTCTCATCAGCTCCATGGCGATGAAGACCACGCCGTCGGTCTCGTCGATCTCGTGGATGACGCCGATGTGGGGATGTTCGAGCGATGCCGACGCTTTGGCTTCGGTGACGAATCGCTGGCGCCGTTCCGGCTCCTGAACCAGTTCCGGAGGAAGAACTTTGAGGGCGACCTCCCGATTCAGCTTTTCGTCGCGGGCGCGGTAGACGATCTGGACTTCACCGCGGTGGAGCTCCTCGAGGAGCGAGTAGTGGGAAAGCTTACGGCCGATCCAGTCCTCTGGAGAGTCCTGCTTATCTTGTAGCGAAGGCATCTTTCGCGGTCACACCTCGGGGTATTTCGATCTACGACTCTGCCGCCCCCGATGTTTCGCTCGTGTTACAAGGAGGAGGGGGGCTGGCCGGCCGGTTCCAAGCAAAACAATGATAGGGCGCGGGTTAGGATTGACTCGGTGGTGCCGGAGGAGGGAATCGAACCCTCACAGTCGCGAGGACCGCGGGATTTTGAGTCCCGTGCGTCTACCAGTTCCGCCACTCCGGCTCCCGATTCTCGAGACGGCGCCCAGTCTACCAGAGTTAGAAAGTCTCTCTTAGGCATTCGCTGTCAGATCAAGTCCATAAATCAATATACCTCAACCGTTTGTGTGAATTAGGTAGGGTCCATGAGTGGGGTTCCCTACAGTGCGGCCCCTCTCTTAATAAGGTATACTGGGAATCGAGGCGAATCTTCATGGGCGTGGGTCGACTATCAGCCTAATGATAATTGGCCTATCGGCGTAGATGTCGAAATGATCGCCCCTGAAAGTCCTGTCGGCGCATTCTTTCGTAGTCCGGATACGCCGGACTATGTTACAATCTTGTCCGCGTTTTAATCGAAAGTGAGGTGTGAATGGCCTTTCAAGTCGGGGATAAAGTCGTGTATCCCAATCATGGCATTGGAGTTGTCGAAGATATTCTCGCCGATGCATTGGCGGGGTCCGAGGCGCGCCAGTTTTACAAGCTGCGCATCCTTGCGAACGCCACTGTGGTGAAAGTACCAATCCAGAATGTAGACGGCGTCGGCCTTCGCCGCGTGATCACGGAGAAGGACGTGGAAAGGATTTTCGACCTCCTGGAGAACCGGAAGATCGAGCACCACTCGAATTGGAAGGGACGGTACAAGGACAATTCCGACAAGATGCGAAGCGGGTCGATCTACGACGTCGCCGGCGTCCTCAAAGACCTTTCCTACCTCAGCAAGAAAAAGAGCCTTTCGTTTCGCGAGAAGCGGATGCTCGACCGCGCCCGCTTCCTCATCGTGAGCGAAGTGGCGGAAGTCGCGGAGGAGCCGCAGGACCTCGTCGAGCAGAAGATCGACATCGCTCTCTCTCGCGGGATGGAGGTCAAGAAAAAGGGGCGCACCAGCCTGAAGACGCTCCTGAAGAAGACCACCCTCGCGGCGATGGCCGAGAACGGGAAGAGCGAGGGAGTCGCGCGCAAGCCCCGGATTCGAGCCACCACGAAGCTCGCCGCGGGCCGAGGTCGCAAGCCGATCTCGATCTCGATCAATCGCTACTGCTGCTGAGCTCGTTTTCGATCGGAGCCCTTCCGGCCCGCCGGGCCGGAAGGGCTTTCACATGATCACGAGCGTGGTCCTGGCCATCGTTCTGCCGCTCTACACGTTCGCCGCGGGACTGGTCGGAATTCCCTACGCGTTCCTCACCAAAGACTCGCGCATTCTCTTCTGGCTCGCCCGCCTCGGCGTCCGTATCGGATTCATCCTCGCCCGCATCCGGATCGTCACTCACGGCCTCGAGAAGATCTCGAGCGGCTCGCACTTCATCTTCATGATGAATCACAACTCGAACCTCGACGCTCCCGCGGTCTTCATGAAGATCCCCGGCCCGGTGCGTGTGCTCGGGAAGAAGGAGCTGTTCCGGCTCCCGGTCCTTTCGACAGCGATGAGGATGGGCGGCTTCGTGCCGGTGGACCGGTCGAACCGCGAGGCCGCGATCGAGAGCGCCCGGAGCGCCGCCCGGATCGCCGCGTCCGGGGCGTCGTTTCTCATCGCACCCGAAGGGACCCGAAGCCGCACGGGCGATCTCCTCCCCTTCAAGAAGGGCGGGTTTCACATCGCCATCGACTCCCGGGTGCCGGTGCTGCCGGTCACGGTGGTGGGAGCGTTCGAGCTCATGCCGCCCGGGAGCTTCGCCATCAAGCCGGGCAAAATCGAGATCTTCTTTCACGATCCGATCGCGACCACCGGGCTTCAGAGCCGGGATCGGTTCGAGCTCATCGCGCGGGTCCGCGCGCCGATGGAGGAAGTACTCTCGCGTCACCGCGCTTCTGCTGTTCTATAATCGCGGCGGTCTCAGGTTTCATGATGTCCCTCTCGAAAACTGTCCCGCTCGAAGGGAAGCTCGACGGCTGGGGAGGCCATATCGACGTCCCCGACCTTCTGCTCGCGATCTCGCGGGAAGGCAGGACCGGACGGCTCGAGATCTCGAGCGCGGACGTGGAGCGGACGATCTTCTTCGACGACGGACGGATCGTGTTCGCTACCTCCTCCTCTCCCGACGATCGCCTTGGAGCGTATCTCCTCCTTCGAAACGAGCTCGGCCTCGCCGACTTGCGGCGCCTCAGTGGAAGCGTGCGCCCGGGACTGCGGCTCGGCTCGCTCCTGGTGAAAGAGGGGCTGATGACGTCCCAGGCGCTTCCCGAGGCGGTCCTCGGTCAGGTGCGAGGCATCGTGCTCGACCTCTTCCGATGGCCGCGCGCCTCCTATCGCTTCGTCGAAGAGACACCCTCGGTCGTCGAGGCGATAACTCTCGAGGTTCCTCCGGCCCGCTGGATCCTGGACGGAATCGAGGGAGTGAAGAGCTGGCTCCGCGTCGCCCGCGGCGTCGGTCCGCTCGACGTTCTCTTCGAGAGCGTCGACGGTCATGAGGACAGCCTTCGCACCATCGATCTCGATACCGGGAGCCTCGAGCTCCTCGCGATGCTCCGGCACCCGAAGGCTCTCGCGGAAATCTGCGCGAGCTCCGAGCTTCCCGACATCGCCATCTGCCGGAGGCTCTGGGCGTTTCGCCTGCTCGAGTGGGTGCGTGCCGATTCGAGCCCCGGCGACTCGATCGAGATCGATTCCGACATCGAAGCGTTGGGAATGATCCTGAAGGACGAGTTCCGGCGCAGAAGAAGAACGCAAGGGCGCAAAGAGGACGCCAAGACGCAAAGGAAAATAGGATCGAATTTCCTTCATCGCCTTCGCGAAGCTTTGCGTGCTGCGTTGAATAGAACTTTCCGTATGAGATTCGTTGACACTGCACCGGCGCGCCTGCTAGCATGTTGGGGCCGCCGAAAACTCGGGTTTCTGTGTTGAAAGAACCTCTCATCGACGGGCGTAGCGCTGTCGCCGCGGCGCCCGCCATCGCTTCGCTCGCGAACCTCTATACTTACCGCGAGCACCTGGATGAGCTGAAACAGCGGCTCTCCGAGGACGGCTTTCTTGGCTCTCCTCCTCATCGACGTCTCCGACATCAATCAGGTGGAGCGCGATCACGGAAGCCTCATCTACGATCGACTCCTCGACATGGTTCGGGAGGTGGTGTCGGAGCTCCAGGGAAAGCAGCTCCGCAGCGGCGACATCATCGCGCTCAACGAGCGGGTGGGCGACGTGTTCCTGGTGTTTCTCGCGCCGCGCAAGGAAGAGGAGCACCTCCTCGCCGAGGACATCGAGAAGATCGGAGAGCGCGTCGAAGCCTACCTGGTGCCGCGCATCTCGCAAACGGCGTTCACCTTCCTCAGGAAGCGCTCCGACGTGTACGTCGGCACGTCGCTCGTGCTCCATAACCCTCTGGTGCGGGCCGGAGCGTCTGGTGATGCGCGCGATTCAGGAGGCTCACCAGGACGCGCAGCTCAACAATCATCGCCGCCATCTGCGGAACAAGAAAGCAGCTCCAGCGGATCATCCTCAAGGAGCAGATCACCACGCTGTTCCAGCCGATCTACGACATGCAGACGCTTCGTCCCCACGGTTTCGAGGCGCTGTGCCGTGGACCGAAGAACACGGAGTTCTTCAGCCCCCTCGCGCTCTTCGACATCGCCGAGAAGTCGGATCTCGCGTTCGAGCTCGATCACCTCTGCCGCCGAAAAGCGCTCCAGGCCGCGGGCGAGTCGAGGAACCGGTCTTCCGCGCGAGTTCAAGCTCTTCATCAATACACTTCCGTTCTCGATGCGCGACCCGGATTTCCAGGGAAACGAGCTCATTCGCCTGCTGGGAAAGAACCTCGCTCCGGATCAGATCGTCTTCGAGGTCACCGAGAGACGAGCCATCGAGAACTACCACTTGTTCCGGGACGCGATGAAGTACTTCCAGCACCTTCGGTGCCACTTCGCCATCGACGACATGGGGGCGGGCTACTCCGGGCTCGACAAGATCGTGGAGCTCCAGCCGAACTACGTGAAGCTCGACATGAGCATGGTCCGCGACATCCACACCAGCTTCGTGAAAAAGGAGATGGTGCAGACGTTCAAGGTGATGGCCGACAAGATCGACGCCCGCCTGGTCGCCGAGGGAGTCGAGAAGCGCGAGGAGTTCGAGGTCGTGCGCGAGATCGGGGTCAACTACATCCAGGGGAACTACCTCGCCCGTCCCCTGCAGGGATTCCAGACCGCGCCCTTCGCGTTCTAATCACTGATCACTGATCACTGATCCTCTCAGTTCATTTCCAGCGTCACCAGTCGTCAGCTTGCCTTCGCGCTGGACCTGGAGCACGACGGGGTCTCCCGGGCGGTAGCGGGCGATCGCCGCCTTCAACTCGGCGAGGCTCGCGACATTGAGCCGGTTTACCGCGTAGATCACGTCTCCCGGATTCAGACCTTCCCCTTCGAGAGGGGTCGCTTCGACCGCGCGCGCGGCCACGATCACGCCCGAGCCGCGCCTCAGGCCCGAGAAAAAAGGCGCCATGTCGCGATCGAGATCGATACCGAGGATTCCGAGCTGGGGCACCAGGTTTCGATCGGGGTGGACCATTCCCGCGAAGCGGTTGGGGTGGTCCTTCCGGGCTACGACTTCGACGTCGTACGGAGAGACGCTCGGTCCCGCGGAGCACTTCCAGCCTGACGCGATCGGCGATGCTTCGCTGGTAGAGGTTCACCGCAAGCTGCCGCGCGTTCTCCATGATCTTCCCATCGAGCGAGACCACGATGTCCCCGACCTGAAGGCCGGCTTTTTCCGCGGGCCCGCACGGGGCGACGTCCGCGAGAATCGCTCCCCAGTCCTGCGGGAGGTCGAGGCCCCGCGCCATCAACGGGGAGATGCTCTGCGCAGTGACTCCGATCTCTCCGCGATGGACGCGGCCGTTCTTCCGGATCTGCTCGAACACGTTTTTCACGATGTTCGAGGGGGCCGCGAAGGAAAGTCCCTCGCTTCCGCCCGACTTGCTGAAGATGAGGGTGTTGATCCCGACCACGTTTCCGACGGCGTCGACCAGGGGTCCGCCGCTGTTTCCCGGATTGATGGACGCGTCGGTCTGGATGTAGATCATCGGGTCGTCCGGACGGAGCTGCCGCGCGGAGGCGCTCACGACCCCCATGGTGACGGAGTTGTCGAGACCGAGCGGGCTTCCGAAGGCGAAGACGATCTCGCCCGGCCGCAGAGCTTCGGAATCGCCGAGCTCGAGATAGGGGAGTCCGGTGCCTTCGATCTTCAGGACGGCGAGGTCCGTCTCGAGGTCCACCCCCACGATCTGGGCACCGGCGGTGTCGCCCCGGGTCCCGAGAATCGAGCTTCCTTCGCCCCGGCGCGGAAGGAGCAAACGGATACGCCGCGCGCCCGCGACCACGTGAGCGTTCGTCACGACATAGCCGTCTTCGCTCAGGATCACCCCGGAACCGCGGCTGCGGCTTTCGGCGATGAGCTCGCGGGCGCTCGTGATTCCCTGTCCTACGCTGTAACCGGTCGAGAAGATCGAGACCACCGAGGGATTGATGCGCTCGGCGAGCGCCTCGAAGGATTCGCTGATCTCGGCGAGCCGGGGCTTTCCCGGCTGCGCCTGCACGGTCAGAAGGAAAAGCAAAGCGAGCGGGTGCACTTTCAGGAGCCTGCTACGACCGGGTTACCGCGACCAGGTTGACGTCGTCGGGGAGCGGTGCTTCTTTTCCGAACGCGAGGGCCTGCTTCATCGTTTCCTGGATCACCGCCTCGCCATCCTTGCCCGAAAGGCTTCCGAGCACGTTCCGAAGCTCGCTGTCCTCGAAGAGCGCGCCCTCGCCGTTGTCGATGGAGCCGATTCCGTCCGAGCCGACCAGCAGCACGTCGCCCGGCTGCGTCACGATGGTGCGGGACTCGAACGGAATCACGTCGGTTTCGAAGAGACCGAGAGGCGGACCGGAGAGAACGATCTCGTCGAGCCGGCCCGCCTGCGCGCAGCACGAAGGGGTAGGGGAGCCCCGCGTTCGCGAAGCCGATCTTGTCGTTTCCCGCCTCGAGGGTGAACGCCGCCGCCGCCGCGTACATGCCGGTCGGAAGCACGGCGTGGAGCCGGCGGTTCATGTCATCGAGGAGAGGGACGGGCTCGCGGTAGAGCGCTACCGCTTCGCGGAAGACTCCCTTGAGCAGCATCGTGCTGAGCGCCGCCTGGACGCCATGCCCGATGACGTCCGAGACCAGGAGGACCGCGCCGCCCTCCGTCGCCGCGACGTCGAAGAAATCGCCCCCGATCTCCGCGCTCGGCTGATAGAGGTTCGCGAAACGATAGCCGTCGATCGCGGGAAAATCCTTCGGGAGGAGATTTTTCTGCACCCGGGCGGCCATCTCCAGCTCCCGCTCGAGAGCTTCGTGCCGGCTCGCGAGCGAATCGAGCTCCTTGACCTTTTCCGAGAGCAATTTCCGGAGGCCCTTCTCTTTGAGGCCGTTTCTCACGATGCTCAGGAGGGCTTCGTTGTCCCAGGGCTTTTCGAGGTAGTGATAGAGGCCGACGTCGTTGATGGCCTTGATGGCGTTCTCCTTGTCGGCGTAGCCGGTGAGAAGAACGCGGATCGTCGTCCGGCTGGAGCTTCTTGACCTCTTTCAGGAACTCGATGCCGTTCATCTGCGGCATGAGAAAGTCGGAGATCACGAGGTCGACGCGGGTCCGGGCGAGCTCTTCGAGCGCTTTTCTCGGATCGTGGGCTTCCAGGACCTGATAGCTCGTCTGCAGCATGAACAAGCCACGGAGCGACGAGAGCACCATGTCCTCGTCGTCGACGATGAGGATGGTGGCGCCTTTTTCGGTCATGCGAAGGCCTTGAGGATGTCTCGCTGCAGGCTCATGAGCTCGTCGTGGGCGCGGTTGACCTCGGCGATCTTGTCCTCGAGCCTCTTCAGGAGAATTCGTTTTTCGAGTCCGTTCCGGATGATGAGCTTGAGGTCGTCGTTCTCCCAGGGTTTCTCGATGTACTGGTAGAGCCCGACGTCGTTGATGGCCTTGATCGCGTTCTCCTTGTCGGCGTAGCCGGTGAGCAGGATGCGCGTGGCCTGAGGCTGGATGTCCTTCACCTTGGCGAGGAAGCTGATGCCGTCGATCTCGGGCATCAGGTAGTCGGAGACCACCACGTCCGCGTGGTTGGTCTTGATGTACTCGATGGCCTGGGCGGGATCGGTGAAACCCTTGACGTCGTAGTCGGTCTCGAGGGTGAGGAAGCTCTTGATGCTGGTGACTACCATGTCCTCGTCGTCGACGAGGACGATGACCGGAATGTTGTCGGATCGCGCCATGGTTAGAGCCTTTCTTTCCGTCTTGGCCCCTCTAGGCCCCCTCGGCCTTCTCTCGCTTCCTGGCCTGCGATTCTAACGCAGAAGCGGGCTCACGCCGTTGTCGGGCGCACCAGCCGCCGGAAGCGCCGAACCAGTCCTTTCAGGATGCTCTGGCCGAGCTCCGGATAGTCCATGAGGAGGTCGTCGAAGTCCTGCCGATCTACACGGAGCAGCAGCGTCTCGGCGGCCGCGTACGTTCCGAACACGCGAGGACCGCCCTCGATGAGGTCCCACGCGCCCAGGGCGGAGCGTTCCCCGATCCGGCTCATTTCCTTTCCGTCCTGGGTCAGCACCAGCTCGCCCCGAATCACCACGTACAGACCGTCCGCGAGCTGTCCTTCTTCGAAGACCACGGCCCCCGCGGGATAGAGCACTTCATCGGCGATGGCGGCGAGGACGGCGAGGTCTTCCGTTCTCGAGGCGGAGAGGAGATCCACGTTCTGGAGCAGAAGCACCTTCTCGACGACGGTGTAGGGCACGACAGCGACGGCAGGACATGTTAGCGCACCCGCTTGCGCGCGCGTGCGGGTCGCCCATAACATCGCCCCCGGTCTCAGCGCGGGGGGGTCGACCGTAGAAGCGAGCGATGAGTCGTTCCATCTTCGTCCGGAGAGGGGAAGGGGCCGCGGCCGTCGTGCTCTCGACGCTGTCACTCGCTCTTTCCTGCTCGCCCGCCGGCGAGAAGTCGCCGGATCCTCTACGTGGCTCGAGGCGATCTCCCCGAGATCCGGGAGCGGGGCTCTCTCCGGTTTCTGGTGCCGACGCTCCCGGAGGACGATCTCCAGCGCGCCGGAGCGCCCGGCGTCGAGGATCGCGAAATGGCGAACGCCTTCGCCGCGCGGCTCGGCCTCGCCTGCGAGTTCATCCTCGTCGAGAGTCGAAGCGCGATTCTGGAGCGTCTCGAGGAAGGCTACGGCGACGTTGTGACGGCGCAGCTCACGGTGACTCCGGAACGAGACGAGTCGCTCCACTTCACCCGGCCGACAGCGGTCGTGGACGAGTGGCTCGTGGGCCGGCGAGGGCGACCCCTCTCTTCCGCGAAGCCTCGATGCGCTCGCGGGGATGGAGATTCACGTTCGACGGAGCTCTTCCTTCGCCGAGACCCTGAGGGATCTCTCGAAGTCCCGCGGCATTGGAATCCGGATGGTCTTCGTCGACGAATCGCTCGATACCGAGACCATCGCCTACCAGGTGAGCCGGGGAGAGCGCCCGCTCACCGTCGTCGACAGCAACCTCCTCGCATCGCTCGAGACGTACAACGAAGACCTCGAGCCGCTGTTCGTGCTCGCCCCGGGGACGAGAGCTCGCCTGGGTGGTGAGACAGGAGGCGCAGGAGCTCGCCGCCGCGCTCGATGCGTTCATCATCGAGCGCCAGCTCACCGACCATCGCGCCGACGATCGGACCACTGGAGACATCGACGCTGTCCGCGCGCGAGGGTCTCTGCGGGTCATCACCCTGAACAATCCGGCCCACTACTTCCTCTACCGAGGCCGGCAGATGGGATTCGACTACGAGATTCTCGGCCTCGCGGCGAAGCGGCTCGGCGTGCGCCTCGAGCTTCTGGTTCCTCCCTCGCGCGATCTCGCCTTCGAGTGGCTCCTGTCGGGCCGCGGCGACGTGATCGCCGCGACCTTGACCGCGACCGCCGAGCGAAGCGCTTTCCTCGCGTTCAGCCGGCCGTACCTCTACGTCGAAGAGATGGTGGTGCGGAAGTCGCGGGCGGTCGAGAAGCTCGCAAGCGTCTACGAGCTTCGGGGCCGCACCGTCCACGCGTGGAAGTCCGCGAGCCATTATCAGACTCTCCTCGACTGGATTCCCCGCGTCGGTCCTTTCACGATCGAGTCGATTCCGGAGGACGTGGAGTACGAGGAGATTCTCGACCGCGTCGCGAGCGGCGACTATCCGCTCGCGGTCGTGGACAGCCTGATTCTCGAGGCGGAGCTCCCTCATCGCAGCGACGTGCAGGCCGCCTTTTCTCTTTCCGACGGCCAACCGCAACCGATTGCCTTCGCCGTGCGGCCGTCGAACCCGCAGCTTCTTTCCTTCTTCGACGCGTTCGCGGCGGATATCGTGGGGAGCCTCGAGCTCAACGACGCCCGTGACCGCTACTTCCGCAAGAGCCGCGGCCTCGATCGAGCGAAAGCTCGCAGCGCGCCTGGCGGAGGCCGCCTGTCACCCTATGACGAGATCCTCCAGCGGCATTCGAAGCGCTACGGGCTCGACTGGCGACTCATGGCGGCGCAGGCCTACCAGGAAAGCCTCTTCGATCCCACGGCGCAGAGCTGGGCAGGCGCGGTCGGCCTCTTCCAGCTCCTGCCCTCGACCGGCCTCGAGCTCGGCTTCGAAGACTTGAGCGATCCCGAAACGGGAGTCCATGCGGGCGTCCGCTACATGCACGAGATCCTCGCGCGGCTCGAGCCGCGGGTTCCCTTGAAGCACCGGCTTCGCTTCGCGCTCGCCGCCTACAACGCGGGCTTCGGCCATCTCCAGGACGCTCGGCGGCTCGCCAGGGAAGAAGGGCTCGATCCCGACAAATGGTTCGGCCACACCGAAAAAGCGATGCTGCTCCTGAGCCAGCCTCGATACTACCGGAACGCGCGATACGGCTACGTCCGTGGAAGCGAGACCGTCCGGTACGTCTCCGAGATCCAGAGCCGCTACGACCACTACGTCACGCTGGTGCCGTACTGAGAGCCGCCTTTCCCTCAATCCTCGCGAAGGGCTTCGAGCGGATTGAGCGACGACGCGCGGCGCCCGGGAACGTAGCAGGCCGCGATCGCTACCGCCAGAAGCGACGCGCAGACCGCTACGAAAGTCGCGGGATCGCTCGCGGACACTTGGTAGAGCAGGCTCGATAGAAATCGAGAGAGCGCGAGGGCGCCGCCGACACCGACGGCGATTCCCGGCGCGACGAGGACAATCCCTTCCCGCAACACCTGGGCGAAGATCCGCCGGGGTGAAGCCCCGAGAGCCATGCGAAGGCCGATCTCTCGCGTGCGGCGGCTCACCGCGAACGCCATCACGCCGTAGACGCCGAGCGAAGCCAGAAGGAGCGCGACCGCGGCGAACGATCCGAGCGCGTTCATCGTGAAACGGTGCGTCGAAAGCGCGTCGGCGCGATAGTCCTCCAAAGGGCGAAACGAGTGAACGGGCTGGGAAGGCTCGAGCTCGCGGACCTCTTTTCGAACCAGCGCCGCGAGAGACTCGAGTGGAAGCGCGCTCTCGACCGCGAAGGTCATCGTCCTCATGGGGGTCTGCGGATGCGGGAGAAAGATCTGCTCTCCGCCGATTCCTCTCGGATCGTGCCTGAGGTGCGCGACGATCCCGACCACCTCGCTCCACGTCCTCTTGAACTCTCCGCCGACGAAGGTCGTGACCTGAAGCCTCTTGCCGAGGGCGGATTCTCCCGGCCAGGCGGCGCGGGCGAGGAAATCGTCGACAACGACCACCGGCGGATGGGCGAGGTCGTCGGTCCATTCGAGGAACCGGCCTTCGAGAAGAGAAGCGTCGAGCGCTTCGAGGAGTCCGGGGTCACCACGCCGACTTCGGCGGTCAACGTGCCCCACTCCACGAGGCTCCGGTCCGATTCATAAGCGTAAGGCGCCAGTCGCGAAGCCGCGGGGTCGAGAGGAAGCTCGGTCGCGGCGCCCGCCGCTTCGACCCCGGGCAAAGCCGCGATCCGGCGCCCGAGCTCTCGATAGAACGCGGCGATCTTCTGAGGGTTGGAATACGGGTACGCCGAGTCGATCAGAGACAGCTTGAAGGTCGAGACGTTCCTCGTGTCGTACCCGAGCGCCACCCGGGAGAGCGCATGGAAGCTCCGCAGAAGGAGGCCCCCTCCCACCAGGAGCACGATCGCGAGCGCAATCTCCGATGCGAGGAGGAAGCGGCGGAGGCGCGTTCCTCCGCGAGCCTCCCCTCGCGATCGAAGCGCGGGGGTAGAGCTCGCACGGGAAAGGTGAAGCGCCGAAATGAGCCCGATAGCGAGGCCGGAGAGGAGCGAGGCGAACAGGAGAAACGCGAGCACTCGCGAACCGATCGCGACCTCCGCGATTCTGGGAACGTCGGCCGGCGCGAGCCATGGGAGAAGTGCCACTCCCCATTCCGCGAGAAGAGCTCCGGCGAGGCCGCCTCCGAAAGTGAGGAGAACGGATTCGGTGACCACCTGCCGGATGAGCCGCGAGCGGCTCGCTCCGAGCGCGCGCTTCACCTGGTACTCGTGCTCGAGCGCGGTAGCGCGAACGAGGAGGAGACTCGCCACGTTGGCGCAGGCGATGCAGAGGACGAAGACCACCGTTCCCCACAGCACCGTGAGCGCGGGCCGCACGTGCGCGGTCACGGCGGGGTGAAGCGCCTCGAGATGGAGCGCGAGCCCGGAGCTCTTGTAGTCGGCGGGGTGATCCGAAACGAGCTGGCGGGAAATCGCCTCGAGGCGCGCGCGAGACTGGTCCAAGCTCGCGTTCTCGGAAAGGCGGCCGACGACTGTCATGACTCGGAACGAGCGCGGGGACTCCTCGTACGCGCCACCCCAGGGGGCCCAGAGCTCCAGGTCGACGGGCACGTCCGCGTCGCTCGGTAGGATCAGCGCGAATGCCTTGGGCATGACGCCGACGACGGTGAAAGGATCCCCGTCCATTTCGATGGTCTTTCCGACCATGGCCGGGTTGCTTCCATATCGCCGCTCCCAGAGACCGTGGCTCAAGACGACAACGCGCGGAGCGTTCGGAAGGTCTTCCTCAGGCAGGATGTCGCGCCCGAGAAGCGGAGCCACGCCGAAGAGAGAAAGAAAACCGGCGCTCACGAAGCCCATTTCGATTTCCTCGGGCTCGCTCCGGTCGTCGGTGAGGGCGGCGGGCCGCGCCCAGATCCCGCCGAGGGATTCGAAGATACCCTCCGTCTTCGAGAGGTCGATGAGCTCCGGCGGGGAGCTCTTGGCGCGTCATTTCCCCCGCAGCGACCAGCTCGGTCCGGACGACCGCGAGTCTCTCCGAATCGGGATACGGAAGCGGCCGGAGGAGGATTCCGTCGACGATGCTGAAGACGAGGCTCGTCGCCCCGATCCCGAGGGCCAGTGTGAGGAAGATGAGCCCGTGAAAGCCCGGGCGTTTGCGCCAGGCTCGAAGAGCCAGAAGGACGTCCGTAAGAAAGAATCGCATGCGTGCCTCGGGGGCGGTGCAACACCGATGCCATCGATAGGGCACCGGAATCGCCGGGAGTTTCCTGGCGCGCGCGCCTGCCGCATTGTCCGAAGATGGACGGGTTCGACCCGCGCAATCCCGTAAGCGAGCAGCGCCTGCGCGAGACTCTTCGAAGACTCCTTCGTTCTCAACGCCTTCGAAAAACGGCGTCCTGGCCCGGTCTTTGCGTAGGGTTCCAGGATGGCGTTTCTCCAAGACCTGCGCTTCGGCGTCCGGACCCTCTCGCGAAGCCCGGCATTGACCGCGGTCGCCGTGCTTTCGCTCGCGCTCGGGATTGGCGTCAACGCGAGCATGTTCAGCGTCGTGAACGCCTCACTCTTGAAACCGTTTCCCTACGCGGCTCCGTCGGAGCTGGTCGCGATCTGGGGGCGCTTCCTTCCGTCGAGCGGCTATGACTTTTCCTATTTCGCGCTCTCGGACCCGGAAGCTCTCGATTTGATCCGCGAAACGAAGGCTCTATCGGGAGTCGCGCCCTATCGATGGCGACAGGTATCCCTCGGCGGCTCGGATGCCGAGCCTGAACGGGCGTGGGCGGTCGAGGTGCCGGCGAACTGGAGCTCGCTTCTCGGCGTCGAGCCCACGATGGGCAGAGCGTTCGAAGAAAGTGAAGCCCGAAGCTCCTGTGTCACGCTCGTGACTCACGACACATGGCGCGAGCGGCTGGGCGGTAGCGCCGCGGCGGTCGGCAAAACGCTCGAGCTCGATTCCGAGAGCTGCACCGTCGTGGGCGTGATGCCGGAAGGGTTCTTTTTCCTGGATCGCCAGGTTCGGCTCTTCCTGCCGCTGAGTCTCGACGCGAGGCCCGAAGAGCGCGACAGTCACAGCCTCGGCGCCTTCGCAAGGCTGGCCCCCGGAGTCTCGCTGCGGGAGGCCCGCGCCGAGATGGACCTCCTGATGGAGCGATGGGCGATCGCGGTTCCCGATCACCACGGAAAAGGCCACATCGTGATTCTCGAGGAGTTCCACGCGGATCAGGTGCGGAACGTGCGGCCGGCGCTCCTCGTGCTCATGGGCGCCGTCTGTGTCCTGCTCCTCATCGTCTGCTCGAACGTCGCGAATCTACTCCTGGTACGGGCGGAAAGCCGCCGCCGCGAGTTCGCCCTCCGCGCGTCCCTGGGCGCGGGACGGACGCGGCTCGTGCGGCAGCTTCTCACGGAGAGCGCGCTCCTTTCGCTCCTCGGCGGAGGGCTCGGACTCCTCGTCTCGGCGTGGACTCTCGAAGGCGTCCTCTCGTTTTACCCGGACACGCTGCCCGGAGCCGCGGAGCCCAGCATCGATCACGGTGTGCTCCTCTTCGCGCTCGCTCTCACTCTCGGAACGGTGTTTCTCTTCGGCCTCGCGCCCGCGGTCTCGGCCGCGACCCGCGGGCCGAGCGAGGAGCTCAACGCCGCGGGACGCACCCGCGGCGGAAAGAGAAGTGTCGCCCTTCACCGGATCCTCGTGGTCGCCGAGGTCGCGCTCAGCTTGACGCTTCTGGTGGGCGCCGGGCTCCTCCTGAGGAGCTTCACGAATCTCCGTCAGGTGGATCTCGGCTTCGATCCCGAAGGGGTCGTTACGCTCTCGATGAACGCGTCGAAAGGCTCGTATCCGGACGGGAACGCCGTACGCCGGCTCCAGGGGGAGCTCCTCGCGCGGGTCGCAGCGATTCCCTTCGTCGAGAGCGCGGCCTTCATCTCCGCCCTTCCGCTCGAGAACGGCGCTCCCCCAGACAGCTTTCACATCGAGAACCGCCCCGACCCGCCGCCGGGAGAGACCGCCTATAACGCGGACTACTTGATGGTGAGTCCGCAGATTTTCGAGACGCTCGGCGTATCGCTCCGGCGCGGTCGCTCTCTTTCACTTTCGGATGACGGAGAGGCGCCTCTGGTCGCGGTCATCAACGAGACCGCAGCCCGATCGTATTGGCCGGGCGAGGATCCGCTCGGGCGGCGGATTCGATACTACGGCGACGACACGCCCTGGATGGCGATCGTGGGGATCGTGGCGGACGTGCGCTCGACGAGGCTCGAGCTCGCGCCTCGGCCAGCGGTTTACGTTCCCTTCGCCCAGTCGTCTCGGGGGGAGACCTACGAAAGGGGCGCGAACCTGCGCTCGTTCGCCCTGGTCGTGAGAGCTCCGCAGCGGCCCGCCGACGTCTTTGCCAGCCTTCGCGCGGTCATTCGCGAGCGCGATCCGGGCCTACCCGTCTCCGCCGCGATGACCATGGACGAAGTCGTGTCGAGGGCGGCCGCGGCGCCGCGATTTACATCTTTCTTGATGGCGGTTTTCGCCGGCACCGCCCTCCTCCTCGCCGTGGTCGGAATCTACGGAGTGATGTCCTTCGCGGTCGAACAGGCCCGGCCGTCGATCGGAATCCGTATGGCGCTTGGCGCGACCACGAAGGACGTGCTCGGTCTGGTCGTGGGTCAAGGCGCTCTACTCGGCCTCATCGGCGTCGGAATCGGGCTCGCCGCGTCGCTCGCCCTATCCCGGTCCCTCGAAAGCCTCCTCTTTCGCGTGGGGCCTTTCGACCCGTGGACGTTCCTCTCGCTCACCGCGCTTCTCGCGGCCGTCGTCCTTCTGGCCTCCGGCGTTCCGGCCTGGCGAGCGGCGAGGCTCAGCGTCATCGAGACTCTGCGTCATTCGTGAGCCCCGTCCAGCTCGGAGAAGGCGCGCTCCGCCGCCTCGCGCACGATGGCGCCCGGGTGCTCCCGGAGCCTGTCGATTTGCGTTCTCAACGACTTCAACCGAAGCTCGCCCGCGACCGTGACCGCGCAGGCCGCTACCCAGTAGTCATCGGACGCCGAGAGACGGGTCAGTGCCTCCACCACGGGAACCGTCGCGAGGTTCGAGCGGCTCGTGTCTCCAGCCGAGTCGTCTCTTCGATGACCGGAAAGAGGGTGCTGCGGTGAGTGCGGGAAAGAAGATTGGCCAGATACTCCAGGGCCGCGGCTTTGACCGTCGGAGTCCCGCTCGCGAGCCGGTTCCAGAGGCTCGAGATCTCGTCCTGACGGTAGGTCAGACCCAGCAGGCGAAACATCCGTTCGCGCGTGTAGTCGACGCGCTCACCGAGCGCCTGACGTAAGAGGCGCGGACTCGCGGCATCGGGCTCGATTCTCGAAAGCGAGAGCTCGAGCCGGGACAGAACTGAGCAGAGATTCTCGCTCGTATCTCAGGAGGCGATCGGCTTCGGCGCGGGAAAATCGAAGCGAGCGGCCGCGCGCGCGGAGGTACGCGAGGCTCTTGATCCCCTGGTAGTGCAGCCTTGGATCGGCCGCGGGAAGACTCTCGAACAAAGCCTCGACCGACGTCGGGTCTTCAATTTCGGCGATGGCCCGGGGAACCGCGCGCCTCGCCGCCGGGTGCAGCGCGGGGTCGCACCAGGGATCGTTGAAGCCTCGGCACGGCCTTCGTGTCCGAAACGCGCGATGGATCGCCGAATCTGCGCGCGGATCGGGCGCCGGGCGAGCCCGTGCACCAGCGCATCGAAGACACCTTCGAGGGAGCGCCGCTTCCCAGCGCTGAGCGCGGCGGCTCGCGCGACCTCGACGTCCTCGTCCTCGAGGAGCTTCAAGAGAAGGCTCGACGTACCTTCGTCCGGCGGAAGGCTCTCGAGCGCTTTCGCCGCGAGGCGTCTCTCGGTGGCCGCGGGGCTCGCTCCGTATCGCGCGACTACACGCTCGAGCGCCGCAACCGGAAGGCTCGGGGTTCCCTCGACGGAATCGAGGACCGCCGCGATCCTCGCAACGTCGCCCTGGGCCACCAGCCGCTCGAACTCACTCCCGCGCTTTGTCGGGCTCGAGCCGCAGCCAGAGCGCGAGGGCTTCGGCGCCGGCCACCGGGTCCTCGATCCCCGGTCCAGGTCTCGATATCGGCGCGAGCGCCGCGGGATCGGGAGACATCCGCAGGATGCGGAATGCGGAAGCGCGCACCTGAGAGCGCTCTCGTGCGAAGCGAGCTTCGAGACCGCTTCCAGGATCTCGGGGTCGCCGATTCCCTGGACCAGCGAGAGCGCGTAGACGATCTCTCGCTCATCGCTTCCGGTGAGGATGGCGAGGAAGATCGATCGGCTCGCCGGATCGTGCAGAGGCCCGAGTCGAGATCGGTGATGTCCCGCCGCGCGAGCGACTCTCTCAGAGTCACGACGTACTGCGCGCCGCAGGGAGAGCACCAGCAGGATCCACGGAACGAGGAGGGCCAGAACCGCGTAGCCGAGCTCCGTCGCGGTGAGCGAAGCGGCCGTCGTCGCTCCGAGAAGGATGAGGCCTCCGAGGCCGCGGCCCACGCGCTCGACGAAGAGATCGATCCATATCTTCAGCCGGTTCTTGACCGAGAGAGAGAGGGGAAGGTAGAGCACTTCGAGACTCGCGCGATTCATCGAGTTCGAGAGACCGTCGTCCGCGGTCTTGAGGAGCGCGGCGGTGACGAGGGAAGGGAAGAGCACGAAGGAAAGAGAGGAGGAAACGAGGCCGAGCGGAAGCGACCAGGAGCCCGGCGCCGACGCCGAGCCGGCTCAACACCCGCCCGGAGAGAGCGAGCTGCAGGAAGAACGCGAGCACGTTGATTCCCGCGAAGAACGCTCCGAAGAATCGCGTGAGCGCATCCTCGGTCGGGAAGGCTTTCTCGACCACGGTAGTTGAACTGATAGTCCACCAGGGTCGAGGTCAGGCTGGTCACGACCACCAGGGCCGCGAGCATCGTCAGGTAGCGCGATCGGGCCAGGAGGCGATAGGGGCTTTCGTCGCCGGGCGAGCTCCGGCTCCTCTCCTGCCGCCTCAGGTCCTCTCGCCGCTCGCTCATCCGCTCGCGCTCGCGGCTCGCCGTCGACCGGGTGAGAAGCGCGATCGGCCAGGAGCAGGACGGCCGCGGCCAGCATCATGGCGGACGTGCCGACGAGCGGCACCAGAAGCGAAGTGGCCCCGCCGCCGAGAATCGATCCCGAGAGGCCGCCTGCCATGACCACGGGAAACAGGCGCCTTCCCTCGTGCGCGTAGAAAACGTAGTTCGCGAGCAGCCAGAAGACCGACGGGAGGAGGGCGATGACGACGCTCACCCAGACGTAGAACACGAATCCCGTGTAGCGCCACCCCGCAGACCGCGGCCAGCCAGAAGAGCAGCAGGTTGAACGAGAAGAAGCAGGAAAGACGAACGATGAACCGCGGGATGTCTCCGGAGTGGCGAAAGCGAGCGACGGCGGCCGCCACGAAGCCGAGGACGACGGCGACGAGGATGTAGACGTAGGGAAGGAGCGAGGAGCCGAACTGACTCAGGAAGAGCGCGCTCCGAACCGGCTTCAAGACGTAGTTCGTCGCGATGATGAGCCCGAGGAGCGCGAACATCCGGAGGACGCGCGGCGTCTCACCCGGTCTGCACGTCGACGAAACGGGAGAGGAGCATGGGGTAAGAGTGGACGATCTCCCCGGATGGTTTCCAGTGCCGCGCTCGATGTATTATGGTCGGCCGTGTCGGTATCGTTTCGATTCACGCAACTGATTTTCGGTGCCTGCGTGCTCCTCGGCGCGCAGCCCCTCACCGCGCAGGAGCCAGACGCCGAGACCCGCGAGGAGATTCTTCTCAGGAAGCGGCAGGAAAAAGCGGAAAGCCTGTCGCCCTACGGCGTCGGCAAAGGGGAATCGCGCGTCAAGGGTTTCGAGGACGCGCGGCTTCCCCAGAAGATCCTTCAGAAGGGCTGGCGGGGTTTCCGGCCGGTCATCGGCGGCATGCCCTCGGGCTCGGGGACGGTTCTCGGCGGAGGCTACATCCGCGGCCTCGAGAACGAGTACTTCCAGTTCCAGGCGAACGGACGCTGGTCCACCAAAGGCTACACCATGGCGGACGCGGAGTTCGTGATTCCCCCGCCGCAGCACGGCCGCCGCATCGAGTTCAAGGTGCGCGGTGAGTACCGCGATCTCACGTCGCTCCGGTTCTACGGTCTCGGAAACGACTCGAGCGTCGACGACCGCTCTACGTATCTCCTGAACGACCGGAGCGTGACCGGATATTTCTGGCTCAACCCGCGCGGGCTCCTCTCGCTCGGCGCCATGGGCGGCTACGTCAGCACGCTGACCGACTCCGGCGACGCGGACGAACCGATCGAGGATGTCTTCGATCCCGCGGACGATTCCTGGCTACCAGGATCCCCGGACGCAGTACGCCTTCACCGGCGGGTGGGTCGAGTTCGACATCCGCGACAAGTGGGAGGAGCCGCCCGTCGGGATCATCGCCCGGGTCACGAGCTCCCGCTACGAGGACACGGGCGTGAGCCTCCACGATTTCACGCGCATCGTCGGGGACGTAAAGGGCTACGTCCCCCTCGGAAGCCGCAACCGCATCCTCGCTCTCCGCCTGCGCACCTCTCACTCGCTCCCGGACGACGGAAAGGAAGTTCCGTTCTATCTGATGGAGACGCTCGGTGGAGCGAAGGACATCCGGGGCTTCCGCGAGTACCGCTTCCGCGACACCCGGAACCTCCTGGTGAGCGCCGAGTATCGCTGGGAGGTCTGGAACTACGTGGACTTCAGCTTCTTCTTCGACGCGGGGAAGGTCTTCAACGACGCCTCGGACTTCAACTTCGAACAGCATGCACACCGGCTATGGGTTCGGCGTGCGGGCCCACGCCCCACCGAATTTCGTCCTTCGATTCGATCTCGCGAAGAGCACCGAGGGCTTCCGCTTCCACGTGAGCGGAGGGCCCGTCGTTTTGAGAGTCGCCCGATGAACGCTCGCATTGCTCCTGCTTCTCCTCGCGCATGCCGCCCGAAGCGCGGAAGTTCTATCCCGACGACCCGGTCCTCGTGGACGGCGCGCTCCTGGACGTTCCGGAGAAGCCCGCCGAGCTCGAGCTCTCCGACCTGTACGATCGCTTCAGCCACATCTTCAAGGACATGGGGAAGTCTCCCCTCGGAACCGAAGCTCCGAGCGTCAACACTCTCGACGAGGTGATCGACGGCGACTGGTTCGTGAACCGCCACGGCTCGAAGCGCATGAGCATCGAGGATCTCGTGCGCGGACCGAACCAGGGCGAGCCGCCCAATCCCGACGGAAACGTGGACGGTCTTCCGGAGCAAGAGCCAGGGCATCACCCCGGGGTTCGAGATCAGGGACGAGTCGGGCGACTCGCTACGTCATCAAGCTCGATCCGGTCGAAGTGCCCGAGCTCGCGTCGGCGGCGGAGGTCATCGCGTACCAAGATCTTCTACGCTCTCGGATACCACGTCCCCGAGAACTACATCGTTCGCGTCCACCCTGACCGCTTCGCCATCGAGCCGGGCACCCAGATCGAGGACAGCTTCGGGGACAAGTCGGAGCTCACCCCGTTCCGTTTCCGCCGGATCATCCGCCGCATCCCGCGGCTTCGCCGACGGCACGATGCGGGTCACCGCGAGCGAGTACGTCGACGGGATTCCCATCGGACATCGCCGGTATTTCGAGACCCGGAGCGACGACCCGAACGACGTCATCCCCCACGAGGACCGGCGCGAGCAGCGAGGACTGCGCCTCTTCGCCGCCTGGCTCAACCACGACGACACCCGCGCTCAGAACACCCATGGACAGCTGGGTGGAGGAGAACGGAAAGCACCACGTGCGGCACTATCTCCTCGATTTCGGGTCCACGTTCGGAAGCGGCTCCGTCGACATGCAGCTCCCTCATCTGAGCTTTCACTACTGGCTCGACGTGCCGCGAGGTGAAAAAGAACCTGGTCGGGTTCGGCTTCCACGTTCCCGAGTACCGGAAGGCGAACTGGCCGGAGTTTCCCCGAGTACGAGTCGGTGGGACGGTGGGAGTCCGAGCTCTTCGACCCCGTGAAGTGGAGAAACGACTACCCCAATCCGGCCTTCGTGCGCATGACCGCGCGGGATGCGTTCTGGGCGGCGAAGATCCTGATGAAGTTCACCCGCGAGGAGCTCGCGGCCATCGTCGAGACCGGCGAGTTCAGCAACCCGGAGAACGCGCGCTACTTCCTCGACGTGCTCGTCGAGCGTCAGCTCAAGTGCGGGCGGTTCGGGATCAACGCCATCAACCCGCTCGACGAGTTTCGCGTGGAGGGCCAGGCGCTCCACTTCGCCAACCTGTCGGAGAGATACGGGTTCGTCGAGGCGAAGACCAGCTACGAGGTCCAGTGGTTCGCCTTCGACAACGAGACCGGCGCGCGGAGGGAGCTGACCCCGAAGAACCACGGAGCCGGAGACGCGCTCGCGCCTTCCGGACGCGTCGAGCCCCGGGATCCTTCCTCGTCGCCGAGATTCGCTCCGTCAACTCCGAGAACCCGCACTGGGCGAGCTTCGGTCGCGATTACCCTTCGACCGCGCGCCGGTTCCTACGAAATCGTCGGCATCGAGCGCGAGAGCCCGGAGATCTCGATCTTCCCCATGAACTGACGAGCCGTGACCCTCTTCTCCGCCGCGGTTCTCCTGTTCCTCGTTCTCGACCCTTTCGGCAACATTCCGTTCTTCATCGCCGCCCTTCAGAACGTGCCGCGGGAGCGGCACCGTCGGGTCATCGTCCGCGAGCTCGTGATCGCGCTCTTCGTCCTCGTGGTCTTTCTCTTCGCGGGAGAGCACATCCTGAGCGCGCTCCATATCTCGGAAGCCGCGCTCCGGGCCGCGGGAGGAACGGTGCTCTTCCTCATCGCGATCCGGATGGTGTTTCCGAGGCCGGGGGCTTCCGTCGGCGAGGAGGTCACCTTCGAGCCCTTCATCGTGCCGCTCGCCATCCCCTACGTCGCGGGTCCGTCCGCCCTCGCGTCGGTGCTCCTCATCATGAACCAGGAGCCGGACCGATGGCCGGAGTGGCTCGCGGCCCTGGTCGCTGGCCTGGTTCCTCACCGGGCTCATCATTCTCATGTCGAGCGCCCTCGCGAAGAGCCTCGGGAAAGGGGTGCTCATCGCCATCGAGCGGCTCATGGGGATGCTCCTGGTGGCGCTCGCAATCCAGATGCTGATGACCGGAATCCGTCAGTTTCTGGAAAGCGGACCGACTCCGGTCCGTTGACCCGTTGACTCTTGATCTGTTTCGACCCCGATGTACATTCTTTCTTCGGGGTCCCTACGCGCCTCGCTTCGCTGCCAGCCTAAGGAGAATCTCACTCGATGGACGAAAAGGGCGTATTTTCGAGCAAACACGGGCTCGATCAGCATGGAATCATCAACGCCACCGCCTGGTGGAACCTTACGACCGCGGCCCTCTACGAGCAGGCCATCCAGCGGGGAGAGGGCACCGTCGCCCACAAAGGGCCACTGGTCGTCCAGACCGGCCAGTACACCGGACGCTCCCCCAACGACAAGTACGTCGTCCGGGAGCCTTCGAGCGAGAAGGACATCTGGTGGGACAGCCGCCAAGCCCTTCGAGACCGATAGCTACGCGCGGTTGAAAGCCCGGCTCACCGCGTACCTCCAGGGCCGAGACGTCTTCGTCCAGGACTGCTTCGTCGGCGCTCACCCCGAGTATCGGGTGCCGATCCGCGTCGTCAACACCCGCGCCTGGCACAGTCTCTTCGCGAGGAACATGTTCATTCGCGAGAAAGATCCGGAGAAGCTCGAGGGACACGTTCCTCAGTTCACGGTGATCGACGCTCCCGGGTTTCACGCCATTCCGAGCGAAGACGGAACGCGCAGCGAGGTATTCGTCGTCCTCAACTTCGACCGCCGGGAGGTCATCATCGGCGGAAGCGAGTACGCCGGAGAGATCAAGAAATCCATCTTTTCCGTGATGACCTATCTCCTCCCGCCGAAGGACGTTTTGCCGATGCACTGCTCCGCGAACTACGGCGCGGACGAGGACGATCTCGCCATCTTCTTCGGCCTCTCCGGAACGGGGAAGACGACGCTTTCCGCCGATCCCGAGCGCATCCTGATCGGCGACGACGAGCACGGCTGGGGGGATAAAGGTGTTTTCAATTTCGAAGGCGGCTGCTACGCGAAGGTGATCCGGCTCTCGAAGGAAGGCGAGCCGGAGATCTACGAGACCACCCGCACCTTCGGGACCATCCTCGAGAACGTGGTCATCGACAAGGCGACGCGCCGCCTCGATCTCGACAGCGACTCCTTCACCGAGAACACACGCGCCTCCTATCCCATCACCCATATCCCGAACGTCGCGCGGGAAGGAGTGGGAGGGCAGCCGAAGAACATCCTCATGCTCACCGCGGACGCTTTCGGCGTCCTTCCGCCGGTCGCGAAGCTCACGCCGCAGCAGGCGATGTATCACTTCCTCTCGGGCTATACCGCGAAGGTCGCGGGGACGGAGCGGGGCGTGACCGAGCCCAAGGCGACGTTCAGCGCCTGCTTCGGGGCGCCGTTCATGACGCGGAAGCCCTCGGTCTACGCGGAGCTCCTCGGAAAGAGGATCGCGAAGCACAAGGTGAACGTGTGGCTGGTCAATACCGGCTGGACCGGCGGCCCCTACGGAACCGGCCAGAGGATGAAGCTCGCCCATACCCGCGCCATGGTCCGGGCCGCGCTCGACGGCTCGCTCGAGAAAGCCGAGACCCGCGAGCATCCCATCTTCGGCGTGCACGTTCCCCGGTCCTGCCCCGGCGTTCCGACCGAGGTCCTGGATCCGCGCGGCACCTGGTCGAGCCCCGAAGCGTACGACGCCCAGGCGCGCAAGCTCGCTTCCATGTTCGACCAGAACTTCGAGAAGTTCTCGAAGGACGTTGCCGCCGACGTTCGCGCGGCTGCGCCCACGACCGCATGAAAAAACTTGTCCTGCTTCGGCATGGCGAGAGTGTCTGGAACAAGGAGAACCGCTTCACCGGCTGGACCGACGTCGATCTCACCGAGCAGGGGAGGGCGGAAGCCGCCGAAGCGGGAAAGACCCTGAAGCGCGAAGGCTATCTCTTCGACCTCGCGCACACCTCGGTCCTCAAGCGCGCGATCCGCACGCTCTGGATAGCCATCGACGAGATGGACCTGATGTGGATACCCGTGTATCGCAGCTGGCGGCTCAACGAGCGCCACTACGGAGCTCTCCAGGGCCTCGACAAAGCGGAGACCGCCGAGCGGCACGGGATGGAACAGGTCCACCTCTGGCGCCGGAGCTACGACGTGCCGCCGCCTCCGCTCTCGGTCGAGGACGAGCGCCATCCCGGCCGCGACCCGCGGTACCGGAGCGTTCCCGCGTCCGAGCTTCCCTTGACCGAATCGCTGAAAGACACCGTCGCGCGCTTCCTCCCGTACTGGAACGAGACCATCGCTCCCGACGTCGCGTCGGGAAAGCGCGTTCTCGTGACCGCGCACGGCAACAGCCTGAGGGCGCTCGTGAAGTACCTCGATGGACTATCGGAAGAAGCGGTGCTCGAGTTGAACATCCCCACGGGCATCCCGCTCGTTTACGAGCTCGAAGACGATCTCCGGCCGATTCGCCGGTATTACCTCGGAGATCCCGAGAAGCTCGCGAAGGCGACGGCGTCGGTCGCCGGCGCAGCTGGAAAAGAAGCGCTGACCCGCTGAAGGCTGACGGCTATCGCCGCTGGCTGATGTGCGGCGATCGCTGCTTCGGCGTATTCCCGCATTCTCGCGTTCTCCAGACTCAGGGTCTCGAGAAAAGAGATCGCCGAGGGATCACCGAGGTGTCCAATGGCCTCGACGGCGTTCAGCCGGACGAGATCGTGGCGGTCCTCGACGACTCGCTGCAGGGTCGCTAGATCGTCGCGACTCCCCACCTGACCGAGCGCATAGACGGCGCAGGCGCGAATCCACGAAGAGCGATGCCGCGTGAGCTCCCGGAGCACCTCCGCGGGCCTTCGCGTGGGGAGGGCGAAGAGCGACCCGCCGTGCTCGGCGATCGACCGGGGACTCTCGTGCTCGAAGAGAGGGAGGATTCCTCCGAGGAGAGAGGGATCGACCCGGAGCTCGAGAGCTTCGATGGCGCTCGAGCGGACGTAGCGGTCGGGATGATTCAGATTGCTCAGGATGAGCCGCATTCCGGGCTCGGCAAGGAACACCGCGCGAAGAACCTGGTGCGCGTTTCGTCGCGCGCGCTCGACCCGGTGCACGATGGAGTCGGAGAGGAGTTGGATGCCCGGCCGGTCGGGGAGCCGTCGGACCGCTTCGAGTCGGACCAGATCGTAGTAGGCCTCCTCGGCCTCCAGGGAGAGCACGGGCAGGAGCGCCGCTCTCGCGCGAGACGTTCCGATGCGGCCGAGCGACCGGATGACGTAGCGCCGGGCTTCGACGTCCGTCGACCAGAGCGCGAGCGTGAGCGCGTCGATCGCCGCTTCCCCGCAGTTCTCGAGCGCGCGGGCCGCGACGTGGCGGGTGGCACCGTCGCCTTCCTCGAGAAAATGGACCAGCCTCTCGAGTGCGTCCCGATCGGGGCGTCGGGCGAGCTCGAGAATCATGCGCCGGCGCTCCTCCATCGTGGTGGCATCGCTCACCGGAGGCGCCGGGGCGGGCCCGTTTCCTCCCTCGGGGCTCACGGCCCGCGGCGCGGTCGAGTCGTCGGGCGACATGTCCTCCGCCCGGAAGATGCCGCTCTGCGCGAGCGACTCCATTCCGCTCGCTCTCACCAGGGGGTCGACGTCGACGATGGTGGACGCTTCGCTTCTCCCCGCCGCTTCTCTCGCGAACCATCTTGCCGAGCGCCGTGAGCATCCTCGATCGAACCTCGGGGTCGAGCTCCGCGCGGAACCGATCCACGAGAAGGTTCGCGACCTCCGGCTCGCGGCAGCTCCGCCGCCACCTCCACCGCGAGCAGGCGCACGGAAGCGGCGTCGTTCTCGAGAGCGCGCTTCAACCCCGACACCCCGACCGTCATTCCGTTCGCGATCCGGCTGACGCATCACGAGCGAGGGGAAGGCGAACCGGAACCGGCTCTTCTCCTTGAGGACGTGGACGAGGCTTTCCATGTAGCGGCTCTTGAGCTCGAGCGTCGACGCGAGAAAGGCGACCGAAAGCAGGATGGCCCCGACGAGAATGTAGTGGAGCCGAAGGCTTCCGCTCGCCATGAGGAAGAGGCCTCCGAGGAGAACGCCGACCGGCTCGATCACCGTTTCCTTGAAGGCCTTGGCCCGGCCCCGTCGATCGTCGGCAATCGCGTTGTAAATGAGATCGGTCGACGTGCGCACGAGAGAGATCCGGAGCACTTTCTGGACGGCTTTCGAGACCACGAGGCTGAAGAAAAAGGGGAACCCCGTCCGGCCCTGTCCCGCGAGCAACACGAAGCCGACCGAGACGAAGGCGCCTAGAAACGTGAGGGGGGCGAGAAGCTCTCCCCGGGTCACCCCGACGCTCGAGATGACACGGTTCGCGAGAAGGAGCTGGACCAGAACCCCAGCGCCCACGATCACCGCGTTCAGGACCGCATAGAAGGTCGTGAGCGAGTCGAGCGCCACGGCCCCATCTGACGGTGGTGAACTCCAGGTGGGCGGCTTTGCCGAGGAGGAAGTCGAGCACTTGCGAGAGGAGCGCGAGAAGCAGGATGAAGATGGAGATCGTTCTCAGGAGCGGCGTACGGAACGAGAACTCGAGGTCGCCGCGCAGGCCTTTCCAGACGTCGAGAAGCCCCGAGCGCGCGGGGCGCAGCCGGACGGCGGCGGTGAAGGTCGGCGCCGACCATGCGCACCGGAGCGATGGCGGCGAGGAGCAAAACGCCCGCCGCCGCGAGGAGCGCTTCCGTCGGAAGCCATCGAGGAAGGATCGACGCCACAATCGACGCGGCCACCCCGCCCACGAGGCTGAACCCCAGGAGCACGGGGAAGAGCCGCTTCGCCTGGCGCAGATCGAGAAGGTCGCCCGCGAGGAGCCAGAACTGAAGAAAGACGATCCCCTTCATGAGGAAGCAGGCGACGTAGAGGACGCGATACGCGAAGTCCGGAAAGTGGCCGCCGAATCGCGACGCCCCCACGAGGCCCGCGCCAAAAACCGCGAGAACGATGGTGAAGAGATTCGATCGGTCCAGCCGATCGACCACCGGAATGATCACCAGGCCCGCGAAGATGAGCGCGAGAGCGCTCCCCATGTACACCTGAGGAAGGGTATCGGGGCCGAGATGGGCGATGAGGAGCGCGGTCGACGAGACGTCGAAGAAGCTGTGTGCGGCGGCGATGAGAAAATGGGTGAGGCCGAGGAGAAACGTCAGCCTCCGATCGGCTTCCAGGATCTGAAAGCTTCTAGCGAGTTTCAAGACCCAGTCGCCTCGCCTCCAGTAGGAGCTCGCGATAGCGCCGATCGGCCCGGCGCAGTCTTCGGGTGAACTCCCGGAAGATCTCGAAGGCGATGTCGGGGTAGTCCTGAACCGCCGTGCGAAAATCGTTCTTGTGGAGAACGAGGAGCTTGGAAGCGACGTCGGCCGTCGCGCTCGCCGTGCGCGGTAGATCGTCGATGATGGCCATCTCTCCGAAGTAGCCGCCGGGCTCGACGACTTCGACCAGCGCCGGACCTTCTCCGAGCTCCTGATGGATGCTGACCTTTCCCGACCTCACGAGGTACATCTCGTCGCCGAAATCCTCTTCGCGAAAAACCACCTCACCGGCGTAAGCGTCCTTCTCCTGGATGAAGTCCGAGAGGCGCTTCAGTCCCTCGCCGGGGACGTTCCGGAAGAGCGGCGTGCTCTTGAGGGCGAGAATGACCTCCATGACCGAAAGCATCGCGTTCCTTTTGGCTCGCCCCTGCCCGGACCAGAACGGTTTCGGCGAGTGCCGCATTATACCTGCGCTTCACATTTCAAACCTTGAAACGCGGTAGCCGTCCGCCTTCGCGCGACGCTTCGGCGGGACCTCGCCGAAGCCCTCATGGCGAAGAGAGGCGAAGGGCGGGTCCCTCGCAGGTGTAGGAGTCCCCCCTCGAAAAGGTGCCTTCCCGCTCGCCGGCGCGCCGTTTGGTGTGGGCTCGGCCGGCACGGGGTTTGCTAGCTTTGGACCGGGCCGGACTGAAATTCAGGGGGGGAAGCTCGGTCATGGATGACCTTTCGAACGGCGCCGTCGAGCCGCTTTCGGTAGAAGCCGCGGACGTGAAGGAAGTCGGCATCGCCGCTTCCGAAACGTCTCAGACGGCCGTCCTCGCGTCGCCCGGAGGCGCTCTCTTCCTGGGAAACGTCTTCGAAGCCGCGAAGCTCATCGAGCCGCCGCCGAAGCTTCCCTCAAATCCGCCGGTCGGCCGCCCGGTCCCCTGCTATCGAGATCGCATGGACGAGATTCGCGAGATGCTGGTCGCGAACCGCTGCCTCGCCGTTCTGTTCATCGATGCGTCGCACCTCGCGCACATCGAGCACGACTACGGAAACGGCATCTATGAACAGGTCCGCGACATCCTCCAGAATCTCATTCTCGAGATGCGCGGCGTCGAGACGCGTCGTGACGATCTGGTGACGGTCGCGGAGACCCACGGCGACGTCTTTCTCATCTTCCTCACCAAGAAGCGCGAGGATCGACCCTTCGGGCAGGGCGACCTCGAGACCATGGCGGACCGGATCCACGGCTACCTCTCGCGGCGGCTGTCACGGATCACGAGCTCGTACCTGAAGGGCCGTCCGAGGATTGGCATCGGCTACGGGCTCACGCTCCACAATCCTCTGATACGGGAAGATCGCCTGGTGCTCCAGCTCATCGAAGACGCGAAGAAGATGGCCGAGCTCCAGGAGCAGCGGCTCTGGATGAAGAGCAAGGAGCTCCTCCAGGAGATCATCCTGAAGGAGGACGTGCGCACGTTCTTCCAGCCCATCATCGACCTCAATACCCGCGCGACTCTCGGTTTCGAAGGACTCACGCGCGGACCTTCGGCGACGGAGTACGAGAGCCCGTACATGCTCTTCGACGTGGCCACGGACTCGGACCTCCTGTTCGAGCTCGATCGGCTCTGCCGGAGGAACGCGATCTCCTCCGCTTCCTCGATGAAGCCCGCGCACAAGCTCTTCGTGAATCTCCTCCCCACCACCATTCGCGATCCCGAGTTCCAGGGCGAGCGCATGCTTTCGTTTCTCTCGGAGCGGAACCTCTCGCCCTCCCGCATCGTGCTCGAGATTACCGAGCGGCTGGTGATCGAGAACTACGATGTGTTCCTCGAGGCCATGAGGACCTTTACCGACCAGGGCTTTTCGATCGCCATCGACGACATGGGGGCGGGATATTCGGGGCTCGAGAAGATCGTGCGCTTGAACCCGCGCTACCTCAAGTTCGACCTGATGATGGTGCGCGACATCGACACCAGCTTCGTGAAGCGGGAGATGCTGAAGGCGATCCATTCGCTCGCCTCGAACGTGGGAGCGGACGTGATCGCGGAGGGCATCGAAAGAGTCGAAGAGCTCGAGACGCTTCTCGAGCTCGGGATCCCGTACGGCCAGGGGTTTCTCTTCGCGCGCCCGCACCCCCAGCTGATCGAGGTCCCGACCACGGCGCAGCGTGCCGTCGCCGGAGTTCCCGGCCTGATCGTGGACTGAAACCTCCTACCTGACCTCGGCAATTCCCGTCGCGGCGACAGTTTCAATTAGTTTCAATACGCTGGACTTCCGTTTGAGCAAGATCATCGACGCCGGGAGTCACGTGACCTTCACGCTGTCTGGTAAATTTTCAATGCGTTCAATACGGGATAACTTCGTGTTCTACAAAGGAAACCTCGAGTCCACGAGCTTCGGGCTGCCTCTCGGCGCTCTCGAGAAGAGGCGCCAGCAGTTCGGCTTCCGCGTCGACTTCTTCTAGGATCCACAATTCGGAATAAGCGAACGCCGCGACGCATTCGACACTGGACAGGCAGAACGCAGAGACGCGGGGCGCGGAACGCTGAGGGGCTCTCTGCGGTCTTTGCGACTCCGCGCCTCTGCGTTGATTCCCCCTCTTGTTCAGCTGGAAAAACGTTCCTACTGCCGGTTTCGAGGAGAGGGATAGGCGCGGGCGCCGGTGCGGCAAGTTTTACCGAATCCGACGGCTCGGCTCTTGGAAACCGCGTATCTGAAAACTCCGGAGCCGATTTCCTGAATGGCAGGTTTCTTGCTGCGACACTTCGAGAGGGTTGGTTCGCAAAATTGTGCGATCGCGTTTCATGAGTACCATCGAGTTTCGATGTGACGTCGCCGAGCGGAGCGTCCCGCTTCCTCACCCTTGGGAGCACACCGTCGGAAGCTGCCACGCGCCGCTCGCGCTTCGATCGGACTGGCAGGCTCAGCTTCTTCGGTGCCATCGGGATCTGGGATTCGGCTACGTCCGTTTTCACGGTCTCCTGTCCGATGTCGGCACCCTGGTCTCCGAGAACGACCGGCAGCTCGACAGCTTCTTCAACGCCGATCAGATCGTGGACTACCTGGTGGGAATCGGGATGAAGCCCTTCGTCGAGTTGAGCTTCATGCCGGAAACGCTCGCGTCCGGGGGAAGCACGGTTTTCAGCTACCGCGCCAACGTGACGCCTCCCCGCGACTACCGACAATGGGCGGCGTTCATCGTGAGGCTCGTGCGCCACTGGGTGGACCGGTACGGAATCCGCGAAGTCGCCACCTGGTTCTTCGAGGTCTGGAACGAGCCGAACCTCAAGGCCTTCTGGACGGGGAACCGGGCGAGCTACTTTCGTCTCTACCGGATGACGGCCGAAGCCATCAAAGGGGTCGACCCATCGCTGCGCGTGGGCGGACCGGCCACGGCGCGAGATGAATGGATCGAAGAGTTCGTCGGTTATTGCATGTCGCGTCGGGTGCCGGTCGATTTCGTGAGCACGCATCACTATCCAACGGACGCGCTCTGGAACGTCGAGACCGATACCGAAGCGCAGCTCGCCGGGAGCCGCCGCAGCATCCTGCGGGAGTGGGCGCAGGACACGAGGCGACGCGCCCGCGGTCTGCCCCTCTACTACACGGAGTGGAACACGTCGTCGGACCCCCGCGACCCTCTGCACGACGAGCCCTACGCGGCGGCCTTCGTGGTCAAGACGGTCATGGAAGCGAGCGGGCTCGTGGAGGGCTACAGCTTCTGGACCTTCTCCGACATCTTCGAAGAGAACTACTTTCCCTCCACCCCGTTTCACGGCGGCTTCGGGCTCCTGACGCTCCACGGGATACCCAAGCCGACCTTCCGGGCGTTCGAGATCCTGCGTCGACTCGGACGCGATCGGCTGCTCGTCGACGGCCTGCACCCGACGGTCGACGCCTGGGTCGTGCGCGGTGAAGGTCGGCTTTCGGTTCTCCTCACGAACCACGCCCTGCCGCGGCATGAGATCGAGGACGAGCGCGCCCGGATCACGATCGTGAACGCCGCCGAGCCGCGTCGCGCCGCGGTCGAGCGGATCGACGAGGATCATGCGAACCCACGGAGGGAGTGGCGGAAGCTCGGCGAGCCCGGCTCGCTCGATTCGAAAACGCTTCTGCGTCTTTTGAAATCGTCGGAAATCTCGAAGGAACCCGTTTCGTTCAACCGTCTCGGGGATGCGATCGCGGTCGAGGTTTCGCTTCCGCCGCACTCCGTCGCGGCGATTACCCTGGAATTCGGCGGCCTGTGAAGCGATCGCGGCTATGGAGGATGGTGGACGCGGTCGAAGACCGACTCGCCGAGCTGCAGAAATGCACTTTCGACTACTTCTGGAAGGAGACGAATCCCGAGAACGGGCTCGTACCGGACAACACCCGCGACGGGGCGCCCTCGAGCATCGCCGGCGTGGGCCTGGCTCTCGCGAGCTACGTCGTCGGGGCGGCGCGCGGATTCGTCCCCCGAGCCCGGGCTTGCGACCGCGTCCTCCGAACGCTGCGCTTCTTCTGGCAGAGCCAACAAGGGACCGATGTCGATGCGACCGGTTACAAGGGTTTCTACTATCACTTCCTCGACGTCCGGTCGGGAAGGCGCGCCGGCCGGGTGGAGCTATCGACCATCGACAGTGCGATCCTGCTTTGCGGCGTCCTCGTCGCGGCGCAGTATTTCGACGGCGACGGCGATTCCGAGTGTGAGACCCGGCGGCTCTCGGAGGATCTCGTGAACCGGGTCGACTGGCCGTGGGCGCAGAACGGCGGGATCACGGTGTCTCACGGATGGACGCCCGAGCGCGGATTTCTTCCCTACCGATGGGAGGGGTACAACGAAGCGCTCCTGCTGCACGCGATTGCGCTCGGATCCTCGACTCATCCATTGGCCCGCGAGACCTACCGCGCATGGACCAGAACCTACACGTGGAGGAAGCTTTATGGAATCGAGTTTCTCTACGGCGGTCCTCTCTTCATGCACCAGCTTTCGCACGCATTCATCGATTTCCGCGGGATTCAGGATGACTACATGCGGCAGAAGGGTATCGACTACTTCGAGAACAGCCGCCGGGCGACGTATGTGCAGCAGCAGTACGCGATACGGAACCCGAAGAGGTTCGAAGGTTATGGCGAGCATACGTGGGGCATTTCGGCCAGCGACGGCCCGGGGCCGATTTCTCGAAAACTGAAAGGTGTGACCCGGCGTTTCTGGGGCTATCGCGCGCGGGGGGTGCCGTGGGGTCCGGACGACGGCACGCTCGCGCCGTGGGCGGTCGCCGCTTCGCTTCCGTTCGCTCCCGAGATCGTCCTTCCGACGCTCGATCACTACGTAAAGACCTATCCGGAAATGGTGAACCGCTACGGGCTCGTGTGCAGCTTCAACCCGACGCTTCCCGATCCCGCCGGCGGCCGTTCCGAATGGATAGCGGGCGGGCACTACGCGATCGATCAGGGTCCGGTGATCCTCATGATCGAGAACTATCGATCGGGCTTGATCTGGAGGCTCACCCGCCGTTCACCCGTCGTCGCGCGAGGGCTGAAGCGAGCGGGATTCGGAGGCGGCTGGCTCGGACCGCCCGAGGAAGACGGCCCGACCGCAACTTAGCGAGCCATCGCTTCGTTGCTCTTTTTTTCCAGGAGCTGGCGGATCGAGTCGTAAGGGACCAGAAGGCTCACGTCGAGCTCGTCGTCGACCAGATCGATCGATATCGATTCCAGGATCCTTCCGAGCTCCGGGCTATCCTCGCGGAGGCGCCCGAAGGCGACGAGCCCGCGCACGACATCGGCGAGCTCCCGCGCCTTCGCGGCGTCGACGGCTTCTCCTCGAGCGCGAAGGAGGAGGTCTGTGTCGAAGCGGCCCGTGAGGGCGAACGAGCGGAGGGTCGCCGCGTCGTTACTTCGACCGACGAGCCTCTCGAGGAATTCGGGCGATGCGCCCGCGAACCAGAACGTCTCCTCTTCGAAGCCTCCGTAGCCCCAGCTCGAGACCGTCGCGGCGGCGGATGGCTTCCGTCCGGCGCCGGCATCGAGCATCTCCCGCAGGTAGACGGGGTGGCCGAAGAGAAGAATCGAGTCCTCGGGCTGTGCGATTGCCGTTCTCTCGGTTCCGTTCTCGATCGAGTAGATGTCGATTCCGGAGTGGGTCGACGTTTCGACGACACCCTTCCCCGCGGAGAGCTTGTCGATCAGGCGCTCGCGATCGAAGGCGCCCTGAACCGCGATACCCCAGTGATCGGGCTTTCCTGTCCCGGGCCCGACCGCGAGAGTCAGGGAATCGACGTCGTTCAGGATGTCGATGCTGGTGGCTTCCTCGATTTTTTCGAGATCGTCGAAGCGGCCTTGCTCGCGCAAGGTATCCGACCAGGTCTCGGCGAGAGGGCTCGCGGCGACGGCATCGAAGTCGACGTAGCCGACGAACGCCGCAGCCTCGGGAACGAACTCGAGCGAAGGCCCGGAGGACGCGCTCCGAGGGCTCGCTCCTCGGCCGAAGTACGCGGCGGCCCCGAAGGCGACGCCTGCCAAGACGATGCCCGCAGCGATGATGCCGGGCGCGAAGGTCCATCGGGATGAGCTCATGCAGTTCTCCTCGAAGGGACAGACGAGAAATATCCCGCCCAGGTTCCCAGTATCGGGCAGGGAGCTCGTTTGCGCTAGCGGGCCTCCTTCCGGCCGAAGGCGGCGACCGCGAGCGAGTGGGTCGCCGCGGCGATCGCGAGGAGAGCGATGAAAGAGAAGAGCGCCGAGGACCGCTCACCCATGAGTCCCGCAAGGAGGCCTCCCGAGGAAGAGCCCGAGAGCGACGTCATGTAGTGAGCGACAGTGGCGAGGCGGGCGCGTCCGGGAACGAAGGTCGCGACGGCCTGCCATCCAAAGATGAAGAAGAGACCCGCCAGGAGCGGGCGTTTCAGGACGGTGCCCGCGAGAGCGAAGATGCCGTTATAGGCAACGAGCCCGAGCGCGGAGACCCCGAGAATCCGAGCGAGGCCGGGAAACCGCGCGCCGATTTCGCTGAAGCCGCCCGGGGAGAGCGCGACGTAGAACGTGACGACGAGCGAGGGGAGGACCAGACCGACCGCCATGGCGAAGCTCGCGAGCATCTTGCCGGAAAGAAACGAATCTCGGCGCAACCGGACGGGTGAGGTAGTAGGGGAGAGTCCCCGCTTCGACGTCGTCGCGCACGACGCCGCTCGCGTAGACCAGGCTCACCATCGGAACGACGAACGGGAAGAAAACGCCGGAGACGAGAGAGGCGAAGACTTCCGCGCCCACGCTCTCCGTCACCCGGAACGCGAGCGCCGCTCGATAGGCGAGCGCGAGGCCGATCGGGCCTCCGGCAATCGCGATCATGGCGAGCGTGCGCGGCGAAAGAAGGAGCTCGAAAAGACTGAAGCGCGCGACGAGAGCGGCGGTTCTCATTTCAGGAGGGGCCGACCAGATAGTGAAACACCGCTTCCAGGTTGTCGTCGGGCGAGGTGATCTCGTTGACGGTCGCGTTCTCCTCGATCACGAGCCGATGGAGGAGGCGGTAGAAGCGCTCGGGCTCGCGGGTCTCGAGCCGGACCTCGCCGGCTTCCTCGGAGAACGCGATGGAGTGGAGCCCGGGCTCTTCGAGGATCCGCGCGGCGAGAGTCTTCGGAGTCGGAGTCGCGATGGCGATATGGTGAGGATGGGCGTCGATGAGCCTCCGGATCTCATGGATGTTGCCGCTCGCGAGGACGCGCCCGGAGGTCATCAATACGACTTCCCGCGTCATCAGCTCGACCTCGTGGAGGATGTGGCTCGACACGAGGACGGTTTTTCCACGCGCGCCAAAGCCGCGAATCCAATCGATGAGCTCCCGCCGGCCGACGGGATCGAGGCCGGTCAAAGGCTCGTCGAGGACGAGAAGGTCGGGGTCGTGGGCGATCGCCTGGGCGAGCCGGAAGCGCTGGCGCATGCCTCGGCTGAAAGCGCGGAGCCGCGTGCCGCCGTTTCCTTCGAGACCGACCTCGATCAGAGTGGCATCGGCCCTCCGCCGCGCGTCTCCGCGCTCGAATCCGTGGAGCTCCAGGAGGTACGTCAGAAAGTCGTGCGCTTTGACCGGCGCCGCGGGCCGAAGCTCTTCTTCTTCGGGCACGACTCCCAATCGCCGGTGGACGCGCGGGTTCGCGAAGGGCGCTTCACCGAAGACGGAGACGCTCCCGGTGCTCGGGCGGATGAGCCCGGTCACGAGGCGGATGAGCGTCGACTTTCCCGCTCCGTTCGGGCCGAGAAGCGCTATGACCCCGGGCTCGAACGCGAGATCGACGCCGGAGAGACCCAGCACGTTGCCGTACCAGCGGGATACTTTCTCGAGCCGTACGACTCCGCCCTCGTTCATGAGCTCAGAGCGCCCCTTCTCCCGAACGCAGTCTCCGATCGAGGACGAGCGCCGACAGGACCATCACCGCGAGCAGGAAAGCGAGCGAGGAGAACGCGGCGGATTCGCCGAAGAACCATCGGCTCGCGTCGATGGCGGAACCGTTCAGGCTCGGAAAACGGTTCGCTCCGAAGGCGCGGCTCGACAGGATTCGCGCTCCGATCTCGCTTCCGAAAACGAGCGCGGCGAAGCCCGCGCCGGCGACCCTTCCGCTGCGGCAGAGACTCGAGACCGCGAGGACCGAGAGCGTGTAGTAGAGCGCGAGGAGAAGACTGTAGGCGGTGAGAGCGAGGGGAAGCCAGGGCGCCTTCGTCAGGAGCTCGAAGTCCGGAGCGAGCGACTGATGGAGCAGCAGGAGCGCGAGTGCCGGCGCGAGAGTGACCGCGGAGACCGCGGCCCCCACCGGCAGCGCCTTTCCGAGGAGGTAGTCGAATCGCGAGATCGGCTTCGAGAGATAAATGGTGAAAGCCCCGGAGGCGAAATCGGACGCGATGGCGGAAGCGCCCGCGGCGAGGCTCACCAGTACGACCGGAAGGAAACGCACCTGCTGCGCCGAGGAACTCGCGGAACAGTGTCCGGGGTGATGGTGAAGAATTCGGGCGCCTGGGGGAACTGGCGCGCGACGTAGATCTGCGCCGCGCGCACCACCGCGGGAATCCAGCAGACGGCGAGGAGCAGGAGGAAGGTGCGCCGCTTCAAGAGCAGGCTCGCCGCGGAGCGGGCGAGGGCGAAACTTCTCCGAAGGCGCGACGTTCGCGGGCCTTCGAATCGCCGGTAGGAAAGATCGTAGAGAGGCATCTCTGATTACTGCTCGCTCCGTGCCTCGTTCGTCTCCGCTCCGGCGCAGACGGTGCTTCGCCGACCGCAGCGAGGAAGCGCTCCTCGAGGCTCTTCTCGAAACGACGCAGGTGCCGAATCTCGGCCGATGCTTCGGAAGCGGCCTCGAACAGAAGCCGCGTCGAAGGCTCCTGTCAGCGGCACTCGCAGCAGGCCGTCGCGCTCTTCCGCGGTCTCGATCCCCCGGCGCGCGAGCTCCCGGCGGAACCCGCCGGGCTCCTCCTCGCGCACGCGGATCTCGTAGACCCAGCCCGCGGCTCGCGAGAGCTCGTTCGATCTGGCCTCCGAGAACCAGGCGGCCGTGGTGAAGGAGGACCACGCGCTCGCAAACGTCCTCCACGTCGTGCAGCAGATGCGTGGAGAGGAGAACCGAGATCCCCCGCCGTCCGATCTCCCGCACCAGGTCGAGCATCTGCCTTCGACCCGCGGGGTCGAGGCCGCTCGTCGGCTCGTCGAGGAGGAGGAGGTCCGGGTCGTGCACGAGCGCCATCGCGAGCTTGGTTCGCTGGCGCATCCCGGTCGAGAACTCTTCGACCGGCCGATACCGGGCCTCTCCGAGCCCCGTGAACCAGAGCATCTCGTGCGCGCGCGCGAGGGCGTCGGGCCGCTCGAGCCCTCCGATCTCACCGGCGAGCGCGACGCTCTCCACCGCGTTCAGCTCGGGGATGATAGACCGCACGCTCCGGAAAGTAGCCGAGCGCCCGCCGCAGCTCCGAAGACGTTCTCGATGCCGGACGTCCCGAGGACCTCGACCGTTCCTCCGGCCGGAGTGAGAAACCCGAGGAGCGTCTTGAGAAAGGTGCTCTTCCCGGCGCCGTTCGGACCGAGAAGCCCCGTGATTCCGCTCTCGATCGCGAGATCGAGAGAAGAAAGCGCCTCCCGAGCGCCGTACCGCACGGTCAATCCCTGGGCGTGAACGATACGCATCACGGGCTTTGATACGCGGAGAAGCCTAGCAGAGTTGCCCGATTTCGCACATCGCCCTCATGTTGTGGAGCGGAAAGGCGGTCTGCTATGATGTCCCAGGGATCGATGTCCAACGGAGATCGACAGTTGCAGGAAGGCGAGGACAAGCTCCGGCGTCTCGTTCAGAACCTCGAGAAGAGCATCGAGCAGGCGATCGCGAGCTCTCCTCAAGTGGAGGAGTGTCTCGCGCGGATTCGCGAAGAGGGCTACGAGCTGTCCCTCGTGCTGCAGGCCACTCTCGCCTTCGCGCCTCGCGGCGAGCTCAACCAGGAACAGGTCGAGGAAGTCGCGGGCATCGGAGCGAGCGCCCTCGCGAGCTTTCGCATGAGCTCGCTCGACAAGAAGTTCCTTCGCTCCCTCAAGATCGCCGTCGACGAAGAAGCCGGCTAGGCTTCTTCACCGCATTCGCGCCGAAAACGCCGATTTCCCCGCGAAGCGCCCCACGTTTTGAAGCTCTTCCTCGATCCGGAGGAGCTGGTTGTACTTCGCCACTCGATCGCTGCGGCTCAGTGAGCCCGTCTTGATCTGACCCGCGCCCGTCGCCACCGCGAGGTCCGCGATCGTCACGTCCTCGGTTTCTCCGGACCGATGGGAGATGACCGTGGTGTAGCGGTTGCGGTGGGCGAGGTCGACCACCTGCAGGGTCTCGGTCAGCGTCCCGATTTGATTGAGCTTGACGAGCACCGAGTTCGCCACTCCTCGGCCGATTCCCTCGGCGAGCCGGAGCGGGTTCGTGACGAAGAGATCGTCACCCACCAGCTGGACCCGGTTCGCGAGCGCGCGGCTGAGCTCCTCCCAGCCCTTCCAGTCGTTCTGGTCGAGGCCGTCTTCGATCGAGACCAGCGGATAGCGCTCTACCCAGGACGCGTAGAGCGCGATCAGATCGGAGGCGGAGAACTTCGAGCCGCCGGATTTCTTCAGCACGTAGTGCGACCCGTCGAGAAACTCGCTCGCCGCGACGTCGAGAGCGAGCGCGACCTGCTCTCCCGGGCGATACCCCGCCTTTTCGATCGCGGCCATCAGAAGATCGAGCGCCTCTTCGTGCGTCTTCAAGCTGGGGGCGAAACCTCCCTCGTCGCCGACGGCGGTCGACAGACCCTTGGCCGAGAGAATCTTCTTGAGGGCGTGAAACGTCTCGACTCCCGCGCGGAGCGCGCCTTCGAAGCTCTCGAAGCCGAACGGCACGATCATGAACTCCTGGATGTCGAGGTTGTTGTCGGCATGGGCTCCCCCGTTGACCACGTTCATCATCGGCACGGGGAGCACCGACGCCATCGGGCCTCCCAGATAGCGATAGAGCGGAAGGCCGAGGCTCTCCGCGGCGGCGTGGGCGGTCGCGAGCGACACGGCGAGAATCGCGTTCGCGCCCAGGCGCGACTTGTTCTTGGTGCCGTCGAGCTCGATCAGCAGGCGGTCGATGAGGACCTGCTCGCTCGCGTCTTCGCCGACCAGCTCCGGCGCGATCTCGTCCAGGATGTTCGCGACGGCGCGAGCGACCCCTTTTCCGCCGTAGCGCGCGGGGTCGCCGTCACGAAGCTCGAGCGCTTCGTGCTCTCCCGTCGATGCGCCCGAAGGCACGGCCGCGCGGCCCGAAGCGCCGTCCTCGAGAGCCACCTCTGCTTCGACGGTAGGGTTCCCCCGGGAGTCCAGAATCTGTCGCGCCTCGACCGCCGCGATCGTCGTCATACCTCTCCTCTCAGCAAAAAAGGGAAAATGTGATGCGCGTCACATCATCCCCCTTATTCCGGTCCATTGACACTTCGGATTTGCTGTGGTAACTGATACCCTAGCGTTGGAGTATCTTACTCGAATGCCGACGGGAGTGTCTTCGCTGTCGCCTGGATTTCTTAGCTTTCGCTCGCGTGGTGACGGCCCGGCACACCTCATGGAGGGGCTTTCGCAATGGTGAATACCCGTCCCGCGGTTTTTTTCCTGTTTCTCTGCTCCTTCGGGTGGGCGGTTCCAGGGTTTGCCGAGACCAACGCCTCGACGGGGGTTCCGACGGCGCTCGCCGGGCTCGTCAGCGATGAGCTGGGTCAGCCCCTGGGAGGGGCGACGGTGTCCGTATTCGGAAAAAGCCTCTCGCGCGGCGCAATGACCGCGGTCACCGACGAGAAGGGTCGATTCGAGCTCGCCGGGATCCCGCCAGGGATGTACCGCCTCCGAGCTTACCTCTCCGGTTTCCTGCCCTCGGCCTTCGCCCGGATCGTCATCGAGGAAGGCGCGGGGCGCGTGGGAACGATTCTGATGAGTCTCTCGCGGCTGGACTCCGGACTCTCCGACGAGAGCTACGTCGAAGAGACCGGGGAAGCCCGCACCGCCGCGGAGCTGCGCTGGGTCATCCAGCACACGGATCGCAACATCTTGAAAGATACGGTCGAGACCGTCGCCGTCGCCGAGCTCCACACCTGGGACGAGAATCCCGGCTTCGACCCCGACTTCAATCTGAGCGGAGAGTTCGGCATCCGGGCGGCTACGTACGAGGAAGGTCTCGAGGAATTTCCTGGCGCTGGAGCCGGGCTCGACGCGCGCCTCGCCTACGCGCGCCTCTTCATACCGGGACACGGCGACGCCCATTGGCTCGTGAGCGCGCAGCTCCTCGAGTCCGCGCTCTCGTCCTGGGCCGGCCGCGCCGAATACGTTTCCTCCGATCTCGGCGGACACCAGTTCGCCACAGGGGTCAGCTACGGGAATTTCCTTTACGGCGACGTCGGTGAATTCCGGCCTCCCGAGTCGGTCCTCGAGAAAGGCCTTCGCGGGGAGAGCTCCGCGGAATGGTTCGGAAGCGTTTACACGTCGGACACGTTCCTTCTGGGAGAAGCCACGATCAAGGCTGGGCTCGCCTTCCAGTACTTCGACTACCTCGATCGGGAATCCTACGTCTCGCCCAGCTTCGAATTCTCTTATCCGCTCGGCGCCGACGACAAGACCGTCGTCCGCGGCGTCGTCGATCACCGTCTCCAAGCGCCCGGTGGCGAAGACATCGGTCTTCTGTCACAGGTCGCTTATCGCAACGCCTACGGGCCGTCGCCGGCGACGCGCTCCCTCCGCGCGGAGTCGACGACGACACTCGGTGTCGGACTCGAGCACCAGCTCTCGGACCGGACCCGCGTCGAGATACGGATGTTTCAGGAGAACGCGAACGACCAGCTCGTTCGCACATTCCTCGAAGAGGAGATGAGCGGAGGCGCGGGCCACTTTCTCGTGGCGAACCAGGGCAACTTCCGGACCCGCGGAGTCGGAGTGGCCCTCGCGCAAACGCTCGGCCCGATGGAGGGCTCGGTTGGCTACACGTTCGGACAGGTCTTCGGCCCCGAGGTCGCGGAAACGATAGACTCCGGCGCCGAGATTCACGACCTCACCACGACCGTCGGCACTTCGTTCGATTCGACCCAGACCCGGCTCCAGGCCGCGTATCGATTGATCTACCACCCCGGACTTACGCCGGCAGTGCCGAGCTCCGCTTCGGGCAGCAACGTGGACAGCCGGTTCAGCGTGCAGGTCTTTCAGCTGCTCCCGTTCGTCGAGTGGAACGGCACCCAGTGGGAGCTCATGGTCGCGGTGCGGAACCTTTTCTACGATGACATCGAGAGAGCGTCCATCCTCGACGAGCTCTCGGTTGTCGATGCGCCCCGCCGCGTTCTCGGCGGAGTGACTGTCCGCTTTTAGCCAGAAAGACATCCTAAAATATGGATCCATGATCCATATTTTGGGATTCTGGCGACAGCTGGCGCTGGGCAAGAGCCGTAAGACAATGCCGAGGATAGGTTTATACCTGCGGCTTCCGCCCAGGCAGCGGTACGGGAATTGCTACGTGATACGCTGAAACCCCAGGAGGAAGACCGCCTCGTTTTTTCCTTGAGCGCCATGAGCATTCGATACGGAGCCTTCAAAATCGGTCTCGTCCTTGCGACCAGCTCCGTTCTCCTGGCCTTCGCGGCCCTCAACCTTTCTCGGAAGTCGCGGTTCGAGCTCCTCGACGACGGCGTCTTCTGGGAAGAGAGCGACGGGAGAGTCCTGGCTCGCCGGCTGGATCCGGACGGCCCCGGCGCGCGCGCGGGACTCGAGCCGGGCGACGTGCTGGTCCTCATCGGCGACAGCCCGGTGGACCTTCCTGCCGACGTTCGCCGCATTCTCGATGGAGCGAAAGACGGCGCGGTCCTCGAGTATCAAGTGCTCCGTGAGGAGGCGCAGCAGGCCCTCTCGCTCGCGGTCGCGCCACTCCCCGAAGGCAACGTCCCCGTCTACTACTTTCTCGCGGCGGTGGGAATCTTTTCGCTTCTCGTGGGAACGTTCGTCTACGTCAGGAGGCGCGGCGAGGCCGCGACGGCTCACTTCTATCTGCTGTGTCTTTTCTGGTTCCTGAACTTCGGCTTCTCCCACACCGGAGAGCTCGATCCCTGGGATTGGGCCTTCTACTGGATGGATCGAGCCGGGATCCTGTTCTTCCCTCCGATCTTCCTCCACTTCGCGCTGTGCTTTCCGACGAAGCTTCCGTTGATCCGGAGACGGCCCGCCGTTCTTTGGGCGCTCTACCTCCCGTCCGCGGCGCTGCTCTATCTCAGCTTGAGCTCGCACCTCGCCTTTCTCTCGCCCGTCGGCTGGGGCGATCGGTTCTTCACCGTCACCGAGAGCCTTCTCGACCGCCTGGTGCCCGCGTATGTCGCGCTGATGTCGCTTCTCGCGTTCGTCGCTTTCGTGAAATCCCATCGGCGCGCGCGGAGCGTCACGGTGAAGAAGCAGACGAAGTGGATCGTGTGGGGCACGGGATTCGGAACGCTCCCCTTCGTCCTCTTTTACGCGATTCCGTATCTTCTCGGCTTCACCCCGGGGCTCACCATGGAGCTCTCGGTCGTGCCGCTCGCGCTCATTCCGCTCGCTTTCGCGTACGCCATCGTCAAATACCGGCTGATGGACGTCGAGATTCTCTTCAAGCGCGGGATGGTCTATACCCTCGCGACCTCGGCGGTAGGCGGGCTCTACCTCGCGATCTTCCTCGCCGGCGCCCACTACATGGTCGGTGACCGCCACTCCACCATCCTGGCTCTTCTTTCCGCCATCGTGGTGGTGCTGGTCTTCACTCCCATCAAGAGTCGGATTCAGGTGGGCATCGATCGGCTTTTCTACCGGGAGCGATACGACTACCGGCGCGCGCTCCTCGCGTTCTCGCGCGACTTGAACGCTCACCTCGACCTCGACCATCTCTCCTCGCGACTCGTCGAGCGGATCTCGGACACCTTCGAGGTGGAGAAGGTGGCGCTGCTCGTTCCGTCGAAGGGAGGGGAGCTCGCCGTCCAAGCCGGGCAGGGCCTCGACGAGAACGAGTGGAGAGAGGCGCGGCTGTCCCTTAGCTCTTCTCTCTATCAGAGGCTCACGCGAGGCGAAGCCGTCTACTACGCGGACTCCGAGGAGTCATCGCGGAGCGACGTCCGCTCTTCGGTCCGTCTCGAGAAAGACGACGGTCTCAGCATCGCCGGTCTCTCCTACGCCATTCCCTGCCGGTCTCATGACAAGGTGGTCGGCGTCATCCTCCTCGGACGAAGGTGGGATCAGAGCGCGCTTTCGAGCGAGGACATGGATCTGCTCACCATGCTTTCCGGGCAGGCCGCGACGGCCCTCGAGAACGCCCGCCTCTATCGATCGCTCGAAGAGAAGGCATCGGAGTACGCGGCGCTCAAGGAGCACAGCGAGAACACCATCGAGTCGCTCGACGCGGGAATCCTGGTCCTCGATTTCGAAGGAACGGTGGTCCGGTTCAACCGCGCGCTCGAACGGCTCTACGGACTCGAGCGGGACCAGGCGCTCGGCCGCCCGTTCTCGGAGCTCTTCCCCAAAGGGCTACTGGACACGATGGAATCGACCATGGGCAAAGCCTGGTGGGCGAGGGCGGAGACGAGCGGCATTTCCCGTCTGAACCTCTCGAACCTCGAGGGCGAGGAGAAGGTGGTGAAGCTTCAGGTCGCGCCCTTCGTCGGCAGCGGCGACGAGCCGAAGGGTACTATCGTGATTTTCGAGGATGTGACCGCGCGCGTCGAGCTCGAGACACAGCTCCAACTCCGGGAAAAGATGGCGTCGCTCGGCCTTCTCGCCGCGGGTGTCGCGCACGAGGTGAACACTCCACTCACCGGCATCAGCAGCTTCACCCAGATGCTGCAGGACCAAATCTCCGAAGACGATCCTCGCGCCAAGCTCCTCCACAAGATCGAACGACAGACCGAGCGGGCCTCCAAGATCGTGAACAACCTCCTCAATTTCGCCCGACAGGGGAGGGCGAGCTTCGTTCCGGTCCCGGTCAACGACGTCATTCGCGACGTCCTCTCGCTTCTGGAGCACCAGTTGACGCGGGCCAGGGTCAAAGTGCGGCTCGAGCTCGGCGACGACGTGCCGGAAGTCCTGGGAGACGAGAACAAGCTCCAGCAGGTGTTCTTGAATCTGATCTTGAACGCGCAGGACGCCATGCCCAAGGGCGGCTGGCTGACCATCAAAACCAGCGCCCCTTCGGGCGAGCCGCAGGAAGTCACCGTGACGGTCTCCGATACCGGAGCGGGCATCAGCCAGGACGACATCAAGCGGATCTACGATCCGTTCTTCACCACGAAGCGCGCCGGAGCCAGCGGCACCGGGCTCGGGCTTTCGATCACCTACGGCATCATCCAGGAGCATTCGGGACAGATCGGAGTCGAGAGCTCGCTCGGTCAGGGCACGAGTTTCCAGATCCGCATTCCCGCGCACCGCGTTTTGCGGAGCGCGGGAGCCGCGGAAGAGCGCGTTCGAGCCCAGCCGAGCCGTTGATTCGAGGGAACGGGAAGGCGGGAAAAGGATCCTGAACGATGGCGACGTCAGGCACGGTTTGGTCGGCGTCTCGGGCCGAGCGAAGATGGGAATCCGGAATGTCTGACAAGGGAACCGTTCTCGTCATCGATGACGAAGAGGTGATGCGGGAGATACTGGAGTCTCTCCTCACTCAGGAAGGCTACCGGGTGAAGCTCGCGAGCACGGGACAGGACGGGCTCGAGATCGCGGGCCGGGAGCCGGTCGACGTCGCGATCGTGGACGTGATGCTTCCCGATCGTTCCGGCATCGACGTGCTCGATGCTCTCAAGCGATCGGATCCCGAGCTGGTGGTGGTCATGATCACCGCCTTCGCCTCCGTGGAGACGGCGATCGAAGCGATGAAGCGCGGTGCCCTCGACTACGTCACCAAGCCCTTCAAGAACGACGAAGTGCGGGTGGTCGTTTCGAACGGCATGAAGCAGCGCCGACTCGTCGACGAGAACCGCACGCTGAAAGAAGCGCTCCACGACCGGCAGCGCTTCGACGTCCTGGTGGGAAAGTCGTCGCGGATGCAGGAGGTCTACTCGCTCATTCAGCAGGTGGCGCCCTCGAAGTCGACGGTGCTCATCACCGGCGAGAGCGGCACCGGCAAAGAGCTCGTGGCGCGGGCCATCCACAACTACAGCGCTCGCAAGCCGAAGCCCTTCGTGCCGGTGAACTCCGGAAGCCTTCCGCCCGATCTCCTCGAGAGCAATCTCTTCGGCCACGTGAAGGGCGCTTTCACCGGCGCGGTGAGCCCCAAGAAAGGACTCTTCGAGATTGCGAACGAGGGGAGCATCTTCCTCGACGAGATCGCGACGGTTCCGCATCGAGACGCAGGCCAAGCTTCTCCGCGTGATCCAGGAAAAGGAGTTCATGCGGCTCGGCGGGGTGGACGTCATCCGGGTCGACGTGCGCATCATCGCGGCGACCAACAGCGACCTCAAGGCCCTGGTCGAAGCCGGGGCGTTCCGCGAGGACCTCTACTACCGACTCAATGTGATCAACCTGTTCATTCCTCCGCTCCGGCAGCGGAAGGAGGACATTCCGCTCCTCGCGCAGCACTTCCTCAAGAAGTACGGCGACGAGAACGGCCGCCAGGGACTTTCCGTGGCCTCCGACGCGGTGCAGTCCCTTCTGGACTACGACTGGCCGGGAAACGTGCGCGAGCTCGAGAACGTGATCGAACGGGCGGTGGTGCTCTCCGACGGCACGGTGATCAGCCGGCGTCTCATTCCCGAGCACGTGCGCTCGGGGCCTTCCTTTCGCCTCCCGCAAGTGGTCGTGCCCGAGGAGGGTATCTCTTTCCGCGACGTGATCACCGGGTTCGAGAAGAGGTTGATCGAATCCTCGCTCAAGACGTCGGGCGGAGTGCAGAAGAAAGCGGCTCAGCTCCTGGGCCTGAAGCCGACCACCCTGAACGAGATGATCAAGCGCTACAACATCACCCTCGAGCGCAAAGAACCCTCCTCGACGCGCTAAAATTCCGGCATGCGGCCCATTACTTTCGCGCTTCTCCTGCTTTCCTCGCTTCCGTTCGCGGCCTCCGCGGACGACCGCGTCAAGAAGCTCTCCGAGGAGCACCGCACCTGGCTCGAGCGCGACGTGCTCTACATCATCACCGACCGGGAAAAAGACGTTTTCCTTTCGCTCGGCACGGTCGAGGAGCGCAATCGCTTCATCGAGGCCTTCTGGCGGAAACGAGACCCGAACGCGGCGACTCCCGACAACGAGTACAAGGATCGAGCACTATCGCCGCATCGATCACGCCAACACCGTCCTCGGGCGCGAGACGTTCCGCGAGGGCTGGAGGACCGACCGGGGGCGCTTCTACATCCTTCTCGGCGAGCCCCGGGAGACGCAGCGCTTCGACGGCTACTCGGAGCTCGTTTCCTGCGAACTGTGGTTCTATCAGGGGGAGCCCCGGATGGGCCTGCCGTCTTTCTTCTATCTCCTCTTCTTCAAGAAGAACGATTTCGGCGAGTACCGCCTCTACCATCCGCTGATCGACGGGCCGCCAGCGCTCTTGAACGCGAGCGTGAACCTCCAGACCGGCGAGAACCGGGAGGCCATCGAGTCGCTGCGGCAGATCTCACCCGAGCTCGCGGCCGCTTCGCTCTCCTTCGACACCAGCGAGCCCCCGGACTACGTCGGCGGACGGCCCGCGCTCGGCACCGACATCATGCTCGCGCGCATCGAGGATTCCCCCAAGCGCGCGATCCGCACCGACTACGCCGAGGCCTGGCTTCGCTACGGTAACCGCGTCTCCGCCGACTATTCCTTCAACTTCGTTCCGTCGCGGTCGAGCTTCGCCGTGGTGGCCGAGTCGTCGGGGACTCCCATCGTCCACTACAGCATCGAGATCGATCCGCAGAACTTCAGCTTGGAAACGGACGAGAAGCAGTCCAAGTTCTATACCACCCTCGACGTGACCATCGAGGTGCGGAACCCGGAAGGAACGCTCATCGTCGCGAACGACAAAGAGGTCTATTTCGAGCTGACCCCGAGCCAGGTGCAGACGATCCGCGCTTCTCCCTTCGCTTACCAGGACAATTTCCCGCTGGTGGCCGGTGACTACAGCGTCTCGGTCATCCTCAGGAACCGAGTCATCTCGCAGTACACGGTAGCCGAGAAGGAAATCTCGATTCCGACGCCCGACGTTTCCTCGCCGAAACTCATCGATCTGATACTTGCCTACGAGTCGAAGAGCGGTATGGGCGAGGTGGCGGAAGGCGAGGTCCGGACGTTCCAGGTCGGAAGCATGCGCTTCCAGCCCGCGTCCGACAACGTTTTCGTCATCGGCGACACCGTGCATCTCGTGACGCAGGCCTTCGGCGCGTCCCCCGCGCACCGGGTGGTTTTCGAGCTCGCGCAACGGCGACCAGATCCAGAAGACGATCGAGAGCCCCGTCGGAGAGTCCGGCATGGTTTTCGATCACCTGGCGCTCGAGAACATGGTCGGAGGAACTTACGAAGTCCGAGCGCGGCTCGTCACTCCCGAAGGCACGGAGCTGTCGAAGCGATCGGCGCCCATCACCGTGTCGCCGCGGTCCGTCGCGACCCGGCCCGGCTTCATCTACCGCCGCGGCTTCAATACCCAGTTTCCCGGCCTGATCCAGCTGGTGCGCGCGGAGCAGCTCTGGAACCTCGGCCGCTACGATGAGGCCCAGGCGGACCTCGAGCGGTCCGTGGCGCTGAGCGGAACGAACCTTCCAGAAGCGAAGTGGAAGCTCGCGAACGCGTACCTGCGCGGCAAGCGCGCCGACGACGCGCTCCAGCTTTTGCGGCCGCTCGAAGCCCAGTTCCCGAACCAGTACGAGGTCGCCTCCGGCCTCGGATACGCTCTCTACCTCAAGGACCAGTGCCAGGAAGCGATCGGTTATCTCGATCGAGCGCGGCAGATCCGTCCGGCCGACAAGCTCCTTCTGAACACCTCCGGCGACTGCCACCAGGAATTGGGCAACGTCGATCAGGCGCGGGAGGCGTTCCAGCGCTCGCTCGAGCTCGACGCCGAGCAGCCCGAGGTCAAGGAAAGGCTCGAGACGCTCGGGAGTCCGGCCAAGACGAAGTCCTGACGTTGGCCTTCACCAGCATCCAGAAGATCCGCTTCGACGACGTCGACGGCGCGGGCATCGTCTACTACCCTCAGTTCTTCCACCTGTGCCACGCGGCATTCGAGGATTTTTTCGACACCGCGGCTCCCCTCTCGTATCCGACGCTGGTGAAGGAGCGGAGGCTCGGCTTTCCCACGGTCAAGATCGAATGCGAGTTCAAGGCCCCCCTGTCCTATGGCGATGTCGCCGTGGTCGAGCTCGTGATTCGAAAGATCGGCCGCTCGTCGGTTCTGATCGGCTACGACATCCGGAGGAAGCGGGACGGTGCGCTGACCTTCCACGCCGATATCACGACCGTGCTCGTGGACCTCGACACGCTGAAGCCCGTCGCCATCGACTCCGAGCTGCGGGGAATCTTCGAGAAGTTCCTGTCAGGTTGGAAAACCGGAGGAATCAACGCAAAGACGCAAAGGAAAGAGAGGACGCGAAGGGAATTCCTGATCGTCTGCGCCTTTGCCTCCTTTGCGCCCTTTGCGCCTCTGCGTTTCTCTCTTCAGGATCCGAAGCGGTAGCGCACGCCGATGCGCGCCACCCGCGGCGGCATCACTTCGAAGACGGCTCCAAACGCCCCGCGGCGCGAGGCGATTTCAGTCGCCGTGTTCGCGTTCAGGCTGTTGAAGACGTCGAACATCAGGTCCAGCTTCCCCCGGTTTCCCACGGAGAAGCTCTTCTCGGCCCGCAAGTCCAGAAGGTGCACGGGAGGTTGGACCGCCGCCCCTTGCGGCTCGGCCAGGATCTCGATCGGCCCCTGTGCGAGGAGAGCGCCGTCGACCGTCGAGCTCACGAGAATCGAGCGGTAGAGAGGCTGTCCCGTTTCGTACCGGTAGGCGGATGCGAAGCGAACTCCCCATTTCCACTGGTAGAAGCCCGTGACGCGAAGAACCCGAGGCCGGTCCCAGAACGTCCGCCCCAGAGCGTTCGTGAGCGTATTGGGATCGTTGAAGAGAGGCGTCGCGGCGGGCGCCCCACTCGATGTCTCGAAGCCGGGACCCGGGAGATAACCTTCCGACTCGCCCATGGAAAAAGCCGCTTTGACCTGCCATCGGCTCGCGCGCTTGCCCGCTTCGAGAACGATCCCGCGGTATCGGGACTCGAGGCCTTCCGGGTTCGTGAGCTCGAACCGATCCTGCCCGAGCGTTTCTCGAGACTGATTGAAAACGGGGAGAAAGGCGTCGTCCGCCGTGCCGACCGCGAGATCCCGCCCGGGGTCGAGAGCGACCCCCTCGGTGAAGGCGCTCGCGGTGACTCCGACGTTCACGTCGTCGATGAGGAGATGGTCCCTTCGGTAAAGAAGCGTTGCCGAGAGGACCAGGCCGGATCCGATTTCACGATCGAGGCCGAGCGTAAGCTCGTCCGTCCGGGGCTCCTCGATCTCCGGATCGATCTCGTTCGTCGCCGGGCAGACTCACCGCGAGCGGGGCATCGAGATCGACCTCGCCCGGGTCCAGGAGCCGATTGCGATTGTCGTCCGTGAATCGAAAGAGAGCCCCCGCTCGGCCGTTCGGGTTCTGCGAGGCGACGAGGTCGGTCCCTATTTGATGAAAGAACCGGCTGTAGCTTCCGCGAAGAAGCGTGCGGCCGTCCGCGGTCAAACTGTAGATGAACCCGAGCCGTGGCGCGATGGAAGTAAAGGAGAGAACGCCGGATTCCGCCTCCGTCGATGCGGGAAGTCCGCGCGCGCGGAAAAAATCTTCCCAGCGTCCCGGGGAGCGGGACTGGTCGGGGTAGCCCGCGGAGAAATGATCCAAACGGGCGCCGAGATTCAGCACCAGTCGGCCGCGCACGTAGCTGTCCTTGAGGAAAAAACCCTGGTTCGAGTTCTCGTTCACCGTGCTCAAGGGCTCGCTGTAGAGCTCGACCTGGATCGGCGTCCCGAAAAAGTCGCGGTAAAGAATCGCTCCCGTGAGATCGTAGCCGGTTGTGGCCCGATTCCAGCCGCCTTCCCATCCGAGCTTCAGCTCGTGGGCGCCCGATAGAAAATCGTCCGCGAAGAAAAAGAGGGCGGCGTTCGCCTGCCGGCGTGTGCGGGAGAAGCGCTCGTCGGAGCCGGGGCCGCCGCTTCGTACGCCGTTCGCGAGCTCGATCCGCGAGTAAGCGTCGTTCGCGAGCTCGGGGGCCTCACCCAGCGGGAAGTCGAGGTCCACGACGCTGAATCGCGCGTCGAGGAGCTTGTCGTCGCCGAGCGTCTTCGAATAGAGCCCCTGGAACACGTGCGTGGTCGAGTCCTGATAAAGAGCCGTCTCGGGAGTCGGCCGGAACCGGGAAGCATCGCGATAGGGACGAAGCTTCTTGTTCTGGAAAAAGAGAAAGCCGGGGCCTCCGCCGGATCCGATGGAAATCGACGTCCGCGCGATGAACGTGGAGAGGTCGGTTCTGTCGACGCCGGGCTCGCCTCCCGGAAGGAAGAAGCCGATGGCGAAGGGCGCGATTCGCTGCCGCGCATAGCTCGTGTAGAAGAACGCGCGATCGAGCGCGATGGGTCCGCCAAGCTCCGCGCTCACGTCGTAATACGAGTCGAGTGCGTTCGACGGCGTCACTCCCTGCGCGCGGAGCCGGTCGTCAAGATTGTCGCTCTGAAGCGCGGCGTTCTCGAAGTAGTACGCCGCGCCCGCCTCGAAGCCGTTTCCACCGTTCTTGAGAACGATGTTGAGGATGACGCCCGGCGGCTGGATCTCGGCGTCATGTCCCGCGGTCGAGACCTGGACCTCTTCGAATGCGTCGTAGGCGTAGTAGGTCGAAGAGGCGCCGAGCGCGGTGGGATCGGTGACGTTGACCCCGTTCAGCAGGTACTGATTCTGGGTGGAAGACGTTCCCGTCGCGGAGAACGTGGATTGCTGTCCGCTGGTCGAACCGCCGACGTCGATATGATCGGTCACCACCGCCGGCGTGAGCTCGAGAACCGACCAGAGACTCCTTCCGGTCGGGGCGTCCTGGAGAAGCGGTTCCGCCGCGACCTCCGCGAGGCCCGGCCGCCTTCGATCCGTGGGCCGCACTCCCGTGAAGACCGCGACGCCTTGGAGAGGGAGCGTCACCTGTAGCTCCACGTGAGATCCCGCTTCGACGCTCACTCCGTCGGCGCTCGCGGGATCGAAGCCGGCGAGCTCGAACTGGACGCGGTAGGTGCCGACGGGTAGGCCGGCGAAGAGGTAACCTCCTCGGGCCCCCGTTCGCTGCGTCCGTGAGAGCCCGCCGCTGACGCTCTCGATTTCGACGGCGCAGTCCGACAGCACCGCGCCGGTGGAATCGGTGACGATTCCGCCGATGCTTCCCGTCTCTTGGGTCGAGGGGAGACCCGCGGCCAGTAGAAGAGCGAGGCCGAGAGTCTTCACCTCGCGAGTCCGAGGCTACTTCTTCAGCGTCGCCAGGATCTGCTGGGCCTGTTGCGCCTGGGGAGTATCGGGAGCTATGACCACGACCTTCTCGAAGCTCGCGGTCGCCGCCTCCATGTTCCCGGCGTTCATGTGAACGAACCCGATCTTGAGGTAAGGCTCCGGCCAATCGGGCTTCCGCGTGGAAGCCGTCTGGTAGTACTCGAGCGCCTTCTCGTTGTTGCCCTGGCTGAAATAGATCTCCGCCACGTTGAAGGCGATGACCTCATCCGTGGTCTGTGCGATGGCCTTCTCGAAATACGTCACCGCCTGATCGAGTTTCTTTTGAGCCACGAGCGCGTCGCCCATGGCCACGAGCGCCCCGGTGTTGGCCGGTTCCTGATCGAGCACCTTCTGGAACGAGGCGGTGGCCTTGTCGAGCTCGTTCATCTCTCGCTGGGCGATTCCGATGTTGTAGTAGACCTGATAGAGCGTCGGCTCCGTCGCGAGGATCTCCTCGTACTTCGCGATCGCTTCGGCGTACTGCTTCTGCTCCAGAAGCTGGTTCGCTTCCTGCAGCTTGCCCCCGGCGCCTCCGGCGCTCTGTCCCATCCCGAGCGGCTCCATGACCACATCCATCGAGGGATTGCGGTTCATCTGCTGGATGTTGTTGGTATACGACTGTGGTTTGTATCCATCCGCGGTGAAGGTGAACTCGTACTTGCCGGAACGGAAGCCGAGAAGCGCCCACTTTCCGTCCTTCCCCGACGTCGCCTCGAGGGCGCGCTCGCTTTCGGGATTGGTGGCCGTGATCTTCGCCCCGGCGATGGGCTGGCCCTGGGGATCCTTGACCGTCCCGGTAACCCGGCCCGTTCCCATCTGCGCCAGCACCGCCGTCGCGGCGAACAGGATTCCGACTCCGAAACCAGTGCACCTCTTGAGCATACGACTTCTCCTCGCTGACGCATTATAGACCACCTCCCCTGTCTCGGGAGCGAGCTTTGGCGCCGGGAATTTCCGTGTGATAGCGTGCTTTCGATGTCCTCCTCCGACCGCAACGTCGAGCTTTCGGGCGCCATCCGGCAATTCTCCGTCCCCGACGTGGTGCAGTTTCTCTGCGGGCAGGGAAAGACGGGCAATCTGGCGCTCGTCTTCCCGGAGTCCTCCGGGTCGATTTACTTCGAAGGGGGAGCGGTGGTGCACGCGGAGCTCGGATCCCGCGAAGGCGAAGACGCGTTCTTCGAGCTGATGAGCCGGACCGAGGGGACTTTTCAGTTCATCCCCGAAGCCCGCAGCGGCAAGAAGTCGGTCAAGCAGCACACCACCATCCTGCTTCTCGAGGGCGCGCGCCGAAGCGACGAGCGCGAGCTTCTGGAGGAGCTGATTCCCGATACCGGCCTGATTCCCGAATTCGTGCTGCCCGAGGAAGGCCAGACGGGAAAACAGGTCACGCTCAACACCAGCGAGTGGATGGTCCTGGCGAAGATCAACGGCGAGCGAAGCGTCCAACAGATTGCTCGCGATTCCGGCCTCTCCGAATACCACACGTGCCGGCTGTTGTACCCGCTCGTCGCCAATCGGCTCATCCGGCTGCGCCCGCCTTCCAGCCCCTCGAGGTGAGCCGCGCGGATCGGTTCCTGAAAGCCTGCCGCCGTGAGGCGGTCGACCGGACGCCCGTCTGGCTCATGCGCCAGGCGGGTCGCTACCTTGCGGAATATCGGGAGATCCGGAAATCGCACGGGCTTCTCGAGATCTGCAAGACTCCGGAGCTCGCGGTCGAGGTCACGCTCCAGCCGGTCCGCAAGCTCGGTTTCGATGCCGCGATCCTCTTTTCCGACCTTCTCGTTCCTCTCGAGCCTCTCGGCATTCCGTTCTCCTTCGCGGCAGGCGAGGGGCCGCGAATCGAGACTCCGATCCAGAGCCGGAGCGACGTCGATCGGCTTCGGCCCGTAGAGCCCCGCGAATCGCTCGGCTTCACTCTCGATGCCATCCGCCTCCTGCGCCGGGAGCTCGACGTGCCGCTCATCGGATTCGCGGGCGCGCCGTTCACTCTCGCCTCCTACGCCATCGAAGGAGGACCCTCGCGGAGCTTCGAGAAGACGAAAGCCCTGATGTACGAGGATCCGGAAACCTGGCACCGCCTGCTCTCGACGCTCGCCACGGTGGTCCGCGACTATCTGACGGCACAGGTCGAAGCCGGCGCACAAGCGGTCCAGCTGTTCGATTCCTGGGTCGGAGCACTTTCTCCGGAGGACTACCGGCAGCTCGTCCTTCCTCACAGCCGATCGATCCTCGAGCCCCTCGGGAAGCTCGGCGTGCCGCGCATCCACTTCGGCACCGGGACGTCGGGAATCCTGCGGGAGCTGCGGGAGGCCGGGGGAGACGTCATCGGCCTCGATTGGCGCATCGATCTCGATCGGGGCTGGGCCGAGCTCGGAGAGGACGTCGCGGTCCAGGGCAACCTCGATCCGCTCGCTCTCTTCGCTCCGAAGGACGTGCTTCTCGATCGGGTCGACGGGGTCCTCCGACAGGCGACGGGACGCCCGGGGCACATCTTCAATCTCGGGCACGGAATTCTTCCCGGGACGCCGGTCGAGAACGTGCAGCTCCTCGTGGACCGCGTCCATCAGCACGAGCCGCGTTGAGCCGGATCGTCGTCGTCGGCGGTGGGATCGCGGGACTCACTCTCGCTTACGACCTCGGGCGGCGTGGCCTCGAGGTCGTCCTCCTCGAGGCCGAGGAGCGGCTCGGCGGGCTCATCTCCACCTTCGCGCAGGACGGCTTTCTCATGGACGGGGGACCGGACGCCTTTCTTCGAGCGAAGCCCCACGCCCGCGCACTCTGCGAGGAGCTCGGGCTCTCGTCCGAGCTCATACCCACGAACCCGGACCGGAGACGGGTCTACGTTCTGCACCGCGGCCGGCTCCATGCTCTCCCGGAAGGCTTTCGGCTGACGGTCCCGACGAAGCTCCTCCCTTTTCTCGGCACCAGACTCTTCAGCCTCCGAGGAAAGCTTCGGATGCTGTACGAGCCGTTCGTTCCCGCGCGGCAAGAGGCGACCGAGGAGTCCGTCTCGTCCTTCGTGCTCCGGCGTTTCGGGAAGGAAGCCCTCGAGCGCGTGGGCGAGCCGCTCCTCGCCGGCATCCACTGCGGTGATGCGGCGAAGCTCTCGATGGATCTCCTCTTTCCGAACCTGGTCGCGCTCGAGAGAAAGCACGGAAGCTTGACGCGGGGCATGGCCGCGGAAGGATCGAGGGGAGAGGAGTCGGTCTTTCTTTCGCTCGCGGGAGGGATGTGCCGGCTCGTCGAGAAACTCGCGCAGGAGATCCAGGGCACGATCCGCCTCGGCCAGCGAGTCGTCGGGATTCGGAGGCTCGAGCGGCGCTTCGAATGCGCGCTCGCGACGGGCGAGACCGTATCTTCGGACGCTCTCGTTCTTGCGCTTCCCCTCCGCGCTTCGGAGGCCCTTCTCGAGACCGTCGCTCCGACGGCCGCGCGCGAGCTCTCGCGCATCGCCACCGTTTCGACGGCGGTCGTATTTCATGCCTTTCGCCGTGAGAGCGTCGTCCATCCGCTCGACGGCTACGGGTTCGTCGTCCCGGAATCCGAGCCGAACCGCCTTCTCGCGGCGACGTTCGTCTCGACGAAGTTTCCCGCGCGCGCGCCCGACGCCCGTGTGCTGATGAGGACGTTTCTCGGCGGACGCCGCGAGCCGGGAATCCTCGGCGCGAGTGACGCCGAGCTCGAATCACTCTCCCTCAGAGAGCTCGAGCGCGTGCTCGGCCCTCTCGGCGTCCCGATCTTTTCCCGGGTCGTCCGATGGGCGGATCGCACGCCGCAGATAGAGCTCGGGCACGCTTCGCGCATCGCCGCCCTCGAGCGGGCACTCACAGAGATTCCCGGGCTCTTCGTTCTCGGAAGCGGAATCCACGGCGTCGGAATCCCGGATTCGATCGCCGCCGCCCGGGCCCTTGCGAAGACCCTGTGATGGATCTGATACGGCAACGGCTCTTCAACCAGAGGCTTCTTCGATCGGATCTCCGGAGCGCCGCGGCCGTCGTGCAGTGGCTCGGCGCCGTCCAGGCCCAGGACTATCCGGCGGCCAAGTGGGGTCTCGGTCTTCGCGCGCCCGGCGTGAGCGACGCCGAAGTGGAACGGGCGTTCGCACAGGGCACAATTCTCCGCACGCACGTTCTTCGGCCGACCTGGCATTTCGTGACTCCGTCGGACATCCGGTGGATGCTCGCTCTTACCGCGCCTCGAGTGCAGGCCGCGAACGCGTACTACTACCGGACGCTCGAGCTCGACGCGGCGATCCGGAGTAGGAGCCGCCGGGCCTTGGAGCGCGCGCTTCGGGGCGGGAAGAGTCTCACCAGGGCCGAGCTCGCGCTCGTCCTGAGGCGCGCCCGCATTCCGACGGACGGTCTGAGACTCACGCACCTCATGGCGGACGCCGAGCTCGAAGGCGTGGTCGTGAGCGGTCCGCGGAGGGGAAAGCAGTTCACTTATGCCCTCCTGGACGAGCGGGTGCCAGAGGCTCCGGTTCTCACCCGCGAAGAAGCCCTCGCTGAGCTCAGCCGGCGGTACTTCAAGAGCCACGGTCCGGCCACCGTTCGCGACTTCGCGTGGTGGTCGGGTCTCCCGATGCGGGATGCGAAGGCAGGGATCGAGCTCGCGGCGCTCGAAGCGGAGGAGATCGAGGGCCGCGCCTACCGGTTTTACCAGGCGAAATCGAAGCCGCGAGGAGCCGCTTTGTCCGCGCACCTCCTCCCGAACTACGACGAGTACCTGATTGCCTATAAGGATCGAGGTCCCGTCGTGGGCGACTCGGGTCGGGACGTGTTCGCGCACTACTTCGTCGTTGCCGGCCGGCTCGCGGGGAGCTGGAAGCGAACCTTGACCAAAGACTCCGTGGTCGTGGAGGCGGTCCCGTACCGCCGCCTCCGCCGCGAGGACCAACGGGAGCTCGCCGCGTCCGCCGCGCGCTACGGACGGTTTCTCGGTCTCAAGTCGCGGTTTTCCTTCCAAAAAAGCGAAACCAATTGTTGACTGTCATTCGCGTCGAGGCCCTGGGCCGGAAAAAATATTCGCCTCCGCCTGTCGATCGAAGGCGGTCTCGTTCGACGTACCCGTAGAAGGAGACTTCGACGATGCGGGTGAAAGCAAAAACTGTCGCTGAGTACCTGAACTTTCAGAAGGTGTTCCTGGTCGCCACCGCCGCGGTCGGCCTCGCCCGGCTGCTGCTTTCTCTGGCCGGTTTCTCGAATGCGACCGTCGCCTGGCTTTCGGTGAGCGTCATCGCCCTTTTGGGCACGCTCTATTACGGGGTCGCTGTTCATACGAGGGGTTTTGGAAGCTACAAGCAGCTTCTCCCCCTGGTGTTCTTCCAGGCGGCCCTGACCCATGGGATCGCGGTTCTCGGAATTCTGATCTCGATTGCGGGCTTTCCGAACATTTTTGCCGCTCCCGAATTCAGCGGACCCGTTCAGAATCCGAACCAGTGGCACCACATCCTGGCCCACCTGACGATCGGAATGATCGCGTCGACCCTGCTCCTCTGGGGCGTTTCGTCGCTCGCGCTCCTCATCACCAAGAAAGTGGCGCGCCGCGAAGCGGTGGCCTAGGCTGGCGCGAGGGAACGAGAATGCGATTCATGATCATGGTCAAGGCGAACAAGGATTCCGAAGCGGGCGTGATGCCCGAGGAAGAGCTCATGGCGCGGATGGCGACCTACCACGAAGAGCTGGTCAAAGCGGGTGCGCTCCTCGATGGCTCCGGACTGAAACCGAGCTCGGAGGGATGGCGGATCCGGTACTCTGGCGGCAAGCGGACCATCGTGGACGGCCCTTTCACGGAGGCGAAGGAGCTGATCGCGGGCTATACGCTCATCCAGGTGAAATCGCCGGAGGAAGCGCTCGAGTGGAGCAAGCGCTTCCCCGCTCCCCATGGCGACGGCGTGGAAAGCGAGATCGAAGTGCGCCCCCTGTACGAGCTCGAAGATTTCGGCCCAAGCGAGGCCGTCGAACGATTTCGCGAATTGGAGATGGGCGAGAAGAAGTAGCTCCAGTCCGCCTTGCGCGAACGGGGGGAGCTTGACCATGATCGGGAGATATGGGGGTAACGACCGATACCCATCGCGTGATCGAAGCGGTCTTTCGCATCGAGTCCGCGCGGATCATCGCGGGTATCACCCGCATCGTTCGCGACCTCGGCCAGGCTGAAGAGCTCGCCCAGGACGCGCTCGTCGCCGCACTCGAACGATGGCCCAAAGGCGGAATCCCGGAGAATCCCGGGGCCTGGCTCATGGCCGTCGCCAAGCACCGCGCGATCGATTCCCTGCGTCGGACCAAACTCCTCGAGCGCAAGCACGAGCAGATCGGCCGCACGCTCGAGGCGGAGCGGTCGACCGATGCGAGCGCCGTCGAGGCTTCGTTGGATGACGAGGTCGGCGACGACCTGCTGCGGCTGATCTTCACCGCCTGCCATCCGGTCCTATCTACGGAAGCGCGCGCGGCGCTCACTCTTCGTTTGCTCGGGGGTTTGACCACCGAGGAGATCGCGCGGGCCTTTCTCGTTCCAGAGGCGACGGTCGCCCAGCGGATCGTGCGCGCCAAGCGGACGATCGCGAAGGAGGGCATTCCCTACGAAGTGCCCCGCGGCGCGGAGCTCGCTGCCCGCCTCGAATCAGTGCTCGAGGTGATTTACCTCGTGTTCAACGAGGGCTACACCGCCACGGCGGGAGACGACTTGATGCGGCCCGCCCTCACTCAGGACGCGATCCGGCTCGGACGAATCCTGGCGGGGCTCATGCCGCAGGAGCCGGAGGTGCACGGACTCGTCGCCCTCATGGCGATACAGGCCTCACGCACCCGGGCGCGGGTCGGTCCATCGGGAGAGCCCATCCGCCTTTTCGATCAGAACCGCGCGCTCTGGGATCGAGTCCTCATACGGCGCGGCCTTCTTGCTCTCGAGAAGGCGGAAAAGCTCGGAGGACGAGGCGTGTATACGCTCGAAGCGTCGATCGCCGCCTGCCACGCGCGGGCGCGCGTGCCCGAGGAGACGGACTGGACGCAGATCGTGAACCTTTACACGGAGCTCGCGGCGCTCGCGCCGTCGCCGGTCGTGGAGCTCAATCGCGCGGTGGCCGTGGGAATGGCCTCGGGCCCCGGAGCCGGGCTCGAGCTCGTGGACGCGATCGCCCTCGAGCCTTCGCTCGCCGGCTACCACCTCCTGCCCGCGGTGCGCGGAGATCTCCTCGAAAAGCTGGGCCGTTGGGAGGAGGCTCGCGCGGAGTTCGAAAAAGCCGCGTCCCTCACCCGGAATACGCGTGAGCGCGCGCTCCTTCTCGAACGGGCTCAGGCGTCGACGAAAACTTTGAACCCGCCGTAGGACATGCGCTTGACGTCGAAGGGCATCGACTTCGGGTCCATCATGCCCGCCATGCGCGGGTCCTTCATCACTTTCTTGTTGACCGCGTTGCGATGGCTCTTCGACTTGTAGACGATCCAGGAGAAGACAACCGTCTCGCCCCGTTTCGACTTCGCTCGGCGCGGAAACGACACCACCCCCCTGACCTTCAAATCATCGCCGACGCATTCGATGTACTCGAGTGCGCCGTGCTTCCGCCAGATCCGCCCGGCCGTTTGCGATATCCGTCGATAGGCAGCGACGTTCTTCTTGGAAAGCGGAAGAAGGAAACCATCCACGTAGCGAGCCATGCTGGAACCTCCTTAGCGGCGCGACGCCTTTTTGGCCATTGTAGCTCCGCGTCGCCCGCCGGCAAGCTGACGCTTCACCGCGGGGCTCGTGAGCTCCCGAAGCGCCTCTTTTCCGACAGAGCGCGCTCCGGCGCTCGCGGAGTCCGCGAGACGCCGGGCCGCGTCCACCGCCGCGCGGTTGAGCGCTTCATTGCGTCTCCCGAGCCGGCGCAGGGCCCAGCTCACGCCTTTTCTGACCAGGTCCCGCTCGTCGTCCGCGGCGCGCTCGATAAGCGGAAGAGTCTCGATGAACCGCTCGTCCACCGCGTCCTTGTCGTGGCCGGCGAGGCTCGCGAGGAGGGCGAAAGCGGCGCGTTTTTCGAACTCGGGCCGCGCGTAGCTCCATTTCGAGACCTTGGCCCAGGCATGCGGCGTGCGGTCGAAGAGATGGAAGCACACGGTGTCGCAGATGCCCCAGTTGTCGAAGTCGCGGCACCAGCGGTCCATCTGCGCGGGCGTGACCCTCTCGGGCTCGTCGACGAAAGACGTCAACAAGCGAGCCTCGTACCAGCCGGTCTTCCAGAGTGCATCGGCGAGCTCGTGATTGCGCCCGAGGCGCTTCGCGAGCGCCTGGATGTTCTTGATCGATACACCGAACGCTTTCTTCGCGTTGATGCCGAATCGCGCGAGATTCTCACGGTCGCGCCGGGTGCTCTTGCGCTCGAGCCACGAAAGCGCGGCCTCGACGTCGTGCTGCAGCGGCGATCTCTTCATGGCGCGGCGATTTCGCCGATGCGTTATCGACGAAGAGCCCGGCCGCCGTCAAGCGGCTCCACGACTACTCAGCCGCGAATCGGCGAAAGCCGGGGTTCAGCCAACCGTTCCCTGCACGCAGTGGGCTTCGACGCCGAGCTTTTTTCCCACGTCCTCCGCTATGCCTTTGCAGATCTCCTGTGCTTGCGATGACGGGATTCCATACAGGACGAGTCGGCCCTCGTATTCGAAGTCATCCTTCGGACCGAACGCCAGATACGTTGCGTGGAACGTCTCCCGGTTCATCACCTTCTGATACATCGGCTCGAGGGTCTGCTGGCAGGCGCTTTCGGTCCGGCTCCATCCCTCCGCTCCCTCGCTCGTGAAGCCCTCCATGAACTCTTGAATCGCGGGCTCGCATACGTTGGCGTCCGGGATTTCCATGATGGTGACCATTTGAATGCGAGTCTCGGCGTGCTTCAAGGTGACGAGCGCATAGGCTTTGGGTGCCGGCTCGAAGTTGCAGCCGCCGGAGGCGGCAAGAGTGGAAAGGGCCAAAGGAAAGATCCAAACGGGGCCTCTTCGGCGCACGAAGCCTCTTTTCTCCCGCTACGAATCTACTATCGCATAGTCTTTCGATTTCGGCACTTCCGTCCCGCCGATGATTTCACGATGGCGCGCGCGAAGATCGTCGAGAACGAGCTACTTTTTGACCCGCCGCGGCTGGGCGGGCTGAATGTTTCGATGGCGCCTCGTCGCTCGCAACGAACCGCAGCGCCCGATCGATCCACTTCCGAAGGTCTGCCGCGTTTCTATAGGCCGGTTCGGAGACGTAAACGAATCCGCGCATTGGGCGGCCGGTAAAGTCCATGGGGCGCACGTGTCGATTCCTCATCACACGCGGGAGCTCCTCGGCAACGACGCGGACGACGAGATCGTTGCCGGTGATACCGCAGCACATCCGTCCGCCGCAGAGGAATGCCAGCCCCCCGAACATCCTTTTCTCGGTCACATCCGGGCGGTGACCGAGAACCGCGCGGACGCGCGCGGCGAGCTTCTCGTCGTATGCCACCCGAAGGCTCCGTCAGACCACGCCGGGAAACCGGCTCTCATCAGCCGTCGGCCCGTACACCGCAGGCCGCGGGACATCGCGTAAGCGAAGGTACACGAGCAACTGACCACGATGATGGTACAGATGATTGGACAGGAAGCTTCGAATCACCGCCGACGAATCGGCCAGACCCATATATTCACCTTTTTCCCTCATCTCAGACCAGCTTGGCACCCTGTGGTGGTTTTGGCTCCGCCACGTTCGTGTAGAACCAGATCTCGTAGCCGCTCGGATCGAGCACCTTGAAGGTGCGATCTCCCCACCACTGCAGGGTCAACGGATCGCTGATCTTGACCCCGTTCTTCTTCACACGATCGTGGTACGTCTCGACATCGTCGACTTCGAGATAGATCTCGACGGGCTGCTTTCCGGATCGGCGCGGAGCCTCACCGGAGGCACGCGAGAACATCACGCGCGCGCCGCCAAGGACAACGGTCACGAAATCGAGCTGGCCGTCTTTGCCCACCATTCCCATGACGTGCTGGAAACCCAGTTTGTCCACGTAGAAATCGCGCACCGCGTCCACAGACTCGACCGCGATCATCGGCATCACCTGCCCCGTTGAATCACTCACGCTCCCCTCCTTGGTTGGTCGTTTAAGATCCGCGCCCCTACTGTGCCCTGCCGCGATGGATAGATTCAACTACTCTTGGTAGTAGATAATGCCGTTATGCCGTTGCCCGATCCGCCGCAACTGGAAGAGCTCGGCCTGTCGCTATACGAGCGCAAAGCCTTCATGGCATTGATGATCTGCGGCGTCGCCGATGCAGCGACGCTATGTCGGGAAGGCGATGTTCCGAGCTCGAAGATCTACCTTGCCATGGAGAAACTGGCAGGACTCGGGCTGGTGCAGATCCAGCCGACCCGCCCGAAGATGTTCGCCGCGCTTCCCGTGGATGCCGTGGTCGCTCGTGTGGTCGATATCGCTCGGGACCGCGCGGAGCGATTCGCGGCGGGCGCCCCCACGCTGTCGGCGACTTTGGCAGGACTGCGGTCGCGGGCGAGAGGCCGCCAGCCGTTCGTCGACCTCGCGCTCGGCATCGACGGTCACGTGCGACGCCATCTCGTCCCGCTTGCCGCCGCGCGGCGGAGGATTCTGTCGTACATGGAGCGCGGGGATCTGGTCGCGCTCGACGCGGCCGTCGCGGAGGGGTTTCCGATTCTTCGACGAATCGCGAAGAACACGGCGGAGCATGGGGTCACTCACCAGGTGGTGTTCGGATTTTCCTATCAGACCGCCCGGACGCTCGTGGATTTCCTCAAGCGACACCGGGCCGATCTTCGACACGTGACCGGCGTCCGGTACTCCGGTGAGTTGGGCCATCCGTTTCACGTCGTCGACGAGGACACTGTGATCCTGCCCCTGGATCATCCATTCGTAAAGGACGGGCGGTTTGCATCGCTCCTGGTTCGCGATCGCGAGTTAGCGGAGAGCCTCGCCGATGGATTTCAGGCGCTGTGGCGAAAAGCGATGCGCAGCCTTCGAGAGATCGAGGTGGACCCGCGTCCCTCCGCCCCGAGCCGTCCGTGATCTGCTGAATCGGTAGCCGAATGCCGAGCCGTCGGTACTAGTTCTTTGCCAGGAACTGCTTCGCTTCCGCCAGCTCGCGGCGCTCGCTCTGCGACCCGCTGGTGAGCGCGAGAAGCCTCTCGTAGTAGGCCCTCGCCTTCTCCCTGTTCCCGAGCAGCTCCGCGGCCTTTGCGGCTCCGGCGAGGCCGTGGTAGCGATTGGGCTCCTTGGCCATGGACGCTTCGTAGGCGGCGAGCGCCTCCTTCGGCAGATCCCGTTCCAGCAGCAGCGCGCCATACAGTTCTCGCGCGGGCGCCAGAGGTCCGGGCGTCACGGTTGCCTTTTCGGTCCTGTCCTCCGCGTCGGCGGCGGCGCGCATTGCCGTCAAAGCCGCCTCGTGTTGCCCTTGGGCATTCAACAGCCACGCGGACGCCACTTGCCACTGGATGTTCACCTGTTCCGCCCAATACGGATCCTTCGCGGCGCGTAGCCCATCACGGAGCTCCGCGAGCTTGTCGATGTCTGCTCGCGCGGCGTTGGCCGTGCCCGAGCGAAGCGCGCCGAGGGCGCGAGCGAAATGCGTCATCGCCTCGGCATAGGGAAACTTCGACGGCGTTGGACGCAGCTGCGCCGCGGCCGTCCAATCGCCCCGCTCCACGACGTATCGCGCGGGACTGGCTGCGAGTGCAAACGGTGCCGCATTCCTATCCGGGTTGTAGCCTGTGGCGGTGAGCATCTCAGCGATGATGTGACGGGCCTCGGAATCCCGACCCAGTTGGAGATACGCGTAGACCATGTAGTCGGACGCGTGCAGCTGGTCGTCGGGCTCGTTCGCGGCCTTTGCCACATTCGCCGCGGCGGTGTTCGAGACGATGGACTCGTTCCAATAGCCGACACGCGTAAAGATGTGCGACGGCATGTGCTGCGCGTGCGGTGCGGCCTCGGCAATCTTGGCGTAGCGCACGGCCGCGTCGAGGCCCTTTGAGGCGAGCGCGGGGTAGTCGTACGTGTGAATCAAATAATGCGCGGCCCCAGGGTGGTTCGGCTGCCGCATGAAGATCGGCTCCAGGATCGCCGCGGCTTTGAGCTGATTCGAATAGGTCTTGTCGGTAGGCGACACGCTCATGTTGAGGGCCAGCGCGTAGTAGATCTGTACTTCGTCGTCATCTGGGTAGCGACTCGCCACACCCTCCATCGCTTTCGCGTAGGCTTGGGCGCGCGTGCGTTGCTCCAGCTTGTCGAAGTCGCTGTAGAAGGCCTCGATTGCGGCGATCAATTCGGTCTCGCGCGGCGTCTTCGCGCCGAGTTGGCTGGCCCTCTGAACGATGGTCAGTCCCTCGACGAGGTTCTTTGGAGGAGTTGGATTGAAGGGGTTTAACAGCAGGCTTTGCGCAATCCCCCAATACGCGATGGCACACTCCGCATCGGCTCCCAGAGCCTCCTCGAAGCTCGCCTTCGCTTCCCGGTACCAGAACGAGTGCTGGTAGCGCATACCGCGGTCGAAATGCTGTTGAGCCGCCTCGTTGCACGACGTCTCGAAATGAACGGCGCCGAGATGCTGATGGCTCGCCGTCTGGCTTAGAGCGGGCGACGCGCACACGGCCGTCGCTGTCATCGCTGCCGCTAGCGAAAGGGAACGTGGCATGGTTGCTTCGAGAACACTAGACCAGATTGCTGCGCTCGTCGACCGGGTTCCACGCCGTGCGCGCAACCTCAGTCTGGCGGGGCGACACTTCGCTGGCTGAACCCGAAGCCGCCGGAGCGCGGGCCCCACCGTCACCTATCTTGACTTGCCAGCGCTAGCGCAACCGCGTCGGGACCCGCTGGAAATCGGATCTCCCCAGACGCATCGTTCGCCGCACGGTAGACGGCCTCGGCGACGTCCGACTCGGTCGTCACCGCAGCCGGCTGCGCAAACGCAGCGAAGACGCGCTCCGCGAAAGGCGCATACTCTGGGGGAATCAGCCCTTCATGGCGCGGCCCCGCGTTGCTCGTAAAGCGCGTTGTCGGGCCATAGCCCGGCTCGACCAGTTTGACGCGCACGTTAAAGGCCTCGAGCTCGAGGGCGAGCGACGTGGTGAAGCCTTCAATCGCCATCTTGCTCGCGGTGTACACCGCCACCAACGGCATCGGTGCCAGCGTCACGCTCGAGGTCACGTTCACCACCACGCCCGACCTCCGCGCGCGGAACTGCGGCAACACCGCTTGCGTCATCCCCATGACGCCGAAGGTGTTGGTCTCGAACACGTCGCGCACCATACCCATCGGCGTGGCCTCGAAGGCGCCGACCGCCCCGATGCCTGCGTTGTTGACGAGCACGTCGATGGGCCCGCTCGCCTCGAGCGCGGTCGCAATGCTCTCGGACTTCGTGACGTCGAGCGCCACCACTCGGAGTCGTTCGGATCGGGGCAGAACGCCTTCGCGCGGGTTTCGCATGGTGGCGATCACGTTCCAACCTTGCCCGTGGAAGTGGCGCGCCGTCTCGAGGCCGTAGCCGGAAGAGCAACCAGTAATCAGCACGGTTTTCATATGGTAAGATACGGCAGTCGCGCTGGACTCTCTACAATGCAGAGTCCAGATTTCGTTTGTAAGCGTCCAAATATGAACGACCCACTCTCGCAAGTCATCGCCCTGCTTCAGCCAAGTACCGTGTTCTCGAAGCGCATCAGCGGCGCCGGTCGCTGGGGTGTCCGCTACTCCGCCTTCGGCCAGCCGAGCTTCTGCGCCGTGCTCGAGGGCCGCTGTCGCTTGGCGGTCGATGGCCACCGTGCCCTCACGCTCGAGGCGGGCGACTTCCTCCTCCTGCCGACGACACCGGGCTTCACCATGTCGGGCTTCGAGCCGGTCACGCCCGATCGCATCGACCCAAAGGTGACGTCAGCTCCTACCGTCGAAGTCCGCCACGGAAGGCGCGGAGGACGACCCGACGTGCGGTTGCTCGGCGGTTACTTCGTCTTCGACTCGCCGGATGCGGCGTTGCTGGTGTCGCTGCTGCCCTCGCTCGTGCACGTGCGCGGCGTCGAGCGGCTCTCGGTTCTAGTGCACCTGGTCGGCGAGGAAGCGAGCGAACGGAGGTCAGGCCGCGAGGTCGTACTCAAGCGCCTCATGGAGGTACTTCTCATCGAGGCGCTGCGGTCGACGCCCCGTGAAGACGCCCCTCCAGGGTTACTGCGCGGTTTAGTCGATTCGCGGCTCGCGCCGGCGATCCGGCAAATGCACGCCCAGCTCGCGCGTTCGTGGACGATGGCCCAACTCGCGAGGACGGCCGCGCTTTCGCGCTCGGCGTTTTTTGAGCGATTCACGCGCATCGTTGGCCTGGCGCCGATGGAATATCTACTCTCCTGGCGCATGGCCGTCGCCAAGGACCTGCTCCGCCGCCAGAAGCTTGGGATCGCCGAGGTCGCCGAACAGGTCGGATACGGCTCGGCGAGCACATTCAGCACCGCGTTCAGCCGGCATGTTGGCCAGCCTCCGAGTCGCTACGCAGCGGGAGTCAGAACGGCACCTCAACGGAACAGGGGCGTTGAAGGACTGACGGTTGGTACAGAACCCCGCTTGAGGGTGGCTCGGCTCTAAACCATCTCGTCTGGCTCAATTTGAATCTGCGTCGGCGAACGTGCTGCTAGAGACGATTCCGCAACTGGCCATCCTGTCGCGTCGTCGGTCTCCGCTTCACCAAACTCCCCACGTCGGTCACAAATCTGGAGAGCAGCGGGGACAGGTTGTCCTTTCTCCAGACGAGAGCCAATGGCAACGACAGCTTGAGGTCGGCGACTTTCAATATCGCCACGCCGTCCGGACATCGCCAGCGGGCGGTTTCTACGACGAAACCTACGCCCATGCCTTGAGCGACGAGCGTCAGTATCGTCGCTTCGTTCGACGCTTCCTGAATGATCCGAGGCGATTTCAGGCCGCCACGGAAACATTCGTACATCAAGCGGTCGTAGAATGCCGCGCTCTCGCGCCTCGGAAACCAGATGAAACGCGCGTCCGTCATGTCGCGCAGCCGGAGGTTCTTGAACTTACTGAGCGGATGCGCGGCAGGAGCAGCCAATGCCAGGCTGTGCAATGCGACCGGCAATTGATCCAGCTCCCGATCTGGCTTCGGCGGGTTGAACATGAACGCGGCATCCAGTCGGCCAGATCGAACGGCCTCGAGCTGTTGCAGACTCGGCAGCGGGTTCAGCTGCAGTTCTGCGTCGGGGTAGCGCTCCCGGAAGAGGTGGAGCGAGTCGGGTACCACGCCCCGCCATGAGGCATTCTCAGTGAATCCGACGCGCAGCGTTCCTGATTGGCCGCGCGCCACACGTTGCGCGCGTTCCGTCGCTTCGTTCAGCTGTTGAAGAATTCGACGTGTATCCTCGAGAAACAACTTGCCCGCTGAACTGATCTTCACGCCGCGACTGAGGCGATCGAACAACTTGAAACCGATCTCGCGTTCGAGATCCTGAATCTGTCGCGATAGCGCTGGTTGAGCCACTCGCAGGCGTTGTGCGGCGCGGCCGAAATGTTCTTCTTCTCCAACCGCCACGAAATATCGAAGATGCCGCAGTTCCACACCGATACCTTATCGCGATTGGTTCGATAGGAACAATATCTTGGACGCATCAGTCGAGATTTGCCACAGTGGAGTCGGAAAGGGTGGTGAACGATGCCTCAGATCGATCAATTCACGAAGGAATTGAACCTGCCCGGGCCGATCGCCAGTTACCTGAGGGCGGTCAACACCGGCGCCAAGGAGGAGTTTCCGGCGAGCTTCGCAGACGATGCGGTGGTCGTCGATGTGAACCGCGAGCTGCGCGGTCTCGACGCGATCACGGCCTGGGCCGGCGCCGACATCTTCGGGGCTCACGTGCACTTCGACGTCCTGGACGTCACAGAGCGCCCGGGACGAACCATCGTCAGAGTCAAGATTGACGGAACGTTCGATCGAACGGGATTACCCGATCCTCTCGTGATGAACCATGAGTTCAAGGTCGCAGAGGGAAAGATCACCGAACTGCGAATCGGGTTCTAGAGGACACGCTGATGACCCGTTCCCTGACTGGTAAGGTTGCGCTCGTCACCGGCGCGGGCAAGGGCATTGGAGCCGGCATCGCGAAGGCGATGGCAGCCGCCGGTGCCTCCGTCGTCGTGAACTTCGCGAGTGACCGACCAGGCGCAGAGCGCGTCGTCGCCGATATCAAGGCCGCAGGCGGCAACGCGTTCGCGATTCAAGCGAATGTCTCCGTCGTCGCCGAGGTGCAGCGGTTGCTTGCCGAAACAGTTACGACGTTCGGGCCGCTCGACATCCTCGTCAACAATGCGAGCGTGTTCGCCTTTGCCTCGCTCGAGCAGACGACCGACGAGCAACTCCACAAGATGCTGGACACCAATCTGTGGGGCACGATTGTCACGTGCCGCGAAGCGTTGAAGCATTTCGGCAACGACGGCGGCAGCATCATCAACATCGGATCGATGTCGAGCGAACGCTTCTCCGCTGGCGCAGTTGCGTACACCGCGAGCAAGGCCGGGATCACCGGAGTGACTGGCGTGCTGGCGGTGGAGCTTGCCTCGCGCGGCATCCGCGTCAATCAAATCAACCCCGGTGCCGTGGACACCGAAGGCGCACGGGCGATCGGGGCCATGAGTGACGAGGCGCGGGCAGCGCACATCGCCCGTACGCCTCTTGGACGCGTCGGTACACCGGCCGACATCGCTTCAGTCGCTGTGTTTCTCGCGTCTGATGAGGCCCGTTGGGTAACTGGCGAATGTCTCGCCGTGTCGGGCGGTCTGCGCTAGCGCGACGACGCAAGATGAGTTGGCTGAGTGTTAGGGACGATTTTCGAACTTGGTTTGTCCAGAATGCCGCTTGACAAGAAGGGAGTCCCCGCCGCCTACGGGATGCGCGACGTCAATTCGCGCGAGGTGCGACCGCGACGGAATCGTGTCGGACGAGCACTGGCAACGTACGGCGGCCGCGGACCCTCCATAGCCAGTAGAACATCGCGCCAAACAACAGCACGATCGGCAGCGCGCGCATCGGCCCGGTCGTGAAGGGCTCCGGAAGAATTTGCGCGACGCGCTCACGGAGCGAGAAGAACGATCCGGCCGCGATGAACAGGGCGAAGCACATTCGCCACAAATGACGCGACAGGCGCGGCCCGCCGCGGGGCATGCCGAAGCGCATGATTCGCACGTCGCCGGCCGCAGCCATCACCAAAACGGCGCCAACGATTAAGGACATCACGCCCGCGGTCCGGAACGGGACACCGCCCGGATCGACGCCGGGCGTATTGATCAACCTCACTCCGCCAGCCAGGCTGAGGACAGCGAGCCCGACCGCGACTGTCAGCGCAACGGCGTTGATGCGGAGCGTCCAGGACGATGCCGGGCGGACAGTGGTGAGAGCGGTCCCGACGAAATACGCCGTCAGCACTGCCGGCGACGACATTCCCGTTGTCGCGACCGTTGAGGAGGCTGAGGATTGACGCGCTCACGCCCATGACCAGCATCGCGTAGACGAACAGCAGCCCGCTGCGGCGGTGGATATTCCCGCCCTTCTTCACGGACAGCGCGACCGCGCCGAGAACAATCGCGAGCCCGCCTGCGGCGATATGGATTGGTAAGAGCATGACTACCTCGGAAGCTGGCGCCGTCGCAGACTCCACAATCCTCGCGCCGACAGGATGAAGGTGACGCCCCCGAGCCCGCCGAGCGCCCAGAGCGTCCAGACGAAGAAGAAGCCGCCGGCGGATCTCGCGATCTCGCTGTAATGCGCCCCCCGCATGTGGATGACAGGCATCGCCGCTGCGAACAATCCCACGAGCAGCATGATGACGTGTCCCGATCGTTGTTCGGCAAGCACGAGGGTGCCGTAGACAAAGACCGCGAGCACCAGCAGCGCGGTGTTTGACGGCTCGGCCTTCGATATCCCACGGACGATGTCGTCCGTTACGTGAAGCGTCAGCAGGAGGATCGAGAGCAGAGATGTGACGACCAGGATCGTGTTTTCCTTCATCCGCACACATCGTGGTCGCGCGCAGGCGATCGAACAACCAGCTTGCGACGAAGGGCGGATCGGCGAGGACGAACGGCGGCCTGGCGCCGAAGCCTTGGCGAAGGCGGCTACATCTGACGGAACAGATGCAGGTAATTGCGGCTCACCGGCAGAACGTCGTCTCGACCTTTCAAATGAATCTCCGCCGTTTCGTTGTCATGCCGCTTCACGTGGCTGATCGCGCGCAGATTGACGACGACCGATCGGTGGACTTGCGCGAATTGCTCTGCATCGAGCTGCCCGAGCAGCTCTTTCAGCGGCGTCCGCACCACCGCCTCGACGGGTTTCCCTCCATCGCGCCAGGCGACGATGGTGTACTTCGCGTCGGAGCGAAGGTAGTCGACGTCGTCGATCGCGATGAGGCGCAGGGTTTTCCCCGCTTGCGCGCGAATCCATCGCAGAGCCTCTTTCCTGCCGCCGCCACCCTGCAGCTTCGCGAGCTGCTCGCTCAGTTGCTGCAATAGCTGCTCGGTGTTGATCGCCGGCCTCGACGACTGCAGACGTTCCTTGAGACGGCTCACGGTTTCCGCGAGCCGCGCCTCTTCGACCGGCTTCAGCAGGTAATCGAGCGCGCCGTGCGCAAACGCCTGCACTGCGTAGTGATCGTAGGCAGTGATGAACACGAGATGGGCGCGCCTGCCGATGTGGTTCGCGGCATCGACGCCGGAGAGTCCCGGCATGTGGACGTCGAGGAAGCAGATGTCGGGATGACGCTCGTCGAACAACCTCACCGCCTCCCGTCCGTTCCGCGCCTCGGCCACAATCTCGAGCTCGGGCCACACGATCGCAAGTTGCCGCCGCAGCGCCTCGCGCAAAAGCGGTTCATCGTCCGCGATCAACGCTGTCGGGTGGGCGTTCATGTATGTGCCGGCATGTCGACTTCGACGACGACGCCGCGGGGAGCGCCGGCGATCAGGCGCAGGTGCGCTGCATCGCCGAAGATCAGCTGCAGCCGCTCGCGCAGAGTCGTGAGCCCGGTCCCCAGACCGTTCGCCGAGTGATGCAGTCCGGCGCCAGTGTCGGTGACGCGGACCACACAACGTTCACCAAGTCGTGCGATGTCGACGTCGATCCGGCCTCCTTCTTCGCTGGGGTCGATCCCGTGTCGCACGGCATTCTCGACCAGCGTCAGCAGGGTGGTCGGAGGACAGCGAACCTTCAGCGCCGCGGGGTCGACGTTCATCGCGTACTGGAGGCGATCGGGCATGCGCATCTGCATCAGCTCGAGATATGGCCGAACCAGCTGCAGCTCGCGCTCGATCGTCGCCGCGGACTCGTGGAGCAGCGGCACCGCCGCGCGCAGGTACGCGGTGAGGCTTCGCAGCACGACCGACGCATGCGGCGAGCCCGCATCGACGAGCGCCTGCACGTTCGCGAGTGTGTTGAAGAGGAAATGCGGCGCGACCTGCGCCTGCAGCAAATGCAATCGCGCGTCGAGCGCCTGGCGCTCGAGTTCACTGCGCTCGAGCGCGAACGCCAGCGTCTGGTGGCGCGCGAAGGTCTCCTTCTGGCGGACCACCGTCGCGACCGCCGTCCAGGGCGCGATGAGAACGGCGGCGAACCCGACGAGCATCCAGTTGTGGTCTTCAAAGAAGGGCGGCGCTCCTGGGAAGGTGGCCCGGCGGTGCATCACGAACACCGTGACCGGCATGGCGGCGCCGACGGCCACAACTTGGAGAATCCATCGCTCGACCCCACGCGGCAGTCTTCGGGGCCACACCTCGAAGAGTGAAAAGACCGTCGTGGCCGACAAGGCGAGCATGATCGCTCGGAGAAAGAGTGCGGACGTCGATCCCTTCCAGAGGATCAACAGCAGGAGCGCGACGCCGATCGCGATTGTGACTGCGACGGCAACGCGCCGCGTTGTTTTCACAACGATGCCGACCGGCCTCGCGGTCGTCGCCAGTTCGGACATGACGTCGAGCATACCTGTATAGGCGTCCTGAGAGCGCTGAACACGCGAGCCATTATCGCGGCCCACTTCAGTGCCGACCACCGGAATGCGGCGAAGGGCGGATTCGGGCGGACGAACGGCCGCTGCGTCTGCGGGAACAGACGAGCGCCAGTCCAACCGCGACCGCCGGCGCGGCAACATTCATACGGCGGGTTGACCGAATGCGGCGCGGAATCGTCGACCGTCCGTCGCAGATGACTACAACGAAGGTCCGCCGCTTCAGAAGTTCGATAGTGAAATCACCCGGTGCTGCAACTTGTTGATAACAGAGGAGAAATTTTGTGGCTGGGAAGCAGGGATTCGAACCCCGATACCGTGGTCCAGAGCCACGTGTCCTACCGTTGGACGACTTCCCAGCGAAGCGAATCGAGCCTAGCCGCGCCGCAGCCGCCTTTGTCAAACTGGCGGAGAGGGAGGGATTCGAACCCTCGACACGGGCTCAACACCCGTGTAACTGCTTAGCAGGCAGCCCTGTTCAGCCACTCCAGCACCTCTCCGGCAAACTTCGGGCGGGCGGCCGCGACGCGCGTTCATACTACAATGCCGGTGCCGCGAGCGTCAAAGAAAGCCGACCGAATGCTTCCCAAGCTGCGCTCTGATATCGATGTCATGCCCTCTCCGATCCCGGAGACGGCCCGGGCTTCTTCTTCGGGACCCGTTCGGGTACACCGAGACCGTTCTCGTGCTGCCGCATCCCTGGCTCGCGCTTCTCTCTTGCCTCGACGGGGAGCACACCGAGCTCGACGCCCAGGCGCTCTTGACGCGGCTGATGGGAGGTGAGCTCGTGCCTCGGGAGCGCGTGCGGGAGCTTCTCGAGCTCCTCTCGGAAGAGGGATTCCTCGAGACCGACGAGCTCCACGCTCTTGAAGGAGCGAAAGCACGAAGCGTTTCGCCGTGGCGCCGTTTCGCGAAGCCTCCCACGTGGGTACGGCCTATCCCGATACCGCCGCGGGGATCGAGAAACGCTTTGCGCCCGAGATGTCGCCTCGGAGAAGACGTCGCTCCCTCGCGGGCTCTCGCCGCGCCCCATGTGTCGCCGGAAGGTGGGTTCGGCTCTTACCGCTCGGCCTATGCCTTCGACGCCGACGGGAACGAGCCCACGTTCGTCATCCTCGGGACCTCGCACTACGGAAGACCCGATCGGTTCGGGCTCACGCGGAAGCCCTTTCGCACTCCTCTGGGAGTCGCGGAAGTCGACGTCGAGCTTCACGATACTCCTCGTCTCGCGGGCCGGCGACGCCGTCGTCGAGGAGGACTACTGCCATGCGCGCGAGCATGCCGTCGAGTTCCAGGTGCTCTTTCTCCAGTACCTCATGAAGAAGCCGATTCGAATTCTCCCGGTTCTCTGCGGCCGTTCGCCGAGAGTCTGACGACGGGAAAGGCTCCCGAGACCCGGGACGCGACGAAGCGCTTCTTCGACGTCCTCGGTGAGATCGCCGCGAGCCGCTCCGACCTCGTCTGGGTGCTGGGTGTCGACATGGCGCACATCGGGCAGCGCTATGGCCACGATGAAGCGGTGAAGGCCGACGAGGGCGTGATGCTGGAAGTCGCGCGAGCGCGACCTGCGAGAGGCTCGACCGCATCTGCGCCGGCGACGCCGAGGGATTCTTCGAGCTCGTGCACCCCGACTCCGACCCGCTCAACTGGTGCGGGTATCCGCCGTTCTACACGTTCTTGAAGTCGGCCGCTCCGGCCCTGAATCTCGAGGGCGAGGTCTTGAAGTACGAGCAGTGGAACATCGACGAAGCTTCGGTCGTCAGCTTCGCGGCGATGCACTTTCAGCGCGCAGCGAAGCGAGCACAAATAAGTTGGCGGAGGGAGAGGGATTCGAACCCCCGGACCTTTCGGTCAACGGTTTTCAAGACCGCCGCCTTAAACCACTCGGCCATCCCTCCGTGACATAGTGCAGTGATCAGGGATCAGTCCCGACGCTCAAGTCGGCGCCCTCCGAGCACCGATCACCGATCACCGATCGCACAATCCTCTCCATCCCGTCCATGTACGGCCACAGCGCCTCTGGCATCGTCACCGACCCGTCCTCGTTCTGGTAGTTCTCCAGAATCGCGAGCCAGGTTCGTCCGATCGCGAGGCCCGAGCCGTTCAGTGTGTGGCAGAGGCGGGGCTTTCCGCCGCCGCGCGGGCCGGTAACGGATCTTCGCGCGCCGCGCTTGAAAGTCGGTGCAGTTGCTGCAGGAGCTGATCTCTCGATACGTCTTCTGCGACGGAAGCCACACCTCGATGTCATAGGTCTTCGCCGACGCGAAGCCCATGTCGCCGGTGCAGAGGAGCATCACGCGATAGGGAAGCGCAAGACGCTTCAAAACCTCTTCCGCGTTTCGCGTGAGGGACTCGAGCTCCTCGAAGGAGCTCTCCTGGTCCGTGATCTTCGACCAGCTCCACCTTGTCGAACTGATGCTGGCGGATGAGACCGCGCACGTCCTTTCCGTAGGATCCCGCCTCGCTCCGGAAGCACGGCGTGTAGGCGGTGTAGTGCTTGGGAAGCTCGGCCGCCTCGAGGACCTCCTCCCGGTGGAGGTTCGTGAGCGGGACTTCGGCGGTCGGCACCAGATAGAGGTCGCGGCCCTCCACTTTGAACACATCGCTCTCGAACTTCGGAAGCGTGCCCGTGCCGAAGAGGGCATCCGCGCCGACGAGAAACGGAGGGAGCACTCTCGCGGTACCCGTGCTCCCGCGTGTGGAGGTCGAGCATGAATTGAATGAGCGCCCGCGAAAGAAGGGCACCCGCTCCCGCGAGAACGGAGAACCTCGCGCCGGAAATCTTCGCCGCCCGGTCGAAGTCGAGGATGCCGAGCTCCGCTCCGATGTCCCAGTGCGGTCTCGGCTCGAAGGAGAAGCTCCTGGGCTCACCGACCCGCCGCACCTCGACGTTGCCGGTCTCGTCGCGCGCCCACGGGAACGCTGTCGTGGGGGAGGTTGGGAATGCCGTGCGACGAGATTCTGGCATTCCTCCTCGGCTTTCGAGATCCGCTCCTCGCGCTCCTGAATCGCGTCCGAATCCTGCCGGAGCTTCGCCCGCTCAGCCTCTCCGCTTCGCTCTTCTTCCCCTCCTTCATCAGAGACGGCGATGCGCTTGGACGCGAGCTGATGCTGGTGCCGAAGGGTGCTGATCTCGGTCTGAAGTTTCTTTCGCTCGACGTTGAGCCGGGCGAGGGCCTCGAAGTCGAGCTCCGCCCCTCGCTCGCGGATCTTCCGGGCCACGAGCTCCAAGTTGTCGGTCACGAAATTCAGTCGAGCATCGCGCGCATTGTAGCACCCTCGCTTGCGCGCGAAAGCGGGCCGTGCGAGCCTAGAAAAGCTCCTTCTACTGCCGAACGGCCTTCGGCTTCGGCTCCGGATTCGGCGTCAGCTTCGAGCCGGAAAGGAATAAAATTAAAATTATGAAAATCCGAAAGGCGGTTCTGCCCGCGGCCGGCCTCGGGCACGAGGTTTCTCCCCGCAACCAAGGCGCAGCCCAAGGAAATGCTTCCGCTGGTGGACAAACCCCTGATTCAGTACGTCATCGAAGAGGCGGTCGGGGCGGGAATCCAGGACGTCATCCTCGTCACCGGCCGGGGCAAGTCCGCGATCGAGGATCACTTCGACGTCTCCTTCGAGCTCGAGCGGTTCCTCGAGGAGAAAGGGCAAGAAGGAAGAGCTCTGCCATCGTGAAAGCGATTTCCGATCTGGTGAACGTCTGCCTACGTGCGTCAGAAAGAAGCGCTCGGTCTCGGGCACGCCGTGGCGGTCGCGGAGTCGCTCGTGGGAGACGAGCCTTTCGCGGTCCTCCTCGGCGACGACCTCGTCAAGAGCGACGTTCCCTGCATCCGGCAGATGATCGAGGTCTACGAGCGGGTGCGGGCCCCGGTGCTCGCGGTGATGCGGGTTCCGTCCGACGAGATCTCGAGCTACGGCGTCATCGCCGCGGAGCCGGCTCCCGGCGGTGACAAAAGGCTCCACCGGGTCACGGTCTCGTGGAGAAGCCCGCCAGAAGGACGAGGCCCCTTCCGATCTCGCGATCATCGGCCGCTACATCCTCACTCCCGCGATCTTCAATCACGTTCGCCGCACGGAGAGAGATCCCCGGGGCGAGATCCAGCTCACGAACGCGCTCCAGTCGCTTCTCTCGGAGTCGGAGATCTACGGGTTCGAGTTCGAGGGCGTGCGGCACGACTGCGGCAACAAGCTCGGGTTTCTCATGGCGACCGTCGAGTACGCGCTCGACCGGCCCGACCTCGGCGGGCCGTTCCGCCGCTATCTGAGGAGCGTCCGTCTCGGCGAGGGCGAGGAATAGCCGCGTCGATGGCCGATTTCCTCGAGGTCGTCGCGAGCTACGCTTCGGCCGGCTCGACGCGCGTCCTCAACTGGGAGAACCTGAAGCTTCTCGTCGGGGCGGTCGTTCTCCTCTGGGCCGCCCTCGCGGTGAACCGAAAACTCGGCATCGTCTCCTGGCTTCGCGGGGTCTCGACGCTCGTTCCCGATCCCGTCGCTGGTCTCCGGTCCCGGCAGGAGGCCGTCGCGGCGGAGAAGGCGGGAGACTTCCTCAACGCCGGGCTCCACTACGAGAAGCTCTCCGCTGTGGGACAAGGCGCTCGAGTGCTACGAGAAAGGCCGAGGAGTACCACCTCGCGGGACAACTCTGCCTGCGGCTCGGGCACAAGGAAGTCGCCGCCGAATGGTTTCTTCTCTCGAACGAGAAGCTGCGGGCGGCGCAGCTCTATCGAGAGATCGGAAAGCGCGAGAAGGCGGCGGAGGCCTACGTGAAAGCGGGGGCCTCGCTCGAGGCGGCGGCGGAGTATCTCGAGGCGGGAAAGCACGGGAAGGCGGCCGAGATCTACGAGCGCGCGGGGAATCTCGTCCGCGCGTCGGAGGCCCACGAGCGCGGAGGGCGACTTCGCGAAGGCCGGCGATTGTCTGAAGAAGCAGGTCGCGGAGCTCGAAGGCCGCGGGAGCCACTACCGAGCGGCCGCGCAGGAGCTGGAGATCGCGCGGCTTTGCCACCGCGCCGGAAGGCTCTTCGAAAAAGCGGGAGAGACGCGGAAGAGGCGCTCGAGCTCTACGAGCGAGGCGGCCAGGTTCGTCTCGCGGCGCAGCTCGCGGAGAAGCTCGAGATGCACCGGAGGGCGGCGGAGCTCTACCGGAAGGCGGGCGCGGTCGAGAAGGCGGCGGAGCTCTACGAGAAGGCGGGCGACCCGCGGGAAGCGGCGAACCTGGTGGGCGACGCGAAGCTCTCGCCGGCGATGCCGCGGCCGCGGCCGAAGCTTTCGTGAAGGCGGGCGACTTCCTGCGCGCAGCGGAGGTCTTCGAGAGCGCGGGCCTCCTCGACCGCGCCTCTGCGTGCTATCGAGAAGTCCGGTGCGTTTCGGGAGGCGGCCGAGGCATCTCTCCGGGCTCCCTCGCGCGCTTCGACCGGCCGCGCCGCCGACCTGTTCGTGAAAGCGGGGGAAGCGGACCGAGCCGCAGAGCTCTACTTCGAGCTCGGAGATTTCGACATGGCGGCGATGCTCTTCGGAAAAGCGGGACGTCATTTCGAAGCCGCGAAGGCCGCCGCCGAAGCCAACTCCGAAGTGCAGATGATCGAGCACCTCCAGCGCGTTTCCCCGGATGACCCGAACTACCTCACCGCCGTGCGGGAGATCGCCCGGTCCTTCGAGCGCCGCGGCTGGGCGTCGCTCGCGCAGGAGAAGCTGCGAACCGTCCTCGAAGGCCAGGGGTTGGCAGCGGAGAACCTCGAGCTCTGGGATCAGCTCGCGCGCGCGGAGGAAGCTCAGGGGAACCTCGGCGAGGCCGCCGCCATCCTCCACAAGATGATGTCGGTCCAGTACGGCTATCAGGGAGCGAGCGAGCGATACGCCGACGCTCCAGCGGCGCGTTGCCGAGGAGAAGAAGCGCTCCGAGACGTTCCAGAGCAAGGCGGCCGCCCGTCGTCCGCCACGAGGGGAAGACGCCGTTACGAGCTCCTGGGAATGCTCGGCAAGGGCGGCATGGGCGCCGTCTACCGCGCGTACGATCACTTGCTTGGCCGCCACGTGGCCTACAAGGTGCTGGGAGAGGCGCTCTCCGGCAATCCCGAGGCGCGGGACAGTCTTCTGCACGAAGCGCGCGCCGCGGCGCAGCTCAACCACCCGAACGTCATCACCATCTTCGACCTCGGCGTCGATCAGGATCAGACGTTCATCTCGATGGAGCTGGTCGAGGGCGAGAGCTACCAGTCGCTTCTGCGGGGGAGGACCTGGCTCGCCATCGATGAAGCTCTCCACTGGCTGGTCTCGGTCTGTCAGGGACTCGACCACGCGCACGGCCGCGGCATCGTCCATCGGGATCTGAAGCCCTCGAACGTGCTCCTCGCCGTCGACCATCGGGTCAAGATTCTCGATTTCGGTCTCGCGCGGCGCGCCGACAATGGGAGAAAGCTCCGAAGGAGCTCTCGGACATTCGATGTCGGGGACTCCCGAAGTACATTCCGCCCGAAGCGATTCAGGGCGGGCCCATCGATGCGCGTTCCGACGTGTACTCGCTCGGAGCGACGCTCTACGAGCTCCTCACCGGGAAGGCGCCATTCACCGAAGGCAACCTTCTGTCGCACCACCTCCATACGCCCGCCGCCGCCGCTGCGGAGCCACCGCGAAGCGAAATCCCGCCAGAAGCTCGAAGAGCTCGTGCTTCTTTGCCTGGCGAAAGCTCCCGGCGATCGATTCCAATCCGCAGGAGAGATCCTTTCGTTCGCCGCCGCCGCCCGCCTCGTCTGACCAGCGGCTCTGCCATTTGCGTCCAGATGGTGTGTTGACTACACTAACTCGAGGACCGTGATCGCACCGCCCGATCCTCCAGAACGTCAAGGTCGCCGTCGACAACTGCATCTTCACCGTGCGTCGGACGGCCGCCTCCAGGTGCTTCTCATAAGGATGAGAAAGAAGCCCTTCGAGGGGATGTGGGCGCTTCCGGGGGGTCTCATCGATGAAGGGGAAAGCCTCCGCGACGCGGCGTCCCGAATCCTGAAGGAGGAGACGGGGGTCGTTGGTCTCTACCTCGAGCAGCTCTACACGTTCGATGACCGGACAGCGCGATCCCGAAGGCCGCGTCGTGTCCGTCGCCTATTACTCGCTCGTGCCTCCCGTGGGGCTCGCCCTCGGAACGACGCCCAAGTACGAGGCCGTGCGGTTCTGGGACTGTAGGGAGAGGCCCGGGAGCTCGCCTACGATCACGACGCGATTCTCGGCTACGCCCAAGCGCGCCTCCAGGCGAAGGTCCAGTACACGAACGTGATGTGGTCGCTCCTCCCGACACGACCTTCACGCTCTGCGCGAGCTCCAGACCGCCTACGAAGCCGTTCTCGGCCGCAGCCTCGACAAGCGCAACTTTCGGAAGAAGATTCTTTCTCTCGGGCTCCTTCGAGCGTCGGGTCAGAAGTCGAAGGGGGGCCGGCACCGCCCGGCGATGTTGTTCGAGTTCGCCTCGCAGGCGCCGACGGCGATCGAGGTCTTCTGATGCGCGAGCTGCCGCTTCCCGACCACTTCGACCCGGCGAGAGTCGGCGAGGTCTATCGCGTTCCCTATCAGGAGCGCGCGCGCGAGGCCCTCGACGTTTCGGCAGATCGGCATCGCATCGTCCGCAGCGGCCGTCGGACCGGCCTCCGGTGGGACTCCTGCTCGTGGACGTGCAGAACACCTTCTCCGTCCCGGGCTTCGAGCTTTTCGTCGCGGGCCGCTCGGGACGAGGGGCCGTAGACGACGCCGTTCGTCTTTCCGAGTTTCTCTATCGCAATCTCGAGGCCATCACCCGGATCCACGCGACTCTCGATACCCACAGCGCCTTCCAGATCTTCCATCCCGCGTTCCTCCTCGACGAGGACGGCCGCCATCCCGCTCCCATGACCGCGATCTCCCTCGAGGACGTCGAGTCGGGCCGGTTCCGCGTGAATCCGGAAACCGCGGGAGCGCTGGGAATCGGCGACGCCGCTTTCCTCGACCGCCACCTCCTTCATTACTGCCGGCTCCTGAGCCGCGACGGCAAGTACCGACTGATGGTCTGGCCTTACCACGCGATCCTCGGCGGCATCGGCCACGCGCTGGTCTCCGGCGGTGGAGGAAGCGATCTTCTTCCACACCATCGCGCGCGAGAGTCAGGCCTCGTTCGAGCTCAAGGGCGCGAGCCCGCTCACCGAGAACTACTCGGCGCTTCGGCCCGAGGTCCTCGAGGACGAAGAGGGAAACGCGATCGCGCCCCGGAACGAGGCCCTCCTCGAAAAGCTTCTCTCCTACGACGCGCTCATCGTCGCGGGACAGGCGAAGAGCCACTGCGTGAGCTGGACGCTCTCCGATCTCCTCGAGGAGATCCGGCGCCGAAACCCGGAGCTCGCCCGGCGGGTCTATCTTCTCGAGGACTGCATGTCGCCGGTGGTGGTTCCGGGAGTGGTGGATTTCACCGAGGATGCGGAGAAGGCGTTCCGCGAGTCTCGAGGCCGCCGGGATGCACCGGGTGCGCGCGGTCCGATCCCATCGACACCTGGCCCGGATTTCCGAAAGGAATCTGAGCCATGCCCATCATCGAATCGCTCCTCGACCTCGACTTCTACAAGTTCACCATGGGGCAGATGGTGTTCCTCAAGTATCGCGACGTTCCCGTGGTCTACTCGCTCGTGAACCGCACGCGCCAGGTGCGTCTCGCGGAGTTCATCGACGAGGCGCGAGCTGCGCGAGGAGCTCGACCACGTGCGGAGCCTCCGCCTCAACAACAGCGAGCTCCACTATCTCCGGGGAACGAACGAGTACGGAGAGCGGATGTTCCGGGAGAGCTATCTCGAGTTCCTTCGCGGCCTCGAGCTTCCTCCGTACGAGCTCGAGGAAGTGGACGGAAGCTTCCGCCTCCAGTTCCGAGCCGAGCTGGTCCGAAGCCATCTACTGGGAGACGGTGGCGCTCTCGATCGTGAACGAGCTCTACAACCGGAGCCTGATGAAGCCCCTGAGCCGCTTCGAGCGAGGACCTCGTCTTCGCGCGGGGGAAGATGCGGCTCGCGGAGAAGATCCGGGTGCTGCGGGGAAGGCCGGAGATCTCCTTCATCGACTTCGGGACCCGGCGTCGATTCAGCCGCGACTGGCAGCACTACGTGGATCGGACGCTCGCCGAGGAGATGCCGGCGCAGTTCCTCGGGACTTCCTCGACGGAGTCGGCGATGCTCCACGGCCTCGTTCCGATGGGCACTTCGGCCCACGAGCTCACCATGGTGATGTCGGGGATCATGCACGACTCCGACGATCTCATCCGCGCGTCCCACAACCGCGTCCTCCAGGACTGGTGGGACCTCTACGGCTGGGGCCTCTCCGTCGCCGTGACCGACACCTACGGCTCGGAGTTCTTCTTCCGCGACATGGAAGAAGGACCAGGCCCGCGCCTGGAAGGGCCTTCGCCACGACTCCGGCGATCCGTTCGAGTTCGGCGAGAAGGCGATCCGCTTCTACGAGGGACACGGGATCGATCCGCGGGAGAAGCTCCTGATCTTCAGCGACGGGCTCGAGCTCCCGATCATCCTCGCGCTCTCGCGGCGGTTTCACGGCCGCATCAAGCTCTCCTACGGCTGGGGCACGAACCTCACGAACGATCTCGGCTTCGAGCCGATCTCGATCGTGGTGAAGGCGATCGAGGCCAACGGCCACCGCACGGTGAAGCTCTCCGACAACCTCGCGAAAGCCACGGGAAGCCGGGAGGACATCGAGCGCTTCAAGCGCATCTTCGGCCACTCGCACGAGCGCGAGGAAGCGGTCCGTTACTAAGCGGAGCTCCATGCAGCTCCTCAAGATCGGCCTCGTCAACCTCAATCCGACGGTCGGCGCCCTCCGCGGGAACCTCGACAAAATGATCCGGGTCGCGTCCGAGACCGCGGAAGCGCGATGCGGGCTCGTCGCCTTCACCGAGCAGGTGCTCCCGGGCTATCCCACGGAAGACCTGGTGCAGTGGCCCGGCTTCGTGAGCGCGCAGTTCCGAGCGCTCCGCGAGTTCGCGGACGGCGACGGGGAAGCTCTCCGTTCCCCACCGTCTTCACCGTCGGGCTCACCGTGACCGACCGGGGTCTTCTCTACAACGCCGTCGCGGTGGTGGCCGCGGGAGAGATCGTCGGGATCGTCCCGAAGGAGAACCTTCCGAACTACGACGTGTTCTACGAGCGCCGGGTCTTCGCTCTCGGAATTCCTCGCCGGGTGTCGACGATCGACGGCGTTCCCTTCGGCGACCTGCTCTTCCGGTTCCCCTTCGGCACTCTCGCCGTCGAGGTCTGCGAGGACCTCTGGGTCCCCGACGGTCCCGCGCTTCGCCGAGCGGCGAGCGGCGCCGAGATCGTGGTGAACGTGTCCGCCTCTCCCTTTCGAGGCGGAGTCGTCGAGACGCGCAAGGAGCTCATCGCGACCCGCGCCGCCGATCATCGAGGTCACCCTCGTCTACGTGAACCAGTTCGGAGGCCAGGACTCGCTCGTTTTCGACGGCGGAGGCTACGTCAATCAGAACGGGCGGATGGTCTTCGAGGCGGAGCGCTGGCGCGAGGGGTGGTCGTCCGGTCGTCGTGGACGTCGACCGCACGCGAAGGCGGCGGCGGGAGAATACGACCTATCGCGCGCATGCCGAGGCCTATCTCGAGTCCCACGAGACGGTCCGAGACGCTCGAGGCGGCTCTCCCGGGATATGAGGCCGCCGCTCGTCCGGCTTTCCCTCGCCTTCCGGCGAAGAACTTCTTCGTTCCCGGGGCCGTCGAAGGAGATCCTGTGGTACGAGGACCTCATCGCGGCGATGAAGACCGGTCTCGCCGGCTACTTCGAGAAGACCGGCGCCTTCGACCGTCTGGGGGTCGCGCTCTCCGGAGGAAAGGATTCGGCGCTGACGCTTCTCATCGCGTGGTTGTACGCCCGGGACCGGGACCTCGATCCGAAGGATTTCATCCACTGCTTCTCGATGCCGACTCGCTTCAATTCGGAGACGACGAAGGGGATCGCGCGGAAGCTCGCGGAGGAGCTCGGTGTCGACGTTCCGGGAGATGCCGATCGAAGAGGCCTTCGAGCGCGAGGTGAAGGCAGCGGAAGCGATGCTGTCGCCGGGCGAGACGCTCACCCGGCTCACTCGCCAGAACATCCAGGCGCGGATCCGCGGGATGCGCATGTGGAACTGGGCGAACGCGAGCCGCGGCATGTGGCTCCAGACCGGGAACATGAGCGAGAAGGCGGTCGGCTATACCACGATCGGCGGCGACCTCATGGGCGCGTACTCGCTCCTCGGAAATCTTCCGAAGACCATCGTCATCCGGCTCCTCGACTACCTGCGCGAGAAGCACGGCTTCGAAGCGCTCGAGGAGCTGATGAAGACCGAGGCCTCGGCGGAGCTCGAAGAGAACCAGGAAGACGAGCGCGACCTCATGCCCTTTCCCGTCCTCGACGCCTGCTTCGCGCTCTTCGCCGGCGAGAAGATGATGCCCGTCGAGCTCTATCGCGCCATCCGGGCGATGTGGACCGACGAGGAGCTCCGGGAGATGCGTCCCGACTACCGCCCGGGCATGCTGAAGGAGTGGGTGAAGCGATTCTGCCGTCTCTTCGTCGGCTCGATCTTCAAGTGGGTCCAGGCGCCCGCAGGCGGTGCACCTCGGCGCCCTCGACCTCGATCGGGAGCGCGCGCTCCAGATTCCCGTGGTGCAGTCGCCGGAGTGGCTCGAGATCGACGCTATCGACGCCGTGTCCGACTGAGCGAAGGGATCGCAGCGGCCCTCACTGGCCGATCTCCACGATGACCCATTCGAACCGGTCTTTCGCAATCGGAAAGTCTGCTTGCGGCTCGGGCTCTCCTGCAACACGCCACGAACCACCAATCGATCGGAGCGCGTCACCGAGACCGTCGCGTCGTCGCCCCGGATCGCGACCGTATCCACCTGGAGCTCCACTTCCTGCCGGTCGGTGAGTCGAAATACGTCCACGAGCTGTTTCTCTTCTTTGGCGCTGAGGTTCGGCTTCACTGTCCGAAAGAGCGCGAGGTCCTTCGTTTCTAACGCGTTCTCGTACTCGGCCAGAGCCGTCAGGATTGCGCTCCGCTCAGCCTCGGAAGGTGGAGGCACTGAAGAGAACGTGTCGGTGGTTTCGACGGGCGAGAGCACGCGGTCGGATCGAAACATATAAACCGCCGTTCCGATCGCGGCGAGCGCGGTGAACGCGATCCCCAGCGTCAGCGTGCAGGAGCGTGGCGTTCTTGTCGTTCCCGCCGAAACGGAACCGGGAAATCCTTTCCCGGGTCGGTAGCGGCGAGCGGGGAAAAACCGGCGGGACCGAGTGCCTTTTCGATCTCGAGGCGCGCGTCAGCCATGTCGTCCATGCGGCGAGAGACGTCTCGCTCGAGGCAGCGATCCAGAAGGGCCCGGATCGTCGCCGGCGCATCCACCGGGAGCTTCCGCCAGTCCGGACCATCCCGGAGGATCGCGGCGATCGTGTCCGAAGCGGTTTCTCCCCAGAACGCCGGAGCTCCAGACAGCGCCTCGTACAAACAACAACCGAACGACCAGATGTCGGTGCGTTGGTCGAGCGGCTTTCCCCGCGCCTGTTCGGGGCTCATGTAGGCGACGGTCCCCAGAAGACCCTCTTTGCCTGCGGCCTCGCGAGTGATGGTGGGGGATTCGGTGACAACCCCGCTCCGTAGGTCGGAGACGAACGCGGTCGCCAGTCCGAAGTCGAGGACTTTCGATTTGCCCTCGGGAGTGATCTTGATGTTCGCGGGTTTGAGATCCCGGTGGATGATTTTCTCCTGTGGGCCGCTTCGAGAGCTTGCGTGATCTGCCAGAAGAGGGACAGCGACTCGGCGACCGGAATCGGGCCCCGGCGGATTCGTTCCAGAAGCGTCTCTCCCTCCACCAGCTCCATTACCAGGAAATGCGCCCCCTCCCATTCCTCCATCCCGTAAAGGATGGCGATACCGGGATGGTTCAAGGAGGCGAGGAGGCGCGCTTCGCGTCCCACACGAGCGAGGCGCTCTTCGCTGTCGAGCCCTTCTCGGATGATCTTGATGGCGACGTCGCGTCCCAGCCGGCTGTCACGCGCGCTGTAAACCTCTCCCATTCCACCCGCGCCCATCAGAGAGGTGATTTGGTACGAGCCGAGGCGAGTCCCCGCGTGAAGGGCCATTCTGTCCTCGCTCCGGAAACTAGTCTCCGAGGGAAAGGATGTCAAACCGACTTCGGCGATCTGTCAGATCTTCGAGAGCTCCGGCGCGGATGGTCTTGATCGCCGCCTCGTCGCGCTTGTAGAACGTCCACTGCTTGATGCGCTTCGCGCGCAGGAAGCCGGCGCGGCACAGGATCTTCAGATGCTCGCTCGCCGTCGGCTGGCTGACCCCGAGCTTGTCGGCGATGAAGACGCCGCAGACCCCGTCCTTCACGAGGTCGCCGTCCACCTGCCGCGGGAAATGCTTCACGGGATCCTTGAGCCACTCCAGGATGAGGAGCCTCTTCTCGCTCGCGAGGGCCCGAAGCCTCATGTCTCCATATTGACTCTTAGCTAAGTGCCTAACTATAATACCACGGAATGATCGACGCGGAGGAGATCGAGGCCGCCTACGAGCTCATCCGCCCCCACGTGAGGCGGACGCCGCTCCTGACCGTCGACGGAGGGGACGTCGGTACTCGACGGTCGAGAGCCTCGTCTTGAAGCTCGAGCTCTTCCAGCACTCGGGATCTTTCAAAGCCCGGGGCGCTTTCGCGAACCTTCTGATGCGCGACGTGCCCGAAGGCGGGCGTCGTCGCGGCCTCGGGTGGAAATCACGGCGCCGCGGTGGCATTCGCCGCGCGTAAGCTGGGAAAGCCGGCGAGGATCTTCGTTCCCGTCGTCTCCTCCCCGTCGAAGATCGAGCGCATCCGCTCCTACGGCGCCGAGCTCGTCGTCGGAGGAGAGCGGTACGCCGACGCTCTCGCCGCGAGCGAAGCCTGGGCGTCGGAATCGGGCGCGCTCGCGCATCCACGCCTTCGACCAGAGGGAAACGCTTCTCGGGCAGGGGACTCTCGCTCTCGAGCTGCAGCGAGCAGACTCGGCGAGATCGACACTCTCCTGGTCGCGGTCGGGGGCGGCGGTCTCATCGGCGGCGTCGCCGCGTGGTACGGGGGCGACGTCAAGATCGTCGGAGTCGAGCCGGAAGAGGCGCCCACGCTGACGCGCGCGCTCGCCGCGGGGAAGCCCGTTGACGCTCCCGCGGGCGGAATCGCCGCCGATTCTCTCGCACCGAAGCGGGTGGGTGAGCTGACGTTTCCGATCGCTCGCGACCACGTCGCCGAGGTGGTGCTCGTTTCGGACGAGGCGATCGTCGCAAGCGCAGAAAACGCTCTGGGACAAGGTCCGTATCGCGGCCGAGCCCGGCGGCGCCGCCGCGTTCGCGGCGCTGCTGTCGGGTCGCTACATGCCTGCGCCCGGCGAGAGAGTGGGAGTCGTCGTCTGCGGAGGCAACACCGACGCGGTCGACATGGAAAGAAAACGCTGAAACCAGGAGAACTCATGTCCGTTTACGAAAAGCTGAAATCTCTCGGCATCTCGTTTCCTTCCGCTCACCGCTCCGGTCGGAGCCTTCGTGCCCTACACCGTCGCCGGAAAGCTGGTGTTCCTCTCCGGCACCATCGCGCGCAGGGACGGGAAGCCCTGGGTGGGAAAGCTCGGCCGCGAGATCGATGTCGCGGAAGGGAAGGAAGCCGCGCGCGCGATCGCCATCGAGCTCATGGCGACGCTCCACCGCGCGACGGGAGAGAACCTCGACCGGGTGAAGCAGCTCGTGAAGCTACTGGTGCTGGTGAACAGCGATCCCGCCTTCACCGAGCAGCACCTCGTCGCGAACGGCGCCTCCGAGCTGCTGAAGGAAGTCTTCGGAGCGAAGGGGCCTCATGCCCGAAGCGCCGTCGGCATGGCGCAGCTCCCGTTCGGCTCCTGCGTCGAGATCGAGATGATCGCGGAGCTCGAGTGAGGTCGCGCCGAGCCAGAAACGCCGTTGCCCTGTTCCAACGACAGCCAGCGTCTACTGGGCCAGGTGGCGCTAACCAAAGATTGACGCGGACTCTGAGACGCGATCGTCTTTCCGCCGGTAGCCGTCGATAACGTGCTTCCCGTAGTCCCGCTCCGCCAACAGCAGGTTGTGAGCTTTGCAGAGAAGCCGAACTCCAGAGGGGTCCGTGGCCACCACCTCGACCGAATAGGTCGTCATGGTGGAACTCGAGCCCCCGGACTTCGGTGCAGCGGCGCCGGCTCCCGGTCGAGCCTCAAGAGCGCCTGGCGCTCGATACCTGAGACGCCTTCACCCGCCTGCCGGCCGCGAACTCCTTGGTCCGCTTGTCGCCGAAGCTGACAATCACCCCGCACCACGGTAACGCAATTTATGCGTTACGTCAAGCATAACGGGCTCCCGCCTACGAACCCAATTCGCGGCGGGCGCACTTCATTCACGTATCGCTGGACGATTCCTCGCTCTCTCGATAGGCTTCCAGCAACGCCATTGCCATGCCGGAGCACGAACTCGATCTCATGACCGCACTCGGCCACGGCGATCCAGAGGCGGTTGCCTCTCTCATCGCTGCGGGTGCAGACATCCGATACAGAAGCGAACAGGGCTACGATGCCTTGCTCGCTGCTGTTCACAGCCGTGATGTGGCCCGCGACCCGCGTCTGCTCGACTTGCTCGGACTGCTCATTGCCAGCGGGGTCGACCTCAACGCGATCACCACATATAAGGAATCGGGCCTCCGTGTCCTCTCTCGCATTGGCCGCTTCGACGCGGTCCGGTTGCTGCTCGACGCCGGCGCCGACAAGAGCCACCTGCAGTGGACTCCGCTCATCGAGGCGGTCGCCCTCGGCTCCTTGGCCGATGTCGAGCGGCTGGCCAGCGGAGGCGCGCCTCTCGAGGAGACCGATTGGTGGGAAAGGACAGCCTGGCTGGTGGCTCTGCTCGGAGGAGACCTGGCGAAGGTGCAATTGCTCCGCCAACTCGGTGCCAATGTCCACGCGCGCGGGCGCTGCAGCAAACCGCCGTTGTTCTATGCCATCGAGGGCCACCATCCGGAAGTCGTGCGGTGGCTGCTGGACATCTTCCAGGACGTGGAGCAAAAGGATGAGTTTGGCGACACGCCGCTCTTGTGCGCGGTGCAGTATGCGGATCTCGACTGCGTCGACCTCTTGCTTGGATCCGGCGCCGACGTGGATTACGAGTCGAACACCGGCAGTGCGATCCGCCACGCCGAGACGAGGGAGATCGCCCAGCGTTTGCTGGCTGGCGGAGCTGACCCCGGCCACCTCTCCCAGGCGGGTCACCGGGCACTTTGCGAGTTAGGAGACGTTGGCGGAGGGACTGAGAGGCGCGTCGAAGGAGGACTTCATTCGCGCACGGACTCGCACTTTCGGGACCACGAATCCCGACCGCATGCACGAGCCTTCTGGGAGGCGATGATTCGCGCGGGATCAGGGTCATCAGGCGCAGCAGCGTTCGTCGGACACCAGCGCCGGATCGCGTAGTCGCGACGTATTCGGACGATCACTTTCCTCCATGAGCACGAATCGTGCAGATCGCTGGCGAGCACGACGGCACGCGACGTATGACCGACTTCTGGATTTACGAACGAGGCGTTCGTCGATCGGTGGTCGAAGCGGCATCACGATCTTCGGCGATCCAGAGGGAACCAGCCACTTCACGGGCGACACTGGTCGACTAGTCATCTACTCGATCAGGGTCGCCGAGTCATGGTCACGCGCCGTATGGGCAGGCCGTCGACCGGCTGGACGTCGGCACGTTCCGGATGGAACGGCTCGACCGGTGAGGCGCCGGGGATTACGAGCATCGAGCCCGGCTTGTGGGTCAGCGAAATCCCATCTGGAGCAGATCGTGAGGCCGGACGGCGCGATGAAATCACGACAACGCCGACATTCGTGCCACATCGCAGCCACAAGGGCGAAGAGCTAGAGGCTGAGGCCACGAGCATCAGCCCCATTGCAGCCCTTCGCTGCGAGTAGCTCGCTTTCGGAATTGAACGGAGCCGTCAGGCCTTCGGATGCGACTTCTCGTACACCTCGAGAAGCTTCTTGGTCGAGAGCTGGATGTACTTCTGAGTGGTCGCGAGGCTCTCGTGCCCGAGAAGCTCCTGAATGGCGCGAAGGTCGCAGCCGTGCTCGAGAAGGTGGGTCGCGAAGGCGTGTCGCAGACTATGCGGTGAAAGGCCCGACCGAAGAGCGGTGAGCTTCAGGTAGCCGTCCATGAGCCTTCGCACGCTCCGGGCCGTGAGCCGTCCTCCGCGGTGGTTCAGGAAGAGCGCGTCCGTCCCTTCGCCGAGCGCCACGAGGGCGCGCCGGTCGCGGAGGTAGCTCCGAGAGCGCCTCCTCGGCGGGCTCGCCGAAAGGAACGATGCGCTCCTTGTTTCCTTTCCCCAGCACGCGAAGAAGACGGGAGTCGAGCTCGCAGGCGGAGAGGTCGAGCGCCACGAGCTCGCCGACGCGGAGGCCGGCAGCCGTAGAGGAGCTCGAGCATCGCCCGATCCCGGCGCCCAGAGGGGCTCGTCGCATCGGGGGCTTCGAGGAGCTGCTCCACTTCGCCCTCCTCGATTCGCGGCGGGAGCTTTCGATCGAGCCTCGGGGTCGACACCAGCCGCGCGGGGTTCTTCACGATCGATCCCTTCGCGCAGGAGGAACCGGAAGAACGTCCGGAGAGCGGCGAGCTTCCGCGCGATCGAGGCGCGCGCCAGGCCCTGCGCGGTGCAGGTGCGCGAGAAAGGAGCGGATGGCGAGAACGTCGACGGAAGACAGGCTGGAGCTTCCGAGCTCTTCTTCGAGAAAGACCTGGAACTGGATGAGATCGGACTCGTAGCTCGAAACGGTGTTCGGCGAGAGTCCCCGCCGATGCTTCAGGTCGTCGATGGAAATGCGCGGATCGCGCGTCGCATCTACGTTCGAGCTTCGTTCTCGAGCTCGGTTCTCAGATAGTGCGCCACTTCGGCCACGAAGCGGTGGACCGAGGCTTCCGCGATTCGGTGGCCGACGACGGCGTCGACCGCGATGCCGAGCCATCCGAGCGGAGGCTCGTAGCGGCCGGAGAAATCGAGCTGGGTCTCGGTGGCCGTCAGCGGATAGAGGGCGAGCTCCGCCTTCATCAAAGGAAACAAGCCCGGGGCGCTCGCGGCTTTCCAGTCCACCTGCAGGCGGGTGATGGCGGCGCCCTTCGACTTCTGCTCCTTCTGCCGGACCGAGATTTCGATCTCCTTTCCGAACTCGATTCCGGCGATCTCGACACGAAGGGCGGAGGCCACCGACTGGGTGCGCCCGGACGCCGCGCGCGTCGCCGCATCGAAACACCGCGAGCGCGTCCGTGGTGAGAACGGTCGCGTACCCTCTCGTAGGGAAAGTTCACGTAGTCGAAGGCGCGGATCTCGCGGCTCTTGGCCATGTTCCTCCTGCGAGCTGCTCGAATCGTAGCACAGCCCGCCGACTCTTCAGGGAGCTGGTCTCGCGCGCGAACTCCTCGAGGTCCGCCAGCGCCTGCTCGACGATTGCCTGATTTCGGGCCTTGCTGTTCGCGACCGGCGGGTCGAGGGGAGGGAGGAGGCCGAAGGCGATGTTGGTCGGCTGATAGCTCTTCGGCTTCCGCGTGCGAGATGTAGTGGCAGAGAGCCCCGAGCGCCGTCGTTCGCGGAGGAGCGAGGGTCTGCTTCGCCTCGGACGAGCCGAGCGGCGTTGATGCCGGCGATGATGCCCGAGGCCGCGGACTCCGTGTATCCCTCGACGCCGGAGATCTGTCCGGCGAAGAACAGCCCCTCGCGCTTTCGCGTCTGGAACGTCGGCCGCAGGACCGTCGGAGAGTTGATGTAGGTGTTCCGGTGGATCATGCCGTAGCGGGAGAACTCCGCGTTCTCGAGCCCGGGGATGAGCCGCAGGATGCGCTTCTGTTCTCCCCACTTCAGCTGGTTCTGGAAACCGACGAGGTTGTAGAGCGTCGCCGCGAGGTTGTCCTGGCGAAGCTGAACGCAGGCGTAGGGCTCCCTGCCCGGTGCGCGGGTCGACGAGCCCCACCGGCTTCATCGGACCGAAGCGAAGGGTGTCGACTCCCGCGGGCGGCCATGACCTCGATCGGAAGACACCCCTCGAAGTAGAGGGCGTTGTCGATGGCGTTCAGATCCACGGTCGCGGCCGAGAGCAGCGCTTCGTGAAAGCGAAGGTACTCCTCGCGGTTCAGAGGACAGTTGATGTAGTCGTCGCCTCCCTTGCCGTAGCGGGACGCGCGAAACGCCTTCTCGAAGTCGACGCTCTCGACTTCGACCACCGGGCTCACCGCGTCGTAGAAGTAGAGGTAGTCGCTGCCGGTGAACTCGCGGATGGAATCGGAGAGCCGCTCGGAGGTCAGAGGGCCCGGTCGCGAGGATGACGATGCCTTCGTTCGGAATCTCGGTCACTTCCTCTTCGACCACCGTGACCCCGGGGGCCTCGCGCACCCTCTCGGTCACCCGCCGGGAGAAGGCCTCTCGATCGACGGCGAGCGCCTGGCCCGCGGGAACGCGGCTCTCGAGAGCGGCTTCGATCGTGAGCGAGCCGAGCCGCCGCATCTCTTCCTTCAAGAGTCCGTGGGCGTTCGTGAGCGAGTCCGACCGCAGGGAGTTGCTGCAGACGAGCTCCGCGAAAAGCGAGGTCTTGTGGACCGGCGTCCGCGTCGACGGGCGCATCTCGAAGAGACGCACTTCGACTCCCGCGCCGGGAAAGCTGGAAGGCCGCCTCGGCGCCCGCGAGTCCGGCGCCGACGACGACGACCGGGCTCAAGCCTGGGCGGGCGCGGGCTCGGCCACGGCCTCGGCTTCAGGGCTCCTTCGGTAGCCGCAGCCCTCTACGGTGCAGGCGATGAAGGTCCCGTCGCGCTTCGTCGATTTCTCGAAGAGGACCGGGTAGCCGCACTCGGGGCAGGGCTCGGCCACGGGCCTGTACCAGCTGGTGAAGTCGCAGTTCGGGTACTCGCTGCAGCCGAAGAAGACCTTCCCCCGGCGCGAGCGCCTCTCCACCACCTGGCCCTTGCAGTTGTCCTTGGGACAGGCGACGCCCACTTCCTTCTGCTTGATGTGCTTGCAGTCGGGGTAGTTGCTGCAGGCGGTGAACTCGCCGTAGCGGCCGTGCTTGATGACGAGCTGGTTTCCGCACTTCGGGCACTTCTCGTCGAGAAGCTGATCGCGCTTGGTCTCGAGCGACCCGTCCTTCCCTCTCAGGATCCGCCGGGTGTTCTTGCACTCCGGGATATCCGGAGCAGGCGAGGAACTGTCCGTAGCGGCCCTTCTTCAGCACCATCGGACGGCTGCACTTCTCGCAGGTCTCGTCCTGAAAGACGTCGGGATCCGCGGACTCCTTGTCGGCGTAGTTCTGGATCTCGCGGGTGTTGCGGCACTCGGGATAGCCGGAGCAGGCGAGGAAGTGGCCGAAGCGCCCCCACTTGATGACCATGGGCTTTCCGCACTTGTCGCAGACTTCGGAGGTCGGAATCTCCATCGCCTTGACGTTGGTCATCTTCTCGCGGGCTTCGATCAGGTCCTTGCTGAACTTCTGGTAGAAGCCGTCGATGGTGGTGAGATAGTTCGCGCGGCCCTCCTCGATCTCGTCGAGCTGCTCTTCCATGCGCGCGGTGTACTCGATCTCCATGATGTCCGCGAAGCTCCCCACGAGGAGGTCGGTCACCAGGAACCCGAGCTCGGTCGGAAGGAACTTGCGCTCCATCTTGTGAACGTACTGCCGATCCACCAGGACCGAGAGGATGCTGGCGTAGGTCGAGGGGCGACCGATGCCTTTTTCCTCGAGCTCCTTCACCAGCGATGCCTCGGTGAACCGCGGCGGGGGCTGTGTGAAATGCTGCTCCGGCCGGATAGCGAGGAGCGCGAGCTCTCTCGCCCTCGGAGAGCTGCGGCAGCTTGCCGGATCCGTCTTCCTTGTCCGCCTCCTCGCTGTCTTCGCTCGAAGCGGTCTGCGACTCCTTCTTCTCGAGCTTCTCCGGCTCTTCGTCGCGGCCCTCTTCGTAGATCGCGAGAAAACCGTTGAACTTCATGACCGAGCCGCGCGCGCGGAGGAGGAAGCGGCCCGCTTCGATCTCGACGATGGTCTCGTCGAAGACCGCGGGAGGCATCTGCGAGGCGACGAAGCGCGTCCAGATGAGCCGATAGAGCTTGAGCTCGTCGCGGTCGAGGTAGGGAGCGATCGTGTCCGGGTCGCGGAACACCGAGGTCGGGCGGATGGCCTCGTGCGCGTCCTGGGCGCCCTTCTTGCTCTTGTAGAAGTTCGGCTTCTCGGGAAGCATCGCTTCCCCGTATCGCTCGCCGATGTAGCGGCGCACCTCGTCGATCGCCTCGTCGGCGATGCGGGTGGAGTCGGTGCGCATGTAAGAGATGAGTCCGACCGGACCCTCCTGGCCGAGCTCGATTCCTTCGTAGAGGCGCTGCGCCACCATCATCGTCCGCTTCGCGGTGAAGCCGAGCTTTCGCGCGCCTTCCTGCTGGAGCTTGCTGGTGATGAAGGGCGGTACGGGCCGTCTCCGCCGTTCCTTCGCGGTGATCTTCTTGACGACGAGCGGGAGCTTCTCGAGCTCGCTCACCACGGACTTCGCCGAGGCCTCGTCGCTGGAGCTCCGCGTTCTCGCCGTCGATCTTGCTCAGCTTCGCGACGAACGGGAGGCGGCTCGTTCCCCTGGACGTCCGCCTCGACCGACCAGTACTCCACCGCCTGAAACGCCTGGATTTCACGTTCTCTCTCGCAGACGATGCGGAGCGCGACCGACTGCACGCGGCCTGCGGAAAGACCCCGGCGGACCTTTTCCCATAGAAGCGGGGAGATCTGATAGCCCACCAGCCGGTCGAGCACCCGGCGCGCCTGCTGCGCGTCGACTTTGTCCTTGTCGATCGCGCGCGGGTTCTTGATCGCTTCCTCTACCGCCTTTTTGGTGATCTCGTTGAAGAGCACTCGATGAATTTTGCTGTCGCGACTGCCGAGCTCTTCCGCCAGGTGGATAGCTGATCGCTTCGCCCTCGCGATCAGGGTCCGGGGCGAGGAAGATCGTGTCGGCCTTCTTCGCTTCGCTCTTGAGCTCGGAGAGAACCTTCTTCTTCTTCGGGATCACGACGTAGTCGGGCTCGAACCCGTGCTCCACGTCGACGCCGAGCTTGCTCTTGGGCAAGTCGCGTACGTGTCCCATCGAGGCGCGCACCACGTAGTTGCGGCCCAGGAACTTGTTGATCGTCTTCGCCTTGGCTGGCGACTCGACGATGACCAATGATTTCGGCATGGGAATAGTGTAGCGGAAGGTCCCGGATGCGCCAACCCGAGCCTCGGAACGCGGGTCAAGAGCGCCTCGCGTGATAGAGCCCGCCGGGAAGGCGCGTGACGCGGCCCTCGATCTCGAGCCGCGCGAGAGCCGCGATCGCGCGGTCGATGGGAAGGGATAGCTCGTCGAGAATGACGTCGAGATCGAGCGCGTCGTGACGGGATTGCAGCAGCTCGACGAGGGCCCGCTCTTCGGAATCGAGGGCGGCGAGCGAAGGCGGACGTCGCTCGATCGCTCGATGCTTCAGCGCTTCGCGCACCTCCTCCCGCAGCTCCTCGAGCACGTCCTCCGCCCGGGTCACGAGCCGCGCGCCGTCACGAAGGAGCGCGTGCACTCCCTCGCTTCCGGGCGAGCCGATGGGACCCGGCACGGCGAACACCTCGCGGTTCTGCTCGAGCGCGTGCCTCGCGGAGATGAGCGAGCCGCTCTTCGCCGCGGCTTCGACCACGAGCGTTCCCAGAGTGAGGCCGGTGATGATGCGGTTCCTCCGAGGGAAATTCTGCGGCCGGGGCGGCTCGTCGAGGTCGAACTCGGAGACGACGGCGCCTCGTTCGGCGATGCGCTCCGCGAGCGCTCGATGCTCCGTGGGGTAGAGGCAGTCGAGCCCCGAGCCGAGCACGGCGAGGGTGCGACCGGAGGCCTCGAGGGCGCCCTCGTGGCCCGCGGCATCGATCCCGCGGGCGAGGCCGCTCACGATGGTGAGCCCGAAAGAAGCGAGCTCCCGCGAAAGCCGGCGAGCGGTGTCGCGCCCGTAGGGAGTCGCGCGGCGCGAGCCCACGATCGAAAGCCCGAGGGCGTCCTCCCGGAGAATCTCTCCCCGGACGAACGAGGGCGATGGGCGGGTCGGAAATGGACGCGAGAAGCGGGGGATAGTCGGGCTCGCCGAGGACGAGGAGCCGGTAACCGCCGCGCTCCATCCGCTCGAGCGCGGTCTCCGCGAGGCGGCCGAGCGGGCCGTCCGCGCGCAGGCCGAGCCGTCGCGAGCGCGGGAGCGTAACCCCCCTCTTCTTCGAGGATGGCGAGCCGGTCGCGGAGCGGAATATGCTCCGCTCTGGCGAGAATCCAGGCGTGAATCCGGGACATAAACCGAGAGGACGAAATCGGCTCGTCGTGTCCTCCCGTCCTCGCGCGCGATTTTCGCTGCTTGCACCGATCCGGGGGGTGGGCTACCATACGCTCGCCGCCGCCATCACGATTGTGATGGGCCCTCGTTCACCGCGTTCATGGAGGAGAGGTAGGCTTGTCCTCTTCGAAAAGTCTATTCGCAACCGTTTCCACCCTCCTTGCGATTCTCCTGGCGTCGAGCTCGGCCGCTCTCGCCGCAGACGACGAGAAGAAACGCGTCGATGAAGCCAAGGAACAGGTCGCTTTCGGCATCGAAGTGGCCCAGCTCGGACTCTGGAAAGAAGCGGTCTATCGCTGGTCCAGGGCCGTCGAGCTCGACCCCGAGAGCGCCCGCGCCCGGAACAACCTGGCCGTCGCTCACGAGCAGATGGGGGAGTTCGACGAGGCGAACCAGCAGTACGAGCGGGCTCTGGAGCTCGAGCCGAACAACATCTATATACGACAGAACTATGAGCTGTTCCGGGAAGCCTATGAGCGAAAGAAGAGAACCGACCGCCGTTCGTCGAACTGAGCGTCTCCCCGCCGCCGCGGCGCTTCTCCTCGCGCTCGGGACCGCCTGCACCAGCTATTACGAAGTTCCCATCGAGGTTCCCATCGCGGCGAAGCTCGACGTCGAAAAGTACAACCGGGTGCTCGTCGCGGGCTTCGTGACCCAGACCAACGAGAACATCGACCTCGATGCCGAGACCGTGCGCCTCCTGCGCAACCAGCTCCGCACCCGGAGCAATCTCCAGGTGCTCGACGCCGAGATCGAGCCACTCGGCGACTTCTCCGAGAAGACTCTCGAAGCAGAGCGGCATGCTCGACAAGTTCAAGGAGATCGAGGACAAGGCCAAGTCGGAGGGCGAGGAGCAGATCTCCCGCCAGGAGTGGATCGATCTCGAGCAGGACAAGATCCTCGAGGACGAAGAGTTCTGGAAGGAGATCGGCGAGGAGTACCAGAACCCGCTGATCGTGTCCGGCAAGCTGAGCTTCAGCTCCGAATCCCGCTCGGGACTGGTGAGGAACGACCGATACACCCGGGACGCGTTCAATCGGCCGCAGCTGGTCCGCTCGAACACCTTCCAGGAGCGGACCGGGTTCGTGCTGAACGCCGAGTTCTACTTCATCGAAGGCGAGACCGGACGGACCATCCATCGCGAGCGGTTCACCGAGGAGGTCATCTACGGCCGCGACGAGCAGACGTCCGCGCTCTCCTCTTACTTCGAGCTCATGGACCGGCTCCTGCCGAACTACCTCAGCATCCTTTCGCCGCAGACGTTCCGAGGCACCAGGATTCTTCTGAAATGACGTCGGTCCCCGCCGCCGGGCTCGAGGTCGACGGATAGCCAACGAAAGACACGAGGGTATCGATGAGGATCAGCAACCAGAGTCCTTCAACGAGAGCGGCGCTCGTCTTCGCCGTGCTCGCGGCGCTTCCCGCGGCCGCGTTCGGGCAGGCCTCCTTCGCTCCCTTCTACGGCAAGAACAAGGTCAAGTACGACAAGCACAACTGGCAGGTCTACCGCTCGCCGCACTTCGAGGTCTACTACTACCCGGAGTTCGAGCCGGAGCTCGGACGCCTCGTGAGCTACGCCGAAAGCGCGTACGAGAAGGTCTCGAACGACCTCAAGCACGAGATCTCCTTTCCCATCCCGCTCATCCTCTACAAGACCTTCAGCGAGTTCGCCCAGACCAATCTCTTTCCCATCGAGATCCCGGAAGGCGTCGGCGCTTTCGCCGAGCCGTCGCGCGACCGCATGGTCCTTCCCATCGATTACCCTCCCGACGAGCTCCAGGAGCTCTTCATCCACGAGCTCACCCACATCTTCCAGTTCGACATCATTCCCCGGTCGCTGGTGCGACGCTCGGTTCCGGTCTGGATCGACGAGGGCATGGCGACCTACATGGAGGACGAGTGGGATCCTCTGGATTCCATGGTGGTGCGGGACGCCGCGGTGACCGATCAGCTCCCCACCTTCGAGGCCCTCGACGTGGGTTTCGTCCGCTCCACGTACAGCTTCGGCTCGTCGATTTTCGAGTTCATCGAGGAGCGCTTCGGCAAGGAGGGAGTGCGGCAGTTCGTCTTCGCGCTGAGGCGGGCGGTGGTGGGTGGAGTCGGCGCCGAGGTCTACGAACAGGCGTTCCGCATGACCCCGGAGGAGTTCTACCGCGAGTGGAAGCGGTGGCTCACCGAGAAGTACAAGCCGTTCCGCGACAAGGAAATTCCCGACGACTACAGCCTCGACCTTTCCCCCAACCCGATGCGCGGGAATTTCGTGGCGGCGCTCTCCGCCGCGCCCTCTCCTTCCCACGAGATCGTCGCGGTGATGAGCGTGAACCGGAAAGAGGGCGAGTTCGACATCGTGCTGATGTCGGCCAAGGACGGAAAGATCATCAAGAACCTGACCCCCGGCTATACCGGGGCCTTCGAGAACATCGCGGGCCTCGTGGGCGAGGACTCGCTCATCGGGCGGAACCTCACCTGGACGCCGGACGGCGACAACGTCGTGTTCTTCGGACGCTTCAAGAAGCGCCGGGCGCTCATCCTGGTGAACGCGCTCAAGAGCGAAGTGGTGCGGCGCATCGAGGTCCCCGTGGACCTCGCGGCCTTTCCCCAGGTCGACCCCAAGGGGGAGTGGGTCTACTTCACCGCGCTCCAGGACGGCATCAGCGACGTCTGGCGGGTGAGCCTCGTCACGGAGCAGTTCGAGAACGTCACCAAGGACAACTTCTTCGACAAGTTCCCCGCCGTCACTCCCGACGGGAAGTGGCTCTACTACAGCCGCCGCATCAGCGGCTACGACAAGATCTATCGCCTGAACCTCGAGAAGCCCGACGAGAAGGAGCAGGTCACGTTCGGGACGCACGACGACGCCTCGCCGACCTTCTCCGACGACGGCAAGCTCATGTTCTACACCTCGAACGAGGACGACGACATCTACAACCTCCGCTCGCTCGATCTCGAGACCGGCGACATCATCCAGTACACCGACGTTCTCGGCGGGAACTTCTCGCCTTCGATCGTGAACGACCCGAAGAGCAACGAGGAAGTGCTGCTCTTCACGAGCTACTACAAGGGCAACTACGGCCTCTACCGGCTTCCGATGGACGAGCCGGTCAAGGAGATCACCGCCGATATGATCGTGCGCACCGAGGGTCCGGTCATCGACTTCGTGCCGCCGGTGAGCCATCAGATCATCTCCGAGAACAAGCGCAAGAAGGGCACCTTCGAGAAGTTCTTCGTGGACGGGGCGCCGCCCATCGCCGTCGGGGTCACCTCGGGCGGCGATTTCTTCGGCGGAAGCGGGATCAGCTTCTCCGACGTGCTCGGGCGATCAGAACTTCACGTTCCTGGCGCTCTCGGTACGGGAGTTCCGGCAGTACTACGGGTCCTACACCAACCTCTCGGGGAGGTTCCAGTACTCGCTCGCGGGCTTCGACTCCACGAGCTTCTTCTACGCGAATCCGTACTGTGCCTTCGTTCCCATATCCAGACCCGCGAAGACTCGATCGCCACCATTCGCTCTACCGGCGCGACCGGGACCGCGATCTATCCGTTGAGCCGCTTCCGGCGTTTCGAGGTCTCCGCGGGCATCGTCAAGCAATCGACCGCAGTTCGAGGACCCGTTCCTCGATCCCACGCTGAACCCGACCTGCATCGGCCTTCCCGCGGGAATCACCTGCGAGGAGTACATCAACCTGCTGAATGCGCGGTACCCAAACGGGACGGTGCTTCCGCTCGAGGCCGCGTTCGTGCAGGAAACGACGCGGTTCCGGAACTTCGGACCCATCGCCGGGAAGCACGATCTACGCCGGCCTCACCTATTCCCCCGGAGGGGCTTTCCTTTCACGCCGCACGCTGAACCTCGACGCCCGGAAGTACTTTCAGCTCACCTCCGCGGGGTCTTCTGGCGGTGCGCTTCCGCGGCGATCTTCAGCCAGGGAGAGAACCCGGACATCTTCTGGTTCGGCGGAAACGGCGACATGCGCGGGTACGAGTACCTGTCGTTCGACGGGAACAACGGCTTTTTCGCGAACGCCGAGCTTCGCTTCCCCATCATCGACGCCGCCATCACCCCCATCGGCTTTTTCGGACCCGCTGCGCGGCATCTTCTTCGTGGACCTCGGCGGCGCGTACTACAACGGACAGTCGTTCAAGTTGTTCACGAGCGAACGGCGCTTCTCGTCTCTCGGCGCCCAGTGCGGGCCCACCAACCTCGCTCCCTGCGTTTCGGACGGCTGGGGGCTCGACGACGCCGTGGCTTCGTTCGGGATCGGGCTGACCTTCAACTTCTTCGGCCTTCCGATGAACCTCAATTGGTCGCGGCTCACGGACTTCACCACGACCGTGCCCGGCTGGAAGACCGACTTCTGGGTCGGCTACACGTTCTAAGAACGCAAAGGCGCCAAGAAGGAACAAGACGCCAAGGAAAATCGGGAATCTTCGCGTCTCCGAGCCCTTTGCGCCTTTCCGTTTCCCCGTGCGGCCTTGACAGTAGCGGGTTGCCTCGCTAAAGTACTTGGATCTCTGGTCTTGTCGAGGAGGATTCACGGTGTACGCGATCATCGATACCGGCGGTAAACAGCAGAAAGCCGTGCCTGGGGAGACTCTCCGGGTCGAGCGGCTCGCTGCCGAGGTGGGAGAGAAGGTGCGTCTCGACCGGGTGATGCTCGTGAGCCGCGACGGCAGCGTCTCGCTCGGGCGGCCTTTCGTCGACGGGGCCTCGGTCACGGCGACGGTGACCGCGCAGGATCGCGGCCCAAGGTGCTGGTCTTCAAGAAGAAGAAACGCAAGGGCTACCGCCGCACCAAGGGACACCGGCAGTCGTTCACGTCGCTTCGCATCGAAGCGATCGAGGGCTGAGACAGCCCGAAGAACCAAGAGGAAGAAATGGCTCATAAAAAAGGCCAGGGAAGCTCGCGAAACGGTCGCGACAGCAACTCCCAGCGGCTCGGCGTGAAAGCGTTCGGCGGAGAGACGGTGACCGGCGGCTCGATCCTCGTGCGCCAGCGCGGGACCAAGTTCTTTCCGGGTCGAAACGTCGGCCGTGGAAAGGACGATACGCTCTTCGCCAAGATCCCCGGAATCGTCCTGTTCCAGAACCGGGGTCAGCGAGGCCGCTTCATCCATATCGAGCCTCTCGCGGGCGGGTGAAACGCCTCCCTCGCAACGCGTGACCTGATTCGTCGATAATGGCGAATGTGGGTCGATGAGGTCACGATCGAGATCGAGGCCGGTAAGGGCGGAGACGGTGTCTCCAGCTTCCGGCGCGAGAAGTTCGTTCCTCGAGGCGGCCCCGACGGCGGCAGCGGCGGCGACGGCGGCTCCATCTGGCTCGAGGCCCGAGCGGAACAGAATACTCTCGCCGGATATCGCTACCGCCCCCACTATCGCGGCGAGCGCGGCCGCAACGGAGAGGGCGCGAACCGCACCGGGCGATCGGGCGAGGATCTCGTCCTCGCGGTTCCCCCGGGCACTCTCGTTTTCGACGAGAAAACCGGGGAGCGACTGGGGGACTTGACGGAGGCCGGAGATCGGTTGCTCGTCGCTCGCGGCGGACGAGGCGGGCGTGGAAACACTTCCTTCGCCACCGCCACCAATCGGGCGCCGCGCCGTCACGAAGCGGGAGGGCTCGGGCAGGAGCGAAAGCTTCGACTCGAGCTCCGGCTCCTCGCCGACGTGGGCCTCGTGGGGTTTCCGAACGCGGGGAAGTCCACGTTCGTCTCCCGCGTCAGCTCCGCCCGGCCCAAGATCGCGGACTATCCCTTCACGACACTCGTGCCGCATCTCGGCGTGGTCGACGTTTCGGAGGATGCCGTCGTTCGTCATCGCCGACGTGCCCGGGTCTCATTCCCGGGAGCGAGCGAGGGCGCGGGCCTGGGCGATCGTTTTCTCCGGCATCTGAGCCGCACCGCGGGGCTGGTTTACTTCATCGACGTCTCCGAAGCCTCGGAGCGCGAGCCGGCATCGGATCTCGAGGCGCTTCGGCACGAGATCCGCGCCTACGGTGCACGGAATGGAAGACAAACCCGCGGTCGGTGGCCGCGAACAAGATCGACGCACTCGGGGATCGCGGGCGCCTGTCAGGCTCGAGGACGCGGCTCGGAAGATGGGCGTATCCCTTCTTCGCGCGTCTCATCGGCCACGGGCGAAGGCTGCCGGGAGGCGGTTTCGGAGCTCTTCGCGCTCCTGGTCGTGCCGGAGAAGGAGAAGTGAAACGAATCGGCGTCCTCGGGGGCACGTTCGACCCGCTGCACCTGGGACACCTCCGCGCGGCGGAAGTGGTGCGGGACGCCCTGAGACTCGAAACGAGTGCTGTTCGTCCCGGCCTCGACGCCTCCTCACAAGGCGGCTCAGGACTCCCGCGCGGTGACCGCCGCCGAGCACCGCGCTGGGGATGCTCGCGAGGGCGCTCTCTCGCGGGAGCCCTTTTTCGAAATCTCTCGCGTCGAGCTCGACCGCGGCGGCCGTTCCTACACCATCGATACTCTCGAGGAGCTCGCCTCGGGGTCGAAGGACAGCCGGTTCTTCTTCGTCACCGGCACCGATGCCTTCGCGGAGATTCGAACGTGGAAGAGCTGGGAGAAGCTTCTGAAGGCGCACTGGTTCGTGGTGCACGAGCGGCCGGGGTTTCCCGTCGAGGCGGTCCGGGACGTCCTTCCGGAGGGGATTCGATGCCGAGATCCTCGAGGAGTCGGAGCTCGAGCCCGGGACCGAGCCGCCGGGTTCTGTTCCTGCGCCGCCCGATGCTGAAGGTCTCCTCGACCGAGATCCGGCGGTCGATTCGCGAGAACCGGTCGATTCGTTTTCTCGTGCCCGACGCGGTGGCGGATTACATCCGCGAAAATCGTCTGTATCGATGAGGTGATGACAGGTTGAAGGAACGAAAGCTCAGTCTCTCGACGCTCGACCCCGCTCTGCGCCTGGCGGTGGAAGCGACCCGCGACAAGAAAGCGCGCGACATCGTGGTGCTCGATCTCCGAGGGTATCGCGAGCTTTACCGACTACTTTCTCATCGCGACCGGCGGAAGCCATCGCCAGCTCGAGACCATCGCCGACGAGATCGAGGCGAAGCTCAAGGAGGCGAAGCGCAGGCCCTCGCACATCGAGGGTTATCCGCGCGGGGATTGGATTCTCATGGACTACGTCGACTTCGTCGTCCACGTCTTCACTCCCGCGAGCCGCTCGTACTACGACCTCGAACGGCTCTGGGGCGACGCGAAGCGTCTGGCGGTAGCGAGCTGATCGATGAAGCGGCCTCTGCCCGCGAAGGGAGCGAAGGGGACGGAGACGGTCATCGTCGCCCGGGATCCGCAGATGGTCGCGATCGTGAAGCTCTTGAAGCGTCTCGCGAAAGCGCCGACCAGCGTCCTCTTGAGCGGGGAGAGCGGGACGGGGAAGGATCTCGCCGCCCATGCGATCCATTTCTGGGGTCCGCGGGCGCCGCTCCCGATGGTCTCGCTGGATCTCCCGAGTATTCCCGCCGGGCTCATGGAGAGCGAGCTCTTCGGCTTCGAGCGCGGGGCTTTCACCGGAGCCGCCGCGGCGAAGGCGGGAAAGCTGGAGCTCGCGGGAAAGGGCACGCTCTATCTGGACCACATCGGCGAGCTTTCTCCGATGCTTCAGGCGAAGCTTCTCCGCGTGGTGGAGGACCGGCGGTTCGAGCGGCTCGGAGGGAGTCGCACCCTCTCTCTCGAAGCTCGAATCGTCGCGTCCGCGAGCGCGGACCTGGTCCAGGCGGTCGAGCGTCAGCTCTTTCGGCGGGACCTCTTCCATCGCCTGGGAGTCTTCTGGATTCGCCTTCCTCCGCTCCGGGAGCGCGCCCTCGACATCGCTGCCGCTCGCCGAGCTCTTCCTGTCGCGCGAGGTCGAGCGTCTCGGGCGGGTGCCCGACGCGTTTTCGCTCCCGAAGCCCTCGAAGCGCTCCACGAATACTCCTGGCCCGGCAACGTTCGCGAGCTCAAGGGTGCCGTCGAGCACGGCGCGCTCATGAGCCGGACCGACGCCATCGAGCGCTCGGACCTGCCCGCTCACATCCTCGAGAGCGGAGCCGCCGACTGGCCGTTCGCGCGCGACACGCGGCCGACGCTCTCCGAGGTCGAGAAGCACTATATCGAGCGGGTCCTGAAGGAGATGGGCGGCAACCAGACGCGGGCCGCCGAGATCCTCGGCATCAGCCGAAAGTCGCTGTGGGAGCGACGGCGGCGCTTTGATCATTAATTAGGAGATCGCACTCACGATTGGAACGGACGTGCTCGGCACGCCGCTCAATCGCGGTTGCTCCGAGAACAGGCCGAGCTTCACGATGAGGCGGACTGGCTGCCACGCCGCTCAATCGCTTTGGGGAGCGGGAATTGCGGATGCACGCTAGAATAATGTTCGTAGTCGTTCCGGAGGTCGGCGCGTCGAAAACGCTGCCGTCGAGGTAATGCGACCGAGGACTCTCGTCACCATCCTCAGCGTCTTCGCCCTGGTGTGGTGGATTGTCTCTACCATCCGGCTGAACGCGGGACTGGTGACGATGCGGCTTCCGTTCACCCAGCCCATCCAGCTCGAGCTCTGGCTGGTTCTGCTCGCCGGCTTCGGCGCCGGCGCCGCGGTGATTCTTCTTTTCGACATCGCGGGCGGCGCGCGCCGCTTCGCGCGCGATCGCGCCCGCCGCCAGGCTCATCGAGCGCACGAAGAGCTCGAAGACCTGTACCTCCACGGACTCGAGAGCCTGACCAGCGGCCACCATCAAAAGGCCCTCGACCGATTCGAGAAGGTGCTCGATCGGGATCCCGGCCATACCAACGCGCTCATCAAGAAGGGCGACAGCCTCCGGGCGCTCAAGCGATTCCGACAGGCGGCGGAAGTCCTCGAGCGGGCGAGCCGTCAGGAGCCCGAGAACCTCCTGGCGTTGTATTCGCTCTCGGATGTCTATTTCGACGCCGGCGCCGACGAGCGAGCGCGCGCGACGCTCGAGCGAATCATCGAGCTCGATCCCGAGACCACGGTCTCGGCTCATCGCAAGCTCCGTGACCTTCTGGTGCGGCGACAGGAGTGGGACGAGGCGGCAACCGTTCAACAGAAGCTCTTGAAGATGATCGTCAGCTCCGAGGAGCGCGATCTCGAGCAGGTGATGGCGAAGGGAATCCGTCTCGGCCTCGGCGTTTCGCTCTTGAAGAAGGATCGGACCCGGGAGGCGGCGGAGATCTTCAAGGCGCTCCTGGCCGAGGACGACCGGTTCGTGCCCGCCTACATTCGTCTCGGGGAGGCTCTCGCTGCCCAGGACGATTCGGAGACGGCAATCCGCACCTGGCGGAAAGGCTTCGAAGTGACCGGTTCGACGGAGCCCCTTTCGACTCTTCAGAACTTCTATCTCAGGGACGAGCAGCCGGAGGAGGCAATCGGAGTCTGGAAACAGGCGCTGATGCTCTCGGAGAACGACGTGCCCCTCCGCTATTGCCTGGGGAAGCTCTACTATCGCCTCTTCATGCTGGACGAGGCGCTCCGCCAGTTTCAGATGTGCGAAGACCGGGTGAGCGGTCTTCCTTCGCTCCACCTCTACATCGCGCGGATTCTCGAGAACCAGGGAAAAATCGGCGCGGCCCTCGCGAAAACCAAGATGCTGGTGGCCGAAGTCGAAGGTCTGATGATGGACTACGTGTGCTCGGCCTGCGAGTTTCGTTCGTCCGAATGGAACGAGCGCTGCGCGCGTTGCCGACGGTGGGACACCGTCGGTCTCCACCTTCCGGTGGTCGCCGCCCCCGAGCCGACAATCCAGCCCGCTCCCACCTGGTCCATTCCTTGAGGGCCTCGCCGTCCTCGGCGGTTCGGGCGGCGCTCCAGGGTCTTTCCGCGCTCCTCTTCCCTTCGAATTGTCTTCTGTGTCGCGGCTCTCTCGCTCTTCCACTCGACGGCCCGCTCTGCGGCGAGTGTCTCGACCGCATGCCGAGGATCGAGGAGCCGTTCTGCCCGCGCTGCGGCCTTCCGTATCCGTTCGGCGTCGAGCCCGGTCTCTGCGGTCCGTGTCGGAGCGGACCCCGATATTTCCGCCGCGCGCGGGCTGAGTCGCCCTACCTCGACGACGTGCGTCTCTCGCTGCACGCGCTGAAGTTCGGCGGGCGACGCCGGATCGGCTCGGTCCTCGGCCAGCGCGCCGGCCGCTCCTGGGTCGCGCGCGGGGATCTCGGCGGGGCTTCCGCGGTGGTTCCCGTCCCGCTGTCGCCGCGACGGCTGCGGGAGCGCGGATTCAACCAGGCGGAGCTGATCGCCCGCGCGGTCGCCCGCGAGGCGGGTCTGCCGCTTCGAAGCCGAATCCTGAGAAAGACGCGGGAGCGTCCCCCCCAGGCGGGGTTGTCCGCCGCGGCGCGCCGGAAGAACGCGCGGTCCGCCTATCGCGCGCGGCTCCCTCGTTCGCTTCGCGGCAAGACGCTCCTCCTCGTCGACGACGTGCTCACTACCGGCGCCACCGCCGAATCGGCGGCGCGCGCTCTCCTTGCCGCGGGGGCGGGAGCGGTCGACGTTCTCACTCTCGCGCGGGTTCCGTGAGTCGTCTAGAATGAACGGTCCGGCTGAAGGGGGGTGTGGATTGAGATGGATCTGGATCCTGGCCGCGGTTGCTGTCACCTGCGTCTTTAGCGTCGGGACGGGGCGAACCTGGAACGACCTCGGCCACCGGCTCTACGTGGAGAAGGCCATCGACGCGCTCCCGAAACCGCTCAAGGGTTTCTACGAAAAGCACAAAGTCGTTCTCGCCGAGGCGGTCAGCGATCCCAGCCGCTTCGGCCGTTCGATCTTCGAGGTCGATCGCCTCGAGCCCTTTCCCTTCGCCGATCTCCCGACCGATCGCGAGCTCGCGGTACGCAAGTACGGCGAAGAAACGTTGAAGGAAGCGGGCGACGTTCCCTGGCGGCTCATCGAATCCTACCGGGCGCTGGTCGAGGACTTCCGCAAGAGCGACTTCAAGACCGCGGTCACGCACTCCGAAGAGATCGCATTTCTCGTCGGCGAGCTTTACGTTCCGTTGAACGTCTCGAAGGACGGCGACGGGGAGCCCACCGGCCAGCAGGGTCTGCGCGAGCGATTCGATTCGCGCCTGATGGAGGCTTTCGGCGACAAGCTGAAAGTCCCGACCATCGCCGCGGTCTACCTGGACCGGCCCGCGGAGTACGCCATTTCCATTCCGCTGAAGAGCTTCATCTTCGTCGACAACGTGCTCTACTTCGACTACCTCTCCCGCCGCGGCGTCGAAAGCTACGACCGGTTCTACTACGAAGGGATGTGGCTTCGCGCGCAGCCGGTCACCGAGCAGCTTCTCGCCGGCGCGGCGCAGGACTCGGCGAGCTTCTGGTACACCGCCTGGGTCGAGGCGAGAAAGCCCGAGCTCCCGAAGAGCTAGCGGAGCACCCTCTAAAAGCCAGCGTGGTAGACTCGAAGCATATTGCAGCAGGCGGAAGAAAAACGACCACCCGCATTCAGGGATCTCGGCGATCGCGAGCTCATCGAGCTCTGTCTCGCCAAAGGTCCGCGCACCGAGCTGGCGTGGGAGGAGATCGTGCGGCGCTATCGCCGGAAGGTGTTTGGCATCGCCTACAAGTTCACCGGAAGGTACGAGGAGTCGCAGGATCTCTCGCAGGAGATATTCCTCCGGATCTTCCGTTCACTCGACAAGTTCGACCGCACGGCGGATTTCGGGACCTGGCTGTACTCGGTCAGCCGCAACCACTGCATCGACCACTATCGGAGCGGTCGGCGGGAGCGGGAGATGGTGGTCCAGCACGAGGTGCCGCTCGAGGAGCTCGCGTCGGGTCGTTTCGATCCTCATCGGCGCATCGAAGTGCGGGACAAACGCGAGATGCTTCTCGGGGCGCTCGCGAGTCTTCCGAAAAAGCTCCGGGAAGCGGTGGTGCTCCGGGACATCAAGGGGTTGAGCTACCAGGAGATCGTGGAGACCTTGAGACTACCGGAGGGAACGGTGAAGAGCCGCATCAATCGCGGCCGGCTCGAGCTCGGCCGCGCCTTGATGATGGGGAAGAACGTGCCCGCTGCGGGCGCGCAGTCGCAGGGTAGGGTGCAATGAACCTAGATATCGAAACTCGCGGCGACGTCAAGCTCGTTCGAGTGAAAGAGGAGCGGCTGGTCTACTCGATGCTCGGCTCCTTCTTCGCGGAGATCTCGAAGGTCATCGACGGGGGAGCGAAGAAAATCGTCCTCGACTTGTCCGCCGTCGCCTACATCGACAGCGCCTCGGTCGGGTGTCTCATGGACATCTATCGATCGATGGCGGAGAAGTCGGGGGTGATCCGACTTCTCGGGCTCCAGGAGCGCGTGGAGACCATGGTGAGCATGACCGGCCTTCACAACTTCATGGAGATCTATCGGGACGAAGGCGCCGCCGTCGAAAGTCTCGACGGAGATCCGTGAAGCCATGAAGCCATGAAAAAAGTAAAGATGCTGACCGGGCACGAAGTCCCCCTGGACGGAGATCTGCTCTACGTTCTGGAATCGCTCTACCGCGAGGTGTCGCTGAAGCGCGAGCTCAAGGCCACCTTCGACGACATGATGAACGAGATCGTCCATATCGTCGAATCCATGGATGAAGACGCGCGAAAGCAGTACCTCATCGAGAGCCTATTCCTCAATACCGTGACCTACGAGAACGAGAGACTCGGGGCGTACATGAAGAAGCTCACTGGCCGGGCTGACTTCTGACGAGAGCGGGAAACTGGAGTAGCGGGAAATGAGAGCAAGCGCGCTCGCCGTCGCCTTCTGGGTCCTCTCCTCCTTCGCGCCTCTCGCCGCTCAGGTCTCGAAGGGCCCGCGGGTGGAAATCGAGCCCGCCGAGCACGACTTCGGTTCGGTTGGCCAGGATCAGAAGCTGGTGTTCGATTTCCTGGTGAAGAACACGGGGACGGAAGACCTGATGCTCTCTCCGTATCGCGACGTCCTGCGGATGCACCGCCGCTCTTCCCGCCGAACGCCTCGTCCCGCCCGGAGGCAGCACCACGCTCTCGGTCACGCTCGAGACGAGGAAATACAAGGGCGCGGTCCAGAGGAGCATCTCCGTCGCATCGAACGACCGCAGACGGATCGCCACGGTTCGCGTGAACGCGTTCGTGGAAGTCCCGGAGCCCTGACCGGGATCAGCGGACGCTGCGAGCGAATTCCGGCGCGGCCATCTCGGCCGTGACCGCCGTTTCCAACGGCTCGGCGACGTACTCCGGTGTCGACTCCAGAATGGCCTTTACCAGCCGGGTGTGAAGGGCATGGCCCGCTCGGAGAGCGACGACGTGGGCGCGGAGGGGTCTCCCGAGGAGAACCAGATCGCCGAGGAGATCGAGGATCTTGTGCCGCACGAACTCGTCCGGAAACCGGAGCGGGTTGTTCAGGACGCCGGTCTCTCCGAGCACGACGGCGTTGTCGAGTGAGCCTCCGAGAGCGAGTCCCGACTGCCGCATCAGCTCGACGTCTTTGAGAAAGCCGAAGGTTCGGGCGGGACCAATGTCTTCGACGAAGGAGCTCTCGTCCATCTCGACCGAATACTCCTGGTGCTTGAGGAGCGGATGGTCGAAGTTGATGGTGTACGAGAGGCGGAGCCGATCGCAGGGATAGGCCGCGACGAACCGTCCGTCATCGCCAACCGACACGGGCTTCGACAGCTCCAGATACGATCGCGACGCCGAGAGCGTGCGGATACCGGCTTCGTGAATCAGGTAGATGAAGGGAGCGGCGCTCCCGTCCATAATCGGAACTTCCGGGCCGTCGAGCTCCACCACCACGTTGTCGACGCCGAGAGCGTTCAGCGCCGCGAGCAAGTGCTCGATGGTCTCGATGCGCACTCCATCTTTCGCGAGGCAGGTGGCGTGGTTGATGTGCGAAAGATACTCGGCGGTCGCCGGAATCTCGATACCGGAAGCATCCATCCGTCGGAAAACGATTCCCCGATCCGCGCCGGCGGGCTTCAGCGAAAGCTTCACTTTGCGTCCGGAGTGGAGTCCGACTCCGTCGCAAGTCGCCTCTTCCTTGAGCGTCCTTTGTTTCTGCATTCTTCCTACGTTCTATGCGGCAAGCTCTGGGCGAGTGATGAACTATTGCCTACGTCTAAGCAATCTACATACCAAAGGCACGCAAAGCGTTATTTACACTCAAGTCTATCATTTTAAGATGTTTAGAGGCAAGTCCGGCAGCCATCATAGGAGAGCAAAGTGTGTCTGGAAAGACACACTTTCCAGCCCGTGTTGTGTCTTTTGCGCCACTTTCGCCGCCGATCACCGAAGGACGATGGCGAGGCACTTTCTGATACGATAGCCGAATTCCGGGTATGAGCGAAGAGTGAGCGACGGAGAGTCTGCTTCCACCGATTCCACCGGGGAGCGGAGCGAACGCGTCGATCTCGGCGGCTACCTTCAGAAGGGTGTCCAGATCCTTCAACTCGATCTCAAGGTCGTCGACTCCGTCGCGCGGGATGAGGACGCTCTCCTTCCCGCGCTGTTGTTTTTCGCCGTCGCCGGTCTCGCGAACGGAGCGGGTCAGTTCAGTTTTCGCGGGATGATTTTCGGGCCCGTCGTGGCGACGCTGGTGTCGTTCGTCTTCGTGGGACTGCTGAGCGTTCTCTCGCGGGTTTTCGGCGGCACGGGCGAGTTCCTCGATATCTATCGCCCCCTCGGCGTCGCGTCGCCGATCTTCTGGGTGCAGGCGGTTCCGCTTCTCGGGCCGTTCCTTGTCTCGCTCGCCCTCGTCTACTACGCGGTCGTCGCGGTCCTCGTCGTCGAGCGAACGGGCGGTCTGCCGCGGGGCAAGTCGATCGCGATCGTCGCCCTTCTCGCGGGCATCAGTCTCTTTCTCGTGCTCGTGTTCCTTGCCCTGGTGGGCTCGATGTTCCTGTTTCGGTCGATTTTTTCCTGATCCAGGGCTTCCGGCCAAGCGTGCCGGCAACCGCATCGGCGGAAGGCCGCTTGACATCCTGACACGATCGGAAATAGGGTCTCCCGCATAGGAGCCCGCCTTCGCCGAAGGCTTCGGCAAGGCAAGCCCGCGTCTCAGAAATGTTTCGGCGGGTTGGCCCGCCTCTCGAAGGCATCGGCGGGGCTCCGGGCCCCTTCTTTCCTGCCTATGTCCAGGTGTTTGTCCGGGAGGGCATCATGACGCGAAAGACTTCGTTCCTGCTGCTTCTGGTATCAATGAGCTCGTCCATGGCCGCATTGGCCCAGACCTATCCGACGATCGCGTACAAAGACGCGGGAGGCTACGTCGATTCCATCGTCTGGGTCGAAGGCACCGTGCTCAAGACCGAAGGCACACCCGAGGGGGTCTACCTGGTGTTCAGCGCCAACGAGAAGTTCGTTCGGGTTCTCATTCCGAAGGCCAACGTCGATGCGTTCGGCGGAGGCATCCAGCACAAGTACACCGGAAAGAAGATCAAAGCCGTGGGAAAAGTCTCGAAGTACGGCCCAAAGCTCATCATCGGCGTGAACGAGCCCAAGCGGATCCAGATCGTCGAAGCGGGAACGTGAGGGGAAGAACGCGAAGGCGCGAAGATCCGCAAGGTCGCCAAGAAAGAGAGCGATAAGCGTTCAATCTCGGTGCCTTTGCGATCGGCGACGGTGACGGCGGTTGAGTGGCGTGGCCAGCCTTGGGTGTATCGCTCTCGCTGAATGACCGAGATGGTGGTCATGCGAGCGCTGCCGTTTCCGAGAACGGCTCGAAGGTGACGGCGGTTGAGTGGCGTGGCCAGCCTTGAGCTAAGCTCTGCCGTTGGTCACACGGGCCACGTCCACTCCAACCGCAGTGCTCACTCCCCTTGCCATTAGGCGCGAGATTTCTCTAGTTTAGTGACTTCAGGAGGCAAGCGAGCCCATTGGGCAAATCGAAGAAGAAGCGGTCCGGGAAATCCGAGAAGACATCGAGAGCGCGGGGCGTAGCTTCCTCTTCGAAAGGCGTCGAGAGTGCCGATGACGACCTCAGGCAGGGTCGTCTATCCTTCGATTCCGGCTCGCCTCCGCCCGGCGGTTCGGTTGTTTCCGCGGCGGGAGGCGACGGCGTCTCGGTCGAGCTTCACGAAGCGGCGCAAAGCCGCTATCTGACCTACGCGCTCTCGGTCATCACCTCCCGGGCGCTTCCCGACGTCCGCGACGGACTCAAGCCCGTGCAGAGGCGAATCCTCTACACGATGTGGCAGCAGAATCTCACCGCCGACGCGAAGCATCGCAAGTGCGCGAACGTGGTGGGAGAAGTGATGGGCCGCTATCACCCGCACGGCGACGCCGCTATCTACGACGCTCTTGTCCGTCTCGCGCAGCCCTTCAACACGCGGCTCCCCCTCGTCGAAGGCTCTGGAAATTTCGGATCGCTCGACGGCGATCCCGCGGCGGCGATGCGCTACACCGAGTGCCGTCTCTCCCGCCCCTGCGACGAGATCCTCGGAGAAATCGACCGGAGGACCGTGCACCTCCGGCCGAACTACGACGGGCGGATGTCCGAGCCGGTGGTGCTTCCCACGAAGATCCCGACCCTTCTGGTGAACGGAGCGACGGGAATCGCGGTCGGCATGGCGACCAACATCCCGCCCCACAACCTCGACGAGGTGATGACCGCGCTCATCAAGATGCTCGAAGCGCAGCTCCAGGACAAGGAGCTTTCGACGCGGCAGCTCTGTCGTTTCATCAAAGGCCCCGATTTCCCTACCGGCGGGCAGATCCTGAACGACGCCGAGGAAATCAAGAAGATTTACGAGGACGGCAGCGGCACGATACGCCTGCGGGCGACGGTCGAGACCGGAGAGATCAAGCGGGGGACCCAGTATCTCTACGTGACGTCGATCCCCTACATGGTCAACAAGGCGCAGCTGGTGCAGCGCATCGCCGAGATCGTCGTTTCCCGCAAGATGCCGCTTCTCGTCGACGTGAAGGACGTCTCGACCGACGACGTTCGCATCGAGCTCGCCGTGAAGGCGGATGCGCCGGCGGGGAGTGTCCAGAAGGTCCTTGCTTACCTGTACAAGAACACTCCTCTGCAGTCGAACTTCGCGGTGAATCTCACCTGTCTCGTTCCCACCGAGAACCCGGAGACGGGAAGCCCGGAGCGGCTCGAGCTCTCGGAGATGCTGTGGCACTTCCTCCACTTCCGGATGGAGGTGGTGGTGCGCCGACTCGAGGACGAGCTCGAGAAGCTGGGCAAACGCATCCACATCCTCGAAGGCTTCGAGGCGGTCTTCGACGCCCTCGATCAGATCCTCAAGATCGTGCGCGCCTCGGACGGGAAAGCCGACGCCGCGAAAAAGATCATGGCCCGCTTCCCGCTGGACGGCGAGCAGACCGACGCCATTCTCGAGCTCAAGCTCTATCGCCTCGCGAAGCTCGAAGTCCTCGTCGTGCGCCAGGAGCTCGAGGAGCTGAAGAAACGGGCGGGCGAGATCCGGAAGCTCCTGAAGAGCGAGGAGTCGAGGTGGAAGCTGGTCCGCGCCGAGCTGGTCGAGATTCAAAAGATCTACGGCGAGAAGAACCCGAGGCGCACCCTCATCGCGGCCGTCAAGGATGAGCAGGAGTTCACGGCGGACGATTTCATCGTGGCCGAGGACAACCACGTTCTGGTCACGACCGACGGCTGGGTGAAGCGCCAGCGCGAGATTCGCGACCCGGGAAAGACCCGACTCCGCGAGGGAGACTCCATCCTTTCCGTCTTCGGCGGCTCCACCCGCGCGACCGCGGTCTTCTTCTCGAATTTCGGGTACGCCTACACCTCGCGGATCATCGATCTCCCCGCGACCACCGGCCACGGAGTCCCCATCCAGACGCTCTTCAAGCTCCGCGACGGCGAGAAGATCGTGAGCGCTTCGAGCCTGGATCCTCGCATGATCGGAAACGTGTTCGTCGACGAGAAGCGTAAGGACCTCGCGCCGGACACCCACGCGCTCGCGGTCGCGACCGACGGCTACTCCTTCCGCTTCGGACTGCACGCGTTCGTCGAGCCCAGCACCCGCAACGGACGGCGCTTCGCGCGACTCGGCTCCGGCGCCGAGCTCTCCGGAGTGGCCCCCGTGAAAGGGGAAGAGATCGTGATCGTCGCGACGCAGAAGGCGCGGGTGCTCCTTTGCAAGGTGGAGGAGATCAACTATCTCGAGGGCACGGGGCGCGGAACGATTCTCATCAAGCTCTCGAAGGGCGACCGCGTCCTCGGCTTCGCAGCCGCCGGCAAGAAGGATGCCGAGCTCACCGTGACGACGAATCGGGGAGCCGAGAAGAGCGTCAGCGCTTCGAGCTATGGGATCACCTCGCGCGCCGGGAGGGGAAGAGAGCTCCTGAAGAATGGAACCCTGACCGGAGTCGTCCGGCGTGAGGTCGAAGCGCCGCCGCTCTTCGAGGGGCAGGAAGGGGCCGAAGAAACGGTATCGTGAGCACCTCTTACACCGCCAAAGACATCACCGTCCTCCAGGGACTGGAGCCGGTGAGAAAGCGCCCCGGGATGTACATCGGCGGCGTTTCCGCGCAAGGCCTCCACCACCTCGTCTGGGAAATCCTCGACAACAGCGTCGACGAGGCGATGAACGGGTACGCCACCTCCATCCTGGTAACGCTCCACGACGACCATTCGTCCCTCACCGTAAGCGATGATGGCCGCGGAATCCCCGTCGACAAGCATCCCAAGGTGAAGAAGTCGGCGCTCGAAGTCATCCTCACGACGCTCCACGCGGGAGGAAAGTTCGATGGTCAGAACTACAAGACCGCGGGAGGTCTTCACGGGGTCGGCGCGTCGGTGGTGAACGCGCTCTCGTCCCATCTGGTCGCGACGGTGAAGCGCGACGGATACGTCTACCAGATGGAGTTCAAGCAGGGGCGGGCAGTCACGAAGCTCAAGACCGTCGGCCGGGGGCGGGGCTCGGGGACGACCATCACCTTCCACCCCGATCCGAAAATCTTCCCCAAGACCAAGTTTCAGCCCGAGATCATTCGGGAGAGGCTCGAGACCACGAGCTACCTGCACCAGGGGCTGCGCATCTCTTTTCACGACGAAGCGACGGACGAGAAAGTCGTTTTTCAGCAGAACGAGGGACTGACCGCCTACCTGAAGAAGATCCTCGAGGAACGCAAAGCGAAGCCGGCTCACGAGCTGCCCTTCGTCCTCAAGCGCGAGGGCGACGCCAGGGACTCGACGCGTATCGAGATCGTGATGCAGTGGACGGAGTCGACGGACGAGCTCGTGAAGAGTTACGTGAACGGCATCCCCACCGGTTCCGGTGGATCGCACGAGAACGGCTTCCGCTCGGGGCTCGGAAAGGCCCTTCGGAACTATGTCGACGCGCACAAGCTCACTCCCAAGGGGGTGACGCTCTCGACCGAGGACCTCCGCGAGGGTCTGACCGCGGTCCTGAGCGTCTTCATCACCGATCCGCAGTTTCAAGGGCAGACCAAGGATCGGCTCAACAACCCCGAGCTGCAACAGACTCTCGACGCCGCGGTTCGACCCGCGCTCGAGCTCTGGCTCAATCAGAACCGCTCGACCGGCGACGCCATCGTGGCGAGGGTCATCCTGGCCTCTCGGGCGCGGGAGGCCTCGCGCGCGGCCTCGGAAGCGATCGTGCGGAAAACGGCGACCAAGGGACGCATGATGCTGCCCGGGAAGCTCTCCGACTGCGCCAGTTCGCGCTCGAGCGAGACGGAGCTCTTCATCGTCGAAGGAGACTCCGCCGGCGGATCGGCCAAGCAGGGCCGGGACCGCGAGCGCCAGGCGGTCCTGCCGCTCCGGGGAAAGGTCCTCAATACCGAGCAGGCGTCGCTCGCGAAGGTTCTCGAGAACAAGGAGCTGGTCGATCTCGTCCAGGCGCTCGGCTGCGGCCTCGGGAAGAGCTTCGAGCTCGACCGGCTGCGGTATCAGCGGGTCATCCTTCTCGCCGACGCCGACGCCGACGGGCATCACATCACGACGCTCCTCCTCACCTTCATCTACCGCCACATGCCCGAGCTCATCCGCGCGGGCCGGGTGTTCATCGCGCAGCCGCCGCTCTATCGCATCGATGTCGGCAAGGAAACGTACTGGGCGGCGGACGATCTCCACAAGGATCGCTTGCTGCAGAAGCACGCGAAGAACGGCAGAGCGGACATCACGCGCTTCAAGGGACTCGGGGAGATGATGCCCAAGGTTCTCTGGGACACGACGCTCAATCCGAAGACGCGACGCCTGCAGAGAGTGGTCATCGAAAACGCGCTGAAGACGGACCGGGTCATCTCCGACCTGATGGGAAAGGATCCGGAGCCGCGGTTCAACCTGATCAAGGAGCGCGCCCCGGAAGTGGTCGAGCTGGATATTTGACCGGCAGGGTGCTGAACAACTCATCTGCACCCTGCCGAGCGGCGCCCATTTGGATCGGCCGCGAGAACGGCGCCCGCCGTCCGCAGCGAGCCGGCGAGCGGAGGACAGGGCGCGAACGAGGAGTGAGCGCCCGCTGATGGAAGCGCCGAACAATTTGCGGCCGTGGGGGTGGGGCCCCGCGGCATTGATGAAAAGAAAGTCAGCGCTCTTCGCCGCACTCGCTTTGCTCGGAGCGCTCCTGACCGCGGCGCTCTTCCTTTCCTTCGATGCATCCGGGCTCGGGCGGGAGGTGGAAGAGCGGCTGCGATCGGCGGCCGGCATCCGTCTCGAGTACTCGCGCCCTCGGATCGGCTTTCTCCGCGGACTTTCGCTCGAGGACGTGCGCGCCAGCGTCGGCAGCTACGATCTTCGGGTCCCTCGCGTGGTTCTCGAGCACCGGCCGCTCGCTCTCTTGTGGGGAGGGTTTCAGTTGACGGGGGTAAAGCTCGACGAAGCACGCGTCGGACGGTTCTCAATGGAGGCGCTCCGCTTGACCCTGGCCCGCCTCGACTACGACTCGCGCGCGGTCACCGCGCTCCACGGCATCGGCACCGAAGGGAGAATCGAGGTGAGACGTGCCGCGTTCGCGAGCTGGGAGGTCTCGGATCTCTCGGCCAGGATCGCCGCGACGGGCGGGCGCGTTCGATTCGAGCAGATGAAGCTCAGAACCGACCGCGGTGACCTCTCGGGAGAGCTCGCTCTCGACTTCAACTCGCTTCCCTTCCGGTATCGGGCTTCCCTTCTCGGATCGTCGTTCGAAATGGAAGGCGTCGGACGGGGAGCGATCACCCTCGAGACCGCGGGCTTCGGCTCGAAAGCGCGGGACGTGACAGGCAGCGGCGTTTTCGCGCTCGCTCCCGGGCGTTTTTCGGACGCGTCCTGGGTGCGTGAGATCGATCCTTCGCTCGCCGGAGCGGAGCACGGGCCGATCGAGATTCCTTTCGAGATCCGCGACGAGCGCGTCTACATCGAAGGCGTCGAGATCGATGCCGCGGGAAGACGCATGGAAATCGAAGGCTCGTTCGGTCTCGATGGATCGCGGGACCTTCGCGTCTCGAAGCCGAGCTAGCCCGTCGCGGGCCAAGGCACGATCAGGACGACCGCGAAGACCGCCAGAGAAACTCCAATGACCGCGGACACGAAGCGGTCTTGCGGCTCACCCTCGGCCCGGCCTCGCAGCAGCAGGATTCCCGAAACCGCCAGCAGAAGAAGGATGGGATCGTACGGAACGCGGTAGCGAAGCTCGCCAAAGTACATCGCCGCGGAATACACCATCGTCGCGACGTGCAGGGCGGCGAGCTCGAGTCCGGGGTTGTATACGCGGACGAGCGACACGAGGCCCAGGAATGAGAGAGGAACCAGAACGAAGGCAATCGCTCGCGACCCATATCGCAGCAGTGCTGCCCTGCGGCGGGTCGGAGGCCCCACCTCTCCCGACTCGGGCCAGAGCTGATTGCCGACCGCGAGCGTGAGCACGTTCCGCCGCACGAGGTAGGCGCGGTAGAGACGACCTTTGGTCGCCACGAACGCCCGCCGGGCCGGCTCGAGAACCGTCGCGTCGCACCGCCACCCGGCAAACTCGAAATCTCCCCGATATCGGGTCCGAGCCGGGGGAAGTAGCCGATCTGCCGATCCCGGCCATCGGGACCCGGCTGTCTCGCGACGATGCGCCGGTAGTCGGTGTCGGCGAAAAACCTCCCGACCACGCTGTTGGCCGAGATCAACCGCCACTCCCCGGTCAGCAGGCGGTTCCGGATCGAGCTGAAGCTCACTACGAGCACCATGGGCAGGAGCAGCGCGGCGAATTTCTTCGACGATAGCCAGAGAAGCCGTTCGCGCCGAACGACCAGCCATACCAGGCTCAGAAGGAAGGTGAGGAGGATCTGCGGCCGCACGGTGAATGCGAATGCCGTGACCAGCCCGGCGAGGAAAGGACCTTCGCCGTTTCGCACGAAGCGAGCGGTGAGCCAGAGACTCGCCATGAGCAGCGCGGCGAAGGGAATTTCTGAAGAGAAGTAGCCGACGAAGACCAGTTGCGGGTGCCAGAGCGCAACGAGAAGTCCGACCGCGGGAACGACGAGGGGGGCGCGGAAGGTTTCACGTGCGGTCAGCATCGCGAACGGCGTCACGAGAGCGCCGCAGAACGCCTGCGCGATGGCCATCGCGCCGAATCGGCGCATGCCGAGGAGCAGCATCTCGAAGGCATAGAAGTAGTGAGCTCCGAATGGCATGCAGGACGGATACGAGTCGTGAAGGTCCGGCTCGCCGGTGAACATCTGGCGGGCTCGGAAGATGTACCCAGCCATATCCGAGTAGATGGTCTCGGATGGAGCTTGGACCTTGAGGACCCAAAGAAGCCTGACGGCCAGCGCTAGAACGAACCCGGCGAGGAGCGAGACGCGGAACGGCACTAATCGTCGCCGCGATGCCTCAAGGCCGCGATCTGCTCGGAGAGGAGCCCGAAGAGAAAGAGCACCGCGGACGCGAAGAAGAGCAGCACCGAGATATCCGTCACGTCCGTCTCGGTCACGATGGTGTAGGTGGTGTAGCCGACCCCCGCTAGAAAGAATCCGAAGGCCACGGGAAGGGTGACCCGCAGCGGGCTGAAGAGCGTCGCGATCCGAAGAATGATCGCGAGAAATCGGAACCCCTCGCGCCAGGGCTTCATCTTGCTCTTCGAGTCGGAGGAGCGGCGCCGGCCTTCGACCGGAACGAAGACCACGTCATAGCCCGCCTTCACGAAAGCGAGAGTGCTGGTCGCGGGATAGCTGAACCCGTTCGGGTAGAGGTGGAGAAACTCACGGAATCGCGCCCGGCGCGCGGCGCGGAATCCGGAGGTGAGATCGTCGATACGGAATCTCGCGACCACGGACGCGAATCGGCTGAGGGCGGCGTTGCCGAGAGCGCGCGAGAAGCCGGCCTGGCTCTTGAAAGAGCGCGCTCCTACCACGAGGTCGTACTCGGCGAGCTTCTCCAGGAGCTTCGCGATCTCCCCGGGCGGGTGCTGCCCGTCGGCGTCGAGAAGGAGGATGAACTCACCTACCGCGGCGCGGACGGCCGTTTTCACCGCTGCCCCGTTTCCCTTGTTGTAGGGGTGCCGGATCACGGAAGCTCCGGCGGCCCGGGCGCATTCCGCCGTTCGGTCCTTGGACCCGTCGTCGACGACGACGATCTCCTTCCAGCTCCCGAGCGCGCGGAGGCTCTCGACGACGGCGCCGATTGACGATTCCTCTTCGAACGCGGGAACGAGAACGCTGACGCGCGAGTGAATGGTCTCTTCTCTCATCGGCATCAGCGAGGCCGCTCCCGTTCCGCCTCCGCGAAGCGCTCCTCGAGGAGGCGCTGGCGATAGAGCACTTCTTCGAGAAGACGTCTCACCGAAGCGAGGATGTCGGCCACGAGACCGAACACGAGGGACCCGAACGCGAGGATCAGCAGGAGAATCGCGAGGAGCACCGACTGCACGTGCCCCCCTTCGCCCTTGTAGTGAAAGTAGAGATACCGGACGGAGAGATAGAAGCCGGGGAGAAAGAACGCGAGCGCGAGATAGCTGAAGATCTTGAGCGGCTCGTACATCGCGTAGATGCGCACGATGGTCGCCGCGGATCGCTTCACGTAGTCCCAGTTGCTGCGGATGAGCCGGCTCGGACGCGTTTCTCTCGCTTCGATCGGGACCTGGGCGACCGCGAGCCGCTTCTTGCCGGCCTGGATGATGGTCTCGAGGGTGTAGGTATAGTCCGAGACGAGGTTCATCCGAAGAGCCGCCTCCCGCGAGAACGCCCGGAATCCACTGGTGGTGTCGGGGACGTTGGTGCCCGAAACCTGGCGAACCACCCAGCTCCCGAGCGACTGCAGCCTTTTCTTGGTGAAGGAGAAGTGATTCACCTCTTTCACCCTCCGGTCGCCGATGACCATGTCCGCCTCGCCCCTCAGGATCGGGCCGACGAGCGTCGGAACATCGCTCCCCGCGTACTGGTTGTCGCCGTCGGTGTTCACGATGACATCCGCCCCGAGCGCGAGCGCGGTCTCGAGGCCGGCCTTGAACGTGGCCGCGAGGCCGCGGCTGCGGGCGAAGCGCCGCACGTGCTCGACCCCGTGCCGCCGAGCGACGTCCGCGGTCCCATCCGTGGATCCATCGTCGATGACCAGCACCTCCACCGCGTCGAAGCCGTCGATGTTCCTCGGGATCTCCGCGAGGGTCGCGGGGAGGGTATCGGCCTCGTTGAGGCAGGGAATCTGGACAATGAGCTTCATGGCAGCTTCATCACACGTTGAACCGGAAGTAGACCACGTCCGCTTCGACGATCGGATAGTCCTTGCCTTCGAGCCTCAGGAGCCCTTTGTCGCGGCAAGCGTTCCAGGAGCCTTCCCGCACCAGGATGTCGTAGGAGACCACTTCGGCGCGGATGAACCCTCGTTCGATGTCGCTGTGGATGGTGCCCGCGGCTTTCACCGCGCGCGTCTTGCGGGGAACGATCCAGGCGCGCGATTCGGTGTCTCCCGCGGTGTAGAAGGTGATGACCCCCATGAGATCGAAGGCGGCGCGAACGACGCGCTCGACCGCCCCTTCCGAAAGCCCCATCTCTTCCCGGAAGGCGAGAGCTTCTTCCGGCGGGAGCTCCGCGATCTCCGACTCGATGCGGGCGGAGACGTAGGCGACGGCGAATCCGGGCTTCTCCCCGAGATCGAGCGGCCCGAGGTCGCTCTCCCCCGCGTTCACCACCACCAGCATCGGCTTCGCGGTCAGGAGCGCGTAGCCTCGAAGAGCCTCCCGCTCTTCGAGAGAGAGCGCCTCGCGGAGCGGCCGGCCCTCGGACAGCGCTTCTTTCGCGCGGATCAGGATCGGGAGATCCTGAAGCTCGCCTTTCCGTCCCTTCTTCGCATCCGCCTCCAGCCTCTCGATCCGGTTCTCGACCACGCCGAGATCGGCGAGGGTCAGCTCGAGCTCCATCATCTCGATGTCGCGCCGCGCGTCGACGGAGCCCTCCGGGTGAGGCACGGCAGGATCTTCGAACGCCCGCACCACGTGGACCAGAACGTCGACGGCGCGGAGACTCGAAACGTCGAGCTTCTCCTTCGAGCGCCCCTTCACGAGGCCGGGAATGAGCACGAACGAAACCGTCGCGGGCGTGGTCTTGCGGGATTCATGCAATCGAGAAAGCGTCGAAAGCTTCGGATCGGGAACCTTCAGGACGCCGATCTGCTCGGTGCGGCTCGTCGAAGCGCCCGCCACCTGAGTCAGGAGCGCGAAGAGCGTGCGCTTTCCTACGCCTTCGAAACCGACGATACCGGCCTTCATGGGAAACCGCCGAATCTTACTACAGCGCTTCACGCCACGACGGCCGATGGCTGACGCCTGGCGCCTGACGGCGATCTCTCTATGTGGGTCATTGCCCACGGATCGATCGCACTGTTTCGCAACCGTCGATTCCCGCTAATTGTGGCTTGACAAGGAGATAGTGGCCATCTTAGGATCCCGGTGGAATTAAGTGGAATAAAGTGGTCTGAAACAGCCACTAGTGGTCTCGGTGTGAAAACCGAGGTTCTGGGGAGGTCCAGTTGCTCCGCGGCAATCATCCCGCGCGGGTAGACGAGAAGGGTCGACTGAAGATCCCTGCCGGGTTCTTCGAGCTCATCGAGACCAACTACGGCTCGGATGTTTTCGTCACCAGCGTGAGCGGCGACAACGTCCGCATTTACCCGATGAATGTGTGGGCGGAGGTCGAAAGAAAACTCGGCTCGATGCCGGACTCGCATCCGGCCAAGGTGAAGTTCCTGAATCGAGTCCATTTTTTCGGGCAGGCGGCGCTCCTCGATCGACAAGGCCGGCTGGTCATTCCGGCGCTCCTTCGAGAGTCGGCGCAGATGAAGGGTAACGTCGCGGTCCTCGGGAAGTTCAACTTTCTCGAAGTGTGGAACCAGGAGTACTTCCTCGAAAAGCTCAATCGCGAGCCGATGACCGACGACGACCAGCGCGCGCTCTCGGACTTCGGGATCTGAGTCGAGGAGTGCAGGACGGAAAAGCTGATGGCGATCGAACGGAGCGAGCGAAAGCGCACGAGCCGGTGCTCCTCACCGAGGTCATCCAGCACGTCGGCGCGAAGCCGGGCGGCGTCTACGTGGACGCGACCCTCGGAGGAGGCGGCTACACGGAAGCGCTTCTCCGCGCGAGCCATCCTCTCGGACGGGTGGTCGCTTTCGATCGCGATCGAGGCGCGGTCGAAGCCGCGAGGGAGCGGCTCCGCGATCATGCCGAGCGGCTCTCACTGGTCTGGGCGTCGTTCGCGGATCTGGACGGGCATCTCGAGGGTCTCGTCGATGGAATCGTCGCCGACCTCGGTCTTTCGAGCCTGCAGCTCGACGCCGCCGAGCGAGGATTCGGCTTTTCCGCGGAGGGTCCGCTCGACATGAGATTCGACCGGTCCCAGGAGCTCACGGCGGCCCACATCGTGAACGAGACGGACGAACGCGAGCTCGAGCGGATCCTGCGGGACTACGGCGACGAGCGCCGCGCCCGCGCCATCGCGCGAAGGATCGTCGCGCGTCGTCCGCTCGGAACCACGACCGACCTGAGGCGCGCGGTGGTATCCGTCCTCGGTCCCTGGAAGGGTGGAATCGACCCGGCTACCCGGACGTTTCAGGCCCTGCGCATCGCGGTGAACCACGAGCTCGAAGCTCTCGAGAGCTTTCTCGACAAGGCCCCCCGCGCTCTTCGCGTCGAAGGGCGCCTGGTCGTGGTTTCGTATCACTCCCTCGAGGATCGCGCGGTGAAGCTCGCGTTCCGCGGCCTGGGAAAGAGCTCCGAAGAGGAGCGCCAGTTCCGCGTCCTCACCAAGAAGCCTCTCACCGCGACTCCCGCCGAGGTGGCCCGGAATCGGCGGTCCCGAAGCGCGAAGCTGCGCGCGCTGGAGCGGGTCGCATGAAAGGCCAGAGCTTCACGCTGACCAAAGCCGTGAGGAACGAGCAGCTGGTGCGGGAGCTCGACCGGAAGCGGCACCGGGAGCTCTTCCGAGTGGCGTTCTTCGGAGTCATCCTGACGATCGCGGTCATCGTGTACGCGTGGCCTCACCTGGAGCTGATTCAGATCGGCTACCGGATGGAGGAACTGCGCCAGAGGCGCGACGAGCTGGTCGAAGTGAAGCATCATCTCGAGCTCCAGCGTGCCACCGAGTCCGATCCCGCGCGCATCGAGAGCATCGCCCGGGGCGAGCTCGGAATGATCTATCCCGGTCCCGAGGAGTTTCTCGTGGTCGAGCCCAGCGGCTCGGGAGAGGCGCCGTGAAGACGGGAGAAGAAGCTCGGCCCCTGACCCGGGTGCGCGTCCGTCTTCTGCTCCTCGCGCTATTGACGTCGCTCGCCGTCGCCGCCATTGCCTTGAGGCTCTCTTTCCTCACCATCGTCGCGAAGGAAGAGTACGAATCGCGCGGCCTGGTCCAGTACCAGCGTCGTTTGAAGCTCGACGCGCGCCGCGGCACGATTCACGATCGAAACGGGGGCGCGCTCGCGGAAAGCGTCGAGGTCGATTCGCTCTACGCGGTTCCGAGCGCGTTCACGCCGGAACGAGCGCAGGATGCGGCCGGTCCCATCGCGCGCTGTCTCGGACAGCCGCGGAGGAAAGTCCTCGGCCAGCTCCTGGGAGAGAGGGACTTCGCCTGGCTCGAGAGAAAGGCGGGCTCTGAAGCGCGCCGCTGCGTCGAGGCGCTGAACGTCTCCGGGGTCCACTCCGTCGAGGAGAGCCGCCGGTTCTATCCCAAGCGCCGGCTCGCCGCCCAGGTTCTGGGCTACGTGGGCACCGACAACGAAGGCATGGGCGGGGTGGAGTACGCGCTCGAAACGCGCATCAAGGGCGAGCCGGGGAGCCGCGTCATCTGGAGCGACGCTTTGAAGCGGCGCGCGGGCACCCGCGTCGAGAAGCGCCCCATCCCCGGCGAGTCCGTCTACCTGACTCTCGACGAGAACCTCCAGTACATCGCCGAGAGCGAGCTCTCGCAAGCGGTGCGCGAGAGCCGCTCGCACAGCGGGATCGCGATCGTGATGCGTCCCTCGACGGGCGAGCTCCTCGCGATGGCGTCGTTTCCAAGCTTCAACCCGAACCGGTTCGGCGACGCTTCCGAGATCCACCGGCGCAACCGCTCCGTGACGGACGTCTACGAGCCGGGGTCCACCTTCAAGATCGTCGCGGCGGCGGCGGCCCTCGAGGAGGGCGTCGTCACCGAGGACGAGCGCATCGATTGCGGGCAGGGCGGCATCCGCATCGCGGATCGCTTCATCCGCGACCACCGACCCTTCGACGTCCTGACGTTCCGCGAGGTGGTGGTGAACTCGAGTAACGTCGGAATGATCCGCATCGGCCAGCGGCTCGGTCGGAGCCGGCTCGAGTCCTATGTGAAGGCGTTCGGCTTCGGCGAGCCCACCGGCGTCGAGCTCACCGCGGAGAGCCGGGGAATCCTGCGGCCCTCGGAGCGCTGGGGTCCGGTGACGAGCGCCACCATCACCTTCGGCCAGGAGGTGAGCGTGACGCCGCTCCAGATGGTCGCGGCGGCGAACGTCTTCGCCACCTCGGGATACCTCATGCGACCGAGGCTCGTTCTCGGCTTCGGTGGGATCGGACGGTGCCCTCGTGCCCTCTCTTTCGCCCGAACCGGTGCGGAGGGTCGTGAGTGAAGCGACCGCCCGGCGCATGTCGGACATTCTCACCGCGGTCGTGGAAAAGGGCACGGGGAAGGCCGCCGCTCTTCGCGGGTATCGAGTCGCGGGGAAGACCGGCACCGCCCAGAAGGCCGTTCCCGGCGGCTACTCGAAAACCGACTTCATCGCTTCTTTCGTAGGCTTCGCCCCCGCGCTCCGGCCGGAGCTGACCGCCCTCGTCATCCTGGATTCCCCGGAAGGCGATCACTCGGGGTCGCGGGCCGCCGCGGTATTCGCGCGGATCGTGGAGCGCTCGCTGGTGCACCTGGGCGTGCCGCGCGACGAGGAAGAGGTCGTCCGCGTCGCCAAAGTTTGGCCACAAACGGCACCTATTCTTTCCATAGAGGCCTCCGCGTCGAGCGCGGTCCGACCGGCGGCCTTCGCGACCCCCGAAGGTCCGGGCGCGCCCGACGTGGTCGGTCTTTCCGCGAGGGACGCGCTCGCGCGTTTCGTCGCCTCCGGACTGATGCCGGACCTCGCGGGAACGGGGTTCGTCGTCGAGCAGAGTCCCGCCGGCGGGAGAGTGGCTCGGGGAGGGCATCGAGGCCCGTCTGGTTCTTGGACCGAAACCTCTCGACCGCCGCGCCGGCTCCGCCTCCGCGCGCGGCGCCGGGAGAGATCCGGGTGGCGGGAGCCTCCCGTCCGGTGAATCGCGAGGTGAGCGAAGAATTCTGATGAAAGCGACGACCGAGATCGAGGGAGGAAAAAAACTGAACGTCGGTGGAAGCGGAGTGAGGCTCCAAGAGCTCCTCGCGCTCGTTCCGCTTCAGACCGTCCGCGGGCCACGCGACGCGGAGGTTCACGGAGTCGCGGTGGACTCCCGCGAAGTGCGCCCGGGCTTCGTCTTCGTCGCCCTCGAGGGCGAGAAGACCGACGGGCATCGCTTCCTCGCGGAGGCTCTCGCGCGAGGCGCTATCGGTCGTGGTGAGCGAGAAGCCGCCCGATCCGAAACTTTCCGCGGGCGCCACGTGGGTGCAGACGCCGGACGCGCGAAAGGCGGCGGGAGTCATGGCCGCCAAGGCTCTCGGCGAGCCGGCGAAGAAAATGGACCTCGTCGGCGTCACCGGCACGAACGGCAAGACCACCACCACCTATCTCCTCGACGGACTCTTGACTCGCCTCGCACCGCCTTCGGCGATGCTCGGGACCGTGGTCTCGAAGATCGGGGACGAGAGCGAGCCCACGCGCCACACCACTCCCGAGGCTCCGACGCTCCAGGCGTTCCTCGCCGAGGCGGCCGCCTTTGGCTGCCGCTACGGAGCTCTCGAGGTTTCGTCGCACGGTCTCGCGCTCTCCCGTCTCGAAGGCTCGGAGTTCCAGGTCGCGGTCTTCACCAACCTCTCCCGCGACCATCTGGACTTTCACGTCGACATGGAGAGCTATTTCGAGGCCAAACGGCTTCTTTTCACCCGCTACTTGAGGCCACACGGGCGCGCGGTCATCGCCATCGACGACGTCTACGGAGAACGGCTCGCCTCGAGCGTCGGCGCCGGCATCACGACTTTCGGCTTTTCTCCCACCGCGGACCTGTCCATCCGATCGGTCGAGACTTCGCTCGACGGGACGCGGCTCTCGTTTCGAGAGGGACAAGTCGAGCGCGAGATCCGAAGCCGTCTCGTTGGCCGTTACAACGCGATGAACCTCCTCGCGGCCTATGCGGCGATGCTCGCGCTCGGCTTCGAAGCCGGCGAGCTCTTGAGCGTGCTTCCGGACGTCGCGGGAGCGCCCGGACGCTTCGAGCGGGTTCCCGTCGGCCGGCCCTTCGACGTCGTCGTCGACTACGCCCATACCGACGACGCGCTCCGAAAGCTCCTCGAGGCGGCGCGGCCGCTCACCCGCGGGAAGCTCTGGGTGGTCTTCGGCTGCGGCGGGGAGCGCGACCGGTCGAAGCGGCCGTTGATGGGAATGGTGGCGGCGCGGCTCGCGGACCGGGTGGTCTTGACCTCGGACAATCCGCGGGGAGAAGAGCCCGAGGCCATCGTGCGCGAGATCCAACTCGGCACGAAGGAGCATTCGGGAATCGACGTGGAGGTCGACCGGCGCAAGGCGATCGCTTTCGCGCTCGGGCAGGCCGGGACGGGAGACCTGGTGGTGATCGCCGGCAAGGGGCACGAGCCGTATCAAATCATCGGCGACCGCGTGCTGGACTTCGACGATCGAAAGGTCGTGAAGGAGATTCTGGGATCTTGAAATCGACGGCGGGTGAGTTGGCGCGCCTCGCGGGAGGAATTCTCGAGGCCGGCACGCCTTCCGACCCGTTCGAGGGAGGGGTATCCATCGACAGCCGCACCCTCCGCCGCGGGGACCTCTTCTTCGCCATCGCCGGACCGCGCCACGACGGCCACGATTTTCTCCGCGAGGTGGTCGAGAAGGGGGCCACGGGTGTCGTGATCCACAAGCGAAGCGATGTCCCGCCGCGCGCGTTCGCGATCCGCGTCGAAGACACCACGCGCGCGCTCCAGGAGCTCGCGGGAGGCTTCCGCAGAAGCCGCGCAGTCCGGGTGGTTGCGATCACCGGCAGCATGGGAAAGACCACCACCAAGGAGGCGGCGGCGACCGCGATCGCAAGCGCCCGCAGCGTGCTGAAGTCGGAAGGCAATCTGAACAATTTCTACGGACTTCCCCTGTCGCTGCTGCGGCTCGAGAACGAGGAGATCGCGGTCCTCGAAATGGGAATGTCCGCTCCTGGAGAAATCGCGCGTCTCACCGAGATCGCGAGGCCCGACGTGGGGGTGCTCACCAACGTCGCCGAGGTGCACCTGGAGTTCTTCGGAACGGTTTCCGCCATCGCCGATGCCAAGGGCGAGCTCTTTCGCGGGCTACCCGAAGGAGCGACCGCCGTGGTCAACGCCGACGACCCGCTGGTCCTGGAACAGGCGCGCGGTTTCTCCGGAACGCAGCTCCGCTTCGGAATCGAGGGAGAAGCCGACCTGCGGGCCTCGGCCATCCGAAGCGACCCCCGAGGGACTGCGCTTCACCGCGATCTTCCGCGGCGAGGAAGAGGAGATTGCGACCGTTCTTCGAGGACGGCACAACGTGTACAACCTCCTCGGAGGTCTCGCGGCCGCGAGCGCTCTCGACGTGCCCTTCCGGGACGCAGCCCGTGCCCTTTCCCGGCTCCGTCCGGCAACCCATCGCGGCGAGCGGCTGGATTTCGGAGGCGGGTTCGTTCTCCTCGACGAGACTTACAACTCCAACCCCCGCGCCCTTCGCGCGGCGCTCGCGTCGCTCTGCGAGGAGCGAGCCCTCCGGCGCATCGCGGTCGTGGGGGACATGCGGGAGCTGGGAGAAAAGGGAGCCGAGCTTCACCGTGAAGTGGGGCGCTTCGCCGCGGCGCTTCCCATCGATCGCCTCATCGGCGTCGGCCCGCTCGCTCGCGACCTCATCGCGGGAGCGCGCGGATGCCGGCGCGTGCCTGTCGCGGCTGAGCGCCGTCGAAAACGCCGAGGAAGCGGGGAAGCTCCTGCTTCGAGAGCTGCGCGAGGGTGACGTGGTCCTCCTGAAAGCCTCGCGAGGGATCGGGCTCGAGCGCGCGATCGAGACGGTGCGCCGCGGAGCGAAGGAGAAGTGATGCTCTATCACCTCCTCTATCCGCTCCACACGCAGTACAGCTTTCTCAACGTGTTCCGCTACGTCACGTTCCGGACCGCCTGCGCGACCCTGACCGCTCTCGCCATCTCGTTCTTTCTCGGTCCCTGGCTCATCGCGCGGCTCCGGCAGTTCCAGATCGGGCAGCACATCCGTCAGGAAGGTCCGGAGACGCATCGCTCGAAAGCGGGGACACCCACCATGGGCGGCGTTCTCATCCTGACGGCCATTGCCGTGCCGACGCTCCTCTGGGCGAACCTCGGAAGCACTTTCGTCTGGTTGGCGCTCGGTACGACGATCGCCTTCGGCATCGTGGGCTTCGCCGATGACTACCGGAAGGTCGTGAAGAAGCGCTCGCTCGGACTGTCGGCGCGGGCGAAGTTCCTTCTCCAGACTGCGTCCGCCCTGGTGGTGGGCCTGACGCTCTATCTCGATGTCCCGAGAGGGCGACTTCTCGACGGTCATCCTTTTTCCCTTCGTGAAGGAGCTCCGGCCCGACCTGTCGTGGTTCTTCGTTCCCTTCGCCGTCCTCGTGATCGTGGGAGCGTCGAACGCGGTGAACCTCACCGACGGGCTCGACGGCCTCGCCATCGGAACGGTGCTCATCGTCGCCTCGACGTATACCGTCCTGACCTACGTCACCGGACACGCGCAGTTCTCCGCCTATCTCGACCTGATCCACATCCCGAGAATCTGGGAGCTCACCATCTTCGGCGGCGCGATGGTGGGGGCGAGCCTGGGGTTTCTCTGGTTCAACTCCTATCCGGCGCAGGTGTTCATGGGCGACGTGGGGTCGCTCGCTCTCGGAAGCGCCATCGGGACCATGGCCCTCCTCATCAAGCAGGAGATTCTCCTGACCCTCGTCGGCGGCGTCTTCGTTCTCGAGGCGCTCTCGGTGATCATTCAGGTCGCGTCGTTCAAGCTCACCGGCAAGCGGGTATTCCGCATGGCGCCGCTCCACCACCATTTCGAGCTCGCGGGCTGGAGCGAGCCCAAGGTGATCGTGCGGTTCTGGATTCTGGGGGTCATGTTCGCTCTCGCGAGCCTGACCACCCTGAAGTTGAGATGAGGAGAATGCAGGCGGGTCGTGACGCCAATGAGGCCAATCAGCGAAGACTATCGGGGTCGGAGCGTCCTGGTGGTGGGGCTCGGTCTCTCGGGAGTCGCGGCCTCGCGAGCTCCTCCGGTCCCGGGGAGCGGTGGTAACCGGCGGCGGACCGGCGGACGCGGGAGGAGCTCTCGCAGGAGGCGCTCGCTCTCGAGGCGGACGGAGTCCGCTTGCACCTCGGCTCGCATCCGCCGACGCTCTTGTCGGGAGTGGACCTCGTGGTCGCGAGCCCGGGCGTGAGAACCGACTCGCCGATACTTCAGGAGGCTCGCGCGCGCGGCGTTCCGGTCTGGGGCGAGCTCGAGCTCGGCTTTCGCGAAGCTCGAGGAGTCGTTGTCGCGATCACCGGCACCAAGGGGAAGTCCACCACGGCGTCTCTCCTCGCGGCGATGCTGCGAGCGGCGGGGCGGGACACGCGGCTCGCGGGGAACATCGGCGCACCACTGGTGACGGAGCTTTCGGGAAGCTCCGAGCAAACGGTCTTCGTCGTCGAGGTCTCGAGCTTTCAGCTCGAGACCATCGCATCGTTCCGTCCACGGGTCGCGGTGCTCCTCGACGTCACCCCCGATCACCTGGACTGGCATCCCGACTTTCCGGCGTACGTCGCCGCCAAGGCCCGCATCTTCGAAAACCAGCGGGAAGAAGACGCGGCCCTGGTCTTCGGCGGAAATCGATTGACGGTGTCCATGGCTGAAAAAGCGAAATCGAAGAAGTGGTACTTCGACCTGGACTGTGTCGGACTCCGTCCGGGCTCTCTCCGCACTTCCACCTGAACGAGCCCTGGATCGTGAAGCACGAGAACGGGGCGACCGAGCCCCTGGCCTCCCTCGAGGAGTTTCAGCTCGTGGGAAGGCACAACCGCTTGAACGCGATGGCCGCTTCGGCCGCCGCGGCCCTTCTTGGAGTCGCGGGGGACGAGATCGAGGACGCGCTCTCGCACTTCCAGGGTCTTCCCCACGCGCTCGAGAAAGTGGCGGAGGTGGACGGAGTGCGGTTCTACAACGACTCCAAGGCTACCAACGTGCAGGCGGTGGGAGCCGCGCTCGAGAGCTTCGACGGCGGAATCCTGCTGATCCTGGGCGGGCGCTTCAAGGGCGGGGATTTGCGGCAACTGCGCGATCTGGTGGCGCGCAAGGTGAAGCGCGTATTCGCCATCGGCGAGAGCCGGGATATGGTGCGTGACGCCCTGGAGGGGACCGCGCCCATCGAGATGGCCAAGGACCTGGAGTCGGCGGTCGAAGCGAGCCCACCGGAGTGCTTCACCCGGAGACGTGGTGCTGCTCTCGCCCGCGGGCTCGAGCTTCGACATGTTCCGCGACTATCGCGAACGCGGGGAACGATTCCGGGCGGCGGTCGAGAGGCTCGCCGCGGGGAGGGAGTGAGGGGTGGCTTCGAAGCTCTCTCCCGACCGGACGCTCTTCATCGCGGCCATCGCCATCGTGGGCTTCGGCGTCGTCATGCTCTTCAGCGCGTCGTCGGTCGTGGCCCTCGAGTCGCATCGGAGCCCCTATTTCTTCGTCGTGAAGCAGGGCACGTGGGCGGCGTTGGGCGTCCTCGTGATGATGGTGCTGGCCCGGATCGACTATCGAAAGTGGAAACGTCCGGCGGTGGTCTACGGGCTTCTGGGCGTGACGTTCCTGCTGCTGGTCGCCGTCCTCTTCAGTCCGCCACTCAACAATGCCCACCGCTGGATTCGGCTGGGTCTGGTCTCATTCCAGCCTTCGGAGCTCGCGAAGATCGCGCTCGTTTTGACGCTCGCCCACCAGCTCGACCGCAAGAGCGAACGTCTCGAGGACTTCTGGTCCGGGCTGGTTCCCGTCGCTTCTGGTAACCGGGCTCCTCGCTTTCCTGGTGCTCATCGAGCCCGACTACGGGACGGCGTTCTGTCTCGTGTTCATCGGATTCTGTCTCTTCTTCGTGTCCGGGGTTCCGCTCGGCCAGCTCACGCTCCTCTCGCTCTCTTCGACGCCGCTCCTCCTCTGGCTCATCTTCAGCGAGGACTACCGGCGCGAGCGGTTCCTGATCTTCTTCGATCCGGATCAGGATCCCCTGGGGAAGGGCTTCCAGATCCTTCAGTCCCTCATCGCCGTGGGCTCGGGCGGGGTCCTCGGAAAGGGCTTCATGGCGAGCCAGCAGAAGCATTTCTATCTTCCCGAGCCGCACTCCGACTTCATCTTCGCCGTCGTCGGCGAGGAGCTCGGTCTTTTGGGAGGGCTCGCGGTCCTCTGCGGGTTTTCCATCCTGTTGTGGCGGGGGCTGCACATCGCCGACCGCGCGCCCGACCGGTTCGGCTCGCTCCTCGCGGCGGGACTCACCATGTTCCTCGTCGGCCAGGGACTCATCAACATGGGCGTCGTCCTGGGGATGCTTCCCACCACGGGGATTCCGCTTCCGTTCGTGTCCGCGGGCGGCTCGTCGCTCCTCGCGGGGATGGCCGCGGTGGGGCTCATACTCTCGGTGTCCCAGCATGCGAGGTGAGGCGTGGCCGAGACAGCTCGTCGAATGCGGCTCCTCTTCGCCGCGGGCGGCACGGGAGGACATCTCTATCCGGCCATCGCCGTGGCGCGGCGAGTGCGCGAGCTCGCGGAGGGAGCCGAAGTGATCTTCGTCGGCACCGAGAGAGGACTCGAGTCATCCATCGTTCCCGCGGCGGGGTTTCCCCTCGAGTTGGTGCGCGCCGCTCCTCTTCGCGGAGGCTCGCTCGGGCGCAAGCTTCGAGGCGTGCAGGGACTCTTCCTCGGGCTCGTCGACTCGGTGCGTCTTCTGAAGCGGCTCGATCCGCAGGCGGTCATGGGAGTCGGCGCGTACGTCTCCGGCACCGTTCTCCTCGCCGCCTCGCTCAAAGGCGATTCCGACGCTCATCCTGGAGCCGAACGCGGAGCCGGGCCTCGCGAATCGCTGGCTCGCGCCCTTCGTCGACGAAGCCGCCTGCGCCTGGGAGGAAACGACGCGGTACTTCGGAAAGAAGGGATTCGTCTCCGGAAACCCGGTTCGGCGCGAGATTGCTGTCGGTTTCCCCGCTCGGCCCACAGAGCTCGCAGCGGATGCGGCTCCTCGTCTTCGGGGGGAGCCAGGGATCGGCGGCCCTGAATCGCGCGGTCGCCGGAGCCCTTTCTCTTCTCACTCCGGAGCTCCATCGGCTCGAATGGGTCCACCAGACGGGGCCCCGCGACCTTCCGTCGGTGAGCGAGGCCTACGCGCTCCATTCCGTGAGGGCTCTCGTGGTTCCGTACATCGACGCGATGCACGAGGCGTACGAATCCGCGGACGTGGTCATCGCCCGGGCCGGCGCCACCACCTGCGCGGAGCTCGCCTGCGCCGGGCGGGGATCGCTCCTCCTGCCGCTCTCGCTCGCGGGAGGCCACCAAGAGCGAAACGCGGAGATGATGGCGGGAGCGGGCGCCGCTCGCTTTCTGCGCGAGAGCGATCTCGATCCCGGCCGGCTCGCGCGGGAGATCCTCGATCTCCTCGACGCGCCCCAGGAACGAGCTCGCATGGCGGCTTCGGCCAGGGCGATGGCCCGACCCGACGCGGCGGATACCGTCGCGCGCCGGCTCCTGCGGCTCACCGGAAAGGAGGTGGCGGCGTGAGTGCCCCTCTCTTTTCCAAGAAGACCCGGGTGCATTTCGTCGGAATCGGCGGCATCGGGATGAGCGGTATCGCGGAAGTGCTCGTGAACCTGGGCTATACCGTGAGCGGATCCGACCTGAAGCTCTCTCATTCGACCGCGGCCCTCCGCGCGCTCGGAGTCCGATTGCACGAGGGTCACCGCGCCGAGAACGTCGAGGGAACGGACGTGGTGGTGGTGTCCTCCGCGGTGAAGCCTTCGAACCCCGAGATCGTCGAGGCGCGCCGCCTCCAGATTCCCATCATCCCCCGAGCGGAGATGCTGGCCGAGCTGATGCGCCTGAAGTACGGCATCGCCGTCGCTGGCTCCCACGGCAAGACCACCACCACCTCGATGATCGCCGTGGTCCTCGACCGCGCCGGGCTCGACCCCACCATGGTGATCGGAGGACGCATCACCGCGTTCGGAACCAACGCCCGGCTCGGCGACTCCGGACCTGATGGTGGTGGAAGCGGACGAGTCCGATCGAAGCTTTCTCCAGCTCTCGCCGGTGGTGGCGGTCGTCACCGGGATCGATCGGGAGCACATGGAAGCCTACCGGGACATGGGAGATCTCGAGCAGGCGTTCGTCGACTTCGTGAACAAGGTCCCCTTCTACGGGGCGTCCGTCGTTTGCCTGGACGAAGAGAGGATTCAGGACATTTTGCCGCGGATTCGGCGGCGTCACGTGACCTACGGTTTTTCGGCGCAGGCCGACGTATCGGCCGACGAAGTGAAGCTCGATGGCGCGGGCTCGTCGTATCGATTGAAGTTCTCCGGCGAGCCGGTCGCGGAGATTCGCCTGCGGGTGCCCGGCCGGGTCGCGGTCCTCAACTCGCTCGCGGCGGCTGCCGTCGCGCGGGAGGTCGGTCTCGGTCTGCCGGAGATTGGAGTGGGACTCGAATCCTTCTCGGGCGTCGAGCGGCGGTTCCAGGTGAAGGCCGATTCGGCCGGCATCCTGGTGATCGACGACTACGGACACCACCCGACGGAGATTCGCGCGACGCTCCAGACCGCGAAGGAGGCCTTCGGGCGCCGGACGGTCGTGGTCTTCCAGCCTCACCGGTATTCGCGGGTGCAGGATCTCTTCGAGGAGTTCTGCCGGGCGTTTCATCAGGCGGATGTCCTCCTGGTGACGGAGATCTACGCCGCGGGGGAAGACGCTCTCGAGGACGTCTCGGGAAAGAAGCTCGCGGAGGGAATCGAGCGGCACGGTCATCGTCACGTGCGGTTCGTTCCGGATCTCGACGAAGCGTTCTCGGTAGTGAAAGAGGAGCTCATCCCGGGCGACCTGGTGATGACTCTCGGGGCCGGAAGCGTGACCGGGCTTTCCGATCGGCTGGCGGAGGCAGTGCATGAGCGGGCTAGCTAACGGCACCTCCTCGCTCGCGCGGGAGCTCCGCGATGCCGGAATCGACTTCCGCATGAACGAGCCTCTTTCGCGGCATACCACCATGGGACTCGGCGGGCCGGCCGACGTTCTTGCCCGTCCGAGCTCGGTCGCCGACATGGCCACGCTCTTCGCTCTCGCCCGGGCCGAGGATCTCCCGGTGAGAATCCTGGGCGCGGGAAGCAATCTCCTCATCGACGACGCGGGGGTTCGCGGTCTGGTGATCGCCACCGGAAACCTCGAGGGAGTTCACTTTTCCGGAGACGGGCAGGTGGAAGCGGGCGCGGGGGTCAATTTCCCTGCGCTGGTAAGGCAAACCGCGGCGAGAGGTCTTCGAGGTCTGGAAGCAGGGGTCGGCATCCCCGGCTCTCTCGGGGGCATCCTCACCATGAACGCCGGCGCCTATCAGTTCTCGATCGGGCCCATGGTGCGCGAGGTCGAAGCGGTCTCTCCGGAAAGAGGAAGAGTCGTTCTGCGCGGGCAGGAGATCGATTTTCGATACCGTGCTTCGTCTTTCGGCGAAAACCTCGTCGTGGCCCGGGCGAAGCTCTCACTCACGCCCGATGATGCGCTCGCGATCAAAAGAGACCTGAACCAGCACATGCGGTTCCGGAAGGAGACTCAGCCGGTGGGAGTCAAGAGCGCCGGCTGCATCTTCAAGAACCCCGCGGGAGACTCCGCCGGACGGCTCATCGATCGCGCCGGCCTCAAAGGCTTCTCCGTCGGAGGCGCGCGGGTCTCCGAAATCCACGCCAACTTCATCGTTCACGAGGGGAAGGCGAGAACCAAGGACGTTCTCGCGCTCATCGACGCGGTGCGCGAGAGGGTGCTGCGCGAAACCTCGGTCCTCCTGGAAACGGAGGTGATGACCTGGAACCCCTGATGGAGAAGCCGGAGAAGCCGGAAGAAGAAAGTCGATGCCGGGTCCCGAAGAGCACTTTCTTCGGGGACAGCTTCGGGTCCGCAAAGCCTCCGGACGTCTGTCGGGAGCGCGTGTCGCGCGGCTCTTCCTGTTCCTGGTCCTTTTCATCTCCGCGCTCGCGGCGGTCTGGATCGCGTTCCTTCGCGGCGGCGCGGCGGATCTGGAGATCGACCGCATTCTCGTCGAGGGAAACGAACGTCTCTCCGAGGGAGAGATTCTGGAGCTCATCGAGGTCGAGGAAGCGGCGAATATCCTCACCCTCGATCTCGACGAGACGAAGCGGAAACTTCTCCGCTCGGCCTGGGTGAAGGACGTGGAGCTGAAGCGGATGCTTCCCGCGACTCTCACCCTCGAGATCGCCGAGCGTACGCCGGTTGCGGTCGCGGCGCTCTCGGAGCTCTACCTCCTCGCCGCCGACGGCACGATTCTCGATCAGCTCCCGCCGTTCTACGACATGGGTAAGCTCGTCTTGGTTCGAGGACTCGCGGATCGCGCCGGCGCTGTGTCGGCGGATCGCGCCGCCCTCGCCGGCCGGATGGCGGAGGCGCTCCTCGCCGACGAGCGCCTTTCGCGCCTGATCTCGGATCTAGACGTCACGGAGGGAGCCGATTCCGTGACTCTGCGGCTGCGCGAATCGCCGCTCGCTCTCCTCGTCTCGGAGGGGAGCATGGTGACGCGGCTCACGGAGGTGGTCCCGCTCCTCGAGGGGATCGCCGAGCGTCTGCCTGGATTGGAAGTTCTGGATCTCCGTTTTCAGAACCGCGTATATGCGAGATTGAACCCGACCGCGCCCGGCGAAACGCAGGGCCCGACCGTTCCCCTCGCGGGAGGTGCGCCATTCTGAGCAAGAAAGAGAAATACATCGTTGGCCTCGACATCGGGACCACCAAGGTCACGGCGATCGTGGCGGAGGTGACCGAGGAAGGACGGGTCGACATCATCGGCATCGGCTCCTCGGAATCCAAGGGAATCCGCAAGGGAGTCGTCATCAACCTCGATCAGACCGTCGACTGCATCAAGAAGGTGGTGGAGGAGGCGGAGCTCATGGCCGGCGTCGAGATCGACTCCGCGCACGTGGGCCTCGCGGGAAGCCACATCAAAGGGTTCAATAGCCGCGCTGTCGTGGCCATCACCGGTAAGAACCGGGAGATCGCGCGCGAAGACGTATTCCGCGCCATCGACGCCGCGAAGGCCATCTCGCTTCCGACCGACCGGGAGATCATCCACGTCCTGCCCCAGGAGTTCGTGGTCGACGGGCACGATGGAATCGACGATCCCACGGGAATGACCGGCTCGCGCCTCGAGGCGAACGTCCACATCATCACCGCGAGCGCCACCGCGACATCCAACATCGTCACCTGCGTCAACCGCGCGGGAATGGAAGTGACGGAGTCGGTCCTGGAGCAGCTGGCCGCGGCGGAAGCGGTGCTCACTCCGGACGAGAAGGAGCTCGGAGTGGTGCTGGTCGACATCGGCGGCGGCACCACCGACCTCGCCATCTTCGACAAAGGCAGCATCTGGCATACTTCGGTGCTGCCGACGGGCGGGGACCACTTCACGAGCGACGTGGCGGTGGGATTGCGGACTCCCATCGCGGAAGCGGAGAAGATCAAAAAGAAATACGGATGCGCTCTGGCGACGATGATCTCGGAAGAAGACACCATCGAAGTCCCGAGCGTCGGCGGGAGGAAGTCCCGAATCCTGCCGCGGCAGCTTCTTTCGGATATCATCCAGCCACGGGCAGAGGAGATCTGCCATCTGATCTACGATGAGATCAGCCGTGCGGGGTACGAGCGGGTGCTGAATTCGGGAGTGGTCTTTACCGGGGGCTCGGCGGGGCTGGAGGGCCTTGCCGAGGTCGCGGATCGGATCTTCGACATGCCGATCCGCTGTGGAACGCCGACCGGGGTGGGCGGGCTTCTGGACGTGGTGGCGAATCCTTCTTACGCCACTTCCGTCGGTCTCGTGCTGTATGCCCACCGGGTGCGCGCGAACAAGCTTCTCTCGAGCGTCGCCTCGACGCCGTGGTCGAAGATCTGGGATCGAGTTCGAAAAATGGTGAACGTTTCCGTTCACCTGGCCTGATTAGGTCGAAAGGGAGGATACGCAATGATTCGTTTCGATGATGAAAAGCCGGGAAGCGAGCCGGGTCGGCTCGTTTTCGGGGAAGGCGCCGAGCCCACCGCCCGCATCAAGGTCATCGGAGTCGGGGGAGGCGGCGGAAACGCGGTGAATCGGATGATCGCGTCCCGGATCACCGGAGTGGAGTTCCTCGTCGCGAACACCGACCTCCAGGCGCTCAAGGCGTCTCACGCGCCCGCGCGGGTCCAGCTCGGCGCGAAGCTGACGAAGGGGCTCGGGTGCGGGGCGGATCCGGACATCGGCCGCCAGGCAGCGCTCGAGGATACCGAGCACATCCTCGAGGCCATCGAAGGCGCCGATATGGTGTTCATCACCTGCGGACTCGGAGGCGGCACCGGAACGGGAGGCGCTCCCATCGTGGCCTCTCTCGCCGCCGAGCTCGGCGCGCTTACCGTGGCCGTGGTCACCAAGCCGTTCACCTTCGAAGGCCGCCGGCGACAGATGCAGGCCGAAGAGGGAATGCGCGAGCTGCGGGAACAGGTGGACACGCTGATCTCGATCCCGAACGATCGCCTGCTCCAGACCGTCGAGCGGTCGACGCCCCTCTCCGACGCGTTCAACGTCGCCGACGACGTCCTCCGCCAGGCGGTCCAGGGCATCTCCGATCTCATCACCGTCCCCGGTCTCATCAACCTGGATTTCGCCGACGTGCGGACGATCATGCGGGGAATGGGCGACGCGGTGATGGGAACCGGCATCGCCGAAGGAGACAAGCGCGCGGAAGAAGCGGCGCACAAGGCGATCAGCAGTCCGCTGCTGGAGGAAGCGTCCGTCAAGGGAGCGAAGGGGGTCATCATCAATATCACCGGCGGCGAGGACATGAGTCTCGTCGAGGTGAACGAAGCGTCTTCCATCATTCACGCTGAAGCGGATTCCGAGGCCAACATCATCTTCGGCGCGGTGGTCGATCCGAGGATGCTGGGGCGGATGAAGATTACGGTCATCGCGACGGGCTTTCACCGGGTTGCGCCCGCGGTCAAGAGGACCACGGTGACTCCGGTCGACATCGCCAACTACAAGAGGCCGACGGAAATGGCGGTAGGCTCGGAAGGCTTCTATCGCAAGGGCTCGGATGGGCTCGCCATGGACCTCGACTTCGGAGCCGTCGACCACGAGGGCGGCGAAGACCTGGATGTGCCGACGTTCCTGAGGAAGGGAAAAGGGTAGAACAGCCGACAGCGATCAGCCGTCAGCAGCTCATCGCTGTCCGTTGCCGGACTCGAAGTCCGCGCCCTAGTGTCGGGAGCGTTCAGGGTCTCGGCTGAACTGGATTCCTGTCGAGAGCGTAGATCACGGACCTATCCTCGAAAGCCCCGCACATCGAATCGCCACGTCCGCGACTCCCGGCTCTATATACGTTGGTCGCTGAGGATTCGCCGTCCTTCAGTTTGCCGTCACCTGCGTGGTTATCGTAGTCATGTTGTTGCTCATATTGGGATCACCAAGAGAAAAGACGGTTGCGGAATTCGACATGGAACCGGCCACCGTCGGCTGAAAGTGGATGCGTTTCGTGATGCTCGCGCCAGCCGCCATCGAGCCCAAATTGCAACTTACTTGAGTGGTAGAGGTTGGGGTACAACCCAGTTCGCCCCCCAGGAATCGAAAGGAGGCCGGGTGTATATCCGTGAGCTGGACCGAAGTGGCAGTCCCGGGACCGTTGTTCCGGACAGTAATCGTGTAGCTCACAACCTGACCTACCGCCACCGGGTCCGGATTGTCACTCTTGGTCACCGAAACGTCGGGACCACCGCCCGGTCGTGTCGTTGTCGTGGTGGTCGGAGCGGTAGTTGTCGTGGTGGAGGGGGGGACGGTGGTCGTCGTGGAGGTCGCGACGGTGGTGGTCGTCGTGGAGGGCGGGACGGTGGTCGTTGTAGAGGTCGGGACGGTGGTCGTCGTGGTAGTCGGCATGCTGACGATCGCGTAGTCTACCTGGAGCTGGTTTCCCGTCGTGCCGAGGCTGCTTTCGATCCCGATGCCTACCCGGCCCGATGCGAGGTTCGTGTCCGTTCCGCTCCACGCGAGAACGCCGTTGATGTAGAACTTGAGGCTCGAGCCAGTGGCCACCACCCGAAGCACGTTCCACACGTTTCCCTGGTTGATGGCGGACGAGGCCGTCCACGCTTTGAGCACGGTCGTATTGCGGTAAACCGAGAACCTCCCGTTCTGGTTGATCTGGAAACTAATAGCCCTGTGACCACTGATTCAGTGTCACCAGGTTCGGATTTCCCCGGATGATGACACGGGAGGCGTCGTTGAGTCCGGTGCCATATCTCCGCAGCCGCACGCTGTAGTCCACGTTCGCGAAGTCCTGCGGGTAGCTCACCGACGCGTTCGAACCGACGATACCCGTGCTGTGCAGGAACTTGGAAGACATGTTCGACCAGACACCGGAGTGCACTTGCCACGGCACTGTGGTTCCGTTGAACTGCGAATTGAATCCGTCCAGTGCCACCACGTTGAACGCTCTGGTGGCGCTCCACGGACTTGACCCGCCTGAATTCGACGCCCGGACCCGGAAGTTGTGCGCCCCGAGCGCGAGAGCTGGAGCGGGCGTCGCCGAGCACACCGCGCCCGTCGCGCAACCGGCGGCGGTGGGGGAATAGCTCTGGGTGTAGACTTTCGCGGTACCTATCTGAACCCGGAGTTGATAACTGGTGGCGCCAGCCACTGGATTCCACCGAAACGTGGGGGTGGTATCTGTGATGTCGCCTGTAGGCGAGAGCGTCGTCGGCGCTGCCGGCGGAAGTGGGTCCGGTGGCGGCGGCGGGGCCGCTTCGGTGCGGAAGTTCGCCACCGTCGTCCGCGTAGCGTCGAGCGAGAGGCGCTCGTTCGCCGGTCCGTCCGGGCTGGTGCTGGATGCCGCGCCCGGTACGCCCAGGGGGTCTCCGGTATGAGTCCTCGCCGGATCCGAGAAGTACATCAAACGGTTACAGCCGAAGCCGGCGGCAGCGCACTCGTCGTTGTAGGCCATCACCGTTCGCCAGCGCTTGTTCGTGGCGGCACCCGGGGCGAGTGCGGCCTGGTTCACGTACCCGTGGCTGTAAGAGAAGGGAGAGTTCGACAGGTTGACATACCGGTCGTGCTGCAGGCCCATGTTGTGCCCCATCTCGTGAGCGAAGCTGAGGTTGGGCGTAACGCAGCTCCGCCTCGTGACCGCGAAAGCGAAGCTCGCGAAAGAGCTCGAGACGCTGTCCATCACGTAGCCGATGCCGCAGGAGCCGCCGCCCTCCACGATGAGGTGAACGAGATCGGCCCTGGTTCCGTCGCGGAGCGCATGCACCTGGTCCATGTGGCCGTCGGAAGTCATGCGAAAGCGGTTGAGATCGTCGCCCATGTCGCCGGACTCGGTGTACGCGAGCTCGGCCGTTCCGGCGAGGCGCACCCGCTGGATGACGCCGGAGTTGGCGTAGGCCTGGTTGGTCTCGGCGATGCCCAGGTTGATGAGCGCCTGCATGGCGGCCGTGCCTCCGGCGCCGGCACGCGCCGCAGGGGTGTAGGCGACGAGGACGTCGATGAGAGAACCATCGTCGGCCGCGGCCGCAACGGCTGCCGTTCCCATTGCATCGAGCTCGACCCCGGGGTCCAGAGGCTCGTCCTCGGAGGGCAGGAGGAGCGGGTCGATCTCTTGCACCTCGTGAATGCCGCCGCCTGCGAACCGGATCTGAAAGAGCTTTCCTCCTCCGCGGATGGTCCCGGCGACGATCCCGTTCTGCACGACGAGAAGCGCCTCGCCTTCATCGCGGCCTTCGAGCCGGCCGAAATAGACCGTATGGGTCCGCAGGGCGTCGATACGCTCGATCCGAGCCCGGAGCGCGCGATCCGGGAAAAGGTTCAGGTCGAGGACCGCCGCTTCGGCGCCCTCGCGAAGGTTCCGGGAGCTCACCCGGACGAAGCGGCTTCTCGTGACCGCCTCATCGGCCCTGTCCGGCTCACCCGGCACGGCCGAATCGATGAAAATCGGGCGGCGCTGTGCGAGGACCGCGGGCGGGCCTGAAAGCAAAGACACGAGCAGAAGGAACCAGAGTTGGAACCGCGGGGTTTTCATGGTTTCAAGTCTTTCGTTTTCCGCCCCCTCAGTCTGTGAGAAGGTCTGTTGGGCGATCCCCCGGAGTAAATGTGGGCAAAGCCCTACATGGTTTTCCTTAAGGAGACGCAAGTCGGGGATTATAGCAAGTGCGCCTATTATAATGAGGTGGTCGTGAGCAGGATTCTACAGGCCCGGGCCCGCAGGCGTTTGGCCGCAGAGATCGGGACCATCCGCAAACCGCACGGGACCTTGCTGCGCGTGGCGCTCGCCTACCCGAACCGCTATTACATCGGGATGTCGAACGTCGGCTTCCAGGCGGTGTACAAGTTCTGGAACGAGCTGCCGGACGTCGTCTGCGAACGGGTGTTCCTCCCCGACGCGGAGGAGCTCCGCGAGTACCAGAGGACGGGCCTTCCTCTCCTGACGCTCGAATCGCAGGTCCCGGTCTCCGACTTCGACGTTCTCGCGTTCTCCATCACCTTCGAGCCCGACGAGCTGAACCTGGTGCGGATGCTCGAGCTCGCGCGGATCCCCCCGCTCGCCCGCGATCGCGGCGAATCACATCCTCTGGTCGTGGCCGGGGGTCCGATTACTTTCCTGAATCCCGAGCCCATGGCTCCGTTTCTCGACGTCGTTGCGATCGGAGAAGCCGAAGCTCTTCTTCCTTCTCTTACCGAGGCCCTCCGCAGCCGGCTTTCCCGCGCCGAGCTCCTGCAGTCTCTGGCCGCGGAGGAAGGATTCTACGTCCCTTCGGCCGAACGTGACGGTCGGGTCGTGCGCGCCAAGATGGGAAGACGGGCCGGGCTTTCTCCACCCGCGACATACGTCCTGACCTCCGACACGGAGATGTCCGGAAAGTTTCTGGTCGAGGTGTCCCGGGGCTGTCCGACGCTTTGCAGCTTCTGCTGGGCGGGCTACAACTACCTTCCCAAACGCTCCTTCGAGGTCGACCGCATTCTGGACGCGGCGCGAACGGCGCGTGAGCACACCTCGGACATCGGCCTGGTCTCGACGGCGGTCGGCGCGCATCCGGAGATCGTGCCTCTCCTCGAAGCGCTGAAGGAGCTGAAGTTTCGCATCAGCGTTTCGTCGCTCCGGTTCGAGGATCTGAGGGCCGAGCTTCTCGAGCCGCTTTCCGCAAGCGGCGAAAGGACGCTCGCTGTCGCGCCGGAGGTGGGAACCGACCGTCTGCGCTTCGCGATCCACAAGCGCATCTCGAACGAGGAAATCTTCGAGAAGACGGATCTCATTCTGTCGCGAGGCATCGAGAACCTGAAGCTCTACCTCATGGTCGGCCTTCCCACGGAGGGCGAGGAAGACCTGGACGGAATGATCGATCTCGTCGAGCGGATCCGGGAAATCCTCCTCGTGCACGGACGGGCGCGGGGCCGCCTCGGACGAATCATACCGAGCGTCAACCCCTTCATCCCGAAGCCCGGAACGCCGTTCCAGCGGCACCCGATGGATAGCACCGCCGACCTCACGCGGAAGATGCGCAAGCTCGAACGAGCTTTCGCGCGGATGCCGAACGTCGAAGCGCATTTCAAATCGCCCCGCCAGGAGAAGCTCCAGGCGCTCCTTTCGGTGGGCGATCGAAGGCTCGCGCCGGTCCTGATCCGCATGGCCCGGGGCGAGGCGGACTTGCGGCGCGCGATGAAAGAGGAAGGTCTCGATCTCGATTCCTATATCCACCGCCAGAAGCCGCGGGACGAAGTGCTTCCCTGGGCCCACATCGACAACGGAATGAAGCCGGAGCTCCTCGATCGGCAGTACGAAAAGGCTCTGAGCTCGGTCTCTCCGGCGCTCAGCCTCGCTTGAAAGAGCCTTCCGTTCGAGTCGCCGCCCTCGAAGGGCTCGAGCTGCTTCAGTTCCCAGCTCTTCGCGAAGCGGGCGTCCCCCATGGATTCACCCTCCGGACGGGCGGGTTCGGGGCTCGCGGCAGAGGCGAGGCGGACCGTCAGAAGCTCGCGCCCGCCCTCGGTCTTTCGCGGCTCGCCTCGATGCGGCAGGTGCACGGGAATGAAATCCGCGTGCTCGAGGCAAACGGAGCGCACGGGGGCGAGCACTGCGATGGGCTTCTGACCGATCAAATCGGTGTCGGTCTCGTCGTCGAGAGCGCGGACTGCGTGCCGCTCCTCTTCTGGGCGCCGAAAGCGAGGGCCGCCGCCGCCGTTCACGCGGGCTGGCGCGGAACGCTCGCCCGCATCGCGGCCCGAGCGGTCTCGAGCCTGCACGATGTTTATCGCGCGGAAAGCGACGACCTCGTCGTCGCGATCGGTCCCGCGATCCGGGCCTGCTGCTATGAAGTCGGGGACGAGGTGATCGCTTCTTTCTCCGAGGACGGCCGCGACGTCGACCGGATCTCCCGGCCCGGCCCTCGCGGCCGCCGCCACCTCGACCTCGCGGAGGAAAACCGATCGCAGCTCGCCGCGTCCGGGGTCTCCCTCGAGCGGGTATACGACAGCGGCGTCTGCACCCGCTGTCGAGAGCGATCGCTTCTATTCCTTCCGGGGGGAGGGAGAAGGCGTCGGGCGGATTTTCGGAGTCATCGGCCTCTTGTAGACTACGGAGCATGAAACGGCGGGAGTTCCTGGTAGCCGCGCCTCTCGCCGCGTACGGGCTCACCCGGGTCGCCTCCAGAAGCGGGCTATCGAAACTCGAAGCCTTCGACTACGAAGGCGTGCGGCTCCTTCCGAGCCGATGGCAATCTCAAGTTCAGGCGGGCCGCGATTTCTACGCTCGCGTCGACGACGACGATATCCTCCATGGTTTCCGCGCGGCCGCGGGCAGGAACGCGCCGGGAAAGCCGCTCGGCGGATGGTGCGGGATCGACAGCAGCACCGTCTTCGGTCAGTGGCTGAGCGGGATGTCGCGGCTTTCGAGAGCGACCGGGGATGGGGCGCTCCGTGAGAAAGCCGTTCGGCTCTTCAACGCATGGGTCGAGACGCTACCATCCGATGACGATGCCCGCATGGGGCACTACCGCTTCGACAAGCTCGTGGGAGGCCTCGTCGACCTCTCGCTCTACGCGGGAGAGAGCTCCGCCGAAGACGTCCTTTCCCGTGTCACCGTGAAGGCCACGAAGAGTCTCGAGCGGCCTGAGAACCCGCGTCAGGCGCTCGCGGATCCATCGCACAACCAGCGCTACTACGGGGCCCCGCAAGAGTGGTACACGCTCTCCGAGAATCTCTATCGCGCCTTCCGGCTCACCTCGGAGCCGCTCTTCCGCGATTTCGCCTCTGAGTGGCTCTATTCCGCGTACTGGGGCAAGTTCCGTAACTCCTCCTCGCCGCCGGACGCTCACGGCGTCCATGCCTACAGCCACGTGAACACGTTCTCGAGCGCGGCTTCGGCCTACGAGACGACGGGGGACCCCTCGTATCTCGCGACGATCCGGAATGCCTTCGAGTACTCTGACGAAACACCAGTTGTTCGCGACGGGCGGGTACGGTCCGAACGAACGGTTCATGGCTCTCGACGGAAGCCTCGGGAAGTCGCTCGAGACGCGCTCCGATACCTTCGAGACGTCCTGCGGGTCCTGGGCCGGCTTCAAGCTGTGCCGCTATCTCCTCGGCTTCACGGGAGAGGCGCGCTACGGCGACTGGATCGAGCGCCTCCTCTATAACGGCGTCGGCGCGGCGCTTCCGATTCGAGATGAAGGACGGACTTTCTATTACGGGGACTATCGTCTCGGCGGCGGAATGAAAGTCTACAACTGGGACACCTACACCTGCTGTTCCGGGACGTACATCCAGAACCTCGCCGAGTACCACAACCTCATCTACTTCAAGGATGCGGACGGGCTCTTCGTGAACCTCTACGTTCCCTCGGAAGTGACGTGGAACGGAGTGACGCTCACCCAGGAGACCCGGTATCCCGACGTCGAGACGACGGCGCTCACGCTCGCGGCCGATGGACCAAAGTCGTTCTCCCTTCGGTTCCGCGTGCCCGCATGGACCCGCGGGCTTCTCAGTGCGAGTGAACGGGGAGGACGCCCGCGTCGACGCCGTCCCCGGTTCCTGGGCCGCATTGCATCGAACGTGGTCGCCGGGAGATCGCATCGAGATCCGAATCCCGCTCACGCTGCGGATGGAGCCGGTCGACCTGTATCACCCCAACCGGGTCGCGGTGGTGCGCGGTCCCGCGGTGTTCGTCCTCGAGGGCGCGTATCACGATCCGGCGTTCGCGCTCCCGATGCGCGACGAGGAGCTCGAGCGCTGGCTCGTGCCAGAGGAGGGGAGCCTTCCTCGCGGCGATCTGGTCGACGGGGCTTGCCGGAGGCCGAGTACCCGACGAGCCTCCGCGTCGCGCCTCCCGACGGGCGCTCGGTTCGGCTCCGCTTCCGCCCCTTCTACGAAGTCGGGGAGAACTATCCCTACTTCATGTACTTCGATCGCGACGCGCTGCCCTGGCGCCTATGGTGATCGCGCCGCGCGGAAGGGCGAACGCCATGAGCTTCGCGTCCTCGCCCTGGCCCTTCGACGTTCCGACGACGACGATCTGTCTTCCCGACGGAGATCGGTAGGTCATCGGGCTTCCGAATCCGCCTCCTCCGCCGAGCTCCGTTCGAAAGAGGAGCTCGCCGTTCGTCTTGTCGAAGACATAGAGGTAGGGGCTCGCGCTCGCGATGAAGAGAAGTCCTCCCGCGGTCACCAGGGGACCGGACTGCCCGTGCTGTGGCGGGGCCTCTCCGGTCTGCGGAATCTCGACGCCCTGGAGGAGCGGATGGCTCCGAAGCGACGGCATGTCTCCGAACGGCACCTGCCAGGCGTGCTCGCCGCGGTTCAAATCGATCGCCGTCAGCGTGGCGTACGGGGGCTTATGGATGGGAATCCCATCGATCTCGAGAGGCGGCGCTCCGGCGATGACGTAGTCGGCGTCGGCGCTTCCGGGCTCGGGCAGGCCCGAGCTTGAACACGAACGGCCACTCGATACTCCTCACGTAAAGGAGCCCGGTCTCCGGGTCGAACGCGGCGCCGCCCCAGTTCGCGCCGCCCCAGACGCCGGGGAGAATCACCGTGCCCTCGAGCGTCGGCGCGTCGAACATCGAGCCGAAGCGATAGCCTTCCATCGCTTTCCGCGCCTTCGCCTTGAGCTCGGGGGTGAAGTCGACGAGATCGTTCTCCGTGAACGCCTGCCGGATGAAGGGCGGCGGCTTCGTGGGATAGGGCTGCGTCTTCGCCAGGCGCTCTCCCGGCACCGAGCTCGCGGGAACGGGCCGCTCCTCGATGGGCCAGACCGGCTCTCCGGTGACGCGGTCGAACACGTAGGTGAAGCCGGTCTTCGCCACGACGGCGACGGCGTCGATGCGCTTGCCCTCGACCTCGATTTCGACCAGGTTCGGGGGCGCGGGAAGATCGTAGTCCCAGACTCCGTGGTGAACGGTCTGAAAGTGCCACACGCGTCTTCCCGTACGGGCATCGAGGCAGACGATCGACTCCGCGAACAGGTTGTCGCCTTTGCGGTGGCCGCCGTAGAAGTCGTTGTTGGGCGTCCCGATCGGGAGGTAGACCAGGCCCCGCTTCTCGTCGATCGAGAACGGACCCCACACGTTCGTCGATCCGGTGTAGGACCAGGACTCGTCTTCCCACGTTTCGTTTCCCGCCTCGCCCTTCTGGGGAACGGTGTGGAAGCTCCAGACTCTCTCGCCGGTCCGGACGTCGAAGGCCTGGACGTCTCCGGGCGGGTTCTTCGTGATAGACCCGGTTGTCCGGCATTCCGCTTCCGGTGATCACCAGGTTCTCGAAGACGAGCGGAGGCGACGTATGGGTGAAATGGAGCCGGTTCACTTCCCAGACCAAACCTTCCGTCAGATCGACTTCGCCGCGCTGTCCGAAGGTCGTGACGGGCTCGCCCGTGCGGCCGTCGAGAGCGATGAGTCTCCAACGGGTGTTGATGAAGACGCGGACGTCCGCGCCGTCGGTCCAGACGGCGACCCCACGATGGCAGAAGCCGCATCCCCGCGGGAGCGGCCCCCAGTCGTACGCGCGAGGATCGTACCGCCACTTCTCCGCGCCCGTTTCCGCGTCGAGCGCCGCCACCTGGGTGAACGAGGTCGTGATGTAGAGGGTGTCGCCGACGAGAACCGGCGTCCCCTGAAACTTTCCGGGCGCGAGAGCCCTTCCCGGGAACGTCGTCGCCGACGCGGCAATGGGCTCTTCCCGCGCCTCCCAGGTCCAGGCGAGCTCGAGCCGTGACACGTTCTCGCGGTTGATGTCGGTCAAACGCGAATACTTTGCCGCGCCGAGGTCTCCGTCGTGGGTAGGCCACTCCTGGGCCGCGGCGAGGAAAACGAGCGCAATGAGTGTCGAAGGGCTTGTCACGCGGGCATTCTAGGGAATCGCCGAATCCGGAGCAACGCGCGAAAGCGGCTCCAGATCGAAGAGGTAGTAGTCGTCGAGCATGTAGGCCCGGCAGCAGTCGTCGAGGACTTGGAAGAGCGGCTTTTCCGACCGCTCGCGGTAGGGCTGCTGCGGCACCACGAAGTAGCGATACGGCACGCCTCCACGGAGGGCTTCTTCGAAGAGCGAGAGGCGATTGACTCGATCGAGGATCGCCCGGTCGGCGTAGTACGCGTCGCGGGCGTCGATGGGGTTCAGCAAGAGCACCCCTTCCTCGGGCTTCGTGAGCTCGTTGAGCTTACGGCCGAGGACGACTTCCTCTTTCGGAAGCGCTTCCACGCGGCGGATCCCCGAGATCAGGAGAAAGGCGGAGAACGCCGTCGCCGCCCCGATGAGGAAGGGCCTTCTCCGCCTCCCCAGAGCGTTCGCGATCGAAACGAGCCCCGACGCCGCCGCGAGCGCGACGCCCGGACCGAGATAAAGAGACCAGTAATCATGAACGAAGGCCCCCAGAGGGAACAGAACGATGTGCGCGACTCCCCAGAGCAGCAGGATCGAGAGAGCGGCCGGACCTCTTCGTGACCACGCGACTCCGGCTCCGAGGACAGCGAGGGAGAGCAGAGGGATGGTGAACAATCCGCGGAACGTGTTTCCCATTTGCAGAAGCCACGACGGGACTCCGGGCGCTTCGATGGGACGGCCCGGGATCCGGTCGGGAGGGACCCGGACTCCCGTCCAGAACAGGAACGAATCGACGGGCGTCGCCTTCAGGTATTGATTCTGTGAATTCGGGGCCACGAAGCGCGCGTAGAGCAGGAAACCCGCGAGGAGAAAGAGCGAGCCCGCGAGAAGTCCTGCGCTCCATTTTTTCAGGCCCTTCATCTCTCCGCGGAAGAACCACGCGTGGACCGCGATGAGAAACGCGAGATAGTGAATGGGCCAATCGAACGCGGCGCCGAGAACGAGAGCGGCGGCGCCGAGAAGAAAACGCCGCTCCTCGTAGGCGAGGAGAAGCAGCAGCCCGAAAAAGGTGACGGGCGGGCCCTGCGGATCGACGTGCGCTCCGTAGAGCGTCTCGAGAGGCAGGAAAGAAAAGAACGCAGCCGCGACGAGTGCGACCTCCCGGGAGTAGACCTTCTCCGCGAGCCGGTAGAGGAGAAAAATCGAGCCCAGACTGAAGAGGAGTGGCACCAGTCGCGCGGCCCATTCGCGCTCGCCGAAGAGCGCGAAGGACAAGCGAGAGCGCGAGCCCGATGCCCGGCGGGTGCGTGAGGTAGTACCGACGGTTCTCGGGCGGCACGGTGCCGGTGCTGACGACCGGGGCGAAGCGGGTTTCGACGTAGCCGTACCGCGCGTAGTTGCGCGCGATATTGCTGTAGAAAGCGCCGCCCCAGCCGTTATGATCGCCGTGGCTCCAGGGGTCGGCGATGCCGCGGCTCCGCGCGACCGCGGCGAGCACCAGAATGACGAGAAGAATGCGATTCACGGCGGAGTAGCTTCCCGGGACGAATGACGCGCTTGTTGAAATGGACCCTTCCGCTGCTCCTCGCCGCGGCCCTCCGCTTCTGGTCGCTCGATTTCGGGCTCGAAATCGAGCGGGTCCGGCCGGACGAAGAGTTCGTCGTAGGGAACGCCGTGAGGATTCTCGAGTCTTCGGATCCGAATCCTCATTTCTTCCACTATCCGAGTTTCCTCATGTATTTCGACGCGGCCCTGATCCGCGTCGCCGGACCCGCCGTGGAGCCTCGTCTCGTCGGCCGTGTCGTCTCGGTCGTCTGCGGCGTCGGAACGGTTCTCCTTCTCGGGTTTCTCGGGTCGAAGATATTTTCAGCCCAGGTCGGCTTCCTGGCTGCCCTCTTCATCGCGGTCGCCTATGCGCACGTCCGGGATTCCCATTTCGCGACGACGGACATTCCGTTTCTGTTCCTCGTGACCGCGAGCATCGCCGCGGCGGTCGAAGGCCGTCTCCGGCGGAGGCTCTCGCTCTTCCGGCTCGCGACGCTCCTCGCGGGTCTCGCGGCTTCGACGAAATACCCCGGGGTTCTCGCACTCGTGCCCGTCCTCTTTCTGGGTGCCGGGCTTCCGGGTGCTTCACTCCGAGAGAAAGCGCGTGAGGTGTCTGATCGGAACCGGCCTTTTCATCGCCGCCTTCGCCCTCACCTCGCCCTTCGTTCTACTCGACCCCGGAGGCGCGCGCCAGAGCCTCACGGAGCTTTTCCACGAGATGTGGGGCGCCAGTAGCCTTTCTTCTCGAGACCCGCTTCATCCCCTCACCTTCTCGCTCCGCTACGGCCTCGGGTTGCCTTTGCTCTCGCTCGGACTACTCGGAATGGCCGCAGTTGTCTTTCCGCGAGACGTCGAGAGCCGGTGGAAGGGTCATCTGGTGGTGCTGTGGTTCGCGACATTCTATGCCGTGGCCGCGGTCACACCAACCAGGTTCGCGCGCTACTCCCTTCCGACCGTGCCCCCTCTTTGTCTCGGCGCGGCGGCCTTCGTCAACTCCCTCCCCACGCGACGGCTCGCGAAACTCGGTCTCGCTCTCGTGGCGCTCGGCCCGCCTCTGTACGATTCCGTCTCCTTCGACCGCGTGCTGGGTCGTGAGGACACGCGCGCCCAGGCGTCCGCGTGGATCGAGGAGCACCTCGCCTCTGGCACGCCCATCATGGTCTCGGAGGGTTACGGCGCTCCGCGGATTCCTCCGGGATACCCGGTTCGGAAGGTGCGCTTCCGGCTGGGAGCGGTCCGTGAGGGGGAGAGGGCGGGATTCACCCATCTCGTCACCCATGAGCACCCGGCCCTCTACCGCTACTCGCGAATCGACGAGAGCCTCGAAAAGCGCCTGGAGTCGGCGGCGCTTCTCGCGCGGTTCGACCCGATTCGAGAGGGAGAATCACCGCCGCTCTATGACGAGCTCGACGCGTTCTATCTCCCCTACGAGCGGCCCGGCAGCGTCGAGCGCCCTGGCCCCGTGGTTTCGATATGGCGACTCGCTCGCGAGTAGGAACAACTTCACCTACCAGCCGAACGTCCACGCTGAGGCACAAGGCCCCCCGACTCACGCCTGTGAAATCAGCGCCGTCCGATGCGCACGTTCGAGAATATCGCGCCGATGCACGACTCGTTTCGAGACTCGTTGACGCCCATCTCGACGGTGTGCATCCGCGGCTCGTAGACGGGCGTATAGGTGACTTGCATCACCTCGATTCCGTTCACGAGAACGCGCGCCGTGTTGCGATCGGTTCCCGGTCCCCACTCGACGCGCCAGCGATACCGCTGCGAAGGGTCCCAGTCGAGGAAGTTGTAGCCGGTATTGCGCTCGTCGCCGTCGGATATGAAACGCAGGCGGACGTAAGGCGGGTTGTGCTCGGTGTCGAGCTTCTGGATGTTGACCCGGAAAGGGTTCGTTCGGAACTCGCCGCTTCCGGGATCCCACATGGCGAACAGCATGTAGGCCTCTTCGTTCTCGTTCATCCGGCGAAGCCCGAGATTTTCCCATTCGACGAACCCGTTCGAGGTCGACGGAATCTCGTAGCGGATATATTCGTCGAGGTTGTTGATGCGCCATCCGTCGGGCGTGAACTCGCCGCCGCGCACGCTTCCCACCGAGGTCCCGTTGGTCAGTGGGTCCGAAATCAAGAGCGTCCCGCCGGTGACCCCTCGGCGTCGACGTGAACCGGTCGTTCGCCGGAAAAGGGCCCGCTCGCCGAGCTCACTTGCGCCCTTGCGTGCCAGAAGTAGGTTCCGGGCGCGAGCGGAACGTTGACCCTCCACGACGTCTGACCCGAGCCGCCCTGCGCGACTCCCGTCTGCTCGGCGGCGATCGGGCTGTACGTGTCGCTCGCCGACACTTGAAAATGATAGGTGGGCGTGCTGCCGTCGCTCGGGGTGACGTTCGAGACGGTCAGGGTCGGCTGTTCGTCCACGAAGCTTCCGCTCGCGGGCGAGACGTGAACCGGGGCGGCGAGAGTCGGAGCGGGGCCGCTCGGCGAGTCGTCATCACCGCACCGCGCGAGACTGAACGCGAGCGCGAACACGAGCAGGCCAACGCCGATCTTAGGGACCAAGCTTCATTCGTTCCTCCTGGATGGGTGTACGGGATGAGCCCCCGTGTGCAAGTCGAGTGCCAGTAAGAGATATGGTTCATCGGGGCCGTCCGGCAATGAGAAGCAAATCCCGCGGTTCACCGGAATCTTCGCTCGATGCGCGAAGCTCGACGAACGCGATGGTCCTTCTCGGCCATGGGTACTCCACCCGACGGCTCTCTCCAATCGCGAGGATCTCCCGTCCGGCGGGTCTGCCTCCGATCCGCACTTCCACGACCGTATCTTCATGTCTCTCCTGGCGACGGTCGAGCGCGAACCTCGAGGGCAATGATTCCGTTGCGCACCCGCACGTTGTATCCGGCGCTTCCCCTCACGAGGGTCCGCCAGCCCCTGGGCCGGTGCTGCCAACGAATGCCGTAGTCGGGCCAGCCCTCGAGCGACCTCGGAACCTGCGGAATGACGACCAAGGCGGCCGCGAGCGACGCCGCTCCCGCGAGGGCCATCGCCCGAGGTCGAAGCGCGCGCACACCTTCGATCGCGGCGACGCTCGCGAGCACGATCAGGTGGGGCTCGAAAGGGGTCCGCAGGCGTGGTCCCGCGAAGCCGCCGAGCGCCACGAGCGCCAGGTTGAGACCGATCCATGACCCGCAGAGGAAGCTCGCGTCCCTCCGCTCGGCGCGCGCGATACCGAAAGGCGCTAGAAGCAAAGAGAGAACGAAGGCGCCGTCGTTGAAGAGATGAGCGGCGATCTTCCAGAGCGACAGCGAAGGTTCGGTCGCGGGCCCCGATGTAGGTCTGGAGGAGACGCCCTCCGTTCACGTGCAGTACCGAACGAAGCGAGCCGTAGAGCTCCTCGACAAAACGGAGAGGACCTCCCGCGGTGGATCGGAGGAGCGCGGTGAGAGTCGCTCCCGCTCCCGCGCTGTCGCCGGAATCGGGGTCCTCCTTCAGAAGAATGATGCCGCCGTGGTTCTCGATCAACGTGGGCTCGCCCAGGTGCCTCGAGAGCGCGGCGCTGTAGGGAAGGACGACGGCCGCGAAGCCGAGGACCAACGCCGGCGCGCGACGCACGCGGAAGGCGATGAGGAACGGCAAGAAGTAGAGCGGCATGGAACGGGTGAGCGCCGCGAGACCGAATACGGCGCCCGCGAGGCCGAACGCTCGATGACTCTCCGCGCGGAGATAGAGAACGAAGGCGAGGAGCAGGAGCGGGACGTAGAGAGTCTCCTGGTAGAACCAGGCGGTGATGACGGACGAAAACCAGACGGCGGAGACCGCGGCGGCGAGAAGGCCGACCCTCACCGAGTGGACGAGCCTTCCGAGCTCGTAGACCAGCCCAATCGAAGCGACTCCGAGGACGAGCTGCCCCACCTGGGCCGCAACGGCCATGTTGGAGAAGATCGCGAACAGAGAGAGGAAAATCGGATAGAGGGGAGGAAGGAAGAAGTAGCGGCCCGCCCATTCGTATCGGACCGCGCGGAACGTCCAATCCCAGCCGTCTCGAGTGAGGAGCTTCGCCCCCATCAGGTAGTGATCGGGGTCCGGCCAGTCGAACCGAGGGTCGAGCGCGAGCGGGATCAGATAGAAGAGACGGAGCGCCAAAGCGCCCAGCAGAATCGCGCCGAGCAGGTTCCTCGCGGCCAACGGGCCGAATGATACCGTTAACGCCCGATCTTTACCGGCCAGTCGGAGTCGCGCTCGACGCCGAATTCCTTCCGCAGCGCCTCGATGCGGCCCTCTCGCTCCAGAGCGTCGAGAGCTTCATCGAAGGCACTCTTGAGATCCGTGTGCTTGCGCGGCAAGACGAACGCGTACTCCTCGCGCGCGACCGGCTCCTCGAGAACGCGGAGGCGACCTTGTGAGGCGCGGGCCGCGCGGACCGCTCCGAACTCGTCGAGGATGAGGGCGTCGACCTTGCCGGCCTCGAGCGCCGGGATTCCCGCCTCGCCCTTGCCGAGAGCGACCGCCTCGACGCCGGAAAGCCCCGCCAGGGCTCGGGCCGAGGTTCCCTCACCCGAAGCGCCGACTCGCCGGCCCGAGAAATCGGCGAGAGTCTCGGGCTCGTCGTCTCCGGCGCGCACCAGAGCGGCCTGGCAGGTCTCGAAATAGGGTTTCGTGAAGAGATAGAGCTTCTCGCGCTCCGGGGTGATGCCGGTCGTGGCGGCCACGAGGTGATGTCTCGAAGCCGCGAGGCCCGGGAGCAATTCGTCGTACGGAAGCACCAACACCTGCGGCACGAAGCCTTCACGCTGCACGACGAGGCGCGCGAGCTCGATCTCGAACCCCGTCGCCTCTTTCGATTCGCCGACGAAATGAAACGGCGGAAAGGTGGCGTCGGTCGCGATGCGAAGGGAAGGCTGGAGCGCGCCGAGGAGCATCAGCAGTTGTAGCAAGTCGTATCTCCTTTGGCGCCATTGTAGCTCTTGACGCGGAGGTGGACCGCCTCTACCCTCCCGCCATGCACGCTCTCGTTTCTCTTCTTCTCGCTGCCCAGGTCTCCGCCGCCGAGGCGATGGCCCGGATCGAAGCTGCCCAGAGTCCCAACCGGCAAGGCTACGATCCGTTCACGCTCCAGGAGATCCTGGACAAGTACGACGTCCCCGGTCTCAGCATCGCCGTGATCCGCGACTTCGAGATTCACTGGGCGAAGGGATACGGCTCCGGGACGTCGAGAGCGGGGAGCCGGTCGAGAACGACACGCTCTTCCAGGCGGCGTCGATCAGCAAGCCCGTCGCGGCGATGGCGGTGCTGAAGGCGGTCGAGGAGGGAAAGCTCTCGCTCGACGACGACATCAACAAGATTCTGAAATCGTGGAAGCTCCCGGTCGAGGGCTTTACCGACGGCGGTCCGGTCACACCGAGATCTCTTCTGAGCCACACTTCCGGCATGGGAGACGGGTTCGGCTTCCCCGGCTACCATCCTTCGGCGCCTCTTCCCACCGTCCCGCAGATCCTCGACGGCCAGAGTCCTTCGAACGTCGGCGCCGTGCGGATGGAGCGCGCGCCCTTCACCGGCATGAAGTATTCGGGCGGCGGAACCACCATCATGCAGCTCGCGCTCGTCGATGCGGTGGGAAAGCCTTTCCCCGAGATCCTCGCGGAATGGGTGCTCGGGCCCATCGGCATGACCGTGAGCGCGTACGAGCAGCCGCTCGGGCCGGAGAGGGACCGGAAAGCCGCCCGGGCCCACGACGGACAGGGCAAATCGATGGATGCGAAGTGGCACGTCTACCCCGAGCTCGAAGCGGCGGGTCTCTGGACGAGCGCGGTCGATCTCGCGAAATTCGCGATCGAGGTCCAGAAATCTCTCCGGAACGAATCGAACCGCGTTCTGAAGCGGGAGACCATGCGGGAGATGCTGGAGCCGGTGGGCGTTGGGGAGTTCGCGGTCGGTTTCGAGATCGAGAAGCTGGGAGAAGGATGGTACTTCGGTCACAGCGGGGGCAACTGGGGCTTCCGCTGCGACCTCCGCGCGCACAAAGTGAAGGGCTACGGCGTCGCGATCATGACCAACGGCGACAATGGAACTCCCGTCATCCGTGAGCTCCGGGAGCGAGTCGCGCGCGCGTACGACTGGGATTCTCTCGACAAGCCGATCGTTCGCTGAGTGATTCGGGGCGGCTCACGGCGGACGGCGAGCAGCAGGCCCGCCGAATCAAGGAGCCCGGGGAATGAACGGCCGGGACTCGACCCCGGACGATCGGACGATGAGCGCGGTGCGCTGTGGGATCTCGTTCCATGCCGCGGCCAGGTTTCCCAGAGGCTCGGAAACGACGGCGCGGGCATCCCGCGCGAAGACCCGGGAAAGCGCCGGATTGATTCGGTAGAGGTCGTCCATCTCGCGACTGTGGAAGAGCGTTGGAGCGTCGCCGTCGGTCGCGTAGCGCACGGCATAGAGCGTCTCGCCATCGCTGTATCCGAGGGTCATCCAGAGCGGGTCGGAAACCCCCGTCCTTCTTGCCGCCGTCTCGACGAAGCCCGCCATCTTTTCCGCGGCCCCGATCGGGTCCTGGTCGAGGCCGAAGGACAGCATCAGGTAGAACATCACTTCCGAATCCGTGGTGCCGTTGATGTGCGGAAAGAGCTCGGGGTCGACGGCGAACAGGAGCTCGCGGCGGATCTTCTCGATTCCGTGGATCTCTCCGTTGTGGACGAAGAGCCACCGGCCCTTGCGAAAGGGATGACAGTTCGATTCCTGGACCGCCGCTTGAGATGCCGCGCGAACGTGCGCGAGGAAGAGCGGCGACTCGATGATCGAGCAGATCTCCCGCAGGTTGAAATCGTTCCACGCCGGGCGAATGCTCCGGAAGAGCGTCGGGCGTCCCCGCGGGTCGTACCACCCCACCCCGAAGCCGTCGCCGTTGGTCACGGTGTCCGCCGCCTTCGCGCTCATGCTCTGGTCGATGAGCGAATGCCTGGGCTTGAACAGGAGCTCGTCGAGGAGCACGGGAGAGCCCGAATAGGCGAGCCAACGGCACATGGATGGACCTCCTGAACTCGACCGGGAGTGGCCTCTGAACAGGATACCAGGAGCCTCGCGCTCAGGAGAGGAGGTCGACGAGCGCCTGCTGCTTCGCGTCTCGCGCGATTTCGAGCGCGTTTCGTCCGTCGGCCGCCCTCGCGCCCGGGTCCGCTCCCCGGGCGAGGAGGAGCTTCGCGAGCTCGAGCTGGCCGGTCATGGCCGCCGCGTGCAGCAGAGTGAGCCCCGCCTGCTGAACGGCGTTCACGTTCGCTCCCGCCTCGATCAAGAGGCGCGTGATTCCGATACCTCCTTCGACGCTCGCGTGGATCGCGGCGACTTTCAGCGCGTTCTTCGCCGCGAGGTCGACGTTCGCTCCGCGCGCGAGGAGAAGCCGCACCGCCGCTTCGCGTCCGAAGAAGGAGGCGAGTCCGAGAGGGAAGAACCCGTCCTGGGCGTAGGCATCGACCAGCGCCGGTTCTTCGTCGAGGATGGCTTCGAGCCGAGCGACCTGTCCGAAGGCCGCGGCCTCGAAAACGTCGAGAGGCTCGAGCGCTTCCTTGAGGCCGATGAGAAACTCCGCGGTCTCTCGCTTTCGGTGATAGAGGGCGAGGAGAGGCGCGGAGACGCCGCTCTCGTTTCTCGCCGCGGCGAGTGAGGGGGACTCTTCGACGAGAGCTTTCACGCGATCCGGATCTTCTCTGGTTATGGCGGTCAGAAACTCTTCCTTCGAGACCATGGTCAGGATTCCTTTCGCGTGAGGAGCCGGGCGGCCTCCTCGGAAGCGACGTCGAGAGCCGTCGCCCCCGATTCGTCTCGCGCAGTAACGGAAGCTCCTCTCTCGAGGAGCAGTGAAACGATTTCCAGAAACCCGTAAGCGGCGGCGTAATGGAGGGCGCTCCAGCCGGCGCGGGGGAAGCCCTTTCCGCCGCGCCTCGCGGATACGTCGGCGCCACTTCCGATCAGAATCTTCGCGGCCTCGAGGCGGCGCCCGAAAAGCGCCGCGATGAGAGGGGTCACCTCGATGGGATGCTTCGATACGACGTTCACGCTGGCGCCGCGGTCGAGGAGGAGACGAATCGCGTCCGCATGCCCGAAGTGCGCCGCGAGCGCGAGGGCGGTGAATCCCTCACCCGAGAACGAATCGACGAGCCCGGGCGTCTCGTCCAGGATCGAAAGAAGGCGCTCCGTGTCGCCGATGGCGGCGGCTTCGTGGAGGTCGACCGGGCCCGAGGCTTCCCGAAGGAGTGCTCCGAGCTCCTGGTGTCCGTTCGCGGCCGCAAGGATGAGTGCGGTGTTCCCCATGATGTCCCGGCCGTGTCGGAGGCGCGGATTGGAAAGAAGCAGGGACCGGACCCGCGCGGTGTCTCCCGTCCGCGCCGCGTGAAGGATCTCGACGACGCCGTGCGCGAACCGCGAGTCCCGCGAAGGCCGGCGGCTCCTGAGACCGTCGGCGAGCTCGTCGGTCAGGATCTCGCGGAGCTTTTCTCTGCCGTCGTAGAGGCGCTTCTTGATCGTTCCCACGGGCGCGTTCAAGAAAGCCGATAGCTCCGCGAGCGAGTGGCCGCTCATGTAATGAAGCACCAGGACCGCCCGCTGTTTTTCAGGAATCTGGTGGAGCGCATCGGTCAACCGATCCGTCATCTCGTTCCTCTCGGCGATGTCCTCGGGGGAGGGCGCATTCGATCGGGTCTCGGAAACTTCCTCGAAGGACACCATTCGGGGCGAGCGCTTGCGGGTGCGCCGGTCGCAGTGCTTGAAAACGATGCGTCGAAGCCAGCTGGGGAAAGCGAGCGGCTCCCGCAGATCGCCGAGATGTCGATAGGCGTCGAGGAACGCCTCCTGGGCGGCGTCTTCGGCGAGGTGGAAGTCTCCGAGGATCGAGTACCCGTAGCCGACCGCCATATCCTGAAAGCTCGACACCAGCTCCGAGAAGGCGAGCGGCTCGCCTTCTTTCACGCGCGCAATGGCTTCCGTGAAGGGCGGATTCGAGGACGGGAGTGGGCTCATCTTCGCTCTCGATGGTAAAGACCCTCGCCGGCCGGAGAAGGTTACCCGACTCCGGGGGGGTGGGGCGGACCGGTTTTGGATTTGACAACCGGGTGAGTTTGATCGAGCATGGAGCGTCTGGCCATCCGATGGTTTTCGTAGAATCCTTTCAGCTGGTGACTTCCACCAACTTCCGTTAGCCCTCGCCTAGGCCGTTTCGTGTAGGAGTATCGTTTCCATGGCTAAGATTTACGTCGGCAATTGTTCTTTTGACGTCACCGAGCAGCAGCTCCGCGACGTCTTTTCGGCTTACGGCGAGGTGAACAGCGTCAGCGTCATCACCGACCGGGACACCGGACGCCCCCGCGGGTTCGCCTTCGTCGAAATGGCGGATGCCTCGGCTGCTCAGGCGGCCATCCGCGGCGTCAACGGCACCGAGCTCGGCGGCCGGACCCTCAACGTCAACGAAGCCCGGCCCAAGGCCAATGGCGGCGGCGGCGGCGGTGGCGGTCGTGGCGGCGGCGGCGGCCGTCGCTGGTAATTTCGTCAACGTAGTCTGCGCGATCCCCGCACTTCGCAAGTCGGAGTGCGGGGATTCCGCGTTTTTACCAGCTTCCCCCGCCTCCTCCTCCGAAACCCCCTCCACTTCCGCCGCCGCCGCCGAACCCGCTCGAGCCGCGGCCGGCGCCGAACGAAATTCCGCCAAGGTGCCGCTCGGGCGCGGCTGCCGAGGTCAATGTCGAGCCCATGGAGTGCATGCTTCGCCCGAGGTCGGAAACGAGAGACCGCGAGTCGAAGCGACCCGGCGTGAGCGACGCCGAGCGATACCACGCGGGAGGCTCGGTCAGGAGTCCCTCGAAGCGCTCCGCCCATTCGTCGGCGCACCCCAGGACCACGGCGTAGGGTAGAACGCGCTCGAAGAGCGTCGGGTCCTCTTTCGACATCCGTTCGAGCCGGTCCTTCTCCACGCGGGTCACGAACTCCTGAAAGCCGAGACAGTACCGGGCGAGTCGCGCGCCCTTCGCGGTCTTCGCCGGCATGGCGCTCGCGAAGAGACGAATGGCGAGCATCGTCAGAACGAGGCAGACGCCGGTGAACACGAAGAAGACGCCGGGCTCGGGGGGAAGGAAGGACCTCACCCGGCCCGAGCTGAGGAGAAAGATGCCGAGGAAAACGGGAACGACGGCGGCGGCTCCAGCGACCGTGCGATAGAACTTCCGGACCTTCTCGGGGTCGCGGGGGAAGAGTCCCTCGCCGAGCATCTGCCGCGAGATTGCGCTTTTGATCGACGGAATCGAGCGGTAGAAATTGTTCTTCAGGCTCGACAGGAGCACGGAGTCGCCCGTCGCGAAGAGCCCGTTGTAGAACGCTCGCTCATGGGCCTTCAGGTCGTCATCCGCCGGCTTCCGCTTCTCGAAGCGGTAGTCCTTGTTGGTGAGGAAGAGCAACCGGGTGGTCTCTTCCTCCTGGATGGTCAGGTACCCGCGGACCGCGAGATCGATCGCCGTCGAGACGATGTCCGGTGTGTCGATGCGCTCGTCGAGGAGGCTCCCCACTTCCGCGGGTGAGAGATCCTCGGGAGGCTCGTACTCGACGACGATCGGCGTACGGCGGCCCGGGTCGCGGCCGAAGCGAAGGTAACAGGAAGAGCATGGCGACGAACGCGAGGATGGGCACCAGTGCCACGAGAAAGAAGGCGGCGTTGTCGGAGAGCTTCCACCAGAGCTCGCGCGACTGCCGAGGGAGGCTCGAGAACGCCTTTCGGAAAACCGAGCACGAAGGTAAGGCCCTCGCCGGGCCCGAGGCCGGCCATTTCCGCTTCGTACGTCTTCGCGCTCACCCGCTCCGTCGCTACCGTTGTCTGCGAGCCGAAGACGCCGGTGAACGTCTTGTGGCGCAAATCCTCGGTGCGAACCTCGACCGGAAGGTGGACGCGCACCTTCGTCTGGAGGATGGGCCAGTCCCACTCCGTTCCCGTCACGTTCCAGTAGAGCTCGTCGTGCGCTTCGAACCAGTTGATGGCGCGCTGGACGCGGTATGTGATCATGTACGTCTGCTTTCCCGTCACCGTCCGGTCGGGGTCTCCGATTCGGATGAAGACGCTCCGATCTTCGGGCCAGGTCGTGTATCGAAGAGGCCTCCCCTCGCCATCGACGACGCCGAGGACCCGCAGCCGGATCGTGTACCTCGTGCCCACGGAGAGCCCGGCCACGGTTTCCGTTCGCGCGTAGCTCACGGGAATGGTTCGGAAGATGCCGTGCTTCTGCTGGTCGAAGAAATCGACCTGGATGGTCTCGGTCACGAAGAGCGTGCCGTCCGGGTCGAGGAGGATGGAAACGTCGAACTCATCGATCTGGCTCGCACTCGCGCCTACGGCCGCGATCAGAAAAGCCGCGAAGAGAAGCGAGATTCTCGCCACGTTCAGAGCCGCACGCTCACGGCGTCACGTTCGGAGGCGTCGGCCTGGAAGAAAGAGCGTGTCTGGAAGCCGAGGAAGCCGGCGAGAAGGTTCGAGGGAAAGACTTCCTGCTTGGTATTGAAATCGCGCACCACCGCGTTGTAGTAGCGGCGCGCGTTCGCGATGTCATCCTCGATCGCCGAGAGATCCCGCTGGAGCCCGAGAAAGCCTTCGTTGGCCTTGAGGTCCGGATAGGACTCCGCGAGGGCGAAGAGCCCCCGGAGGCTCTGGGTCAGAGCGGTTTCCGCCGTCGCCCTCGCCGGGGTCGATGCCGCATCCATCGCCTGGTTACGCGCCCGAACGACTCGTTCCAGCGTCTCCTGCTCGTGCCGCGCGTAGCCTTTGACGGTCTCGACCAGATTGGGAACGAGGTCGTGTCTCTTCTTGAGATGAACGTCGACGTCGCTCCATGCGTTGTCACTGGTGTTGCGCAGACGGATGAGGCCGTTGAAGAGCACCACCACCCAGATGCCAACGGCGAGAACCGCGACCAGACCCACGGCCCACATCTCCCGTTACCGTTCCAGAAAGGCGCGAATCGCCTTCTCCACCCGCTCTCCGTCGCAGAGGGAAAGAACGTGGCCGCAGTCATTCTCGAGTGCGAGGGAGCCCTGGCCGAGGAGCTCCGCGAACTCGAGTGCTGGCCCCGGGGTCACCATGTGGTCGGTGAGCCCGACCACGTTCAGCACGTCGGCCGAAACGACGCCGGCCGCTTTCGCCATCGAGCCGCCAAAGGAGCGCGAGACATCGTGGCCGAGCATCGCCTGGAGCTGTGCCCTTTGATCGTACATGCTCTCCATCGCGCCCGCTTTCGCATCCTCCAGGAGCTTCCCGAGGGAATCCCGGGGTGTCGTGCGCGCGTGATACTCCGGCGTCTCGAGGGCGAGAGCGCTCACCATTCCCACGACGGGGGCCGCGTTCTCGATGTCTCCGGACTGGCGCGCGAGCTCGATCGCTTCGAGCTCCGTCCGCCACAAGAGCAAATCATACGTACCGAGCCGCGGCGATCCCACGATCGGCACGGCCTTCTTCATGAAACCGGGATGAGCGACCATCCATTCGAAGGTCTGCATTCCTCCCATGGAGATTCCCATGACCGCGTGAAGCCGCTCGATGCCGAGGATCTCCGTCACGAGGCGGCGCTGGGCCTTCACCATGTCGCCGATCCCGATCCGGGGGAACGCGTCGTCTCTCTGACGGGCGCTGTTCGATGGTGAGGACGAGACCCCGTTCGCGAAGGCGTCGACGGCGATGAGGAAGAACTTCGTCGTATCCACCGCGGATACGGACCCCGTGGTGAAAAGATCCTCCGAAGTGCCGGTGAACCAGGTGGGAAAAAGGATCGCGTTCGTCTTCCGCGCGTCGAGCGTCCCAGCGGTGCGGTAAGCGAGCTTCGCGTCGAGAAGGGTCTCGCCGCTCTCGAGCTCGAAGTCGCCGAGCTCGGCTGTCTGGAGTGGCGGCGCTTCGAGCGCGACGACGGAGGCAGAGGCGTATAGAGTGAAAGACAAAAGGACGAATCGATGGATCACAATTCGGATATTCTATCTTCACTCATTCCTGAGAGGTTGCGTCCGTTCAGGCGAAGCCGGCCATCTCACTGACTCTTTGGTTGAGGTTCCCTGGAAACAATCTCGTGGCACCGAGCGCGAATCGAACGCGGGATTGGCCACGAGACCCGACCTTCCTTGCCTTTGATTCGAACGACCAGTTCTGCCTCGCGATCTTCTTCCCCGAACAGTGGCACGCCTTCGGAAGTCACCAGCGGGAATACGAGCCAGAAAACGTCATACGCGTAGTCCCTGCGATTCGTACCCGATAGTGCTTTGACGGTCCTCAGCTCCGGCTGGTAGACGCCGCGGACGGCGGGTTCGGACACGTCGGGCGACTTGGCCCGCAGGAATGCCGCCCAGTCGTTGGGAACGATTCCCGAGCCCTCTCGCGGGTCTATCTCCACGAGGATCACCGAATCGCCGCGGCGCTCCGCGTCTCGAACCAGCTCCATCGCGGTTTCGTCGTCGAGGGCTTCTTGAAGCTGGTGTATTCGCGCGGAGGCACGAATCACCTCGGGGGTCAGCCAGGTGGATCGCAGCTTGTAGTTGTATGAATTCTCCGTGCCGATGACACGAGTATCCAACCAGCCGCCCACCCGGCCGTCGACTCTCATCGACTTTCCAATTTCGCTGGCTTGCTTGTCGCTCCAGGAGAGAAACGGTTCCCGTTCCTGTGCCGACTCTCCGGCGCCCGCCACGAAAGCGGAGATGAGAATTGCCGCGATCAATGCGAGCGATCCCGCCGGAGCACCGTGATGAGCTCCGACCCGCCGAAAGCGCTGGACGCGACGGTCATCCCCACGACCTCGAACCCGCCTTCCGTCGCCTCTTGCAGTTCTTTCTGCATCGTCGACGTCTTGTTCGTCGCGAGAAGCTTGAACTCACGCATTTTCGGCGCCGCCCCCGCCTGTCGCTCGCTGATCAATACAACTTCCTGGCCTCCAAAGGTCGACGAGAAAACCGTCTGCCCTCGATACTCGAATCCCGCATCGGCTGCCTCTTGCAGTTCTTTCTGCATGGTGGAGGTCTTGCTCGTCGCGAGGAGCTTGTATTCGAAGTGCTCGTCGCTAGGCGTCCCCACGGGCTTATTCATAATCACGACGACTTCCGACCCGCCAAAGCCGGTCTCGCCTCCCATCACTGCCACGAAACGATATCCAGCTTCGCCGGCTTCGTTGAGCTCCTTTTCCATGGTCGAGGTCTTCTTCGTCGCCAGCACCCTGTAGTCCTTTTGGATCGAAGCCTCCTCCTGTCCCGAAGATACAACTGCTTTGGACAGTGCCTCGGCACTGATGGTGGCTGCCGCTCCCAAGCAGAAGAATATCCACACGAACGCGTTGAGGGATTTCCACAGATTTAGCATGTTTCCTCCTACGGGCGTCTATTGAAACGCTGGGCGAGCGGTAGGTTCACCCAGGCCGGTTGAAGTTTTCAGTTGGATTTCGATCTGCAAATAGGCTACCAGCCACTGCTGGATGAGTCAACGGGTGAGCGCGCGATCGGAATCCAATCCACGCCGTGGCGCCGCCGTAAACGTGGCAAGCGTTCGAACTGCGCTTCGAACCGCATCGATCAGCGGTCGCGTTTGACTTCGGTTGTGCCCGTCTGCTTTCGACGTCAATACGCAGCAGTGTCTTCGGCTGCCTTTGGCCCGGCCATGATGGTCAAGGGTTCGTGGGAGGTCGGTCCACTCCGTTCCAGAGCGTTCCGAGAACGTAGGGACGCGAGACGTCCCCGTGCTCGAAGGCGACCAGTACCTCGTCGTCGACCTCGGGGAGCGTGAACCCTGCACCCACGATCGGAACCGCAAGTCGGGCCCAGTTGCTCTGTGCGCCAGGAAGCCACGGGAAGCGCACCTTCACGCGAAAGAGGCGATCGGGGTCCGTGTTGTCCGTGACGATCGCCGACACGGTGCCCGGAAAACTCGGAACGGGAGTGCGCGCTTCCGGCCGGAAGGGAACGTCCGACGGAATCGCCGTGAACGCGTTTCCATAGGCGAAACAATTCTCGGTCTTGTGCACCACGTGGCGGACGCCGGTCACGACGTAGCTTCCATTGAACGCGGAGCCCACGCCCGCGATAGCGATCTGCTTTCCGGCGCGAATGCCGGGAGAGTTGCTGGTGCCGGTGCGTGCTTCGGCGCTCGAGCGCTCGCGCCCGAGGATTGCCTGCGCGCGACTCCGAGCCCGCTCCGGGCTGACGGCGTCCGCGGCATAGGTGCTGATTTCCCCGAGTCCCGCGGACGTGGCTTCTCCCGTCACGACATTCTTTCTCACGTAGTCCCATCCACGGACGGTCACTCTCGCCGGGCTCGATGAGCCGCCTACCCGGAAGCTGCTGACGATCTCCGCCGTCCCCGGATCGGCGAAATGTCCGTTGTACGGAAGCGCGGGGCCCGCGCTGAAGACGCTGTTGACGTTCGCGATGACGATGCGGCCGTCATCAGCGATGTGATAGTGGATGCCCTCCCGCTCCAGCAGGCGGCTCACGAAGTCGAGTGCGCTCTCGTCCCACTGCGCTTCGTAGTCGATATTGCCCGGGCCCCCGATGACGCTGAACGAGAAAAGGAGGTCGAAATCTTGCAATACGATTTCGACGATGTTGGAGAGACTCTGCTGCTCGAACGTAGAGAAGCCGCTGACGGATCGCGCTCGAACCAGAGCGGGCTCGATGGTCAGGACGTGAACCGAGCCGCCGGGAATCGTTCCGCCGTACTCCACGGAGGTCACGATTCCTCGCAACGTCGCGGCCGAAAGGTTCGCGATCTGAAGCGACACATCGCTTCCCACGAGAGCGGGCGGGTCGGAGCTCGCGGTTCGCACCGCGACGCGGAACAAGAAGGGGGAGGAAAGGAGCTCCTCGCCGTAGACGCCCACCACTTCGCCACCGGCTCCCGCGAGCGTGACCGCGGCCCCCGAGCCGCACTGGGCGGGCGTCAGGGCGGCGAGAGGAACCGCCACCTGGGCGGCGTCGACTCCGAGAAGGGCCGCGAGGTTCTCCCTCGGATCGGACGAAGCCCCCGGCGGACCTTGAGGACCCTCCGGTCCCAGGAGAGAAGCAAACCGAGCCCAGCTTCCGTCGTTTCGATACGCGTCACCCGAGCTTCCGTCGAGGTAGAGGTCCCCCGGTTTCCCCAGTGCCGAAGGTGGTGGGCCATCGCCGGTGAACCAGAGACTTCCGTCTCTTCCGGGAATCCCCGTCTCGCCTCGATCCCCTTGCCGTCCTTCCGGCCCCGGCGGTCCTTCGGGCCCTTGCGGACCGAGCGCGCCGAGAGTCACGTCCATGGCGGACAAGTCGTCGATTCGGAGCGATTGCTTTCCCGAGCGGGTGACGATCAGAAGGTAGGTTCCGGGCTCGAGGGATGGCAGCTCCGCCTGGATCGATGAATCCGTAGAGTGCAGCACGTGGAGCCGGATCCCGTCCAGCCACACCGCGGGGTCCTTCCCGAAGCTCGCGCCCTGAACGAAGAGAATCTCGCGGGCTTCATCCGGTATCACCCTGGAAATGAACGGTTTCGAGTTGGCGTCGGCCTCCATCACCCGAAGGAAGACGAGAACGAGAACGGAACCGAGACGCGCGAACTTCCCCATAGACCCCCCCTTTTGGTTTGCTTCGCGCCGATCATTATATGATCCCTCGCGGACCGGGATGACGAACGCTTCGGAAGCTGGAGATGGTCGGGAAGCGCCTCGTTCCGACGACAGAATGACGCGAGTCGGCCCCGGAACGCCGGCGGGTGAGCTTCTCCGTCGCTACTGGCAGCCGGTGGGGGTCGCTTCGGACCACCCGCTGCCGCGGATCTGGCAAAGCCCGTTCGGGTTCTGGGAGAGGATCTCGTTCTCTTTCGCGACGGAGAAGGGAAGCTCGGACTTCTCGATTCCCATTGCTGCCATCGAGGGACGTCACTCCACTACGGCCGAGTGGAGCGCGCAGGGAATCCGCTGCTGCTACCACGGCTGGCTCTTCGACGTCGCCGGCCGGTGTCTCGATCAGCCGTGCGAGCCCGCCGAGAGCACGTACAAGGAGCGCGTGCGCCAGCCGTCGTATCCATGCCGCGAGTACCACGGTCTCGATCTTCGCGTACATGGGTCCTCCCGATCGGATGCCCGCGTTTCCCCGTTTCGACATTCTCGAAGAAGGCGACGGTGTCGTCGTCGCCGACGGAACCTCATACGGCCTCGGCGGAGGAGAGATCCTCGAGTGCAACTGGCTCCAGATCTTCGAGAATGTGATGGATCCCTTCCACGTCTTCGTCCTGCACAATGCGTTCAGCGGGCAGCAGTTCACGACAAGCCCTCGCCGTTCGTCCTCGGGTGAGCTGGGAGACGACGGCAGGAGGAATGCGCTCGATCCAGGATCGCGATACCGCCAGGACGGAGGAGTCTTCCGGCGGATCACGGAAGTGCTGCTGCCCAACGTGCGCATCGTGCCGAGCGTAGGCGGCGAAGGGGCGATCGGCGCGCGCCCGCCACGTGGGGTGGATTCTTCCGATCGACGACACCAGGACGCGTATGTACTCTCTTCTTCGCGTTGCGGTCGAGGCTTCCGGTCCCGTTCTTCCGCCACGGGCGCGCCACGGAGGAAAGCTCTGGGCGGAGCTCACGGAAGAGGAGCACCGGCGAATGCCGGGCGACGCCGAGGCAATGGTGAGTCAGGGACCGATCGTCGCGCGCAACCGCGAGCATCTCGCATCGAGCGACCGCGGCGTCATCCTCATTCGCCAGCGCATCCGGGAGGCTCTGGATTCCGTCGAGCGAGGCGAGGATCCGCCCGGGGTCACGCGCGTCGCCGGCGATCCAATCGTCACCACCACCGCCGGAAATCTCGTCCTGGCATGACGTCGTTCTCGCGCCCTCGTCTGGGTGTGGGCCTTCTCGTCCTGGTCCTCGCCGTTCTCACGCTCCCTCCCCTTCTCATGCTCCTCTACGGAAGCCTTCACACGACTCCTCCTGGGAGAGCCGGGGGAGTTCTCTTTGGCGGGTTACCGGGCGCTCGCGAACTTCGAGGACCGCCGCGGTCCTCGCCAACACCGTGGGCATCTCGCTCGTAAAGACCGTTCTCTCCATGGTTCTCGCGCTCGGCCTCGCGTGGATCGTCGCGCGCACCGATACGCCCGGGCGAGGGACGCTCGAAGCGTTGATCGCTCTTCCCTTCTTCATTCCTCCGATTCTCACCGCGACCGCGTGGGGAATGCTCGGAACCCCCCGGGGCGGGCTCATCAATCTGGCGTGGACCGCTCTCAGCGGATCCGCCGAGCCTCTCGTGAACGTTTACTCGTACGGCGGAGTGGTCTGGCACATGATGCAGTACACGACGCCGTTCCTGTTCCTGCTCTTCACGACCGCTTTCCGCTCCATGGATCCCTCCCTCGAGGAATCGAGTCGGATGTCGGGAGCGTCCTCCTGGGCGACGTTTCGACGAGTGACTCTCTCGCTTGATGCTTCCCGTCACCACGAGCGCTTTCATTCTCGCGTTCATCCGCGGCGTCGAGGCCTTCGAATCCCCGATGTTCTTCGGGACGCCGGCCCGCATTCAGGTCCTCACGACCGAGATCTACAACTCGATCCATCACGACACCGAGCCCGACTACCAGGCGGCGACGGCGCTCGCTCTCTTCGTCGCCGGACTCCTCTCGCTCCTCATCGTCTGGCAGTGGCGCCTTCTGGGTACGCGCAGCTTTCTGACCGTCACCGGACGGGGCTATCGGCCGCGGGTGACGCCGCTCGGCTCGCTCCGATGGGTCACCTTCGGCATCGCCCTCGCCTTCGTCGTCGTGACCGTCGCGCTTCCCGTCGGCCAGCTTCTCCTCGGCTCGTTCTTCAAGTTCTTCGGTTTCTACCAGAGGGAGATGCTCACTCTCGAGCACTACCGCGAAGTCTGGAAAAGCCGTCTCGTCTGGAGAGCGCTCGGAAATACGCTCCTCCTGGGATTCGGCGCGTCGACCGCCGCGATGCTTCTGGGATCCGTGGCGGCCTATGTCGTCGTGCGCACGCGGCTTCCGATGCGGCGGGTCGTCGAGGTCCTCGCCTGGCTCCCCTGGTTGATGCCGGGAATGGTCCTCGGGGTGGGTCTCCTCTGGGCCTACGCGTTCTTGCCCGGACCTTTCGCTCTCTACGGAACGAGGTGGGCGCTTCTCTTCGCGTATCTCACGCTCTCGATTCCGCTCGCGGTGCGGACCATGGCGGGAGCGTTCTCCCGCATCGGGGCCGACCTCGAGGAATGCTCGCGGGTCCATGGCGCGGGCTTCTGGACGACGTTCCGGAGGATCCTTCTGTCGCTCTCCTGGCCCAGTTTCGCCGTCGGCTGGATCTTCTCTGTTCTTCATCATCCTGCGCGAGCTCTCGGCCTCGATCCTGCTCTACGGTCCGGGAAGCGAGGTATTGTCGGTCGTGATGATGCGCCTCTGGAGCGAAGGAAAGGCCGAGGAGGTGAGCGTCGTCGCGCTCATCATGCTGGTATTCGTCTTCGCGTTTCGCTTCCTCGAATCACGCATCGCAAAAAAGCACGAGGTGGGCTCATGGTGATTGCTCTCGCCGCGGCGATACTCGCCGCGGGTCTGGGCCAGAATTCCGCCGAATGGCAAAAGGTCGTCGAGGCCGCGAAGCGGGAAGGTGAAGTCGTTCTCTACAGCGCTCTCGTCGGCGCGCCCTCGACGGAGAGGATCGCCGAGGCCTTCGAGGCGAAGTATGGGATTCCCGTCGAGACCCTCGAGGCGCGCGCGAGCGAGCTTCTCGAGCGCGTCCGCACCGAGCAGGCTTCCGGCCGATCGCTCGGCGACGTCTCGTATAACGGCGCTACCGCGACCGAGCGCCAGATGCTCGACTCGGTCTTCGTTCCCCACCAGTCTCTTCCCGGCGCTTCGCGGCTTCGTCCGCCCTTCACGAACGACGGGACGCGGGTGCCTGCGTTCGTCATCCACTTCGGAATCCTGGTGAACACCAACCTCGTGAAGCCCCCGGACGAGCCGAAGAGCTGGAGCGACCTTCTCGGCCCGAGATGGAAAGGGCAGATTCTCGCGGATGACGTGCACCCCGTCGGAAGCGGAAGCCTCTTCTTCCAGGCGACGTACGGGAAGCTCGGTCGGGGATTCCACGAGAAGCTCGCGGCACAGGCTCCGAGCTTCACCCGCGATCCTCGAGGCAGCCAGCGCCGCGTGGCGAGAGGTGAGTACCCGGTCTTCGTCCCTTCGAGCCTCGCCGCGATGAAAGAGCTCGAGGGGCTACCGCTGAAGACGGTGATTCCGTCGGAGGGCGCGGTCTACGTTCTCTACCAGACGGCAATCTTCAAGAACGCGCCTCATCCCAACGCGGCGCGGCTCTTCATGGACTTCCTGCTCGGCGACGAGGCTCAGGCGATCTACGCGGAAGACGGCTACGGACCGGTGGTCGAGGTCGTCGGGAAGAAAACCTCTCCGCCTCCGCTCCTCGGCACATCCGAGCTCGCGACGATGGCGGAAATGGCCCGTCTCGCGAAAGAGATCTACAAGTAAGGTGTCCGCGGTCCGGCTCTCGGAAGTCAGCAAGAGCTTTGGCGCGGTTCGCGCTGTCGACGGGGTCAGCCTCGAGGCTGCCGAAGGGAAGTTCCTCACGCTTCTCGGTCCGAGCGGCTGCGGCAAAACCACGACGCTCCGGCTCGTTGCGGGTCTCGAGCGGAACGACCGCGGATCGATTCGAGATCGGCGGCCAGCGGATGAGCCGACCGGAGGAGAACGTTTTCGTGCCCCCGGAGCGGCGGAATATCGGAATGGTGTTTCAGTCCTACGCGATCTGGCCCCATCTGTCGGTCTTCGAGAACGTCGCCTACCCTCTCCGGATCCGGAAGCGGCCTACGGCGGAGATCCGCCGGCGCGTCTCCGAGACCCTCGAGCAACTCTCGATGGGCGGACTCGCGGAGAGACATGGCCACGGCGCTGAGCGGGGGACAGCAACAGAGGGTCGCTATCGCCCGGGCTATCGTCTTCGAGCCATCCATTCTTCTGATGGACGAGCCGCTCTCGAACCTCGACGCGCAGCTCCGGGAGCGAGATGCGGACCCAGCTTCGCGAGCTTCAGGAGCGGCTCGGGATCACTACGCTCTACGTGACCCACGATCAGGAGGAGGCGATGGTGCTCTCCGACACCATCGCGGTGATGCACGAGGGCCGCCTCGTTCAGCTCGGCCCGCCGGAGGAGATCTACCATCGACCCGCGAGCCGCGCCGTCGCGGCGTTCTTCGGAACGCAGAATCTCCTCCGGGCGCGCATCACGGAGGTCCGGCGCGAGAGCGAGGGGACCATCGCCCGCGTCGACGGGCTCGGGCTGGGAGGGCTTCTGCCCGGCGCCTTCTGACGCGCGGGCGGGTGAGGATGTGACCGCCGTCGTGCGGCCCGAAGCGTTTCGGATGAGCCGAGCGCCGGCGAGCGCGGGCCTCTCCTTGCAGGGGCCGCATACGCGAGGGATCGTTTCGCGGAAACCGGCGCGTTTTCGCGGTCGCGGTCGGCGATCTGCTTCTTCACGTCGACGCGTCTTCCGACCTTTCGTTCTCCGAGGGAGACGAGGTGACGTTGAGCGTTTCCACGGAAAGCGTCTGGCTGGTGCGATGACCGGCGGTGAGGTCCTCGTGGCATCGCTTCGACGCGAAGGAGTCGAAGCGGTCTTCGGACTTCCGGGAGTCCAGATCTACGGCGTGATGGCGGCGCTTCGCGGCGAGCCGGGGATCCGATTCATCGCGACTCGCCACGAGCAGGCGACGACCTACATGGCGGACGGATACGCCCGCGCCGGCGGACGGCCGGGAACGGCCCTGGTGGTCCCGGGTCCGGGACTCCTGAACGCCGCGTCCGGTCTCGCGACGGCCTACGCCTGTTCCTCTCCCGTTCTCCTCATCGCCGGACAGGTGCCGCGGTCGTTCATCGACAAAGGCGTCGGGCAGGTGCACGAGGTGTCGAGACAGCTCGATGCCCTGCGCGTCGCTGACCAAGTGGCGAAAGCGCGTGCTCGACGTCTCAGGGATCCCGGGAGCCATCCAGTCGGCTTTTCGCGAGCTTCGAAGCGGCCGGCCGCGGCCCGTCGCGATCGAGATGCCGCCCGAAGTCATGGAAGAGGACGGCTCCGCGGAGCTCCTCGATCCGCTTCCGATCGAGCGCGTCGTTCCGAGCGCTTCGCGATCTCGACCGGGCCGCCGACGTCCTCAACGCATCGTCGAATCCCGTGATCTACGCCGGGGGAGGCGTTCATCTCTCGGGCGCTCACGAAGCGCTTCGCCGCGTCGCCGAGCGTCTCGAGGCGGGCGTCATCCAGTCGACCGAGGGGAAGGGAAGCGTCAGCGACGAGAGCGACCTCTCGTCTCGGAGCGGTGCTCTGGCCCGAGGGACCTCTGCGGCGGCACTTCGCCGCCGCGGACGTCATTCTCGCCGTGGGAACGAGGCTCGCTCTCGCGAGACCGCGGCCCGAGCAGCAGGTGATCCAGATCGAGATCGACCCCGACGAGATGGGGAGAAATCACGCGAAGACGCTCGCCTTGCTCGGCGACGCGAGGGCGACGCTCGAGGCGCTCGAAGAAAAACTCGTGCGACGAGAATCGAGAAGAGCCGAGCGGGAGCGCCTGCGCGGCGAAGCGGCCGCGGCCGCGGATCAGGAGCCGCAGGCGACGATCCTGAAGGCCCTGAGGCAGCGGCTCGCCCCGGAACACGCTTCTCGTCCCGGACATGACGCAGATCGGCTACTACTCGCGTCCCTTCTGGCCGGTGTACGAAGGACGCACCTACCTCTCGTCTTCGTACTCGCAGAACCTGGGCTTCGCGTATCCCACGGCCCTCGGCGCCAAAGTCGCGCGGCCCGACCGGCCGGTCCTCGCTCTCTGCGGCGACGGAGGATTTCTCTATAACGCGCAGGAGATGGCGACGGCCGTCCAGTACGGAATCCATGTCGTCGTGGTGGTCTTCAACGACGGCTCCTACGGGAACGTCGCGCGCGACATGGACGAAGCCTTTGGGGGGAGCTACGGTGCGGATCTTCGAAACCCCGACTTCGTGAAGCTCGCCGAGGCCTATGGCGTCCGCGGAGTCCGCGTGACGACTCCGGATGATCTCGCGACGCGAGTCGGAGAAGCGCTCGCCCGGGACTCCTCGACCCTGATCGAGATGCCCGTCGGCCGGATGTCGGCGCCCCGGTTCTTTCCGAAACCTTCCCGGGCTATCCGCGGTCCACAGGGTCGGTAGGGCGCGCTTGCCCGCCACGACGATACTGGATAGGCTTCAGGGCGGCATGACGGGTCCGATTCGGGCACTTCAAGGCGAAGGGGAAGATACGTTATGAGGAACTTTCAGCGCGGGCGGTCGTGGATCGCCGTAACTCTCGGCGGGCTGCTTTGCTTGCCCGATGACCGCGACGGCCCAGGGACCGGGCGTCCAGGAAGGTCAATGGACCTTCCTGGGTGGGGATGCGTGGCACACGCGGTATACGCCGGCGGATCAGATCAACGCGTCCAACTTCGGAAACCTCAAGGTCGCCTGGCGATTCGACGCCGGGAGCTTCGGCCCCAGCACCTCCAGGGCGACGCCCGAGCTACGTGGACGGCAAGCTGATCACGGTCACGGGCGAACGCCGGCACGTCATCGCCCTCGACCCGGCGACGGGAGAGCTGCTCTGGAGCTTCACCGAGCCCAACACGTTCCGCCACGAGTACTCGATGCGGAAGGGCTACGGGAAGGGAGTCGCCTTCGCGCAAGATCGACGGGCGCGGGGTCGTCTACATCACGTCGCCGGCCTTCTTTCTGCACGCTCTCGACGCCGAGACCGGGCGGCCCCTCGAGAACTGGGGCAAGCCCGTGAACATCCCCGGGTTTCCGAAGTCGGGCACGCGTCGACCTGGTCTGGGATCTGATCCAGGACTGGGGTCCATGGCAGGCCTGGAAGAAGCCCTACGACCCCTATCAGGGCATTCCCCTCGAGCTCGGCTACATCACGAGCTCGTCGCCCCCGATCGTGGTCAACGACGTCGTGGTGGTGGGAAACTCCGCCGAGCAGGGCTACGAGCAGACGCGAAAGGAAATGGTCCCCGGCGACATCCTCGCCTACGACGCGCGCACCGGCGCGTTCAAGTGGAAGTTCCACGTCATCCCGCGTCCCGGAGAGTTCGGGCACGAGACGTGGGAGAACGACGCGTGGAAGTGGACGGGGGACGTCTCGTCCTGGGCGCCCGATGTCGGCGGATCCCGAGCTGGGCCTCGTCTACATTCCGACCAACGGGCCCACCATCGACTACTACGGCGGCTTCCGTCCCGGGTGACACCCTCTTCGGCACGAGCCTGATCGCGCTCGACGTGAAGACCGGCAAGCGAAAGTGGCACTACCAGTTGGTCCATCACGACATCTGGAACTACGACACGCCCACGGCGCCGGTGCTGATGGACGTCACCGTCGACGGCAAGCGGATCAAGGGCATCTTCCAGGCGACCAAGCAGGCGTGGGTGTACGCGCTGAACCGGGAGACGGGCGAGCCGATCTGGCCCATCGAGGAGCGCCCGGTTCCCGCGTCGAAGGTCCCCGGCGAGAAGCTCTCGCCGACGCAGCCCTTCCCGACCAAGCCGGCGCCGTTCGAGCTGCAGGGACGCACGGAGGAGCACCTGATCGACTACACGCCCGGAGATTCGGCAGAAGGCGCTCGAGTACGCGAAGGCGAACAATCTCTTCGTCCCGTTCTTCAATCCGCCCGTCGTCGCGGATAGCCCGGATTCGAACTGGCCGGGCGCCGGCCTCACCTGTCCCGGCGGAGGCGGCGGCGCCAACATCTACAGCCCCGCAGTGGCCGACCCGGTGTCGGGCGTGATGTTCGTCGCCTCGAGCAGCGGCTGCTCGGCCTACACTCTCATGCCCGGAGCGGAATCCCCGCTCGACAAGAACAACCAGACCGGCACGACGCATTCCGAGTGGTCTCGCGCGGCCGGAGCCGGCGCCGGCCGCCGCCGCGGACAGGTTCGCCCGGAGCTGGCGAAGATGGATGGGCTTTCCATCTGGAAGGGACCGGTCGGCCGCATCACCGCCATCGACATGAACACCGGCGAGCATCTCTGGGTGATTCCCCATGGCGACGCGGAGCAGGAGGATCAGGACGACGATCCGGAATCACCCGCTGCTCCAAGGGTGTCACCGGCGTCCCGACCAACCCGGGCCGACCGTGGATTTCCGGTCATGGTGGTGACGCCGACTCTGCTCATCACCGCCGGCCAGACCGGCGATGAGACCTGGAACCTCTTCGCCATCGACAAGCGCACGGGCGAGCGCGTCGGAGCGGTCGAGATTCCCGGCGAGACGGGCTACGGCATGTCGAGCTGGGTGCACAACGGCAGGCAGTACGTGCTCGTGCAGCTCGAGGACGGTCTCGCGGCGATGGCGCTACCCGACGGCAAGGAGACCCCCACGAAGCCGCATAACTAACCCGCTCTTCTCAGAGTCAGGTTGATTCGGCACGCGCCGAGGAGCGGATGATCTCCCTCCTCGAGCGGAAGGACTCCATGATAGCGGAGTCGGGCCGGACCTCCCCAGACGACGACGTCGCCGTGTGAAAGCGGAAAGCGGCGCGGACGGTCGGCGCGGCTGTCTCCTCCGAAGAGAAACGTCGCCGGAAGGCCGAGCGAAACGGATACGATCGGCGCTCCGAAGTCGCGCTCGTTCTTGTCCTGGTGCAGCGACAGGCGCGCACCCGGCTCGTACCGGTTGATGAGGCAAGCGTCCGGCGCGAAGGCAGTAAATCCCGCCCGCGCGGCGGCCTGGACGGCGAGGTCGAAGAACGCTGCAGGCATCGGGGGCCACGGCCGTCCCGTCAACGGATCGCGGGGGTCGTATCGGTACCCGGTGCTATCCGTCACCCAACCGAGAGCGCCGCAGTTGGTCATGGCGACGGACATGCGGCGGCCGCCCGGTGTCGTCATGTGACGGAGGGGGGCGAGCGCCACGACGTCCGTGAGCCTGTCGACGAGCGCGCTATCGCAGGACCGCGCGAAACCGGAAAGAAGCGTCGCGCCCGGGGCGAGGGCTATGTCCCGGAGCTCATCCGAGAAGAGGTCCGGCGTCATTTCGCATCGTGAAAGATCACGCCGAGGGTATACCTCCGGCCGGACCGCACCTCACTCACTCCGTGGCGCATGGTGACTCGATAGGAGCGCTTCGTTCCGCGCACCGGCCGATGATTGACCGCGAAGATGACGCCGTCGCCCTGCCGGAGGGCAACCACGGAGGCGCGCGACTGCATCCGCGGACGCTGCTCCGTCAGCACCAGCTCGCCTCCCTCGAAATCCTTCCCGGGCTCGGACAGGAGGAACGCGACCTGGAGCGGGAAGACGTGCTCGCCGTAAAGATCCTGGTGAAGCGCGTTGTAGTCGCCGGCTCCGTAGCGCAGGAGAAGCGGAGTCGGCCTCGTCTGTCCCGCCGCGTGGCACCGCTCGAGGAACTCCGCGTGTTGAGCCGGAAAGCGCGGCTCGAGGCGCATCGATTCGTTCCAGCGGTTGGCGATGGGAGCGAGGCCCGGATAGAGCGAAGAGCGTAGTTCGGAGACGATATCCGGCAGCGGGTATCGAAAATATTGATACTCACCACGACCGAAGCCGTGGCGCGCCATCACGACGCGGCTCCGGAACCGGCTTTCGTCGTCGTAGAGAGACGCGATCGCGCGGCACTCCGCAGGCTCGAGAATCCGCTCGATCCTGGCGAACCCGCGGCTGTCGAGATCCCCCGCGATTCGATCCCAATCGATCGCCCCGACGCGCTCGGCGACTTTCGTTTCGCGCGTCGCGAGAGAGCTCACGCGGCGCCCTCCTTCTTCAGGAGAGCCTCCTTGCGCGCCACTCCCCAGCGATAGCCGGAGAGCTCGCCGTCGCGCCTCACGACGCGATGGCAGGGAATCGCGACGGCCAGAGGATTCGCCGCACAGGCCTGAGCCACCGCGCGCCCCGCCTTCGGAGCGCCGATGCGCGCCGCGATCTGCGAGTAGGTGGCCGGTCGTCCCGACGGGATTCCGCGAAGGGCCTTCCAGACGCGCTCCTGGAACGCGGTTCCCCGGACGTCGAGCGGGAGGTCGAGTCCGAGCGCCGGTGCCTCGACGAACCCGACGACCTTCGCCACGATCTTTTCGAACGATTCGTCTCCGCCGAGGAGCTCGGCGCGCGGAAAGCGATCCTGAAGATCTTTCACCAGCGCCTCGGGATCGTCGCCGAGGAGGATGGCGCAGACGCCCTTCGCCGTCGCCGCCACCAGAATCGAGCCGAGCGAGCACTCGCCGACCGCGAAGCGAATCTCGCGTGTCTTTTCCGCCGGCACGGTAGTCGGTCGGGGTCATTCCCAGCATGTCCGAGGACGCCGCGTAGAAGCGCCCGCTCGAGTTGAAGCCCGCGTCGTAAATGGCTTCGGTCACGCTCCCGCTCTTCGGAAGGACCTGGCGCACCCGCCGGGCCCGGTGCGCAGCCCCGTACTCTCGCGGCGTGAGGCCGGTGACTGCCTTGAAGATCCGATGAAAGTGATGCGGGCTCAAGCCCGCGCGCTTCGCGAGCGCTCGGCGAGGCTCGGCATCGATTCGCTCGTCCTCGATGACGCGGCAGACTCCGAGACCGTCGCAGCGTACCGCTCGTGGAGAGAGGGCTCGCCCGGCTTGCAGCGCTTGCAGGGCCGGAACCCCGCCCGCTCCGCGTCCTCGCGGGTCTCGTGAAAGGCCACGTTCGACGGGATCGGAAGCCTCGCTCCGCACGAAGGCCGGCAGTAAACGCCGGTCGATCTTCACGGAGTAGTAGAACTTGCCGTCGGCGCTCGCGATCGCGGGACAGCGATCGACGCCCAGCGCGCCTCGGTCTCGCTCGATTCATCGTGTTCATGTCTCGCCTCCCTGGTTGAGAGGCATTATGGCATCCGCTTCCGCCGCAAACACTCCGCCGCTTGCGGTCGAATTCGGAAGCCTACGTGGTCGCGGGCTGCTCTTTGGGCTGGAAGTACAGAATGCGCTTGCAGCTGTCGCAGTGGAAGATCTTCTCTCCCTGGCGAAGCTCCTGGAACATCTGCGGCCGCAGCCGCACCATGCAGACCTGGCAGCGCTCGTCGATCGCTTCCGCCATCGCGACCCCGCCGCGGGTCTTCGCGATCCGGTTGTAGTCGTCGAAGAGCTCTCCCGAAATCTCGCTCCGGATCGCGCCCCGGATCTCTTTCCGCGACGCGAGCTCGCCCTCGAGCTTGGCGCGCTCCGCCTCGAGCACCCGCTCCATCGCCGTGATCTCGGTCTGGCCTTTTTCGAGCTCCTTCTGGCGCTCCTTCTTTTTCTCCTCGAGCTCCTTGATGGCGTCGTAGCCCTGCAGGATCCGGTCCTCGACCTCGCCCACCTCCGACGCTCGCGACCTCGATCTGCTTCTGCATCAGCTTGTACTCGTCGTTGGTCTTGACGTTCATGAGCTGGTCCCGGTACTTCTTGACCTTCTCCTCGGTCGCGGCGAGGGCGGTCTCGTTCGCCCGATGCGCCTTCTGCGCCTCGGCGAGCGCCTTGGCGGCATCCTCCAGGTTCTTGCGCTCCGTCGCGATCTCCTTCTCCAGGGCCTCGATCTCCTTCGGGATCGCGGCGCAGGCGCGTCTCGAGCGCGCGAATCTCGTCGTCGACTTTCTGGAGGCGGACCAGGTTCTCGATTTCAGGCTCATCATTTATTCGAACTCTCCCGCCGAAAGGCAAAAAAAAAGGTGCCGCGGAGGGCACCTTGTTCGAGTGCGCGCTCGCCTCGTCGGCTCGCGCGCGCCCTCTTTCTGGTGGGCCCACTAGGGTTCGAACCTAGGACCAACCGGTTATGAGCCGGTAGCTCTAACCACTGAGCTATGGGCCCGAATCTCAAATTCTCGATCCCTCCAGAAACGCTTTGAGCTTCCGGCTGCGCGACGGATGGCGGAGCTTCCGGAGCGCCTTGGTCTCGATCTGTCGGATGCGCTCGCGGGTCACCGCGAAGCTCTGGCCCACTTCTTCGAGGGTATGCTCGCTGCCGTCGCCCACTCCGAAGCGCATCTTGATGACTTTCTCTTCCCTGGGAGTCAGGGTCTTCAGGACCGCTTCGGTCATCTCCTTGAGGTTGGTGTTGATCACCTGCTCCGCGGGAGAGATGACGCCCCGGTCCTCGATGAAGTCGCCCAGATGGCTGTCCTCTTCCTCCCCGATGGGAGTCTCGAGCGAGATGGGCTCCTGCGCGATCTTGAGCACCTTCCGGACCTTCGACACCGGAATGTCCATGCGCTTCGCGATCTCTTCCGAGGTGGGCTCCCGGCCGTACTCCTGCACCAGGCTCCGGGAGGTGCGGATGAGCTTGTTGATGGTCTCGATCATGTGCACCGGAATGCGGATGGTGCGCGCCTGATCCGCGATGGCGCGGGTGATCGCCTGTCGGATCCACCAGGTGGCGTAGGTCGAGAACTTGTATCCGCGGCGGTACTCGAACTTGTCGACCGCCTTCATGAGCCCGATGTTGCCTTCCTGGATCAGGTCGAGGAACTGGAGACCGCGGTTGGTGTACTTCTTCGCGATGGAGACCACCAGGCGCAGGTTCGCTTCCACCAGCTCGCTCTTCGCCTGCTGGGCCTGGGCTTCGCCCTCGCGGATCTTCTCGACCGCGTGCTTGAGCTCCTCCATGGTCGCTTCGTACTCGTCCTGGAGGGTGCGGACGTCGGCCCGGATCTTCCGCGCCTCCGTCCGGTAGCGGCCGCGCTCCTCGTCCTTGGCCTTGCCTTTTCCCTTGACCGCGTCGGCCTTCGCACTCGTACCGCGCGATCTTCCGCTCCATGCCCTGGAACTTGTCGAGCGCCTCGCGGATGCGCTCCCGCATCTGGGTCCAGTAGGCCTCGGTGAACTCGATCTCGACCGTCGCGAGCGCGAGCGCGACGCGGAGCCGTGAGAACTTCCACTTGGCCTTGACGTAGCCGCGGGAGCGCCGCTTCACCTTGACGAACCGCTTCTCCGTGGTCTTGTAGAGTCTTGTAGGCCTTCTCCACCTCGTCGATGGCGGCGATGGTCTTCTTCCGGTGGTTCTCGATCTTCTGCTCGGTGAACTCCTCCTCGTTGAAGACGATGACGTCGCGGAGGTTCACGTCGCCCATCCGCAGCGCTTCGCGGAGCTGGATGACGTCCTTGGTGACCAGGAGGGTGCGGGTGATGGACCGGGTGGCCATGTTCTTCCCGCGCTCGATGCGCTTCGCGATCTCGACCTCTCCCTCGCGCGTGAGGAGGGGCACCGTTCCCATCTCGCGGAGGTACATTCGCACCGGGTCGTTGGTCTTCTCGATCGCGCCCGGGGTGAGGTCGAGCTCGACGTCGCCCTGCTTGCCGCCCATGCCGGCCATGCCCGACGCCTTGAGCTCCTTGTACTTGTCCTCGGACTCGACGATGTCGATGCCGTGGTTTCCGAAGGCGTCGAAGAGCTCGTCGAGATCCTCCGACGTGCTCACTTCCGACGGGAGCATGTCGTTCACCTCGTCGTAGAGAAGGTAGCCCTTCTCCTTGCCGAGAGTGATGAGGGCCTTGACCTCGTCGTACTTTTCCTCGATGGCGAGATTGCTGCGGATCGATTCCTCGGTCATTTGTGTCCTAACCTATTTGAGCATTTCGATGCGCCGAGCGAGCGAATTGAGCTCGGCGAGTTGTTGATCGGTCATAGCGTCAGGCGCGGGGACGCTTCTGCTCGCGTTGCAGCCGCTCCTGGCGCAGTTTGTCGAAACAGTCCCGGGCGTTTTGACGAGGCGCGAGGGGAGAAGGCTCCGTCAGAATCCGGGTCAGCTGGTTCCGGACGTCTTCCGACGAGAGCCGATCGAAGAGACGCTCCGTCAGAAGCGGCCCGGATGCCGCGAGCTCTTTCATCGCCCTCAAGATCGGCGCCGTCCTCAGGCCCTCCAGATCCTCCTCCTCGATCTCCTCGAGGATGGAGAGATTCCTCGGGACTCTGCAATCAGCCAGCGAATCAAATCCCTTTCCGCGGGCTCTCAGGACAGACTTCTCCGCGGAGGGGAGTTGAAACCGGTGGGCTTGAATCTCGACGTGCCGCCGAAGCTCGTTCAGGACCGTCTGGTCCGTGATGCCGGCGTGCTCCGCGAGGGGGCCAATGTAGCCGACTCGCTCCACTCGGTTCGGAATCTTTCCAATGACCGGCAAGACGTCGTTCAGGAACGCCGCCTTGCCCCTCGGGTCCCTCACATCGTAGCGCTTCCCGGCTTCCGCGATCAAGAAGTCCACCAGAGACAGCGCTTTCGAGAGGAGCTCCCGGTATGCGCGGAGCCCCCTGTTTCAAAAGGAAGCTGTCCGGGTCCTCCCCGTCGGGAAGCCGGAGCACTCGAACCTCGAAGCCTTCTTCGAGAAGGAGATCGATGCTCCTCCGGGCCGCGCGCTCTCCCGCGGCGTCCGGGTCGAAGTTCACGACGACGCGCTCGGTGTAGCGGCGGAGGAGACGGGCGTGGCCCTTGGTGAGGCTGGTGCCGCAGCAGGCGACCGCATGTCCGATCCCGGCTTGATAGGCCTGGAGGCAGTCGAGATAGCCTTCCATCAGGATCGCGGAGCCCTCCTTGCGGATGGCATCCTTGGCCCGGTCGAATCCGTAGAGGACCGCGCTCTTGTTGTAGATGGGGCTTTCGGGTGAGTTCAGGTACTTGGGCTCGCCTTCGCCGAGAATCCGGCCGCCGAACGCGACGGTCCGTCCCGACTCGCCGCGGATGGGAATCATGATCCGGCTCCGGAACCGGTCGTAGAAGCCCTTCCCGGTCTTTCGGGGAACCGCGAGTCCCGCGCGCTCCGACTTGCTCGGGTTTCGCTCCCTTCCGGGTGAGGTGATCGAGGAGCCCGGTCCATTGGTCCGGAGCGAAGCCGAGCCCGTAGGCCTCCACGGTCTCCGGGGAGAGACCTCGTCGTCTTCAGGTATTCGCGCGCCTTCGCCCCTTCGTTCGACTCGAGGAGCTGGCCGCGAAAATACGCGGCGGCTTCGTCGTGAAGCTTCAGGAGGAGCGTTCGCTCTTCGTCCTCGCGCCGGCTCGCTTGCGAGGAACGCGGGATCTTGAGACCGGCCCGCGACGCGAGCTGCTCGATGGCTTCGACGAACGAGAGCTTCTCGTAGAGCATCAGGAACTTGAAGGCGTCGCCGCCCTGACCGCAGCCGAAGCAGTGGAAGATCTGACGCTCGGGGTTCACGTGGAAGGACGGAGTCTTTTCGCTGTGGAAGGGGCAGAGTCCCTTGAAGCTGGCGCCCCGGCTTTGAGGGGAACGTACTGAGAAATGACGCCGACGATGTCGGTCGAGCTCCGAACCAGGTCGATGAATTCCTGGGGAATCGTCGGCATAAGCCCGCTAGTCCTTCAGCTCCACGACCGTGACCCCTCCACGGCTGTCGCTTTCGACCCTCGCGACCCCGGGGTGGGTCGAAAGCCATTCCCTCAACGCGTTTTTCAGACGTCCGGTACCGTGACCGTGGATCAAACGGACCTGACGATACTCGCTCAGGAGCGCGTCGTCCAGAAATTTGTCCGCCTGGCTCAGGGCGTCTTCCACCGTGCAGCCGATGAGGTTGAGCTCCTCGGGACCGTTCTTTCCCGCGGGAACGCTTCCGCCTCCACGCGGCGGGCGGGGCGGGCGCGACGGGAGGAAGCGCTTCGAGGCTCGCGAGCGGAAGCTTGAGCTTCTTGTCCCGAACGGTCACTTCCGCCTGATCGCCCGCAATCTTGTCGACGAAACCTTCCATCCCGAAGCTCGCGACCAGGACCCTCGTTCCCGGCCGAATGCTTTCGGGGCTCGCGACAGTTCTTTCCTCGTTCGCGGTCACCTTCTCGAGGAGGGGAGCCGTCTTCGCTTCGATGCGGTTCGAGAGCGTTTTTTCGAGCTCCTGGAGCCGCGCCCGGTCTTCCTGCCGGGAGGCGCGGATTTCCGCGATGGTGCGCTTCGCTTCCGCCACCACGTCCCGCAGCTCGCGGCGAGTCTGGTCGACTTCTTCCTCGAGCGAAGCGCGAAACGCGCTGAGCCGCTTCCGGCGCTCCTGCCGCTCTTCTTCCTCCCGCGCTTCGATGCGCAGCCGGCTCTCCTCCGCCGCCTGGCGATCCTCGGCGGCGCGAGCACGCTCCCGCTCGATTTCAGCGTTTTCCGCCTCGAGGCGCGACACGAGCTCGCGCACCTGCCGCTCGCGCTCGCTTTCGAGCTCGCGAGCCCGCGCAACCACCGCGCGCGGAAGCCCGAGCCTCTCCGCCATCTCGAACGCGAGGCTTCTCCCGGCCGCGCCCTCGGCAATCCGATACGTGGGGGCGTAGGTGAGCGGATCGAACTCGAACGAGGCGGCTCCGATTCCCTCGTGGGTGAGGGCGTAGGCCTTCAGGAGCCCGTGGTGCGTCGAAGCCAGCACCAGCGCTCCCCGTTCGAGGAAGTGCTCGACGAGCGCGGTTCCGAGAGCGCCTCCCTCCGCGGGGTCGGTTCCCGTGCCGACTTCGTCGAGAATCACGAGCGCCGGAAGCTCGAGCTCCCGCTCCATCGAGACCACTTTCGCGAGGTGAGAGGAAAAGGTCGAGAGCGACGAGCCGATCGACTGATCGTCGCCGATGTCGGCGAAGATGGAGCGAAAGAGAGGGAAAACGCTCGACGACCGCGCCGGCACGTGGAGGCCCGATTGCGCCATGAGCGAGAGGAGCCCGGCCGTCTTGAGCGCGACCGTCTTTCCTCCGGTATTGGGGCCGGTGAAGACCAGGCCGCGCTTTCCCGGCGCGAGTCCGAAAGTGAGCGGCACGGCATTCTCGGAAGGCAGCAGCGGATGGCGCGCCTCGATGAGCCGAAGCTCGCTCTCCTCGGTCAGGACGGGGGCTTCTCCGCGCCACTTGTCGGAGAGCCGGCCCTTCGCTTGAGCGAGATCGATCACCGCCAGCACCTGGACGGCGAAAGCGAGCTCCGCGCGCCTCGGCCGGACCCGCGCGGTGAGCTCCGCGAGAATCTTCCGGATCTCTTCTCTCTCTCGATCCCGGAGGATCGCGAGGTCGTTGCTGATCTCGACGGTCGCGATGGGCTCTACGAAGAGTGTCGCTCCGCTCGCGGAAGCCCCGTGCACGATTCCCGGGAACTGCGATCGGCACTCCGCCTTGATCGGCACGACCGGCCGGTTGTTGCGCGAGGTCACCAGGCTTTCCTGCAGGAGCTTCTGGTTGTCGCGCGAGGCGAGCGCCTGCTCGAGGAGCTTCCCGAGCTTCGCCTCGAGCTTCCTCGAGCTTTCCCGGATTCGCTGGAGCTCCTTGCTCGCGTCGTCGCGAACGGTCTCGGTCTCGACGTCGATGATTCGCCGGATCTCCGACTCGAGCTCCTCGAGACGAGGAAGGCCCTCCGCTCGCTTCGCGAGGAGAGGCGCTTCGCTCGACCGGGCGAGAAGCGACCGCCGGATATCGACGACGATGGCGCTCGCGATCGCGAGCCGAAGAAAGCTCTCGACCCCGAGGATCCGGCCTTCGATCTCGAGCTCCCGGAGCTCGATTCTCGAGCTCGGGAAGCCCGTCGAGCGCAAGCCGCGCGTTTTTCTCGAGAAGCCGCTTCGCCTCGCTGGTCTCGGCCAGCTGAAACCGGACGACCTCGATCTCGGAGGAAGGCGTGAGGGTTTCGGCCAGAACCCGGCCGTTCGATGTGGAAGCGAGGCCCGCGAGGACCGCGCGTACCTTGTCGAGCTCTAGTGTGAGGAAAGCACCGGTGTTCATCGAGACGAGACGATTTCCCGGACTCCCTCGAGAGTCCCCGGGAAATAGACCAACCAGTTATTTTAGCATGGGCGAAGAAAGGACGCGGCGCCTATGCCGGCGACGTCGGGCCAAGCCCTCGCGTCAGAGGCTGGCACAGGAGGCCCGCGAGATATCCGGCGCCGAAGCCGTTGTCGATGTTCACGACGGCGACTCCGGGTGAGCACCCGTTCAACATCGCGAGGAGCGCGGATAGCCCCTGGAAGCTCGCGCCGTAGCCGACACTCGTCGGCACCGCGATGACCGGCGCCCGGCTCAGGCCGGAGACGACGCTCGGAAGGGCTCCGTCCATGCCCGCCACCACCACCAGAACGTCAGCCGAGGTCAGGACGTCGATGTGCTCGAGAAGCCGATGCAGACCCGCGACACCGACGTCGTAGAGGCGGCCGACGGAAATTCCCATGAGCTCCGCGGTGAGCGCGGCTTCCTCGGCGACGGCAATATCCGAGGTTCCCGCTGACAGGACCGACGCTTTTCCCACGCCTTCGAGGCTCTTCCGGCCGACGGTGATCGCCTTCGCCTCGTCGTGCCATACCGCTTCCGGATGTCCGGCCGCGACCGCGCGATACGCTTCCTCGCTCGTCTTGGTCACGAGAACCACTTGGCCGCTCTCGGCGATACGATGGGCGATCGCGGCGATCTGGCCCGGCGTTTTTCCCGGTCCGAAGATCACCTCGGGAAAGCCGCGCCGAAGAGTCCGATGGTGGTCGACCTTCGCGAAGCCAAGGTCCTCGACCGAAAAAGTCCGGAGTTTTTCGAGTGCGGCGTCGACCGTCGTCTCTCCTCGCTCAACGGCCTTGAGGATGTTCCGCAGCCTCTCGGGATCCATGGAGGACCAAGTCTAGCCCAAGGAGGAGGAAGAAGGGCCCGTATTCCAGGAGCTTGAAGAAGGACACCTCCTGCCAGGGCTCGCCGGGATTCGCGAGGGTAAGAGCGTGATAGCTGAGGGCGACGCTCGCCTGGAGGAAGAGCCACGCGGGGTTGGGGAAGAACGCGAGGAGCGGCGCGATCCAGAGGAGGTACCAGGGATGCACCGTGGGAGCGAGAAGAAGGATGGCGCCAAGGATCCAGAACGCGGCGCGCAGCGGTTCCGTCTTTCGCCACAAGAGAAAAATCGCGAGCGCGACGAGAATCGCCGCGGCTGCGAGCTTGGCGCGGGGAAGCGAGCCGGTGAGGAAGAAGAGAAGTTGAAAGAGGCTATCGTTGCCTCTCCAGCGGAGCGCGTATTCTCGAAGGCCTCGAAACGCGAGCTCTCCCGCCGAGGCATAGGGAAGACAGAGGAGCACCGTCGAAAGGGCGGCGGCCCAGAGCGACCGGAGCTTCGCGAAGCGGAGGAAGAAAGGCAGAATCGCGAAGCCCCCGAGTTTCGCCAGTCCCGAGGCTGCTGCGAATAAGAGCGCGCCTGCGCTGCGGGATTTCTCGAACATCAGAAGGGCGAGCACCAGGAAGAGAACCGCGGCGACGTCGTTGTGACCGCTTGCCGCGGTCTCGACCACGGGAAGGGGACTCCATGCGTAAACCAAAGCTCGCAGGGGCGGGAGTCCGCGCGCGGCGAGAAGGCGCGCGAGGGCGACCACGAGAGCGAGGTCGAGGAGGGTGAAGAAAGCTTTCATCCAGAGAAGGCTCGACGATACAAACGTCGCCGCGTAGAACAGGCACTGCATCAGAGGCGGGTAAATCGTGGGGATGTCTTTGTTGTTGATCCCCGCGTAGATCTCGGGGATCTCTTCCTTCACGAAAGACAGTCTCGAGTCGTCGGGGGAATGAAGGTAGGGGTTCGTCCCCGCGTGCTGGACGCGGCCGTCCCAGACGTAGCGGTACAGGTCGTCGGAGAGAATCGGGGCGATAGGTATGAAGAACCCGCGCAGAATCGCGGCGACGGAGACGACCAGCGCCAGATCCCATCTCCGCGAGTCCTTCACTCTGACCGCGACGTAGCACGCCGCGAGCCAGGGAATCGACATCGCGAGGTAGAGGGCGAGATAGACGGGAAGGAAATCCTGATCGAGATAGCGTGCGGCGAAAAGAGCGGCCGCGGTCTCCACGAGAGCCGCGATGAGGACAAAGCCCCGACTCATCAAGGTGGTCTTCCGGCCATTTGGGCTTTGTCCCTCGGGCAGTCTACGATAAAAGGATGTTTGCCTTCGCTTCCTGGAGCGACCTCCTGCTCACTCTCTACTTCGCCGTTCTGACGACGCTCGCGCTCTTCGGAGCTCATCGCTACTGGATGGTCTATCTCTATTTCCGGAATCGCGATCGACGGCCCGCGCTTGCCGGTCGCTTCGATTCGCTGCCGAAGGTGACGGTTCAGCTACCCATCTACAACGAGCTCTACGTGGTCGAAAGGCTCATCGATTCGGTTTGTCGTCTCGACTACCCTCGAGAGCTCCTCGAGGTCCAGGTCCTCGATGACTCGACCGACGAGACCCGGGAGCGCGCCCGGTGCCGCGTTCAGTTCCATCGAGAGCGGGGCGTCGACATCCGGTATCTCCATCGCACCGATCGGACCGGCTTCAAGGCCGGCGCCCTCGCCGCGGGTCTCTCCGCGGCCCGAGGGGACATCATCGCGGTCTTCGATGCCGACTTCGTTCCCGAGCCCGATTTCCTGCATCAGACCGTTCACTACTTCCTCGACCCGGGAGTGGGCATGGTCCAGGCGCGCTGGGGCCACATCAACGACTCCTATTCGCTCCTGACCCGAATCCAGGCCGTTCTGCTGGATGCGCACTTCGTCCTCGAGCATGGAGGGCGCAACCGCGCCGGCGCTTTCTTCAACTTCAACGGAACGGCCGGGCTGTGGCGCCGGGAGGCGATCGAGAAAGCGGGAGGGTGGCAGCACGACACGCTCACCGAGGACATGGATCTCTCTTACCGGGCCCAGCTCGCGGGCTTCCGCTTCGTCTTCCTGCCCGATGTCGTCGCACCCGCGGAAATTCCGGTAACGATGAGCGCTTTCAAGAGCCAGCAGCAGCGCTGGTCGAAGGGGTCGATCCAGACGGCGCGGAAGCTCCTGCCGCGGATCCTCGCGAGCCCTTTGAGCCTGCGAATCAAGGTCGAGGCGGCCTTCCACCTGACCGCGAACCTGGCGTATCCCCTGATGGTGCTGCTCTCGCTCCTGATGTTTCCGAGCATGCTGGTCCGGTTCGACATGGGATTCACGGAGATGCTGCTCCTCGACGCGCCGCTCTTCTTTCTCGCGACCGCTTCGGTCACGAGCTTTTACGTGGTCTCTCAGCGCGAGCTCTACCCGGACTGGCGGCAGCGTCTCAAAGTCCTTCCCATGCTGCTGGCGCTCGGGATCGGCATGTGCCTTTCGAACGCTCGCGCGGTCGTCGAGGGCCTTCTCGGAAAGGATTCCTCGTTCGTCAGGACTCCGAAATACCGAATCGAGTCTTCCGCTGACGGTTGGAAGCAGAAGAAGTACCGCGGCCTTCGGAGTCTCCTGCCCTGGATCGAAACGGGCGCCGGCGTCTATTTCACGGCGGCCGTGGCCTACGCGGCGTCACACCAGATTCTCGGCTCGATTCCGTTTCTGATTCTCTTCCAGATCGGCTTCCTCTACACGGGTGTTCTCTCGCTCCTCGAGTCCGTAGAGCTCAAAACGCTGAGCGCGGGATCGAAAGCGCTCCAGGCGCTTCGCCTAACAGGATGACAGGATGACGGGATGACGGTCCGGCTTTCGCCTACCGCCACGCGCCAGTGATAAACTCCATCGCCGGACAGCCATGAATCGCGATCTCGTGTTCTTCGTGTCGGGACTCGCGTTCGGGACTGCTTCCGGATACTTCGTATTTCGCGCCGTCTCGCCCTCCGCCCCGTCCGCCGTCCACCGCCGAGTCGACTTCGATGCCGCGCTCGACGATTGGACTGGACGACGAGGATCGACCGCGGGAGATCGACGAGAAAGAGGTTCGCGGTCTCGAAGCGAAGGCCCGCGAGAATCCCGAAGGACGCGGCTCTCCGCGCGCGGATCGGAAGCCTGTACATGGAAGCCGGACGGCACAAAGACGCGCTACCCTGGCTCGAAGAGGCGGTCCGTCTCGACGGCGAAGACCTGCACGCGAGAAACCATCTTGCCATCACGTACCTGAGCCTCGGGCGGCTCGAGGAGGCCGTCGCCGCCTTCGAGGCGAACCTCGCGAAGGACCCGGAACATCCCGCGAGCCTTCTCGGACTCGGCCGCATCAAGCTCTACGTCCAGCAGGACATTCAAGGCGGCCTCGCGCTCTGGCAGAAGCTCACCGAAGTAGCGCCGGATTCCCCGGAAGCGAAAGCGGTCCGTGAGGAGCTCGAGGCTTTGAAGTCGGCGCACGAGGGAAGCTGAGATGCTCGTCCGCTGGCTCTACTGGCTCGTCATCGCCGTCGTGCTCCGTATGGTATGGCGAAGCCTTTTCGGTGGGGCTCTCGCGGCGCCGCGGGGCGGAGCAGCCAGCGCCGACTCCATGCCCACGATCCACAAAGGACTCATGGTTCGCGATCCCGTATGCGGACTCCACCTTCCCGAAGGCAGGGCGCTCGTCGAGATTCGCGGCGGAGAGCGCCATCATTTCTGCTCCGAGACCTGCCGCGCGTCTTTCCGGAGTTCCGCTCGTTGAACGATCCCGTGCGGCTCGCGCAGCTCAAAGAGGACGTGTGCGAAGTCGGACGACGGCTCTATGGCAACGGCTACATCGCGGCGATGGAGGGGAACGCGAGCATAAGGCTCGGAGAGAACGAGGTCATGAGCACGCCGGCGGGAGTCTGCAAGGGATATCTCACCCCGGCGATGATCGTGACCTGCGACATGGAGGGCCGGAAGCTCTCGGGCGAGCTCCGGGTATCGACGGAGATCCAGATGCACCTCTCCGTCTACCGCGCGCGGCCCGACGTGCGGGCCGTGGTGCACGCGCACCCTCCCAAGAGCACCGGATTCGCCGTCGCCGGCGTTCCGTTGAACAAGGCGGTGCTGGCGGAAGTGGTGGTGACGCTCGGCTGCGTTCCGCTGGCGCAGTACGGGACACCTTCGACCCAGGAGCTCGCGGACTCCGTGGATCGCCTCGTGCGCACCTCCGACGGAATTCTTCTCTCGAACCACGGCGCGCTCACCGTGGGCAAAGACGTCTACGACGCGTACTACAAGATGGAAGTGATCGAGCACTTCGCGGAAATCTCGCTCATCTCGCGCCAGCTGGGGGGCGAACGCCTTCTGCCGAAACAGGAGGTCACGCGCTTGCTGGATTTGCGCCAGAAGGTCTATCAGCTGAAGGGGCCTCCGGGCGGCGACGCCTGTCCCGTTCCGGCGGAGGCCGAGGCCGACGGCGAGGAGATCCGTCTTACGCGCGCGGAGCTCGTGAATCTGATCGCGGAGGCTATCCGCGAAGTCGACCGGTAGTGGCAATCGTTTACTCATAGGGAGGATGCATGGCGGATTCGATGGGTGAAGCATTGGGGATGATCGAGACCAAGGGACTCGTGGCGATGATCGAGGCGGCCGATGCCATGGTCAAAGCCGCCAAGGTGACCTTGATCGGCTACGAGAAGATCGGGGCCGGATACGTGACGGCGATCGTCCGCGGGGACGTCGCCGCCTGCAAAGCGGCGACGGACGCCGGCGCCGCCGCGGCGCGGCGGGTGGGCGAGCTCATATCGGTGCACGTCATTCCGAGACCGCACTCGAGCCTCGAAGATCGTCTGCCGATCGGGAAAACCAACAGCAAGTAACCGCCGAATCCGATGATCCTCGGCAGAGTGGCGGGAACGGTGGTGGCGACCCGCAAGGACGAGCGTCTCGAGGGATTCAAGCTCCTCGTGGTGCAGGCGGTCGAAGCGGATGGCCGGCTGAAGGACAGCTATGTCATCGCGGTCGACACCGTCGACGCGGGTGTCGGCGAGCTGGTGCTCGTCGTCTCGGGAAGCTCCGCGCGCATGGCCTCGGGCTGCGCGGATCGCCCTGTCGATGCCGCCGTCGCCGGGATCGTGGACGAGGTCGATCTCACCCCCGCGGGACGGAGTTGAAACGGTGCAGCTCGCGAGAGTCCTCGGAACCGTCGTCGCGACGGTGAAGGACCCGACGCTCTCGAGCCAGAAGCTTCTTCTGATCCAACCCGTGGCTCTGTCGGGCGCTCTCATTGGCGCTCCGCTCGTCGCCCTCGACGCGGTCGGGGTGGGCGCGGGCGAAGAGGTGATGTTCGTGAAGGGCCGGGAAGCGGCGTTCGCGTTTCTTCCCGATACGGTTCTGGCCGACGCCGCCATCGTCGGGAAGGTGGATGCGACGAACATCGACGAAGCCCCGCAGAGCCGGCGGGGCCCGGAGAGCCCCTCCTCCCCGAGCGAGGCGAGGAGCGAGCGCCCCGAAGAGGGGCGCGAGCACTGAAGCAATGATCCTCGGGCGAGTTACCGGGAGCGTCGTGGCGACGGCGAAGCACTACAAGCTCGAGGGGCGGAAACTCCTTCTCGTTCAGCCCTTGACGCTTCAAGGTGCCGAACGAGGTGAGCCCCTTCTCGCGATCGACGGCGTCGACGCGGGCGAGGGCGATCGCGTTCTCGTGGTGCAGGAAGGCCGGTCCGCCTCGATGATCTCGGGGCGGCTCGAAAGCCCGCTCGATTGCGCCGTGGTAGCCATCGTGGATCGGGTGGAGCTGGGATGAGTGTCGAGCGGGACCAGGTCCGGGAGCTGGTCCGGCAGGAGCTCTCGAAGAGACTCAGCCATCCCGCGCTCCGGTTGATGCACGTGCCCGGTGACGACGCGAGAGAGCTCGATCCGGAGGCGCCGCGTCCCTGCGTCATCGAGCCCGACCGGCCCTGCTATCAAAGCGGTTACTGCAAGCGTCTCGGATACTGATCTCGGGGCGTGAGGGGGCCCCGTCGTGACGCGAACCATCCTCCATGTGGACATGGACGCCTTCTACACGTCCGTCGAGCAGCGGGACCATCCGGAGTATCGGGGGAAGCCCGTCATCGTGGGCGCGGATCCGAAGGAAGGCAAAGGACGCGGTGTGGTGGCGGCGTCGTCCTACGAAGCTCGCCGCTTCGGCGTCCGGTCGGCGATGCCCATCTCGCGCGCGTTCCGAGCCTGCCCGCACGGCGTTTACCTTCGCGTCGACATGGAGAAATACGTGGAGGTCTCGCGCCGCATCATGGAAATCCTCGAGAGCTACACGGACCTGGTCGAGCCTCTCTCCATCGACGAGGCGTTTCTCGATGTGAGCGCGATTTGTCTTCCCGATAAGGGCGGGAGCGCTCGCCTCCGAGATCAAGGAGAACATATGGGGGAGCGAGGAGCTTCGCGCGTCGATTGGCGTCGCGCCGAACAAGTTCCTCGCGAAGATTGCCTCGGATCTCGAGAAACCCGACGGGCTGGTTACGGTGCCGACCGGGGGCGGAGCTCGAGTTCCTGCGCGACCTGCCCATCGAACGGCTCTGGGGGGTCGGACCCAAGACCGCCGAGCCGCTGCGCCGGGCGGGATTCGCGCGCATCGCCGACCTCTGGGGGCTCGAGACCACCGATCCGCGACTGGTGTCGATGGGGCTCGCGGGAAAGAATGGGGAGCATCTACTCTCGCTGGCGCGGGGCTTCGACGAACGACCGGTGGTCGCGCACCGGGAGCCGAAGTCGATCGGCCACGAGACGACGTTCGACGAGGACATCGAGGCCCCCGAGCTCGCGCGAAAGACGATTCTCTGGCTCTCCGACGCGGTTGCGGTGCGGCTTCGAAAGCACGAGCTCGAGGGAAAGACGGTGACGCTCAAGTTCCGCGACGAGACGTTCGCGACGGAGACGCGAGCCCACACCCTGGCGCGTCCGGTCGCGGACGGCGCCTCGATCTTCGAGGCCGCGATGGACCTCCTCGAGCGAATCCAGTGGAAGGGAAGAAAGATCCGTCTTCTCGGAGTCAGTGTTTCCGGACTGGTCAAGGCCGGAGCAGCCGGCCAGCTCCCTCTCTTCGATCGCCCGGAGAAGGTGGTGAAGAACGAGAAGCTCGGCCGGGTGAGGGACGCTCTCGAGGCTCGCTTTGGAAAGGGCGCGGTAAGGCGCGCATCGCAGCTCCGAGGGCCGGGTGACGAGCGAAGCGAGCCGTGATACTTGGAGAAAAAATGCTCGAAAAAAAATTGGCGATTCTCGGTCTTGGCAAGATGGGCGGGCTCCTCGCGGATAGCTTCCTCTCGCGGGACCTCGTGGCGCCCGCAGAACCTCGTCGCCACCGTCCGGCACAAGGAGCGGGCGGAGGCCCTTTCGAAACGACTCTCCGTTTCCCGTGCACGTCAATAACCGCGAAGCCGCCGCCTTCGCGGACATCGTTCTCCTCGCGGTGAAACCGCAGGGCATGGAGGAAGTCTCCGCGGAGATCCGCTCGGCGGTGTCGAAAGACACCCTCGTCCTCTCGGTCCTCGCTTCGGTTCCGACTTCGAGCATCGAGAAGGCGCTCGGCGCCGACGGTCCCCGTCGTGCGCGCGATGCCCAACACCCCTTGCGCGGTCGGCGCCGGAATGACCGTTCTTTGCAGCGGCCGATCCGCTGGACCGTCCGATCTCGCCCTCGCATCCCGTCTCTTCGATACCGTCGGCCGCACACTGGTTCTCGACGAAAAGCACATGGACGCGGTGACGGGTCTTTCCGCGAGCGGACCTGCGTACATCTACGTCATTCTCGAGTCGCTCGCCGAGGCCGGCGTGAAGATGGGACTTCCCCGCGACGTCGCGACGCTTCTCGCGGCCCAGACCACGCTCGGCGCGGCGAAACAGGTCCTCGATTCGGGCGCCCATCCGGCGCTCCTGAAGGACGAAGTCACCACTCCGGCCGGCTGCACCATCGACGGCCTCCTGGAGCTCGAGGAAGGAAAGCTCCGGGTCACGCTGATCAAAGCCGTCGTGAAGGCGAGTCAGCGAGCGAAAGAGCTCTACCCGGGCAAATAGATGCGCGGCCCAGGCTAGACAGAGCTATCAGCCGTCAGCTGTCAGGGAGGCGTCGGTTTCTCTTCGGGCTCGAGCTTCAACTTCGACTCTACGTCCTTCCACGAGTCCAGCGTCAGTATCACGGCCGCCGCTTCGTCCCGCGCGCTGCGCCTCCACTCCGTCGGCGCGCTTTCTCGACCAAGACCTTCTCTTCGATCGTCGGGTCCCCGGACCAGACGGTGATGGTGAGATCGGGCTCGGCGGTGGTCGGCGTCGCCAGGGTTCCGTTCGCTCCGTTCAGGGCGTAGAGGAGGTCTTCGACCTTCGAGGTGTCGACATCTCGGCCGGGCGCGGGCTCGGTCTCCCGCCACTTCTTGTCCTCGTTCGAGTCCTGAAGCGCAAGCTCGCGCGGCGGTTGCCCTTTCTCCTCGATGCGAACTTTCTTCACACCGAATACCGCGTAGTCGAAGAGCTTCTTCGATTGAATCTCATCGAGAGCGGTATCGAGCTCTTCCACCAGGTCCGAGGCGAGCACGAAAACCTGGTCCCTCGACGGGAGTCCTCGCGTAGAAGTCGGACTCCTGGCTCTCTCCGATCTCGAGCTCGAGCGGGCCGTGAGCTTCGAGCTCGAGGCGGACTCGACGCGACGGAGCGTCGAGCCGAAGGCCGCGAGATCGCCCTGAGTCTCGGAGACGATCTCCTTCATTTCGGCGCTGCGGACGCGGGAGGCGATACTGACGGCGCGGTTCCTGTCCGCTCGCGAGCGGGGCTCGGCCACGAACCAGAGTCCTCCTTCCTTTTGCAGCACCAGCTTTCCCGCCGGTCGTTCGATTTCCATGCGGTTCGCTTCGGGGGCGTCCTCGAGGGCGAAGACGGCCTTGTCTCTCAAGTCCCAGGCGCTCTTGTCGAAGTTCAGGGAGAGGTGAGAGGCGACCACCAGGATGTCCTCGGCTCCGTCGCGGCGGGCGTACTGGTTCGACGGCGTCGGAGTGTCGGAGCCGAAGGCCAGGCTCCGGTCGGCGCCCTCCTTGGTGCTGGAAGCGGACTTCGGTCTTCGGCTGGATCGAGCCCGAAGTCCGACAGCTTCACCGAAGAAGCCTGAGCCACGACCCGTTCGAAACGCATCGTCGAAAGGTTCTGGAGAAGAAGGTCTACTTCTGCCTCGTCCGCCGCGCGCCGCCACCGGAGACACCAGGCGCCAGCCTTTCTCGCCTTCCCGTTCGACGAGGATCGGCTCCGCGTCGGAGGCTCGACGGATCTCGATCCGATCCATCGAGTCCGCCTCGACCTCGAAGACTTCCTCTCCTTCCGCGTCCGACACCGGCTCGCGCTCGAACCAGTAGATGTAACCCGCGAGAAGGGCGAGGATGGCCGCAGCCGCGAGAGTCGACCGCCTCAAGCTATCTCCTTCCCCACCACACGGAGATTCCCGTCACCAGGATCACGCCCGGCACGATGAGGAGCGAGAAGAGAATCACGTTCGTCATCTGCTGAGACGAGAGAAAAATCCGCCGGTCTTCCGGCTCGCGCGGCCGGATGGAGATGAGGTCCTCGTCCTCCGCGACCCAGTTGACCATGTTGAGAAAGAGGTCGGCGTTCAGGACCGGTGCCGAAGCGAGCTCGTTCGTAATGAAGTCGGAGTCCCCCACCACCACGAACCGCCCCGAAGGAGGCTTCGTCTCGTCGCCCTCCGCGGCTGCGCCATCCCCGAGACTCACTGCCACCGCGAGCGTGCAGCGGACCTCGCTTCTGATCGGGCGCCGGACCCTGGCGCTGCTGGAGCTCGTCCATTCGGGTCTCGGCCCAGCTTTCCGCTTCCGACGAGAAGAGATCCCGGACCTCGAAACCCTCGGGAACGCTGTCGAGACGCTCCACGGCGCGCACCAGGGGAAAGATCGATAGCGCGTTCGCAAAGCTTTCGACGATGGGGTGGGCGCCGTACGTGCGGACGACGGGATAGAGGGGAGGCACGCTCAGCGGGTCGACTACCAGGTCGGCTCCGAGCGAGACACCCTGTTCGCGAAGATACTCGTCGAGGGCGGGAGTCGATGCCTGGGCCGCCGGATCCAGAAGAAAGACGGCGCGGCCCCCCGCGCGCAGGTAGGAATCGAGTGCCGCGATCTCTTCCGGGAGCAGATCCGTTTTCGGACCGGCGACCACGACGGCGTCGGCGTCCTCCGGGATCCGCATCTCGTCTCCCTGGACCGCGCGGGCGATGATCAGGCTTTCGGTGTCGTAGGTCGAGCCGCCAAGCTTTCCGTTCACGACGGAGATCCCCGCGCTCGGGTCCGAGTCTTCGATGGATTTTTCCTGGTGGCCGGAGGTGAAGTAAATCTTCTTGCGCTCCTGCCGCAGGACGCGGAGGATCGCGTTCGTAATCTCGGGCTCCGTCGCCGCGGTGGCGCGCTCGCGCCGCCCTCCCGCGGAAGACGAGCACCGTTCCCATGGGGAAGGCAGGCTTCACCCGGCTCCTGATAGGAGAGCGCTTTCTGCGGATCGGCTTCGGGGTCGATGACCTCGAAGGACACTTTCTCGCTCTCTCCATCGTAGAGCTCGAGCAGATCGCGCGCCGCGAGGGCCCGCGAGGCCGTAGGGTTGTCGAGAAGCACGATCGCGAGCTCGCTCTCGAGCCCGGCGAGGACCTTCGACGTCTGCTCCGAAAGGGTGTACTGACGAGAGGCGGTGAAGTCCCACCGCTTCTGATGCCGGTTCGCGATGAAGTTGATGGCGACTCCGATTCCCACGACGACGAGGACGAGGGCAAGCGAATTCGCTCCCTCTCTCGGCGCTCCTTCGTCCCGCCAGTCGCAGGACCTCCTGCCAGTGGTTCACGAGGTAGAGCAGGAACAGGACCGAGTCCGGCGATGAGAAACGACGAGAAGATCCGACCGCGTTCGGGCTGCAGAAGCCGAAGGAGAAGGCCCGCGGCGAGAAAACCGAGGCCCGCCGCGCCGAGATAGGGAGTGAGCTTCTTCACCTCATCCCCTCCATCGCAAGGACTCGAGAGACTGCTTCGAGAGGAAGAGCCCGAGGCCGATGAAGCTCAGGTAGTAGATCACGTCCCGGCTGTCGATGACGCCCTTCGCGAACTCCTCGAGGTGTTTGGTCACGGAGAGATAGGTGACCAGACCCGAGGCTGGCCCGGCCCAGCTCTCCGCGTACTCGACGAGCCAGAGGAAGAGAAACGTTCCGAAGGTAAGGAAGCCGGCGACGATCTGGTTCCGGGTGAGGCTGCTGAAGACGAGCCCGAACGAGATGAAAGCGGCGCCCAGGAGGAGCATCCCCAGATAGCCCACGAGCAGCGGCTTCCACTCCGGGTCGCCGAAGAAGAAGAGGATCGCCATATGGAGGAACGTGAGGGCCAGCATCGAGGCGTAGAGAAAGAGGGCGCCGAAGAACTTCCCGAGCACGATCTGGAAGTCGGTGAGGGGAGAGGTGAGAAGGAGCTCGATGGTCCCGGAGCGAATCTCTTCCGCGAAGGAGCGCATGGTGAGCATCGGCACCAGGAACAGGAGCACGACGCTCGTGCTGAGGAAGAACGTACCGAATCAGGTCCTGGTTGAGGTTCAGGGTCTCGGCCGGCCCCCCGAATCCTCCCCGACCCATGCTGCGCTCGAGAAACACGTAGAGATAGTCGGAGAAGAAGTAGCCGAAGAGGAAGATGAAGAGCGCGAGAACCACGTAGGCGACGGGAGATGCGAAGTAGGACTGCACTTCCCGGCGCGCGAGGGCCCAGACGTTCGCGGCCGTTCTCATAGCGCCGCTCCCCCGGCTCCTCGGAGGAGACCACGCGCAGGTACACCTCTTCGAGCGTCGTTCCTTCCTGGTGGAGACCCCAGAAGGCCGTAACCCGCCTGCACCAGCCGCGCCGCGAGCGCGCGGCGCACGTCAGCGCCGGGCGCGACCGAAACCTGATAGGTCACCCGGCTTCCCTCGCTCCGGATGGACTCCGCGGCGACGACCGCCCTCCTGCGACGCGCAGAGCGGCCAGAACATCCGACTCCGGACCCTCGACGGTCACCTCAACTCGCTCCGCGCGCCGGAACTGATCGATGAGGCTTTCCGTCGTTCCCTGAGCCACGACCGCGCCCTTGTTGATGATGACCACGCGGTCGCAGGTCATGACGACCTCGGGAAGGATGTGGGTCGAGAGCACGACGGTGTGATCGCCTCCGAGGGAGCGAATGAGCGCTCGCGTCTCGTGGATCTGCTTCGGATCGAGTCCGGCGGTGGGCTCGTCGAGGATCAGGACCTCGGGCTCGTGCACCAGCGCCTGGGCGAGCCCCACGCGCTGCCGATAGCCTTTCGAGAGCTTTCCGGTCAGCTTGTCGCGTACGTCTCCGATCGAGCACCTCTCGAGGGACTCCTCGACCCGGGCTCTTCCGCCGCTCGCGCGGAACGCCCTTTGATGCGGGCGGTGAACTCGAGGTAGTCGAAGACCGTCATCTCGGGATAGAGCGGCGGACTCTCCGGGAGATATCCGATCTTCCGTTTGGCCTCGAGCGGCTGGGAAAGAATGTCGTGACCCGCGACCACCGCCGTGCCCCTCGTGGCGGGGATGAAACCGGTGAGAATGCGCATGGTGGTGGTTTTGCCCGCGCCGTTCGGCCCGAGGAAACCCAGCACCTCGCCCTTCGCCACGGAAAAAGAGAGGCCTTGCACCGCGGTGACGCGGCCGAACTCCTTGGTAATGCCCGATACTTCGATCACGGTGAAGAACTCCTGCTCGTGGGCTGGAGTATAATCCGGCTGCAAGCGGCACAAGATGAAGAAAGCTTCATTGAAAGCGGCATCGGTTGCGCTTTTCGGGGCGGCGCTCTCCGTAATGTCCGGATGCGGCGACTCCGAGAGCCAGCGAAAGGCGGATGCCTTCGAGCTCGAGGACGTCGCCGCTTACTGGGCGGTGCGCGGAAAAGATCGCGAGCAGAACAACTACATCCATCCGGTGGTGCGCTTCCGAATCAAGAACAGTGGAACCGAGGAGGCGGGATACATCCAGGCGATGGCGGTATTCAAGCGCGAGACGTTCCCCGACGAGCCGTGGGGGAATGATTTTCTCTATTCGATCTCGGACACACCGCTCGCGCCGGACGGACGGTCGGAAATCCTCACGATGCGCTCCGACACGAACTTCGTCTCGAAGGACGCACCGGAGCAGATGTTTCAAAACGAAAAGTGGGAGAAGATCTCTGGTCGAAGTGTTCCTGCGGGTCGGCCCGTCGAGCTGGAAGCCCGCCCTGTCGCTCGAGGTCCCGAAGCAGATTGGAGCCCCTGGCGTCGAGAAGTTCATCGATCCGGCGGAGGAGACGAAACTCGGCTCCGAAAATCGCTGATCATAGGGTGCTCAACATTTTGAACCTTTGTGTTGTTCTCGGAGGGAATGTTGTGCTACGGTGGGTTTTTCCGATGGAGGCGTAGGGAAAAATATCATGGCCCATCAGGAATTTTCTCAGGCAAGTATCGGGGTGCCGGAGAAGTCGTCGTCCCTTCCACCGAAGGAACGTCGTGAAACCACGCGGGAGGTAGGTTCGGACTTGAATGCAGGGGCGGAAATGAAAGTGGGTGAACGGATCCGCGAGGTCCGTAAGTCGAAACGAATTCGGCAGAAAGTCCTGGCCCGCATGGTGGGAATTTCTCCGGGCGCGCTGACGAATTTCGAGAAGGGGCGGCGCAGGATTTCTCTCGACTGGCTCCAGAAAATCGCCGAGGCCCTCGATACGCCGGTGTCCTATTTCCTTCCAGATGAGAAGGATCGGAGTCGGGCGACTCCCGGCGATCCGCGGGAGCGCAGGCTCCTGACGGCGTGGCGCCAGCTTGGGAAAGGCGATGCGCTGCGAGGGGATTTCCTTCAGCTGCTCGAGCACCTGGGACGGGCCAAGGGCGTCCGCAAAGCGAAGCGACGGGTCTCCTGAATAACGCGAGAGCGAGCGTCAGCGAGTAATCTCGCCCTCGAGCTCGACGAATCGCGCGAGATAGTTCGCCAGCTTTCTCCGGGCGTCGTCTGAAACGTCCTCGAAAGAGAGTCCGGCCCCGATGGCGCGGCTTCCTTCATCCGTCTGCACCCAGACGGTGCGCGCTTTGAGGGAGCACTCCCCGATACCCCACGGGAAGTACGAGGTGCACCCCGACGATCTCGTCAGGACGCGGCGGCTCTTCGACCGCCAGAAAAGCGCCCCCCAGGCTCACGTTCAGAAGGTAGCTCTTCGTCCGTGCGCCGTTTCGCTCGAGGTCCGCGGTCAGGATGGTGGGAGCATGTCTTCGATGTTCGCGAACGTCGGTTGCGACCGCTTCACTCATGGGGCGTCTCCTCGCTTGATACCAAGCAAGAAGCGGGCCACGGAAACGCTCACCCCCTCGGCTTCGCGCTGAAGTCGTTTCCGTCGGGGCGTTTCCTCGGGAAAACGATCGATGCGGAGGGCGCCGCTCACTCCATGCGACTGTGGTCTTAGGGCTACAGGCGCTCGAGCGGGTCGAAGAGTTTTCGATGCTCGTCGAGCGCGAAGCGGTCGGTCATTCCCGCGATGTAGTCGCAGACGACTCGGTGGAGCCCTTCCGCTTCAATCCGCGACGAGATATGCGGCGGAAGCTGACGCGGGTTCGCCACGTAGGCCTCGAAGAGCTCCTTCACCACCCTCTTCGCCTTTTCCGCCATGCGAACGACTCGGTAGTGGCGATAGAGGTTCTGGAACAGGAAGCGTTTCAGCCGGGCTTTCAGGTCCTCGACTTCCGGCGTGAAGCGGGCGAGTCGCTCCTCGGCCCGTCGCACATCGTCCGGCGTTCGCGATCCCGGCGCTTCTCGACGGCGCGCTCCGTTTCGGCGATGAGATCGGTCGTGAGGTGATCGATGATTCCGCGGATGGCGATCCGGATCCGCACTTTCTGCGTCTCGCCGGGATGATCGCGGCAGGCCTCGCCGAAATGAAGGCGCCAGAGCTCCACTTCCTCGAGCTGACCGAAAGATCGAGGAGGCGCGAGGTGAGCCCGTCCTCCAGATCGTGATTGATGTAGGCGATCTCGTCCGCCAGGTCGACGAGCTGCGCCTCGAGCGACGGGCTCGGGGCCGCTCGGAACTCTTCCGGTCCCTCGTGGCGGAGGGGCGAATGCTGGAATAGCCCTTCGCGGACTTCGAAAGTCAGGTTCAATCCGCGAAAACCCGGATATCTGCGCTCGAGGTGATCCACGATGCGGAGCGACTGCTGGTTGTGCTCGAATCCTCCATGCTCCGCCATGAGCGCGTTCATCACGTCCTCACCCGCGTGGCCGAAAGGGGTATGGCCCAGATCGTGGGACAGGGTCACCGCTTCCGTCAGGTCTTCGTTGAGCCTCAGATAGCGCGCCATGGTGCGCGCGATCTGCGCCGCTTCGAGGGAGTGAGTGAGACGGGTGCGGTAGTGATCGCGCCTCGTGGTTCACGAACACCTGGGTCTTGTACTCGAGTCTCCGGAAGGCGGTGCTGTGAATGATTCGATCGCGGTCCCGCTGGAACGCCGTGCGGAACCGATGCTCGGGCTCGGTGTGGCGACGCCCGCGAGAGCCTGCGCTCGAGCAGGCGTAGCTCGCGAGGAGTTGTCGCTCCCGCTCTTCGAAATAGCTACGCTCGGGCATGACTACCTCGATGCGAGGCTACTCTCTCGCGGCGAGCGATGTCAAAAGCGGTGAGCCTGAGCTGACGGCTGATCGCTGATTCAAAGAAAAAAGGGCCGAAACCTCTTTCGAGGTCCGGCCCCTTTTCCGTGCCTACGATAGGAGGGAGCTCGGACTCCCGAGCCGGGCCCTTTCCCGATTCGGGAGCATCCGGTTAGTAGACGCTCCACATAAGAGCAAGTCGTGTGCCACGGATGGCCGACGAGCCCTCATGCGATCGTGTAGGGTAGCCGACTCTTGCCAGGCGCTTACTGACATCGTGAACGGTCTGTGGAGCGAAAGATCGGTTCCCTGTAAAAATTCTTTGCGATGGCGAAGAATCCTTTGAAGTTCGGCGCGACGGGAGTTTCCCTACGCGCCGGTTTGCGAAAGCCCCACACCTCGCGACAGGTGTCACGCATTGAAGCGCCTTGTTATCAGCCTTTTGCGGCGATCCGGCATTGGAACGACCCTTGCTAAACGCTTGCCATGCGCAAGCAAGTCAATTCCACCACCGACGCAGGCACGCAGGGGTTCTCGCTCGTCGAGATCGTGATCGCGCTTGTCCTCACCATGCTGGTGATGACCTCCGTCTTCGTTCTTCTGCAGAAGAGCCAGAAGAGCTTCGCTCGGGAGCCCGAGGTCTCCGACATGAACGCGAACGCGAGAGGAGGGCTCGATCGCATCAGCCAGGACCTCGCGATCGCCGGTTTCGCGACTCCTTCGAACATGGCGGTGATGTGGTCCGACGGCGGCGGCCTCACGCCCGATCGCATCGGCATCGTGTATGCGGATCCCGAAGTTCCGGTGTCGCGGCCGCGGCCGTGCCCCGTCGGGCGGTCCTTGCGCAACCATCGGGAGCTCGACGGTCGTGCGCGTCGATCCCTTCAGCTTCTCGCCCCAGCCTCCCAATTTCTCGGAGGCGTACCAGGACGGAATGACGCTCTTCGCCATTCAAGGGCCGAACGGAGATCCCGCGTGCGACACGTCGCGCCGGGTTTCGTCCCGTTCAAGCTCTCCGGCGGTGCCGACGTGCACCGGGTGCAGGAGGGCGCCGCGAGCGGCCCTGTCCGCCTGCGGAACTTTGAACCTGACGCTCGGAGCCGCGCCCTCTCTGACCGACCTCAACCCTCCCGCGGGTTTCTCGAACGGACGTCAGCCTTCAATGCGCGTTCATCGGGCTCTACCACGTGGTGGAGTACCGAGTCAATCCGCTGCCGCCCGCGGCCAATCCAGAGCTCGAGCGAAGGGACACGGCGACGCGGAGAGCCCTGGTCGCCGGTGGCGGGAAATATCGAGAACCTTCAGGTGCAGTACGTGCAGGGCCTGGACGAGAACTTCGAGGACGTCCCCGACGCTCTTGCCCGTCGGCGCCGATCCCGAGCACCTGGGTGACGAGGGTTCGCATCACCGTCGGCGGACGCAGCGAGAGCGCGAACCTCGAGGGCGCTACCCCCGGAGTCTACGCCGCTTCGGACACCCACCTGCGGCGCTCGTTCACGACCACGGTGAGCCTCCGAAACCAGCTGAGCCAGGCGATGCAGAAGGCGACGGAGCTCGGGACTCGACAGCTGGAACTGAGCTCGGCTCCTAATTCGCCCGCGGCGCGTAGTAGCCGAGCTTCGTGCGGACGACGAGGTCCGGAATCCCCGTCTGGACCACCACCCGGCGCCAGGACCCGTCCCGCTTCGGGTTGTTCGAGATGTAGCCCAGGTTGTACTGGCTCTTGAGCTCGTTCGCGATCCTCTCGTAGACCGAATCGAGCTCCTGAATCTCGTTCGGGAAAGAACCACTGTCCGCCGGTCTCTTCGGCGAGCTTCTTCAGCACGTGCTCCGCTTCCGAGAATGCGCGGCCCCGTCGCGCGCTCGGTTTCCGCAGAGAGATGGTGTAGATGACGACGTCCGTGTCCTTGGTGAGCTCCATCACCTGCTCGAAGCTCACGAGAGAGCTCGTGTCCTCACCATCGGAGAGGACGACGATCGCCTGCCGGCGGATGTCTTCCCGGCGCCGGTTCAGGTTCTTGAGCGCGATATAGAGGGCGTTGTAGAGACTGGTGGTGCCGCCGGCCTGCGTCATGCGGATGGCCCGAGCGAGCTTCTCGGTGTCGGCGGTGAAGGGCTGCAGGATGTGCGGCTTGCTTCCGAACTCCATGATCTCGGTGAGGTCGTCGGTCTTCATCGTCTTCACGAAGTTGACCGCGGCCTCCTGAGCGAAAGTCATCTTTTCGTCCATGCTCGCGCTGGTGTCCATGAGCAGCAGCATCCGAATCGGAAGGTTCTCCTGGGAGAAGACGGAGATCTCTTGAGAGATTCCGTCCTCGTAGACGGCGAAGTCCTTCTGCAGGAGCTCGGTCACGAATCGGCTGCGCGCATCGGTCACGGTCACGCTGAGCGAGATGAGGTCGACCGTAACGCGGAACTGATAGCGATCCTCCTGCTCTTGTTCCTGGGAGCCCGTGGGCGATGCCCCGGCCGACCCAGGCGAGGACCGCAATCGTCGAAACGGACGCGAGTCTCCTCATGCTGAAACGATAGCGTCACGCTCCTTGCGCGTACTCGATTCACTATAGCTTTATACTCCCGAGGGAGCCATAGAGCAGGTGCGCGCGGCAGTCCTGACGGTGAGCGACGGCGTCAGCCGCGGGAGCGCGCGAGGACCTCTCCGGGGCGGCCGCCGCCGAGGAGCTTTCGAAGCTCGGCTTTTCGATCGTCCATCGCTCGGTCGTGCCCGACGAAAAGGCGCGCATCGAGGCCGAGATTCGCCGTTGGGTCGGAAGCGGCTCGATCGATCTCGTGCTCACCACCGGCGGAACCGGCCTCGGCCCGAGAGACGTCACGCCCGAAGCCGTGCGCGCGGTCCTCGACCGGGAAATCCCCGGCTACGGCGAGCTCCTGCGATCGACCGGGCTCGCCCACACGCCGATGGCCGTCCTTGCGCGAAGCCTCGCGGGAAACGTGGGCTCGGTCCTGGTGGTCGCTCTTCCCGGCAGCCCCAAAGCGGTGTCGCAAGGGATCCAGGCGCTGGCACCGACTCTGCCGCACGCGCTCGACCTCCTCGCGGGCAACACGAGCCACACTTAATCCGCGCGGCACGCCCGCCGGGTGCTCGAGAAACTTGTCAGAACGCCCGCGGAGCGATACGATGTCCGCGAGGACGATGGTGCCAGACGGCCTTTCCGGCCTTGATGGCCCGAAGGGGTCGTCCAGTGGGTTTCAGCAGGAGCGGACATCTCGCATGGCACACGCCTCCCGCCGACGCTACCACCGCATGGACGCCGTCGGGCGCTGCTTCGCGCAGCTCGGTGACGGTTGGGAGGCCTCGGTCGTCAATCTGAGCCTCGGCGGGCATGCTGCTTCGCTTGAGGCGGCTTCTCACACCCAGGCTCGGCCTATCTCATCAAGCTCTTGTTCGAGAAGCAGTTAGCGGTGGTGCAGGCGCGCGTGGTCCGGGTCGACACTCGGAAGAGGATTGCCTCGCGGGGATGGAGTTCCTCTCGATGTCGGACGAGGACGCGGGCCGGCTTCGGGGGTATGTTCACCGCTGATTTGCCCGGCGCGCCGGGGCGATCTATAATCACTGGTTTCGGACCGCAAATCGAAACCGGACAGAGGAATGAAGAAAACCGACCTGGCACAGCACAAGAAAGCGCTTCTCGAAAAGAAGCAAGACCTCGAACGGTCCATCGGCATGAAAGGCATGCTGACGGGCGGGACCTCGACGGACGGCCACGGCGACTTCGCCGATCGCTCCGCCGCCGCGAACGAGGAAGAAATCAGCATCCAGCTGAAGCAGACGGATGCGAAGCTCCTTCGGGCGATCGAGGACGCCCTCGCGCGCGTCGAGGCGGGCACCTACGGCGTCTGCGTCGATTGCGAGGAGGAGATCTCGCCCGGCGCGACTCAAGGCCGTTCCCTGGACCAAGGTCTGCATCTGCCTGCAAAGAGAAGCAGTACAGCTAGCTGCCTCTCCCTTCCTGATAGACTTCTGCCGCGTGGACCTCGGTTTCGCGGGCAAAGTCGCACTCGTCACCGGAGCGAGCCGCGGGCTCGGCAAAGCCGTCGCCGCATCTCCTGGCCGCGGAGGGCGCGTCCGTCGCTCTCGCCGCCCGCGATCCGAGAGACCCTCGAGGCTCGCCGCCCGCGAGATTCGCGGATCGGATCCGGAGGCTCGACGTGCTCGTCTCACCCGACCGACGTCACTCGCGAAGACGAGGTCACGGCCCTGGTGGATCGCGTGCTCGGAGAGCTTCGGGCAGATCGACGTGCTCGTCGCGAACGCCGGCGGGCCGCCCGCGAGCCGCTTCGAGACCACCGAGCTCTCCGATTGGAGAAGCGGCATCGATCTGAGCCTTTTCTCGACGATTCTTCTGTGCCGAGCGGTCGTGTCCCGGGTATGAAGGAACGGCGCTCGGGAAGGATCGTCGCCGTAACCTCCATCTCGGTGAAGCAGCCGGTCGACGGCCTCATCCTCTCGAACACCGCGCGGGCCGGGAGTGGTCGGGCTCATGAAGACCCTCTCGAACGAGCTCGGTCCCTTCGGAATCGGCGTCAACGTCGTCTGTCCCGGCTACACCCGCACGGATCGGCTCGTCGAGCTCGCGTCCCGGCTGAGCCATCAGGAAGGAGTTCCCGTCGAGATCCATCTACGCGCGGTGGACGAGCCAGATTCCGATGGCGCGCCTGGGCGAGCCGGCCGAGTTCGCGATCGTCGTCGCTTTCTTGTGCTCGGAGCGCTCGAGCTACGTGACGGGCACTTGTCTCCAGGTCGATGGCGGGGCGGTGAAGGGGGTCTTCTGAGGATGTCGAACCATAAACCCCGTTCTATCAAGGTTTAATCGAACCCTTGCCCTTCTGCGAATTCTTGACAACAATCGATGCCCGGTGCTATAAGTTGCCGCTCGTTTTGGAGTGCTTCGAGGTTCCGAACTGTCCTTTCTGCTTCGAGTTGTCTTCGATTTTCCAATCGCCGAGTTAGCGAGCTTTCGCCGTGAGTGAACTGTTCTGGCTGATTCCTCTCATTCCGGGCGCCGGGGCCCTCGTGAACGGGCTCTTCGGAAAGCGACTTCCCAAGAGCGTCGTAGCCTTCATCGCCTGCGGAGCGGTCGCGCTGTCCTTTCGTCATCGCTGCCTCCTGCTTCTTCGGCGTCTTTCTCGCGGGAGGCGCGGAGTCGGTTCTCGACGAAGACGCTCTTCACCTGGATTCCCGGGATGAGCGCCTCGCAGGCCGACGGATCGACGAAGGACTTCCTCGTCGACTGGAGCTACCGGCTCGACTCTCTGTCGATGGTCATGGTGCTCGTCGTCTCGGGGATCGGATTTCTCATCCACGTGTACTCCGTCGGCTACATGAGCCACGACCCCGGCTTCCGGCGCTTCTTCACCTACCTCAACATGTTCACGTTCTTCATGTTGAACCTGGTGCTGGGCGCGAACTTCCTTCTGGCCTTCATCGGGTGGGAAGGGGTCGGACTTTGCTCCTACCTTCTCATCGGCTTCTGGTTCGACCGGGATTCCGCCGCGAACGCGGGTAAGAAGGCGTTCATCGTCAACCGCATCGGTGACGCGGGGTTCGTCCTCGCGATCATGCTCATCTTTTTTCACTTCGGATCGGTGGACTTCTACGAGGTGATGCAGGGAGTGGCCGCGCGGTTCGAGACTCCCGAGGTCGGCTTCGGCGTTCTCTCGGCGATCGGGCTTCTGCTGTTCGTCGGCGCCGCCGGCAAGTCCGCGCAGATTCCTCTCTACGTCTGGCTTCCCGACGCGATGGAAGGCCCGACCCCGGTCTCGGCCCTCATCCACGCGGCGACCATGGTGACCGCGGGCGTTTACATGACCGCGCGCTGCGGAGTTCTCTACGCCCACGCGCCCGCGGCGCTGTCCGTCGTCGCGGTCATCGGCTGCGCGACGGCGTTCTTCGCCGCTTCCATCGGACTCTTTCAGAACGATATCAAGCGCGTCCTCGCCTATTCCACGGTCTCGCAGCTCGGCTTCATGTTCCTGGGCGCGGGCGTAGGCGCCTTCGCGGCGGCGATCTTCCATCTGATGACGCACGCGTTCTTCAAGGCCTGTCTCGTTCCTCGGCTCGGGAAGCGTCATCCATTCCATGGAGCACGCGGAGCACGCGGCGGGCGGACACCGCCACTACACCGAGATGCAGGACATGCGGAACATGGGCGGACTCTTCGCGCACATGCCCTGGACGGCGCGGACGTTCATCGTCGCGACCATCGCCATCGCCGGCATTCCGCCGCTCGCGGGGTTCGTGAGCAAGGACGAGATTCTCTGGCGCGCGACCGGGGGAGGACACGTCACGCCTCTCTGGATCGTCGCGGCCCTCGCCGCGGGAATGACCGCGTTCTACATGACCCGGCAGGTCATCCTCACCTTCTTCGGAAAGTTCCGCGGCGGCGAAAAGATGGAGCATCACCTCCACGAGGCCCCTCCGGTCATGTGGGTGCCTCTCGTGGTCCTCGCCGTGGGCTCGATCTTCGCCGGCTTTCGTCGGCTGGCCCCATTTCCTTGGCGGGCACAACCGCATCGAATCGTTCCTCGAGCCGGCCATCATGGCCGGGACCCATCCGGCGGCGGAAGCCGCCGCGCACGAAGCGAGCGCCGCCCTCGAGTGGACGTTCATGCTGATCTCCGTCGCGATCGCGGCCGCGGGAATCTTCCTCGCCTACCGGACGTACTGGACGAACGCGAAGGCCGATGAGTCGATTGCCCGCGCCTGGCCGACGCTCCATCGCCTGCTCTTCAACAAGTACTACGTCGACGAGATTTACGGGGCGACGGTGGTCTCGGGGACAGTGAACGGTGCCGAGGGGCTCAGCACCTTCGACGCCGAAGTCGTCGACGGAGCGGTCAACGGCGCCGCGCAGCCTCACCGTCGGCGCGGCGGACCTGTCGTCGCTCGCGGATGCGAGCCTCGTGGACGGCGCGGTCAACGCGGTCTGGAAGATTTTCGCCCAGTGGTCTCTCTTGTTTCGACGGGTGCAGACCGGTCTCATCCAGAACTACGCCCTGATGATGCTCTTCGGAGTGGGCATCCTGGTCGGGTTCTTCTATATCTATTTCTGGTAGAGGACGAGGTTCATGCTCGAGAACAATCCCTTCAACTTCAACATCCTCTCGATGGTGGTGTGGTTTCCCGCCGCGGGGGCGCTCGCGATCCTTTTCTTACTGAAGAAGACGCAGGAGAACGCGATCAAGTGGGCGGCGAACGCGATTTTTCTCGTGGGCTTCCTGATCTCGCTCCCGCTCTGGACTTCGTTCGACAACAACGGTCCTCAGTTCCAGTTCAAGGAAGTCTACGACTGGATTCCCACCATCGGGGTCCAGTATCACCTGGGGCTCGACGGCATCAGCCTCCTCCTCGTGTTGATGACGACGCTCCTCGGCTTCATCGCCTGTCTCTCCTCGTGGGTCGCGATCACCGATCGGGTGAAGCAGTACTACATCTTCCTGCTCCTTCTGCAGACGGGCATGCTGGGGGTCTTCGTTTCGCTCGACTTCTTCCTGTTCTACGTGTTCTGGGAAGTGATGCTGGTGCCGATGTACTTCCTCATCGGCATCTGGGGCGGCGCGCGGAAGCTGTATGCCGCGATCAAGTTCTTCCTCTACACGCTGGTGGGAAGCGTCCTGATGCTCCTCGGGATCCTCGCGCTCTATTTCGCCTACTACAACCTAACGGGGGTCTATACCTTCGACGTTACGAAGCTCTGGACCGCGAATTATGCGCCCGGCTTGCAGTTCTGGGTGTTCCTCGCGTTCTTCGTGGGCTTCGCCATCAAGGTCCCGATGTTTCCCTTCCATACCTGGCTTCCCGACGCTCACGTGGAAGCGCCCACCGCGGGCTCGGTCATCCTGGCGGGCGTGCTCCTGAAGATGGGGACCTACGGCTTCGTCCGGTTCTCTCTGCCGCTTCTCCCTGACGCCAGCCGCGACGAGGCCTGGTGGATGCTGGCTCTCGCGGTCATCGGGATCATCTACGGCGCTCTCGTGGCGCTGGTGCAGCCCGACTGGAAGAAGCTCGTGGCCTATAGCTCGGTCAGCCACCTCGGGTTCGTGATGCTCGGGGTCTTCGCTCTCACCGAGCTCGGTCTTCAGGGCGGAATCCTCCAGATGATCAACCACGGGCTTTCGACGGGCGGGCTCTTCTTGATCGTGGGCATCATGTACGAGCAGACCCACACCCGGGCGATCTCCGCGTACGGCGGCATCGCGAAGGTGGTGCCGGTTTTCGCGATGCTCTTCCTCATCATCGCGCTCGCGTCGATGGGGCTTCCGCTCCTGAACGGGTTCATCGGCGAGTTCATGATCCTGCAGGGCACGTTCGCGAGCCCCCACGCCGGCTGGCGCTACGCGGCCTTCGCGGTCTCGGGCATCGTGCTCGGCGCGGCGTACCTCCTCTGGCTCTACCAGCGTCTCATGTTCGGAAAGCTCGACAAGCCCGAGAACGAGAAGCTCCGGGACGTGACCTTGCGCGAGCATGCGACGCTTCTTCCCCTGGTCGCTCTCTGCATCTGGATCGGCGTGTATCCACAGCCGTTCCTGGATCCGTTGAGGGTGCCCGTGCGAGCCATCATGGAGCGCATCGAGACCGGCAGAGCTCGCGGAGACGGGAGATGCCTCGACCGGCGGCCCCGGCCGGTTCCGTCCGAAACGCGTCCAAGCGCTGACGACAACTAGAGCGGCTATGCCGCAAGAGCCGGCCCCTGCGGTCTCCCAGCGGGCGCGCTGGGCCCTTCTCACGAGCATCGGGATCATGTTTCCCGTCTCGATCACTCTCGGAGCCGCCTTCGGTTACTTCATCGATCGAAAGCTCGGGACTCTCCCGTGGTTCTCGGCCATTTTCCTGATGTTCGGGATCGCGGCGGCGTTCATCAATCTCTTTCGAATGCTGAACAAGTTCGAGAAGCTCGAAACCGAGGGCCAAAAACCCGGCCCGCCGGCTTGAGCTCCTCGACTCGAAGCCTCCGAGCGCCGCCTGCGACGCAACTCCTGGCTCTTCGTGGCGCGCACTGTCCGTCGCCGGACTCGCCTTCGGAGCCCGGCTTCGCGGCATCGCGTGCTGGCCGGAGGAGCCCTCTCCGCACTCAACCTGGAAGGGCTGGTCCGGCTGGTGGGTACCGCCACCTCCCGTCCCTCCGAACCGGGCCGCTGTCGTCGCGGTCCTCTGGGTCGCTTTTCGTTACCTCTTGTTGGGAATTGGTCTCTTTGTTATAGTTAGCGTTTGGCGTCTCAACGTAATCGGCCTCAGCCTCGGCCTGACCGCGCCGGCGGCGGCTGTTTTGCTGGAGCTTGCCCGCGACGCCAAGAGGGAGTTTCGGAGCCATAGCGACATCGACACCTAGCCCCCGCCCTCATCGAGCCTTGAGCCATCACCTTCGTTCCCGGCATTCAAAAGGCGGGCTCGCGTGCGCGCGGCGCTTTGAGCCTGTAGAACATGGAGCAATTCGAGCATCATTCGGCCCTCTCGGGGATTCTGGAATCCGTATTCCACATCCACCTTCCCGACCACGTGGTGATGGCCATCTTCGTGGCGCTGCTCCTCATCGGCTTCGCGCTCTGGTTCCGAAGCCGCATCAGCCTGGAGAATCCGGGAAAGCTTCAGCTGGCGCTCGAATCGCTGGTGGGCGGTCTCATCGGCATGCTCGATGAGACCGTCGGCCACAAAGGCCGGCAGTTCCTGGGACTGGTGGGGACGCTCGGGCTCTTCATCCTTGTCAGCAACCTTCTGGGGCTGGTGCCGTTCTTTTCGTCGCCCACGGTGTCGCTGAACATGCCCGTGGGCTGCGCTCTCGTGACGTTCCTTTATTACAACTTTCAGGGCATCCGGGCTCAAGGCGTCGGACCGTACTTCAAGCACTTCCTCGGCCCGCTTCTGCCGCTCGCGATCATCATGCTCCCCATCGAGATCATCAGCCACCTGAGCCGCGTGCTCTCGCTCTCGATTCGTCTCTTCGGGAACATCTTCGGGGAAGAGCTGGTGGTCCTGGTTCTCGGGAGCCTGGTGCCGTTCGTGGTTCCCGTGCCGATGATGCTCTTCGGAGTTTTCGGGAGCATGCTCCAAGCTTTCGTCTTCATCATGTTGACGATGATCTACCTCGGCGGCGCGGTTGCCGCCGAGGAGCACTGATGCGACTTGCCATTCGTTTCGAGTTCAAGGAGGAAATCTGGTGACTAGAAAGGCATTGATGACAACGCTCGTATGGGGCGCGTTCCTGATGCTCGCGGCTCCGGTGTTCGCCCAGGAGGGCGGTTCCGCGGCCTGGACCCCCGAGGTGTACAAGTGGGCGATGATCGCGGGCGGGTTCTGTCTCGCGCTCGCGGCCGCGGTGGGCGCCTACTCCCAGAGCCGCGCGGTGAGCGCTGCCTGCGACGGAATCTCCCGCAACCCCGGCGCCTCGCCTCAGATCCGATTCGCGCTCCTGCTCGGACTCGTGCTGATCGAGTCGCTGGTGATCTACGTGTTCGTGATCGCCCTCAGTATCCTCTTCGTGAAGTGGGGCGTGGCCTAGCTCAAGGCTTTCTGCGAAGGCGGGGAAGGCGCGATAGGCTTCGCCTTCCCCGGTCGTCGCTTTCCCTCGCTCCGAGCGCGACGAATCCCAGGCTCGCGTAGTACGGGAAAGTACTGGGCGAACGCGAGCCAGAAGCTCCAGCCGTTCCTCGCCGAGCGCGAGATAGCTCAGCGGAGCGGTCGCGGTCGCGACGATCCATCCCGGGTTCGCGCTGAATGCGGCGAGCCCGGCTATCGGGAGATACGCCCAGGGCAGGACCTGCGGGCGAGAGGAAGAGGAAGAGTCCCAGAAGGACGAGCGCCTCTCGGGGAAGGTTCGCGCCAGGCCGAGCCGAGCTTCATCGTCCTCGCGAGCGCAACGACCAGCCAGACGGCGGCGCAGAACCGCGTAGATGGGGAGCGGCGTCTCGCGTCACGAAGAGCCGAGCGAGGGCCGCGGCCGCGGGCATCAAGCTCCCTCCGATGGAAGTCGAGGGCGGCCAACCCATGAGCTCCGCGAAGGGCCTCGTCGCGACGAGCGGAGCCCAGGCGACCGCTCCGATGAGGAGCGAGAGCACGAGCCGCAGTCGGAGCGCTCTCGCCGCGACGGGAAGGGTTGCCCAGAAGAACGGAGGACCGGCGAGGCTCGCTCCGTAGAGAAGCGCGGAGAGAGTCGTGCTTGCTTCTTCCTGCAGCAGGAGGAAGGCGAGGAGAAGAAAGAAGAGCGGGATGGTCTCGAGCCGGCCCGCCGTGGTCTCCCTCACCAGAAGCGGGTTCAAACCGTAGACGAGCGCGAGCCCCGTGGGAAGGGAGAGCCCACGGAGAAGAGAGGGAAGGAGAGCGAGCGTCGCGACGTCGAAGGCCAACGGTCGCGATTGCTTCGGGCATCCGGTCGGAGCTCCAACACCTCTCGGATGGGGCTCGCGGCGTGTAGAAACGCCCGGCGGTCGTCGGTCGGAGGGCCCGGGTCCCCGAGCAGCAAGCTCACCCGAAACGATGCGGAAACGATGAGGATGAAGAGAAGAAGGAAGTGGCCGCTCCTCTCCCTCGTCTGCGCGGACCGCGAAGCCGTAGGCGATGAAAAGAGCGGCCCAGAGCAAAAGAAACTCGAGCGACCAAAGGGGCGGGTGCCGCGTGCGCGAGGAGCAGGTAGAGACCCTCGCTCGCGCCGAGAGGAAGAAAAGTCGCAGAAGCACTGGGAAAGAGGGAGAATCTATCACGCTCGGAGGCTTGACTGTGTTCGAAACGATTCGTTGGGAGGACGATGCCGTCGTCCTCATCGATCAGAGAGTCCTTCCTACGAAGGAGGAGTACGTCCGCTGCGGAAACGCCGAGGCGGTCGCCGCGGCCATACGCGACATGGTGGTTCGAGGAGCGCCCGCGATCGGCGTCACCGCCGCGATGGGGATCGCGCTCGGGCTCAAGCAGTCGAAGGCGGCGGATACGCGCGCCCTGCGGGAGGACATGGAGTCGCTCGCGGCGCTTCTCGCATCGACGAGGCCGACGGCGGTGAATCTCTTCTGGGCCATCGAGCGGATGAAGCGGAAGTTCGAGGAGCTTCTTCCGCGAGGGGTTTCGGCGGTGCGCGCCGGGATGGAGAAGGAAGCGCTCTCGATTCATCGCGAGGACGTCGAAATGTGCCGGCGCATGGGCGCCCACGGAGAGAAGCTCCTCGCGGATGGCGCGCGGATCCTGACCCACTGCAACGCCGGCGCTCTCGCGACCGCGGGCTACGGGACCGCTCTCGGGATGATGCGCGCCGCGGTCGAAGCGGGAAAGCGCATCTCCGTCTTCTCCGACGAGACCCGGCCGTTTCTCCAGGGAGCGCGGCTCACCGCCTGGGAGCTGATGAAGGACGGGATTCCCGTCACGCTCATCACCGACAACATGGCGGGCTATCTCATGTCGAAGGGCGAGATCGACTGCGCCATCGTGGGCGCCGATCGCATCGCGGCGAACGGCGACGTCGCGAACAAGATCGGGACCTACTCGGTGGCGGTGCTGGCGAAAGAGCACGGCCTTCCGTTCTACGTCGTGGCCCCGACGTCGACTTTCGATCTCACGCTCGCGAGCGGGAAAGAGATCCCGATCGAGGAGCGGAGCTCGAGCGAGGTGACTCACCTCCAGGGAGTGAGAGTCGCGCCGGAAGGGGTCGGAATCCGCAACCCCGCCTTCGACGTCACACCGAACCATCTGGTGTCGGCCATCGTGTGCGAGAACGGCGTCGCTCGCGCCCCGTACGTCGAGAGCCTGAGCGCCTGGCGACGATGAGGGCCGCATGAACGGGCTTTCTTTTCCCTGCGTCTCTGCGCCTCTGCGCCTCTGCGTTCTTCTTGATTCCCTTGGGTGATTGAGAGGTGACCTCTCGCGTTCTCGTTCTCGGCATCGAGAGCTCCTGCGACGAAACGTCGGCCGCCGTCGTCGCCGACGGCCGCGACATCCTCTCGAACCTGGTCGCCTCTCAGGACGACGTCCATCGTCCGTATGGAGGTGTGGTTCCGGAGCTCGCATCGAGACAGCACCTCACGAAGATCGGCCCGATCGTGGCCGGCGCCCTGAACGAGGCGGGAGTCACGCTCGAGGACCTCTCCGCGGTCGCCGTCACGCAGGGCCCGGGTCTCGTCGGCTCGCTCCTCGTCGGTCTCTCCTTCGCGAAGTCGATCAGCTACGCCCGCGGGATTCCGCTCGTCGCGGTCGATCATCTCGAAGGGCACATCCGCGCCGTGTACCTCGAAGCGAAGGAACCGATCCCGCACCCTGCCGTTTCGCTCGTCGTCTCGGGCGGTCACACCAGTCTCTTCCTCATGGAAAGAGAAGAGCAGTACCGGCTCCTCGGAAAGACCCGCGACGACGCGGCGGGCGAGGCGTTCGACAAAGTGGCGAAGCGGCTCGGTCTCGGCTATCCCGGCGGGCCCGTTCTCGATCGTCTCGCGGGACTCGGAGACGCGGACCGGTTCCGCTTCTCGATTGCCCGCTTCACGGACGGGAGCTCGGACTTCAGCTTCAGCGGTCTCAAGAGCGCGGTGCTGCGCGCGATCGAGGAGAGGAAGATTCGGCCGCTCGCCCCGGGCGAGACGCCCGAGAGCCGGAGCGACCTCTGCGATCTCGCGGCGGGATTCCAGCGCGCGGTGGTGACGGCGCTCGTGGAGCGGACTTGCGAAGCCGTCGATTCCCGGAAGGCGCGCGCGATTCTCGTTTCCGGAGGCGTCGCGGCGAATCGCGAGCTCCGGGCCGCTTTCGAGACCAAAGCGCGCGCCATGGCCATCCCGGTGCTCTTCCCGAGCGTGAAGCTCTCGACGGACAACGCCGCGATGATCGCCGCGGCGGGCTACATGAAGCTTCAGCGGAAGGAGCTCTCGGGGATCGACCTCAACGCCGACGTCGAGCTTCGGCTCGGCGAGAGCGGGGAGCGCCGCTCCCGGCGCTATATCTGAGGAGCACGTACAAAGCGCCGCTTCCTCCATCTCTCCAGCGGGCCGACGCGAACGCGACGACGGTCCGGCTCAAGCGCCGCGACGAGAGCCACCTCGTGACCTCTCGTTTCATGAGCGAGGGCTCGCTCTCGGAGTGAGTTCCTCGGCCGTGGACCACGCGAACGCAGGAGTAGCCCAGTCGCTGGGCCTCGCGGAGAAACCGCTCGAGCACGGGCCTCGCGTCCTCCCGCCCGAACCCGTGAAGATCGAGGTGGCCCTGAACCGAGAAGTCGCCGCGCTTGAGCCGCGCGAGGTAGCGGCGTCCCTCGTGGCTCGAGGCGCCCTCGACTCCTTCGCCCGTCGCGAAGGGGTCGAGCTCTCCTCGGCCGGCGACGAAGTCGCAGAGAAAAGCGAGAGCCTCCGCATCGTCGTCGCTTCGCTTCGGAAACGTGACGGGGGAGGGGAGGCTCAAAGGCCTTTCGCTCCAGCCGAGAGGCCGGACGCTCTCCATCTCCATCCGGAAAGCTTCTTCGTCCGAGAGGTTCGGAGGGAAGCGGGGCGGGCCGGGAGAGGGAGGCGCGAGCCCGTCCCAGTCCAGAAGCTCTTTCAAGATCTCGAACGGTCGATGGCCCGGTCCCGACGGCTTGGCCATGCGCCATTCTGCGCTACCTCCATTCGGGAATCAACGATCGCGCGATTTGATCTCGGCCCGTGCGGACCGCTAGGATGAGCTCATGCGTGGGGGGGTGTCCTTGCTATCGGTGCTGTTCGCGGCGGGAGTCGCCGCGGCCCAGTATCAGGGGCAGGAACCGCGGCGGGTTTCCGTGACGGAGCTGACCCGGTCGAGCATGATGTACAACGAGAGCCCGGTCATCACCGTGGGTGAGCTCGCCTATGGTGACCCCATCGGATACGAACTTCAACATCTTCGAGCTTCGGGGCGACGACGTGCTCCGAACGGTGCGGGTTGCGACCGCCTCCGGAGCCATGGACGACTTGCGTTTCATGGCGGGTCGGAAAGTCGAGATCCAGGGGATTTTCTTCGACCTCGAGCAGGTCATGGATCCCCAGCAGCATCCCGTGCTGCGCTACTTCCCTGGCGCGATCCGCCAGGACGGGATGTCTTTCGACAAGAACTTCTTCATCGCCGTCACTTCCGTCGACGTCATCGAAGAGGTCAAGAGCGACATCGGGCCCGACAAGGAAATCGAGGAAGCGGACGTCACCGACCCCGACATCGACAGCTCCGACTCTCGCCGCCCTCGATTTGCGGGAGCTGGTGAAGGATCCCACGCCGCACCTCGGAAAGCAGGTGGTGGTTCTCGGTAAGTTCCGGGGCAGCAACCTGTACGGCGACCTCTCGATCAAGGACAAGCGCACGCCGAGGGATTTCGTGATCAAAGTCGCGGACGCCGCGATCTGGGTCACCGGGCGAAGGCCGCGGGGCAAGGGCTTTCGGCTCGACCCGTCGAAGCGCCGCGACACCGGCGAGTGGCTTCGCGTCGTCGGCGAGCCCTTCGAGGACCAGGGCACGGTCTACCTCCGCGCGGTGAAGATCGAGATCGCGGAAGAGCCGGACGATCCCGATCTGGAGCCGGTGCGCGTGGCGCGGGCGGAGGAGAACGAGCTCGGTCCTCCTCCCGAGGTGACGTTCACCCTTCCCATCGCGGGCGAAAGGGACATTCCGCTGACCTCGGAGTTCCGGGTCCAGTTCTCGAAGGACATGAAGGAGGAGAGCTTCCACCGCAACGTGGACCTCCTCTACGCGGACGACGACGGGATCGGAAACCCGTTTCCCGACCTCTCGAGGTCACGTACGACGGTCCGAGCCGCACGCTCACCGTCCGTCCCGGGAAGGAGCTCGCGCCGGGAAAAGAGATCCGGCTCATTCTCTACGACGCCATCTCCGACGCGGAAGGCCAGAAGCTTCCGCCCCCGGAGGAATCCGCCGAGACCGAGCCCGGCGCGGCGCGTGATTCTGACCTTCACCACCGCGAAGGGCTGATCACTCGTCGCGCGGAATCGGCTTCCCGCGGTTCTGCTCTTTGTCCCGATACATCCTCTCGTCCGCGAGCTGGATGAGCTCTTCCTTGGTCGGGGTCTCGGTGGGAAACGTCGCGAGCCCGATGCTCGCGCCGAGCCGGGCGTTGATGCCTTCCTCCTTGAGGAAGGTGGTGCGGAGAATGAGCTGACGCATGCGCTCGCCCAGGCGCTGCGCCTGGGGAGAGTCGGTGTCGGGAAGAATCACCACGAACTCGTCGCCGCCGTAGCGGGCGGCGATGTCCGTTTCGCGGATCGCGGCCCGCAGGAGGAATCCAACCTCGCGCAGCACCTTGCTCCCCCGCAGGTGCCCGTGGGTGTCGTTCACGATCTTGAAGTTGTCGAGATCGATGAAGAGAAGGCTCAAACGAGACTTGTGCCGGGCGGTGAGCTTGAGCTCGCGCTCGAGCGCCTGATGGAAGTAGCGGAAGTTGAAGAGCGAGCTCACGTCGTCGAGGATCGAGGTTTCCTTCGTCTGCTGGTAGAGCTTGACGTTCTCGATAGCGACCGAGATCTGCTTCGAGAGCTGCGTCAGGAGCGGGAGGTCTTTCTCCGAGAACGCTGCCTCGCGGCGCGAGCCGAGGCCGAAAGTGCCGACCACTTTCCGCCGCGATTCGAGCGGGAGGAGGATGTAGGAGCGGATGCCGTCCTCGTAGAGGAACTGGTCCTCGATGAACCGCGGCTGCGCCTTGGTGTCGCGGTGGATGAAGTGCGTCTCGTTCAGGACCACCCAGCCCGGACCGGTGCCGACCAGCGGGATGAGCGACTCCATGCCCCATCCGGAGTCGGTCCTCGAGCCGGACGCGAAGATCCGGAGATAGCTTCCCGACTCGTCGAGAAACGCCACGGAGAGCCGATCGAACGCGATGAGCTTCTCCATCTCGTTCGCGAAGGCGTCGAAGACCTCCTCGATCTGGAGGCTGCTGCTGATGATCCGCGCGATGTTGTTGAGGACTTTGATCTCCTTCGACTGGCGCACCGTCCTCTGGAACAGGAGCGCGTTCTCCGCGGCCATCCCGATCTGGTTTCCGATGGAGGTGAAGAGGTCGAAGTCGAAGGTCGGGAAGAGCTGCTTCGCGGCGATCGCGAGGTGCATCACGCCGAGGATCGCGGTTCTTGCTCCGAAGCGGCACGCCCGCGACCGCGCCCACGTCGTCCCGGTCGCGCAGGAGCTCCTGGAGCCGGGGCTCGCGATCGAGCGACTCCAGCAGGGGCTCGCCGCTCTCGAGCACGCGGCGCGCGAGCTCGCAGGCATCGAGCTCGAGCTCTTTCTCCCTCGGCGCGACGCCGCGTTCTCCCTGGAACGCCGCGAACTGAAAGCTCCGCGTCTCCTCCTGGTAGAGGAGCATCTCGCCGTAGACGCTTCCGCTCGCGTCCATGATCACGTGGAGCGAGTCGGAGAAGATCTCCGAAAGGTCGAAGGACTTGGAGATGGCGGAGGAGAGCGAGTTGAGCGCGGTGAGCTTGTGGTTTCCGAAGAGCACTTCGCGCTGCAGCAGGCGCTCTTCGCTGAGGTCGCGGAAGTGCACCAGCACCACGCGGCCCTCGTCGAAGCCGATGGCCGAGCCGCGCACCGCAGACCGGGACGCGGACCCTGCTCTTTGGTCTCGAGCAGGAGGTCGTCGTAGGTGAAACCGGCCGGCGTCAGGAACTTCTGAAAATGCTCGACCGCGCGGGCGCGGGAGGCTCTCGGGTGGAGGTCCTCGAGGCGAAGATCGAGGAGCTCCCGCCGCGAGCATCCGGTGAGGCTCTCCGCTTCCTTGTTCGCGTCGAGACAGAGGCGGTTCGCCGCGTCGAAGAGAAACGTGGCGAGCGGAGTCTTCTCGAAGGCGGACCGGTACTGCCATCCCGTAGACTCCGGCCGGTCGCCGGGAAGCGATTGAAGAGTCGGCTTCGCCATCGGGCGCGCGTTTTCCGTTCTTTGGCTGCGGAGACTCGGAGGAAGTCCCCTATACACAACAGAATAGCGAACGATGTCGCGCGCCGGTCAAGCGGCGCCCGTGCTATACAGGAGGGATGCGGCCCCCTGTCGCTCTCACCATCGCCGGATCGGATTCCGGCGGAGGCGCGGGTATCCAGGCCGATTTGAAGACTTTCGCCGCCCACGGAGTCTACGGAACGAGCGCGTTGACGGCGGTGACGGCGCAGAACACGGTCGCGGTCACCGGGCATCGAGGAGCTGTCTCCGGATCTCGTCGGCCTCCAGATCGACGCCGTGGTGAGCGACATCGGGGTCGATGCCGTCAAGACCGGCATGCTTTCCTCGAGGAGCATCATCGAAATCGTCGCGCGCAAGCTCGAAGAGCACCGAATCGAGAAGGTGGTGGTGGACCCGGTGATGGTCGCGAAGAGCGGCGCGCGGCTCCTCGATCCGCAAGCGCGGTCACGGCGCTCGCGCGCGATCTCTTGCCGCGGGCGCTCGTCGTGACCCCGAACCTTCCCGAGGCGGAGAGCCTGGTGGGCTTTCCCTCTCGATGACGACGACGCCGATTCTCGAGGCCGCGAAGACGCTCGTGGACATGGGGGCCAGGGCCGCGCTCGTGAAGGGCGGTCACGGAACGGGAGAGGAGTCGGTGGACGTTCTCTTCCATCGAGGAAGCGTCCGGCGCTACCGCGCTCCCGCGCATCGCGACGAAGAACACCCACGGGACGGGGTGTACGTTCTCCGCCGCCATCGCCGCCGAGCTCGCTCTCGGCCGCGAGCTGGAAGAGGCGGTGGAGCGCGCCAAGGTCTACCTCACCAAGGCATTATCGACGGGCCTCGACCTCGGAAAGGGACACGGTCCCTTGAACCATTTCCCCTCGGGAACGGGGGTAGGCTAGGATCGGCTCCGTCGGGGAGTTTGACGGATGTTTCAGATCGTTCACGACATCCTGGACGTGCGGACTCTCGCCCTGCAGGTGGCGAGCCAGTCCGACGGGGCCATCGTGACGTTTTCGGGGATCGTGCGCGGCACGAACCAGGGGAAGAAAGTGCTCTTCCTCGAGTACGAGGCCTATCCCGGAGATGGCGGCGAAGATGATGGAGCGGATCGGGAAGGAGATCCAGGACACCTGGGGTCTCTCGAGCGTCCGCATGCAGCATCGCGTGGGGCGGCTCAACGTGGGTGAGACCAGCGTCGTCATCGTCGTGGCGGCGCCCCATCGCGACGACGCCTTCGCCGCCTGCCAGTACGCCATCAACCGGCTGAAGCGCATCGTGCCGATCTGGAAGAAGGAAGTGTTCGAGGACGGCGAAGTCTGGGTCGAAGGACCGGTCGAGACCGTGGAGGTGCCTTGAAAGTCCGCGTGCGCCTCTTCGCCGCGCTTCGGGAAATCGCCGGCCAGGACGAGGTCGACGTCGAGCTCGCTCCGGGCACGACGGTGAACGGACTCTGGGAAAAGCTCGTTTCGCGAAACGAGCGGCTGGGCCCTTACGGCAAGTCCATCAACTTCGCCGTGAATCACGACTTCGTCTCCCGCGAGACCCGCTTTCGCCCGACGACGAGGTGGCGTTCCTTCCGCCGGTCAGCGGTGGCTGATGGCGCCGGACCGCAGACGGCGCCAGGAAGCCATACTCACGCTCATCCGCGAAAAGCCGATCCGGAACCAGAACGAGCTCCTGGAAACGCTGGAGCGATCCGGTGTCTCGCTCACGCAATCGACGCTCTCGCGCGAGCTCAAGACCCTCGGCATCGGCAAAGGCCCCCGACGGCAAAGGCGGCTACCGCTACGTCGCCGGAGCCGCGGCCGCGGAAGGACCGCTCGCCCCGGTCGTCGCGTTCCTGATGAGCCTCGAGAGCGCCAGGAACTTCATCGTGGTCAAGACCCCGCCCGGAAACGCCATGGGCGTCGCCCGCGCCATCGACGAAGTCGAATGGCCGGAGATCATGGGCACCATCGCCGGCGACGACACCATCCTCCTCATCGCGAGAAGCGACGCCGACGCCCAGGCGGTGGAGAAGCGGCTGCGCGCGGTCAGCGGCCGGTGAGCGTGGTAAGCTTTGGTCGTGAGCACGTCGGTCCAACGTAAGCCCGCGACTTACCAGGACCTCCTGGCGGTTCCCGACCATAAGGTCGCCGAAATTCTGGACGGCGAGCTCTTCGCGAGCCCGCGTCCTGCGTTGCCACACGCCCGAGCATCCTCAGCTCTAGGCGGCGAAATCTCGACGCGTTTCGATCGTCCCGGCGGCAACGCCGAGAACCCCGGAGGTTGGTGGATTCTCGATGAGCCCGAGCTTCATCTTGGAAATGACGTCGTCGTTCCGGACGTGGCCGGTTGGAGACGGGAGCGAGTTCCGTCGCTGCCGAGTGGAGCATGGTTCGACATCGCACCCGACTGGGTTTGCGAAGTCATCTCCCCGTCCACCGAGTCGATCGATCGCGGGCGCAAGCTCCGGATCTATGCACGAGAGGGTGTAGGTCACCTGTGGCTCGTCAACCCTCTCGCGAGAACTCTCGAGGTCTACCGTTTGTCCGATGCGAAGTGGACTTTGGTCCAGACCTCGATGAACGATGAGATCGTGCAGGCCGAGCCTTTCGGGAGCGTCTCGATCGAGATGTCCCGCTGGTGGCTTCCCGAAGCACCGCCGGACCCCGCCTGATACACCTTCGTCGCGGGTAGAAACGTTACTCGGTCCGGAACGAGTCGCTTCAAGTAATACTTGAGCTCGGCGGACACGTGTTCGCGGAGCGCCACGGAAGATGTAGGCTACACGCCCAGAAAAGATCTTCCCATGATCGGGCGAACGCTCGGCCACTACGAGATTGTCGAGAAGCTCGGCGAAGGCGGCATGGGTGCCGTCTACCGGGCCCGCGATACGACGCTCGGCCGGGACGTGGCGCTGAAGCTTCTGCCCGAGTTCGTCGCGGGAGATGGCGAGAAGATCGCGCGGCTCGAACGGGAGGCGCGGCTTCTCGCTTCCCTGAGCCACCCCAACATCGCGACCCTCCACGGCCTCGAAGAGTCGAACGGGCTCAAGTATCTGGTGATGGAGCTCGTGCCGGGAGAGACGCTCGCCGAGAGGATTTCCCGCGGGCCGCTGCGCATCGAGGAGTGCCTCGGAATCTTTCGGCAGATCGCCGAGGGCCTGGAGGCGGCGCACGAGAAGGGAATCATTCATCGCGACCTGAAGCCCGCGAACGTCATCGTCACGTCCGAAGGGAGAGTCAAGGTCCTCGACTTCGGTCTGGCGAAGGCGGTCGCGGAGGAAGCGCCGTCTTCCGACCTGTCCAAGTCTCCGACGCTGACCCGAGAGGGCACGGAGCAAGGCGTCATCCTGGGAACCGCGTCCTACATGAGCCCGGAACAGGCGCGGGGGAAGACTCTCGATCGAAGGACGGACATCTGGTCGTTCGGGTGCGTCTTCTATGAAGCGCTGACGGGGAGGAAGGCGTTTTCGGGCGAGACGGTCTCGGACATCCTCGCCGCGATTCTCGAGAAGGAGCCCGACTGGACGGCGCTTCCGGCGAGAACGCCGGTGAAGATCCGCGATCTGCTGCGATGGTGTCTTCAGAAGGATCCCCATCGGCGCTTGCGGGACATCGGCGATGCGCGGATCGAGATCGACGAGCCTTCGGAATCGCCCGTCACCGTGCCGCGGCACCGCTACCTTCCATGGGCCGTGGCCGCTCTCGTATCGGGTATCGCGGTCTGGAGTTTTCTGCGCCCCGGAGCGGAACCGGAGCGCGTCGGTTTCGCGCCTCACCGTGAACCTTCCTCCGGAGCAAGCTCTCACCTGGGCGAAACGATCCCTCCGTGGCCCTATCCCCGGATGGAAGGCGTCTTGTCTACGTCGGAGGCTCGGGCAGCGAACGAAGGCTCTACGTCCGATCGCTCGATCAGCTCGAGGCTCGTCCCATCCCCGGCACCGAGGGCGCCACGACGGCTTTCTTTTCACCGGATGGAGACTGGTTGGGTTTCTACGCTGACAGATGGAAAGCTGAAAAAGGTGCGGCTCGACGGCGGACTGCCCATCACGCTCTGTGATGCTCCCGATGCATGGGGCGCGAGCTGGGGTCCGGGAGACGTCATTCTCTTCGCACCCGACGATGACTCGGGGCTGTCGCGGGTCTCCGCTTCGGGAGGCTCTCCTTCGGTCGTGACCACGCCGGATCCGACGCAGGGGGAGACCTCGCATCGCTGGCCGGAGATTCTTCCCGACGGGAAGACGGCTCTCTTCACGATTCTGACCGGCACGGGCAGTCCGTCGCATCGGTCTTCTCTCTCTCGAAACGGGCGAGTATCGAGTTCTTGCTCGAGGGAGGCTCATTCGCTCGATACGTCCCGACGGGTCACCTGGTCTACATGAGCGAAGGAGTGCTTCTGGCGGCGCCCTTCGATCTCGAGCGTCTCGAAGTGACGGGCGAGCCGGTCCCCATCCTCGAGGGAGTCTGGACCAATCCTCAGTATGGAACGGCGCACTTCGCGTCTCGCCGGACGGCACGCTCGCCTACGTTCCCAGCGGTCGCGGAGGAGCGCACTCTCGTTTGGGTGGACCGCGCGGGAGCCGTCCGACCGATCACCGAGGACCGTCGGGCGTACTGAGGACCCCCGTCTTTCCCCCGACGGACAGAGGCTCGCGGTGACGATACAGGACGAGGGCTGCACATCTGGGTTTACGAGATGGCGCGCGACGTCTTTCGCGCGACTGACCTTCGGTCCAGACCGAGGAATCAGTGCGCCCATCTGGACACCCGACGGAAGCCGTCTGACGTTTCGAAGAGACGATCGCGTCCAACATCTTCTGGCAGCCTGCGGATGGGAGCGGTCAGGCGGAAAGACTCACGACGAGCGAGCACACTCAGCGGCCAGACTTCGTGGTCGCCCGACGGGAAGACGCTCGTGTATACGGAGCAGACGACCGGACTGCGGCATTTCGACATCGGGCTCCTGACGCTCGATGGCGAACCGAAGAACGCAGCCCTTCCTCCAGACACCATTCAATCGAGCGTCGGCGGAGTTCTCTCACCGGACGGTCGCTTCCTCGCCTACGTCTCCAACGAGTCCGGCACGATACGAGGTCTACGTGCGACCGTTTCCCGGCCCGGGAGGCAAATGGCAGATCTCGAACGACGGCGGCCTCCAGCCGGTCTGGGCTCGGAGCGGGCGCGAGATTTTCTACCGGAACGGCGACAAGATGATGGCGGTCGCCATCGAGACCGAGCCGGCGTTTCGCGCGGGAAAGCCAGCGCTCCTGTTCGAGGGAGAGTTCTCGGACCCTGACTCTCTCAATGCCCGAACTACGACGTCGCGCCCGACGGCCAGCATTTCGTCATGATTCAGGACGCGAATCCACGCCGACCCAGATCCACGTCGTCCTGAACTGGTTCGAGGAGCTGAAAGCGCGCGTGCCCTCCGCTAAACGCTGAGCCTTTCTCCTCAGCCGTCGCAGCCGATACTCGAACGCTTCCCTCCACCGCTCGCGGAACCCCAGAGGCAGCTCGAATCCTCCGTCGAGCCTCTCGAGCGCCGTCTCGCAATGCGACAGCGCCGAGGCGTAGTTCTTCGCCCGATGCTCCAGATGCATCGCGAGCTCGTGGAGCGCCAGGACCGATTCGAGGCCGTCCTCGCGGGATAGCTCCTCCCAGAGCTCACGGGCTCTTTCGATCTCGCCCCCTCGCTTGTGCAGCTCCGCGAGTCCCTGCAGCGATCGGCGTCGCGCGGCGCCGGTGAGCCCGGAGTCGACGCGCGCGCTCATAGTGAAGGATCGACCTCTCCTCGTTCTCCACTCGCGCGAAGAGCCGCCCCAGGCTGAAGTCGTCGATGGGATTCTCGGGGAGCGTTCTCCTCGTCGAGCATGTCGGAGGCGGAGACGGTGAGGGCCGCGAGCGAGAGGACGTCGTGGGCGTTGTGCTCGAGCACGTAGGGGAGCTCGCGCGCGTCGCCGGTGCGGACGAAGCGGAAGTAGATATCGGCGATGAGGTGTCCGGGGACGTCGTTCTCCCGCTCGAATCCCGAGAAGCCGCTGCTCGAGCTCGACGAGGCGGCAGCTCTCGAAGCGGGCCTTCCAGAGGCTTCGGGCCGGGATGAAGGAGATCGAAATGGAGCTTCTCCTCGAAGGGGCACGCCTGCCGCGTGAGGACGTACCGGGTCTCGAGGAGCGGGACGTCGAAGCTCTTGCCGTTGTAGGTCACGAGGAGCTCGAAGCGGGAGGCGAGCTCGAGGAGCGCCCGCAGCATCGCCGACTCCTCGCGGTAGTCGCGCATGAAGAGCTGGCGGAGCACGAACGCTCCGTCCTCGACGAAGCCGAGACCGATCAGAAACGCATAGGTTCCCGATCCGCCCGCGAGGCCCGTGGTCTCGGTGTCGAGGAAGAGCGCGCGCTCGAGGTCGATCTCGGCGCCGTCGACGCCGCGCGCGAGGACGGAGAAGCTCTCGCGAGGAATCCGCAGGAGCCGGTCGAGCTCGATACGGCCATGGCGGTGCTCGAGAGGAAAGTAGCGGTCCACGCAGAAGTAAGGCCCGAGCTCGTTCCGCATCTCCTTGCCGTCGCGGAAAGGCGGCTTCGAGGGCGACGACGTCTCGTCGCGCGGCTGGGCGCTCGGGCTCGAGGACGCGCGGGGGCCTGCGATTGGGCGACGGCCACGAGCCGCTCGAGCCTCTCTTTCAGGGAAAGCTCGGAGTCGTCGTCGTCGCCGCGCCCAGAAGCTCGTTCTCGAGCCTTCGTAAGGCTCCGTTCTCCGGAGCGCCGGCGCGCCGCCGAGTGCCATAGAGACGCTCGAGCCTTTCTCTCGTCGTAGGCTCATGCCGGCGAGAGCCGCTCCAAAATCGCGAGCGCCGTTTCTTTGCCTCGATGGCCCACCTCGCCTACCGGGCCGACGCAAGAGGGGCATCCGTCGTGGCACGGACAGCTCTCGATGAGCCGCTTCGATTCGGCGAGGAGCTTCGAGTGAAGCTCGTAGAGAGGCTGGGAGAAGCCGATGCCTCCGGGATAGTTGTCGTAGATGAAGACGTTCGGCTCGTAGGCGGGGCTCGACGGACTCCGGAGGATTCGCGCCCGCTCCTGCGGTAAGCCGTTTGAATCCCCGCTCGACCGACGCCGTCCCCTGGGAGTTGTCGCCGAGGGCGACCCCGATGTCCCTTCCGTCGCACATCAGGAAGAGCATCGCGACGGTCTTCAGCGTATTGGCGAGCCCCACGACACCGTCGCGTCGCTCTTCCGACGTTCCCGGGACCGACGCCATCACCTCCCGGGGAATGGTGAGCCAGTACGACGTGGTGTGCATCTCGATCTCGGGCATGTCGAGCTCGCCCGAGCCCACGTTCTCGAGCGTGTAGAACTTGATCTTCTTGAACCCGACGACCTGGGAGACGACGTGGACCTCGCCGTGACTCCTCACTCCTCGAAGGTGCTGCGAGCTCTCGAACCGATCGAGAATGTTGACCTTGGTATAGGTGATCGCGTCCGTGAAGTAGTCGCTCTCCCACGGCCGCACCGTGGCCCGCCGCTCCGCGTAGTCGAATTTCTCGACGATGTACTGCTTGCCTTCGAGGATGTAGATCGCTTTCTCGTGGAGCGTCGAGTGCGCGCTCACGAAGTCCACTTCGGCGACGATCCGCGGCTCCCGCGAGTCGTCGTAGACGATGAAGTTGTCCGAGCTCACCGATCGGAGGCTGACGTTGTCGGCGGGATAGGCGTCCGTCGTCCAGTGCCAGCGGCCGTCGGAGTGGTGCAGGACGTTCTTCTCCTGGAGAAACGCGAGGATCTCGGAGAGATTCTCCTTCCCGAACTTCTCTCCGTCCTGGAAGGGAAGCTCGAAGGACGCGCACTTGATGTGGTCCACCAGGATCGAGAGGTTGTCCGGATTGATGAGGCCGTGCTCGGGAGAGCCGCCGAAGAAGTAGTCGGGATGGTTCACGATGAACTGGTTCAGGGGGTTGCTGTTGGCGACGAAGACCGCGACCGAAGCCCCGGTGCGGCGGCCCGCGCGACCGGCCTGCTGCCAGGTGGAGGCGATCGATCCCGGGTAGCCCGCGATGACCGCGACGTCGAGCGAGCCGATGTCGATCCCGAGCTCGAGAGCGTTGGTCGAGACGACGCCGAGCACGCTCCCTTCGCGAAGCCCCGCCTCGATCTCGCGGCGCTTCTTCGGAAGGTACCCCCCGCGATAGCCGCGCACGAGGTCGCGGTCCGCGATTCCGCCGCGCTCGAGCTCGTCCTTGAGATAGGTCACGAGCACTTCGGTATTGAGGCGGCTCGTCGCGAAGACGATGGTCGAGAGACCCGCGTTTCAGGAACGACGACGCGATACGGCGGGTCTCGTTGATGTACGAGCGGCGGATGCCGAGCTCGGGATTCACGACGGGCGGGTTGTAGAAGACGAAGTACTTCTCGCCCCGGGGAGCTCCGTTTCTCTCGATGAGCTCGACATCCTCCTCGAGGAGCGCTTCCGTCAGCTCCTTCGGGTTCGCGATGGTCGCGGACGAGCAGATGAACGTGGGGCGGGCGCCGTAGAACCGGCAGATGCGCGCGAGCCGCCTCAAGATGTTGGCGAGGTGGCTTCCGAAGACCCCTCGGTAGGCGTGGACTTCGTCGATCACGACGTAGCGCAGGTTCTCGAAGAGCTTCACCCACTTCGGGTGGTGTGGCAGGATGCCGCTGTGGAGCATGTCGGGGTTCGTCACCACGAGGTGCCCGCGCGAGCGGATCGCCTTCCGCGCGTCTTGAGGCGTGTCGCCGTCGTAGGTGAACGTTCGAACGTCGGCGCCGATGTCGGTGATCAACGAATGCAGCTCCGCGAGCTGATCCTGGGAGAGCGCCTTGGTGGGGAAAAGGTAGAGCGCGCGACTCTCGGGCTCGCGCAGGACGCGATCGAGGACCGGAAGGTTATAGCAGAGAGTCTTTCCCGACGCGGTGGGTGTGACCACCACGACGTTCTTCCCTGCTCGGACCCGCTCGAACGCCTCGCGCTGGTGGGAGTAGAGCTTTTCGATACCCCGGCGGCGAAGGGCATCCCGGATCTGGGGCGAGAGCTCTTCGGGAAACTCGACGAAGTCGGCGGGCTGCGGAGGAAAATGCCGGAGCGCGGTGATGCTCTGAAGCCTCGCCGCTTCGCCTTCGAGCTCCGCGACGACGTTCTCGAGAGCGCGGCTTCTATCGACCGGCGCCAGGATCTGCGTCATTGGAACGCGAGCGAGTGTATCGAAAGCCGAAAGAGAGGCACAAGACGGGTGGAAGTCGCCGGCCGGTTTGAACTCCGGGCTCCGACGGTTTAAACTATTAGATCCAGTCCACTTCTAGCGCCGGAAGGTTACCTCGTTGGTTCTTTTCAACTACGCTTTGAAGGAGCTGACCGCGAAGATCGTGTACTACGGTCCCGGTCTCTCTGGCAAGACCTCGAACCTGCAGTACATCTACGAGGAGCTCCCGATCAAGAACAAGGGGCGGATGCTGACGCTCGCGACCGAGACCGACCGGACCCTGTACTTCGATTTCCTCCCCGTCGACGCGGGTGTCGTGCGCGGAATCAAGACCCGGGTCCAGCTCTATACCGTTCCCGGCCAGGTCTTCTACAACGCCACTCGCCGGATGGTGCTGAAGGGGGCCGATGGGGTCGTCTTCGTCGCCGATTCACAGAAGAGCATGGTCGAAGCCAACCTCGAGAGCTTCGACAACCTGCGGGAGAACCTGAAGGCGCACGACCTCAAGCTCGAAGAAATGCCCCTGGTCCTCCAGTTCAACAAGCGGGACCTCAAAGAGATCTGCACGCTCGAGGAAATGAACGACAGCCTCAACCGCATGAACGGCCCGTTCTACGAGGCGGTCGCGAAAGACGGGGTCGGCGTCGAAGAGACTCTTCAAGCCATCAGCGGCCTGGTCCTCAAGTCGGTCATCGATCGCTATGGTGGCGATCGAAGCATGAACCCCCTAGGGTCGATAGCGCCGGTGGCCAAGGCGGCCGCTTCCGATCCGGCCCGAACCGACCCGGACGCGCTGGTCTCCGCGACCGCCCTGGTCAGCGGCGCCGAGGCGGGGAAGACCTCATCCGGAGGAAATCCTCCGCGAGGCAAAGATCCGAAGCCGAAGAGCGGGGCCTGGCCCGTGCCACAGAAGGAGGACAAAGTGCCTTCGAAGGGTTCGAATCCGCTGGATGCATTCGAGAGCCTGAACATCGAGGGAATCCTCGACGAGGCGCTGCGGTTGGACGAGCCGGACGAAGCGCCGATCCGTCCCGCGCCGCGCCACTCGAAGGCGAAGCCCAAGCCCGAGCCCGCGCCGGCGGAGGAGGACGATTCGATGTTCTCGGGCCTTCTCGACGAGGCCCTGGGGACGCCAGGAGACCGAGTCGATCCTCGATACCATGCTCGGCGTCGGCGGCTCCTCCGACCGCCATGGCGCGACTCCCGCGCCGCGGGAGAACGACGCCCATCGCGAAATCGATCTCCTCGGGGAAGGCCTCGAGCCCGTCGAAGAGGAAGAGGAACAGAACAGGCAGACAACCGCTCGCATCTCAGCGAGCTCATCAAGACCAAGGTCTCCATCGCGGCCGATCGCCACATCACCGGTCCGGCGAGAGCAGGTTCCGCGAAAGCGGCCGCTCCGATCGAGGTCCCGATCGAAGTTCCCGTCGACGCTCGACATCGACGCTGACGCCGACGAGCAGGAAATCGAGGTCATCCTCAAAATTCGGCTCAAGCGAAAGTAGAGACCCGCGCTATGCTTGGCGCGTCATGAACCGCGTCCTCATCGTCGACGACGAAGCGGGCTCGCGCCAGGGGCTTTCGGAGCTCGTGGGAAGCTGGGGGTTCTCGACCGACGTCGCCGCCGACGGCGCCGAGGGTCTTTCGAAAGCCAGGCAGTTCCGTCCCCAGGTGATCATCGCCGATCTCGTCATGCCTCGGATGGACGGGCTCGGCTTACTCTCCGGCCTCGAGGAGGACCTCGACCATCTCGCCGTGGTCATGCTGACCGCGAAAGGCAGCATCGCCACCGCGGTCGAGGCGATGAAGAAGGGCGCCTTCGACTACCTCACGAAGCCCGTCGACACCCAGCAGCTGCGCCAGGTGCTCGACCGGGCGCTCGCGCGAAGCTCCGCCTTCGCGCTCGCCGAGCGTTACCGCAAGAACCTTCGCGAGACCGGCGCGTTCGGCCGCATGGTGGGGTCGAGCCCGGCGATGATGAAGCTCCACGAGCTGATGTCGAAGATCGGGCCTTCGGCGGCATCGGTCCTGATCGTGGGAGAGTCGGGAACCGGGAAGGAGCTGGTGGCCCGCACCCTGCACGAGCTCTCGCCGCGAGAGAAGGCGAGGTTCGTCGGCGTGAACTGCGCCGCGATACCCGAAACGCTTCTCGAAAGCGAGATCTTCGGGCACGAGCGGGGTGCTTTCACCGGCGCCGAGGGACGGCGGCAGGGGCTCTTCGAGCTCGCGGGAGGCGGGACACTCTTCCTCGACGAGGTGGCGGAGATGGCGCCGGCGACCCAGGCGAAGCTCCTGCGGGTTCTCGAAGAGCGTTGTTTCCGGCGGCTCGGAGGAGCCGAGGAGATTCAGGTGGACGTCCGCGTGCTGGCGGCCACCAACCGCGATCCGGCGAAGGCCCTCGAGGAGGGAAAGCTCCGCGAGGACCTCTACTATCGCTTGAACGTCTTTACCCTCGAGCTCCCTCCGCTCCGCGAGCGCATGGAAGACATCGCCCTCCTGGTCGCGGCTTTCATCCGCGAGGTGAACGAGCGCAACCAGAGGAACGTGGTGGGAATCGAGGACGATGCGCTCGCCGCCATCCGGTCCTACCATTGGCCGGGGAACCTTCGCGAGCTGCGCAACGTGATCGAGCGCTCGGTCATCGTGGCCAAGGGCAGCCGCATCCGAAAGGAAGACCTGCCGCGCGTCGGTGCTCTCGCAAAAGGCCCGAGCGATCGGGGAGCCGAGCGGCGGATTCCCCGTCGGGACCACCGTCGACGAGGCCGAGAAGAACCTGATCCTGAAGACGCTCGAAGCCACGGGTCAGAACAAGACCAAGGCCGCCGAGATTCTGGGAATCAGTCTGAAAACCCTCCACAACAAGCTGAAGAAGTACCGGAAGGCCATCTGATCCGCCGTGGGATTCCGCGGAAAACAGATCGCGACGCTCACCCTGGTGGCGGCGACCGTCGCTCTCGCCACGAGCGCCGTGAACCTGGCGGCGCTCGCGCGGCTCAGTATCGACGAAACGCGCTCGCGCGCGGAGCTCCTCGCGGAGACGCTCTACCACCAGGCGTCGCGGGTGATCCGCCAGCACGGACGCGACGGAATCGAAGACGCCATCTCTCGGGACCCGTCGCTCGCGAGCTACGCGGAGGGGGTCGTCGGGTACTCCCCGACCATCATGTACGTGGCCATCACCGGAGGAACGGACATCGCCCTCGTGCACAGCAACCCCACCGCTCGGGGCGAGCCGGTCCCTCCGGCGCCGTCGCTCGCCGAGTTCGCCGATAAGAACCCGTTCGCGCAGCTCTGGGCTCTCGCCAAAGGCCATCAAGTTCTCGAGGTGGGCGTGCCTTTCGAGGTCGACGGGAAGCCTTTCGGCTCGGTTCGAGTCGCGATCTCGACGCTCCTGGTGAGAGAGGAGATCGCGGGAGCCCTCGTTCGGAACGTCCTGCTCGCGACGGGAGCGGTCCTTGCGGCCTTCATCGCGTCCTTCGCGCTCGCGAACCGCCTGCTTGCTCCGATCGAGATGCTGAGGCGCGAGCTCGGCCGCATCGATCCGGGTGAGGGGGAGCCGCCGCTCGACTTGAGAAACGAGGCGGACGTCAGCCGGGTCGCGGAGTTCTTCGCGTCGATGAGTCGGAGGCTGGCGGACGAAAGAAACCGCGAGGGGGAGTCGGGGTGGCTTTCGACCATGCTCGGCGGGCTTTCCGATGCGGTGGTAGTGGTCAACGGTCAGGGGAGCGTGCTCTCGTTGAACCGGCCCGCGGAGAAGCTCCTCGCGCGGCGGCGCGACGAGCTCGAGGGGAAGGCGCTCGAGGATCTCGTTCCTCGCGATCACCCCGTAGCCCGTGTCGTGAGCCGGGCTTTGAGCCGCGGCGAGTCGATCGGTCCGACCAACGTCCGCATCGAATCCGCGGATAGGCGCACGGTGTACGCGCTCTCGGCACAGGTGCTGCGGGATGCGAGCGGAGTCTCCGGCGTGATGGTGAGCGCCCGCGACATGGACAAGCTCTCACGGCTCGGCTCGCACCTCTCGTACTCCCAGAAGCTCGCCGCGCTCGGAAAGCTCACCTCCGGCGTCGCGCACGAGATCAAGAACCCGCTCAACGCCATGGTCATCCACGTCGCGCTCCTGCGGGAGAAGATCAGCCGGGCGGGGCCGCCCGATGCGCAGGCGTCGCTCGATACCCTCGAGCAGGAAATTCGGCGGCTCGATCGCGTCATCCAGGGGTTTTTGAAGTTCACGCGGCCCGAAGATCTGCAGCTGACCTCGGTCACCCTGCCCGAGCTTCTCGAGGAGGTGGTGCGGCTGGTTTCGGCCGAGGCCGAAGCCATTGGCATCGTGATCTCGGCCGACGTCTCGAGCGCGGTACCTCCGGTCTACGGGGACCGCGAGCTCTTGCAACAGGTCTTCGTCAACTTGATGAGAAACGCGATCGAAGCGATGCCGGGAGGCGGACGGCTCTTCCTGTCGGCGAAGCCGGTGGAAGAGAGCATCGAGATCGCGGTCGCCGATACCGGCGTCGGCATCGAGCCCGAGCTCCTGGACAAGATTTTCGACCTTTACGTCACGACCAAGAGCAAGGGCAGCGGAATCGGCCTCTCCGTCGTTTATCGCATCGTTCAGCTTCATGGAGGAGAAATCACGGTAGAATCAAAAAAGGGAGAAGGGGCTCGATTCCGGGTCCGGCTGCCGCAGGTGCCGGCCTAGGTCATGTCCTGTAGGAGGGGGTCCCGACTTCCGGTGCCAAAACCGATGCGCGCCTCGGATTGGATCTGCCTTCAAGCCGCGTGTCTCGTGCTGCTTTCGACAGCCGCGGGATGCGTCAGAGCGGTCAAGGCGGATTTTCCGCGGCCTCCGGCAACCGCGACCCTGCCTCCACCTCAGGAGGAGCCCGAAACGCACCCACCGACACCGGTTCCCGAGGAGCCGATCGCGGTCGAGCCCATCGACGACGCGGACGAGACGAAAGACGAGCTCGAGGAGACTCCCGAGGCGGCACCGAAAGTGAAGGAGCGGGGAGCCCCCGTCGAGGAGGAGGCTCCCGAGGAGCCGCCGTCGACGACCCTCGCCGGAGGTGCCGACGTCGATCCGGAGCTCGCATCGAAGCTCGAGCGCGCCCGCTCGCTTCTGCGCTCGATCAGCCGTCGTAACCTCACCACCGTCCAAGCGGACCAGCTCGTCGCCGCTCGGGGCTTCGTCACGCAAGCTCGGCAGGCGCTCGCCGAAGGCGACCCCCGCCGCGCGCTCGTGCTCATCGACAAAGGATTGATCCTCGCCGAAGACGTCGATCGTCTGAGCCGGCAGTGAATCCGGGCCGACTACAAAAGTTACAAAAACTCGAACCTGTCATCACTTTCCTACACGACGGGGCGTCGGAGCTTCGGCCCTCTTGCGGGCGAAGGATCCGTGTTTGCAACCTTTTCCCGCCAACACACCTTCGGGTGGTGCATTGGTACGCGGATTGCTTGGATGTCCTTCATGGTCGAAGGAATTCGAGTGCTGGTGGTCGAGGACAATGCGGCGATTCGGGCGAGCCTCGCGCTCCTTCTGGAGCGGGAAGGGTTCGACGTCGTAGCGGTCGACGAGTTCGCGCGGGCGCAGGAGCTCATCGAAAGAGAGCGCTTCGACACGCTCATCACCGACCTCGATCTTCCCGACGGAACGGGGCTCGATCTTCTCGTGACGGCGCGCCAGTTCTGGCCTCGGATGCGCAAGATCCTGATGACCGGCTACGGCTGCAGCGCCGTTCGCAAACGCGCTTCGGAGCTCGGTCTTTCCGCGTACCTCGAGAAGCCGTTCGACACGGATGAGCTTCTCAGCGCCCTCGCTCTTCCCGCTTAGTCGCGCGCGAGCCGGTCGTCGACCTGCTCGATTCCAACGACGCCCGCGACTCTCTCGAGGACTCGGCTGCGGAGCTCATCGGACGGCACCTTCCCCTCGAGCACCACCGTTCCGCTACGCACGCTCACCTCGATTTCGAGCTCTTTGGTTTGCCGGTCGAGCGAGAGCGCGGCTTTTACTTTGGCGAGGACCGCCGCGTCGTCGAGGGCCTCTCCGATGGAGCGGGAGGCCGAGGGGGGGCTCAAGGCCGCGCTGACCTCGAGCAAGTTCTCGACGGACCGGACCCCGTCGACGCTTTCCGCGATCGAGGCCGCCTGCATTTTCTCCTCTTCCACACCGACGGTCCCACGCAGAATCACGCTCCCCGAACGCGCTTCGACCCGGATCGCCCGCGAGGCGAGGTCGCGATGAAGCGCAATCGCCGCCTTCACCGAAGCGATCATCGCGGCGTCCTCGACCACCCTCTGAATGTAGGGAAGCCGCCCGGTCCGGTAATAGACGTAGACCGCGGCGCCCACCGCCAGAAGGAGCAGAACCAGGACGCCCTTGAAGAACATTCGGAACAGCGCCCGGAGCATGACGAAGCTTACCGCAGGTTCTCCCTGCAAGTGGCTATAATCCAGCCATGTCCAAACCTCGTACTCTGGGAGAGCTTTCGAAGACGCCTTATTCCCGCGCGGCCGCCCGCGGCGTGCGCGACGAGATTCGCGAGAACCTCCTCGCGCGCATGAAAGCTCGGGACGAGCTCTTCCCCGGGATCGTGGGATACGAAGACACCGTCGAGCCCCAGATCGTGAACGCACTCCTTTCGCGGCATCACTTCATCCTCCTCGGCTTGAGGGGACAGGCGAAGACCCGCATCATTCGCGGATTGACGCGCTTCCTCGACGAGGAAGTGCCCGTGGTCGCGGGATGCGAGATCCACGACGACCCCTTTCGTCCTCTCTGCAGCGCCTGCCGCGCGATGATCCGCGAAAAGGGCGACGAGACCCCCATCCAGTGGCTCTCCCGAGAGGAGCGTTACGTCGAGAAGCTCGCGACGCCCGACGTGACCATCGCCGACATGATCGGCGACCTCGATCCGATCCGGGCCGCGCGAAGCGGTCTCGACCTCGGGAACGAGCTCACCATTCATTACGGGCTCGTTCCGCGCGCCCATCGCGGGATCTTCGCCATCAACGAGCTTCCGGATCTGGCGAGCAAGATCCAGGTGGGCCTCTTCAACATCCTTCAAGAGGGGGACGTCCAGATCAAGGGCTATCCCATCCGCCTGCCCGTGGACGTGCTGATGGTTTTCACCGCGAACCCGGAGGACTACACCGCTCGCGGGCGCATCATCACCCCGCTCAAGGACCGGATCGGCTCCGAGATCCGCACTCACTACCCCGCGACGCTCGAGCAGGGTGTCGCCATCACCAGAAGCGAAGCCTGGACCGATCGCGACGGCGGATTCGAGACCACGATCCCCTATTACCTCCGCGAAGTCGTGGACGAAGTGGCCATCCAGGCGCGGAAGGACAGAAGGGTCGACAAACGCTCCGGAGTTTCGCAGCGGCTCGCCATCTCGCTTCTCGAGAACGTGATCTCGAGCGCCGAACGGCGCGCGCTCATGCTCGGAGAGAACCGGGCGCATCCGCGTGTCACGGACCTCTACGCGTCTCTCCCCGCGATCACCGGGAAGCTCGAGCTCGAGTACGAGGGTGAGCTCAAAGGCGCCGAGACCATCGGGCGGGAGATCATTCGCAAGGCGGTGGGCCAAATCTTCCAGAAATACGCGACCGCGAGCGATTTCACGCCGGCCTTGAAGTGGTTCGAGGAAGGAGCCTGGATCCGGCTTCCCGCGACCACCTCCTCGAAGGAAGCGCTCGATTCGCTTGCCCGCATACCGGGGCTTCTCCCCCGGGCTACTCTCTTGAACGTGGACGAGAACAGTCCGGCCGGAGAACGCGTCGCCGCCTGCGAGTTCCTCCTCGAAGGGCTCGCGGCCACGAAGAGAATCTCGAGAAACGAGGAGCGTGGGTACGGGCGAAGCGACGAGCGCACGCGGCCCGAGATCGGCTACGAGGAAGTCGATAGCGGCAAAGGCCATCTGAACTGAGGCGCGGGCGATGGCGACCACCAAGTACAGCAAGTACCGTCCGGACCCGTTCGAGGACGTGGACCTCTCGGACCTCGTCGACGAGCTCTCGGATTTCCTGCTCGACAGCGGCTTCGACCGCTATCAATTCTCGGAGCTCTCCGAGCGAACGATGCAGTCCCTTCGCGAGGCGATTCTGAAGGCGCTCTTGCGGCAGGGCACCTCAGCCGCGAAGAGATCGAGCGGTTGATGGGCGATGCGGAGAGCTTCGAAGACTCGGAGCTGCGGAAGATGCTCGATCGCCTCATCCAGCGCATGCAGGAAGAGGGATTCATCCGCATCTCGCCTCCCGACCCGAACCTCACCGCCGCGGGCGACCCCGATGCGGAGGGTCCGGGAGACGTCGGAACGCCGCGCAGCATGAAGTTCGAGCTCACGGACAAGTCCATCGACTTTCTCGGCTTCAAAGCCCTTCGCGGGCTCCTGGGCGGACTCGGGAAGGCGAGCTTCGGACAGCACGAGACCAAGGAGCTCTCGACCGGAGTCGAGGTGGTGGGAAGCTCCAAACCCTACGAGTTCGGGGATACCTTGAACCTCGACGTCTCGACGACGCTCTTGTCGGCCGTAGGGCGGAACGGGATCGGCGTCCCCATCGATCTGTCCTACGGGGACCTCCACGTGCATCAATCCGAGTACCGGAGCTCCTGCGCCACCGTGCTGATGCTCGATTGCAGTCACAGCATGATCCTCTACGGCGAAGACCGCTTCACGCCGGCGAAGCGGGTCACGCTCGCCCTCTCCCATTTGATCGCGACCCAGTTCCCCGGCGATCGCTTGCACCTCGTGCTGTTCCACGACAGCGCGGAAGAGGTCCCTCTCTCGCGTCTGCCCGCGGTGCGGGTGGGTCCGTTTCACACCAATACCGCGGAGGGGTTGAGGCTCGCCCAGGAGATCCTGCTGCGCGAGCGCTCCGACATGCGGCAGATCATCATGATCACGGACGGCAAACCTTCAGCGCTCGACGCTCGAGGACGGGCGGATTTACAAGAACCCCTTCGGCCTCGATCCGCTGATCATCGATCAGACTTTCAAGCAGGTCGTGGAATGCCGCCGCAAGGGGATCGTGATCAATACCTTCATGCTGGCGCGCGACTATTCCCTCGTCGGCTTCGTCCAGAAAGTGACGGAGATCGTCCAGGGCAAAGCCTACTTCACGACACCCGCCTCACTCGGGCAGTACGTGCTCATGGACTACGTGAAGAAGAAGACGAAGCTGATTCACTAATCGGTGCTCGCCTCGCTCTTCGGGCTTGCGGCGGACCCGCCCAACCGCTCCGGGCGAGGGCTCGGGCCGGCTCGCCCCCGTTGCTTTGCGTGCTTTCGTGCGTCAGCCGGTATCATGAGATCTCATTCTCACAACCGAGGGCTATCGCAATGTCGAACCATTGGCAGGGGGAGGAGCGCCGCGCCCATCCCCGCGTCTCGCTGAAGGGTGAAGCTCCTGCCCGAGTGGTCGCGGGCATCGTCGTCGATCTGTCGCTTTCGGGTGCTCTACTCGAAGTCGGGGCGACTCTGCCGACGAAGAGCCGCTACACGGTGCGGCTCGAACAGGACGGAGGCTTGCCGCTCGAGCTCGCGGGTGAGGTAGTGCGGAGCTATGTGCACGGATTCGAAAAAGATGAAAAGGGCCTGCCTGCCGTCAAGTATCGGGCCGCGATCCAGTTCCTCGACTTGACCCCGGAAACCAAGGACGATTTGGAACGGCTTCTCGCCCCAGGTCTCCTGAGCTGAGCCCAGGCTTACTCCATTCTCTGCAATGAGTTGGCGCATTTCCGCCAGGAGATGCCAGCCTTTCTACATGGCATCGTGTATTTGCCAATCGAGAAAGCCCGTGCTTAATATGGAAGTGGATGGGCGAGGGCCAACCGATACTTACTGAATGAGACTGGGACCACACGCTGCATTTTGAAGGTGCAGCGCGCTTCATAAAAAACCACTCCTTGTCTTTAACCCGCCTATAAAATTCCCCTCGCCCACCCCTTCATTTCTCGGTGGTGGAGCAGCTGCGCGCCGTTCTTTCCAACAGCACCGCATCTCCCTTCGACGTAACGACGCGGCGAACGTTTCCGGGGTCCGTCGCATAGTGATCTTTCGTCGGTCGTCCTCCCTCCCGCAGCCAGGAAGCGAGATCGAGTGCGACACCTTCGGGAGCGCCCCATTGGAGATTGTGGCCGAGGTCGTCCTCCTGGAGACCGGACGCAGGAAGAGGCCTCGTTCCGTACCGTTTGAACACGTAGCTCGTGCTGCAGCCGCGCGCGGCGCGATCGAGCGAGGCAATGAGATCGGCTTGATAGGGTGTATACGGGAAGAAGCTGTCCTGGGTCGGCCATAAGACCAGGGTCGGGACGGTAGTCTCCGAAAGGCGCTCGCGGTCGTCGAAGGCGAGGAGCGCCCGCGCGGCTCCGAGCCAGGTGCCGATGGGTGTTCGGGCGGTTTCGGATGCGACAACGGCGAGAAATTCCGGATCGGCGGTCGGATCGAAGACCCAGTTCTGGAGCATCCAGCTCTCCGCTTTCGGATCCGCATCGAGAGGTGTGAGATCGTAGGCGTCCTCTGGAAAGCGATATCCCTTGCCGACGAGTGCGTCTTTCCACGGACCGTCCACGAGCCCAGCGAGGATGAAATCGCGAAGGGCGGAATTGTCCACGGAACTGGCGAATCCGCCAATCAGCACGAGCCGCCGGACGCGCTCGGGCCGATCGAGCGTGAGCTGCAGCGCCACGGCGCTACCCATGGAGTGCCCCACCACGTGAGCACGGTCGATGCCTTTCGAATCCATGAAGGCCAGGACGTCGGCGGCGAAGTCTACGGGCCGGAAACACTCTTCGGGAGCGCTCCGGCACTCGGCCGCGGCCGGAAGAGACGATCCTCCGTGGCCGCGCTGATCCAGCGCGAAGAGGCGAAGATCCGGCCTCAGCTCGACCAGGTACTCCATCATCGGATAGAAGGAGCGGCTGGTGTCGGTAATCCCGTGAAGCAAGATCACCGCTTCGCCTGCCGGGTCTCCTGTTTCGACGTACTTCATCGAGATCCCGGTCGAGAGGTCGGCGGTTTTCTTCGGCAGATCGACCCCAATCCCGAGAAAAACGAGCGCGAGAATACTCATGGAAACCTCCTTGATGAGATACGCGCGCCGCTCGAAGAGACCGCCAGACGCATGCCTTGACGCGCTCGGGCCGCTTGGCTACGATGAGTGACTGATTCGTGGGGCTGTGGCGCAGTTGGGAGCGCGCCTGAATGGCATTCAGGAGGTCATGGGTTCGATCCCCATCAGCTCCACCAAACCTTCATTCCCTGCCTCAATCGGCCGCAAGTAAGCCACATATAATTTGGCGCTCAGCACGATGGATCCGGACGGGAGCACTGGTGAACGAAGGCGGGGCGGCGATGCCGTCGAGGACGGCCGCGATCCATTGATCGGTCAGACGCTCTCACACTACCGCATCGTCGCCAGGCTGGGCGGCGGCGGCATGGGCGTCGTGTACAAGGCCGAAGACACGCGGCTCCGCCGTCCGGTGGCGCTCAAGTTCATCTCCGAAGAGCTCTCACGCGATCCCGAGGCGTTGAGCCGGTTCGCGCGCGAAGCGCAGACGGCGTCGGCGCTGAACCACCCGAACATCTGCACGATCCACGACATCGGCGAGCAGGACGGGCGGTCGTTCATCGTCATGGAGTATCTGGAGGGCATGACGCTGAAGGATCGGCTCGCCGCCGGTTCGATGAGTCTGAACACGGTGCTCGACGTGGGCATCCAGATCGCCGACGCGCTGGACGCCGCGCATACCGCCGGCATCGTCCACCGCGACATCAAACCCGCCAACGTCTTCATCGGATCGCGCGATCGCGTGAAAGTGCTCGATTTCGGCCTCGCCAAGATGCGAGTGCCGGCCACACACCAGGCGGACGTGACCACGATTGCCGGCACACGGCAGGGCGTCGTGATGGGAACTGTCGCCTACATGGCGCCGGAGCAGGCCGGCGGCGAGACAGTCGATCACCGTGCCGACATCTGGAGCTTCGGCGTGGTCCTCTATGAAATGGTCACGGGGACGCGGCCCGCGCCGGGCGTCCGGCTGCGCGTCGAGGGGACGCCGGAGCTGGAACGCATCATCTCGAAATGCCTCGAGCCCGACCGCGAGCTCCGATATCAGCAGGCCGCCGAGCTGCGGACCGATCTCGAACACCTGAGAAGCGGGCCGGGCGCAACGATGGCGCAGCATCCGGCGCTCGCGCGTCGCCGCGCGCTATGGCTCTCGATCGGCGCCGCCGCCGTCATCGCCGCCGTGGTCGCGGGGGCGATCTATGGCCGCCGTCCCGCGACGCTGACCGATAAGGACACGATCGTGCTCGCCGAGTTCACCAACACGACCGGCGATCCGGTGTTCGACGACACGTTGCGCCAGGGACTCGCGGCACAGCTTCAGCAATCGCCGTTCCTCAGCCTCGTGTCGGATGACCGCATCAGAAAAACGCTGGCGATGATGCAGCAGTCGCCGGATGCGCGGCTGACTCCCGAGATCGCTCAGGGTGTGTGCGTCCGAACGGCAAGCGCCGCGGTGCTCGATGGCTCGATCGCCAGCCTGGGCAGTCAGTACATCCTCGCCCTGCGCGCGAAGAACTGCTCCACCGGCGACATCCTCGCCGACGAGCAGGCGCAGGTGGCGCGCAAGGAAGATGTCCTCGGCTCGCTGAGTCAGATGGCCACCCAGGTCCGCGAGCGACTGGGTGAATCGCGTCGTCACCATCGAGAAATACTCCAGACCGCTCCAGGAAGCGACAACGGCGTCTTTGGACGCGTGGAAAGCCTTCACCACCGCGACGCAGGTGTACGCGTCATCCGGCCGCGCGCGGGCTCAACCGCTGTTCGAGCGTGCGATCGCGATCGACCCGGACTTCGCGATCGCCCATGCGAGGCTCGGGATCTATTACAGCAATGAGGGAGAGTCGGCGCTGTCGCGGCAGAGCACGATCAAGGCGTACGAGTTGCGCCATCGCGCGAGCGACGCCGAGCGATTCTTCATCGAGACGGTGTACGACCGGCAGGTCACCGGCAACATGGACCGCGAGATGGAGACGCTGGAAGCGTGGGCGCAGACCTATCCGCGCGATTCCATACCTCACGGATTGCTGGCCGGCTTCGCCACGAGGAGCACCGGCAGATACGAGCAGTCGATCGCCGCAGCCGAGAGGTCAATGGCTCTTGATCCCGAGGGAGGCTCCGCACCTTCACACAACAGTAAGGCGTACAGCGAACTCTACCTGAATCGCCTGGACGCGGCCGAAGCCACCATCCGTCGAGCGGAAGAGCGCAAGCTTGCCTCTGATTATTTCCTGGTTCGCTACTTCATCGCTTTCTTGCGCGGCGATGGCGAAGGCATGCGTCAGCAGGCCGCGATCGCCAGAGCCAGTCGCTCCACGGAAGACTTGATCTCGCATCTTGAAGCGTTGCGCCTGGCTGGCTCCGCCCAACTGCAGGACGCGAGGCGGACAGCCGCGATCGCCGCCGCCATCGCGAAGCAGTCTGGAAGGCTCGAGCGGGCCGCCTTGTTCGAAGCGGCAACGGCCGTGTGGGAAGCGTTGTACGGGAATCCGGCAGCAGCCAGACAGAAGGTCACCACGGCCCTCGCGCTCGGCAGGGGCCACGAGGTGGACTATGCCGCCGCGTTCGCGCTCGCCGTGTCCGGTGATGTGTCGCGATCGCGCGCGCTTGCCGACGATCTGGCCCGTGACTATCCGGAGGACACGTCGGTGCAATTCATGTATCTACCGACGCTGCGGGCCCTGTTCGCATTGGACGCACGTGATGCGGCAGCGGCGATTCAATCGCTGCAGACGGCCTCCCGCTTCGACCTCGCCATGGGCGGCATCGGCTTCAATGGGTACTTCGGCAAGCTCTATCCGATCTACGTTCGCGGCCTGGCGTATCTGGCGGCGCAGCAGCCGGTAGAGGCCGCCGCCGAGTTCCAGCGGATTGTCGACCATCGAAGCATCGTGCTCGTCGATCCCATAGACGCGTTCGCGCGGCTGCAGCTGGCGAGAGCGCTGGCGCTCTCGGGCGACACCGTCAAGGCGAGAAGCGTGTACGACGATCTGTTTGCGCTGTGGGAGAACGCCGACGCCAGGATCCCACTCATCAACGAAGCACGGGCGGAACACGCCCGGTTGCGGTGAGCGGCGCATTCCCTCATCGTGTGCTCGCTGGAGCCGGACGAGTGGCTGAAAGAAGACACTTGGAAAGCCGTGGTTCGCGTGTCACTCGGCAAACTTCAAACGCTCAATCCGCCGCAGCCAGCTGATCACTGGGTTCCAACTGGCGCTGTTCTGGTCCACCCAATTTTTTTTCGAGGGTTCGTCGTCAAATAGTTGACGGTGTCGCTACATTCCGCGCTTCGAATAAACCGCCTTCCGTCGAACACGATCCTTCCCCAAAACAAGTGCTGTAGTCGTTGCCTCGGGTCGAGTGACGCCTGCGCCAAAGGTCTGACGCACGAGTTCTTTTGGCAATTCGTAGGACACCGATCTCCGAGGACCACTTCCACCATCGGCTCGCCATCTCGCGACGATGCCTCGGTGAACTCCGAAACCGTGCCACCGCATCGAAAGCCCGGCGTGGCGCATAACTCCGAGGGAATCCAGATCTGGATCAACCGTGCTTGCACTCTTCTCGGTACTTATCGCCTCTTCGATGGACTCTGCCATGCCTGGAAGCGAGAGCGGCGCTGGGATTCCGTGGCGGAAAGAAATTGGCGTGCATCGCGGTGAATGGCATCTCTACAGCGATTTCTGTGATCGTCGTCACTCGTCTGCGAGTCAAAAGGGAAGAAAGCCATTGCAATTGTGATCAAAGTGCTATGTGTCTGCAACGTCCTCCCGAATACTCAAGGAATCTTCGATGGGATCGAAGCGAGAGCCGGCTCGGGAATCCTTCACGGAAAGAAATTCTCCTTTATCGCGGTGTAATGGCACGTATTACAGCGATCTCCTGATCGTCGCCGTGGGAATGAGAGTCGAAAATGTGGGAAGCCATGAGCGTCAGGGTGCTTTGTGTCTTCGAGAACGGTGAGAGCGAGCAGATCCTCGTCACCGGGAAGAATTACACCGGCTGTCTCACCGCGGTTATGAGCGGCAAGCCGGTGAGCGCTTCGGAGCTTGGCGGAACGCTCATCGTCGCCGACGAGGTGCTCGCGATGGGCTTGAAGAACTCAGGCTACCGCGTGGAGCTGGTGAGCCCGCGAAGGACGGACAAGTGGTGATGAGGCTGCTTCGGCGGCGGCAACGAGCGCAGTCCCAACCATGTCACCAGGAGCACGATCGCTTTTCTAATCGCGACCTTTGCGGCTCTCCTGGGCTGCGCGCTCCTGTGTCGGCCGTCCGTCCCGACGAGATCCGCTTCACTTAAGAGCAAGCAATCTCAGTTCGGTGGTGGTCCAAATGTCTTCGCGCTCGGAAAGAAGAACGAAGGGACGCCTTCGTCGTCGAGAGCGGGCCCCTGCATGCCGACACCACCGGCCCAAGAAGGCCGAATCTATTGGCGCTGCCCCCGAGCGCGAGCGCGCTTTCCTTCATACTCACACCCCTGCGATTGACGGCGGAAACGCTGAGATCGTAGCCGCCGCCGCCCGTACAGAGCTTCCCGGTAAGGCTATTGGTCGCGTTCGACGGATGGCTGTAGATGACGATGGTGTGTGGGTTCCCCAGACCGCAGGCGAGGTCAACGACTCGCGGACAATCGATAGCCGCAAACCGACGTCGTACAGACAATCCATATCCTCGTCGGCAACGGCGAGCAAGTTGCCTCGCTGGTCGGCAATCTCGAAGCGGAGATTCAGATTCGACGTCCCGTTTCCATTGTCGTCCTTCGTATCGACGGAGACCGAGACCGAACCCCCCGGCGGGCAGGTGAACTTCCACAGATCTCCTACGACGCCCTGGCTGTAGTCGCCACTCGGAACGTAGTTCGTGCGCAAGACCTCCTGGCTGAACACGGCCGCTGCCAAGAGGATGAGCGTAGCGAGACCAGCTCCTGTCGCGGAAAGACGTGGGTGCACGTTGAACCCCCAGCCCGCAGGTTATCATAACGTCTAGCGCAACGGAGTCGTGAGCCGTCGCGGGAAAGGCGAACCCCTGACGCTTGGAAATCGCCGGGCGCTCTCCGCTATACTGCGACCTCGATGGGGGGGGTAATTTGAAAGGGCTGCCATTTGCCGGAGTGACCACGGGTTTTCTGCTCTCGGCGACGCTTTTCGCACAGACCCCTGACCAGGCCGCCTTTCGTTCCAACTGGATTCCAAGCGGCGACTATTCGGACGGCGCAATTGGGGACCTCTGGACCTTCAACTGCCCGCCCAAGGGAAGGGTGTCTATTTGGGTCGATACCATGGACGACACAGGCAAGGGGAAATCGACCGTCGATCCGGTCATCGAGGTCGTGTCCAGGCTGGGCCACCTCGTCGCGCTTGCAGACAACAACGCCGCGTGCACCAACGTTCCCGTCTGCGCAAACTCCCCATCGCCGTGCGCGCGCGTGTTCCACGCACTCTGTGGAAGCGGGAACCCGCACTCCATTGTGGTCTATAGCGCGCCCTCGAGGAACTGCACCGGCGGAGGAGGATACAAGCTCTGGGTGGCCACCACGTCACGGCTGGGAAAAGTAACCCCTTCGAGCGCAATCGGGCTCGGTGGCGGCACCGTGCGCGTGACGCCGAGGTGGGCGCGCGACATCCCCGCGATTCCGCCGGCCCTCGATGACGAAGGCGTACCGTCATTCGCTCTTCCCGGCGCGCAAACGTTCGGAGGGGGATCGTCCCCAACCCCGCAATTGGTCACTCTGCAATGGGACGGAAGCACATCACCCGAGGTCACGGGGTATCACGTCTTCTACGGAATCGGCAGCCGGGTCTATACGGTTTTCGAAGACGTTGGCAATCGAACGTCTCACACGTTCACCGGTCTCGAGCCAGGCAAGACCTATTTCTTCACGGTGACCGCGTACTCGGGCTCGGGCACCGAGAGTAACTACTCGAACGAGGTCAGCCTCACCATCCCGGACCCCTGAGCTGCTCCCAGCGGAGTCCGTCCTCCTTACGCGATAAGCCTCATTTCCATATGGAATAGATAGACATTTTCCGTCTGGACTGAAAGCGACTACGGAAATTCTCGCCAGGTCTGGTTATCTCTGCGAATGTGTGGAGTGTGTCGGAGATCGCAGATTCGACTCACCGGGGGTGATACGGTTCGCGCATCTAGAAGAGTCATTTCACGAACCGGCGTCTCAGCGCGCCGGCGGATCACTCTAACCAGCGCGCCGCTGGGAGGCCGCTCGCGCGGTGTCGAGTAAACTCGTCTCGCCGCGCAGCAGTGATACTTGTGTGCCATTTCTTTCCGTATTCTGCTAGTTGTGTGTCATTCAAATTGAAATGTCGCACCATTGGGGTGTGGGTGCTCGCTACATTGCTCCAAGCCGGAGCGTCCCTCGGCGCGGACGTCAAGTTGGCGTGGGACCCGAGCCCCTCGACCGGTGTCGGCGGTTACATCGTTCGCTTCGGTGGGACCAGCGGGAACTACGCTTGGAGCGTGGATGTGGGACAGAAGACCGACCATACCGTTACGGGTCTCGCCCCCGGATCCCGCTACTATTTCGTGGTGGTGGCCTACGACGCCGCCCGAACAAGGCAGAGCCCGGCTTCGAACGAAGTGAGCGTATGTCGTTCCCGGAGGAAATCACCACCGGTCTGAAGTTTCAGTTCGCCGATGCGCGCGTCGACCACGATTGGGTGCGCGTCGAGCTCGATCCGGCGAAAAACTTCGCCGATCCGATCGTGATCGCCAAACCCGTCGGGAGTCGAGCGGTCGACCCCGCCCTGGTGCGTATCGACAATGTCGGGCCTACAGGGTTCGATCTCTCGGTACAGGAATGGGACTACGACGACAGCTGCGCACGTCGCTGAGACCGATCGGATACCTCGTTGTGGAACGGGGATCGCAAGTCCTCCCGAGCGGAGCCCGTGTCGAAGCGGACCGGTTTACGGGCCGGAGCTCGAGTTCGTTCGCGCCAATCAATTTCAAGACGCCTTTTCTCACTACACCAGTGGTGGTCCTCTCGATTGCGAGCCGAAATGGATCGGCGGCGGTCACTACCAGGCTGAGAAGAGTCACCCGTACAGGCTTTGAATACCAGCTCCAAGAACAGCAGTCGAACCCGAAGAATTCGCACCCTTCCGAGACGATTTCCTACGTAGCATGGGAAGTTTCGACGGGGACAATCGGCGGCGTGAAGTACCAGGTGAATCGAACCGGTTCGACGATAACGCATGGGTTCTCTTCCATCAGTTTCGCAAGCGGGTTTGGCTCTCCACCGTCGTTTCTCGCTGATATGCAGACCGCGAACGACCTCGATCCCGCCGCCCTTCGCTATCGAAGGAAGAGGGACAACCTCTGTCCAAATCCGCGTCGAGGAAGAGACGTCTCTCGACTGGAACACCTCCCACGGCCCGGAGTCCGTCGGGTACATCCTGCTGGGTTGGCCATGAGGAACATCCCAGACGGCTGACTCGCTCGAGTCGAGTTCAACGGGGACCCTAAAGCCTCATCCCGCCCGCAGCGAGGGCCGTGGAGTTGGAGTGCCCGCTCGAAATTGACCCCCTGTCGAACGACGTGTTAACTTGAAAGTTCATCCAGCGAAAACGCCACGAGATTGTCTTTCCGGTTTCGTGGACAGGCTGTCCTCGCGTGAGTTCGGTGCCTGGTGATCCTGGATATTCTTCTCGCCCTTTACTGCGTCGACGTCGTGGTCCTGTCCGTGTATGCAATCCACGCGGGGACACTGTTTTTGCTACGAATCAAGGCTGGTCGTTGGCGGATCGTCCCTTGGACGGAGGGCGAGAATAACCGGAGAAGCGGTGCCGACGATGACCTCCCGTGTGTGACCATCCAGATCCCGGTGTTCAACGAGTATTACGTCATCGAGCGAGCGATGCTCGGGGCTGCTTGCCTCGACTACCCGAGAGACCGACTGCAGATCCAGATCCTCGACGACTCGACTGACGAGACCCATTCCCTTGTTCGAGACCGGGTGCTGGCGCTAGGTCCCGGCTACCTCGACATCGAGGTGCTGCATCGTACGAACCGGCTCGGCTACAAGGCAGGCGCTCTTGCCGCGGCCATGCCTCGGGCGCGCGGAGAGTTCATCGCCGTTCTCGATGCGGATTTCGTCCCTCACGCTGGATGGCTTCGGGAAATCTTCGGCTTCGCTTCGCGTCTTCGATGACCCCAAGGTTGGTTTCGTTCAGTCCCGATGGTCCTATCACAACAGAGAAGAGAGCGCGCTCACCCGCGGTCAGGCCGTCCTGCTCGACAAACACTTCTTGATCGAGCAGCCCGCACGGTGCCAGAACGGCCTGTTCTTCAACTTCAACGGCTCGGGTGGCATCTGGAGAAAGACCTGCCTCGTCGACGCGGGAGGATGGCAGCACGATACACTCACCGAGGACCTGGATTTGAGCTATCGGGCTCAAATCAAGGGGTGGCGCGGCGTCTATCTGGAGAACGTGAGCGTCCCTGGTGAGCTTCCCAGCACTCTCGTTGCTTTCAAGCGACAGCAACGGCGCTGGGCTCGCGGTTCGAGTCAAACGGCTCGGAAGCTCGCGTCAAGGATCCTGCGAGCGCCCGCGAGCTTCCGTCAGAAGCTCGCCTCGTGCTTGCACCTCACGAGCTACTTCTTCCAGCCGTTTTTGCTCGGCTTCGTATTGCTCTGGCCTTGGGTGCTACTTGCCGACTCTCCCCCTTCGGGCAACATTCCCGTTTGGCTTCACCTCCTCAGCACCACGCTCGCCCTGACTTCGGTTGCCCTGATCGCTGCCCGCTGGGACCAATCGCGGAGCTTCGCCGGCTTCACGCTGGACGTTCCCCTCGCGCTGGCGCTGGCCATCGGGACCTCTGTCTCGAACACCGTCGGCGTCCTGCAGGGCCTGATTGCTTCGCATCGGGGAGTGTTCGAGCGTACTCCGAAGGCGATGACCTCTGAACGAAGACTCGAGCTCCCTTCATGCTTCCGGATACGGGCGCTACGACTTCTGGTGGGACTCGACCGTGCTAGGCGAGCTAGCGATGACCGCGTATGGGGTTTGGGCAATGACTGCGCTCTATCGCGGCGGCTTCTGGGGTTCCGCCTTGGCAATGGGGTTACATGCGCTGGTGTTCGGGGTCTTCGCCTGGAGTCAACTGGCCCGATTCTTTACGATGCCGATTCGCTCCGCACTCTCGCCTGCGGCGCTTCATTCGCGCGCCACAAGCGGCAATCAGTGAGCGACCCGCAGATCCCACCAAAGGCCACCTCCCCTTGGTTCCAGGTGGTCTTGATCGTTGCCGCCGGCATAGTGCCTTTGTGCCTTCTCGTTTCGCGATCCGCCCTCCCCCCCGGTGCGGATCCCGGACACCTGCTGGGGCTCTCTTACGCCCTGGAGGGTCACGGACCCGAAGGTCCTTTGAAATATCCACCAGCGCTTCCCTTCGCGATGCTTCTCCTGCGGCGCTTCAGTGGCGGGGAAACGGTACTGCTTTTCGGCTTTGTCAAAGCCATGGGCATCCTTCTTCTCCTGTTCGAGGCCGTCGGCCTTGGAGCCTATGCGGGCGCGACCGCTGGAAAAAGAGCAGGAGCCTGGACCTTCATGCTCGCGGCCCTAAACCCGAACTCCTGGAACCAGTTGTTGTGGGGAGGCTACGCTCAATTTGGTGCCATTGGCGCGGGTGCTTCGGCTTTGGCGTTTCTTCATAAAGGACTCGCGGCGCCGCGGCACGAGGGGACCGGCTATCGGATGGCAGCCGCGTTCCTCTTAGGATGCGTACCGCTCTTTCATCTTTACAGCGTCCCATTCTTCTTGGGAGCGTCCATTTGCCTCTGCCTGCTCCACGTCAGGGGGAGCTCGGGCGGCGTCGTCGTTTCGCGCGCGGTCACGGTTGCACTCATATCTGGAATCGTTTTCATTCCTGCCATTCCGGCCTACGCCAATATTGCGGGGGCAATCGACCGCTCGCCCTGGGACCCGCAGCTTCATCTTCAAAGCTACCAAATCGCGATCGCCGAAGTCGCCCAAGGCATCTACTTCCATCCCGCGGTAAACGGACTCATGTTTGTCGCTTTCGTTCTCACGATCGCCGCGGGTCGGGAAAAAGGTCCCCAGTGGCGGCGGTGTTTGTTTCCGTGGTTGCTTCCTTTTGTAGTGGGCTCGCTTCTGCTGTTCGTGCTGACCCCGCCACTCCATGCCGCCAGGGCAGGCACATTCCTCTGCCACGCGGTTGTCCTGCTCATGGGGATGAGCCTCGGCCAACGTGGGGAACGAAATCTTCCTTGGCCTCTGCTCCTGGTTCTCATTCTCACGCCGCTCATCGACTACCGTGATCTCGCGGCACAGCACTCGAACTACGCTCCACTGGGGCTCGTCGAGACCAAGGCAATGCGCGATCTCGGGCGTACGGCGGAAGGCCGGGTCTGGGTCGTCTCACCGAGCCCGAACATCGACGGCTGGTGGTTTCAGGGGCTAACCGGCCGCTCCACCCTGATTGGAGATCGGCTCCGATGGTACATGTACAGCGATGAACGAATCAGGAGCGTCGATGCCCAAACCATGCTTCATTCGTCACAAGTGCTGGACGGAGGGTCCCTCAGACTTCTGAATGACGTGGAGACAACATCCCTTTGGGTCCACGACCGCGAGGAGTACTACCCTCTCCTCCAAATACGATGCACGTCGTCCCAAGAGGCCGTTCGGTGGTCTGGGAGACGGAGGGGAACGCTCAGGGGTTCACGCTCCGATGTCGGGCCGACACGGATCTGCTGGTTCGGATCGAGCCATTTCCTGGGGTCCGAGCCCGCCGCGTCACCGGTCGCGACCGGAGCACGACATTGGACCTGGAGTTTCTTTACCAACCGTTTCGATTTCAGGGAATGGAACGCTCCGTCGAGCTCGACGTGAAACCTCTCGCGTCCGAGGAAATCGACATCGAACGACAGGATGACCATGTTCTGGTCCGGGCTCTGAGTGAATCGGCGCCCGTTGTGGAGCTTCACGGCCGAGTCTCAGGGCTGACTCCAACTCTCTGGCGGTCGTGGAGCCGACGCGATTTGATCGATCGCTGGGACGTGACCCACGTGCTCGTTCGCGACCAACCCGCCGGCACCTCCTCTTTCGAGGACGAGCGAACCTTTCAGTTTCTCTGGCAGTCGGGGCGTCTAACCGCGTACCGCATCCGCCGAGATTGACAAATTTGTGGACTAGCGTGTGATTTCTCCTACGCTACTGGAACTGGCTTCGGGCGGAAATCCCTGCCAACCATTCAACAATCAGAAGTTACGAATGTTCGCAACGCTCGGCATGAGTTTTGCGTAATCGCAGATTCCAAACCCGTTCGAACAACTAAGGCCCCGACCCAGGGCTCAGGTTTTACAAGGTGCCAATGAAACCTGTCCTGCTTCGATGTATCGTCGCTGCAGTCATCGTCGCTCTTCCGCTCCCGGCTGCGTCGCAATCTCTCGTGGAAGTAGCCCGCAAGGAACGGGAGCGGCGTCGCCAGGTCCAGGCCGCGCGGGCGCAAGCAGACGCGAAAGACCGCGCGCAGCAGAGCAAGCCGGTAACGGGTGGCGCAGCCGTCAAAACCCCGCCGACTCCAATCGCTACAACTCGGAGCATGGACTCCGCCTCTCCTTCAACCGCGATATCTCCCGGTTTCGCGACCCTGCCCGTCGTCTACGTGGAGACTCCGGCGGTGACTCCGGACTTCGAAGGCGACGCGGCGCTTTCTAAAACCGCGACCCACACAGGTGGCAGCTTCACGCAAAACGACGCAACCGACGTCGAGGCGCGGCTGAGCCGGGCGAACAGCTACGCCCAAAGCGGAAACTACGAGGCAGCGCGGTCGGAGTACAGGAACGTTCTCGAACAGGATGCGTCGAGCGTCGACGCGCTCGTGGGAATCGCGCAGACCTACCATTGGGCCGGAGCAGGCGAGCTCGCTCGCGAATGGTACGAACGCGCTTTGCGGGTCGAGCCGGATAGCACCGCCGCTCAGATCGGCCTGGGATACGTCGAGCTCTGGAGCGAGCCGGCGGCGGCGGAGGGCCGCGCGCGGAGCCTCGAGCAGCAACTGCCTGGAAACGAGCACGTGGAGCAATTGCGACGCGAATCCGAGAGAGCGCGCGCGCCGGAAGTCATGCTGTCGTACGACCAGCTCTCCGACAGCAATGGCAACGGCCTCGACACCGCGTGGATCGAAACCGGTTTGTGGCTCTTCCGCTCCGGCCAACTCCGAGTGGGGGCGGCTCGGTACGCAATGGATTTCGGCGGCGAGCCCCTGTACGGCACTTTGGGAAGAGGCTCGATCGGCTCCATATATAGCGCCTTCTCGGTGTCGGCTTCGCCGGGGCAAGCTCTCAATTTCCGACTGGGGGCCGACCGGAGGATTGACACCTTCGGGGTGACCGACTATGTCGCAATCGGGGGCTTCTCGTGGGAGTACGGCCTGGGGAGGCGATGGGGAGGGAGTCTGAGCATCGACCGCGACAGCTTCCGCTACACCACGCAAGCCCTCGATGAAGGGATCGTCTTGAACGCGGTTTCGGGAACGGTAACGGGGCGCATCTCGGAGAACTGGACTGCGGACGGCACCATTGGCTATTGGGACATCGACGACCGTCTCGCTCGCGAGAACAGCCGTTTCAACGTTCAGACCGGGATTCGTTACCGCACCCTGGTGACGCGAACGCTGCCCATAGAGGCAGGCTACGTGTTCCGGCATTTCGGTTTCGACCAGAATTTCGGCGCGAGCTTCTTCTCCCCGGCTTCCTATACAGCCCACTACGGACAGTTCCGAGCGTCAGGGGATCTGGGATCCTTCGTGGACTTTCAGGTGCAGGTCGATACAGGCATCCAGTCTTACGATGAGGTCAGTAACGAGCCATTGTTTGCGGGGTTGGGCATGCTCGGCTTCAAGCTCGGTTCCGGCTACCGCCTGGAGTTGTTTGGAGGACGCGGCGACTATCTCCTCCTCAGCGATTTCGCAGTAACCACGGAACAATTTGGCGTCCGATTCCGCTGGAAAGGCGGAGAGGGACGCTGAGAAGCGGCTTTCGAGCCGACCCCGACCCTCAACCCCGAAAACGCGAGCCGAGAACCAAGGAACGCAATCGAATGGCAACAATCCTGAAATCCTACGACGCAGAAACGGACACCGCCGAGAACGTCGAGGTCTCGATCGTGATGCCCTGTTTGAACGAATCCGCGACCGTCGGGCGCTGCATTGCGAAGGCACGGGCCGCTCTCTCGTGGAATCATCTCGAGGGAGAGATCGTCGTCGCTGATAACGGCAGCACCGATGGCTGCCCCGAAATTGCGGCTCGGATGAACGCCCGCGTGGTGCACGTCCGTCCCTCCGGTTACGGCCACGCCCTCATGGGCGGCATCCGGGCGGCGCGAGGCGAGCTCATCATCATGGGCGATTCGGACGATAGCTACGACTTCACCGCGGTCATGCCGTTCGTTCAGAGACTACGTCATGGTGACGACCTCGTGTTGGGAAACCGATTTCGAGGCGGAATCAGGAAGGGCGCGATGCCCTGGCTTCATCGGGTCGGAAACCCCGTTCTGACGGGTTGCGCCCAGTTCCTGTTCTCGGCGCCCGTCAGCGATATCTATTGCGGCCTGCGCGGATTCCGAAGGTCGGCTTACGAGCGGATGGGGCTCCGGGCCACCGGTATGGAGTTTGCCGCCGAGATGGTCATCAAGGCGACGCAGCTGGGGCTGAAAATCGCGGAAGTTCCCATTGTGCTGCACCCCGACGGAAGGTCCCGCCCATCGCATCTACGAACGTGGCGCGACGGGTTCCGCACGCTTCGACTCATGCTGGAACTGGGGCGGACTACCGAAGTGGGTCGCGCGCGACCGGTCGTCAAGGCGCCGGCGCTCAATCCTTGACTTCAAAGAGCCGCTCGCGCACCGCAAGCGGCAACGGTTTTGCCCCTGACAGATCGAAGAGCCAGGCGGTAGCTTTCCAGCTCCCGGGAGGGAGCGGCTCTCGATGTTGGGCGGTCACCACGTAGTCGACCCCCGCGGCGATCCTGGCGGTCCGGTTGAACGATCCCTCGGGTTGTAGCTTCTCAGCCACGTTGCCGATCCGGTAGAGTAAACCTATATTCGCGCTCGCCGTTTCGTTGTTCCGCACGGAAAAGCGCACCAGAAGCGGGGCGCCATGCGCGCCGTCAGTTTGAAATACGTCGATAGCGAAAGAGAACGGAGGTCCCACGACGAAAGCGCCCCCATATTCTTTGAAATCGCTGTGAAACCGCTCTGATGTCCCGGGCACGACTCCATGAAGCCAGGCAGATAGCTCGAAGGTTCCGTCGACCGCCGTACCCGGTCCGGCAAGCTCCACGATGGCGGTTTTCCCCGGAGCGATTCGAAGCTCTCGTTCCGGAGAGGCGTAAGCGTACGTTCGCCACGGCTCGGTCTCTCCCGGGAGAGCCAGCACATACCAGAGGACTCCGGACTGAGGCTCCGAGGTGATGTTTCGCACCAGCAGGCGAACGGCTGTCAGCTCCCGATGCGTCTTGACCACCTCCAAGGCCTCGAGCCGGAGTGTCTGCGTGGGAGCAGCGGCCGAACCGGCGGGGACCAACGAGTACCCAATAAGGACCCACGCGAGACAATAGAGAGCCCGAAACACACTATGCATGTCGTCCTCGTGACCCATTACTCGCCGCCTCATCCCGGAGGCATTCAGTTCGTAGTGGGTCAACTATGGGAACGGCTGGCATCTCGCGGTCACTCGAGCACAATGGTTACTTGCGACACTGGAATCCCAACGGGTGTTCATCGAGAGGGAACCAAAACCAGGATTGGCGTGCCTGCGGCGAATATTCTTGAAAAATATAGTATACCCTACCCGATTTTCGATCCAGTCTCCCTGAGACGAACACTGAGAGACGTCCTCGCGAGCGCCGATGCCGTCCACATCCACGGTATGCTTTTCATGAGCTCAGTGTTCGCGGCGCGGATGGGACGGAGGCTCCAGCTTCCGGTGGTGCTGACCGAGCACGTCGGCAGGGTGCCTTTCCGCCACCCAGTTCTCGACGGGGCCCAGCGAGTCGCGTTCGAGACGATTGGCCGGCTCTGCTGCCGTCAGGTCGACGCTATCACCGTGCTGAACGACCGCGTCGAGCGCGAGCTCCGACGCCTGGTAGACTCAAAGACTCCGATTATCAAGGTGCCGAACGGTGTCGACACCGAGCTCTTTCATCCACCGTCCCCCGCGACGCGAGAAAGCTTGCGACGAAAGTGGGGGTTCGAGCGCTTCACCGCGCTTTTCGTCGGGCGGTTCGTGCCGAAGAAAGGGATGCATCTGCTCCTCGAGGCTCGAGCGAGCGATTTCGATCTCGTTCTCTGCGGCGACGAGCTGGATGGGGCGAACGTGAGGACTCTGGGGAAGCTGGATCAGAAGACTCTGGCCGAGGTTTATAGAGCCGCCGACGTTCTCGTGCTCCCGTCGGAGGGCGAGGGCTTCCCCCTCGTGGTGCAGGAGGCAATGGCATCGGGGCTCCCGGTCGTCGTCACCGACAACTCCGAGAACCGAGAATACCTGGACGAGACGGTCGCGCGTTTCGTCACAAGAGATCCTTCGGAGATCCGCGAGGCGATCCAGAGCCTCGTGCGGAGTCCGGGTCTGAAAGAGCGCATGGGGGCTGCCGCGCGCCGATGGGCGGTCGAACGATTCGATTGGGAGAAGTGTGTGGATCGCTACATCCAGCTTTATTCGGCTCGCGGGAACGGTGCCCAAAAAGGCACCTGAGGGTCGGCTCGCCGTCGCCATTCTCGGCGGCGGGTGGGTCAGCCTGAACCGTCACCTCCCTGCGGCGCTGCGACAGCCCGAGCTCGAGCTCGTCGGTCTTATTACCAAGTCCGGTCAACTTGGCAGCATCGAAAAGGGAGCCCTTACCCGCAAATTTGGTCTGAGGAATTTCGGGGATAGTCTGACCGAGCCTTGGTTTCGCGACGAAGTCGAAGCGGCCGTCATTGGCACGCCACCCGATACGCACTACGAGCTCACCATGCGCTGCCTCGGCATGGGAAAGCATGTTCTCGTCGAGAAACCGCTCGCGGGGACGGTCGACGAGACTGGACGCATGATCGAGGCCGCCCGTGCGGCGGGGCTCTCTCTAGGAGTGGTTCACAACTTTCAATTCGCCCGCGCGCCGAGCCGGGCGATCGAGCTCTACCGTACAGGAAAGCTGGGGGATCTTCGCGCGCTCGTCGGATTTCAGTCGAGCAACCCAAGGAGGCGTCTTCCCCCCTGGTACCGTGAGCTCCCGCTGGGCTTGTTCACCGACGAATCCCCCCATCTTCTTTATCTCATGCTTGCCTTCCTGACGGATGCCTCACCCAGGTCTATCGATGTGGGTCCTTCGATGGCGCCAACCGACAACACGCCCACACACGTCTCGGCTCAGTTCCAATCGAAAGAGGGAATACCGGCGTCGCTCCAAATGCTCTTCACCGGAGCGCTCTCGGAATGGCACCTCGCGATTTTCGGATCGGAACGCACGGTGATCGTGGACCTTTTTCGCGATCTTCTCGTCGAGCTTCCGAACGACCGGAAACACGAGTCGCTCGACGTGCTTCGGACGTCCCTACGCGCGCTCGGAAGACATGCGTCAGGATTCGCGTACGTCCGGAGCGAGACACGTTACCGGCCGAATGGACTACGGAAACACCGAAGTCTTCCGTCGATTCACCGCCGCGGCGATCGGGGTGCCGGCATGCCCGGCATCGAGGCCGAAGCGGGCCAGGCAGTGGTCAGAATCATGGAGCGAATCAACGAAGCCGCGCGATCGCGGCACCGACCACCGTGAAAGCGATCGAGAGGAAGAATAGGGTCGGGTACCAGACGACCGCACCCATCATGTCCAGCCACGCGAGAGTGACGAGAAGCGCCCCCAGCGAGAGCGCGGGAGCCCAGCAGAGCCGCTCCAGATTACTGGTGGACGCGGGGAGAAGGGCGCTTCCCAAGCTCCACCCCGGCATGACCATCACGAAGAGCGGCGCAAGGAACCAGGTCAGGAGAGTCGAGCCCGGAGCCGCCACACGCATCGCGATGGTAGCCCCACCGAGGAGCACCCAGAAAGAATTCAAACGAAAAGCGACCTCCGGGGCATCGGCAGGAGAATCTGGATCGAGCATCGCCATGACCACGGCCAGAAGCGCCGCCCCGAGGACGACGGAAGCGACCGTGGCGTACGCCGAGATTCCGCGGTATCGAATCGCGACGATCGCGATGGAAGCGAGGGCGGCGCCCGCCCCGAGGACCCACGCTCTCCCGCCTTGAGCTTTCCGAGGCTCGAGGATTCCCAAGCCGCGGCGCGCTGTCCTCATCGAACCTCCGCGAATCTGCTCAACCTTCCATAAACCAGAACATCTTCGTTTCGAAACAGGAGGGCGAAGTCCGGATGCTTTGAGAACACGGCGCGGGAGCGTCGGGGGTCGGGCACGTCATCGCCCCTCGCCCGCAGAAACACGAATTGAACGTCATGACGCCGGATGGCTTCGTCCATGTCGTCCGCACCGAGGAGGATCCTCTGCGCATCCGACGCGGCCTCGACGTCGTCGGGATTCCCGACCAGATCGGGTGACAGACCCACCAGGATGGGTCGTGCGAGAAGGCGCGGAAGGTGAAACCCCAGGAAACCTCCCGATACCACTACGGCCCGCGGGTCGCTGAAGTCCCGGAGCCACTCGACCCCCTCGAAAACACCCGGGGAAAGAATCTCGTAATAGCGTGCCTGGGAGTCCGCGCGAAAAAGAGTGCCGACACCGAGGATCGTGAGAAGCGACAGTACCGCTACGAGCCGAGTCCAGCCCGGAGGCCAGAGAAACAGGAGCGACGCCGCGCCGAGTGCAATGGGAATCGAGAGAAAGTAGAGCGCCCGCACGTAGTACCAGTGGAAACCGAATGACCAGCTGAACGCAAGAAGGAAACTGATCGTGAGGTAAATGCCAAGAAGAAGTTTATGGTCTCGGTGGACGCGCCGCGAGAGGAGGAAGCCCGTCATTCCGACGGGGAGAAACACCAGGGAGCTCGCGGAGGCGAGTTGGAACCAATCACTCCAACTCACGCGCACTTCGGCGAAAGGATCGATGTCGCCCGCGGGTGCGCCGGAGGAGAACAACCCGAAGAGTGCGACCATCCGCCAGAGGACCGGAACGCCGATGAGTGCGACAGCGAGCCCCAGAGGCCACAGCTTGCGCGCTGTCTCGCGCGGCTCGAGAACGAATTGCAGAGCGACGAAGAGCGCGATCGTGAGACCGAGCCAGAGTGTCGAGAGGTGATGGATGGACGCGACCCCGCAAACGGCAATCGCCGTGAGGATGAGGTGCCGAACGGACGGCGAGCGCCAGTAGTCGAGCCAGGCCACGAAGGCATACGGCATGAGGGCGAGAGCGAGGAGATTCGCATAACCGGACCAGGCGGCCATCGTGGCGCCCGCGGGAACGAGACCGCATACCAGAGCGGCAAGGAGGGCCGCGTCGAAACGCCCGAAGACTCGGAGTCCGAGCAAATAAACCCCGGCTACTTCGATCACGCCGAAGAGGCTTGCGAGAGATGCGACTTCGAACGCGGAGGTCCCCGAGACCGCGCCTAAGAGGGCAAAGGTCAGTGCAGCGCCAGGCATGTTGGACCATCGGGACTGACCTAGCTGGTAGAAGGGAAAGTGAGCCGGGAATCGACCCTCCTCGAGATAGAGATCGGCAAAGTAGGTATGGTGACCGTAGTCTGCGCCGGTCGGCTGGGAAAATTCGAAAAACGCGAACCCGCGCACCAGGAAGGAAGCGAGAAGGACCACGAGGACCGCGAGGGATCGCTTCATTCGGATTTGCCGGACCCCGCTCGTCCTGAGATGATTAGAATGCTGGATCCGCCTTCGGCACTCCAGTCTCCTCCCGTGACTGCAAAGTGTCCTTTATGCGATTGCACGCGCGCGGAGCCCGCGTTCACAAAATCCGGGTACTCGCTATTCGAGTGTCGAGAGTGCGAATCCATCTTCGTCTATCCGAGGCCTTCATCCGAAGAAATCGTCGCATTCTATCGACGCCAGGGAGAAGACACCATGTCCAGCACCTGCTGGAGCGATTCTCCCGACTCCCACCGCCACTCCTGGAGCACGTGGGCTCGTCTTCTCGACCTCGCAGAGAAGCACGGTGGCCGCGGTCCTCTTCTCGATATCGGGTGCGGCACCGGACAGTTTCTGGAATTCGCGCGCTCGCGGGGCTGGGCGCCCCGGTTCGGAATCGAGTTGTCTTACGAGGCGGCGCGGACCGGTCGCGAGCGGACGAACGACTGCATCGTCGTGGCGGATCTGGCGAAGAACCCGTTGCCGCCAGACCACTTTGCCGCGGTGGTGCTCTGGGACATCATCGAGCACGTCCCCGACGTTCGCGGCCTTCTGTCGGAGGTCCGGCGCGTCCTTCGCCCCGGCGGGGTCGCGCTCATCGGGACCGTACATCGGTACGGCATTTCCATGCGCCTACTCAAGGAACGAGCCCTCACCGTAGCTCCACCGGAGCACCTCACGTTCCTGACGAGGGCCGGGCTCTCTCGAGCCGCCGAAGATTGCGGACTCAAGCTTTCCGCCTGCTGGTCGAATACCGTGTATTTGCGCGAGTGGATCCGATTCCTAACTCCGGTGTCGAGTTCCGAGGCGTACGTCTCGTGCCGGAGAAATCTGTCGGGTGGCAAGCTGTTTCGACTCGGCACCGCGTGCGCAAATGGAGTCCTCAGGTCCGTGAATCTCGGGGACGAGCTCGTGGCCGTTGGGTATCGAATGAGATGACCGCGCAAATTTCACACGCGTACAGGAGCCGAGGGCGCTACTGCGCGCGGTATGTACGTAGTTCGTTGAAAATTGTAACAGCCTGAACCGCGGCGGCGCCTAGCGCAAATAGGGCCGGAAGTATGTCTGCCGTAGTCCAACCCCAGGACTGGCGAAGGATCACTGCTGTCACGAGAAGCGTGGCCAGAACCGCTTGAGGAGCCACGAGGAGCGGCCGTGCGCGCCCGTCTGATACTTTCGGTGTGGCGATGTGGCCGATTCTCACCCGAAGTAACGCGAGGATAAACGCCAGGGTGTAGACGGGCCATTGAAGAAATGTATGGAGATAGCCCCGCCAGTTCGACCTCACCGTCGAGGAGATCTCATGCCACAGGCCCAAAGCCAAGTAACGCACCCATACCACGATCCCGGCGAAAGGCAGTGAAACGAGCAAGTATTGAGAGAAGGCCTCTCGACTCGATATCCCCCCCGAGGTGAGGACGAGAACTGCGATAAGGCAGTGGGCCAGGAAAACCGGACCAATCAGGTAGTAGGTGCATCGCACCAGGTAGGCGATGTTTTGCTCAAGCGTTAGCTTGCGCCAGAGTGAGGGATAAACGGCGAGCAAGTACCTCGAATACTCCTCGTGCCCATTTGAACTGTTGCTTCATCGATGAGCTCAGGTCGGTCGGCACCAAGCCGCGGGCCTTCAATGACGGGACGAAGACCGACCGCCACCCGGAGGCATGGAGCGAGATCGACGTGTGCAGATCCTCGGCGAGCCCTGCGCGGTGTCCCCCGACGCTTTCGAGAGCGCTTCGTCGGAAGGTGCAGTGGCTTCCCCAGACCGGAGCCGCACTACAACCGTGCATCCCCATCGATGCCGGTCCGTAAGCGTCGCTCGATTGCTCGGCGATTGCGCGAGCGATCCAGGCTTCCTCGGCGTTACTGAAACCAACGGCGCTCTGAACGAAGCCCACCTTGGGATCCGCGAAGTATCCCAAAACATCGTGAAGAAAATCCGCTTCCGGAACGTGGTCCACGTCGAAAATGGTCACGAAATCGCCGGCACTTCGCCCTAGCGCGGCATTGAGGTTGCCGGCCTTCGCGCCGGTTCTGTGCTGTCTGGCTCGGTAGGTAAGCCCGTGTTTCTTCGCGAGTATTTCGTAACGCCCGTTCGAGCTGTCGTCGAGCAAGTACGTCCGGTGAGGATACGACATCGCGAGACAGGCCTTGATGCAGCGTTCCACCAGCCATTCTGGCTCGTCCAACACGGGGACGAACACATCTACCGAGAGCCCACTCGGGGCCGGCTCGTGATGGGGCGCGCTAATTTTCCAGTACACGTACCATGCCCCGAGAACCTGCGCGGCTACATAGAGAGCAAGTGCCGCGAAGCCCGCCGCAAGCCACACGTTGGCCAGACGATCCTCTTGAAACCACCAGCCGAAATAGACAACCCCCGTTGCCAGCCCCGCCACTATCGAACTCTTCAATAGCCGGGTTTCCGCCAGGCGCGGAAGGGATTCCGAGACGATTCCTTGATTCAAAGCGTGATCTGCGTGGGACGCTTTATTCATGTTGTCGTCCGGGAACGCCGTTTGTTCAAGAACGTTAAGACAAGCTGACGACTGGAACAGCTCGCGACTTCCAGCTAAGTCGCCGTTGGGGGGAGCGGCTTATTAGTCCGGAGATTCTACTTGAAATAACGGGAAGTGTCAACGATTGCTCGAGCGGCCTGCGACCTGGGCAGCTTTGCGGTAGCATAGTGTCTGAGAAAGTGTACCTGGAACATTTCGGTCTTCGAAACAAGCCCTTCGAGCTGGGTTGCGATTTATCTCGGTACTATCCCGCGGCCCACCAGGAGCCCCAGAACGACCTGCTCTACTCTCTCGAGGAACGGCAGGGAGTCGCGACTCTCATCGGGGAACCCGGTACTGGAAAGACCACGCTCCTCAAGAGTGTCCTTCGCCTCCTGGGCTCGGACCTGCACGGGATTCTCACTGTCCGATGTCGCCTTGTCCGGTGGTTCGTTGCTGAGACAGGTTCTTACCGAAGTCGCGCCGACCCATACCATGGAGCACGGGTTGCTGAAAGCTCTCGGGCGAGCCCTCGATGAATCGTTTGCCTCCGATCGCGTCGTCGTGCTCATGGTGGACGAGGCGCAGGCGCTCACCGATCGCCAGCTTCAAGAGGTCCAGTATCTTTCGAACCTCGAGAAGGGCGGCGAGAAGGTCGTCCAGGTGATCCTGGCGGGGCAGCCGAGCCTCGAGGCCAGGCTCGACGAGCAGCAATTCAGCGCGCTGTCACAGCGCATTGCAGTTCGCAGCCACGTGAAACCATTGAGCTTGCGCCATACTCGAGCCTACGTGGAGCTGCGTCTACAAGTGTCGGGGGCCAGTGAATCGGGTCCGTTCGTCAGCGCGGCGGTGACCCGGCTCCACGAGCTCTCCGGCGGAATTCCCCGTGTGATCAATCTCATCGCGGACCGGGCGCTCGTCATCGCTTACGCAGACGATCTGGCCGTCGTTGACGAGGGGGTCGTCCTTCAGGCCGCAGACGAGCTTCAGGATTCGAAAGAGAATCAGTGAGCCCGGACCCTCACCAATCCCGGCTCCGCTGGAGCAAAGGCTTTCGGTGATCGAGGGGAAGCTCGATAGCGTTCTCGCGGGCCTGGAGCGGGCAGGGTTTTCGAGCCCGTCACCGCGCAACGCTTCGCCAAACATCGAAGCGGAGCCTGAACGAACTCCTGGCATCGTCGCGGATTTTCCGACGCGGCAGCGACCCACCTGACCGATCCTGACCGTAACTCCTGGCGAACGAGTCTGTTGACAAGGTGAGTAGCCCTTCGTTAAGAGTAACGTCGGGGGGGTTGTGAATCGTCTTGGCTCAAGCCTCTTCGGGCCAATCGAAGAGTCTTTCTACTCTAGCTCCATGAGCAGTATCAGCAGGGCAATGGAAAAGGCGCGCCAACGTCGTGGCGCGAACGCTCCCGAAGAGGCTTTGCGCGCGATTCCGAACTTGGCTCCCGTCGGCGTTGCCAGAGGCCCGAAGCAACCAAACGACGACATTCGATCGATCCTGAAGGTAGGGCGCTTCGACGCTGCGGAGGAGCACCTCGTAACTCTGATCGCCCCCGAATCCATCGAGAGCGAGTCACTACCAGACGCCTTCGCTTCGCGGTGGAGCGAATGCATCAGAGGGATCAGGCGACGGTAATCGGAGTGAGCAGCAGCTCGGAGAACGACGGCAAGACGCTCACGACACTGAATCTGGCGGGTTCCCTTGCACGGGACAGCGCATCCCGTGTTCTTGTCGTCGACGCGGACTTGCGCAATACCCTCGGTTGCGAAGTATCTGGGCCTTTCGTCCGGAGGACCGGGATTGGGAAGGGCTCTCCGCCCGGACCACTCCTTTTCGTTGGAAAGCCGTCACCCGGATGCACCCCGAGCACAACATCGCGGTATTGCCCGCGGGCGCACCGAGCGCTGTGCCGTTCGAAGTCCTCAAGTCTCTTGAGGTCGAGTCCCTCTTTCGCGAGGCGCGCCGAGCCTTCGACTTCGTGTGTGTCGACATGCCTGCACTCGTGTTTCCCGAGTGCCGGTTGTTGAACGACCAACTAGATGGACTGCTCTTGGTGATTTCCGCTCATCGCACTCAGCGTGGCGACCTGAAACGAGCACTCGAAGGACTAGATTCCTCCAAAGTGATCGGAATCGTCTTCAATCGAGACACGGAACCCGCTAGTGGAGTTCGAAGCTACTACAACCGCCAGCGGAGCTGATTCTAGACCTCCCCTTTCCCCAGCTGAGCGTCTGTTGCAAAAACCCCACATCCGTTGGGGCAGAACGCCATCCAACCTGGATCGCAGTTTTGCGCTGGCTTGCCCACTTACCCTGGCAGGTGAAGCCGTCGATAACGACAGGGTCGCCGTCGACTACGGGATCGACGCCAGGAAGGGTGCCGCCATGTTCTTAATGTTGCGCGAAAGAGCTCATGCCGCTTCATCTCGACTGGCTCGTTGCTTCGGACTAGCGTGCGCGATCCTGGGGTTCGGAAGCGTTGCGTTCTCCGCCAATGTGACCCTAGAGTGGGATGCCAATACCGAGCCCAGCTTGGGCGGATACAAGCTTTATTACGGACCCTCCGGCAGTTATGGGACGACCGTGGATGTCGGGAACATCACGACATTCACAGTTTCCGGTCTCGTACCCGGCTCGACATACTATTTTGCAGTAACTGCGTACAACACGACGCGCACGATCGAAAGCGGTTTCTCGAACCAGGTCTCAACGACGATTGCGGCTCCGCCTATTTCGACCCCTCAAGCGAGTGCTCTCTCGGGCGTCGCGCCACTTGCGGTGAGCTTCACCGATCTTTCCACGGGAAACATCACTTCACGATTGTGGAGCTTCGGTGACGGAACCACGAGCACAGCGACAAACCCTTCTCATACCTACGCGGCGCCAGCTGATTATTCCGTCACACTTACCGTGACCGGGCCCGGTGGTTCCGATACGGAGGGTCTCTCGATCCAGGTGTGCTGTACCATCACGCTCGCGGACGTCGCCGTCGACTTTGGATCGAACGGGCTCTGGTCCTACGGGTCGAGCTCATGGACGTTTCGGTCGGCTTGGAATCCCCTCGATGTGGAGCGATGGTCACGGGGAATCGCGGTTGCCTTTGGCGCTGGGAAGGGAACCTACACGTTCGACGGGATTCGATGGAATTACCTGACGTCGTTGAACCCCACCTCGATGGTGGCGTGGAACGACAAGCTGGTGCTAGGGCTCGGGGCGAGCAATGGACTCTGGACCTACGGCGCATCCGGCTGGCTCCAGTTGAGCATTTGGGACCCACAGCTCGTCGCGGCCTGGGGGAACAAGCTCGCGGTGGCATTCGGAAGCGGTCGAGGTCTCTGGTATTACGACGACAGTGGTTGGCATTCCATGACGACGTGGGACCCCTATTCCATCGAACCTGTTCAGAACAACCTGGTCGCTGCCTTCAACGGCGGGCGAGGTCTGTGGCGTTACAGCGGCGGAGGCTGGTCGCAGTTGACAGCCGCAGAGCCCGTTTTGATCAAGGCCTCGGGAGCGACACTCTATGCCTCCTTCGGAGCGGCTGGCGGTATTTGGAGGCATGACGGCTCCGCCTGGACGACACTGACAGGGTGGGCTCCTTACGATATGGAGATCTGGCAAGGGAAGCTCCTGGCTTCGTTCGATGCCGGTCGCGGCCTGTGGCAGTTCACGGGCAGCTCCTGGGTCGCAGGTCACGGTTTCGGAGACGGTGGACCTGGTCGCAACGCCGAATCACCTCTTCGTCACCATGGGCGGGGGAACCGGTCTCTATCGATACAATGGAAGCGTTTGGACTTCTCTGAGTGGCTGGACTCCCCAGGAAATGGTTTCGACGAAGCCCGACCCCTGAGCTGCTGGAGAGTAGACCGAAGCACCGGGCGCAGCGTTTCCAATCGGATTCCGCTGCGTCCGGCCCCCCCGCATGGGCCGCGATTGCATGTATCATGCATCGCGGCGGCGGTTTGCACGTCCGTTCCAGTCCGCCGTCTCCAAGAGCCGTGGACCAGAATCGACAGGAACGCTCGCATGTAGAGTGGGTCGTGGTGGCTCTACTGATCGCGGTCGCCTCATTCATCTACTTCCCCAACCGCAATTACCGGATCAACGGGGACGCCCTCGTTTATTCCGAGATCGTTCGGGACGGAACCTGGTCGAGCTTGCCGATCCACGCGGGGTACTACGCCCTGGTTCACGTCTCGTACGGTCTGGCTTCACGATTCCAATCGATTCCGCTCGAACGTTTCCTGGTGGCGTTGAATGCTCTTCTCGGCGCGGCCGGAATCGGCGCCGCCTATCTGGTCGGCCGCACCCTCGTCAACCAGCGCTGGGTGGCGTTCGTCTCCGCGGTCGTTCTGATGGTCTCTGGAAGATACTTCATGAACGCGACCACCGCGGAAGTCTACATGGCGCAGACGTTTTTCCTCCTCTGCGCTTTCTACCTGTTCTTGCGGGGAAGACCGCTCTGGGCGGGCGCCAGCTACGATCTGTCGATACTGATCAGCCCCCTCAGCCTCTTCTTTCTTTTTTTCTTTCCCCTCACCGCCGCTCTGCGGAAGCCGCTGCGAGGGACGCTCCTCCCATTCGGAATCCTGCTGGCTCTTCCTGTGCTCGGGTTCGCATTTCTAGGCCTGGAAGCGTTGCTGTGGGGCGGCAGAGGTCTATTGCGTTACGCGTCCAACGTCGCGCCCGACTTGAAGGAAGGCGTCGCGGTCTACGCGACGGATGCGGTACAGCACTACGGCGTGCTAGTGCCGTTGATGTTCCTGGGGATCCCCGGTCTCTTCCGCTTGGCGAATCGAGATGCCGCCTGGATCGTTCTCGGCGTCTTCGCGGCTCATCTCTATCCGATGGCGATGATGCGGGGTGGGGGGCAGGAGCAGCTGCTTCCGCTCGACTACTTCTGTGCCTTCCTCATTGCCACTGGGCTCTGGTACGTCCACTCACGGTTTCGACTGCCGGCTCTTTCCGCGTCTCTCTTGGTCATCTACGTTCTGTCGTCGGTGTACCTGCAAGGGATGTTCATCGTTGGGGACGAGCGGGAGTACGCGGACGATCTACGGGAAATCCACAGGCGTACCGTCGCGTCGAATGGAGTAATCGTTATGAGCTGGTGGGACGGCGTCGCGTACGACTATTACAACGGTAATTCGATTGGTGTCCGGCCCGCGGAATCAACCCGGACGAGGGTGATTGACGAAGAACGGCTTGGCACGGAGAAGATCGATGTGGGCGAAAGAGTGTTCGTTCTGGAATCCTACGTCCCCTCTCGCATTGCCACGCTCGTACTCAGCAAGGAGAAGTTGGAAGAGAGGCGACTCCGGTACTCGTCGGTGCTGAGAGCCGAGAAGGCCCTGGGAGTCCAGTGCCGGCCGGCGCTATCGAATCTAGTGCAACTCCATGAATGCGACCGGAGCAACGGAGAGGAAAACCAGGCTACGGCACGATGACGATATCTCCAGGTTTGAGTACAACGTTGACGCCAGCCCCTTCTCGGCTCACCTGGGAGTACTTTATGGGAATGCGGTCATAGCCGCCCTGTTCGGGTCTGAGCAAATACGTGTCGTCTTTCGAGGCGTACTCGTTGAATCCACCCGCGGACGCGATCGCATCGAGCACCGTGGCCGGTCCATCGAAAGCGTAGCGACCCGGGCTCCGTACCTCACCGAGAACCGAAACTTTGAAGCCGTACACGCTGGTCACGATGACGGAAACTACGGGTGAGCTGATGTACTCGGTAAGCCGCGTGGCCAATTGCGCTTGTAGCTCCATGGGTGTCAACCCGGCGGCCCGCACGTCGTTCACCAGAGGGAGCGATATCCAGCCGTCGGGCCGGACGGGAACACTTCGACTCAACTTTTCGTTCTCCCACACCACGATGTCCAGCACATCGCCGGTACCGATGCGATAGTCACCCACGATTTTCTCCGCAACCTGCGGCGTTCCGTAGGAACCAAAGAAGGCGGTGCCAAGAAAGGCCCCAAGCGCGACCACGCTGCGGCAGCGAGTCTTTGAAACAGTAGACATAGACTTCCGCTCCCAAAATTGCGCCCGCCGAATCGTTGAGCGGGGCATGTTCATCGGCACACCAGAGCTTCGAATTGTACGAGATTCGAGCCAAGGCCGCATCCTGAAGAACGTACCGCAGATCGGGCGCCAACCGACGCTCCCTGTCAACGCCTGGCCTCGATACTGAATGGAGACATCGCCGCTCGCCTATTCGGGGCCACACGGATGTGCTGCTTCAGCTGACATGCTAACATCCGGCAACCGAGCTCTCGTCCGTCCCCAACCACAGTTCGGGATGCCCGATAACAATGCGAGTCGTGCACATGCACATGGCATGGATATGCGCATGGATCCTGGTCGCAGGCGTCTCTGTTTCGGGGACCGCGCGCGCACAAACAGATGAGGAGGAGCCCCGAGGGGGTGTTCAATTCGACTCCTCGTTTCGAACGGAGTTCATTTACGATGAGAATCTCTTTTTCTCGACCGGAAGCGAGGGGACTCCCGCCTCTTATCTGGCACTCTCGCCAGGGCTACAGGTAACTCACCAGGCAAAACGATTCTCGCTCGACGGAACGCTTTCCACTACCTCCGAGCTTTTCTTCAACGAGCTCGAATCTCTGTCCGAAGCTCTCGCCAGAGGACAAGGTTCCGCAGGGATTCAAATCACTCCGAATGCGCGGACCTCTCTTTCCGCGCGCGGGGAATACATTTCCACGCTGAGGCCCGGCGAGCTCATCCCCGACACCGGTCTCGAGCTTGGTCGCCAGCGGGGAAAGGGGGCTTCGGCACTCGTCAGCTTTTCTCGCCTGACTTCACCGCGCACCGCCCTCGCCTTTCAGTATGATTTGAGAAGCACGGAGCTCGACTCGGAAAACGCTCCATCTTCTCGCAACCTGGAGCACAACGTGACGGCAAGCTGGAGCCTCAATACTTCGGCGCGAGGTGCGCTTAGCGTCAGCTACAACGGCCGCCTCTACCAGTACACCGGCCCCGGCACCACAAGCACAACCCGAATCGATCTGGGTGATTCTCACCTCTTCTTCGTTGGTGCGCTTCGCCAGTTGGGCCGTAGGGTCTCAGTGCAGCTCGGCGGAGGTCCGCGGCTTACCAATGAGATCGACTCGAGATCGGCCGAACAAGGCCCTGAACACAGTTATCGCAGTAGGGTCGTACCGGAAGTGCTCGCGGGGATCTCGTACAGTTCGAGAAGTAGCCAGTATTCGGCGGCGTATTCCCGCACTCAAAACCAGACTTTCGGACTCTCCGGCTTCGTGAACACCGAGAGCCTTTCGTTTGCGGTGTCGCTCCGACCGAACCCTTCTCTCTCGTTCGGCGTCTCCCCTGCTGTCTTTCGGGACACGCGAGCCGGACAGGAGATCCGTTCCTTTACGGTGCTGGCCAATGGAAGCCTCAATCTGAGCCGTTGGGCCCGCGTCGACGGCGTTTACTCCTTCCGTCGTCAGGATGGAGACTTATTTGGAACCGACACGCCGCAGTTTCGGACGCGGAACGCGGTGACCCTGTCGTTCGTCCTCGGAAACGGCATATCGAGCTTCTGAGTGTGGAGACGAGGACGCTTGCCGCCTCCCGCGAGGGTTGGAGAGACTATACTGTTGTGGGAGGTCTGATTCGCGATGGCGAGCCAACGAGAAAAACTTGGAGCTCTAATGGGGATCGCCAAGCGCCGCTGGCCGATCCTCGTTTCTTTCTTCGTCATCGCACTTGCGCCGATTCAGACGGCGATCACCGTCCTTCCAGAGGTTTATCAATCCACAGCGAGAGTACTCATCGAAGACCAGCAAATCCCCCGGGAGATGGTCCGCTCTACGGTCACAACCGGACTCGAAACTCGCCTTAGATCCATCAGTCAAGAGATCCTGAGCCGGTCCGAGCTCTCGACACTGATCGAGCACTTCGATCTCTACAAGGCATCACGCAGCGGGAACATGCCCATCGAACAGCTCGCCGCAAACATGAGGCGCGACATCCTCATCGACATGCAAAGCGACGGGCGGGCGGGCACGGTGGCATTTGCTATCACTTACCGTGGCGACGACCCTCAGAAGGTCGCGGACGTGACGAATACCCTGGCATCGATGTACGCAGAGCACAATCTGGAGATACGGTCCGAGCAGGCATCGAGCACCTCGGATTTCTTCAAGTCCCAGCTCGATGAAATGAAAGTGCGGCTGGAGGAGATCGAGCGCCAGGTAAGCACTTTCAAGTCGACACACGTCGGCGAGCTCCCTCACCAGCAGGACGCGAATGTCGCGACTCTGGGACAGCTCAACACGAGGCTCAGTATCAACAGCGATCATCAGATCCGCGTTTCCGAGCGGGTCGAGCTGCTCGAAGCCCAGCTTCGCCAGCAGACCGCGGGGGGCGAGGCGATGGGTCCGGACGACGCCGCGCTCAAGCTTGCGCAGTTGAAACAAGAGCTTCGAGAGCTCCGGCTCAAGTTCAGCGAAAAGTATCCGGAAGTCATTCGAGTGAGAGAAGAGATCGGCGCTTTGGAGGCGCGGTTGGGACAAACGAAGGAATCGACAGAGGATCCGGGCACGTCCACGGCGCTGGTGCCAGATGAGAAGACTACCTCTATAAGGAGAGCTCTGGACGATGCCCAGGTCGAGCTCCGTGCGCTTCAGGCAGAGGCCGCAAGCATCAACGAATCAATCGCCAACTATGAGCAGAGGGTCAACGCGGCTCCGCTGAGAGAACAGCAGTACCAGGTGCTCATGCGCGACTACGAGACGACGTCCGAGATGTATCGCTCGCTCCTGCTTCGTCAAAAGGAGGCCGAGATCGCGGAGACCATGGAGCGCGGAGAGAAAGGGGAACGCTTCCAAATCCTCGATCATGCGCTCCCTGCCGGAGCGCCGGCAGCGCCCGATCGGCCAAGGCTCCGTGTCGCGGGCCTCGTCCTGGCGGCAGTTCTAGCAATCGGCATCGTTTTCCTGATGGAGAAGCTGGACGGCTCTTATCACAGTCTAAGCGAGCTCCAGAGCGACTCCGAGATCCCGGTCATAGCTTCCATACCCGAGATCGTCACCGCCCACGATCGGTGGCAACATTGGCGCCGCTTGCTCCTCGGCTTCGCCGCAACGGTGCTGGTGCTTGTGGCCGCCTCCGCCGCCTCATACAAGATCTGCGAGGGTAACTATCACATCGTGGGATTGTTGATTCGGTGAGTTTCGGTCGACGAATTTCCGCTCTTCGCGGCGAGTGAATCGCGATTCGTCTGACTTACTCGAGCGGGAACCCGCTTGCCGGAAGTGGTGCGGACAAGATAACATACCGCCCCCCAACCTTCAGCTGAGCCCAAAACCTGGAGTGCCATGGAATCAAAGGTACTTGTGACGGGTGCTGCCGGCTACATCGGCTCACTCGTCGTAACACAGCTTCTGGCGCGGGGTTATCGAGTTCGGGGTCTCGACCTCCTGATGTTTGGGGGAGAGTCTCTGCTCGGGGTCTACGGGCACGAGCGTTTCGAATTCGTTCGAGCAGATATCTGCGATCCCGACGCCTTGGCGCAGGCGCTCGCTGGCGTCGACGCCGTCGTACACCTGGCGGGCATCGTAGGCGACCCGGCTTGCGCGAAGCAGCCGGATCTTTCCCGCCAGGTGAATTGGGTCGCTTCGAAAGAGCTTTTCGACCTGGCCCGCAAGTCCACCCAGGTCAAGCGATTCCTATTTGCTTCCACATGCAGCAACTACGGGAAAATGGAGGCGCAGGGTTTCGTAGACGAGAACTCGCCGCTACGGCCCGTTTCTCTCTATGCGGAGCTCAAGGTGGAGTTCGAGCGCTACCTCCTGTCCTGCGATATCGGCGAGGACTTCGTGCCAACCTCGCTCCGCTTCGCCACCGTTTACGGTCTCTCTCCAAGGCCTCGCTTCGATCTCACCGTCAACGAGTTTACCCGCGACGCAACGTTGGGGCGAGAGCTCACGATCTACGGCGAGCAGTTCTGGAGACCCTACTGTCACGTCGAAGACCTGGCTCGGTCCTGTCTGTTGGTCCTCGAAAGCGAGCCCGGCAAGGTTCGCCGCGAAGTTTTTGGCATCGGCGACACGACGGAGAACTACCAGAAGAGGACTCTCGCGGAAGAGCTTCGCAAACTGATTCCCGGGATTCAAGTAACGTACGTCGAGAGCAAAGAGGATCCGCGAGACTACCGTGTGGACTTTACCAAGGTTCGCGACCAGCTGGGATTCCGGATCACAAAGAAGGTTCCGGATGGGATGAGTGAGATACACCGCGCCTTGAAGCAAGGCCTCATTTCCTCTCCCGACGCGGCCAATTATCGAAATATCTAAAGGAGTAAGACGCTGATCCCTCTCTCCGTTCCCACCATCGACGGCAACGAATGGACCTACGTAAAAGAGTGCCTCGACACCGCCTGGGTGTCGTCCGCGGGCAAATACGTGGAGCGATTCGAGGCCGAATTTACTCAACTGACAGGCGCGAAGCACGCCGTGGCCTGTATCAACGGCACCGCCGCGCTTCAGGTGGCATTGAGGCTTTCGGGCGTCGGGCCCGGAGACGAAGTGATCGTCCCCACGGTCACCTTCATTGCCCCGGTGAACGCCGCCAGGTACCTGGGTGCGCATCCGGTGTTCATGGATTGCGATTCCTTCTACAACATCGATTCTGAGAAAACCATCGAGTTCATCCTGACACAAACGCATGTGCAGGAAGGGCAGAGTCACAATCGGACAACCGGGCGCCGCGTTGCAGCGCTGGTTCCGGTACACGTCTTTGGAAACGCCGTTCGCCTGGAGGAGCTTCTCCAAGTCTGTCGCGATCGCGGCATCGCCGTCGTCGAGGACGCTTCGGAGAGTGTCGGCACGCGCTACACCCGGGGACCGCACGCCTCCAAACACACGGGAACGCTCGGCGAGCTCGGCTGCTTCTCTTTCAACGGCAACAAGATCATCACCACCGGCGGTGGGGGGATGATAACGACCGACGATTCCGATCTCGCGCGGAAAGCACGCTATCTCACGACGCAGGCGAAGGACGATGACGAGCGCTTCATCCACAACGAAATTGGATACAATTTCCGTCTCACCAACGTTCAGGCGGCTCTGGGAGTGGCGCAGCTTGAACAACTCCCTCGATACCTGAAGGCGAAACGTGAGAACTATCTGGCTTATGCCGAGGCCCTCACCTCGCGTCCGGGCCTTTCTCTCGCTCACGTGCCAGACTATGCGGATAACAACCATTGGATGTACCCGATGCGCGTCGATGCTTCCGCCTATGGAAAGGATCGAGAAGAGCTCATGCGCTCACTGCGCGACCGAGGCATCGAAACCCGGCCCCTCTGGCAGCTCAACCATCGCCAGCGGCCGTACGCCGGCTGCGAGACCTACAAGATCGAAAGGGCCATCACGCTCCATGAAGAGACCCTGAACATTCCCTGCAGCGTGGGTCTCACCGTGGAGCAGAGGGAGTCGGTAATCGCGGCGCTGAAATGACCGACATACTCGTCGTTGGAGGGGGCGGCCACGCAAAAGTCCTGATCGGCGCGCTTAGAAGCATGCCAACCTATCGCGTCCGTGGTTATATCGCGCTCGAAGACGCCGGTCCTCTCCTGGGCATGCCCTTTCTGGGAAACGACGGCATCTTGGAGGAGCTGAGCCAGGAACGACCCCGGCCGGCCGTGGCCCTGGGCGTTGGTCAGCTGGACCACGGAGAAAAGCGAGAAGCAATTCGAACGAAGCTCGACCGTTTTGGGTTTCGCATGCCGACCATCGTTTCCCCGAGCGCCATACTTCGGGACGACGTGGAAATTGGCGATGGCACCTTCGTCGGTGATGGGGTCGTGGTCAATCCGTCGAGTCGAGTGGGCGAGTGCTGCATCTTGAACACTGGCGCAGTCGTCGAGCATGACTGCACGATCGGCGACCTGGTTCACGTTGCGCCGGGAGCGACGCTCGGTGGAGGCGTCACCGTCGGAGACCGTTCGCTCATCGGCCTCGGCGCCAACGTGCTCAACCAGGTCTCGATCGTGGGTCGCACCATCGTGGGCGCCGGAGCGACCGTCGTCCGCGACATCATCGAGCCCGGAGTTTATGTGGGTTGTCCCGCGAGGAAACTGAGATGAACGCCGAAGGCGTACTGGTGATCGCCGAGGGGGGCGTGAATCATAACGGATCGGTTTCGATCGGAAAGGAGCTTATAGACCGCGCTCACTATGCGGGAGCGGACGCCATCAAGTTCCAGTCTTTCAAGGCTGAACGCCTTGTGGCTCGACACGCCCGCAAGGCCGAGTACCAGACGAGAACGACGCCGGCGCAGGAATCGCACTTCGAGATGCTGGTGCGCCTCGAGCTCGACGAAGACGCCCAGGCTGCGCTAGTCGAGCACGCCGCACGCGTGGGAATCCGTTTTCTCTCGAGCCCCTTCGATGAGGAGAGCGCGGATTTCCTGGATTCGGTCGGAGTCGATGCCTTCAAGATCCCGTCCGGTGAGATCACCAATCTCGGGCTGCTCGCGCACATCGCCCTCAAGCGCAAGCCCATGATCGTTTCGACCGGGATGTGCACCCTCGGTGAGGTCGAGCAAGCGCTCGCAACCATCACCGGGCACGGCAATCCTCCGGTGACGCTTCTGCACTGCGTCACCGAGTATCCCGCGCCCTACGACGAAATCAACCTTCGCGCCATGGAGACGCTGGCTTCGGCCTTCAAAGTGCCGGTCGGCTATTCCGACCATACGGCAGGAATCGAGATTCCGCTGGCGGCGGTCGCCCTCGGGGCCCGCGTTATCGAAAAGCACTTCACCCTCGACCGGACCATGGATGGGCCCGATCACCGGGCATCGCTCGAGCCTGAGGAATTCCGAGCGATGACCAAGAGCATACGGATGGTGCAGGCCGCCCTCGGCGATGGAATCAAGAGGCCGGCGCTTTGCGAGCTCAAGAATCGAGATGTCGCCCGGAAGAGCCTAGTCGCCGCGCGGCCCATCGGGGCCGGCGAGGAGCTCACGCCTCAGAACGTCACCGTCAAGCGGCCCGGCCACGGGATCCAACCGTGCGATCTGACCAAGGTCCTGGGAAAGCGAGTCCGCATCGGCCTTGAACGCGACGATGTCATCACCTGGGAGATGATCGGCCCGTGACCCGAAAGATATGCGTGGTCACGACATCGCGAGCGGATTATGGCTGCCTCAAGACGTTAATGCAGGAGATTCGCGACGACCCGGAGCTCGTGCTCCAGGTCGTAGCAACCGGAATGCACCTGTCCCCTGCGCAGGGTCTTACCTACCGCGGCATCGAGAGCGATGGGTTTCACATCGACCGGACCGTCGAAATGCTTCTCGCTTCGGACGGCGAGGGCGCCAACTCCAAGGCGATAGGGGTCGGGCTGATGGCGTTTCCCGATGTGTACGATTCCCTCAAACCCGACGTCGTCGTCCTCCTGGGAGACAGGTTCGAGCTCCTGGCACCCGCGATTGCTGCCTTGATTCACCGAATTCCAATCGCTCACATTCACGGAGGGGAAACGAGCCAAGGAGCCATCGACGAGTCCGTGCGCCACTCGATCACCAAAATGGCCACCTTTCACTTTCCCGCTACCGAAGCCTACAAGCGCCGCATCCTGCAGATGGGAGAGCCTCCGGAGCGCGTCTTCAACTGTGGAGCACCGGGCATCGATCTCCTCTACCGCGAAGAGCTACTGTCCAGAGACGATCTCCAGTCGTTCCTCGATCTAGATCTGGAAGGCGGGGTCGCACTGGTGACTTTCCATCCGGTGACGCTCGAAGGGGGCTGCGCCGCCGCGCAGGTGGAGAACTTGCTGCAAGCCACCGACCGGAGCCGTCTGAAGGCTGTATTCACCAAGGCCAACGCGGATCACGAAGGGAGCGTCATCAACAGTTTGATATCCGAGTTCTGCGACTCCCAACCGGGGCGGTTCCGGCTATTCGATCACCTGGGGCCCGGAACGTACCACAGCTGCTTGAAACATCTCGACCTCATGATCGGAAACTCTTCGAGCGGGCTCATCGAGGCGCCTTCGTTCGCCCTGCCGGTCGTGAACGTCGGAGATCGGCAGAGAGGTCGTATCAGGGCTCGAAACGTCATCGACGTGGGAACCTCGGTCGAAGAGATCGAAAGGGGCATCGAGAGAGCCCGTTCAGCCGATTTCGTCCAGGGTTTGCGAGGGATGCAGAACCCGTACGATGAAACCGGAGACGGGCGGGCATCCCATCGAATCAAGGATACGTTGAGGCATATGGTGATCGACCCCTCGGTTCTCAAGAAAGAGTTCATTTCCGTGAACGAGGTTGAAAGGTGAGAGCAACGATCGAGAAGCTGCTGGTGTCCCGGAGTGTTTCTCTCTATGCGGCGTTGGAAAGGCTCGAGGAAACCGAGGAGAAGATCCTTTTCGTCGTGGATGATAGCGGCAACCTCTATGGAACCTTGACGGACGGCGACGTCCGGAGATGGATTCTGGCGAAGGGCAGCCTCGATGGGGAAATCGCCGATGTCTGTAACGCTCGACCCAAGTTCGTGGATGAAGGCTATGATCTCAACGTGATCAAAGTGACGATGCTGGAAAACAACATTCTCTGTATTCCAGTGCTGGACGCGGGTCGCAAGATTGTCGAGCTCCTGTTTTGGGAAGACGTTTTCGGGAACAAGGTGCCACAGCCACGGAAGGAAACACTCTCCGTTCCCGTCGTCATCATGGCGGGGGGGGCAGGAAGTCGACTCGACCCCTTCACTCGGGTGCTTCCGAAGGCGCTCGTTCCCCTTGGTGCCAAGACGGTCATCGAGATCATCATCGATTCCTTCCTCGCCCACGGAGTCTCCGCTTTCTATATTTCGGTCTTCAACAAATCTCGAATCATAAAGGCCTACTTCGACGAGCTCTCACCTCATTACACGGTCAGCTATCTCGAGGAAGACAAGCCTCTCGGAACTTCGGGGGCCTTGAGGGGTTTAGTGGGCCGGGTGAAAGGCCCGCTCGTCGTGACCAACTGCGATGTTCTCATCAAAGCCGACTACTCCAAGCTGATTCACTTTCACCGAGACAATCGCAACATGCTCACCCTGGTCGCATCTGTGCGAAGCTATCCCATCCCTTACGGAATCTGTGAGATCGATTCCAGCGGACAATTGACGCGAATCAACGAGAAACCCGAGCTCAGATTCCTGGTGAACACGGGTATGTACGTCGTGGAAGAGGAGGCGCTTCGCCTCATTCCAGAAGGGCAGCTATTTCATGTAACCGACCTGATCGCGAAGCTCACGGAGCGTGGCGACCGGGTCGGTGTGTTTCCTGTTGGCGAGAAGTCCTGGTCGGACACGGGTGAGTGGGCCGAGTACAAGAAGACATTGTCTCAATTCACTCTTCCGGACTAAGTTGAAATCCCCGGTTCCAGCCGCCTTTCACGCCGAGAGAAGTCATGAAGATCCTGCTGGTTGGGGATAACCGAACGAGCCCGAACTGGGGGGGCCGCGCCGTCAGCATAGCCCTTCATCGGCTCCTTTCGAAAAGACACACGATCTCGGGCGTTGTCACCGGACTTAGGCCTTGGAACTCGGCTACGTCAATACGACCGCACCTACCAGGGTTGGTCGTTTTTTCGAGGGGCGGCGTCACCGCACGCGGGTCGCGGAGTGGTATCTCGGCGTTGAGCGCCTCCTGGGCGCGAGCGATACCATCGTTCCCGATCCCAAGAGAACCGCGACCATATCGTTCGTTATCGCGGCGATCCCGAGCTCGACGGATCTGTACGCAAAGTGCCGGGGCCGCGACGCCGTTGTCGTCAATGCTGAGGGCGATCTGGTGTTCACGACTCCACCCCGAAGAATCGCTTTGTTCCTTCTCGGCGATGGCGGAGCTGGGCCTGGAGATGGGCAAGAGCGTCTATGTGGTGAACTCGCTGGTCGCGGATTGCCCGCTTACCGGCAGAAACGACCAAACGGTCGCCGCCGCGAGGGACATCTTCACTCGATGCCAGATCGTGCTGACTCGAGATCCTGATTCCCTTTCGTATGTGCGCGGGAAATGCCGGGCGTGGCTTCGGAGTATGTGCCCGACGCGGCCTTTCTCTGGTCGAAAATGGCGAGCTCCCGCGGCTCGAACCTGCCTTCCGATGGAGATTTCCTCATTCCCTTTCCCGAGAAGGACCATTACCTCGGACGCTTGGATTTCAGTCAGCCCTACGTCTTGCTCGGCGGAAGCGCGGGGGTTGGACGCGAGAGGGAACGTGCCCGTGCAGTCGTACCGCAGGCTCCTTCGGCGATTGCAGGACCTTGGACTGACCGTTTATCTCATCGAGGCCGACGGCCCCGACTCTTTCCTTGACGAGATTGCCATCGAGGAGGGTGTCGGGATCGTCCCCGTTTACACGCCGATCGTGGCTTCGGCTTCGATCCTGGCGAATGCCCGCCTTCTAGATTTCCGGTCGCTACCACCCTTCGATCCTTGGCTTCGCTTGGAGGCACTCCGTGCGTCTTTCTCGGCTCGACTTCTCACAAGACGCAAAGCCTGCAGCGAGTCCTCGGCTACGATCAGCAGACCGAGTTCGGCGTCTTTCCGAGCGATGACGAGATCGAGCGTATCGTGCACCTCGGAAGGCGCTACTTGCTCGATGGTGCGAATCTTCGTGAAGCGATCCGCGAAGTCGCGGGACGACGCTCCCTGGAGGCGGGACAGCTCCTCGACTGGATCGGCGATCGGTCGGAAGCGTCGCGGCAAACGATGCCCGCAGGCCCCATGAGATGGGGACGGCAAGGTGATTGGCGGAAAGCAAGTTGTGGCCGCCATCCCGGCTCGAGGAGGGAGCAAGACGATTCCGCGGAAGAATCTCCGCGAATTGGCGGGCCGGCCACTTCTTGCATGGTCGATACAGGTGGCCAAGTCGGTTCCCGAGATCGACCGAACGGTCGTCTCCACGGACGACGACGAGATCGCACGCGTAGGCGCGATGTACGGCGCGGAAGTGATTCGGCGGTCTCCTCACCTGGCAACCGACGATGCGCTGGTCATCGATGCTTTGAGAGAGATGCGGGACCGGATGAGCGAAGAGCTGTATCCCATCGACGTCATGGTGCTTCTCGAGCCCACCTGCCCCCTAAGGAGCCCGGAGGACGTCCGCAACTCTCTCCACCTGCTGGTGGAGAAAGGTCTCGACTCAGTGGCCACGTTCCAGGAGGCACTCCTCAACCCTCACCGCGCGTGGCGCATCCAGGAAGGCGTACCTTCTGTTTTCGTTCCCGGCGCGGTTCCCTGGCTTCCTCGGCAGAAGCAGCCGGAAGCCTATCAATTGAACGGCGCGGTATATGCGTTTCTGAGCTCGGTCCTGGATCAGGGCTCTCCGGGGCTCCTTACCGGCAAGATGGGTGCGGTGATCATGCCGAAGAGCCGATCCATCGATATCGACGATGAGACCGACCTGGAGCTCGCCGAGCTCATTGTGAAAAGAGGTATACGTGAGTAAGTCCATCCATGACCTTCTATCGCTCGAGGGACGCACCGCGGTCGTCACCGGCGGCGCCGGATACCTCGGGTCCGAGATCAGTTCGACCCTCGCGGAGCTCGGCGCCAACGTCGTCATCGCCAGTCGGGACCGAGAGAAGTGCGAGCGCAGGTGCGAGGAGATCTCTGCCGCTGTCCAAAAGCCGATTCAGATGCTGGCGCTGGATCTGGATCTGCTTGACCAGCGTTCCATCCAGAACTGTATCGACGAGAGTGTGAATCGGTTCGGAGGGATCGACATCCTCGTCAACAATGCCTGGTCGGGCAAGAAGAACAGTTGGGAATCGATCAGCATCGAGGACTGGAAGTACGACATCGATATGAGCCTGAACTCGGTCTTCTGCATCATCAAGACTGCGTTTTCCACTCTCAAGGGACGCCGAGGGGTAATTCTCAACGTCGGGTCCATGTACGGTCATATCGCTCCCGACTATCGAATCTACGACGGCACGAACTTCTCCAATCCGCCGAGCTACGGTGCCGCCAAAGCCGGGGTCATCCAATTCACCAAGTATCTGGCAAGCTTCCTGTCACCGCACGGGATCCGGGTCAATTGCCTGAGTCCCGGCGCATTCCCCCACGCCGAGACCCAGAAGCACGAGGTCTTTATCGAGAGGCTTGCCGCGAAGAACCCTATGAATCGAATCGGCGAACCGCACGAAATAAAGGGCGCGATCGCTCTCCTGTGTTCCGATGCCGGGAGCTACATCACCGGCCAGAACATCTGCGTCGATGGGGGCTGGACCACATGGTGACGCGCGTCGCCATTCTCGGAATGAGCGAGGGCAACGGACACCCCTTCTCGTTCTCTGCGATCCTGAACGGATATTCCCCTGAAGGTCTCGCGCGGTCGGGTTGGAACGTCATCTACGACTACGTGAAAAGGCAAGACGCTTCGGCCTTCGGGATCGAAGACCTTCGGGTGACGCACGCGTGGACTCAGGAGCCGGCGGTGACGAAAGCCCTGTGCGAGGCCTGTCTCATACCGAACCCGGTCGAGGAACCAGGAGAGATCATCGGTGAAGTCGACGCCGTGATCATCGCCAGAGATGATTTCGAAAAGCACTGGGAGCTCGCGCGGCCCTTCCTCGAGGCGGGCCTGCCGGTGTTCGTCGACAAACCATTGGCCTTGAGCCCGGACGATCTTGCGCTCTTTCGACCGTATCTCCTCCAGGGAAAACTGATGTCATGCTCCGGCATGCGTTTCGCACGGGAGATGGACGAAACCCGCGCGAGGCTTCAGGAGTTCGGTCGATTGAAACTGGTGCGAGGAGTCGTCGTCAATGAGTGGGAAAAATACGGAGTGCACATCCTGGAGGCTATCCTCAGTATGTTATCGTCGCGCCCCATATCGGTCGCGAGCCATCCCGCCGAGCACACTTCCGTCGCCGTGGAAATGGACGACGGCGCTCTGGTTCTGATTGACGCCTTGGGCTCCGTGCCCAAGGTGTTCCGCGTCGATTTCTTCGGCTCGGAGCGATCCGCATCGCACGAGATCTCCGACAATTTCTGCATGTTCCGAAGGATGCTCTGGCACTTCGCTCAGATGATTAAGAGCGGTAAACCTCCAATACCCCCGGAGCGTACCCTCGAGATCATGAGGGTCCTACGTGCCGGTGTGCTCGCGGCGCAGTCCGAAAGAAGGGTGCTGCTCGATGACCTACCAATATAAGAGTCTGTTCGATCTCAGCAGCCGAGTGGCGATAGTAACCGGGGGAGTCGGCATCCTCGGCAAGCGATTCTGCCGGGGACTGGCCGAATTCGGGGCAAGAGTCGCGGTTGTCGACCTCTCGGAGGGTGATTGCCAGGAATACGCGGAGCATCTCGGCCGCGATCTCGATGTCGAGACCGTCGGAATAGGGTGCGATGTTTCCAACGAGACCTCGGTGGCACGCATGGTCGAGCGGGTCCTCGAACGATTCGGTCGGATTGACGTGCTCCACAACAATGCCGCTTCGAAGTCGCAAGACCTCGACGCTTTCTTCGCCCCGGTGGAAGACTACTCACTCGCGGAGTGGCGGAAGATCATGTCCGTCAACATCGATGGAATGTTCCTGGTCGCGAGGGCCGTGGGCCAGCAGATGGCAAGTCAACCCAGCGGCGGAAGCATCATTCAAACGGCGTCAATCTACGGCGTGCTGTCCTCGGACAACCGGATCTATGAAGGCTCGTTCTACATGGGCCGACAGATCAGCAACCCCGCCGTCTACACGACCTCAAAGGCGGCGGTCATCGGCCTCACCCGCTATTTGGCTGCGTACTGGGGGGAGAAGGGCGTTCGGGTGAACGCGCTCGTGCCCGGCGGCGTCGAAAGCGGGCAGAACGAGACCTTCAAACAACGCTACTCGGCGAGAGTTCCCATGGGGCGCATGGCTCGCGGCGACGAGATGGTTGGGGCGCTGATCTATCTTGCATCCGATGCCTCGAGCTACGTTACCGGTCATAGCCTCATCGTCGACGGCGGCCTGAGCGCCTGGTAAGGACTTCGAGATGTCGTCGCGCGTCACCATCGTCATGTATCACTTCGTCCGGGACCTCGAACGATCCCGCTATCCCAGAATCAAAGGGCTCCGCCTGGCGGACTTCCGTGGCCAACTGGAATACATGAGCCGGCACTATCGCTTCATTCGCATGGAGGATTTGCTCGCGGCGGTCTACGAGAAAGCTGCCCTCCCGCCCCGAGCAGCGCTATTGACTTTCGACGACGGCTACCGCGACCACTTCGACCACGTCTTTCCCCTCCTCGACAACATGGACGTCCAGGGCAGCTTTTTTCCGCCAGCGAGGGCCGTGCTGGAGAACCGCGTGCTGGACGTAAACAAAATTCATTTCGTCCTGGCGTCTTTGGAGGATCCCTCGCCGGTCTCGAACTTCATTCTGCGCGCAATCGACGAGCGTCGAAGCGAGTTCGACCTGCGCGAAAGCAGTTACTACTTCGAGACGTTCTCGGAGGCGCATCGCTTCGACCCGCCGGAGGTGACATTCATCAAGAGAGTGCTACAGCGCGGCCTTCCCGATCCGCTTCGCTCCGACATTCTCGACGAACTGTTCAAGCGACACGTGTCCTCGGATGAGGCCGCCTTCGCCAGAGAGCTCTACGTCGATAGCGACCAGTTGAAGTGTATGCTCCGACACGGCATGTTCGTGGGAAGCCACGGCTACAGCCATCGCTGGCTCAACCACCTGGACGAGAAGGCGATGGAGGACGAAGTGGACCTCTCGCTCGAGTTTCTGAAATCGGTGGGAGCCACGCGCGACCGCTGGGTGATGTGCTACCCCTACGGCGGATACAACGAAGCCGTCCTCGCCCTGTTGCGGAAAAAGAGCTGCGGAGCGGGGTTGACCGCGGATGTCGGCATCAGCGACATTTCGGTCGACGACGCCTTGCTACTGCCGCGGCTCGACACCAACGACTTGCCCCGTAGTGGGGACTCAGAGATTGCAGAATGGACGGCAGCCGATCGCAAGGGCGGCTGACACAAAGCGCCGTTCCGACCGAAGAGACAGCTAATGGGATTCTGAGTGAGAAAGAGTCGACCAGACGTTCATGCTGGCGCCATCTTTCTCACTCTCTCAGTCTCGGTGATCCTCGCGGCGACTCTTTCGCCTCTTCCGCATTGGCAAGGCGAGAAGAACGAGTTTTTCGCAGTCTTCGCAAGTGCGGACGCGGTGCGAGACGCGCTCGAGAACTGCGTCCTGTTCCTGCCTCTGGGAGTTGCCCTCGCGTTTCGTGGAGTTCGTGCGTATCGTTCGGCCTTCCTCGGCGCCTTCCTTTCCATCCTCGTTGAAATCCTGCAGTATCAGATCCCGGGGCGAGATCCCAAGTTGCAGGACCTCGCCTTCAACGTTCTCGGTACGGTCATCGGCTTTTGGGTCGGGCATTCGCCTTTGGGCAGCGGCCTGGCGCGCTTTCTCGATCATGTCCGACTTTTGTGGGAGCGATGCAAGAGGCCGACGCCGGAGCTTGCAGGTCGATTCGGCCTCGGTGCGGCTTTACTGAGTTGCGGCCTCCTATCCTTGGGCGGATGGCTTCTCAGCCCCAGCTATCTGGAAGCCCCTTACGTGTCCGCGGGCAAGGACGTGGACGGCGGCTCCGGTGTTCTCAGAATTGGAGCTGCCGGCCGCGACAAGAATCACTACCGAGGGGCGATCGACGAGGCTCGAGTTTACGCGCGGGCGCTCACCCAGAGTGAGATTCAGACGGATATGAGGACGCCTGTGAGCTCGAAGCAACAGGCCCGGGCCGATCTGGTGGCCGCGTATGGTTTCGACGACTCTGAGGGCAACATCGTCGCCGACGCCTCAGAGTACCTAAACCATGGCACCTTGGAGGGTGCTAGGCGCACGCTAGACGGACGATTCGGCGGATCTCTTCTTTTCGACGGCCAGGACGACGCGGTGATCATCCCGCATTCGCCCGCGCTACAGCTCAGAACAGCCTTCACGCTGGAAGCATGGGTGCGCCCGGACCGGAAACAAACAAGTTGGCCTGCGGTGATCGAGAAGGAAGGTGACCTGTATTTCCTGTATGCCGATTCCAACACCGGGAACCTGGTGCCTGCGGGAGGGGGAGTATTCGGCGCATCCAACGAGGACGTGAGCACCGCTCAGGGGCTCAAGCCGTTCCGATGGAGCCATTTGGCCGTCACCTACGATGGCGCTTTGCTCCAGATGTTCGTCGACGGCGTCCTCGTTTCGGAACGGGCGCGATGGTTCGGGGGCCGGACTCGCGACGTGACGCTCGCCGGCACCAGCCTTTCACCAGGCACCGTAGCCGATCCGGGAGGTCTGAAAGCGACTCTGGAAAAAGGGCTACCCATTCGGCTGAGGGGCGACATGGGCGAAGCATTACACGAACCCGCGCCGCTCTTGAGGATCCTGAACACACAGACCATCGACCTCATATTAGTTGCCATGGAGAACCATGACTTGATACTCCGACACGCGACCGTGGCGACAACGTTGGGACTGCCTTCCCCTGAAATTCGCATTCCTGATGGCCTGAGATCCCTCGCCCCCGGCTCGTCTTTCGACATCCTGATCCGAGGACGCTCACGGCAGCGGTATATCTCGATAAACGAAGTGTCGTACGGCCCCTTTGGGGTCTCTCTTGGAATGGGTTGGGCGACTCTCTTGCACTCGCAATACCTCCCTCGCTGGCTGCAGGCCTTCTTGAACCACGCGTGGATGGCAGTCTTCGCGGTGCCCTTCGGATTCTGGGCTCATCCGCGCTGGGTCTTGGTGTTGACGCTTCCGTTGCTCTGTGGCGCGGTCGGTGGTCTCCCGGGCTATCTTGAGCTCGCGCCGACGCCTCTCAGTCAGTGGGTAGCGATCGCGCTTGGTTTTTGGGCTGGCATGCTCATCCCGTGGGATGCTTCTTGAATCGACGTGTCCGTCTCGATGGGAGTCCAACTGGAGAAAACCGCTTGGCCCGACTCGAATCGCTCAGAACTTGCGGCTCTAAGTCGGACGTACCGACCTTGTGGCCGCTGCCGTATCCTCCTGAACGGGAACCCGAAAAATCGACGAATAGCGAACCATCCAGTCCGGGCGAGTCTTGTCGAGGGGCTCCGCTCCCCAGTATTTCCAGGGCCAGACCTCGAGGGCTCGGTCATCCGCTCTGTATATTTCCTCGACTTTGTTAGAAATGGGGATCAAGCCCATCTCAAGCACCACCTCCTGTCGCACATCGAGGTTGATGCCCCACACACTAAGAACGCCACCAGGCGCGACGGTTTTGAGGATGTTCTTCAAGCAGGTAGCTGCATGATCATCTTTCATGTGAACGAGGAAGTTGTCCGCTAGAACAATGTCGCTTTGCCCCATCCGTTCGAGCACTCGCGGGTCGCAGGCGTCGCCGACGAACCAGGTCACGCTCTTCCTGAGAGCTTCCGTAACTTCTACGTACTCCTCGTGTCGGATGAAGAGTCCCTCCGCGCCTTCGGGAATCGGGCGCTCCGTCTCGTGTCCATCCAGCGAATAGACTCCCTTTCGAGCCTTCTCGATGGCTGTCTCACTCAAGTCGAGGCCGAAAGCGAGCACCTGCAAATCCGGGCGACAGTTGCGCGCCATCCAGACAACCGAATAAAGCTCGGCTCCGGTGCTGCATCCCAGGACCGCTATCTTCAGTAAGGACACGGGAGCCCATCCCCTGATGAGCTCGCGAAGGACTTCCAACTGGGGTCGGTTACGGAAAAACCGGGTATATAACGCACCCGGGGTGCGTGGTTGGTATCTGCGGTTAATTTCAAAGACGACTTTGCCAAGTTTCAACATAGGCTTTGACGACCTCGCCCTCGGTGAGACTTGATACCATGCCCTCTCCAGGCTATGCGCGAGGGCAGAAACTGGATTGGTGTTCATGTGCTCGGTGGGCGTATCTATTCGGCGTGTTATAGCTTAACGCAACCCCTCCCGCAGAACATTTCTATGAGCTCAATGCTTGAAATCATCCAAGATCTTACGCCACTCAACAGAGTAATCTGCTCCAGCGATTCCGATAGGTCAATCGACTACCTTTGTGAGCTGCTCCCATTTCGGGTGGTGGAGTACTCAAATACCGATGAGCGCAACGGTTGGGTGATCCCACCTCGCTGGGACGTCGGAGAAGCCAGCATTCGGAAGGATGGACGTTTGATCTATGACGGCACTGCGCATGCTCTCGGGGTTATCGCGCTCTCCGCCCCGTTTCGTGGCCGCGTCGGCCTCGAGGAGCTCAAGCGGCACCTGCACTATGACCACCGATACGATGACTCCTTGACCTTTCACTATCGGCAGCAATACCGCAGCTGGGACCGGGATTGGGGGTTCTGCGTGCCGAAGAAGCTATACGAGTCGCTCGAGGCTGGTCCGTATGACGTCGTCATCGATACCAAAGAGTCTTCTGGCGCCATGAAGGTGCTGGAATATACGCACCCGGGAAAGACGGAGTATACGATTTGCATCTGCGCGAACCTCGACCACCCGGGTGTGTCCAATGATGGCTTGTCCGGCGTCGCGGTGGGCTTGGAACTGTTTCGCCGCATGCGTACTCGCCCCGCCAAGTTTACCTACAAGCTCGTCCTGGTACCGGGAATCATCGGCTCCGAGTACTACCTGGGAAAGACTGACACAGGATCTCGGGAGAAGGTTCTCGAGGCCCTTTGCTTATGGATGGTGGGCAGCCGCACGCAGCTCGCTTTGCAGGAGTCTCGGAGTGCAGCGTCGAATATCGAGTATGCCCTTGAGCGAGCCCTCAAAGACAAAGGCGTCGACTTCCGAAGAGGTCCCTTCGAGAGTGTTATCATCAACGATGAGTACGTCTGGGAAGCTTATGGTATCCCGACGGCTTCGCTTTCGCGTTTCCCCTACCCTGAATATCACTCGTCGAGAGACGATGCTTCGATCATCAGTGAAGGTAGCCTCCACGAAGTGGTCGACGTTCTCGAGCGAACGATAGATTGCCTGGAGCGGTCGCCGTTCATCGAGAAGAGATTCGATGGAACCTTGTGCCTCTCGAACCCAAGGTATGACCTTTACGTTGATGCCGGTCAGGTCGCATTCGGCCAGGTTGCCGGGGAGGTGGTCAGAAAACTGCGACTTTTGATGGACTACATCCCTTCGATTCGAAGGCCGGTGGCGGCGAGGAAAGTCGCAGAGCACGTAGGTCTTTCAGAGAGTGAAGCGCTCTCGTACTTGAGAAGGTGGGAGGAAAAGGGTCTGCTCAAGCTGTGGTGAGTGGAAGCGCCCGTGGATATGAGTGGTAGTCTTTACTTTACAAACGTCCGGTCACGCGTAGCGTCTCGCCCATACTTCCAACACCAACAAGAGCCAGAGTCGGTAAGCCACACGGAAGTCTGAAGAAGACGGACCTTTGTAAAAGCCGGCGAGCACGCGGTCAATCGCGGATCTCGGAATCAGACCCTCCGTTCTAGAGCCCGGCGCCAAAAGATCGCCGGTGATTTCTCTAAGCTGGTTCCTGAGCCAGGAGGTGACCGGTGCACCAAAACCGATCTTTCCGCGTCGCAGGATTGCGTCGGGGAGAATGCCTTCAAGGGATTTTCTGAGGAGATACTTCGTTTGGCCATTCCCAAGCTTGCGATTCGGCGGGATCTTCATCGAGAACTCGATCAATCGATGATCCAGAAAGGGTGCTCGGCACTCGAGACCGCTCATCATCGCAGCCATGTCCACTTTCTTCAGGAGGTCGTCGGGCAGGTAATAGTTCAAGTCGTGCTCAAAGGCGAGAGACAAGGAGTCTCGACCAGTGAACCGCAGCCAGCGGTGGCTGGGGAAGAAGCGGCGAACGTCGATTGAGCTCCGGCCTAGAAGCTCATCAATCTCCTGCCGGGGGAAGATCGTCCGCACCCACATCCAATGGTCATAGGCATACTCGCCAACCTCGCGGGGATAGAGCGATTCGAACCAAGGACGATTTACCAGACTTCCCAGAAGCGTTCTTGCGGCCCGATAGAGTCGGGTACCATTCTTCGAACTGAGCTGATTCTTCTGGTCCAGGTAGCTCTCGTATCCGGCAAAAAGCTCGTCACCTCCGTCGCCGGTCAGGATCACCTTGACATGTTTGCGTGCCTCTCGGGAAACGAGGTACGTCGGAATCGCCGAGGAATCACCGAAGGGCTCGTCGAAGTGTTCGATCACACGTTGGAAGACGTCCTCGATGCGGTCCTCTACCAGTATTTCGGTGTGTTGCGTTCTGAACTGTTCCGCGACCAGCCGCGCGTAGGGCCGCTCGTCGATCTCATCCGAAAAGCCCACCGAAAACGTTCGCACCGGGCGGTCCAGACCCATCGCCATGAAAGCGGTTACGGCACTCGAATCTATGCCTCCCGAGAGAAAAACCCCCACCGGTACGTCAGACACGGTTCTCATTCGTACCGTTTCGCCGAACAAACGTCGGAATTCCTGAACAACCGCTCTTTCGTCCAAGTCCCAATCAATCGCAACCTCAGGTGTCCAATACTGACGGACGTCGACGGAGCCGGCTGAGACCTTCAAGTAGTGCCCAGGTGGCAGCTTTCTCACCCCTTCGAATATCGTTTTGGGGGCGGGCACGTACATGCAGTTGAGATACAGCGCGAGTGCCTCCAGGTCGATGGTCCGACGGAACGTTGGCTCCTCAAGAAGAGCCTTGATCTCCGAGACTATGAAAACCGCTTCCCCCGAATCCCAATAGAGGAGAGGCTTCTCTCCGATGGGATCCCGACCGGCGAGGAGTGTGTTGGTTTTGCTGTCATAGATGACCGCAGCGAACATGCCGTTCAGCTTGGAAAAGACCGCCTCTCCCACCTCCTCATAGAGATGGACAATGGCCTCGGTGTCCGAGCTCGAGCGAAACGAATGCCCCTTCTTCTCGAGCTCACATCTCAACTCACGAAAATTGTAGATCTCACCGTTGAGGATGACAGCAACGGTCCCATCTTCGTTGAACATCGGTTGCGAACCGGTATTCAAATCGATGATGCTGAGTCGGCGGTGTCCGAGGATTGCGGACCCCATTTGTACGATGCCCTCGTCGTCCGGTCCACGGTGGCGCAGCTTTTTCAGCATTCGCGCAACGGTTCGCTTTATTGCCTCGGACTTCGGCCCATCACCGCCGTTCCGAGCGTAAAGCGCAACCAACCCGCACATCGCAATAAAGAGACGGCCCTACGACCGACTTCTTCCCAGACCGCGCGGCATGAGCCTCCCGAGCACGGTCATGGCAAAGTACGGGCTAATCCAGGGTACGAGCAACAGAAAGAAAAGCGAGATAAAGGTGTTCAGCATACTGGCTAAAATGCGGTCTTCACCCGACGCAATAAGCTGCTGCAACCGCGCCGCGGCCTGCTCCGGAAAAACGCTGAGGACCCAGGCGATTGTGGCGGTGAAACTCCGGTTGAGGAACCCTGCGAAAGCGTAGTGCTCGTAGGTCATCCCGTGTAAGACCCGATCCATCAGAATCGCCGTCGCCGCGATGACCGACAGCTTACGATACTCGAGAGCGACAGGGTAGGTCTCCTGCGCACTGGTCCCAATCCAGAGGACGAGCCCCATCTCGACGATCAAGGCCGAGTACGCCGCGCCTTGGATACCCAGGAAGTAGATGAAGAAGAACGAAAGCAATATCTTGACCGGCGCTGCACTGAATCGTATGCCTCCGAGTCTTTTGGTTCTCTTCTGGTAGAGTAGCCCGAGCGCCAGGTAAGCATTGACTCCGGCCGCAATCGTCGTCACGATGTCGATCCGCGCGATTTTGGTCGCTGGCCAGAACTCCGGCGGTGTCAAGACGATGATGACATTCTCTACATTGATTGATAGCAGCAGTCCACAGAAGGCAAGAGCGAAGAAGTACTTCGTGAACATCCTTCCGATCTCGGCACTAGCCCCCTCGGAATCGGCGATCTCGAAGTACTTCGTCTGCCACGCCCTGACGAAGGGTTGGACTACCACCAGACTGAGTAGCGGCGGAAACTTGTACCCCATCTCGAGTACGCCTACACTCTCCAGGCTCTCGAGAAACCGCACGAAAAATCGATCAGCCTGTCGGGATGCGTAGGCCACGAGATCCCCGGGGACCAGCGGCAACTGAAACCGCAACATCCTGCCGCCGAGTGTGGGGTCGAATCTCAGCCCGTAAACCCGAACCACTGGCCAGAGGAAGATCACCAAGCTCATCGCCGCCGATACCAGCGACGTGACGAAGAAGCCGATGAGGCCGATCTGAAGGATGACTACGAGCCAGACGTTCAGGAAAATCCCGACACAGAGCCGCAGAACTCCCACCACGGAGTAGAGCACGGATTTTTGTCGAATCACCAGGTAAGTGCTGGCGCTCTGTGCTCCGACGTCGAGGACGAACGTTAGCAGCGCGAGCCGAAGGTGCGGGGAGTACGTCGAGTCCCCGAGCAGAAACCTACTGATCGATGAGCTGAACAGGAGCGGAATAGCCACGAGCGCACTGGACAAGCCCCACGCCATCCAGAGAGCAGTGGTGATCGCAATCCCACTGCGGTCCTGTTCTTCGTCGTGGTAGAACTTCAGGATAGCGTTGTGGAACCCCGCAGCGAAGGGAATCGTCAGTAATCCCAGGCTGGCATCGAGAATTCCCAGGACGCCGTAGCCTTCGGTCCTGAACATGTGGGCGTATACCGGAAGGAAAATGAAGCTGACCAGTCTTCCGAGCACTGTCGCCAGGCTGTAGATGGCGGTGTGGCGAAAGGTCTCCCTGGTGATGCTCATGGTTCTTCGATGCGCGCGTGTCTCTTCGCTTCCGCGAGCGCTCTACGGTTGCAGCGACATGACCGTAAAGCCAGGCCGCTCTTGGCTCTTGAAGTACTTATAGATGTCTTCCACGAAATCGTGGCAGCAAAGAAGGAGCTCAGGCGCGAGATAGAACGAAACCACAGAGATCTCTTCCCCGAAGATAAGCCGACAGTTATCCAGAGCAGAGCAGAAAAAAGAGGCCACCGCTCTCGGCAGCGTCCTGTCCTGGACGAGGTGGTATTCGATGCAAAGCTTTGGGTTCATCAACTCAAGTCCTAGACAGTCCCTCAAACTCTCGACTGCCACTCGCGATTCACGTTTGTGCGGCACATAAAGAAATCGCGAGTCCGAGAAGTGCGTCCGAATCCTCCCGATTAGCGACGTGTAGGTCCCCGAGGAGACGTAACCGTCTTCGACCAATGGCTGGCCGAGGAAGTAGACGGCCTCCGCGCGCGAGGCTTGGCGCGCCAAATTGCGACAATAGGAGTATTCGTGTCTGATGAGACGATCCTCTGCTCTCGTCTCCAGGGCGTAACTCGAGAAGAAGGTCACCGAATCAATGTGTTTCGCGTCCCAATCGTGCAGGTAACGATGGAGTCCTCGCTTCGCCCGGCTGACCACGCGCTCCATCTCGCACTGGGTCGAGGATTGCTTGCGACTCGAGTTTATGCGGATTGTGTCGGTGCCGTCATCGAGCAGCACGAGATTCCGGTAATTGGCCCTCCGGGCGAAATGTCGCATGTATTCCTGAAGGTAGTTTCCCAGGAAGAGGTTTTGGATCTCTGAAAACGACCGAGCGAAACGGTTGAGGCGCGAACGCCGTCTGAACTGCAGGACGTAGCGGTAGTACTCAAGCAGTTTGTTGGACAACTGTCCGCTCGAGTCGCGGAAGGGGAGCTTCGGATCTGGGCTTCGTATGAGCATCGATTGGACGGAGTCCCAGTCCTGGAACGCGATCAATGGTTCGAAAGAGGCGAAAGGAAATGGCACGGAAAGAAGGACAATGAGATGGTTCGACGGGCTCTGGAAGAAAGCCCTGGCTTCCACAGCATTGAGCATTTGAAGCGTCGTTTCTACTACGTAGACGTCTGCCGGCATTTGTAAGTAAGTATCTCCGAAATTCGCGCCCTCCTAGGCATCATCCGTTCGCGGCGCGAGAGCTGATCCTGCGCAACAGGAAGAAGATACTCGCGGCGTTCGCGAGAGCGTGTCATTCTCCATTTGGTTGCATCAAAGGAAAAAACGGCCCGGCGAAGCGTCTCGTCCCCTCTGGGCTCCGGAGTCATCGCCCAGTGACTTCGTGGTTCGACTCTGCGGCGGCAGTCGGGAGACTAGACGGCGGCGTGAACGAGGGGATGGGGGACACGACAAATTGCGAACCGATACTTACCATTTCTTTCTTGGGGTATCGCGGTCAGCCTGACCACGGTGACCTTGGTTTCTCGCTCGAAGACCGACTTAATTTCTCGAGTAAGGCTCTCCTCCGTAGCCAATCCATACTCATCATCCGGGACCACGTTCAAAGTAACTTCGCCCAGCCGATCTTGAACAATCTGCAGTTGGCTGATGCCGGGGAATGCCGTCAACGTCCTCTCAACGAGGGACACGCCTGCCACAAGCGAACCATCCAGACGAACCAAGAAGTCGGCCATCCGCCCCGTGATCTTCTCCAACAGAGGAAGGCCACGGCCGCAGGAACATTCGCGGTCGGACGTTTTCCCGATATCACCGACCTCGTACCGGATGAACGGCATGCCCCGGTTGATCAAGTCCGTGACGACGATTCTTCCGTCTTCACCGGGCGCCGACGGCGAACCGTCTTCTCTCAATACTTCCACATAGAGGTGATCGATATTCATGTGCAAGCCTTCGTGGGTCTCGCACTCGCAAGCGATGAGGCCCACTTCCTCACAGCCGTAACGGTTCGTGACCTGACAGCCAAACACCGACTCGATGACAGAGCTTTCATGATCCAGGAGCACCATGGAGGTGGCGACGATGCCGCGAATGTCAAGATCCTGGATCTGTCGCAATCGGACGAAGTTCGCGAAAACGAACAGCGAGTGCGAGTGGCCGAAGAGAAAATGGATTCTGTTGTCTCGCAACTGGCGGATGAACTCCGTCATGGCCTGATCCGTCAACCGAAGGGTATCCAGATAGGTCGGTTCGGTCCAACAAGCGGTTTCGGAGTCTCTGCTTCAGAGAGACTATTGGTGGAGGATTTCCCCACAACGCCCCTCTCCAGTGGCCGATGTCCCATCCCGTCCATCGGTCGCACCGCATCGCGACAGCGTTTCGTCGTTCCTGGCAGCGCTTATCGAAGAAGACCCTCAGAGACCTGCTAGTGGAGCCTCCTGTGGTCGCCTCACGGAGCACTGACCTGGAGAACTCGCGCGAAATCAGGCGCTCCGGGGAACGTCGCACGTCGTCTTTCTGCAGAATGCGGCAAGCGCCGAAATTCCTCGTCGGTGAGCGGTTCAACCGGAATACGATCCTGATAGAAATCGCAGTGTTCCCGTGCGTAACGTAGGAGTGCCTGCAGCTGTTTCCATTGTCGTTGCCTCTTTTGCTCGACAGGCTCCCATTGGTTATGCTCGAGTCGAGCCCACTCTCGAAGCTTAACGCTGCGGTCATACAGGTCCCAGACAGGATGGAAGGCATACTTCGACGACGTTGCCGTGAAACTCGTCGGTCGCTGAGGCGAGCGCGCGTCACTACGTCGTTCGATTTCTTTCACCATTGCAGCTCATCAAGAAACTGAAAAGGAGCTCCAAAACGACTGGCCCTACCTCGCAATCCTTGTTGCGACGGTGTGGGATGACGGCGGTAGTCGCTACCCTCGATTGCGGAGAAGACCTACTTTGAGGGCGTCTCGTTGCTCTACTCATTTTAGGTTGGGGTGGAAGGGAGACTAGCTGATCTGGGATGTCGGCGCAACTCGGAAAACGGACTGCAACCGGTGGGATCCGGAGTAAGTGCGGCCGTCATATCGAGCTTCTGCCGATCGTCCCCGCCGATAGGCTTGTAGAGCAGCATCTGATCGGCGGCGAGTGATCGTGCCGGGCGAACTTTAGGCCGCGATTTCTATTGCGGCGACGTTCTTCTGGCTGAACTGGAGAACCTCTTCTCAAGACCGCAGCAGTGACCAAGCCTCACTCCTCTTCAAGCTAGGTGCGACCGCGAAGAAACTTTCCGGATCGCCATGCTATGGTCGATATGCTCTTCATCCTCAAATCAAGGCTATTGCCCGCACCGGGGGCCGGTAGGCTAGAATGCCCTTTCAAATTGCTAGCTTTCCCGGGGGCGTCCCGAATAGACCGAGCCCACCGGCCAGAGCTACGATAAATCAGTTGGGAGCGTGCTCAGGAGTTTCGGGGCCAACGACTGGCGGAGAGATTTTGCGATCCCGCCAAGATCCTCTTCACACTCTTGACGCTACCTGCGAGCTTTCCTGACGAGGCTAATTTGAGAACCGGGGAGCCGACCAACATGACTCTCATCGAGGATTCGTACCCGTTATCCCCGGTACAACAGGGAATGTTGTTCAATACCTTGCTGGAACCGACGTCGGGAGTCGATATCGTGCAAGTGGTCTGCTATCTGCACGAGGAACTGGATGTAGCGGCGTTTCAACGTGCTTGGCGATGCGTCGTCTCTCGCCATCCAGCGCTACGAACGAATCTCCGTTGGGAGGGCCTTGACGAACCGCAGCAGGAGGTTCTTTCAAACATCGACCTGCCCTGGGAAGAGCAGGATAGACGCGGAATCGCGGAGGCCGAACGGGAAAAGCACACTGCAGATTTCATGGATCTCGATCGGCGGCGGGGATTCGACCTGACCCGCGCGCCGCTTTTCCGCCTGACCGTTTTCCAATATGCGACTGTCGAGTTCCATTTCGTCTGGACGCTCCACCACTCAATCCTGGACGGTCGGTCTTTTAGGCAAGTCCTCCAGGAGTTGTTTGCGTTCTACGAATGCTTGCGCCAAGGAAAGGAGATGTTCCTTCCGCTTCCGCGCCGGTACCGCGATTTCGTTGACTGGCTGCAACAGCAGGATTTCAGCAAGCATGAAGATTTCTGGCGAGAATCCATGAGGGGCTTCAAAGCTCCCACTTCGCTCGTCGTCGACCATGCCGAGGACTCTGCTCTGGCCACGATAGCCCGTTACGGTACGCGGGAGTTAATCCTCTCGGCGCAAGTTACTTCGTCTCTTCGCGCGTTCGCTGAGCGCGGTCACGTGACCCTCAATACACTCCTGCAGGGAGCCTGGGCTGTTCTGTTGAGCCGCTACAGCGGCGAGACGGACGTTGTGATCGGGGTCATTCGAGCCAACCGCCGATCCACGATCGAAGGTGCGGAGGCGATGATTGGATTGTTCGTCAATACACTGCCGTTGAGAGTACGTGTGGATCCGGAGTCCAGGCTTACTTCATGGTTGAGGGAAGTCCGCCGGACCTGGATGGAGATGCGCGACCACGAGCATACCCCATTGGCAATGGTGCAAGCGTGGAGCGACGTACCGCCTGGCAGTCCTCTATTTCATAGCACCCTGATGTTCGAGAACTACGACTTGAACGGACTGTTGCGAAGTCAAGGAGGAGGCTGGTCGAACCGTAGGGTTTTCACTTATTCGCAGACCAATTATCCTGTCAACGTCGCCGCTTACGATGGCCCGGAACTGCGTTTACAGATCGATTTCGACGGCCGTCGGATCGAAGGATCTTTCGCGGAACGGATGCTCGGCCATCTGCAGACCCTGCTCGAAGGCATGGGCGCCCAGCCGGAACGGAAGCTTTGTGAGCTGCCCTTCTTGACTCCCGCCGAACGTCACCATTTGATTGTCGAATGGAATGCAACCGAGTCTGGCCAAACCGTGAATTCGTGCCTGCACGAGCTGTTCGAAGCGCAAGTGGACCGGAGCCCCGACCGTGTCGCCGTTACTTTTGAAGACCGACAACTCAGCTTTCGGGAGCTGAATGGCCGTTCAAACCAGCTCGCTCTTCATCTGCGGGATTTGGGCGTTGGCCCTGACGTGCTGGTCGGCGTTTGCGTGGAACGCTCGTTAGAAATGGTCGTGGGCCTGCTGGCGATCCTCAAAGCTGGCGGGGCATATGTTCCCATCGACCCGTCATATCCCGCCCACCGGATTTCGTTCATGCTGAACGATTCTGGCGCATCCGTCCTGCTCGCCCAGCGAAATCGGATCGAGGCGCTTGCTGAGCTGAAGGCGATACCGGATTGTCGCGTTGGATATCGAGAGCTCGACGGAAATCGCGCGGAGCACCGAGAACCTGCCGGCCGCCGCCACGGACGTGAATCTGGCCTATGTGATTTTCACCTCTGGCTCCACCGGCCCGCCAAAGGGGGCAATGATCACCCACCGGGCGATCGTGAACCACCTGCAGTGGATGCAGTCGACGTTCCCGCTGGACCATCGCGACTCCGTCCTGCAGAAGACGGAGTTCAGTTTCGATGTCGGGGTCTGGGAGATCTTCGGCACCTTGAGCGCCGGCGCCCGATTGGTGATGGCGCGACCGGAAGGACACCAGGACACCGCTTATCTGATCGACATGATCAACCACCATGAAGTGACCATCTTGCAGCTCGTGCCGTCGCTTCTACGCGCGTTGCTGGACGATCCCGGGTTCCAGAATTGCCGCAGTTTGCGCCATATCTTCTGCGGCGGCGAAACGATGACCGAGGACATTCCCCGACGCGCTTTTGCCGCCCTCGATATCGCGTTACACAATATGTACGGGCCATCCGAAACCGCGATCGATGCGCTTTACTATTCGGTCCCACGCACCTACGCTGGCGGGCCAGTTCCCATCGGCCGTCCCGTGGCGAACACGCAAGCTTTCGTACTCGACCGATATCGCGAACTGCTGCCCATAGGTGTTCCCGGTGAGCTGCATATCGGTGGAATCCAGGTCGGTCGAGGCTACCACAATCGGCCCGAGCTGACCGCCGAACGCTTTATCGCGGACCCATTCCGTGCGGCGGTAAGCGCCCGGCTCTATCGGACCGGCGACAAAGTGCGAATCTTGCCCGATGGCAGAATAGAGTTTCTCGGGCGCATGGATCACCAGGTGAAGCTACGTGGATTCCGCATCGAGCTCGGGGAGATCGAATGGACGCTGCAGCAGCACCCGGCGGTCCAGGAATGCGCGGTTGCGCTGCGGACGGATACCCCAGATGTTCAACAGTTGGTGGCGTACGTCACGTCGGCGACTCTCTCGAGTGATTCGTTGAGCGAGCTAACAGGATTCCTGAGGGATAAGCTGCCACGGTACATGGTTCCCTCCGCTTACGTCCTTTTGGATGCGCTTCCGTTGACGCCCAATGGAAAACTGGACCGCAATGCGCTGCCGCCGCCACAGGCAAGGTCCTCGGAGCATAGAGAATCACAGATCGCACCGCGCACGCCGACGGAAGAATCGGTAGCAACGAGCTGGCGCAAGATTCTCCGGTTAGAGAAGATCGGCATCCACGACAACTTCTTCGATCTGGGAGGTCATTCCCTCCTCCTCGTTCGATTGATAGGCGAAATCAACTGGAGGCACAGAGTCAAGCTCGGCGTGCCGGACGTCATCCGAAATCCGACGGTCGAGCAAGTGGCGAAGCTGATCGACGCCAGGGGCCCGAAGAGCACTCGATTGTCCACCGTGGTTCCGTTATCCAAGAAAGGTCGGTCTGGAACTCCGGTTTACTTCGTCTATGCCACATCGAGCGAGTTTCGAATCGCGCAGGATATGGATGAGGAACATCGGGTCTTCGGGATCGAAGTGCGATGGCCCCTGCCATGGCGCCGCGCACTGGCCGAGAACCGTACGGAGGCGTTCCCAAGTCTGGAGGAACTGGTCGTTCCCTATGCGGAGGCGCTGAGGGATCACGCCCCATCATCGCCCTTGCGTGCTGGCTGGCCTTTCCTTCGCCGGATTGATGGCATTCGAACTGGGTCATCAATTTCGGAAACACGGCGGCCAGGTGGAGCTAGTTGTTCTGGTCGATACCCCGGCCATGCGCCCAAAACCCGTTCAAGGGCTCTGGCACGTATGGCGCCAGTATCGGAATCTTTGTCGTGGCCACCTGTCGACCGATCACGCTTCGCAATGGCTCGTTGGTGTCCCAAGAAGCACGTGGCTAACGAGTCGGTGGCTGCTCCGAAAGGCCATCGACAGAATACGCTGGTCCGTCAGTTCTGAAGTTGGGGATTTGGAACAGCTCACCACCGTTTTCGATGAACGCAATGAACCGCTGCCCTGGGGCTTGGTAGAGCGATTGTACGATGAGATCGATAGGTCTTATCGTCCTTGCCTCCTCGACAGCCGGGGAATCCTGCTTCGGACAGCTCCACTGAACAGAGAGCAGGCCGTCCGGCCCTACGACGATGGCTTGGGTTGGAAGGAATTCTTTGCGACGCGGTCTGGAGATCGTATCGATGACGGGGGATCATGATACGATATTCAGCGAGCACACTGGGACGATAGCACGAGAGATTAGCGCCGCGCTGAAGCGGCATCGACCACGCTAGGCTCGCAGCACTCGTCGAAGAACTTCGGCCATGTCAGGCTGGGTCGGACCGGCCGTGAAGAGGGTTCTGGAGCGAGATCTGTTCCGCCTCGATAGTCAGGACAAGCCCGGTCTGAGGTACGAGCGAATCCAGCCGCGACTCCGAGACGCGTTCTCGGAGAAGGATCGCACGCTCGGCGAGGATAGCGCCGTCTTCCTCATGTCTCCGGGTAAGTGGAAAATTCAAGATGGGCGGAAGGTCTACATTGTCCGATCCGCAGAAAAGTCGATTCCCTGAGATCCGCGGGAGTAACTTCGACACCAGGCCATCCTGGTCGCTGCACTGCGACGCGGTGAAGTGAGCTCTCCTCACAACGCAAAAGACACTTGCACGCTCGAGTCGAGCGCGCTCTCGAAGCTTAACGGTGCGGTCATACAGGTCCCAGACAGGATGAAAGATATACTTCGACGACGTTGCCGGGAAACTCGTCGGACGCTGAGGCGAGCGCGCGACATTACGTCGTTCGATTTCTTTTGCCATTGCAGTCATCAAGAAACTGAAAGAGAGCATCCCAAATGACTGACCCTACCTCGCAACCCTTGTTGCGACGGTATGGAATGACGGCGGCAGTCGCTACCCTCGATTGCAGAGAGAACTACGTTGAGGGCGTCTCGTTGCTCTGACCTTAGTGTAGGTTGGGGCGCGATCGGCGGCCTCGGAAGAAGCCAGGCCGTCACATTGAGCCTCTACGCGTTCGCCCGCCAGATGGGCCTAGTAGGGGAGCACTTGCTCGGCGCCGAAAGGAGCTACTATCAATAGGCAATGAATGACGAAGCCCAGACCCGAATCAACAATAGCACTCCACGGGGAGTGCATTGCTGATGTGAAACACGCCCTATCTACTATCGCCTGCCCCAACTGCAGAGCTGACTTGCATCTCAGATCATTTGAGGCAGATTCGCCTGAACGTTCGGCGCCACAAGCTAGGTCTCAGCTGCGGCCGTCCGTAGCTGGGGCATGCATGGGTGGAAACAGGCGCGATGCTCTGTAAGGACTGCAGCACGATCTTTCCAATCCACAAAGGAGTCCCGGTTCTACTGAATTACTCGACACGACTGGCAGAGCAGGCTGTTGCCGCATGGCCCGCGGCTGAGCGTCTTGAACTGCTCCAGAACAGGCTTAGCTTGCCGCGTGGTCAGGCTCCACAAGGGGAGAAATTCGTCGGCGCGAGCTTCTCAAGCGAGCGGGCCGAGTACGCGTACGGGACCGACCTTATGCACCGCGCCAACGTCTGATCGGTTGCAGACCTTCAAGGGGGAGTGTGGCCTGCAGGATGGAGACCTCCGTGGGAAACGCTTCATCGAGATCGGCTGTGGCCTTGGCATCTTGACGAACGAGGCCGCGACTGGGCTAGGTGCTGAGGCGTGGGGAATGGACCTTAGCAGCGCAGTATTTTCGGGCGGCCTCACACTTTCGCTCACATTCTCAGGTGCACTTTGTTCAGGCCTCGATCTTCTCTCCTCCATTCAAACCTCGTGAATTCGACTTCTTATACAGCCACGGTGTTCTTCATCATACATGGAGCACTAAAGAGGCGGTGAAAGTTGCCACGGAACTGGTACGACCAAAGGGCCGCATTTACATCTGGCTCTATGGGTACGACGATGTGCGAATCAACTTGGCGAGAAGATTCGCATATGCAGTCGAGTCGATTACTAGGCCGTTGATCGCCAGGATGCCATCGTGCTTCGCAAGCCTGTTGTTGTTGCCCTCGGTCCCCATGTACCAGGTGGCGAGTTTCCTGGGAATGCGATCCGGCACGCATGGCTCGGTCTACTCAGCGAAGCAGGCCATTCACGCAGCGCGGGATAGATTTACGCCGCTCTACGCGCACCGTCACGAGTATGAAGAGGTCGCTGATTGGTTAAGGAAACTGGAATTCAAGGACCTTCACAGGGTATTGGGAACGGAAGTGGCACCAGCTTGGGGTTCAGCGATAGAGCGCAACGTGGCCATTCGTGCAACCCGGCCTTAGCTGGGCACCCCTTGGGCAGGCGACGTCACGCAAATAGTCACTCGAACCTCAGCAGGGCAAATTCAGCAGATAAAAATGCCGGGACAGAAGCAGCTTCTTTGGATTGACTGGGGTCGACACTTACGGAGCCAAACGCTTTCTCGACGACTCGGTGTTGCACTTGAAGAGATCTGTTGTGATGGAGGACGATTATGGCGATACATACGAAGCGTGCGTCGAACGGTAGCGATGATCCAGTACAAGACGGCCTGAGGTCGTAATCGCTACAAACCCTTCGATCGTTCTCGGTTTCCTGCTCCTTGTCCTTCGCGAGTGGTACGGTTTCAAGCTGGTATCGGACGCTCACTACTGCGGCGTGAGAGCTGCCAACGAATCTTGGCTTCTGCAACGCTTACTTGATTTCCACAACGCTCGCGTAGATCTTGGTAGTCGTGACAAACGAAAGCCACGTCCCGGTTTCTCTCGAGCATTGGGGCGCGAGCTTACGTCTGCCAGGATCCGTTGCCTGACATCCCGAGAGCGCCCCAATCTAGCGTCACACGAGGCGATCGATCTGCGTTGCTCATCTGTTCCTTCGCTCCGGATGAGCCCTATGAAGCCGCTTTCGAGGCCTTCTCTAGCTTGCAGCGATCGACGGCTTTACGCTTTTCGTCTCCGGCAACTACAGAAAGGCCAAAACGGACCTATCGCGCTTTCCCTGGGTGCGCCTCCTCGGGTTCTTGCCGACCGACGCGTACTACGGGTATCTGCTATCGGCCTCCGTGGTCATGGACTTGACAACCATGGACGAGTGTCTCGTGTGCGGTGCCTACGAGGCGGTTTCGGCCGAAAAACCGCTCGTCGTCACCGATACCGTAGCACTCAGGAGAGCTAATTTGGGGAGCGTCGTGTTGCCGAAACGACCGGAGGCGATCCGAGAAAGCGTACTCTCGCGTTTGCGCATCGCGAGGAACTTGAGGAAAGGGCGAAAGATTGGGTTGCGCGCAACAACCCATATATGGATGAGAGAATCGCAGGCCTCCGCGCCTTGTTGGTAGCGCCGAGTGGCCGCGATCAATAAATGCACCGGGCCTCTGCGCAAAGGCACCTCCTGGTACCTCCCTGCGCTACATGCCTGGAACAGAAAGGGATCTACACGGTTAAGCTTGCTCTGGAATGTCACCTCGCAGGAAACTCTGGCTGCAGAGATGAAAGTGCTTAGAGAATCGCTGCAAGCGCAGTGGGTCGATCAAGCAAATCAGATCGTTCGTAGGATCCAGGCCTTGGCTCCTCCGACGAAGGTGGCAAACCGTCGTGCGCCGTAGTGCCTCTCGGTGCTACCCATGTTCCGCGCACTTTGAGCCGTTGTTGGGACGGGCAAAGTTTCATTCGCCCTCAAGCAGGGACGCGTGAAGAGCGAACCCAAAACCGTGGCAGCTCGGTATTGACCGCGCTCGTCGAGCGACGTCAGATCCAATGACTACACAGGGGAGAAAATTCAACTCACAAGCAGGCCCAGGAGAATCTGGCCCCCATGCAGGCGTAGCCGCACGGGGTCGTTAAATCTTGCTTTGTGCACAACCGGAGAGCTCTTCGGCGGCGTGGAGCAGTTTGTGTATGCGTACGCGCGACACTTGTCCGGGCTGCCCACTCTCACTGTGACCGTGGTGCTCTTCAGCCCCGGGTTGCTCTTCGACCGGCTGAGAGAAGCGGGCATCGACACCTATCTAATCAAGTCGCGATTCAAATACGATCTTCTTCTCGTAAAGCGCCTGGCCCGCCTCTTCACCGAAAAGAGAATAGATATCGTGCACACCCACGGCTACAAAGCGAGCATTCTCGGCGGCCTGGCCGCCCGGTGGGTTGGTTCGAAGGCGGTGAAAACCGAGCACGGCCTTCTCGAGCCCAGCCAACGCACGTGGGAGTCGTTGAAGATGAAGCTCAACTTGGCTGTGGACACGAGCTTGTCGGCGTTGTGTTTCGATCACATCGTGTTTGTCTCGCAGGGTGTGAAGGATGCCAAATCATACCTTCGTCGAAGACAAGCTACGTCGTTGATTTACAACGGGATACCGAAGTTCGAGCTCGATCCGAAGGTGAAGCTCTCTAGGAAGACTCAAAGCGCTTTTCATGTCGGCACCGTCGGCCGCTTGACGGAAGTGAAGGGCCATCGATTTCTGCTGGAGGCGATGGGACTCCTGAGAGGCATGGACGTTCACCTTTTCGTGTTTGGGGAGGGCCCGCTTGAGCGAGAGTTGACGGAATACGTGTCGGAGAATGATCTTACCGAATTTGTTACGTTCTTGGGTTTTGTTCCGAACGTCCATGATTATTTGCCGTCCTTGGACGCTGCGGTCCTTCCATCACTGCAAGAGGGTTTCCCTTATGTCATGCTGGAGTGCGCCTCCGTCGGAGTGCCGGTGATTGCGTCCGCGGTAGGCGGGATAAAGGAAGTCTTCGAAGACGGTGTGGACTGCTTGTATGTGCCGCCAGCTGATTCGAGCGCGCTGGCTGGCGCAATCATGAGCTTGCATAGGGACCCCGAACTGCGCCGCCGTCTGGCTACCGCCGCGCAAGAAAAGGTCAACGCGCGATTCACTATTGACAAGATGGCCGAGAGGTATCTGAGAGTCTATGCGGATTTGACTTCGGAGAGAGGGCTCTCTAGTTGATTGGCAGAGGTTCCCCCCGCATATTCGGCCGTTCTACCCAGTGGAGGACCCTCGGCACTGATAGGGAATGCGCACGATATTGACTCGGCTAAACGTTCCACGTCGACTTGAGCTTGATCGTACTTCAAAGCGACGCTGATTCATGCTGACATTGGCCTACTGGCTCTATTTGGTGTTCGTGGCGAGTTGGTTTTTGCACCTGCCGGCTCGTGTTCCGCTTCTGGGCGTGCTGCGGTTTGATCTATTTCTCGTGGCGAGCATGTTGGGGTTGACACTTGCTTCGGTTCCAGTGAGCCGAAGAAGTCGTGCTAGTTTTGGAGATTCGACGCGAAAGTACCTGCTGGCGCTCATTGTCTATGTCATCGTTACAATACCTTTCGTACAGTGGCCAGGTAGCGTGCTGAAGCACGGCTTGGCAAGCTTTATCAAAGGCGTCGTGTTCTTCTTTTTTACGGTGCGACTCATCGACACGGAAAGGAAACTAAGGGTCTTTGCTCGTCGTTTTCCTTGGCTGCCAGGTGTTCCGAGTTCTTGGAGCCACTCTATCTTCACTTGACGGACTGGGTATTGGGGTTCCACGGCCACCATGAGTGAAGGCTACCTCGATCGACTCTCGGGATCCCCGTATGACGTAATCAACCCTAACGGACTGGCGTTCGTCGTTCTTACGGTCCTACCTCTCCTTCATTTCCTGTGTACGCTCACTCCCAAGGGGACGGTCTTGTATTTGGGCTTGCGCCTCCCTTGTCTACGCGCTGATTCTCACGTCGTCCCGTTCGGGATTGCTCGGTCTCGTCATAGTCCTGATTGCGTCTTCTACTTCAGCCGACACCGAGTAGCACTAGTGGCGGCAGTCATACTCGGTGTGGTGCTTGATTGTTCCCAAGCCTGTCGCCCGAACAGCTCGATCGTTACCGTTCTATATTCGATCATCGCGCCAAAACGCGCCTACGGTTGACTTGCGGAGGGAAGGGATCAAGAACGACTTCAAGGTAATACTTCACAAGCCTTTCGTCGGGCATGGATTGGGGACATCATTCGAAGCGAATGTGAACTTCGGCTCCAGTCGCAGCTTGCCCATAACCTCTATATCGAGGTTGGGCAAGAGCTGGGGCTTTGCGGTCTCGTGTTGTTCCTGGGTTTCTTGAGCAGCGTCCTATCGAATTATTTGGCGGTTCGGAGGGCGCTGGCAGACGCGACCGCTCGCATCAGTTCGTTCTTGTTGGCTCTTGCGCGTGGTGGGCAGGTTTGGCTTCTCATGAATGTCCTGTTCAGCTTCTTCAGCTACGGACTGCATGGTTACGAATGGTACTTGTTCGCTGGACTCTCGGTCGTGCTTGGCCGACTCAGCGTCGGAACGAAATCATGACGCGCGAGCACCTGAGAAACCAAACTGCTGCGAGTCGCCCGCGATTCACGGCCGAGACTGAGCCGAAGGTTTTGGGGACTCTTCGGCACGGGGACGTGAGCCGGCATCGTGAGCGGATCGGGCCTCTATACGTCGGGTCGAACTAGGAAGTGAAGCCGAGTTCGGATCGCGTACCTTCTCGACGGTATTTCCACGGATCGCGGAGGAACGGAAAAGCAACTTCTCAGGACAATCGAGCGCCTCGACCGAGAGCGATTCGAGCCCAGGCTGATCCTTCTGAACGAAACCCCGTGGACGCGAACCAATAGGTTGCCTTGTCCATCCATTGTGCTTGAATACGGCGGGTTTCTTGATGGGGGTTTTCCCGCAATGGTGCAGCGTCTTCGGAGGATACTTGAAGAACCAACGGATTGGTATCCTCCAAGTGTTCTTCGAAGAGCCGCTCGTTTCTTGCTTATCTGGCAACTCTATTCGTTCCGGAAGCGAGCGCCCTAGCTCGTCGCTAGTCGTCGCGACGTCGGCCTGACGGACCGACCGTGGTATCATCGTCTCTTTCAGATTGCCCGACCGTACGTGCTTCGCGGTTCTCCGCCGTGCTGGTCAACGGGAACGGCGGTGAAGCAGCACGTGATGGAGCGGGAAGGGGTTCCCGACGAACGCATCCGAGTCATTCACAATGGAGTCGATCTACCTGACGCGACGACTGAGCTTCACCTGCGCTTTGCACGAGGCCGGATTTCGATTGCTGGATCGTCGTCGTTGCGAATCTCAATCCCGTCAAACGGCACGATGTCTTCTTGCGGGCTTTGGCGAGATTGAAGTCCGAGTGCACTGGATGGAAGGTAGGAGCGATCCTTCTCGGGAGAGGGGCAGGAAGAGGCGAGGCTTCGTCTACTCGCATCAAACCTCGATGTTGCGGATCGCGTTCACTTTGGTGGAGCGGTATCGAATGTCGGTTCTTATCTCCAAAGTGCGGACATCGGTGTGTTGTGCTCCGACGGGGAAGGTTTATCCAACGCGGTCATGGAATACATGGCATTCGGCCTTCCCGTCGTGGTGACAGCGGTGGGAGGCAATCCCGAACTTGTCGACGGATCGAATGGCTTTTGCGTTCCTCCGGCAGATCCCGATGCCCTCAGCGCAGCCCTCGCCACGCTGGTGCGCGATCCCGTTTTGAGGCGTCAAATGGGAAGACGATCGAGGGAGAAAATCGAACTCTCGTTCTCCTGGGAGCGCACCCTCAGAGAGCTCGAGGCCTTCTATCTGGAGCTTCTTCCGGTTTCCATGGATAGACTCTCGAAGCGAAATAGACCGAATGACAAACCAGGATTGTAGTAAAACCCCTACGATCAACGTTGGGGAACGCCCCAAGAATAAGATCACGGCACGGGTATGGGGATTCCACGGTAGGATTAACCACCTGAACAGCTAACGGGGGCGTCACCGCGTACGAGAAGGGAATCCCGTCGACAATGCGACGCAGAACGAGGATCTGGACCATGGAGAGCGTACATCACATCGCGAACTCCTCGCGCACATGTCTTTCCTGGTGCTTCCAGGCGGGTTACAACGGAGGTTTTCAATGAACCGATGCACGAGACCACTGTGTTTTGGCCCACTATTTTTCTTGATCGTCAATAGTGCGATGGGTCAACCGGTGGTGCAAACGCTATTGGGGACGTTCGTTGACGGTGGCACGGTCACGGTTGGTGGGGTTGCGTTCGGTAGCAAGACAACGCCTGGTCCGGTTCTCTGGGATACTTTCGAGAGCGGAACGCTCGGGAACACGATTGACAATCGCAACGCGGTAATCGGCGACTGGGACGAGGACTCTTTGCCGTGGAACCCCACATACTCGAACGCCATCGCCCATTCAGGAACCCAATCGAGTTATCACCGTTTCAAGAACGGACAATACCAGATCAGCTTGGCGAAGAACATGGTATTCACGAGGCTTTACATGGATTTCTGGATGTACGTGGACTACGTGGACCAGAAAAGCCGAAACTGGAAGGTCTGGCGGTTCTACGGAGACAATGACACCAATCAGCTCAGATTGGGTTTATTACTGCGATTCGCAGGCTATAGCAACGTACGACGGCGGTTGCTCGACCTACCTTGAGACCAATTATTGGGACGGATCCCATTATTCCGATCGGCAATGGCTTCACGTTCAGCTGGAGTATCAGGAATCTGGAGTCAACCAGGCGAACGGGTCGGTCCACCACTTCGTCAATAGCGCTCTCGCCGGCTTGAACTCGAATGCTGTGAAGACGCGAACCTGCGCCCACAGCTTCAGCGAGATTCGCATCGGTCACTACTGGGACGAAGACGCCGTACCCGGATGCGCCGCAAACAGCGGCGCCGACATCTACGTCGATAATGTTTATCTCGACACGAGCTGGGCCCGTGTCGAGATCGGTGACCAGCCGACTTACAGCGCATCAAGCCATAGGGAGGTACAACTTCCCACGGCTTGGTCTGCCGCATCTATTTCAGTCACAGTCAATCGGGGCACGTTTTCGCCGGGTCAGACTGTATACGTGTACGTTGTCGACTCGACCGGGAAAGTCAACGCGAGTGGATTCCCGGTGGTTATTTCCGGATCGGCAATCGCACCGCCGAAGAACCTCAGGATTAAGTAAGCGCATAGAGCCCGAGCTCATGAGGTGCAAATCCCGCTACCGACCTCGCCAGGACAATGCGGAGTAGTTCGATGATCGAACGGTCGAGATTGAGGGAGCTTCTCGTTCCCGTGGCAATGTTGCTGGGTGCACAATCCGCAACTGCCGGCCAAGGATGCGAAGAGACCAGTGTTTGTGGCGGGGCGGTGTTCTGCAGCGGCTTCGAGGAGGGAAGCAAGGCGATCTGGGACGACTACGATGGGAATCCCGATTCCACGAACCTTCTTCTTGCCGACCCGGGGCCCTGCGACCGCGTCGGGAATCACGTGATGCGACTTCGCGTACCTCCCGGCGCGGGCAGTGCGGACCTGGTCAAAGTTCTTCCCACTTCTCACGATCGATTGTTTGCCAGGTGGTACCAGAAGTGGGAGCAGGGCTACGACTTCTCCGCACTAAACCACGGAGGCGGACTCTTTGCGGGGAACAGAGATTACCTTGGACGGTCGGGCATTAGACCAACAGGAGCGGACTTCTTCACCTCCTGGTTCGAGCCTGTCGGAGGCGCAGGAAACCTCGACGGCAGACCGCGCCTGTACTCTTACTATCGTGGGATGTATCAAGATTGCGCGAATCCAAATGGAGAGTGCTGGGGGGATTCGTTTCGCCTGCATGTGGGATGAAGGGCAGTTCTACTGCAAGAACCCCGCGCACCGTGAGACGGTACTTCCTCCAAAACTCGACGCCGGGAAATGGTACTGCATCGAGACCATGATCGACGCTGGTACGCCCACCTCCACCGCATCCGGAGCCAATGGTGTTCAGAACTTCTGGGTCGACGGGGTCGAGTACGGGCCGTTCACAGGATTGTGGCATCGAACGACGTCAACTCTAAAGCTCAACTTGCTTTTTCTCAACCTCTACCATCACGGCAACCACAGCGTCGCGGGCACCATGTTGGACAACGTCGTCGTCTCGCAAAACAGGATCGGTTGCTTCGCGTCGGGAATCAGCGCCCCAAGAAACTTGAGGATCAAGAACTAGCCGCCCGCCGCCACTCATCTTGCGGATCGACCGCGCACTGTCGGATGTAGACACGGGCGAAGTCTTATTCCGAAGCAATCTATTGACCCACCTCGATTGCTTCGCGCGGCCATCGCGATCGTGCTATTTTGATGCCCCCGAATGTTCCTCGAACGGGATAAGCATCATCTGCGACGCGTTCCGCGATTCATTACTCCTCTTTTGTCTCGAAGCACCGTTCTTGGTCGTGTGACCGCCAAACATCTCGAAGCCGACCGCTGACGCCGATGTGCGGAATACTCGGCACCCTGCAACTCGATGGCCCCCTTGATCCTGCCGCTGTTGACGCCACTGACAACGCGGCAATCCTGGAGCACCGCGGGCCGGATGGCCACGGCTATTATCAAGATTCGCAGGTATACCTTGGTCACCGGCGGCTCAGCATCATCGATATCGAAAGTGGCCAACAGCCTATTTTCAACGAAGACGGAACCTGCTGTGTGATTCTCAACGGTGAGATCTACAACTTCCGGGAGCTACGCCCAGAGCTGGAGACAAAAGGACATCACTTTCGCACCGCATCGGACACGGAAGTGATCGTTCATGCCTACGAAGAATGGGGGCTGGATTTCGTTCACAAGCTGCGCGGCATGTTCTCGATTGCGCTGTGGGACGCGGCTCGGAGGCGTCTGGTGTTGGCGCGAGATCGCTTGGGTATCAAGCCGCTGTTCTACGCGCTGGTGGGCCATCGTCTTTATTTCGGCTCGGAGATCAAAGCGATAATTCGTGACCGGAGTGTGTCTCGAGCCATCGATCCTTTAGGGTTGTTCTCGTATTTCTCGTTGTCGTACATCCCCGCTCCTTCGACAATCTTTTCCAGCGTCAAGAAACTCTTGCCTGGACACTTACTGATCGCGGAGAAAGGAGTAGTCCGGACGCAAAAGTACTGGGATCTTGCATTCGTGCCCGACCATACTCGGTCCCTCTCCGCCACAATTGAAGAACTCAGAGCCCACCTGGAAGAGGCCATCCGGCTTCACATGATTAGCGACGTGCCGGTGGGATCGTTCCTCAGCGGCGGCATCGACTCGGGAGTCGTTACCGCACTGATGAGCCAGCTCAGCTCGGTACCCGTACATACATTCTGTATGGGCTTCGGGGGGGACATCGGTGGCCATCTCGATGAACAGCCGTACGCGAGACAGGTAGCTGATCGCTACCGGACAGCGCATCATGAGCAGCAGGTGATGCCGAACGTCGCCGACGTCATTCGCAGAGTAGTGACTGCGTTCGACGAGCCGTTCGCGGACGACTCGACTATTCCCTCTTACTATCTCTCCGAACTGACTCGGCGTCAGGTGAAGGTCGCGCTCTCCGGGCTTGGTGGTGACGAGCTATTTGGCGGCTACGAACGCTACCTGGGATTCCAACTGAGCTCCACCTACAACCTACTTCCCCGTTTCGTGAGAGAGCAGTTGCTGCACTCCTTCATCGATTCCCTCCCTGAGAGGGCCAACGGGCATTACACGGTAAACCATCTCAAGCGGTTCGTACGCTCGGCGTCATTGTCCGCCGACATGCGCTATTTCGGCTTCGTTTCGAGCGACCCACACACGGCGGCGCTTCTCTTTGCCGACCCCGCCCCTTTCCTGGAGGGCTACGAGAACTGCCGGGAATTGGTACTCGGCTACTACCGCTCGGCCCAGGCGACGACCCCGTTGGATCGTGTGCTTCTACTGTGACATCAAAACCTACCTGCCGGACGACATTCTTGCCTGCACCGATCGAACGAGCATGGCACATTCCCTCGAGGTGCGTGTGCCGTTCCTCGACCATAAGTTAATGGAGTTCTGCGCCACGATTCCTCCACAGCTCAAGATCCGCAGGTGGACGAAGAAGTACGTGCTTCGCCGTATTGCTGCGGACTTGCTTCCTTCAGAAGTACTCAAACATCGGAAGCAAGGATTCGCCAGCCCGATGACACAGTGGCTACGCTCCGATCTGAAGGAGTACGCTACGGATGCACTCCACGCGAGCCGCGTCGGGAGACACGGACTCTTCAACCCGAAGGGAGTCCAGGAAATCTTGAGTCGCCATTTCGAGCGAAAAGAAACCTTCGACAAGTTGATCTGGTCTCTCTCTGATCTTCGACACCTGGCACGAGCTCTACGCGGGGAGCTAGAAGATGCCCGGGGGCAAACGAGGAGGCTCATTACGGGAGTATTAAAGGCCTCGCGGGACTAACAGACGGTCCGAGAAGGCTATCCGCTCCCCGCAACGCCAGTTCGGTCGTCCCCCTTTCTCGCAATTCGTCGCGCGCATTCGAGAAAGTTACCAGCAAGTCCGCGATAAGCCGAAACCTGAAGCGGTTTCATCTTCAATGACCGTAGATAGAAGAGAGTGGACTGAGGGAGATCTTTCTCTCGAAAATATTCTCCTCGGTTGACGAACGAGTACGCCCACGCACCACGGACCAGAGATTTCGGCAGCAGTTCAGGATTCTCTTCGAGGAACCGTTTCATTACTCGATCCGAGCATCGTTGTCTGACTTCTGCGCTCTTCGACATCTGCCCCTCATGTCCCTGTCGATAGATCAGCAACGGCTCATCCACGTAATCGAATGCGTAGAAGAGGGAAAGGCGAAGCCATAGGTCCCAATCAATGCTCATCTGCAGAGTTTCGTCGAAAGCACCATGGCGCTCGAGACAGGCCTTGCGCACAACGGCGGATGAGAACGGAATGAAGTTATCGAAGAAGAGGTGATTCGTGATACGGCCTCGACGCGGCTCGAGGTACCGTTGTGGTGGTCGGTAGTCCTTCAACGCGCCGACTCGATCCAGCAGCCTCATGCGACTGTAAACTACTGCGATGCTTCTATCGTCGAAAAGAGATATCTGCTTCTCGAGCTTCGTTGGGGCCCAGAGGTCGTCTGCATCCAAGAACGCAACGAACTCACCGGTGCTGTGACGGACCCCAGTGTTCTTTGCGCACGCTTGACCGCCGTTTGGCTGCTTGACATAGGTGAGCTTGGGCTCAGTCAGGTACGGCGCTATGACTTCGTCGGTGTTGTCCGGCGAGCCGTCGTTCACGACGATGATCTCCAGGTCTTTGTAGGTCTGAGAAAGGACTGACTCCAGGCAGGCCGACAGAAATCGGGCATAGTTGTAGCACGTAACGACTACGCTCGTCTTGAGCACGGGCCAGCGTTGAGGAATCGCGCGCACCGTCCCCAATTGTTCCGCCCGCCATGCCCGTCGATCGATCTCAGCCCGACTCGTTTCGAACCTTCAGCCGGTGCGGGGGGCCCAGATGACCTTTTGCTCTCCCTTCAGAAACTTCCACAGCGCCACCAGCGAAGCTCCATTCAGAAGGCACAGGTAGTACGAGTAATAGAAGAGCGAGACCTTTCGCCGAACCTGCGATAGACCGAAGCCCGCGACCGCGAAGGCGTAGAAACCCAGCTGCATCAACATCGTCAACGTGAACACCGGAGCGTCCCAGACGATGAGAGCGTTGGTGAACAGTGCGACGAATTGCAGGAGTCCGACGAGATATCTCAGAACTTTGTGGACGAAAAGTTGGAACGAGAAGACGCCGAACCGGAGGGGATTGAAAAGGCTCCTCATGTACCACATGGTATGGAGGCTTCGTAGATATGACCCGTACACGCATCTTGAGCTCGTCTGACGACTCTCTAAGACTCGCTTCGTACAGGAACGCCTCAGGCTCGTAAACGACGCGATAACCGCGTTCGACTACTTGTAGCGGCAGCAGAAAATCCGGTAGTAGGTGCTCCGGCATTGGCTTGTAGAGCGACGCTCTCACCGCGTCGATGGCGCCGTCGACCCCGACGATGGATCCGACTCTGGTCTCGAGCTTACGGAGCGCGTTCTCGTACTTCATGTAGGCACTGCTGCCACTGCCAATGAGAGACCCCGTTTCGTCCACGTATACAAGAGTGCCGGTGGCGTACCCTACTGCCGGGTCTTCGAAGTTGCGCACGAGCAACTTCAAGGCGTCGGCGCGATAGATCGAGTTGGCATCCGCAAACACGATGATTTCGCCGGTTGCGTGCTGTACGGCAAGGTTCAAAGCAGCGGTTTTCCCACGCCGCTCTAACTGGGTCAGAAGAAGCACACCTCTGTCCTGGTAACTCCGAACGATCTCTTCGGTGCGGTCTGTGGAAGCGTCCGAAACGACGATTATCTGAAGCCGATCCTGAGGATAGTCGAGCGCGAGCTTGTTCTCCAACGTGGCCGCGATGTACCGCTCCTCATTGTACGCGGCCGTGATCAGGGTGACCCGGGGCAAGTTGGCGCCTTTCTTGACCGCCATCCATGCGAGCAGTCCCCAATGCTGCCATCACGAGGGGATAACCGACGTACGCAAAAACAATCAAGGCGAACGTCGCCCAGAGCGCGATCGCGATCATGATTGCGACCGACATTGCTGCGATACCCAAAATTGTTCCGAACAGAATACCTTCGCCGCACGTTGCACAGTACTCGCGACGTGCCCGGACAGCGTGGCGTGCTGGTGAACCGGGTTCCGCAACACGCCAGTCGGCACCCGTCGAGTCGCTATTCTGTTCAATGGCCAGCTGGAACAAAAGACCCCACAACGGCGCGCAAAAACATCCCCTAAGGGACCATTAGGGCGCAGTAGAGTTTACAGCAAGATCGGTCTGAAGCGCAACTATGAAATGTTCATTTTGTTTCCAATTTCGTGATACCCAACGCAAGACCGAGTTTGTAATTACGAGTGCGAGCATCCGAGCCAGTATTTCGGCTCCGGACCTCGGCCAGGGTCTCAACACAGCTCTCATGGCGGTGCTAAAAAGCCGACTGCGCCCGGGACGGCTCGAAGGCGACGAAGGCAAGGCCGCGGAGCTCGGTCGCGTTCTCTGGCACGAGCTTACGTTGGCAACTTGCCGGCTTGACCGGTTCAGCCCAATGGGCCTAGCATGATTAGCCCCAACCAGCAAGAAGATTCCACGGCGTTCTGGTCTTCCGGGTGTCCGTGGGCAGCGAACTTGAATATTCTGGGGATCTCAGCCTATTACCACGACAGTGCGGCCTGTTTCGTTCGAGACGGGGAAATCGTCGCCGCGGCGCAGACAGGAGAGTCTGGTGCGCGAGTTCTGAGTGTTCTTGAAGCAGAACACGATCCTTGCGGTCATGCTTCTCCTGGGGCTGCTGGTGTTCCTGGGCGGGAGTGGCGCGGCGCCCTTCGTTTACACGCTTTTCTGACCTCCAAGCTCGCGGAACGAGCGAATCCTGTTCGCGAGGTCGCATTCGAAATCCGCTTTCGCGAGCTCCCTGCGTCGATTTTCGCGGGGACCGCGGGGCGCGTAGCCCAGGGCTCACCGGATCGGTGACCTCGCGAGAGCAGCGAAAGACCTCGGAAATGGAAGTCTTCAAGCCGGCGCATATCGTGGCACAGCTCTTTCGTATGTACCCCTGGGCAATCCCGCTCACGGTGTTGCTCGGCACGATGAGTTCCCTGTCCGAAGGCATCGGCATCAGCCTCTTCATACCCCTCTTCGAGAGCCTCATGGCGGACGGAGAGAGCACGGACTCCGACCAGTCCGTGGCTGGAAGGCTGCTCGGGCGGGTCGTGTATTGGATTCCAAGTGAACATCAATTCGTCGTCATCGCCCTGTTCATCCTGGCCGCTATCGTGCTCAAGAACTTGCTCGCATTCGGCGTCGGCTTTCTGTCGGCTGACATCAATTCCGGAACGAGTCACCGGCTGCGATCTGGAGTCTTCCGGCAGTTGTTGAGCGTGCGCTACGACTTCTTGACCCGGCAAGACACGGGCAAGCTGATGAATGCATTAGCCGGGGAGACGTGGAGAACAGGAGAAGCGGCGGGGATCGTGGTAGGAGTCGTCACGAATCTCTGCACTGCCGCCGTTTTTTCGTTGCTGCTTTTGCTGATCTCCTGGCGCCTCGCCCTTTTGGTGTTCGTCAGCGTATTGGGGATCACTTGTCTCGTGAGGCTTCTGACGAACCGCATGGAGGCGATGGGCAAACACGCCGTCGGAACGAATCAAGCGCTCACCGATCGCATGCTCAACGTCTTTCACGGAATGCGGGTCATCCGAGTCTTCGGCAACGAGGCCCACGAGCAGGAACGCTTCGAGAGGAGCTCGAACGATGTGCGGCTCAGCTTTCGGTCCATCGACCTGCTGTCCGCAACCGTGCATCCGCTTACCGAAATCCTGTACGGTTCCTTGTTGGTGTCGATACTCTTGCTTGGCGTCGCCCGACCGGGAAACGTCCCGAATCTCCTCGTCTTCGCCTTGGTGCTGTTTCGGCTCCAGTACTATCTGCGGGAGCTGGACTGGGGAAGGGTGTCGCTGCGAGGGCTGACCGCAAGTGCTGGGGAGGTCATGTCCCTCCTCGACGAGAAGGACAAACCCTATGCGCGGAAGGGCGGGAAAGCCCTGACCCGCCGAGAAGCTCACATCGAGCTCGAGGCGGTAACGTTTCGCTACCGAAACGATGAATCCGCCTGTGCTGCTGGGCGTGACGGCAGATATCCTTCGAGGAGTCCGTTACCCTCGTGGCGGGACTGTCGGGTGCCGGCAAATCCACGCTGGTGAACCTCGTCTGCGGTCTCTATGAAGCCGAAAGTGGAGAGATCCGCGTGGACGGGACGCCGTTGAGACAGCTGGACCTGGCGAAGTGGCGGCGGCGGATCGGACTGGCGGGACAAGACGCGCACCTTCTGGCCGACACCATCCGCGCCAATATCGCCTACGGTCGGCTCGACGCCACCGATGAGCAGATCGAATGGGCTGCCAGGGTCGCGCATGCGCATGATCTGATCGAAGCGCTTCCCGATGGATACGAAACCAGGCTCAGTGACACGGCCGTTCGTCTCTCCGGAGGGGAATACCAGAGGATCGCCCTCGCCCGCGCTCTTGTCAGGGAGCCCGACGTCTTGATTCTTGACGAAGCGATGAGCGAAGTGGATGGTCCCACCGAACAGGCGATTTGGAAGTCCATCCGCAGCGCTGGACGTCCCTGGACCGTGCTCGCGGTGGCACACCGGATCTCGGTCGCGACGCAGGCGGATATGGTACTCGTGCTGGACAAAGGAATCCTCGTCGAGAAGGGAAGCCCGGAGGCACTTCTCGAGGCCCACGGCCGATTCGAGGAACTTGCCCGTTCACAGTCACACCGGGTGACGGCGAATTGAGAACATGGTGACAGAACTGCCCACGCAGGAGTCTACGGATCGCCGAGTGATTCCTGGAAAGAGAATCGCCATCGTTCACGTCAACCTCGATGAAGAGCTCGGGCATTCACCAGCTCCTGATTCCGAGGAAGCGCTCGTCGTGTTTTGGGAGAGGGAGACACCGATTGGACAGGCCTATTGTCGTGTCGAGAGCGGCTCGCGACTCGACGTGCATCGATTGGCAGAGGAGTCGAACGGTTCGCCGCATCGAGGCACGCGAGATTCCCCGGGAAACCGCTTCCGATCTGACCCTCGGAGTCGTGATCTGTACCCGAAATCGACCCGAAGCTCTCGCTCGCTGCCTCGACTCGCTTGCCTCTCAAACTCGCAAACCGGAGCAAATCATCGTCCTCGATAACGCCTCCGACGACCCGCGAACGAAAGCCGTCGCAGCAAGTGGCTGGAGTCAGCTACTTCCGCGAGGATCGAACTGGGCTCGACGTCGCCAGGAACACCGGCGCGCGACTCGCCGAGACCGATATCGTGGCCTATGCGGATGACGACGTCGTCCTGCACCATCGCTGGCTTGAGCGACTCGCGAATGCCTTCGATGCGCCTGACATCATGGCGGTAACCGGCCTTCTGCTTCCCGGAGAGCTCGACACGCCGGCACAGCAGATTTTCGAGAGGTATTGGGGCTTCGGACGAGGTTACCAGCGGATTGACTTCGGACCGGAGTATTTCGCACGTGTGCGCGGGTACGGGTGTCCGGCCTGGGTGATTGGGGCCGGAGCGAGCATGGCGTTTCGACGCTCCACTTTCGACGAAGTCGGGTGGTTCGATGAACGCTTGGACGTCGGCGCCGCCGGCTGCTCCGGCGATTCCGAGCTTTGGTACCGTATCCTAGCGGCCGGTGGACGCTGTCGCTACGAGCCTTCGGCGGTCGCCTTCCACACGCATCGCCGCGAGTACGACGATCTTCGGAAGCAGATCTTCGGCTATATGCGCGGTCACGTCACTGCTCTGTTCGTTCAGTTCGAAAGGCACCACCACTGGGGAAACCTTCGTCGACTCTTCTTGTCGCTTCCATACTATTACGCGACCCGAGCACTGCACCGTCTATGGCAGAGGTAACAACCCCTCGAACTGTCTCCTTTCGGAAGAGATCAAGGGCTCTTTGGCAGGCATTGGTTACTACTTCGAATCGAGGCGCTCGCGCGCTCGACTGCGGGTTTGAGCATGGCTTCGCCTCGAGTTTCATTCGTCGTCCCTGCGTACAATTCGGGGGACACCATAGCCAAGACACTCGAGAGCGTGGTTCAGCAAAGCTTCCAGGATTGGGAAGTGGTCGTCGTCGACGACGGGTCCGATGACGCCACCGTCTCGATCGTGGATGAATTGCAGAGGACGTCAACCCAGGATTCGTTTGTCGCGAGATGGTCATCATGGTGCGTCCCAGGCGCGTAACACGGGTCTGAAAATCGCGAGGGGCGACTGGGTCGTTTTTCTGGACTCTGATGACTGGATTTCCGCCGATTACCTCGACCAGATGCTGCGAGCTAGCGAAGAGAATCCGGCGGCCGACGTCCTCTACTGCGATTACAGTCGGGTGGCGGAAGATGGCAACGTCTTTCCGATGAAAGGCGCCGACGACATTTCCTTCGCTCCGATGAAAGTATTCGCATACGGATTTCCCATTGCGATTCATTGCTTTCTGTTGAAGAAACGAATCCTTCTCGATGTCGGCGGCTTCGACACGACACTGAAGACGTGCGAAGACTGGGAGCTATGGCAACGTATTGCGGCCACCGGCGCGAAGTTTGTACGCGTGCCTCGCCATCTGTCGTTTTACCGGATGCGGCAAGGCTCACTGTCATTGGACGTCGAACAAGTCCTTCTCGACGCGACGAGTGTTCTCGCCAGAGTTCCTCGACGGGAGGTCGGCGCCGGAAACGGTAGCCCACAGGAGCCGTTTCTATCAGCCGAGGAATCCACGTTCTGCCTCGCTTCGGTCGCTCTCTGGAGTGCGGCCGTCGATTCGGCGAATGGCCGCTTTGGAAGCAATGTGCTGGACCGCCTGTCTTCGCTGCCCGATTTAAAGGATCGTCTGGACTTTGCGGTACAGCCGTTGTTCGACGGGCTCGTCGAGGGCAGGCGTTGCCATCCCGGCGACCTCGCCTGTGCTTGGCCCGAGCTGGTCGGACCGCTTCGACAGATCATCGATCGGCTCGAGCGGTCATCCACTCGGCCGGGACTCGGAGGCCGAGTACTACGAGCGTTGGAAGCCCGGGTGATTGGCGCGAGCACTCTCGAAGCTCCGGTAACGCTCCAAAGGACTCACGGACGGAGGCTCGATCTACTCGAACCCCTACCCGCAATCGACATCCCCCCGCATGTCGATTGTCTCAAACTGCGGCTGGTTTCCGGGGAGCAACGAGTAGAAGACGTCGTTCTGCCGGTTCTCGGTACGGTGACGGCGCGCGATGTCGCCGAATCGCTGATAGAAGCTTTTGATTTCCGGACTCTCTACGAGGCCAGCGGCATGCGCACCCGGCTGACGCTTCTGGATTTCCGTCGCCTTGGAGATCGGAAAGGCCGTGGCTGTCGTCGATGGCGCTCGTGGTGGCGCCCCGGGGCACGCGGGCTTCTCGACTGCGCAGCCTTTGGACCGCCATACGCGCCAAAGCCTGGCCGCGAGCGGCGAGCGGGATATTCTCCGGCGCGCGCTCTCGATCGGAGAATTGGTCTCGCATCTCCAGTCTGTTGATGCAAAACGGTGGCAGGCTGGAGTCGACCGGAAAGGATGAAGCGCCGGGCGAGCGAGCATACCATCGAGAAAGCGACCTTCCGGACCGAGCGCCAGAAGTTCTGGGAGGATTTGTTCGAAAAACCCGATCCGTGGAATTACGAGAGCGCCTACGAACAAATCAAGTATGAGAGAACGTTGTCCTTGCTCCCGGATGAGCCGATAGCGAGAGCGTTGGAGCTCGCTTGTGCCGAGGGTCATTTTACGCGCCAGTTGGCATCCAGAGTGACGACGCTTCTGGCCGCGGACATATCACAGCGGGCCCTCGATCGCGCGCGCGAGCGATGTGGGCACCTGGACAATGTCGAGTTTCGAAGGCTGGATTTCTTCGACGATCCTCTGCCCGGTGGGATGGATTTGATCGTCTGTTCCGAGGTTCTCTACTACGCGGATGATCTCGTCAAGTTGCGGCGAATTGCGGAGAAGCTCCGATCGGCGCTAGCCCCAGGCGGTCGTATTCTGACTGCTCATGCGTTCATCATCACCGATGACCCCGCGCGAACCGGATTCGATTGGGACCACGCGTTCGGGGCCGAAACGATTGCTCGAGTCTTCGGAGAGACCGCCGAGCTTTGCGTTGGAGAGATCCATCGTCACCGAGGTTTATAGGGTCGACATCTTCGTTCGGACCACCGCGCAACCGAGCCACCCGCCGGAGTGGAGGAGTTAGCTGTCGGAACGCCACTCGAACCCGAGGTGGAGCGCTATCTGATGCGCGGAGGCGTCATCAAACTGAGATCGGATGCGTTGAGAACAGAGGTTTCGGACAGCATTCCGATTTTGATGTATCACCGAATCACGGAGGGCGGACCGGGTCCGCTGGCGCCGTATCATGTTCACCCGCGTGCTTTCGAAGAGCAGCTCCGGTTTCTACGTCGCTGTGGCTATTACACCGTCACCTCAGCGGATCTCTTGAGAGCGAGCCGTACTCGGGAGCCGTTCCGAGGGCGGCCGGTGATGCTGACTTTTGATGACGGATACCGGGACTTCCTCGAAACAGCCTGGCCAATTCTGGAACGCTACGACTTCGTCGCCGAGGTCTTCCTGGTGACGGAAAGGATCGGCGATGTCAGCCGAATGGGATCGAGAGTACGGCGAACCTGCTCCACTCCTGAGCTGGGACGACGTCAAGCGCCTCTCTGCGAAGGGCGTGCGTTTCGGCAGCCACCTGGCCACTCATCGGGCAGCGGATGGGCTCGATACCGCGGAAATACTTCGTGAAGGCGCCACATCCAGAGCGTCGCTGGAGAGGCACCTGAACCAAGAAATTCGAAACGTTGCGCTGCCGTTCGGAGCGATCGATGACCGGGTTGTCTCATGTCTCAGAATTTGCGGCTACCGGGTCGGTTACACCACACGACGCCGGATTCGCTTCGATTCGAGACAATCCCATGTATCTGCCGCGAATCGAGATCTCAGGGAATGATGGAATGGCCGAGTTCGCGCGCAAGGTGGAACGGCTTGGGGAGTTGCGCGTTCATCCATGACGCCGCACGAACGGGCTCATCAGTGTAATCATACCCGCTCACAATGCGGCTGCGACACTCGAGGAAACCCTTACGAGCGTCCGAGATCAAACTTATCCCGACCTGGAAATCCTCGTCATAGACGATGGCTCCACCGACAGCACGTCCGCAATCGCCTTCACCCACGCGCGTGCTGATTCACGGATCCGGGTGATACAACAGCCGCAGGGAGGTGTTGCCGCGGCACGCAACCGCGGACTCGCCGAAGCACGAGGTGAGTGCGTTGCCCCCATAGACGCCGATGACCTTTGGCGTCCCGCAAAGCTCGAGAAACAGGTCGCGGCCATGTCCGCGGACGGCGCGAGGATCGGGCTCGTGTATACGTGGTACGCGCTCATTGACGAGCGCGGGACGATCGTCTCTTTGGACCACCGCCCGACCGCCGAGGGCGACGTCGTACGGGAGATGTCTTTCGGGAACTTGATCGGAAACGGTAGCTCCGCTCTCATGCGCAAGACCGCGGCTCTCGAGGCCGGTGGCTACGACACCTCGCTTCTCGCGCAAGGCGCGCAGGGTTGTGAAGATCTGAAGCTCTATTATCGGATTGCCGAAAGTCATCGATTTGCGCTCGTGCCCGAGTATCTGACGGGGTACCGTTGCCTGCCGAGCGCGATGTCGAGCGACGTTTTCCAGATGCTTCGTTCGTTCGATCTCGTGATGGAGGAGTCGTGCGCGAGGCACCCTGAATATGCCCTCGAATTCCGCACCTCCCGAAGCTGCATGATGGAATGGCTTCTTGCACGCGCTTTGCAATCAGGGCGTTACCGTCATGCCTTCTCCATGGGTCGGTCGATGCTGGCCCACGATTTCAGGTACTGCCTGGGCAGCCTGTTGCGGGGAAGTTACCGAGGGGTGCGAAGGCTGTCTCCTTTTGACCGACGCCCCCGCAACGGGTCGACGGTCGGGAGCGTTCCGTTCACGGGCACGCCGTTCCTCGAAACCAGAACGTGATGGGTCGCCTGTCAGACGGGGACCGTCAAATGCCACCGATAAGGCCCCCTCGAGGCTCCCTCGCATAAAATATCCCCGTGCTCGCTTCTTCTCCCGAGCGGCTTCGTTCGCTTTTCGAGACGACGCTCAGCAAGCGGCTGGACGCGCTCGAGCGTTACCGACTGACGGTCCGGCAGGCAATCTTCAGAGCGGCGCTCCTGGCCGCACCCCCGTTCCTCCTGATGGTGCTGAGCGGCACCGTCGCCGGGTGGGTGGGCCTCCCCGAAATCGCCGTTGCGGCCTTGGGGTTCGTGCTCTTGGTCGCGGCTATCGTGATCGCGGCGATGCGTTGGTTGGTGTCGGCATTCACCGCCCAATCCAACTACCAGGCGCGGTTCAAGCGGGAGATCCTCACCGAGGTCTTCCAGATCGCAGCGCCCGGCGCGCGTTATGAGCCCTTCGAAGGCATCGCGGAGACCGTGTTCGATGCGTCCGGATTGTTCCGAGCGGGAGGCTATCAGAGTGACGACCGGGTCCGCGGGAAAGTCGGGACGACACCCTTCGAGGTCGCCGAGATCGTACGGGCCGTTCGCACCGGAATGGGTCAGAAGGCCCGCACCCACACGGTCTTCAAGGGCTTGTTCTTTCACTTCGCCGTCGAGCGACGTCTTCGCGGCACCACGATCGTACAGCCTAGAAGCGTAGGCGGCTTTCAGGCCCCGGACCGCAGCCACCTGCATGAAGTCCGCATCGACGACGCGGGATTCGCCGAAGGCTACCGCGTATTCAGCTCGGACGAGAGCGAGACCCGCGCCTTGCTGACACCAACTCTGCTGCATGGCATCGCCACTCTTCGAGAGCGCACCGGACATCCCATTTTTCTGTCGTGGAGGGAAGACCGCGTCTATGTGGCGGTCCACTATGATCGCCAGCTCTTCGAGCCGAACGTGCTGCGACAGACGGCGCTCGAAGCCCTCCAGGAAATGGCCGCGCAGTTCGCGCTGACGACCGCGGTGGTCCGCGATCTGCGTCTCTCGGATGAGACGTCGCTATCACTACCGGATGAACATCCCCTGTTTGAAAGCGAAAGCGCCAGGAATCGCCCGGGCGCGCCCGATCTGACTACGGGAAACTTGACCGAGAGCGACGTGTGGCGGGCGGCCAATGCGGAAGCAGGGGCGAGCGAGGGGGAAAGCGGGGATGCGCCTCGACCCGTCGGTACACGAGTCGACGTGCGTCAGGACGCCAATAGCCTCACGATCGCGTACGGGTTACCGGTGTCGTTCTTCGCCGCAATCGCGCTGACGGGTCTTTCGCTGATCGTATTCAGCAAGGCGCTGCGCGCTGCCGGCGTCGACGCGCGCGGTCTCGATGCCGCGTCTGGCTGGCTCGGTTCGCTCGTCACCGTCACCCTCGTTGAAGATTGGGTACGCGCTCACCCGCGGGCCTGGCTCATCGGCGCTTTCTTGTCGGCGATCTTCACTGCCTTCGTATGGATGACGCGCGTACGACGCGTGGTCATCGATCGCGAGCGCGTCAGCATCTACCGCGGACTGCGCCCCTTCCCGCGTCGCTACGCGCGTCCGCTCTACGAGCGCATCGTCCAACTCGATCGCGCCGTCCACGTCGGCAAGACCAACTCCACCGGCTTGATGAACCCCTCGGCATCACCCATCCTGGCATCGTCCGAAGAGGCCGGGTGGGTGGCATCCGAAATGCGACGCGCGCTTCGCCGGACTCGGTGACGCACCGGGCTCAAACGACTTTTCGATGTCTCCACGCCGCGGGTGCCGTGCCCGTGAGCCGCTTGAACGCGCGACTGAACGCGGCCTCGGACTCGTAGCCGACCTCGCGAGCGACGGCCGAGACCTTCGTAGTGCCATCGATCAGTCGGCGGGACGCGAGCTGAATCCGCCAGGAAGCGAGGTACTGCATGGGCGGCCGACCGACCATCAGGGTGAAGCGCTCGGTCAGCACCGAGCGCGAGGTTCCCACTTCCCGCGCGAGCTCGTCGAGCGTCCATGGACGAGCGGGGTTTTCGTGCAGCAACGCCAGAGCGCGTCCCACTACGGGATCCCGCAGCCCCGCGAGCCAACCGACATCATCGGCGCTCGCCGCGCTCAAGTACCGCCGCACGACTTCCACGAACATCAGCTCGCCGATTCGCAGGAGCACGGAACGTCCGCCGGCCCTCGGCTCGCGCGACTCGGAGGCGGCGAGCTCGATGAGAGCGCTGAGTCGGTCCACACCCGCTTGCGCCGGGCTCACATGAACGAGGCGCGGCAGTGCGGTGAGCGCGGGATTGAAGGGAAGCGCGTCGCAGCCGAGAAAGCCGCAGAACACTCCGATCCTCTCCTTACCGCCCCCGCCTTCCGTGACCACGAGCGGAAGTTGACCGGCCGCCATCTGACGGAACCAGGCAAGCCCTTCCTCGAGGGTGAGCCCGGGATGAAGTCCCACCTCGCTCGAGAGCGAGTACGCGTCGCCATGCGGAATGATGATGATGTCTCCCGCCGAGAGGGGCACAGGAGGTTGTCCCTCGAGCTCGCACCAGCAGGAGCCTTCGGTAATCACGTGGTAGGAAACGACGTGCTGCGCTCTCGGCAGGATCGCCGGGGCGAGAGCCAAAGTCGATGGCGCAGCCGCGACCCAGGGCGTCGACGCATCGACCAGGAAGAACAGCGCTCCGGTGAGCCTTACGGCCTCCAACACGTCGGAGAGGGTGTCGCCGGCTCCAATCGGGGGACCATATTCGGCCGCTGCGGCATGAGATCCGGACGGCTGGTCATGGTCTCCCACCATCGACGAATCCTACACTACCGAACTGGAGAAGGAGGTGCGGCATGAAGGTTCACGATCGTCGAACGGAGGGTTGGCAGCTCGAGGGCAACGGCGCCGAGGCTTACGAACGCTATCTCGCGTCCGCGTTCAGTCCGTGGGCGCGCGCGCTCACGGAGCTCGCCGAAATCCGCGAGGGAGAGCGCGTTCTCGACGTCGCTTGCGGAACCGGAATCGTCGCGAGACATGCCGTCGAGAGGACGGGTGCGCGTGGCTCCGTGGTCGGACTGGACGTGAACGAGGACATGCTGAACGTGGCGCGAACGGTGTCCGCGGGGATACGTCCCGCGATCGAGTGGCGGCGCGGAAATGCGACCGAGCTGCCCATTCGATGAAAAAACCTTCGATGCTGTCTGCTGCGAGCAGGGAATCCAGTTCTTTTCCGAACCCGGGAAAGCTCTCGCGGAGATGCGCCGGGTGATGACGTCGTCGGGTCGCGCGGCGGTCAGCGTGTGCCGCCCGATCGTGCATGCTCCGGCCTATGTGGAGCTCGCGCGCCTTCTCGATCGATTCGTCAGCCCTCAGGCCGGAGCGATGATGCGGTCTCCCTTCAGCACGTGGACCGTCGATGCGCTCCGCAGCTTGTTCCAGAACGCCGGCTTCGAGGACGTGCGGGTGAGAATCGAAGTCGGTAGCCTGCGCTATCCGTCCTGCCAGGAGTTCCTGAGGCGAGAGGCCGCGAGCTCTCCCCTCGCCGGGCCCATCGGTTCGTTGAGCGAGGATGCGCGCGAAGAGCTCATTCAGCACCTGGAAGCGGCGCTTTCCGACCACGTCGATGACGACGGCGTCGTATGTGTCGTCGAAAGTTATGTTGTCGTCGCGCGACCCAAGAAAGGGAAGCGTTTGGGGTGAACGTGGTTCTGCTAGGATGGCGGCGGAAGTGACTGGGGTCTGGTGGCCTCCACGGACTTCAAATCCGATGATCCTGGGCTAATCCCCGGGATGGTGGGTTCGATTCCCACGCACTTCCGCCACGTATCCGGTTTGGTTTAAGTTGTTTGCCGAGTGTGTCCACGCTTGCGTACTCCTCGTGTACTCGAGCTCTCGCTAACCATCGCGTTCCGAAAGAGATGGATTTGCCTGCCGATCTGCTGAGCCTCCGGACGTGGATGCAAATACGGATACGCGAGAGTCCAGCCGGTTCTTCTGGCCGATGCGGTCCTACGGTTTGCTCGAAAACTTCCAGTTCCGGTAAACTGCTTCCATGGCGACGTCGGCCGATGACATCCTCAAACAAGCGTTAGAGCTCGACGAGCCCGAGCGCGCACGCCTGGTAACCGAGTTGCTGGGCACGTTGGAACCGGAGGGCGCGACTCGGTCGCTCACCGACCTCGAGTGGATCGCAGAGATCGAGCGTCGGGCGCGCGCGGCTCTCGCTGGGCGACCGAGTATTTCTTGGGACGAAGCGCGCCGACGAATCGAAGATCGTTTCCGTCGTGAATGACCGAAGTCCGACTTGCACTTGAAGCCCTAGATGAGCTGAACGAAGCAGCCTCCTGGTACGAGAAGCGCAGCGAGGGGCTCGGAGCAGAGTTGCTCGATGAGGTCGAAGAGGTGCTGCAGCGTATTGAAGCGCTTCCCGAATCATTTCCCCGCCTGTTGGATGTTGCCGAAGATCTCGAGATACGCCGAGCTCTCCTTCCTCGATTTCCCTATGCTCTCGTATTCATGGCCACGGAAGTCGAGAAACAAGTGATTGCTGTCGCTCATGTGAAACGACAACCGGGCTATTGGCTCAATCGAGTTCGGTAACAGGCCTGAATCTGAAACATTGTGCCCGCCATCGGCGGGCCACTAGGGTGGGGTGGTGACCCTGAGAGCTCACTCTCGCGGCGCACGCAGCTCGCTGTGGATCGCGACGGTCTGGGACGTGATCCGAAACGGATGATCGACCCCTGTTTTCTGTAAGTTACAGATAGCACTCGGGCCGGAATCGTTCGATTCCCACGCTGTTCCGCCAAGTAATCACTTGGAGATACACAGAAGACGGCGGCACGGAAGGTGCCGCCGTCTTTCGTTGTCTCGGTCGGGAAGGTGACTTGAGCTATTCCCCGACCCGGCGCTTGCTGCTACGACTTCAGATCGAAGCGATCCAGGGTCATCACCTTGGTCCATGCCTTGATGAAGTCTTGCACGAAGACTTCCCGCGCGTCGTCAGCGGCGTAGAACTCCGCAACTGCGCGCAATTCAGAGTTAGAGCCAAAGATCAGGTCAACCGGTGTCGCGGTCCACTTGCGCTCGCCCGTGGCACGGGCCCGACCTTCGTAAATGCCCTCGGTGGATGACGGGGTCCACTGCGTGGACATGTCGAGAAGGTTGACGAAGAAGTCGTTGCTCAACGTGCCGGGACGGTTTGTGAACACGCCGTGAGTGGAGCCTCCCGCGTTGGCGCTCATCGCTCGCATGCCGCCGACGAGTGCCGTCATTTCGGGAACGGTCAGCGTCAGCTGCGCTGCCCTCTCGACCAGCATTTCCGCCGGGGATCCTGGATTATCACTGCCGAAGTAGTTGCGGAACCCATCCGCGGTCGGCTCGAGGAGAGCGAAGGAGCTCACCTCGGTCTGCTCCTGCGAGGCGTCCATGCGCCCCGGTGCAAAGGGCACGTCCGCGTCGACCCCGGCTTTCTTGGCCGCCTGCTCGATGCCCGCCGCACCGCCGAGAACGATCAGGTCGGCAAGAGAGACTCGCTTGCCGCCGGATTGCGCGGCGTTGAAATCGCTCTGGATCTTTTGCAGGGTCTCCAACACGCGTTTCAGCTCGGCCGGATCGTTCACCGCCCAATCTTTCTGGGGCGCGAGACGAATCCGTGCACCGTTGGCGCCACCCCGCATGTCGCTCCCTCGGAACGTGGATGCGGAGGCCCAGGCGGCCCTGACTAATTCCGCGGTAGATAATCCGGAATCGAGAATCTTGTTTTTCAGCGCCGCCGCATCCCGTGCATCGATCAAGCCGTGATCCACCTTCGGAATGGGGTCCTGCCACAGGAACTCCTGGTCGGGCACCAGATCGCCGAGGTAGCGCGACTTCGGACCCAGGTCGCGGTGAGTCAGCTTGAACCAGGCCCGGGCGAAAGCGTCTTCGAGCTCTTTCGGGTTGTCGAGCCAGCGCGAGGTGATCTCACGATAGATGGGGTCCACCTTCAGCGCGAGGTCGGTGGTGAACATCATGGGCGCTTGCCGTTTCGACGGATCGTGGGCATCCGGCACCAGGTTCGATGCAGCACCGCGAGCGGGCTTCCACTGGACGGCGCCGGCGGGGCTTCGAGTCTGCTCCCACTCATACGTATAAAGATTCACGAGGTAGTCATGGGTCCAGGCGGCTGGTTTGCTCGTCCACGCACCTTCCAGTCCGCTGGTGATCGTATCGGCGCCCTTGCCAGCGCCGAAGCTGTTTTGCCAGCCGAGCCCTTGTGCCTCGATGTTCGTACCCTCGGGCTCAGCGCCGACGTGCTTGGACGGTGGCGCGGCGCCATGCGCTTTCCCGAAGGTATGACCGCCGGCAATGAGCGCCGCCGTCTCTTCATCATTCATCGCCATGCGACCGAAAGCCTCACGGATGGCGTGAGCGGCCGCCTGCGGATCCGGGTTGCCGCCCGGGCCCTCGGGATTCACGTAAATGAGGCCCATCTGCGTCGCACCGAAAGGACGCTTCAGTTTGCCGTCCTCGGTGTGTCGATCGGCGGCGAGCCACTTGCCTTCCGATCCCCAGTACACGTCGTCGGGTTGCCAGGCGTCGGTACGGCCTCCGGCGAAACCCAGGGTCTCGAAACCCATGGACTCCATGGCGACGGTGCCCGCTAGAATCATCAGGTCGGCCCAGGAGATCTTGCGACCGTACTTCTGCTTGATCGGCCAGAGCAATCGCTGCGCCTTGTCCAGGTTCGCGTTGTCGGGCCAACTGTTGAGCGGTGCCAAGCGCTGCAGCCCCCCGTCAGCGCCCCCCCGGCCGTCGATGGTTCGATAGGTGCCCGCACTGTGCCAGGCCATACGGATGAAGAACGGCCCGTAGTGACCAAAGTCCGACGGCCACCAGTCCTGGGAGGTCGTCATCAGTGTTTTGAGCTCTTGCTTCAGGGCATCCAGGTCGAGGCTCTCGAACTCTTTCGCATAGTCGAAGTCGTCGCCAAGGGGATTGGATGAAGGAGAGCTCTGGCGTAGTGGATCGAGATTCAAACGGTTGGGCCACCAATACTCATTGGTCGGCGCGCGGTCCTGGGCAACCGCCAGGACTGGCGAGATCGGAGAAATTCCGATCGCCACCAGGGTGACTACGGTTATCGTTCGTTTCAGCATCTATGTCGCCTCCTCGGGCTCGAAATACGTTGGCGGTCTTTACCGGCAGGGATTCTAAGCGACGCCGGGCGATAGATCCAATATATTGTTTCTATATTTGATAGAGTGTGTCTATAGTGGGTGATGCCCACGATTACCCAGCTCGAATACGTCGTCGCGGTCGACCAGTGCCGCCATTTCAGCCGCGCAGCCGCGATGGTCAACGTGTCCCAGCCGACGCTCAGCGCGCAGCTGCAGAAGCTCGAGGACGAATTGGGAGTACCCCTGTTCGACCGCAGCAAGCAACCCATCCTGCCCACCGAGGAAGGGAAGGCCCTCATCGAGCAGGCCCGGATCATCCTCAACGAGGTACGACGGCTCGAACTGCTGGCGGACCGCGAAGCCGACGACCTCAGTGGCGAGTTCCGGCTCGGGGTCATTCCAACCGTCGCTCCCTTCCTGCTCCCGTTGTTCCTTGAACGTTTTGCGCGGCTCTGTCCACGCGTGGAACTGTTCGTCGAAGAACTACCCACCGACCGCATCATCGACCACTTGGACCGCGACCAGCTGCACGCAGGAATCCTGGCAACACCTCTCGGATTGAGCCGGATCGAAGAAGAGCCTCTCTACTACGAGAACCTGAACGTATACGTGGGCAAGGGCCATCGTTTCGCCTCGGAGCCCAAGGTTTCCCGCCGGATGCTGAAACCGGAGGGGCTATGGCTGCTGTCCGAGGAGCATTGCCTGCGCGAGCAAGTCATCGTCGCATGCGGCTCCGGCGACCAGAAGGGGTGTTTCCCGTCAGTTCACCTCAAGGGAGGGAGCCTCGAGACCGTCGTCGAGATCGTGTCCCGTGGACACGGCTACACCGTGCTGCCCTCGATGGCGACCGAATCGATTGTGAAGCGGGGATACGAAGGTGTGGTCCTCGCATTCAATCCCCCGGTTCCGGCACGCGAGGTCAGCCTCGTCCGCCGCCGGGGGCACCTGAAGCGCGGAATCGACCGGGCACTCCGCGAAACGATCGTAGACAGCCTCCCTCCCAACCTTCAGCGGAAAAAGTCCCGTGACCTCAACGTGCTCAGCCTGATGGGGCAGTTCAAATAGTCGTCGGAAACTCGAGGCGCCGGAAAAGCGCGTCCGCCAGGTTGACGAACCAGTGCTGATTGAGACACTCATCGCGGAACCGACCGTTAAAACTTTCGACGAAGGCATTCTGGGGCGGCCTCCGGAGCAGCTCCCTCGTCGCTGCCGCGGCCGACCGTCTCACCGCAGCTCGGCTCCTTCAGCCTTGGCACGATCCAGGAGTCTTTGCAGCGGGGGGCTGCAGGCCTCGGCTTCGGGAAGCGGGATCGTGGCGAGAATGGAAGACAACTCCGAACGTGGGTTTTGGGGTGGATATACCTCCCGATAGACCTTCGCCTTCTGTAGTGCAGTCTGAGTCAAAGGCGGCAATTGCGAGAAGCGTCTCCCCTCGGGCAACGATTCAATAACTGTATCTACAGCGTGCTCGAGAAGTTCTACGGCTCCTGTCTCGTTTCCCTCCCTAAGGCGTGCTAGTACCTCGACGTTGCGGTTCAAGTTGCCACGCACCTCAGCGAGCAAAAACTCCATGGTCCAGCGAAACGTCCATTTGTGTCCGAGGGCGAAGCCGATGCAGAATATGGCAATTCCAAGAGCAAGAATGAATGCGGTACGGATAGGCTTGGGTCTCAAGCTGTCCTCCAAGTTGGCCGGGAATACGCTGCCCACTTACGAAAGCTCATCACATAAGCAGTTACCACACTGACGATGAGTGGCTGACTATACATTCTCTGGTCTGGCCGCCCCAGTCACGTTACAGTGCCACCGCCTGGTAGCATGCGCCAGCGGCGTACCCGGCATGCCACGTCCGTTCAGGGAATCCAGCGTTTGTAGCGTCTGCAGCGTGCTTTGGTTTCTGCAAATTACAGATTCTGTTTGACGGCATAGAAGTTCGATTCCCCACGCACTTCCGCCAACAGCAGCCCTTTCGACGGTCTTGGCAACGGGCCTAACATCAGTCGCGAGTGCGGATTGAGTTAACCCTCAGAACACCGTAGAATTTTAGCCAAGCCTCCAAAACACCAACGTACGGATCCCGAGCAGGTCGCTTCGGGTCAATCTACGCGCTCGAATTTAGGGAAAGACGCGCAACAACGCACGATGTCGGTCGAGCCAGTGACTCATAGAACGCTGGGCCGTTATGAAATCCGCGGCGAGATTGGACGCGGAAACATGGGGGTCGTGTACCGTGCTCATGATCCCGTTATCGACCGGCCGATCGCGATCAAAACCGTCGTCTTGGCCGACTCGATTTCGGAGGCGGACCGAAGGACTTTTCTGCAGCGGTTTTTTCAGGAAGCGCGCACGGCCGGGAAACTCACTCACCCCAATGTCGTCGTCACCTACGACGCGGCCACCGATGAAATCACCGGCACGCCGTTCATCGCAATGGAGCTCGTCGACGGAGCGCCTCTGAACGAGCGACTCGAGAAAGAGGGTCGGATCGACTGGCGGCAAGCGGTCGACTGGGTCATCTCCCTCGCGCAAGCGCTCCAGCATGCGCACCGGGAGGGCATCGTGCACCGGGACATCAAGCCGGCCAACATCATGGTCACCCGGCAGGGCGTGCCCAAGATCATGGACTTCGGAATCGCGAAGCTCTCGACGGCCAATCTCACGCAGACCGGCGTCGTTATCGGAACGCCTTTTTTCATGTCGCCGGAGCAATTGCGCGGGGAGGCTCTCGATGGCCGAAGCGACCTTTTTTCGCTCGGGGCGCTTCTCTACAACCTCGTGACGGGCCAGCGTCCTTTCGAGGGACTGGAGCTCGCCGCGATCGCGAGCCAGGTTCTTCACAAGAACCCTCGACCGCCTTCGGAGATAGTTGCCGACGTTCCCGCTGCTCTCGACGGTGTGGTCGCCCGCGCGCTCATGAAATCTGTCGAAGAACGCTACTCCTCAGGGGACGAGTTCGCCGACGACCTGCTTGCCGTGAAACGAGGGGTGACTCCCACGCAACCGCCGTCTCTCGGCGAGAGAACTCAGGCGACTGCGCGAGCGACCGGCGGCGAACGGCACGAAGGGGCCGAGCAACTCGCGGCGACGCGGACCTCAGCGCCGCCCGCGATTCTCGAAACCGAAAAGGCGGGTCGCTTCTTCCGAGCGTCATCGCTCATCAAGGACAAACTGCAGCTCTCGACGCGATGGCGCATCGGCGCCATCGTCTTTGTTCTCTTCGCGGCAGTTCTTTTCTTCCGTGAAGAGATCGGTCAATGGAAAACCTTCTTCGATGCTACCAGGGCCGCGAAGAACGAGGATTTCGGCAGAAGCGAACGGATGCTCGAGGATCTCCTTCAGCGGAGCCCCGACTTCGAGAGCGCGGAGGATCTTCTTCTCGAGGTGAGCTCCGAGCTCGTCCTGCCGGCGCTTCCGCGCGAGCTCGCCGCAAAGCACGGTCATCGTCTTGGTTCCTGCACGGGGCGATTGACGCTTCGCCAGGACGGCCTGGAGTACAGCTCGAAGAGCCATGGCCGTTGGGAGTGGCGTTTCGAGCACATTCGAGCCGTGAGCGGCTCCTCGCGGGGGCTCGCGGTACAGACCTATGAGGACGATATGCTCGGACTTCTCAGCACCAAGAACTACAACTTCTCCATTCTTGGGGATTCCCCGGACGAGGAGTTCTGGAAACGATACGAGAGGCTCTCTCGACGCCTTCGTGGGGCGGACGGAGAATAATCGAGAGCCGCCGAGCTCGGAGCCGCTGAGCAAGACGGCTAAAGGCCGAGTCCGTTGACAACGATTAGCAGTAGTGCTAATTAACCATTCCATGTTCGACCGGCAGGTGCAGGAGATGTTCTACCGGAAGGCCAAGACGCCGTCCGACTTGCCCTGGCATCGCGACTCGCCCGACGGCTTCTTGGTGGAAGCGGTTGAATCCAGGAGCCAGCCGGGCAAGGCCCTCGACCTCGGGTGCGGATCCGGAGTCTTCTCCGTCTACATGGCGAAGCGCGGCTGGGATGTCACCGGAATCGACTTCATGCCACGCGCCATCGAGATGGCGAAGGAGCGCGCGGAGAGGGAGAAAGCACGCGTCACGTGGGTGAATGCCGATCTCCTGGAGTGGAAGGCGCCGCACCGGTTCGATCTCGTCCTCGACTCCGGGTGCCTGCATTCCCTCATCGGCGGCGATAGAGCTCGTTATCGCGCGCAGCTTCTTTCGTGGCTCGCTCCCGGAGGCGATTACATCCTGGGCCACTTCGGAAAACGAGGCTTCTTCGACTGGCGCCCCGTCGGTCCCGCAAGACGCACGCGCCGCGAGATCGTCGACCTTTTCTCTTCCGATCTGAAGGAGCACAAATACGAGACGATGTTGATGACCGGGATTGCGCTTCCCATCGGCCCCACGGTCCAGGGCCAGGGCTTCTGGTTCCGGCGGGCATGAGTCCCGGCGAGCCGGACGACCCCGACGACCCCATCGTCCTTCCCATCGAAGATTCCATCGATCTCCACGCTTTCGCGCCCAAGGACATCCCGGACGTCGTGAGCTCATACCTCGAGGCCGCGCGCGAGGCGGGCCTCGAGGAAGTGCGCATCATCCACGGGCGCGGCAAGGGCGTTCAAAAAGAGCGCGTGAGGCAGGTTCTCGGGCGGAGCGAGCACGTCGCGCATTTCGAGGAAGCGACCCCCGATCGAGGAGGCTTCGGCGCGACGGTCGTGAGGCTGAAGCCGGTCTAGGTGCAGCCGCGAAGCGCGTAGATGATCAACAAGAGAGGAATGGGTACTCCCAGTAACCAGAGCAGGATGTATCCAATTCTGCCGCTTTCCGACTTCAGGTTCATGGTACGGCTCCTTTTCATCAGAGTAGAGCTCGACGCGGAAGCGGGACATTCGTCGAATCTCGCATGCGCGTCCCGTTCGAACCTGATTCTTCCGTAAGGATCTCTACCGGAATCGACCGAGCTAACCGGCCGGACTGAGGAGGTTGGGCAGGAAAAGACTCAGTCCGGGGAAGAACGTCACGAGCAGCAGCACCACCGCGAGCGCCGCGATGAAGTAGACGTTCACCCGCGTCACCTCCGACATCGGCTCGCCGGCGATCGAGCACGCGGTCATGAGCACCGACGCCACCGGGGGCGTCTGCTGTCCAATGGCGAGGTTCGCGGTGAAGAGAACTCCGAAGTGGACGGGGTCGAGGCCGATCTCGGTCGCGAGCGGCATGAGGATCGGCACCAGCAGCACGATGGCCGCCGTGCTGTGGAGGAACATTCCGGCGGCGAGCAGTACCGCATTGATCAAGAGGAGCGACGCCGTGCGGCCCTCGACGTGCTGCAGAAAGAACCCGGTGATTCTCTCGGGCACCTGCTGGTTCGCGAGATACCACCCGAGAACCGCTGACCCGGCGACGAGAATCATGACCACGGCCGTCTGTCGCGCGGAGTCCACGAGAATCGGATAGAGCTCTCGTACGCGAAGCTCCCGATAGACTCCGAATCCGAGCACCAGCGCGAGGAGCACGGCGACCGCGGCGGCTTCGGTCGCGGTGAAGACTCCGCCTACGATCCCTCCCAGGATGACGATCGGAAGGGCGAGCGCGAGGAGCGCGCGCCGGAACGTGGACCATGCGCGGCGCAGCTCGAAAGGTTCCGATTCGGCGAATCCCCCGCGGCGGGCGAGCACATAGCTCGTCGCCATGATCGCGGCGCCGGAAAGGATGCCGGGAATGATGCCGGCCAGGAAGAGCTTCACGATCGAGGCTCCGGTGAGGGCGCCGAAAAGGATCATCGGGATCGACGGAGGGATCAGGATGGCGGCGGTGGCGGACGACGATAGAACCGCCGCCGCGAACCGGCCCGGATAGCCTCGTTCCTTCATGGCGGGAATGAGCACGCTCCCGATGGCGGCCGCATCCGCGACCGCGGAGCCCGAGATCTCGGAGAAGAAGAGCGTCGAAAGGGTGGTGGTCATCGCCAATCCGCCTCGAACGAACCCCACGAGGCTCGCGGCGAAATCGACGAGGCGCCGCGATATGCCCGCCTGATTCATCAAGGCGCCCGAGAGGATGAAGAGCGGAACCGCGACCATGGGAAAGCTGTCGCTTCCGTTGAAGAGACGAAGTGGGACCACTACGAGGGGAGTACCCGTGGTCAGCGCGATGACCGCGATGCTCGCGGCGATCAGCACGTAGCCGATGGGAACGCCGAGAAGCACCAGGGCGACGAGAAGTACCAGTACAAGGACTTCCAAGACGCCTAGTCTCGGATCAGGCGCGCGATGTGCGCGCCCTCCACCAGCAGCATGAGGGCGGCGGAAAGGGGAATGACGGCGTAGACGACACCCATCGGAACCGGAACGGTGATCGCTCGCTCGCCGAGAAAACGGATCGCGAGCTGCCATCCATAAAGGAGGAGTACCACGTGAACACCCACGAGCACCAAATGGCGCGCGAGCGCGAGCGCTCGACGCGCTCGGGGCGGCGCGCGGTCCACCAGATCGCCGATTCCGATGTGCTGCTCGTAGGACTGCGCCAGCACCGCGCCCAGAAACGTGAGCCAGACCAGGAGGTATCCGACGACCTCGTCGTACCAGGAGAGGCTCGCCGCGAAAACGTAGCGCAGCACGACTTCGGAAAGACAAATCGCGACCATGGCCGCGAGCAGGAGGGAAACGACGACTCCCAGCAAGGAGCGAAGGGAATGCTCGAAGCGTTCGAGGCTCACCGTGCCGACGCCGAGGACGCCTTCCGGTAGCTCCGGACCGTCTCCACCAACTCCGCCCCGAACTTCTCCTCGAACTCGCGGTACAGCGGCTCGGCGGCCGCGGCGAACGCGGCTTCGTCGATCTCGGTCACTTCCATGCGCTCTTCGAGGAGCTCACGGAAGCGCTGGTCGTCCTTTTCACCGAGATCCCGATGGAAGCGGCCCACTTCTCTCGCCGCTTCGAGGATCGCGCTCTGGAGGTCCTGGTCGAGCGCCTCGAAGTACGAACGGCTCATCACCGGATACGCGGGCGAATAGACGTGTCTCGAAAGCGAGAGGTATCGCTGCACCTCGTAGAAGCGTCCGGGAACAATCTGCGACAGGGGGTTTTCCTGTCCGTCGATGACTCCTTGCTTCAGGGCGGAGAAGACCTCCCCGAAGCTCATCGACGTCGGGCTCGCTCCGAAGGCGGCGAACATCTTCATCCGCTCGGGGTCCTTCGGCGTCCGCAGGCGGATGCCGCGAAGGTCCTCCGGCCTCGCGACCGGCCGCACGTTGTTGGTGATCATGCGGAAGCCATTCTCCCAGAACCCGAGAAGGACGAGGTCGTCGTCGTCGAGGGCCTTCGCGAGCGTCTCGCCGAGAGGCCCTTCCGCGATGCGCTCGATCTGTCCCCGATCCTGGATCAGGAACGGCAGATCGAAGAGTCCGAATATCGGCTCGACGGAGTGAAGCACCGAAGACGGCACGTGCATCTCGAGGGTCCCCAGACGAAGGCCTTCGAGCATCTCCTTGTCTTCGCCGAGCTGCGCCGAGCCGAAGATGCGGACCTCGACCCGACCCGGGAAGACGAGCTTCGAGGAGCTCCTTGAACTTCTTCGCTCCGAGGTCGTAGGGCGAATCGGGATATCCGATGTGGCCGAGCCGGATCACCCTCGGACCGCGATCCTCACCCGCGCACGATGCGAGGAGGCCCCACAAAACGAGCGGGAGGAGGCCGTTTCGCGGCATGTCGGGGCCCGAAATTAACACAATGCTAGAATCCGAGGCGAATGAGACATCGCCGAAGAGCTGCGCTCGCGGATCGAGGGGGAAGTCCGGTTCGATCGCTACAGCCGACTCCTCTATTCGACGGACGCGAGCATCTATCAGATCGAGCCCATCGGCGTCGTGATTCCCCGGCACGCGGGCGACGTGCAGGAAGTGGTTCGCCTCGCCGCGCGGGAAAAGATTCCCGTGCTTCCGAGGGGCGGAGGGACCTCTCTCGCGGGGCAGGCGGTGGGGGAAGCCATCGTCATGGACCTCTCGAAGTACATGGCGCGGGGTCCTCGAGGTCTCGCCCGAAGAATCCTGGGCGCGAATCCAGCCCGGTGTCGTTCACGACGTGCTGGGCGCTCACTTGAAGAAGCACCGGCTTCGCTTCGGACCCGAGACCGCGACCAGCAATCGCGCGAACCTCGGAGGGATGATCGGGAACAACTCCGCCGGGGCGCGCTCGCTCGTCTACGGGAAAACCGTCGACAACGTGCACGAGATCAAAGTCGTTCTCTCGGATGGGACTCTCGCGACGTTCGGACGCGTGGCGAAAGGGGAGCTCGCCGCGAAGAGCCGGGGCGATACGCTCGAGGCCTCGATCTATCGGAAAGCGCTCGACCTCGCGCGAACGCACCGTGAGGAAATCGAGAAACGCTATCCCAAGATTCCGCGCCGGGTGAGCGGGTACAACCTGGACGAGCTCCTCTCTCCCGACGAAGTGAACCTGGCGAAGCTCGTGATCGGCTCGGAGGGAACTCTCGCGACCGTAGTGGAGGCGAAAGTCGCCCTGGTCCCGGTCCCGCCCGTCTCGGGTCTCGCCGTCCTCCACTTTCGAAGTCTGGACGAGGCGCTCGAGACCGGCTGCGCCATCCTCGAGCTCCAGCCCTCCGCGGTCGAGCTCGTCGACCAGATGGTCATGGACCTCGCGCGGAAGTCGCTCGAATACTCCCGCCGGATGTACTTCGTCGAGGGCGAGCCCAAAGCGCTCCTCGTGGTGGAGTTCATGGGCGAGACGGCGGGCGAGGTCGCATCGAAGCTCGATCGTCTGGACGCGAGACTCGGCGCCTCGGCGCGGCCGATGGTTCGGGTTCTCGATCCGGCGGAGCAGGCGAACGTATGGAAAGTTCGGAAAGCCGCGCTTCCGCTTCTCCTCGGCCTTCCGGGGGACAAAAAGCCGATCGCTTTCGTCGAAGACACCGCGGTCTCGCCCGAAAAAGTCCCCGAGTTCATCCGGCGTTTCGTCGCGATCCTCGACGACCATCACACCGTGGGGTCTTTCTACGCTCATGCCGGCGCCGGCTGTCTTCATATCCGCCCCCTGGTGAACCTCAAAGACGGCGCCGAAGTCACGAAGATGACGGAGATCTCGGAAGAGGTCTTCGCGCTGGTCATGGAGTTCGGGGGCTCCATGAGCGGTGAGCACGGGGACGGTCTCGCGAGAAGCCACTTCAACGAGCGCCTCTTCGGGAGCCGAATCTACGGCGCGTTCCGGGAGCTGAAGGCCGCGTTCGACCCGAGCGGGATCATGAATCCGGGAAAAGTGGTCAACGCGCCGGGAATGGCGGAGAACCTGCGCTACGGAGAGTCGTACCGCGCGCGGGAGCCGCGAGACCCGGTTTCCTTATAAGAAGGAAGGGGGCTTCGCCCGGGCCATCGAGCTCTGCAACGGCGCCGGCGTCTGCCGCAAGAACCTGGAGGGAACGATGTGTCCCTCCTTCATGGTGACGCGAGAAGAGGAGCACTCGACTCGCGGCCGCGCGAACGCGCTGCGAGCGGTCCTGGACGGCCGGCTGCCGCCGGAGGAGATGACGAGCGAGCGGCTCTATCAGGTGATGGATCTCTGCATCTCCTGCAAAGGCTGCAAGGCGGAATGTCCGTCGAACGTGGACATGGCGCGCATCAAGTCGGAGTTTCTCGCGCTCTATCACCAGAAGCACCCTTACTCGTTCCGCGACCGCATGCTGACCCGCCCGTGGATCGCGGGAAGGCTCGGAGTCGCCTTGCGCCCGATTGCGAACCCGCTCCTTCGGGCTCGATGGTTCCGGAATCTCCTCGAGGCAGCGGTCGGCATCGATGCCCGGAGAAGCCTTCCCCCGTTCGCGAGCGAGACGTTCGAGAGTTGGTTCCGGCGCCGGCCGTCGCGCACGGGAGGTGCCGGGAAGAAAGTCGTTCTCTTCCACGACACGTTCATGAACTACCACGAGCCCGGGATCGGAAAAGCGGCGACGGCCGTTCTCGAGGCGGCGGGGTTCGAAGTCCTGCTCGCGAAGAGAACCTGCTGCGGCCGGCCGGCGATCTCGAAAGGGATGCTCGAAGACGCGGGGAAGCTCGCTCGAGAGAACGTCGAGGCTCTTCACCCCTACGTTCGCGAGGGCATCCCGATCGTGGGGTGCGAGCCGTCCTGCATCCTCGGGTTTCGCGACGAGTATCCGGATCTCGTGCCGGGAGAAGAGGCGAAGGCGCTCGCCCGCGGGAGCTTTCTCCTCGAGGAACTACTCCAGCGCGAGAACCTCCCCATCCCGAATCCCGCGGGGCCGATGCTCCTCCATGGCCACTGCCACCTCAAAGCGCTCGTGGGAACCGAGCCTCTGGTGTCTTTTCTGAAGAAGCTGGGAGGAGAGGTGTCGCTCGTCGAATCGGGTTGCTGCGGGATGGCGGGCTCCTTCGGGTACGAGAAAGAGCACTACGACATCTCGCTTCAGATGGCGGAGCGGCGGCTCGCTCCTGCCGCGCGCGAGGCGCCGGAGTCGACGACGGTCATCGCTCCCGGCACTTCCTGCCGGCACCAGATTCACGATACGACGGGACGCCGCGCCCTTCATCCCGCCGAGGCGGCCGCTCGAGCGATGGGCTTGAGCTACTGAGGAATCGCATGGCCATCGTTCTGGACATCGAGACCGTAGGACGGCCGGTCGAAGAGATTCCGGATAGAGCTCTCGAGTACCTCTACCGCGGGCTCGAGCGGGATGCTCCGGATCCCGTCGAGCTCGAAAGGCGCCGCGAGGAGCTCGTTTCCCGACTCGGGCTCGATCCCACGACGGGAAGGATCATCTGTATCGGCGTCGTCGACAGCGAGACGGAAGTCGAGCAGATGTTCTCCCATGCCGACGAGAGAGAGCTTCTTTCGTCCTTCTGGGTATGGCTCGAAACCGCGCGCCCGACTCTCTTCGTGAGCTTCAACGGGCGTCGCTTCGACGTTCCGTACCTCAACATCCGGAGCGCGATCCACGGGATCGAGCCCGCCTATCCCATTCCTCTCGGGTGGGCGTCGCATTTCGACGTTCGCGAGGCGCTCGAGGGCGACGACAAGCGGCGGCGGGGAAGTCTCGACTATTTCTGCGCGGTTTTCGGCGAGCCTTCACCGAAGCTCGAAATGGATGGATCGCTCGTCGGACAGGCCTACGCGGAAGGGCGCATCGAGGAGATCGAGCGCTATTGTCTCGCCGATTGCCGGGCGACGCTCGCCCTCTACCGCCGGCTCAAGCCTTTTTACGGCGCGGGTCGCGGCTGAACCGAGACTCCAAGGGATGGGACCTCCGCAACGTGTGATCGCTCCCACTTGGCCGCGGAGCCCTCGCTCGAAGCGGCTGCGACCTCTATAATCCTATTCATGAAGGCCTCCTCGGTTTGGGAGACACTGCGCGAAGGGAGCAGGTTCTTCATGAAAGAGGGAGACGTTTACGAAACACTCAGAGCCCTCGTGAAGCGGCTGGATCAGGAGGGGCTCGACTACGCTGTCATTGGCGCGATGGCGCTGGCGGCGCACGGCTATCGCAGGTTCACCGAAGACGTGGACATCTTGTTGAGGCCCGAAACCCTCGCAAGCTTTCGAGAGAGACTCCTGGGGCTCGGGTATCTCCCTGCTTTCGCTGAAGCACAGAAAGCTTTCCGCGACACGCGTACCGGCGTCAAGATCGAAGTCATGACGACGGGTGAATACCCCGGAGACGGCAAACCCAAACCGGTGGTCTTCCCCGATCCGGTCGATGCGCGCGTCGACAAGGAGAACCTGTGGGTTATCGGGCTCGAGAAACTGATCGAGCTCAAGCTCGCTTCGGGACTCTCCGCACCTCACCGCCTCAAAGATCTGGCGGACGTTCAGGAGCTGATTCTTCATCTGCGCCTGCCGTTCGGGCTCTCGAAAGAGCTCGACCCAAGCGTTCGCTCGGAGTACGAACGGCTCTGGAATGCGGCACAGCAGGCGCCCACGGACTCCCAGTGAGGCCTGTCCGGCACCTCGCGTAACACTTGAGCTCGGCGAGCCTCCACCTGCCGACGAACCGGTTCGCGTCCACACCATCCTTCATCGGCGGCGAGAACACGAAGCCGAGCGCGATCCCGAGCCACAGCAGTCTTCGCTAGAGAGCTCCTCGATAGCGTCAAGGGAGCGAAAGCGCCACGAGCTCGGGAGGGTTTCCCGCAACCGTGAGCGCAATGTACTGTTTCCCGTCCAGGAGATACGTCATGGGAGTGCCGATGGGCGCTCCCGGCAGATCCACCGATCCCAGCTCGGCGCCCGTTTTTCTTGTCGAACGCGACGAGCCTCGGTCGGTCATGCTCAGAAAGCCGTCGACGGACTTCCAGCGCCAGGCGATTGTCAGTTTCGAGAAGTTCTCCTCCGAGACCTGATCCAGAGGCGAGTACTTGGTGCTCGCATAGTCGCCGCCGTACGTTCGCCACTCGCGGTCCTGCGAGAGGACCCCGCCGCACGTCAAAGCGGAAAGAGCGGAGAGAGTGAGGGATTCGCGGCATCGATCTCATGGGACCGCCTCGATCACGCATTCCGCAGGAACTGGAGGATGAGCTCGCTCACCGTCTCGGGCTGCTCCTGCTGGACCCAATGTCCGGCGCCCTCGACCAGGTGGACGCTCGTCATGCGGGTGCACGCCGTCTTCTGCATTCTTTCCAGGGCGCCAGGATTCTGATAGACGCCCCAGTCGCTCTTTCCCGCGACGAACATCGAGGGCTGATCGATGGTGCGGCCGGAGAAGATCTGGAGCTCCGCGGCGAATCGGCCGCTCGTCCCGACCCGATACGACTGAAGGCCACCCTGGAATCCCGTCCTGCCGTACTCCGCGCTGTACACGGCGAGCTCTTCGTCCAGGAGCCACTTGCACGCGGCGATCTCGGCCGGTGTCGGCATTTCCGGCGCGACGGTTTCCGCCATGCCCTTGTCGAGATCCATCACGTAGTAGCGGGGGAGCTTGGCCCACTCCCTGGCGGTCCGGGCCTCGAGAGGGAACGGCTGGTTCGCCTTCCAGTCGGCGCTCTTCATGTGGTAGTACGCGCGCAGGAACGCGTGGAGACCCTGGGGAGCGTTTCGCATGTTGTCGTTCGCTTCCCGAGTCGAGTAGTACCACTGATAGTGCTTGCGCGGAGGGTCGAGCTTCGCGAGATCGCCATGAATGCCGTCGTTTCTCTCCGCCACCGGAGGCGAGTCGGCGGTACCGAACGGGAGCCCGGGCGGGCCGACGAACGGGGCACTCATCAGGACGGTCGACCGGAATACGTCAGGCCGCACGAGGGAGCACCACGCAGCCACGGGGGAGCCGAAGTCGTGTCCCACGATCGCGGCGACGGAACGGTAGCCAAACGCCGAGACCAGCCCGAGCAGGTCTCTCACTTCGTTTAGGGTTCGAAACGGCGCGAAGTCGTCGTCGTACTTGACGTTGGTGCCCGACGTGCGCCCGCAGCCTCTCAAATCGGGGGCCATGACGCGATAGCCGGACGAGGCGATCGGCAGCATCACCTTTCTCCAGCTGTACGCGAGCTCGGGGAAGCCATGGACGAGAACGACCGCCGGCCGATTGCTGATTTCGAAACCTGCCTCGAGCACGTGCATCCGGAGGCCATTCACGCCGTCGACGAAGCGGGAACGAATTCCGGCGGGGAGCACGGCAGGATCGTAGGTCCCGAGGATCTCCCGACTGCGCACGCGATCGGAGGATGAGCGCCGCCGCCGGCAGAGGCGCGAGGAAGCTCTGCAGGAGACGACGACGAGAGAACACTTTCAGGCCTCCCACCTCCGGGCGGCAGGCGCTCGACCTCCGCGCCCAATTCTGGACGAGGGCGAGCGCGGTCGAGCCCGAGGAATCTTCACTGTGTACCCAAGAAGGACACCGCTGGACGACCCTGAGGGTGCGGCGATTCTAGACGAGCAGGATGTGAAATCTCTACCGCCGGCTCAAGCCTTTTTACGGCGCCGGTCGCGGCTGAACCGGGAATCCAAGTCCGCTACAATAAACACCGTTCGTACACGACGTGATCGGCAAGACGCTTTCCCATTACCAGATCCTCGCGGAGGTGAGCCGCGGGGGAATGGGAATTGTCTACCGCGCCCTCGACACCAGACTCGATCGCGAGGTCGCGCTCAAAGTTTTACCGCCGGAGCTGGTCGCCGACCCCGAAAGGCTCCGGCGGTTCGAGCAGGAAGCGCGCGCGGCTTCGAAGCTCGAGCATCCCAACATCGCCGTCATCCACGACATCGGCGAGGCCGACGGGGTGACGTTCCTCACCATGGAGCTCATCCGCGGCGAGAAGCTCGCGGACCGGCTCCTCGAAGCACGCCTTCCCTTGGCTCGAGCCCTCGAGATCGCGACCGAGATCGCGGAAGGGCTCGCCCGGGCGCACGAGCGCGGCGTAGTGCACCGGGACCTGAAGCCGGCGAACGTCATGTTGACGGAAGACGGCCACCCGAAAATCATCGACTTCGGACTCGCGAAGCTGGTCGCTCCGCTGAGCGGGGAGGGAGGCGAGAGCGCGACTCGCTCCGCCCGCGACACCGAGCCGGGCGTGGTCCTGGGGACTGTCCTCTATATGTCCCCGGAGCAGGCTCGGGGAACCCGGCTGGACCATCGGACCGACGTCTTTTCCTTCGGCGTCCTGCTCTTCGAGATGCTCTCCGGCCGCCGTCCTTTCGATGGAGCGAGCCAGCTCGAGATTCTTCAGGCCATCGTGAGCGCGCCGACTCCGCGCCTCGACGCGCCCGCCGACCGATCGCTCGACGCGGTGTCGGCGGAGCTCCAGCGGATCCTCGACAAGTGCCTCGCGAAAGATCCCGGGGATCGCTACCAGTCGATGAAGGACCTGGTCGTCGACCTGCGCTCCGCCCGCCGCCGGGTCGAATCCGGCTCCGTCGTGACGACGGTGGTCCAGCCTGAGGCAAGGCGCGGTCGATCGAAAGTCTACGTCGTCGGCGCACTGGTCGCGGCGGCTCTCGTGGCCGCGCTTCTTCTCCGGCGTGAGCCCCCCGCGCCGACTCCGCTCCCGGCCGCGGGCAAGCCCTCTCTCGCGGTTCTTCGCTTCGAGAACCTGAGTGGAGATCCGTCGCTCGACTGGCTACAGACCGGCCTCGCCGACATGCTCATCACCGATCTCTCACAATCGACGGAGCTCGACGTCCTGAGCACCGACCGGCTGTACCAGGTCCTGCGCGACATGAAGCGTCTCGACGAACGGATCGAATCCCTCGAGGTGGTGCAGGACCTCGCGGAGCGAGGCGGAGTCAAGACCGTTCTGGAGGGAAGTTTCCTGAAGGCAGGGGAGAGCATCCGCATCAACGTCCGGATTCAGGAAGCGGCGACGGGCCGGATCCTCACTTCGGAGAAAGTCGAAGGGGTCGGCGAGGAGAGCCTCTTCGACATGGTCGACGACCTGTCGCGGCGCGTGCGCTTGAAGCTCGACGCCGTCCCCTCGATCGGCGAGGAGCTCGACCGCGATCTCCGAGACGTGACGACCTCGTCCGTCGATGCTTATCGCGAGTACGCCGAGGGAATCAATCTCCAGGAACGCGCCAGCTTTCGCGACGCCCTCCCTCGCTTCGAGGCGGCCTTGAAGCACGATCCTGGCTTCGCCATGGCCATGGCCAAACTTTCCGTCGTGCAATACAACCTCGGCTACAGCGAGTGGGTGAAGAACGCCGAGCGAACGCTCATGAACGTGGACCGGCTCACTCCTCGAGAGCGTTACTACATCGAAGGGGTCTACTACATGCGGCAGGAGCGCACCTTCGACCGGGCCATCGAATCCTATCGGAAAGCGGTCGAGTTGTATCCCGATCACGCCTCGGCTCGGAACAACCTGACCGTTTTACTGGACCAATTCGAGCGCCACGAGGAAAGCGTGAGTCATCTGCAGTACCTCGTGGACCGCGGCGTACGCTTCCTGCCGGCGTATTCGAGCCTGGCGAGCACCTATTCCCTTCTGGGCGAGGACGAGAAGGGGATCGCCATCCTGGAGGACGGTATACGGAAGCATCCCGATAGCGGCAACTTGCTGCGCGTGCTCGGTGAGATCCATAACCGTTTGGGCCGACCGAGCGGAGGCACTCGAAATCTTCGAGCGCGCGCAAGCGCTCAGCCCTCGCGACATCCAGCCTCGGCTGGGCCAGGTCTACTCTCACCTGATCCTGAACGAGCCGGCCGCCGCCGAGCGGGTCGCGAGGGAAATTGCCGCCGTAGACGATCCGGTCTTTCGCTTCTACGGGTTTGAGATTCTGGCGATGAGCCTACTTCAGCGGGGACGTACGGCCGAGGCTCTCTCGGCGTTGGAAGAATCCAGCCTCGCATCCGCCGGGACCGGTCGATCTGGGGGTAGAGCGCATATCCTGGCTGCGCACATCCTGCTGGAACGAGCCGACTCCGAGGGCGCTCTTCGGTACGCGAACGAGGCCCGCGTGGCCGGAGAAGGCAACTTCGGAGAGTGGGCGGGTCTCTTCTTCGCGGCACTTGCGGAGGAGCGGCTTGGACGGAGCACAGAGGCGGATCGCCTTGCCGAGGAGCTCCGAACGAACGCCGAAGCTCTTCCCACGGAAAAAGAGAAACGACGCTATCACCATTTGAAAGGAGAGCTCCTCCTGTCCCGGGGAGACGCTCGAGGCGCCACCGAGGAGCTCGAGAAGGCGTCCTCGACGCTCCGCCCCCGTGGTTCCGGCGTACCGACCAACCTTGCTCAGCACGTGCCGGTGTGGTTCAGCCTGGCATCGGCGTATCTGGCCGCGGGGAAGGACGAGCAAGCCCAAAAATCCTTCGAGGAAATCGTGTCCCGCACGACCGAGCAAAGGTTCTGGCCGATTCCTTACGTGCGGAGCTTCTACCACCTGGCGAAGATCCACGAGAAGCAAGGCGACACGGCGAAATCGAAAGAGTACTTCCAGAAGTTCCTCGACTATTGGAAAGACGGGGACTTCGATCGCGATCGCGTCGAGGAGGCGCGGCTAGCGCTCCTCGAATAGCCCCTGGAGCGCGTGCCCGTCCGCTTCCGGAAGCGCCCATCCCGCCCAGAAGGCGATGGTCGGGGCGATGTCGACGAGCCGCATGCTGCGGGAACGGCGACGCCCTTTCGAACTCGCGGGCCCGCCATCAGAAAACCCGTCTTCATTTTCGGGTGACGCGGAAGCGAACCGTGATAGCCCGGGTCGTGCGACGGCGTCAGGAGCGGTCCCTCCAGGTTCTTCCCGAAGGCATAGCCTTCCCGCGCGTCGAGCGCGAAGAGAGCGTCGGGCACCGCGCCGAGCGCGTCGAGCTCCGATCTCGAGACCAGGGACGACCGCGCCGACAAGAGGTCCCGCGAGCATTTCGTCGACGAGAGTTTCGATTTCCTTGCGCGGATGCGCGTCGTCCTCGCGATCTCGAAGCATCAGAAAACACGAACCACCGCTCGGCCAGGCCAGCGCTCGATAGCTCGAGACGGCGCCGTCCGGACCCGACCTCGAGAAGTCCCGCCTCGCGAAGCCGCGCGTTCATGTGAATCGACGTGTGGGTCTGGAAGAAGCCGTGGTCGCCGGTGACGACGAAGAGCGTCTCCTCCGCGAGCCCCAAAGCGGCGATCCGCGCTCGCAGCCGGCCGATCGCCCGGTCCACTCGCTCGAACGCGTCCGCGACCTCGGGGTGTTCTCGTCCGTGACGGTGCTGCTGAGCGTCGGTATCGATCGGATGAAGGAGGAGAAGCGCGGGGCGATGCCTCTCGAGAACGAGCTCCGCGGATCGAAACAGAAGATCCTCGAGCCGCTCCTCGTCGAAAGGCTTCACGGGAATCGGGCCCATCTCTTTCAAGCAACTGCGGAGTCGCGACCTTCTGCATCACCTCGCCCCACGGCTGGTCGCTTCCCGGAATCCAGAAGTCGGGAAAGTTGAGGTCGATGTCCGCGCCGACGGTTCCCGGCCACAAAATCGCGGCAGTGGTTCCGTGCGCCACGTCCCACAAGGTTTTCACTCGAATGGCGTCGGCCCGCCAGTACCAGTCATCGAACCGCCCCGCTCGTCGAAAACCGTGTCGTTCACGATGCCGTGTCTCGACGGAAGGGCGCCGGTGACGATGGAGGTGTGAGGGGAGTAGGTCAAGGTGGGATAGACGCTCTCGACCGCTTCCGCATAGACACCTTCGGCCATCAGGCTTCGGAGCGTGGGAAGCTCGACGCCGTGCGCCTCGGGGTTCAGATAGAAATCCGGCCTCAGGCCATCGACGGAAACGAGCACGACTCTTTGGGCGCTGGCCGGGCCCGAGCCGAGCGCGAAGGCGAGAACGAGGAGAACGGCGCGGTTCAACGAATGATTGCGGTGATGTTCCGTTTCGGGACCTGGCCGACGGGGATACGCGCGACTTCCTTCCGCGACGCGATGTCCACCGCGGAGACCGAGTTCGATCCCGCGTTCGCCACGTAGACCGTCTTGCTGTCGGGAGTGAAGGTGAGCCAGTCGGGGTGGTGCCCGACTTCGACGCCGCCGAGAAGTTTCAGGTCGGGAAGGGAATAGGCGTAGACGGCGTGGTTCACTTTGCTGCAGACCCAGAGGGTCTTTCCATCGGGCGCGACCCCAATCCCATGAGAGGGCGAGCCCTGGAGCGTGTCCCAGTTCTGCTCCTCCTTCGGAAGCTCCGGAAGCGCGATTCGTCCCGACTTCTTTTCGGTTCTCGAAGTCCACCAGAAAGAACCCGTGGAAATTCGAAATCTGCACGAACATCCTTCGGGTGGTCCCGTCGGGGTTCGTCTCGAACCCGATCGGGCGGACTCCGTTCTCGAAGTAGAGCGTCCAGAGGGGCTCTTCGGTCTCCTGGTCGATGACGGTCAGGTTCTTCCCCACGATCGACCCGGCGATGACGTGCCGTCCATCGGGCGTGACGAACGTGTTGTGCACTCCGCCGCGCGTGGGGATGGTCTTGTCCCGCTCGAGAGAGGGAGTGTCGATGACGTCGACCGCTCCCGGAGACGAAACGATCGCCACGTAGACGCGACGCCCGTCGCGACTGATGGCGACGTTGTTCGGCCGGCCGCTGAGCGGGATGCTCTTGGTGACGGCGAGCGATTTCACGTCGACGACATCGAGGGTCTCGTTCGCCTCGTTCGTGAAGTAGAGGCGGCTTCCGTCGGGAGCCGCCGCCGCCCCGTGGTTGACTTCGATCCCTTCGATTTCGCCCACGATGGTGTTGCTCGCGGGGTCGATGAGAAACACGTTGTCCCCGGCGGCGTTCGTCTGAACGATCACCACGCGGTCGCCGGGCGCGGGTGAGAGTGCGAGGAGAGCGAGGCCGAAAGCGGCGAGAGTCATGGTCGAGCCTCCGCGAGCAACTCTAAGGGTCGGGTGCGGGTAAGTCAAGATTCGGAATCGAAGCTATGATAGGCGGCCATGGCGCTCGCCGCGTCGCTTCTGGTGCTGGCCGTCTTTCAACTGCCGGCGTCCCTCGACTACGACGTCTTCCGCGAGCGCGTCGAGCCCGTCTTCCTGAAGAAGCGGGAAGGTCACGCCCGGTGCGTCGTTTGCCATACGCGAGCGACCACCCCCTTTCGGCTTCAAGCGCTCGCTGCGGGAAGCACCGCCTGGAGCGACGAGGACTCGCGCCAGAACTTCGAAGCCGCCCGGCGCCTCGTCGTGCCGGGAGAGCCGATGAAGAGCCGACTCCTGACCATGCCGCTCTCCGAAGACGCGGGTGGAAACTCTTTTCATCCGGGAGGCAAGCACTGGGAATCGACGGACGACCCCGAGTGGCGGAGCCTCGCCGACTGGGTTTCCGCGGCAGCGGCTCCCGCACTCGATTTCGACACCTTCCGAGCCCGCATCGAGCCGCTCTTCCTGAGGAAGAGAGAAGGCCGCGCGCGCTGCGTCGTGTGCCATACGCGCGCGACGACACCCTTTCGCCTGCAGGTCCTGGCGCCGGGAAAAGCGTCCTGGAACGAGGAGGAGTCGCGCCTCAATTTCGAAGCCGCGGCCCGATTGGTGGCACCCGGCGAGCCCCTTCGAAGTCGGCTCCTCTTGATGCCTCTCGCGGAAGAGGCGGGAGGCACGCCGTTCCATCCGGGGGGCAAACACTGGGAGTCGCAGGACGACTCCGAGTGGCAGGTCCTCGCTCTGTGGGTCCGTGATCGCTGACACCGACGCATTCGAACCCTCGACCTCCGCTCTATAATTCCGCCATGAAAAGGCCCACTCTCCTCGCTTGCGCTTTTGCCGTTCTGACCGCGTACGCCAAGGGCTCGGATGAAGCCTCGAAGATGACGAGCGCGACCTTCGAAGGCCTCCGCCTGCGCTCGATTGGACCGGCGCTCACGTCGGGACGCATCGGCGATATCGCGGTCCATCCGAAATCTCCCAAGATCTATTACGTGGCCGCGGCATCGGGCGGTGTCTGGAAGACGGAGAACGCGGGCACGACCTGGACTCCCATTTTCGACGGAGAGAAATCCTTCTCGATCGGGACCATCACCATCGACCCCAACGACCCGCTCGTGGTCTGGGTGGGAACCGGCGAGAACAACAGCCAGAGAAGCGTGTCGTACGGCGACGGCGTGTACAAATCCGTCGACGGAGGGAAGACCTGGAAGAACATGGGCCTCGCCACTTCGGAGCACATCGCGAAGATTCTCGTGGACCCGCGCGACTCGGACGTCGTGTACGTCGCCTCTCAGGGGCCGCTCTGGAAAGCGGGAGGGGAGCGCGGTCTCTTCAAAACCGTCGATGGCGGTGAGACGTGGAAGGCGGTCCTCGAGGTGAGCGAGAACACCGGCATCACGGATGTCACGATGGATCCCCGAAACCCCGACGTGCTGGTGGCGGCGTCCTATCAAAGACGGCGGCACGTCTGGACCCTCATCGACGGGGGGCCGGAATCCACGATCTACAAGACGACCGATGCGGGCGCGACCTTCCGGAAAGTGGCGAGCGGCCTTCCGAAGGGCGACATCGGTCGCATCGGCCTCGCTCGATCTCCCGCCTCTCCCGACGTGCTGTACGCGATCGTCGAGGCGTCGGGCGACGAGAGCGGGTTCTTTCGATCGCTCGATTCCGGAGAGAGCTGGGAAAAGCGCTCCTCGCACGTGAGTGGGAGCCCGCAGTATTACCAGGAGATCGTCCCCGATCCACGCGACGTCGATCGCGTCTACTCCATGGACACCTACATGATGGTGACCGAAGACGGAGGAAAGACGTTCGCGCGCGTGGGTGAGGCCTATAAGCACGTCGATAACCACGCTCTCTGGATCGATCCCGAAGACACCGACCATCTCCTCGCCGGCTGCGATGGAGGGGTCTACGAAAGCTTCGATCGCGGCGCCACCTGGGACTACATGGCGAACCTTCCCATCACCCAGTTCTACCGGGTCTCGGTCGATAACGCCGCTCCGTTCTACAACGTCTACGGCGGCACTCAGGACAACTTCAGCCTCGGCGGTCCTTCGCGGACCACGAGCGCCCACGGCATCCTGAACTCGGACTGGTTCGTGACGCGGGGTGGCGACGGTTTCGAGACCGTGGTCGATCCCGAGGATCCCAACATTCTCTACGCGCAGTCGCAGCACGGCGGACTCGTTCGCTTCGATCGCAAGAGCGGTGAAGCGATCTACATCCAGCCGCAGCCGGAAGCGGGAGAAGACGGGCTCCGCTGGAACTGGGACTCTCCCATCATCGTGAGCCCACACTCCTCGACCCGTCTCTATTTCGCGGCGAATCGTCTCTTCCGCAGCGACGATCGCGGAAATTCCTGGAGACCCGTGAGCCCCGACCTCTCTGCCGGGATCGATCGAAACCAGCTCGAGGTGATGGGAAAGGTCTGGAGCGTCGACGCCATCGCCAAGAACACCTCGACCTCGATCTACGGAAACATCGTGTCCCTTTCGGAATCGCCGCTGAAGGAGGGGCTTCTCTATATCGGGACCGACGACGGTCTCATTCAAGTCACGGAGGACTCCGGCGGCGTCTGGAATCGAACGGAGCTTCCCCAAGGAGTCCCGGAGAGGACCTATGTCAGCCGGATCGAGGCGTCGTCCCACGACGTCGACACGCTCTACGCGGCTTTCGACAACCACAAAATGGGGGATTTCGCTCCCTACATCTATAAGAGCGTCGACCGCGGGGGGAACTGGACCGCCATCACGTCGGGCCTTCCCGCCAACAGCCCCGTCTACGCGATCGTCGAGGATCCCGTGAACCAGAGTCTTCTCTTCGCCGGCACGGAGTTCGGGCTCTATTTCACCGTCGACGGCGGAAAGCTCTGGACGCAGTTGAAGGGCGGCCTTCCCCCCATCGCGGTGAAAGACCTCGCGATCCAGGCCCGGGAGAACGATCTGGTGCTCGCCACGTTCGGCCGGGGTTTCTACGTTCTCGACGATTATTCGCCGCTTCGATCGGTCGCACCGGACGTCCTCGAGAAGCCCGCGGTTCTCTTTCCTCTCAAGCGCTCCTGGATGTACATGGAGGAGCTTCCACTCGGCCTGCGAGGAAAATCTTTCCAGGGAGATTCGTTCTATGCGGCGGAGAACCCGCCGTTCGGCGCGGTCGTCACGTATTACCTGAAGGACGAAATCCAGACGAAGAAGAAAGAGAGAGAGGTAGAGGAAAAGCGCATCGAAGGGGAAGGCGGAACGCTCCGGTATCCGAGCTGGGACGCGCTCCGTGCGGAGGATCGGGAAGACGCGCCCGCGATCCTGATCACGGTGAAAGACGACGCCGGGGAAGTCGTACGCCGTCTCGAAGGGCCGGTCACCGCGGGATTTCACAGAGTCGCCTGGGACTTCCGCTTTCCCGATTCCCGCCCGACCCGTTTGAAAGAGACACCTCCCGACAATCCCTTCGTCGATCCCCCGAGGGGACCCATGGTGGTTCCTGGAACGTACGAAGTCTCGCTCTCGCGGAGAGTCGATGGAGTCATGACCTCACTCGGAGAGCCGCAGCGATTCGAGGCCGTGGCTCTCGGCTCGGCGAGTCTCCCCGCGGAGGACAAGAAAGCGCTTCTCGCGTTTCAACGGCAGACCGCGGAGCTTCAGCGCGCCATCCTCGGCTCGCAGCGAGCGGTGGACGAAACGTCGACGCGGCTGGACTACGTCGTGCGAGCCATCCTGCAGGCGCCCCGAGCGGATGCGGCACTCCTCCAGGAAGCGAGAGCGCTCGAGGACCGTTTACACGGAATCGATGTCGCCCTCTCCGGGGACGACACCATCCGATCGCGATCGGAGTCGACGCCGCCGGCCATCGCCGAGCGGATCGACGATGTGGTGTCGGGCCACTGGACGTCGACCTCGGCGCCGACGGAGACCCAGCGCGAAGCCTACCGGATCGCCGGCGCCGCGTTCGAGCCCGTTCTCGAGGATCTCCGCCGCCTCCTCGAGGAGGATCTCCCTTCGCTCGAACGGAAGCTGGACGACGCGGGCGCGCCCTGGACTCCGGGGCGCGTTCCGCGTTGGAGGAAACCCTGAACAGGCGCCAGTTCCTCGCGGGGGCCGCATCGCTTTCGCTCACCTCTTTTCATCGGGGACAGGCGGAGAAGAGCAAGACGCGGCTCATCCTCCTGGGAACGGGCGGCGGACCGCGGCCGCGCAAACAAAGCTCGGGCTCGTCCCAGGTCGTCGTCGTGAATGGAGTTCCGTATGTCGTCGACTGCGGCGACGGAGTGGCGCGCCAGCTCGTCTTCGCCGACGTTCCGCTCTCGACTCTCCGGCACGTCTTCATCACTCACCTGCACTCGGATCACACGGCGGACTACGGAAACCTGATATGGCTCGCGTGGACTGCCGGGCTCAAGACCGAAGTCGACATCTGGGGTCCGCCTCCTCTCGAGCGGATGACCAAGCTCTTTTTCGAGATGAACGCTTCCGACATCGAAGCCCGGACCGCGACCGAGGGGCGAGTGGCGCTCGCGTCGCTGGTCGAGGTCCACGAGCTGAGCCGGGGCGATCTCTTGATGGAGGACGAGAACGTGAAAGTGACCGCCGCTCTCGTGGACCATCCTCCCATGGTGCCGGCGTTCGCCTATCGCTTCGACGCGGCGGACCGGTCCATCGTGATCTCGGGGGACACGAAGCGCTCCCAGAACCTCATCGAGCTCGCGCGGGGCGCCGACGTGCTGGTTCACTCGGCGCTGTACCTTCCGGCCCTGGATCGCCTGATCGCGAGGGTCGGGAGCGCGCCGAGTCTGAAGGAGAGCATTCTTTCCCTGCAGGCCCCGGTCGAGGACGCGGCTCGCGTCGCTCAAGAAGCTGGGGTGAAGACGCTCGTTCTCTCCCATCTCATTCCCGCCGACGATCCAGAAGTGACGGAAGCGATGTGGCTCGAGGCCGCCCGCCCGCATTTTCGGGGACCGATCGTCGTCGGGAGAGACCTGATGGAGATCTAGAGACGATATGGCCGCGGTCGCCTGTGTGGGATGCGGCGCGGTCTTCGAAGAGGGCGATGGACCGACGCACCGCTATCTGGAGTCTTCTCCCGGCTGCTGGGCTTCGTACGGAGAGGTCTTGGCCCGCGAATACTCCGACTTTCCCGCTTACGGTGCGCTCCACCGCTTGACCGTCGACACGTACGCGGTCCAGCACCCGGGTCGGCCTTCGCCCCAGTGCATCCAGTCCGTGGCGCTGCACTTGATGAGTCTCTGCCTGGTCCTCGAGCGCGACATCGAGCCCCGTCGAGCGACGGAGTTTCTGCAGACCGCGGCCCAGCACAAGGGACGTTTCACCTGGCTCACGCCGCCGGAGTCGCTCGGCTCCATCACCGTCAAGGACGTCCATCGTGCCGAAAGCGCAGCGGAGCACGTGAAGCTCGTACGGGCATGGGCGGAATCCGCGTGGTCTTCCTGGTCGTCGCATCACGCTACGATTCACGCCTGGCTCCGCGCCGAAGAAGAGTCGCGCTAGAGTAAAGTCGAGTCGGAGCCCACCTTTTGCTGCATTCCCGTCCGGATACGTCCTTCGCGCTCGCTGTCGCGCCGCTTCTGCTCACGACCGCCCTCGCCGGCGCTCAAGATTTCGTCCCGTCGCGGCCGACCATCGAGATCGAGAGGGTCGAGGTCGCGCCGACGCTCGAGGACTTCCTCGACATGAAGCCGAGCGGTCGGCTGGAAGGCCGCATGACCCGCCTCTCCGGCTTCAAGCAGCGGTCGCCGAGCGACGGCGCCCCTTCGACGAAGCCCACCGACGTCTATCTCGGCTATGACGACGAGCACCTCTACGTCGTCTTCGTCGCCTTCGACGACCAGCCGGAGGAGGTGCGGGCGCGTCTCGCCCGGCGGGAGAGCGTGGATCGCGACGACGATCTCGTCTATGTGAATCTCGACACCTTCAACGACGAGCGCCGCGGCTACGAGTTCGGCACCAACGCCCTCGGCGTGCAGTTCGACTCGCTCTTCATCGAGGGCGGAGAGGTCGACCGCACTTTCGACACGCTCTGGTATTCGAAAGGCCAGAGGACCGATCGCGGGTTCGTGGTCTGGTTCGCCCTCCCCTTCGAGAGCATACGATTTCCCGACGCTCCCCGGCAGACCTGGGGGCTCCTCCTCGAGCGATGGAGCGCGCATTCGAGCGACTGGTCGTTCTGGCCTCAGGCCTCGACCCGCATCGACGGCTTTCTCGCGCAGACGGGCCGCATCGAGATGGAAGGGGTGAAAGCGGGCCGGAACGTGCAGCTCATTCCCTATGGAGTGAATCGTTCGTTCTCGACTCTCGAAGAGAGGGATCTCGCCGACACCAGCGTCGGCCTCGATGCGAAGCTGGTCCTTCGCGAGAGCCTGGTCCTCGACGGAACGGTCAATCCCGACTTCAGCCAGGTGGAGTCGGACGAGCCTCAGGTCACGGTGAACCAGAGGTTCGAGGTCTTCTTTCCCGAGAAGAGGCCGTTCTTCATCGAGAACGCGCAGTACTTTCAGACTCCGCTGAACCTGGTCTTCACCCGGCGCATCGCCGATCCGGAGCTCGGCGCGCGGCTCACCGGAAAAGCAGGCCCCTGGGCGCTCGGCATGATCTTCGCCGACGACGAAGCTCCGGGAGAGAGCGGCGCTGCCGTCGAGCCCGATCTTCGGCGCGCGCGCGTACAACGGCATTCTGCGCGTGGCGCGCGACGTGTTCCAGCAGGGCACGCTCGGCATGATTTTCACGGATCGAGAGCTCGAAGGAGCCTCGAATCGCGTCGGCGGCGCCGATTTCCGCTTCAAGCTCAATCCGAACTGGTCGTTGACCGGCCAGGCGGTCGCGAGCACGACGCGTCTCGCCGACGGGCTCGCGCTCGACGGACCCGCCTACGCGATGGAGCTCGATCGCAACGGGCGCCATTTCCAGACCAGCATCGAGTACCTGGACGTCGCCGACGGCTTTCGCGCGGAGAACGGATTCGTCACGCGGCGGGACATTCGATCGGGCGACGTTTTCGCCCAGTACACGTTCTGGCCCGAGGGAGACAAGCTGATCTCCTGGGGTCCGTCGATCTCGGTCCAACGGATCTGGGATCAGGAAGGGACGAAGCTCGACGACCTCTTCGAAGCGGAACTGGAATGGCAGTTCCATCGCCAGACCACGGCTTCGGTCTCCTGGCTTCGCAAAGAGGAAGTGCTGCGCCCGAAGGATTTCGCGGCGCTTCTGGAGAACCGCGCGTTTCCGCAGAATGCGTCGGAGGTCGAGTTCCGGACGAGCTTTCTCCGTGAGGTGACGCTCGCTTTCGAGCTCTCGCGCGGAACGACCATCCACTTCACTCCGCCCGCGGGGGAAGCGCCGGAGACCGCGGACGTGAACAGCTTCGATCTCACGCTGACCCTCCGGCCATGGAATCCTCTCACCATCGACAACACCTACCTGTCCACGAGCCTCGCCTCTCCTGATGACGGCGCTGCGATCTTCAGCAACCGAATCTTTCGCTCGAAATGGAACTGGCAATGGACCCGGGAGCTTTCCTTCCGGGTCATCGCGCAGTACGACGAGATCGACGCCAACGAGGCGGCGACTTCGCTTCGAACGCGTGAGAACCTCAACTTCGACGTACTGGCGACGTACCTCGTGAACCCCGGGACGGCTCTGTTCGTCGGGTACAACGGCAACGGCCGGACTCTGGATCTCGATCGCGGAGAGCGGGAGCGAGGTCGCTTCGCTTTCACCGACGATCTGCGCTACGACGCGTGGCAGGTGTTCGTGAAGTTCTCTTATCTGTTCCGTTTCTAGAAGCTCAGAGACGCCCGAGTCTCGACCGGATCGCGCGCGTCCGGTACACTGAATCCGTGGTCCTGCATCCTTCCGGCGTTCTCGGTCCGTCTCCATCGGCCCGCTCTCTTCTGCTGCCGCTCGCAGTTTGTCTCGGAATCTCCGCCGGCTTCGCGGATCTCGCCATCGGGATGTTTGCGGGCCGATCGGGGTTCGATTCACTCGCGGTCGCGGTTCCGTCGGTCCTTGCGACCGCCGTCTCGTTCGCCACGGTTTATCTCGTTCTCGGAGCCTTGTCGGCTCCCTTGCTCCGGAAGGTCATGGGGATCGAGGCGCCGGCGGCGCTGCTCGCGGCGGGAGTTTTTCTCCTGGGCGCGTTCACGCTTCTCTCCATTCGCGACCTGCTCACCCCGCTTCTGAATCTCCCCGCGGATGGCCGGCGCGCCGAGCTTCTTCTCTTTCTCCTCTTCGCGCTCCTGGTCGCGGCAGGAGCCCTCTACGCTTTCGAGCAAGCTCCCTCGTCTCGACCGCTCGCGATTCTGCTCCTGTCTTCGGCGCCGCTGCTCCTGTCGGAGACGGTGGTCGCGTGGTGGATATGGCAGGAAGCCTTCGCCAATCCCCTGACTCTGGTTCAAAAGATCGGTTTCGCGGCGGGCTTTGTCGCGATTGTCGCCGCGAGCGTCGCGGTCTCCGGACGCATTTTGTCTCGCTTTCCATCGAGTTTCGGTGTGGCGTCGGTCGCGGGAACGGCGTTGATGCTGCCGCTTCTGGCGGCCCTCCCGGCGTTCTCCTTCGCACAGAGACGTCGGAAGAGCCGGCGAGCGCCCGAGAAGTGTTCGAAGGGTGATTCTCATCGTCGTGGACACGCTCCGCGCGGATGCGCTGTCGTCGAATGGTCGCAGCGATGCGCAGACCCGTCATCTCGATGAGCTGGCTCGAGAAAGCTTCGTGTTCAAGAACGCCTACTCCTCGGCTTCTTGGACGCTTCCGTCCATGTCGTCGCTTTTGACCGGGCTATTCCCGAGCGTTCACCTCGCGACGAAACCGGCGTCGCGGCTTCCCCGAAAATTGCCGACTCTCGCGAGCTACCTGCGGGACGCCGGATACCTGACGGGGGCGATCGGCGACAACACGCTCCTCGGCGGCAGGTCGAATCTCGGCCAGGGTTTCGAGGAGTATGACTTCTATCCCAAACGGAGCACGCGCGACTTCGGAAGCAACCTGCTCGCCCGATACTCCGGAATTTTTGGCCGCCGTTTCGCCCTTCGGCCGAGCACCGAGGATCTGACCGACCTGGCGGAGGAATGGATCGAACGGCACGGCGATCGAGATTTCTTCCTCTGGCTTCACTATCTCGATCCGCATCTTCCCTACGCCCCTCCGGAGAGGTTTCTCGATGACGCCGGAGTCTGGGGGCTGGAGCATTTCCAGTCCGTTCGGGTCGGGACCAAGAAGGTCTCTCGAGAAGAGCGCAAGCAGGTACGGGAGCTCTATCAGGCGGAAGTCCGCTACGTCGACGAGCAGGTCGGCAGGTTGATCGCCTTTCTGAAAGAGAAGAATCTCTTCGAGGACTCTCTCGTCGTCCTGACCAGCGACCACGGCGAGGAATTCTGGGACCACGGGGGACTCGAGCACGGGCATGCGACGTGGAACGAGATCCTTCACGTTCCGCTGATCGTGAAGATGCCGGACGGCGCATCGATCGGAGCGCACGAAGGAGCGGTTCCGACGATCGGCATCATGCCGACGATCCTGGACCTGAGCGGGGTAAGCTATGACGCGAGCACGCTCTCCGTTTCCCCCCTCACGCCTTTGCTACGAGGAGACGTCGACTCCTACGAAGCGGCGCCGCTTTACGCGTCTTCGACTCTTTATTTCGAAGACCTGGAGACGATCCTCTTCGACGGGATGAAATACACTCGCTCCCAGTTTACCGGCAAGGAAACTCTCTACGATCTGTCCGAAGACCCGGAGGAACGTCTTTCGCTCGTGAGCCAGGAAGACCTCGAGAAGATGAGGGTTCTGCATTCTCAGCTTCAGGCCGACGCCGCCAATCTCCGAGCCCGCCACGGATTGACCTCCGGAGAGCAGCGTGGCCTCACCCCGGCCGAGATCGAGCAATTGAAGTCTCTCGGCTACGTGCAGTAGCGCCGTCCCGAACGATGTGACTCGCCCTCGAGAGAGTTCCTGACCTACACTTCGCTCCGGTTTTGGGGATCATTCTAAAGACCGAGATCGTCGCGGCGGCTGTCGCGCGTCCCGCTACACGAAACTTCCCGGCAGTCGATCGTAGTTCCCCGCGCTACAGCCTCGACGCTTGTCAACGCCGGGCCTCGACCGGGCTACCGAGCGACAAGTCTCGACTCCGCATACCGTTGCGACGTGATCTGCATTCTCCGGATGCGCGCTTCCGATGCGGAACGACTCGTGCAGTGCGCCGCACTCGTGCCGGTGTCCTATCCGAACAGCGACCGTCTCATTCGTAGATTGGAGATAAAGAACAAATGAGAAAACCGATTGCAGCGTTGCTCCTGTGTCTCGTCCCCGTCGCCGCTTTCTCACAGAATCGGCAGGAGGCAGCGAGCCTGGACGATCCCAATGTTTCGGCAGCGGAGGCGCTCGCGAGCGCGCGCGCGACGGTAGCGTATTGGACGGTCGCGCGCATGAAGGCCGCAATCCCGATGTCGCGTGCCGTGGCTTTCGACGCGAACGCCGTGGAAGCGGCGGCGAACGAAGTGGAAGAAGCGTCTCCCGCGGCGCTTCCCGGTTTCGCGCCGGGTTGGCGACCCGGAATGCCCCCTCACAAGGACGTCAAGTACTACATCCCCGCCGGTCATCCGATGTATCCCACGAACGCGTCCGTGGAAGCCGGGTTTCAACCGCAGCACGGCTCGGCGCCGACGAATCCCAGGACGGGTCCGTACGGACCGTTCCAGAGATACACGGAGATCGATCCCATCCTGAACTTTCCGATCTCGACCCATGGAAAGCTCTTCTTCACTCTCCCGGGGCAGGGCGATTTCGTCTGTTCCGCGACGGTAATCCATCGAAGCACCCTCATCACCGCCGGGCACTGCAATCATGGCGGCCCCGGAGGGCAGACTGCGATCAATCGCGAATTCTGCCCAAGCCATCGCAACGGAGTGAACCCGCGCGGCTGCTGGCCCGTCGTCGCGAGCGCGACGTCCTTGAGATGGCGAACGGTCGGCGACCCCGACTACGACTACGCTTGCCTCGTGACCGGGCCGTCGGGGACGACCATCGCGAATCGGATCGGGAACGTGACCGGCTGGCTCGGGCGGGCGTTCAATTTCCCGCACTCGCAGGCGGTTCGTACCTTCGGTTATCCCCAGGCGCCCCCGTTCAACGGAATGCGCCTCCAGACGACGCAGTCGACGGAGTGGTACAGCTTTCAATTCGAACCGGGCGGACAGTCGTCCAAGCTCATCGGCAGCGATCTGACCGGTGGCTCGAGCGGCGGGTCGTGGGTCCTGGGATGGAACAAACCGGGCAATGAGTTCCCCGACACGGACGGAAGCCTCGCGACCGATCCAGGGAACAACTCGGTAACGGGAGTGAACAGCCACAAGCGTTGCGTCGGCGACTGCCGCACGCCTCCGACCAACACGAATGGTGTGTTCTGGCAGGAGATGAGCTCGCCGCCCTTCATGAGCACGGCCGCGACGGATGAGTCCGAAGACATCATCCAGCAATGCTTCGCGAATGGCGGGACGTCCTAGAAGGCGATTTCATTTGAAACGGCGGAGGGGCTCCCGCTCGAGGGGGCCCCTTACGCTCACGGAAGGAAACGGAAGGTCGCGAGAATGTCCTCCGACTCGCTTCCGATCGGAGCGATTCGAAGCAGGATTTCGTTTCTACCTACGTAAAGGAAACGGTTGGGAGCCAGCATTCTTCCCGTCGTGAAATCGAACTCCGCGCTGGTAAAGGTCTGCCACCCGGCCGGTGCTTCCGTTCCCGGCGCGGCCGCGATTCGGTCCGAGCGCCTCGGCATCCGTGGGTCGTTCCACCCGAGCGCCGCTGCAAGCCGCGGCAAGGACCAGCGAGGCGGCGATCTCTGGGAGCATCAGCTCTTCGGCTTCACCGGTTTCTTTTCCGTCGGGTCGGCGCCGTCCTTCGGTGCGCCGGTTCCGGAGGAGCCCAGGAAGAGCTTGCGCCCGTCGGGAAGAGTGAGGTCCCTGCCGTTGGCGCGAAGCGAGCCGTCCTTGGCTTGATATCCCTGCACCACGATCTCCGTTCCGGGTACAAGGGAGTTCTTGGTGAAGCCGCGGCGTAGAAGCGCGTTCGGCGTTCCACCCTCGACCATCCAGGTCTCGAGGGCTCCGTCGGCCTTCTCGACTTCAACGTGCACCCACGCGTGCGGATTGATCCACTCCATCCTGGTCACCTTTCCCGTCAGGTGGACCGGTTTGTCCGCGTCGAACTCCGCGGAGAAGGCGTGGTGCGCGGCGACGGGTACGGTCGCCGCTCGCAGGAGGAGGACCACTCCTACGAGAATCGTGGCTCCGCTTCGCATCTCGCTACCTTCGGCTTTCATCGGGCTCTGCCTGCTCTTTCGCGCGCGCGCCTTTGAGGATTCCCTCCATCGCGACGTTCCCTTCATGGCAGGCGTACTCGAAGATGGGGTCGGAGCTCGCCTTGAGGGGAATCCGGATGGTCCACGGGCGCGCGAACGTCGTGGGGTCCGTGATCACGATCTCGTAGGAAAGGGTTTCCGCATCGACGCGGGTAAATTTCTCGACGAGATGCAGGTTTTCGGCGGAGCCTTGAAAGTTGCTCTTGGGTGAAAAATTCGTCGTCTCGACGATGAGAGTGTCGCCCTCCCAGTGGCCCCGCGGATCGCCGTGCCACTGGCGGAAGGAGGCGGGGAGGTGAGGGCGCCCGTCCATGGGAATGATGCGGGCGTCGTGGATGAGCTCCTGGAAGATCACCACGGTCTCCGGAGTCTGCAGGATCTGAAAGAGGCTGTTGTAGCCGGCCAGGATATTGGGAACGCCGTAGGTGATGCAGCGCACCTGGTCGGCCAGGTCTTCGGGACCTTCCGGATCGATGCCGAGAAAGCCCCTCGCCTCCTTCGCGACCCGGGCCTGCGCTTCGGGAGTCAACGCCGGAATCTTCCCGTCCGGGGGATCGACGATCAGAGAGGTTCGGTGGTCGAACTCTCTCTCGACGATCCAGAACTGATTGTAGTTTCCCGTCTTTTGATCGAACGAGCGGTAGCCCGTCCCGTCTTCGACCGCCGCGGTGACGAAATCGTCCGCGAAGAACGCGTCGCCGCCGTCGAGGACCTCGGCCGCTTTCTTCTTCAGCTCCAGGAGCTCTTCGTCCGTGAGCGTCGCCTTCCCCTGGAACGCGTCCGGCCGCTCGAGCGGCGTCGCCGTATTGTTCACCCACATCCCCGAGAGGTCGGGATCGCCCCACGGCGTGCGCGGAGTCTCGCCGAGCGCGGGGAGAGCCAGGAGCGACGAAGCGGCGGTCAGGATCGCGAAGGTCCTCATCGAACGTCCTCCTCGTGTCGGGAGCGCGAGCCGGTCCATGATAATGCGCTCGATTCCCCTCGGTCCAGGCTACCCGCGGATGTAGTTCTTCTGAAACAGCGTCGATGGCGGGACGAAGGTCCTGCGGATCCCGGAGAGTCCCCTGGAACAGATCACCGAGCCGGCCGAGCCGCTCGGGCATGGTCCGGATGTTGAACCGCACCGGGTCGAGATCGGTCTCGAGCTCGTCCCAGTCGAGCGGTGTCGAGACCGGAGCTCCCGGCCGGGGACGGACGACGTAGGCCGGAACCACCGTCTGCCCCCTTCGGTTCTGCCCGAAATCCACGTAGACCCGCGAGCCTCTCCGGCTCACCGCGCGCTCGACGGTCGCGATGTCCTTGTGCTCGGAGGCCACGTGCGTCGCGACCGCCTCGCAGAATGTGGCGGTCTGACCGTAGCTGTAGCCGGGCTTCACGGGAAGGAACACGTGGAGGCCGGTGGCGCCGGACGTCTTGAGGTAGGGCCTGAGGCCGATGCCGCGGAGCACCTTCCCGACCGCGCGCGCGATCTTGATGACGTCGCCGAAGGGCGCCTTCTTGGCGTCGAGATCGAAGACCACCCAGTCCGGCGTGTCGCGGCTCGTCGCGCTTCGACAGCCACGGATGCAGATCGATGCTCGCGAGGTTCACCATCCAGATGAGCGTGTCGCGATCGTTGCAGATGATGTAGCGAATCGCCTCGCCATCCGACTCGATGCTCTCGGTGACGACCCACTCGGGCGTGTGGTCGGGAGCGTCCTTCTGATAGAAGGATTTCCCCTCGATCCCGTCCGGGTAGCGGAGCATGTGCACCGGTCGCTCGTGAAGGTAGGGGAGAAGCGTCCCGGCGATCGCATCGTAGTAGCGGAGGAGATCTCCCTTGGTGTAGCCCTCCTGAGGCCAGAACACCTTGTCGAGATTGCTGAGCTGGATCTTGCGAGCCTCCGGCCGGCGTGGGCGGAGCGCGTCACCGGGCGCGGCCTTCGATTCGGAGCGACTCTCGGCGGGAACGCGGCACCAGTCGGGAGACGGACCGGAGAGATAGGGGCTCGAGGCGAGCTTCCCGATGACCGCCGGAAGGCCGGCGGCCGAGGTCACGGCGTGAAGCTCTTCACCCCGGCCGTGCACGTGATCGACGAAGAGGATGCGCGGGAGCTTCGGCAGGACCAGCTGAAGGATCTCCTTTCGCTCGAGGAGCGAGAGAGGCCGCAGATCCCACTCTTCGTAGTAGAGCTGGTCGAACGCGTAGAAGACGAGAGGTTCCGAGCTCTCGCCCTCGAGCCGCGCCTCGAGCCTTTCCCGCGACGGCCGCTGCGAGGGGTCGACCACCACCAGGACTCCGTCGAGAAAGGCGTTCTCCGCCCGAAGCTCGAGAGCGTCCTTCACGATTTCCGGGGCGCGATCGGAAATGTCTTCTCCGCTCGTAGTCGACAGTCGAACGCTCCGCGCCCTCCTTGCGGAGCGCGACCCGCCGTCCGTCGAACTCCGCTTCGAAGACCCACGCGGGGTCGGAAAAGGGAGCTCGTTCGGCTCCCGCGCGCATCGGCTCGATGCGGTCCGGAAGCGGCGACTCGATCGCGCGCGAGAGATCGAAGAAAGGCGCTTTCTCCGACTCCTCGCGCGCGTAGCGGTCCCGGGCCTTGAACAGGATCCACTCGTCCTTCTCCGAGCGGGTCTTCACCAGGTGCCACTCCCCGCGGAGCTTTCTTCCTCGAAGCACGATCTCGAGCTTCCCCTCGGATACTGCCTGCGGTCCGTCGTCGGCTTTCGAGAGCTCGTAGCGGCCCCGATCCCAGATGGTCATGGTGCCCCCGCCGTACTCGCCTTTGGGAATGACTCCCTCGAAGGTTTCGTACATGAGGGGATGGTCTTCGGTGCGAACGGCGAGGCGCTTCACCTTCGGGTCGTAGGAGAACCCACGGGGTACGGCCCAGGACTTGAGGACTCCCTCCATTTCGAGGCGCAGGTCGTAGTGGAGGTTCCGGGCCTCGTGGCGGTGGACCACGAACGTCCGGGTGCCGCGGGCCGGGGCGGTGTCGGGAGGAGGCTCCGGAGTGCGATCGAAGTCCCGCTTCTTGCGGTACGCGTCGATCGTCTTCGACGACTTCAAAACCTTGGTAGCGCCGTTCTGACCCACCCCGACCGCTCGGGTGCTCGCGGGGGGATTCATGCGTACCCCCGACCTGCTGCTGTTGCTGTTGCTGTTGCTGCCGTCGCTGCTGTTGCTGCTGCTGATTCGTTCCCGGCGGAACGGGGATCGGGCGGCCGAAGGGGTCGGTGAACGGCATCGTCGCCTGCGGAGTTCGTGGGATCCTGCTCCTGCGGCTGCTGCGGTTGACGACAAGCCGCTCTGGCCGCGCTGGTTTCCTCTGGGGAAGACCGGGAGTGAAGCTGCTCCTCGGGAACTGCTGCGCGGGAGGAAGGAACTCCTGAACCGGCGAGCTCCCCGGAGGCGCTTCGAGCTCGGCCGGGTCCTGCCCGGCGCCGAACTCATCGGGAAGCGCTGTCCTCCGGCGCCCCTTCGAGCGCGGGATCCATGGCATCTCCCATCCCTCCCGGATCCATACCGTCCACCCCTTCTTCGAAATCCTCGGGCGGGACTTCGTCGAACGCTTCATCGACGGGCTGTTCTTCCGGAACCATGGGAGTGCGGACCGGGCCCCCGGCCGCCCGCGCTCCGCCGCCGCCCGCGCCCACGAAAATCTTGTCGACCCTTCCCCAGTCGCTCGGGTCCATCATGACGATGTAGTTGACGCCTACACCCTCGAGCAGTCGCGAAACGGCCATCGAAACCGGAAGGCCCACGAGATTCGCGGAAAGTTTCTTCGACTTCACCTCGTCCTCGAGCGTGAGATCGATTCCTGTGGCTTGCTCGATCCTTTCGAAGACGCTCGAAAGGGCGGCGTCCTTGCACTGGATCGTGATGAGACCGTTCAGGTGGGTCACCTCGACCGGCTGCGCCGCGGAGGGACGGGAAACGAAGAGGAAGGCGGCTCCGAGAGAGACGAAGGAGATGATTCTCACGGTGGAGCTCCTTTGTATGAGTTCAAGTCCCACGCTAGCACCGATATCAGGGAGATGTCAAAAAAGCCCCTCGCCTGGTGGTAAGCCTGGAGTGTGCGTTTGGCCGTGTCGCTCCAGTCGAAAAGCCGGGCGCGCGAAGGTCCGGCGCCGCGAAGCCGCCGCCGAAGCTCGGAATCCGAGAGGATTCTCTCGATGCCGCGAGCGATCGCCTCTTCGTCCTCCGGCTCGATCCAGAGCACCGCGTCCCCGCCGACCTCCGGAAGGGCGCCGCGGCGCGCGGCGAGGACGGGAGTGCCGCAGGCCATGGCCTCGAGCAGCGGGATGCCGAACCCTTCCGTGAGAGAGGGGTAGGCGAGAGCTTCGGCCTGATTGTAGAGCGCAGGAAGATCCGCGTCCGGGACCGCCCCCAGAAACACGATCGAGCCCTCTGGCTGGCGTGCCGCCTCCTGGAAGACGTCTCGGGAGCGAAAGTCCTCCTGGCCGACGACGACGAGCCTTACCCCGCCGGAAAGCCTTTCCCTCGCCCGCGAAAAGGCGCGAATCAGGCGCACGAGATTCTTCCGCGGTTCGATGCGGCCGACGGCGAGGAGGAATGGGCCGTCGAGCCCGTGGCGTTCTCGAACGCCGGTAGAGTCGGCCGGGAATGGCCGGAAAACCTGCCGGTCGACGCCGTTCGGAGTCACCACCACTTTGTCGGGAGAAAGCTCGTAGCGCTCGATGAGGGCGCTCCGGGAGAACTCCGAGACGGTCAGCACCAACCGGGCGCGCCGCGCCGATCGACGGATGAGCGCTTTCGAGCGCTCCGAGAAGGCGCCCTCGAAGAGATCGGGATGGGTCTCGAACAGGATGTCGTGGATGGTGACGACGTCTCGGGTCGAGGAGACGAGGGGAATTACGTATTGCGAGTGGAGGACCGCGAGTCGATCGCGAAAGGCGAGCGCGGGAACCACCAGAGGGAGCCGGACGCGCGCGGACTCGGGGAACACCCGCCGGTGCGCGACGCCCTCGGCGGCGAGCACGGCTTTCGTCTCTTCCGGGCGGAAGCTGTAGACGATGAGCTCGTCCGTCGCGAGGCGCGCGAGCGCGCGAATGAGCTCGATGAGGTAGGTCCGGCTTCCTTGAGGCTTTCCGTTGATGTGATGAGCATCGATTCCGATGCGCATCAGTCCGGCTGTCGTCTCTGACGGGGCGGCGTTGGCCGGTGGGTCCGACCCGGGCTGGCCGAACCCCTTGTCCCGGCTCGCCGAACCCCGGCTGCCCTTGCTGCCCGGGAAAGGCATTCCAGGTTGGCCGGGTTGTCCAGGCTGACCCGGTCCCGTCGGAAACCCCGAGGGGGACTGCCCAGGGAATCCGGGCATGCCCGGTTGGCCTGGCATTCCTGGTTGGCCTGGTTGGCCTGGCCGGTTCGCCCGGCTCTCCTGGTTGTCCGGTGCCGGTGGGGGTCGATCCGAACCCGAAGCTCGTAATCCGCGGCGGCGGAGGCAGACCGGGAAAGGGGCTCTGCGGCTGCGTCTGACCCGGCGTCGTCATCACGGGAGCTCCGCCCTGCTGGACGCCCCAAACGAAGAGCCAGTCCTTGTATTTCTCTTTTCCGGGCACCTTGTAGAACGTCTTCTCGGCGCTCCGGCTCGAGACCCCTACGATTCCCCCCATGCTCGCGTCGGACGCGCCGCGGCCGAGGCTCGACTGGAAGGTTCCACCCGTCGGCGCCCGCGTGGAACCGGGCGCTCCGCCCGTCGCCGAGTCTCCCGGTTTTCGAAGCTGCGCGCGGCTGCGGTTCTGATCGGTGATCCCCGCCTGCTCCAACTGTTGCTGTTGCAGCTGCCCGGGGAGCTGGAGCTCCGGCGACATCTGCCGCAGGACGTTCCACTCGCCTTTCTCTCCCGCGAAGGGGTCCTTGTAGGCCTTCCGGAGGAACTTCTGCTCGACGAGCACTTCGATGGTCGGGGGATACGCTCCGGGAAATTTCCGCTGGTAGCGATCGATGGCCTGCATGTATTGATAGCCGCGAAAAATGAGCTCCTGCTCCCGCTCGCGCTGAATCGCCTTCTGCCAGAGAGGAACCGCGGCCACGAGGAAGATGCCGAGGATGACGATGAGGATGACGATGCCGAAGAGAATGTAGCCCGATTCGCCCGAGCTCTCGCGGTCCTTCATTCGACGCCTCCGAGCGCGCGCTCGTAGACGCGGATCACGCGGCCCACGTACTCGCGGGTCTCGCGGTAGGGAGGAATTCCGCCGTAGCGGCGCACCGCGTCCGGTCCGGCGTTGTACGCCGCGAGCGCGAGGCTCACGTCGCCCTCGTGGGCGTCCAGCATCCGCCTCAGGTAGCGCGTGCCGCCCTCGACGTTCTCACGCGGGTCCTCGATTCGAAGGACTCCGAGCTCCTTCGCCGTCGCCGGCATGAGCTGCATCAAGCCGCGCGCCCCGCGATGAGAGACCGCCTTCGGATCGCCGCTCGATTCCGCCCAGATCACGGCCGCCACGAGCTCCGGCGCGACCCCGTACTTCGAAGCGGCGGGGCCGATGAACTCCTCGAGCTGCGGAAACAGCGAGACCTTCTGCGGATCTTCCCCCTGTTCCACGATCTCGTTCGGCACGACGTTGCGCACGATCTCCGAAGGGACGGTGACGACGCCCCCTCCGGTCACGTACAGCGTGACCTGCTGGTCGACTCTTTCGAAGCGATCGACATAGAGGATCTTGCCGCTCTCCATGATCGCGATATCGGCTCGCGCTGAAGAGACACCTATGAGCAAGGCCGAGCATGCGACGAGTCCTTGCTTGGACGTTCTCACTCCCTGTTTCCCACGTAGCTCCCTTCGATCGACGGGCAGACGTCCTGAGTGGGAACCCCGTTCAGGCGCGCGTCGTTCACACTGTTGATGAAGCCGCCCCTCATGTGAGTCGTCACCCTCGAACCGGCCGGAGACCGTCGCCGTGCCAGTGCGGACGAGTCCGTCTTCGTCGCTTCCCCAGTTGAACGTGATGATGAATCCGTCGTCGACGATGTCCGTCTCAAAACCGTCGAAGGTCGCCCTCCACCGCCCGGTGTTGCAATCGTGATGGAGATTGATTCGCCCGTTCATGACTCGCCCTTCACTCGTGACGTCGAAGGCGATGCGACGCCCCTGGCTCGTCGTCGCTTCCCAGTGGCCCACGATCTGAAAGTGGCTGAAAGCCGGCGGGGGGGGCGGCGTGGGTGCGGCGGGAAGGGGAGCCTTGAGCTCCTCGCAGGAAAGGCCCGCGAGGAGGATCAGGATCCCAGAAGTCGTCGCGGAGAAACGCTGCCTCGCTCGCATGTCAGTTCGTGGTGAAGTTGGCGAGATTGCTCACCAAGCCGTCGGGATTCCTGACTCGTACCTGGAAAACAGTCCCGACGGGTGGACCAGTTGGCAAGGGATCGATGACTATGTCCACATCGATCTGGCTCGCGCCATTGACGGTTGTGCCGATGATATTTACCGATCCGGCGCCACTGGAGAAAGTGACTTGCGCTCCTGTCTGGAAGTCAAACCCGTTGATGGTTACGGTTATCCCAGGTGCACCTCGCGAAGTCGTCACTGTCGGGTTGATACTCGTGATCACGGGAGCCGGGTTGGTGGTAGTTATCTGGAACGCGTTCGGGAGGTTTCCGCTGCCGCCGTCGGGATTGGTCACCGTGACCGTCCGGGCCGTCGAGGTGTTCTGTATGTTCGGATCGATGGTGATGTTGGCGATCAGCTGAGTCGGACTGATGAACCGGACCGAGTTCACCGCGATACCCTGGTCGAAGCTCACTACGGCTCCGGGCTGGAAGTTGGATCCGTTGATGGTCACGGAAAGCGTCGCACCGGGAGCGCCGGAGCCTGGCCGTACGGAAGTAACGAGAGGTTCGGATGCGGCGTCCCGGTTCACCGTGACCGGCTCCGATGCGATCGCTCCGGAGTGTGCCGTCACGATGGCAGTCTCCTGGTTCAGGAGCGTCAACCGGTCGAACACCTGGCCGTTCACGTTGGTTCTGAGGACTCGTACCCATCGACGCGAGAGCGCCCGCGGTGGTGGTGAAGATGATCGGCACATCGGCCATCGCGGTTGTTGCGTTGTCGAAGACCGTGGCGATCAGCTCCGTGGTGTGTTCGGCGGGGACGAGGGTCGGCGGGTTGGCTGTGAGCAGGATATTGATACCGTTTTCGCCGCCGGCGTTGCCGATCAGGACAGGGCTGGTCCGCGAGCGTTGCTTCGATTCCGGCGCCGGAGCGTGCGATGACGTTCGCGCGTCCAGCGCGGCCGTTGCTCCGCAGAGTGGCGTGTGCGACTCCGTCCTGCGTCTCCACGCGCTCCTCGATGATTCCGACGTTGGTGGTGAGGAAGATCTGAGTTCCATCGGCAAGCGGTCCGCCACCGTCCACCGGATCCTTGAAGCCCACGACAGTGATGGTGGAGACTCCGTTGAAGACCGGTATGGCGGTCGGATTCGCGCGATATGAAGAGCGTGGCCGCTCCGGCCGCCGTCAGAGGCACCTCTCCGCCGCAGCCCGAAACGAAAGAAGCGAGCCCCGCGAAGACCGCGATCACGCTTCGACGACCCACCCATCACTGCACCTCGATCCGCAGAGACGCGAAGCTCGCGGGAATACTCGCTCCGGTGGTGTCCCGGAGAGCGCCGGTCGCGCTCACGATGAGCGGCGGCCCCGGCGCCACCGCCTCGAGGGTCAACCGGACCAGGTGTCCCGAGCCACCGGAGCCCCTCGGTATCGCCCGGGCGGGAGAATTCGATTCCGACCTGGCCCGGGTTGAAGGTCGGTGTGAACGTAACCGCGCGGCCGTCGATTGCGAGAAAAGCGCCCGGCTGCACGTTCGAGATCCGAAGGGCCGCGGGATCGAAGCTCACCAGGATCTCGCCGGAGGAAAGACCTTGGGCTCCGCCGGCGACGAGCACCACTTCGAAAACCTCGCCGACCGCAAGGCTCGCCGTCTGCGGGCTGAACAGCACCGAGATGGGCGATGGGGGTGGCGGAGGCGCCGGCTCCGGTTCCGGCACCGCGTCGGGCGGGAAGTCCGGTGGCGGTGTTTCCGCCGGCTCGGCCGGCTCGGAAGGTTCGACCTCGACGGGCTCGGGCGGAGCTTCTTCCTCAGGCTCCGGCTCGGGCGCCGCTTCCGGCGCCTCGGGCTCGATCGGCTCCGCGTCTTTCACGGCGTCGAAGATGCGCGGCCGGTTCCCGGGAACTCTGATCTGCTGGTCGGTTCCCATGGGGAGCGGCGCGAGGTCGAGCTCCGTCACGCGCGGAGCGCGGATGATGTGCGGGGTGATGGAAAAGACGACGTCTTGCTGCTCAACGTCCTCCTCGTTGAAACCGAAGATCTTGCTCAGCAGCGGAACGTCGACAATCCCCGGAAGTCCCGAGAGCTGTTTTCTCTCCTCGTCGCGGATGAGCCCGCCGATGATGTTGGTTTCTCCGTCCCGCAGACGAACGACGTTATTGACGTTGCGGAGCCCGAAGATCGGGAGGACGAGATCGCCGGTAAGTGTCGTTGTTCCGTCAACACTCGATGTTTCGAGAGTCAGCTGGAGCTCAATCTCACCGTCTACGAATACCTTTGGCGTGATCGTTACGTTGACTCCGACGTTGCGGTATTGGAACGAGGTCACCGGAGTGTTCGGAACCCCACCGGGAGTGCCAAACTGGGATACGAACGAGGTCACCGGGATGGGAACTTCCTGTCCAATTCGCAGCTCCGCCGGCTGGCCCTCGCTCGCCCGGAGCTTCGGCGCCGCGAGCAATTGCGCTTCGCTCTTGCTCTTGAAGAGCCGGTAGGTCGCTATGTTGGGAAGGTTGATGGTGAAGTCCGACGTGTCGACCGAAGCAAGACGATTGAGACGAATGGCGTTGGTTTCCCCCATCCGGCCCGCCGGCTGCGAAGCCGAGAGTCACCTGGTACTCGGCCACCCGGAGCCCGAAGTCGAGCGCCTTGACTCGGTTGACCTGCAGGATCTCGATGTCGAGCATGATCTCGGACTTCGTCTTGTCGTTCAGCTCGAGGATTCGCTCCGCCACCGCCACCTGGTCGGGAGTCGCGCGGACGGTGATCGCTTTCAGCTCGGGATTCGGCTGCACCCGCTGAATTCCGGCGATGGTGCGGAGCATGTTCGCGACGGTGTTCACTTCCGCGTTCACGATATAGAACGTGCGCAGCACGAGGTCGTCGTACTGGCGGTGCTTCTGGGCGTTGTCGGGAACGATGATGATGGTCGAGGTATCGACCACCTTGTAGAAGAGACGGTTGATGAGCGCGAGCTTGTCGAGCGCTTCCTCGAACGAGACGTCGACGAGATCGATGGTCACTCTCTTGTCGCGGAACGACTCGTCGAAGAGGATGTTGATGCCGGAGAGCTTCGAGAGGACCTCGAAGATCTTCTGGAGGCTGGTGTCCTCGGCGAAACGGAGCTGGATGGGAGCCGTCGACGAGGGCTCCAGGATCGGCCGTCCTCCGAAGAGCTCCTGGGCCCGCCGCCTCCGCTCCTCGAACCCTTCCGCTTCCTCGCGGCTCGCCTCCCGCTCCTTCAGCCGGGCCTGCGTCTCCTTGAGAATGCTCTGTGCGTATCGGTTCGCGGGATGGAGGTCCACCGCGAGCTCCAGCTCGCCGATCGCGCCCTCCAGGTCTTCCGCGGCGAGCTTCTTCTGCCCCTGCTGCACGTGGTAGGCGCCGGCCTCGATGAGCGCGCGCTCGAGCGCCATCCGGTATTCGATCTTGTCCGGGTCCTCGTTCACCGCGCGCGTGTAGTGCACGACCGCCGCGTCCCACTCTCCCTGCTGAGCGGCGGTGTCTCCCTTTGCGATAGGCGCCGGCGGCGGCGCTGCAGCCGAGGGACGAAAGGCCGGCGAGCGCCGCGGCGAGCCCAATGAGCCCGACGAGCGCGAATCGCGCGGACGCTGTTTGCTTCGTTCTCATCGGCTCCTTATTCCCTCATTTCGACTGCAGCGGAATGCGCTGCGTGGCGCTCGATCCCGACGGGGAGACAGTAACCGATTCCAGGCCGATTTCGACCACGGTGAATCGGTTCGCCACCAGCTCCCCTTCCATCCCCGCGAGAATCTCGTTCCCGTCGAGGAATATCGCGTACTTCGCTTTGTCACCGCCGGGCCCCGTCTTCTCCAGAAATCCCGCGTACTTCATGTCGAGCCGCGCCGCCGGAAACTGCCCGGAGCGCGTCGAGTTGCGCGGCGGAAGCTCGACGATCTCGGGCGGAGGGCTCTCGACCTCGGGCTGCTCCTGCTTCCATCATCGGATCCGCGGACCGTTGAGCCTCGCCGAAGGCGAACAGGTTTCGACCCATCCCCACGTACTCCGGAACCGGCGAGAGCATGGCCTCCAGATCGAGGTCCGCGGCGGCTGGCGCGCCGCCGGTCCGGGGCGCGCTTCTCGAGGGGCTCGAGGCGGCTTGCGAGTCCGACCGCGGCGCGGCTGCCTTCGAACAGGCCGAGGCGAGCGCCACCGCAAAGGAGCCCGATTCCGACGCCTCGGGTCGTTACCATTCGGCGTACGGCCTCCCGTCCGATCCGTCTCTGATCCGACTGGCTCTTCACGTCCTGGATTCCCGGCTCGGCATCGGGTTCGTTCGGGTCGTAGTCGGTGAAGACCTCTTCCCACTCCTCTTGGCCGGTCATGGGATCCTCGGGAATCTCGCGGAGGTAGCCGCCCTCCACGAGCTCCTGGAGGCTCGCCGGGTACTTGTTTCGATCCGCCTTGAACTGATCGATCCGCTCCCGCACGATGGCGAGGTTGTGCTTGAGCACCGCTTCCTTGCTGGTGCGCACCTGGGCCTGATAGACGGGGATGGCGATGCCGAGAAGGATCCCCATGACCACGATCACCATCACCATCTCGATGAAGGTGAAGCCCTCCGGCGAGCTGCGACTCTACCAATCACTATATTTCGTCCCATCGAGGCCAGTCCCCGTCGACTTGGTGAAGACATCGTAGACGTTCTGGCCTCCCCAGATGCTGCGAGTCGGGCTGGTCCTGATAGGAGCGCATGCCCCAATCCGTGGAGCTGGTCATGGGATCGATCGGGATGCGTCTCAGGAATTTGAGCTTTTTTCCCGGCGTCCCCACCTGGCTCACGCCCTCTACCAGAATCTCGAGCTCCTCCGGGTAGCCCTCGCTTCCGAGCTCGACGTCGGTGCCGCCGATGAGCCCCATGTCGACCGCCCGCTTGTACTCGTCGATCGCCGTCCGCATGGTGCGAAGCGCCGCGCGGAGCTCGGCTTCCTTCGCCCTCTTGGAAGCCACCTGCGACACCGGCACGATGGCGGCGGCGAGCACCGCGAGGATGATCGTGGCGATGATGAGCTCGAAGTACGTGAAGCCGTGCTCCCTCATGGCCCGGCTTTCCGTCGATGGCCTCGATGGCTCCAATGGCCTCAAAGACGCGGCTGGCCCGGGCGTGGCCCCGACCTTCAAGAAGAACGCGATGCTGCAGCCGAGCTCGATTCCCGCTTCGTTCGACTCTCTCTGCGAGATGGTTATCTGCTCCACGAGGAAGAACCGCTCCGATCGCTCGAGGCGATTGATGAACCTCACCAGATCGAAGTAGTCCCCTTCGACGGGCATCGTCGCCTTGATCTGCTCGAGACCGACGTCGAGAACGATCCCGCTCGTATCCGGTCCGCCCGCGGGTGACGTTGGTCTCGCCCGCGAGGCGGTCGATCTCGTCCCAGGCGTCGGTCAAGCCCGGGGCGCGCTCCTGGACCACCTCGTTCCAGAAACGACGGACGGCATCCGCGTTGCGCGCGACGAGGGCTTCCGACTCCGAGAGCGTAAGGAGCTCCTTCTGCTTTCGAGTCGAGCTCCGCGCGCAGGCCTTCGAGCTCGAGCGCAAGCCGCTCCTGCTTGTTCGCGAGGCGATGGGTGACTCCCGCGAAAACCGCGCCGTTCACGAGAAGAACGGCGAGGAGCCAGAGGAATCCCTTGCGGCGCTTGAGGAGCCCTTCGATGAGGGCGCGAAGCTCGCTCACTGCGGCTCCTCCTGAGGCTGCGCCTCCTCGGGACGGCGCTTCGAGTCCTTCGAGGATCGTCGGGGCGGCGGCCTCTTCCCGAACGTCCTCGACGTAGTCGAGCCTGAGCGTCGCCGCGATACCCGTCTCGCCGCGGTCCTGGTCCTCGAGGTTCGCCTCGTCGACAGGATAGATGGTGGCGAAGAACGAGCTCGACTCGAGCGCGCGCACCATCTCGAGAACGTCCTGGAGCGTCTGTCCCACCACGGTCATGGTCACGGTGATTTCGCCCTCCTCTTCCGCGGGCGCAATCGAAGTGATGCGCACCGCGGGCGGAGTCAGCTTCTCGAGCTCGTTGAAGAGACCGGTCCAGGAGAAGCTCTTGCGCCGGAAGAGCGTCGTGAGGAACTGGGTCTGCTCGCTCCCGAGCTCGGTCCGGTTCCGCGCGAGAGCGGCCTGGGTCGACGTGATGCGGGCGTTGGTCTCGGCGAGCTCCGTCCGCAGCTCGCCGACGCGGATATCGAGCGCTTCCTGCTCGCGCAAGAGATATCGGGTGAGGAGCACGCCGTGAAGCACGGTCGCGGCGGCTACGGCCGCTATCGCGACGACGAAGATCGCGCGCGGCAGCCTCTCGTTCACGAACGGCCGGCGCGCGAAGTTGAATGCGTTGGCCATCTCTTATGCTCGCCTCGCTCTTCGCGCGGCTCGCTCGCCTCGCTCCTCGCTCGGGGAGGACGGGCCCTCCGGGCCCGTTGCCACGAATCGAGGTCCGCTTCGTTCTAGCACTCCGTCAAGCCGCCTTTCCTCGCGCGGCTCCGGCGGCGGCGGCGACGGCTTCGGCCGCTTCGGCGCCGAGGGCGACGTCGCGGGCGACCGGAATGACCCTTCGCCAGGTTGAAGGGCTCGGACGGCGCTTCGAACTGGCTCTCCAGGATCTCGCGGATGTGGACCAGGTCCGGCCGGAGCGAGCGATAGTAGACACGGGCGAGCGAGCGCCCTTCGAGCTTCTCGCGATAGTAGATCGCGGTCGGGATGATCTCCTGGAGGAAGTCCTCTTCGCCGTATACCCTCGCGACACCCTCCTCGGCGGACAGGCCGAGGGTTCGAATCAGCACGGGAACGTCCCGATCCCGGACGAGGCTCACCGAGAAGTAGTCGCGCTCGGCGTTGACGAAGAAGTAGTCGTCACCCGGGGCGAGCTCTTTGCGCGCGAGGGGCCGGAGAAGCTGGAGCAGGCTCACGCTCGCCGGGAGCACCAGGCCGACCTGGAACCCGAGCCGGGCGAAGACCTCCTCGTACTGGGAGACCACCGTTTCGTGCATGACCCCGGTCAGAAACGTCGGGACCTCGCCGGGGAGTCTCTCGAAAGCGACCCGGGCCCGCTCGACGTCGAAAGGAAGCGATTTCTTCATGCGGAACTTCAGGAACTCCACGAGCTCCGCCGACGAGCGGGGCGGCTCGGGAAGCTCCATCACCGCGATGCGCGCGAGGTGGTCGGGAACGGAGAGCGCCATGCGCTTTCTTCGCGCCGAGTCCCGCGCGAAGAAGGGCGATCTCGAAATCGCTTTCGAGAAGCCCTCCTCGTCGAGGATATTCGGCTCGAGCATGTGGAAGCGGAGGAGCCCGTCGCGCGAGCGGCGCCACGAAAGAGAGGTCGATCTCGGGAGGCTTGCGCTTCTCCGAAAGCCGGACCACCGAGATCTCGTCCGCGCGAAGATCGATTCCGAGCCCGGGAGGCTCCGGGATCGACGAGCCAGCTCAGTATCCGGTTCCTGTTCATGTATCTGAAGACGTCTCCACGAACGTCGACCGGTTGATCTCCTCGAGCGTGGTCTCGCCGGCGAGGGTCCGTCCCACCGCCGACTCCCGCAGGAACATCATCCCCGATCGCTTCGCCGCTTTCTTGATGTCGGCGGAGGGGCGTCTCTCGATGAGCATCTACCCGGATCTCGTCGCTCAAGTCGAGAAGCTCGCTGATGGCGCTCCGGCCCTTGTAGCCGGTGCCCGAGCACTGGATGCATCCTTCGCCGCGATAGAACGTGTGGGCAGCGTAGCGCTCCGGGTCCAGACCCGATTCCTCGAGGAGCGCCGCGATCCGCCGTGTGGGGACGCTTGCAGAACGGGCAGATGGTTCGAACCAGGCGCTGCGCGAGGATGCAGTTGAGCGAGGAGACGAAGTTGTAGGGCTCGACGCCCATGTTCAGGAAGCGTCCGATGACGTCGATGACGTTATTGGCGTGGACCGTGGTGAAGACCAGGTGGCCGGTGAGCGCCGCGTTGATCGCGATCTGCGCCGTCTCGGCGTCGCGGATCTCTCCCACCATGATCTTGTCCGGGTCGTGGCGAAGGATCGAGCGGAGCCCCCGGGCGAAGGTGAGGCCCTTCTTCTCGTTGACCGGGATCTGGGTGATGCCTTTGAGCTGGTACTCGACCGGGTCCTCGATGGTGACGATCTTGTCTTCCTCGTTGTAGATCTCGGAGAGGGCGGCGTAGAGTGTCGTGGTCTTTCCGCTTCCCGTCGGTCCCGTGACCAGGAACATCCCGTAGGGCTCGTGGATGAAGCGGCGGATGCGGCGGACCTCCTCGTCGGCCATCCCCAGGATGTCGAGCCGGAGCTCGCTGAAGCGCTCGCTGATCGACTCCTTGTCCAGGATACGGATGACCGCGTCCTCGCCGTGGATGCTGGGCATCACCGAGACGCGGAAGTCGATGCGCCGGCCCTTGATCTTCAGGCGGAATCGTCCGTCCTGCGGGATCCGTTTCTCGGCGATATCGAGCTCGGCCATGACCTTGATGCGGCTGATGATCTCCGAGTGGTGGGCTTTCGGGATGGGCTTCATCGCCCGGGTGAGCGCGCCGTCGATGCGGTACTTGATGACCACTTCCTCGTCGCGGGTCTCGATGTGGATGTCCGAGGCGCGGCGGTTCAGCGCGTTGTAGATCGCGGAGTCGACGAGCCGGATGATGGGACTCGCGTTGTCGGTGAGCCGATCGATGGAGAGCGTCTCCTCGCCCTCGTCGTCCTCGCGGACGATCTCCATGTGGAAGCTCTCGGAGGCTTCCTCGAGGACACGCTGGGCGCTCTGGCTCTTCTTGAGCAGGTCCTGGATGGCGGAGTCGGTGCCCACCGCCGCGCGGATCGGCATCTTGAGGAGAGTCGAGAGCTCGTCCATGACCGGCACGTTCGTGGGATCGGCGGTCACCACCACGAGCTTTCCGTCCTCCCGTTTGTACGGAAGGAAGCTGTAGCGAAACATCAGGTCCACCGGAACGTTCCGGAACAGATCCTGATCGGGCTGGAAGGCGGTGAGGTCGATGAACTGGAGCCGGCAGCGCTCCGCGAGCCGCTTCGCGTCTTCCTCTTCCTTGAGCTTCGCTTCCTCGGGACTGAGGGCCCCGGCGTCGGGGTCGATCCCGCTCGGAAGCTTTCCCTCTCCGGTCCTTCCGGTCGCCACGCCTTACATCCCCTCTCGTGTGGCGTTGATGAGATCGAACATCGGGAGATAGATCGAAAGCAGGATCACCGCGACCAGTCCCCCCATGAACAGGAGCACCACGGGGGTGAGCATGGAGAGCATGAGGTTCAGCCGGTTGTCGATCTCCTCGTCGGCGAAGTCCGCCACGTTCTGGAGCATTTCCGCGAGGCCGCCGGTGTTCTCGCCCACCTTCACCATCTCGATGGTGAGGTTCGAGAACTCACCGGTCTCCTCGAGGCTCGCGGAGAAAGCTTTCCCTTCGCGAACCCGCTCCGCCACGGGCACGACGGCCTGGCCCACGTGGCGGTTTCCGATGGAGCCCGCGGCGATATCGATCGCCTGCACCAGGGGGATTCCGCCGGAAAGAAGAGTTCCGAGAGAGCGCGTGAGCTGCGAGGTCGCGAACAGGTGGAAGATCGATCCGAGGAACGGGAGCTTGAGGAGGAGGCGGGCGAAGATCGCTTTCGAGCCCTCCCGCCGCGACCAGCTGTAGAAGAAGTACGCGCCCGCCGCGAGCGCGCCGAGAATGATCCAGAGGTTGTCTTGCAGGGTGTTGGCGACGGTGAGAAGGACGACGGTGAGAAACGGGAGCTCGGCGTCGAATCCCTCGAAGAAGCCGGCGAATCGGGGCACCACCCAGAGAAGCAGGAAGGCGGCCGGCGACGATGAGCGAGATGAAGAGGAAGATCGGATAGACCATCGCGGCCACGACCTTCTTCTTGGTCCCCTCGGTGAGCTTCAGGTACTGCACGTAGCGCTGGATGACGGTCTCGAGGCCTCCGCTCTTCTCGCCGGCGACGAGGGACGCGGAGTAGATCCGGGGAAAGAGGTCGCCGTGGGCGCGGAAGGCGTCGGAAAGCGCCGTTCCCGACTTGACCTTGTCGCGGACGTCCTTGAGGACGCTCCGAAACAGGGGGTTCGGCATCCTCTCCAGCATGATGTCGAGAGACTGGAGAAGGGGAAGTCCCGCGCGGAGGAGAGCCGCGAGCTCCTGGTTGAAGAGCGTGAACTCGGTCTGGGAGATGCGCTTTCGGTCCGCGCGAGAAGAAGGACTTCAGCGTGGGAAGGCCGAGGCTCTTCCGCACCCAGAAGACGTGGTAACCCCGCTCGCGGAGATCGTCCCGGAGAGCTTTCTCGCTCGCCGCGGAGAGCGCGAGCTCTTCGATGTCTCCTGTCGCGGTCCCCACTTTTGCGAGGAACTGTCCCATATACTCGACCTCGACCTCAATCAAAGTCGCCCCGCCGGAAGGATCCAGCCGGCCGGATGAGCGGCCATTAGTCTCAATCCGTCGTGGGTTTACGGGGCAAAAGCTAAAGTGTACTATACCACACGGAGCTCTTTAGCCTTGAGAAACCAAGGCTCAAGCATACACCGTGGGGGCTCGAACTGTCATACCTGCCGAGGCCAGGTTTCCTTCCCGAACGCCGAGCATGAGCGAAAAAAAGGCCGCAGAATCGGTGAAGGTCGTGGCCGTTAACCGCAAGGCGAGCCACGACTACGAGCTCGTCGAGCGTTTCGAGGCGGGTCTCGTTCTGGTCGGGACCGAGGTCAAATCGGCGCGCGACGGCAAGGTGAACCTGAAGGACGGCTACGCGGCGGCCCGTGGAGGGGAGCTCTATCTCCTACAGACCCATATCAACCCCTACTCGCATGGCACCCACGAGAACCACGATCCGCTTCGACCGCGGAAACTCCTGCTGCACAAGCGGGAGCTGAAGCAAGCTCATCGGCAAGGTGACCGAGCGCGGACTGACGCTCGTTCCCACCCGGATGTACTTCAAGAACGGCCGGCTGAAAGTCGAGATCGCGCTCGCGCGCGGAAAACGGCAGCACGACCGCCGGGCGGCGGAGCGGGAGAAAGACGTGAAGCGGGACGTCGAAGCCGCGCTCAAAGAGCGAAACCGATAAGACGCGGAAGAGCGCAGTCTTTGCGTCCTTGCGTTGAAAGTTATTCGCTAACCGTGGGGCTGGTTATCGTCGTCGATGTCCAGGTCCGGCCCGGACGACGGGTTCGTCTCTTCGGACTCTTTGTAGAGGTACTTGATGTTGTGCTTCAGCAGCAGAAGATTCGGGCGATCGACGCGGTTCAGCTTCAAGCAGTTCTTGTCGTACCACTCGATGATCCCGCGGATCTCCTCGCCGTCCTGCAGGACCACCACCATCGGGGTCTTGCTGTTCATCTGCTTCAGGTAGTAGAAGCTCTCGGCGTTCGTTTGCTCCGGCGGAACGCGCCGCGGCCGAGGTCCAGCGGAAGACTTCGACGCCAGTTGGTCTTTCAATTCCGCCAAGTTCGGCCGAATCAGCTTGCGATTCACGGCAACCTCGGTTTTTCCAGAACTCTTCGAGAGTACCCGTTCGACCCGGGGGAGGGTCTCTGCGCGTTCAGTCCGTCAAGCCCGACTCTCTCGGCGACACGCTGAGGCGCCGACCTCGTCGGCCGATTCGCTCGCCCTAGGCGCGAAGCAAGAGAGATGACACGGATGAGCTACAGATGTTGAGCTGAGTGTATCAGAACGGTGAGCTGGCAACGCAAACGAAGGAGAGCTCTAGCGCGTTCCGGCCGAGCGCCTGGAAACGACATGAGGAGCTTCGAGATGCTGATGCGCTTGTTGAGGTAGCGATCGCGCAAATCGACGACGACTTCCTCGACCAGCGTGAAGGCCTCGAAGCCACCGATCGAGCGGCGCGCGGGCGGCGAGCGACCGGATGTCGTCCTCGATGTCACGGTGCAGGATCGGAGCTGCCGCTGAGCTCGCCGTGAGATCGCGCAGGATGGAGAGCAGGAGATCGAGCAGGAGCATCAGCCGCGGCTCCTTCGAGAGAGAATCCGCCAGGGGAACGAGCGCACTCCGAAGTCGCGCTCTCGACGGCGAGGGTCGCGATCGAAAGCGCCTGCTGGCGCAGCTCCGGGAGCGGCTCCTCCGCGAGCTCGAGAGCCCGCGCGATGCCTCCGCCCGCCACCGCCGCGAGGAGAGCCGCCCGGTCGGGGTCGATGCCGTGGCGGGACCGCAGCAGCGTCTCGAGCTCTTCCGGAGCGAGCGGGGAGAATCGGAAAATCTGGCAGCGCGAAAGGACGGTCGGCAAGAGCGCGGCTTCGTTCGCCGTCACCAGAATGAGCGTGGCCCAGGACGGCGGCTCCTCGAGGGTCTTCAAGAGAGTATTCGCCGTCGTCGGGTTCATGCGCTCGGCGTCGGCGAGGATGATCACGCGCCGCCGCCCTTCGAACGGGCGAAAAGAAACGTCGGCGATGGCGTCCCGGACTCCCTCGGCTCGGAGCTGACCTCCTCGCCCCTCGGGCCGCAGCACTCGAACGTCCGGGTGCTCGTCCTTCTTGATCCGGATGCAGCTCGGGCACTCTGCCGCACGCATCGTTCTCGGCGACGACGCAGTTGAGAGCCTGGGCGAGGGTCACTGCGGCTTCTACCTTTCCGATCCCGCCGCGTCCGAAGAAGATCAGGCTTCGGGGAAGCTTCCCCGAGCTCACGAGGCTCTTCAGCCGCGTGATGACCGACGCGTTCCCCGTGAGGTCCGAAAAAGCCATCGACTTCGTCCCTCAGTCCCGCCGTTGACGCCGCGGAAGACGCCCCGTTTCGAGTAGCCGCGCCCACACCGCCTCGTGAACTTTCGCCGGACTTCCGTCCGCCGGCAGCAGCAGGAAACGCCCGGGCTCGCGCCGCGCGAGCGCGTGATAGCCGCGGCGAACGCGCTCGTGAAAAGCGAGCTCCTCGATCTCGAACCGCCCCTCTTTTCTGTGCGACGCGCTCTTCCGGTTGCGGCGGCGGGCGCGGGAGAGGCCGTCGGCCGCGGCGAGGTCCAGGAGCACGGTCAGATCGGGCCGGTAGCTTCCGGTCATGATCCGGTCGAGCCGCCGGATGAGCGGCAGCGACAGTCCGCGGCCGTAACCCTGGTAGGCGAGGGTCGAGTCCGTGAAGCGATCGGAGACCACGACGTTTCCCGAGCGCAATGCCGGCCAGATCACTTCCCGGAGGTGCTGCGCGCGGTCGGAGAAGTACAAGGCCGAGCTCGCTCTCGGGACACATCGCGCGGTGGTCCGGCGCGAGGAGCACCTCACGGATGCGACGGCCGATGCGGGTCCCTCCGGGCTCCCGCGTCAGCACGGTTTCGTATCCCTCGCGCCGAAGACGGCGCGCGAGGAGCTTCGCCTGAGTGGATTTGCCCGTTCCTTCGGGTCCCTCGATCGTGATGAAGAGGCTCAACAGAAACCAGGGGGACGATAGCGCCCGATGCTCGCGCCGGTCAAACGGCGGCGCCGGCGAGCATCGTGAGGTAGCGGTGAGCGCAGTTCAGCAGAAGCGAGGAAGCGAGGGTGACCGGCTGGCTCCGGTCGGTGATGAGCGCGATGCCTTCGTCCGTTTCCCGCAGACACTTCACGATCAGGTAGAAGTTCTCCGTCGACATCGAGAGAATCTCGACGTGGTCGTCCCCGCGCATCGCCGCCAGATTCTCCAGGTACTTCACGAACGCGGGGAGCTTGTCGACGATGAGCCGGTCGGCCGTCTCCTGGGGCGCGGTCACGATCTCGGTGTCGATCTCCTCGCTGCTCAGATCGAAGAAGAACGCGGCGAGGAGCGACGGCGTCTGATCGCGGATCTCCGCGAGGATCTGCTCCTGCAAGGGCCGGCGGTCGGCGTTGCGGTCGGCGCGAGCCGCGGGCTTGAGCTCGGAGCAGGGGTCGCTCACCTCGACGTCGCTTCTCTCGACGGGCGGCGCCTGGTGCGGCCGCCGCTGCTCCAGAATCTCCTGAAGACGGCTCGCGCGGGATTTCGTTCCGCCCTGCTGGCGCGACTTCCAGATGTCGGGAGAGAAATCCGACTGGAACACCTGGGCGGACGTGTCGTCGCGATCGAGGAGCTCGTAGATCTTGTTCAGCGCCTCCTTCTTCTCGAAAGTGACGCCGGCTTCGGTCTCGAAGTAGGCCGTGGAAAAGCGGCCGCGCACGTTCAGGATCATCCCCGTGCCGCGGTTGGTGAACACTTCGAGGGATCCGGTATGGCCTTCGCTCTGGAGCTTCTTCACCAGGTCTTTCAACGGATCCGAGGCGAAGATTTGACCGAAGATCTCTTTGCGATTCGAAAGGCCGCGGAGCATGTGGGCCATATCGAGAGGCAGCTCGAAGATCGAGATCCGGCCTTCCTTGAGCGCTGCGGTGTTCCGGAGCTTCAGCGTCGCTTCCCCGCCGAGGAAGAACTTGTTGATGCCGTGGCGGTAGATGACGTTGATCTGCTCGCCCAGGTAGAAGAGGATCAATCCCTCGGCGTCGCCGAAGGTGATCTCCACGTAGCCGGAGAGATTCACGTCCTCGCAGTGCCGGACGATGCTGTCGAAAGGAGTGGTCCGAGTGGAGAGTTCCTGGGAGAGCAGTTTGCTTCCGGGAAAGCGCATTGGACGTATTTCAGGCGAGCGAAATGCTGTGCTCAGAGTGTAACAGAGCCTTCCCGAAGCCAGCAAGACGCTCGTGTCGGGCGGATCCGCGTTGCGGGCCCTGATCACCGGCGTTCGCGGTTTCGTCGGCGGCCATCTCTGGCCGATGCTTCGGGAGCGCCATCAGCTCGTGACGGTCGGCCGTCACGCCGTTTCCCGATTCTCCCCGCCACGTCGAGGGAGATCTCGAAGATCCGCGCGTCCTCGAAACGCTCGCTCGCGGAGCCCCGGAGGCGGTGATTCATCTCGCGGCGCTGACCGATGCCGATCGATGCGAGGAGGAGCCGGCTCGGGCGTCCGCTTCGAACGTCGACGTTCCGGCGCGGCTCGCATCCGCGGTTGCCGCGAGCTGCCGCCGTTTCCTCCTGGTATCGACGGATCTGGTTTTCGACGGGGAGCGAGCGCCGTATTCGGAAAGAGACGCCGCCCTTCCTGTTTCGGAATACGGCCGGACGAAGCTCGCAGGAGAGCGGGCCGTTGCCGCGATCCTCGGGGAGCGCGCGTCCATCGTCCGCCTCTCCCTCGTCTACGGGCCGCGGGCGAGCGCCCAATCGCGGCAGAGCTTCATCGAACGGATGATCGCGCGCGCCTCTCGCCGCGAACGGGTGGCGCTTTTCGAAGACGAGTTCCGGACTCCGGTCTACGTGGAGGATGCCGCTTCGGCGCTCGCTCGCCTTCTGGAGCATCCGTCGCCTCCGGCCATCGTCCACGTCGGCGGTCCCGATCGATGCTCCCGCCTCGAGATGGGAATGAAGGCGCTCGCCGCGTTCGGAATTTCGTCGGAGCTCGTACTCAGGTCGTCGCGAACCGGCGCCGGCGTGAGGGCCCCGCGGCCGCGGGACGTTTCGCTTGATTCTTCGATCGCTCGATCCCTCGGTCTCGCCTCGAGGGGCCTCGGCGAGGGGCTCGCGTCGATGAGGCGTCGGATGGAGCGCCTGGGATTCATGGTAGGATCGAAATTCACGGTCCCGGAAGACGAGTCTTTGTAACGCCTCGAGTCTTCGTAACGCGGGCGCTCCAGCGAACGATGGCCTTTCGCAGCAAGAAAAAGCAGGATCCGTTCCAGGAAATCCAGGCGTGCCTTCAGAGGCGCGACTACAAGACCGCGCTCGACTGGTTCAACACGCTCCTCCAGAAGGATCCCAAGAACACGCAGATACGACTGCGCTTCGCCGACACGCTGGTCCTCGCCGGGAGCAAGCGCGAGGCGGTGAAGCAGTTCCGGGTGGTGGCCGACGAGCTCGCCGAAAAGGGCTTCATGATCCGCGCCATCGCGATCAACAAGAAGATCCTGCAGCTCGATCCGAGTCAGACCGACGTGCACCAGAAGCTCGCTTCGATGAACGAGGAGCGGTCGACCGAGACCTCTTCCCGCGCCGCGCTCGCCGAGCTTCTCCATCGGCCGACCGATCCCTTCCGGCGCTCGTCCGATCCGCCCGCGCCGAAGCCGCAGCCGCCGAAGGCGCCAAGCACCGCCCCCGCCCGCGCCGCCTCCCGGAGCTCAGCCTCGAGGAGAGCATGGCGATGGAGTTCGGGGACACCCACGAGCTGTCCGCCGCGCGCGAGCCCGATGCGCGGCGTCGAAGAAATCGAGGTCGTCGAAGAGGTCGAACCGCCCGTCGCGGCGATGGAATCCGAATCGTTCTCGGGCGGATTCGAGCTCGTGGAGGAGTCGACTCCCTCGGCGCCGCCCGCGAAAACCGTGGACGAGGGCCCTCCGGCGTTTGCCGAGGAGCCCATGGTCTTCGGCGGCGCGCCTGCCGGCGAGGAAGAGATCGAGATCGTCACGCGTCGACGCCGACGCTTCCGAGGCCGCGGTCTCGCTCTCGTTCGAGGGTGTCGAGCAGCCGGCGAGTGAGTTCGACGGCAGCGAGATCGTGCTCGACGCCGAAGAGCCAGCGGACGAAGTCGAGGAAGTGGAAGTCATCGAGCTCGAGGTCGAGAGCGAGCCCGAGCTCGCGGCGGACGGAGCCGAGTCGCTCATCGGCGCGCTGGGAGAGGACATCGACTCCCTCATCGATTCCATCATCGACGACATCGGGAAGCTCCGCCCACGGAGCTTCGCCCTCGCGCGAGCCGCCTCCCACGCACATCCCTCTCTTCTCCGACCTCACCGCTTCGGAGTTCATCGCCGTCGCGCTTCTTCTCGTTCGCCGCGTGGCGAAGGTCGGAGAGGTGATCGTTTCGCGAGGGCGATCCGGGAGAGTCGATGTTCATCGTCTCGACCGGCGAGGTCCGGGCGACCATCCTCCGCGACGGCGCGGAGATCACCGTGGCCACCATGCGCGACGGCGATTTCTTCGGAGAGATGGCGGTGCTCTCGGGTGAGCCTCGCACCGCGACGGTGACCGCGGTGAAGTCGACGGAGCTCCTCGAGCTCAGCCGCGAGCATCTCTCCGAGATCTGCAGCCGGCACCCGCACGTGGAAGCGAAGATCCGGCTCGCTTACGACGAGCGCGTCTCCCGCTCCGCGCCAAAGCGCCTGTAGGGCGCTCGCGAGGGGCGCGCGACTCCCAGTTGATTTTCCCGCTGCGTCTCTGCGAGCCTTCGCGTCTCTGCGTTGAAAAAGGATCTAGCTTTTCTTGTCGTGGCCGTAGTATTCGAACGCGGACATCGGTCTCGCGCCGCCGATCTTCCAGGGCCTTCGATCGCGGTCCATCTTGCCCAGGGCGATCGCCATCTCCCGGATGTGGGTCGCCACGACGCCGCAGCAGGCTCCGATGTAGCGGATGCCCGCGTCGTTCGCCTTTCGCGCGTAGTCCGCCATCTGATGCCGCGACCACTGCAGCGGGTCGAGCCCGGTGGGAAACTCGGGAAGGCTCGTGAAGTCGGGTTTCCCCTTGGGAGTGTGGTACCCCGCGGGCTGGGTCGCGACGTAGATGTCGACGGCCTTCACCATCTGCTCGGCGAGCGGAAGCGTGGTGTCGGGATTTCGGAGGCAGTTGATTCCGACGACGTCGCACCCCGCGTCCCGTAGCGCGCGGGCGCAGTCGGCCGGGGTCTTCCCGTCGGAGGTCACGTCCTTCTCCTCGAAGCTCATGGTGACCATCACCGGAAGGCCGGTCTTCTTCGCCCGCTCCGCCGCGATGAGCGCCTCTCCGAGCCAGGAGAACGTTTCGCCGATGATGAAATCGACGCCCGCCTCGACCTGCTGCTTCAACTGCTCGTCGAAGGTGGCCGCTACGCGCTCTCGCGCTTTCGGACTTCCTTCCTCGTACATCCAGGTGAGGCTCAGGTTTCCCGCGACGAGGCAGCGGTCGCCCGCGGCGTCGCGCGCGATTCGCACCGCGGTGCGGTTCAACTCCTCGACTTTGTCCTCGAGCCCGACGGTCGCGAGCTTGTCGCGGCTCGCGTAGAAGGTGAGCGCCTGGAGCACGTCGGCCCCCGCCTCCCGAAACTCGACGTGAAGCTCGTGGATCGCCTGGGGACGCTCGAGCACCACTTCCGGCGTAAACGGGCCGGCGCGCACCCACCCGCGTTTTTCGAGCTCGAGGAGGTAGCCTCCGTCGCCGAGGACTGGTCCTTCGGCGAGCCGTTCGAGAAGTTTCTTTTTCATCGCTTTGGCCTCCTGCGAAAGTCTTTCAGCGCTCGATGGGCGGCATTGTAACCGGGAGCCCCGGTGACGCCGCCACCGGGATGGGCGCCGGCCCCGGCGAGGTAGAGCCCGTCGATCGGCGTCCGATACTGCGCCCAGCCGGGAACGGGCCGCATGAAGAAGAGCTGCTCGAGGCTCAGATCTCCGTGGAAGATGTTCCCCTCGGTGAGCCCGTAGGTCCTCTCCAGATCGAGAGGCGTCAGCACCTGGCGCGCGAGGACGCTCCCCGGGACGTTCTTCGCGTAGCCGCCGACGATCTCGACCACGCGATCTCCGAGCCACTCGCGCTTCTCGTCCCAGTTTCCCGTTCTTCGGCCGGTAGGGAACGTACTGCACGAAGCAGGTCATCACGTGCTTTCCCGCGGGCGCGAGCGAGGGGTCGACGTTCGACGCCACGACGCAGTCCACCCAGAGGTCTTCGGGGATCTCTCCGAGCTTCGCCTTGTCGTAGCACCTCTCCGCGTACTCGACGGAAGGAACGAGAGTGAAGAGCGAGCGGCGATTCGGATCGGCGCCGTCGGGCATGCCCGTGACCTTCGGCTCCTCCGCCGAGCACCAGGTTCACCTTCGCGCTCGGTCCGTCCATCTTGATGCCCGGCGATCGCGGCGCGAAAATCGTCGGGCAGCGCCTTCGGCTCGACCAGCTTGAGGAAGGTTCTCTTGGGGTCGGCGTTCGAGAGCACGAACGCGAGACGAGATCTCGGTCCCGTCCTCGAGCACCACTCCTTTGGAGACGCCGTCATCGACGGTCGATGCGTGAGACGGGGGCGCTCGTCCGGATCTCGACTCCGGCCTTGCGGCACGCGGAGGCCATCGCCTCGGTGATCGCTCCCATCCCTCCCATCACGTGGCCGTAGAAGCCCTGGAGATCGTGATCGCCGCCGCTCAAGAGATGAAACAGGAGACCGATGGCGGTCCCCGCCTGATACGGACCGCCGTGCTTGCCGTAGACGTTGTTCCCGACGTACATCGTCTTCACCACGTCGGAGGTGAAGTTCCGATCGAGGAAGTCGCCGAGGCTCCCGGTGAGGAAGGAGACCATGCGGGCGATTTCGTCTCCTTGTGATGCCGCGGAAACGCTTGCCGATGCGGGAGAGCTCGAGGAGTCCCGAGACGCCCGCGGAGATCGACGTCCGGCGGCGGCTCGAGGAAGAACGGCTGCAGGTAGCGCGCGAGCTTCTTCAGCTCGGCGTCGACGGCGAGAAAGCGCTCGCTGTCTTTCTTCGAGTATCGGCTCCACTCGGAGGCGGTGCGCTCGGGCTCGGGCCACCAGGGGACGACCTCCCCGTCGGGAAACGCCACCTGCATCCCCGGCTCGCAGGGCAGCATGCGCAGCCCGTGCGATGGGAGATCGAGATCGCGAATCACCTCGGGCCGGAGCATGCTCGCGATGTAGGACGTGGTCGACGCGCGGCAGCCCGGGCGCAATCTCTTCGGTGACCGCGCAGCCGCCGACGATGTCGCGCCGCTCGAGGACGAGGGTCGAGAGACCTCCGCGCGCGAGGTAGAACGCGGCGGTGAGGCCGTTGTGCCCGGCCCCGATGACGATGGCGTCGTAGCGGGTCTTCGCGGTCAAGAGGCGGGAGTATATACCGAGGCCTAACGGAGCCCCGCCCAGAAGGAAGAGATCGGCCTGGCCTGAAGGACTGGAGTAGACGAGGGTGGAGAGATCTCGAGAAAAGTCGTAGCCGGCGCCCCCAAAGATCCATGGCGTGGAGAACGAGCGGCAACCTGGCGGCGACTTCGGGTATTCCTGCCTCTTTTCCATTCCATCTCACGCGATAGACGATGGTGTCGAGCTCGCCCGGAATCGCGTAGAGGAAGGAACGTCCATCGGGCGCCGACCGCACCGTCGTCGTTTCGTATTCCCGGCAGCAAGGGAATACAACGCTTCTCGGAAGGGGAAACGGCCCAGATACCCAACGATTCTCCCTGAGACGCCACTCCGACCAGGAGCTCTCCACCCGGGACGTAGTCCGTGACCGACGCGCATCTTTCCACGATTCTCTCCACCTCGTTCCCGTCGGCGCTGACCTTCCAGGTATCTTGCGGATCCTCCCTGCCGGTGCTCACATAGTGAGAGCCCTCGTCCGACCAGACCAGCCAGCTCACTGGGTCGTTGAAGACCGACAATCTGCCGGAGACCACTTCCATCCACACCAATGGTGTAAACCTTGTCGTCTCCAGCCGCGCCGTCGATGAAGCTGACTCGAGACCCGTCGGGGGACCACTCACCCGTCGAATACGAGAGCGCCGGAAGTGAGCTTCAATTGGTTTCTTCCGTCGACGTCCGATACCCACAGCTCGTTGTCTCCAGGCTTGGCGGAAGAGACGAACATCACACGCCTTCCGTCGGGAGACACGACAGGGCTCGACGCGCGCTCGCTCACGATGTCGTTGGTCGCGCCGGTCTTCACGTCATAGGCAGTCAGACGACCGGAGCTGTATCCGCTCACGAAATAGACTCCGCCTCCGGAGGGAGCCGCCATGGGCGAAAGATCCGGGCCCGGACCAAACGTGACTTGAGTGAGGGTGCGCTCGCTGAGGTCGTATTTCCAGATGTTCGTGAGGTTCTCGACGGTCCGGCTGAGAAGCAGAGTCTCGCCCGGCTCCGCCCAAACCGGCCTTTGAAGAAACTCGAGCGTACCCAGCTCCTCGGCGGAACGCGACTCTCGATTCACCTTGTGGAGCCGGGCTTCTCGGGAACCCCCCGGACGCGTGCCCACGAGCAGATGCTTTTCGTCGGGATAGAGAAGGAACGGAAACCAGATAGGATCTTCGAACTGGTATATCTCTTGCTCGTTCAGTCCGGAGCTCGAGGACTGATAGAGGGAGCGGCTTCCTTCCTTCAGATAGAAGAACGCGCTTCCATCACGCGACGCGAGCAGTGCGACCCCCGCGGCCAGCGCTCGAGGAGCGCCTCCGAGAGTCGGCACGCCCCATTCCTGATCGAGACCCTGGCGCCGACTGTAGTAGATCTCGGTTCCGTCCGGCGAGAATCCATCGACGATCTTGTCGCCCTCATCCCGCGTCAGCTGAAGCGGCTCCCCGCCCGAGGTCAGCATGACGAAGACTTGAAGAACGGAAGACACGTACGAGGTAAAGGCCACGGTGTGACCATCCGGCGAAAGCACGGCCCACTCCATGGGTTTGTTCCATCGGCTGATTTGCTTCAACGAGGCGGGAGGGGAAGGTCGAGACGTCCAGAACCAGTATCCCGCGCCGACAATCGCGAGGAGAGCGAGAGCTCCGGCGGCCATCCGCAATCCGGAACGCGGAACGCTCGCCTTGGACCGAACGGTCTCTGAAGGGGAGTCGCGCCTCGATGGCACCGTCGATCTCCCCGATTCCCGTTCCCGCTTGAGTCGTTTCAAGTCCGTTCGGAGCTCGGCGGCCGTCTGGTAGCGCAGCTCCCGATCCTTCTCGAGGGCTTTCACCACAATCCGGTCGAGCTCCGCCGGAAGTTGAGGATTCTGCTTCAGGATGGATGGTGGCTCGCGGTTGAGGAGCGCTTCGAAGATCACCGCCGAAGTGTTTCCGGCAAAGGCCTGGCGGCCCGTGGCCATTTCATAAAGGACGGCGCCCAGAGAAAAGAGGTCCGTGCGGCGAGTCCAGCTCCTCGCCCCGAGCCTGCTCGGGCGACATGTAGGACACCGTTCCCACGGCGGCGCCGGGCGCGGTCAAGAATGTTTCGGCCGTCGACGTGGGGGAAGATTCGGAGTCCGTCACCGGGTCGAGCGGTCTCAGCGAGCCAAAGGCCAGCTTGGCGATGCCGAAGTCGAGGATCTTCGCCTGGCCCCTTGGCGTCACGAAAAGGTTCGCGGGCTTCACATCGCGATGGATGATCCCTTTTGCGTGGGCCGCGTCGAGCCCGTCCGCAATCTGGATTCCAAGCTCCAGAATCTCGGTGATTCCAAGGGGGCCGCCCTCGATTATGATGCTTGAGCGTCTTTCCTTCGAGGTGCTCCATCACGATGAAATGAGTGAGCTCGCTCCCCTCGAGAGCCTCGCTGTTGACGTCGTGGATGGTGCAGATGTTCGGGTGATTGAGAGCGGACGCCGCGCGCGCCTCCCTCTGAAATCGCTCGAGGGCCTGCGCATCCTTCGACAGTTCGTCCGGCAGGAACTTCAGAGCGACGCGGCGCCCGAGCTTCGTGTCCTCAGCGGAATAGACGACGCCCATTCCGCCCCCGCCAAGGCGCTCCAGGATTTGGTAGTGAGAGATTCGAGTGCCAGGGAGCACGCTAGAGTCCCAGCCTGTCGCGCAGTCTAGGAAGGGCGATTCGGCATGTCAAACCAAACGCATTCGTCACCTATGTACCCGGTCCGGACCCAATTTTCCCTTGACAACTTTTTCGAACGCTTCGGAAGGCTGCCGCTGTCTCTCTCCAGAATGCGTCTGGTTCTGCGTTGAGGCGCCTCGACACGCTCGAACCGAATGAGGCAGCTTCGAAGTCATGGACGTTATTCGAGCGTCGTGCGCGTCGCAAAGCGTGAAAAAAGGGCCGTGCTATATAGAAAATATGAATCACGCCATTCTTCAATCACTGTCGGATGATGAGCTTCTCCACCAGCTCACGGAGCTCGTTTCGCGGGCCCGCCGGGTCGAAGCCGACCTCGTCGCGCACATGGGTGAAGTAGACGAGCGGAGACTCTACGCTCGCGAGGCCTGCTCTTCGATGTTCGCGTATGCGACCGAGGTTCTGCACCTCAGCGAGGCGGAGGCCTATCTGCGCATCGCGGTCGCTCGCGCAGCGCGGAAGTTCCCGCATTGCTTCTCAGGCTCGGGGATGGTCGGCTTCACTTGAGCGGAATCGCTCTCCTCGCCCCGCACCTGACGGAGGAGAACTGCGAGAGAGTCCTAACTCGGGCGGAGCACAAGTCGAAGCGTCAGGTGGAGGAGCTCGTGGCCGAGCTGGCGCCAAAGCCCGACGTCCCCTCGACCATCCGTCGGTTGCCTGGTCCGGCGGCACCGGTCGCACGACTCCGTCCGGACGGAGTTGGACCGCCACACTTGGAGGCGCCTCCACCCGCTCCAACGGAAGGACCGGCGCCGCCTCCGAAGCTTGAGCCACTCTCTCCGGAGCGTTACAAGGTCTCCTTTACTGCGAGCTCCGCGCTCCGGGAGAAGCTGGAACGACTGCAGGCGCTGATGGAGGAGGATTTGGCGGCGGTGATCGAGGCGGCCGTGACGGAGAAGCTCGAAAGACTTCAAGCGAAACGGTACGCCGAGACGAAGCGATCTCGGAAGAACGTCGAGGCAGATCGATATGTCACCGAAGTCGCGTTACATCCCAGCTCCCGTCAGACGGGCAGTACGCAGGAGAGACGGCGATCGATGCGCATTCGTCGACGGGACCGGTCGGCGCTGCACGGCGCGGCGAGGACTCGAGTTTCACCACCACGAACCCTTCGCCCGAGGAGGTACACACGACCCGGAGACGATCAGCCTGCGGTGTCGGACCCACAACCTGTACGCGGCCGAGCGGGACTACGGACGAGACGTGATGGACAAGTATCGGCGCCGCGGGGGCCGCGTCTCCGAGCCAGCACCCGTTTACGCGCGAGTTGCGTTATAATGCTAAAAAATTAGCACAGGAGGGATCATGTCGAAACCACGCGTAGTCCTCGTTCTTCTGATGCTCGCATCGGCGGCGGGCGCGGTCAGCGCCAGATCCAGTTCATTGGAGGGCTGGCTCCGGGACCTCGCGTCGGGAGACCCTCTGGTCCGCGCCGAGGCCGTTTGCCGCATCGGCGATATGGGGTCTCGCGGCTCCTCCGCGATTCCCGCACTCGTCGACCTTCTCGCCGATGACGTGCCTTTTCGGACGACCAAACGTTCCGGATGCCTCGGTGAACACGGCTTCTGGGGAGACCGTGAGAGGACTGTGGGTGAGGAAGCCGCAGGGGCGCTCGCGGATATCGGGAAAGAAAGCTTCGAGCCCCTGGTTCGCGCTCTCAACGGTGCGTCGTGGGTCGCCCGCAAGAACGCGGCGCTCGCTCTCGGAAGCCTCGAAGACCGCCGTGCCGTTCCTCCGCTCGTCGCGCGCCTCGCGGATGAGACCCCCAAAGTGAGAGAGCAATCGGCCTGGGCCCTCGGCGCCCTCGAGGCGAGAGAGGCGGAAGGAGATACTCTGGCCACGGCTCTCGGTGACAATGACGCGGGCGTGCGCGAGCAGGCGGCCTGGGCTCTCGGCGCGATTGGTGGAGAAGGCGGTGTCGCGCCTCTCACTCGCGCTTTGAAGGACGCGAGCGCGGGTGTGCGGGAACAAGCCGCGTGGGCTCTCGGCGCGATTGGCGACAACAAAGGCGCGGAAGCACTGAGCGCTACGCTCGAAGACGAGCAGGCTGATGTTCGAGAGCAGGCAGCCTGGGCGCTCGGCGCGATCGGTGACCGTCGGGGTGTGGAGGCCCTCTTGCGCGCCCTGAACGACGAAAGCGCGGATGTGCGCGAACAGACCGCCTGGGCCCTCGGCGCGATCGGCGACCCGCGAGCGATGACGGCGTTGACCGTCGCGCTCAAGGACGAGAACTCTGACGTTCGCGAGCAGGCCGCGTGGGCGCTTGGAGTTCTGGTGCGAGAGTAACCGGCCGCTATCCTGTCTTCACGCTCGATAGGTCCGTCTCCCTCATCTTCTTCAGAGGAAGCCAGACGAAGAGGTAGGCGAGCACCGGATAGATCGCGAGGCCCAGAGGGTAGCTGGGGGTGATACCCGAGACGGCCTGCCGTATCGCGGCAACCGCCGGAACGAAGTCTCCTCCCAGAACCAGGAACGCCAGGGCGATTGCCATCAGCGACTCGCCGGCGATGAGGCCCGAGGCGAGGAGCGTTCCCACGTTCTCCGCACGGACGCGCTCATCGGATGCGGCATTGCGCCGATCGAGGATCCAGTCGAGCACGAGCCGGAAGAGGCCGCCGACGAACATGGCCGCGGTCGACTCGAACGGAAGGTACATGCCGACGGCGATGAGCATCGGAGACGGCGCCTTGATGAGGATGAGTGCCAGGGCCAGGAACATTCCCGCGATGACCAGCGGCCAGGCCATCTCGCCGCTCACGATTCCACCCGCCATCAGTGCCATCAGGCCCGCTTGCGGCGCGGGCAGCTCCGCCGAGCCGATTCCATAGACCTGGTGGAGTGCGGAGAGGGGCAAGGTGAGAACGAATGACGCGCCGATGACTCCGAGAATCTCCGCGACTTCCATGCGCCAGGGAGTGCCGCCGAGGATGCGTCCCACTTTCAGATCCTGCATCATGTCGCCCGCGATTCCGGTGGCGCAGCAGATGACTCCCGCGACTCCCAGCACCCCGGCCACCCCCTTGATGTCGGTGAGCCCGACCGCGACCATGAGCACGGCGGCGATCAGGAGCGCCGAGAGCGTGAGCCCCGAGATCGGGCTGTTGGATCCTCCGATGAGACCGGCGAGGTATCCGGCGACCGCCGAGAAGAGAAACCCGAGGATGACCATGACCACAGTGAGAAGAAGAGCGCCCGCGAGCGAGCCGGAGAAGTAGTAGTAGAGAAGAAAGGTCGCTGCCGAGGCGACGGCGACACCAGCCGCGGTCCTTCCAAGCGAGATGTCGACGTCGGTTCGATCGGTCGCGTCCTGCGCTCCCGCGCTCTGGATGGCCTTGCCGATTCCGACGATGAGCGGCCTCGCGAGATTGTACAGCGTCTGAAAGGCGGCGACGATCATGGTGCCCACCGCCAGAGGGCGCACTTGCCGCAGCCAGACCTCGCCCGCGAGGTCGGCCCCAACGCCGGAACCGAACGCCGGATTGAGGAATAGCGCGAGCGGCACGAGCACCAGCCAACCCATGACCGCGCCGGCGAAGACCACCGCGGAGATGCGCGCTCCGATGATGAAGCCAACCCCCATGAGCGCTGGAGACACCGTCGGGGCCGCCAGGTACAGTCCTCCGCGATAGGAGATCTCCTCCTCGGCGATCCGGATGGTCGAGCGGCTGAAATGAACGAACCGGTTGGCGGAGTCGGCGATGAGGTGGATTCCGTTCGAGTTCTTGAAGAGCTCCCAGAGAGCGCCGAGACCCATCGCACCGAAGACGAACCGCGCGCCGGTCTCGCCTCCACGGCCCGCTTTGTGGATCTCGGCTGCGGCGACGCTCTCGGGAAAGGGAAGATCGGAGTCGACCACGAGAGGGCGTCTCAGGACGATGATGAACAACACGCCGAGAACGCCGCCGATCAGCATGATGAGCGTGCTCTCCCAGTAGTGAAGCTCCTCCCAGGCTCCGGCGATGACGAACGCGGGAATGGTGAAGATCGCGCCCGCGACCAGCGCCTCCCCGACCGACGCCGCCGTGCGCGCGATGTTCTCTTCGAGAATGCGTTCCGCGGAAGGGACGAAGCGCCGCCATGGCGACGACGGCCGCCGGGAAAGTCGCCGACACGGTGAGGCCCGCCTTCATGCCCAGATAGGCGTTCGCGGCGCCGAGCACGACGGCCATCAGAACACCGAGGAAAACGGCCTTGAAGGTGAGCTCTTTATCCACGATCGCGGCCTGTGTGACGGAAGTGCGCGGCGAGGACCGAGGAGACGGCGGCAGTCAGCTTCTTGGCGTAGGCGATCTCCAGAAACTCGTTCGGGCCATGTGCGTTGCTCTCGGGACCGAGGACGCCGGTGATGAAGAACTGCGCGTCGGGAAAACGCGCGCCGAGGGTCCCGATGAACGGAATCGAGCCGCCGTCGCCGAGGTGCATCGCCTTTCTTCCGAAGAGTGTCTCCGAGCTTTCGTCGAGCGTCTGGCGGAGCCAGGGCGCGAGCGGGGCGCATCCCAGCCTCCCGCGGGCTCGTCGAACTCGCAGGAAACACGTGCGCCGTAGGGAGGCTCTTTCGTGAGCACTTCTCGCGGAGGACCTCCTCGGCTCGCGAGCGGCGGTAGGGTCGGCGGAATGCGCAACGAGAGCTTCAGCGTCGTGAAGGGACGGAGCACGTTTCCTGCGTCGCGGCGCCGCGGGATGCCCTTCCTGTCCCGTCACCTCGAGCTCCGGTCTCCATGTTCGATTGAGGACGAGCTCGACCAGGTCGTCGGTGACCGGTTTCATTCCGGCGACCCAGGGCATTACGGAATGGATCTCGTCGCCCAGAGCGGCCGCGGCCGCTGCGGCTTCGTCCCGACGCGCCTCGGGGATCGGAACGTGAAGCTCCGCGGGGCGGACGTCCCCGGTCGATTCGTCCTCGAGCCGCGAGAGGAGACGACGCGCGATGCGGAACGACGAGGGTACGATCCCGCTTCCGTCTCCGGAGTGCACACCCTCACGAAGCACCTCGACGGTGAGCGCGCAGCCGACGACGCCTCTCAAGGACGTCGTCGACCAGATCTGCTCGTAGTTCGAGACTCCCGAGTCGAGCGCGATGACGAGGCTCGGCGTTCCGATGACGCTCGCGAGATTCTCCATGTAGGCGGCAAGGTCGGGGGAGCCGCTTTCTTCGGAGAACTCGATGAGGATCACCACCCTCGCGTGGGAGACGTTCTGCTCCTGGAGGGCTCGGATGGCGGCGACCGAAGCGAAGGCCGCATAGCCGTCGTCCGCGCTTCCGCGGCCGTAGAGCCGATTGCCTTCCCGAACCGGCGACCAGGCCGAGAGCCCGTCGCGCCAGCCCGACATCTCCGGCTGCTTGTCGAGGTGGCCGTACATCAATACGGTCTCGTTCGAATCTCCCGGAATCTCGACGACGAGAACCGGGAGTGCGCCCCGAAATCTTCGCGACCTCGACCTTCGCCCCTCGCGGCCGATTCGTCTCAATCCAATCGCGGACGAGCGCGAGGGCCCGATCGGTATGCCCGTTCGTCTCCCAATCGGGGTCGAACGCGCGGGAGAGGACGGGGATGCGGATGTATTCCGAAAGAGCGGGCAGTATCTGCTCTTCCCAGAAGCCGTCCGCGAACGCGCGGGCCTTTTCGAGGTTACATCAAATCGCCGGATGCCTCTGGTGCCACTCCGTCGCCTGCTCGTAGGCGTGCGCGGCCTGGAGCAACTTCGTCTCCTGGAACGCGGCTCCGGCGAATTGGAATCCCACGGGCGCGTCCGGCTCGCGCAAAGCCTCCCGTGAGCGAGATCGCGGGAAGGCCCATCGAGATCGTAGGGCATCGTGTAGCGAAGCGCGTCGTCGAGCGTGAAGCGCCGGCCTCCGACCACGGGAAGCCTCCGGTGCTCCCGCCTCACGATGGGATAGGTGGGTGTGACCAGGAGGTCGACTCTCGAGAGCGCTCGCGCGTACCGATTCTGGAAGAGTCGGCGATGCTGCTGTGCCTTCAAGTAGTCTGCGGCGGGAATGAGGAGCGCCGCTCGCGCCCCTCCGTCGTATTCCTCCGGATGGGAGCGCATCCACGGCTCGTGCGCGACTCCCCACTCGCAGAAAAAGATGGTGTACATCGAGGGCATCATTTCTTCCGGACGGGGGAGCTCCACCTCCACGATCTCGAAGCCGATCTCACTGAGCTTCGCCAGGACCTCGCCGAAGATCCGGAGGACCGCGGGCTCTCCCAACTGGACGAGACTCCGGTCGATTCCGAGCTTCCATCCTTTCACCGGGGCCTCGACGCCGGGAACGGAGTCGCCGGTCAGCGCCCCGAGCGCGAGGGCAGCGTCTTCGACCGTCCGGGTCAGAGTCCCGGCGTGGTCGACGCTGTACGCGCGGGGGAACATGCCTTCGGTCGAGACGAGGCCATGCGTCGGCTTGAGCCCCACCACGCCGCAGACGCACGCCGGATTGCGAACGGAGCCGCCGTTGTCCGATCCCATGGAGAGCGCCGCCATCCCCGTCGCCACCTGGGCCGCCGAGCCTCCGCTCGATCCGCTCGGCGAGTAGTCGAGATTCCAGGGATTCTTCATGTCGCCGTAGTCGGGGTTCTCTCCCGACTCGCCGCCGGCGAATTTGTTCAGGTTGGACTTTCCCATGAGGACCGCTCCCGCCTCGCTGAGCCTTCGCGTGACCTCGGCGTCCGCGGTCGGAAGGCGGCCCGCGAGGAACCGCGCTCCCGCCGTCGACGGGATGCCCGCGGTATCGAAAACGTCCTTCAAGCTGATGGGGATTCCGTGAAGCGGACCCTTCACCTCGCGCCGCGCTCTCTCCCGATCCGCTGCTTGCGCCGCGTCGAGTGCCTTCTCCGGGAGGAACGTGATGTAGCTGTTGAGGTCTTTCTCGATCGCCTCGGTGCGCTCGATGGCCGCCCGGACCAATTCTTCCGAAGAAATCTCCTTGCGATCGAGGAGCGCGGAAAGCTCTCGGAGCGGCCGAAGGAGAAGCTCGCGGCTCATCGCTTCGCGCGCAGGGTCGAACGTCGAGGCAGGCTCGACACCGGGATCGGAGGGAAGAGCGAAGCGATAGGACAGGAGAAAGGCGGCGACCGCCGCTTCCTCCCCGGGCATCGGCTCGAGGCCGGCGAGACTCCGCATCATCTGCCCGACGGCCGAAGGCGAGAGGTCCTGTGCTTCCGCCGTTTCCGCGCCGAGGGCGACCACTCCCAGGAGGGATGCGAGGGCTTCCCGTCTCTTCATCGAGGAAGGACCTCACTCATCGCGCGCCCGATGACCCAGTCGGCGACGGCGGGAGAGAAACGCTGAAGGAAGACGACGAGACGCCCCTTTCCGGTGAGGACGATCTCCCGTTTCGGCTTCCGGGCGCACTCGAAAATGGCTTCGGCGACTTCCTCCGAAGTCATGACGCCGCCGCGCGGCCGCGAGCGCGCGGCTCCATAGTGGATGACGCTCTCGCTGAACTCCGTAGCGGTATATCCGGGGCAGACGACCGAAACGAGAACTCCCGTTCCCGCGAGCTCGACGCGGAGCGCGTCCGAAAGACCTTGAAGCGCGTGCTTGGTGGCGGCGTAGCGCGCCGGTCATCGGGAGCGCTCTCTTTCCGACGATCGAGGAAACGTTCACGATGAGGCCGCGGCCTCTTCGCCTCATGCCGGGGAGGACCGCCTGCATGCAGGAGAGGGCGCCGAAAGCGTTCACCGCGAAGACGCGCTCGATGTCCCCGCGCTTCACCGTTTCGAGCGGGGCGTAGAGCCCGAAGCCCGCGTTATTGACGAGAACGTCGATCCCCGAGAAAGCGGTTTCGACGTCGGAGAACGCGGCCGTCACCTGCGCTTCGTCCGCGACGTCCGCGACCGCGACTCTCGCCTCACCGCCGAGCTCGCGCACGCGCTCCGCGACGGCCACGAGCCGGTCCGCGCGGCGGGCGATGAGTCCGATCCGCGCCTTCTCGCGCGCGAACCGATAGGCGGTCGCTTCCCCGATGCCGCTCGAGGCGCCGGTCACGACGACCGAAGGCCTTTCCGGAAGCGTCCACGCCGCGGACATGCGGCCCCGTTCTATCACGATTCCCGCAGGAGCTTCAGGTAGAGGGCTTCCGTCTCGACAGAGGGAGAGACGCCCAGGTCTTCTTTCAAGAGCTCGCGGCACCGGTGATAGACGCGGATCGCCTCCGCCCGGTTTCCGCGGGCGGCGTGAGCGAGCATCAGACGCTGGTAGCCCGATTCATGAAAAGGCTCGCGGGAGAGGATTTCCTCCGCGAGCCGCATCGCGACTTCCGGCTGCGACGTTCGAAGCGAAATCTCGGCGGACGCGTCCATGGCCCTGAGCGCGATCTCGTCGATCTCGCGGCGCTTGCGCTCGATCCAGGCTCCCTGCTCACCGGGAAGAAATCCGCGGCACGCGATCGTCGTCGCGACGTTCGCGGGCGCCCAGGCCTCGCGCACCTTCCCCGCGCGAAGGGCACCCTCGGCTTCGTCGAGCGCGTTTCGCGCCGCCTCGGAGTCTATCCACGCACCAGCGGGAAGCTCGATTCGGTAGCAGCCGTGCTCGTTCTCGATGGCCGGCGCTTCCGCCGGGAGCTCGGCCCAGGACTCGAGAAGGCGCCGGAGCTTGCTGACGAGCGCCTTGACCGCGGAGTCCCACTGAGGGGGCGGATCACCGGCCCAGAGGATTTCCGCGATCTCCTCGCGCGGAAGCGGCCGCGCCCGCTCGCAGACGAGCGCCGTCCACAGGACACGGCTCTGACGGCTCGGGAACCCCGACTCGTGCGTAATCCCGAGCGGGTGCTCGACGGCTACGCGCCCCGTGACGTAGATTCTCATCGTCCCCGACCTCGGGAGTTTCCGCCCGACCAACGCATTGTCAACGTTTCGCCAACCTCTCGCCAACGGGAAGCCTGTAGGCTCCGGGTCGGGCGCTATGGAGGTTCTCATGCGAAAACAAATCCAATGCCCCTGCGGATACGTGATCCAGGCCGAGACCGAAGACCAGCTCGTCGCGGATGCTCAGCAGCACGCCAAGGAATCGCACGACATGGAGCTCTCGCGCGAGCAGGCCCTGGCCATGGCCCGGCCCGCGTAAGCGCCCGCCGAGGGGAGTACGGGAGAGGAAAATGTCGAAGCTTCTTCGCTGCGATTCACTGGTTCCGGGATGTGAGTACGAGGCTCGGGGGACGGAGGAGGAGATTCTCGCCGCGGCCGGCAGGCACGCGCGCGAGGATCACGGCATCGAAAGTCACCCCCGATCTGGTCGAGAAAGTGAAGGGCGCGATCCGCAAGGAGTAACCGAAGGCTCGATGCCTTACCGCGGGCCGTTGCCGGCGTCTCGCGGTGACGGCCCGCGTCACCTCTCGTAGGATTCGCGCCGCGACGACTCGGAGAGTGGAATGAGGTACTGGAACGGGTCCGGCAGTATCTTCGCGCGAGCGCAGGCGAGCGATTTTTCACCCGCATAGCTCACCGCCGACTGCAGGTGGCCGCGAATACGCCGCAGCACGTCGACGACGCTTCCTTTGTAGGCGACCTGGATCTCCATTCCCTCGGCGGGAGTCGCGAGGGCGGAGGCGATCTCGTCTCCGTTCGCCGGATCCTCGAGCGACTGAAAAACCGCCTGGGGCGAGGTCATGCCGCGGTAGATCTTTCTCTTCTGGTGGCTCGCGGGGTCTTCGATGAGATGGCCCGGGGACTCGTCCGTGCCCGAGAGCGCGCTTCCGAGCATCACCGACGAGGCGCCGGCGATGAGCGCGAGGAAGATGTCTTTGTCGTGCGCGATCCCTCCGTCGGCGACGATGGGCACCTGGTCCCCGACGGCGCAGTAGGCCTCGCGGATCGCCTGGAGCTGCGGCACGCCGGCCGCGGTTTCGAGCCGGGTTCGGCAGCCGCGGCCCGGTCCGACGCCGACCTTGATCGCGTCGACGCCGCAGTCGGCGAGAAATTGCGCGCCCTCGGCCGTTGCGACGTTCCCGCAGAGGAGCGGCGTCGATGGGAAGCGAGCGCGGGCGCCGGCGACGGCTTTCTCCATCACCACGGAGTGCGCGTGGGCGATATCGATCACGAGGAGGTCGGCCCCGGCCTCGACCAGCGCCGCCGCCCGGTCGAGGAAGTCTCCCCGCGCGCCGATCGCGGCCCCCACCAGGAGACGGCCCTTGCCGTCCTTGCTCGAGAACGGACGATTCCGGAAGAACAGAATGTCCCGGAGAGTGATGAGCCCTCGGATGCGGCGGCGCTCGTCGACCAGCGGAAGGCGTTCGATCCGCTTTTCGAACATGAGCCGCTCCGCCTCGTCCTCGCCGATCCCGGGAGGACTCACGTGGAGCCGCTCGAAGGGAGTCATGAACTCGTCGACCGGCCGGCCGTCGAGGTCGCTCCGGCGGGGAATGTCCCGATTGGTCAGGAGGCCCGCGAGAACGCCGCTTCCCTGGGTCTCCTCGATCAGAATCGCGGTGATGTGATGGCGGCGGGCGAACGTTTTCGCCTCGCGGATCGTTATCCCCCGCGGAAGCCGCAGCGGGTTCTCGATGACCGCGCTGTGGCTCCGCTTCACGCGCCGCACCATCTCCGCCTGGCGCTCGACGCTCATCGCGCGGTGAACGATACCGATGCCGCCCTCGAGCGCCATGGTCCTCGCCATCTCCCACTCCGTGACGCTGTCCATGTTGGAGGAGACGACGGGAAGCTCGAACGACAGCGATCGCGAGAGGCGCGACGCGAGAGAGATCTCGCCCCGGCTCGCGACCTGCCCCTTCTGCGGGCGAAAGAGAAAGTCGCCGAAGGTCCGTCCGACGAATCGGGAGTCGAGTTCCATCTCTTCCCATCATGGCAACCGGACCGAGAACGATCAACTTGATAAGATGGCGCGGCCGATGCTCGATCTGCTGAAGAGCCTGCCCGCCATCACTCCGGAAGCGCGCGCGGAGCTCGGCCGGTCGCTGGTCGAGGATTTCGGAATCGACCCCCTGCAGATTCTGGAAGGGGCCTCGCGCCATCTCGCGCACCTCGCGCGCGATCGGTTCCTCGCCGGGGACGCGGCAGGAAAGAGCGTCGTGGTCCTCGCCGGGGCCGGAGGGAAAGGCGCTACGGCCCTCGCCGCCGCGCGAAGGCTCGCGAGCTGGGGGGCTTCGGTCCAAGTCTTTCTTCTCCGCGACCGTTCTCGCCTGAGCGCTCTCGGCGTCCGCATGCTCGAAACGCTCGACCGAATCAAGGTGCCCGTGAGGGAGCCTTCCGCGGCGTTCACGCCCGAAGAGTGCGAGCTCATCGTCGACGGAACGGTCGGATGCGGGCTTCGGGGCCGTCCGAAGGAGGATCTCGCCGATGCCGTCCGATGGACGACGGCCCAGAGGATTCCGGTGCTTTCGCTCGACGTGCCGGCAGGCATGGACGCCGGCTCGGGCGGAATCTCTTCGCCGTCGATGAAGGCGACGGCGACGCTCGCGCTCGGTCTTCCGTTCCGAGGAGTTACCGTTCCCGGCGCGGAAGAGCACCGTGGCGAGCTCTATCTCGGCGACCTCGGAGCTCCCGAGATGGCGATCCGTAGGCTCGGGCTCAAGGTCGGGCCGATTTTTTCCAAAACGGACCTGTTGCGTCTCGCTTGAGGAGAGCCCTGTGAGAGAACGAGTGGCCGAGAGCGGGACCGAGAGAAGGGCCTTCGCGGCAATCGGCGCTCTCAGCGCCGCCGTTCTCGGATATCTGTTCTGGCTCCTCTACGGCCGCGAAAGCGCGGGCGAGCCGCCTTCGTGGACCTCGTCCCTTCCCGCCTTGAACGCGGCGCTCAACTTCTCGAGCGCCGTGCTCTTGCTCTCGGGCTATGTCGCGATCCGGCGCGGAAAGCGGGATCTGCACCGGAAGCTCATGCTTTCGGCGCTGTTCGTCGCATCCGCCTTTCTCGCGAGCTACGTGACCTATCATCATTTTCACGGGGACACCCGGTTCACCGGCGAGGGGCCCGTCCGGTCCGTGTACTTCTTCGTGCTCGTGACCCACATCCTCGGCTCGACCATCGCTCTTCCCGTCGTGCTGGCCACGGTCTATTTCGCGCTTACCCAGAGCTTCGAGCGGCACCGGCGCCTCGCGCGTTTCACGTTTCCTCTCTGGCTGTACGTCTCCGTCACCGGGGTTCTGGTCTACTTCCTTCTGACCCGTTTCGGCTGACGCGCCGGGCCGCGATCTGCTAGCCTGAGCAAGACCGGTCATGTGGAGAGTGGCATTTCTTGCGGCGCTCCCGTTCCTCGGGAGTACGGGCGATTTCTTTTCGCACACCGACGTCCTCCGAAGCCGGTTGGCCGCCCTCGACCCCTCGATGCTCGCCGGTGAAAAGATCCGTCTCGAGCTCTTCGCGAGCGAGACGGTCGAGGCGGTTCGCGATACGCTCGTGCCTCAGGGGCCGGACGGGTTCACCTGGGTGGGCCACGCCGCGGGCGACGAGACCAGCTCTATCGTTCTTTCCTTCGTCCGAGGCACTCTCTCCGGAAGCGTGCGGCGCGGCTCGGCTCAATACCGAATTCGCCCGCAAGAGGCGGGACTCTATCGCGTCGAGGAGGTTGCCCCGTCCTCCGAGCCTCCCGAGCGGCTGCCGCTTCACGCCGGCGCGACCTCGGCGCCGCCGGCGAGACTCGACGTCGACGATGGCTCCGTGCTCGATCTCCTGGTCGTCTATACGCCGCGGGCCCGGCGCGCGGCGGGGGGATCCGAGGCGATCGCGTCGCTCGTCGGCCTCGGTGTCGCGGAAGCGAATCTCGCGCTCGAGAAAAGCGAGGTCGAGGCTCGCCTGCGATTGGTCGAGCTCTCCGAAGTCTCGTTCGCGGAGTCGGGCCGCGCCGAGTCGGACCTCGAGATCCTGCGCGACGAGCGGGACGGAGCCCTCGACGAGGTCCATCGGCTGCGCGACCGCAACGGCGCGGATGTGGTGCAGCTCGTCGTCGAGGAGGGGGACGGTTGCGGTATCGCCTACTCGATGGGACGGTCCGGCGCGTCGTTCTCGGAGTGGGCTTTTTCCGTGGTGGAACGAAGCTGCATCGACAGCACCTACGCCATGGCGCACGAGCTCGGTCACAACCTCGGCTGCGATCACGCGCCCGAGGATCCCACGACGAACGGCGCTTTCGCCTATTCCTTCGGATACAAGGATCTCGTCGCCGGCTTTCGCACCATCATGGCCTACGGGCCGGGCACGACGCGTCGCGCGATTCTCGAATCCGCGCGTGCTGTTCGGAGGTGTGCCCACGGGCTCCGCCCTGCAGGACAATGCGCGCTCGTTGAACGAGCTCACTCGAGTCGCCGCGCGCTTTCGCCGAAGCCTCCCTGCTCCGCAGGTTTCCATCGCCGCCGGAGGCCGTCCCGGGAGCTCGCGCATCCGGCTCTCCCGCGAGGAGCCCGGCATCCTCGAATGGCGTCTCCTACTGGGAACATCGGCCTCCACGCGGCGATGTCTTCGATAGCGGGTTCCAGTTGGGCGAATTTTTCGACGTCGACACGTCCTCGCTCGAGAGTGCGCGCTTCGCGCGGCTCTGGTACCGCCGCGGATCGGTGTGGACGTTCGAAGACTTTCTCTGGTCACGCTGAATTCGGGGTCGCCTTCACCGCCGCGCTATACTGCTCAGGGCGTACGAGTCGGTATTCAAAGAATTGAATTTTCGACAACACGCATCACCAGCCGCGCTCGGGCCCCCGAACCGATCCATCAACCCACGAACAAGGAGTTTCGACTGATCATGATGACGAAACGAATCGCGATGGCGGCAGCTCTTTCGGCGCTCACCGGTCTGGCCCTCGCGCAGCAGGGTCAGCCTCGCGGAAAGGCGGAGGCAACCATCAACGGTAAGAAGGTCGTGATCGATTACGGCCGCCCGGCGCTGAAGGGACGAACGCTCGACGCGCTGATGAAGGACCTCCCCGAAGATCGTATCTGGCGCGCCGGCGAGAACCAGGTGACGATCCTCGACACGCAGACCGCGCTCAACATCGGAGGGAAGCCCGTTCCCGCCGGCAAGTACAGCCTCTACGTCCACGCTCCGGCGCAGGGCGACTGGGCTCTCGTCATCAACAAGAACCTCGGCATACCCCTCGGAGAAATCTGGGCCGAGGCGCCCGCCGAGATGAAGAAGGAAATGTGGCCGCGCCTCGACGGCTACAGCAAGGTCGCGAAGGACGAGGTCGCGCGCGTGCCGATGAAGAAAGGGACCGGCGCCGCTGCCGATGTCTTCACCATCAGCATCAAGGGCGACGTTCTCGATCTGTCCTGGGGCGACGCCCACTGGACCACGACCATCAAGGCCGGAACCTAGTCTTTTCGGCGGCGGGGCCTCTTCTTTGCTGGGGAGGCTCCGCCGTCACCGGACTTCCAGCCGAAGCCGGAACCTCTCCCCTCGGTCACCGTTCAACCGAAAGACGATGCGTCGGTCGTCGGCGCTCGCGACGACGCCCGCTTCCGGCAGGAAGCTTCCCGCGATGATGCTTTCGCTCGATGAAAAATCGAGCTCCCAGAGACTCCCCGGAGTCACCTGGGTCAGGAGCACGACCTCGACCTGAACGGTTCCCGCCCGAACGCGCAGTTCGTGTGTCGTTCGGGACGCTCCATTCGAAGTCGCGAGCCGCATGCCGTTCACGGCGATCTGCCCGTGCGCGTTTTCATTCGGTGGCTGTGTGGCCAGGAGGCTCCGAAAAGAAAGCCGGACGCTCGCATCGTCGTTCGTACGTGAGCTCGCTCCCGAACGCACCGAGACGTTCTGCTGCACGCTGTCGCTGCCTCCGTCTGCGTCGTACACCGTGAGGCGAACCGGGTGGTTGAAGGTCATCGTTCCTCGGCAGCGAGGGTCGGCGTCGAAGCTGAACGAGAAGCTTGCGCTCGGAGGCGGCTCCGGAACCGGCGGCCCCAGCATGCGCCACTCGTAACGTACGACCGAGCTCGCAGGGGTCGAGCAGGAGTCGAAGAACACCCTGCAGTTTCCGAGAGCCTGCCACGTGAAGCAGGCCGTGAGCGTCGGTGCGGTGGTGGTCGTCGTGGGGATCGAGGACGTCGAGGGTCCGCTCGACGTAGTCGTTGGGCCTCCTCCGGTGCTGGTGGTCGTCGTGGGGATCGAGGACGTCGAGGGTCCGCTCGACGTCGTGGGCCTCCTCCGGTGCTGGTGGTCGCCGTGGGGATCGAGGACGTCGAGGGTCCGCTCGACGTCGTGGTCGAGCCTCCTCCGATACTGGTCGTGGGCGAGGTTGTGACGCTCGAAGTGGATGTCGTGTTCCCGCCGCTCGCAGCGGGCTCCGTGGTGGTGGAGTCAGACCCGCCGTTACTGACGAGCACGCCAACACCGACGGCCGCCCCTGCCGCCGCGCCCACGGCGACCGCCGCCCCGATACCGCCGCTCGTCGAGGTGACCGCTCCTGTTGCCGAGAGAAACCCGGTGATCCCCGTTGCCTGGAAACCTACCGGAATCGCGGGCGCACCCGCCTGGACCGCTCCTACCAGGATGGCTGGACCGGCGCCCGGCAAGACCACCGCCCCTGGACCTTGGCGGCAGTCCGCGTCATCCGAGACAGCGACTTCCATCTCCTCACTGCGGGACGTCTGGAAGGAAACGTCGACCGCCTCGAAGTAGTAGACGACTTTGGTCGTTTCGTTGCTCGGAATGGGAATTACCGCTTCGAAAGCCCCGGCGTCGTTCGGGCTCATCGCGATGAAGTAGAACTCCGGATAGAGACTCGACCGGAAATAGAGCTTGACCGCGCGAATCGACGAAGGAGGATGGACCCTCGCGAGGAGTCGCGTGAACTCCTCGCGGGGAATGCATCCGGCGTCCTCGTGCTCGATTTGCGGCTGAGCGGCGAGCGTCCGGACGAACGCGAGCGCGATTCCCAGAGAAAGTGCCACCCGAGAAACTAGCATCGGCGATCCATGATTCGAACGACGCGAAGAAACACTCGCAGACCGTGGTTGGGAAGCCGGCTGGGGAACTAGAGCCTACAGGTCGCTTTACTATCTGTCAACGACAATCGTCGCGGCGAAATGGTATACCGCGCTCGATCGCTCAATGGTTCGTTTCGGGCTTGCCCGACGTGAGCGGCACGGTCTGGTCCAGCTCGTCGAAGGTGTGAGCGTGGCTGGACTCCGGCGCCTTGAGAGGATTGCTTCTCAATGACTTGAGCCACTGGCGCAGCCGCGGCTCCTCCTTCGCCTCTCTCGGGCCCCCGTCGGCCTCGAGATCTTCGAGCTTCTTCATGATCGTGTCGAGCTGCGCGGCCATGCGAAGCAGAAGGCTCCCCTCGAATCCCAGCGATCCCGTGGCCTGGTCGTAGCTGCCGTCGGCGACGGGCTTCAGGTTCAGATCGGCCACGGATTGATCGACGTGCGTGCTCTTCAGCACTTGCACCTCTTCCACGTAGCCGATCAGGAGCGAGCGCTCGCAGACGATGTTGATGAGTCGGGGCACTCCGCGGGTGGTGTTGTGAATCCGCTCCACCGCATCGGGGCTGAACATGTCGGGGTTCGGCGCGCCCACGACGTCGAGTCGGTGCCGGATGTACGAGCTCGTGTGCTCGAGGCTCATCGGCTCCATCCAGCAGCGCACGACCGCCCGCTGGCTCAGCGATTCCAGGTCGGGCGTTCGGAACTTGCGCTCGAGAGAGGGAAGCCCGGCGATGACGATCTCGATCAGTTTTCTGCTCTTGTGCTCGAGGTTGGTGAGATGGCGTAGCTCCTCGAACTGCCCGTCGGTCAGTCCCTGCGCTTCATCGACCAGCACCACCACCGTTCGTCCCGAAGTCACCTGCCCCCGCAGGAAGATGTCGAGGTACTGAGAGACGGTCTCCGTCGACTCCTGTGGCCGGAACGGGACGAGGAGCGCCCGGGCTATCTGCCGGATCAGCGAAGACTCTCCCACCGCGACATCCGACAGGAAGACCCCGTTCAGCTGGCGGGCGAAACTCCGCAGCAGCCGAAGCAGCAGGGTCGTCTTTCCCGTCCCCGGCTCGCCGAAAAGGATGGCAAGGCCGTGCCGCTCCTCGATCGAGTAGCAGAGCTCGTTCAGGACTACCTGATGCGCTTCGCCGTAGTAGTACGCCGGGTCGTGCGTGAGCTTGAACGGCTTGTCGCGGAAACCGTAATGATGAAGGTACATGACACTCGCCTTATAAAGAAGATGAGCTCAACGCCGCCGCAATACGAACCGTGGGGTGGAGCATTCTACAACAAAAAGGCCCCCCAGGGGAAACCTTCCTGGCTCTGCGGGAACTTTCCCCCACTTTCCGCGTTGAACAGGTGAAAATCGAGCGGAGGGCCCTTCCTCCCCCGCGCGAGGAGCGTCGGGGAGCGAGCACCCCGAGGAGGGGGCGAGCATTGAATATGTCCGCGCCCGGAGACAGTGAGCTGATGACCAGGGTGCAGGCGGGTGACCGAGACGCGTTCGCGATGCTCGTCGAGCGACACAAGGTCAGCCTGATCCGATTCCTCACGGCGCTCTCCCGGGATCGCGACCGGGCGGAAGAGGTGGCGCAGGACGCTTTCGTGAGGCTCTTCGAGCTTTCCCACCGATATCAAGAGCGGGGGCAGTTCGCGCCGTACCTGTATCGCATCGCCTCCAACTTGCTCCGCACCGAGGACCGAAAGCGCCGGCGCCGGGCGCTTCTCTTGAAAGTGTTCGGAGCAAAACGGGACCCACGAATCGGCGAGCCCCCAGACGGTTTACCTGCAGGACGAGCTTCGAGCCCGTCTCTCGGAGGCGCTTTCGGCGCTGCCACTTCGATACCGCTCTCCGCTCGTGCTGCGGGACATGGAAGGCTGGTCTTACGGCGATATCGCCCGCGCGCTCCGCTGCGGAGAGGGAACGGTGAAATCACGAATCCATCGCGGGCGGGAGAGGTTGAAGCAGCTCCTGGAGCCCTATTGGAATGGAGGTCCCTGATGGGCCAAATGAAGGATGAAGACGTCTCGCGGCTGCTGCGGGAGCTTCCCCGGGAAGAGCCGTCTTTCGATTTCACCGCAAGGGTCTTGAAGGCGGTGGACGCACGTTCCCGTGGAGGACCACGAGCGCGGGTTCCTGCCTTCGCGTGGGTTTTCGCCGCCCTGCTCGGAGTTTTCCTGGGCCAGGGGTACCTGCGGGAGCGTTACCAGCGCTCGAAGGCGGCCGCGCGGGTCCGCGAGCTTCGCGACGAGTATCGGGAGCTCCAGACGGAGCTCGAAAAGCTTCGAGCCCTGACCCGGGAGCTCGAGCCGGTGCTCGACCTCGGTGGCACCGAGGACGTGGATTTCGTGTTCGATTTGAGAGAGCTGGCGCGACGGGAGCCGGAAGTCTTTCGCGCGGATCCTGTTTCCCACGCGCCTTCGAAAACGGAAGAGAGGAGACGATGAATCCCATGAAACCATGAAACCCATGAAACAACGACGGGTTGCTTCATTTCGCATCGCATCGATCGCTTGTTCCGCGCTCGCGCTCGCGGCTTTCGGTTCCGCGGGGCAGGTTCGCGCGAGCGAGCCGGGAAAGCGCGTTTTTTCGTGGCAGTTCATCGGCCGCGGCTACCTGGGGGTCGAAGTCCTCCCGCTGACGCCGGAGCTTCGAGCCCACTTCGGAGCGCCGGAGGACGCGGGTGTGCTGGTCGCGCGCGTCACACAGGAGAGCCCCGCCGCCGCCGCCGGCATCCAGGTGGGCGACGTTCTCACGGCCGTCGAGGGAAAGCCGATTGCGGGTCCGCCGAGCCTTGCGATGGCGGTTCGGGAGAAGAAGGCGGGCGAGAGCGTCGACATCGACTTCCTCCGCGAGAAGGCGGCGCTCAGCGCCACGGTGGAAGTCCAGGAGCGCGACCGGAGCGTGATGGACCTCGCCGAGTTCGATGCCGCCATTCCGGATATCAGAGCTTTTCCCGGAATAGGCCCGCTCGAAGGGAGCCACGGCTTCGTGTTCACGCCCAACGGCCGGATGGAGCTCGACCCCGACGCCATGCGCGCCTTCGAGGACGCCATGCGCGATCTCGAGGACCGCTTCGACAGCGACGGAATGGAAAGAGAAGCTCAAGCGTTTCCAGGAGCTCGATCTCAGCAAGTTTCAAGAGCGCATGAAGGAGGTCGAGGACCGGCTGCGAAAGCTCGAGGGAGAGCTGGACAAGGAAGGGAAGAAGAAGCTCTGAACCGGAACGGTCCGCCGGATGTTAGTCTCTTTCTGTGCGGCAGACGACGAATACCGTTCTGATGATCGAGCCCGCGGCCTTCGGCCGCAATCCCGACTCGGCTCGGACCAACGCCTTCGCGCGGGACGGAGGGGCTCGGGGCTCCGGTGACGTTCAGGCGGCCGCCCTCCGTGAGTTCGGGGGCCTCGTCGAGCGACTCGGGAACGAAGGGGTCGAGGTCCTGGTCCACCGCGACGACGCCGAGCTCCCTTCGCCGGACGCAATCTTTCCCAACAACTGGGTGACGTTCCATGACGACGGCCGCGCCATCCTTTACCCGATGGAGCCTCCGACTCGGAGGCGGGAGCGCCGGAAGGAGATCCTCGACTGGCTTTCCGGCGAAAAAAAGTTCCGGCTGAGCGAGGTCGTCGATCTGAGCCCACACGAAGTCGAGGGCCGATTCCTGGAAGGCACGGGAAGCATGGTGTTGGACCGGACGGGGATGACGGTCTATGCGTCCATCTCGCCGCGAACCACTCCGAGCCTTCTGGCGGAATACGCCGAGCGGTTCGGATTTCGCGTCGTCTCGTTTCACGCCGAGGATCCCGACGGGATTCCCGTCTACCACACCAACGTGGTTCTCGCGCTCGGGCCGGGAGTGGCGGTTTTTTGCGGTGAGGCGGTCTCCGATATCGCCGAAAGGCGCGCGCTCGTGGATTCGCTCGAGAGCGGAGGGCGGGAGGTGGTTGCGATCGACATCCACCAGCTCTACGCGTTCGCCGGAAACATGCTCGCGCTCGAGGGCCGCGGTGGAGCTCCTCTCCTCGCGATGTCCGAGCGTGCGCTCTCGTCTCTCAGCTCGAAGCAGCGAGCGCGGCTCGAGAGGCACGCCGGGCTCGTAGCGTGCCCCATACCGACTATCGAGGAGATCGGCGGCGGAAGCGTCCGCTGCATGCTCGCGGAAGTGTTCCTACCTCGCGGCTGAGCGCTTGCGGTAGGCTTCGATTTTGCTCTTGACCGTGCGCCGGTCGAGCCCCAGTCTCCGCGCGGTCTCGAGAAAATTTCCGGAGCGCTCGTAGACGTGCGCGCAATAGGCCTCGAGGAGCTCTTCCGCGGTGAGGCTTCCCTCCCGGAGATCGACGATCCAGGGAGGCGGCGCGCCCCTCGGCGGCGGGCCGATACTCTTTTCGGACGAGGATGTTCCGCACGCACTGTTCGAGCTCGCGGAAGTTCCCCGGCCAGGCGTAGTCCCGTCCGAGGTGGTTCTCGATCCATTCGAGCACTTCGGAGGTGACCGCCTTCGCCTCCTCCGTCCCCACGATGCGCCGCGCGATGAATCGAACGAGCTCCTCGAGGTCGTGTGGAGCGTCGCTCAGTTGCTCTCTGAGCGAGGGGGTCGCGATGAGGTCGGAGCACAGCCGGTAGTACAGGTCCTCGCGGAAGCGGCCCGCGCGCATCTCCGCGGCGAGATCGCGGTTGGTCGCGGCCACGATTTTTCCCTCGAAGCGCTGCGTTCTCGCTTCGCCCAGGGACTGAAACTCCCGCGTCTGAAGCACCCGGAGAAGCTTCACCTGGATCGCCGGATCGAGATCCCCGATCTCGTCGAGGAAGACCGTGCCGAGCGCCGGACAGACGGCGAAGAAACCCTTGCGGTCGGCGAGAGCGCCGGTGAAAGCCCCGCGGCGGTGGCCGAAGAGCTCGGATTCGATGAGGGTCGGGGCCAGCGCCGAGAGGTTCATCGGGTAGAACGCCTCGGCGGCATCGAGCACGAACCTGTCCGGCCTTCGGCTGGAAGGGAATGTAGCGGGACGATCCGATGGCCCGCGCCACCAGCTCCTTTCCCGTTCCCGACGGCCCGGTCACGAGGGTCGAGACGTCTCCCATCCGATCGAAGAGCGCCCGACGGTAGCGCCTCAAGTCGTGAGTGAAAATGGATTGCCAGATGGCGGCCCGCAGACGAGCGGCGGGATAGGAGCTTCCCACGATGAACTCGAAGATGTGGTGCGAGGCGCGTCGAATCTGGAAGAGGAACGCGAACCAATGGGGGAGCGATGGCTCGATCCGCGCCGACAGGAGCCTCACCGCCTCTCGACAGAACGGCTCGTAGAATCGGACCGAGGGCTCGGTCATCGCGCGGTAGAACTCTTCCTCGAAGCGGTAGTAGAGCGTGTAGAACACGAGCTCCTCGAAGAGGCGCCGGTCGGAATCCGTTGGGCTCGTTCCTGAAGAAAACTTCTCCCGTATCTCGTTCGCCGCCGCCGTCGCGCGCGCTTCGAGCTTGACCACGTTCGGGTTCCGGCGGTCGAGGCGCTTGCTCCAGACGGGGCTTCCTTCCTCGAAGGCGTCCTCGAGAATCTGGCGCTCGAGGTCGATGCGCTCCGGAAGGAATGGGTTCGCGGTCGCGAGCCGGGAGAGCCGTTCGAGGAAGCTCCTTTCCCCTGCGGAAAGTTCCCGGGAGCCCATACAGTCATTGTATAGGCCGTGCGCAGAAGCTGCACAGGGGCGCTCGACTGCGGGAGCGGCGCCGCGCGAAACCCCTTGAAAATCGCGAGCTCCGACTCTGGCACGCCCCCTGCTATGCAGTCCTGCGAAGCGCGTGGCCGGAAGGTCAAAACAAATTGCCCTCACCCCGACCTTCCGGCCCGCATCTCTTCCATGCGGCCCGCGGCTTGACCCTATGTAGAAACGCATATAGACTCGGGTCCCGATGAGACGAGAAATAGGCTCACCTACAACGGGGCGCTCGTGCTCCAGGCGCTCGCCCGCGGCTATCGCTACGGGTTCGAGATCATGGACTTCACCGGGCTTCCGAGCGGGACGGCATATCCCATCCTCCGGCGCTTCGAGCTCGAAAAGCTCGCGCGCTCCCGCTGGGAAGGAGAAAGGCCCGCTCATCGAGACGGCCGCCCCCGCCGGAGGTACTACGAGCTCACGGAGGAAGGGCGAAAGCTCCTCTCCGCCGCGCTCGAGCGGTTCTCCGAGCACCGCCGCGTCTTCGGCGACGCGGTCGCCGAGCCCGAGTCGAGTCGATGAAACCGCCCTTGCTCGCTCGGCTGGCGGTCCGGCTCGCGGGCATCGCTCGTGCCCGCTTCCTACCGCGACCGGTTTCGTGAGGAGTGGCTCTCGGAGCTCTGGTACTCGCGCGAGGAAGGCGCATCCTCGGCGAAGGTCTTGGGTGTTTTTCGCGACGCCGCCGAGACGCGCCGGCTGATGGGCGCCCGGAATGAGAGGAGAGGTGCCTTGGGATACCGCGACGTCCGTCTCGCGCTGCGGGGTTTCGCGAAGCGTCCGGCGTGGACCTTCTTCGTGCTCGCGACTCTCACCGTCGGCATCGGCGCCAACATCGCCATCTTCAGCTTGATCCAGGCCGTTCTTCTCCGCCCCCTTCGATACGCCGAGCCCGAACGCCTGGCGAAGATCCAGGGACTCACCCTCGCGACGGGAGCGCCGTCGAACATCTCCCCGGGCGAGTTCTACGACTTCGAGGAGAAGAGCCAGGTCTTCGAATCGATGGGCGCCCACGGCTGGGTGGGATTCTTCACGGTCTCGGGCGGCGTCGAATCGGCCGTCGAATCGGAACGCGTGGCGGGATCGACCGTGACCGCGGGATTCTTCCAGACCCTGGGAGTGCGGCCCGCGCTCGGAAGGCTCTTCACCGAAGAGGACGACACGCCCGGAGCGCCGCCCACCGCGGTCGTCACGGACGCGTTCTGGCGGACGCGCCTCGACGCGCTCGACCCGCGTGCTCGGAGAGACCATCCGCATCAACGCGGAGCCGCACGCGATCGTGGGCGTGCTTCCCGCCGATTACACGCATCCCGAGCCCAACCCGGAGCGGGAGCCTCTTCTCTACACGCTCCAGCAGTTCGATCGCGCGGACCTCTGCCAGAACTGCCGTTTCATCCGCGCCGTCGGCCGGCTTCGCGAGGGCCGCTCCCTCGAAGAAGGCCGCGCGGAGCTCGCCGCCATCGCGAAACGTCGCGAGCGCGACGAGCCGGAAGCGAACACCGGAAAGGGCGCCTACGTCGTCGATCTCAAGGATGCCATCGTCGCGGGGTCGCGGAGAGGACTCCTGGTGCTCTACGCCGCCGTCGGCGCGGTGCTCCTCATCGTGTGCGCGAACCTCGCGAACCTGCAGCTCGCTCAGGGCGTCGCGCGGCAGAAGGCGCTCGCGATCGAGGCGGCTCTCGGCGCGGGTCGCGGGGCGATCGTCCGCCAGCTCCTGACGGAAAGCTGGCTTCTCTCGATGGCGGGGGGAATCCTCGGGTTGCTGCTCGCGGTCTCGGCCCGAGCCTTTCTCGCGGAGCGCGCGATCCCGCGCGCCGTCGAGATCGACTTCGGCTTCTCGGCGCTCGGCTTTCTCCGTCTTCTTGTCGTCCCTGACCGCGATCGTCTTCGGCCTCGCTCCGGCGTTGAGCCTCGCTTCGAAGAGCCTGAGAAGCGTTCTCCTCGAAGGCGGCGGCCGCGGCGCGAGCGCCCGCACCGACGTCCGGAGGGTTCTGATCGGAGTCGAGGTCGCGCTCTCCCTGATGCTCCTCGTCGCCGCCGGGCTTCTCGTCAGAAGTCTCGCCGAGCTGCGATCGGTCGGACCGGGATTCGAGACCGACCGTGTGCTCACGATGTCGCTCTCGCTGCCCACCGCCCGCTACGCCGAGGGGGAACAGATTCCTTTCTACCAGGAGCTCTACGAGAGGATTCAGGCCCTACCCGGAGTCCGCGCGGTCGGTGGGACCAACATTCTGCCTCTCAGCGACAACTATTCGAACGACGCGTTCCAGATCGAAGCGCGGCCCGCGCCGGAGGGACAGAGGCCCGCGGCGGAATCCCGCTCGGTGAGCCCCGGATATTTCGAGGCCATGGGAATTCCCTTGCTGCGCGGCCGAATCTTCGACGAGCGCGACGCATCGGGAGCGCCGCGGGTGGTCGTGATCAGCGAATCGATGGCGGCGAAGTTCTGGCCGGGCGAGGATCCTCTCGGTGCGCTCATTACCTACAACCGCGGCACTCCCGAGGACGAGCAGCAGGAAATCGGCGGAGTCGGCTCGCGCGCGATCGTGGGCATCGTCGGTGACGTGAAGCATTTGAATCTCGACGAAGAGGGCGTCCCGATGTTCTACACGCCGCAACCGCAAGAGCCCTCGTTTCACACCATGACGCTGGTGGTGCGCTCGACCACGCCTCCCGATTCGCTGGTTTCCGGAGTCACGAGGGAGCTCGCTTCGATGGATCGCGAGATCCCTCTGTACTCCGTGCGCAGCCTGAACGAGGTCCTCGACAGGTCGGTCGGCGAGGAGCGGTTCCGCGCGCGCCTCCTCGGGCTCTTCGCTCTCGTGGCGCTCGGGCTTGCCGCTCTCGGAGTCTACGCGGTCATGGGGCTCTCCGTCGCACAGCGGGAGCGCGAGATCGGAATCCGGATGGCGCTCGGCGCCAAGGTGAACGACGTGGTACGGATGCTGGTAGTCGAGAGCATGACGCCGGTCCTGTGGGGGCTTCTGGCGGGCGCCGTCGGCGCTGTCTTCCTGAGCCAGGCGCTTCGAAGTCTTCTGTTCCGCATCGGCCCCTCGGATCCCGCGACGTTCGTCATCGTGACAGTGATTCTCGGCGCGAGCGCTCTCGCCGCCGCCGTCATCCCGACGCTGCGCGCGACGCGAGTCGATCCGGTGAAGACGCTACGCTCGGAGTGAAGCGAGTGCGCCGCGCGACCGCTGGCGGCTGGTGGCTGACGGCTGCTAAACCTTCTCGAGCGCCTGCTTCAGATCCTCGATGAGGTCCTCTCCATCCTCGAGGCCGACCGAGAGCCGAACGAGACCGTCGGTGATTCCGACCCGCTTGCGCTCGGCCTCTTCGACGTCGGCGTGAGTCATGGTCACCGGATGAGTCACCAGCGACTCGACCGAGCCCGAGGTTCTCGGCGAGGCTCCAGAGGCGGAGCGAGTCCATGATCTTCTTCCCCGCCGCGACTCCGCCTCGCACCTCGAACCAGACCATCGCGCCGAAGCCGGAGGCCTGCCGCTTCGCGAGATCGTGCTGCGGGTGCGAGGCGAGTCCCGGGTAGCAGACGCGATCGACCTTGGGGTGCGCTTCGAGGAACTTCGCGATCGCGAGAGCGTTCTCCGACTGGCGCGTCCATGCGGAGAGAGAGCGTCTTCACGCCCTGGAGCGTGAGCAACGCGACCTGGGGCGAGAGGATGATCCCGGACGCGTTCTGGACGAAGCGGATTTTCTCCGCGAGCTCCGCGGTCCGGCTGGTAACGGAGCCGCCCACCGTCGCGTTGTGACCGTCGAGGTACTTGGTGGTGCTGTGGACGCTCAGGTCCGCACCGAGCTCGAGCGGCCGCTGGTAGTACGGGGTCAGGAAGGTGTTGTCGACCGCATGGGGGATCCCGCGGCTCCGCGCGATCTCGGAGATCGCGGCGATGTCGGTGAGCTTCAGCGTCGGGTTCGCCGGGGTCTCGGTGAGCACGAGCCGGGTGTTGGGCCGGAGGCTCTTCTTCACGTCCTCCGGCTTCGAGGTGTCGGCGAAGGTGAAGTCGACGCCGAAGCGGCTGAAGATCTTGGTGCAGATACGATACGTGCCGCCGTAGGCGACGTCCGACACCACGGCGTGGTCGCCCGCGTTCAGGAGCGTCAGCAGCACCGCCTGGATGGCGGCCATGCCCGTCGCGAAGCACGCGGTGTCCGCGCCGCCCTCGAGCTCCGTGATCTTCTTCTCGAGGGCGCGAACGGTGGGATTTCCCGACCGGGAGTAGGAGTAGCCCTTCGAGAGATATCGATCGACCGACTCCTGCACGTAGGTCGTCGTCTGATAGATCGGAGTGAGGATGGAGCCCGTGGTCGGGTCGGGCTCGACTCCGGCGTGAATTTGCTTGGTTCGAAACGCATTCCGCTATTCAGACTCGCCTCTCGAGATGGCCCTTCCGCCGAGCCCTTCGGTCGGCGGAACGTTCTCCCGCTCGAGCTTCCTGAGGATGCCGAAGGGCTCGGCGAGCGCGAGCTTCACGATCTCGTTCGCGCGCTCCTGGGTGCCCGCGACCGCGTAGATCCGGAGCTGCGGCGCGTTTCCCGAAGGCCGGATGTGGGCGATGTCGCCGCCCTCGAAGAACAGGCGGATGCCGTCGGTTCGATCCGATCGCACGATGCGGCCGAAGCCGAGCTCCGGCGTGAAGTACAGGGAGAGCTCCCGCGCATCGGCCTCCGACGAGAACCGCTTGAGGATGGCGCGGCTCGCCCGCGCGGGAAAGCCGTCGATCAGTCCCGCCTTTCCGAAGCGAGGCGGAAGCTCCGAGAAGAGCTCCGGAAGCGAACGGTTCCTCTCGACCGATCGAGTGCAGCACCGCGAGAATGGGAAGCACGGCGTCGCGCGTGGGAAGGGCGGCGAGCCACCGCGACGTCGCGCTCGAGATCCGAGCCGGTGAGAAAGCCGCCGTTCGCTTCGAAGCCCACGATACGCCGGAACCCGCAGCGGGCGAGAAGCTCCTCCATGCCTTCGATGACGTAGGGGGAGCCGATGCGGGTCCGCTTCACGGGAATGCCCCGTGGCTCGAACCACAGATCGACGGCGTCGGTCGCGCTCACCGGGAACGACCACGGCGTCCGCGCGGAGATAGTCGGCGACGAGGATTCCCAGGAGGTCCCCGCCGAAGAAGCACACCTTGCCGTCGTCGGCGATGCCGACGACGAGCGGACGGTCGCTGTCCCCGTCCGTCGAGACGATGGCGTCGATCTCGCCGATGGTGTCCCGCGCGACTCTTGCCAGCCGTTCGAGCTCCAGAAGTCTCTCGTCCGTGATGTCCTCGGTGTCGATGGGAACGAAGGCATCGGAGCGCTCCATGGGAAGCGCGTCGGCCCCGAGACTCTGCAGGATGCCGACGAGGAGGTCGCGCCCGACCGCCGAGTGCTGATACACGACGATGCGCTTGCCGGAAAGCGCGTCCTCGGGAAAGAAATCGAGATAGCGGCGGACGTAGCTCTCGCGTCCCGCCTCCGAGGCCTCGGGGAGAGAGCGGGCCCTCTCCGGGCAGGAGCATGCCGTCGTCCGCGAAGGGGGATTCGAGGCCTTTACGGGCGTACTCCCACGCGCGCACTCCGGCGACGGCGGCGAGGATTCCGGCCTCGTCCACTTTCATCACCTCGCCCGTCGGTCGCGCGAACTTGACGCCGTTGCGGTCGAAGGGAATATGGCTTCCCGTGACCATGATGCTCGCTCGCCTCTGCGAGAGAGCGCTCAAGGTGAGCGCGGGAGTCGGGATTCGTCCCAGATAGTCGAGGCGGAATCCGGCGTCTGTGATCGCGCGGCCGACCGCGCCCAGGATTCTCTCCGTCGATGGCCGCAGATCTCCCGCGGCGGACACGGGGTCCCCGCGGTAGATCTCGCGCCGCTCCAGAAGGTACTCGAGGAAGCCCTCGGGTGTTCACGTAGACCTCGAGGTCGGTCATTTCGGAGACGAGGCCGCGCAAGTCCGCTCGTCCCGAACGCGAGCTCGCTCGGCCGGCGGCCCCGGAAGCGAGGGCCGCCGGTCGGGAACCGAGGCGCGGTAGATCGTGCCGCGGCCCGCGATGCGGTACGCGCTCGCGTGGCTCACGAAGAGCGAATGCCCTCGGCCGAGCTTCTTCGTGACGCTCGGCCGACGAGACCTCGAGGTCGCTCCTTCGAGCGCGAGGAGGATCTCCGCGCCGTAGGCCGGCTCGGCCTCGTGGGCGCGGTCCGGCGCGACATCGATTACGGAGAGCTGGAATTCTCTCACCGACGTCGGATAGAGGCTTTCGCCGCCTCCCGAACGGCATGGGGCGAAGCACCGGGGTCGCTCCGCCGGTGAAGCGCACGATGTTCACGAGCTCCTCGACGTCGACGTGCTTCTCCGTGAGGCCGCCGCGAAGGACGTTGTTCGAGCTCGCCATGATCTCGACCCCGGAGCCTTCGAGGTAGGAGTGGAGAATTCCCGGTCCGAGGGACACGGCCTCTCCCGGTCGCAAATGCACCAGGTTCAGGAACAGCGCCGAAAGAATCCCTCGATCGTGCGAGCCGCCTCGCGCGAAGACGTCGTCGCAGCGAACGCATCCAGAACTCGCGCCTTTCGCGGTCGAAGCGGTGCCGTCGCAAACGCAGCAGGATGGGCTCGAGGATCTCGTCCACTTCCGGTTGAGGCAGATGCATCATCCGCCGATAGAGATCGCGGAGGAGCTCCGCTTTCGGCTGAAAGCCGGCGGCGAGCCGGTGAAGCTCCGGCACTTCTTGAAGCGTCGCCGCGATCTCCTCGAGCGGGCGAAAGCCCACGAAGGCGTAGAAGTCGGTGAGGGCGGCGAGAAGCTCCGGCTTTCCGCGGGGGTCGCGGTAGCTTCGATGAGGCGCCCCGAGCGCGATGCCCGCCCGGTTCTCGCGAACGAATCCGGCCCGTGCTTGTTCCTCCGAAGGATGAGCCTGGAGCGAGAGTGGAATCGCCGCGGACAGGACCTTAATAAGGTAGGGAAGCTCGCCCTGAAACTCGCGGGCGACGGAAGGGCCGAGAATCGCTTCGGGATCCTCCGCGATCAGGTCCCGGAGCGTGCCGGCGCCCACTTTCGACGGCAGGTCGGGATGGGCGCCCATCCAGAGCTCGGCGTGAGGGACGGCGTGGGGGTTCTCTCGCCCGAGGAGCGTCGGGAATGAACCGGATATCGCCCCAGGCATAGTGCTGGACCCGAGGCTCGAGAGGAATGAGACTCATCGGTTTTTTTCGAAGACGCGCTCGACGAGGCTCGCCGCTTCGGACTGGATGCGGAGCAGGTGCTCTCGATCGCGAAAGCTCTCGGCGTAGAGTTTGTACACGTCTTCCGTTCCCGAGGGACGGGCGGCGAACCACCCGAAATCCGTCGAGACCTTGAGGCCTCCGATGGGCGCGCCGTTTCCCGGCGCTTCGGTGAGCCGCTCGCGAATCGGATCTCCCGCGAGGTGGGACGCCTCGACGTCCGAGGCGCCGAGCTTCTTGAGGAGCGCCTTCTGCTCGCGGCTCGCTTTTCGATCGATGCGCTCGTACACGGGACTCCCGAGCTCCTCGGTGAGGCGGTGGTAGAGCTCGCCGGGGTCCTGTCCGGTCGCCCCCAGAATCTCGGCCGCGAGAAGCCCGAGAACGATTCCGTCCTTGTCCGTGGTCCAGACCGTGCCGTCCCGTCTCAGGAGCGAGGCGCCGGCGCTTTCCTCCCCGCCGAATCCGAGCGAGCCCTCGAGCAGGCCTTCCACGAACCACTTGAAGCCGACCGGAACTTCCATGAGTCGCTTTCCGAGCTTCTTCGCGAGCCGATCGACGATGCCGCTGGTGACGATCGTCTTTCCGATAGCGGCATCGGCTCGCCACGCCGGCCGGTGGCGGAAGAGGTAGTCGATCGACGCGGCGAGATAGTGGTTGGGGTTGAGGAGTCCCGAGCTCTTCGTGACGATGCCGTGGCGATCGTTGTCCGTGTCGTTTCCGAAGGCGACGTCGAAGCGGGAGCGGAGCCCGATGAGGGGCGCCATGGCGTAGGGAGAGGAGCAATCCATCCGGATCTTCCCGTCCCAGTCGAGGGTCATGAAGCGGAAAGTGGGATCGACCAGAGGATTCACCACTTCGAGGTCGAGCCGGTACTTTTCGGCAATGGGCCCCCAGTAGGAGACCCCGGCGCCCCCGAGGGGATCGACGCCGATTCGAATCCCCTGGAGCTTCTCCATATCGAGGACCGAGGCGAGGTCCGAGACGTACGTAGACGTGAAATCGTGGCGCTCCGTGGTGGGAGCGGCCACGGCCCGTGAGTAGGGAATCCGCTTCACCGAGACCAGGCCTTCCGCGAGGAGGCGGTTCGCTCGTTCTTCCACCCAGCCCGTCACGTCGGTATCGGCGGGGCCGCCGTTCGCTGGGTTGTACTTGAACCCGCCGTCCTCGGGAGGATTGTGAGACGGGGTCAGCAGGATTCCATCGGCGAGGGCCCGGCGCCTTCCTCGATTGTGCGTGAGGATCGCATGCGAGACGACCGGCGTCGGCGTGTAGCCGTCGGCCGAGTCGATCCGGGTTTCGACGCCGTTTCCCGCGAGCACTTCGAGGGTCGTGACGCGCGCGGGCTCGGAAAGCGCGTGGGTGTCGACGCCGAGAAAGAGGGGACCGTCCGGACCATGGGCCGCGCGATAGTCGCAGATGGCCTGCGCGGTCGCGAGGACGTGCGCTTCGTTGAAGCTTCGGCGAAAGGCCGAGCCTCGGTGTCCGGAGGTGCCGAAGGAGACTCGCTCGGCCGGGTTCGCGGGGTCCGGGCTCTCCGCGTAGTACGCCGTCACGAGCTTCGCGATATTGGGAAGCATCTCCGGACGGACTGGCTTTCCCGCGAGGGGATCCATGGCGCTACCTCTTGGTCGAAAGCCACATCGTAGCAAAAGGAGTTTTTCTTTTCCTTCGTGAAAAAACCTTCTCGATTGCTTGATTTTTGTAACCCCTGGTCTAGACTGGCGTACCAAGAAATACGCAGGTGATTCTCCGTAGCGGGAAGCGAAAGGAGGGGAGATGCCTGAGTTGCTGGACCCAACCACCAAGCCCGACGCACTGTCGAGCGCCGCCTCAATTTCGAATCAACGGAAAGCTTCACGATGTGCTGATGGAGAGCTCTCCCGGCGCATCTCCTGGCCCCCCGGCTCCGAAGGCCGCGGCCGGGAACGTCCTGCCCGTGCCGGTTTATCCTCAAAGGACGTACTCCGACGAGGACGACCGGACGCTCCTCGAGTACCAGCGAATGAACGCCCGTCGGGTGTGGAACTCCTGGGCGAAGCCCTACTTCGCTTCGCGCTCTCTCAAGAATCGGAAGGAGCTCCGGCCGATCATCGCGTATCTCTTCACGGACTATAAGTGCAACCTCGATTGCCACTACTGCTGGGCCTACAACAACGCCGTGAAGGGGATGACCGAGGAGACCGCGAAACGGTCGATCGACTGGCTGGAGTCGATGGGAAATCGCGTACTGGCCTTGATGGGCGGCGAGCCCCTGCTCCGTCCCGATTTCGTCCACAAGGTCACGGACTACGCCACCAAGAAGGGGTTCTTCGTCTATCTTCCGACGAACGGGAGACTCATGCGGCCGGAGGTCATCGACCGGCTCGGGGACGCGGGCCTCGCCACCGTGAACATCGCGATCGACTCGATCGACGTCAAGCCGTCGCTTCCGAAGGCGCTCGCCCCCATCCGCGCCCATTTCGACTACCTGCTTGAAGCGCCAGAGGCGCTACGGCTATACCGTCGCCATCAACACCAACATCTGCCGCAACAACATGGACGACGTCCGGATGCTCACGGAGCTCGCCCTCGAGCGCAATATCTCCATCGACTTCCACATCAACGAGGCGCCCATGATCTCGCAGGGGCACTTCCAGCACTACGAGGAGAACGAGACCTATCTCAGGCCTCAGGACTACGGGAAGGTGGACGATCTCCTCGACTGGATCATCGAGCGCCACAAGGGCGGTCAGCGCGTGGTCAATCCGCTCTCCCATCTCGAGGAGATGAAGAACCTGATGCGGGGCGAGGTGAAGACCCGATGGAATTGCCGGGCCGGCCACAACATGCTCATCATCCGCGTCGACGGCACGCTCGCGCCCTGCTTTCCCATGTACTCCGCGAGCCACGACTGGGGGACGGTGGGAAACCACAAATTCGAGCACCGGCAGCTCGACGAGATGAAGAAGGAGTGCACCAAGCACTGCCTTTCGACCTGCAACTACATCCTCGGCTTCTGCTACAACACGCGCCGCGTCGTCTTCTGGGGTATGAAGCAGGCGATGCGCGGCTTCAAGGGCGTGAGCGGGAGCTTCTAGCAGACACCATCAACGCAGAGACGCAGAGACGCAAAGGAAGATCCGCGTCTCTGCGCCTCTGCGTTCGCTTCGCCTCTTCCCAGCCTTATGTTGTCGTCCGGTTCGGCTGGCTAGAATGAATCTAGTAGCGTAAAGCTAACCAACCGAACGCGTAAGGAGCGATCGCTTCTATGGGCGCGGAGCAGTGTAGTCGGAACCACTCGCCGACGATTGTGCGATGCTCGAAGTCCGCGCGCCTGCCTTCCCTCGAGCTTGCCCGTCTGGAGGAGACCGATGCTTAGGGCCCTGACCGAGATTCTCGAAAGCGCGACGTTCCGCGGGACGGACGACGAGATCCTGACCTTCCCCGAGTACCTGGATCTGGTGAAGCGGGAGCCCTGGACCACGCGGAACACCTTTCAGCTCCTCCACGACATGCTGCTCTCGAGCGGCGTCGAGAGGACCATCGTCCCTGGAAAACCGCTCCGGCACCGGTACGCGCTTCTTCGAGGACGCGTCTCTCGTTTCCGCTGTACGTCGTCTTCGGACAGCAGAAGGCGAAGGAGAACCTGATCGAGAAGATCGACAACGCCAGCCGCGGTCTCGAGGCCTCGAAGCGCCTCTGGATCCTCCTCGGCCCTCCCGGCGCGGCGAAATCCCGCTCCATGGACGGCATCAAGACCGCGCTCAACCACTATTCTCGGTCGGACGAGGGCAAGACCTACACTCTCCTTCTTCCCACGGTCGACGAGCGATTGAGGGAGAAGGCGCTCTTCGAGGAGAAGGGGATCTACTACTTGCAGGCCCCGATTTTCGAGCGCCCCCTTCAAGTGATCCCGCCGCCGCTTCGGGCGCCGTTCGTCGAGAAGCTCTCGGAGCTCGTCGAACGCGAAGGAGTCCAGGACTTCCTGAGGCGCCACCCGCACTACGACGGCGAGTTCCGGATGCGGGTCGACGGTCTCATTTCTCCCTACGCCGACTTCGTGCTCCGCGAGTTCATGAAAGCGAAGAGCACTCGACTTCGCCGGGCTCCTTCCCTACCTCAAGGTGAAGCGCATGATCTACGACGCGCGCACCAAGACCGGGATCGGCTCCTACACTCCGCGCGACGAGAAGAGCCAGGAAGCGGGCTCTCTCGTGGGGAACCTCGACTACAGCCTCCTTCCGCGGTTCGGAAGCGAGTCGCACCCGCTGGTCCACGACTACAAGGGTGAGCTCTGCGCCGGCGCCAACGGCTTCGTCGAGATCCACGAGATCCTGAAGCTCTCGGACCGGTTCCTCTACGAGCTCTTGTTCGCGACCCAGGACCGCTTCTTCAAGCCCGAGGGGCAGCCGCCCATTCCTTTCAACGGCGTCATCATCGGCCATACCAATTTCCACGAGTACAACATGTTCATGGCCAACGAGACCTTCGAGGCGCTCCGCTCCCGTACGACCTTCATCGAGATGCCGCTCTCGGTCCATTTCAAGGACGAGGAGAAGATCTACGCCTTCACCTATTCGAACGGCCAGCGGAAGTGGGCGCCGAAGAAGAAGCACCTCTCCCACGTGGCCCCCCACGCCCTCGAGTTCCTGAGCCTGGTCGCGACCATGACCCGGCTCTACGAATCGAAGCAGAACCCGAACCTCACGCTTCTCCAGAAGGCACTCATCTACGCGGGCCGCGCGGACAGCGGCGTCGACAACAACATGGCTCGCACCATTCTCGAGGAGTTCGAGTTCGTGAAACCGTCGGAGGGCACGTTCGGGCTCGACCCGCGCTTCATCCAGAACGTCTTCGAGAACACCGAGCACTTCCAGATCAACGAGTACGCCGCGAACCTGTCGCGCCTGAAGGACGAAGGCGGCGAGCCGGCGATGATCACCTCCATCGCCCTCCAGAACCCCTGCGTCGCGCCGATGGATCTCTACCTGCGCATGGAGATCGCGCTCAAGGAGTCCTTCGCCACCAACAAGGCGAAGCTCGGCCACTTCGTCGAGAAGATCCTTCCCCAGGCGAAGCACTGGATCCTGAGCCAGATCGCGACCGACGTCTACGGCTCGGTGCTGCGCGACGAGTCGGTGGTGGAGAGCACCTGGAAGAAGTACACCGACCACGTGCGAGCCTACGTCCACAACACCAAGGTGAAGCACGAGGTCACCCACGCCGACGTGCAGCCCGACGAGAAGTTCATGCAGGCCATCGAGCAGTACCTGGGAATCGCGGAAAAGGACGTCTTCCGCAAGGAGCTCTCGGACGCCATCGCGAGCGTCAGCCACTCGGTGCTGCTCGCGGACGAGCCGTCGTACCAGAGCGCGATCCGCCGCTACGTCTTCGAGAACGAGTTCAAGTCGAGCGAGAACATCAAGCTCCTCGGCTGGATCAAGAGCGGCTCGAGCGCGGCGGGAGTGCACTCGAAGGAACAGGAGCAGTTGAACGAGACAGTGCGCTACCTGATGGAGAACCTCGGCTATTGCGGCAAGTGCGCCTTCCAGGCGCTCACCATCACCGCGAGCTCGACCAGCATCCTCGATTGATGCGGGCGCCCATGAAGAAGACCGACGTCATCGTCTCCTCCGACGAGTCGGAAGGTCTCTTCAACGAGTTCATCCAGGACCAGCTCGACGAGATCCTCGACGAGGTCATCAATCGGGGCGACCTCGATCGTCTCGGCGACCGCGGAAGCGACATCATCATCGAGGTGGACGACATCGTCCCTCCCACCTTCATCTACGGAGACGATTCGGGAGGAGGCGGCTCCGGCGGCCCGGGACCGGGAAACGAGAAGGGGAAGCTCCGCTTCCGCATCCCGTTCCAGGCCTTCATGGAGCTGGTCGGCCAGAAGCTTCGCCTGCCGAATCTGGTGAAGGAGGGCGAGGGCAAGATCAAGGAGGTCTCCTACAGCTTCAAGACCTTCGGCCAGGTCGGTGTCATCCTCGACAAGCGCCGCACGTTCAAGCGCGCGCTTCGCTCGAGCGTCGGCCTCGGCACCTACGCGCCCGAGAAAGGTCGGGTGGAGGTCCAGGTGCGAAGACGGGACCGGCGCTTCAAGGTCCCGCAGCGGGTGGAGAAGCCCCGCCACCGCGCGGTGGTGTTCTACATGGGCGACATCTCCTATTCCACCTACGGCGAGCGGCTCGAGATGGAGAAGCGCCTGGTGAACTTCATCCATCAGTGGCTCGACTTCAACTACGGCGCGGGAAACGTCGAGCATCGGTTCTTCGTCCACGACGTGGACGCGCACGAGGTGGCCCCCTCCGATTTCTACAAGGTGGCGAACGCCGGCGGCACCCGGGCCTCCATCGTCTTCGAGCTCGTCTCCCAGATCGCTTTCAACGAGTACGACGCCAACTCCACCAACTTCTACGCGTTCTATTTCGGCGACGGAGAAGTGTTCGAGGACGACGCGAAGCGCATCGTCGAGATCCTCGGAAGCCAGATGCGGTCGAGCTTCAACCGGGTCGGAGTGGTGGAGGTCAAGCCGAGCCAGTTCAGCTACCTCAACCGCGAGATCAAGCGCCAGTTCGAAAAGGACGACGTGGTGCGGATGGGCACCCTCCGCCAGCGCACGGAGACGGTGGAGGTGATCAAGAGCCTCTTCGGGGAGCGCCGTGCTTAGCATCCACACCGAGCCCGAGCTCACCGCGCTCGAGGAACGGGTCCTGCATCACGCGCGGGTCTTCGGCCGGAAGATTCCGGAGATCCGGTTCTTCGTCCTGGAGAGGCTCGAGTTCGCCTCGCTCCTGGAAAAAGACGTCTATCCCACGAGCCCGATCAACATCTGGGAAGGCAAGAGGATGGTGCACAAGAAGCACGCCATCGAGGCCGGGCTCGAGTCCTCCATGTTCTACGAGGTGGTCCAGACCGGCAACCCCTCCTACGCCTATCTCAACAGCGCCAACAGCGCCGTGACCCAGGCCTCGGTCATGGCCCACGTGGTGGGGCACTGCGAGTTCTCCGAGCGCAACGTGCTCCGGGACTCGAACGAGAACCGCACCGAGTACGTGATGTACCTGGTCCGGAAGGTGGACCGCTCGCGCCAGCAGATGGGCGAGCGCGACTACCTCGAGTACTGGAACGCGGTCGAGTCGGCGACGACGCTCATGGCGCCGAACTCCCAGTACAACGTGGCGCGATCCGTCGAGTCGGAGTCGTCCATCGGAGCGGACTACAAGATCCCGACGAAGGAAATGGAGAAGATCGGGCCCGAAGGCGGTGGTCCCGGTCTTCGACACGCTCAACGTGCTTCTCAAGGGAACGAGCGAGTCCTCCGCCTTCGAGGCCGAGCTCCGCAAGAGGCGCCGGGTCGGCGACCTTGAGCCGCAAGGGCTACGCGCTCAAGGCTCCCTGCCAGGACGTGCTCGATTTCCTTCGCCGCCACGCCCCCGCGAGCCAGGCCGAGCGCACCATTCTCGACTACAAGTACGTGACCCGCGCCCCCCAGGACTTCGTGATGCGCACCCAGATCATGAACGAAGGCTGGGCGATGTACTGGGAAAAGAAGATCATGATGGAGCTCTTCAAGGAGCGCGCGGTCAACGGGATCATCGACTACTCCCGGGTGTTCTCGAACGTCTGCCGCCCGCGGCCCTACTTCCAGCGCAACCCCTATCACCTCGGCTACAACCTCTGGTGCCACATCGAGCAGCTCTACCGGGACGGGAAGGTGAGCCTCGACTACCACGAGGAGATCGATCTCGAGAAGAAGCACGCCTGGCGCCAGAAGGGCACCGGCGATCCCATCGAGGCCATGGGGCATCTGGTCGATACCGTCACCGACTACGAGTTCCTGCGAAGGTTTCTGACCCCGGAGCTCATCCACGAGCTGCAGTTGAATCGTATCGATCGGCGTACGGCGGAGAGGCTCGGGATCAAGGAACAGGATCTGGTCTACCGCGACGAGCGCTACGTCTGGCTCCAGCCGGAGCCGATCAAGGATGAGATGCTGCGCTTCTACACTCACTTCTACCGGCCCCGGATTTACGTCATCGACACCGACTTCCAGGATGGCGGGCTCCTTCTCTTCCACCGCGACGACGGACGGGCGCTCCGCAAGGACTGGATCCGGCCCACGCTTCGAAACCTGAACCTGATCTGGAAGGCGCCGGTGGCGCTGGTGAGCAAGGACCAGCTCTTCGCGGTGACCGGAAATCAGTACAAGAGCGAGGAAGTGAAGCCGGTGGTCTTCGAGCAGGTGGTCGAGCGAATGCGGAGGGGAGAGAAGCCATTTCGAGCGCTTGAGCTAATGCGCAGCGGGGGCTTGCCAACAACGGAGGAGATCACCTTGGTCGAGAAAGGGAAGAAAGATGGATCTTCGGAGCTTTCTCGGAGGAAGCCGTCCGAGGAGCCTGAGGTTCTCCGAGTTCATCGACGCCTTCATGGAGGACCCGACGGCGTGCCTCCACACCAGCTCCACGCTCATCTCCGAGGCCATCAAGAGCTTCGGCTTCGAGATCGTGGTGCGGAGCGGCGAGCCGGCGGTCAGCTACAACGTCTTCAAGGATCCCTTCTCCGGCGCCACCAACGCGGTCTTCGGGCAGGAGTACTGCATCAAGCAGATCGTCGACGTGATCGAGTCGGTGGGGAAGGAATCGAGCCCCCAGCGGGGGATCGTTCTCGTGGGTCCTCCGGCCTCGGGGAAGACCAACATCGTCGACCTGGTGAGCCTCGCGCTCGAGGAGTACTCGAAGCACGCGGAGATCAAGCTCTACTCGTTCTACTTCCGCTTCGAGAACAACGGCCGGGTCGTCGAGTTCCGGCCGAAGTTCCGGCACAACCCGATTCTGCTCTTCCCGACGAGCCTCCAGAGAGACGGCGCGCACGACCCACCCGCGACAGGACTTCTTCGAGTTCGTGAATCGCGATCGCGTTTCGGGCGAGCGCATCGTATTCCCCACGTTCTACCAGAACGCGACCATCGACAAGAGGAGCCTCGACATCATCGAGAAGGTGATCCAGAACCCCCGCAACGCGGGAAAGACCCTCTACGACATCCTCGAGGACTACGTGCGGGTGGAGGAGGTGCAGTTCTCGAACGCCCAGGCGAAGGGGATCGCCAACATCGACGACATGCGGCAGCTCCAGGTGGACGTGAGGCCGGTACACCTCGGACAGGACCACGTCGACGTGGTGAACGAGCATATTCCCGGGGCTTTTCTCTACCAGTACGACGGGGCCATGGTGGCGGCGAACCGCGGACTCCTGCACATTCATGACGCGTTCGGAGGCGAGGAGGATCGGGGCGGCATCGAGGAAGCCTACAAGCCGCTCCTGATGCTCCTCGGAAGCGGAAAGGCCTCGATCGAATCGACCCAGACGCCGGTGGACACTACGGTCATCGCCACCACCAACATCGAGGAGATGACGAGGCTCGAGCAGCAGCTCACCTCCTCGAAGCTCCTGGACCGCATCGACGAGATCCCGGTGAACTACCTTCTCGACGCGCATTCGGAGATGGACATCCTCAAGCGGGACATGTCGAACATCCGGGAGAAGTACGACGTGGACCCGAACCTTCTCCGGATCGCGACGTACTTTTCGGTCCTGACGCGGCTCCTGCCGCCGAAGAAAGTGCCGCCCCTCGCGAGCTGGAGCGAGGCGAAGAAGAGCTTCTACTACTCGATCGCCCCCGAGCAGAAGATGATCATCTACTCGGCGCAGCCCGGCGATCCGATGGCCACCATCAAGAAGCTCCCCGAGTGGCATCCGTTCCGGAGCGAGCTGATTCGGCTCGGGGTCGACATCCACCACCTGGAGCGCTACGAGCATCTGATCGCGCGGAGGCCGGATCGGATCACGCTCGAGCAGGCGGGTGTGTTCAGCGTCGAGCAGCTCAAGATGGTGGACGACGACTTCATGCGGGCGCTCTGGACCGAGCACTATCCGAACGAGGGAAAGAACGGGATCTCGGTGCGGCAGCTCCAGAACCTGATGCGGGACACCATGCAGAGCTCGAACGGGTTCCGGGTGCACGTGGGGACGTTCTTCAGCCGGATGAAGAAGACGCTGGCCGAGGGGCCGGCGCTCCATCGCTGGGTCCCGATGGAGGAGAAGCACCGGAAGGATCGAAAGCCCATGCCCCGCCGGACGATCGGAGAGCAGATCCTCGAGGAGGGCGAAGGCGACTACGGAGATTTCGCCGGGCCTGGTGAAAGTGGCGCAGGCGATCTACAACGACATCATCCGGCGGGAGATCACCGTGGCCACGGTGAACCGGGACCCTGCGGAGATCGCGCTCGACCTTCGGAAATACGTGCAGCACGTGCTTCTCCTGCGAGCGCACGAGAACCGCGCGTTCGCGCACATCATGGTGCGGAGGTTCACCTACTTCGATCCGGTGACGGGAGTGAAGGTGGACGAGCCCGACACCAAGTACATGACCTCGATCGAGCGCATCCTCGCGCCCTCGCTCCTTCCCGAGGTCTTCCGGCGCGAGGTGGCCGAGCGGTTCCTCGGCATGAACGACTCGGGAGAGCTCGCGCTCGAGGAGGGGAAGTCCCTGGTGAGCTCCCGGAACGACAACTTCCTGAGCTCCTTCGGACAGGAGTACCAGAAGCTCCTGTCGCACCGAAGGACCATCGGAGACGTGAACCCCGAGCAGCTCCGGGACGCGCTCTTCCAGAAGCGGATGAAGCCCGAGAAGTACGATACCTACGACGAGAAGGTGCGCCGCTACGCCGACGAGATCCTGGTCAACATGCAGCGCCGGTTCTCGCTACTCGAAGGAAAGCGCCCTCGACACCATCCTCTTCGCTCTGAGAAAGCACATCGTCGACTTCGAGGAGATCATCAGCTGAGCTCCCTCCAGCCCGGAATACGTCTTCAGCCGTCGCCACGCCTTTGACAAACGGCCGGTGACGGGCGTTAATAAAAGTACCGATCAATCTCCAATCGAATAACTCCTGGTCTGTTCCCGAAAGCCGACGTCGCGGACGGCGACCCGCGTTCGGGAACATTCGCGGAAGGCCCATACCAAGGCGATTCGTGCTCGGAAACCTGAACCAGACGACGCTACCCGGGATCATCCGCGCGTTGTACGCCGAGCGGAAGACCGGCGCTCTTCACTTCGCCGACCACCCGAGCTCCCGGCGCATCTTCTTTCGAGAAGGCCGCATCGTGCGCGTCGAATCCGATGCCGAGTCGGACCGGTTCGGCGAGTTGCTGGTCGAGTCGGGCACGGTGCAGAGGGTGGAGCTCGACGCGGCGCGGGAGCTCGCGGCTCGCGAGGGCACGAGTGTCGGAGGCGCGCTCGTGAAAATGGAGCATCTCACGACGGACGAGCTGAAGGAGGCCGAGGTCCGGCGTATGAGCGAGATCGTTCATTCCCTCATCGCGCGGACCGCTGGCGAATTTCGCTTCGAGGAAGCGCAGAATCTGGCGGCGGACGCGGAGACTTTCGAGATTTCCGCCGAACAGGTGATTCTCGACGGCGTGCGCCGTATCGAGGACACCGCTCTCCTGCGCACTCTGGTGGGAGACTCGCGTGCGACCCTGCGAACGGCTGCGAGCTCGGCCTTGCCGCTTTTCCGGATCAAGATGACGCCGGGCGAGCGCAGCCTTCTCGAAGCGACGCGGGCGCGGCAAAGCTTCAGCACCGGGCAGCTCCTCACCGGCTCGCGCCTGAGTGAGGTCGATACGCTGCGAGCCCTCTACGCCCTCATCTCGATCGGGATTCTGGAAGTCGAGCAAACGCCTCACGCGCCGCCGACCGACAACCTCGAGAAGAGCGAACCAGGAGCGGCAGCGGCACCGGAGCCACCACCGAAAGCGGAAGCGCGGGCCAGGCCCGCGGCGCCGGCGGAGTCCACTCCGCGGCGGCTCGGCCGGTTCGAGCTCCAGAGGCTCCTCGAGGAGAGCTCGACGGCCGAGGTGTTCCGAGGAAGAGATCCGGAGATCGATCGGATCGTTGCAATCAAAGTGCTGCGCCTGACGCCGGCCGCGCGTGACACTTATCTGGAGTCATTCCAACCCGCGGTCGAGAGGGCTCGTCAGCTTTACCATCCCGGGATCGCCGCGGTCCTCGAATCGGGGCTGACGGAAGACGGACGCCCCTACCTCGTCACGGAGTTCGTCCAGGGAACGACCCTTCGGGATCTGCTGCCGCCGGTTCCTCTCGCCATGAAGCATGCGCTGGAGCTCGCCGCTCAGGTCCTCGACGCGCTCGCCTACGCGCATTCCTTCGGTATCGTGCATCAGCGGTTCGAACCGGGAAACGTGCTGGTCGCGAAGGACGGCCGCGTGAAGGTGAAGGATTTCGGTATTCCTCTTTTGCCGGATGCCGACCTGAGCGCGAGCCTCCCTTATCTGTCCCCGGAGCAGATCGCGAAAGGGAAGATCGACGCCCGCGCGGATGTTTTCTCGTTCGGGGTCCTCTGTTACCGGATGCTCACCGGTGTCCTTCCTTTTCCGGTGGAATCCGTCACCACTGTCGGAGGCCTTCGACCGCTCGAGCCGCCGGCCCCGCTCGAGAGGCACGGCAGCGGGTTTCCTCCGCGTCTCGGGAAGCTCATCCTCCGCTGCTTGGCGAGTGATTTTCGAGAGCGCTTCGGCGACGCCGGCGAGCTCAAGAAGGCGCTGAGCTCTCTCGAAGAGCCGACGCCCGCCGTCGAGAAAGTCATGCCCGCGCCGAGTCCGAGGCAGACGGCGCAACCCGTAGCCGCGGCGCCGCTACCGCCTGCTCCCGCCGCCGCGCGGCCCGGAGTCTCGACACCGCCCGCCGCGCCAGCTTCTCCACCGCCCAGGACGCGCGCTCCGTCGCCTTCCCAAACGCGGATCGACATCCCTGTCGTCGAAGCCCCTGCCCGTGTCGCACGGAAGGTGCTTCGCCGGGTATCGGCCAAGGGCTTGCCGGAGGCAGCCGCGGAGAACGCGCGTCCGCAGGCTCCGCGAAAGCGAGCGCGCCGCTTTCTATGGGCCCTCGCGGCCGGCGTGTCTCTCGTCGCTGTCGTCGGCGCCGGCGCGGCCTGGACCTTCGTCGCTCGCGAGGAGCCTCCATGGAACGATCTGCCCTCGGCTCCCCCGAGCGACGTGTCAGTGACGCCCGTCCCGCTCTCGCCACCCTCCGAGGAGGTTCTCGCGGCGCTCCTCGCGGGCCCGAGTGACGAATCGCTCTTCGCGGACGCGAGCTCCGCGCTGAAGCGCGGCGATCTTCGGGAGAGCGGAAGCCTCTTGATGAAGCTTCTGGAGCGCAGCCCCGAGTTCCCCGGGGCGCGGGATCTTCTCGATCAGGTCGAGGAGGAACGACGGAAAGCGGCCGAAAGGAGACGGCCCACCGCCGAGCCGACGCCCGAGCCTCCGCGCGTCGCCGCCGCTCCGAGCGATGCCGAGCTTTTCGCGGAGGCCGAGAACGCTCTCGCCCGGGGCGAGCTCGCGGTGAGCAGGACCAAGCTCGATGCGCTCTTGAAGATCAACCCCGGATACTCCGGAATTGCCGAGCTGAAGGAGCGGCTCGAGCACCGGATCTGGACGGCGACCCTGCCACGAAGCTTCGCCGCTCGGCACAACCATCGCATCGGAGGCTGCGACGGAGTCCTCTCGCTCACCTTCACGGGCTTGACCTATCGCTCGAACGATCACGAATGGTCCTGGGCATACGACCTGCTGATCTCGCTGGATCGGCCGGACGCCGTCAACTTGCACGTCGTCACTACCGATCGCGATCTGCTGGGCATCTTGAGCAACAAGCGATTCACGTTCCGCCTCAAAGAGACCTTCAGTGACGACGACTGGCGATTCTTTCGAAAGACCGTTCTCGAACGGGAGCCCAAGCCCGCGGCCCGGAACTGAATCGGCGCCCCCCTTGCGCTGCCGGTGAGGCCGGCATAACATATCGGAAGTCGTTATGTTGTGCCGAGGCCGGCGATGAAAGGGAAACGTTCCTTCCGGCTCCCGCTGCGCCCGCACGAGCTCCATATTCTCGTCGCGCTTGCGGCAGGAGAGCGCCACGGCTACGCCGTTCAGCAGGAAGTCGAGGCCGCAAGCGGCGGCGCGCTCCGGCTCGGCCCCGGAACGCTCTATGAAACGATCGCGCGGCTCCTCGAACGGGATCTCATCCACGAGGTGACGTCGAAGCGGGACGAAGCCGAGCACGCCCAGCGGCGCTTTTACGCGCTCACCGCGAAGGGGCGCCGCCTGCTCTCCGCGGAGGTGGAGAGGCTCGGGGACGTGGTCAAAATCGCACGCGAGCGGCTGAAAGACTCGGAAGCGTGATCCCGCCGGGAGAGAAGCTCTATGCGCTCCTTCTGCGTCTCTATCCGTCCGGGTTCCGGCGACGGTTCGAGGCGGAGCTTCTCGAGATGTACCGTGCCGAACGCGCGCGAATCGGCGGCTTTCGCCTCTGGATCGCTCTCGCTCGCGATCTCGCCGGGAGTCTCCCGCGCTCGTGGTCCCGACAGCTGAAACGAAGATCTTCCAAGGGAGGTTCTCCCGTGCCCGTCTCGACCGTCGTTCAGGACCTGTCCTTCGCCTTGCGCGCGCTTCGTTCCAACCGCGCCTACTCGCTCGCGATCGCCGCGACTCTCGCGATCGGGATCGGAGCCGTCACCTCGGTATACGGCGTCGTCCATACCGTCCTTTCGAAGCCGCTTCCTTATCCTCAGCCGGAACGGCTGGTTCGGCTTTTCGATCGTGACGAAACGACGCCCTTTTTCTCGGTGACCGTGGGCAACTTCATCTCCTGGCGCGATGAATCGCGAGGATTCGAGGCGCTCGGAGCTTACCGGGAAGACGGCTTCAACCTCCTCGTCGAAGGCGAAGCGGTTCGCTACTCCGGAGCCCGCGTCACCGCGGACTTCCTTCCCGCCCTCGGTGTGGCTCCGGCGCTCGGGCGGGGGTTCCTTGCGGAAGAGGACCGGCCGGGCGCCGAGCGCGTCGTTCTGCTCACGCACGGATTGTGGTCGAGCGCTCTCGGACGGAATCCCGAAGCGGTTGGCCAGAAGATCGTCGTCTCCGGACAGCCGCACACCATCGTGGGCGTGCTGCCCGCCGGGTTCATCTTTCCGCAGCGACCGGAGGTTCAGCTTCTCGTGCCCTTCGGCTTCGACGCGGCAGCGCCCAATCGCGGCGGACATTTCCTCCGCGTGATCGGAAGGCTGCGCGCGGGCACCTCGATCGACGAAGCGTCCGGCGAGCTGCGGTCGGTCGCCGAACGACTCGCGCGAGATTTCCCCGAGACGAACGAAGGATGGAGTGTGGTCGTAGTGCCGCTCCACGAGGCGATGGTGAAGGAAGAGGTGCGCGCATGGCTGCGCCTCCTTTTCGCCGCGGTGGTGCTGGTCCTTCTCATTGCCTGCGCCAACGTCGCCGGTCTCTCGCTCACCAGGGCTTCGAGCCGTGCCCGGGATCTCGCGCTTCGTTCCGCCCTCGGGGCGAGCCGGCTGCGGCTCACCCGCGAGCTCGTTCTGGAGCACGTGATTCTCGCTCTTCTCGGAGGGCTGGGCGGCCTGGCCATCGCCGTGTGGGTGCTCTCGTCCTCCGATGGGCTTCTTCCGGTGAGTCTTCCCCGGCGTGACGAGATCTCTCTCGATTCTCACCTCTTTCTCGCGGCGTTCCTCCTGTCCGCCGCGACAGGGCTCGCCGTCGGGTCTCCTTCCCGCGTTCCAAGGCTCGAAGAGCTCCCTTCTCCGTCCGCTGAAGACTTCGCCGGGAACGAGCCGTCTCCGGAGGCTCCTGGTGACCGCTGAAGTCGCTTTCGCGGTCATGCTTCTCGTCACGGCTGGACTTCTCCTCCGGACGCTCGATGCGATGCGGCGGGTCGATCTGGGGCTCGATCCAACGAACGTACTGACCATGCAGGTGACACCGGTCGACACCACCTACCCGGAGCCCGCGGATCGGATGCGGCTCTATCGCGAGATCCTCGTGAAGCTCGAAGCTCTCCCCGGCGTCCGCGCAACGGCTGCCGCGCATCGGCTCCCCCTCGACGGCGGCAACTCCGCCTTTCCCGCATTCGTGGAGGGCCGCCCTGCGCCTTCGGGCAATCAGTTTCCCCGGTTCAACTATCGTGCGGTGGGCGGCGATTATTTCGGCGCGATGGGAATGACGCTCGTCTCCGGCCGCTCGTTCGACGAGCGGGAAGCGTGGGAGACAGGCGGGGTCGTCGTCGTGAACGCGGCCATGGCCGCGGTTCTTTGGCCGGGTGGAGACGCGATCGGTAGCCGGATCTCGGGCTCGCCCGAGGGGCCATGGCTCGAAGTCGTCGGTATCGTCGCGAACGCCAGGGAGTCGGAGATCGATCAAGAGGCCGAGGCCGCGATGTACCTGCCCTACGCCGTGGCTCCGGTTCCGAGCCTGGTGCTCCTCGTCCAATCGGCGGGCGATCCCCTCGAATCTCGTGGAGCCGATCCGGCAGGCGTTCCTGGAGCTGGATCCCAATCAACCCGTCGGCCGGTTCGATACGCTCTCGAACCAGATCGACGGCGCCTTTGGCCCGGCCCGCTTCCATGCCGCTCTCCTGTCGGTCTTCGCGGCGCTCGCGCTCCTCCTCGCTGCTATCGGAATCCACGGCGTCGTTTCGCACGCCGTGAGGCAGCGCCGGCGAGAGATCGGCATTCGCATGGCGGTCGGGGCTCGAGCGCGGGACGTGCTGGCCATGACCTGGGCCCAGGGCATGACTCCGGTCGCGTTCGGAGTCGTCCTCGGTCTCGCCGCTGCGTTTCTGCTATCGAGGACGGTCGAGAGCTTTCTCTTCGGCGTGAGCCGGCTCGATCCGGTGAGCTTCTTCGCCTTTCCGCTCGCGCTCGTCGTCGTGGCGGCGGCAGCCAACTACTTTCCCGCGCGCGCCGCGGCGGCAATCGACCCCGTCGAGACGCTCAGGTCCGAGTGAAACGCCATTCGGCGCGTCGGACTCAGGGCACGGAAGAAATCGGCAGCGAGGCCTGGCCCAGCACGTATCGCCACCCTTTGTCGGTCTTGACGTACGTATCGCTGAACCAGAGCTTGCGGTCGGTGGTTTTTCCCTCGCTCGTGCCCTTGATCCAGAGAAGGGCCGTGACCACGGCCGTGTCTCCCCACACGCGGACTTTCTGCTCGAGCTCTTCCTGATGCTCGTAGATCACGGTCTTCTCCCGCGCACTCTTGAGCAGATCTTCCTTGCGTGAAGGTCTTGCCGTTGCCGACGATGAGCACGAAGTCGTCGGCCAGGATGCGATCCATCGTGGCGGCGTCGTTGGCTTTCACGGCGGCTTGATACTCGGTGTCGAGCTTGGCCACGATCTTCTCGATCTCCGCGGGGGTTTCGGCCGTCGAAGCCACAGGGATCGCGACGAGCGCGCCGACCAGCAAACCGAGTGGGGAATACCAGGACATCATTTTCTCCTCCGGATCGAATCCCGATTCTAGCGCGGCGCAGAGCCGCGGCTCGCCCGATTCGATGGGCTACACTCGATTCCTCGGAGAAAAGCATGACCCTTATTCCGTTCGGCTTGGTTCTCCTCCTTGGAATGGAAGGCGGGCTCGCGGCGGCGAGCGATGACGTCGGCGTCAACATCGAGTTCTACCGCGACGCGCACCAGCAAGCACAGCTCATCGCCGCCGCCGGCATTCGATGGGTCCGCGTCGACCTGGCCTGGAGCGCTGCCGAAACGGCGCCGGGACGCTACGATTTCGCGATCTGGGACCGCCTTCTCGATTCGTTCGATCCCCTCGGGATCCGGGTCCTCTTCGTCCTCGACTACGGCAACGAGATTTACGAGGGCGGCTTTCCGCCCGCGACCGAGATTGGCCGCGCGGGATTCGCCTCCTTCGCGGGCGCGGCGGCCCGGCACTTCCGAGGGCGAGCTCTCTGGGAGATCTGGAACGAGCCGAACACGCCGCGCTTCTGGGTCGGAGTGCCGGACCCGGCGGCCTACGTCGCCCTCGCCGGCGGCGCAGCCGCCGAAATCCGCCGGGAGGATCCGGGAGGGTGGATCCTGGGCCCGTCGCTCGGCGGCGATTCATTCGATCTCGCCTACCTCGAGGCCACGTTCGCGCACGGGCTCCTTCAGGTCGTCGATGCGGTGTCCGTGCACCCGTACGGCGCGTCTCACCCCGAGGCCGCGTCCGCCTTTTACGACGATGTGCGCGCGCTCATGGAGCGCTACGCTCCCGGACGCGACATCCCGCTCATCGTCAGCGAATGGGGGTATGCGGTGGAGGGTCTGGGCCCGCAGGGACAGGCCGACTATCTTCTGCGCGCTCTCGCGGTCAATCGAAAGGCGGGCATACCGCTCACCATCTGGTTCAACTGGCAGGAGCCGATCACGCCGTGGCACTCCTTCGGTCTTCTCGACGTGCGCGGCCGGCCGAAACCGGCGTACATCGCCCTCTCCGGCGCCGGACCTCCCGGCGCGACCCTCCCGCGAAGTCCTATTCGTCGGCCCTCGCGGTAGCTCGACGCCGTCGAACGGTCCAGTTCTCGAGCGACAGTCCTTTCACTCGGCCGAACTCGGCCGTGTTGTTTGTGACGAGCTTCAGTCCAAGAAAGCGCGCATGGGCGGCAATGAAGAGATCGTTCGCTCCAATCATACTGGCCTCGTTTCTTCAGGTCAGCGCGAATCTGGGCATAGTGGATGGCGGCGTCCTCCGGGAACTCGAGAACTTGGACGTAGGGGAGGAACGCCCCGAGCGCTTCGGCATCCTGCGCTCGGCGCGGCGAAATCTCAACGCCGTAGAGGAGCTCCGACTTGCTCACGACCGACATAGAGACGTCGTCCACCGGGACGGCTTTCAGCCGCGCCAGCACCGCTTCGTGCGACCGCTTCATGATGTACGAGCACGTATCCGTGTCGAGCATGTAACGGGCCATCAGGGCTCTCGTTCCTGCACCGGCAGTTCCTCGACCCTCTTCATGAACTCGTCGGACGCGACCGCGCCGTTCTCAAGATAAGGCCCCCAATCTTTCGGCCGCGGCGAAAGGATTACCTCATCGCCCTCCCGGCGAATGAAGACTTCATTGGTCTTGAACTGAAACTCCTTCGGCAACCGCACGGCCTGGCTGCGATTGTTCCGGAATACCTTTGCTCGTCGCTGCATATGAGTCCTCCGAATCTAGCCGTATACATTAGTATATGCCAGGAAACCTCTGGGAATCCAACCGCTCTTCCACTCGTCAGGAGTCTCCGGCTCCGGAATCGGCATCGGGGTCAATGCCTTTGCCTTGGTACCCATCTTCATTTGACATTCTAATAGGCGACATGGTACTCCATTAGCGTGTCAAATAAAGCCGACGTCCTCCAGGGAACTCTCGACCTCATGGTGCTGCAGACGCTCTCGACCCTCGGGCCCCAGCACGGATACGCCATCGCCGCACGGCTTTCGCAGGTCTCTGGCGGGGCGCTCCAGCTCAATATGGGGACCCTCTATCCGGCGCTGATGCGCATGGAGCAGCGAGGGCTCCTGCGCACCGAGTGGGGCGTCACCGACAACAACCGGAGAGCTCGTTTCTACGCGCTCACCGCCACCGGACGCCGGCGGCTTTCGGTCGAGAAGGCGGAGTGGGATCGCATGGCGGGCATCATGCGAACGCTGCTGCGCGACGGGGGGTGACTCAGTGAGCCGTCCACTTGCCATGCTGCGGGAGTGGGTCCTCCGCCTCCAGGGTGCGCTTCGTCCCGGCCGCACGGATCGCGATCTCGAAGAAGAGCTCCGGTTGCACCTGGAGCTCCTCGCGGAAGAGGCGGCTCGCCGCGGCGACTCACCCGAGCGCGCCTCGCGCGAGGCCGCAATCCGGGCCGGAGGCCTCGCCCAAGCCATGGAAGCAGTGCGAGACCAGCGCAGTCTTCCGTGGCTCGAGGATCTGATCCGCGACCTGCGGCATGGATTTCATCTGTTGGGCCGGAGCCCCGCCTTCGCCGTCGCGTCCATCGTCTCTCTCGCTCTCGGAATCGGTGCGAACGTGGCGATATTCAGCTTCGCCGACGCGCTTCTGCTCCGGCCTCTCCAGGTTCCGCGCGCGGCTTCCGTTCTGACCGTGGGCTCGGCGGACCCCTCGGGCGGTGGTCTCCGGGCCTCCTATCCCGAGTATGTCGACGTCCGGGACCGGAGCGCCGGTTTCGAGGGCCTGGCGGGTTTCACCGACGTCGGTGCCGTGTTCTCGACGGCGCCCGGGGTCTCGCCGCGATTGAGCATCGGCATGCTGGTCAGCGGGAACTTCTTCCGCGCGATGGGTCTCGAGCTGCAATTGGGGCGCGACTTCCGCGAAGAAGAGGACGACGCGCCGGGTCGAGACGCGGTAGTCATTCTCGGAGACGCCTTCTGGCGCCGCGAGCTCGGCGCCGACGAGTCGATCCTGGGCCAGACGCTCTGGCTCAACGGGACGCCTTTCACGGTGATCGGAGTGGCTCCGAGAGATTTCCCGGGACTGGACCAGTACACGACGTTCCAGTTCTATGTGCCGCTGATGATGTGGCGGCACTTTGCGCCCGATGTGAGCGCCGACCCCCTGCAGTCTCGCGGCGTTCGAAGTCTCACCCTCAAGGGTCGACTCGAGCCCGGTGTGAGCGTTGCGGAGGCTGAGGCAGAGCTCTCGGGCATCGGAAGAGATTGGGAGCGGGACTACCCGGACACGAATCGGAATCGTACTCTCACGGTCCGGACGGAGCTTTCGAACCGCATAGCGCAGGCCCCGCCGGTGCCCGTGATGATGGCGCTTCTCGCGACGCTCGCGGGCTCCGTTCTGCTGGTCGCCTGCGCCAACGTGGCGGGACTTCTGGCGAGCCGCGCTCCCGTGCGCGCGCGCGAAGTCGCGTTGCGGATGGCCTTGGGCGCGGGAAGCCTTCGCGTATGCCGGCAGCTCGTCACCGAGAGCGCGCTCATCGCGGGTATTGGAAGCGTTCTTGGTCTGGGCGTTGCCTTCGCCGGGCTCGTCGTGCTCCGCCAAATTCGATTTCCAACGGAGCTCCCGATCGGCCCTACCTTCGCTCTCGACGGCCGCGCTCTCACCATCGGTCTCCTGTCGGCGCTCGGCAGCGCGGTCCTCTTCGGGCTCGCGCCGGCGATTCGCGCGGCGCGAGCCGATTTGAACGCGGTGATGAAACCGGAGCATGGCGCCTTCGGCCGCTCGAGGCAGCCATGGCTGCGCGCGGCGCTCGTGAGTGGACAGGTCGCGGTCGCGGTGGTGCTGCTGGTGGTCGCGACCTTCGTCCATCGACGCTTCCAGCAGCGGATCCTCGAGGGTCCCGGATTTCGGACGGATGGCATTCTGCTCATCACGCTGAACCCCGGGCTCCTCGGGTACGACGAAGCGTCCGCGCATCGGTTCTTCGAGCAGGTGGCCGAGCGCGCGCGCCTCTCCCCGGGAGTCGAATCCGCGGCGCTCGCTTCGTACGTGCCGATGGATGGACGTCCGCAGCGAATTTCGATCGTGCCCGAAGGAATCGAGCTCGAGGACGGCAGGGAAGACGCGCCGGTCCAACATGCCGCGGTGGGCGAGGATTACTTCGACACGATCGGGCTTCCGATACTCCGGGGTCGAGGGTTCCGGCCGGGCGACGACGGCGACGCGCCGCGCGTCGCCATCGTGAACGAACTTCTGGCGGAGCGACACTGGCCGCGCCAGGACGCTCTTGGAAAGCGTTTCCGCCTCGAGGAGAGCGGCTCGGGCTGGGTCGAAATCGTCGGAATCGCGAGGAACAGCAAGTACGGATTCATCTCGGAGTGGCCTCGCGAGTTTCTCTATTTGCCGTACCGGCAGAGAGCGCAGACGCCGATGATTCTCTTCGCACGGTCGAGTGGCGATCCGTCGAGCCTGGTCACGCCGCTGCGGGAGATCGTCCGTGGACTCGACGCCAATCTGCCGCTCTACAACGTGCGCACGTTCGAAGAGTTCTTTCGAATGCGCGTGATTTCGATTCTCGAGGTGATTGGCCGGCTCGTGATCGCGATGGGCGCGATGGGGCTTTGTCTCGCCCTCGTCGGTCTCTACGGTCTCGTGACGTACGAAGCCAGCCGGCGAACGAAAGAGATCGGCATCCGCGTCGCGATCGGCGCGAGCCGCTCCGACGTGATGCGGATGGTGCTGCGCCAGGGCCTGCTTCTAGCTCTCTCCGGGCTCGGCGTGGGTCTTCTGGCGAGCGCGGGGGCGGATAACTTGCTCGAGACGACGTTCGCGGGCGGGCCGATCGGCGGAGGCCGCACGGACCTCCCGGCGCTCGCGCTGGTGACGGCCACGGTGCTGGCGGTGACGCTCATCGCCGTCTATGTCCCGGCGCGCCGCGCGTCGAGGATGAATCCGACGGACACGCTCCGCTGCGAATAGAACAAGAGACTCTCTCTTGACAGCGACAGCTTTGTAGTGCAAAGTTGTCCGCGGATGACGCCCTCTCTGGAAGTCGCGCGGGCCCTCGAGCGGATCGCGGAGATCCACGGTCATCTCGACCGCGGCGAAGTGTATCGGGGCTATCACCCGAGGCTCGTCGCGTTGACCGGTGTTCTCGGCATTGCCGCGGCGGCCGCCCAACCCTGGCTCCTCCCGTCGCCCGAGAACGGCGCGTTCGTCGCTTACTGGATTGGCGTCGCGGCGGCGAATCTCCTCGTCCACTGGAGCACCATGGTCTTCGGCTACGTCAAGGAAGACGAAGTGGGCCGAAGGCGAACCCGGCGCGTCGTCGGACAGTTCGTTCCGAGCGTTGCCGCGGGAGCGATGATCACCGTGGGCTCGCTCGCCGCCTTGCCCGCGGCCGTCTCCGCTCTTCCCGGGATCTGGGCGATCATCTTCTCGCTCGGCGTTTTCTCGTCTCGTCCGTACCTGCCCCGGTACATCGGCTTCGTCGGGCTTTGGTATCTCGCGGGAGGCGGCCTCCTCCTTGCCCTCGCCTCCGGGACGCTTGCCTCGCTCGGCGCGTGGCTGGGAATCGTATTCGGGTGCGGGCAGCTCGGCGCCGCTCTCGTGCTCGCCCTGGATCGGAGGCGAGGTGAGTCGTAAGAGCGAGTCCGTCCACGGGCGCTTCGCTTACGAAGGGCTCGACCGCGTGGTTCACGAAAGGGCGCGGCTCTCCCTCATGACCTCGCTCGCGACTCACCGGGAGGGCCTGGTCTTCTCGGAGCTGAAGGAGCTCTGCGCTCTCACCGACGGAAATCTCAGCCGCCACCTCGACGTCTTGAAGGAAGCGGGGCTCGTCGAGATCTGGAAAGGCTACGACGGCCGGCGGCCGAAGACTCTGGTGCGGCTCACTCGCTCGGGCCGCGAGCGTTTCGTCGAGTACCTGGGCGAGCTCGAGCGGTTGGTGAAGGACGCGAAGCGCGCCAGAGAGGCGAAGACGAAACACCCCGCCCGCGGCCACCGGCTCGCCGTCGATCCGGCCTGAGACATCTTGTATCCGAGGAGGCGATCTCATGTCCGTTCACTTTGCAGTACAAAGTAGTAGGTCGCGCGAAGCGACGGAGAGAGAATTCGCGCCGCACGTGGCGATCATCATGGACGGAAACGGACGATGGGCCCACGCCCGCGGCGAGCCCCGCGGGAGCGGGCATCGCGCGGGAGCGGAGGCGGTACGCCGCGCCGTCGAGGCGGCGGCCCGCCAGCGGGTGGCCATGCTTTCGCTCTACGCGTTCTCTTCCGACAACTGGGGACGCCCGCGGGAGGAGGTCGAGCTGCTCCTCGGGCTCCTCGAGCGGTACCTGAGTGTCGAGACCCGGCATTGTCTCGAGAACGGCATCCGCTTGCGGGTGATCGGCCGTCGCGATCGACTCCCCGACTCTCTCGTGGACGCCATCGAGAACGCGGAAGCGGTGACGGCGGACGGCACTCGGATGACCCTCCGCATCGCCATCGACTACTCGGCGCGGGCTTCGATCCTGGCCGCATCGGCCGAGGCGCGCGCGCTCGCCGACCGGGAGCGGTTCGCGGCGGCGCTGGCCAAGGTCATCCATGGAGGCGAGCCCCGGGACGTCGACCTCGTCATCCGCACCGGCGGCGAGCGGCGGCTTTCGGATTTCCTCCTGTGGGAATGCGCGTACGCCGAGCTCTACTTCACCGAACGGATGTGGCCCGACTTCGACGAAGAGGATCTGGCGAAGGCGCTCGCCTGGTTTCATGGACGGGAGCGGCGCTTCGGCCGTCTCCCGGAAGCTTCCCTCAAAAGCGACACTCAAAACGCGCTGGAGTAGGCGTTGAGGGCCGGCTGTCCTCCGAGATGGGCGTAGAGGACCCGCGAGCCCTCCACGATTCGTTCCGTCGTCACGAGATCGATGAGGGCGGCCATCGATTTTCCTTCGTACACGGGGTCGGTCAGCATTCCCTCGAGACGCGCGCACAGTCGGATCGCTTCGATGGTCTTCTCGTCGGGTACGCCGTAGCGGCCACCGTGCCATTCGTCGAGGAGGACGATCTCTTCTTCCTCGAGCGCTCTCGGAAGCCCGATTGCCGAAGCCGTCGCGCGGGCGATGCGCGCGACCTGTGCACGGGTCTTCTCGACCGTCGCCGAAGCGTCGATCCCGAGAATCCGGCGACGGCGCTCTTGAAGCGCGAACCCCGCGATCATCCCGGCTTGCGTCGAGCCCGTGACCGAGCAGACGATGATGGTGTCGAAGAAGACACCCATCTGGCGTTCCTGTTCCTCGACTTCCATCGCCCACCGCGCGAAGCCGTGACCGCCGAGTGGGTGATCGGAGGCACCCGCGGGTATGGCGTACGGCCTTCCGCCTCGACCTTTGACGAAGTCGATCGCTTCCTCCCAGCTCGGGCGGAATCCGATGTCGAAACCCTCGGCTCACGAGGCGCACCTCCGCGCCGAGGATGCGGGAGAGAAGAATGTTGCCCACCTTCTCGTAGACCGGATCGGGCCAATCGACCCAGTGTTCCTGGACGAGGACCGCCGATAGACCGAGGCGGGCGGCGACCGCCGCGACCTGGCGCGTGTGATTCGACTGGACGCCGCCGATGGAGACCAGCGTGTCGCATCCCTGCGCCAGGGCCTCCGCGACGAGGTACTCGAGCTTCCGCACCTTGTTGCCTCCGAACGCGAGGCCAGAGTTACAGTCCTCCCGCTTCGCCCAGATGTCGACCTTCCCGCCCAGGTGCCCGCTCAGCCGTTCGAGCCGGTGGACGGGAGATGGGCCGAAAAGGAGCGGTACCCGGGGATAGGTCGTCGAGACGCATGGAACAATATTAATCGAGGTCGAACTTCGACTTCGCCGAATCCGTAGGATGCGAGAGAGGTCCGAATGCTCCACCATCTCTGGAAGAACGTCCAATACTCCGCGCGGAAGCTCGCGAGCCGGCCCGGGTTCACGCTCGTCGCGATTGCCTCTCTCGCCCTGGGTATCGGCGCCAATAGCGCGATCTTCAGCCTGGTCAACGCCGTTCTGCTGCGGGAGCCTCCCCTCGAAAACCCGGAGGAGCTCGTCGAGATCTACGTCACCTCCCCGGAGTTCGAGTACAACGCGTTCTCCTATCCGGACTACCGCGATTTCGTCGAAGGGACCAAAGACGTCTTCACCGCGGTATCGGCGACGAAGCTCACGCTCACCCAGATCGACAGCGACACCGGCGTCGAGGTACTGCCGGCCGAGATGGTGACGGGAAACCTTTTTCCAAACCTCGGCATCGAAGCTGCCGTCGGCCGTACCCTCCTCCCGGAAGACGACCTCTCTCCCGGCGCCCATCCCGTCGTCATGCTGGGGCACGCGTACTGGCAGAAGGCGTATGGCGGCGATCCCGGCGCCGTCGGCCGAGAGATACGGATTGGAGGCCGGCCCTACACCATCATCGGTGTCGCTCCCGCGAACTACGAAGGCCAGTTCCGGGGTCTCGCCCCCTCGTTCTTTCTCCCGAACATGATGCTGAACGAGGTTTCTCCTTCCAACTACGATCAAATCGAAGCGCGCGGCGACCATGGCTCATTCGTGAAAGGGAGGCTCCGGCCCGGAGTCACCCTCGTCCAGGCCCAGACCGCCGCCGACGCGGTCGCCGAGCGCCTTCGCGAGTCCGCAATCGAGGACTGGGATCCCCGGGCGGGGTTTTTGTTCGTTCCCACCTCCGACGTGATCCTCTACCCGCCGTTCGATCGCTTCCTGCGCGCCGCGGCCTGGCTCCTGATGATCGTGGTGGGACTCGTGCTCCTGATGTCCTGTGTGAACCTCGCGAGCTTTCTCCTGGCGCGCGCCATCGACCGGAGGAAGGAAGTCGCGCTCCGCATCGCGCTCGGAGCGACCCGGGGCCGACTCGTGGGGCAGCTTCTCACCGAGACTCTTCTTCTCGCTCTTCTCGGAGGAGTCGCGGGCATCGCTCTCGGTCAAGCGCTTCTCGCAATTCTCATGGGTGCCGACCTTCCCCTTCCCATCCCGCTGACGCTCAATCTGGGACTCGACGGAACCGTGCTCGGCTTCAGTTTTCTGGTATCGCTCGCGGCCGGCCTTCTCCTCGGTCTCGCGCCCGCTCTTCAGACCACGAACCCGGACGTTTCCGCGACGATCAAAGACGAGACCGCGGGGGTCGGCCGCTCGGGCGGGCTTACGCTTCGAAACGCCCTCGTCGTGCTCCAGGTCGCGACGTCCGTCGTGCTCCTGGTGGGAGCGGGACTCTTTCTCCGCAGCTTTCAGCGCATCCAGACCGTGGACCCTGGTTTCGGCCGCGATCCGTCCACCATCCTCACCGTTCTCCTCCCGGGCACCCGCTACTCGGAGGAGGAGGGTACGCGATTCGAGAAGAGGCTCGAAGAGCGGCTGCTCCAGGTGCCCGGCGTTACCGCGGTGGGCATGACCGGTAACCTCCACTTGAACACGCTCAACACCCAGAACATTGGCATCAACGTCGATGGCATGGAGCCTCCCGAAGGCACCGACTCTCATATGGTCGACCGCGCCACGGTGACCGGAAGTTTCTTCGAAGCCGCGGGAGTGAGACTCCTGCGCGGGCGCAACTTCGAGCCGAGCGACCTCCCGGACTCGCCTCCGGTCGCCATCATCAACGAGGCGCTCGCGGAGAAGTTCTTTCCCGGAGTGGATCCGCTGGGGCGTATGCTCCGGCGCCCCGACGAGAGCGATGAGGATCTGATGATCGTCGGCGTCGCGGCGACCGCCCGGATTCGCTCGCTCGGAGAAGCCCCGCGGCCGTTCGTCTACCTTCCGTTCTCGCAAGAGTACACGTCCTCCCTCACCATGGTGGTGAAGACCGGCGCCGACCCCGAGCGCACGGCCATCGATGTCCTCGCCGCCGCGAAAGAGCTCGACCCCCAGCTGTGGGTATGGGAATCGAAGACCATGGCCCGGCACCTGGGCATCATGCTCCTGCCGGCGCGGCTTTCGGCGCTCCTCCTCTCGGCGTTCGCGGTGGTCGCGCTCGCGCTCGCGAGCATCGGCCTCTACGGAATCGTGAGCTACTCGGTGTCGCAGCGGTCTCGCGAAGTCGGAATTCGCATGTCGCTCGGCGCCGACGGCGGAAGCGTCGTGGGAATGCTCATGGGGGACGGGCTCAAGCTCGTGGGAATCGGGGCGGCCTTCGGCGTCGTCGCCTCGCTTGCGGCGACTCCCGCGCTCGCGAGCCTTCTCTTCGGGGTGGAAGCGCGGGACGTCGTCTCTTTCGTCGTGATGCCGCTGGTCCTCATCTTCGTCGCGACGCTCGCCGCCTACGTTCCCGCGCGCCGCGCGAGCCGCATCGACCCGGTGCGGGCGCTCAAGGCGGAGTAGCAGCTCGCGAAGTAGCCACGGCGCGCGCGTGCGGCTATGATAGGGCCGCTCCACCGTTGAACGTCTTCCGCGAACGCGGGAGGAGAACCATGAGATCCGCGAGGCTTCCCCTGCTGGCTCTGTTGGGGCTCCCGGTCCTTTGTCCTGATGGCAGCGCAGCGGGACAAACGCTGGCGCGCGAGTGGCCGGTCCTCGAGGACGTCCTCAAGACGGGCAAAGTCGTCTCGATCGAAGAGCTGGGATCGGGGGCCAACCGCCCCTTGAAGGTCACGCTCTCGAAAGACGGCCGGACGGTGAGCGGGGTCTGGAAGCCCATCAAACGCGGCCCGCGAGAGGAGACCTGGGAAAGCTATCAGGCGGAGGTGGCCGCCTACGAGCTCGACAAGATGCTGATGCTCCGCATGGTGGCGCCGACTGTCGAACGAGAGATCCGGGGACTCAAAGGCTCGCTTCAGCTCTGGCTCGAGGGCTACCGGCGCTTCGACGAGGCGCGCGCCGATGTTCCCGCGGGAGCGGCCTGGGACCGGACCCTGTCCCGCATGAAGACCTTCGATAACCTCATCAGCAATTGGGCGCGCAGCGACAAAGACTTCATGGTGGACTCGGAATGGAACGTGGTGCTCATCGACCACTCGCAGGCGTTTCTCAGCTCCAAAGAGCTGAGCGCGAAGCCCGATCAGGTTCCCGCGATTTTCGACCGAGGCCTGATGGAGCGGCTTCGTTCCCTCCAGGCGGAGACGCTCTCGATGCGCTTCGGCCGAGTGCTTCTCGAGCCTCAGGTCCGCGCCATCCTCAGCCGCCGGGATGCGCTTCTCTCGCTGATGGAAAAGCTCGTCGCGGAGAAAGGTGAATCCGCGGTCCTCTTCTGAATGGCGGCAATCGACTCGCCCTTTCCGTCTTGAAGTTCTCCCGAGTTCTCGTCGTTCGCGCCGGCGCTCTCGGAGATACCCTGATGGTGACGCCGCTTCTCCGCGCCCTCCGGACGGAGCATCCGGAAGCCGAGATCGACGTCCTCTGTTCCCGGCTGGCCGCGGATCTCCTCGAGCTCACACCGGGAGTCGCGCGGCGCTTCGCCCTTCGGTATCGAAATCTTCCCTACGCTCTGTCCCCTGAGAAATGGAAGCTCGTTCGCGATCTCCGCGAGCGGCGCTACGACTTCGCGGTGCTCCTGGAGCGGGCGGAGCGCTATCGGTTCCTACTCGAGCGAGCCGGCATTCGCGAGATCCGGAGCTTTCGGGAAACGCCCTTCGATCCCCGGACCCACGCCATCGTGAACAACCTCGCGGCCGCGGGCTTCGCTTCGAGCTTCGATCGGGACATGGAGGTATTCCTCTCCGAGAGAGACCGCGATCGGGCCGAGACCCTTCTGAGCGGCGCCGCTCGTCCCCGGATCGGGATCCACGTCGGTTACGGTCCCCGCGGCAAGAAGCGGCACCAGAGCGAGAGGCTCAAGGGCTGGTCTTCCGAGAACTTCATCGAAGTCGCGGCGGGGCTCCTCGCGAGGGACGCGAGTGTGTTTTTCACCGGAAGCGAAGAGGATCGCGGCGACGTCGAGGCGATCCGTTCGAGAGTCCCCGCGGCGGCGAGCCTCGCGGGCCGCACTTCACCGAGGGAGCTCGCGGCGGTGATCGAGAAGCTCGACGTTCTCGTTTCGGTGGATTCGGGTCCCGCGCATCTCGCGGCCGCGGTCGGGACGCCTCTGGTCGTGCTATGGGGTCCCGCGATCCTCGAACAGGTCCGGCCCTTGTCGACACGATCTCCCGTGGAGCTTCTTCGGAACCCGCCTCCCTGCGCGCCGTGCTACGACACGCCGCTCATGAAGACGTGTCCGCGGAACGTCTGCATGGAATCGATCTCACCGCGGGAAGTCCTGGCCAGCGTCGATTTCCTCCTCGAGCGCCGCGGCGCGCTGCCGATGCATTCCTGAAGCCGTTACCGCGCTTCGAGAAATTCCGCGATCGCCCGGTTCAGGAACTCGGCGTCTCCGGGGCCTCTTCCCGCCCCGGCCCCGTGGCCCCAGATCGATGGGATCGGAACGAGCTTCGCGCCTGGAATGAGTCGGGCTTCGGATTCGGAGTCGGCCACGGGGAAGTAGAGATCCGTTTCCGACGGCATGAGAAGCACTCTGGCCTTGACCGAGCCAAGCGCTTTTTCGAAATCGCCCGAGAAGCCCGGAGTGTCGCCGACGTTGTGCCGCTGCCACATCTTTGCCTGCCACAACACGTTGTTCGCGTCGCGCGAAAGCCAGCTCGACTCGGCTTGTACCAGCCAGGCCTCGATGCTGTCATAGCCGAGCTCACGGTACGTCTCGCGACGCCACCATTCCTGCGAAACGCCCCAGGAAGCCCAGTGCCGGGCCAGGGCCTTGAGCCCTACTTCGGGCGGCCGGTCGTATCGGCCGCCCTTCCAAGCGCTGTCCGCCATGAGCGCGCTCTTGGCTCCTTCGAGCCGCACGATGCCGAACGGATACTCTTTGGCGTTGCCGCAGATGGCGACCGCCGCTTCGACCATCTCCGGGTAGCTCACCGCCCACTGGAGCGCCTGCTGCGCGCCCATGGAGAACCCGATGACCGCCCGAAGGCGCCGGACGCCGAGCTCCTCCGTGAGAAGCCGGTGCGCCGCCCTCACGTTGTCGCGGATCGCGATCTCGGGAAAGTCGGGTCCGGCGAAAGGCGGCGGCGTGTTGCTCGGGGAAGAGGAGAGCCCGTTCGCGAACATGTCGGTCGCCACGATGAAGTAGGTCGACGGGTCGAGAGCTTTTCCGGCGCCGATGAGAAACTCGTAGCCGTGGTGATCGCCGGAGTACCAGGAGGGAACCAGAACCGCATTGGTCTTTTCGTCGTTCAATACTCCATGAGTCACGTAGGACAATCGGGCGTTCTCGAGCTCGACGCCGTTCTCGAAACGGAACCTTCCGAGCTCGAAGACCTTGTTGTCTCCGTCGCTGAATTCGGGAGGGCCCGCGAGCACGGGCGGCGCGACCAACAGAATTGCGAGGACCGAGCCCCGCTCCAGGAATCTGCTGAGCATCATGGGAATGCTTATAGCACGACCAAAGGCCCGCTCGGTTCGGAACGACTCAGCTTCCCACGAAGCTCTGCACGGTCTCGAGAACGGGGTCTCGACCCTCGAAATAGTCGCGGGATTGGATCTCGACGCGAATGTCGGGCTCGAGGGAAGGAGGATCGGAAGGTGGCCGAAAGGCGAAAAAAGCGCGTCGAGTGAAATACGCGGATTGCGGATGTGGGAAGGCGGAAGGAGCTCACCTGGCCAAAGTGGTTGGGCTTGCCTCCCGTTGGCTCTCCCACGAGGATGGCCCTGGTGCGAGCCTTCAAATCGAAGGCGTTCATCAGGGCGGAGGAGAACGTCGCGCGTCCGATGATGGTGTAGAGACCCTCTCCACCGGACCACTCGGGGCGCCTTTCGAGAGCGATGAGAAGGGGCTCCATGAGCCCGGAGTTTCCCCCGGTGTTGTTGCGAAGATCGAGGACGAGCGCTCGCACGGGCTCGCTATCGAGCATCTGGACGATCCGTGCCGCGAACTGCGAGAACGGTTCCGGTCCGCCGTCGCTCGCGCGGCGGTACTGGACGTAGAGGGTCTGAGAGGGTTCGAGAAGAGTGAGCCAGTAGTTTTCGTCCTCCCGCTGCCGGTACAAGGGCCGGGCTTCGGGAGGCGGACCCGCGTCGACGAAGGTGAGCGTTTGTCGTGGCTCTGCCGCCACTTCCATCGCGACGGTGCGTCCTTCCGCGTCTTCGAGCTCGAGGGGAATTCGTGCGGCGTCGGCGACCAGGCTTTGCGCCTCGAGAACCTCGGGGACGGTCAATAGGGAGACCAGGGAGAAACGGAGCCACGAGTCGTTCTCGTATGGGATCACTTCGCTCAGGCTCTCGATCGCGGCCGCCAGGGGAGCGCTGCCGATCCGCACCAGCCGAAGCCCGAGCGCTTCTCGGTACTCCTCAGTGGCCCCGACGACGAAGATTCCATCCGCGAACCACTCGAATCGAAGAGGGAGCTGCCGGAACCCGTTGAACGAGCCTCGATCGATGGTGGTGTGCGAATCGCCGACGAGCGCCAGGATTCGCATCAGCCGGACGACGACCTCAGAATCGGAGAGTGAGGACACGGAGGCGCGTAGCGAGGCAATCTCGGACTCGAATCGGCTCCGGGAGACCCGCGCGAACAGGTTCGGGTGGAGCTCCGTGAGCTGCCGCGCGAAGCTGTCGATATCGAGCTGCCAGCGGCCGACTCGATCGGTGGGAGTGGGGATACTCGAACGATCGTTGCAGGCGAGGCCGGTGAACAGTACGACAAGTGCGAGACAGCTGGCGGCTACGGAGCGCATCCGTTGCACGAATGAACTCGAACTGGTCTGTGCCACCTTGTCAGCGCTTCCGGGCGAGTTGGACGAGCCTCGCGTCGGCCGCGACGGGGGAACGCGCGAGGAGGCGCTCGGCGCGCGCGAGCGTTTTCGCCGCGTCGGCGTCGCGGCCTTTTGCCAGGTAAGCGCGCCCGAGCCATAGAGCCGCTTCGCCCGCCCCGCGGTTTTCCGGATCGAGGTCACGCCAGGAGCGATCGGCTTTCTCCGCGGACAGAACGGCGGTGTCGTAGTCCCCCCTGTGCAGCTGCACCCGGGCCATCCCGATCCATAGCTCGGCGCGGGCGGGCGTGACGTGGTGTTCCTGGACGTCCTCGAAGAGCGCCTCCGCTCGCGCGAAGAGCTCCCGCGCGGCATCGAATTCGCCGAGCTCGAGCCTCGAAAGGCCCGCTTCCAGCAGCCCGTGCGCGTGATCGCCCCGATGGCTGGGCTGGATCGCCGACGCCTCGTTGCTCTTCTCGAGCCATTCGAGCGCCTCGTGGTGACGGCCCTGGAGGCGAAGCGACGTGCCGAGATTTCTCATGGCCAGGTGCTGCGCGCGGGCCGACATCTTGCCGCTCTCGTCGATCGCCTGTCGCAACTGTCGGTCGGCTTCCTCGAAGCGCCCGAGATGCGCGAGCGCGAGGCCGAGGCTTCCGCGAGCGTGGAGCGCGTCCAGCTGCGACTTGGACGCGACCGAGAGTCGAACGGCTTCTTCGAGCTGCTGCGCCGCTTCGTCGCTCGATCGCGCCGCGAGGAGGGCGCTCCCCAGTTTGCGGACTCTTCCCGCGTGAGTGGCCGAGCCGGGCTCACCCTCCTTGAAGTAGATCTCGATCGCCCGGCGAGCATCGGCGATCGCCGCGGTCAAATCGCCGATTTCAATCTCCAGGGGAACGAGCGCCGACAGCGACTCTCCGTAAATCCGGCTGTCCTTCGCCGAAAACGCGGGCGGCATTCGCCGACGCCTCACGGAAGAGAGTCGCGGCCGCGTCGAAGTCTCCCACGGAGCTCAATGCCGTCCCGTAGTACAGCGCCGATTCCATGACCTTCGGATGAGCCGGGTCGCCCGCATGGATCGCGAGGAGCATCTCGTACGCCTCGAGCGCCGGCTCCACGGCCATTTCCCGACGCTGGGTCAGGGTATAGACGTGGCTCAGCTGCTGAAGTCCGGTCGCGACTTCGGCCGATCGGGGGCCGAGCGCCGCGGAGGCGGCGCGGATCGCTTCCTCGGTCGCCCGCTCGGCGACGTCATACTCCGAGAAGACGATGCCGAGCGCGGACTCGTGAAGTTTCGCCTGGACGTAGAGCGGGCTTGCGACATCGCCCGAGGCTTCGAGCACCGCGAACGAGCGCTCGAGCTCCCGCCGCGCCTCGTCATGCCGGCCCAGATACTCATGGGCCTGCGAGAGCAGCAAGTGCAATCGAGCGTTGAGCCGTTCGTCCGGTAGGCCGGCGGACTCCTGCAGCTGCAAGGCCCGCTCGATCACCCGTGCGGAATCGGCGTTCTCCTGCAGACCGAAGAGGCTCTCGCCGAGAATCGAGAGAAGCTCGAGCTGAATTCCGGGATCTCCGGCGCCTCGATCCTGGAGCCGCCGCTCCGCCTGCCTCAGCAATTCCGCGGCGGAGAGGACCTTTCCCTCGCCCTGGGTGGGATCGGCTTCGCGAAAGACCGAGGCGATGAACTCTTTCACTTCCTCTGCTCTGGCCTTCTCGGCGAGTGCCACCCGGGCCTGCCACGCCACGACGGTCGCGCCAACGACGATCGCCGTGAGAACGGCTCCGGCGGTGCCGACGGCCAGCTTGTTCCTCGCGACGAACTTTCGCGCGCGATACCAGACACTGTCCGGCCGCGCGAGGACCGGTCGCTCGGTGAGATAGCGGTCGATGTCGTCGACGAGCGCGTGGACCGTCGAGTACCGGTCTTCTGGCTTTTTCTTGAGGGCCTTGAGGACGATGGTATCGAGGTCGCCGCGAAGCGACTTGTGGAAGCGTCGGTCCGCGACGTCACTCGGCGGAGAAGGCTCCTCCTGCAGGATGACGTCCTCGAGCGCGCCCCGCGATTCACGCTTCGGACGATAGGGACTGGCGCCGCTCACGAGCTCGTACAGAATTACTCCCAGGGAGTAGACGTCCGACGCGATGGTGAGCGGCTCACCGAGGATTTGCTCGGGGGACGCGTACGCGGGCGTCATGGCGCGACCCGAGAGCTCGGTGAGCTCGGTCGCTTTCGCCTGCCCCTCTTCCAGGAGCTTCGCGATGCCGAAATCCAGGAGTCGCACCTGACCGTCCGCGGTCACGAGGATATTGGCGGGCTTCAGATCCCGGTGCACGACGAGCTTGGCGTGGGCGTAGGCGACCGCATGGCCCACCTGCGCGAAGAGCCTGAGGCGCGCGCTCGGGTCGAGATCGTGCTCGCGGCAGTACTCGTCGATCCGCTGGCCTTCCACGTACTCGATCGCGAGAAAAGGCTGCCCCTGCGCGGTCAGGCCCACGTCGTACAAGCGCGCGATATTCGGATGCGTGAGCGAAGCCAGGATTTCGCGCTCGCGCGCCATCCGTTCCGCGAGCCCCGCGCGCTTCCACGCCCCGTGCGGAAGCTTCAACGCGACGGGCCTGTGGATCAGGCCGTCGCTGCGCTCCGCGAGCCAAACGGCGCCCATGCCGCCGCTGCCCAGCTCGCGCATCAGCCGATAGGGCCCGACCGAATCGCCGGGCCGATCCTCGCCGGCGGAGAGCTCCGGAAAATCCCCGGAGTCGACCTCGAACTTCGGGAGCGTGTCGAGAAAGCCGCCCTCGACTGCGGAGCGGGCTCGCGCGAGGAGATCGCGCAGGCGGGGCTTGAGCGCCTCGTACTCCGGCCCAAGCGTCTCTACCCACCGTTCGCGCCGCGACGTCGGCTGATCGAGCGCGGCATCGAGGAGCTGATTCAGCTCGGCCCAGGTCCTCGCGTCAATCTCGAGCCTCTGCATGAAGAGCCCCCGCCCTTGACGCCGAATCGCCTGGCGTCGTGCTCGCTCGTTTCGTCAAACCCGACCGGGTCGACGCGCGGGACCCCGCCGGAAATTGGAAGTGCTCGGCCCCGATTATGGCCGGGCTCGATGAGTTGTCAAGCGCAGGCGCCAGACTCCTGGCCGCCGTTTGGCCGGTCCGCGGCCGTTTCCGCGTTCGTAAAGGGTAGAGGTACCGCAATGACCCCCTGGCGAAACCGAATTGTGGGGCTTCACGAGAGGCTTCCCCTCCTGGATGGGCGGCTTGCGCCGTACATCAATCTCGACAACGCCGCGAGCACGCCTCCCCTGCGGGAGGTCCTCGACGCGGTCGAACGCTTCCTTCCCTACTACTCGAGCGTTCACCGGGGGAGTGGATTCAAGTCGCGCCTCAGCACTGTCGCCTACGACGAAGCTCACGACACCATCGCGCGTTTCGTCGGCGCCGACACCAGCCGCAACACCGTCATCTTTGGAAAGAACACGACGGAAGCGATCAACAAGCTCGCCTTCCGCTTCCCGCTTCCGCAGGGGAGCGTGGTGCTCTCGACGGCGATGGAGCACCACTCGAACGACCTTCCCTGGCGCGCTCGAGCCCGGGTCGTTCGAGCCGGCGTCACCCCCGAGGGACGACTCGACGAGGACGACTTCGACCGCCTGCTCGCCGCCTATGGTGAGCGCATCCGGCTGGTCACGGTGAGCGGCGCCTCGAACGTGACCGGCTTCCTCCAGCCCATTCACCGTCTCGCGCGGAAAGCGCATGCCGTCGGGGCGCGGATTCTCATCGATGCCGCGCAGCTCGCGCCTCACCGAAGAATCGACGTCAAGCCGGACCACGACCCGGAGCATCTCGACTACGTAGCGCTCTCGGCGCACAAGATGTACGCGCCGTTCGGCACCGGGGCGCTGGTCGGTCGTAGCGACACGTTCCTCGAAGGCGCGCCCGAGTATCCGGGAGGCGGCACCGTCGAGATCGTGACGCCGACGCACGTGACCTGGGCGGGGCTTCCCGATCGCGAGGAAGCCGGCAGCCCCAACGTCATCGGGGCCGTGGCCATGGCGGCGGCCGCGGAGGCGCTGATGGAGGAGGGACTCGACGACGTCGCGCGGCACGAGGCCGCTCTCACCGCGCACGCGATCCAGGAGCTCCGTTCGGTTCCGGGCATCACCCTCTACGGGGAAAGCGACCCTCTGAGGAGCGACCGGGTCGGGGTCATCGCCTTCAATCTCGCCTCGTTGCGCCACGGATTGGTAGCCGCGATCCTCGGTTACGAAGCGGGGATCGGAGTGCGGAGCGGCTGCTTCTGCGCGCAATCGTACGTTGCCCATCTCCTGGGTCTAACCAATCGGGAGCAGGCTGACAGCCGATCGGGAAGACCGGGAATGGTGCGAATGAGCCTGGGCGCCTACAACACGGTCGAGGACGTCGACGCCCTCGTCGCGATGCTGCACCGCATCGTACAGGACGACTACGACGGCCAGTATTATCAGCTGCCCGAGAGCGGGGACTACAAGCCGGCGGGCTACGACGACGCCGCTCCCGAGACGCTTTTCAGTGACAGGGATCTCGAAGGTCTCTTGATTTCTAAACATACGTTCAGTTATGATGCCGCGCATGGCGAAAAAGCTGTCGAAGAGCGCGAAAGCTCCCGCGTCGACGGAGCCAAGAGCGAGCCGCCCTCACGTTCCGGGTTACGGAATCCCGACCACGGCGAAGGGCATGCTTGCCTGGTCGCACGCGGATGAAAGACTGAAGCACTCGCTCCACTACTGGGTCGCGACGGCATCCGCCGACGGTCGTCCCCACTCGGTGCCGGTCTGGGGCGTCTGGGTGGACGGCGCGGTTTGTTTCGGCGGGGGACCGGACACACGGTGGGCGAGGAACCTGAAGGCCAATCCCAAGGTCGCCGTGCACCTGGAAAAGGGCGACGACGTCGTGATTCTGGAAGGAGCGGTCGACCGAGTCGAGAAGCTCGACGATCCGCTCGTCGTGAGCGTGCAGGAAGCCTACAAGAAGAAATACAAGATGCCGCACCCGCCTCCGTTCTGGGTCCTCCGGCCGGCCAAAGCTTTCGTCTGGGACAAGGACCTGCGCACGGCGACGCGCTTCGAGTTCCCTCGCGTCCGATAGTCCGCCACGACTCTGGTAGACTCCGCGGGGCCGATGACGATCCCCGTGCTCGCGCTCCTCGCCGCTTTCCAAGGCCTCCCGGCTCTCGACGCGGGTGCACGGGATCCCGTTTTCACCACCTACGCCGCGCCGCTCGCCCGCTCGCAGTACCTCGTCGACGAGGGTTGGCACCTTCGGTTCTACGATGCGTCGAAACCTCTGGCGCTTACTTCGGACAGCGCCGGGGAATGGGGCGTGGGCTTCGAGCTCGAGGGAGTCGTCGTGTACCGCACGGGCGACTACGCGGAGCCGCCTTCGGTCCGCAAGTCTTTCGCCTCCCTCGCGCGATTCGTTTTCGAGCCGTTCCACCAGGTGGCGGTCGACGGCACATTCGCCGCCTACAGCTCGCGCGAGGCGCTTCTCGCGCTCACGCTCACGAACGGAAGCGAACGGCCGAAGAAGCTTCGCGTATTCGCATTCGCGCTCGCGCCGGCCGCGCGCTTCTCGAGCGCCTCCTTGACCGCGGCGGGTGACGGAATTCTGTTCGGGCACCAGGAGCCGCGCGATGCGATCTCGGAGTCCCCGCCCGCCGACTACGACGGAGTCCTTCAGGATCTCCTTCTCCTCGATGGCAAGGCCTACTCGTTCGGAGGATATCCGGGCGGGGAAGCCGACATGCTGCACGAGCTCGACGCGGGGTCTCGAGAGCGGTGATTTCGCGGCACCGCCGAGCGCTCTGCTGCTCCTCGGGGAAGTGGCGCTCGCTCCCGGTGCTTCGGCTCCGTTTCGCGTGGTGCGCGCGGTCGCGCCCGCGTCCGATGAGGCCGAGGAGATGCTTTCGAGCGCACGCGACGTGCTCGCGGTCCGAACCGAGGATCTCGAACGCGAGGAGGAGGAGCTCTTCGCGAAGGCTCCGAGGCTCGCTCTCGACGCGCGGAAGGAGCTCGTCTACCGGGGGGCCCTCGCGCTCGCTCGCCAGTCCATGCTCCCTCCCGAAGGACGGACGCGATTCAACTACTACGTCTTCTCGCGCGAGCCCACCTGGAGCTGGGGCCACGATGGACAGGTGTTCCACGAGAGCCTCTCGATGCTCGCCTACGCGCACCTCGATCCGGCGAGCGCCATGGATTCTCAGCGGGTCTTCGTCGAGGCGCAGGACCCGGATGGCTACATACCGTATCGCGTCGGCCCTTATGTCGTTCGCACCTTCCCGATCGAGGGTGAAAGAACCACGTCGGCTCCCTTCTACTCCTGGGTCAACTGGGAGGTGTATCGCATCGCGAAGGACCGCGTGGAAGCGAAGGCGTTCCTCGAAGAGACCTATCGCTCGGGCGCGGCCTTCGCCGAGTTCCTGCTGAAGAACCGCGATCGCGACGGCGACGGACTGCTCGAGTGGGGAGGCCACGCCGTCCTCGAGTCGGTGCGCGACTCGCTCGTGCCCATCTGGGACCTCCTCGGAAAAGACGATCCGAAGGCGCCGTCGCTCGTCGAGGCCCTGGACTTGAGCGTGATGGTCGTTCAGGAGCTTCACTCGCTATCCGAGATGGCGGCGGAGCTCGGTAAGAGCGAAGAGAGCGCCGCGGTGGGCGAAGCGCGCGGACAAGTTGAAAGAGCGCGTCGAAGCGACGATGTGGGACGAGTCGACCGGCTTCTACTACAACGTGGACCGCGACACCAACACGTTCACGGCGCGCGGAGGGCTCGACCTGAGGCGCCAGGAGATCATCGGGTTTCTTCCTCTCTGGGCCGGTGTCGCGAGTCCCGAGCGCGCGAAAACGCTCGTCCAGAAGCTCACCGATCCGAAAAAATTCTGGCGGCGTTTCGGAGTCCCGACCCTCGCCGCGGACGACCCCGGCTACGAGCCCCAGATCCGCCGGTGCTGTCAATGGAACGGAGCGGTCTGGCTCGAGTGGAACTATCTCGTTTTCTCGGGTCTGAGGCGCTACGGGTACGACGAGGTCGCGCGGGAGCTCGGAGAGAGGATGGTGGACGCGGCCGCTACCCAGCTCTCGCGGAACCACCGCTTCTGGGAGTCCTACAGCCCCGATGAGGTGAAGCTCGCTTCACCCCAGAGCTACATCTGGGACTCGATCCTCGCGCGCGTGCTGATCGATCTGAATCGATGAACGCTCTCGCCATCGTCCTTTTCGCCGCGGCGGTTCCGCGATTCGACCGCCCTCCCAGTCCCATCGCTCTCGAGGGCCCGGCGCGGCCCACCGCGTATCTCGAGGCGTCGGGCCGGCGCGCCGCGTTCCTGGGCAGGGAGGACGGGAGCTTCGAGGCATGGGTCTACCCGTTGAAGATCCTGCGGGGCTTCGAGCTCGCGTTCGAAGTGGAGGACTACGCTTCGCCGATCCCGGGGGCGAGCCTCGCGACCCGCGTGGAGGTGAGGCCGGAAGCCTCGACCATCCGCTACGTCCACTCCTCCTTTACCGCGGACGCGACCTGGCTCGTTCCGCTCGAAGAGCCGGGAGGGCTCGTTCTTCTGGACGTCGATGCTTCTGCGCCTCTCACGATCTACGCCCGGTTTCACACCGACATGAGGCTCATGTGGCCCGCGGGACTCGGAGGTCAGTACAGCTACTGGGATCGTGAGCTCCGAGCGTACGTCATCACCGAGAGCACCCGCCGGCACGCGGCGATCGTGGGCTCACCGTTCGCGAGCGACCCTCCCGAACAGCCCGCGCACAACCTTCCCGATGCTCCCACGCAAATGAAGATTCCGGTCTCTCTCGAGACCGCGACCTCGGGACTCGTCCCGATAGCGATTGCGTCGAGCGACGAGGGGCTCGACGCCGCCCGGGCGACGTACCGCCGCCTTCTCGACGAAACGGAATCGCTCTACCGGTCGACCGCCGCCCATTACCAGCGGTTGCGCGACGAAATGACCCGCATCGACTCGCCGGATGACGAGCTCGATCTCGCGCTCGAGTGGGGAAAGGTCGCGCTCGACAAGGGGTTCGTATGCAACCCGCGGCTCGGCTGCGGGCTCATCGCCGGACTCGGTCCGTCAGGGCGATCCGAGCGGCCGGGGTTCGGCTGGTACTTCGGAGGCGACGCCTTCATCAACAGCTGGGCGATGACCGCTTACGGCGACTTCGAGACGGTGCGAGAGAGCCTGCGGTTTCTATCGCAGCGCCAGCGCGCCGACGGAAAGATGATGCACGAGCTGTCCCAGGGGGCGGCCTACATCCCGTGGTTCGAGGAGTTCCCCTACGGCTACTACCATGCGGATACGACGCCCCTCTACATCCTTGCCGTCTCGGACTTCGTCCGCGAGAGCGCGGATGTCGAGTTCGCCCGCGAGATCTGGCCTTCGATCCGGAAGGCGTACGAATACTGCGCTTCGACCGACGAGGACGGCGACGGTCTCATGGACAATACGCGGGCGGGACTCGGCGCCGTCGAGACCGGCGCTCTTCGCTCGACGGACGTCCTGACCGACGTCTACCTCGCCGCGGCCTGGACCGCCGCGACGAAAGGAATGTCCGAGATGGCCGGCGCTCTCGGCGACGCGAGCGCGGCCGCGGAGGCCCTCGCGGTCTCACGAAAAGGCCCGAGCCTCTTTGAATCGCCGATTCCTCGACGAGGCGACTCCGGGCATCGCGTTCGCCCTCCTCAAGAGCGGAAACGCCCAGCCGGAGGTGACTTCCTGGCCCGCCTTCGGCCTCTGGCGCTCCGTTTTCGAATCGGAGCGTCCTTCCGTCGAGTCCGCGCTCGACGCTCTCGCGGGAAGCGGCCTCGGCGCCGACTGGGGCGCGCGCATGCTCTCGCGCGAAAGCGCTCTCTACGATCACGAGAGCTACAACAACGGCGCGGTCTGGCCGTTTCTCTCCGGCTTCGCCGCTCTCGCGCTCTACGAGAACGGCCGCCCGCAGGCGGGCTGGTTCTACGTCGCTGAGCGCGAAGTCTCTGGCGTTTCTCGAAGCACGCGGATACGTTCCCGAGCTCCTCTCCGGCGACCGATTGAAGCCCGTGGATGCCGCCGTGCCTCACCAGCTGTTCTCCACCACCGGGCTCGTCGCGCCGCTTCTCCGGGGCCTCGTCGGCATCGGGTCGGGAAAGCTCTCCCCGCGGATCCCGCCGGATTGGGATCGGCTTCGTGTCGAGAACGTTCGGCTCGGCGGGGTCTACGACCTCGATTGGAGCCGCCGCCGCCTGGGAAAGGAAACGATCCAGACGTTGACCTTGACGCCGCGGGACGGACACCCGCTTCCGGAGATTTCGATCGAGCCGACCCTCCCCTTGGGATCGAAACGCCTGTCTGGAGCCGCGCCATGGCGAACGAGATCCGGAGGAGAAGCGCAAACCTTTTCGGTTCGCTACCGCGGAGGAATCGAGATCTCGCCGATTCACGAGCCGCTCCGAGCGGGCGAGCGTTCCTCCCGACTCCGAATTCTCGACGAGCGCATCGACGGCTCGACCTACGTCGCGCGGCTCGAAGGTAGAAGGGGAAAGAGCTATCGACTTCGTCTTTTCGAGGCCGAGCCCAGAGAGATTGAGGTCGTCATCCCCGATGGAGCCGGCGAATGGGGCTTTCGGGAGCTCCGGGTGGAGATGCGGAACTAGAACGAGGTTTGGGCGTCTTCGTCGATTGACTCTCTTGCGTGCTTGGCGACGCAGCTCTCGTAGAAGCCCATGAGGGCGAAGGTGAGCATGTCCAAGAACATCAGGCGGTCGGTCTCGGCTTCCACGTCGTAAGACTTCAGGTACGCTCCATCAGGCACCGGGCCCGGGGACATACCTGGCACGGCTCGCCCGTCCAACTCTTTCCGGAAAGAAGCTCCTATTCGGGCGTTCCGGCGGCGATGAGCTTCTCGATGAGGAGCGTATGGAAGTCCGAAAGGCCCCGAGTCTGCGCTTCGGTCCATCCCAAGGCCCGGGCAGCAGGCATCGGGCCCGTTTCCTTCAGTACCCAGGCCAGCGTCAATGGCGAGAACCCCCCGTCTTTTCTAGGGGCGTCGCGGAGCGCTCTTTCCAGATTTCCGCCATGCGCCAGAAGATCCCTCAGATCGATCAGATCTCTCAATTCGGCGCGGCCCAGAAGCGCGCAGAGCTTGTTCACCAGGATCTCGTGCGGCGTGTCGACCTGGATCGGGGCACCGATATCGAATATCCGAGGATTCTCCAACACCTCGGATGGGTCTGCGACGAGGTCCACGATGCACGTCTCGGTCCCGAGCGACACACGAAATTGATGGAAGCTCCGGGCGGTTCGAAGATCGGACACTTCGAGCCCGTCGGAGCGGAGCAAGTCGCGGGCTTCCCGAGGCAGATCCCCGAGCTCGCTCGTCCCGTGCCAGAAGAGGTCGAGATCCTTCGTCTCCCGATGCTTCAGATAGAACCCGACGAGAGCGCCGCCCCCGGATAGGGTCCAGGCGGGATCGAGGGGGGCGAGCACGCGAAGAATCCTCCACTGGAGGGCGCTGAGCTTATCGGAAGGAACGTCGCTGGGCATCCCATTTCTCGAGGAGCCATGTCCAGAAGGAGCGCGAGCGGCCCAGATAGGGCTCGATTCTGGGCCACAGCTCTCGAATCTCGCGCAAAGAGACGAAGCTGAAAACATCGTCCGGCTTCGCCTGCCGCATCAGCTTCCCCACCAGGTACGCCCGCACGTCGGGATCGGCGTCTCGCAATCGCTCCTGGAACTCGTCGAGCGTCATGTCGCAATCCCAGAGAAAATAAGGCCGTCCCTGCGAATCGAGGAGCGTTACCCTGGGCGTTGGATTGAGCACGCAATCAGTGTAGCACCGGCGGTTCCTCGAAAAGACGTGTTCGATAGCTCTTTCCCTCCTGCCTTCGAGCCGCGCTACGTAGCCGAGCCGAGAGAGATCGAGGTCGTCATCCCCGATGGAGCCGGTGAATGGGGCGTTCGGAGCTCCGGGTCGATATGCGGAACTAGAACGAGGTTTGCGCGTCCCCGCGGTGGGGTGTAACGTTGTTTCAACGAGCCCACCCTTCAAACTTGTGAACCTGGGGGAACCATGAAGACTCGCCTTCTCGTCGTGCTCGCGTGCTTTCTCCTTCCGTCCGGCCGCTTCGTCGAGGCGCAGGAGACTCCGCTTTCGCAGCTCGTGGTCAACCTCTTTGAGCCCGAGCGCTTTCTCAATGCGGTCGGAGTCGGCCCGAACCACACCGCCCACTTTCAGCTGAGTGGCGGAACCGGCGGCAACGAGATTCTTTTCCTCAACGCCGCTCTCGTGAATCAGGCCATCATCAGCCAGCTCACGAGTCTTCCCCTGGGCTCGTCGTCGGGAGGGTTCACCTACGCGTTCAACCCCGACGTGGGTACGTTCGATCGCACGAGCGAGAGCTTCGGGCCGTCGCTCGCGGAGAGGGCGCTGACCAACGGCCGGGGAAAATTCAACTTCGGCGTCAACTTTCAGAGCTCTTCCTTCGATTCATTCGAAGGGAAGGACCTCGATTCCGACGAGCTCAAGTTCTACCTCCTCCATAACGACTGCTGCGCGCCTCCGGGAAACGGGATCCTGACCAGCCCCGCGTTCGAAGGAGATCTGATCGAGTCGACTCTCTCCATGAGCCTCCGGTCGCAGTCGGTGCTCTTCTTTCTCAACTATGGCATCACCGACCGCTTCGACGTATCGGTGGTGCTGCCGTTCACGAACGTCGAGGTCGAGGCCACGAACACCGCGAGCCTGCAGAGACTCTCGACCGCGATCAACCCCAACATCCATTTCTTCAACGCGGGGGAGCGGGACGCGGTGGTCTTCTCCGACAGCGGCTCGGCCTCGGGGATCGGCGACATCGCCGTCCGGGCGAAGTGGAACTTCTATCGGGTCGCGGGGGGCGGGCTCGCGGCGGGTTTCGAGCTCCGCGCTCCCACCGGAGACGAAGAAAACCTTCTGGGTCTCGGTACGACCCAGGCGAAACTCTCGTTCATCGCGTCGACCGCGTGGGGCAAGATTTCGCCGCACTTCAATCTCGGATACAAATTCGCCGGTGATCCGCCCGATACGCTCGAACCAGGTAAGCTACCCGTCGCTCGTCGGAGTGGATGCGCCCACCAATCCTTCGACGACCACGGAAGTCCCGGAAACGCTCTCACTCGACCAGGTCGATATCGCGCCGGACGAGTTCAACTTCGCGGCGGGCTTCGACATCGCGCTCGCGCCCAAGATCACCCTCGCCGCGGACCTTCTCGGAAGGCGGCTCATCGATGCGGGCCGGCTGCGCGAGTATCCCTACGAGCACCGTTTCCGGGTCGAAGGCTCGGACGGGAACGTGCTCGTCGACGACGGACCGGTCCGCTCGATCACTTTCCAGCAGCTCTTCCTCGACCCGGTGAGCGTCAATCAGATTTACGGCGCGGTCGGAGCCAAGGTGAACGTCGGAAGCACGTTCCTCGTCTCGTTCAACCTGCTGTTCGCGCTCACCGAGGAGGGCCTGAGGGACGATCTCGTTCCGATCTTCGGCTTCGACTACGTCTTTTAATGCGAGCGCGCTCTTCGCGCGCTCGCCCCTCGCTCACGCTCGGGAGATCGGGCCCTCCGGGCCCGGTCTTTCTCCACACTCTTCCAGCGGACTCGACTCGCTTACTCCTGCTGAAAGTCGACGCGCACGATGATCCAGGCGGTGCCGACACCCGCGAAGAGAAACGTGGCGCGGTGGCGGGAGACGTTGGTCTTTCCCACCTTGGGCTCGACCGTCTGCACCACTCGGTAGACCGCCGTCGCCGTCGGTCCGGCGGTAGAGCGGCTCACTTCCGGACCGGACAGGGTCTCCATCGAGAGGTCGAGTGACTTGAAGTTCTGGAAGCTGTTCTTGACGGCGAGCGGGACCGCCGGATAGATGGCGCCGAGGGCGTTCACGTCCAGACTCTCGTAGGCCTGCTCGTAGCGGCGCATCAGGTCCGCGATCTGCTCTTCGGGTCGGACGGGAGGAGCTGCAACGGTCGTGGTGGTCGATGCCGGCGGTTCCGTCGTGCTCGTCGACGCCGGCGTGGAGCTCGTGGTCGAAGACGTCGAAGAGACGGTCGAGCTCACGGAAGACGACGGTATCGTGGATGTGGACCCGGGCGGCACGCGTCGTGGTCGGCTGAGGGATCGTCGTGGTCGGCAGCGATCGTCGTCGTCGGTAGCGGCGCCGCGCTCGTGGTCACGGTCACGGAAGTAGGCTGAGGCCCGCCTTCGTCCGACGCTGTCTCGCGCGGCGCGGTCGCGCGCCAGCCCACGATCGCGGCGACGGCGGCGAGCGCGGCCACGGTGACCGCTCCTAGAATCCACGGAGAGCATCGAAGGCCTCGGAGGATGCTCGGGCTCCCGCGGTTTCGGAGGAGCCGGCCGTGGAGCGGGGGCCTCTTTCTTTCTCTGCGTTTCGAGCTCGGTCTGCTCCGTTGTGCGCCGAGGTCCCTTTCGCGCGCTCCAGAAGGAGAGTCAGCGCGGGGATGTCGGTCGCCTCGGGAGACTCCCTCGTCGCCCGAGCGAGCTCCCGCGCCGCCAGCTCGAGCTCTCCTTTTCGCATGGCGAGGGTCGCGGCCGCGATGGCTTCGACTGCCGTCTCCTCGATCGCGAGAGACTTCAGGTGAGCGAGCCGGTTCTCGGCTCTTTCCTTGAGCGGCTTGCGCGTCCGAGTCGTCCGGGTCGAGCTCGAGCGCCTGACTCAGGAGCGAGAGGCAGCTCTCCGGGTCGTCCTCCTGAGCGAGCTTCGATTCGAGCGGCGCTGACGAGACGCGCCGCCCGTTCGCGCGCCTCGCGTTTCTGGCGATCGCGCTCGAGCGCGGCCTCCACCTTCGCCTCAGGAGCTCCCGTCCTCGAGCGCTGTCCGACTCGAGAGCGAGAATCCGATCGACGCGCTCCGCCGCGGCCGCGAGCGCCTCTTCGCTTCAGACGGGCCTCTCCCTCCCGCAGGAGCTGTTCGATGCGCGCCGCCTTCCAGCGCGGGTCGCGCCCGGCGAACCGAGGGGACAGTCGGTCGACGCACGAAGCCGCCGACGGGTGGCGCCGGAACGAGCCGCAGCGCTTCGTCCGCTTTCGCGAGAGCCGCGCCGATGTCACCCTCGGATTCGAAGGCCGAGGCTTCCGCCATCAGAACCTGGGCGGCGTCCAGGTTCCGGATCGCGGTTTCGAGGCGCCGCGTGTCCTGGCTCGCGCGGCCGATGGTCTCGACGAGGCCGAAGTAGTCGGAAGGAAGGAGCTCGTTCAGTGTGAGCGCTTCGTCCGGGTCCTCTCCCGGAAGAGCGCTCGGAATCGGAAGCGAAACGGTGAGTGCCTTCCGAAAGCGCTCCGCGGGCGGCTTCGCGATCGAGGCTCTCGCGATACTTCTTGACGAGCGATTCGACTCGTCCGACCGCCTCGAGGGCCTCCGCCCGAAGCGCGCGCTTTCTCTCGGGAAGAGCGGCCTCGAGCCGCTTGAGGTCCTCGAGGACAGCTTCCGCGCTCGCATAACGGACCTCCCGGTCCTTGGCCATCGTCTTGCCAACGATCTCGGCGAGCTCCGGTGGAAGCCAAGGGTTCACTCCTCGGAGCGGCTCGGGGGTCGTCTCGAGGATCTTGAAGAAGACACCGTGAATGGAGTCTCCAGGGAATGGCTTCCGGTAACACAGGAGCTCGTAGAAGGTGGCGCCGGCGGAGAACGAGATCGGAGCGGGGGTCGAGCTTCTCGCCGCGAACCTGTTCGGGAGACATGTAGCTCGGCGTTCCCATCACGAGGCCGCTCTTGGTCGCGACCGAGGAGGTGAGCCGGGCGAGGCCGAAGTCGAGGATCTTCGCCTCGGCCTCCCGGGTGATGAAGATGTTGGCGGGCTTGATGTCGCGATGGATGACGTCTTTCCCGTGCGCGTGCGCGAGCCCCTCCATCGTCTCCCGCATCCAGCGCAGCCGATCCTCGAGGCTCAGCTTGGCCCTTCGGTCGAGCTTGGTCTTGAGGTCCTCTCCCGCGAGGAACTCCATGGCGATGAAAGGGCGCCGATCCTCTTCGCCGAGGTCGTAGATGGTGATGATGTTGCGGTGAGAGAGGTTTCCCGCCGAGCGGGCCTCGCGGTAGAACCGGTCGTGAAGCTCGGGGTCGCTCGCGATCTCCGCCGACATCGTCTTGATCGCGACGATGCGCCGCATGAGCGGGTCCCGGGCCTTGTACACGATCCCCATCGCGCCCTGGCCGACGCGCTCGAGGACCTCGTATTTTCCGATTTTCTTCCCGAGTGCCGCATCGCCCTCGTGCTCGATGCGGCCTCGGAGCTTCTCGTAGGATTGGAGAAGCGCCTCTACTTCCGGGAGAAGAGTCGGATCGTCCCGGCAGGCGTCGGCCACGAACCGGCTCCGCTCCTCCGGCTTGCGAGCGAGCGCCGACCGCAGGATCGCCTTCGCTCGATCTCGCCGCTCCTGATCCACGACCGAAACTACCATTGTATCGAAGTGGACCTGCGCGGAGGTTTGCCCGCCGAAGGGGACTCTCCTATGCTGGGCGTATGGCCGGGAGCATCCGGACCTTCGGAGCGTTCCAGTTCCACCCCGAGACGGGAGAGCTCTTTCGAGCCGGCGTCCAAGTCGAGCTCCAGAATCAGCCGGCGCGTGTGCTCGAGGTGCTGACACGCCGCCCCGGCGAGCTCGTGACGAGAGACGAGCTCCGGGAAGCGGTCTGGGGCGGCGATACCTACGTGGACTTCGACCGCAGCCTCAATTTCTGCATTCGCCGCATTCGCATGGCGCTCGGGGACTCGACCCGCGAGCCCTCGTACCTCGAGACTCTGCCCCGGCGGGGTTATCGCTTTCTCGCGCCCGTGACGGGCGCCTCGGTGAAAAAGGCGCCGTCCCGGACGCTGCGTCTGAGCGCCGCGGCGTTCGTTCTCGGGCTCCTGGGAGGCGTTGCTCTGGCCGAGGACTACGGCCGATCGAGCTTCCATCGCCGCCTCGTCGACTGGATCCATCACCAGGTTCTGGCCGAAGGCGAGCACTGCCCCTTCGCGCAAAGCTGAACTCACTCAGAACTCATCCGGCGCTCAGCGACCTTCCGGAGAGAACCTCCGTAGGCTTCTTCGGAGGTCCACGCCATGCCCCTCGTTTTCGAGACGCTCGCCCGTGATTTGCAGGCGGGCCTGAGAAGTCTGTCGCGTCGCCCCGCGCTCTCCGCCCTCGTCGCCGGCACGCTCGCCGTCGGCTTCGCGTCCCACATGACCGTCTTCAGCCTCCTCGACTCGCTTCTCTTGAGGCCCTACCCCTTCCCCGACCTCCCGCGGCTGGTGCTGGTGAGGGAGGTCCGGGCGGGGAGCTCCCAGGAGCAGCTCCGGGTCACGCCGGGGGACTTTCTCGATTTGTCGGCGGAGGTTCGCTCGTTCGAGAGTGTCGCGGCATTCCGATACGCGGAGATGAACCTCGGAGAAAAGGGATCTCTCGAGAGCGTCCGCGGTTACTACGTGACCGCGAATCTCTTCCCGCTCGTCGGCGTCGAGGCGCGAGCCGGCCGGGTGTTCTCGGCGGGCGAAGGGGAAACGGCACGGAGCGCGCGTCGCGCTCCTGAGCGACGGTCTCGTGAAGCGGCGCTTCGCCTCGCGCCCCGACCTCGTTGGCTCGGAAATCACCCTGAACGGCGAGGCCCATACCGTCGTCGGCATCATGCCGGAGAACCTCAACTATCCGCGCGCCGTCGACGTATTCCTTCCTCTCTCCCTCACCGCCGCGGAACGGGTGGAGCGTGGCGTCCCGACCCTGCAGGTCCTCGCTCGCCGAGCTCCCGGCGTTTCGCAGGAAGAAGCCGCGGCGGAGCTCGACCTGTTCGCGCGAAGGCTCGCCGAGCGGTACCCCGAATCCCATCGAGAGAGAAGCTTCCGCCTCCTGAGGCTCCGGGAGGAGCAGTATCGATACACGCTTCCGATGTTCTCGCTGCTCCAGATCGCGGGCTTCCTCGCGCTCCTCCTCGCGGCGGCCAACGCGAGCAACCTCGTTCTGGTGCGGCGCATGGCTCGAAGCCGCGAAGTCGCCGTGCGCACCGCTCTCGGCGCCGGCCGCGGACGACTCCTTCGGCAGTCGCTCTTCGAGTGTCTCGTACTGAGCGTCGCGGGGATGGCTCTCGCCGTTCCTCTCGCGTTCTGGGCGGTCGAGCTCACAAGAAACGCCATGCCTCAGGGGATCGCGACGTGGGTCTCGGGCTGGCGGGATATCCGCCTCGACGGAAACGCGGTTCTCCTCGGGCTCGCGACCGCGGCCGTGGTCGCGGCGGCGATGAGCGTTCCCGGGTCCGCGCGCTTCGGCTCGCGCTCGTTCGCCGCGGCGCTCCAGGGTGGTGGACGAGGCTCGTTAGGAGCCGGGAAGACGCGGCTCCGGGGGCTTCTCGCCGGAGTACAGGTGGCGCTCGCGCTCCTCCTCCTCTCGAGCGCCATCTGGCTCCTCCGCGGTTTCGACGAGCAGATGAAGCTCTTCGAACGGCTCGAGCCCCGAGGAGTTCTGACGGCGCGGGTCGCGCTCTCCCGGGATCGCTTCCCCGACGAGCGCGACGTCCAGAGATACTTCGATCGCGCCGCTCGATGCGTTCCGCGAGCTTCCCGGGGTCGACGGGGTTGCGGCCGCCGTCAATCTCCCGGCGAGCAACGTCCCCAACGAGGAGGTTTTCTTCGAGGTCGACGATCGCAAGCCGGCGACCTCCGCCGACGTGCCGCGCGCCGACCTCCAGACCATCGCGGGCGACTTCTTGTCCGTGTTTCGCGTCGGAATCCTGCGAGGACGGGCGCTCCTTCCTTCGGACGACGCGCGACGCTTCCAGGGTCGTTCTCGTAAGCGAGAGCTGGGCCCGACGGTATATCGGGAGCGACGAGGCGCTCGGCCGCCGCGTTCGGTTCGGACGGCGCGAGCCCGAGGGCCCGTGGTGGACGATCGTGGGCGTCGTTTCCGACGTGAAGCAGAACTGGTTCGACCCCGAGCCTCGGCCGATCCTCTACGTCTCGCACCGCCAGAACGCGAGAAATCGCATGAGTCTCGCGCTTCGCTCCGAAGTGGAGGGCTATGCTCTCGCGGAGGCGTTGCAGCGGAAGCTCGGAGAGCTCGATCCGGATCAAGCGCTGGCCGAGCCGAAAACGCTGGAAGACGAGATCGGGGATTCGCTCGCTCCCATTCGCATCATCGGAATGCTCCTTCTGGCGTTCGCTGGAGTGGCCGTTCTTCTCGCGGTTACCGGCGTGTACGGGGTGGTCGCGACGTCCGTCGCCGAGCGCACGCGCGAGCTCGGTCTCCGGGTGGCGCTCGGCGCCCGGCCCCGGGAAGTGCTGAGGCAAGTACTCTGGAGACACGCTCCGTCTCGCCGTCGACGGCCGTCGGCGTCGCCCTTCCCGTGACCTACGGCATGAACGTCCTGCTCGCGGGACGTCTCTTCGGTGTCGTCGTCGTGAGCCCCGCGACTCTGGCGCTCACCGGCGTGTTCCTGGTCGGCGTCGCCGCAGGCGCGGCGTCGCTTCCTGCCCGCGGCGCGGCGCGCGTCGATCCCGTGCGCGCATTGCGTTGGGAGTAGAAGAGGTCGCGATCAGGTCGCCGACTGTTGGAAAGCGCGCGCCAGCTCGGCTGCCGAGCTGCGGGCCCAGGTCTCGTTCACGGCGAGGGTGAACGGACCCGTGCCGCCCGCTGGAATCAGAACACCGCGCTCCGCGAGCCGGCCCGCGAACCGGGCGCGGTCGCCCGTCTTCACCGTCACCCGGGCGAGGTTGGTGCCGCCCGGTATGCGCTCCACGGAGAACGAGGGGTCGCTGCCGATGGCCGCGTAGAAGTCCTCCGAAATGCGCACCGCGGCGCCCAAACGGTCGAGATATCCATCCATGTAGTGGGTGGCGACGACTGCGGCGGGCCAACCTACGGCGAGGTTCCCGCCGAACATGCGCCGTACGTGGAACATGTCGTCGAGGAGCGATCGGGGACCCGCGAGAATCGCGCCGATACCGCTGTTGAAACACTTCCAGAGCGAAACGTACACCGTGTCGAAGAGCGCCGCGTACTGCGCGGGTGAGGTCCCCGTGTAGGCCGATGCGATGAAGAGGCGCGCGCCGTCGAGGTGGAGGCCAATCCCACGCTCGCGCGCGAGCGCGGAAAGACGCTGCATCTCGGCCCAATCGAACAGCTCACCCCGGAGCCGGCGCACGGGGCTCTCGACCGCGATGGCTCCGACGTCGGTCGCGACGCGGCCGCTCGCCGTTCGAGCGAGAACCTCCTCGACCTCGGCGCAGGTGAAGGTCGCTTTCCCCGGGGCGAGCGGCAAAAGCGTCAGCCCCGACAGAGTCTGCGATGCGTCGCCCGTGTCGTTGTAGATGTGGCTCGTCTCGGGGACGATCACGCGGCGCCTCTCGCCGGCGAGCGCGCGGAGAGCAAGCTGATTCGCGAGCGTGCCGGAAGGCATGAAGACCGCCCGCTCCTTGCCCAGGACCTCCGCCCACCGGTGCTCGAAGCGCTCGATCTCACCGCCGAGGAGGTAGAGGTCCTCGACGATCTCCGAACGCCCCGTGAGGTCCGCGAGGATCGATGCGTAATCGCGCGGCGAAAGCCCGACGCCGTCCCCCGACATCCGCACCACGCGGTCCGGCGAGGCCGACCGGCGCACTCAGGGCGGCCGTCGAGGGAACGAGCCAGCCCGCCGCCGCCGTCGTGCCGAGCGACTCGACGAAAGTACGCCTGCTGACGGGTTCCATGTATCGGGAGCCGATCAATCTCCGTATCCGACGGTCGAGCGCGCGAAGCGCTTGAACATCTCCGCCCGGCGGCGCTCTTCGCGCTGTCCCTCCCAATCGATCGAAGGTTTCATGTCCGCCGTGAACGGGAGCACGTAGGACGGGAGACGGTGCTCGTCCTTGAACATCTGGGTTCGCACGTGCCCGACGGAGTGCTCGGCGCTCTGGCCGCTCATCAGATAGGTGATGGTGGGAACCGAGATCGCGCCTCTGGACCTTTTCCTTCACCACGTGGTTTTTCTTGAAGTCGGGGCCGATGGCCATGGTCCAGACGTAGTGGGCGTAGTAGTTCCCGGGGCTGTGGCCGAGCTGGCCGTAGATATTGATCTCGTCGTCGCGCCCGCATTCCGGACGCAGGATGAGAGCGGTGGTGTCCCGCAGGTACGGGTCCGCCTGCACCTCGGCCCACATCTTTCCGATGAGCTCGTCGGTGGCCTTCACGTGCTTGATGTACTCCCAGTAGTCCGTGTTGTAGTCCCAGTAGCCGAAGTCCGCGTGCGCGTCGTCGAGCGCGAGCACCTGAACGGTCACCACCTTCGGTTTGAAGGCCTTCAGAATCTGCGGAACCATGTGGATGGCCTGCGCGTCGCCGTACTGGAGCTGGCGATCGATCAGCGGCTCTTTGGTCGCGGGCGGAACGTAGGATCGCCGCGCCATCACGTCCGCGATCCACTCTTCGATGTCCTTCCGCTCCTTCGGCGTGTGGCCGAGGCCTTTCTCGATGAGGAGATCGAAGAGCTCTCTCGGGCTCGCGGTGTTCTCCTCGTAGAACAGCTTGTTCATGGTGAGAGAGGTCGCGCCGTGGGAGATCCCGTAGTCCGCGTGGCGGCTGAAGTGCTTCACGTCGAACGTCCAGCCGCGGTAGTAGGACGCCCCCTGGAGCACCCAGAAGTCGCTCGCCTTTGCCCCCGGTCTTCTTGCGCACGTACTCGTTGAACGTCGGGAAGAGCGGCCTCTGGGTCGGAGGATCGATTCCGGTCATCATCTCCGTGTACATGTAGCCGTGAAGGTTCGCGGTGTCCCCGTAGTCCTCGGTGAAGAGCGTCCCCTCCGGAATGAGCTTCGTCTGATAGGGGGCGATACTCGGGGTTGTCCACGACGTCTTTTTTTCGCGCGCCGTTTCCGTAGATGACGAAGATCAGGTGCTTGGTCTTGAAGTCCGGCGCATCGGGAAGGAGCATCTCTCCCATCCGCACCGTTCCGCGCTCCGCGCGCGCCTCTTTGGGCCAGACCGCGGCGGCCCCGACGGCCGCTCCGTACTTGAAGAAATCTCGTCGCTTCATTGGCTGTCCTTCCGGGTCGACTCCGTCTCTTTGTCTTCGTCTTCCGCGAGAAAGTTCACGGTGATTCCGGTGACGAGCTTGTCGCGTCCCTCGAAATAGGTCTGGTAGTTATTGGCTTCGTCGCCGACCCCGAGGCGAGCGAGAGTCCAGGACCCTCGCTCCATGCTCTTCTTGATCTTGAACGTCGCGGACCAGACGTTCGGCTCGGGGATCTTCGACGGCCGGTTCAGGTCCACGAAGTCGCTCGAGAGCTTGACCTTCACCGCGTCGACCCCGTGGGGCGAGCGCACGTATCCCTCGACCGCGCTCACTCCCGAAAGCTCGTCCGCGACGAGCGCGGTGACGGTCACCGATTCGCCGACGCGCGCTTCCGTGGTGGAAAGCGAGACGGCGAGTATGCGCGGGGGCGTCTTGTCCACGAGCGCGGCTTCCTGCTCGACCTGGACCCCGGGTGCCGCTCCGAGAATGGCATCGTTCTTCGAGAAGTAATACGCGATGTTCCGGGCATCGTCGGTCAACGCGAGACGCATCAACCGCCACTCGCCTCCCTCGTACCACTTGGGAATGGTGAAGTACCCGAGGAACTTTCCCGGCTCGCTTCCCTGATGGACCATGGTCACCCGGATCCACTGCTCCTCGCTCGGGGAGACCCAGACCGCCTCGGCGTCGATCGGTCCGGAAACGTCGTCGGAGGCGACGGCGGTGAAACGCACCGGCGACGCTCCCGCGCGGACCGAGGGGGTCTCGATCTCGATCGAGCGCAGCTCGGGGGCGCGCAGATCGACCCTCGGGTTTTCCTCGACCATGAAGAATTTCGGCGTCCGATCCTCGTTGTCGAGAGGCTCGTGAAACTCCGCCCCGTAGCTCTGCCGTTTTCCCACGTCGTCGGAAATCGTGGCATAGGCGACGATGTAGCGGCCCGCGGGCGCGAACTTCGACAGCCGTCCCCGGCCGACGAAGAGGGTCTTGTCTTCCTTGGAGGGCTCGAAGTTCACGTACATCGTGGCGGAGCCGAGGCGGCTGTATCGCTCGCTGAAGAACGTGGCGACGAAGGGAAGAGTGTTCTTGTAAGCGGAGGTGACTCGGGCGATGGCCCGCACTTCGTCACCCGCGCTTACTTCGGGAGTCAGGATCTTGAACTCGGTCAGGACCGGATAGCGCTGATCGCCGGTCAGCTCCGCCGCCGTGATTTGAAGGTCGGGTCGCAGGTACTGAAACGGCTCGGGGACGGTGATCTCGGGGGGAGGCAGAATTTCTCCATCCTCGAGGTCCTCGCACATGCAGCCGCTCGCGTTGAGAACGCCGTACTCATTGAAGGTGCGCCCGAAGGGCACCCGCTCGGGCTTCTTTTCCTGTGCCCAACCGGGAATGGAGGCGAAGGCCAGCGAAAGCAAAAAGGCTCGTCTCATGACCAGCGAATTATCGAACGCGGGTCGAAGCGAGTCAATGCGTTCTCAGGACGCGCCGAGGGCTCCGCGGAGTTTCTCGAGGAAGATGCGGTTCTCGTCGGGGAGTCCGACGGAAATCCGGAGGTGCGTCGGCATCTCCCAGGACTTCCCGTCGCGCACGTAGACTTTCTCACGGGCGAGCGCGAGAACCACCGGGGCCGCCTCGCGACCGAGGTCCGCCATGAAGAACGGCGCTCGGTGGGAGAAGCTCTTGATGCCGAGCTGCGAAAGACCGGAGCGCAGGTACGTGAGCCCGTCATCGACCAGCTTCACGTAGCGATCGACGTGCGCCTGGTCCGAGAGCGCCGCGAGGCCTCCGACATTGGACGCGGAGTTCACCCCCATGTCGAGGGTCCAGAGAAGCTTCAGCTCCTCGATGAGATTCTTCGGCGCGACGACGTAGCCGAGCCTCAGGCCGGCGAGCCCGAACGCTTTCGAGAAGGTGCGGGCCACGACGACCGGAGCTTCCTTTTTCACGAGGGAGATCGAGCTCTCGCCTTTCGGCAGGAAGTCGACGTACGCCTCGTCCACCAGCAGCACGGCGCCTCGGGGAAGCGCGTTCACGAGGCGCTCGATCGCCGCGAGCGGAAGGCTCGCGCCGGTCGGGTTGTCGGGGTTCGCGACGTAAACGAGACGCGTGTCCGCGCCGATGGCCTTCGTCATCTTGTCGAGATCGAGCGTTCCGTCCGCCTCGAGCGGGACCTCGGTCACTTCGCGCTCCATCACCCGCGCGACTCCGGCGCACCAGGAGTACGTGGGTTTCGCGAGCACGAGGCGACCTTCTTTCCGCAGGAACGTCCAGGGCGCTATCTGGAGGAACTCGGTCGAGCCGCAGCCCATGAGGACGTTCTCCTCGGAGACTCCGTTCCGCCGCGCGATCTCCCGCGTCAGAGGATCCACGTAGCTGTAGCGATTGGAGCCTCCGAGTCCGTCCTTCAGAATCGCGGCTACGGCTCGGGGCGAGGGACCGAGCGGGTTCTCGTTGAAGTTGAGCCGCACCGCGCCCTCGGGAAACGCCACCACGTCTTCGGTCGAGAGGACGTCTTCGTCGAGAGCCGCGTTCTGAGCGGAAAGGATTCCGGGAAGCCCGGTCGCCGCGATCGCGAGCGAGCCGAGGAACCGTCGCCGAGAGACCTCCGGACCGTGGGGGTAGCAGCTCCAGGATCGATCGAGTTTCGTCGTCAATCGTCCTCCGATCGAACATTTGGTGCTCGGCCGTCCGAGCGCGATCGCATGATACTAGAGCCGCGCCCAGATCGCTTCGCAGGCTTCCGCCGCTCTCATCTTCGAGCTTCACGTCGACTTCGCCGGAGACCACGGTCTCGCCCGGGTTGATCTCGACGGTCGGGATCCTTCGCATCCGCGCTTCGACCACCGGCCGCGCGATGTAAGGAAAGACACTGGTCGTTCCGATGGAGAAGACGAGGTCGAAGCCGCGCCGAAGCTCGCGCTCCATGGTCTCGACCTTCGGCAAGAGGCAGGAGCTCTCCGAAGAGCACGACGTCGGGCCGGAGCGGCGCCCGGCAGTCGGGACACCGCGGAAGCGGAGCGAGATCGGCGTAATCTTCGACACTCGCTTCGTATCGGCAGGCGGTGCAGAGGATCTGATGAACGTCACCGTGAATGTCGATGAGGTTCGTCGAGCCGGCCTTCCGGTGAAGGCCGTCGACGTTCTGGGTCAGCACCCAGACGCGCTCGAAGCGTCGCTCGGCTTCCGCCAGAATCGTGTGGGCCCGGTTGAAAGACGCACCCCGGGCCGAGGCCTCGATCTGGTGGATGTACTTCCAGGTGAGAGCGGGGTTCCTGCGCATCATCGCGCCCGAGAGCGCCTCCTCGATAGGAATACCCTCGGGCGTGTCGGCCTCTTCGTAGAGGCCGCCGATTCCCCGGTAGGTGGGAAGCCCCGAATCCGCGGAGATGCCGGCGCCGGTGATGAAGAGAACGCTCGACGCTCCCCGGAGGAGCGAGGCCACGGTCTCGAGCCGTTTCTCGTCCACGCGTCGAGGGTATCAATACTAACGCTCGCTCGCTAGAATCCCTCGCTTGAAGCTCCTTCGCGATGTCGACCGGAACGACGTTCTCTTTCTTCTCGACCGGTTCGGCCTGCGGCTCGTGGAGACTCCGGAGGGGGAGGAGATTCCCGGGAGCTACTGGGGTGAAGCGGAAGCGGGCCTCGTCTCGGACCAGATCCACGCGCGCGCCGATACTCCCGTTCACTCGATCCTCCACGAGACGAGCCACTACGTCTGCATGACCGCGGCGCGCCGCGCCGCTCTCCTTCGAGACGCGGGCGGAGACGACGCCGAGGAATCCGCCGTCTGTTACTTGCAGATCCTGCTCGCGGACTTCATTCCCGGCATGGGACGGTCGCGCATGTTCCTCGACATGGACCGCTGGGGGTACAGCTTTCGTCGAGGCACGACGGAAGCCTGGTTCGAGAGCGATTCCGACGACGCCCGGGACTGGCTCCGCGCACAGGGCATCGTCGATGAGACCGGGGCTCCGGTGTGGAAACTTCGCGAGGGATCCTGCGATAATGAATGAACCGCAGACTTCTCCTGAAAATCCCGAGCGAGGTGCGACATGGACACCCCCGAGCCTGTGAGCCTGAGTTTCGACAAGGCGAAGTTCGACGAGGGCGAGGCCTCCTCTCTGAGCTGCGCCCAGTGCGGCAAGGACGTCTTCGGCACCTACTACGAGATCAACGGCAAGACCGCCTGCGAGGAGTGCCGGTTTCGTGCTCGAGAGCGCCCGCGCCCAGGGCTCGGCGGGCGGGCGACTCGTGCGCGCCGTTTTCGCAGGGACCATCGGGGGATTCGCCGGCGCCCTTCTCTACTACGGAATCTCGCACGCTTACCGGCTATGAAATCGGCCTCGTTTCCATCGTCGTCGGGCTTCTCGTGGGGTTCGGCGTTCGCTGGGGATCGGGAGGAGTCGGAGGCCGCGGCTATCAGGTGCTCGCGGTCGCCATCACCTATCTCGCGATCTGCAGCACGTACGTGCCGGACATCGTCGAGCAGATTCGGAACGACCCGGAGGCGAAGGAGATGGCGGCGGCCGCGCCGGAGATGGAAATCACCGCGGGAGGTTTCGCCATCGCGCTCGCCGCGGTATTGGCCATCGCGATGGTCGCGCCCTTCCTCGCGGGATTCGAAAGTCTCTTGTGGCTCTTCATCATCGGCATCGCTCTCTACGAAGCCTGGAAGGTGAACGCCTATACTCCGCTCCAGGTCGAGGGACCGTTCCAGATCGGAGCCCGGCCCAAAGAGACTCCTGCCTGATGCGGTGCGCCGACTGCGGGACAGAAATCTCTTCGACCCGGCTGAGTTGTCCCGTCTGCCATCGCCTCGTCCATCGCGATGAGCTGGAGCGGCTCGCGCATGAGGCCGAAGCGGCGCGAGAGCGCGACGAGCCGCGCGAGGAGATCCTCGCCTGGCGCCGGGCTCTCGAGCTTCTGCCTCCCGACTCCGATCAGAGCTCGCGAAATCGCGGCCCGGGTCGGAGAGCTCTCGCGCGGGGTCGACGAGAGCGGAGGACAAGTCGAAATCGACCTGGCGATGGGCGGGAATCGGCGCGGCGGTCGCTTTCGTACTCACCAAGGGAAAGTTCCTTCTCGCGGGTCTCACCAAGTCGGGAACGTTCTTTTCGATGTTCCTGTCGCTCGGGGTCTACTGGGCGGTCTTCGGATGGAAGTTCGCGGCCGGGCTCATCGCCTCGATCTACGTTCACGAGATGGGACATGTGGCGGCGCTCCATCGACTCGGCATCCGAGCCTCCGCCCCGATGTTCGTTCCCGGCTTCGGCGCCATGGTTCGGATGCAGCAGTATCCGGTCGACGCCCGGGAGGATGCGCGCGTCGGTCTCGCGGGACCGATCTGGGGACTCGGAGCCGCCCTGTGCGCCGCGGCCGTTTTCTTCCTGACGGAGGCGCCCATCTGGGGCGCCATCGCCCGCGTGGGCGCCTGGATCAACCTCTTCAATCTCCTCCCGGTCTGGCAGCTCGACGGCGGTCGCGGATTTCGCGCGCTCTCGAAGGGCGAGCGGTTCCTGATCGCCGGACTTCTCGCGCTTCTCTGGTACTGGACGAAAGAAGGCCTCCTCGTGCTGCTCTTGATCGTCGCCGCGTTTCGCGCGTTCGGCACCGAGTCGGGCTCGGGCGGAGACCGGGTCGCGTTCGGGCAGTTCGTCGTCCTTCTGGCCGCGCTATCGGCGCTTACTCTCATCGACGTGCCGCTCCAGCCCTGACGCGTCGCGGCTCTGTTGTAAAGTATCGCCACACAGGGAGGAGCCCATCCCATGAAAGTACAGTTCGCGCGTCTCGCATTTGCCCTTGCCCTCTTCGTCGGAACGGAGGCCGCCGCCCAGCGCGTGCCGATGACGGCCATCGACCTCCTCGAGGTCCCCGTTCTCACCGATCCACGGCTCTCTCCCGACGGCGACAGGGTTCTCTTCGTGCTCGCCGAGGCGGACTGGGAGAAGAACGAACGGGTGAGCCACATCTGGCGAGCCGGCGTTCGCTGCCGAGGATCGCGTGCAGCTCACGCGAGGGACGAAAGGCGAGTCGAGCCCAAGGTGGTCGCCCGACGGAGAGTGGATCGTTTTCGTCGCCGAGCGCGAGAAGGGGACGAAGCGGCCCAGCTCTACCGGCTCTCTGCCGCGGGCGGCGAGGCCGAACGGCTCACGAGCCACGAGACGTCCGTCTCCGAGCCCCTCGTTCTCGCCGGACGGGAAGCTCGTCTACTTCCTCGCCGAGGACTCCGAAGACGGAAGAGGAGAAAATCGCGCGAGAAGCTCGAGGATGACGTCTTCGCGTTCGACGAGAATTGGAAGCACCGTCGCCTCTGGGCTCCTGTCGCTCGAAGGAAGGACGACTCGCCGTCTCACCGAGGACGACTTCACCGTACGCGAGTATCGGCTCTCTCGGGACGGAACGAAGGTCGCGCTCCATCGCGCGCCTTCGCCTCTTCTCGATGCACTCGGCCGCGGGGGAGGTCTACGTCATGAACGCCGACGGGACCGGCCCGCTGCAACTGACTTCGAACTCCGGTCCCGGAAAGCGGTGCCGAGATCTCCCCCGACGGAAGCCAGGTCCTGTTCCTGGCGGATTCGAACGATCGCTTCGAGTTCTACTACAACCGCAATCTGTTCGTCGTTCCCGCTTCCGGCGGCGCCGCGAAGCGCGTTCTCGACGTCGAGCCGCACGAGGTCACCGACGCTCACTGGTCGAAAGACGGAAAGTCGATCTACTTCGTCGCCAATACCGGCGTCCGGGCGGAGCTCTTCCGCGTTGAATCCGGCGGGCGGAGAAACCCGAGCCAATGACCGCGGGCGATCACACCGTGGGCGACTGGCGCTTCGAGCCGGCTCTTTCCGCGCATGTCTTCGCCGTCGACCAGCCGGAGAACGCAGGAGATCTATGGTTGGTCCCGAGGCTGAGAAGGCGCCTCGGCGCATCACCACCGTCTTACGACTATCTGAAGAAGTTCGAGCTCCCGCGGCAGGAAGCGGTTCGCTTCCCCGGTCAGGACGGTGTCGAGGTGGAGGGCATCCTCTACTATCCGCTCGGCTACGAGCCTGGCTCGGCGCTACCCGCTCCTCGTCCATACCCACGGCGGCCCGCGCTCTTCGGACAAGTTCGAGTTCGGCGGATGGGGAACGTATACACAGGTCTCGACCGCTCTCGGCTACGCGGTGCTCAAGCCGAACTATCGCGGCAGCACCGGCTACGGCGACGATTTCCTGCGGGACATGGTGGGACATTATTTCCAGCAGGCGCACCTCGACGTGATGGCCGGAGTCGACCATCTGATCGCCCGCGGCATCGCGGACGGCGACCGCATGGGGAAGATGGGTTGGAGCGGCGGGGGGCACATGACCAACAAGATCATCACCCACACCGACCGGTTCAAGGCCGCTTCCTCGGGCGCCGGGGCGTCGAACTGGATCTCGATGTACGCGCAGAGCGACACCCGCATCCAGAGGACTCCCTGGTTCGGAGGGACTCCCTGGCAGGAGGACGCTCCCATCGATCTCTACTGGGGCCACTCACCGCTGAAGGACATCTACAAAGCGAAGACGCCGACTCTCGTTCTCGTCGGCTCGAACGACGAGCGCGTCCCGCCTCCGCAGTCCGTCGAGATCTATCGGGCGCTCAAGGCGAACGGCGTCGAGACCCACCTCTACATGGCGCCGCGGGAGCCGCACGTCTGGCGCGAGCTCCGCCACGAGCTCTTCAAGATCAACGTCGAGCTCGACTGGTTCGAGAAGCACGTGCGCGGGCGGACCGTACGAGTGGGCGGTGCCGCCGGGAGACCGCGAAGGGCGGAAGCTACGGACGGGAATCCGTAGTAGCGTCCGACGCGGCGGACCAGCTCGGACTCGCGAGCTCGATGGTCCAGATCGGTCCGCCCTGATAGAGAAATCCTTCGAACCTCACGAACGTGGGCGCTTCGCCCGGAAGCATCCAGGTGTGGAGCGGCTCCGGGTCTTTGCCGAAGAGCTTGGCCAGGAGTCCGGTGAGGCCGGTGACCTCGATGTCGAGAGCGTAGTGCACCGCCTTCCGCGGCATCTTCTCGATCGAGAATTTCTCCTCACCGAGAGAGGCGACTTCGAGATTCACCATCTGCGGCTCGGGCGCGAACGCGACCATTCTCACCGTGCTCGGCGCCTCGACGTTCTTCAGTAATGTGAAGAACATCCCGTTGTAAGCGTCGTCGGGAAGCTCGAGCGTTCCCTCGAGAACCTCCGCTTCGCTCTCGCCCTCTTTCGTGTGGCGAACCTTGTACCGACCGTCGGCGCGATTCATCGAAACCTCGATCGGCTGCGGAAAAGACGGTCCCTTCTGCACCAGGTGATAGTCCTCGAGGCGGAGGACTCGTTTCTGCGTGAAGAACAGACGCTCGTCGTGAACCGAGCCGTCGCGGAAACGGAAGCTGAGCCGGCTGTCGATGCCGCCATCGCGCCGAGGGACTTGAACGAGATCGCCATCGGCCAGCACTTCGCCACTCTCGGATCGAAGGACCAGAAACCCGTGGACCACGCCTTCCATTTTCTGGACCGGAACCGGATCCGCCGCCACCGCGGCCGCAAAGAGTGCGAGGCCCACCACTCCCAGTGACAGATAGAGTTTCCAGCTCATGACACGGCCCTCCGCCCCAAATTAGCAAACCAATCTGCCCAAAAACGGCCCTACGGAAAGATTGAGCGCAGATTACCGTCGCGTCTCGCCCTCGCTAAGGGGAAACCCCGAGGCGATTCAGGCGAAGAGCGACGTGAGCTCGTTCCGTTCGGCTTCGCTCAAGGAAATCGAGAGCGCTTCCACCGCGGGATCGAGGTGCTCGGGCCGGCGAGGACCGAGAATCGCCGCCGTGGTGCGCGGGTGGCTCAAGACCCAGGCGATAGCGAGGGCCGCCATGCTCACGCCGCGCGCCCGAGCCCTCTCACCGAAGGTGGCGAGCGCGCGAAGAACGCTCTCGTTTCTCAAGTGGGCATACGGCTCCGGCCGGAGAGTCATGCGCGAGCCGGCGGGGAAGCGGTCGGGAGACGAGTATTTTCCGGTGAGCCATCCACCGGCGAGCGGGCTGAAGGGGGTGAATCCGAGATCCTCTTCGACGCAGAGGGGGAGGACGTCCCCCTCCGCCGCGCGATCCAGGAGGCTGTAGCCGTTCTGGACCCAATCGAATCGGGTCCATCCGTTCCTCGCGCTCGCTTCGAGCGCTTTCGCGAGTCGCCCGGAGTCGATGTTGCTCGCGCCGATATAGTGAATCTTTCCCGCGTGGACCAGATCGTCGAGCGCCCCGAGGGTCTCTTCGATGGGCGTATCGGGGTCGGGCTCGTGGATCAGGAACATGTCGAGCCTCTCGACGCCGAGCCGCGCGAGGCTCCGATCGACTTGGCGTTTGATGTGGCGGCGGGAGAGCCCGCGATCGTTTGGTCCTTCCCCCACCGGATTGAACGCCTTCGAGCTCAGAAGGATCCGATCGGCGATGCTCGCGTCCTTGGTCTTCAGCCAGCGTCCGATGAACGCTTCGCTACGTCCTCCGCCGTAGGCGTCGGCGGTGTCGAAGAAGTTGATTCCCATGTCGAGTGCGCGATCCATGAGCGCGAACGCCTCGTTCTCGCCCTCGCCTTGTCCGTAGAATCGCGGATCGGAGCCGATCCCGCCGAAGTTCCCGCAGCCGAGCCCGAGGCGGGAGACTTTGATACCCGCGCGCCCGAGCCTCCGATGATCCATGGCGTCGAAATTCTATCCCGTTTGTCTTATTCTGGAAGCGATCCCCTTACCAATGCGCGCACTCTACCCGGCCGCTTGCGGCCTCCTTCTCCTCGCGCACCTCTCCCGCGCGGAAGAAGAGTGGCACGAGGCTTCGAGCCAGAACTTCGTGCTGATGACCAACGCCTCCCCCGATCGCGGGGAATCGGTCGTTCTGGCGCTGGAGCGTTTCCGATCGGCGCTCGGTCAGGTGCTTCCCGAGCTCCGGCGATGGACGTCCGCTCCCACGCGTCTCTATGGCTTCCGCGACCGCGCGAGCCTCGAGCCGTTCCTTCCCCGCTCCGAAACGAAGTCGTCCCGAGTGACGGGATACCATCGAGCCGGTCTCTCGGAGAACGTCATCGTCCTCGAGCTCGAAGGAGGGCTCCCCGCCTTCGAGCGGGTCCTCTTTCACGAGTATGTGCACTTCGTTCTCGGCTTGAGCGAACGCGAGCTTCCGTTCTGGTTCGGGGAGGGTCTCGCGGAATTCTATGCCGGCACCCGGCTCGGCGATGACGAAGCGGAAGTGGGCGTCCCCGACCCCCGGCATCGGGCTCTCCTCGCGCGGAATCCGCTCCTCCCGCTCGAAGAGCTCATTTCGGCGAAGGACGCGGGAGAATCGAGTGCGCTTTTCTATGCCCAGTCCTGGGCGCTCGTTCACTACCTTCTTGTCGAGGTCCCCGACGGCCGCGAGCGGCTTTCGCGGTATCTCGCGCGGCACGAAAGCGGAGCCGACGCGATCGCTTCCTTTGGGGACGCCTTTGGCTCGGACCGGCGAGCGATGGAGGAGGCCTTCCGGGCGTACGTCCAACGGAGTCCGGTTCCACGGAGTCAAGGTCGGACTGACCCCATCGACTTCCGGCTCCGCGACCTCGAGGCGGCTCTCGAGCGGGGAAGTGCAGGAACGTTGGGGCACGCTCTACCTCGCCACGTCGCGGCGACCTGAAGCGCGACTCTGTCTCGAGGAGGCGGTGCGCCTCACTCCCGAGTCTCGGTTCCGCGTGGGAGGCGCTCGGCCTCCTCGAGTGGGAAGAAGGCAACCCGGAGCAAGCCGCGCGGCACCTCGAAAAGGCGATCGATCTCGAATCCGCGAGCGCCCGAGGACTCTTACCGGTACGCGGACATTCTTCTCGCGGACTACCGAGGCCGGGTCGAGTCGATCCCGACCGCTCTCGCGGCGAAGGCAGCCTCGGCCCTTCGCGCGAGCCTGCGGCTCGTTCCGTCGGCGCGGGAGCCAGCCGAGCTCCTCGTCTTTCTCTACGTCGTGCGCGGTGAGCGCCTCGACGAAGCGAAGGCGCTCGTCGAAATGGCGCTCGCCATCTCTCCTGACGACCCCTCCCTTCTTTTCCTCGAAGGTCAGCTCCTCGCGAAGCGCGGCGACTACCAGAAGGCTCGCGAGACTCTGCGGCGGGTGCTGGAAATCACGCCGGATACGCGCCTGCGCGAAGAGGCGGAAAAATTCCTGGTCCGGATGGCGGAGGTCGAGCGCGCTCCTGACCGCTAGGCGTCAGTCGAGATAGAGGGTCTCCTTGGGGTCGAGCCGGGCCGCTCGCCGAGCCGGGAGCGCGCAGGCAAGGGTGACGGTCAGAATCGAGATCGCGACCGCGAGCGCCATCGCCGATGGCTCCGTCGGGGACGTCTCGAAGAGGAGCGACGTCAGGAACCGGCCCGCGAGAACCGCGCTCAAGACTCCGAGGATGGCGCCGAAGGTGGCGAGCTTCAGGCCGCTCCCCAGGACCAGCGCGAGAATCCGCCCGCGATCCGCTCCGAGCGCCATGCGGAGCCCCATCTCGCGCTGTCTCTGGTTCACGCTCTGCGCGACGACGCCGTAGAGGCCGATGGTCGCGAGGAGGAGGGCGATGGCGCCGAACACCGTCATCACGACGGCGCTGAACCGATCGGGAGCGAGCGAAGTTCCCGCGAGATCCGACATCACTCCGAGACTGTGGACCGGCTCGCTCGCATCGATCGCGAGGACCGTTGTCCGGACCAGCGGGGCGAGGGTGAGCGGCGACGACGTGCGAATCACGAGGTTCATCGGAAGATAGGGGTTCTGCGCGTGGGGGATGTAGGCCTCCGGCGCGGGCTCGCTGCGGTACCCGTCGAACCGCGTGTCCCCGACGACGCCGACGACCTCGTAAACGGCCTGCGCGTCCTGGTAGTCGATGACGAGGCGTTTTCCGAGGGGGCTTTCGCCGTTCCAGGTCCTTCGAGCCATCGTTTCGTTCACAATCAGGACGCGAGGTCTCGTGCGATCGTCGCGATCGTCGAAGATCCGGCCTTCGAGAAGACGGATACGCATCGTCTCGAAGTAGCCGATGGTAGGCATGCGGAGTCTCACGCCGGCGCCGCCTCCCGCAGGTCTTTCTTCTCCATCGCGCCAGAAAGGACGGTCGAAATCGACGTCCACGGAGTCGATGGGGAGGGCGGTCGAGCCGCCCGCGGACTCGACCCCCGGAAGGCTCCGGATCTCCGACAGGAGCTGTGAGTAATAATGATGAGCGCCGCCCTTCCGGTACTTGTCGTCGTCGAGCCGCATTCGAACGACGAGGAGGTTGTCCGGGTCGAACCCGGGGTCGACTTCCAGCACGCGGGAGAAACTCCGCAGCAGCAGCAGCGTGCCGACGAGAAGCGCTACGGAGAGCGCGATCTCCGAGATCACGAGCGCGCTTCGGAGCCGAAGGCGTCCCCGGTCGAGGGAAAGGACGCTGCCGGAGCCCTTGAGACCTTCGAACGGTGCTGCCGTCGCGCTCTGAAAGGCGGGCGCGAGCCCGCTCAGGAGTCCGGCCGCAGCTGATGCGGCGAGGGCGAAAGCGAGGACACGACCGTCGAGGACCGTCTCTTCGATTCGGAAGATCGACCCCGGCGGGAGTCGCGCGAAAAGAGAGACGCTGGCTGCGGCGAACGCGACTCCCAGGATTCCTCCGATGATCGCGATGAAGGCACTTTCGAAGAGGAGCTGTCGGGCGATTCTGCCGCGAGACGCTCCGAGAGCGGTTCGGACGGCGAGCTCTCGGCTTCGGGCGGAAGCGCGCACGAGAAGGAGTCCGGCGACGTTCGCGCAGGCGAGGAGCAGCAGGAAGCCGACCGCGCCCGCGAGGACCAGAAGCGCCGGCTCGGCCTTTCCCACCAGGACTTCTCGAAGAGGAACGAGGTCGACGGTCCAGCCTCGATTGGTCGCTGGATAGGCGGCGGCGAGGCCTTCGGCGATCCCCTCGAGCTCGGCGCGGGCATCCTGGAGGGACTCGCCGTTCCGGATGCGCGCGGCGGTCCGCACGAAGCGCCAGTCGCGCGGGACTGAGCCATGGTGAGCATAGTCGCGCTCGAAGTCCCACGGTTTGAAGAGCTGGACTTCTCCCTCGAGCGTTCCGGGAGTGCGAAACGCGGCCGGCATGACGCCGACGACGCGGAAGGACGCATCCCGGAAGCGGATGTCGCGCCCGACGATCGCGTCGTCGCCGCCGAAACGGCGCTGCCAGAGCGCGTAGCTCAAAACGGCCACGCGCTCTCCCGAGCCGACCTCGCGAGATTCGAACGTCCGCCCGAAGAGCGCCGGTACGTCGAACACGGCGAAGAAGTCCGCGGTGACCATGGCGCTCGGCACGTCTTCGGCGTCATGGGTGGAGTCTCCCAGGAGCGTCGTCGACTCGATCCACCACGCGGCGACCTCGGAGAGCGTTCGGCTTTCGCGCCGCCAGTCGATAACGTTCGCCGGGGCGGGGTGGTGCCGTTCTCCCGCCTCTTGAACCTCGAAAACGCTGACGATTCTCTCGGGCTCGTGATACGGGAGCGGGCGAAGGAGCACCGCTTCGATCACGCTGAAAAGCGCCGTCGCCGAGCCGATGCCGGCGGCGAGCGTAATGGAAGCAGTCGCGACGAAGGCCGGCCGCTTCGCCAGGGCTCGAAGCGCCTGGCGAAAATCCTGCGAGAAGGATTCCCACCGCCACGATTCGCGGAGATGCCAGAGCGCGTGCGGAACCGAGCCCCCACTCCGGCGGAGGAGCCGGAGCGCCCCGCGGGTATCGAGCTCTCCCGGGCGGCGATGGAGAATTTCAGCCTCCCACTCCTGGACCCATCGGTGCCGTTCCGCCTTCGGTACGAGAATGGAGGCGGCTCGCACCACGGCGCGAGCGAGGGTGGCGATCGAGCTCACCTCGACGCCTTGACGAGGTTCGCGAGCGAGCGACTCAAGTCCTTGTAGAGCAGCAGGGCCTCGGCCAGCCGTTCGCGTCCTTCCGTGGTCAGCTCGTAGTACCGCCGCGGCGGGCGCTTTTCCTTCTGGGCGATCTTGGAGCTCTCCCAACGAGAGGAGACGAGTCCGTCTCGCTCCAGACGCGAGAGCGCGGGATAGACGGTTCCACTGGCAAGACCCGTCTCGTCCATCAGGTCGAACCCGTGGCCGACTCCCCGGGCCACGGCCTCGAGGATCTGAATCTGAACGTTGCCGAGAGAGCGCTTGCGTTTCGTCATGACTACCTATGTAGATATTATAGCTATAGACGTTTCCATTGCAAGAAAATCTAGTCGGCGATCGCCGCCTTGCGCGCCTTCGCGGGTCGTCCTCCAGGTGGCCGGTCCGAGATCTTCCGGTCCGCATAGCCGGCCACTTCGACCAGCTGTTCGAGCGGAGCTTCGAGCCTTGGGTCCTGGCTCGAGCGCAGCACGATCTCTTTCGCGAAGAGGAGCGCGAAATACCGGAGCTTCGTCGCCGGCCGTGACGAGCTCGCGCGGTAGTCGGGGTGGCCGCTATTGACCTGCCAGCGGCCGTCCTGGAATCGCGACCGCCACGACGAGCCCGGAGCGTCGATCAGCTCCGGCTCGGGGATTCCCTCGTGCGTGCTCGAGGGAAGGACGTCGACGATCTCGACCGGCGCCGCCGCCGAGGCTTCGGCGCCCGTCAGGGGCATTCGAGCATGGACCGAAAGAGTTCCTTCTGCAGGGGAGTCCGCTGCTTCGAGCACAGTACGCCCGGGCTCGTTCCTCACCTTGCCCACGGGCCCGAAAACCTTCCACGCGAGCTCGATGCCTTCCCGGATCCGGCGTCCGCCTGCATCCCGCGCCTCGGCCCGGACGATCTTCTCGCCCCCTTTCTCGATCACGATCCGCACCGGGGAGATCGCGACCGCCGCGAGAGGCCCGGGCGGGAAGAGCTCCGCGGCGTCGGCGCCCGATCCTTCGGAGGCGTCATTCTCTTCGATGGTTTCATCGACACCCGGGCCGGGCCCCCCACCATCGCCGTCCGCCCCCTCGGTCTTTTTCTCCGTCGGGAGCATGGTGTAGCTCGGCCTCTTCCGATAGAAATCTCTGAAAGCCCTCTGCAGGTCCCGGATCAGATTCTGGTCGAGCGCCTCCTCGCGCTCGCGCTCCTTCGTTTCCAGGATCGAGACCAGGAGCGGCTCCACCCGCCGAAGGGCTTCCGCGAAGTGATGGGCCATCTCGTCGGGAATGATGCCCCGGCGGCTTCCGGGCGCGACGTGCACTTCTGGAAAATCCACCATGCCCGTAAGGCGCGAGTCAGTCCAAGGGTCATGGTCGAGACCGATCGCGGAAAGCTCGCGGAAGCTCTCCGCGACCAGCGTTCCTGCCGCGTAGACGGCGATCGGACGGAACGATTCTCCGTTCGACCCCTCTCCGGTGAGATAGATCTCGAGCTTTATGGGCGCGTGGCCCGGGATCGCCACGGTGCTCAGTCCCTCGAGCCTCTCACCCAGAAACCGCGGAGGCTTGACCCTGAGCTTCTTCGGCGAGCGACCGCGCGACATCTTGTCCTCGATCGTGACCTCGACCGCGCGCATGAGTAGCTGGCCGCGCAGCTCCGAGGCGAGAAAGTCCGCGGCCCTGCGAGCGCCCACGACCGCCGCGGCTTCCTTCCCGAGGCCCACTACTACGACCTCGGTGAATCGTTCGTCGAACGCGAGCTTTCCGCGAAGGGGCTCGATCCTGTACTCGGGCCGGTTGCGATGAAGGATGAGCCGATAGGACTTCTGCCCGGGAAGTGACGAACGAATCTCGAGCATCTCCCCGAGACTCCAGAAGCCGAGAAGGCCGATCCCATACTGTCCCTGGGTCATGAGCTCGTAGCGCTTCTCCGGGGAAAGCGAACGCTTGCGGCTATGGCCGATATGAGTCGCGATGTAATGCATCGCGTCCGGCCGATCGAGCTCCGGGATGACTCCCTCGCCGTCGTCATGAATCTTCAGACATGCGACCCCCTTTTCGCGCACACGAACGATGCGGATATGCCGGGCGTTCGCGTCCAGGCTGTTCTGGACGAGCTCCGCGAGCGCCTTTCTCGGATCCGGCTGGCTCAGAGCCAGCCACCGCACGAGCTCGAAGGGATCGTGGACGCGGACGCGGCCTTCTTCGACCCGCGAATCACGCGCTTTTTTCGACATCGGGCCGAACCTTAACACGACTCCCGCGGTTGCGGCCTCACCGGACGACGCGATAGGTTCCACTTCATGCGGAGTGTCCTTCTGATGTTGTTGATGACCTCGAGCGTTCTCTACGGCCAGAATCGGACCTATCGATACCTCCATCTGGACGTCTTCACCGACCGGGTGCTCACCGGAAATCAGCTCGCGGTGTTCCTCGCTCCCGAGGGGCTGAGCGCCGAAGAAATGCAGCTCATCGCGCGCGAGATGAATTTTTCCGAGAGCACCTTCGTGTTTCCCGCCGACGCGCCCGGCACGGATTTCCGCGTGCGCATCTTCACTCCGCGAAGCGAGCTCGACTTCGCGGGCCACCCCACCATCGGAACCGCGTTCGCTCTCGCCCGCGCTGGCAAGATCGACCCAAAAAAGAAGAGGGTCGTGCTCGGCGAAGGCATCGGCCCCGTTCCCGTGGATCTCGAGTGGGGCGACGGCGGACTTCGCTTCGCGTGGATGTACCAGCTGGAGCCGACCTTCGGGAAGACCATCGAGGACGCGGCGGCGGTCGCGGAAGCGCTCGGGGTCGAAGCTGCGGATATCCGGGGGTCGGGCACTCCGGTGCAGGAGGTGTCGTGCGGCGCGACCTTCCTCTTCGTGCCCATGGCCACCCGGGCGGCTGTGGATCGCGCCGCGCTCGATCGCGCGGCGATGGGGAGCCTACTCGAGCGCCGGGAGATGCAGCGCCGCGGCGTATTCGTCTTCTCGAAAGAGCCCGGCGGCGACGATGCCACCGTCTACAGCCGCATGCTTAGTTTCGGCGGCAACGAAGACCCCGCGACGGGAAGCGCGAGCGGTCCTCTCGGCGCGTACCTCGTGCACCACGGAGTCGTTCCCCGGGAGAAGTCGGGCGAGATCCTGAGCCGTCAGGGAGTCAAGATGGGCCGCCCGAGCCAGGTGTTCATCGCCATCGGTCTCGAAGGGGATGCTATTAAAGAGGTGCGGGTCGGGGGCGCCTCGGTTTTCGTGGGCGAGGGAAGTGTCGAGCTAGGCTCGCGTTAGCTCGCATCCCGCAGGCGGCGTGACGACGGTCACCAAGGAAGCTCCGCTCTCGTGGTACACCAAGACGTTCCCGAAAATCCGGAGGGTGACCCCGTGAAGAACGCTTGGGGCCTGGTTCTTTTCGTCTCGAGTCTCGGGTTTGCCGGGCCGCCGCCGGCCGCCACGCTGGTCTCGCCCAGAGGAGCCGGAGTGCCGGCCCAGCCGGCCTTCGTCTGGAACGCCGTTCCGACCTCGACGGAGTACCAACTCTGGGTGAACGGGCCGTCGCGCAGAGTTCTTCAGCACTGGTATCCGGCGACCGGCGTTTGTAACGCCACCACCTGCTCGGTCACTCCCGCGCTGAGGCTCACCGCGGGAACGCACACCTGGAAAGTCCGCACCAAGAATTCCGACGGTCTCGGACCTTGGAGCTCTGCGAGAACTTTCACCGTATCGCCCCAGGGAGCGGCGCGCCCTTCACCGCCTTCCCTCCAATCCCCATCGGGGAACATTTCGACACCTCAGCCGACCTACGAGTGGACGGCGGTGAGCGCGGCGATCGAGTACCACCTCGTGGTGAACGGACCGTCGGGTGCGGTCGTGAACGAGTGGTTCGGCGCGGCGGCGAACTGCTCCGGCCAGACCTGCGAAGTCACGCCGACCACGACCCTTCCCGTCGGAGAGTACGACTGGTGGGTTCAGACGAGAAATGGAGCGGGCACTTCTCGCCGGAGCGCGAGCCGGACCTTTACCGTCGACGAGCCCGTCGTTCCCGGCAATGATTACTTTCCGCGCGGAGCGATCTGGTATCAGGACGTGAGCGCGGCGGCGCTCGATCCGCAATCGGCGCAGGCCATCGCCTGGCTCCAGAATGCGGGCGGCTTCGGTCTCGGCCGGATGCAGATCGATTTCTCCATCGAGGTTCTGACCGCGAGCGATTCCACTCCCCTTCGTTCGTTCGTTCCCACTTCGGATCACTTCAGCCCGGACTGTGATTTCGATCCGGTGCCCGTTCCGCCGGGAGGAGCCCTCGAGGGAGAAACCGGGTACGAATGCGAGAGCGACGGCGACTGCCATCTCATCGTGGCGCAGAGGTCTCAGAACCGCTTGTTCGAAATGTGGCGAGCCAACATCGTAGGCGGGACGTTCTACGGAGGATGCCTCGCGGTCTGGGATATGTCCCGAGTCTACGGGCCCGAGGGCCGCGGCGAGAACTGCACGAGCGCGGATGCCGCCGGATATCCGATCGCGCCCCTTCTCTTCACCGCGGACGAAGTCGCGAGCGGCGAGATCTCCCACGCCATCCGCTTCATTCTCCCGAACAGTCGAATTCGAAACGGAGTCTACGTGCATCCCGCGACGCACTCGACCGGCGCCGCCAGCGCCCCTTCGCCGGCGCCGCCGTATGGCGCGCGGTTTCGCCTCAGAGCCGACTATCCGCTCGCGAGCCTTCCGAATGAGGCCGCCCGTGTCGTCGCGCGGGCGCTCCAGCGCTACGGGATGTTTCTCGCGGACGGCGGAAACGTCGCCCTGACCGCGCAGAGCGACCGTTTCACGACCGCGAAGTGGTCGGGACTCCTCGGCTCGCGCGATCTCCAGGCAATCCAAGTGAGCGACTTCCAGATGATCGCTGGAGGCGCCCGCATCGCCTACACGGGCGACTGCCGACCGGTACCTTGATACGCGTCAGCGGACTCGTATCGACCAGGCGCGCAGGGGAAGTCCGACCGCGGCGAGGGCGAGAGCGAAGAGACTGTTTCGCGTATCTCCGGTAACCGCCCCCACGACGAAGATGCCGGCGCACGCCGCGACGAGGATGGCGGAGGCGGGATAGCCCCAGGCCCGGAAGGGGCGCGGAAGATTCGGCTCGCGCCGCCGCAGCACGATGAGCGCGACGCAGCAGATGAAGTAGTTCGCCGCGAGGAAAAAGGACGCCATCGCGACGAGCTTCTCGAACGTGCCGCTCGCCGCGAGGAGGATCGCGCCCCCGGCGGTCAGAAACATCGCGGTGACGGGAGTCCCTCCCTCGCTCACATTGGCCGCGCCCGACCAGCGGGGAATGTCGCGCGCGAGGGCGTAGAGAATCCGCGTCCCGACCATCAGTATGGCGTTCAGGAGCGGGAGGAGGGAGATGAGAGACAAAAGCGTGACGAGGCGTCGACCACCGATGCCGAAGACTGCCTCCGCCGCGTCGGCGGCGGGGAGCTTCGAGCTCGCGAGCTCGGATATCGGGAGGACGTGAAGAAGAGCGAGATTCACGAGGAGGTATACAACGATCACGATGGCGACTCCGCCGATCATCGCGCGCGGCACGTTTTTCGCGGGGTCGCGGTCCTCTTCCGCGAAATAGAGTCCGCTCTGCCAGCCGCCGTAGGTGATGATGACGGACTGGAGAGCCAGAACGACCGCGAAGAACAGGCTTCCGGAACGAGCCGGCTCGACCGCGGACGCCGAGCCAGGGTGCCGGAAGCAGGCGGCGACCAGGGCCAGAAACGCCAGGAACTTGACGAGGCTCGTGATCTCCTGCGCGCGGCTCGATACCTTCAGGCCCATCCATTGCAGCACGACGAAGACCGAGAGAGCCGCGATCGCGATCGGTGTTACCCCGACGCTCGAAAGCTCCGGAACGAGCGCGAGCGAGAACTCTCCCGTCGCGATGGAGATGTACCCGAGGATCGCGCAGTAGGTCACCCAATCGGTCCAGCCGGTGAGAAATCCAAAGCGATCGCCGAACGCGCGCCGCGCATAGACGTAATAGCCACCGGTTTGAGGTAGCGCCGTACCGAGCTCGGCGAAGCAGGCCGCGCCGATGAGCGTGTACAGCCCCCCGAGCGTCCAAACGGTGAGAATCAAGGCCTTGGTTTGAAGCTGCGCCGCGACCGTGCCGGGCGTGCGCAGGATACCGACCCCAATGGTCCCTCCGAGGATCACCGCGAGCCCGAACGTAAGGCCGAGGATGCGAAGAAGAGGTCGTGCCATCTAAGCCAATTAAGGAAGCGGAGCCTGTAGTTTCTCGATGGCGTTCTTCGCGTGCGCATTCGAAGGGTTGATCTCGAGCGCCCGGACGTAGCTCTCGAGCGCACGATCCCGCTCTCCTGCCTCCGCGTACGCTCCTCCCAGGCTGTCGTGGGTGTTGCTCGAGTCGGGGAAGAGCTCGGCATTGAAAGCGAGGACATCGATTGCCCGCGCGGTATCCCCCTTCGACAGAAAGTAGTAGCCGACGCGGTTGAGCTCGTGCTCGCCGAACGCGTAGTCGCCGCTCGCGCTTTCCGAGAGCTCGCGATAGCGCATCTTCGCTGCCTCGATACCCTGGTCGACCTGCGTTCGAGCGAAGGGATAGCCCACCGACGGGAGGGGGACCGAAGGCTCGCGGTTGCCGAGTACCACGTCGAGGATCCCGTTCCGGATTCCGCTCATCGGGGTGCGGTCGTAGTTCGAAGCCAGGATCACGGCGACGTCCTCGAAGGGCAGGAGCGCGATGTAGCTCGTGTAGCCCGTGTCGCCGCCGGAGTGAAACACGACCGGCGTTCCCGCGTACTCGGAGAGAAACCAGCTCAGTCCCACGCTGACGTTCTCGTCCACCTGGGACGACGGCTGAAGGAGCAGCTCGTAGCTCTCGTCCTCGAGGATGCGGGCGGAGTCGAGCTCGCCGCGATTCAAGTTGGCCCGGGCCCATCGGGTCATCTCGAGAACGCTCGAGTTCAGGGTCGAGCTCGGAGCGTGCCGGCGGTTATAGGGATAGACCGCGCTCACCTTGGGATCGAGGTCCCACACGTGGCCCGTCGTGCGGAGCTCCACGCGGGAGTCGGGATAGAAAAACGTACTCTCCTTCATGCCCAGCGGATCCAGGATGTGAGACTTTTCGTATTCCTCGAAGGACTGCCCGGACACCTTCGCGATGACGTCGCCGAGCGTATCGAATGCCATGTTGCTGTAGCGCCACGTTTCCCCCGGGCTTCCGATCATCGTCTCGCCCGTGAGACTGCGCACGAAGCGCTCCGCCGCTCCGTCGTCGAGCTGGGGCTTGTCCCACTCGTAGTCCTCGACGTCCGGCATTCCGGAGGTATGGTTGAGCATCTGCCGGATGGTGATCTTCTCGTAACGTTCATCCGCGAGCTGGAAGTAAGGAAGGTATCGCGTGACCGGCGCGTCGAGATCGATTCTTCCTTCCTCGACGAGCTGGACGATGGCCGTTGCGACGAACGGCTTCGAGACGGAAGCCATGTGAAAAAGGCTGTCCGGAGAAAGAGGCTCTCGTGTCTCGAGACTTCGAGTGCCGAAGGCGCGAAGATAGACGATCTCGCGTCCTTTCGTGATGGCCACCGCGAGACCCGGGATTTGATGGGCCGTCATCGTCTCGGCGAGGAACTTGTCGAGCTTCGTCTCGTCGAGTTTCGGCGCGCAGCCGGAGAGAGCCAGAAGGAGCAGAATCGCCGCACGCATTGTGCGATAGAATAACTCAATGTTTCGCTCGGCCGTTGCGCTCCTCCTGATCGCCTCGACTCTGGGAGCTGCCGGCGCCTACGCGGTCCTTCTTCCCGATGACTGCGCTTCTCCCGCGAACGAGCTCCGCGGTAGCGAAGAAGATGACTGCGCGCGAACCTGCCTTCTTTGCGCCTGCTGCTTTCGCCAGCCGCCCACGGTAGCGGGAATCGGGCCTTCGCTCGCAGCTCTCCTCCTTCCCGCCGGCGTTTGCGTATCGCGCGAAGCGTCCCTTCCACCCTCCCTACCGAGCGAAATTCTCCACGTGCCAAAACACTCCTGACGCTTCGTTATCACCCGGCTTCGGCCGGCACGAAGAGGCAGGAGTGTTATGTCCTTGAGATCGTTTTACGTTCTAGCGGCGATTCTTTTCTCCATGGCAGCGCGCGCCCGGGGAACGCAGGAAGTATTGACTCTGGAGTCCGCCTGGAAGCGGACGCGCGAGCGGTCTCCCGCGGTCCTGGCGGCGCGTGCGCGCATCGAGGAAGCGCGGGCGCGGCGGATCGGTGCGGCCGCGCGGCTCCGCGAGAAACCGGCCCTCGGGGCTTCCGCCGGACCGCGTGAAGGTCCGGACACCGACTTCGTGGACCTCGATGTCGGCTTCGAGCAGCTCTTCGAAGTCGGCGGTCAGCGCGGGGCGCGTATTTCGGCGGCGGAGTCTCTCGTGGAGCGCGAGATCGCCTCGAGCGAGGTCATGCTCCGGTCGGAATTGCGTGAGGTGGGGGTCGCATTTCTGAGCGCGCTCGCCGCCCGGGACCGGCTTTCGGTCGCTCGCGCGACCGTGGACGATGCGACGGAGCTCATTCGGGCGACCGAGCGCCGGTATGAGCTCGGAGACGTCGCCGCCATCGATCTCAATCTCGCGCGTATCGCCGCGGCGCGAACGCGAGCGAGCCTCGCGGACGCTTCCGCGGTGAAGCTTTCGGCGGAAGGCCGCCTCCGCACTCTCCTTGCGATCGCGAGTGAGATCGAGATCGTCCTCGAGGGCGATCTCGGGGAGCACGCACGCCTCGATACCGAGGAGGTTCTCGCGCAGACGGCGGAGCTTCCGGAGCTGCGGATGATTTCCGCGGAGGCGCGCGAGGCGGAGGCAGAGCTCCGCCTTGGAAAGGCGGAGGGCCGCCCCGACGTGGGTGTGACCTTCGACTACGAGCGCGAGGAGGGGGATGACGTTTTCCGTTTCGGAGGAATCGTCGAGCTGCCGTGGACCGGAGTCGGTAAGGCGCGGCAAGCGGAAGCCGAAGCGCGCGGCCGAAGGCTCGCTCTCGAGCTCGCCTCAGCTCACGACGCGTCGGAGACCGTCCTCCGCACGGCGTCTCAGGTCTATCGCGCGCGATTCGAGGCGGCGGAGGCGATGACGACGGGAGCGCTCGATTCCGTTCTCGACAGCGAGACACTGGCCGCGCGGAGCTACGAGGCGGGCGAGATCGGCCTCCTCGAGATGCTTCTGCTGCGCCGCGAGACCGTGGACGCTCGCATGGCGACTATCGAGCGGCTGCTCGAGGCCGCGGTAGCGGCGGTCGATCTCGAGCTCGCCGCGGGGGTGCTGCGATGAAGCGATCGATTGGGATGGTCTTCGTTCTCCTCGTCTCCTGCGGCTCGCCCGACAAGGCCGTCGAGCGCGAGGCGATTGAGGAGAGCCGCTCGGAGGAAGCCGAGGACGATCTTCTCAGAATCGCTCCCGACATGCTCCGAGACTTGAAAGTCACGACGCTCGTGGTGGAGGCGCACCTTGGCGCCGAGGAAGCCTCCATGCTCGGAGAGCTTCGGGTCGATGCGGACCGCCACGCGCAGGTGTCGACACCGATCCCGGCGCAGATAGCGGCTCTGAGGGCGGCGACCGGTGAGCGCGTGGGCAGGGGAGCGGTCCTGGTCGAGCTCCGAAGCGTCGAGCTCGGAAGGGCCCGCGCCGAGCACATGAGCGCTGACGCGCGGGTCGCGCTCGCGCGTCAGACGCTCGATCGCAAGAAGACGCTTTCCTCCGAGCGTATCGCGGCGGGCCGGGAAGTGGAGGAAGCGGAGGCGAATCTGAAGGCCGCGGAGGCCGATCTTCGCGCCGCCGCCGCGAGCCTGGCCTCGCTCGGAGCCGCACCCGAGCCGGCGGGCGAGGATCCGTCGCGCTTCGAGCTCCGGTCGCCCATCGCCGGTGTGGTCCTCGAACGAACGGCGGTGCTCGGCCAGCAGGCCGACCCCTCCCAGCCTCTCTTCGAGATTGCCGCGCTCGAGACCTTGTGGCTCGTGGTGCAAGCCTTCGAGCGCGATGCGGCGAGGGTTCGCGTGGGCGCAGCCGGTCGTGTGACCTTTCCCGCGCTTCCCGGAAGAACGTTCGAGGCACGGGTTGATCAGGTCGGTCTTCAGGTCGACGCGGATTCTCGAACCGTGCCGATCCGTCTTACGCTTCCGAACGCCGAGGGACTCTTCCGGCCAGGCATGTCGGCAACCGCCGCGATCGCTCTCGGGGAAGACGGAGTTTCCATCGTGGCGGTGCCCGCGGCCTCGTTGCAGAGACTCGAGGACGACTGGGTGGTGTTCCTCCCGCGCGAAGAGGGAGCTTTCGAGATCCGCGCGGTCGGTCGAGGCCGGGACCTCGGGGGGGAGGTGGAAATCGTCTCCGGACTTTCTCGGGGCGAGACGGTCGTCGTGGAGGGCGCCTTCCTCTTGAAGGCCGAGGCGGATAAAGCCCGCGGCGCCGGCGAGGCGCACGAGCACTGAGATGAGATTTCTTCTTCGAGCCTCGTTTCGGAAGCCCGTCCTCACGGTCCTGCTGGTTTCGATCGGAGCCGTTCTCGGAGGGCTGTGGCTGCGCGACCTGCCGCGCGATGTCTTTCCCGATCTCTCGATTCCCATCTTCAACGTCATCGTTCAGAACCCGGCGATGGGAGCCGAGGAGCTCGAGACCGCGGTCGCCATCCCGATCGAGACAGCGCTCGCGGGCTTGCCGGAAGTGCGCCGCGTTCGGTCCTCGTCTCAAATGGGCATCGCCCAGATCACCGTCGAGTTCGAGCCCGACGCGGACTACTTCTTGAGCCGCCAGCTCGTGGCCGAACGCGTGGGGCAGGCGGCTTCCGGGCTTCCGCCGGGCACCGAGAGCCCGCTTCTCTCGAGCCTCACGGGAAGGCTGAACGAAATCTTCGAGTTCACGCTCGAAGCGGAGCCGGGCACTGCCGACCTGATGACCCTTCGCGACCTCGCCGAGTTCGAAGTGCGCAACCGCCTCCTCGCCGTCCCTGGAGTCGCCGCGGTCGAGCGGCTCGGCGGATACCTCCGGCAGTTCCAGGTGCAGCTCGACCCCGACCGGATGTCGGCGAGAAGCGTGACTCTCGGCGAAGTGATGCATGCGGCCGAAGGCGCGAATCTCAATGCGGCGGGCGGCTTCATCACGCAGGGCTCGACCGAATGGGTGGTGCGTGCCATCGGACGCGCCGAATCGGTCGAGGACTTGCGGTCCACGGTCGTCGCCGTTCGCGGCGGTGCTCCGGTGCTTCTTGGCGACGTCGCGGAGGTCCGCGAGGCTCCCGCCATTCGCAGGGGAGTGGCGCATCGGCTGCGGGGCGAGGTCGTGAGCTGCCGCGTGGTCAAACAATTCGGCGCGGATACCGTCAAGGTCGCGGCCGACCTGCGCGAGGCGATCGAGGACCTCGGACGATCGCTTCCCGCGGGGGTCGATGCTCGCATCGTCTACGATCAGTCGGAGCTCGTGAACGACGCGCTCGGCGGGGTCTCGAGGGCGGTCCTTCTCGGAGCCGTCCTGGTCGTGGCCGTTCTGTTTCTACTTCTTTCGGACGTCCGCGCCGCTCTCCTGGTCACCCTCACGCTGCCACTCTCGGTCGCGCTCGGGGGAATCCTCCTGCGGCCGCTCGGAGTCGGGCTCAACACCATGACGCTCGGCGGGCTCGCCATCGCCGTCGGTCTTCTGGTCGATGCCGCCATCATCGTGACCGAGAATGCGGTTCACCGTTTGAGAGTCGATCGCGACCAGCCGCGGCGGGAGACCGTGCTCCGGGCGGCGTCCGAGGTCGCCCCTCCGATCGCGTTCGCGACCCTGATCGTCATCGCCGTTTTTCTTCCGCTCCTCACCATGACGGGACTCGAGGGACGCCTCTACCGCCCTCTCGCGGCCGCCGTCATCGCGACTCTGACCGCCTCGCTCTTCCTTGCGCTGACGCTCGTCCCGGTGGTCGGAAGCCTCGTTCTTCGACCGCCTCCGCCGGGTCGGCCCGAAGACGTTTTCCTTCTGCGGCGCATCAAAGCGTGGTACGCGCCTCTCCTGGAGCGCGCGCTTCGCCACGGCGTCGCCGTCCGCGTGGTAGCGCTCGCTCTGACCGTGCCGGCCATAGCGCTCGCCTTTCGCGTCGGAACGGATTTCATGCCGCAGCTGGACGAAGGCGCGCTGCTGCTGCAGACCGTTCTCCCGAGTGAGACCGCTCTCGACGAAGTGGACCGGGTGAACCACCGCGTCGAGGACGCGCTCCGGAGCATTCCGGAGGTCGAGGACGTGGTCCGCCGGACGGGCCGAGCCGAGCGCACCGAAGACCCGATGCCTCACACCCTCTCCGACGTGCTCGTGATCTTGAAGCGGGATCGCGCCCGCGAGGTCGAGGAGATCGAGGAGGAGATGCGCGATACGCTCGGGAGAATTCCAGGAGTGTCGGTCCTCTTCACGACCCCTCTCGGAATGCGCATCGACGAGGGACTCGGAGGAACACCGGCCGACATCTCGGTGCGCATCTTCGGACCCGACCTCGATCGCTTGGCCGAGCTCGGCCGCGAGGCGGGAGAGATACTCGCGGGAGTCGAGGGAATCACGGACATGCGGGTCGAGCAGCTGACCGGTCAACCGCAGATCCGGGTCGAAGTCGACCGGCAGGCCGTCGCTCGTGTCGGCCTGACACCGGGGGACGTGGTGTCCGCGGTCCGAATCGGGCTCGCCGGGGCAGAGCCCTCCGAAATATGGATTGGACAGCGGCGCTTCGACCTCGTCGTGCGGCTCGGCGACGAGGCGCGGGGAAGCATCTCCGCGATCCGCTCCCTCTTGCTCGACGGGCACGACGGAACGCGGATTCCCGTCGCGCAGCTCGCGAGCGTCGAAGGCGCATTCGGCCCGGGGACCATTCGGCGCGAGGCGGGCACGAGGAGAATCGCCGTCGAAGCCGGAGTCTCCGGACGCGATCTCGGAGGCACGGCGGAGGACGCGCGGCGGCAGCTCGCGGCCGGTCTCGCGCTTCCGGCGGGGTACTTCTTCGACGTCGCCGGACGAGTGGAGAACCAGGAGCGCGCGAGTCGATCGCTCGCGATCGCGATCGGGATCGCGGTCGCCGCGGTTTTCGTGCTCCTCTATCTCGCGCTCGGCTCGGCTGCGGAAACACTCGTGATCCTGGCGACGCTCCCCGACGCTTTCGTCGGAGGGATTCTCGCGCTGGTCCTCGTGGGAGAGACGTGGAACGTATCGTCTCTGGTCGGCCTCATGGGTCTTTTCGGCATCGCTGTCCAAAACGGCCTGGTGCTGGTCTCTCAGACCCGCGCGCTCGTGGCCGAGGGACGGCCGTTCGAAGAGGCGCTCCGGGAGGCGAGCATCGGGCGCGTTCGGCCGAAACTATTGACCGCGGCGACAGCGACGCTCGGGCTCCTTCCGCTTCTGCTCCTCCCGCTCCACGGAACGGAGATCGAGCGGCCGCTCGCGGTGGTGATGGTGGGAGGGCTCGTTACCTCGACCGCGTTTACGCTCCTGGCGCTTCCCACGTTCTACATGTGGGTTAAGAAGCTTCGTTAGCGTTCAGTAGATTGCCCCGTTCGAGGATGTGAGGATCTTCAGTAGATGGCGCCGTTCGAGGATGTGAGGACACCGTTCTCGGCGCTCAGCGTATAGCTGATGCCGCCGGTGCCGCTCCAAAGACCGAGATCGAACGTCCCTACCCGGGCCGATCCGGTAGACGGAGATGTTGCGATAGGTCAAAGGCGTCTCCGACTCGCACACTTCCGGTGGACCGGGCGTCCGGAGGAAGTAGACGTAGGGCGTCTCATGTGTGGGCGTCGAGAACACTTCCGACGACCCGTCGACGGGATCGACGTGAAGCGCCGTCTCCCGGTCGGCAGCGATCGCCAGGCCTTGCGTAGTCCAGCCGTCCTTCACGAGCCGGGCGAGGAAGGCGACGGTGCGACCCATGCGATCGCGCTCTTGCAGGTGCTGATCGGTGATGATGCCCTGAAGGCTCGGTAGCGCGAGAAAGTCGCGATCGAGGGTCAGGTCGCGGTGGAACGGATCGGACAGGCCCTCCTCGGACGTCAAGCTGCTGTTGCTCATCGCGGAGTAGACGAACTCGCTGAGGATCGCCATTCCGGCGCTGGTTCCGCCGACGGGAGCTGGCTTGGAAGCGACATGATGAATCGCGTCCTCGATGGGTGTGTTCTTCCACAACTTCACGTAATCGGACTGGTCCCCGCCGGCGATGAAAAGCGCTTCCGCGCCGCGGATCGTGTCGATGACGAATGGTTCGAACGAGGCGTTGCGGTTCTTGAAGACGATGGTCGCAACCGAATCGCAGCCGCAGAGCCCGAGGATGTAGGGATTGTAAGCGTCCGTTCCCGAGGCTCGAATCACTACGAAGTCGCCGCCTCCCGACCGCGCTCCCATGGCCACGAAGTTTTGGTCGACGTCCGTGCCTCCGCCCTGGAGAACGATGAGACCGCTGGTCGCGGTAGTCACGTCTGCGGGGTTGCCGACCACGACGTATTTATAGCCGGGCGCCGCGTCGAGGTGCGCTGCCATCAATAGAGAGACCCCAAAAAGCCATCGTGTCGAGCGAGATTTGGTCATGGCCAAGAGGTTACACCGGGCTGCAATCCGGATCCATCCATGCTCGGGCTCGACCGCGCCGAGCTCGAGACATGGCTCGCAACCTGGGACGGCGGGATACGCTTGAGCGTGGCGGAGCTCGCCATTACGGTCGATGGAGCGCTTGCCGCGGTGCCGGAGGCGGCCTCGTAGGCTCCGTTCCGAAGAGACTCAGGTCCCGTCTTCCAGGAGAAGGGAAGTGAGCACCTCGTAATCCAGGGGCTTCAACAGGTGTGCATCGAACCCGGCTTTTTCGGTTAGTTTTCTATCTTCCGGCGAACCGTAGCCGGTGAGCGCGACCAGAAGCGTGTCCGAACCACCCTCCATCTTGCGGAGCTTTCTCGCCACCTCGTAGCCGTCCATCTCCGGCAAGCCCAGGTCGATGATGGCGACGTCCGAAGCGACACGGGACGCGTAGTCGAGGGCATCCCTGCCGTTCGCGACGCCATGGACCTCATGCCCCTTCGCCAGGAGCAGCAACTTCAGCGTCTCGCGGGCATCGCGATTGTCCTCCACGATCAGGATTCTGCGGCCCGGCAGATTCATCGCGGTTGGGCTCTCCTGTACCTTCTCGCCTCCTCGGAAAGAAGGCATCCTGATCGCTGGAATCCGTACGGTGAATCGACTTCCTCGATCGGAACCCATGCTGAACGCGGAAACAGAACCGCCGTGAAGCTCGGACAGGCGGCGGACGACGGAGAGTCCCACCCCCATGCCGCCTTCGGTCCGATCGAGGCTTCTAGCTCCCTGGACGAAAAGGTCGAAGACTCGGGGCATCAAATCCTCGGGAATCCCGATGCCGGTGTCCTCGACACGCAACAAAGCGGCGCCCTTCTCCAGCCCGATGGAGACCCGAATGCTGCCACCGGCGGGCGTGTATTTCACGGCATTCCCGACGAGGTTGCTCACGATCTGCTCGATTCTCACCTCGTCCGCGTCGGTCCAGGCCGGCTCCAGCTGGAGCGAAACGTCGTGGTGCTCGAATCGTCCGCTCGCTCGCATCGCGGCGACGACACGGTCCACGACTTTGCTCAGGTCGAGCGGCGTTTTACGTAGAAGAATCTTCCCGGTCACTAGACGACCCATATCCAGCAAGTCGTCGATGAGGCGATTGAGGGCGCGAACCTGGCGCTGCAGCACGTCCCGCGCGAGCCGGGCCGCCACCGCGTCCTCGCGGTCGTCGTGCCCGAGCAGGCTCACGGCGTTACTGATCGCGCCCGAGCGGATTTCGGAGCTCGTGACCGAGCATGGCGAGAAACTCGTCCTTGGCGCGATTGGCCTGCTCTGCTTCTATGTAGAGGAGTCTTAATTCCCGCTCCGCGTGCTTCTGCGAGGTGATATCGCGCGCGATCTTGGAGGCGCCGATAATCTTCCCCGTCTTGTCTCGGATCGGTGAGATCGTAAGCGAGATTTCGATCAGGGTTCCGTCTTTGCGCTGGCGGACCGTTTCAAAATGATCGACGATCTCGCCGCGGATGATGCGGGCGATGACTTGTTCCTCCTCGAAGAGATGGTCCTTCGGGATGATGATGGTGATCGGCTGGCCGATGGCTTCCGCGGCAGTGTAGCCGAAGATCTTCTCCGCGGCCCTGTTCCAGGATGTGATGATTCCCTCGAGGGTCTTGCTCGCGATCGCATCGTCGGAGGAATCGACGATCGCCGCGAGCCGCGCGCGGTACTCCTCGGTCAGGTGTCGCTTGACGTTTTTGGGGTGGCCTGCCTTCCGGCGGCGCTTGCGTATCATTGAGGGCACGGATGAATGCCTTGGCAGCGGGATTGTATGAACGTGAGACGCTCGTTACAAGGCCGCCCGATTCCATTTCGTCACCTCTGACGGCTCGCGGCACTCGGGTCTTTTCCGTATTCGCTCCTAGCCGACGCCCTATCTCCCGATCGTGAGTGGAGACGGACGCTCACCTGACGCAGATCCGGGATAGGTTCGGATAACAGAAACTACTGCCGCGCGCCTCCTTCCTGCACAGCTCAGGGAACGACCCGAGTGCGTCTTCGGCCGGGTTGGTCTAGAATCGCCTCGGTGACATCGTGGTATGACGGCGGGAAAAGACTCGACAACTCGAACGCGGAGCCCTCAAGGGTGAACGCGTGATCCGATGTCCCTGCTGTAACGGCGAAGGTCGGATTGGCTACGGTGGCTTCGGCCCGCGCCCGAAGTCGACCCTCTGCTATCTCTGCGACGGAGCCGGTCAAGTCTCTGAAGCGGTCGTCGCGCGGGTCAAGCTTGGACGAGAGCTTTCCCGGGTGCGGGAGAACGCGGGAATCAGTCTGCGTGAGTTAGCGAAGAAAGCGCGCCTCAACCCGACGGTTCTGATCGACGTCGAGCATGGACGCGCTGAGGCGTCGGAACGGATTCGAGCGGTGTACGCGAGCTTCGGGAAGGGGTGAGCGCGGGCGGAGCGCTCGATCGTCCTCTTTGGCACTATCGCTCGAGCCAGTAAACAGCTCGAGGAAGGTTCCGCTCGTCGACACCGTCGACGCGGTCGGCTGCGTCCCACACGAAGATTGCGTTACGCCGCCCGCCAGAATGGTCGGCGATATTCGCTACTTCCACGAGCTCGCAGTCTGGATGGCGACGCCACGCTTCTTTCTCCGTCAAGGCCTCGTAGGACCCGTCGGGGTCTAGCGCGACGCGTGCTCTGAAGGCGAGTCGGGTTTTGCCCGTCGTTTGGATGCTCGTCACGACTCCGGGAGTCCGCAGCTCGAGGAAGGGCTTGTCGGTCCAGGCGGTTCCTTGGTCAATCTGGACCACCCATCCGGGCCGAAGCGTGACGGGGAGCTCGGGCCCCCTCGGGATCCGAAGCTCCCGCCAGGGTCCATAGAGGTACTTGTTGGGCCACACGTATTCCAGGGACGGCAGTGCGAGGTCCCCATAGGAGGAACCCTACCGGGCGATTGTTACTGCACGACTTACGCCGGATGAATCTTTTGTTGGTAACGTGCTCCGTGCTCCATCTCAAGCTGAGAGAGGCCACGACGCTGATCTGCGGCTTCAGTAGACGTCCAGATCGCGGCCGACGACGACATGTCCCGGATAGCGCGACATTTCGCTCAGCAACGCCGCGGGCGTCGACCGCTCGGCGTCGACGGCAGGTCGCAGGGACAAGGAGGCGTGGTAGAGAATCAGCAGGCGTGGCTTCGCCTGCGTGGCCAGCTCGGTGAGCTGCGCCGTCGTGGTGTGGAATTGCGCGGCATAGCCCTGGAAATCGCGGCGCTTGGCGAGCCACTCCAGCGTCAGCACTTCGTGAATCAACACGTCACAGCCACGGCAGGCGTCGATCGTCGCCTGCGTCGGGTTGGTGTCGCCTGAGATGACAATGCTGCGGTCGGGCGTGTCGAATCGGTAGCCGTAGCTCTCCATCGCATGTTTCGTCGGGAACGCCGTGACGGTGACGTTGGCATCCTTGTAGACGACGCCCGCGCGGATTTCGTGCGCGTTCACCGCGTGGCCCTCGGGAAACGCGCCGACCGTATACAAGCCGCGGTCCTTCGTCCGCGTCTCGAAGTCGGCGCTGTACGCTTCGAGGAGATGCTCAGTCATCGCCTTGATTCCGGCCGGACCGTACACCTCCAGGGGGACGCGCCGTCCGAGCACCCACGGCGTGAGAATCAGATCCGGGTATCCAACCGTGTGGTCGGAATGAAGATGGGTCACGAAGACGACCCGCAGGTTGACCGGTTCCAGCGCGGCGATTCCTCGGTCGACGACAGCGGACTTCGCACGCCGCACGACGCCGGCTCCGAAGTCCACGAGGTACGGCGTGCCATTCGCGACGACGGCTGGCGGTCCTGACCGATCAGGGTCGGCGAGAGGAACGATCGAACCGAAAGACAACCGCACTACGCGGACTAGCTCTGCTCATATCGACCTCCTCGATTGTAAGGAATGGTGCGTGGTGCGTCTCCGCGAGTGAGCGTTCGAGGCGCGGATGCTCCCTCATCGACTGTCGGGGTTTCGTTTCCACGTCGCTCGAGTCTTGGCGACGTATACCTGCGGGAGGAATCCGATGAGACTGCACCGCGCGATGAACTCCGTGGTGGTTGCGGCGGTTCTTCTGGCGTGCGTCGGGCCCGTCGTCGCCGGGCAGAACTACAAGGGATTCGAAAGAGGCGGGGCCCTGATAGCGGCCGAGGAGCTGAAGAGGCTCATCGACGCCAAGGACTCCAAGCTCGTCGTCCTCGCGGTATTGGAGCCGGTGTCCTACTTGGCGGGCCATATTCCCGGATCCATCAACGTCTGGCGTCCCGACTATGAGCTAAAAGTCGGTCAGCCATACCCGTTCGACGGCATGCTGCTGGAGGGCGAGGCGTTCCAGGACTTCGCCCGCGGCCTGGGCATCGACAACGACTCGAAGGTCGTCGTCTATGACGAGAAGTACGACGCGATGCGCGTTTGGCGTTTGGTGGGCCTTCTACCTGTACGGCAAGACCGACGTGCGAGTCTTGGACGGTGGTTACGCGGCGTGGAAGACCGCCGGTCATTCTGGGGACATGTCGTTGACTCGTGGGAGTGCAGAGCGGAGGGGTGACTTCGTCGCCAAACCACGCCGCTCCGGCTGGGTCGCGCAGATGGCGGACGTCTGGCGGGCGCAGACCTCCAAAGACGTCCAGGTGTGGGACAACCGGGAACCGGCGGAATGGTCGGGAGTGGAGAAGAAAGGCAACGCGCGGCGAGCGGGCCGAATCCCATGGGCCGTGTTCCAGAGCTGGAAGGAGTACCGTCTGGAGGTCGATGGAAATCCCGCCGGCTTCAAACCAGCGGTGGAGATTCAGCAGGTGATCGACAAGTTCCAGATGGACCGCGGCAAGGAACAAATCTTCTACTGTCACTCGGGCGTCCGAAGCACGACGCCCGTCTTCGTGCTGTACCTGATGGGCTGGGACGTCGACCGCCTGCACAACTACGACGGCTCGTGGCTCGAATGGAGCTATCACGAGCAGAATCCGATTGCGACCGGGCAATGACGTCGGGAGGAACGGGCTCAGGCAAGCGCCTTCTCGGAAGGCTTGAGCGGGCAGTCCTCGCTCTGGGTGACGACGACGGGACGTCCGCCCGGGTCCGGGTCCTCAGTCTTTCAGTCAGTGCGACGCGGTCCGCCGACGCTCATAGCGGATGGTTCCGTCGGCCCCTTCGGCACCCGCCCGTACGATCCCGTCTTCCTGAGCACACCGATCGAGGGCTGTAGCGTGGGAAACGTCTTCGCGGTCACCACAAGGATTTGGGGATCCTCAAAGGCGCGCGCCAATAGCGATTCGACCGCCTCGGTGGCGTAACCGAAACGCTGGTACTCGGCAGCAATCGCATACCCAATCTCTACCTCTCCCTCTGCCGTGGGTGGCGCGGTGTACCCAGCCACTCCGACGAGGGCCGGCTGCTGATCTGAGCCGACCGCGCGTAGCAGCACGTAGTGGAGGAGCCACTCGCCAGCGCCATCATCCGCCTCAAGCTGCCGCCGAATCCGCGCAACATCGTCGGGTTCGAATACAGGTGGCGGCCAGGAAGCTGGGACTTCCGCATCCAAGCAGGCCGCGACGGCGTCCCGACCTCTCGCTTCTGCCTCGGAGAGTTCCACGGTCGCTGGTACGAGATCCAGCCGCCTAGCGCGCATCACGCTCGAAGTCCGCTCCTTTTTCCGTGCTGCCGAATAGCGATCATGTAGAAGCGAGTTTTGGTGAAGAAGCGTAAACGCCCGCGGATCTCCTGACGACCATCACGGTGGTGTCGTCGGCGTGCTTTTCGCTCGACGCCTGGCGCTCGGCCTCGTCCAAGATCGCGTCCATCATCTCGCGCGCCGTCGCGCCCGCACAGGTCTCCATCACCCGTTCCACGCCGTCTAAGCCCAGGGCACGGTCGAGCTCTTCTCCGGCTTCGGTGACGCCATCCGAGATGACTGAGAGCACGTCACCTGGTTCCATGATCAGGTGACCGGTATCGAAGCTCGCAGACGGCATAAGCCCCACCGGGGGGCCGCCGATCGTGAGTCGTTCGAAACGGCCCGAAACTGCTCGACGGAGAAGAGGTGGCACGTGGCCCGCGTTGACGTAACGCATCTCGCCGGTCGCGGGATCCAGATCGGCTAGGAAGAGCGTGGCATAGAGATACGAGGGAGAGTTCTGCAGCAGCATCAGGTCGGCGTGGGCGGCAATGTCGCGTACGTCAGGGGAGCTCTTGGCGGTGGCATGGACCGAAGCACGCAGCAGGACCATCATCATCGCGGCTGGAAGGCCGTGTCCTGCCACGTCTCCCAGTGCCAGGATCATTCGTCCCGGAGGATCGGGTATGAAATCGAAATAGTCGCCACCGACTTCGTAGCAAGGCTGGCTGCAAGCGGCAAGGTCCCAGCCCGGGAGGCTCGGTGGCTGATGCGGCAATATGTCGGAGACGATGAGCCGGGCTCGCTCGGCCTCGCCATCCAAGCGCTTCTTGTCGATCAGCTTCTCCTCGATCTCCGCGTTGGTGAGACTCATGGCGATCATGTTGGCGAGTGACGTCAGAAACGTCAGGTCATCGAGGTCGAACTGATTTCCCCGACTCAAGTTGTCGACGTACAACACTCCGATGACAGCCTTCCGGTTCCAGAGGGGAGCGCAGGCCGCAGAGCGAACTCCCAGGTCGGAGACGGAGTCGATGCCAAAGAGCCGGGGTTCGTGCAGCGCGTCGGGAATGAGAATCGACACCCGCTCCTCGATTGCCCTCGCGGCAATGGAGCGGCTGAACTCGCGACCCTTCAAAGGGTCCCTGACGTGGTCCCGGATGAGGCGCGCCCTGGTCTCGAGACCATCACCTCGAACGAGAGCGATGAAGCCCCGCTCGGCCTCGACGGTGTCGAACACCAGGCGCAGGGAGAAATCGAGCACTTCCTGCACGGAATACCTTCCGACGAGCGCCCGGCTGGCCCGATTCAGTGCCTGGAGGATCCGGTGGTGTCGGAGAAGCCCCTCCGGACCTCGGTCGGCGTCCAATCGGATTGCCTCTTCGATTTCATCCCAGCTGCTCTGAGGTCCAGTGGCCGATGACAGAAGGAGCTCGGGTGGAACCGCCATCGATTCCGTGGGGCTTTTGAGCCCCTGGATTCCGGACAGGTAGACGATCTCCGTGTCTCCCATGTGGACCACATCCCCATGGCGCAGGCAGGTTTCGCCGGTGATTCGCTCGTGATTCACCTTGGTGCCATTCTGACTGTGGTCCTCGATGTAGTGAAGCCCTTCTCTCTCAGAGATGTCGGCATGAAAGCGCGACAGCCATCGATCGTCGATCCGCACGTCGTTGGTGCGATGGCGCCCCAGGCGGGTCTGCTTCTTCTCGAGAACGAATTTCGTCGGCACCCCGGTGGGAGGTCGAACAAGAAGTCTGGGGAGTTCAGACATCGGGTTCCCGTTCCGCGATTCTACAATTTGCGAGTCTCATCCTCACTTGCGATCTGGACTTGTCTCCCAACCGACCTTCGAAGTAGAAGAAAGATTCTTCTCTTTTTCTGCGGGAGTCACCGGCTCGGTGGCCCAGGTAGGTTGCAAGCACGCTGGAGCGTCTGCGATTCGAACGGGACTGCCGCAGTGAATCTATTGTGACAACCGGACGGAGTTCGTCAGTGCCGCCATGGACCTCTCAACGTGCACTGGTTCGGCACGCTCGAGGATGCACAGCAAAGATCGACGCGTTTCGATGGGACTACAATGAGAATCGGCATCGCGGTGAGGGTGGACCTCAATCTGGATTGCTGGTTCGGGAGGTCCGGATAACGGGATTTTACTTCGATCATCCGGCCAACGCCAGTTTCAGCAGAATTTGAACTTGGCCACAAGCTGTTGGAAATGCTCTGGAGCATTCACGAGCGGGAAGGTGCCCTGATTCTGACTGAGAACTGTAAGTGCGCGGATAATCTCACCAAGACCCATTGAGTCAACCCGCGTAAGGCCTTCAAGGTTGAGCACGATGTGGCGTTCGCCGCGAGCTACCAGCCGCTGGATCCAAACGCGCAGTTGCTCAGCGGGTACGGGACCCACGAGCGCATCCAACAGGTCAAGAACAATGACATGACCAATCTTTTTGCGCGCCAGGAAATCGTCGTCGATTGGACCGCAGAAGCAAGGATGCCGATATGCCTTGAAGTCCCCCCTCTGAAACTCGTCCGGGTCCAGCCTGCGTTCAACGATGCGCATGGTGTGCTTGGCACTTTCGAGGTGGTCGAGAGTTCGAATCACGGTACCACAGCCTGCTCAGATAGTGGACCACTTCGAAATCGCTCTGGATGTACGTTCTCATCATCTACCTTCTCCCCCCCACCTACACACATCCGATTGGTTCAGAGGAGCCGGTCGACCGAGGCGAACGGTTCGAGTTGAGTAGAGCTTCGGGATGGCTATGGCAGCGGAGAGGGATTACGGCGTTCGCTCCCTTGTTGGCCGCCGGCAGTTTGAGCGAGGCTTTGAAGAAGCTGCGTACTCGTCGCCTCGTGGAATGAAAGTCGATGGTCGAGAAGGAGTGCGCGCGTGAGGTTCGCGCTCATGATGCTTCCTTCGGGGCCATGCGGGATTTCGGGGTCGATCACGTGGACGGTTTCATGGGCGAGGACGCGCGCCAGGGCGCGGGCCAGCGCGTGGGCTTTTCTTCCGTCGTGAAGCACCTTGCCATCGACTTCGAGGCCGATGGTGCGTTCCACCACCGGAACGAAGATAAAGACGGTGCCGGCGCGCGCGTTTCTTCCAGGATCGCGCCCATCGCGTTGTTCGGTAGAGACCAGCCTTCGGCCGAGCGGGGCACGAGAACGATGCGAATGGAGCGGGAGTCGGTCCTTCCATGATTCTTCTGGAGCGCCAACGAAGAAGCTCAGCTCGATCCCAGCCTCGGCGAAGATCGTTTGGGCCTCTCGTTCGAGTGCTTGTCGAGCTCCCGCGGAGAGCTTGCTTTTGAGGAGCTTGTAGTCAGACCAAAAGAGCTCGATTCGGAGCTTTCCGGCCGGCGTCTCGGTCTGCGGGAGCCCCGGGTTGGCCCGGGGGAAGATGAGCAACGAGAGAGCCACCGCGACCATCGTCGCTCATGGACGCCTCCGTGATTCGGAGGCCAGGCTAGGGAGTGCCCTTCCAGGTGTGAATGAACGGAGGGTAAGCGAGAGGTAAGTTGAGGTGAAAAGCTAAAACGAAGAGTCAGCGACAGTTACCTACCTTTGATCTTCGAGCATATAATTTCGTGACTTTCAGAATGCGGCCAGCGTGCCGTCATGACGACCGACACTCAGGCGCAATACCTCTCTTTCGGAGATTTCCGGCTCGATTGCCGTTCGGGGGAACTCCGGAAGAACGGGCGCGAGATCCGGCTTCAGCCTCAGCCGGCGAAGCTTCTTGTGCTTCTGGCAACTCGCCGGGCGAGAGTCGTCACACGCGGGGAGATCCAGAAGACGCTCTGGGGCGACGACACCTTCGTCGACTTCGAGCACGGCATCAACTTCTCCATCAAGCAAATTCGAGAGGCCTTGGGCGACAGCGCCGAGAAGCCGCGCTACATCGAAACCGTGCCCCGAGTGGGCTATCGGTTCGTCGCGATCGCGGATGGCGTCGGGTCTGGGAGCGCGAGCCGCTCGGAGTGCCTCAATCGGGGCCTACCAGGCTCTCTTATCGGGGCTGGTGGAAAGCTCGTGTGGCGGCGATTGCCGCTACGGCTGCGCTCATCGCGATGGGCGCTATCGCGGTCTGGCTTCTTCGACCAACGGGCCCGCCGACCGAAATCCGCATGCCCCGCTTCCAGCTCTCTCTCCCCGCGGCGTTGCCATTCTCGCCGTGAGCGATGCGGTGACAGCGTTTGCGATTTCACGCGATGGAGACGATGTGGCCTTCGTCGGTTGCGGCGGACTAGCGTCACCGAGCATGTTCAGCGGCGTGGGATGCCTTCTTTATCTCCGCAACGGGTCTGAAATCGACGCGAGGCCCCTTCCGGGTACCGAGGGGGCAACGTGCCCCTTTTTTTCGCCGGACGGCCGCTTCATCGCTTTCTTCGCCGGCGGCAAGTTGAAGAAAATCGATCTCGATCGCGGAGTCATCGTCGTTCTGGCAGATGTCCCAGGTCTCCGCGGAGGAAGCTGGGGCGACGACGGAACCATCCTCTTCAGCTCGGGGGTGGGAGGACGCGGACTCTCCCGAGTATCGGCCAACGGGGGTGAAGTCGAAGAAGTGACGAGACCCGACCGAGATCGCGAGGAGTTTACTCACCGCTGGCCGCACATTCTTCACGCGGGGCGCGCGGCTCTCGTCGACGTGCACTACGGTAGGACGTTCCTACTCTGGGAGCCGCGGCTTCGACGTGGCGGTCTTGGATTTCGAGACTGGAACGAAGCGAATTCTCATCGAGAGCGCGGGCGGCCCCAAGTATCTGGATGGGCATGTTCTTTTCGGGCGAGACGGAATCCTCTACGGCGCTCCGCTGGACCTCGATTCGACTCGAGATGACTCGTGCGCCCGTACCGGTCCTCGAGGGTGTTGCGATGTGGAGCAGTCGCAGCGGCGAGACGAGCGGCTCCGGCAACGTGTACTACGACGTCTCGCGGCACGGAGACTTGCTGTTCTCGCCGCGCGAGACTCGGCTTCCCCGAAGGACGCTCGTCCTGGTGGGTCGGGACGGACGACGGGAGCCACTCTCGCGAGCGCTGCGTTCTTACAGTGACCTCTATTTCTCGCCCGACGGCCGGAGTATCGCCGTGTCGGTCGTAAACGACCTGGGCGTGCCGGGCACGTTCGTCGTCGACGTTGCTTCGGATGTCTGGACGCGGGTCGGGGACGTGGACCAGTACCTCGTGCCGATGGCGTGGATGCCGGACGGCAAGAGTCTTCTCCTGTACGATGCAAGGAATGGTCGTGACGATCGCATTCTCGTCGCGCCCGTGGATGGCAGTGCACCTTCGGCGACCATCCGGGTCCGACTAATGTGGCTTCCGCCAAGCGTCGCCCCCGACGCAAGCGCCCTGCTCTTTGACCGGCAGACTGGGCCTCAACAGTGGGACATCTGGCGCCTCGCGCTCACGGGCGATCATAGCGCCGCGCCGTGGCTCTCGACACCGGGCGTCGAGATGAGCCCGAGCTTCTCTCCTGACGGCAATTGGGTCGCCTACCGCTCGGACGATTCCGGGAGGCCTGAAGTCTACGTGCGACGATATTCTGGAACCGGAGGAAGGCACAGGGTTTCCACCGAGGAGGGCAGTTGGCCTCGCTGGTCGCGCGACGGGAGAGAGATCTTCTTTTCGAGCCAGGGAAGCCTTTGGTCCGCGGGGGTCCGCACAACGCCGGTATTCACCTCAGACCCGCCTCGGAAGCTCTTCGATTTGACCGACGATATCCTGAGCGATGCTGGATTCTACGATGCCTCCCCCGATGGCAACCACTTCGTGATGGTCCAGAAGGAGCCCTTCGAGCAGCGTCCGCCCGACCTCGTCATCGTACCCGGATGGATCGAGGAGATGAGAGCGCGCCTCGCGGCGGCCAATTGAGCGACGGCGTTGCGGGCAAAACTTTGCTCAAGGGTCCCTCCCGCTCACTCCGTATTCTTGAGGTCTCGGACGCTTCGGACGAGCAAGATGGAAGTGCCTTCCATCGGTTATCCTTCAAGCGGGTTAACCTTAGCGCCCCGTCGGACAAGCTCGGACACCCGGACGCCCTCTTTCTTTCTAGAAATGAGGAGAGAGGGAGCAGGAGAGCGCTGGTTGATTCCGTGCGACTTTCGTCAGTAAGGGCTTCAGCGGCAAGCGGTTCGGTTCTGGTGGATGTCCTCGTCGGTCCTCCTGAGTCCTCCAGAGTGCCCCACAGTTTTGGAGACGTTTTGGAGACGACCACCTCTATAGTGACGTTCGTGGCGCGACGGCCGCAGGATTCGTCTCGTCCCCGAACGAGATCGACGCCACGTCCCTGATTTTCGAGAGCTTCTTCAGCCAGCCGGGGCACTGATCCTTTGCTGCGCTCAACGCCCGAACCAGCGCGCCCGCCTGCTCCGCGCGAACTCGCGCTTTTCATCTGCGCCTGTCAGCGAGGCTTCCGTGTGCGGCGCCGTCACCGTTGGCCCCGTGAGGAAGTCGATGTCGACACGACCGACCTTGTGCTCACCGAACTCGATGTAGCACGACCCGGCCCCGGCGTACTTGTCAGGCGTGCCGCTCTCCCGCAAGCGGGCGATGATGTTCTCAGCCACAACGAGTCCCGCGCCTTCGGCGAAGAAGCCCGCCTTCGGCACGCCCACGCTCGTCACGTCGCCGATGGCGTAGACGTTCTCGAATCGGGTGGTGAGATTCGTCTTGTCGACGGGGACCCAGCCATCTACCGCGAGACCGGAAGCTTCGACGACCGCCGGGACACGATGCACTGGAATGCCCAGAAACAGGGCGTACGATAGCTCTCCGCCATCGCTAAGCATCGCGACTTTCCGCGCAGGATCGATTGCGGTCACGAGGCACTGCGGCACCCAAGTGATATTCCGCTTCTCGAAGCGTTCTAGGATGGCCTGCGACGCCCCGGGCGAAGGCGGGATCGGCCGGCCCCAGGGCGACACGACGCTGATCTGCACCTCGTGACGGACGCCGCGTTCGTCCAGCCACTCGTCCAGCAGCATCGCCGCCTCGCATGGCGCAGGTGGGCACTTGAAGGGCACACCCAGCACCGCGATGATCACGTGGCCTGACGTGAACGATGGCAGCAGGTCCTGGCAGAGCGAGCGCGCCCCGGATCGAATAGAACTCGTGGCCGCCCTCGCGGAAGCCCGGTGTCGCGTCGACGTCGTAGTCAGCGCCCAGCCCGACCACGAGGTAGTCCGCATCGTACGCTCCGCGATCTGTCACGACACGCCTCGCGACCGGATCGATGGAAGTAATCGACTCCTGACGGAACTCGACGCCGGGTTTGTCGATGTCGCGGTAGAAGCGGCGCACGTCTTCGAGCGTCTCTCGTCCGAACATCAGTTCGAACTTCGAGAAACCGAACACGAACGCCTCGCTCTTGTCGATCAGCGTGACGTGGACGTCTTCGCCGAAGGTCTCCGAAAGGCGGGTCGTCACTTCAAGCCCGCCGAATCCGGCGCCCAGCACGACTACGTGTGCGCTCACGGCGCTTAGCATAGCATGCCAATCGGGGACGTCGACGCAGAGGCTCGCTCGCACTCCTTCCAATGCCTACGGCAACACCAAATGTCTGCAGAGCAATCACTCGAGAAGCGAACCGAGTCGAGCACGGCTGCAAATAGCGCGTCATCCTTTGTGTTGGATTTCTCCTTCGACAAGTGGATGTCGACACGGGCGTCGTTACCATACATAAAGACTTGTTTCCCGTCCGGCTCCGCTGTAGAGTCACGCCGACTCTAGACAGATCCGTCAACTCTTTCCAAGGAGGAGGCCGTGCGAAAACTTACCGGATTATTCCTGTTCGCTGTGATTTCGATCCTGACTTTCAGCGTCGTCGCGTTTGGAGCCGACAACAACGTCGGAACCTGGAAACTGAATCTGGCTAAATCCAAGTTCAGCCCCGGCCCGGCGCCGAAGAGCCAGACTTTGAAGATCGAAGCGTGGGGTGACGATGGGGTTTCGTATACCGCGGATGGGATGAGTGCGGACGGTAAGCCGACTCATGCGGAATTCCAGGCGAAGTATGACGGCAAGGATTACCCGTTCAAGGGAAATCCGGATGCCGACACCATCTCCTACAAACGCATCGATGCAAATACCGTCGAGGCAAACACCAAGTTGAAAGGTAAGGCCACGATCTCCGCAAAAGTTACCGTGTCCGCTGACGGGAAAACCCGGACTGTGGCACAGACGGGCAAAGATGCGAATGGCCACGATGTGAATAACGTCGCCGTCTACGACAAGCAATAGTTTGATAAGGGGCGGCCCGCTGCGGATCATTCAGGGTTTAGAATCGGGCCTCGAACATTTCGTCGAGTTGAGCGAAGCCCGGCGCTGACAGAGGCGGCAACCGACCGCAACCCGCGGGCTTCGATTGAGGTGACCGCGATACGCAGTGGGCCTTGGCGGTCTCCTCGTGAACACGAAGTTCCGGAGACCTAGCGCGAGCAACGGCGGGGTGTGTACCCCATGAGGCCCCCTAAGAAATCTGGGGGGTGTGTGTGAGAAAGTAGAATCTCCTCTCCTCCTCTCCCTCTCAATCCTCACACCCATGATTCCTTTTAGAAGGTAACCCCTAAGAATTCGGGTCGTGTGTGTCTTCACTCGGTCCACCTTTTCCCTCTCTGCTCACACACTCCGGATGGGCTTAGGAGGGTGGGACGGGGCAGGGCTCTTGAGAGGAGCGAAGGCGGAGGTGCCGATTCCGTGGCAATGAGCGTGAATCTGGAGCTCCTTTTCGATTGATAGGCCCTATACGAGGGCCCGGTGCGTTTGACACGCGTAGACCCAGTTTCCAGAATGTTAGTACTCGTGCGGTGGACTGTGTAACTCGGCAAATCGCCGCGATGTTGAGGCTGAGGAGAAGAAGAACATGCCGGTAGAAGAGTCAACAACACCAAAGAGTTTTTTGACCATAGCCGTAGGGATCGCAGCAGTTGCTACAGCAATAGGACTCGGGACTACAGGGGCATCAGAACCCGCATTTGCTGCAGCCAACCTCTCGCCGGGAGAGAGCGCAAAGTTCCGCCCGATTGCCCAGTTGCCAAAGTCGTCTACAGATTCCGCCGCATCGGTAGCAAACATCGTCAACATCACGAAGCATCCTGACGCTGGCAGGGTCGTCTTACAACGGATGGCTGACTGTTGCCGACAGTCGCGGCCCCGTCTACCTCGTCAACACCAGCTCTTACAAACAGGGGGTCACTAACCAGACCCATACAATCGTCAATCTCAAAACAGCGACGACGGGACTGGACCTCGGCAATCCTACTTCCGGCAATTCGGAACTGGGCCTCCGGTGGATTGAATACCATCCGAATTTCGCCAAGCCCAGTACAAGGGGTTACCTTAAGTTCTATACCATGTCCTGCCATGCAACCTCGACCAGATCCCTGGCGGGTGCCGTGGCGCTCGACCATACGGCTCCCTCTGGTGCGCCTACGGAATGCGACAATGTACTGAGAGGAATGGACAATGGACCGCGCAACCATGACCGGAAAATGGCCGCGCGAAGTCCTGCGTTTTCCGCAGCTTTACACCAATCACGGAACTGATGCGCTGGTGTTCGATCCGGCGACAAAACTGCTTTACATTGGTGTCGGCGATGGCGGCAATCAGGGCGACCCCCACAATGTGTCGCAGAACAAGCAATACCTCTACGGCAAAATCCTCCGGATTGATCCGAGAAAACCCGGCGCAACCCTTCCATCCAACATGGCCAAGGCCTCCGAGGGGACTTTTTCGTATCCCAAGGACAATCCCTATGCTGCACCGGGCGACACCGGGCGGGACGCCATCTATGCGATAGGGTTCCGTCATCCCGAGACCATGATCAGGGACGGCAACCACCTCATCGTTTTCGATATCGGCGGCAACAATTTTGAGGAAATCGATATTCTCAAGCTGGACGGCGATGAAGGCAAAAATTTTGGTTGGGACAAGGTCGAGGGACGTTCTCCACAATTTACAACCGCCATTCCGCCAGTCGCGGGGTATACCCACGTCAGTGGAAATAAGGCGATTATCGGTGGTGCAGCACCCGAAAGCGGCCCGTATGGGGGTGTGGTCATCCTCGGGGACATCGTTTCAGGAAACGTATACTATGGCGATCGCGATGCCATGAAGGCTGCCCGCTCCTGGAGCATACCTATGGTGCCGTTGCAGCGATTCGTTATGCACAACAACGGTGGCACTCCGCAAACGCTGATGCAGGCTTTCGGCAGGAATAGCCGGGTCGATCTGCGTCTTGTAGAGGACAATGGCAGGGTCTTTGGCGTTACCAAGCAGCGAGGGATAATCTTCGAGATATTGCCACGTTAGATTGTGCCGCAGACCGCAGAAACCTTCCAGCAGTGCTGATGCAAAAGTCCGCCATTTTCTGGGCCGAGATACTGGAGATCCTTCGCCATGCCAAGGACAAGGCGATGCCCCGCGCGCTGTTGGAAATCGTTGGCAGCAGCGGCTCGTGGTTGATCATCTACGCGACAACGGTTGCGGTGTCAATGGACTCCGGAATGTCTCGAAGAGCACGACGCAGGGCGCTGATCTCGCGGTAGCCCTTGACCCGTCGGAATCGCTTCTGGGGCGCTGTCGATTCCAAGAGCGGTCCAGCGGCGAATCATGTCGGGATTCTTCCATCGCTTCATGTTGCGAGAGACGCGGCGAATGCTTCGCATGAGGTTCTCGACGGCATTCGTGGTGGTGCGAAGAGCGCAGTCCTCGACGGCGAGCTGGTTTGCCTGGACGGGAGCGGAAAGTCTCAGTTCTACCACCTCCTGTTTCGACGAAAGGCGCCCCTCTACCTTGCGTTCGATCTGCTGTGGTGCGATGGAGCTGACCGTGACCAACCAATGGTTGCGCGAAAAGAGTTTCCTGAAGGCGCGACCGCCAGCTGAGCCAACCAAGATTCTCTACGCCGACCACGTCGGCGGGCAAGGGTTCGAACTCTTTCGGAAAGCCTGTGAACTCGACCTAGAGGGCATCGTCGCGATGCGCAAGGCCTCGCTTTATCGAGACGGCACTCGATTGCTCAAGATCCGGAATCCGAATTACACGCAAAAGGACGCCCAGAGAGCTTTTCGAGTCGCGGCGTTGATTGAGAGGAGAGACTCCCCATTTCGCCTCGTGTCGAATCAGCCGTCACGTCGCTCGGAATAAGGTTATCGAGGCGACTCATCAGGTCATAACCGCCCCCAAGACGAGCCCACGGAAAGCGGGGTTCCGCGCTTCTAGCTGGCGGCCAAATCGATCACAGGATCGAACGAGATGTTTGCCATGTGAGCGTAGTTGTTTGTGTGAAAGGTCATGTACTCACGGAGAGCGGCCGGATTCTCCACTTCGAAGAGGGCGTAACCACCCCATGACGCCATGAGTCCGTAGCGGTGCGTGATGCCATTTTTGACATTGCCCCAGTTGCCCGTCTTTTCCATCGCCTGATTGGCGATGCTCCACGCCTCATCGAAAGTGGCTTTGTCGCAGGGGCGATATTCGAAACGCTGCATGTAGAGCTGACTCATTTCCTTCTCCTCTTCGTTTTTGGGTTGTCTCTTCAGAACCGAGGCGTTACGCCTCGAGCAGACCCGGATTGGGTTACATGGTGACTCGCCCGCAATTCCGCCAGGCGCATCTTTACCTCCTTAAGCTTGGAAAGCGCAATCATTTTCTGGGGGGCGTCCGTCGCACTGCCCGTCGATCTGCGGACAAGACGGCCGTCCCGTCCTCCGACAAGACGCCAAGGGTGAGCTAGTGAACCGTAGATCGCATGGGCTATATGGTAAGTCACGTTGCGAATGAATTCGCTCTCTATCGTTCGTCGACAGTGATTCTGGGGCTACGCTGGAATCTGTTGATTGTTATGCGATGTCGGACCGGTTCAATGAATCCGCGTCGGCGCGAGCCAGTAGAAAGCGACGGCCGCCTGCTCACCGGTCCGTCGTCTTCTTCGAAGGCGAAGACCGCGCCGCGCCGGTTACCTTCGCTATCGACGATGCTGGCTACAAGGATCTCGCATTCTGGATGGCGAAGCCTCCTCCTCGGTCAACGATTCATGCGGGTACTTGTCGTCCGACATCTGAACAAGACCTCCGCGCACGAAACGAAAGCCGCGAGTTCCCCTTCATGGGCACCACAAATACTTTGTCGACGGCCCTAACCGAGAGGAGCGGTCTTTCTTTCCCCGCGACCCCTCTCGGAAGATGTCAACGAGTTTGAGACGATGTGGCGCTCGCCGTTGCCTGCCAGCCTTTGGATCTGAAGACGCAAAAAACTCCTCAGATGGTTCGGGCCACCTGCTTCCGTTTCTTGGGGAGAAGCGTCTCGACGAGATCGCCAGTGAAGTCGTGCAGCGCATCAAGCAGCATTTGTCCACTAAGGCGCCAAAGACCGTCAACAACGTTCTCACGGTGCTCAGCAAGCTTATGAAGGTAGCACTGGAATGGGGTGTCATCGAGGCGGTCCCAAGCTCTGTCAAGCTTCTTCCAGTGCCTGCCGTGGAAGCGGAGTTCCATGACTTCGACGACTACGAGAGGCTTGTGGAGGCGGCTAAAGCTACGGACGAACGTGCATACGTTGTCGTTCTTCTCGGCGGGGAAGCGGGACTGCGGTGCGGGGAGATGATGGCACTCGAGTGGACTGACGTCGACTTCTCCCGATCGCGACTTCAAGTCCAGCGCGCCGAGTGGAAAGGGAAGGTCACGGTCCCGAAAGGTGGTAGGTCGCGTCGCGTCCCAATGACGTCGCGGCTCGCAGCTGCCTTGAAGGGCCACCGGCATCTTCGCGGCGCACGCGTACTCTGCGAAAGGGATGGTGGACCTTTAACGCAGCGCCGGATTCAGGGACTTGTCGCAAGGGCCGCCCGAAGAGCGAATCTTGCGAACGGTGGAGTTCACGTGCTGAGGACACCTTCTGTAGCCATCTTTCGATGAAGGGTGTGGCGGCGCGGGCCATCCAGGAACTCGCTGGACACAAGGACCTCATGACCACCCAGCGCTATATGCATCTGAGCCCAGCGGCGGTCGAAGAGGCGATTCGCATTCTCGAGAGACCGAGAAGTGTCTCCAGTTTTGGAGACATTCTGGAGACGGCTTCTGCCGTAAGTGCTAACTGTGAGAACTAAAGGGGAAAGTTGGTGGCGGGGGCGGGATTTGAACCCGCGACCTTTGGGTTATGAGCCCAACGAGCTACCGGACTGCTCCACCCCGCGTCACCTTTGGGGGGCGGTATTATCTTCAGCCGTGGGGGCGATTGTCAAGGCCTCGAGTTTTTCAGCGCTTCAGCCGACGCGATCGACGTCCGCTGGCTCGCCTTCGTGGCTTTCGAGCGGACCGTAAATCTCCGACCTGAGAGTCTCGAGGCGCCGGGCGTCCTCCTCGTCGTCGACGACGAAAGCGACTCCCACGTGGTAGCCGGCGTGCTCACCGGGCGCTTCCTCGAGCCGGACCACGCGGCCCTTGAGGAAGAAATCGGAACGCTGTCTGCGGCAGGAAGATATCGATCTCGAGCTCGGTCCCGACGTTCAGCGGGATCTGGCTTTCGACGAGGGCGCCGTTGCCGGACAGGTTCTTGGTCTCGCTTCGAAGCTCGTCCGGTCGGCGGTCGCGCCGGCTGCGGCGCTCGCGGAACACCAGGAGTTTTTTCGCGTCGAGCCGCGGCGATCGGCGCTTCTCCTCGGCGTGGAGCGTGATGCGGTTCTTCCCCTCGTGCTTCGAACGGTAGAGGGCCTTGTCGGCCAGGCGCAGCAGGCCCTCCGCGGTGTTGGAATCCGTTGGGTAGATCGCGATGCCGCCGCTTACGGAGAGCGAAATCTTCGCCGCGGTGCTCGACCCCAGGGGGATGCGGTCGAAAGCCTCTTTCGCGTCCACGCGGATGCGCTCGGAGACGATGTAGGCGCCCGTCCGGCTCGTCTCCGGCAGGATGATCGCGAATTCCTCGCCGCCATAGCGGCACGCCACGTCGATCTCGCGCACGCTCGCGCGGATGACGTCGCTGAACCTCGCGAGAGCATCGTCGCCGACGAGGTGGCCGTAGCGGTCGTTCACCATCTTGAAGTCGTCGAGGTCGAGCATCACGAGCGAGAAGGAGAGGCCGTAGCGCCGGGCCCGCTTCAGCTCCCGCCTCAAACTGGCGTCGAAGAACGGGCGGTTGTAGAGACCGGTGAGGCCGTCGGTGATGGCGCTTCTCTCGGTCGCGAGAAACGTGCCCATCTCGACGACCTTCGGGTTCTTCATCACGGCCGCCAGGTTCTGAAAGTAGTCGAGAGCGGCGAGCTGAACGCTCGCCTCCCGCGCCGAGCGTCGAAGTGAGCTCCCTGCGGTGGCGCAGGATGCCGTTCCAGTGTGCTCGGGCGTCGGCTTCCTCGAAATCGAGCTGGGTCAGCAGGCGCAAGAGCGGCGCCACCGCTTCCGGACTCGGAGCTCAAGAGCCGCTCCAGAGGCTCGAGACGGCCCAGGCCGGCCTCTTCGAGCAAGTGGATCCAAAGCTGCCGGGAATCCCCCGAGGTCGGCAGCGACGACATAAATGCCTCCCAAAACCGGCCGAAAATCATATAAAGACAGCAATACGACAAAGTTGGGGGAGTTTCGGAGACGTCGGACCGGCAGCCCCCGAAGGGGAGATCCTAGCAGACGGCCGGGACGTCAAATCAATCGCTCGACAGGAGGATGTCCCAGAGACTCACGTGGAAGAGCTTTTTCTGCCGCGCTGGCTGCAGGTACCAGACCACCGCCGGGAGCGAAAGGATGTGAAACGCGGATATGGCCGCGAGCATGGGCGTGATGTGGATGGGAGCGTGGAAGACGAAGTGAGCGAGACCGCGGATGCCGAGATAGAAAGCGAGCAGCAGATACCCGAGCACCAGCGCCGCGAGCCGCCCGATGGCCGCGAACCTCCAGATCAGATACGCGATTGCCAGGTAGATGATGGGATCGGCGGCGAGGGTCCAGAACGAGTGGTCCGCCATGGGAACGAAGGACCACGGATGATCGGCGTCATAGTACTTGCCGATCGGCTCGATGAAGGCCGCGAGAACGAAGTACAGGGCGACGAGATAGACGCCCGTAGGTTTCTCGCCATTCGGATCCGAGGACATGACCCCTCAACATCATTATAAGGAACGGACCGCGCGACGAAAAACCAAACCTGCGGTATAATTCTCCGAATCGTCCCGATTTCGGAAAAACTGACAGGAAACCCCTCTTGACTGTCTGGAGCCTCGCGCTGGTTCTCGCGTCCGGCCTGCGCACGCTCGTGCTCCCGTTCGAGAACCTGTCCGAAGATCGCTCGCAGGACTGGAAGGGAAGCGCTTTCGAGGAAGCGGTCGGCTCTCATCTGGAGTCCGCGGGGCTCGACGTGATCGAGCTCGGAGCGAGGAACCGTGAGCTCCTCGAGAAGGGCTTGAACCTCGGCGGGCCGATCACCCGCGCGTCGGCAATCGTGCTGGCCAAGGATCTCGGAGCCGATCGGCTCGTCCTCGGTGAGTTCCGACTCGTGGAAGGGCGAATCGAGGTGACGGCCCGCCTCATCGATCTGAATCGCGGGGCGACCCTCGGCGTCGTCGACGACTTCGCGGAGTCGGAAAAATTCGCGCGGCTCACGAATCAAATTGCGAAAAACCTCTTTCGCCTCGAGCGCGATGGGCCCCCGCCGAGCTACGACGCCGAAGCCGAACGGCGCCTGAAAATCCCCCTCGCGGCCCTCGAAGCCGCGGCACTGGCCCGCACGGAAAGCGACGTCGTTCAGCAAAAAGCACTCCTTTCGAAAGCGCTTTCGAGTCATCCCGACTACCTGGAGGTTCGCCTTCTCCTGGGAGACCGTCTTCTCGAGGAGGGGCTGCCGCGCGAAGCGACCGAAGTCCTGGCCGCGGTCCGTGGGCGAGGTCGCCTCTACGAGCGCGCCTACTTCGATCTCGGCCTCGCGTACCTCGATGCGTCCGAGCCCCAGCTCGCTTTCGAGGTCTTTCGAAATCTCGTCGAAAGAGACGGCGCGAATGCCGCCTTCCATAACAACCTTGGTGTCGCTCTGATGCGGCTGGATCGAATTCCCGAAGCGATCGAGATGTTCGAGCGCGCGCACGAGCTCGGCCCCGACCAGAGGACCTGTCTCTTCAATCTCGCCTGGGCCCAGTGGCGCGCCGGCAAAGGGGCCATCGCGTTCGAGCTCTTCGAAGATCTCGCCTCGCAGGATCCCATCGACCCCGAAGCCCATTTCGTCCTGGCGGAGGCCGCTGTCTCCCAGGCCCGTCCCGCCGTCGCGGAGCGAAGCCGCGCGTCGGCGCTCGTTCTCGCGCCCTATCTCGAAGGAGTCGATGTGCGGACGGTTTCCAACTGGGAACGAACGCTCGACGACAGCGCGCCGGGAAAGCCGGGCTCGGAAATCTCCTGGCTCGATGCTTCGATCGAGATCGACGAAGACGTCTTCGGGCTTGCCGAGCTCCTCGATGCGCGGGAGCTCCGCGCCCGCGGGCGGGCCGAGGAAGCCGTTCAGCTTCTGCAGCGAAGCCTCTATCGCGATCCCAACGACACCGGCAGCCGTCGAGAGCTCGCGGACATCTACCGGGAGAGGGGAGAGCTCGAGGAAGCTCTTTCCGAGCTCTCGATCCTCCTCTGGACGGAGCCCTCCGCGGAAACGCACCTCCGCCTCGCGCGCGTCTATCTGCAGATGCAGGAGCCCGGAAAAGCCGTCGAGCAAGTGGACATGGCCCTCGAGCTCGAACCCGAGCATCCCGGCGCGCGGGGACTCCGAAGCGAGATCGCCACCCAACTAATCCTGCGCTAGGATAGGCTCGATGCAAGGCATCGTCGCGCTCGTGCTTCTCTCTCACTCTCGCGCCGCAGGCCGCGAATCCGGATCTCGAGCAGAAGCTCGAGGAGATTCGCATTCGCTACGAGAACGGGCTCCACAGAGGCGAAGGACTACGAGATCCAGGAAGTCGAGGCCAACGACTATCTGAGGGCGCAGAAGGCGGACCTCCCCGAGGGAGTGGAGAGCCCTTGGATGAATTTTCAGGAGGGAACGACCGTGGTCGGCGCGACCGTCGACCTCGAGAAGTTCCGCGCCAACCTTCCTCCCTCGATGCTTTTCCAGCTCCTCAAGGGCCGCGTGCCCGTCGAGATCGAAGCCCGGTTCGCGGGCGCGAAAGGGGTCGGGACGCTCGACCTGGTCCGGGTGGAGCTCGGGGGGCTCGAGCTTCCCGATAGCCTGGTCTCCGCGATGTCGACGTCGGACACGGCGCGCCAGCTGCTTCCTCCGGGGTTTCGCCTGGGCGAGCCGTTCGAGCTTCCTTACGATCTCGAGAGCATCCGGTGCCTCCTGGGCTCGGTCCAGATCCATCAGCGCTCCACCCCCGTCGACAAGTAGAATCCCGGCGTAGACGCGCCCGGGAGCAATGCTCGATATCGATACGCCCATTCAATTCGTGAAGGGCGTCGGTCCCGCCAAATCGGATGCCCTGGCGAAAGCCGGCATTCGTACCGTCTACGACCTCCTCCTCTACCTTCCGTTCCGCTACGAGGACCGGAGCCGTCGACTTCAAATCAAAGACATTCAGGCGGGTCAGGAGGCGACGGTCGAAGTCGAAGTGGTCGCGCTCCGAGTGAAGAGCACGAGGCGCCGAAATTTCAAGATCGTCGAGCTGGTCGCGAAGGACGAGACCGGGGAGATGAAGGCGGTGTGGTTCAACCAGGAATACCTGAAAGACACGCTGACGCCGGGCCGGCGCTTGCTCGTCTTCGGGCGGTTCGAGAGGAGCGGGTTCACGCTCTTTCCGGAAGTGAAGAACCCTCACTACGAGCTCGTCGAGGCAGGTCAGGACGACACGACACACGCCGGCCGCATCGTGCCGGTCTACGAGCGGATCGGTCCCATGTCCCCGAAGCAGCTTCGGCGGGTCCTTCACTTTCTGGTCGCCGGAATGCCCCGCCGCGTCCCCGAGATCCTGCCTCCCGATATCCGCGCCCGTTACCGCTTTCCGCTCCGGGAGGAAGCGATCGCGCTCGTTCATTTTCCGAACGAACCGACGGAGGAAGAGCCTCTCGACGACTACAACCGCTTCCGCTCGGCCGCCCAGAGGCGTCTCATCTTCGAGGAGTTCTTCCTCTTCTTCATCGGCCTCGAGCTGCGGCGAGCGGAGGACCAGAAGCTTCGCAAGAAGAGGCCCTTCGTGGTGAACGACGAGGTGCGCGAGGTCGTCCGCCGAGATCCTTCCCTTCCGCCTCACCGGCGCCCAGCGCGAAGCCCTGAAGGCCATCGCCGATGACCTCGCGAACGAGACTCCGATGCGCCGGCTCCTTCAGGGCGACGTCGGTTCCGGAAAGACCATCGTCGGAATCCTCGCTTCGCTCATCGCGATCAAAGCCGGGGCGCAGGCCGCGTTCATGGCCCCGACCGAGATCCTGGCCGAGCAGCACTTCGCCGGACACGAAGAAGCTCCTCGAGCCCGCGGGATTCAAGGTCGCTCTCCTGAGCTCGCGCCTCAAGAAGTCCGATCGGGAGAGACTTCTCGCCGAGATCGAAGGGGGCCGCGTCGACCTGGTGATCGGGACCCACGCGCTCATCCAGGAGGGAGTGCGCTTCCGTGAGCTCGGGCTCGCCATCATCGACGAGCAGCATCGCTTCGGCGTTCTGCAGCGGGCGGAGCTGAGCGAGAAGGGCTTCGGCTGCGACCTGCTGTTCATGACCGCGACTCCCGATTCCACGAAGTCTCGCGCTCACGCTTCACGGCGACCTGCAGAGCTCGATCCTCGACGAGCTTCCTCCGGGTCGAAAGCCGATCGTGACCGAACGACTCGACGACGCCAATCTGAAGCGCGTCTTCCAGCTCATGGAGCGCGAGATCGAGAAGGGCCACCAGGTCTATTTCGTCTGTCCTCTGGTGGAGGAATCGGAGAAGATGGACCTGAAGGCGGCGGTGGCCCGCTATGAGTCTCTCGTCGCGGGACCGTTTCGCGGCCGACGGGTGGCGCTGGTCCATGGAAAGATGGCCGCGGAGGAGCGCGAGGAGGCGATGGATCGCTTCGCGCGGGGTCAGGTCGACATTCTGGTGGCGACGACCGTGGTCGAGGTGGGAGTCGACGTGAAGAACGCTACGCTCATGGTCATCGAGCACGCGGAGCGCTTCGGCCTCGCGCAGCTCCACCAGCTCCGCGGCCGCGTCGGGAGAGGCGAAGCGCCGTCGAGGGCGATTCTTCTGACCTATGAGCCGGCGAGCGCCGAGGCGGAAGCGAGGCTTTCGGCGATGCTCGAGACCGAGGACGGCTTCGTCATCGCGGAGCGCGACCTGAAGATCCGGGGACCCGGGGACTACTTCGGAACGCGACAGTCCGGGCTGCCTCTCTTCCGCATCGCCGACATGCTGCGCGACGAGGACATTCTCGAAGAGGCCAAGCGGGATGCGCGGGAGCTCGTCGCCGCGGGCGGACTCACTACCGCGGAGGGCAGAGAGCTTCGCCGCCAGGTCGTGGTCCACTGGGGCCGCAGGTTCGGGCTCGTGGAGGCGGGCTGAACATGCGCATCGGAAGCGGCGAGATGCAGAGGACGGCGGCTTCACGCCCCGAGAGGCGAGAGGACCCGGCCCACGAGCGGTCGGCTCAAGAAGTCGCTCTTCGACGTCCTCGCGGGTCGGCTTCCCGACGCGAGGGTCCTCGACCTCTACGCGGGGTCGGGCGCTCTCGCTTTCGAGGCCCTTTCCCGCGGGGCCGCGCAGGCGGTCGTCGTGGAGCGAAATCGCAAGGCCTGTGAGTCGATCCGGCGTGAACGCGTTCGAGCTTCGTCTCTCCGACCGGGTCGAGATCCTCGCGATGGACGTCTCGAGCGGCCTCTCGAAGCTCCGCCATCGAGGCGACCGCTTCGACGTCATCTTCGCCGATCCGCCGTATCGCTCGAGCGAGTCCGAGGACCTCCTGGTGAATCTCGGCGAGGGGCGGGTGCTGGCGGAGGGAGGACTCCTGATCCTGGAGCATCACCACAAACGCGAGCTTCGCGATCGCTACGGCTCGCTCGTCGCGGGTGAGGGTGTTGAAGGCAGGCGAGAGCACCCTCACGCTCTTCGGCACCGGAGTGAACTCGGACGCGGGCCTTGTGCTAGGCTTTCTCCGATGGCGCCACCACGGGTCGCGATCTACCCGGGCTCGTTCGATCCCCTGACTCTGGGCCATGTCGACATCATCGAGCGGGGAAGCGCCCTCTTCGACTCCATCATCGTGGCCGTGCTGCGAAACGTCGAAAAGAGCCCGCTCTTCACGGTCGAGGAGCGCCTGCAGATGATCCGCGACACTTTCCGCGAGCGCGGGAACGTCGAGGCGGACTCCTTCAGCGGCCTTCTGGTCGACTATGCCTCTTCCCGCAAGGCGACCACCATCGTGCGCGGCATCCGCGCGATCTCGGACTTCGAGTACGAGTTCCAGATGGCGCTCATGAACCGGCGGCTGCGCCCCGACGATCGAGACGGTGTTCATGATGCCGGCCGAGGAGTATTCGTACGTGAGCTCGCGGCTGGTGAAGGAAGTCGCGAGCCTCGGAGGCAACGTTTCCGGGCTCGTGCCCGATGACGTGGAGAAAAAGCTTCTGGACCGAGTCCGGCGACAGCCCGGAAAAGAAATCGGGGAGTGACACGATGGCGGAAGTAAAAGCAATGCGGCTCGCGAGTCGAGTGAGCCAGATCGTAACCTCGCCCACCATGGCGGTCATGGCCGAGGCCATGCGGCTTCGCGCTCAAGGCGAGGACGTCGTCGATTTCTCGGCCGGGGAGCCGGACTTCCCGACCCCTCCGCACATCAAGAAGGCGGGCGAGGAGGCGATCGCCTCGAACTTCACCCGCTACACGCCGAACGCGGGCATCCCCGAGCTGAAGAAGGCCGTCGCCGAGCGCTACCGAAAGACTACGGGCTCGAGTTCGAGCCGCTCGGGGGTCATCATTTCGAGCGGCGGAAAGCACGCTCTCCTGAACCTCATGCTCGCCATCGTCGAGCCGGGCGACGAGGTGGTGATCCCGACGCCGTACTGGATGACGTTCTCGGAGCAGGTGCGCCTCGCGGGCGGCGATCCGGTTCTCGTTCCCACATCGGAGGAGGACGGCTTTCGGGTGACCGCGGACGTCATCGCGAAGGCCCTATCGCGACAAGACCCGCATCCTGCTCGTGAACGTGCCCTCGAATCCGACGGGTGCGGTCATCTCCGGAGACGAGCTCCGGCGCCTCGGCGATCTGGTGAAGGATCGCGACCTCTTCTTTCTCTGGGACGACACGTACGCGCGGCTCATGTTCGACCCTCCGCCGTCGGAAGCGCTTCGCTACGTCCAGAGGCTTCTCTCCGATCGATTCATCATCGCGGGCACCGCTTCGAAGGCCTACGCCATGACCGGCTGGAGGATCGGCTGGGCGATGGGCCCGAAGGAGCTCATCGACGCCTGCGCTTCCCTCCAGAGCCACATGACCTCGAACGCGAGCTCCATCGCGCAGAAGGCCTGCCTCGAGGCGGTGCGCTCCGATCAGGGTCCTCTCGCGGAGATGATCGCGGAGTACAAGTGGCGGGCGGCAAGGCTCCGCGCGGGTCTCCTCGAGAACGCCAAGATTCGCTGCGCCGCGCCGGGCGGCGGCTTCTATCTCTTCCCGAACGTCTCGGGCTATCTCCGCCGCGGAGAGACGACGACCGATCTCGCCGCGGAGCTCCTGAAGGAGGAGCGAGTCGCGGTGGTGCCCGGTCCGGCCTTCGGGTGCGAAGGACACCTGCGCGTGAGCTTCGCGACTTCTCGCGAGCGGATCGAAGAGGGTATCTCCCGGGTGAGGCGCTTTTTCGAGAAGCGCCCGTAAGAAAGTGAAGAAACTCTCCGCCGTCCTGCGTCAACCTCCAGAATCCGAAAGAAAAGTTCTGGGGAGTGCTCCTCTCGATCAAGGCGAGCGGCATCACCATTCGCGGAATCGACCTCAACTCCTTCGACGACTGGAGCCGCGGCGTCGCCAAGGACGACGGGGAAATGGGACTTTCGACCACGTTCTTTCCCATCCATCGCGTGGAGCGCGTGACGCTCGATGAGAGCATCGGAAACGTCCTGTCTCTCGCGGAGACCTTCGAAGCGCGGGTGGGAAAGGACGTCTGGAGCTTTCTCGGGCTCGCGCGCGGGACGTAATTCGGTCTCAGCGAAAAAACGCCCCCGGAGGTCGACATGAGACGCGCTACGTTCCTGGGAATCGTACTCATCCTCTCCGCCGCCTGCGGCGGTCCGCCGCCCGCCGAGCCCGTCGCTTCTCCTCCGCCCGGCTCCGACGAAGCGCTCGTCGCTCGTGCGAAGCCGCTCGAGCTGAAGACAGAGTACACACCTCCTCCCGGAGACGCGCTCGAGCACCACACGGCGGGCTTTGCGAAAACCCTCTGCTCGGCGGTCTTCATCACCGGTCTCGACCCCGACTTCGCCGCGGAGAACGTGGGCTATTTCACCGGCCCGTACGAGGAACGCAAGCACGTGACGGAAAAGCGCATCGACCGCGAGAACAAGGCGGTTCACCTGACGCTCGCGACCGGCGTCGTTCGCACCGCGAAATACCTGGGAGACCAGGGCTGTGTGGCCCTTGCCAAAGGCGAGGACGTAATCCACTACACGCCGGTGAAGCTCACGTCGACTCTTCCCGACGCCGCGACGACTCCGTGGCCCATGGGGGATCTGCTCCCCGAGGAGCCTTTCCCCGCGGAGCTCGACGCCGCCAAAGTCGCTGCGGCGGTGGACGCCGCGTTCGATTCTCTCAGAAATGACCGCCGCGTTCGTCGTCACCTGGAAGGGCCGCCTCATCGGCGAGAAATACGGGGACGGCATCGACATGCACACGCCACTCGAAAGCTGGTCGATGGGAAAGAGCCTCACGGCGACCCTCATGGGTATGATGATCCAGAAAGGCGTCTATCGGCTCGATCAACCGGCGCCGATTCCGGAGTGGCAGGAGGAGGGGGACCCGAGGGCTCAAATCAAGATTCAGGATCTCCTCCGGATGTCGAGCGGGTTGCGATGCCCCGCGCCCGGCGAGCCCGGACTCGATCCATCCCTCGGTTACCTCGATCACCTCTATCTCTATACGGGCGGCGCCAACTCGTTCCAATGGGCCGCGACCCGGACGCAGGAGTGGCCGCCGAACACCGTCGGACGCTACCGCAACTGCGACCCCGTCCTCATCAACTACCTCGTGCGGCTCGGAGTCGAAGGAAGGGGCGAGGAGTATCTTTCTTTTCCACGGCGCGAGCTTTTCGACAAAATTGGAATCCGGAACTTCGTGGTCGAGGCCGATCCCTACGGGAACTTCCTGCTCCAGGGCTACGAGCTCGGATCGGGTAGAGACTGGGCGAGGCTCGGCAATCTCTATCTCCAGGACGGCGTCTGGAACGGGGAGCGGATCCTCCCGGAGGGCTACATTAAGTTCGTGAGCACGGTCGCACCGGCATGGGCCGCGGACGGAAGGCCCGTCTACGGCGGTTTCTTCTGGATCAACGGAACGGACGCGTTCCCGATTCCCAGGGACGCGTACTCCATGCAGGGAGCGGGGGGCCAGTACACGATTATCATTCCCTCGCACAGCCTCGTGGTCGTACGCCTCGGACACTACAAAGGGTCGGAACCGGGCGAAGCGGTAGTCAAGGTCAGCTACCGCGCCGAAGCACTGTCGAAAGCGCTTGCGCTCTTGATGGAGGCGGTGCCTCGCGGCTGAACGCCGTTTGGAATCAGGGCGTCTCGAACCCGCTCTTCAGGGCACCACTTTCGAGTTGTAGTGAGCGTGAGCGAGCTTCCACTTCCCATCGCGCTTGAACCAGACGTCGGTCTCGTAGGCCTGCTCTTTGGTCTTTTTTCCGTCGGCTTGCCGGGTGAGGACATCCAACCTGTACGTGGCGATGGCGGTTTCTCCGGTTGGAGAGACCTGCACGCGCACGTCGGAGAGAGCGTTCTTCTCGACGCCGCCGCCTGCCTTGATGAGCGCGTACCAGTCTTTCTTGTAGTCGGCGAGATTCACCCTTCCGCTCTCGAACCACATCGTGACGTCATCGGCGAAGTAGGAGAAGTAGGCATCGAGCTCGTTTCGCTCGTACGCCCCGTTGAAGTCGACCTCGAGCTTCTCGATCTCATTCACCGTGGATTGCTGCGCGGCTCCCGGGGCTGCGAGGAGCAGGGGAAGAGCGGTCCAGATCATCGATATCCTCCAGTTTTCGGTCGGAACGCGACCGGTGAAATTGTACTTGAATGTCCTCCCCGGAGAGGCTTCCCCCAGGAGTGGACCTTCTGGGCACTTCTGCCGTCAGCGAAAAAACGCGCGCCACACCGCGTCCACGAGCGCGTGCAGAATCGCCGGCGCGAACAGGTTCCCCGCCCTGCGAAAGGTGAGGCCGTAAAAGATTCCCGCGATCGAGGCCAGTAGAGCGTAGGAGAAATTCGGGGGCGCGTCGTTATCGAGGTGAGCGGCTCCGAAGAGAAGTGACGCCGCGACGAGCGCGCGGGCTCCCTTCCCCCACCGCTGCTCGAGGAAATTCTGAAGGAGGCCTCGGAAGAGAAGCTCCTCGGGGATTCCGATGAACAAGAGGATCACGAGGAACGATTCCAGGAACGAAAGAGCGTCGAACGCTCTCGATTGATAGTTGATGAAATCGATCGCGAGGCCGAGGGGAACCGCGATCGCCGTAAAAAGCGCGAAGCTCGCGGCGAAAGCGAGAGCTCCTCTTCGAGTCAGCCGAAACCGATAACCGATTCCCTCGTGCGCGCGATAGAGGACGAAAAGGAAGACCGCGAGATCGACGGCCAGGAGCGTTTGAAGACCGTATGACGCTTGTCCCTCGGGCCAGGTCCAGATGCCTTCGAGAAGACGGAGGTCGAAAGGAAGCCAGAGAGCGAGGACCGCGAGATAGTCGAAGGCGCCCGGGCTTTTGCGGTCTCTGCCGCAGTAGACGAGGAATGCGGGAAGCGTCACGTACGCCACGAGGCGGAGGACGCCGTACGGATGAAAGGCTCCTGTTCCAAGCGCGTAGATGACGTACGGAAGGAAGAAGACCGGTAGCCAAAGGAATGAGAGCCTCGGTCGGACGTCGGCGAGCCCAAAGTAGAAATAAGGAAGAAGCAACAGGCAGAGCGCCGTGAGAGCGCTGACGAGCGCGACGCCGAGATTCACGTCGTGAAGGCCGAAGCCGGCGGCTGCCGAAATCAGAAGCGAGAGGGCGATCGCGAGAAGGGCGTATTTGCCCGTGGGGTTCTGCCCACGCCTCCGACTCTAGATACTGTAGTTACAGGACCTCTGGCCACAATATCTTGACTCCGAGCGACACCGGTGCTACGTTCGCCCCTAAATAATAGGGAGGCGGAAGATGTACTTGAAGGGGTTTTTCGGGGGCACCCTGCTTTTCGTCGCGGCTTCGGCCACGGCCCAGGGAATCATTTTTCCGAGCACCGGGGCGCGGCATCGCGCTATGGCCGGGGCGTCGACCGCGGCTCCCATCGATGCCGCGGGCGCGACGTATTGGAATCCTTCGGTGATGGCGGCGATGGAGGACGGCGAGGTATTCGTGGGCGTGGATTTTATTTACGCCAACACCTTTCTTGACTCCGCGGTCGCGGCCACGGGGGCGTTCGGAAGCAATCGCAGCGACAGCGGTTTATCGGGGGCGCCCTCGTTCGCCGTCGTCACCCGCCCGGAGAACTCGTCGTTCACCTACGGAGTCGGGGTCATCGGGATCGTGGGCCGCACCATCGATTTCCCGGGAAGCGAATTCAACCCGGTCCTGAAGCCCTACGACCCGCCGAACTCCTTCGGTTTCGGCCCGGTGTCCTCTCGGACCTCCGGCCTGGTCATCTCGCCGATGATGTCGAAGCAGCTCACCGACCTCATCGCCGTCGGCGTCGGCGCTCAGGTGACCTCGCTCTCCCTCGCGCTCGACCCGGCGTTTTTCGCCGATCGCCTGCCCAGTGGAATCTTTCCGCCTGCGACCCAGGGCCGCTCGTACTGGGGCGCCGGCTTTCAGGCGGGAGTCCTCCTGACGCCCAATTCGATGTGGAACTTCGGTGCAGCGTACAAGAGCCGCATGCAGTTCGAGAGCTTCGACTTCAACTCCAAGGACGGGAGGGGTCGGCCGATTCCGCTGTCGCTCGAGCTTTCGTTTCCGTGGGTCCTCACCTTCGGCGCGGCATACAAAGGGATCGAGAAGACTCTCATCTCCTTCGACGTCCGCCACCTTGCCTACGACAATGCAAAGCTCTTCGGCGATCCGCCCGCCGAAGGCGGGCTCGGCTGGTCGAGCATCTGGGCCTTCGCGCTCGGCGGCGAGCGCAAGCTGAACGAAATGATCGCGGTCCAGGGCAGGCCTCTGCCTTGAACGGGGACCCGATCCCCGAAGCCGCGACGCTTCTCAACATTCAGCTCCCGGCGATCAACAAGTACTCGATTTCCGGCGGAATGTCGGTCGCGCTCACCGAACGGGTGGACATCACGGGAAGCGTCGTCTACGGATTTCTGCACACGAACCGGGGGACGATCCTGCAGATCCCCGGGACGGTGATCGAGCTCCGGCAGGACCTCTACACCTTCAGCCTGGGGCTCACGTTCCAGCTTTAGCGGGAACTGGCGACCTCCTGCTCGCGGTGGTAGACTAAGCGTTTTCTGGCAAGACCTCTCGACACAAAGTTGCGTCGGAACACCCCGCGAACAGGAGTCCCCTGACAATGATGTCTATGAGCCCGAAGGCCGCGCCCGAGGGAGGGCGCATCCGAATCGAGAAAGGCGTTCTCAGCGTTCCGGACAATCCGGTCGCTCCCGTATATCGAGGGCGACGGAACCGGACGTGATATCTGGCGCGCGAGCCAACCGGTCTTCGACGCCGCCGTCGCGAAGGCGTACGGCGGAAAGCGCGTGGTGAAGTGGTACGAGGTGCTCGCCGGGGAAAAGGCGTTCAACCAGACCGGCAACTGGCTCCCCGAGGAAACGCTCACCGCGTTTCGCGAGTACCTGGTGGGGATCAAAGGGCCGCTCACGACCCCCGTCGGCGGCGGAATTCGCTCTCTCAACGTCGCCCTCCGGCAGGAGCTCGACCTCTACGTCTGCCTGCGGCCGGTGAAGTGGTATCAGGGCGTCCCGAGCCCCGTGAAGCGGCCGCAGGACGTGGACATGGTGATCTTCCGGGAGAACACGGAGGACATCTACGCCGGGGTCGAGTACCAGGCGGAAACTCCCGAGGTGAAGAAGGTCCTCGCCTTCCTTCAGAAGGAAATGGGGGTCAAGAAGATCCGATTTCCGGAGACGAGCGGAATCGGAATCAAGCCGGTGAGCCGTGAAGGAACGGAGCGTCTCGTGCGCGCCGCCATCCGTTACGCCCTCGACCACAAGCGCAAGAGCGTCGACCCTGGTCCACAAGGGCAACATCATGAAGTTCACCGAAGGCGCCTTCCGCGACTGGGGCTATGCCCTCGCCGCCCGCGAGTTTCGAGCCGACACCGTGAGCGAGCGCGAGAGCTGGATTCTCGGAAACCGCGAGGAGTCGCCGAAGCATTTCCGTCGAGGACAACGCCCGGGCCGTCGAGCCCGGATACGACCTCATGACTCCCGATCGGAAGAAGGAGGTCACCGACGAGGTCGAGACCTGCCTGCGATCTCTCTGGGAGAGCCACGGCTCCGGCAAGTGGAAGTCGAAGCTCCTCATCAAGGACTCCATCGCCGACATCACGCTGCAGCAGGTCCTGACCCGGGCGACGAGCTTCGACGTCATCGCGACCATGAACCTCAACGGCGACTATCTTTCCGACGCGCTCGCGGCCCAGGTCGGCGGCATCGGCATCGCGCCCGGGGGCAACATCAATTACGTCACCGGTCACGCGATCTTCGAGGCGACCCACGGGACCGCTCCGAAGTACGCCGACCTCGACAAGGTGAACCCGGGCTCGGTCATCCTCTCGGGCGTCCTGATGTTCCAGCACATGGGGTGGCAGGAGGCGGCGGACCTCATCGAGTCGAGTCTCGAGAAAACCATCGCCCAGAAGAGGGTGACCTACGACTTCCATCGGCTGATGGAGGGCGCGACGCTCTTGAAGACGTCCGAGTTCGGCTCGGCGATGATCGAGAACATGTAACCTGAGCGTAGCAACGGGCCCGGAGGGCCCGTCCTCCCCGAGCGAAGAGCGAGGGGAGCGAGCGAGCCGAAGAGGCGAGCAGCATTGTACAAGGAGACATCGATGCAGACACAAAGTCACCGTCGTCGGCGCGGGCAACGTGGGGGCGACCGCCGCCCAGCGCATCGCGGATGCCGAGCTCGCGGACGTGGTGATGATCGACATCCTCGAAGGGATTCCGCAGGGGAAGGGACTCGACATGCTCGAGGCCTGTCCCATCTCGCGGCTCCGACGTGAGGGTGACCGGAACCAACGACTACAAGGACACGAAGGACTCGGACATCGTGGTCATCACCGCCGGCATCGCGCGAAAGCCGGGCATGAGCCGCGACGATCTCCTCAAGACCAACTACGAGATCGTGAAGGGCGTCACCGAGCAGGTGGTGAAGCACTCCCCGAAATCGATCCTGATCGTCGTCTCGAATCCTCTCGACGCCATGGTGCAGACCGCGTTCAAAGTGAGCCGGTTTCCCAAGGAGCGGGTGCTCGGGATGGCGGGAGTCCTCGATTCGGCGCGCATGCGCACCTTCATCGCCATGGAGCTCTCGGTCTCCGTCGACAACGTCCACGCGTTCGTCCTCGGGGGCCACGGCGACGACATGGTGCCGCTTCCCCGCTATTCGACCGTCGCCGGGATTCCTCTTCCCGATCTGATGTCGAAGGAAGTCATCGACCGCATCGTGGAGCGCACGCGAAAGGGGGGCGGCGAGATCGTGGCTTATCTCAAGACCGGCTCGGCCTACTACGCTCCCTCGGCGGCGATCGTGGAAATGGTCGATGCGATTCTCAAGGACAAGAAGAAGATCCTTCCGTGCGCCGCGTACCTCGAGGGCGAGTACGGAATCAACGGGCTCTACATGGGCGTGCCGGTGAAGCTCGGCTCGAAGGGCATCGAGCAGATCGTCGAGATCTCGCTCACCAACGACGAGCGCGTCGCACTCCAGAAGTCGGCTGCCTCGGTCCAGGAGCTCGTCGAGAAGATCGGGAGTCTGAGCTTTCCATGAACCTTCACGAGTACCAGGCGAAAGAGCTCCTCTCGCGCTACCAGGTGAAGGTCCCCCGCGGGCGCAAGGTCGAGTCCGTTGCCGAGGCGGTCGAGGCCGCGGATGCCTCGGCTATCCCGTCGTGGTGAAGGCCCAGATCCACGCCGGCGGGCGAGGGAAGGCGGGAGGCGTCAAGCTCGCCCGCACGAGCGGCGACGTCGAAAAGTACGCCGCGGAGATTCTCGGAAAGAAGCTGGTGACGCCGCAGACCGGACCGGAGGGGAAGGAAGTCCGCAAGCTCCTCATCGAGGAGGGGGTCAATATCGACCGCGAGCTCTACCTCAGCTTCCTCGTCGATCGTTCGCTCGGCTGGCCCATCGCCATCGCGAGCCAGGCGGGCGGGATGGAGATCGAGAAAGTCGCCGCCGAGACCCCGGAGAAGATCCTGCGGGCGGAGATCGATCCCGCGCTCGGCATGAAGCCCCATCAGGCCCGGCGTCTCGCGTTCGAGCTCGGCCTCTCCGGCGACGTGCACAAGAACGCGGTGCGCTTCCTGCTCTCGCTCTACCAGGCGTTTCGTTCCCTCGACGCGACGTCTCGTCGAGATCAATCCGCTCCTGGTGACGCGGGAGAAGGAAGTGATGGCTCTCGACGCGAAGATCTCCGTCGACGACAACGCTCTGTTTCGCCACCCCGACGTGAAGGAGCTCCGCGACCTGACCGAAGAGTCTCCGCTCGAAGTGGAAGCCTCCCGGTTCTCCTTGAACTACATCAAGCTCGACGGAAGCGTCGGCTGCATGGTGAACGGCGCCGGTCTCGCGATGTCGACGATGGACATCATCCATCACGCGGGCGGAGCTCCCGCGAACTTTCTCGACGTGGGCGGCGGCGCGAGCCCCGAGCAGATCAAGAACGCCTTTCGCATCCTGATCTCCGATCCTCAGGTGAAAGCGGTCCTGATCAATATCTTCGGCGGCATCCTTCGCGTCGACCGGCTCGCGGAAGGGCGTCATCGGCGCGGTGAAGGAGCTCGACGTGAAAGTGCCCGTCGTGATCCGCGCCGAGGGGACCAACGTCGACATCGGGAAGAAAATGCTCGGCCGAGTCGGGTCTCAATTTCATCACCGCGGACAGCATGCAAGAGGCGGCAGCCAAAGTGGTCGCGGCGGCGAGAGGTGCGAAGTGAGCGTCCTCGTTGGAAACGATACCCGCCTCCTCGTCCAGGGAATCACCGGCAACGAAGGGCAGTTCCACGCGCGAGGCGCGATCGACTACGGGACCAAGGTCGTCGCCGGCGTCACCCCCGGCAAAGCGGGGGAGACCGTCGAAGGCGTTCCGGTCTTCAATACCGTGCGCGACGCGGTGGCCAGGACCGGCGCCAACGCCACGGTGATCTTCGTGCCGCCGCCCTTCGCCGCCGATGCGATCCTCGAAGCCGTCGATGCGCGGAATCCCTCTCGTGGTCTGTATCACGGAGGGAATCCCCGCTCTCGACATGGTGGACGTGATGCGCGTCGTTTCCCGGAGCGGAAGCCGCCTCATCGGGCCGAACTGCCCCGGCGTCATCTCGCCGGGGAAGGCGAAGATCGGCATCATGCCGGGACACATCCACAAGGAGGGCCGGGTCGGGCGTGGTCTCGCGGAGCGGGACCTTGACCTACGAGGCGGTCCATCAGTTGACCCAGAGGGGAATCGGACAATCGACCTGTATCGGCATCGGAGGCGATCCGGTCATCGGCACGAACTTCGTCGACGCGCTCGCTCTCTTCCAGAGACGATCCGGGAACGGATGCAGTCGATCCTCATCGGAGAGATTGGCGGAAACGCCGAGGAGACGGCGGCCGCGTTCATCAAGGAAAAGATGACGAAGCCGGTCGTCGCGTTCATCGCCGGGTCAGACCGCGCCTCCGGGACGGAGGATGGGTCACGCCGGCGCTATCATCATGGGCGGCAAGGGCACGGCGAAGGACAAGATGGCCTCGCTCTCGAACGCGGGGGCCACGGTCGTGGTGAGTCCGGCGGACATGGGCGCGACCATGGCCGGTATTCTGGGGGACAAGAAGTGATTCAATCGACACTCTCGATCATCAAGCCCGACGGAGTTCGGCAGAACGTCGCCGGCAAGGTGCTCGCGCGCATCGAGGAAGCGGGATTCCGCATCGTGGGGCTGCGCATGATCCAGATGAGCAAGCGCCAGGCGGAGGGCTTCTACGCCGTTCACAAGGCGAGGCCCTTCTTCGACAGCCTCACCGATTTCATGAGCTCGGGACCTTCCATCGTCATGGTGCTCGAGAAGGAGAACGCCATCGAGGAGCTGCGCAAGCTCATGGGGGCGACCGATCCGGCGAAGGCGGCGACGGGGACCCTCCGGAAGGATTTCGCGACTTCCGTCGAGGCGAACGTCATCCACGGGTCCGATTCGCCCGAGTCGGCGGCGATCGAGATCCCGTACTTCTTCACGAAGCTCCAGCTCATCTAACCTCGAAAGGGGGCCGCGAAGTGCCGTCCATCAAATCCGATCGCTGGATCAAGAAGATGGCCCTCGAGCACGGAATGATCGATCCGTTCGTGGAGAGCCAGGTCCGGGAGAACGTGATCTCCTACGGCCTCTCCTCCTACGGGTACGACATCCGGGTCTCCGATGAGTTCAAGATCTTCACCAACGTCCACACCACCATCGTCGACCCCAAGAACTTCGACCCGCGGAGCTTCGTCGACTACAAAGGCGAATCCTGCGTGATCCCGCCGAACTCCTTCGCGCTCTCGAACACCGTCGAGAACTTCCGCATTCCGAGAAACGTGTACGCGGTCTGCATCGGAAAGTCGACCTATGCCCGCTGCGGAATCATCATCAACGTCACCGGGTTCGACGCCGAGTGGGAGGGAAACGCGACCCTCGAGATCTCGAACACCACACCTCTCCCTTGCCGCATCTACGCGAACGAGGGCATCGCCCAGGTGCTGTTCTTCGAAAGCGACGAAGAGTGCGCGCGGTCCTACAAGGACAAGAAGGGGAAGTACCAGGGCCAGGAGCACATCACGCTTCCGAAGCTCGACCGGAGCCGCTCTTGAAGCTCCTCGAGGGCGCGGGCCTCCGCGAGCGGCTCTCCCGCACCCCGCCACTCGTCGAGGGATTCCTCGATCGCGAGGTGCAGATCCAGATGAACGGCGTCGACTTCACCTTGCGCGAGGTGTCGCGCTTCGGCGACGAGCCGGGGGCGGTCGACTTCGACAACTCCGAAAGGCGCACCGCTTCGACCGAGCCCATTCCGCCCGGACGCCTCGGGGTGGTGGCATCTCGCTCCTCGTCCCTACTGGATCGTCTACAACGAAGTGGTCAACATTCCTCCCGACGTCTTTGCTCTCGCCCGCACGCGCTCGACCGTTCTCCGGTCGGGGCCCAGATCGGAACCGCGCTCTGGGACTCGGGCTACTCGGGACGGAGCGGCTCGCTCCTCACCGTCTCGAACCCCGCGGGAATCCGGATCAAGAAAGACGCGCGGGTCCTGCAGCTGGTGTTCTTCGAGCTCGACTCTCCCGCCGAAAAGACCTACGCCGGCCGCTACCAGAACGAAAACAAGTAGCGCTACACTTCCTCCGTGGCGTCCATGTCGCTCGTCCCCGGGACGCGCCTCGGGTCGTTCGAAATCCTCTCCACGCTCGGTCAGGGCGGTATGGGAGCCGTCTATCGCGCGAGGGACCTCAAGCTCGGCCGCGAAGTCGCGCTCAAGGTGCTCTCTCCGGAGTTCGCGACCGACACGGAGCGGCTTCGCCGTTTCGAGCAGGAGGCGCGAGCGGCCTCGTCCCTATCCCATCCCAACATCGTCCACATCTACGACGTCGGCGAGAGCGAGGGCCGCCGCTATATCGCCATGGAGCTCGCGGAAGGCACGACGCTGCGAAAGGCGCTGGCCGACGGCCCTCTCGAGCCGGAGCGCCTTCTCGATCTCGCCCGCCAGCTCGCGGACGGAGTCGCCAAAGCGCACGCTGCGGGCATCGTGCACCGGGATCTGAAGCCCGAGAACGTCATGGTGAGTGAGGATGGCGCTCGTCAAGATCCTCGACTTCGGTCTCGCGAAGCTCTCGACCGCCGCCTTCGCCGTCGACTCCGAGAGGGCGACTCTCGCGCGCACGAGGCACGGGATGCTGATCGGGACCGTGGAGTACATGTCTCCCGAGCAGGCGTCGGGCAAATCCGCCGACTCCCGCGCCGATCAGTTCTCGCTCGGTCTGATCGTGTACGAGATGGCGACGGGACGTATCGCGTTTCAGCGCGAGACCGCCGCCCAGACGCTCGCCTCGATCATCGAGAGCGAGCCGGTCCCGATGGCGAGGCTCAACCCCCGGCTTCCGCACGGCCTCGATCGCGTCGTGAACCGTTGTCTCTCGAAAGACCCGGCGCGAAGGTATCCCGACACGCGCGAGCTCGCGCGCGAGCTGAAATCTCTTCCGCCGCCGTGCGCGCCGGTGCCGGCGGCATCCCGAGCGCGGCGCCCTCCGCTACGTCCTGGTCGCAGCTGCGTCGCGCCTTCGCGTCGCGACTCGCTACCAGATCGATTCCGATGGCAGAGTGCGCACGCTCTCCGAAGCGCGTCTCCGGAAGAGATTCCGGCACAATCGGTACTCGGGTCTCGAGATGGTGAGGCGCGAGGGAGACGACGTCTGGATTCCTCTGCACGAGACCCCCCTCTTCCGCGAGGAAGTTCCGGCCAGCGCGAGACCCGGCGTCCTGGGCCGCCAAGAAGAAAGTCATGGGATTCGCCGAGCACCTCGCGGTCTACGTTACCTTCGGCCTCGTGTGGCTCATCGCCCGCGGTGAGGTCCCGATCTGGATGGGATTCTGGGCCATCGGTCTCGTGGCGCAGGCTACGTCCGCGCGTTCCTGCCGCCATCTCTCTCTGGCGATCGCGAAAGGCTCTCGGCGAGGGAGCGAAGGCGGCCCCGCCCGAGCTTCTGTCGAGCGGGATTCCGCGACGAGGTGGAGCGCGTGCGCGGCCTTCTCGAAAGGCGGGGAGGCGAGAACAAGGCGGAGCTCTTGAAAGAGATCGACGGCATCGAGGCTTCGGATGCGCGACCTCGCCTCGAAGCGGCGGGACCTCGAAGAGCAGACAGGAATCGACGAGCGCCATCGGCTGGAGAGAACGGAGAAGGAGGCGGCGGCGCGGCTCGAAAGCGCCTCGAGTCAACGCGACCGGAGCCTCTACGAAAAACAGCTCGACGTCGTGCGCGAGCGCCGCCGGACCATCGACAAGGCGCTCTTGGTCCTGGAGCAGATCCGGGTGCGGCAGGACGTGGCCGAGCACCAGGTGAAGCAGCTTCGGCTCGATCTGTCTCGCGCCGAGGCTTCGAGCGGAAACGTTCCCGAGCTCAGCTCGAGGCTACAGGACATCCGCCACGAAGTGGATGCGGCGGAGATGGTGGACGAAGCGTTGGCGTGAGCGCCAATCAAAGAATGTTGAATTCGATGGTGATGCTCGCCGATCAGGTCGACCGGCTGACCCTTGAACTTCGCGGGAATGAACTTCCATTGCGATGCCGCTGCCAGCGCCTTCTCGTTGAGATCGGCCGTGAGACCGCGAAGCACGCGCACCGGGCGGACGGTGCCGTCTTTCAGAATCACCACCTCGACCTCGACTTCGCCCTGAATCTTGCGGGCGAGCGCGTCTTCGGTGAAGTTGGGCCGGACCTGACGGATGATGATCGGGGGTGTGATTCCGCTTCCGGGCCGGTAGACGCCGCCGCCGATACCGCCGCCGGTCCCTTCGCCGATGCCGGATCCCTCGCCTTCTCCCATTCCCTCGCCCGTCCCCGGTCCCGCGGAAGCGACGAGCTGCTCCTTGCCGTCGATGGCCCCTCGCTCCGTCACGTCGTCGGGAGCCGTCTCCACGACGGGCGCGACGACGGCGGGAACCTCTTCCTCTTCGACGACTTCCTTTTCCTCTTCCTCCGGAGGGGGCTTGTCCGGATCCTCGAAGACCATCTTGTCTTCGGGCGCTTCCACCTCGACCGCGACCTTCGCCGCGTCCTCGCCCTCGATCTTCTGGACCGAGGCGGGATCCTCGGATTTGTCGCCACCGCCGCCACCGCCACCGCCGGGGCCTTCGGTCATCACGAAAATGAGGTCCGGAAGATCGTTCGTCTGCGAGAGCGGTCGGAGGCTCGGGGAGCATCGTCGAGAGCGAAAACCATGACCGCGAAGAGCGAGATATAGCCGACAGCGGTCGTGATCTGGGTGTACCGCTTCCTCTTGGGGTCGAAAAACGGCGGATCGACGGCCTCACCGGTGACGGCGCTGACAATGTCGTCGTTCCGGAAGAACTCGCGGACCCGTCCCAGGAAGTTTTCCATGGTCCCCGATGCAATTGTCCTCCGAAGGGGAGGGGGTTGCAAGGGACCCTCGTAACCCGTTCCATTTGAACCGCGCGTTTGGCGGCGAGTAGACTCGTTCCTCGCTCATGAGCGCCGAGCCCGAGCCGGTCCGCCTGTCCTTCGAAGACTCCGTCGCTTTCGTGATTTTCGATCTCGCCGGCGAGAAAGTGAACAAGCTCTCCCGGGCGGTGATGGAGCGCCTGCGCGAAGTCCTTTCGGAGCTCGAGTCCCGGTCCGGCCTCCGGGGAGCGATATTCACCTCGGCCAAGGACGGAATGTTTCTGGCCGGAGCCGATGTGTCGGAAATCCAGGGCGTCCGAACGCCGGAGGATGCGGACGAAGCGGTGCGTGCGGGCCAGGCGATCATGGACCGCATCGAATCCCTGCCCTTTCCGACGGTCGCCGCCATCGGCGGGGTTTGCCTCGGCGGCGGCACGGAGATCGCGCTCGCTTGTAAGGGCCGGGTGGGCACGGACCACCCGAAGTTCCAAATCGGCCTTCCGGAGGTGAACCTCGGAATCGTTCCCGCCTGGGGTGGAACGACACGCCTTCCTCGCCTCATCGGAATCGAGAGCGCTCTCGATCTGATGCTGACCGGGCGCGGTATCGATGCGCGGAAGGCGGAGAAAATCGGACTTCTCGATCGCGCTGTCCCGCATGGGCGCCTTCGCGAGCAAGCCCTCGCTCTCCTCTCGCAGCTCCCTCTCCCGAGGAAAAAGCGTGCGCTCGGGAGTTGGCTTCTCGAAGGGAATCCCATAGGCCGCGCGATTCTCTTCTCTCAGGCGAAAAAGAGGGTCCTTTCCCGGGCGGGAGACCACTATCCGGCACCCTTCGCAATCCTCGAGATCGTCGAAAAGGGCAGAACCTCCAAGAGCCGCTCTCTTGCTCTCGAGCGGGAGAAAGTGAAGGTGCTCCTTCCCGGAGAGGTGTCGAAAAACCTCGTCCACCTCTTCTTTCTGAACGAGCGGGCGAAAAAGGAGCGCGGGGTCGCGTCCGCCGTCGAGCCGCGCACGGTCGAGTCGACGGCCCTTCTCGGAGCGGGGACGATGGGTGGCGGGATCGCGAGGCTTCTCGCGTCGCGCGATCTTCCCGTGCGCCTCAAGGACGTGAGTCCTGAGGCGCTCGGAGCGGGACTGAAGGCGGCTCGCGCGATCTTCGATGAGCGAAGGAAGCGGCGTCGCATGAGCGCCTGGGAGGTCGAATCGCGGATGGCCCTCATCGCTCCGACCCTCGACTGGAGCGGATTCGCGCGCGCGGACCTGGTGCTCGAAGCCATCGTCGAGGACATGGAGATCAAGAAGCGCGTCCTCCGCGACCTCGAGCCCCGGATCTCGAAGGAGTGTCTCGTCGCGACCAATACCTCGACGCTCTCGGTGAGTGAGATGCAGTCGGTCCTCGCGCATCCCGACCGCATGGCGGGATTTCACTTCTTCAACCCCGTCGATCGCATGCCTCTGATCGAAGTGATCCGCGGCCGAACCAGCTCGGATCGCACCATCGTGAGCCTCGTCGCTCTCGCGAAGGGCCTGGGGAAAACTCCGGTAGTGGTGAACGACGGTCCCGGCTTTCTGGTGAACCGCATCCTCGGGCCGTACCTGAACGAAGCGTCGCACCTCCTGCTCGAATGCGGCGACATCGAGGCGGTCGATCGCGCGTTCCTCCGCTTCGGAATGCCGATGGGGCCTCTTCGGCTCCTGGACGAAGTCGGGATCGACGTGGCTCAGAAAGCGGGCATCGTGCTCGCGCGAGCGTTCGGGGATCGGGCGGAGCCCTCTGGAATCCTCGAGCGCCTCGTGGCCGAAGGCCGCCTGGGCAAAAAGACAGGGCGGGGATTCTACCGATACGACCGGGAGCGCGCCGTCGCCGATCCGGCCGTGTCGACCCTCGTCGGGGCGCATCGAGGGGTACTCGACCCGGTCGAAGCGATCGAGCGCGCGCTCTCGCTCATGGTCGCCGAGGCGGCGCGTTGCCTCGACGAGTCGGTCGTGGGAAGTCCGGGCGAGCTCGATCTCGCGATGGTGATGGGGACGGGCTTTCCCCCGTTTCGTGGCGGGCTCCTTCGGTATGCCGAGAGCTATGGGCTCGGTCGCCTCGCATCCGACCTCGAATCGTGGCGCGCGAAAAAAGGCCTGCGCTTCGCTCCGCCGCCCTCACTCCTCGATCGCGCCCGCGCGTCGGGAAGGTTTTACAAACTGTAGCGGGAGGTGTGACGGAATTTCCCTCCCGTATCAAAACTGTTGCACATTCTCGGGGGTGATTCACTACGAGGAGACGGGGGGAGTTATCCACAGAGCGTGCAACTGAAGCGCTATAAAGGCCTTAGGGAAAGGGACCGAGGCCGAGATTCGTGGCACGTGAGTTGCATTTCAGCCTTCCAGAGACGGAGGCGGAAAATGGCTCAAGCAATCCCCCGAGGAAACTGGTCCGAAGCGGAAATGCTGGGAGAACGATCGTTCCACTGGCAGTACCTGGTGAACACCTGGCTCGTTCCAGGACCCTCCGTCCTCACCGAGCCGGGTGAAGCCGAGCTCACGGAACGCTTCACCGGACCGAGCCCGGAAACGCTGCTCGAGAACGGCTGGTTCCTCGAGCCTACGACGAACTGCGAACAGTAATGCGATAGAGCCGGTCTCCCGGCTCTTCTCCCACCAAAATCAAGATTCCACCCTGCTCCGCTTCGCGGAGCTCGCGGCGAAGTCGCGGTCCGATTCTTCCCTCGTGAGCGAGGACCAATCGAACTCCTCGATCCGAGAGCCAGGCCAGGACTTCCGGCAAAGGCCGTGACCGGATCCGCTCGTATGCGTCCCGGTAGGCGTCGGGAACGAATCCACTGTATCCGTTCACGATCCGGCGACCATGGTACGCGGATCGAAAGACGTAGAGGGCGTTGTCCTGGAAATTCTCCGGAGGCGGAAGCGGAAGCTCCAGCAGTGCGCCCTCGCCGGCTGTCTCGAGGTGACCGTAGATCGGTGGAAGCCCCGGCGCCTTCATAGCGAGAGGCAGCGGGATCGCGGCGCATTCCGCCGCCGCGAACACCACGAGAGCGATTTGCGCCGAACGACTCCGAACGCGGTCGAGACCGGCTGCCGCGAGCATTGCGACCGAAAGCAGAAACAAGATGCCCGCCCGGGAGGGGACCCGAAGCGCCCGGTACGGCGGAAATATCTCGTAGAGAAACGAGAAGAGTCCGAAGGAAGGACCGAACGAAAGGGCGACTCCGAGAACGGCAATCGCGACCCAGACCCACGGCCGGCGGCGATCCTTCGCCGGCCCGATCAGGGAGAACGTCGCGAGCCCGATGGCGATGAAGCCGGGGAAAAGCGGCTCGCTCTCTTTCGGAAGAAACCAGTGGAGCCGCGAGAAGCTCGAAAGGTAGTCGAGGCCCCTGGCTTCGAACTCGGATGCCGTCGCGAGCGACCGCTCCATTCCCGAGCCGAGCTTCTCCCAGTAAGGCAGAGCGAGGGGGAGGGTCAGAAGGGCGCCGGCGAGAACGGCGAGGCCGAGGCGCGAGAGACGACGCAGTCGGTGCCTCGCTCCTTTGAGCTCGAAAAGGGCGAGTAGCGGGACCGCCGTGGCGCCGTAGATAAAGTAATAGATGCTCGATCCGAAGGTGAGCGGGAGCGAGAGGGCGAGTCCGATGACGGGGCCGACTCCCGTGCCTTCCAAGAGAATCCGGCGCGCGAAGGTAAGCGCGAGCGGGATACCGAACGCGAGCTGGAGCTGGAGGTGCGGGAGGTGTGCGAATCGATAGGGAGCGAACGCGAAGAGAACGCCTCCGAGCGCCGCTGCGAGCCGGCTTCCGGTGAGATCGGACGCAAGAAGAAACGCGGCATATCCAGTCGCGACGAAGGCCGCGAGAAGTACGGCGTTGAAGAGGAAGACGGGAGAGCTTTCGAAGAGCGCCGCCGGCGCGACGAGGAGCGCGCCGGTCAGGAGGTTCTCGGAGAGAGCGAGAGTGTCTTTCTCGGGATGGAAGATATTCGCATCGAAGAGCCCGAGGGGATCGCGCGGAAGCTGGTGCAGGTTCCACGACACGATCCAGGCGTTCAGAAGGGCGTCAGGGCTGTCGAGCCGGTTGGCGGTCCTGGGCGCGAGGACCAGTGGATAGGTGAGGACGAGAGTGAGCGTCGAATAAAAGAGGAGAGCGACAAGCTTGTCCCTCACGGTCAGGCGCACGCCCGCGGATTATAGTCGAGCATTGCCGGGTCAAATTTGCTATGTTCTTTGGACTGAAAGGCATGCAATGAAAACTCTCGGATGGGTTATAGCCGCGGTCATCCTCGTATCCGCGGTCGTCGCGGCCCAGACGGCCGCCCCGGCGTGGATCGGGTTCGAGACTATCGACCAGTCCGCCCTCCCGATCGTGCGCGCGAAGCTGAACGGCTCGGGGGGGCATCGGCTCGTGATCGATACGAGCTTCAACGACTTCGTCCTCGACACGCTCGTGGTCGACGGCAGCGGGATGAAGCTCGCGAGCCAGGGAGAGGCTGAAATCGACTTCTACGGAAAGAAAGAGAAAGTGCCCGTGGCGCTCCTCGAGGAGCTCAAGGTAGGAGACCGCACGTTTTCGATGGTTCGAACTCTCTTGATCGCGGGAGAGGACGGAACGGGAATGGGTGGGCTCCGCAGTTACGGGCGTATCGGCCGGGATCTGCTCGAGCCTCTCCGACTCACCGTCCACTATCCGCGACGGCTCCTGTATCTCGAGAACTCGCCCCCCGACGTGCCGTCGGGCGGCGCTTCCTTCGATTCGTCGGGCAGGTTTCTGATCGTCCCGGTCGTTCTCTCGCGCGAAGGCGCGGTCGAAGAGGTCCAATTCATTCTCGACGCCGGGACCTCGGGAACGGTCCTGGACAAGAAATGGGCCGTCGAAAAAGGCTTTGCTCCCAAGGGGGCCAACGGGGCCGAGATTGCTTCTCTTCGCGTGGGAGAGTTCGAAGCGAAGAAACTCCCGGTGGTGCTCGGGGTCATGAAGGAGCTCCCCTACGGCGGAACCGCAATCGGAGTCATCGGCGCGGATCTCCTCCTTGGTCTCTCCGTCACCTACGATTTCCCCCGAGACCTCATCTGGCTCGTTCCGGCGAAAGAGGAAGCCTCTTGATTCAGAGCTATCGCGACAAGAACCCACAAATCCACGAAACGGCGTTCATCGCGGAGAACGCGACGGTCGTCGGCGACGTCGTCATCGGGCCCGACGCGAGCGTCTGGTTCGGCTCGGTCCTGCGCGCCGACGTGCATTTCATCCGCATCGGCGCCCGCACCAACGTCCAGGACCTGACGGTGATGCACGTGAACTACGGGAAGAACCCCACGATCCTCGAGGAAGACGTGACGATCGGCCATCGAGCGATTCTTCACGGCTGTCACGTGAAGCGAGGCTCGCTCATCGGAATGGGGGCGGTGCTGCTCGAAGAGGTGGTCGTCGAGGAACGCTCCTTCGTGGCGGCGGGATCGGTGGTCAGCCCCGGAACGATCATTCCCTCGGGGAAGCTCGCGCGAGGGATTCCCGCGAGAGTGGTGCGGGAGCTCACCGAAGACGAGATCTCCGACATTCAGCGCTCCGCCGAATCCTACTGCGGATTGAAAGACGAATATCTCCGTCAAGGGCGCCTTCCGTGAGCGCCTGGAAGAGAACCCATAGCTGCGGCGCTCTCGGTGCGGCCGATGTCGGCGCCCGGGTCACGCTCATGGGATGGGTCGATACCGTCCGCGATCTCGGAGGAATCACGTTCATCGATCTGCGCGACCGGGCGGGAGTCACTCAAATCCTGATTCCGACGGAAGCGGGAGCGGGTGTGGTCGAGCTCGCGAAGCGCGTCGGAACGGAATGGGTCGTTGCCGTCTCGGGGGAAGTGCTGCGCCGCGCGCTCTCGACGGTGAACGCGAGCATCGCTACGGGTGAGATCGAAGTGCGCGCGCAGGAGATTCGCGTGCTGTCGGAATCGAAGACGCCGCCCTTCGAGCTCACCGAAGAGACGCGGGCGAGCGAGGACCTGCGCCTGAAGTACCGGTACCTCGACATCCGTCGGGGAGAGGTCCGCCGAAGGCTCGAGATCCGGAGCCGGATCACGTTCGCGGTGCGGCGCTACCTGATGGGGCAGGGCTTTCACGAGATCGAGACGCCGTACCTCACGAAGTCGACTCCGGAGGGGGCGCGCGACTATCTCGTCCCGAGCCGTGTGCACAAGGGGTCGTTCTACGCGCTCCCGCAATCGCCGCAGCTCTTCAAGCAGCTCCTGATGATCGCGGGTATGGAGCGTTACTTTCAGATCGTGCGCTGCTTCCGCGACGAGGATCTGCGGGCCGACCGGCAGCCGGAGTTCACCCAGATCGACATCGAGATGTCGTTCGTCGATCGCGAGGACGTCTTCGCGCTGGTCGAGGGCATGTTCGTCGAGATGTTGAATGCCGTCGACATCGAGGTCAAAGCTCCCTTTCGCCGAATGACGTACGACGAGGCGATGAGTCGTTACGGCTCCGACAAGCCGGACCTGCGCTTCGGGCTCGAGATCGCCGACGTCTCCGAAGTGGTGCGCGGATCGGGCTACGGGATCTTCGAAAAGACGCTCGAAGCGGGAGGAGTGGTGCGGGCCATCGCCGTTCCCGGTCGCGCGTCGTACTCGCGGAAAGAAGTCGACGACCTCGAGGCGCAGGCGAAGAGCCTGGGCGCCGCCGGGCTCGGCTGGGCGCAGCTGAAGGAGAACGAGCTCAAGTCCCCGCTCGCGCGCCACGTGGGAGAGGACCGGCTGAAGAAGGCTTTCGAGCGCGCGGGGGGCGGCGCGGGGGACCTCCTCCTGGTCGTCGCGGGAAAAGCGGATCTGGTGTCGGCGGTCCTGGGGAGCCTCCGGCTTTCCATCGCGAAAAAGGAAGGGCTCATTCCGCAGGGGCGGGACTTTTCCCTGACCTGGGTCACGGACTTTCCCTACTTCGAGTATTCGGAGGCCGACGGGCGATGGAACGCGATGCACCACCCCTTCACGTCGCCCTACGAGGAGGACCTCGACAAAGTCGAGACGGACCAGGGCTCGGTGCGCGCCCTCGCGTACGACCTGGTGGCGAATGGGTTCGAGCTCGGTGGGGGGAGTATCCGCATCCATCGAAACGACATCCAGTCCAAGGTGTTCCGAGCCCTGGGGATGTCCGACGAGGAAGCCCGGGAAAAGTTCGGCTTCTTTCTCGAAGCTCTCCAGTACGGGGCGCCGCCTCATGGGGGTATCGCGTTCGGGGTCGACCGCATCGCCATGCTCGCCGCAGGAGGACAGAGCCTCCGCGACGTGATCGCGTTTCCCAAGACCACTTCGGCGTACGACCTCATGACGGGCTCGCCCTCGGAGGTCTCCGAGGCGCAGCTCGGAGAGCTCGGAATCCGCGTCGCGGAAAAACGGCCTGGCTGAGGAGTCCCGCGCGGCTTGGTTTGACCCCCCCGGGGGGGTGTGCTACCGTCGAGTGGAATCATGAACCATGGGGGTCGCTTTTCTCGGGTGAATACCCGACCCACCGCTGTCGTCCCCTCGATTTGATTCAGCACCAACGCGATGGGCTCGCAGAATCTTCTTTCTTTCGAGGGCGGGTTGTCTCCGGAGGTTGAGACTCTCTATACATGAAGAAGATCTCGGTTCCCGAAGAGGGCGCGCGGGCGCTCTTCGGAATCCACGACGAGAATCTCAAGTCCATCGAGAAAGCCCTCGGGGTCCAGATCGTGAGCCGCGGCGACGAGCTCCTCGTCGAGGGAGACCCGGCACAAGTCGAAAAGCTCGAGAACATTTTCCAGCAGTTCTCGGAGCTCATCGACGGCGGATATCAGGTGAGCGCGGGCGACCTGCGCGTCGCGCTCCGGCTTTTGCGCCAGGACCCGAACGTTTCCCTCAAGGACTTCTTCGTGCACGCCGTCCTCCAGCCGTCGCGCAGCAAACGGGTGATGCCGAGGAGCCTCCACCAGCTCTCCTATATCAAAGCCATCGAGGCGAGCGACATCGTTCTCGGCATCGGACCCGCGGGAACGGGCAAGACCTATCTCGCCGTCGCCATGGCGGTCGCCGCGTTCCACCAGAAGAAGGTGAACCGGATCATCCTCGCGAGGCCCGCGGTGGAAGCGGGGGAAAAGCTCGGCTTTCTCCCGGGAGACCTCCAGGAGAAGATCAACCCCTACCTCCGGCCGCTGTACGACGCCCTCTACGACATGATGGAGCCGGAAAAAGTGGTGCAGCTCATCGAGCGGGGATCGATCGAGATCGCTCCCATCGCCTTCATGAGAGGGCGCACCTTGAACGACAGTTTCATCATCATGGACGAGGCGCAGAACACCACCTCCGAGCAGATGAAGATGTTCCTGACCCGCATCGGCTTCGGGTCGAAGGCGGTGGTCACCGGCGACATCACGCAGATCGACCTCCCCCCACGGGAGGATGAGCGGTCTCGTCGAGGCCATCGATCTGCTTTCGGACATCAACGGGATCGACTTCGTGTATTTCGACGAGACCGACGTGGTGCGCCATCCGCTGGTGCAGTCGATCATCCGCGCGTACGATCGCGCTCGCGAACGGAAGACGACCGAGGCGACGTCCAAGAAACCTCCGGGGTCGGTTGCCGAGGCTTAAAGTGCTGCAGAACGAAGTGGTGCCAGGCCGGCGGCCGCGGCGCGGCCTTCGGCTCCGGGATCTTTTCGACCTCGCCTACTCTTCACCCTGGCCCTGGGCGGCGTTTTTGGCTCTCGCGCTCACCGTCCTGCTCACGCCGTTCTTGAGCTTTCGAGCGCATCAATACGAGCTCGGTCAGATCGCTCCCACCACGGTCTATGCGCCCTACGATTTCAGTTACGAAGACGAGGTGGGCACGGCCGCGCGACGAGAGGAAGAGGCGAGCGGGGTTCTCGAAGTCTATGACTTCGACGACGCCGCCCCGCTCGAAGCGGGAAAGCGGATCGCAAGCGCCTTCGAGTACGGGCGGGCGGCGCTCGCCGCGGGCGGTGACGATCTCGGCGCTGGACTGCGCTCTCGGCTCGGAATCGAGGTCCGTGAGGACGAGCTCGCGCTCCTCCTCGAAAAGGAGCTCTCGCCCGAGCTCGAGCAGGTCCTGACGCGCGCGGTCGGAAGCGTTCTTTCGAGGGACATCGTCGGCGAGAAGGACCGCCTTCTCGCGCTCGGACAGCCTATACGACGGCGCGAGCAGGTCTCGAAAGCGAGCCAGGTGCGCAGGGACTTCGGGAGCGTCCTGTCGCTCGAGGAAGCGACGCAGCTCCTGGAAGTTCAAATCGGGAGCCTCTCCGACCTGCGACAGGCCGAGCGGAGCCGGCTCATCGAGCTCGGAGCGAGGTTCCTCGAGCCGACGCTCACCTTCGACTTCGACGAGACGGAGCGCCGGCGCGCGGCCGCGCGTGAGTCGGTCGACCCGGTGTATTTCCAGGTCCGGCGCGGCAAGACCATCGTTCGTGAAGGGGATGAGATCACGGCGAGCGTCCTGCGGCAGCTCGACATCCTCTCGAGCGAGACCCGGAGGTGGGGCTACGCGGGGGCTCTCGGCGCTTTCCTACTCGCCGGGGTTCTGCTGACCATCCAGTGGCATCTGTTGCGGCCCTCGCGAGCGAGCGAGGCATGGCGCCGGCAAAGCTTCGCCATGACCGGTATCGTCGTGGTGGGCCACCTCGCCCTCGCGCGGCTCGCGTTCTTCGTCGCGCGTCTCTTCTCCGAGCAAGTGGTGGTGCCGCCTTTCAACAATGGCAGCTCTTATACCTACGCCGTTCCTTTCGCGAGCGTTGCGGTGATGCTGCTCCTCCTCGAGAACGCTCCGACCGCGCTTCTCGCCTCCACGCTCTTCAGCATCGCCATCGGCATCATGACCGGGAACCTGCAGCTCGCGGTCTTCGCGCTGCTCTCGAGCCTCGCGGCGATACTCGGGCTCTTCCAGTACAAGCGGCGGACCGCTCTGGTCAAAGTCGGGCTCCTCGTGGGCGCGGTCAACGTCGCTGCGGTCCTCGCCATCGATCTGCTCAGCGGCCGCCATTTTCCGCCGAGCAACTTCGGGTTCGACCTCGCCTGCGCCTTCGCGGGCGGTGTGGCGGTCGCGGCCCTGGTCTCGGTTCTTCTGCCGGTGTTCGAGACCGTGTTTCACCGGACCACCGACATTCGGCTCCTCGAGCTCGCGAACGGCAACGTCCCCATCCTGAGGCGGCTCGCGCTCGAAGCCCCGGGCACCTACCATCACAGCATGGTGGTGGGCTCGCTCGCGGAGGCCGCCGCCGAAGCCATCGGCGCGAACTCGATTTTCTGCCGCACCGCGGCGATGTACCACGACATCGGAAAGCTCACCAAGATCAATTACTTCGTCGAGAACCAGACCGGCGGAAACCGCCACGACCAGCTGTCTCCGCGGATGAGCGCTCTCGTGATCGCGAGCCACGTGAAGGAAGGAATCGAGCTCGCGGAGGAGATGAACCTGCCGCAGGAGCTCATCGACATCATTCCCCAGCACCACGGCACGAAAGTCATCAGCTACTTCTACGAGAAGGCGAAGATGAACCAGGATCCGGAGCTGGGAGAGGTGAGCGAGGACGAGTATCGCTATCCCGGTCCAAAGCCGCAGACGCGGGAAGCGGGCATCATCATGATCGCCGACGCCGTCGAGGCGGCGTCGCGGACGCTCGACGATCCGAGCCCCGCTCGTCTGAAGGGACTGATCCGCCAGATCATCGACTACGTCTTCCTCGACGGCCAGCTCAACGAGTGCGACCTGACTCTCCGCGACCTCGAGAAGATCGCCCAGAGCTTTCAGCGGGTGCTCATGGGAATTCACCACCAGCGGGTGAGCTATCCGGGCTTCGACTTCGAAAAACAGGTGGAGCCCCTGGTGGTGCAGGACAGCCGATGAGCTCTGAACCTCCGCGAACGTCCCGAACCTCCGGAGCGGGCGCACGAGCGCGGCTGTCGGTGCGGAACCTCCAGCGTCGTGTCCCCATCGACTCCATTCGCCTCAAGGCATTTCTCGGGAGAGTCGCACCCGAGGCCGGCGCCCCTGAGGGCGCGGCGACCGTGGCCCTCGTGACCGACGGGCGCATCCAGGCCCTCAACCGCGATTTCCGCGGGCTCGACAAGGCGACGGACGTGCTCTCGTTCCGTTCGGCTCGAAGGGGCTCGGCTCGAGGCTACCTCGGCGACATCGTGATCTCGGCCGAGACCGCCTCGCGGCAAGCCCGTCGCCGGAGATCGACGCTCCGGCGGGAGCTCGAGGTCCTCACCCTTCACGGCTTTCTTCACCTCCTGGGCTACGACCACGAGACGGACGACGGCGAGATGCGCCGAATCGAGTACCGGTTGCGGCGGCGACTCCGCATCACCAAGCACGGCGACAGCCGCCGATGATATCGATACAGCTCGCGGGGATCGCCATCCTGCTGCTCATCGTTCTTGCGCTCTTTCTTGTCGCTCATCGATGTCGCCTTCGACTACTTCAGCAAGATCTCGATGCGGGCCTACGAGGAAGGCGGCTGGAAGACGGGCTATCTCACCCGCGCCCTCGAGGATCCGATGGAGCTTCTCTTGCCGCTCCGGATCGGCCTCCAGGGGGCTTTCATCGCCATCACCGTTCTCGTGACTTTTCTCTATCTGGCGATGGAGCTGCCGCAGCCCCTCCCGCTCGCGTTCGTGACGCTCGTGTTCTGCTTTCTTCTCTTCCGCGAAGTCGTCCCCAACATCGTGGCGCGGAAGAACCCCGAGAAAGTGCTGGTGCTCCTCCTTCCCGCTTTCCGGATCTACGCCCGGATCGTGAATCCCCTGAGCCGGCCGCTCGCGCGGCTGGTGTCGTACTTCGTCGGAAACGGCGAGGAGCCCGAGGAAAAGGCCACCGAAGAAGAGGTCCAGGCGTTCATCGACGCCGGCAAGGAAGAAGGAATCCTCGAAGGCGACAAGGAGCGGATGGTGCAGTCCGTCCTCGATCTCGGCGACAAAGTGGTGCGCGAAGTCATGACCCCGCGCACGGAGATCGTGGCCATCGCCGAGAACGCGACCGTTTCGGAGCTGCGCTCGCTCTTCGCCGAAGAGAAGTACTCGCGGGTACCCGTTTATCGAGAAGACCTGGACCATGTGGTGGGTGTGGTCTACGTCATCGACCTCATCGCCGCCCATCAAGCCCCGCCCGAGGCCTCATTCCGGTCGATGATCCGCGAGGTGAGCTTCGTCCCCGAGAGCAAGAAGGTGGGCGATCTGCTGCGCGAGCTCCAGCGCGCCCGAGAGACTCTTGCGATGGTGGTGGACGAGTACGGCGGGGTCTGCGGTCTCGTCACCGTCGAGGACATCCTCGAGGAGATCGTGGGCGAGATCCACGACGAGTTCGACGAGGTGGACCCGGAGATCGTCCAGGAGAAAGAGGGCGTCTTCCTGGTGAGCGGCCGCGCGGATATCGATGATCTCCGCGAGCTCCTGCACCTCGACGTGAACGGGTCGGGCTTCGAGACCGTCTCCGGCTACGTTCTCGACGCCGCGGGACGGATTCCGCGATCGGGGGACGTCATCGAGCACGAGGGCGTCCGCATCGAAGTGGTGGATGCCGACGGCCAGCGCATCAACAAGGTGCGTTTCCGCCTTCCCGCGGCGGGAACGACGGCCTAGTGCAACACCGGACGAAGAATCAACGCAAAGGCGAAAAGGGGAATCCCTCTCTGCGTCTCTGCGCCTTCGCGCCTCTGCGTTTTCTTCCCGGATCGTTCGCGTGATGCGTGCTGGTTTCGTCACCATCGTAGGCCGCCCGAACGTCGGCAAGTCCACGCTCCTCAACCGGCTGGTGGGACAGAAGGTCGCCATCGTCACCGAGAAGCCGCAGACGACGAGAAACCGCATCCTGGCGGTCGCCAATACGGAAAAGGCGCAGATGGTGTTCTTCGACACGCCGGGCATTCACAAGCCGAAGCACGAGATGAACCGGCGCATGGTGGATCTCGCGCTGCGGAGCTTGAGGAACGTCGATCTGGCGCTCCTTCTGGTGGACGTGACGGAGCCCTTTGGCGGCGGCGATGAGTTCGTTCTCGCGCGGGTGCGCGAGGCGAAAGTGCCCGTGGTGCTCGCGCTCAACAAAGTCGACCGGATGCGAAAGCCGGAGATCCTGCCGATGATCGATGACTATCGCGGGCGCCACGAGTTCCTGGACATCGTGCCCATCTCGGCCCTCGGAGGAGAGAACGTCGACGCCCTCGTCTCGGTCCTGGAGCAAAGGCTCCCCGAAGGCGAGCCCCTCTATCCGCCGGAGACGCTGACCGATCTCCCCGAGCGATTCTTCGTCTCGGAGATCGTGCGGGAGAAGATTCTGGGAGCGACCCGCGAGGAGATCCCCTACTCCACGGCGGTGGTCATCGATTCCTGTGAAGAAGGGGAGAAGCTCACCCGCATCGAGGCCTCGATTCTGGTCGAACGGGATTCTCAGAAGGGAATCCTCGTCGGCAAGGGTGGAAGCATGTTGAAGGGGATCGGCACCGCCGCGCGGCGGGACATCGAGGCCTTTCTCGGCGTCCGGGTGTTTCTCGGTCTCCACGTGAGAGTGCGCACGGAATGGAGAGAGAACCAGAGGGTACTTTCGGAGCTCGGGATTGAATAGCCAAACAAAGTTGCGTCAGCGCGACGAGCCGAGCCGCCCAACTTCTCCCCGGACGCAGAATGAGACCGATCCCCAAGCTCAGAAGCAGGACGGCACCGGGCCTCCTGACGGCATCGCAGCCCGCCCAGGTCGCTGTAGAAATCTAGAGAAGCCGCGCCGCCCGCGCGACGTGCCCGCCTCACTACGGCTAAGGCGATACAACCCGCCCGTTACTCACCGCGGCCACGCCGGTGTCGGAGGTGGTTCCGTTGAGGAAGTAAAGCCTGGGGTCAATCGTAACTCTCTGGCAGGGGATGGTGGCGGCGGTAAAGACGACTGCCTTACCTTCGATGGCTGTCAATTGAGGATTGCAGGTGGCATTGCAGGCGACAGTCGGTGTGGTCCGCGTGCAGAAGTCAGATGACACTCCCGCACCGACGACTGAGGTAATGCTGCAAGCGGCCGCGCTTGGGGCGAAGCCGCGGAAGAAGTCCACGTTTTGCCAAGTACTCGCGGAATCATCCGACAGCGGGAAACCCCTTGCGTCGAAAGGTTGAGGGCCTGATCGGGTCAGCGGGTCGTTGCCGAGGCCCAAGGCGCACTCGAGGACGTGGCTCACACGGTGTTGACTCCTCGCGGTGGGGCTCTTAGGATGCCGCTCCGTGCCCAACCCGTGCGACGGTCTTCCTCCGACCGACCCTGACGCGCAGCATCACCCGCGCACCGAGCAGGCTCGATGACGTGAGCCGAGCGAGGGCGGCAGCGATCGTTGCTTTCGCGGCGGCGCTCCTTCTGGGATACGTGGCCTGGGACCGGTACCTCTCTCCCGAGGCGCGGATGCGGCGCCTCCTGGAGAGCACGGTCGCGGCGGCGGAGGCAGCGAACGTCGAGACCTTTCTGTCATTCTTTGCCTCCGACTACTCGGACTTCATGCATCCGGATCGCGGCACCTTCGAGACGGTGGTGAGGGAAGGGTTCGGCCGCGTCGACCGGATGAACGTGACCCTGGAACGCAGGAGATCGACATCGGAGCGACCGAGGCGCGCGCCACGGTCGACGTCGTGGTCGTCGCCATCCGCGGCGAGGAGCGCTATCTGCTGCTCGGCGAGCCCTTCCGGCCGGAACGGCTGGTGGTCCATTTGAGGAGCGAAGACGAAGAGTGGAGAATCCATCGAGTCGAAGTGCCGTCCCCCTGACGTCTCCTCCGTAGGTGTGCAAATTGGTCACCTATGCGATATTCAAAAGAGAGGCAGAAGCCAAGGCTTCGGCGGCGCGGTACCGTGGCGCCGACTCCCGTGTTGGACGGCCTTTCGAAGCTCGAGCTTGCAGAAGACGATGGATCTGTTCGTGCCCCTGAGCGCTGGGATTGGGTGGCCTGGCCACTCTCTACCTGATCGTCGTGCTCCTGATTTGTGGAATCACTCTCCCCCTGCTGATGGCGTACGTCTATTCTTCGAACCGCACGGTGGCTGGGATCTGCTATGCCGCAGCATTGACGATCGCGTTTCCAGGCGTGGCCTGCATTGGCAATTCCTCCTCCATTCCCCCCGACTACGTGGGCGGCTTTCTCGAGCTCGTGACGATGCCGCTAGAGGCCTTCGAGCCCGACATTGACAACCTTGGGCACCGCATCATCACGTTCTTCGCGTGGGTTCCCATCCCATCCCTCGTTGCCCTGGTCGTGGCGGCCCCGTTCCTGCGGACCAAACTCGTCGCGCGGCGAGGCCGGCGCAGTAAGCGCAGTACGCCCCGATCCCATCCGGCCAAATAGACGAATCGTGCGTGCGGAGGTCGCCGGTGGTGAGCCCGCGCTACCGCCCGCGACTGTCACGAGCCACGATTCGATCGCTGATAGCTGATAGCGGATGACTGTTTTGTGCTACTCTACGAATCGAGACATGAAAGATCCCGTTCCCATAGGTTCGCGCCATGCCGCTCACCCGCACACCGCTGCTCTCCGAGACCGTGCGGAAGCTCGTCGCTCGCGGCGCCTATGTCAACGCGTTCAACATCCTCAATCGTCTCCATCCCGCTGACGTCGCCGGCATTCTCGCCGATCTCCCCGAGCAGCTTCGCCGCGAAGCGTTCAAGACACTTCACAAGCGGAATCTGACCCTCGCCGGCGCGGCGCTCTCCGAGCTCGGACCGGAACGCGGCGCATTCCTCCTTTCGGACCTCTCCCCGGCGGAAATCTCCGGACTCCTCCAGGAGCTCGATCCCGACGACGCCGCTCCATTCGTTTCCGCGGCTGCCTCTCGATCTCCAGGAGGCCATCCTCGGCGCGATGCGATCGAAGGAAGCCTCCGAGGTCGAGGACCTCCTCCAGTATCCCGAGGAGACCGCCGGAAGGATCATGAGCCCCAAGGTCTTCTCGTTGAGCGAGGAGACCACGGTCGAGGAAGCGATCCGGAAGCTCCAGGACGCCGGCGATCTGGAGATGGTCTTCTATATCTACGTCGTCGACGATCGCGGCAAGCTTTCCGGAGTCTTGTCCCTGCGGCAGCTGCTCCTGAAGCGGCCCGAGACGCGGCTCAAGGACATCATGGAGACCGACGTCATCCGGGTCACCGCCGACACCGACCAGGAGGAGGTGGCCCAGCTCGTCGCCTCCTACAACCTTCTCGCCGTTCCTGTCGTGGACCAGCAGAACAACCTGGTCGGGGTCATCACCGTCGACGACGTCATCGACGTCATCAAGGACGAGGCTACCGAGGACATTTTCCGCCTCGCGGGAGTCGACACCGATGAGCAGGTGTTCAACCCGCCGCGGACGTCCGTCGGTAAACGCATCCCGTGGCTGGTGGTGAACCTCGCGACCGCGTTTCTAGCGGCTCTCGTGGTGAGCCGCTTCGAGGGTGCTATCGCGCAGTTCGCCGTTCTCGCGGTCTTCATGCCCATCGTCCCTTCCATGGGCGGAAACGCCGGCAATCAGGCGCTGACGGTCATGGTGCGCGGGATCGCGCTCGGCGAGCTCACCTGGGCCAATAGCCGCAAGGCGCTCATGAAGGAGCTCCTGGTCGGCACGATCAACGGCCTCGTGACCGGGCTTCTCGCGGGTCTCGTCGCGTTTTTCTGGAAGGCGAGCCCGTGGCTCGGGGCCGCGCTCGCGCTCGCGATGCTCGGCAACCTCGTCGTTGCCGCCGTCGCGGGAACCCTCGTGCCGCTCGTTCTGCGCCGGATGAAGATCGACCCCGCCCTCGCCTCCTCGGTCTTCGTGACCACGGCTACGGACGTCGCCGGGTTTCTACTGTTCCTCGGCCTCGGCGCCGCATTTCTCACGCACTTCCAGTAAGCTCGCTTCCGACATGCCACTCCGGCGGGTCCAGGCGATCGTCCTCCGTTCCTATCGCGTCGGCGAAGCCGACAAGATCGTGGTGTTCTTCACCCTCGAGCTCGGGAAGGTCCGCGGCATCGCCAAAGGCGCCCGGCGAGCCCGTTCCCGCTTCGGCGGAAGTCTCGAGATCGGAAACGAAGTCGAGCTCACGTTCTTCGAAAAAGAAGGGCGCGACCTCTCGAGCGTCGATCGCTGTGATATAGTCCGCTCCAGATTTTCGCAGTTAGGGGACCCCATTCTGGCGACGACTCTCGGGTATATCACCGATCTCACAGACGCCTTCCTTCCCGAGAGGGAGACCAATAAGAGGATCTATCGACTGCTGCGGGCGGCCATCGGCGCGCTTTCTTCCGCCGAAGACCGCCGAGACCGGAGCTCGCTATTTCGAGGCGTGGATTCTGCGGCTGTCCGGGGTCTATCCGCTGAGGCACAACTGTCCGTCCTGCGGAAAGCCTCTGCAAGCTCTGGGTGCCTGGTTCTCTTTCGACGAACGGCGGCTCACCTGCCGGAAATGCCGCGAGGAGGTGCCCCGAGGGTTTCCCCTCTCGCCCGAATCGCTTTCGTTTCTCGAAGAGGTATGGCGGCTGCCTCCCGACGAACTGAACGGCGCGCGTCCCAAAGTGCTTTCCGAGCTCCGGGAGTTCCACTACCGCTTGATGCAGGAGCACCTGGAGAAAGATCTGAAGTCGCACCACGTGCTCGAAGAGATGCTTCGCGAGGTGAGAGGGAAAGCCTGATGATCCTCCAGGAGCTCATCTTCAAGCTGCTGAAGTTCTGGTCGGATCGGGGGGTTCTCGTTCATCAGCCCTACGATCTCGAGATGGGCGCGGGCACGATGCACCCCGAGACCTTTCTTCGAGTGCTCGGCCCGAAACCGTGGAAGGTGGTCTACGTGCAGCCCTCGCGGCGGCCAGCGGACGGCCGCTACGGCGAGAATCCGAATCGGCTGTACAAGCACCATCAGCTCCAGTTGATCCTGAAGCCCGCGCCCTCCGACATACAGGAGCAGTATCTCGAAAGCCTCCGGGTATGCGGGATCGATTCCCGGATCCACGATATCCGCTTCGAAGAGGACAACTGGGAGTCCCCGACTCTCGGCGCGTGGGGCATCGGCTGGCAGGTGCTCCTCGACGGGCTCGAGATCACGCAGTTCACGTATTTTCAGCAAGCGGGAGGAATCGAGCTCTCGCCGATCTCGGCCGAGATCACGTACGGCCTCGAGCGGCTCGACATGTATCTCCAGAACGTCGACGACGTCTATGACCTCGAGTGGGCCGGAGGCGTCACCTATCGCGAGGTCCGCCACCGGGACGAGGTGGAGGGCTCGCGGTATTTCTTCGAAGCGGCGAACGTGGAGCTCGCGCGGCGCCAGTTCGAGGAAGCGCGGCGCGAGGCGGAGCGCCTGTTGGGCGCGGGTCTCGTAATCCCTGCCTACGAGCAGGTCCTCAAGTGCTCCCATCTCTTCAACACTCTCGATTCGCGGGGGGCGGTCTCCGTCAGCGAGCGCGCCCTCGCCATCCTCAAGGTCCGTGAGCTCGCCTGTGGCGTCGCGCGCGCCTACGTGGAGTCGCTCTCGTGAAGAGGCTTCCCTTCCTCTGGGAGATCGGCTGCGAGGAAATCCCCGCCTCCTGGCTTCCCCGTGCTGATCGCGGAGTTGAAAGAACGCTTCGAGAAAGAGATCGCGGCCCTCGCCCTCGAGCCGACGCGGGTGGAATCGTTCGGGACGCTCCGAAGGCTCGTGCTCCACGCGCCCGGCCTTCGGGAGAAGCAGCAGGACCGCGTCGAGCAAGTCCTGGGCCCTCCCTTGAAGATCGCGCGCGAGGAGTCCGGCGCCTGGAGCAAAGCCGCCCTCGGCTTCGCGGCGAAAAACGGCGTCGACCCGAAAGAGCTCGAAGTTCTATCGACGCCCAAGGGCGAGTACCTGGGATTCCAGAAAAAGATCAAGGGCGGTAAGACCCTGCACCTTCTTCCCGGAGTCATGACCGGGACGCTCCGGAGCCTGAGCTTTCCCAAGTTCATGAGCTGGGACGCCAGCCTCGCCGATGGAAAAGGACCGTTTCCCTTCGGAAGGCCGATCCGCTGGATGGTGTCTCTCCTGGGAGATCAGGTCGTTCCCTTCGAGATTCGGGTCGTCGGTTCGCCTCCGGTCTCGAGCGGGAGAAAGACGCGCGGCCATCGATTCCTCGGGCCGAAGGGGGAGAAGCCGGGGCAGCCGTTCGTCGTCGACTCCTTCCAGAAGCTCGCCCGCGGGCTCAAGAAGCGCTACGTGCTCCTCGATCCGGAGGAACGGCGGGAGCGGCTTTCGATCGAGATTGCGAAGCTCGAAAAAAAGGAGCGATCGCGATGCGCGGCCGGGCTCTCGCGCGACATCGTCGCGGACCTCGTGGAGTGGCCGGGCGTCGTTCTCGGCTTCTACCCCGACGAGTTCCTGACCCTTCCCGACGAGGTCCGCCACACCGTCCTCATCCACCACCAGCACTACTTCCCCCTCGAGGGAAAGCCCGCGTTCATCGCCGTCACCAACATGGCGAAGGACTCGAAAGGCCACATGAAGCGGGGGGCGGAGCGCGTGGTGGTCGCGCGATTGCGGGATGCGAAGTTCTTCTGGAGCGAGGACCTGAAGATCCCGCTCCGCGATCGGGCCGCGGCGCTCGAGGGCGTCTTGTTCCAGGAGAAGCTCGGAAGCTACCGCCTCAAGAGCGAAAGAATCGAGGCGCTCGCGGCCTGGATCGGCGCGAGGTGCGGAGCCCGGGAGACCCCGGTTCGGCGGGCGGCGCAGCTCGCGAAGTGCGACTTGACCACGAGCATGGTGGCCGAGTTCCCGGAGCTCCAGGGAATCGTGGGAGGGCTCTACGCCCGCGAGCAGGGTGAGACCGAGGCCGTCTGGAAGGGAGTCTACTCTCATTACCAGCCGACGGGGCTCGGCGAGGAAGACAGCTTCCCGTTGAACCGGGAGGGTGCTTCGGTGTCTCTCGCCGACAAGGTCGACAGTCTCGCCGCGATGTTCGCTGCCGGGATGATTCCGACCGGCTCGCGCGATCCCTTCGCGCTCCGGCGCTCGGCCCTCGGCGCGGTGCGCCTCCTCGCCGAGAGCACCGCACGGCTTTCCTTCTCCCTGGACATAGCTCCCTCGGAGCTTCTTCGGGAAGCGCTGCGTATCGTCCGCGAACAGCAGGTGTCTCTCGCGGCGGGCGACGGAAAGGCCGAGGCCGCGCTTCTGGAGTTCTTCGCCGAGCGCCTGCGTTTCTACTTCTCCCGAAAATATAGTTACGACGAGCTGAATGCGGTCCTCGCGATCGGAGGCCTCGATCGGCCGGTCTCGGACATCGCCCTGAGGCTCGAGGCGATTTCGGCGTTCCGCGACTCCGAGGATTTTCGAGCGCTGTCTCTTGCGTTCAAGCGAGTGGGAAACATCCTCTCGGGGCAGCAACCCGGGGAGGTCGACCCGGCATTCTTCTTCGAGGACGACGAGAAGAAGCTCTACCAGGAGCTCGAGGCGATTCGTCCCCGCGCGGAGGAGCGCATCGCCAAGGGCCGCTATCGGGAAGCTCTCCAGGAGCTCTCGACGCTAAGGGGTGCGGTCGATCGTTTCTTCGACGAAGTCCTGGTCATGGCCGAAGACCAGAAGCTTCGCGCCAACCGTCTCGCCCTTCTCAAGCGGCTTCAAAGTCTCTTCTCCAGGGTCGCCGATCTCTCGCAGATCGTATCGGGTGAGAGCTGATGGGCCGGATCCGGCTGATGTCCGACGCCCTGGCGAATCAGATCGCCGCGGGCGAAGTGGTGGAGCGGCCGGCCTCGGTGGTGAAGGAGCTCGTCGAGAACTCTCTCGACGCGGGGTCGCGCTCGATCGAGATCGTAATCGAGGGAAGCGGCAAGGATCGCATACGGGTCGTCGATGACGGCATCGGTATGTCGGCGGAGGACGCGCGGCTCGCGCTCTCGAGGCACGCCACGAGCAAGCTCTTCGAGGCGGCCGATCTCTCGAACATCTCTTCGCTCGGCTTTCGCGGGGAAGCTCTGCCGTCGATCGCATCCGTGTCGCGCTTCACGCTGAAGACCCGCGAGCACGAGTCCGACGCCGGTCACGAGATCGAAGTCGAGGGAGGGCACCTCGTTCGCGAGGCGCCGGTCGGCGTCCCGCCGGGAACCATCGTCGAGGTGGAGCGTTTGTTCTTCAATCTGCCCGCCAGGCGAAAGTTCCTCCGCGCGGACGTGACCGAGGCTACGTACATCGCCGCGTCCGTCGCGAGCCTCGCCGCGGCGTACCCCGACGTCGGGTTCCGCCTCGATCACGGAAAACGCTCCGTGATCGGAGCGCCGTCGGTGGGATCGAGGCGCGAGCGTCTCTATCAGATCGAAAAGAGCTGGGTCGAGAGCGCGGTCGTTCTCGAGGAGGAAATCGGCGGCCTTTCGATCGAGGCATGGCTCGCGCCGCCCGCGGAAGCGCGGGGCGCGGCGAGCCGGCTTCATCTCTTCGTGAACGGGCGGTCCGTAAAGGACCGCATCCTCCATCACGCGGTGACGGAAGCCTATCGGCAGGTGTCGTCGCGGTCGGGGACCCCGCTGGTTTACCTCTTCCTCGAGCTCTCACCCGACAAGGTCGACGTCAACGTCCATCCGGCGAAGGCCGAGGTCCGCTTCGTCGATCAGCGGTTCGTTCATCAGGCCGTGTTCTCCGCCGTTCGGAACCGGCTCCAGGGGCAGCGCCTGGCCCCCGAGGTTCTGCTCGCGCGCGATCGGTACGAGCCGCCGCCGGCCGAGCTTCCGATGCCGAGCGGAAGAGACGGACTCGCCGTCGCGGAAGCGCTCTTTTCGGATCCGGCCCCCGAGGCCACGCCCGTGTTCTCCGAGCTCGCCGACGAGCCACCCGCACCCCTGGGCCAGCTCCGGTCGAGCTACATCATCGCCGCGGATTCCGATTGCGTCTGGCTCATCGATCAACACGCGGCGCACGAACGAATCCTGTACGAGGATCTGGTCGACCGCGGAATCGCGCAGATGGGCCAACAGCTCCTACTGACCCCGCTTCCGCTCGAGCTCACCGCTCCCGAGCGCATCACGCTCGAAGAAGAGCTTTCCGATCTCACTTCCTTCGGCTACGAGATCGAGCCTTTCGGGCAGGAGGAGTTTCTCCTCCGCGCCGTGCCCGCGAGCTTGAGCGGATTCGACCCTCTGCGGCTCCTGCGCTCCGCTCTTTCCGAACGGGAGAAGGACTGCCGAAGCTCGACGGTGCGCGAGGCAGGTAGCCGCATCGCCGCGCGGATCGCGTGTCATGCGGCGATCAAGGTGAACTTCGAGCTCGCTCCCGAAAAGATGAGATATCTGGTACGAGAGCTCTGGCGCGCGCGCCAGCCGACGGTCTGCCCTCACGGGCGGCCCACCACGCTCCGCATCGGGCGTGAGCAGATCGAGCGGGGATTCGGACGAATCTAGCGGGCTGCCATTGGCCAAAAAAATTCTGATACGGACGCTGGAGCGTCTATTACGCCGGGCGGGCTCTGGAGCTCGCGGGACTCCTCGTCGTCAGCTGGGCGATGGTGGTATTTTTCGGCTCGAGAGCGATGCGCCCGATGTTGGCCGTGACCGGGGTGGGGATGGCGCTCTTTATCCTCGGATGGCTTCTGGCGCGGAGGAATCCCGAATCATGAGAAACGCGATCGTTGCGATGATTCTGTTCTTGGCGCCCTCGCGCTCGTGGAGCCAGGCCGCCCCGCCACACCTTACTCTGGATTGGGAGGCGATGGCGAAACGGATCGTGCAGCAGCTCGCCTTCGAGCCCGGCGAAACGTTTCTCGCCGTCGCTCATCCGGGGACGTTCGATTATCTCCTCCCTCATCTTCGGTACGAGGTGATGAAAGCGGGCGCGGTCGATCTCGGCGTCCTCGACGTTCTCGGGACACCGGTGCCCTCGGAATGGAGCGAATCGGTCCTGCTCGAGAGTGCGAGAAAGGCGCGCGGCGAGCTCAAGGAGATGTTGGCAGGGGTCGATGCCTCGATCATGCTTCCGGGAGCGAACCCGGGCCAGCCGGCTTATGCCGCGATCCAGGATCTCCTTCGTGAAGGAAAAGGGCGCACCATCCACTTTCACTGGCTCGACAACAACTCCGCGTTCCCCCTTCCCGGCCAGCCGCTCCCCGCGCGCAGCGAGATCGAAAGCGTCTACCAGCGCGCGCTTCTCGAAAGCGATTACCGCGCCATCGCTTCGCGGCAGAGAGAGCTCGAGCGAGCGATGCGAGCGGGCGAGGTGCGCATCACGACGCCCGCGGGAACGGATCTCCGGTTCCGCATCGGAGCGCGCGTCGTGAACTTCCAGGACGGCGACGCATCGCGGCGCCGCACCGACCAGGGCGTGGTGCTCATCGACCGGGAGATCGAGCTTCCGGCGGGGGCGATTCGCGTGGCGCCGCTCGAAGAGACGGTGCAGGGCACGATCGTCTTTCCCCCTTCGCAGTGGTCGGGGCGGCCCGTTCAGGGACTGAAGCTCGGAATCGTGAACGGAAAGGTGACCTCCGTCGAGGCAGCCGAGGGCAAGGAGTGGGCTGAGCGCGAGATGGAAGCCGCGGGCGAAGCGGGGCGGTCGTTTCGCGAATTCGCTCTCGGCCTCAACCCTTTGCTCGCTGTGCCGGAGGAGCGGCCGTGGATTCCCTATTACGGCTACGGCGCGGGCGTAGTGCGGCTGTCGCTCGGCGACAACAGCGAGCTCGGTGGAAAAGTGACCGGGGGATACGTGCGCTGGAACTTCTTTACCGATGCGACGGTCGTGGTGAACGGCGAGACGTGGGTCTCGAACGGAAAGCTGAACGCACAGGTAGGGAAGACGGGAATTAACGCAAAGGCGCAGAGGTGCAAGACGCAGAGTTAAGCCGGAGACCTCTCTGCGCCTCTGCGCCTCTGCGTTGAGAAAGGATCAGCCGCCGCTGCCGTCGGACGTAAAAAAGGCCACGACGGAGTCGAGCTCCTGGGAGAGCTTGTCGACGCGGTTATGGAGCAGGTTCCGGATGGAGAGGAGGCCGATCACGCGCCCGTCGTCGTCGACCACGGGCAGGTGGCGAAAATGGCGCTCGGTCATGATTTGAAGCGCCTCGCCCATCGACAGGTCCTTCTTCGCCGAGACGCAATTCCCGGTCATCACGTCCCCGACCCGCGTCTTCGCCGGATCCCGGCGCTCCAGAACCACGCGGATCATCAGATCGCGCTCGGTGAAGATCCCAGTGAGCTCTCCACCCTCGCCGGTGACGGCCACGGCGCCCACCCGCTCGTCGCTCATGAGCCGGACGGCCTCGAATACCGTCGTCGAAGGCCCGACCGTGGCCGCGGGAACGCTGGCGATTCTCAAGAGATCCATGCCGCTCTCCCTTCGCAAGCGGGATTTTAGCAGAGAGACGCGCGGCTTCTTGAGAAAACCGTAACTTGCTGATAAGTTGAAATAAAGAGTTTCCACTCCGGTTGCTCCGAACGCTCCGACCAGTTCGAGGTGTCCTGCATGTCGATTTCCCGATCCGTCGCTCTCTTCAGCCTCGCGGCGCTTTCCGCCGGCACTGCCGAGGCGATTCCCGAGTTCGCGCGCCGCTATGCCGTCCCCTGCCACTTCTGTCACGAGGGGTACCCGAAGCTCAGCGTGATCGGCGAACAGTTCAAAGAGCGCGGCTATCGGCTCGAGGACGATCAGACCGGGGTCTCCGAGTGGTGGAGCTCCGTTCCGGTGAGCTTCCGAGGGACGGTCCGGCAGACCTTCGAGGAAGACGGAGACGCGGATACCACGGGGCGCACGCGATTCGTCAGCGCCGGAGCGCTCGGAAGTCGAGTGTCTTACTGGATCGACGAGTCTTACTCCATCGACGGGGACGGCTTCGATCGCTCCGATACCGACAACGCCTTTCTCCGAGTGGAGCTCTTACCCGATGAGCTCTACCTGCGCGGCGGACGGGTCGAGCTCGATCTGCCCTTCACCCAGGCGCGCACGCCGCAGCTCTTCGCGTATGACATTTACTTCGCCACGACCGGGTACGAGACCGACAATATCGGCAGCCACCAGGATGGCATCGAGGCGGGAGGATTTCTCGACGACGCGACGCGATGGTCGGTGGCGGTCGTGCGCGGCCAGAACAGCGACGAGCAAAAGGACCTCTCGAGCTCCGCGGGCGATTTCGACGCCAACGTTTTCGGTCGCCTCATGCGCCGCTTCGGAGAAAACCGAGCCGGTCTCTACCTGTACTGGGGGCGCAACACGCTCGCTCTCACCAATCCCGACCCGAGTCTCGGAGGGCCGCCGGTGCTGGTTTGGGACGACGATCTCTTCCGATTGGGATTCGACGGCTCGGCCTATTTTTCCGCCGCGCACCTCTACGGAACCTTCCTGTACGGACGCAATGGGAATTCCTACGCCGACGCCCAGAATCCCGCGGGTACGCGGTGAAGCCGCCTCGTTCACGGGAGGCTTCGCCCAGCTCGACTATTCGATCCGCGACCACCTCCTTCTCTCGGGACGCCTCGACTGGGTCCATGGCCCCGAGCCTGGAAGCATCGGCCCCTCGAAGAGGGTACGTCAGCTTCTCGCCCGGCCTGAAGCTCTGGCTTCATCCGCGCATCCGTCTCGCCTTCGAGTTGAGCTTCCGGAACCTGGACCGGCCGACTCGCGGCGCGATCCAGCTCGACCTCGCGCTTTAGTCGAGCGCAAGTGTCGCGGAGACGCGCCGTCCCGATCTCCACCGTCACTTAATCCAGCGTTCATCAGCGGTTAACGCCCCATCCCCTAGTATCTCGCCGTCGAAAGCGCTCCGCGCTTCGCGAACATAAAGAGGAGGGCTTACCATGGCGGCAAGTTTCGATCCGGGGTTGCAGAGGGAGATCGACCAGGAGGTCGATAGGCAAATCCAGGGCGCCGAGGAGATGCTCGCGGAAGGTCCGGCGTTCTGCGCCGAACCGCTCGACGCGGAACCTAGAACGGAAGCGAGCGATCCGGTCGCGCTTCCGGACGGGGTCAACCGACGCCAGTTCATGCGGACGAGCGCGGCCGTCGTCAGCAGCGCCGCAATCGCCGGCACGCTGGAGTTGTTTCACGCCCGCAAGGCCAGTGCCAACCATCGCCGGCACTACAAGACGCGGTGCCCCTACGGCGATCCAGAACCAACCGTCGATCAAAGCACCGGACTGAAACTCATCGGACTCCCTCCCGGCTTCCGTTACTGGTCTTTTGGTTGGACCGGCGATCCGATCTTCGAGCACTTCCCGGGAGGCCCGAAGACTCCGGCGCTCCACGACGGCATGGCGGTGTTGAAGCAGAATCACCGCTACGCGATCGTGTGCCGCAACCACGAGGTCTCTTCGGGGCCGTCTTTCGTCAACGGGCGGTTCCAGTACTCGCCCGCAGCCGGCGGCGGCAACACCAACCTGGTCTTCGATACCTGGCGAAAGAAGTTCACGCTGGTGTGGCCGACGTTGAGCGGCACGATCCGTAATTGCGCTGGTGGCGAAACGGACCACGAGAGCTGGCTCAGCTGCGAGGAAACGGGAGTGGTTACCGTGGGTCCGGACGGCACTTCCTACCAGCACGGCTGGTGCTTCGACGTTCCCGCGATCGGGGTCTCCGACGGAAAGCCCATTAAAGCGATGGGACTGCGCTCGCACGAAGCCTGCGCCGTGGATCCGAAGCGGGGGGTCGTCTATCTCACGGAAGATGCGGCTCCGGGGGGCTTCTACCGGTTCACCCCCCATCGCACGCGGCGATGGGAAAGCCCGTATGCGAACGGCGGAAAGCTCGAAGTGCTCAAAATCGTCGGCATCGATAAAGCCAACTTGCGCGGAGAAAATCCACAAGGTGGAGGCGGTGACGTGTATCCGGCGGATCTTGGCGAGCCTCTCGATGTGGAGTGGGTTCCCGTCGACGACCCGGAGAACCTCAATGGAGTCAGAAACTGGGATCAAGGCGCCGCGTTAGGCGCTGCGGACTTCCGCCGTCCCGAAGGCGCCTGGTACGGCGATGGGAAGATTTACTTCGTCTGCACCGATGGAGGCTCGACGGGCAACGGCCAGGTCTTCAGCTACGATATTCGAAGGCAGACGCTGACGCTGATCTACGATGCGCCGGTCGACGCCAACGGTCAGCCGAGCGAGCTCGACAACCCGGATAACCTCACGGTGACGCCGCGCGGTGGACTTCTCTTCTGCGAAGACAACTCGGGAGAGCCGAGTTTTCTCCTCGACGGTATCAGCACCGAGCGCCTGGTCGGGTTGACCCGCGATGGGCAGATCTTCACCTTCGCGACGAACCTCGTCGACTTTCGGCCGACGATCGAGGGCGGCCTCGGCCCTTACACCCGCGACAGTGGAATGACCTTCACGGGCCAACAGCGCCAGAACGAATGGGCGGGTGCGACGTTCGACCGGACGGGCAACTGGCTGTTCGTCAACATCCAGACACCAGGGATCACCTTCGCCATCACCGGCCCGTGGCGTCACGGACCGCTATAACCCCGGCCCTCCCGAGACGCGGCCGCTCCCGCGGGGGCGGTCGCTTCTCTACTCCGCTCTCAGAGCCTCGGTTGGGCTGGTCGCCGCCGCGCGCTTTGCCGGAACGAATGCTGCGGCGATTCCGAGCGCGAGGACGAATCCAGCGATCGCCGAGAAAACGGCGGGGTCGGTAGGCTCCACTTCGAAGAGCAGGTTCCAAGAAATCCTGCCGCTGGCCAGGCGAGAGCCAACCCGATCCCAATTCCCAGAAGAGTCCAGCGGAGGGCGCGACCGAGGACCAGCCGCGCGAACGTGGGAGGGAGCGACGATGAACGAGTGGACATCCTTCGGTTCGAAACCGAGGTCCGCGCGGACGAGTCGAAAATAGCTCTTCCCCGCGAGTCCCGCGCCTACCAGGACCACGACCGCGAGCACTCTGCATTACCACGAGTCCTCCCTGGGTCTCGAGACGGCCGCGGCCCTCCATGGCGAGCACGGGTAGAAGGCTGGAAAGCGCGCCCGCGGCGAGGCCCAGAAGCGCCGCGAATGCGGCGACAGAGGCATCGATAGGGATGTTCGAGAGCTGTGGGACGCTCGACGGCGCGAGGGCCTCGATCGCCCCGAGCGCCATGGGCGCGAGGCAAGCGCCGAGGAGCGCACCCGCAAGCGAGAGGAGCACGCTTTCCGCAACGAGGATTCGCGCGATCGAACCGCGGCTCGCCCCGAGAGCTCGCCGGATGGCGAACGATTTCCGTCTCCCGACCGCGCGCACCGCGAGAAGGTTCGAAACGTTGGCGCAGGCGATGAGAACCACGAGTCCCACGGCGGCGAAAAACGCCAGGACCGCGATGCGGGTCCGCCCGAAGAGGAACTAGGGAATGGAGTCAGAACCGCGCCGTGCTTGCGATCGACGGTCGCCGCTAGACTTCCCGCGATCGCGTCCATCTCGGCTTCCGCCCGCTCGCGCGCGACGCGGGCTTCAAGCGGCCAATGACGTTGAAGACCCCGATCCAGCGCATGGTTTCGTCGCTCAAACCCTGAAGGCGCTGAATCTCGGCGATCTCTCGTCCGGCCGGCGCCGAGGGTTTCGAAGAACGACGCGGCGACGGCGCGGTAGGGAACGCGCTCCGGCTCATCCTCCCCGAGCAGCACGAAGCTCCAGTCGTGAAATCCCATGGCTGCCATGCTCTCGAACGTCGTGGCGCGGGTCTTCCAGTCCGTGAAGTTCCGAAAGGAGACTTCGACCAGGTGCCGATCCTGTTCGAGATCCTCCTCCCACATGACGAAGAGACGCTCCGGCTCGCGGACAGAGAGCGGGCGCAGAAAGAGCGCGTTCACCGTGGCGAACGCGATGACGCTCGCCGTGACCGCCGAGGCGAAGGTCGCGATCGCGGTCAGGGAGGCTCCCGCGTCGCGCTGAAGAGAGCGGAGCACCTCGAGCACGCGGCCATTGTCCACGTTTTCGCCGGAAAGGGAACCTCTGCCTTTGAGCTAGAATCGGCCCACGATGCCCGTCGACGTCGTCGCCTTCGGTCCTCATCCTGACGACGTCGAGCTTGCCATGGGCGGAACACTGCTGAAGCTCCATGCGGCCGGATATCGCACGGGAATCGTCGACCTGACGGCCGGGGAGAAGGGTACGCGCGGAACGCCCGAGCAGCGGGCGCGGGAGGCCGAAGAGGCGGCGAAGATCCTGGGCGCCTCGGTGCGCTTCAACCTGGACCTCGGAGACGGGCGGCTCGAGTCGAGTCCTGTCGCGAAAAGGAAAGTCGCCGAAGCCATCCGCGAGCTCAAGCCTCGCCTCGTTTTCACCAACTATCCCGAGCACAACCACCCGGACCACGAAGCCGCGGGACGCCTGGTCGCGGACGCGGCGTATCTCGCGGGTTTGAGCAAGCTCGAGGCGTCGGGCGAGCCGCATCGCCCGAACCGCGTCCTCTACTACCTCGTTCCCCACAAAGTGGCGCCGTCGTTCATCGTCGACGTGACCGCGTTTCACGAAAGAAAGATGGCCGCGGTGCGCGCCCACGCCTCTCAACTATTCGCGCCCGGAAGCTCGGATCCAGCGACTTCTATCAGCCAGCCGGGATTTCTCTCTCGAGTCGAAGCCATCGAGCGGTACTACGGCGCCCTCATCGACGCCGATTTCGGAGAAGCGTTCTACCTCCGGGAAGCGATGCGCGTCGACGACCCGGTGAAATTTTTCGACTCCGCCTTCACCCGATTCACATGAAAATCGCCATCGTCTGTTATCCGAGCCACGGAGGAAGCGGTGTCGTGGCCTCGGAGCTCGCTCTCGGGCTCGCCGACCGAGGGCACACCGTGCACATCGTGAGCTACGCGGTTCCGTTCCGGCTGCGCGAGTTCCATCCCAACGTGCGCTTCCACGAAGTCGAGGTCAATACCTACCCGCTTTTCAAGTACCCCCCGTACACCCTCGGGCTCGCGACGAAGATCGCGCAGGTGGCGAGCGAGGAGACCATCGACGTCATCCACGCCCACTACGCGGTCCCCCATGCGGTCAGCGCCTTTCTCGCGAAGCAGATCCTGGGAGGCAAGAACCCGAAGATCGTCACCACCCTCCACGGGACCGACATCACTCTCGTCGGGGCGGACGAGTCGTTCTATCGCGTCACGAAGTTCGCGATGGAAGTGTCGGATGGCGTGACCGCGGTCTCCCGCTATCTGCGGGAGCGGACCCTCGAGGATTTCGCGCTCGAAAAACCGATCGAGGTCATCTACAACTTCGTCGATACCTCGAAAGGGCCGCGCGGCCGGCCATCCGATAGAACCCACTGGGCGCCGAACGGCGAGAAGGTCCTGGTACATGCGTCGAACTTCCGCCCGGTGAAGCGGGTGACGGACGTGGTGCGGATCTTCGATCTCGTGCGGCGGCGAATCGACTCGAAGCTCCTTCTGGTGGGGGAGGGGCCGGAGAAGATTTTCGCCCGCGAGCTCGTGAAGGAGCTCCGATTGACCGACCACGTTCATTTTCTGGGAGAACAGGACTACCTCGAGAGCATCCTCGCGGTGTCGGACCTATTGCTCCTTCCGAGCGAGCAGGAGAGCTTCGGCCTCGTCGCGCTCGAGGCGATGAGCTGCGGCGTTCCCGTCGTGGGAAGCCGGGTGGGCGGCCTTCCCGAAGTGGTCCTTCACGGGGAGACCGGGTACCTTCTTCCCGTGGGCGAGGTCCGGGAAATGGCCGACGCTTCGGTGAAGCTCCTCTTGAGCGACGAGGAGCACCGGCGCATGTCGGAAGGCTCGAGGAAGCGGGCGCGCGAGGAGTTCGAGGCGTCGGCGATCATTCCTCAGTACGAGCGACTCTACGAAAGCCTGCTCTAGAGTTCGCGTCGTTGCGCCCTTCTGGAGTAGAGTACCGTCGTCGCGCAGCCAAACGGACTGACGACGGAAGTTGGGGAAGGCGTTCCAAGGAGCGCCAGGACGTGGAAGGCCGCGGTGTCCGATAGCAGGAACTCAGTAGAGATCAGGACTACTTCCTATCAGAAGGTGCTCCAACAGCTGAGAGGCCTTCACCAGAAGGTGAAGGCGCTCGGGCCGGCGAGGCCCGAGATGGCTCCTTTCGATTCCGCCTTCGTCGAAATCGAGCAGGAAGTGGTGTCGATGTGGGCGAGCGTCCTCGACACTCCTTTCGTCGACCTCGCGACCCGCACCGCGGCGCATTTCTTCACCGAAAAGAGCGTGCGGCGGTTCTCGGAGCGCGCCCTCGACGAGCTGATTCGCGAGGTGGGCGCGGGCTCGGGGGCGCTACTCCTTTTCCGCACTCCCGGAACGGACGCCGAGGTGATGGCGGCCCGGAACGACCGGAACGAGAGCATCGAGCACGATCCCCGGGTGAGCCGGACCATCATTCGAGAAATTGCCCAGGGGCTCGATTCGGTCCTCGTCGAGGATGCTCACGGTAGACGCTCTTCTCGCGAACGAAGAGAGCGCGCAGCAGCTGAAACTCCGCTCGGTGCTCGCGATCCCGCTTCGGTTCAAGACCTACCTCGCGGGCGCCATCTATCTCGAGAACCAGCACGCGCGGGGGGCGTTCGGAGAATGGGACCGCGAGCTCCTGCTCGCCATCGGACGGCTCGTCGCGATCTTCTTGAACGCGACGCTGCGGCTCGACGAGGAAATCGAGGCGCGCAAACGCCTCTACCGCGAGCTCAAGGGCAAGACCTATTTCGACGGCTTGGTGGGATCGTCGCCGAGCATGATGGAAGTCATCGAAAGAATCGAGCAGGTGGGGCCCACTCTGGCCACTGTGCTCATCGAAGGAGAGAGCGGGACCGGTAAAGAGCTGGTGGCGCGGGCGGTTCACAAGGCGAGCGATCGGGCGGCGAAACCCCTGGTGGTCGTGAACTGCGCGGCACTTCCCGAGGATCTACTGGAGGCCGAGCTCTTCGGCACCGAGCCCGGTGCATTCACCGGCGCCGTGAGCCGATCGGGTCGCTGCGAGATGGCCGACGGCGGAACGCTCTTCCTGGATGAGATCGGAGAGCTTTCGAAGAAGCTCCAGGTCAAGTTCCTGCGCTTTCTTCAGGAGCACAGCTTCGAACGGTTGGGCGGGAAGAAAACCATCGAGGTGGACGTCCGTGTCGTGGCCGCCACCAACCGCGACCTGCGCGAGCTGGTGAAGAAGGGCGAGTTCCGGGAAGAGCTCTATTATCGGCTCTGGGTCTATCCCATCGAGCTTCCGGCTCTTCGGGAGCGCAAGGAGGATATCGCCCCGCTCGTCGAGCACTTCGCGCGGGTGTTCGCGCTCCAGATCGGGAAGGAGCCGATCGTGATCGAGCCCGAGGTCTACGACGGACTCAGCAGCTACGGCTGGCCGGGGAACATCCGGCAGCTCGAGAACGTGGTGCAGCGGCTGGTGGTCGAGAACCGCGGGCGGCCCGTCTCTCTCGACGACCTTCCAGAGGAAGTGAGCGGCGGGCGTCGGCGCATTCTGAAGATCGCGAAGGACCCTTTCCGGCGCCTGATGGCGGAGGTCCCGAAGGACTACAACCAGCTCAAGCGCCGACGGAACGAGCTCCAGGAAGTCGCGGCGGTCTACGCACAGGAGCTCGAGGATCGCTTCGTCGACTCGATCCTGGACCGCACCGAAGGGAACATCAGCCGCGCGGCCAAGGACTTCGGCATGCATCGCACCCTCATCCACAAGAACCTTCGCTCGCGGAAGGATCGCGATCCCGAGAGCGAGGCGAGGCCCGTCGCCGACGACGAGGAGGACTTGTAGTAGTAACCGCTACAGGTGCGCTCTCTGGTCCCCGAACTGTAGACTCCGCCGCGACAATCCCGCGCAGACCGTTCGCACGAAAGCGCGAGTTTTCCCTGGATTTTCACGAATTGGACGCTCGCGGAGCGTGTGGCACTCTCCTTGCAATCTCATGGAATCGACAAGGTCGTGGGTGGACCTAGAAATCGATGACGATTCGGAACGAGAAACCATAGGTGATTTTGGGGGAGTGGGCTCGGACTGGATCGGAATCGGCTCCGCGAGCAGCGGCGAGAAGCGCGGCTTCCCGTCCCGTCGCTCGCCGCTCTCGCGGAGCGAAGACAGAGGGAACGGCCGCAACGGCAGCGGCCGTTTCCTCTCAGTCTTTGGCGTCCGAACGAAGCGCGTCGGCGCCTGGCGTCACGACGTGGAGCGTGTCGCCTTCGAGCCAGGCTCGAAACCGGAGCGGCTGATCCCGGAAAACCTCGATACGTTCGAACCCTTCGAGCCGGTAGAGTTTGCCCCGAGCGTAGAACCGCGGCTTCTTGCCCTCCCGGATGCATCGCTCGGCACAGCGAAGATGGAGAGCTCCCTGTTCGCCGCCGGTGGCCCCACAGTCGTCGTCCGTGAGGAAACCGGACCAACGCCGTGACTTCGGGAGGCTCGATGTCGACTTTCTCCCCGCTCTTGGACGGGAGGTCGGTCAAGGGGCGGGACGCGCGAGACGCCTCGGCGACGGGCTCCGCGAAATCGAAGTGAATCCGGTGTGTCGAGCCTGCCGTCATGACGAGTGTCTGCTCCGCTCGTTTCCCGTCGCCGGCGTCCAGCAGAACGACGTGCTCTCCCGGGGCGAGCGCAACGAAAGTGCCGGGCGCCGTCCCGAGGGGGTTTCCGTCGAGGAAGACCTGCGCCGCTTTCGCGGAACCGATCTCGAGCGTGGCCAGGTTCTTGTCCTCACCGGCAGGTGACGCGTCGCGGCCTTTCGCCGTTTCCGGGGAGGCGCCGGAGGCTTCCGGGAGCGGTGACGCCGACTCCGAGGGCTCGATCGGATGGACGGTTTCCGGCGCGAGAGCCGCCGAATCCGGCGGCGGCGGTACCGGCGGGAACGAGGGCCAGAACGCGTAGCCGAAGGCGAAAGCCGCCGCGAACGTGAGCGCGGCGAGCGAGAGGCGCGTCTTTTTCGCGCGCAGCCGTCGAACCCAGAGGGGAAGCTTCAGAGATCGGAAGGACGACGCGCCGAATTCCGGAAGCGTGCAGCGTCACCGTCGCGCGCTGGTCGGCGGCCCGGGTCAAGGATTCCGCGAGCTCGCCCGCGGTCGAGAAGCGCTCCCGAGCGTCACGCGCCATCGCCTTTCGGAGGACGCCGTTCACCGCCGGCGGAAGGGCGACGCCTTTGGGCGGAAGCGGAAGAGGCTCGGTCAGGTGCTTCATCAGGATGCCGACCGCCGTCTCGGCGGTGAAAGGCACGTGCCCCGAGAGCATCTGGTAGGTGACGACCCCGAGCGAATAGACGTCGGAGCGATGGTCGATTCGATCGCCCTTGCACTGCTCGGGCGACATGAACTCCGGCGTTCCGACGATGAGGTCCCCGCCGGTCGTGGTGTCACCGCGGCGGAATGGCTTGGCGATGCCGAAATCGAAAACCGAGCACCGGAGATCGGGGGTGACCAGGATGTTCGAAGGCTTGATGTCGCGATGAACGACGCCCGCCTTGTGGGCGGCATCGAGCGCATCGGCCACCTGCCCTACGACCTTTACCACCCGATTGAGTGGCCAGGGCTGCCCCTGAAGCTGGCTTCGAAGCGTGGTGGTATCCACCATGTACTTCATCACCAGGAACGGGCGCCCCTCGTGCTCGCCGGCGTCGTAGATGGGCAGAATGTGCGGGTGGTCGAGGCGGCCCAGGAGCTCCACTTCGCGCTGGAACCGGCGCACCCAGTCGAGGTCGTGGCTCACTTCCTGAAGCAGCACCTTGACCGCGACTTCGCGCTTCAACGCGGGGTGGAACGCCTTGTAGACCTCCGCCGTGCCCCCGCGTCCCAGAAGGGACAAAATGCGGTATGCGCCCAGCTCGTGTCCGACCAGGTCCAATTGAAGGCCTCCTCAGTTTTTTTCCAGGTCGCGGCGCATGACCCAGGGTATGGGAGTAATTCTCAGGCTAGTGGCTGACGCCGCAAAACGCAAGCGGGTCAGGTAATTTCGGGAATGTTACCATGGGAAGAGAACGAGCGTGACCATACGCACAGTTCCACCGGGGCGAATCCAGTGACGGATCGCACGGTTGATCATCGCTCGCGGAGCAGGTGTGGAAGTCGCTAGTACGCTCGAAGCTCTTCGCGACGAAGTGATTCGTTGCCGGAAGTGTCCGCGGCTCGTCCGCCACCGGGAGCGGATCGCTCTCGTGAAGACGCGGCGCTTCGCGTCGGAAGACTACTGGGGGAGGCCCGTTCCGGGCTTCGGCGTGGCCGGGGCACAGCTTCTCGTGGTGGGCCTCGCTCCCGCCGCCCATGGCGGCAATCGCACCGGCCGCGTGTTCACCGGCGACCGAAGCGGGGACTGGCTCTACGAGGCGCTACACCGATACGGCTTCGCGAGCTCTCCCTACTCCGTTGCGCGCGGCGACGGCCTTCGCTTGCGAGACGCCTACATCAGCGCGGTCGCCCGGTGCGCCCCGCCGGGCAATAAGCCGACGCGCGAGGAGATGGAATCCTGCCGGAGCTATCTGGTGCGTGAGATCGAGGCGCTCGAGGATGTTCGCGTCGTGGTCGCTCTCGGGCGCATCGCGTTCGACGGCTTTCTCGCCGCATGGCGCGCGCTCGGACGAGAAATCGGAAAGCCGAGGCCGAAGTTCGCCCACGGCTCGGAGCATGGGCTGACTTCGTCGGTGACTCTCCTCGGGAGCTACCACCCCAGCCAGCAGAACACTTTCACCGGGAAGCTCACCCGCGCCATGCTCCATGGTGTGTTTCGCCGCGCGCGCACTCTCGCGTCTCGCGGCGTTGCGCGTCCGCCGAGGCGAAGTTAGACTACCGCATCCGTTCCCAATGCTGAGCCCCGGCCCGTGACATGAGCGAAAGCCCGCCGCAATGGGTCGAGCCTCGCGAAGAAGGGGAGGCACGGCTCGCCATCGATTTCATTCCCGCGGCGGAGAAGCATTCGCGGCTCTGGTTTTTCCTCCACGGCCTCCACTCGAATCGGCGCGGAGAAAAGGCGCTCTATTTCGCCCGGCAGGTTGCGCGCCGCGGTGAGGCTTTTGCGAGTCTGGATCTCACCGGCCATGGGGATTCCGAGGGCGACCTGCTCGGACTGTCCTTGACCCGCAACCTCGCGGATCTCGATCGGGGGCTCGAGTTCATCGAGAAAAAGGCGGGACCGTTCCGCTCGGTGTGCCTCATCGGCTCCTCCATGGGCGGGCTGACCGCGCTCTGGTTCGCCGCCCGAAGTCCGGCGCGGGTGACGCGCAATATCGTCATCGCGCCCGCGTTCGAGATGGCGGGGCGGCTTCTGCTCGCTCTGGGACGAACGAAATCTCAGGAATGGCGAAGGGTCGGAAAGATTCGGATCGAGAGCCCGTACGGCGCCTTCGACCTCGGCTACCAGTTCGTGGAGGAAGAGACGCGGTATCCGACGGTGAGCTTGATGCGCCGGCTCACGACGCCGAGCCTCATTCTGCACGGCTCGGACGACGAGGTCGTGCCGTGTCAGCTTTCACGTCAGTTCGCCGACCGGCTGGAGCACGTGGAGCTCATCGAGATTCGCGGCGGGGACCACCGCCTGACGGCCCACAAGGAGCGGCTCTTCGAGGAGATGTGGAGCTTCGTCGGCCCGGGGCGCGAGTCGTGAGAGCTCAGACAGCCTGGAGCGCGTAGGTCGCGAGGCCGATCGCGATGACGCGATCGTTTCCCTCGACGACCTCGAGCCGGCAGGTGGCGAGCGTTCTGCCCTTGCGGACGACCTCGCCGATGGCGAGCAAATCCCCTTGCACGCCGGCGAGGAGACTGAGCTTGAATTCGACGGTCTTCACCGTCGAGCCCGGCGACACGGAGCCCACGGCGAAATTCCCGGCGGTGTCGCCGAGAAGCCCGATGAGACCTCCGTGAATGACTCCGTGTCCTTCCTCGAAGTCCTTGCGGAAAGGAAGCCGCACGCGCGCGACTCCATTCTCGCAATAGCCCAGGGTCATGCCGAGATAGCGGCTGATGGGGGCCGCCTCGAAGAGCTGCTTCAATTTCTCCAGATGCGCCGATCGCTCGTTGGGCTCGCCCAGGCGTTGCGGGCGCACTCCCTCGGGAAGCGGGACCGTGACGAGCCGCGCCGGCTCCTCGGCCACGACGGGCCGCGAAAGACCGGGTCTTCGTCATGGGCTTCGCTGGTCGTACGACGGCGGACGGAGGGATTCGCTTTTTCGAAGCGGTCGAAGCGCTCGACTTCTTGACGTCTTTCCGCGATGCTTTCTTCGGGGCCGCCTTCTTCTTCGGGATCGGTTTCGGCCGCGGTCGCGCCTTCGCCTGTTTCCTCCCGGCGGACTTGGACCGCGAGGTGGAGGGTTTCTTTTTGTCCTTCTTCCTTTTAGCCATCCGACTTCAACACCGATCTAAACCGGCTTCCCCGGTCGGGTCGTACGGAACCACTCGCGCCCTCGTTCGCTCCGTTTACGCGAACGAACCGGCTTCCGTCGAACATTCGAGTAATTCTTGAAGTCTGGTTCGGGAAGAAATTCGGCTCGACTGCCGACGGTACTGCCAAAAGAGGAACCTCGGCGAGGGATACGTATAAACCCAATAATGTCACCAGATGCCACTAGGCGAAACGTCCCGCGTAGTTTATCACAGGCACGTGTCGCCCAACCGAGTAAATAAATATATGAGGTAGGGGTTGTTTCACAACGATTTATTTGCCAGGGTCAACGGGGCCGCGTTACACTCACTCGCTTTCAGAGGTCCTGCGTGTCTGTAACAGTTTGCAGTAAAATGATTTATCGGTGGAAACCATGACGGAGTCGGGGATTTACGACGTCGCAATTCTAGGGAGCGGCCCCGGCGGTTACGTAGCGGCCATCCGCGCGGGTCAGCTCGGACTTTCGACGCTCCTCGTCGAGAAGGATGCGTTCTTCGGGGGCACCTGTTTGCACGTGGGTTGCATTCCGAGCAAGGCATTTCTGTACACCGCCGAGCTCATCGACCGGATCCGGCACGCGCGCGAGCACGGCATCGTCGTAGAAAGCATCCGATTGGACTGGGCGGCCATGCTCAAGAGGAAGGAGAAGGTCGTCCGAAAGCTCGCCGCGGGGATTTCTCTCCTTCTTCGGAACAATCGGGTGGTAAGTGTTCAGGGCTACGGGAAGCTCGCGGGGCCGGGGTGGCTCGAAGTCGAAACCTCGGAGGGGCCGAGGAGGTTTCAGGCGCGAAATATCGTCGTGGCGACGGGGTCGGCGCCGAGAACGCGTTCCCGGTCTTGCCATTGACGGTGACCGGATTCTGACCAACACGGAGATGCTGTCGCTTCCGGCCCGGCCGGAGCGAGTCGCGATCGTGGGCGCGGGGGCGGTCGGCGCGGAATTCGCGTCGATGTTCACGAGCTTCGGAAGCAAGGTCGTCCTCATCGAGCTCCTGCCCCGCGTCCTGCCGCTGGAGGACGAAGAGGTTTCGGAAACGGTGCTCCGATCGTTCCGCAAACGAGGCATCGAAGTCCTCACGAACACCCGTGTCGAGTCCGCACTCTGACACCGCGGATGGAATCACGCTCGGTCTTCGCCTGGCCGATGCCTCGACGGGCGACCGGGTGGCGGACAAGGTCCTGGTTGCGGTCGGTCGGACTCCCCGCACCGAGGGGATTGGACTCGAGAGCGTCGGCGTCGAAGTCGACAAGTCGAAGGGCGGGACGATTCCGGTCGACGAATTCATGGAGACGAAGGCGAAGGGGGTCTACGCGATCGGTGACGTCGTGGCGACGCAGCAGCTCGCCCACGTCGCTTCGGCGGAGGCGCTCCTCGCGATCGAAAAGATCGCGGGCAAGGAAGTCCATCCACTGAACTACGAGCACATCCCGAACGCCACCTATTGCGCACCCGAGGTCGCGAGCGTGGGCCTCACCGAGGCCAAGGCGCGCGAGAGAGGTTACGACGTACGGGTCGGGAAATTTCCTTTCGCCGCGAGCAGCAAGGCCAGCATCCTCGGTGAGAACGAGGGCTTCGTCAAAGTCGTGAGCGAGGCACGTTATGATGAGCTCCTGGGGGTTCACATCGTGGGACCACATGCCACCGATCTCATCGCCGAGGCGGTGGTCGCACTGACTCATGAAGCGACGGCGGAGTCCCTGATGCGCTCGGTTCACGCCCATCCGACCCTTTCCGAAGCCGTCATGGAGGCAGCCCACGGCGCTTTCGGGCTTCCGATTCATGTCTGATCCCTGCTGGCACCTCGATCTCGGGCGGCGAGCTTTCCTCGAGACCTGGGAGCTCCAGCGCCGTCTGGTTCAAAGGCGGCAAAGAAATGAGATCCCCGACGTGCTTCTTTTCGTCGAGCATCCCGCCACGTACACGCTCGGACGATCGGGAACGCGGCGACATCTGCTGGTTGCCGAGGAGACGCTCTCGTCCCTTGGCGCGGAATTCGTCGAAACGGATCGCGGCGGCGACATTACGTTTCACGGCCCAGGGCAGGTCGTCGGCTATCCCATCCTCGACTTGCGTCGGTGGAGCGCGGACGTGCACGCTTACCTTCGCGCGCTCGAGGAAGTCCTGATCCTTACCCTCGGTAGCTTCGGTATCGAGGCGGGACGCGAAGCGGGCTATACCGGCGTGTGGCACTCCCGCGGCAAGCTCGCGGCGATCGGCGTGCGGGTCTCGCGATGGGTGACCTCCCACGGCTTCGCCCTCAACGTGACCACCGACCTCGACTACTTTCGCCGAATCGTCCCGTGCGGCATAAAGGACCGCGGCGTGAGCTCGATGGCAGGGGTGGTCGAGCCTCCGATCTCCCCGGAGCGCGTGCGGGAGGAGATAGCGAACCGCTTCGGCTCGGTTTTCGCGAGAGCGATGAAGCGGGTTGCCGAGACGGATCTCGTCCTGTCATGAGCTACGGCAAACGGCAGCTTCACGAGCTGCTGTTCTACATGATCCTCACTCGAAAACTCGAGGAATCGCTCGCCCGGCTTCATCGCGAAAAAGGGCTCACTTGTCCCTTGGGGCTTCGCTCGGGACTCGAAGCGGTGTCCGTCGGTGCCGCCTTCGTGCCCACTCCGAAGGATGTGCTCGCGTCCTCCCTCCCGACGACGGGTGCGCTTCTGCTGCGGGGAGTCAAGCCCGCCGAGATTGTCCTCGAGTTTCAGGGAAACGGATCCGAGCCAACGCACGGAAAAAGCGGGATTCGCCACTTCGGCGATCTGGCTCGCGGGATCGTGGCGACCACCGGGCATGCCGCGGCTCATGTGAGCGTCATGGCCGGAATCGCGTACTCCGCCCAGATACAGGGTCAGGATCGGGTGGCGTTAGCTCTCGTGTCCGACGAGGCGGTCGCGACGGGAGATTTCCACGAAGGGCTGAACTTCGCCGCCGTGCGAAAGGCTCCGCTGGTGGTGGTGGTGGTTCGATTCCCTTCGGGAGGCCGGAGCGGCGGCTCACTCGCCGGGCCCGAAGTGTCGCAGCTCTACGAACGGGCGCGCGGATACGGTGTCACGTCGCTTCCGGTGGACGGGAGCGACCTTCTGCAGGTCGTGCAGGTCGTCGAGACGGCGATGGATCGCGCGAAAGCGGGTGAGGGGCCTACCCTCATCGAAGCGCCGCTGCGCAGCTCCACGCGCTACGTGGGCAATGACGACGCCGTCCCCGCGCCCTTCGGCGAAGCCGCGCGGCTCGACCCGACACGCTCGGAGAACGAAACCGACGTGGATGCGAACCCTATCTGGCGGTTCGAGAAGTTTCTGCTGCAACAGGACTGGCTCTCCGAGGCGGAGCGGACGGCGATTTCGGCGCGCGCCGACGAGGCGGTCTCCGACGCACTTCGAGCCGCCGATGCCGCCCCATTTCAACGGGTGTCGTGAGGGACTGATGGCGGAAGTCACCTATCTCGAAGCCATCCGGCAGGCCATGTGGGAGGAGATGGAGCGCGACCCTCGAGTCATCCTGCTCGGAGAGGATGTGGGCCTCTATGGCGGCGCGTTCAAGGTGACCGCCGGCTTTCTCGAGAGGTTCGGACGGGATCGAATCATCGATACTCCGATCAGCGAGGAAGGCTATACCGGTGTCGCGATCGGCGCCGCCTTCAACGGGCTTCGGCCCATCGTGGAGTTTCAGTTCATCGATTTCATCGCGAACGCATTCAACATGATTACCAACTTTGCCGCAAAGAGCCGGTATCGGTGGGGAGCCTCGGTGCCGATCGTGATGCGCGGTCCTGCGGGCGGCGGCGTGCGCGCGGGGCCCTTTCACTCGCAGAATCCGGAAATGCATTTCGTTCACACTCCCGGGATCAAAGTGGTGGCGCCGGCGACGGTGGCCGATGCGCGCGGTCTTTTGAAGGCCGCGATTCGCGACGAGGATCCGGTTCTCTATCTGGAGCACAAGAAACTCTATCGGCACATCAAATCATCCTCTGCCGAGCTCGATGCGCGCGGCGACGTGGTACCCATCGGAAAGGCGACGGTCCATCGGCCGGGAAGGGATATCGTGGTCGTCACCTATTCCGCCATGCTCTACGTTGCGCTCGAAGCCGCCGAAATCCTCGCCAAGGAGGGAATCGAGATCGAGGTGATCGATCTGAGGAGCCTCGTCCCCTTGGACAAGGAGTGCGTTCTCGAGTCGGTGCGCCGCGTGAACAAGCTCATGATTCTTCACGAGGACACTCGCACCGGAGGAATGGCAGGCGAGATCGCGGCGATCGTGGCGGAGGAGGCCTTCGACGACCTCGACGGTCCCATCGTCAGGGTGACGGCGCCGGACACTCCGGTTCCCTACGCGGCGGCTCTCGAGGACGCCTTCATTCCGAGCGCCGAAGACGTCGTGCGCGCGGCGCGGCGTCTCGCTGCCTATTGAAATGATGGGAAGGAGAGGAAGCGCTACATGACCGACGTCATCATGCCGCAGATGGGGGAGAGCATCGCCGAAGGAACGGTGACCAAATGGCACAAGAAAGTCGGCGAGCGAGTCGAGAGGGACGAGCCTCTCTTCGAGATCTCGACCGATAAGGTGGACACCGAGATTCCGTCGCCCGTCTCCGGTGTTCTGACCGAGATTCGGGTGAACGAGGGACAGACCGTTCCTATCAATACCGTCGTCGGAGTTATTGGCGGGACGACACGCCGAAGCGCGGGCCGAGGTAGCGCCGGAAGCGCCGAAGCCTCCGATGGATCCGATCGCGGCGCCACCGCAGCTCCGAGCGAGTCTCCCGCGGCGAAGACCGGGCGCGGTCCACGCAGTTCGCCCCTGGTAAGGAAGATGGCGCGCGAGCACCAGATCGATCTACCGAACGCTCACCGGCAGCGGTCAGGGCGGACGCATCACGAAGCAGGACATGCTGCGACACCTCGAGGCGCGGAAGGCCCCGGCGTCTCCCGCGGCTAGTCCGGCGCCTCCGGCTCAGCCCGCGGCGCCGGTTTCGGCAACGACGTCGGCCGGAGGGCGCGTCGAGGTCGCGCCCATGACCGCGATGCGGAAGTCCATCGCCGAGCACATGGTGACTCTCGCGCCGGACGTCGGCGCACGTGACCACGGTCTTCGAGGCGGACGTGAGCCGCATCGTGCAGGCTCGTGAGACGTTGAAGAAGACGTTCGAAAAAGAGGAGGGCGTGAAGCTCACCTATACCCCGTTTTTCGTGCGGGCGGTGACCGGGGCGCTAAAAGCGTTTCCCGCGCTGAATGCTTCCATCGAGGGCGATAAGATTCTCTACCGGAAGGACTACAACATTGGCGTCGCCGTGGCTCTCGAGGGAGGACTCATCGTTCCGGTGGTGCATCACGCTGACGAGAAGAGCTTTCTCGGACTGGCGCGAACCGTGGCCGACCTCGCGGAGCGCGCGCGAGCGAAGAAGCTCAAGGCCGAGGAGGTTCAGGGCGGTACCTTCACTCTGACCAATCCCGGTCCTTACGGGTCTCTCTTCGGAACGCCGATCATCAACCAGCCGCAGGTGGCGATTCTGGGCGTCGGCGGAATTCACAAACGGCCGGTGGTGGTCAACGACGCCATCGCGGTTCGCTCGATGGTGTACCTCGCCCTGTCCTTCGATCATCGCCTCGTCGACGGTGCGCTCGCCGATCAGTTCATGGCGGATGTGAAACGACGGCTCGAGGGCTGGGAGGAAAAGATTCTGTAGGAGGTAGACTTCGACCATGGACACCACGAACCGAACCGCGCGTCCCGAGTGGCTGAAGGTGCGGCTGCCGAGCGGCGAAAACTACTTCCGGCTGAAGGGAATTCTGCGCGGCCTCTCGCTGAATACCGTTTGTGAGGAGGCGCGGTGCCCGAACGTCGCGGAGTGCTGGGGCCAGGGAACGGCGACGTTCATGATTCTGGGCGACGTCTGCACCCGGGCCTGCGGTTTCTGCGCGGTCAAGACCGGGTTGCCGCAGTTTCTCGATCGGGCCGAGCCTTCGAGGGTAGCGGAGGCGGTTTCGGCCATGGGTCTGGACCACGCGGTCGTGACCTCGGTGAACCGCGACGAGCTCGCGGACGGCGGAGCTTCCATCTTCGCCGAGACCATCAAGGCTATCCGGGAGCGACGCTCGGCCACCACCATCGAGGTGCTCATCCCGGACTTCAAGGGTTCTCGCAGTTCCCTCGAGACGGTGCTCGCGGCGGGACCGGATATTCTGAACCACAATGTCGAGACCGTGCCGCGCCTATACAAGAGGGTGCGACCTGGTGCGAGCTTCACCCAGTCCGTCGAGCTGCTCCGCAGGGTGAAGGAGATCGCGCCTCGCACGGTGAGCAAAACCGGAATGATGCTCGGGCTCGGCGAGGACAGAGACGAAGTGGAATCGGTGATGCTGCGGCTAGTGTCGGACGCCGGCGTTGACGTCCTAACTCTCGGCCAATACCTGCAGCCGACGGCGGAGCACCTTCCTGTGGCCCGCTTCGTCCACCCGGACGAGTTCCGGGAACTGGCAAGAAGAGGCAGCCAAATGGGGTTTCGCCATGTAGAGGCAGGCCCCTTGGTCCGAAGCTCCTACCATGCTTCCAGCCAGGTACCGGTGTGAACAGAGCTCAGGTGCGTCGATTCGCCTAACTACCAGGCTCGCTTTCCCTCTTTCGCGCAACGACCACGAGAGAGAGTCCCACTGGCAGGGGGCCGAGCCGAATCAATCTCGATTCCAGCCTCAGGAATTGCAGCAGCGCCCGGTTCATCCATGGCGTTACCGGTTCGACCTCAGACCCTTGGTAACCAGGACGGAGCCACCGATCGACTGCGCGTCGAAGGAGCGCCACGGGCAGGAGAAAGAAGTTCACATAAGACACAAAATCGGGAGTCAACCCAGCGAGGAGAAGCTTGCTCACGAGCTCCTTTCTTTTGTATCGATGTCGGGTATGAACCGCGAGGTCGTGCCGGCCACGAAAGAGCTCCAACGCGGGGACCCTCAGCAGGATGAGACCGCTCGGCCTCAATACTCTCGCCATTTCGAGAAGCGCGTCGTGGTCGCTGGAAACGCGCAGGTGGTAGAGCACATCGAAACAGGTGACGAGATCGAAGCTTTCGGAAGCGTACGGCAATCGACACGCGTCCGCTTGCACCAGTAGCGTGTTCGCTCTGGTTTTGGCGAAGCCGAGCGCCCGCGCTGATTCGTCCGCGCCGAAGGTTCTCCCGAAAGGACGAAGAGCCTCGAGCATGCCGCCGGTGCCGCAGCCCACATCGAGTATCAAGCGCTCGCGAGCCGCCCTTGGAAGGTACCGCTCAAGAAGAGCTCTTGAAATCTGGCGCATGCCAACAAACCACCAGAGGTTGTCCTCCAATTCGAACAGTCTCTGGTACTCGTCCGACTCCATCGGTCGAAATCTATCCTACTCAGCCAGTATTGCAGCCGACGAGGGTTGATGGAATGTTTGACGCTACGGTGCCGTCGAGCATAGCGAGCCAGCCGTGACACGTACTAGCCCGATCACGGTCCAGCGCGCACGAACGGCAGTCTCGGAGGAAAGCATCCCGGAGGGAATTCGACCGAGCGGTCGCCCGACCTCAGCCGGCACGACGCTTCGCGATAGGCGGCCAGGAACCTGCGATAAGCTTTGCGTAGCTCGGCTATGTTGTCTCGGACCGCCGTAAGAAACTTCTTTGCCCGAGACTTCTTGAGCGCCTTTGGCACGCGATGAGGCGGTTGCCGCAGGACCCATTTCGGTCCCGCGGGCTTGGTCCCATTGGCGACGTGCATTTCCCGCGTGTCCTGCTCGATTTGCTCGACGATCGAGCGGATAGTTCGCTGCACGTGTCCGGGCTCCAGCGGCGTCAGGCACGGGAGCACCGACAACCGGACCTCCTCTTCTTCTGGAAAAATCTGGGGACCGAATGATTTTCGCGCCCGGTATTCGCGGGTGCGGTCGTACCACGTCCCGCAAACCCGCATCGAGCCGTCGAGCAACGCGAAGGTCGAGCTGACTCCAGGCCAGTCGAGCGGACTGGCAACGAGACCTTCCTTACAACCGTTGGAGACGATGTAACGCAGCCTCTCGATCAGACTTTCTCGCGCGTTGTCCACCACGGCGCTGTGATACCTGCGGCCCCAGAACTTGCCGTTCCAACACGAAGCTCGCCCCGCCTCTCGCGCTAAATTCCCGCTGAAGTACTCCATGAATGCGGCGAGCTGTTGAGCGTCTTCCACCCACACGAGGAGATGAAAGTGATCGGACAGGAACTGGAACGCGAAGATTGTGATCCCGAAACGGCGCTGAGCTCGACCCATGACGCCGACAATGATCTCATTCAGCTCTGGAGACGGCCGAAGAAGAAAGCGACCCTGAATGGTCCTGTTCGACACTTCCACCACAGCCCCCCCTTCGGGGACATATCTGGGTTCTGCACTCATCACCTCACTAGACGAAAAAAGGGGGCCGCTCCCGCCTCGCAAAGCATTTGGGTGCTGATTGATGTGACGGCGTCTCGACGAGCGCGCCATCGTCCTAGTAGAGAACTCGAAATCTGATGGTGTGGGGAACCCTTGCCAGCTCCTCGACTACGTTTGGCTGGTACTTACGACTGACATCCGTGATCACGTAGCCGATGCGCTCGTTGGTTTTGAGGTATTGGCCGAGGATGTTGATTCCGTGTTCCGCCATCACGGCGTTTATCGCAGCGAGTACTCCGGGCTCGTTGCTGTGGATATGGATGAAGCGGTGCGCTCGCCTCAAGTCCGGAAGCTGAACACCCGGGAAATTGACGCTTCCGAATGAGTTACCGGTGTTGACAAAGGATACGAGGGCGGTCGCGACGAATTCGGCTATGTTCCTTTGCGCTTCTCGGGTGCTGCCGCCGATGTGAGGAGTCAGGATCACGTTGGCGAGACCGGCCAGGGGTGAAGCGAACTCGCGCCCATTCGCGCTCGGCTCTTCAGGAAAAACGTCCACGGCGGCGCCGCCGATTCTCCCGGCTCGCACCGCCGCTGCCAGCGCGTCGATGTCGACCACGAATCCCCGCGACAGGTTCAAGAACAGGGCCCCCTCTTTCATCGAACGAAATTCGTTCGCTCCGAACAGATGGTGGTTGCGAGGGTTACCGTCGACATGCACGGAGACGATGTCCGACCGTTTCAGGAGCTCCTTGAGTGACGAGCACTTCGTGGCGTTGCCCAGCGGAAGTTTTTCCACGATGTCGAAATAGTGAACGTCCATCCCGAGCGCTTCCGCGAGAACCGAGAGTTGGGAGCCGATGTTCCCGTAACCGACGATTCCGAGCTTCTTGCCTCGCACCTCGAACGCGCCGTCGGCCGACTTGTTCCAGATTCCGCGGTTGAGAGCCCCTGCCTTATCGAGAACCCGTCGAGCCAATATGAGAATCTCGCCGATCGCGAGCTCGACCACGCTGCGGGTATTGGCGTAGGGAGCGTTGAAGACAATGACGCCCCTCTTCGAGCAGGCATCCAGGTCCAACTGATTGGTTCCGATGCAGAAGGCGCCGATCGCCTTGAGCTCCGGCGACGATTCGACGACCTTTCTGGTGATCCGCGTTCCGGATCGGATGCCAAGAAGCGTGATCCCCGCCAGCTCGCGCACGAGAGCCTCTTCGTCGAGACTCGTGGTCAGCGACCGAACCACGTATCCCTCCTTTTCGAAATGCTCGACGGCGGCCGGATGGATTCCCTCGAGAAGCAGAACGCCCATCCGGGAGCGCGGATGAGAGCCCGGCATGGGCAGCGCGAGAAGGTAGAGCAGCTCGTCCAGGCTCGGGAGGACGTGATCCGCCCTTTCGACCACGGACTCCCGGCGCGCGTTCTCGGTGAAGGCATAGAAACGCGTGGCGAGCCCCGCATCTTTGATTTGCACGTCGCTGAAGCCGTCACCGATGACGAGACATTCGCCCGCGAGCTGCAGGGTTCGGAGTACGCGCGCCTTTCCGTCCTGATGCGCCAGTGGGTTTCGCGAGTCGTACCCGACGACATAGCCGCGGTCATCGAAAACCAGTGAGTTGGCGAACAGGTGGTCGGAGTCGAGCCCGAGCGTTTCCAGCACCGGCTCGATGAACTCTCGAAAGCCATTTGAAAGCACGTAGATTTGGTCTCGGTAACTCTTGAAAAAGAGCCGATTCCTCTTGACCGATGGGGTGAGCGAGCGCCTCAGTACTCGTATGAGGCTGTCGACGTGTTTTCGATGGGCGCTCGCGAGCTCGATGCGCAGAGCGATTCCCTCCGCCATGGACATCTTGCCCGGTGGCGGTGAGCTCGGTGATTCGCTCGACCTCGCGGAGTCTCTCCGCTCGTTCCGGGTGATGCTTCAGGGAGATACGCGCGAGCTCGGGAAGCGATTCCACCTGTACGAGCGTGCTGTCGAAATCGAATACGAAGTGCCGGACTGGCTGCCTCACAAGTAGACTTCCAGGAACTCCAGGATCTTTTCTACGTAGGCCCAGGCAGCTTCCGGATGGAGATCGTGCCGATAGGTCGCTCGGGCTTCCGCACCTTTGAATATGAACTCTTGAAGTCGGTAGTCGGAACGCTGTCGCAACGCGTCGAAGAATTCCTTCTTCACGGCGTAGGGAACGAGAGGGTAGATCTCACCATGAAACGAGAGGAGAGGCGTCCGGACCCGGCCCACCTCGGTTACAGGCGAGAGCTCGCGGTAGAGGGAGAGATTGCCTCGAAGTGGATTGATTTCACGATCCAGGTACGCTCTCCCCTCGTCCGTGGTTTCCGTGTAGAGTTTCTCGAGGTCTGGCATTCCCACCGCTTCGACCGCACAAGCGAAGAATTCCGGATATCGAACGATGGCGGCAAGTGTGAGAAAGCCCCCGTAGCTCACGCCCCAAATTGCCGGGGCGTTCATCTCGGATCTCGGGCCGCGCGAGGACATGCTTTGTCCCGATAATGAGATCCTCGAGATCTCCCCGCCCCCAATCGCGGTCGTTCAGGTCTTCGAACGCCCGGCCGAAACCGCTCGAGCCCCGAACATTGGGAGCAAAGACCGCGTAGCCGCGCTGGACCAGGAGCTGAACAAACGGGTGCCAACTGTTTTGCCACTGCGAAGTGGGACCGCCGTGGGGCGTCACCAGTAGTGGAGCCGGCTTTTCGGCGGTGGCGCCCTCGGGCACGTAGAGGTATCCGGTGATCTCCCGGGCGTCGAAGCTCGCGAAACGGACCAACTCGGGACGAACCATCTTTCGAACATCGAGCTCCGGCGGAAGAGTGTCACTTGCCCTTTCTCTTCCGCCATCGAGCGAATAGGCCCATACGTCCCGCGAATAGTTCCAGGCCTCGAACAGGCTCAGTACCGCCTTCCCGTCTGGCCTCCACCTCAGATGGGAGTGCGTGCCATTTCGCAGCGACAAGCTTTTCTGCTGCCCTGTCTCCAAATCGTGGATCCAAACCTTCTTGTCACCATCTCGATTCTCCAGAAAAGCAATCCGTTTGCCGTCCGGACTGAACTCGGGATCGGTCGTCTCGTAGGGGGAATTCAGCAGCCGCTCGGGATCCCCGCCGGGTGTGGTCAGAAGGTAAATCGACTTGTGACCTGGCTCGTCGGAAACGAACGCCAGCCGTTTGCCGTCGGGTGACCACCGAGCCCCAAAGCGTGTCGCCTTGCCAGCCCTCGGGCAACGGTTCGCTGACTTCGCCGCTATGGACGTTCACGATTCCGAGACGTCGGCTCCGATGGCGACCTCCTCCCAGAGTGACGGAGATCCGGGCGCCGTCTGGCGACCACCATGGATCCTCCTCGTCGAGAGGAACGCGAGTGATTGGCTTGGGGTCGGCGGAGCCGTCGGCGGGCGTCAACCAGAGATCCCAGCCGGTCTCGGCGACTTGGGATAGGAAGGCGATGGAGGATCCATCGGGCGACCAACGTGGGTATCTCGCCTCGCTTTCTTGTCTCACCAGCAGCTTGGCGTTCGCGCCTTTCTCGTCGGCGACGTAGAGCCGAAAGCTCCCATGACGATTGGAGACGAACGCCAGCGAGCGGCCGTCCGGTGACCAATCCGGGTCGCGATCCGCTGTTCCTTTGGTAGTCGGAATGGAGGCTCCGGGAGTTCCGTCGCCGGGTATAAGCCATATCGCTTCGGTTCCGAGAATCGATATGTGCAAAGCAAGTCGTTTTCCATCGGGAGCCACTGCATAGCTGGCGATTACCGGCGTGCGGAGTATGTGCGGAATGGTCAGAAGTTCGACCGGCTCGATCTGTCGGAGCGGCTCAGCGGCGAGTACTGCAAGGAGCGCCAGCATGTTCATTCTGTCGCCGGTCAATCTTACTGTAGTTGTTCCCGGTCCCTCAGAAGGCTCGCGGCTGCGGTCGCGGCCTCCTCCATCGAAAGGCGGCTGGTGTCTATCGTTAGGTCAGCCTCGGCATAGAGCGATTCCCGCTCGAGCAGCAGCGCTTTCAGGTCGGAGAGAGGGTCAGCCCGGCCCGCCATGGGACGTCGATCGCCTTGGGCGGAAACGCGCTGCAAGTGGAGCTCCGGCCGAGCGCGGAGCCAGAGCGTTATGGTGTGCTTTTTCAGCAGGTCGAAGGTGGCGCGGTCTGTGACGAGGCTGCCACCAGTGGCAAGAACGGCGGGATTGCCGCCGGCGACGAATCGCGTGAGAACCTCGCGCTCCAGTCGTCGATAGTAGCCTTCACCGTGCATGACGAAGATCTCGGCCAGGCCCATGCCGACTTCGTCCTCGATCAACCCGTCGAGCTCCACGAACGGTTTGTCCAGCTGTTGGGCCAAAGCTCGTCCAACCGAGCTCTTCCCGGCTCCGCGGAGGCCAATGAGTGAGACAATCGGGTGCCACTTGTTGGGTTGCAGTGCCTCATGGAGCGGCAGACCCAAAGCACTCGTGAGTTCCACCAAGCGCAGAATCGATAGATTCCCCTGCCCGGCCTCTATCTGGCTGATGTATCGGGTTGATAGGTGGGCGAGCTGACCCAGCTGCTCTTGACTGAACCCTCGGAGCTTACGGCGCTCCCGCAGCCTACGTCCCAGCTCTGCCAGGAATCGCTCGGGCTCCACGAAGAGCATTATAATGCGGATCCGGACATCATGGCAGTAGTATAATGCCATGTAACGATAGCCATAGGAGGAGTCAGTGTCCGAACGAGTTCGTTGCATTCGAGACGCACCCCACGCGGTACCGTCACTGGAAACTGACGGCCGATGGCAATGTGGCGACCCTTGCACTCGACGTTCGCGAAGATGGTGGCCTTCGGCCTGGATATCAGTTGAAACTCAATAGCTACGACCTGGGGGTCGACATCGAGCTCGCCGACGCTGTCGAAAGACTTCGCTTCGAGCATCCTGAGGTGCGTGCTGTGGTCGTGACGAGCGCCAAAGAACGTGTTTTCTCTGCAGGTGCGAACATTTACATGCTCGCAAGCTCGGGGCACCCGTTCAAAGTCAATTTCTGCAAGTTCACGAACGAAACTCGACTGGCTATCGAGGAAGCAAGTGCGCTTAGTGGTCAGAAGTATCTCGCAGCTCTCAACGGGATCGCGTCGGGGGGTGGGTACGAACTGGCGCTTGCGGCGGACGAGATTCTTCTCGTGGATGACGGGAACGCGTCGGTCGCACTACCAGAAGCCCCCCTCCTCGGAGTCCTTCCCGGCACCGGCGGCTTGACCCGCCTCGTGGACAAGAGGATGGTACGTCGCGACAGAGCCGACGTATTCTCAACGCTCGTTGAGGGAATCAAAGGCAAGCGGGCGATCGAATGGAAGCTAGTGGATGCGATCGCGCCCCGGAGCCGGTTCTCCGAAATGGTCGATGCTCGAGCACGGGCCCTTGCCGATCACTTGAGCCGACAGGGAGGGGGAGAAGGGCTCCCGCTCGAACAATTGGGTGCCACTTACTCGGAGACTTCGCTCCTCTACCCTCACGTTCGAGTAAGCATTGACCCCGAAAAGAGGCAGGCGGAGATCCTCGTGCGGGGGCCGGAGGGTGAACAACCCGACTCTCCGGACGCAGTCCGCAGAGTCGGATCTTCGTATTGGCCGCTCGCCGTGGCGCGGGAGCTGGACGATGCCATCCTCCATCTCCGGTTCAATCACGCCACGGTTGGCCTGTTGATCCTTCGAACCGAGGGGAGCCACGAAGCGGTTTTGGCAGTCGACCGTTTCCTCGACCGGAACTCTGACAATTGGCTGGTACGTGAAATCCTCCTGAAGCTCCGGCGCACGTTCAAGCGGATCGATCAGACCGCGCGCAGCCTTTTCGCCATCGTGGAGCCGGGCTCCTGCTTCGTCGGGACGCTCGCGGAGCTTCTGCTCGCCGCCGACCGGAGTTACATGCTCGCCGATTCGGCGAAGCCGACCCGAATCGGCCTCGGCCCCCTGAATCATCTGTGGTACCCGATGGCCAACGGGCTCTCACGACTCGAGACGCGGTTTCTCGGAGATCCGGAGGCGCTCGGTCGAGTGCGCGATGTGCACGGAGCTCGTGGGCCCCGAGGAAGCTCTGGAGCTCGGGCTCGTCACCTTCGCGCCCGACGAGCTCGATTGGGACGACGAGATCCGGCTTGCCTGCGAAGAGCGCCGGGGTTTTTCTCCCGATGCCATGACCGGAATGGAGGCATCGCTTCGGTTCGCCGGGCCCGAGACCATGGAGACGAAGATCTTCGGTCGGCTCACCGCCTGGCAGAACTGGATCTTCCAGCGGCCGAATGCCGTGGGCGACACGGGGGCGCTGACCCTGTACGGCAAACAGCGACTTCCGGAATTCGATTGGAGGAGGACCTGATCATGGATCTCGACGCCAAGATTCCCAACAACGTCAACCTCTCTTCCGATCCGAAACTGCAACGCGCCCTCGAGAGGTGGCAGCCGCGCTTTCTCGAATGGTGGATGGACATGGGCCCCGAAGGGTTCCAGAGCGATGACGTCTACCTCCGGACGGCAATCTCCGTCGAACCGTCGGGATGGGCGCACTACGACTACGTCAAGATGCCGGACTACCGCTGGGGGATCTTCCTGACTCCGCTGCAGTCCGGGCGGGTCATCGGATTCGGAGACAGCGAAGGCCAGCCGGTGTGGAATGAAGTCCCGGGTGAGTTCCGAACCCAGCTCCGGCGGCTCATCGTGACTCAGGGCGACACCGAGCCCGCGAGCGTCGAGCAGCAGCGCCGGCTTGGAAAGACGTCGCCCTCGATGTACGACCTCCGGAACCTCTTTCAGGTCAATGTCGAGGAAGGACGCCACTTGTGGGCGATGGTCTACCTCCTTCACTCTTACTTCGGCCGGGACGGACGGGAAGAAGCCGAAGAGCTTCTCGCCCGCCGCAGCGGCGACCGGGACAAGCCTCGCATTCTCGGGGCCTTCAACGAGCCGTGCGACGACTGGCTGAACTTCTACATGTTCACGATGTTCACCGACCGCGACGGCAAGTATCAGCTGCTCGCTCTCGCCGAGAGCGGCTTCGATCCTCTCGCGCGGACCACGAGATTCATGCTCACCGAGGAAGCGTTTCACATGTCGGTCGGCGAGACGGGAGTCGGTCGAATCGTCGAGCGCACCGCGGAGCTGATGCGCCAGAAGAAGGACGACGACGTGCGAAGGCACGGCGGGATCGACCTTCCCACTCTCCAGAAATATCTCAACTTCTGGTTCAGCGCCTCCTGCGATCTCTTCGGCGGTGAGATCTCGACCAATGCCGCGCAGTACTTCGCCGCCGGCCTGAAAGGTCGGAACCGCGAGGAGAGCTACGACGACCACCAGCTTCTCGACAAGTTCTATAAGATGGAGGTTCCCAAAGAGGGAACGCTCGTGACCGAAGAGATCCCGCTTCGCAACGCGATGAACGAGGTTCTGAGAGACGACTACCTCGCCGATTGCGAGCGCGGTGTCGACCGCTGGAACAAGGCCCTCGAGGAAGCCGGCACTATCCGATCGACTGGTTCTCCCGCATCGCCGGTTTCACCGGCAGATCGGAATCTACTCAGGGCTCCACTTCAGCCCGACCGGGGCTCCGATTTCGGAGGAGGAGTGGCAGCGAAGGCGCGGCGAGTGGCTCCCCACCGATGACGATCAGAAGTTCGTCCGGAGCCTGATGCACGCCGTGAGCGAGCCGGGACAGATGGCGAGCTGGATTGGACCGCCGCGGCAGGGCATCAAGGGAAAACCCGTGGAATACGAATACGTGAGGAAGGGCTGAGCCATGCCGCTGGTCAACTATACGAAGGTCGGAGGGGTCGGGCTCTTGGAGCTTCATGCGCCGCCGGCCAATACCTACAGTTACGAGATGATGAAAGAGCTCGACGCGGCGATACTCGACGCCCGCATGGACGACGCGGTTCACGTGATCGTCCTGACCGGCGCCGGGGAGAAGTTCTTCTGCGCGGGCGCCGACATCAACATGCTGAACCGCGCGACGCCGGGCTTCAAGTACTCCTTCTGCCTTCACGCGAACGAGACGCTGAACCGGTTGGAACAAACGCCGAAGCTGGTCATTGCGGCGCTCAATGGGCATACCGTGGGCGGAGGCCTCGAAATCGCGCTCGCCGCGGATTTGCGCGTCGCGAAAAAGGACGGCGGGAAGATCGGCCTTCCCGAGGTCAAGCTTGGCGTGCTGCCGGGAACGGGCGGAACCCAGCGGCTCGCGCGGCAAATCGGGCGCTCTCGATCGATCGAGCTCATGGCCAGGGGAAACCTGATGAGCTTCGAAGAGGCCCGCGAGCTGGGCCTGGTCAACGCGATCCTCGACGGCGAGCCGTTCCGGGACAAGGTGATGGACTATGCCGCGGCGTTCGTTCCTCCGCGGACGGCGTCGATGGCGGCGGGCCGGATCAAACGCGCGGTGATCTCCGGACTCGAAGCCTCTTTTGCCGAGGGCCTCGCTCTGGAGCGGGAATTGCAGCAGCAGCTCTTCCTCTCTCACGACGCGCGCGAAGGTATTTCCGCGCACGTCGAAAAGCGTGAGCCGCGATTTCAGGGAAACTAGCTCATGACCAAGACGAAGAGCATCGTCATCGCGGGAGCCGCGAGAACTCCCATTGGAAAATTCGGAGGAGCGCTGAAATCGCTCTCCGCGGCCGACCTGGGCGTCGCCGCGGCCCGTGGGGCGCTCTCGAAAAGCGGCGTTCCTCCGGAAGCTGTCTCCGAGGTCATCTTCGGAAACGCGCGGCAGGCCGGGGTCCGACCGAACGTCGCGAGGCAGATCGCGTATCGCTCCGGTCTCGGAGAGTCGGTGCCCGCGTATACCATCAACAAAGCCTGCGGCTCGAGCCTGAAGGCGATCATGAACGCCTACGGAGCGGTTGCGCTGGGGGACGCGGAGGTCGTCCTCGCCGGCGGGACGGAGAGCATGAGCAACACTCCCTACCTTCTCCTCGACGCGCGTTGGGGTCAGAAGCTCGGGAGCTCGGAAGTCGTGGACGGGATGTACCGCGACGGGTTTTCGTGTCCGCTCTGTGGACAGTTGATGGGGGAGACCGCGGAGACCCTGGCCGACCGTCACCGAATCAGCCGAGAGGAATCCGATCGCTACGCACTCGAAAGTCAGCAGCGATGCGAGCGAGCTCGGAAGGAAGGGCGCTTTCTCGCGGAAGTGGTGCCGGTCGAAGTGAAAGGCCGGAAGGGAGAGGCCGAGTCGTTCGCGACGGACGAGCATCCCCGGGACGGCGCGACGCTCGAGAGCCTGCAGAAACTCCCGCCCGTCTTTCGGAAGGACGGAACGGTTTCCGCCGGAAACTCATCGGGAATCACGGATGGCGCGGCGGCGGTGGCGGTGTTGAGCGAGGAGAAGGCGATCGCCCTCGGGGTCGAGCCGATGGCTCGCATCGTGGGCTACGCGTCCGCCGGAGTGGATCCCGCGGTCATGGGTATCGGTCCGGTCCCCGCGGTGCGGAAACTCCTGGAAAAGACGGGCGTTCGGCTGGAGGACGTCGACCTTATCGAGCTCAATGAGGCGTTCGCTCCTCAAGTCCTGGCCTGCCAGCGCGAGCTCGGAATCGATCATGGATCGACTGAACGTGAACGGCGGGGCCATCGCGCTCGGACACCCGATCGGAGCCACCGGCACTCGGATCGTCGTCACCCTGGTTCACGAAATGCGCCGACGGAAGGCGAAGCGCGGGATCGCGACCCTCTGTATCAGCGGGGGAATGGGGTTGGCGCTTCTGCTCGAGTCGCTGTAGACGGGGCGGCTGAGACGTGATCGATTTCCACCTCAGCGACGACCAGAAGCAGTTTCGAGACCTCGCCCGCGAGTTCGCTCGAAACGAGATCGTTCCCAAGGCCCGCCATCACGACGAGACGGGCGAGTATCCGATGGAGATCTGCCGGAAGGCGTGGGAGCTCGGGCTCATGAACACCCATATCCCGCCGGAGCACGGCGGACTCGGGCTCGGGGTCCTGGAGGGCTGCCTGATCGCGGAGGAAATCGCCTGGGGCTGCACCGGGATCGGCACCGCCATGGAAGCGAACACGCTCGCCCAGGGCCCCGTGATCGTCGCGGGGACCGACGAGCAGAAGCGCAAGTGGCTGAGCCCTTTCGCGCGCGAGTTCCATTTGGCTGCCTACTGTGTCACCGAGCCCGGAGCTGGTAGCGACGTCCGGGCCATTCAAACCACGGCGACCCGCCACGGCAACGATTACGTGCTCAACGGCAGCAAGATGTGGATTACCAACGGCGGCGTCGCCGATTGGTACTTCGTTCTCGCCTACACCGACCCCTCGAAAGGACACCGGGGGATGAGCGCCTTCATCGTCCCCCGGGAAACCGAGGGAATCGTCGTGGGGAAGAAAGAAAACAACATGGGGCAGCGAGCTTCGGACACCCGGGCGGTTACCTTCCAGAACATTCGGGTGCCACTTGCGAACCGGATCGGGGATGAGGGGGACGGATTTCGGGCGGCGATGACCGCCTTCGACCATTCGAGGCCGGTCGTGGCTTCCGCGGCGGTCGGGCTCGCCCAGTCGGCGTACGAGCACGCCGTCGGGTACGCGAAGGAGCGCGAAGACCTTCGGCGTGCCGATCTACAAGCACCAGGCGATCGGGTTCCTCATCGCCGACATGGCCTGTGCCATCGAGGCGGCTCGCCTCCTGGTCTGGAAGTCCGCCTGGACCATCGACCAGGGCAAGCGAAACACGCGAGAAGCGGCCTTCGCGAAGCTCTTCGCCGCGGACACCGCCGTCCGCGTCGCCTCGGACGCGGTGCAGGTCTTCGGAGGGAACGGATTCAGCAAAGAGTACCCGGTCGAAAAGCTGTACCGGGACGCCAAGATTTATCAGATCTACGAGGGCACGAGCCAGATCCAGCGGCTCATCATCGCGAAGGAGATCTTCGAGCGGTAGCGGCAGGCTCGAGCGCCTGCTCAGCGCATGAGCGTGGATCGGTCGACCCCGTCCACTTCCTTCGGCACCTCGACGCCAAGTAGCGACGCGAGTGTCACCGCGAGATCGACGGTGTCGATGGGCGTCTCGATGGACCGGGGCGCGATGCCCGGCCAGACGATGATCCCGGGCACATGCGTGTCGTACCGGTACGGAGAGCCGTGCGTCGTGCCCGCCGCGTCGTCGATGTAGCCCCTCTTCGAACTGCACGAACAGGTCAGGGCTTCGTCGCGGGATGAAAGGCCCGCGTGAACTGAAGGAGCGTCGGGTCCGCCTCCTGCTTCGCGCTTTCGATCGCGCTCCGCGTCCAGACCCGCGCGACTCCCGGGCAGGCCGCGATCTCCGCCGAGACCAGCTCCTCGACCGCCTCGCCGCTCGAGCTTCTCTTTCGCCAAGCGCCTTGTCGTCGAAATAGAGAGGCGCCACGAACCATTCCGGCTTTCCCGCCTTCGCGCCACGCAGGCCAGTCGCCTCGCGCGAGATGCGACCTCCGGGAAGGTCGTGCCGGGACTGGTACTCGGGGAGCGGCGCGACCCCATGATCGGCGGAGAGCGCGATCGCGACCTTCTCCGATGCCGATGGTCCGATCGAGGAAGCGGAAGAAGGAGTCCAGCTCGCGGTCGAGCCGAACGATGGCATCGAGCACTTCGCGGCTGTTGGGACCGTAGTCGTGCCCGACGGAGTCGACGCTCGAGAACCCGAGGGCGAGAACGTCGGTCGCTTCGTCGGTCCCGAGGCTCTCTTCGCGCACGAGGCTCTCCGCGAACGCGAGGAGGTAGGACTCGAGAAAGGGAGTCTCGAAGAGCGCGTGGTAGAACCCATGGTCCTCCTCGAGGGTTCCGTGGCCGATGATCCTCGGAATGCCGGAATCCTTGGCGCCTGCGCCCGCAGCTTCGATCTTCATCGAAGGGAGGAGCGCCTCCGGAATCGGGAGCGGCTCCCAGGTCCGTCCGAAATATCCGTCGGCGAGCCGCCGCGCGTGAAACTCGCGGACCCATGCCGGGTACTCGTCCATGTAGTAGCGGCTCGACATCCACTGCCCGGTCTCGCCGTCGAACCAGAAAGCGCCGTCGGCCTTCTTGCCGCCCATGAGCACGGCCGAGCGATCCTTTCCGGCGACGGAGTAGACCTTGGAGTCGCGAGAGTGTCGCTTCATGCCAGTCGCCGAAGGCGGTTCCCTCGAGTCTCCGCGGCGAGCGCCCGAGAGCCTCCGGCCGCGTCTCCGCGAATCGGCTGAGCACCGGCGAGTCGCGATCCTCGATGCAATAGACCTCGCGCTTCTCGCCGCGGTCGTACCAGTCGTTGCCGACGATGCCCGTGTGCGAGGGGAAACGGCCCGTCGAAAGCGACGCGTGGCCCGGGCGCGGTGATGGTGTTGGCGTGGGCGTGATGAGTCTCCGTGAAAACTACGCCGCGCTCCAGAAGGAGAAGCAGCCCGCCCTCGAGGACCGGCCGAAATCGCTCCAGGTATTCCGCGCGGCCCTGGTCGATGCTCAAGAAGAGAACGAGCGTCGGAGCCGTCGGTCTTTCCGGAGACAGTCCCCGCCGCGAGAAACATCGCGAGCGGTGAGAACAAAGTCTCATGAAACGCGAGCTCTACGCGAAGCCTCCCGCCTTGCCAGAAGAATCCCGCATCAGCTAACCTGATAGCTACACGACCCAAATTAGACCTGGTGACAGGCCGGGCGGCCGGCCCCGGAGCGGCACGTCTCGATGCAGTACGGCGAGCTCATCGATTTTCTCCAGAACGTCGGGAAGGATCCCTCGCGCCTCATCTTCGAGGACGAGCTCACCGGACTCCACAACCGCCGCTTCCTCCTCAGCTACTTCGAGCACAAGGTCCACTGGGATCAGGACGAGCACTTTCCCCTGTCGCTCCTGATCCTCGACGTCGACCTCTTCAAGAGCATCAACGACACCTACGGCCACGATGCCGGGGACGAGGCCCTGGTGTTCATCGCCGGTCTCCTCAAGGAGGTCGCAGAACGGCCAGAATGCCTACCCGGTTCGATTCGGCGGGGACGAGTTCATCGTGCTCCTTCCGCGCACCGAGCTCTCGAAGGCGGTGGTCCAGGCCCATCGCCTTCATCGAGCTCACCAAGGAGCGACCGCTCGCGCTCGCCGGCGGGAAGGGTCAGATTCACGTCTCGCTCAGCATCGGAGTCGCCTCCGCGCGCACCGACGCCGCGAGCGGAAACGATCTCATTCGCAAGGCGGACGCCGCTCTCTACGTTTCCAAGAAGCAGGGCCGCAACCGGGTTTCGGTAGCGAAGGAAACCGATCCTCACAAGACCGCGCCCAAGATCGCGCTTCACCGGCTCGACGACGCGGAAATCGCCGGCCGCGGCGGCGAGCTCCAGGCGTTCTCCGAAGCGCTCGAAGCCCTCAGTCTGGGCGAGTCGCGATTCCTCCTCATCGAGGGCGCCCCGGGCATGGGAAAGTCGACGGTCATCGAGACCGTCCGCCGGAGCCTCGCCCGAAATCAGGCGCTTACCGTGGTGAAGCTTTCCGGGAGGCGGCAGGAGGGATTTCGTCCCTACTACCTCGCCGGTCAGGCCATCGTGTCGCTCATGAGCCAGCGCGCGGACAAAGGGGTCCCGGCCCTCGACGCGCTCGACGCGCGAGAGCTCCACTACCTGGGACACGTGCTTCCCAACCTCGACGACCGCTCGGCCGCGATCGAAGAAGACGAGCGTCGTCGCCGCGAGGGAATTTTCGTCACTCTCGCGAAACTCGCGACCATGCTCCTCGACGGCAAGCCCCTGGTGCTTCTCGTGGACGACTTGCACTTCGCCGACGAAGGAACGCTTCTGCTCCTGAAGGTGCTTCTCGGCCGCTCCGACCTGCACCTCTTCATCTGCGGCGCGGTGACCGACACGCTCGGCGTGGGGCAGGACGAAGAAACGCCGCCGTGGGAGCGCTTCCTGCAGAACAAGGGAGCGGCGCTCTCGCTCGTGAAGCGCCAGCTCAAGCCGCTCACCGCGGAGGACATCAGGACCCACCTCTCGGGTGTCTTTCCGGGAATCAACCTTCCACCGGGATTCGAGGCCGAGCTCGCTCGTACCACTTCCGGAAATCCGCTCTTCCTCGGCGAGATTCTGCGAAAGCTCGTCCTCGATCAGAAGCTGACGCTCGTCGGGCAGAGATGGACGGTCGAGTCGCCCGAGGAAGGCTACCTCCCGCGCTCGCTCGACGAGATCGTGGGCCAGAAGATCGCCGCTCTCGACGAAGAGAGTCGGAAGATTCTCGAGCAGGTCTCGACGCTCGGCGAGGACGTTCCCTTGAGCGTCGTCGCCGGCGCGACCGACGGGCCTCCGAGAACGAAGTGCTCGATTTCCTCGACCGCGCCGAGAACCTCGGTCTGCTGCGCACCGACTTCCACATCAACGACGAGACGATGCGTTTTCTCGGAAAGCGCATCCTCGAGATCGTCTATGGCTCGATTCAGAAAGAGCGACGGCAGGAGCTCCACGAGCGAGTGGGGTTCTATCAGGAGGAGCTGCATCAGAAACGGCTGGGCCCGTCTGCCTCGATTCTCGCCTACCACTTCAAACGTTCCGCGAACCAGGAGAAAGCCACCCGCTACGATCGGATTCAAAGCGACCTCAGAAGAAAGACCTTCAATCGTGACGAGGCGGAGCAGTACACCGGAGACTCTTTCGTCGAGGAGGACGAGGGACGCCGGGAAGAGAAGCTCACCGCCGGCGCGCTGGCGCAGCTTCCGAACCTCTTCCGCACGCTCGTGACGACGGTACGTAGCGTTCAGCTCTATCCTCCGGACAGCAAGCCCATCCAGCGGGCCTACCAGACCGCCTTCGACTCCGTCGCGGCGGTGCTCGAGCGGGTGGAGCACCTGGAGCTCTCCCGGGCCTCGGGAGTGCTCCTCGCGAACGGCCACAAGATCGACGTCACCGATTTTCGTCTCCTCGCGAACTCCTACCTCGAGCTTCTCGATCGAGCGGAGCTCGAGAGCATCGACTTCCGCCGCGGTCTCGCGCCCGACGAGCTCAATGCCCTTCTGACCCAGCTCGGACAGTTGAAGCCGGATCTGATCGACGGAGGTTTCTGGAAGGCCGTTCGCTTCCGACCGCCGGTTCGAGCACATCTCCCTTCGTCAACGGCGCTACTCCGAGGTCCGGCCGCAGGAGGGTGGGAAGCCGCGCGCACCGCCGCGGTGGCGGCCGAGCTCGGACCGGAGGAATGGGGCATCGTGCCGCGCGTCCTGAGAGCGCTTCTCGGGGCGGCGAAGAACGTGAAGCTCTATCCTCTCGGAAGCCGCCAGGTCACGACGGCCGTCGACCAGCTTCTGGAAGAGCTCGCGACGGTCCTCGCGAGAAGGCCGGTCCTGACGCTCGCCCGGACCGAAGGCGCGCTCCTCGTGAACGGAGCAAAGGCTCCGACCGGCGGATTCGAAGCGCTTGGTGACAGTGTCGTCGCCTTTTTCTCCTCTTCGGAGCTCGAGAGCATCACTTTTCTCGAGTCGTTGTCCCGTGAGGAGCTATCTGGTCTTCGTCGGCGGCGCTGAAGGAGCTGCCCCGCGGTCGTCGAACCCTCGTTCTGGCCCGCGCTCGCGCGCGCGCGCGACCTTCAGGGCGTGATCTTCAACGATCGGCGCTACGCGTCCTCTATCGTGGAGAGCGTTCTGAAGACGGTCGAGACCGATCCCGACCTCGACGAGCCCGAGGCTTCCCATGTGGCCGGCCTCTCCGACGAGCCGACGGATGCTCTCATCGATGCGCTTCCCACGCTCGGAAAAGACCTCCTGGTGAAGGGCGAGCAGGCGCTCGTGCGAAAGGTGATGCGGCGCTTGTTCACCGACTACGCCGCACAGGACGTCGCTGTCCGTCAGAAGATCGTTCGATCCTGCCGCTCGCTCCTCGAGTCGCTCATTCAAGCGCTCCAGCATCAGTTCGCGGCCATCGTCACCGAGCACGTGCTGAAGGCCTTCCGCGAGGAAGAGGACGACCATACTCTCGGAGAGCTCGCGAGCCTTCTCTATCAGATGACGGGAAGCATCCTGCAGTTCGCGGACTTCACCCTCGCCGGCCGCATCTTCGCCGAGCTCCGCGACCGCCAGCGCGAGCTGATGAAGACTCCTCGAGCCACCGGTCGGGGATTCGCCGTACTGAACCGGAAGATGGACTCCGCCACCAGAGCTCTCTTGATGGAGGAGCTCCAGTCGAAGGACCCCGAGCGTCAGGAGCGCGCGGCGCTGGTGCTGGAGAGCCTGGGGAAGCCCGCGATCCAGCTCCTCGTCGAGGTCATCAAGCAGGAGAAAGACTTCCGGACGCGCCAGCTCGCGGCGGGCCTTCTCTCCCGCATGGGCCGTGACGCGGCGGATCGGATCAAACGAGGAGGTAGTGCTCGAGGTGACCTCCGAGCAGCGGTTCCGGATTCTCGAGGTGATCGACGTCGTCACCCGCGACCTGAAGACCGAGCTCGCCTTCTGCCTCTCGGACGTAAACCCCAAGGTCCGGCGCGCCGCGTTTCGCCTCTCGGAGCGGCTCAATGACAAGCAGGTCCTCGAGCTTCTCGTCGATTTCGCGCGCCACGACGATATCGGAGTCGCCAAGGGGGCCATCCGCAGCCTAGCGGCGCTCCGCTCGCCTCACGCGGTAGGCGCCCTGGTCTCGACGCTCCAAGTGACCAAGGATCCGGAGCGGGCGATTGCCTGCGCGCAGGCCCTCGCGCAGCTCGGAGACCCGGTAGCGGTCGCCGCCCTCGAAGAGGTGCTCACGGCGCGCCGGTTTCCCGTTCTCGGCGGGCTCCGCTGGGACGATCAGGTCCGGGCCACGGCGGCGTTCGCGCTCGCCCACATCGGCGGTGACCGCGCGAAGTCGGTGCTGAAGAGAGTGGTGAACGACTCCGACCCCGCATCCGGCAGATCGCCCTTCACGGAACGTCGGGCGTTCCGCGGCCCGCCGCGCTTATCGAGGTCGGAGACGACGCGGGTGAAGAGGACGAAGGCGTGGCGTAGCTATCAACGCCCGCAGTAGGCCGCGGCCGCGAGCAGCAAGAATCAGCGCCACGGGCGGGATCCAGAGAAGCGGGACCCACTTCTGCAGCCGTCCCTGCCGTTCGGGATCTTCGAGCTCCGCCATCCGCTCAGCCTTCCGCCGGCTTCGTACCGAAGAGCTCTTCGATCCGCTTCTGAAGCTTTTGCGCCTCTTCCGATCGGCCGAGCGTTCGTAGCTCTTCGACCAGCTTGTCCATCTGCTGGCGGAGCACCTGGTAGTCCGCGTTCTCTTCGATCCCTTTGCGCGCGGAGTCGAGTTGCTCTCGTGACCGCCTGCTGCTTCTCCTTCCAATCAACGTCGTCGATCGCGCGCTCTATCTCCGACAGGACGCTCTTCGCGTCCTGCGACCACTCGGAGGATCCGATGCGCGAGAGTATCCGACTCGCCTCGGCGCTCGCCTGCCGCAGCCCGAGCTCGATGCGGAGTCGGCGCCGTCGAGCGTCCCGCCCTCCTCGAGCTTCTCGGCTTCCGGGTCGAAGACGTGCGCGAGGAGGTACGCTCCCGATTCGCCGGACTCGACGGAGAACGTCGACTCGCGCGTGAGCTGCGCGGCGATTCCCGGCTCGATCGAAAGTGTCGCCCGTACTCGCGCTTCGGCGATGTCCACCTTCTCGACCCGTCCCACTTCGAAGTCGTGGAAGCGCACGGGCTCACCGCCGGCGAGACCGTGTCGCTCGTCGAAGAGAACGTGCACGATGGCGCCTCCGGGTTTCGCGACGGCTCCTCCTTGCGACCGCAGGCGATCGCAAGCGAGAGCGCGCCGAGCGCGAATGCTTTTTTCATCGACGGGAGTCTAGCAAAGTGCTCTCTCCTTTGACACGTCCGATTCAGCATGGTAGGGATGGCACGACCCATGACTGTCGAGATCTCCCGGAGACAGTTCTTTCGCGCCGGCGCGGTGGCGCCGCGACCACCGCGTTCGGGTTCGATTTGAGAGCGGCGGCGGCGGCGGCTCGCGAGCTCAAGATCGCCCGCACCACCGAGACCCGCAGCGTCTGTCCTTACTGCGCCGTCGGGTGCGGTGTCGTGATCCATACCCTCGGCGATCGGGCGCAGAACGTGAAGCCGACCGTGGTGCACATCGAAGGCGACGTCGAGAGTCCCGATCAGCCGCGGGACGCTCTGTCCCAAGGGAATCTCGCTCAAGCAATACGTGGTGAACGACCGGAGGCTCACCCGGCCCCTGTATCGCGCGCCGGGAGCTTCCGAGTGGACGCCGCTCTCCTGGGAGGAGGCCGATCCGCAAGCTCGCGCGCCGCATCAAGGACACCCGCGACACGAGGGTTCGAGGAAATCGACGCGCCAGGGGCGCACCGTGAACCGTCTCCGAAACCTCGCGATGATCGGCGGCTGCACCGACACCAACGAGATCAACTACCTTCTGGGGAAGTTCCGATTCGGCCTCGGGGTTCTCGCCTACGAGAACCAGGCCCGTCTTTGACACGGCCCCACGGTGGCCAGTCTGGCCGCCACCTTCGGCCGCGGGGCGATGACCAACGGCTGGACCGATGTCGCGAACGCGGACGTCGTGCTCATCATGGGCGGAAACCCCGCCGAGAACCACCCGGTCGGGTTCCGATTCGCGATGGAAGCGCGTCGGAAGCGCAAGGCGAAGCTGGTGGTGGTGGACCCGCGGTTCAACCGCAGCGCCGCCGTCGCCGATCTCTACGTGCCGCTCCGCGCCGGAACCGACATCGCGTTTCTCGGCGGCCTCATCCACTACGCACTGAGCCGCGGTCTCTATCATGCGGACTACGTGAAGGAGCACACCAACGCTTCTTTTCTCGTAGACGAGGGGTTCTCGTTCGAAGACGGCTACTTCTCCGGCTGGAGCGGCGAGAACACGAGCTACGACAAGAGCACCTGGCGCTACCAGCTCGACGAGAAAGGGTTCGCGCGCGTCGATCCGACGCTCGAGAATCCGCGCTCCGTGTTTCAGCTCCTGCAGCAGCACTACTCCCGCTACACACCGGAACGCGTCGCCGCCATCTGCGGCTGCACCGCCGCGGAATTCGAGCGCGCCGCGGAGATCGTCTGCTCCACCGGTCGGGCCGGGCGATCGGGCACCATCCTCTACGCGCTCGGCTGGACCCAGCACAGCCATTCGGTGCAGCTGATCCACGCGGCGGCGATGCTCCAGCTCCTCCTCGGCAACATCGGAATTCCGGGAGGGGGCGTGAACGCCCAGCGGGGTCATTCGAACATTCAGGGCGCGACGGACATGGGCGCCTGGAACATGCTCCCGGGCTATCTGCGGGTTCCCGTCGCTTCGTGGACGACGCTCGCCGATTACGTCGCCGCGAACTCGCCGAAGCCTCTTCGGCCCGACTCCCTGAACTACTGGAGCAACACTTCGAAGTTCATGGTGAGCTTGCTGAAGTCCTACTACGGCGAGAAGGCGAGCCCGGCGAACGACTTCGGCTACGAGTGGCTTCCCAAGATTCAGGAAGGGGAGAACCACGGTTGGGGTTTTCTCTTCGATCGGATGGCGGATGGAGAGATGGAAGGGATGATCTCCTTCGGAATGAACCCGGTCGCGAACGGCCCCAACACGTCCAAGATGCTGCGGGGCCTCGCGAAGCTGAAGTGGCTCGCCGTCGTCGAGAACTTCGAGACCGAGACCGCGGCCTTCTGGAAGGCGAGCACACTCGCTCCCGAGTACTATCCCGACGCTCTCGACGCCAAGGACGTCGCGACCGAGGTGTTTCTCCTCCCCGCCGCCTGCTTCGCCGAGAAGGACGGGACGTTCGTGAACTCTTCGCGCTGGCTTCAGTGGAAACGGGCCGCGCTCGAGCCTCCGGGCGAAGCGAAGCCCGACCAGGAGATCCTCGGTCGTCTCTTTCTGGAGCTCTCGCGCCTCTACGAGAACGGAGGGAGGGCGAGGGAAGGAATCTCTTCTCGCCGTCGACTGGAGCTACGGAAACCCGCTCTCGCCCGACCTCGAGGAAGTGGCGAAGGAGTTGAACGGACAGGTCGTCGCGACCGGCCGCCAGGTCTCGGGATTCTCCGAGCTGAAGGACGACGGCTCGACCCGCTGCGGCAACTGGATCTACTCGGGCTCCTACACCGAAGCCGGGAACATGATGGCGCGGACGCGGGCAGGAGGATCCGACCGGACTCGGGCTCTTTCCCAACTACAGCTGGAGCTGGCCCTCGAATCGCCGCATCCTTTATAACCGGGCCTCCGCCGACGCGGAAGGAAAGCCGTGGGACGAACGCGCGCGCCCCTTCGATTCGAGAACGGCCGCTACGTGGGAGACGTCGCCGATTTCAAGGCGGATGCTCCTCCCGAGGACCTCGGGGCATTCATCATGCTTCCCGAAGGGGTCGCGAAGCTCTTCACCCCCGACTTCGCCGAAGGGCCGTTTCCCGAGCACTACGAGCCGGTGGAGTCGCCCGTCGCGAATGCGCTCCATCCGGAAGTGGGGTCGAACCCCATGGCGACGATTTTTCGCGGGGAGCTGGACACGCTCGGGAAGCGCGGAGCAGTACCCCTACGTCGCCCTCACCTATCGTCTGACGGAGCACTTTCACTACTGGACCAAGCACGTGGAGACGAACTCGCTTCTCCAGTCGAGTTTCTTCGTCGAGGTCCCCGAAGCGCTCGCGCGCGAGAAGGGAATCGCGAGCGGCGATCGCGTTCGCGTCACTTCCGCGCGAGGCGCGGTCGAGGGCGCGGCCATGGTCACGAAGCGCATCCGTCCGCTCGAGGTGGGTGGCAAAACGATCTACCAGGTCGGCCTTCCCATTCACTGGGGATTTCTCGGACGGGTGAAGGGACCGCTCATCAACAACCTCACTCCGTCCGTGCTCGATCCCAACTCGGGCACCCCGGAGTACAAGGGGTTTCTGGTGAACCTGGAGAAGGTGTGAGGAGCCGAGCGGAGCTTCAGCGGTCGCGCAGCGCGCAGCGCGAAGCGACGAGCCGTGGGGGTGGGGCCCCACGGCATTTGTGGAAGAGCGAGGCGAGCAGTAATAAATGATCGTCGCCAAGCTCATCGACACCACGAGCTGCATCGGCTGCAAAGCCTGCGAAGCCGCCTGCCAGGAGTGGAACGATCAGGGCTTGACCGTTGGCGTCGCGAAGTCCGACGACGGCACGTATCAGACGCTGCCCGACCTGCGCCACGACTTCTGGAACGTCATCAAGTTCAAGGAAGTCGAGCGCGAGGACGGCAGCTTCACCTGGCTCATGTCGAAGTACCAGTGCATGCACTGCGTCGACGCCGGATGCCTCGAGGCCTGCCCCGCGCCCGGGGCCATCTTCCGGCGGGAGAACGGCATCGTCGACTTCGACCACGACAAATGCATCGGCTGCGGCTACTGCATCACCGGCTGCCCCTTCGACGTGCCGAGGCTCTCGCCGGTGACGCAGAAGGTCTACAAGTGCACGCTCTGCTCCGACCGGACCGCGCGTCGGGCTCGAGCCCGCCTGCATCAAGGCCTGTCCCACGAACTGCCTCACCTTCGGCGCGAGAGACGACCTCCTGCGGCATCGCCGACGCTCGCACCGAGGTCCTCCGGGCCGACGGGAAGACGAACGCGGGCGTCTACAACCCGGCGGGTGTGGGCGGGACCAACGTCCTCTACGTTCTCGCGGACGCGACGCGGCCCGAGGACTACGGGCTTCCGCGCGATCCGTCGATCCCCTGGCAGGTTCGTCTCTGGAAGGGTCCGCTCAAGTGGGTCGGAAACACGATCTTCGCGGGTGTCATCCTCGGCGCGTTCCTCCACTACCTGCGCTACGGCCCGAAACGGATCGAGGAATGAAGGTTCTCCGCTTCTCGCTCGCCGAGCGCGTCGTTCACTGGATGACGGCGCTCTCCTTCCTGTACGCCGCGCTCTCCGGCCTCGCGCTCTTCAGCCCTCATCTGTTCTGGCTCTCGAGCGTCTTCGGCGGAGGAGAAGCCGTTCGGCGCTGGCATCCCTGGGGCGGAGTCGCCTTCGCCGTCGCGCTTGGGCTCATGTTTCGAAACTGGTCGAAGGACATGAAACTCGATGCAGGGGATCGCGAGTGGCTTTCGAAAGCGCATCGCTACGCCGTCCACGACGAGCGGGGGCTCCCCGAGCCCGGCCGGTTCAACGCGGGCCAGAAGATGCTCTTCTGGGTTCAGAGCGTCTCGACGCTTCTGCTCTTCGCGAGCGGAGTCGTGCTCTTCTGGCCGGAAGCGATGCCGAGGGGTCTTCGACTCGCCGCGGTCCTCGTCCATCCCTCCGCGGCGATCGTTTCCGTCGCGGGGATCCTCATCCATATTTATATGGGGACCGCCGCCGTTCCGGGAGCTCTCTCGGGTATGATTCACGGCTGGGTCTCCGAAGGTTGGGCGAGGGCGCATCACCCTCGCTGGCACCGGGAGATTCGCGAAAGGTCGAAATGAAAGCCGCGATCTGGAGTCTGACCGTATGGACGCTCGCCGCGTGCAACAGCGCGCCGCCGTCCCTGACCGAAGCTGACAGGGCGGCGATACAGGAGGTGAGCGACGAGTTCACCAGCAGCTATGCCGCCGGAGACGCGGCGGCCCTGATGGCGCTCTACACCGAGGATGCGACGCTGATGCCCCCGGGAGGGCCGGCGGTGAAGGGGCGAGCCGCCATCGAAGCGTTCATGGAAGCATTACCGAAGGTGACTGAGATGATCTTCACCCTCGAAGAGGTCGACGGTCGGGGCGACCTGGCATTCGTCCGGGGAGGCTATCGCTTGACGATGGAGCCGCCGGGAGCGCCCGGCCCGGTCACCGATATTGGAAAGTTCGTCGAGATTCGGCGGAAGCAGGCGAACGGCCGGTGGCTCGTCGCCGTCGACATATTCAACTCGAATTCGCCGCCGCCGGCCGCTCCGCAGGAACCGACCGCGGTGCCCTGAGGCGAGTCCGCCGCTAGCTCGCGGTCAGCTCCTGGACCGCTCGATAGGCTTCGTCAATCGCGGTCTGGGTCTCGGCGTTCGCGCCGGCGTCGGAATTCGCGATCGCGATCCTTCCGAAGGGTTTGCGGCCGATGACCCACGGTTTGTCTTCCTCGGTGGCCCACTCGGGATCGGTCAGCGGATCTCCGAAATCCGCGTAGCCATGGGGCCAGCGGTTGACGGTGAGGCCGGCGATGTCCCGCGCCGGGTCGAATCCGCCGCTCGTGAAGGCGCGGCCGAGCTGGTCTCTCGTCTTCCGTTCGAACGTCTCGAAGGTCGTCGTCAGAAGATCGTACCGCCCGGCCCGGTGCTGCTCCCGGCGAGGAAGTCCGGGACTCGCCGGCACACGGACGAGGTGCATGAGGATCGGCTCCTCCGGCGATCGGGAATGCTGGTATTGGCCGACGCTCACCGGGAAGTCGAGAAAGGCGAGAGAGTGATACCCGGCCGGGCTGTAGAGGTGGCTGACCCCCACCTTCTCCAGAAATTTCCAGTCGCGGAGGAGGACGTTGGTATAGACCAGAGGGGTCTTGACGCCGAACACCAGAGCCGCGCGCTGCTGTTCCGGGAGCTCCGGCGCCAGACGCGGAATGATGGCATTGTAACAGGCGAGCACGCAGCCTCTCGCGACGACGCGGTGGGCTTGGCCATTCCGGACATAGGTGACGGCGACGTCGCTCGCCGCGGGAGCGCCCAGATGGCGCACGGCGACAGCGGTGCTGTTGAGACGGATCCGAACCGGTGATGTCTCCTGATCGAGCCGGGAGTAGTCGAATCGCGCCGTGATGACGTCTTCCATCGTCTCGCCCGACGCGACGCTCGGAATCATGCGGCGAACCAGCATGCGCGCGATGGTCGCGTTGCCGTCGGGGAAGTGAAAGATGTAGGGGTCCTGCGCGAAGGGCCATTCCGGCAGTCCCATTCCCTGAAAGCCGGGCCAGAACGTCGCCCCGCTCGCGGGAATGGCGTCGATTCCGATTCCCCATCCGCTGTGGGGACGCTGCTGAAAGTAAGCGATCACCTGAGGATCGGCCTTCACGGTGTCGCGCAGGAAGTCGCGATAGCTGACCTTGCTCAGCTTCCGCACCTTCTCTTCGGGAGTGAGACCGGGGAGATAGTCGACCTTTTCTTCATGGATGCGGATGAAATCCGCTCTCGCCGTCTCCGTGAACGGGGCCTCCGCCGCGAAGGCGCGCCACCATCCTTCCTCGGGCGCCGGACCTTCCGCGGGGTTCCCCCTCCCGCCGCGAACGAGCCGGTCCGCGCCGAAGGTCTCCTTATCGAAGAAGACTCCTTGCCCGAGCCCCCGGGAGGTGTAGGTCGATCCGTCGTAGAACTGAAAGAACTTGTCCGTGTCGATGCCCAGATCGGACAGAACGCTCTTGGCGACATCGCTCCAGTGTTTCCGTCCTTCGATCGCCTGCGTCCCGCCGTAGCCGATCAGGGTTCGGCTTCCGAGCTGGAACTCGTTGCGCTTGGCGTGGCCGCCGAAGTCGTCATGATTGTCGAGCACCAGAACGCGCGCGGTCGGGCCCGCGGTCTTCCGAAAGAAATACGCGGCAGCGAGCCCGCTGATGCCGCCGCCGACCACGACCAGGTCATACATTTCGCCGTCATCGACGACACCCTCCGTCCACACGCGGCCGTCGCGGAGCTCGTGGGCGACTTCCCAGGCGCCGTCGTGCGTCCCTCTCAAGCCGGTCAGTGCGGGGGGATAGTAGGCCGCGTCCCCCTGACGAAGTCGTCCGCCATCGAACCATGGATGGAAGAGTGAGCCGGTCAGAGCGACGCTCGCGCCGTTCAAGAAATCCCGTCGGGTGACGGGACGGTCCATGCCCAGGTCGCGATCGTCGCGCTTCGTCATGGGCAATTCATTCGGTCAGAACTTTGTCGGCCCACGCAACGAGCCCGACGAAGATGGTGGGATTGGCGAAAGTCGCGTTCTTGCCTTCGAGGTCGCTTTCGAGGACCCCACGGGCCCTCGCGCACGCTCCTCAAACATGGATCGGTATCTTGTGCTCGACGGACTTGGCGAGCGCTTCCGCGAGAGGCGGCCAACCGACTGGAACGATCGAGCTCGCGACCGCGGTCCGCATCACGGTGACCGCTTCCCCGAGCAGGAATATCTGCACCGGGTGGCGCGCCTCGGCGAACGCATTCGCATGAAGGAACGGAAACGTCGCCTGGGTCGGATCCGCGGAGCCCCAGGCGCTCTTGATCAGGATCTTGTCTTTCGATTCGGCCTCCGTAAAGGGAGTCACGACGCCGAGAACCGGCAGTCCCAGCAGCCGCGCGAGAAATCCTCGTCTCATTTCCGCACCTCCTGTCGATCAAGACGCATAGTGGCTGACGACGAGATCGATGTCGAGAGCGCCGGCCCGCCACAGGAGCTCGGCGTCGAACACGTCGCTCGAAACCGCGACGTCTCTCTTCTCGAGGGCGAAGTCGAGGCATACCGATTCGACGCCCTCGAACCGGCCCAGGCGCTGGAGCTCCTCCTCGTGCCTCGAGAGAAATCTCACCGCGTCTCGTATCTGCCCCGGCAGGTCGCTGAGCTCGGCCTCGCTTACGCTCACCTGGAAGCCGGAAGACTGCCAGGCTCCATCGCCGGGCCTCGGCTCTCCCCGCCGATAGATCGGATTCGCTCCGGTCCCGAGCTCGCTCTCGGCGAGGAACGCCTCCGGGTCGAAGTCGGTACCGCTCGCGCGAAGGACACAGCTCATCGGCGATGATTCAAGCGCTTAGCTGCGGCTTTCGCAAGTAGAACCGGGTCCGATCCTGGTAGGCCTTCGCCAGAAGGAGCATTTCTCCTTCGCGATAGAGTCGCCCCAGGAGCACCATTCCGGTCGGCGTTCCCCGCGCGGTGAAGCCGTTCGGGACCGCCACCGCGGGATGGCCGGTCAGGCTCGTGATCGGATTGACACTCGTTTTCGGATCGAGCGTCGGGCGCGTCGTCACCACCACGTCGAGCTCCGACATCGCGCGCGACACCTCTTCCATCAATCGGTAGCGAAGGCGATTCGCCTGGAGATAGTCGACGGCCGGGACCATGTGGGCGACGCGCAGCTCCGCCCGGTGGCGGGTTCGCACCAGGCCCGCATCCCGGCCGCTCCTCGCGAACTCATCGAAGCCGGCGCCCCTTTCCACGTACTCGATGAAGAAATTGATGTCGCTCTCCGGAAGAGCCACCGGCTCGAGCTCGATCCCGAGAGCGCGGATCTCGTCGAGCGCCGCCGCGTCGGCGGCACGGCTCTCAGGATCCGTGTCGCGGTCGAAGAGCTCCTTCGTGTAGCCCACCCGAAGCGTCGACGGGTCGCGTCCCGCATCCCAGGAAACGGGCACGTCCGCGGTCGCCAGATCCCGCTCGTCGGGACCGGCAATGGCGCGGAGCACGAGCGCGCAGTCCTCCGCGGTTCGGCACATCGGGCCGATGCGATCGAGGCTGAAGCCGGCCGCCATCACTCCATAGCGGCTCACCCGACCGAATGTCGGCCGCATTCCGACGATGCCGCAGCGCACGGAAGGCGCGAGGATGGAGCCTCCGGTATCCGTCCCGATGGCGAAGCCGACGAGTCCCGCCGCCGGGGCCGCGCCCGAGCCCGCGGAAGAGCCGCTCGATCCGTCCGCCGGATTCCACGGACTATTGGTGCGCCCTCCGAACCACTGGTCGCCGAACGCGAGCTCGCCCGTCGTCAGCTTCGCGACCAGAACGGCCCCCGCTTTCGAAAGGCGCTCGACGACGGCCGCATCCACGTCGAGGACCTGCGCGCGAAAAGGCTCGGCTCCCCAGGTGGTCGGATAGCCTTTCGCCGAGATGATGTCCTTGCTGCCCCAGGGAATCCCGTGGAGAGGGCCGAGGTACCGGCCCGCGGCGATGTCGGAGTCGGCGCGCCGCGCCTGCGACAGGGCCAGGTCCTTCGTGAGAGTTACGACGCAGTTCAAGAGCGGGTTGTACTTCTCGAGCCGCGCGAGATACATCTCGGTGAGCTCGACGGACGTTACCTGTCTCGTTCGCACCAGCTCCGCGAGATGGGTCAGAGGCCAGAACGCTGCCTCCTCGAGGTTCGACGGCCTCTCGACCGATGGCGAAGCGGCTCGGGCGGAAGACGTCGCTCAGCGCCTTTGTCTCTCCCGGCACGAGCGGATTGAAGTAGAGCGGAAGCGGGACGTCGTTCGGCAGGGAATTTCCGCGAATCTCGCGGTATCGCGCGAGGTTCTTGTTCACGCCCTCGAGCATCGCTTCCTGCTCGGAGTCGGAGAGCTCGAGTCCCGCGAGCCGCGCGGCCTCGCGAATTCCCTCACGGGTCGCGACGCCCTCTCCTTGCATCCTTGCCCAGAGCGCACCCGGAAAGAGTGTCGTCGCGAGCCCGAGACTGGAGAAGTATGCGAGAAAGTCTCTGCGGCGATTCGAATCGTCCATGAGCGAAGATTCTAGTCGACTTACGAGCTAGAATCGTCGTCGCTTCAGATGACGCGAAGCTTTCTCTCCCGCGCGTCGCGAGCCCGCGTGCTCGCGCCGCGCCATCCCGAGGCGCGCGAAGCGCTGCTCTTTTACGCCGAGATCGCCGTTTTCCAGAACGGGATCGATCCGAGCGCGCCTCTTTCGTCGCTTTCCGACCTGACGACTCTCGTCGTCGCGCGCGGTCCGGAGCCGCTCCGAGCGGCGGCCGCCGGCATCGACCGGGAGCGCTGCGCCGCCGCTCTCGAAGAGCGAGCGTCGCCCGAGAGCTTTTTCGCGCGCGTGCTCTTCCAGGCCGCCGAGGATCCTCCCCGGGGCCCGCGAGGCTGCCCGCGGTGCTCTCATGCCCCTCAGGCGGGCTGCCTTCGCGCTCGAGGCGACGGCACCGAGCTCAGTCTGGTCTGCTCCCTCTGCTTTCACCACTGGCCCGCGACTCGCGATCGCTGCAGCGAATGCGGAGGAGAGGTCGCGTTCCACGAGGCGCCGGAGCTGCCTCAGATTCGGATGCGCACCTGCGAGAGCTGCCGCCTCTATCTCCACGTCGTCCGGATCGACGTCGACCCGGAGAGCATTCCCGAGGTCGACGAGCTGGCCGCGCTTTCCCTGGACGTCTGGGCGAAGGAGCGGGGGTACGAGAAGATCTTCCCGAACCTGGCGGGAATTTGATCGGCGCGCCGTCTCATGGGGACTGAGAGCGGTTGAGTTACTATCCGCTGTCATGGCAAAGCACGCTCATGGGCCTCATGTTCCCCATCATGGAGGGGAAATCATCTCGGCGCTCCTCCTTTCCATCGGCGACCGTCGGCTCGGCATGGTGTACCTATCAGAACGATGTCTGGAGCAGCATCGCCTCGGTGAGTCTCGCCGAGAGCGCGGCGCTCGGCCGCGAAGTCGGACGGCTTCGCATCGAGGCGGACGAGATGAACCTGGTGGACCTGACGATGTTCATGGAGTACGTCTCGGCGTTGAGCGAGAAAAACGAGTTCTTGAGCGGCTTCTATCGCGCGCGCTTCCGGCCACCCATGAAAGTCGCCGTCGAGGCCTGGCTCCAGACGAACCCGCTCGAAGCGATCGACGCCCCGCTCCACCCCTTCGCCATGCGGGAGTACGCACTCGTGGAGCGCGAGGAGGCAGCCGCTCTCACCCACCAGTCAATCGAGAAGCTCGAGGATGCCCGAAAGGCTATCCACGACTCGGATCGCTACGTGATGCTCACGGTGCTCTTCGCTTCGGTCCTCTTCTTCGCCGGCATCGGGCCGCATTTCGAGTCGCGGGGCGTGCGCAGCTTCGTCCTCGGGATGGGCGCGGCCATCGGTCTTCTGGCTCTGGGCCTTCTTTCGACCTATCCCGTGGCCAGCCTGTAGTCGCAACGTCATTCCGCGGGACGGCGTGTTTCGTCCTCCTCGGCGCGGCGTTTCTGTTCCGCGAGGATTCTCGCCCACTCGCGATCCATGTCGTCGATGCCTTGCTTCTTGGCGAGCGCGACGAGCCACCCGGGTGGATTCCGTGGAGGTGTCTCCACACGCTCGCCGGACGCGGCCAGATCGAGGAGAGCCTTCAAAGCCACCAGGATTCCGAAGAAAGTCATGGGAGTCTCGTATCGAATCATCAGAAACGTTCCGAAAACCACCATGAGGTGCAGGACCAGGACCCTCGCGAGCGCGACCTGAACTCTTGCTTTGAGCCAGGAGAAGGGTTTTTTGTGGAGACCGAACGCATCGTAGAGAAGCTCGACGAGCGTAATCCCGGCAACGGCGAGAACGCCGTTACGGAAAGACTCGCCGTCGATCTGCCAGGGGGAAGGACGCTCTCCCGTCCAGTTGCGGTCGAGGATCACGAGGAAGAACAGCAGGAAGGCGCCGTGGGCGATGGTGAATACGAAGAAGAGCATCGAGTATTCCGCGAGAAACGTGATCTCTCCGGTCGGCTTCTCCCTTCCGAGCGCACGCGCGCTCGAATCGTCCAGCTGCCTTCGAAAGTGGCCCGTCGCTCGCGTGAGACGCCGGTGAAGCCAGATGCGGAGGACGTTCGCCGTCCCGCTCAGAAGCGTTTCCGCCCAGAACACCAGAAGGAACGTGCTCGCGGACCAGCCGAGCCAGAGGACTCCCGCGAGAGGCACCAGGCTCGTCGCGAGAACGAACGCGCGATGGATCCACTTTCCCATAACGATTGCCCGGATCGGGTTCACGTCCTCCAGAACGCGAGTTCTGTCGTTCGGGAAGAGATTCTCCCCGTCGTCCCCGGAAGGGCCGCGTGTCATAGAATCGAGCGGTTTGACTCAACACCCAGGTCCTGGTTTCGAGCGGCGGGATTATATGTTGGTCGGGCTATTTGCGAGGAAGACCGAAGACGTTACCGAACCGCTCCTGGTGGTCGAGACTTGAGAGCGCCGCCGGGGCTGGCTCTCGCTGTCGCCCTCACCTCCGCCACGACTCTCTCCGCTCAGGAGCTCGAGCCGAGGCTGTACCAGAACGCGCCGGTCGGTTTGAACGGGCTCGTGATCGGCTATGGCTATTCGGCGGGCAATTTCCTCGTTGATTCCTCGCTGCCCATCGAAGGGGCCAAGGCTTCTCTTCACGGCCTCACCGTGGGCTATCTTCGATCCATCGATCTTTTCGGAAAGTCAGCGAAGATCGACGTCGTGGTTCCCGTCTCCTGGGGGACGTTCGAGGGGTTCGTGGCGGGAGAATTCCGCACGCGGAAACCCTCCGGGATCGCCGACCCTCGGTTTCGTCTGGCGGTGAACCTGATCGGTGCACCGGCCCTCTCCCTGCGCGAGTTCTCCCGGTATCGGCAGAAGACGATTCTCGCTGTGAGCTTGCAGGTCGCCGCTCCCCTTGGACAATACGATTCGGAGCGGCTCATAAATCTGGGTGCCAATCGCTGGTCCTTCCGTCCCGAAGTCGGCCTCTCGAACGCGCGAGGACGCTTTTATGCGGAAATGGCCGCGGGAGCGTGGCTCTTCACCGATAACCAGAGCTATTTCGGAAGCTCCACGCTCAGCCAAGGCGCTCTGTACTTCGTCAAGGGAGCCCTGATTTACAACTTCCGACCAGGGATCTGGCTCGCAGTGAACTATGGATTCGCGACCGGAGGGGAAACCCGCATCGACGGGTCCTCCGCGGCGACCCTCCAGCGCAACTCCCGAATCGGAGTCGACATTCTCGTTCCCCGTATCCCGGGGAAACTCGCTGAAAGTCGTGTGGACGAGCGGCCTCACGACACGAATCGGCGCCGACTTCGACTCCTTGAGCGTGGTTTACCAGTACACCTGGGCCGCGAAAGCGCCCTAGTCCCTCAGCGCTCGAGGGCCGGCATCTCGAAGCGCGTGTCGTCGAGAGAAGGGTTCACCTCGATCGCCTCGACCGCCACTTTCAGCCGCTGCGGACGCCCGAGGGCTCCTGTCTCGATGGAATGCGGAAAGAGGACGCCACCGACGGCGCGGTAGTCGTCGAACGTGGTCTCGACCTGGATCGAGCGGCCGCGCACGAGACGCGTCGTTTCGGAGCGGACGGGGAGAAACGTTCCGGCGTCGAGATACTGATGGAGCACGCGCCCGCTTCGAAGAGTGACTTCGAGCTTGTAGACCTCTCGACCGGTGAGACTCTCCTTGCCGACGAGGATCACCCGGTGGCCTTTGGCCTTCCAATCGGGGAGAGGACCCTCGATATCGGCCTGGTCCGCGGTCTGCCGGGCCTCCTCGTCGTCCATCGGCTCGGGCGCCAGGCTTCCATCGAACGGGGACACTTTCCAGCCGCTGTTCGCCGTCGAAGGCATAGACACCGGTAACGCCCTGGTAGGTGAACTCGGTCCGCACCCGATCGGGCCGAAGGATTTCGCGAGTCACCGCCGCCTGGCGTCCGCCGCTTCCCGTGACACGCCCGTTCATGCGGACGGAGCGAACGGCCCGGAGCCGATCGATTCCGCCGAGGGCATCGACGTGCCGCGCGACAATCTCATCGACTCCAGCGGAGGTCTGAGATTCTCCGCTTGCGGCGCCGCTCAGTAACGCCAGAACCACGCCAAGAAGATGCATGGGTCCTCGGCTAACGGGGGTTCCGCGCCGGCAAGTGGCCCGCCCCGGCGGGAAACGTCGTCCCGGGCCACGCGGCCGGCCCTGTACCCCATCCCCAGTAGAGCGGAATCCCTTCCTGAGTCTCTTCGGCGGCCTTCGGTTTCGGAGCCGGCGGCGGCGGGCGCGGCGGCGGGCTCTCACGGCTCGCTTGCGCTCGGTCCTGCAGAATCGCTTGCTGCTCCGCCGGCGTCATCCATTCGCCTTCGAACTTCACGTAGCCTCGAGCGCGGTAGCTCTCCTCCTCGCTCACCCAGCGATCTCCCTGTTTCACCTGTCCCAATGCCTGGTTGGCTTCGGGGTCGCCCGGAGCGATGGCGAGCACTTTCTCATACGCCTGTCTCGCCTGCGTATTGAGTCCCACCGAGTTGGCCCACCGTCCGAGCTCGCGCCACCCGGCCGCGTCTTTCGGTCCGAGCGCCGCGGCGCGCCGGGCGTACTCGGAAAGCGCCGAAGGTTCTTCGACGATTCGATCCACGTTGGTCATGGGAACTTTGATGTTTCCCGCGCCGACGTCGACCTCGACGTCCGCTTCGGTACGGGTCACGATGCGTCCTTCGACCTTGCCCCCGCCCTTCAAGTAAACCGTGTCGGCGACGAGCGCCGAGGGCAGCGCCAGCAGGACGAACGGCATCCATCGTCCGCTCTTCATAGGATTACCTCTCGATACCGGCGAATCTACCACAAGAGACGAAACGACGCTCATGCGTCGAAAGGTTCTCGTCGGGCCGCGGGCTGAGCTACACTTCTCTACCGTGCGTTCACTTCGACTGAGCTTCATCTTCCTTCTCATTGCGGGAGCAGCGGTTGCGCAAGGACCCGGGGAGCCCGACGCCAAGAACGAGCTCGCCGTATTCGGCGGAATCTCGATTTTGGATGCCGAGGCTTCCTCCGAGTTCTCCGTTCCCGGATTCGGCGATTTGCCTTGTCATCCCGGGCTTTCCAGGCTTGCCCGGTGGATTTCCCGACGTCACCGTCCGCGGGAGGACCGCACTCGGATCGAGCCCCCTCTTCGGCGCTCGTTACTCGCGCTCGATCAAGATCGTGTGGCGGTGGAAGCGGACCTGGCGATCGCCGCGACGCACGACTTCGACCTCGGCGGGGAGGTCTGTATCGGCACGCTCGGCTGCTTCGGCGAAGCTGGAGCGCGCCGCGGAGGGATCGGGCGCGGCGTCACCGCCTGGCACTACGGCGGAGGCCTCGCCTACGACGTCACGGAGGGCGACGTGCGGCCGTTTCTCGTCGTCGGCGCGGGCGGAGTGACCTGGGACGGTGCTTCCGACACCGATTTCGTCTTCCGCTTCGGAGGCGGCCTCAAGTTGTTCTTCGGGAAACTAGGCCTCCGCGTCGACGTGACGGATCATCTCGTGCTCGATCACTTCCTCACAGAGGACAACGAGCACGACGTTCACGCGACCGCCGGCTTCCTGGTTCGCTTCTAAGGCGCGAGCGGGATGCTCGCGGCCAGGTCGAACCGGATGATCGCGCGGATCTTGTTCTCCATCTGGATATAGCGGGCCGCTTTGGCCGCGGGGACAACGCCGGTCAGCCGGTCCAGGTACTTCTTCTTCAGCGCGACTTCGGCTTCCTCGATCGCGAGCGCCTCGGTCATCAAGGCCTTCGCTTTCTCGTCCGTCATCGTCTTCGCGTTGTACTCCTGGGCATAGCTCTGGATCGCCTTGCCGAGACGCTGATTGATGGCTTCGAGCTCTTTCTGGTACTCCTCATAGACCGGCCAGAACGCCGCGGACTCAGCCTCGGTGAGGCCAAGGTTATCGGCGATGAGGAGTTTCTTGTCCGCCTTGATCTTGTCGCGCAGGATATCCATGTTGCTCGCGGGCTTGTCTTGAACGGCGGATTGAGTCGACGCGGCGGCGAAAACCGCGCAAAACAGAACGGCCAACACGTGGCTCGATACCTTGATCATTAAGTCCTCCGAATCGGTGAGCGCGCCGCGGGAGTATACCATCGCGCGGCCCGCGCTCTGGTTCAGCTCTTCTTCGGCTGCTTCTGAATGATGAAGTCGACTTCGATGCTCGCGAGCACGTTGATCGGCTCGCCGTTCACGGTTGCGGGGTCGAATTGCCAGCTGCGGACCGCTTCGGTCGCGGCTTCGTCGAGCTCCTCATCGAGGCTCTGGTCGACCCGCACCGGTCCGATGGTCCCGTCCTTGCGGATGATGACTTTCAGGACCACCCGTCCCTCGATACCGCGATCGAAGGCGCTCTTGGTGTAAAGGGGCGGGGTTTCCTTCACGACGCGGGGTGCGACGAGAGGCCCTCCGGCGACGTCGACCGGCTTTTCCGCGATGGTCACCTTCGAGAAGCTCGGCCGGCCCGCGATTCGGATGATCTGGGAAAGGTAAGTGCGATTGTCGGCTTCCGCCCAAGCGAGGGCGGTCCGCCCGCGCGCGTCCGTCGCTTTCACGTCGGCCCCGGCCATCAGGAGCTGTCGCGCGGCCTCGACGTTGCCCCGCCGCGCCGCGACCAGGAGAGCGGTCTCGCCGTCCCGGTTCGCGATCTCGAGCTCCGCCTTCGCTTTCAAGAGGAGCTTGACCAGCTGCGGGTCGTCCGTCCTCGCGGCATACATGAGGGCCGTCCATCCGTCGGCGTCCCGGGAGTTCGGGTTCACCGCCGGGTTCGCCAGGAGCTTCTCCGCGGGCAGGTAGCGCTTCGCGCGGATCTCGACGCGGAGCTCCTCGTCGAGGTCGGCGCTCTGGCCGGCGGCTACGAGCGGGAGAAGGAGCAGCAGGATTTTCATGATGCCATCATGTTAGCAAGAAAGCTCACTCCAGCCGCAACGCCCGGACGCGCGCGGGAAGCCCGTCCGAAGACGACGACCAGCGGAGCGTGAGCCGCTCGACGCCGCGCCCGGCGTCCGGCATCGAAAGCGGGAACAGAATCTCCTGCCATCCCGGCCGCGAGCGTTCTCGCGCCGAGCTCTCGTCCATCGAGCGAGGCGTCGAGCTCGATTGCCAACCCCTCGCGGGGAGCTACCTCGACGATTGCGTGCCGCACGCCCGCGGGGCGCCGAAACAGGATCGTCGAGCGCTCTCCGTTTACCCAACGGACCGAGACATTCCCTTCGCGCTCCGGCCGGCGAAAACCACTCTCGAAATGCTGCCTCGATTCGCGCGCTCCGGCCTCGAGGACGTCCGGATCCGGAGGGAGCTCGCTCCTTCTCGTCGAGAGGACGATGACGCTCTCGTTCTCGTACCAGCGGTCGACGGGGAGGAGCGCTTCGAGATACGAAACGACGCCCCGCTTCTCGTAGCCGCGGTCGATGACGAAGTAGCCGAGGCCGAGAAAACGCGCCACGCGCGGCGCGGCCTCGCGATCGCTTTCGATGAGCTCGTCGAGCTCGCTCGACGGCTCGACTTTCCCTTGCGGAGATCGATGAGAGGGCGAACCAGGGGAAGGCCGAGGTAGTAGTCGCTCTTTTCGCGAGGGACGCGCGCCGCGGTTCCAATGAAGATGGGCTTCTGATGGAACGTCTGGTGGTACATCGTCTCGAGAGGCGCCTGCTCGATTCCGGGGATCTCGACGACGGTCGCCGTCCGCTTCTTTCGCGAGCTCTCGATAGAGAGGCGGGACGCCCGCCGGAAAGAGCGGCGTCGGGAGAGCCAGGTACTCGAATGCGAGGAACGCCGACGCCAGGAACGTGAGCGGCACTGGCCGTCCGAAGCGATTCATCGCGCGCGACCACACGAGCGCGAGAAGAACGGCGAGCGAGAGCACGGCTACGATCGAAAAGCGGGACGGGCGCGCGGAGCTCGTCGAGAAGGGGAATCGCCGTGAGGAGAGAGAAGGGAAGGGGAACGCCCGTGTCGATCCCGCCCACGCGAAGCGTGCTCCCGAGACTGAGCACGAAGAACACGACGGCGGAAGCGATCCAGAAGGAGGCCCGCGGGATCGCGCGGCGGAGAACGACGGCGGCGAGCGCCGAGGCCGCGAGGAGGTACCCCGCGAAAACGGTGGTCTCGGTGACGTTCCGGTCGAACGCATGTCCCGCGACGGCTCCCAGAAAACTCTGCCGAGGCGACGGAGTGACGTATCCGAAGAAGTCCGCGACGTAGCGATCGGCCCCCGGATAGCGTTCGTACGTGAAGCTCGAGCGATCGATGTAGGCCTGGCGGATGCAGGGGGAGAAGCAGGATCGCGGCGACGGCCCCGATGGCGAGAGCTCGCGGCGCGAGGCTCGCGCGGAACACCGCGAAGAGGCAGGGTGAAGCACGCGAGAAAGACGAGGTAGGTGGAGGCGGTGTAGCCGGCCGCCGCGGCGAAAGCCCCGGCGGCGAGGATCCAGGGGAAAGACAAGCGATCCCTCTCGAACACCTTCCAGAGCGCGATCGCGTACAGGGGTATCCACTCGGTGCCGAGGAGATCGTAGTGGCCCGCGAGTCTCGCCAGTCGATAGGGGCAGAAGGCGAAGACCATGCCCGCGAGAAAAGAGCCTGCGCGCCCGGCTCCCGCGGTGCGGGCGAGGAGATACGCGGCGAGCGCCGACGCGGGAAACGTCCAGAGAACGACGAGGTTCGCCGCCGCCACGTCGCCGAAAAACGAGGCGGAGAACGAAATGCTCGACTCCTTGCAGAGAGCCGAGAGTATGAAAGGCGAGGCCGATCCCGATGGGATGGAAGATAGCATCGGTCTCGAAGGGGCTGACTCCGCGCGTGAGAGCCGTTGCAATCCACCAGTAGTTCCAGAGATAGCCCTTCGCGTCCCCGTTCGCTTCGCCGATGTGATGCGTCCCGAGCTCGAAAACCGGCCGGGTAGGTGAAGAGGCAGGTCAGCGCGACGTAGGCGGCGGCCAGAAGACAAGCCCAGAGGGCCCGTCCCCTCATCGAGGTCGTTTCCTCCGGAAGTACTCCACTTGATACTTCCGGACGGCATTCACGTGCTCGGAGTAGCTTTCGGAAAAGTGGTGCGAGCCGTCGTTTCTCGAAACGAAGTAGAGAAACCGCGTTTCTGCCGGCTCGAGAACGGCTTCGAATCGAGGCCTCTCCCGGAGAGGCGATGGGCCCCGGGGGGAGGCCGGGAAAACGGTACGTGTTGTAAGGAGAGTCGAGCTCGAGGTCGGTCCGCCTCAAGTTCCCGTCGAACCGGCCGGAGAGCTCGAGAGCGTAGATGATCGTGGGATCGGACTGGAGCGGCATGCCGATGCGGAGCCGGTTCCAGAAGACGGACGCGATGACCGGGCGTTCCTCGGGAAGTCCGGTCTCTTTCTCGATGACCGACGCGAGAGTCACCACCTGGCGCGCGTCGAGATCGAGCTTCGCCGCCTTCGCCCGCCGCGTCTCGTCGAAGACGCGCTCGAACTGCTGGACCAGACGTCCGGGCGATCTCGGGAGGCTCGACCTTCCGGGGAAACCGGTACGTGGTGGGATACAGGTACCCTTCGAGGCTCTCCGCCTCCGGATCGAGATCGGCGACGAGGGTTCCGTCCTCGAAAACGGAACGGATGGCGCCGAGCTCCGCGAGCTCCCTCGCTGCGAGGAGCTCCGCGGTCTCGAGGAGAGTCAGTCCCTCCGGGATGGTGACGGCGAAGGTGTACGTATCTCCGGCGAGAAGTTTTTCGAGAACGCCGAAAGTGGAGAGCGGCTCCGCGAACCGGTACTCGCCGGCCTGCACGGCTTTTCCCTTCGGCCCCGAAGCGCAGCGCGAGGAGGAACAGGCGGCGGTCGCGAATGATGCCTTGCTCTTCGAGCGATTCGCCGATTCGCGTCCCGCTCGCGCCGCGCTCCACGGTGAAGAACACCTCGTCGTCGTGGTATCCGCGGTAAGGCTCGCGGGCGAGCGTGTAGGCCCGATAGGCGAGGATGCCGGCGCCGATGGAGGACAAAACGGCGAAGAGAAGGAAAGCCTTGAAAAGGCGCATCATTCCATCGGGGCCTTCGGGACCATCAGAGCGATCAGGGCCATCAGGAGTCCTTCGCCAAGTCGTCGGAGGAGCCAGTCGCCCGCTTCGCGTCGAGGTAGCTCTGGAGGATGAGGGCCGCGGCGACCCGGTCTACGGCGCCTCGACGTTTCGCGCGGGAGAGATCGGCCTCGAGGAGAGCGCGCTCGGCCCCGACCGTCGAGAGGCGCTCGTCCCAGAGTCGTGATCGGAATCTCGGTCACGGCGCGGAGCGCTTCGACGAAGCGGGTCACTTTTTCGGCCTGAGGGCCGGAGGAACCGTCGAGGTTCCACGGCATCCCCACCAGGATCTCCGAAACTTCTTCCCGGCGCGCGAGCTCCAGGAGATGGGCGATGTCTTTCCGGTTTCCTTTCCGCTCGAGGGTCTCGCGAGGAGACGCGATGAGAGCTCCGGCGTCGGAGATGGCGATTCCGATCCGTTTGTCGCCCACGTCGAGGCCGAGACAGCGCATCGCTTCGAGAGCGAAGTATAGACCCGGGTTTGCATCGATGCCACGCGCCCGCTCATACTTGTCGAAACCGTTGAAGATCGGAAGTCTCGCTCGTCCTCGTTCTCTCCGGCCTCGCGGCCGCCTTTCGCGCAGGAACCCGCCGAGCGGAGAAATTCCGACACCCGCCGGCTCTCCGCGGAAGAGGACAAGCTCGGGCTCTTGAACCGCCGGCTGGCAGACCTCAGACGCGAGGTCGAGAGCCTCGATCGGAAGGAAACGTCGCTCCTCGGCGAGCTCCATCGGCTCGACCTCGAGATCCGGGTCGCGAGCGACGAGCTCGAGATCCTGAAGCTCTCGCTCGACCGCGGCTACCGCGCGATGGACGAGAATCTGAGTCGAATCGAAGTCCTGGAGAAATCGATCGCCGAGCTGAAGCCATACCTTTCGAGCCGGACCAAGAGCCTCTACAAGCTCGGAAGGCTGAGCTACGTGAGGCTCCTGCTATCGGTGGAGAAACCCTCGGAGCTCACCCGGGCCTATCGGTACATTTCGCGGCTCGCGCGCGAAGACGCGGACAAGATGCGGCCTCTTTCTCGAGGACCAGAAGCTCCTCGAGGAGGCCAAGGCCGAGCTCGTCGTTCAGACGGAGGCGATGCTCTCGATGCGGAAAGAGCTCGAGGGCACGGCGAGGACTCTCGAGAGCCGGCGCGCGAGCCGGGAGGCGCTCTTGAACGAGGTCTACGCCCGGCAGGAGATGGCGGGAAGCCTCGTCCACGAGCTCGAGGGCGCCCGGGAGGAGCTGGGAAAGCTGGTGGAATCCCTCGCTACGGGCGAGGCGGATCCGGTCGACACCGTGGACCTCCCGATGAGGATGTTCGAGGGTGAGATTGGCTGGCCGGTCGAAGGCGAGCTCGGCGCGCGCTTCGGAAGAGAGCTCCACCCGCGCTTCAAGACGGTGACCGTCCGGAACGGGATCGAGATCGAAGCCCCGGCAGGAGCCCTTGTCTCGGCGGTCTACGAAGGCCGCGTGGTCTACGCCTCCTGGTTCCAGGGTTACGGAAAACTGCTCATCGTCGAGCACCCGGGACACGTGCACAGCCTCTATGGATATCTCTCGGAGTTCGAAGTCGAGGTGGGCGACCGCGTGGTCCGGGGTGATACCGTCGCCCAGGTGGGAGACACCGGCTCGCTCGAGGGCCCCCGGCTCTACTTCGAGATTCGCTCCCAGGGGCGGCCCGAGGATCCCGAGAGGTGGCTCGACGACTCGAGACGGCTCGCGGCGCGCCAAAGCGTGAATTGACCCGGACTCCGCGCCACGTCAGAATGAGTGATAAGCATTCTTTGGGAGGTTTGAAGCGCGCTCATGAGCACCAGAAATCTTCGATTCAAGCACCTGCTCCTCGCGTTCTCCATCCCCTTCGTGCTCTACGCCATCCTGGGTGGTTTTCTCGGGCGCGCGCTCGCCCGCGATAGCGCCTATCGGTACCTTTCCGTGTTTCAGGACGTGGTGACTCTGGTGATGAACAACTACCTCACCGCGCCGGAGATGGACCAGGTCATGGACGGCGCGATCCGGGGAATGCTCGAGGCGCTCGACCCCGACAGCGTCTATCTCGACGCCGAGGAATACCTGGCGTTCAAGGATCCGGAGGCCAACAAAAAGCCGGACATCGGGATCGAGCTTACGAAGAGGTATTACCTCCAGGTGGTGAGCGTCCTTCCCGGCTCACCCGCGGAGAAAGCGGGAGTGAAACCCGGAGATCTCCTGAAGTCGGTCGGAGGCAAGAACACGCGGGAAGTGAACGTCATCGCCGGCGAGGCGATGCTCCGCGGCGCCCCGGGGTCCAAAGTCGCGCTCGAGATCATCCGGGATCGGGAGCCCGACCCGATTCCCGTCGAGGTCGAGCGGCGCGACGTCTTCTCGTCTCCGGTCACCTTCAAGATGCTCGGCGAAGGCACGGGCTACATCCAGATCACTTCGTTTCGCCCGGGGACCGATACCGACGTGAAGCGCGCGATCGAGGTGCTGAAAGGCGATGGGGCGCGAAAGCTGGTGGTCGACGTTCGCAACAGCTTCGGCCGTCTCGCGGAAGAGGGCGCGAAAGTGGCGGAGCTTTTCGTTTCGGGCGGCGTCGCCGCGAGGCTCCAGTCGAGGAAAGGTGAGACCACGGACCTGCGGCTCGCGACCGATCGCGTCGCCTTCACCGACGATCTGGTTCTCCTCATCAACGGAGGGAGCTCGGGAGCGGCGGAGATCGTGGCGAGCGCCGTGCGCACGGCGAAGCGAGGGGAGATACTGGGCGTCCCGACTTCGGGCCGGAGCGCGGTCCAGCGGGCGATTTCGCTCGGAGACGGCACGGCCGTCGTTCTTTCCGTCGCTCAGTACTGGACTCCCGACGGCAAACCGCTTCTCGGAGAAGGCCTCGAGCCGACGCTCGTCGTCGAGCGCACTTCCGAGGATGAAGAAAAAGGCGTCGACCCGGTCCTCGACAAAGCGATCGAGGTCCTGGCCGACGCCTCGAAGTTGAAGAAAGCGGCTTGATTCAAAGAAGAACGCTGCGTTCTTCCCGGTCCTCTATTCCGCCTTGATCTCGAACGGAATGTCCTGAGAGATCGTTTTCTTCGTGATCTGATCCGTCACTTTGACCGTGACCTTGTAGTTCCCCGGCTCCTTGAAATTGGCGATGCTCAGCGGGATGTCGAAGATGGTGAGCGCCATCTCCGTCGTCTGGAGCATGAAGGGCTCTTCCTTGGTCGCTCCCCGCGCCGCACCCTCTCTCGCGAACGAGAGGTGTACGGTGAGATTCGGCTTGTCGCCCTCGACGCCGTAGTTGTAGGCGTAGAAAACCCCCGAGAGCTGGTCCTTGCTGGTGTAGATCATCTGCCGCTTCGGAATGAAGTGGTAGCCGCCGAGAAGGAAAGCCCGCCCGGGTGAGCCCATGGCCTCTCCGACCTGCTTTCCTTCGGAGAACATGAGGATGGTCGAGATCTGAAGCTCGGTCGTGCTGAGATCCGGCACAGTCAGATCGACGACTTTGGTTCCCGTCGTGGTTCCCAACTCGTCCATGATGCCGAGATAGAGCTTGTAGGCGCCCGGCTGGATCTGGAGGGGCATTTCCCAAACCTGTCGGCCCGCGGCGTCCTTCGCAATCTCCGCGGCCTCCTCGAACTGATACGAGGTAATGCCATCGCTGTTCACGACGGAGCCGAACACCGTGGCTTTGCTCCCGTTGAGGCCGGCCCCGAGCACGAGGTCGAGCGGAACGTAGACCTGTCCGCCGCTCGCGCGGAAGAATGAGGGCGTCACTTCGAAGGCGATGGCGTCGCTCGTCTGCCCGGTGTCCTGAAGCGCTTTGAGCGCGAGCTTCGCGGGGCTGTTGGGGTCGAACTTCATATCGGGCTTGCGGAGTTTCCCGGTCTCGTCGCGGCCGTAGTTCACCGCAGGGTTCGCGACCATGCGCTCCTTCACCCGCTCGAGCTGTTTCGTGATCTCGTCAGTCGCGACCATGCGATAGCCGAAGCCCGCCTGCTGGCGAAAGTCGACGGTCAGCCCGTTCGGAATCCCGAGAGAGGGACTGGGATCGTAGACCCAGGTCGTGGTCTGCGCGTCGCCCGCGTCCGCTCCGAGAGAGCCGGCATCCTCGCCTCCCGAATCGGGATCGGGGTCCGTCGAGCTCGGGCCTGCGGCTTCCGGCCCTCCGCCTTTGCGCTGGTTCGGCATGCCGAGGAGGAGAAACACCCTTCCCATGTCGCTCTCGGAGCCCTTCGCGCGCCCGCGGAAGTTTTCGTCCGCCGCCTTGATCCTCGCCTCGTACTCCTTCTGGAACTCGTTCTCGGGGGTTACGGGATTGAAATCCCGCCGCATCCAGAAGAGCTCCTTGAAGAGCTTGCGATCGTCCTTGTTGATCTCTTCGAAAGTCGCTTTTTCCTGCGCGGTGATGAGCGCGCCGACCTCCTTCTCGACCCAGTTCTTGTCGCTCTTGCTCAGCTTGTCCTGAGCCCCGCCGAAAACGGCGGCGCCGACAATTCCGAAGGCAACGGCCGCTACCCGCATTCCATTCTGTGACATGTAGGTCTCCTATCGACTCCTTTTGCGAAAATTGAAGGATACGTCGCGCTATCCTCAAAGCGCAAATCCGGGCGAGCGGTGGGGGCGTGCTATACTGACCGCGAGGATAAGCTCATGAAAGCAGCCTTTTCGAAGCGGGCTGTTGTGTCGATTTTGGGCGGACTCCTGGCGTCTTGCGCCACCACTTCGAAGCGCGTTCAGTTCACTCCCGACGAAGTCGTCGCCGACATGGCGACCCGGGTCCCCGAGAACGTGGTGCAAAAGGTCGTCGTTCCCTACGACATCAACGACGAGATTCGGGACCTGGCGCGGAAGTCGGTCGAGAGCCTGCGGACCGATACCGAAAAAACCCGGGCCATCGTGAACGCCATCATCAGCCGCACCGGCATGTCCATTTCCTACGATTGGCTCTCGAACAAAACCGCGCAACAGGTCTTCTACGAGGGACGGGGAAACTGTCTCGCTTACAGCAACCTCTTTATAGGGATGGCGCGGGAGGTCGGCCTCGACGCGGTGTACGTCGACGTGACCACCATCGAGCGGATCTCGAAGGAGGCCGAGGTCATCGTCAACAACGGCCACATCACGGCCGGCATCCGGTACGGACCGGAACTGGTCATGATCGACTTCACCCGAACGCCCGAGCGCGAGTACATGGGAGCGAAGATCATCGACGACTTCGAAGCCATCGCGAACTACTACAACAACCAAGGCTTTCTCTACGGCTACTACGCGGAGACGGCCGGGGACATGGGCGACGAGTTCGACCCTTCGACGGCGGAGCTCGAGATGTACAACATGGCGCTCGACGTCCGTCCGAATTTCGGGCGTGCGCGGAACAACCTCGGCGTCGCCTTGAGACGGCGGGGAAAAGTGGAGGACGCCATCGCGCAGTACAAGCTCGCGCTCGATGCCGATCCCAAATTCGCGGAAGCGCGCTCCAACCTCGGGGCGGCGTATTACTCACAGGGACGGGTCGAGGACGCCATCCATGAGTTCGAAACGGCGGCGCGCGCGGGCGGCTCGAACGCGTATTACTACCACCACCTGGGCGTCATTCAGTTCCAGCAGGGAAATTACGAAGAGGCGCTGCGTCAGTTCAAGAAAGCCATTTCCCGCGACGGGGCACTCGCCGATTCCCGCTACTATCTCGGTGAGACCTACCTGAAGCTCGGGGATCGCGAGAAAGCGATCGAAGCCTACCGGAAGACCCTGGAAGTGGACCCCAATTACCTCTCCGCTCGGGCGAAGCTCGACGATGCTCAGCGAACCGAGACGAACAGTGCCGGAGCCACTGAGCCTGGGACATGGAACGGACTCATTCACCGTCTCGAAGGCAACGTAAACGGCCTCAAGCCCAGCGAACGGCACCGGCTCGAGAAGCTCTACCAGCGGCGGCTTCCGCCACGCTCGCTCGTCACCCAGGAGTTCGCCCGCCAGCTCACCGAGATCTCGCGGGAGATCCGGCGCCAGGTTGGAGTGCTCGTCAACCGCAAAGGTGAAGTGGAGTGGGTCGGGGTGGGCGACGCGCGGCAGATCGTGCTCCCGGACTTGAAGCGGCAGCGCGTAGCCGAACGGCGTTTCCGCGGACTGCGGTGCCTCCACACCCATCTCGGCGAGGAACCGTTGACCCGGGACGATTTGACGGACCTCGTGCTGCTGCGCCTCGACGCGATGTCCGCCATCGAGGCGGGCGCGGACGGGCTTCCGGGGCTCGTACGCACCGCGTATCTTTCGCCCTCGACGAACGGGGACTCCCGGGCCGACGCATGGGATCTGATGGAGCCCGCGCCGCCGAGCCAGATCGATCTGGACTTCGTCGATTTCATCACCGATCTCGAGAACGACTTCGCGAGAAAGCGCGGGGAGCTCTATCGGGCCGACCGGCGGGAGCGGGCGATCCTCGTCGGCGTCACCACCGGGAGCGTCGAAGCGGAGAAAGAGCGCCTCCTCGAGCTCGCGGAGCTGGCGCGGGTTTCCGACGTCGTCGTCCTCGACACCATCGTGCAGCGCCGGCCACAAGCTCGACCCGCGCTACCTGATCGGGAAAGGAAAGATCGAGGAGCTGGTCATCCGCTCGCTCCAGGAGGGAGCGGACCTCATCCTCTTCGACCAGACGCTCCAGCCGGCGCAGGTGCGCGCCATCTCTGCCGCGACCGACTTGAAGATTCTCGATCGGACGCAGCTCATCCTGGACATCTTCGCGAGGCGCGCGCAGAGCCGTGAGGGAAAGCTCCAGGTCGAGCTCGCGCAGCTGCGATACATACTTCCCCGGCTGACCGAGATGGATACCGCGCTCTCGCGGCTTACCGGAGGAATCGGCGGAAGAGGACCGGGAGAGACGAAACTCGAGGTGGATCGGCGGCGGGTCCGCGATCGAATCGCGCGGCTCCAGAAGGAGATCCAGTCCATTCGGCGAAAGCGCGGCGAGCGACGGAAGATGCGGGTGAACCGCGGGCTTCCCATCGTCACGCTGGTGGGCTATACCAACGCCGGAAAGTCCAGCCTTCTCAATCGTCTGACCGAGAGCTCCGTCGCCGCCGGAAGCCGCATGTTCGAGACGCTCGACCCCACGAGCCGCAGGCTCCGGGTGCCGGTCGAGCGCGAGGTGCTGCTGGCCGACACCGTCGGATTCATCCGCGATCTTCCGCCCGAGCTCCTGGAGGCATTCCGCGCGACGCTCGAGGAGATCGAGACCTCGACTCTCATCCTCCACGTCGTGGACGCGTCCCAGCCCGACTACCCCGAGCGCATGGCCGCGGTCGTCGGCATCCTCGAAGGGCTCGATCTCGGCGAGATCCCGCGCCTCGTGGTCTACAACAAGGCCGACCTTCTTTCGGCCGACGCCCGGGCGGAGCTCGGTGACGGCGAGGAGCACGTCCTGGTGTCGGCGGCGACCGGCGAGGGCGCCGACGTTCTGGTATCGCGCGTCGGCGAGCACCTTCGGGAGGCGGGAAAACTTTCCGAGGCCTTCCCGGTCGCCTCCGGCTGACGCCCTCCCTTCGTTCGACCCTCTGGCGTCCGTGTCCGATGCGCGCGGAGCGTACGAGCCTTTCGTGAAGAGCCTCAAGGATCAGTGGACGTACCTGGGCCACGACCTGAACGCGAGCGGACTCACGAGCCTGAAGCCTGACGCGGACAAGCTCAACGCTCAGTCGGTCGATCTCTTCAAGAAGATCGATGGCGGAATGAAAAAGGCGAACGATTACATCGCCTCGCTGAAGTCCTCGCGCCCCAAGACCTAGACCTCTCTCGCCACAAATCGACTGGGAGCGCCGCCCGGAGGCGGCGCTCCCATGAAACCGAGCTCTACATGCCTAGTGGAACTTGAAGTACGCGTAGGCGTCGCTCGGCGCCGGAATCCGGATGGTCAGCCTCCGGCAGGTGTCTTCCCAGGAACGCTTCGTATCCCAGTTGAACTGGAACGAGTCGCCGCGACGGCGGAAGTGATCCGCGTCGACGGGCTCCGGATCGTCTCCGGTGGGCTCGAGCGTGTTGCAGTCCACCTCCTGAGAGTCGATGACGAGGTCGTGGCTGGCAACGCCGGTAAGGGTGAACTTGACCGGTATCGTGCGGCCCGCATTCGCGTGGTTGATCTCGGGCGGGTCGTCGACCGGAGGCCGGAAGCCGCCGAACACCGCGGTGGTGCAGCTCGCGGGCAGATCGAACGCCGCGACTCCGTCGGTCCGGCTGGTCGATAGTCCCTGGTTCGCGCTGAACCCGAGGCCGCGCTTCGCGAAAGCGCGCCAGATCTCGCACTGGTTCTTGCCGCCGGTCAGGGCGCTGTCGGCAGTGAGTATGGCGTTCCGCCCATCGACGAAGCCCGGGCTGCAGGGCTGGAGCTTCATCCCATCCATGACCAGCTGCAGCGCGAGGTTGTTGCCGCCCTTCCACCAGGAGTCGTAGATGTCGTCATTGTATCCGTGGCGATCGACGAGGTTCCAATACATCTCCCAGAGCATGGTGTTCCAGACGTAGCCGATCCCATGAGGTTGGACGATGTTCGCCACGTCGGCGACGGACGCATAGGTGGACGGGTTGACGGTCATGTCGGTGGTGTAGGGCGTCGGGCGGATCCCGACGCCGTCCGGCGGCTGGAAGATGACGTAGCTGCCGACCCCGCGCGGAGTCGAGGGGGTGTCGTCGGGGTGAGTGGTGAGGTTGAGCGCGAACCAATCGCTCCAGCCCTCGCCCATCTGCTCGTTGTTCTGGAGGCAGGCGACGGTCGCCGGACCTCCGGTGAGGCGGTTCGAGACTCCGTGTCCGTATTCGTGAGCGATGACGCCGGAGTCGAGGTCGGAGTCGCGGTCGGGATCGCCGCCGGTGCCGTCGGAGACGGTCGACGTTGAAGCGGCACGTTCGCCTTGAACAGGTTCCCGTCGTCCTGGCTGATCATCACGGACGGGATGGTGATGGTCGGATCCGCGCCGCCCATGCCGATGGCCAGTCCCGGGATGTTGTTGCGCCACGATGACCAGGTCATGCGCACCCACGTCCTGGGCCTTCTTGACCTTCGCCACGAAGGTGCAGATCCCCCGGTCGATCAGGGCGATCTGTTCCAGCGGGGTCCGCGAGGTAGGGGTCGAGAGGCGTTGGAGGAACGCTGCCTGGTATGCGGGATCGCATCCTCGCCCACGTAGACGACCTCGCCAGCGATCGGCCCCGTGGTGACGAGGCTCTCGCCGAATCCCGCCATGGGCCCGAAGTACGTGCCCGCAATGGGCGACGGGGCGTGAACGACGATCGGGTTCGGATCCGCCGAGCGCCACTCGAACATCTGCATCCGCGGGCGCAGCCCGTCGACCGGCGTTCCGAAGTTCGCGTTGTTGCGGCCGCTTCCGTCCTGGGCCTCCGCCCGGACGTAGTCCGTCGCCGAGGCCGCCGTTTCCGTAGTTGTTCACCTGGAAGTTGCCCGACGCCTCGTCGAAGCCGTAGTCGTAGGTGACGTCGTGCATGATGTTGTTCCAGTAGAAGAGGTTCGTCACCATGGCGGGCTGGGAGTCGAAGGGTCTGATCCCGAGATCGAGCGGGAAATCGAAGACGAGCTCGGGACCTCCGTCCGGGTCGCTTCCCGGATCGGCGATGTTGTCGGCGTTCCGGTCGGCGTAGGCGTGGACGTTGTTTCCCTGCGTGGTCATGAACTCGGGCCCTTCGACGCCGTCGGTGTCGTGCCACCCGAACGGCGAGGCGTCGGGATCCGCCGCGTTTCTCACGAGCTCCCGGTCGCCGTCGCTCGGGCTCTCGAACGGAAGCGGGAACACTCGATACTTGGCGCCGTCGGTCCTGGGAAACCGACGAGAAGCGATGGTCTCGGTTCTGGCGGCGCCCGAAGGCGTTCGCGATGTCGTCCACGAAGTCGTGAACGATCAAGTCGTGCTGGGCGAGCCACTCGCCCGTCTCCGCGTCCACGAAGACGTTCCACCAGTGCTCGCCGCCGTCCTCTTCGATCTCGAGTCTCCAGGCGAGACGAACCGCAGCGGTCGATGGGCATCCACACCAGATTGGCGTCGATGGCGCTCTTCTCCCGCGCTCGAGAGCGTCGTCGCCCGGGACGAGCCTTCCTTGCGGTGCCGTCACCTTGAAGGGCGCCGCTCGCTTGAGGTTCAAACGAGAGGCGGCCACTCCCGCCGCGTCCACGGCTTCGCGTCTCACGCTTTGCTCGCCGGCGGCGGCGGCGATGCCCGCGAAGAAGCGGCTGTCGGCGCTGATGACGCGCGCCGTCGCGACCCACGTTGACGTTCAGAATCCCGTTATAGACGTCGATGCCTCGATAGCGCTGCTGGAAGTACACGTGGGTGACACCATTGTGGCTGCTCGCGACCTCGCTGCTGACCGACCATCTCGCCGACGTCCGACGCGTCGAGCCCGAAGCGGGTCAGGTTCTGCTCGACGTAGGCGCGCGCCGAATCGGAGACGGATTGCATGCGCGCGGACCACGCCGTTCCAGCGATAACCAGACAAGAACCTACCAGAACCGTCGCAAGAGATTTACGCGATAGCATGAAGGTACCTCGCTTTCTCTCAGGTCTTGAAGGAATCGATTCGTTCCCCCCAGATAGGAAGTTGGTCTGACAAAGACAGAGGCTCGCGACACTACCAGAGCCGCAATGCTCCGGCAATAAATTTGTTGCGGAAAAGCCGCTGCGAGCAGTTACCGAAGGGTCGGGAAGTTCGCGTCCGTCACGCGAATGAGTTTCATTACTCTTGACAAGCGCGATCGCGTCGTGAGGATAGTGGTTGCACTGTGATTCGCCGCCCCGCGAGCTGTTGTTGTTGTTGTTGCCGCTGGTGTCGGTCCCTGAGACCGGCCGGAAGCGTGCGACGCGAGACGCGGGGAGCGACGTTGAACATTCCTTAAGCGCTTCTCGATCTCGAGACGCCCGATCGAGGCCCAGGTCCCAAGGGACCCGGGCCTTTCGTGTTTTTGGGGCATCGCAAAAACCGGATTGAGATCGGGGGACTTCATGAATCTGGAACCGAGAGAGCGCGACGAAGTGAACGAGCTCCAATGGCGATTGAAAATGCGGACGACCGAGGAAGTGCTGGCGGTCGCCGCGGATCGTTTTCCGGCGAGGGTCACGATGGCGACGGGTTTCGGAGTCGAGGGCCTCGTGCTCATCGATCTTCTGGACCGCTTGTCGCTCTCGATCCCGATCTTCACGCTCGATACCGGTCTTTTCTTTCCCGAGACGTACCGTCTGTGGGAGGACGTCGAGAAACGGTACCGCATTCGCATCAAGGCGGTGCGACCCGAGCTCGACCTCGATGCGCAGGCGGCCCGCTTCGGCGCTTCCCTCTGGACCGCCGACCCCGACGCTTGCTGCAAGATGCGCAAGGTCGATCCGCTGTGCTGGGAGCTCCAGGGATTCGACGCCTGGATCACAGCCATCCGACGCGACCAGACGGGGTCGAGGTCGAAGGCCTCCTGGATCGAATCCGATGAGCGATTCGGCCTCGTGAAGCTCAACCCGATCCTCGATTGGAGCTCCGAGGATGTGTGGCGCTACTCGCGCGAGCGAGACGTTCCCGTGAGTCCGCTCCACGAGCGCGGGTACGCGAGCATCGGGTGCGTTCCCTGCACCACTCCGGTCGGCGCGGGTGAGGACCTGCGGGCTGGACGTTGGCGAGGCCGAGAAAAGAAAGAGTGCGGGATCCACGACCGCGCCCGAGGCAGACGATGAGGACCTATCCCATCGCGCTCAAGCTCGAAGGCCTTTCCGTGCTCGTTGTCGGGGAGGGAGAGATCGTGGACGCCAAAGTCGAGGCGCTTCGTGAGGCGGGCGCCCTGGTGAGGCTTCGTCCCGGTCGGTTTCTCCCGGAGGACCTCGACGGCTGCTGGCTCGCGGTAGCCGCCGCGGATCCCGAAGTGAACCGCCGCGTCGCCGACGAAGCGAAGGCGCGCCGCGTGTTCGTCGTCACTCTGGACGAGCCGGCGCTCGCGACCGCCTACGGCGTTGCCGTCGTCCGCAGCGGCGGCGTGACGCTCGGGATCGGGACGGACGGAGAGGCGCCGGCCCTCGCCGCGTTGGTCCGCGAGGCCCTCGAGCGCCTCCTCCCCGAGGATATGGAATCGTGGACGGATCGCGCGCGCTCCCTGCGCCGGGAGTGGAAAGAGAAGCGTGTCCCGTTCCGAGCGCGGCGGCCCCTCCTTCTCCGCGCGCTCAACGAGCTCTATGCCGAGAGGTCCGAATGAGAGCGGGCTTCGTCTCGCTCGTAGGGGCGGGGCCGGGCGACCCGGAGCTCCTCACGCTTCGCGCCGTGAGAAGGCTCGGTGACGCGGATCTCGTCCTCCACGACGCCCTCGTGCCGCGCGCGATCACGGACTTCGCCCGACAGGCCCGTCTTCTCGACGTCGGCAAGCGCGCGGGGAGCCCGTCGGTCGATCAGTCCGCCATCAATGCTGTGATGATCCGCGCGGCGCGGCGCGGCGATCGCGTGGTGAGACTGAAGGGCGGCGACCCTTTCGTTCTCGGACGGGGCGGCGAAGAGGCTCTCGCGCTCGCCCGGGCGACGATCCCTTTCGAGATCGTCCCGGGCATAAGCTCCGCTCTCGCCGCGCCGGCCCTCGCGGGAATTCCCGTCACGCACCGGGGAATCAGCGCCAGCGTTCTCGTCGTCTCGGGCCACGCGCCCTCCGTCTTCCGCCCTCTCCTCTCGAGACTCGCTCCTGGATCGACGACCGTCGTCGTCCTGATGGGGCTCGCAAACCGAGCGGCCATCGCGCGCTCGCTTCTCGAGAGCGGCTGGAGCGAATCGACGCCGGCGGCGACGATTGCGCGCGCGGGAACGCCCTCCGCGAACGCCGTCATCGGAACGCTCTCCTCCTGGATCGAGGAGCCAACGGAGGAAATCGAAGGCCCGGCGACGCTCGTCGTGGGTGAGGTCGTGACTCTCCGAGAGTGCCTGTCGTTCGTCACAGAGCCCATCGAGAAAGGAGTCGTTCATGAGCACCAGTTCCGTTCCTGAACCGTCGTGGCCCACATGGCCTACTTGGCCTACTTGGCCTACTTGGAAAGACCGTCTCGGAAGTCGAATCCCCGAGGATCTCGCCCGGGAGATCGACGATTACGAGACGGAGCTCGAGCTTCGCCGCCTGGGCCGGATCGACGAGCGCCTCTTCAACGAGGCGCGCCTGCGCCGGGGCGTCTACGGACAGCGCTACGACAACGGCCGCCGTCACGACGGCGATCGCGAGCGGGCCCTCGAATATCCCTCGGGTGCGCTCACCAAAGGGCCGGCGACACTCTGGGATGCGCCCGGGATGCAGCGGATCAAGATTCCGTTCGGGAGCCTGACCGCGGATCAGCTCGAGGCTCTCGCGGAGGTCGCCGAGGAGTATTCCCTGGGCATTCTCCACGTCACGACGCGCCAGGACTTCCAGCTCCATTTCGTTCACATCGACGACACGCCCGACCTCATGAGGCGGCTCGCCGCCGTGGGAATCACGACACGCGAGGCATGCGGCAACACGGTGCGCAACGTCACGAGCTGTCCTCTCTCGGGCGTCTGCCGGACCGAGAGCTTCGACGTCGGTCCGTACGCCCGCGCGCTCGCGTACTACCTGCTCGGGCATCCCGATGCGCAGGACTTCGGCCGCAAATTCAAGATCGCGTTCTCGGGTTGCAAGGACGAGCCCTGCGGGCTCACCTCGTTCCACGATCTGGGTTTCATCGCGAGACGCGGGACGGAGAGCGCGGCTTCGAGCTCTACGTGGGAGGCGGCCTGGGAACGGTTCCCTCGCGCGCCAAGCTCTTCGATCCATTTCTGCCCGAGGACGAGCTCTTCCCCACGGCTCGGGCCATCTGCCGCGTGTTCGCGCGGCTGGGAGAGAAGAAGAATCGGGCTCGGGCGAGGCTCAAGTTCCTCGTGACCTCGCTCGGTATCGAGGAGTTCCGCCGGCTCGTGGCCGAGGAGCGGCGGAGCCTTCCCGACGAGATTCGTCACCGCCCGAATCTTCGATCGGGCATCGACGCTCCCCGAGAAGGAGCCGCGCGGCGAGTCACGGCGCTCGACGGGCGACCCGGGCCCTCGCTTTCATGAGTTTCGCGCCACCAACGTGTATTCGCAGCGCCAGGAAGGTTTCGCTTCCGTCTTCCTGACTCTTCCTCTCGGCGACCTGACGTCGAGTCAAGCCCGCGCGGTGGCTCGAGCGGCTCGCCGATTCGGCAACGGCACGCTGCGGACGACGGTCGATCAGAACCTCGTGATCCCCTTCGTCGAAGCGGCCGAGCTTCCCGAGCTCTACCGGGAGCTCGAGCACGTCGGTCTCGGTGAGCCGGGCGCGGGCACCATCGTCGACGTGACGGCATGCCCGGGAACCGACACCTGCAAGCTCGGTATCGCCTCGTCGCGCGGTCTCGCGAGCGAGCTCCGGACGCGCCTCGCAGAAAAGAGTCTCGTGCTCGAGCAAGCGATCCAGAGGCTCAGAATCAAGGTAAGCGGCTGCTTCAACTCCTGCGGCCAGCATCACGTCGCCGATCTCGGCTTCTACGGAGTCAGCCGCAGCGTCGGCGGCCGACCGTGCCGCACTTCCAGGTCGTGGTGGGCGGAGAGTGGGGAAGTAACGCCGGCGGCATTCGGGCTCGCCATCGGCGCCGTTCCCTCGAAGCGCATCCCGGACGTCGTCTTCCGGCTGACGGATCGATATCGCGAGGCGCACGCGCCGGGGAGACGTTTCGGGAGTTCGCGTCCCGCGAGGGGAAGTCCCGAGATCCGCGAGCTCCTTTCGGATCTGATGGAAGTCCCCGCTCGCGACCGACGATCCGACCCTGTACTCCGACTGGGGCGATCCGCGGGAGTTCACCCTCGGCGACCTCGGAAAGGGCGAGTGCGCGGGAGAGGTCGTGTCGAGAATCGACTTCGCGCTCGCCGCGAGCGAGCGGCTGGTGTTCGAGGCCCAGTTGCTGCTCGAGGAAGGGAAGCACGCGGAAGCGGCTCGAAGAGCTTTCGACGCGATGCTCGGCGCCGCCGAGGGGCTCGTTCGCCTCGAGAGCCCGGACGCCGCGCGCGAGCCGGACGCCGTGGTCGATACGTTCCGTCGCCGCTTCTACGACACCCAGCTCTTCTTCGACCCGTACGCCGGTGGGAAGTTCGCGCACTACTTCTTCAGCGCGCATCGTTCGGGTACCGACGGGGTCGATGCCGACCGGGCGCACCAGCGGATCGAGGAAGCGCAGCTCTTCATCGAGGCGGCGCACGGCTGCCATCGTCGCTTGCTCCAGAGACAAGGCCCGGTGGGATCATGAGCCCCCTCGAAGTGAAGTGGTTTCTCTCCGCGGAGTCGTCGGCGAATCTCGAGCCGAGAGACTTCGTTCCTCTCTTTCACGAATGGATCCGCTCGGACCGACTGCCCGACGAGGCGCTCATAGACGTTGCCGACTACTCGCACGTGAGAGGAGGTCCTGGCGTAATCCTTGTCGCCCACCGCTCCGCTTACCGCATCGACTTCGTCGACGGAGGCCTCGGCCTCACCTATCGCCTCGCGCGAGCGGAGGAAGAGGCGAGCCCGTCGCAGCTCGCGACCGCTTTCTTCCGCTCGCTCCGGGCCTGCCGGGAGCTCGAGGAAAAAGGCCCGCGCGGGATCCTGCGTTTCCGAACCAACGAAGTCCGGGTCCGCATCCTCGATCGTCTCCGCACCCCGAGCGCCGAATCGGCCGTACCGTTTCTAGAGCGGATTTTCTCGGGCGCGGGCGACCTCGAGACGCGCGAGACGCCGCAGTCGCGTGAGGGGGAGCCATTCGGCCTCGTCGTCGAGACCGCGCCGCCGGCGCTTCCACTCGCGACGCTCCTTTCGAGGCTTTCGCGCGAAAGCTGGGGGGGCTCCGCACCCCACGGAGTGGGACAACCCCCCCGTTAACTGCGTGATTTCCAGGGTTTCCGCACGTGATTTCCTGGCACGTCGGTTGCACTCCCCCGCGCGAATCTCCTCGTGGAGGGTGCGACATGAATCGACGCGAGTTCACCAAGGAAGCGGCGCTGGCTCTTCTGGGCGGCGCCGTGATTACGATTTCCGGCTGCGAGAGTCCGACCGAGCCCAGTCCCCTTGAAGTGAACGGGGTCGTCGCCTCGAATCACGGGCACGCGGTCATCATTTCCGCGGCTCAGCTCCGCGCCGGAGAAGCGATCGAGCTCGACATCAAGGGGGCTGCGGGGCACACCCACGTCGTCTCCCTCAGCACGGTCGATCTCGCGCTGATCCGAAACGGCGCCCGGCTCGAGCGGGAAAGCACGGGCAGCCGGCACACTCACGTCGTAACGTTCCAGATCTAGGAGTCGCGCAGCTCGCCGAAGAGTCTGCGATAGCTTTCGTAGCGCTCCTTCGCGATCGTTCTCGCCTCGACGGCCGTCTTCACCGCGCACCCGGGCTCGGGAATGTGGGTGCACGAGGTGAACCGGCATCCTCCGAGGTAGCGTTCCAGCTCGGGATAACACCGCGCGAGCTCGGTGGGCTCCACGTGGCGCACCGAGAGCTCGCGAACTCCGGGAGTGTCGACGAGCTCGCCCCCGAAATCGAGTCCGATGAGCGTCGACGCGGTCGTGGTATGGCGGCCGCGGCCGTGCCGATCGACCTCGCCACTCGAGAGCTTCGCCCCCGGCTGCACCGCGCCCGCGAGCTTCGATTTTCCGACTCCGGAGTGACCGACGAGGACGGAGCGCTTGCCGGCAAGAACGCGAGCGCAGCTCGCCGATTCCCGCCCCGGTCTTGGCGCTGGTCTCGACGACGGGGTATCCGAGGGAGCGATAGATCGAGAACACTCGGGCCGCCTTTTCGCGCGCGCCGTCCTCGTCGAGCTCGATCTTGTTCAGGCAAAGGGCGGGCTCGATTCCGGCATGGTGGGCGATGACGAGGTAGCGGTCGATGAGCCCCGGCTTGTACGGTGGATCCGCGAGCGCTGAGACGATCACGATTTGATCGACGTTCGCCGCGAGGACATGGAGCCGCGCTTTTCTTCCGGGAACGAGCCGGACGAGCGCTCGCTCTCGGGGCAGCACGCGGCGGATGACGCCCTTTGATTCTCCCACCGGGTCGAGCTCGACGCGGTCGCCGACCGCGACGTGGTTTCGGTAAGGAGCGGAACGGTCCTCGAAGAGACGCCCGCGAAGAGTGCATTCGAGGACATGTGCTCCGCGAGCGGTGTCGGCCCGGACGGAGACTTCCTTTCCCAGGATCTTGAAAACCGTCCCGACGAGCGAGGGAGAAGTCTCTTCCACGGCGATTTTCGTGAACTCGAAAGCAGCATGCTATAGTCGCCTTCGGCCTGTCAAAGCCTGTCAAAGATCGTTGTCGAACCCCATCCGGATCCTCCTGAGCTCGGGTGAAGCGTCGGGAGACCTGTATGCCGGCGAGCTCCTGCGCGAGCTGCGAACGCGCGTTCCTTCGATCGAGGCGTTCGGCCTTGGCGGCACGCGCTCGAAAGCGAATGGCGCCGACCTCGTCGTCGAGCTCGAGGAAGTCTCCGTGATCGGTCTCCTGGAAGTGGTCGGGAAGGTCCCGGCGCTCTGGCGAGCGATGCAGCGCCTCTCCGACGAAGCGGAGAAGCGCAAACCGGACGCCGCGGTCCTCGTCGATTTCTCGGGATTTCACCTCCGGCTCGCGAAGCGTCTGAAGCAGAGGGGTGTCCCCGTTCTCTACTACGTCAGCCCCCAGGTTTGGGCCTGGCGGCGCGGCCGCGTCCGAAAGATCCGCGAGCTCGTCGACGAGATGCTGGTGATTCTTCCGTTCGAAGAGGCGTTCTATCGCGAGGAGGGGGTTCGAGCGCGCTACGTGGGCCATCCCCTGATAGACCTCGTCCAGCCGGCACGGACGCGAGAACGGTTTTGCTCCGACCTCGGTCTCGATCCGGCGCGTCCGATCCTTCTGCTCCTTCCCGGGAGCCGCCGGCGGGAGATCGATCTTCATCTTCCCGTGCTGCGCGAGGTGGTGGAGAGGCTATCCACCGGAAGACCGGAGATCCAGATTCTCGTCAGCCGCGCGCCCACCGTGGCGCTCTCCTGGATCGAACGAGGGCTCGGCGTCTCGATGACCAAGATTCGCACGATCGAAGAAGGCACCTACGATGCGATGAAGCACGCCGCGGCCGCGGTCATCGCCTCGGGCACGGCGACGGTCGAGGCGGCGCTTTCGGAGACGCCCATGGTCGTCGTCTATCGGTTGGGCCGCGCCGACCTACGCTCTCGGACGGCCATTCGTGAAGGTCCCCTTCTTCTCCATGGTCAACCTCGTCGCCGGCCGGAGACTCGTCGCCGAGCTCATCCAGGACGACATGACGCCCCAGGCGATCCAAGCCGAGGTCGAACGTCTTCTCGAGCCGCGGGCCGCCGAGGAGATGAAGCGAGGACTGCGCGAGGTCAGAGAGAAGCTCGGCGGGAAGGGGGCTTCGGCGCGAGCGGCCGAGGCCGTTCTCGCTTTCTTGAAGTCGCGGGAATCGAGTCCGAGCGCGCTATGATGCACATTCGAATTGCCACAGGAGACCCTTTCATGCTGCGAATTCTTGTCTTTCTGCTGCTCTTCCCCGCGGCTCGCGCCGCCGCCTCGACCGTGGTCGCGATGACGCTCGAGCAGATGAGCGAGCGTGCCGAGAGCATTTTCCTCGGACGCGTCACGGGAACGCGCACCGATTGGAACGCGGAAAGGACGCGCATCTATACCTACGTCACTTTCGAGGTCGACCGGTACCTGAAGGGCGGAACCGGCTCGAAGGTCGCGACCGTGCGTCTGCTCGGCGGTAGGGTCGGCTCGTACGCTGCCATGGTTCCCGGCTCTCCCCGGTTCGAGGTCGGCGAAGAAGTGCTTCTCTTCAGCGCCGGGAGCGGTGCCCGAATCCCTACCGTCCTCGGCATGTCTCTTGGGAAGTTCACCATCGTGGCGGACCCGTCGGGAGAGAAGATCGTGAAGCGCGACATCTCAGGGTTGATGCTCGCGAACCATCGAACCGATTCCAGAAGGCCGGGCGACCCCGTCACCCGGTATCGGCTCTCGGAGGTCGAGTCCCGCATCCGGGAGGCGGTCCGATGAGAGCGCGAGCTCTGGCCATCGGAATCGCGCTCCAACTCGCCGCCCCCAACGCTTTCTCCTATCAGTTCCTTCAGACCGAAGCTCCGAACGGCAGCATCGTCGACTTGCGCTGGTTCAACGCGAGTTTTCCTGTTCCCTATTACGTGAACAACCGCGAGCCCCTCGATTTCTCCCTTCAGGCGGCGGTCGACGGAATCGACGGCGCGTTCCAGACGTGGGAGGACATCGAGACGGCGAGCATCACCTTCGAGTTCGCGGGCACGACCGAGGCCGAGCCGTTCGAGTTTTTCGACGATCGCAGCACTTTCGGTTTCAGCGACGACCCGGAGCTCGAGGGGACCGGCATCCTCGGTGCGACTCTCCAGGTGATCAACATCTTTACCGGCGAGATCGTCGAGGCGGACATCTTCTTCAGCAACTTTTTCGTCTGGTCCGTGAACCCCGCGGGACAGGCCAACACGTTCGACTTCGTGTCGGTCGCGACCCACGAGATCGGGCACTTCGTCGGGCTCGGTCACTCGCACGTCGGCGTGACCGACACCCAGGGTTTCCGACGCCGGCCGGTGGAAGGATCGGCGGTCATGTTTCCTTTTTCCTTTGGACCCGGGACCGTCGTCGGACGCACGCTTACGGTCGATGACGTGACCGGGGCCTCCCTCCTCTATCCCGCGAGCGGGTTCCTCCAGCGCACGGGAAGCTCTCTCCGGCAGAATCACGAAGGGGGGAAGCGGCGTTGCTTTTGCGCACGTCGTGGGCTTCAACCCCTTCACCGGGGATACCGTCGGCGCCTTCGCGAACGAGTCGGGCGACTACGAGATCGAGGGACTCAGACCGGGGCCTTACGTGGTTCGGGTCAATCCCATCACCGACCCGACCTCTCCCGAGGATTTCGGATTCCCGGAGCGGGGAACGGACCTGGACTACCGGGATGCTCTCTACACCGGCGGATCCGCGGAAGTCCGCGCCTCGTCGGACACCGGCGACATCGACGTGGCGGTGGAACCGTGAGGCGGGTGCTCCTGATTCTCCTCTCGCTCGCCCTCCCGAGCGCCGGAATGGCGCAAACGTCGGGGACGAAGAAGCTCGAGGTCTCGGGTTTTCTCGGCGGGATGTTGGTAACTCAGGACCTGGGGAGTGCGTCTAACATCTATATGAACGTCACCGGGTCCGCGGAGAACGTCGATTTCGGAAAGCTCTTCGGATTCGGGGCGAGCTGGGCCCTCACGCCGAACATCGCCGCGGAGTTCCGCTTTTTTCGAGCGACCAACTCCTACATCCTCGAAGTCGACGACGAGACCATCGGAAACGTCACACTTCCCGATCAATTCGAGGCCGAGCAGATCTCTTACACGGGAGGCATCGTGTTCCAGTATCCGACGGAGGTCGGACTCATTCCCTACGGAAGCTTCGGTGTCGGTCAACTGCGGACGACACCGACGAGCGCGATCGAGGGACTGGAGTCGACGACCGGCACCGACCTGAGCTTCGGAGGCGGTGTGAAGTACTGGATCCCGTCCGTTCCCTGGCTCGGCGTGGGATTCGACCTTCGCTATCACACCGCAACCGAGGGGCTCACGTTTCCCGATAGCGACGACTCTCCTCGAGGGACCGCCTATACCGTCGCGGGGATGGTGCGGTTTTTCTAGCGCTTGAACGTTCTCTTCCTCACACGCCGCATCCCGGATCTAACAAGTAGAATCTTCTCTAGATGTGATGTTACCGGTGCTTGACAGGGCTTTAGCAGTGCTCTAACCTTCCTGCTGCGTTTTTCCTACCACCACTGCGGTGCGGTGCCGGTGTAGCTCAGTGGTAGAGCAGCTGATTCGTAATCAGCAGGTCGCGAGTTCAACTCTCGCCGCCGGCTCCATTCATTACCCAACGACTTGGGGGATTGGTCCGGGCGCGGATGCTCTGTGGTTCCAGATTTGGTTCCAAAGTACTTTGTGTCGCGATCCACCGGGGCTCCTCGGCAGTGATCGGGAGTCACTTTCGGCCCGGCGCCGTGCCTGGAACCCACGCGAGATCGGGCTCATGTGAACCGCTTGACGAACTCGAGCGCCTTCTCGGCGACCTCCCGCCAGCCGGCGTCGATCGTCAGCGCGTGCCCGCGGCCCGGCATCTTGACGATCTCGGTCACGCCCTTGTTGCGCTTCTGCTTTTTGTAGGACGCGTTCGCGATCGCCCAGGGGACCGTATGGTCCGAGTCGGCCGAGACGATCAGCATCGGACCTCGCTCCGGGTTCCTCGAGTCGACCTTCGCCTCTGTCCACGGATTGAAGTTCGCGGACGCCGCCTGGAAGAGCGGCTCGCCGGCGCCGGGGACGGAGTAGCCGAGGTACAGCTCCTTCGCCTCGTCCTCGCCGACCGCGTTCGCGAAGCTGTAGCGGAACTGCTCGTAGCTGAGCGGGACCGCGCGGTTCCAGTTCGCGGGGTTGCGCAGGGCGACGCTGGCCGAGCGCAGCGCCGAGATCGGCAGCGGGAGCACGCCGCGGAACGGAGCAGGGCTGATCGCGACCGACGCGGCGGCGAGCCCGCGCCCCGCGAGAATCATGGTCAGCAGGCCCCCGAAGGAGTGGCCGATGATCACGGGCTTCCGATCCAGGCGGCGGATGATCGCCTCCTCGTAGTCGGCGATCTCGCCGATCCCCTTGCCCGCGAACACCTCAGGGTGCTCTCTGGCCTCGGCGACCGTCTCGGGATCGTCGGGCCAGCCCGGTGTCAACCCCACGTAGCCGGCCTCCTCGAACAGCGTCACCCAGCGGTCCCAGCTCGAGGGCAGCAGCCAGAGCCCGTGAACGAAGACAACGGGTGTGGCGCTCGAGGCGTTCGCGCGCTCGACCTGCGCTGCCTCGTGCTCAGTGATGGTCGGCTCGGTGGTCGCGATGGTCATCTCCTCCTCCTCGTCTCTCGTGACAACAGGACGTTACGCGTTGTGGCGCTCGCTCGACACGGCCTTTCATGATGGCGGCGCACAGGTTCACAACACGGTACGCATGGTTCCGATACGCGATGAACCCGCTTCGCGCCGCGTGTGGATCACGCGACCTGCCGTTTGCCTTTCTGGCAGAACGCGAGCAAGTCTCGGTTGACGAGATCGGCATGCGTGGCGGTGAGGCCGTGCGGCAGGCCCGGATAGTAGATTTCGGTCGCGCCCTTGATCAGCTTCGCCGACTTCTTCGCCGACTCTTTGACGGGCACGATCTGATCGTCCTCTCCGTGCATGACCAGGGTCGGGATATCGAACTTCTTGAGGTCTTCCGTGAAGTCGGTTTCAGAAAAGGCCTTGATGCTGTCGTACGCGTTCTTGAGGCCGGCCTGCATGCTCCAGAGCCAGAACTGATCCAGCGTGCCTTGGGACACCTGCGCACCAGGTCTGTTGGCGCCATAGAACAGGGGAGCGAAGTCTCGATAGGCCTGCGAGCGGTCCTTGGCCAAGGCGCTCCGCAAGCTGTCGAAGACTTCGATGGGGAGTCCTTCCGGATTGGCCGCAGATTTCAACAGGATCGGCGGCACCGCGGCTATGAGGACCGCCCTTGCCAGACGCTTCGTGCCGTATCGTCCGATGTAGCGCGCGACTTCTCCGCCGCCCGTCGAGTGGCCCACCATCGTGATTTCCTTGAGATCCAAGGCCTCGATCACGGCTGCCAGATCGTCCGCATACCCGTCCATGTCGTTTGCGGAGAAAGCCTGGCTGGATCGGCCATGGCCGCGACGATCGTGTGCCACGACTCGGAAGCCGTGCTGCGCGAGGAACAACATCTGGCCGTCCCACATGTCGGAGTTCAGGGGCCATCCGTGCGAGAGGGTTACGACCGGACCCTTGCCCCAGTCTTTGTAGTAGATCGTCGTGCCGTCCTTCACTGTTATCGTTCCCATTTGCGTGTCTCCTTTATGATTTGCCTCATTCTCCGGACCGGTTCTATTTCGCTTCGACCAGGCCTGACTCCACTTTCGCGACCTCACCCTGCACACTCACACGGTAAGTCTGCAGCGAATCCTTCGCCGGACCGCGAAGCACCGCGCCCGTGCAGACGTTGAATTGCGCGCCGTGATACGGGCAAGTCACTGTGGATCCGTCGAGCTTGCCTTTGCTCAGCGGACCTTGCTTGTGCGTGCATTTGTCCTGTGTGGCACAAAAACTGCCAGCGACGTTGAACACGGCGACGTCGCCGACCAGCGAGGCCGTTCCGGGCGGCACGTCGCTTACCCTGAATTCGTTGTCTCTGAGCGCCTTATTCTGAGTCTGGCCTGCAGTTTGGCGGAGCCAGTCTTCGAACCGCGTCTCGCCGAGTCGCGCATCATCGCCGGCAACGAGTGTTCGTTCGCTCAATTCGGCGCCGAAGTAGGCTGCGCGCGGGTCAGCGACAATCTCACGCGGGTCGTTCCGCGCGCCGAGTCCCTGTCGGATGAACTCATCGAGACGGAACCGTTCAGGTCCCGCAATCTCAAGGGTGCTATTCAGGGGCGTGCCCACCGCGGTCCTGCCGACCGCACTGGCGACGTCGTCAGCAGCCATCGGTTGGATGAACACCGGTGCCAGGCGAACCCTCGTGCCATCGGTGGCACCGCCGGCGATGCCGTTGATGAACTCGAAGAACTGCGTCGCGCGGACGATCGAGTACGGGATAGATGAGGCTTTGATCAGGGTCTCTTGGGCCATCTTCGCGCGGAAATAACCACTCGCAAGAAGACGATCGGTGCCGACGACCGAGAGCGCGACGTGATGTCCCACCCCCGCGTCAGCTTCTGCGGCAAGGAGGTTGCGGGTGGACGTCTCGAAGAACTTCAGCACTGCGGCGTCCTCGAAGGAAGGAGAGTTCGACACATCGATGACCACCGAGGCGCCTCTCAGCGCTTCGGCCAGGCCTTCGCCGGTGAGGGTGTTGACGCCCGAGTCCGGTGACGCCGCCACTGCCTCGTGTCCGTGCTCAGGAAGCTTCTTGACGAGCTTTGACCCGATGAGTCCCGTTCCGCCGATTACTACGATTTTCATGATTGTCCTTTCTGCTCCCCGCCATCTGTCTGGAAGCCATTCGTCATTCATCTAGACCGGACAAGAGACCCTCTTGTGACACTCGAGGCTGAGACTCTGCACCGAAATGGAGCGTCACAATGAATCATGAGGACCTCGGAGCCTGCGCTACGAACGGTCCGGCCGTAGCTGAGCGCGGCAAACGTGCGCCCGATGCGCGATGCAATTCTTCCGTACATGATCTCGTTCTCCCTGTGGTGGGCGTAAAAATGACGCCGCAGTTCGTTGTGACGGCGGTCACAAGAAAATCCTCAGGCTGCCATGCATCTGACACGCGATTGGAGCAGGTGCCTGCGGGCCCCGTCTATTGGACGATGGTTTAGTCGATACTTAGGGCTTGGTCAGGCGCGACCAAGAGGCTTGGAGAGACACCCGAGGAGGGCGCGAATCCATAGCGGGTCGCGAGTTCAACTCTCGCCGCCGACTCCAACGACGACGCCTCCCCGAGGACATCAGCGTTCGCTTCGCCTTTATCGAGGCATGCCCTTTTCTCCTGCCCGGAGAGGGCAATTCCTTGTTTGGAGACTGTAGCCTCGCTCGCGACAAATCCTTCCGGAGCGCCTCCTGTAGTGCCGCGCGCTACAAGGAAGCCCGTCATCGTCAGCGCTAACCCCAACGCCGGGAACAAGTTCGCAGGCTCCAGCCTCGCTCCATCCGTGGCCCGGAAGTTGCTAAACGCGACAGCGGACCATGAGGAGCGAAAGCATGCAAAAACGAGCCGTCACCCTGATTGATACCGTCCCGCGCCAGCCGCGACTCGAGACCGCCTTCGACTTTCGAATCGCGCACCACGTGGTGCCCGCGAGCGCGACCCACCTCGTCACGGGAGCGACAGGCTTCGTCGGCGCTGCGATCGTGCTCGAGCTCCTCGCGCAGACGAACGACCGAATCGTCGTGCTCGCACGCCCCCCGGGGGCAACGTCCGCGGAGACTCGCTTCGCCGAAGCGCTCACCCGTGCGGCCGAGGCCTACGCCTCCACGGTCGACGTCCCGGCCGCCCTCGCGCGGTGTCGCGTCGTCGCGGGCGATGTGGCCGCGGAAGGGTGCGGCGTGACGAGCGCGAGCATCGGGCCCGTTACACAAGTCTGGCACTCTGCGGCCTCGCTTCGCTACGAAGACCGCTACGCCGACGAGATCCGCACCACCAACGTCGACGGCACGCGGCGCGTGCTGGAGCTGGCGGCGGAGCTCGGCGCCGAGTCGTTCAACCACGTGAGCACGGCCTACGTCGCCGGACGGAGGACGGGGATCATTCACGAGCAACCCATGGACGATGGGGAAGTGAACAACCATTACGAGCGCAGCAAGGTCGATGCGGAAAGCATCGTCCGCGGCGCGTTCGGCCCGCGTGTCCGTATCTTCCGTCCGAGCATCGTCGTCGGCCACAGCCGCACGCTCGCGGCGACGACGTTCACCGGGTTCTACGGCTTCGTGCGCCAGCTCGTGCAGTTTCGCGGGATGGTGAACCGGATGCAGGCCGGCTTGCTGGAGCGCAAGCCGCTGCGCCTGCGGATCGATCCGGAGGCGCTGATCAACCTCGTCCCGATCGACGCCGTGGCCCGGGAGGCGGTCACGATTGCCCGCTCGGCAGATGTCGGAGGGCGTCTACCACCTGACCAACCCGTCGCCGCCTCAGATCGGTGTGACCGTCAATGCCATCTTCGACATGCTCGAGCTCCCTCGGCCGATCTTCGTCCGCGATGCGGCCGAGCTCGAGTGGCTCGACGCGCGCTTCGACGAGCGTCTCGACTTCTACCGCTCGTACATCACGGCCGACCGCCGCTTCGACCGGAGCCGCACGGATGCAGCACTCGGCGGCGAGCGATGCGGTGACACCGTCTACGATGCCGCGGGCATCCAGGCTCTCGGCCGCTGGTACCTCGCCCGGCTCGAGCGCGAGCGCCGCAATCTCCCGGTGGCCAGCTGACGATGGACAGTCCCTCGCCGTTCTTCGTCGTCGGGACCGGTCGCTGCGGATCGACGATGCTCTCGGACCTCCTGCGCGAGCACGACCAGCGTGCTGAGCCTGTCGGAGTTCTTCTGCTTCACGACCGACTTCGGCGGGCGCATCGCGCAGGCATTCGCCGACGGAGCCGATCGACGCGGGCGAGCTCTGGCGGCACCTCGCTGGCGCGCACCCCAAGCAGTCCACGATGCGTGCGCCACGGCGTCGGGATGTCCGGAAATGCTCTACCGACCCGGCTGCTCGACGCGATTCTCCGCCGAGACCGGTGTCCCCGCGCTGATGCAGACCACGCTTCCCCATCTCACGCCCGATGCGCCCGATGCGGAAGCGCTGTTCTCGGAAGTCGAGGCCTTCGTCGCCGGGCTGCCTCCGGCCACGATGGCGGACCACTATGCGCGGCTCTTCGCCTGGCTGACCGAGCGCTTCGGCAAGCGGATCTGGGTCGAGCGTTCGGGCGGCTCGCTCCGCGTCGTGCGGCGCCTCGTCCAGGCGTTCCCCGACGCGCGGTTCGTCCACATCGTGCGCGACGGGCGAGACGTGCGCGCGGTCGATGAGCCGCCACTACGGGTTTCGCATGGCCCTGACCGCGATGCAGCTGACCGAGATCCTCGGCGTCGATCCGTACGAGTCGAGCGACCGCACCTTCATCGGCGACGTCCCCGACGATCTCGTGCCGTTTCTGCCCGAGGCGTTCGACGCCGAGGCGTTCCGTCGCTGGGAGACGCCGTTGCCGCTGTGCGGCCACTACTGGTCGGGCGAGATCCGGGCGGGCGTGCGCGAGCTGGCCTCGCTTCCGGGCGATCGCGTGCTCACGATGCGCTACGAGGACTTCATCGCCGATCCGGAGCGTTCGCTCTCGCGACTCGCTGCGTTCCTCGGACCCGAGTACGTGGACGACGCGTGGGTGCGCGCGGCGGCTCCCAAGATCCGGCCCTCCGCCACGAAGGCGAGCAGCGTCGACGCCGCCGAGCTCTGTGCGCTCGACGACGCGTGTCGGCCCGGCTTCGCCGCCCTCGCCGAGCTCTATCCGGAGCAGGCCGCATGAGCTCGTGAGCACGCCCCACCCGCACGACGCCGTGGAGCCGGTCCCGGATCGGCTCGCGGCCGACGAGCTCCTCGCGCTCTCGCAGCTCTCGCCCGCACGGGCACTCGGCGCGATCGCGGTCGAATGGTCCATCCTCGCGGCCGCGATCTCGGTCGCCGTCGCCGCCGACGCGTGGCCCGTCACGGTCATCGCGATCCTCGTGATCGGTGCGCGCCAGCACGCGTTGACCGTCATCAGCCACGACGCGACGCACTTTCGCCTGCTGCCGCGCCGCGCATGGAACGACTGGGTCGCCAACCTCTTCCTCGCCTGGCCGATGTTCATCTCCGTGCAGGGCTTTCGCCACTTCCACGGCCGGCACCATCGCCACCTCGGCGAGGAAGGCGACGGCAATCGAGCGCTGTGGCATACGCACGACGCCGAAGGTCGGCTGACGTCCGGAGTGGCGCTACCCGAAGACCCCGCTGCGGGTCGTGCTCAAGCTGCTGCGCCGCGCCGCGGTGCTGACCGGGCTGTTCTGGATCGCGCGCGGTCTGGTCGGCGGCTTCATGTACGGCGCGTCCCCGGCCGCGCACGTCGTGCGGGTGCTCCTGTGGACGGCCGTCTTCGCGGTGCTGAGTCGGTACGAGCTCTGGCTCGAGTTCGCGATCTACTGGGTCCTGCCCTACTGCACGTGGCACGCCGCCGCGCAGTACATTCGCCTCGTGTGCGAGCACTCCGCCGTCCGCTCCGACGACCCGCGCTACGCCCGAACGAGAACCACCGTCCCGGGCCGCTCGCGCGCTTCTTCGTCCTGCCGCGCAATATCGGCTATCACCTCGAGCACCACTGGTACCCGAGCGTGCCGTTCTACCGACTCCCCGCCCTGCACGCCCGCCTCGCCGGCCGCTCCGAGTTCCGCGCCCACGCCCAGTGCACGCGGTCGGTCCTCGCCTCGCTGCGCCAGTGCGTCACGAACCCTGGACCCGTCAAGGACCTGACCCTCGTCACCATTTCTGGCGCGGGCCACTTCGTGCAGCAGGACGCGAGCGAGCTCGTGACGAAGACGATGAAATCGTGGTTGACCCGCTAGCACGCACTACCGCGAGAACCGCGGAAACCGGACCCGGAACGCCGAGCCCTGACCCACGCGGCTGGTGACGCCGATCTCCGCTCCGTGGATTTCGGCGATGCGCTTCCCGATCGAGAGGCCCACTCCGAGGCGCCCGCCGGCGCGGCTTCGTGCGGGGTCGACGCGGAAGAAGCGGTCGAAAACCCGATCGAGCGCCTCCGCCGGAATTCCCTCCCCGGTATCCCGCACCTCCAGCATGACGCCCTCCGGCGCTAGCGTGACCGAAACCGCGATCGCCCCGCGCTCGGTATGGGCGGACGCGTTCTCCAGAAACACCATCAGCAGGCGGCGGAGCGCGAGGTCGTGGCCCCGAACGACCGCCGGCGCCTCGGGGATGGTCACTGCCAGCTCGAGCCCCTTGGCCCGCGCCAGTGTCCCGAACGAGGCGCAAACCTCGGAGACGAGAGGGCCCAAATCGACGTCTGCGAGCGGCACCACCTCGGTGGCACCGCCCCGGGCGAGCGCCAGCAGCAGATCGATGACCTCCCCGAGCCGGCGCGCCTCGTCCTCGATCTCCGCGAGATCGGACCGATACTCCTCCTCCGTGCGCCCGTGCCTCAGCGCGAGCTCCGCCGTGGTGCGGATGACGGAGAGCGGCGTCCTCAGCTCGTGAGACGCGTCGGTGCTGAACTGCTCGATGCGCGCGACCGAGGCCTCGAGCCGATCCATCATCTCGTTGAACGTGCGCGAGAGCCTCTCGAGAGCGTCTCCCGTGTCCGGCACCGGGATTCGCCGTTCGAGGCTGCCGACGGTGATTTCCGAGGCGGCGCGCGTTACTTCCTCCACGGGGGCGAGGGCGCGGCGGGCGATGTAGATGCCGGAGAGCAGCGAAAGGAGGACCGCTCCCGGGATAGCGACGAGAAGCGAGGCGACGAGCCGCGAGCGCGTGTCGTCGAGCCCCTGCAGTGAGCTCGAGACCAGCACCCGGTACTCCTCGCCGCGAATCGACACTCTCTCAGCCCGCATGCGATAGGGGACGGAGTCCGCGTGGATCGTACCGACCAGCGGCTCGGAGCCGATACTTCGCCAGTCGAACGGCAGCTCCCTTGCCTCGAGCGGGGGAAATATCCGGGTGCCGCTCTCGTCCTGGACCTGCGTCAGCTCCCCCTCGGGGAGCCCGATCAGGTAATCGAGGAGCTCCTCCTCGATGTCGTCCGGCGACGAGGATTCCGCCTCCACGGAGACGACATCGACGATCCCGCGTAGCCGCTCCTCGAGCCTGCGATCGCCGTCCGACTCCACCGCTCGGCGAAGGAGCATCCACAGGCCCGCGCCCTGGAGCACGAGCCCGGCGAAGAGTATCGCCGCGAACCAGGTGGTGAGCCGATACTCGATCGGCCAGCGAATCCTCACGGTTCGCCCAGGCAGAAACCGATGCCGCGCACGGTATGGATGGGGCCGTCTTCCCCAGGCTGGCGCAGTTTTCGCCGGAGGCTGCTCATGAACACGTCGACAGTGTTGGCCTCGACGTCGGATTCCGGACCCCAGACCGCCTCGATCAAGTTGTCCCGGGACTGCACCCTCCCCGCGCGCCGGAGGAGGATCTCGAGGAGCTGAAACTCCCGTCGAGTGAGTTCGACTCTTCGATCGCCGAGCCAAACCTCGCGGGTCGCCGGATCGAGGCGGAGCTCCCCGCAGGAAAGGACCGCATCCCGCGCCGCGGGCGGGCGGCGGGCGAGAGCGCGGATCCGCGCGAGGAGCTCGTCGAAGGAGAACGGCTTCTTGAGGTAATCGTCCGCTCCGGAATCGAGACCGGCCACGACGTCTTTCGAGCTGTCTCGCGCGGTCAGAATGAGAATGGGAGCGCGGTTTCCCTCCTTCCGGAGAGCGCGGGCGACCGCGAATCCGTCCATGCCGGGAAGCATCACGTCGAGCACGATCACGTCGTAGGGCCTCGCGGTAGCGAACGCCGCCCCCTCATACCCGTTGGTCGCGATGGTGGCCACGTGACCCTCGCGGTCGAGCCCCCGCTTCAACAGGAGCGCCGTCCGGGCGTCGTCTTCGACGATCAGGATCTCCATCGCGCCGTCCTGGCCGCCTTCAGAAGCCTGGGGCGAGCTTTCTTCCCTCCGCGTCCACGCGGACCTTCGAGAGCTTCCCCGCAGGGGTGAGCACCACCGCTTCGTAGGTGACGGTTCCTCCTCGCTCCGTCGATTCCGCCTCGAGGACTCGCCCTCCGGACGCGAGCTCGCGAAGCCCTTCGAGGACCGGTCGGGGAAGCGCGCTCACGTCGAGCTCGCGGGCAATCTCGAGGAGGACCCCCTCGGAATCGAGCACGACCTCCTTGTCTCTCCCTTTCTCGAGGGTCTCGATCTCGTAGGTGACGACACCCCCGTTCTCGGTTTCTTTTGTGACTCGTCGGATGTCCTCCCGGCGCACGTGCTCTTGAGCGGCTCTCCGGACCGCGGAAGGAAGGCTCTCGAAGTCGACCTCCTCTTCCTCTTCCTGCGGGATCGGCGCCATGGAGAGCGCAACCACCGCCAGGGCGAGAAATCGTCCATGGCTTGCCGCGATCAACTGCCGTCCTCCTCTAGAACCTGAACGAGAGACCTCCCGTCAGCGAGAGGTCGTTGCGGGTCGTCGAGCCGGCCCCGGTATCGAGTGTATACAAAGTATCGTGCGCGTCCACCCGGATCAGGACCGAACGGGAGAGGCCGACGAGAACCCCGCCGCCGAACACCCCCGCCGGCCGGGAGTCCGTGTTCCCTTCGACGTCGATGCGAACGAGACCCCCTCCGGCGGTGAGGTATGGGCGCAGGCGTCCGTCGGGTCGGAAGTGGTACACCAGAGCGCCGGTCAGGTACAGGCCGTTCGCGCCGAGCTCTCCCTCGCCGTTCTCGTCTTCTTCGCCGCTCTCGTCGTCCGCGTCCTCGGGGTCGTCTTCGCCGAGGCCTTCGAGCTCTCCTTCGCCCGTCGCGAACGCCGCGCTCGCCTGGAGGCTCAGCTTCGAGGTCAGGAAGTAGTCATAGCTCCCTCCGAAGTACCATTCCGGCCTCGTACTCGATGCCCTCTCCCCCCTCGGCGTCTTCTCCCTCGCCACCGAGGTCGAACGCGGGGCCGAAGAATCCGGAAAGGATCTGCGTTCCAGGCTCGAAGGCCTCCGCCTGGGCTCCGGCGGTCCGAGCGTCAAGCCCAACGGCGGCGAGAAGCAGAAGAGCGGTTACAAAGCGGTTTTCGATAGCGGGTGCTACTCATGGTTTCGACATATCCTCCATTCGTTGCAACGCGGCGACGAATCCACGATAGCCGGCAACTCTGAAGAAATCCTGAAGCAGAAACCGCATCGCTTTTCAGGGTTTCCTCAGAAACTCCCTCTAGGCTCCTCCTCGAGGATGCCGGACGTTCCGGTATCGGAATGGGAAGACCAGGAACAGGAGGAATTCATGGATAGAGAGACGTTTTCTTTCTTCGCTGCCATCGCCATCGCCGCCTGCGCCGCCTCAACCTCCGCGGCCGGAGACGACGACGAGGTTCCCTTCGAGGAAGCGGATCTGTTCTTCGAGCTGAACGACACCGACGGGGATCTGGGTATCCACGGTTCCATCGATGGAGGACCGTGGGTCCGGCTCACGATCACCGATCCCAACGAGCGGGAGATCCTCGCGATCGTCGCGCTCCGGCGTCTGCGGCAACAGGGCATGACTCAGCTCTTCTTCGAGAGCGCTGAGCCCCCGTTCGACGAGCTCGCGCCCGCGGAGTTCTTCCTCCGGTTCCCCGAGGGCCGGTACGAGATCGAAGGGCTGCGGCAGGATGGCGTCGAGCTCGAGAGCACCGACCGCCTGCGCCATGTGATGCCCGCTCCGCCCGCGAACATCCGCGTGTCCGGGATGCCGGCGGCGGAGAGCTGTGACGCTCAGGTATTGCCGGTGGTGACCCGGGGCGCACCGGTAGAGATTCGCTGGAGCCCGGTGACGACCTCGCACCCCCGGATCGGACGGCGAGGCCGGGTGGAGATCGTCCGGTACCAGCTCTTCGTCGGTGGGCTGTCGCTCGACCTTCCGCCGTCGGTGACCTCGTTCGAGGTGCCGCCGGAGGTCCTCGATCCCGACGAGGATGTGGTCAAGTTTGAGATCATCGCGACCGAGAAGACCGGCAACAACACCGCCGTCGAGACCTGCTTCGAGGTCCAGTAGGCTGTGAAAGGGTGCTCTGCCCGCGAGCCCGCGAGGTTGGGGGAGAGCACCCGCTTCGCGGCCGTGCGTCGGCGAGCGCTCGATTCTTGACTGCCCGAGGTCTCCAGGCGAGGCCGGCCCGCAGTCTGTTGCTCAGGAGCTTTTCTTACGCCACGCCGCAGGCGGCACGCCGACGTAGCGTTTGAATGCCCGGTTGAAGGCCGCCTCCGATTCGTACCCGACCCGATCCGCCACTTCCGCAATCGGAAGGCCCGCTTGAAGAATGAGATGTTTCGCCAGTTGGATGCGCCAGCCAGTCAAGTATCGCATTGGCGCCTCCCCGATCAGCTCTGTGAACCGTTGAGCCAATCCGGATCGCGAGACTCCGACCTCGCGCGCCAGGTCCTCCACGGTCCATTGACGCTCAGGCCGGGCGTGCAGCGACCTCAGCGCCCGGCCGACCTCCGGGTCCTTCACGCCTGCGAGCCAGCTCGTGTGCCCAGAAGGAAGTTGCTGCATGTAACGCCGCAGCACCTCCACATACAATAATTCGGTCAATCGAGCCAACATCGCGGAACCGCCGGGGCGCGTCCCGTCAGCCTCCTCGATGGTGTGCCGCAGCGTACTGGCGAGCCAGCCGTCTGCTTCCGCCAGGACCACGCCGGGGCGCTCGGACGTCTTTACGTCAGACGGCTCGCCTTGCCCGGCCCTATCCCGACTACACACACAGAGTATGGTCGGCAGCGCCCCAATCAACGGATTGAAGCGCTGGTCGCAGTGAAGATACCCGCAGACAAAACGCGTGGCTTCTCCGCCGCCGCCGTAGTCCAACTGCGGTATCTCCTCCGAGGGTTGGGACGGGAGCAGGGCGTTAATCGGACGTGGCTTTGCGCCTATGTGACTGCTCATGACGTGCGAATCGCCATGCGGGAAAATAATGACGTCGCGCGCTTCCATCCTGAGCGGGGCGTGACCTTCCGTAGCGATCCAGCACTGCCCCTCGACCAGCACATGGAACATCGCGATGCTCTCGGCGCGCAGCCTCAAGGACCGGACGAGCTGGTCCGGAGGCGGAGATTCGATGGACCAGGGCGAGGAAAACCTGGCCGTGAAAAATACGGCGCTCGTCAGGCGAACCACGCGCAGGACATCGGAAAGGACATCCAAGTGTCCGGCTCCTTTCGGTCGTGGCCCTGATTCCAACAAATTTTGGCGTTTCAATCAAAACGTCCGGAGTCTCAGCCATAGGATCGTTCGCTTCATTCCCGGATACTTCTGACAGTACGAGGCGAGACTTCCCGTTGGAAGAATCAAGCTGAGTAAAGGAGAAGGAAAAATGACCAGCGTATTGGAACTCAATAAGAACACCCGCTATCTGGAGCCGGCGCTATCCGTCGGGTCGCAAAAGACCGATGAGCGCCGCTATGAACTGAACGAAAACGGCAAGAGAGGCTACTCCTATCAAGCGACGTTGGCCACTGCCCAGAAGGTCAACTGGCGCATCGAAGACATCATCGGCGGCGACAAGCGGCTCGATTTCTCGAAACCGTTCATGCCGGAATCCCTGGCGCGTGTGGAGCCGTTCGACTTCCTGCGCGCAGACGAAAAGCGCACGCTCAACCAGATCCGAGGCGCCGCCTACTTGGGCATCTTTGGTCTGGTGGAGGAGTTCATCCTCCCGTTCGTCCTCGATCACGCCCGCCCGCAGCTTCAGGGGGACGACTATCGGGTGCGCGCGCTGCTGCAATTCGCCAGCGAAGAGGCCAAACACATCCACCTCTTCAAACGCTTCCGTGAAGAGTTCGAGCGCGGCTTCGGCCACGACTGCGCCGTGATCGGCCCGCCCGAAGCCATCGCCCAAGCGGTGCTCGCGCACGATCCGCTGGCCGTGGCGCTCACGATTCTGCACATCGAATGGATGACGCAGCGCCATTACTTGGACAGCGTCCAAGACGACCAGTCGCTCGACCCGCAGTTCAAGAGTCTGCTCAAGCATCACTGGATGGAGGAGGCGCAGCACGCCAAGCTCGACACGCTCATGGTCGAGGCGCTGGCTGAAGGGCGGAGCGCCCGCGAGATCGAAGCGGCGGTCGAGGAGTACCTCGAGATCGGCGGCCTCATCGACGCGGGGCTCAAGCAGCAAGTCGATTTCGACATCGATGCTTTCACGCGGGCGACCGGACGCGAGTTGAACGAAGAGGAGAAGGATGAGATCGGACGGGCGCAGCTTCAGGCGAACCGCTGGACGTATCTCGGTTCGGCCATGACCCACGAACGGGTTCTCGCGACGCTTCAGAGCCTCAGCCCGGCGGCGAGGAAGCGCGTCGAACAAGTCGCGCCGGCTTTTTGCTGAGCCGGCGGCACGGTCGAGCTAGAGCAAGGTTCGTTTCAAGGAAGAAGGACTTATGACAAAGCCGAAAGACTGTCGTAGTTGAGAGTGAGGCCGTGGCGTTCATCCGCGCGCTGTACGACCTCTTTTTCATCTCCCTCGTGCGGTTCCAACCCAAGGCCCGCGTTTTTGCGTGGAACCTGGTGGCCGCCAACACCGCAGGTCTCTTCTTTCTTCCCCAGCCGGAACCGGCGGTGCTTTGGGCCTCCATTCTGATCGGATTCGTATTCATGGTCCGCGTGTACCAGAAAATGGGATTCGTCCGACTTCTCGGGGCGGGCCACTCCTTGTGGGTGCTGGTGCTGCCGTGGCTGGCTCTCCGATGGGCGCAGCTTCCTCCAGATGCCGGCGGCCTCTTCAAGGCCTGGCTGGCGTGGGTTATCGTGACCGACGCCACTTCCTTACTCCTCGACTTCCGGGACGCGGTCGGCTTCATGAAAGGAGACCGGGCCGCCTATTACTCACTCGATCCGTAACGGTAGGGTAGACGCCTGCCCCTGGGACACGAGCTCTGGTCAGGTCAGCGCTGGCAGGTAGTCGCTGGCGGCCGCGGCGAGCAGTACCTCGACGCCTTCGTCGGTGTGGAGCTCGCCGTGGTCGCTCTCGCCTTCGGCGTAGTGAAAGTCGCCGGCCCGCAGGAGTCGTCCCTCGACGAGGACGGAGCCCCTGATCACGTAGCACTCTTCCGGCCCCGTGTGTCGATGGGCAGGGAAGCGCGCGCCGGGCTCGCCCCTGAGCAGCATGGTCACCCGGTCCCGCACCCTGTCGATGGCCAGGATCTTCATCCGGACGCCTGGCACCGGGGTCTGAACCCATTCCCCGTCGCTGGCCGTGACGGTGTGATTGGAGGGCGCCGCGATTTTGGCGAGCAAGGCCGCCCGAACGTCGGGAGACGGCGCTTCGCCGGTCGCGGTCGACGAGATGTCCACGACGGCATCGTAAAGGTGAGCCACTTCGGCACGCATCCCGGGCGGCAGGGCCGCGAGGCGGGCCTCGAGTTGCCGGCGCTCGTCAGGGTCCAGGGCACCAATCGCGTCCGCCAGAGCCAGAGCCTGGACGTCGTCCGGGATCATACGGCGTGCTCCAGCCTTTGACGCATGGTACTCATTCCCGCACGGATGCGTGACTTCACGGTGCCCAAGGGTAATCCGAAGTGTTTCGCAAGCTCGCTGTGAGTATACCCCTCGAAGAACGCTGCCTCGATGAGGCGACGCTGCTCCGCCGGGATACCCGCCAGCGCATCCATCACCCTCCCGCGCCTCTCAGCATCCACAACGATGGCTTCGGGATTTCGGATGTCCGTTGCGGACGTTGCCGAATCTGCCACGGTCTCGTCGAGAGCCAGTCCTCCGGCAGCCTCGCGAATCTTTCGTGCTCTGAGACGATCGATCGCGCAGTTGCGCGCGACGCGCACCAGCCACGACGTGGGGCGACCGAGCCGCGGGTCGTACGACTCCGCACGCGTCCATACCCGGACGAACACTTCCTGAAGGACCTCCTCGGCCTCGGCCCGATCCCGCACGATTCTCAGGATGAGGCCGAACAGGAGCCGGCTGTGACGGTCGTAGAGGTCCGCTAGCGCAGTGGTGTCGCGGCGGACAATGCGCTGCAAGAAACCGATGTCAGTCGCGTCGTCGAAATGCATTGCGCAGGATCCGAACCCACCCGGCGTCGGCAGTTGTGGCGTGTCGGATTCGGCGCGAGGCCGTTCCGCTGCCTTCGTTTGAAAAGCCATCTCTCGCTGATTGCCGTGGCGCTGACACGGCGTGCTGCACGCGCCCCTGGTCAAAGAAGTTCCCCGATCCTGCGCACGATAGCGACAATAGCCCAGCTTCTGGCGTCAGTCATAACGTCGCGGTAAATTTTGGGGTTACGCGGGGAGCAGCGTGTCGAACGAACAGCGGATTCATTTCCGCCCCTTCGCCCTCGACCTGGTGAACCAGTGTCTCTGGAAGGGCTCCGCTGTCATCAAGCTCAGGCCCAAGGCGTTCGGCGTGCTGGAACAGCTCGTCTCTCGAGCCGGAGAGCTCGTTACCAAACAGGATCTGATGAGCTCGGTCTGGCAGGATCGGTTCGTGGGGGATGCCGTGCTGAAGGTCACCATTCGGCAGATCCGTGAGGCGCTTTCCGACGACCCCAAGTCCCCGCGATTCATCGAGACGGCACACCGGCGCGGCTACCGGTTCATCGCGGAAACCAGCGCGCGCGTACGCACATCAGCGCTACGCGACAGCGGCACGGCTGGAGACGCATCGACTGCTGCACGGCTGCGCCTGAGCGATCTGCCAGCAGCGATCGTCGGGCGGGAGCACGCGCTGTCGCGAATGCTTGCGTGGTTGGAGAGGGCGGGTGGAGGCGAGCGTCAGGTGGTGTTCGTGACGGGCGAGGCCGGCATCGGCAAGACCACGCTGCTTGAAAGCTTCGCTCGGAGCATCGCCGCCGACCGGACGGTAAGGATTTGCAGCGGGCAATGCCTGCCGCAGTACGGCATGAGCGAGGCGTATCTGCCGGTCCTGGATGCAATTCGGCAGTTGTGCCGCGAGGATACCCATGTCGTGGACGTGCTCCGCGCGCACGCGCCGATGTGGCTGATGCAGATGCCGTCGCTCGTGACCCCGGCGGATCGCGAGCTCTTCGGCCGCGAGGCGCTGGGAACGACGCGCGAGCGGATGCTCCGTGAAATGGGCGATGCGCTGGACGCCCTGACAGCGCACTCGGTGCTGGTCCTCGTGCTGGAAGACCTTCACTGGAGCGACTTCTCGACGTTGGACTTGATCTCGTACGTGGCTCGCCGCCAGCGCGCCGCTCACCTCATGGTGATCGGCACCTATCGGCCGGCGGAGTTGATCGCGAACCGGCATCCGCTCAAGACGGTGAAGCAGGAGCTCGTTGCGAGGCGGCAGTGCGAGGAGCTGCCCCTCGAATACCTGACCGAGGAAGCCGTGGGGCAGCACCTCGCCGTCAGGTTCCCCAGAAACAGTTTTCCTCCAGGCCTTGTCGCGCTCATTCATGAACGGACCGAGGGCAATCCGCTGTTCATGGTGAACACGATCGACCACCTCATCCACGAACGGCTGATCGAGGCGCATGAAGACGGCTGGCAGGTGACGGCCCCGATTCACACGGTCGAGCTCGGGGTGCCGGACTCCATCCGGCAATTGATCGAAACTCAAGTCGATCGTCTCGACGCGCGCGATCAGCGCCTCCTCGAAGCAGCCAGTGTCGCCGGCGCGGAGTTTTCGGTGCTCGCCGTCTCCGCGGCATTGGGCGACGATCTGGCCGATGTGGAGATCCGTTGCGAGGAATTGAGCAGACGGCAGCAGTTCCTCCGAGAGTGCGGCGCTCAGGTCCTGCCAAGCGGGCAGGTCGCGGGCCGCTTCGGTTTCGTGCACGCCGTCTATCGACACGTTCTTTACGACCGGATGTCAGCGTCGCGGCGCATGCACCTGCACCAACGCATAGGACGGCGCGGCGAAGAGGTATACGGAGATCGCGCGAATGAGATTGCGGCGGAACTGGCGATGCATTTCGAGCAGGCGAGCGACCATGAGCGGGCGGTGCGGTACCTTCAGCAGGCTGGCGTCAACGCCATGCACCGGTCGGCATATCAAGAGGCGATCGCCGCCTCGCGGCGGGGACTGGAACTGCTTGCAGCATTGCCGGACACCGAGGGCCGCGCGCTCCAGGAACTGCGGTTGCAGTTCACCCTCGGCGTGGCGTTGATTGCGACCGAGGGGTACGCGGCGAAGGAAGTCGGCACCCTGTACCTGAGGGCGCGCACGCTTGGTGAACGGCTGGGCGCCACACCGGAGATTTCGCAGGCCTTGTGGGGGCTCTGGACCTTTCATGCGCTGAGGGCTGAGCTGACCGCCGCTCTGGGAATCGCCGGCGAAGTACTGCAGCTCGCCGAGCGAGCTCCGAATTCGGGTGTCGCCATGCGGGGCCACTGGGCGATTGCGATCACCCTTACACATCAAGGCAACTTTCGTCCCGCGCTGGAACATTGCGACCAGGCGCTGGCGCTCTGCGGTTCTGACGCGGCCAGCGACAACCTCTTCGTCGATGCGCTCAACCCGGGCGTGGCTCTCCGCTCCTTTGCCAGCTGGTGTTTGTGGTTCTTGGGCCACCCGGATCGCGCCCTCGCCCGGATTCAGGAGGCGGTGGCGCTCGCCCGACAGCTTTCAGAACCGCACGGGCTGGCGCACGCCCTCTTTTTTGAAGCCGTACTTCACCAGCTTCGCCGCGAGCGGCCGATGGCGCAACAGTGCGCGGACGACGTCGTGGTACTGGCGTCCGAGCACGGCCTGGTGTTGTACGGGGCAGCGGCGCGGATCGTGCGCGGGTGGGCGCTGTCGGTCGAGGCGATGATGAAGCCGCCGCGGAGGAGATCCGCGAGGGATTGACTGCGTGGCAAGGGACTGGAGCGGAACTGATGAGGCCAGCCTTCCTGGCCCTGCTCGCCGAGGCTTACGCCGTCACGAATCGGCACGACCAAGCACTCCGCGTCCTCGACGAGGCCCTGGCGTTGTCCGAATCGACGGGCGAACGCATGTACGCAGCCGAGGTCTGTCGTCTCCGAGGCGAGTGCTTGCTGACAGTCGGACGAGACCGTCACCGTGTCGCAGCGGCGAAAGACTGCTTCGAGCAGGCGCTCGGCATTGCCGGCCGCCAGGGAGCGCGGTCGCTTGCGCTCCGCGCGGCAACGAGCCTGGCTCGTCTTTATCGTGCGACGCAAATGCAGGATCGCGACGTGATCCTACCCATCTACCAGCAGTTCGACGAGGGCTTCGACACGCTCGATCTCCGTGAAGCACGAGACCTGGTAACGCCGGTCGCTCGCGCGTAAGAAATCCACCTACCCCTTCCCCCGTAGTCAGCGGTCGCAAATGACTCGACTCGCCCCGGCATCGGCGCACGCAAGCGTTCCTCAGCCAGATCCTTCACTGACCGGCGCGGCCGCGGCCAGGCGAGCCAGTTCCACGCGAAGCCCGAATCTGGGGGGCTTCAAGGGGACTCCAAGCGGCGTGCTATCTCCGCGACACCTGAATCGAGGAGATGCAGTCGTCCCAGTCGTCTCCGCACGGTCCCCGAACGTCCTCGAGATCGGCGATATCCCCCAGGATCTCGAGCCCCTCGCCTTGATAGTCGGGATCCTCGAAGATCGTCGCACGCCAACCAGAATCCACGCGGATCGACGACGGGCAGTCGTCCCAGTTGCCCGAGGTGGTGCTCGTCCCATTGCAGGGACCTCTGAGATCGTCGAAGTCCGAAAAGCCCCCGGCGAGCGTGATCGAATCTCCCTCGAAATTCGGGTGCTCGAAAAGCGTAACTCCCTCGGTCGCACCCGTCTGGTCGTTGTCGCAGGCGATGGCCGCGACGACCAGAACGACGGCGCACGCGAGCGCGAGGCCACGGAAGAAACGCGTCTTTCCCATAACGCCATGGTAGCGCGGGAAAATGTGAATTGGCCCATTGTCGGTCCGCACGAGCTTCTGTTAGCATGCGGTTCGCCCTGCAAGATCCTGTTCACCCCTAAACCAAGGAGAAAAAATCATGTCGTCGATCACCGAAGTTGCCGCTATGTTCTTCGAGGCCTGCGAAGCGGGAAGAGGTTGGGAGGGCTGCAAGGAATACTGCAAGCCCGACGCGACGTTCTCGGCTCAGGCGGAACCGCTCATGGACGTGAAGTCCTTGCAGCAGTACACGGACTGGATGAAGGCGGTCACGACGTTCCTGCCGGACGCCCGATACGACCTCAAATCGATGGCGACCGACGAGAAACGGAAGAACGTCTGCGCCTATGGTGTCTTCTTCGGCACCCACACCGGCGCGGGCGGGCCGGTGCCACCGACCGGCAAGAGCACAAAGACCGACTACGTTTACGTCATGGATTTCGAGGGCGACAAGATCCGGCACATGACCAAGATCTGGCACTCGGGCTTGGCCATGAAGGAGCTCGGTTGGGCTTGATAGTCTGGTTCCGACCTGAGAAAGGGCGCAAGCCGTAGACCCGCGAATCCTCGATCGGCGGACCACCGGGGATGCGTGCCTGCGCGCCGTCGCGCAAAGGCTTAGAGCTCGATGCCGTAGACTCTCCGCGCGTTCTCGCTCAACACGTTTCTGGCCATCGTCTCGCAATCCCGGTTGGTCCAGCCATAGTGGGAGCGGTAGTCGGTCAAGACTTTCGCCAGCACCTGTCGAATGTTGTAGGCGCAGTAGCCGATGTTCTCGGCGACGCTTCCGGAGTCGCTCCCGTGCATGATTTTCTCGGAGGGCGAGAGGCCGAGAAACGCCCGCAGGATCTCCTCGAGCGTCCCGGGGAAGTTCGAGTAGAACGAAACATCGGCATAGACGTTCGGAAACTGGCTGAGGAAGGCGGCCACGTGGTGATGGTAGGGATAGGCCGCGTGAATGAGGACGAACTTCGTCTCCGCGCGCTTGATGTCGTCGTCCTGGAACACCTGATAGAGACCGAGAGGGCTGTTGTAGTCGAAGCGCAGCGCCGGGTGGAGCGCCACCGCTGAGTGGATGATGATGCGAAGCGAGAGCTCCCCGGCTCTGACGTAGATCCGCTTCAGCAAGTAATCCTGGTACGAGCGCAGCGCCGCCGTGAGCGCCGGATCGTCGTAAAGAGGGTTCCGCGTGGGATGGTTGCGGTAGGCGGAGGCCTCGTGGGTGAGAAGCGCATCCAGATCGCGATCCGCCTGCTCCCGGGTGACCTTTTCGACGGTGAGAGGGCGGTAGTAGGCGATGGGGATCTTGAGCCCCACGCAGCCGTTCGACTTCGCCCGCTCCAGGATCGCTTCGATGGCCCGGACGACGTCTTCGACGTCCTTCATACCCCGTTCCTTGGCCCAGTCGGGCTGGAGCAGGTGAGTGACGGAGTAGGTCCAGACGAATCGGTCGTCCGGAACGAGGACCTGGGGGCGCACGGGCTCGGTTTCCCTCGACTGCAGGACGATGGCCTCGATCTTCTCCCGGTCGAGAATGGAACGGACATAGGCCTTGAAGTCGCCGTCCTTCTGCCGGGCCGGGATCGAATCGATGCCTTCGAGCGAGGGCTCGACGCCGTAGACCCGCGCCATGTAGTTCTTCATCCCGATCTCTCGGGGAAGCCGGTAGAGGTGTTCCCGGAAGGTAACGGCGAGATTCGCCCGCGCCTCCTCCTTCCCGGGATAGTCGTACGCGGGCAGGAGCGCATCGACGAATGAGCCGTTCCATTGCGCGTGCGACTCCGAGAGAGTCATGCGCTCGGGGGGGTGCACGTGCACGTCGATGATCGGATATCCGGAGAGATCGATCGAGCGCGGGGTGGATTCTTCCCGTTCCTGCGCCGCCGCGGGCGCGAGCCACCCCAGAGAGCCGCCGACGCCGAGAGTGCTTCAGGAATCGTCGTCTATACATGATGCGGGATCCTACACTGGCGACGCGCGAGGCGGCGTGCGTGAGAATCCAACCGACCGCGAGCGTCGCCGCCGTCTCGGACGTCAGAATCCATCTCTCGAGCTCGGGATTCTCACTCGTCGGAGACTCGGCGAAGAAGAGCACCACTCCCGCCATGAGGAAGACCCAGCAGAGAGAGGCGAGAGCCCAGGCCGCCTTCATGCCTCCGGGAACGCGGTACGGTCGCTCCTTCGCCTCCGCGAGATAACGGAGCCGCACGAATGCCGGAAAAACACCGGCGTACGAAAGAAGAAAACAGACGCCTTGGAGCTTGAAGAGCATCCAGAACACGTTCACGGCGCTCGAAGCGAGAAGCGCGTTGCCCACGAGGAGCACGCTTCCGATGACGCCCATTGCCGCGAACACCACGTGAGGGGTCTTGAAGCGCGGGTGAAGACGACCCAGGAAGGACGGCAGAAGACCGTCGCGAGCCGCGGTAGCGGCGACGCGATTCGCGCCGAGACTCCAAGTGACGATGTTCGCGACGCACGCGTAGAGAAAGCCGACTCCGAGAATCAGCACCACCCAACGCGCTCCCGCTCCGAGCTCCTCTCCCAGGATCTCGAGAGCGTCCCAGGTGCCGGTAACGACGCTAAGGCTCTCGAGCGGGACCGCGAGGAGGATTCCGAGGGCGCCGAGGCCGTAGAGCAGCGACACCAACGCGCCCGAAAGGACGATCGCGCGAGGCACGTCGCGCTGCGGGTCCTTCATCTCGTCGCCCGCGGAGCTCATCAGCTCGAAGCCGAGAACGTTGAAGACCAGGACCGGCAGATAAGCGACCGTACCGTCCCACCTTGGAACGAGCGCCTCGGGATGCAGGTCGTTCGCGGGCTCTTTTCCAAGAGCGAGCGCGGTGAGGCCGAGACCTCCGAGTCCGAGAAAGATCGCCGCCTTCACGAGCGCTCCCAGATTCGGAATCCACTTCGTGATCTGGAGGCGAACCACTCCAATCACGACCGTAAGCCAGGTCAGGACGAGGGCGATCCCGGTTTGAAGCGCGAGGCTTCCCGTTCCTAGAAAAATCGCGTCGAAGGTCGCGGCGAATACCAGGTACAGAGACGGAGTCCAGTACACCAGGTTGATCCAATAGAGCCAGGCGGTCATCGACGCCGCGCGCGAGCCGAGGCCCGCGCGGACCCAGACATAGGGGCCGCCCTCGGACGTCCAGGTCGATCCCAGCTCCGCCACGATGAGCCCGTAGGGAACGAAGAAGAGGACGATCAGGATCGTCCACCAGGTGAACCACGCGAACCCGATGGAGGCGGCCGAGGCGAGTCCGTCGATCGTGAGGATCGCCGAAACGGTGAAAAGAACCAGGTCCGCCTTGCCGAGAACGCGGTCGTACGTCAAGGATTCCGGACGTCGAAGGCGTAGAGCCGGTCCTGCTCCCGGAGGTAGAGCTTGCCGCCCGAGATGACCGGATGCGGCCAGCTCGGATTCTCCACCTCGGGAATTCGAAACGATCCCCGCTCGCGATACGCCGTGGGCGACGCCTCCACCAGCACCACCAGGCCGTCCTGATAGCGGAAGTAGAGCCGTCCGTCGGCATAGGCTACCGCCGCGGAGTTGCGGCCGTCGTTGCGAATCGGCCCCCAGGCGATCTCTCCCGTGTCGAATCGGGCCGCGATGGGAAGTCCCGCGTTGTGGCCCGTGCCGGCGTAGAGGTAACCGTCGTGAAGAATGACCCCGCCATGGTGATTCTGGAAGGTTCCGGCGGGAAGGAAGTAAACCTCGCACGCCTCGACTCCGTCCGCGGTCGCTTTCAGCTCGAGGAGTGCCGCGCCGGTCTGATATCCCGTCGAGCCGAAGACGTAGTTTCCGCTCACGATCGGAGTCGGAATGTTCGCGACATCGTTCGCGACGCGGTTGTAGCCCCAGAGAAACTTTCCGTCCTCGGCTCGGATACCGACGAGGCCGCGGCCGATGAGCTGCACGTACTGGCGGACCCCCGCGCCTTCGGAGACGACGATGGACGAATACTGCGCGCCGTCGTTGCCTCGTTCACCGAGGGAGGGAATGGACGCGCGCCAGATCTCTTTCCCGTCGTTCTTGTCGAGGGCGACTATGGCCGCGTCCGGACCGCCCGGGGTCACCACGACCCGATCGCCGTCGACGAGCGGCGACTCGGCGAACTTCCACTCGACACCCGCGCGGGCGATCATCATGGCGCCGCCGAAATCCCTCGGGAGGCTTCGGGTCCACAGAATCTCTCCCGTCGCGGCGCGCAGACAGGCCAGGTCTCCCTCCGTACCGAGCGCGTAGATCCGATCGCCGTCGACGGTCGGGGTCGAGCGGGAGCCGGGATAGAGCGAGGGATTGGTCCACGCGGGGCCGATGCGAGTTTTCCAGAGAAGGGAACCGTCCTCCTCCCGGAAGGCGATGACGTGCTGATCGCTTTCCAGATCGCCCATCGTGAAGAGGCGGCCGTCCGCGATCGAGACGCTCGAAAAGCCGCGGCCGAGCCCCGCGGCGCTCCACGCAAGAGGAGGACCTGAAGCCGGCCACTCCGGAAGGAGTCCTGTGTCGGTGGACTTTCCGTCGCGGTTTCGCCCGCGCCACTGTGGCCAATCGAGCGCGGCGCTCGAGAGAGGTCGAAGCGCGAGACAGAGGAGGAAGACGAGCGCGGTCCGAAGCGGCACGGTGATTCTCCTGTTTCGGCCTCCTATCGCGGCACTCGACACTCTAGCTCAGCGCGAGGCCGCCCATGCGATCGCGGAGCCAAGGTGCTCCCGGAAGAGAGGATCGGCGTAGGACTCTTTCGTGTGCCCGAGCGCGGTGTAGAACGAACGACCGCCTCCTTCGAGCTCCTGACACCAGACGACGGGGTGATCGTCCATCGCGATCTCTTCCCGCGTCGTAGCTCTTCTCGTCGAGGGAAAGGAGGACGTGCACGCGCGCCCGCGGATTCGTTCGGAAGCTATAGTGCTCGTCGGTGCGCACCCAGGGAGACGGAAGGTGGCGGGTCGCGGGATGGGCCCTGTCCTCGACGGTGTAGGAAGCCTGCTGGATCTCGGGGTGGGTTCGAAAGTAGGCGCCGACCAGGCTTCCGTAGAAAGGCCAGTCGTACTCCGTATCGGATGCGGAATGGATTCCGACGTAGCCCTTGCCTTTCTTTCATGAAGCGCTCGAACGCGGCCTGCTGCTCCGAATCGAGGACGTCTCCCGTCGTCATCAGGAACACCACCGCATCGAACCGGGCGAGGTTCTCGTCCGTGAAGGTGCCCGCATCCTCGGTCGCGACGATCGAGTAGCCGCTCTCTTTCCCGAGCTCGTCGATCGCCTGGATCCCGTCGGGAATCGCCTCGTGGCGGTACGCTGCCGTCTTGCTGAAGACGAGGATCGTGAGAGTGAGCTTCACTCCGATCATGCCGTGTAATATACGCTCATTCGGCGATGCTGAATCGCGCGTTTTTTCTCGCTTTTCTGGTCGGCCTCGGGGCTTGCAAAGAGCCGTCCCGATCGAAGGACGCGAAGGTCGATACCCATCAGAGTCTCGTCGAGGATCGAACGAGGCCGCGTCATCCGTCGGACGGCGGCGGCCGCGCGTTTCTCGATCCGGGCACGCCCGCGGCGGCGCGCGCCGGAGAGCCTCTTCGGTTCTCGCTCACCTACGAAGCCGGGTCCCACGGAATTGCCGAAGGGGGCGCTCTCTTCTTGCAGCCGTCTCCATTCTGGGGCTGGGACTCGCCGCAGACCGAGAGAGACGAAGCGCCCGGCGCGACGTCGGTCACGACCGACGCGGAAGGTGTCGGGCTCGAGACCTCGGCCTTCGACGGACTTCTCGCGATTCACATCAGGGGACGGGATCTCCGGGAAGGCGAGCGCGTTCGCATCTCGTATCTCACGCGAGCCGATCGGTTCGCGGAACGAGACGAGCGCATCTGGCTCGCCGTCGACGGCGATGGCGACGGCGTGCGCGGTCTCGTTCTCGACTCTCCGCGGATCGACATCGCCGCCTCGGATCCCTCGAGGCTCGTCCTCCTCCTCCCGACGACGGCGCGTCCGGGAGAGACGGTACGCCTGGTTCTCGCGGCTCTCGATTCGCTTGGAAATCGAGGGGCTGCGCTGACCGAGGACATCGTCCTCCAGTCGTCCGCGGCGCTCGACGCTTCCCGAGAAGGTCGTCCTTCCGGAAGGAGGCGTCCTCTCGCTCGAGCTGCCCGTCTCGGAAGAGGGTGTCTACCGTGTCCTGGCATCGACAGCGACGGGTCTCGTCTCCGAGAGCAATCCCCTCGTCGTTCGAGAGGAGATTCCGCGGGTCCTCTGGGGCGACCTTCATGGACACACGCAGCTCTCCGACGGGACGGGCACTCCCGACGACTATTTCGCTTACGCCCGCGACGTGGCGGCGCTCGACGTCATCGCGCTCACGGACCACGATCATTGGGGGCTCCGCTTTCTCGACGACAACCCGGGCCTCTTTCGCACCATCGAGGAGGCGGCGATGCGGGTCGACGAACCGGGACGCTTCGTCGCCCTCGTCGGCTACGAGTGGACCAGCTGGCTCTACGGGCATCGTCACGTCGTTACCTTCGAAGGCGAGACGACGATTCTGAGCTCGGTCGATCCCCGCTACGAGAACCCCTCGCTTCTCTGGAAGGCTCTCGAGGGACGCTCGGCGTTGACCATCGCGCACCACTCGGCCGGTGGACCGGTATCGGTGGATTGGGACTACGCCCCGCCTCCCGAGCTCGAGCCCGTCACGGAAGTGGTCTCCGTTCACGGCTCGAGCGAAGCCTCCGACACTCCTGGGAAAATCTACAGCGCGGTCGAGGGGAACTTCGTGCGCGACGCGCTCGCCCGCGGCTACCGCTTCGGCTTCATCGGGAGCGGAGACAGCCATGACGGCCATCCCGGACTGACGCACCTGGCGGCGCCGAGCGGAGGGCTCGCGGCGATCTTCGCGGAAGAGAAGACCCGCGTCTCCGTCCTCGGGGCGCTGAGGGCGCGGCGGACCTACGCCACCAACGGACCCCGCATCTGGCTTCGCACGTGGCTCGACGACCGCGAGATGGGGGCCGACGTTTCGGCGGGCGAAGGCGAGCTGCACTCGCTTCGCTTCGTCGTTGCCGCCGAGGCGGCGGTCGAGCGGGTGGACATCGTCCGAAGCGGAGAGATCGTGAGCGTCGTCCCGGGGCTGGACCGCCGGGAGCTCTCCGAAACGCTCACCCTTTCGTCTCTCCGCGCGGGCGAATATGTCTACGTTCGCGTGGTGCAGGAGAACGGCGGCGCGGCCTGGTCGAGCCCGGTTTACGTCACTTCGGAGAGCTCACCCGAGTGAGCTCCTGTTTTTCATCGAAGGTCGGCTTTCCGTTCTCGACGAACTCCCATCGGCTGGTGAACTTGTTCGAACCGGCGATTTTGAACTGCGCTCGGCGCATGTGCCCGGCATTCTCATCCTTCAAACCCGTGGCGTCGAGAAAGTCGAAGTCGAGCTCACCCGTTGCCGGATCGAAGCGCTTCAAGAGCATGCGAGGCTGGTTTCCGGCCATGCAGTAGTGGGTCAGCATCAGGCGGCCCGAATCGATGTGGTACATCGTGATCATCTCGTTTCCAGCCCCCATGGAGCTGTCGGAATAGTGCTCGTAGAGCGCCGATCCGCCCGCAGTGAGCTCGTAACGGACCGTGGCCTGTTTATCCGCCGGCTGTGTCACTTCCCAGACCCCGACCAACTGCTTGAGCCGCTCGAAAGCGGCAGCGCCGTCCGGCGCGTCCGAGGCGACCGCGCTCGATGCGCCGAGACCCAGAACCAAGATCGCAGTGAGATAGCATCGCAAGCTCATGTGTTCCTCCTTAATAATGGTGAAGAGCGGCCGCGCTCCTCGCTAACATGACGAACGACGCGGCTCCCGATCGACAGGTTCGTTGACACCGGGGAAGCGATCCACTATTCTCGCCCCGCCGACGAGATCCCAGTCCCCTCGTCGCGCTGGAAGGCCCAATTTCCCTTGCCGGTCCACCTCGTCAACCCCAACGATAACTCCTTCGGAATCGGGATCATCGTGCCGCGGTGGCTCTACGTTCTGGCGGCGGCGACCCCCGAACGGTTCGGCGTGCCGGCGATCGTCGACGAGACTCTCGATCAGCTGGATCCCGCGAAGGTCGCGCCGGGCGATGTCGTCGGAATCGGAATCCACACTCTGAACGCGCTCCGAGGGTATGAAGTGGGCCGCATGGCGAGAGAACGGGGAGCGCAGGTGATTTACGGCGGAGTTCACGCCTCGCTCTATCCCGAAGAGCCGTTCGAAAGAGGCGCCGCCTCCGCGGTGGTGCGGGGCGACGGCGACGTCGTCTGGGCGCGCGCCCTCGAAGATGCCGATCGCGGCGTTCTCCAACGTGTTTACGACGGAGGCCGCCTCGAAGCCGACCTGTTCTTTCCCGCGAGGTGGGACCTTCTGCCCTCGGATCGCTACATGATGGCTTCGGTTCAGACGGTGAGGGGCTGTCCGAAGCACTGCTCGTTCTGCTCCGTCTGGCGCACCGACGGACAAAAACCGCGGCAGCGAGCGTCAGATGCCATCCTCGAAGAGGTGGTGCAGCTGCGGCGCATGGGTTTTCGCTTCATTCTCCTCGCGGACGACAACTTCTATCCGGTGACCAAGCACGATCTCGAGCTCGCCGCGAAACGCGAGGACACGACGAAGCTCGAGGAGCTGACCGCAATCCGCAACGAGCGATTCGAGCTGATGGAGCGCCTGTCGAAGCTTCCCCACGACATGGTTTTCCTCACTCAGATCACCATGGAGGCGGCGGACGACCCGGAGTATCTCCAGGCGATGAAGCGGGCGAGGGTGAAGGGAGCTCTGGTCGGTGTGGAATCGGTGACCGCCGAAGGCCTGAAAGCGATCTACAAGGACTTCAATAGCGCGGGAGACAACCTGGTCGAAAAGCTCCAGACCTTCGTGAAGAACGACGTCCACGTCCTGGGGTCGTTCATCTTCGGGCTTCCGACGGATCGTCCCGAGACCTTCGGAGCCACCGCAGCTCTCGCCCAAGAGGCAGGCATCGCGTTCGCGCAGTTCGTCACGCTGACTCCGTTCCCGGGAACGGTGGACTTCCAGGGATGGGAGAAATCGATCGACGAGCAAGGACTGAACGTCGACGGAATTCCCCTCAACCGCTTCTGGCTCATTCCGCGAAACCGGCGCCCGAAGCTCTACCTTCCTCATCCGGCGATGACCCACGAGGAGATTCGAAGCCGAACACAGGAAGTCTGGAATCGTTTCTACCGTTTGCCCGCGGTCTGGAAGCGCTCGGGGTGCACCACGAAGCTCCGCGATCGCATCGCGTACGTTCTCATCTCGAAGCTCTTCCCTCAGATGTACGCGAACACCGGCCTCGCCACGGACAGCGCCCGCGCCGGACGCGCGCGCAAGTGGGCGAGATGGATCGCGAAGCCTTGCCGGCGCGTCTTCACCGCGCGGCCCATGCCCGAGCTCCAAGTGCCCGCCTGAACGGGGGACGCCCGTGCCTCCTCGCAAGGACCCGGTCGAGGAGAAACGCTCCCGGCTGAACGCTGCCCGCGAAGCGCCGGGCTCCGAGGCCTCTCTCGCGCTCTTGCGAAAGGGCCTCTCCGATCGGGTGTCGATCGTGGTCGCGAAAGCCGCGGAGCTCGCCGGGGAGCTCGGGACGAGCGCTCTCGCTCCGGACCTCCTCGCCGCCTTCCGGAGGTTTCTCTCCGATCCGTCGAAAGACAAGGGTTGCCTCGCGAAGATCGCGATCGCGGAGGCGCTCACCCGGCTCGAGCACGAGGAAGCGGACATCTTTCTCGAAGGAATCCGCCACGTGCAGCGGGAGCCGGTGTGGGGCGGCACGGAGGACACCGCCGCGTGGCTTCGCGGGCTTTGCGGGATCGGTCTCGCCGGATGCCGGCACCCTCGGGTGCTGCAGCATCTGGTGGATTTGCTCGCGGATCCCGAGAAGCCGGCCCGGATCGGCGGGATACGGGCGCTCGGCGGAATCGGCGGCCCTGAGCCGGCGCTCCTTCTCCGTTTGAAGCTTCTCCAGGGCGACCCCGAGGTGGAGGTTCTCGCGGAGGGATTCCGCGCGTTCCTTTCCATCGAGCCTCCGGGCGAAGCCTCGACCTTCGTCGCGAGGTTCCTGGACTCCGCGGACGAGGCGGTCTCGGAGGCCGCCGCGCTCGCCCTGGGCGAGTCCCGATATCCTCAGGCGCTCGAGGTGCTGAAACGAAGTTGGGAAAGCGCTCGCGGGCGATCGTTTCGGCGCGTGCTCCTCGTCGCCATCGCCCTTCTCCGGACCGGACCCGCGACGGATTTTCTCGTCTCGCTGCTCGCGGAGGAGAGCCGGGAGACCCGGCGGGGTGCGCTCGAAGCGCTCGGCCCGTTTCTTTATAGCGACGAGCTCCGGGAGCGAGTGCGAACCGCAGTCGAAGGCGACGAGGATCTTCGAGAGCTCTTCGAGGCGGAGCTGCGAAAGATTAGAATGTCGTAGCCATGCTACGGGCATTTGCTCTCACCGCTGCCGCGTTGGTCGCGGGATGCGACGGATCGCCGTCGTCTTCGACGACCAGCGGAGCACCGCCCGCGTCGACGACGGGGGGTCTTCCCGCCATCAACGGCCGGGTCCTCGAGACGCTCAGCCGCCTGCCCGTTTCGGGGGCTTCGATCGAGTCCTCCTCCGGAATCACGCGAACCGACGCTTCGGGAAATTTCCAGCTCCCGGCGAGCGCCTCCGTCATTCCGGTGACCGTGACTGCCGGCCGCCATGTTACCCGCCGCAGCTTCGTCGGCGCGTCGAGCGTGAGTCCGATTGTGGACGTCATCGAGACCGACTCATTGTGGAACCTCGATTTTTATCGAGAGCTCGTTCGCGACGGCGCGGGCGGCGGGAGCCTCAAGCCGCTCAACCCCTGGACCGTCGAGCCGCGGTTCTACGTCGATCGGCGGCCCGAGACGGGAAGCGGCCGGGCGATTCCGGAGCTCTCGGTGGCCATCGTCGTCGCCGCGATCGCGGAGGTGCTGCCTCTGCTCACGAACGATCGCTGGTCGGGAAGCGTCGTCGAGAGCGGGAGCGATCCGCCCGCGGACCTGACATCGGGAACGGTCGTCGTTCGCTGGGACCCGATCGAGATCGCCCGAAGCGCCGGCGCCGCGTCGGGCATCACCCGCGGTGTCGGAGGCAACGCGAGCGTCGTGGTGCTCCGGTCGATCGAGGAGACGGGGGTCATCTATCACGAGCTCGGACACGTGCTCGGCCTCTATCACCCTCTCGGCGGCCACCGTCCTTCGCACATGCTCGGCTCCGGAACTCCGACCCCTCCGTTCTTCACGGAGTGGGACGTGTTCCACTCGCGCGTCTTGTACGCGCGGCCTCCGGGCAATACCGACGTCGACAACGACCCGTCGGGATTCGTCGTCGGAGCTTCCGCTCTCCGCGCGGACCGGGTCTCGAGCTCCGTCGTGTTCTGCGTCCTCCCGCCGGAGTGACTCCGAGATGCCCAGGCCCGAGCTGATTCCTCTGTCCGAGTACGAGGAGCTTTCCGTCGAGGAGATGAAGCGCCGCGCGCGAGAGATCCATCGTTGGTTGCGAAAGCGGCGTACGGTCCGTGAGTTCTCCGAGAGGGCCGTGCCGAGGGAAATCATCGAGGAGTGCCTTCTCGCCGCGGGTACCGCTCCGAGTGGAGCCAATCAGCAACCGTGGTATTTCGTGGTCGTCTCCGATCCCGCGACCAAGAAGCGCATCCGCGAAGCGGCGGAGGCGGAAGAAAAGGAGTTCTACCGCGGCCGCGCTCCCGACGAATGGCTCGAGGCCCTTTCGCACCTGGGGACCGACGAGCACAAGCCTTTTCTCGAGGAAGCTCCTTACCTCATCGTCATCTTCGCCCAGAACTACGGCGTTCGCGAGGACGGGAGCAAAGTGAAACATTATTACGTGACGGAGTCGGTGGGCATCGCGACGGGGATGCTGATCGCGGCCGTGCACAACGCCGGACTCGCCTCGCTCACACACACACCGAGCCCGATGGGCTTCCTGAGCGAGATTCTGGGGCGGCCGGCCCAGGAGAGGCCGTTTCTCATCCTGGTGGTGGGCTATCCGAAAGAAGGCGCCCGCGTACCCCGAATTGCGAAGAAGGAACTTCGGGAAATCTCGACCTTCCGGTGAAGGGTCTGGCACGACTCGTGCCTACAATAGGGTCAGGAAGCCAAAAGGGCTCTGAGAATGTCCCCCGCGGGGGACAGGCGGGAGGATGAAATGATGAAGCGCATCGCCTGGATTGGCGTCACCCTCACGATTCCGATTCTGGCCGGGGCGCAGACCCCGGGACTCGAGCTGTACCGTCAGGGCAATCACGCGGCGGCGGCGAGCGCGCTCGCGGCCGAGGTCGAAAAATCGCCCGAGGACAAGGATCTTCTGACTCACCTCGGTCTGGCGCGAATCTACGCGGGCGATCCCGGGGCCGCTGTCGAGCCTTTGAAGAAAGCGATCGCTCTCGACGACAACTACGCGGAAGCCCACTTCGGGCTCGGGCTCGCGAACGTCAAGATGAAGAAGAACGCCGAGGCGATCCCGGAGCTCGAGAGGGCGGCGAAGCTCGCCCCCAATCATGCCTACGCGCACTATTACCTCGGCATGTCGTACAACCAGACCGACAGAAAAGATCTCTCCATCGCGCATCTCCGGCGATTCCTGGAGCTCGCTCCCGATGCGCCGGAAGCGCCGGCGGTGAAGTCGTTTCTATCGAAAATGTGATGGCGGGTTAGAACGCATCGCCTAAGCTGAACATCAGGAGCCAGGGCTTCTCGCCGGGCCGCGGGTTCACGACCGCGGCCCAGTCCAACCGGATGAGACCGAACGGAAGCTCGAACCGGAGACCCGCACCGACGCTTTGCCGAAGCTCGGACAATCGAATGTCGGAGGCGGTCTCGAAGGCGTTGCCGGCGTCGTAAAAACCCACGCCGCGAAACCGCCACCACAGGGGAAATCGAATTTCCTGATTGAAGACCGCGACGCCGCCGCCTCCCTCCGGGCCCAACACGATGTCGGTGGGGCCGAGTGAATCCTGCTCGAATCCGCGGACCGAGTTCGGGCCGCCGGCGCGGAAGCCGTCGTTCACGTCGAGCCGCTGCCCGAAGCTGTTGGCGGCTCCAACTCGGTAGCCGGATGCCCAGACGACCTCGTCATGCAGCGGAAGGTACAGGAAGAACTGCCCGAAGATCTTGGTGTACCTCAGGTCGGAGCCGAGAAACTCGGGAGCGAGCTGGGTCGTGAGAAGCCAAAGGCTCCCGCGCCGCGGAAGCAGCATGTTGTCCCGATGGTCTCCAATCAGAGAGCCGGTGATGATGCTCCGATCGCGCGAAAGGGGGTCGAACTCCTCGGTGAACTCCGTGACGAGACGCCGGAAGGTATAACTCCATTGCGCATCGATCTTCTCCGTGAGAGGGCGCATCTGCTGCGCCGTGAAGGTCCAGATTCGATCGGTGAAATCGAAGGGCTCCTCTCCCTGCTGCTCGATGCTTCTCTCCACGAAGAAATCCGTGTCCAGCCGATATCGCGCAAAGTAGGGACTGTGGTACGAGAAGCGAAAAATCTGTCGCTCGCTCCCGACGAGCGCCCGAACGCCCGCGTGCTGCGCGCGGCCGAACAGGTTTGGCGCCCGAAGCTCGGTAAGCACCTCGAAGAAACCATCGGTCGAGGCGCGCGCACCGTAGTCGAGCTCGAGGTCCTGCGTCTCGACGACCGCGATCCGCACGGCGCGCCGGGAAGGCTCTCCGCCCTCCGCCGCGTCGCGCGGCTCTTCCACCACCGCTTCCGCCGACTGGAAAATGCCGAGCTCGTAGAGACCGCGCTCCGTCTCCCGTAATGCAGAGGCGCTGAGGGGCGTCCCGGGCGCGAACTTCACCTCACGCCGGATGACGCTTTCCCGCGTCACCTCGTTCCCACCGACCACGACGTCGGCCACGGTGACGCGCGCTCCCGGCTTCACCGCGAAGCGGACCTCGAGCTCGTCCGAACCGGACCCTTCCGAGACACTCGCCTCGACCTCCACGTCGACGTACCCGCGCTCGCGATAGAAGGCGGCTACTGCCGCGCGGTCCTGGGCGAACGACTGCACGTGGAAGGGCGCTCCCTCGCGGAGCGAGAGCTTCGACCGGAGCGCTTCTTCGTCCTCCGGTGCGACCCCCAGTAGCTCGATTCTGCGAAGGAAGAATCTCGCTCCCTCGGTCACCGGAATCGTGACGGAGAGCCTGCCCGTCCCTGGCTCGAACGCGGCCTCGGGGTCGCCGACCGAGGCGGCGACGTATCCCCGAGACGCGTACTGAAGGGTGACGATCTGCTTCAGTCGCGAACGCTTCGTCGTGATCAGATCGTGAAACGCGCCCGATTGAGGCTTCGGAAGCGTCTCGAGGAGAAACGGGTCAGGGACTGCCTCGTTCCCGGCTACCTCGACCGCCACGTTCTTTCCGCGAGGTCCCCGGCGGAGGAACACCTTCACCAGAAGCTCCTCCTCGCTTCTCTCCGTCGTGAGCTCGGCGGTCGCGGTGAAATATCGGTCTTCCCAGAGGGTCCGGGTCGCGAGGTTCGCGAGGTCCGTGGTGAGAAACGAATCGCTCGCATCTCCGGTCCAGGCGTTCTCGAGCGCTTTCTTGAGCGAGCCGTCGGGCTCGTCCTCGGGAAACTCGAAAGTCACCCTCGGCCCGGCGCGCACTCGGTACTCCACCCCGACAACGCCGTTTTCCTGCGAAGTGACCAGCTCGACGATCGCTTCCAGGTACCGCCGGGAGCGCAGGAACCTCCGCGCCTTCTCCGCTTTCTCCCATATGTCCCAGTAATCGAAGCGCTCGCCAGGCTTCGAACGAAGCATGCCCCTCACTTCGTCCTCAGGCAGTCCCGCAGCGCCGCTCTCGAACGTCACGAGCACTCCGGAGATCACCTCCTTCGCGGCCTCGCTTCTTCCCCGATCGCGGAGGTCGAAGCGAACCTCCTGCGCGAGCCCGATGGTGTACTCGTTGTCCTCGTCGCGCACGACCTGGGTCCGGATCCGCCGGGGAAGCTCGTAGTCCACGATCCAGATCTGGTTCTCCGTATTGTCGAGCCCGATGGAGTAGACGAGCGAGAGCGAGTTGTTGAAACGGGCACCGATGGTGAACCGGGCCCCGGGATCGGCTTCACCCGCGATGAGCGAAGGCTCGACGGTGAGGATCTCGAAGGGGAGGGCTTCGCCGATTCCGAGGTTCGCGAGGTCCCCGAGCGATCGAGCCGAGATAGGACACCATGCGGTTCGAGACGATGTCGCGGCTCGCGCTCGAGATATCCCCGAGAGTCCGGCCGGTGATGAGGAGCGACGCGACGTCGCCCCGCGAGAGCTGAGGGTGGCTTTCCGAGGTGAGATCGGTCGATAGGTTGTCGGTCGCTCCTCTCAGGACCAGGCGAATGTCGTACTCGCCGACCGAAGTGCGGGCGGTGATTTCGAGCTCGGGCGGCGACGCGGGATATCCGCGAAGGAGGATCCGGCCCGTCTCCACTCGATACTCGTTTCCGCCGAAGCGAAACCGTCCACCGGGACGAACCGAGACGATCCCGGAGAGCTCCGGCGCGGCGAGGGTGCCGCCCACGGTAAGGTTCACCGAGGCTTCCATGCGGGCCAGGTTATTGTCGATGCGGAACGCTTCCGACGCGCGGACGCGAAGCTCGAGATCGACCCTCGAGCCGAACGATCCTCCCGTAGGCGCTCCGCTGACGCGCGAGAGAGATTGCAGGAGCTCGGACTCGACGCTGATATCGCGGCTCAAAAGGGCGCGGGCGAGGTCGGCGTCTCCGGTAAGCCGCAGGCGATCGGGTTGTCCCGTGAGCCGAAGCGTGCCGTTCAGCTCGCTCCTCAAACCCTCCGGGTAGTTGAGACGGACCGAGCGGGCTTGAGCTCTCAGGTCCACGGCCTGAAGGGAGCCGCCGTCGAGAGTGAGCGTGCCGTCGGCCTCCACTTTTCCGCCGCCCGCGTCGGCGGAAAGACGCGTGAGGGAGATGGAGCTTCCCGAGAGAGCGATCTCGCCGGAGACATTCCCGAAGGCAATGGGCGGGTCTCGCATCACGAGACGCGCGTTCGTGAACGTGCCTCGTCCCGAAAGCTCGAGAGGCCCATCTCCTTTCTTCGCGGCGCGCACGTCCAGCTCCGTCGTTCCGGTGAAGTCCATCCCCGACTCTTCGAGGAAGATCCTCGACGCCGCATGGTCGATCGTTCCCGACGCGCGCGCCGTCCACGAGAGAGGCTCCCCGATCGAGACTTCGCCCCCGAGAACGAGACGCGTCTCACCGCGGGTCACCCGAAAATCCCGGAGGAGAAGAATCCCGTTCGCGAACGACCACGGGCCCGACGCGTCGTTCACGAGCTCGAAGCCGCGGAGCGCGAAGCGGACGGTTCGTAGGGTTCCCGCGCCTTCCCAGCTCTCGAAGTCGGCGCCCGAGCCGCGAAGCTCGCCTTTGACGTCCACCCGAAGGTCTCCCTCGGAGGCAACGAGATCGAGCGGCTGCAAATCCGTTGCTTCGAAGCGGAGCCGGACTGGAGCGGAAGGGTCGATGAGCCCGGGCGGAAGCTCACCCGAGACCCGGAATCGTCCCCCGAGCACTTCACCCGAGAGCTCCTCGAGCACCACGGCCTTGTCGCTCCAGTTGGCGAGAGCTTCGACGTTCTCGACGACCACATCGGAAACGCGCGCGCTCGCTTCCTCGAGGCTCAGCTCTCCGCGGAGCCATGGATCGGGAAGCGCTCCTTCGACCCGGATGTCGACGTTCGCTCGCCCGGAAGGCTCGAGGTCGGGAAACCAGGGCCTCAAGAGCTCGAGCCGGGAAGCCCCGCGCGCGTGGAGCACGACGCTCCCGTCCCGGGAGAGAGGAACGATGCCGTCGATTCCGATTGCGGTGTCTTCGCCGACCAGGGTGAGATCCGAGACAGAGAAGCCCTCACGCGTTCCCTCGATGACGAAAGGAGACGACGCGCCGAGAGCGATCCCGCGGTAGACCGCGAGGACTCGCTCCACGTCGATTCGGTATCCAAGCGCCTCGATGTCTTCGAGAGTGCCTTCGATACGAGCCCGGCCCGCGATTTCGAGCTCCATTCCTTCTTCGGCGAGCGCCGGGAAAAACTCGCGGACTCGAGCGAAGGGAACGTTCTCGAGCGCGACCGCCGCTTCGAGGGGGAAGGGGGAGTGAAGCACCACGCGGGCGGTCGCGATCTCGTTTCCGTCGTCGAGCTCCGCGGCGAAACGCGCCGTCTCTCCGTCCGAGTCGATGGCGAAGCGCGCGCCCGGGATCTCTTTCCCGCGAAAGGACGCATTCACGAGACGAAGCTCGGCCTCGCCCGCGAGGCCCTGGCCTTTCGCGGTCCCGATCACATCGGCGCGGATTCCGTCTCGAATCGCAACGCCGATCGCCGAGAACGAAGTCTCGAAGGTCGGTCGAGAGAGTGCGCCGGACGCCTCGACGGAGGCGGTGAGCACGCCGGCCGTGACTCCTTCGAACACTCCGGCGACGGGAAGGCTCTCGATTTGCGCCGTGAGCTCGAGCGCACCGGCGCGGCTCGTTGGGAATTGTCCGCTCAGGTCGATCGACCCCGCGTCGGCGCCGCGGAGCGCTAGGTTCGGCACCTCGATGCGGGAGTCGCGGAAGAGCATGCTTCCGGAGAGGGTGAACGTCCTTTCCCCGACCACGATCTCGCTACTCGCGAGCCGCGCTTCGATCGAAGGAGCGCGAAGCGTGCCCTCGACCGTCCCCTCCAGATCCAGAGACCCGCCTCAGGGCGACGGGCGGCCGCGGGACTCCCGAGGCTAAAAGCTCGGCGAGGTCTTCGATCCGAGCGCGAAACCGCGCGGCCACGGTCTCTCCGATCGTTCCGGACGCGGCGAGCCGGGCCCCACGGACAGCGAGCGTTTCCGTCGAGAACCGAATCTGGGACGACTCCAGCCGGAGATCGACGTCTCCCCGGAGGGGAACCGCGGCCGGGCGACTTCGCTCGGGAGCTCTCAGAGAGACCGTGCCCTCCCCGCGCGCGGTCTCGGGACGGAAGTCGTCGACGGAGAGCGCCATCCGGCCGAAGACGCGGCTCGAGAGCGGTTCCGGTGCATCGCCCTCGAACGCGACGTCGGCGCTCGCGGTCTCACCGGAAAGCGTCCAACTCCCTTCGAGCGTGAAAGGGCCGGCCGCGCTCAGCGAGAGCTCTCGCGATCGAAAAGCCCCCTCGCCTTCGTCCGCAGCTCCGGGACGTCTCCGGAACGAACCCTCTCCCGAGAGGACTCCTCCGAACGCGGCCCGCGAGTCGATTTCCGCGGCGAGGGAACCCTCGATCGAGTGCTCGAATCGAACCTCGGCGGTCAGTGGAGAGAGCGGCCCGAGCCTTCCGGATGCGCTGACGAACGAGCCGTCTCGCTCGATCCGCGCCTCGTCGATCTGGACTTCCGTCGGGCCGAGAAGCGCCTGCGCGCGCGCGGCTCCGAAGGCGATGTCGGTCTCTCCGCTGCGAATGCGGCCCGCTCCCGCCGCGAGCTCTGCGCGCGCTCTTCCGTCCTCCGGGACGAGCGTGCCTTCGATCGCGGAGAGCTCGATGAGCCGTCCCTCCGTTGGCCATTCGATCCGAACGGCGCCGTTCGCGATCGCGACGCGGCCCGCGAAGACGGCCGCGGGAAGGATGGGTGCCTCGCTTCCCGAGGACCCCGAGAACGTGACCCGGACGTCCGGCTCCGTCGCGCGGACCGCGAAGGCGTCCCAGGGAGAAAGAGTCACGAGAAGCTCGCGCGCGCGAACCTGAACCTCTCCGGAGCTCCACTCGAATCCGAAGATTTCGAGCTCTCCCCTCCACAGCCGGTAGTCGATAGCCTCGAGCGACGCGGCTCCACCGAGGCGCCTTTCCAGCAGCGAGATCAGAATCCTGCCGGCCGTCCGCTTCATCGGCGGCGTGTGGAGGGCCACGGCGAGGACGAGCGCGATCGCGAGAACAACGAGGGCTCGTCGCGAGAACGCTCTCATCGGCTAGGCTTGGCGGCGAGGTGCTATTGTAGCGCGGACTCAGGGTACGAGGTCTGGACGATACTTCCCGGCGATCTCCGGTTTTCCCCAGGCGTCGTAGAGATCGACGATTCGCTTCAAAGAGACCTGCGTTCGGGGGTGGCTCAGACCGAAGCTCTCACGGATGACGGGATAGCTTTCCAGGAGCAGAGGCTCGGCTTCCGGATAGCGCTTCAATGCGGAGAGACACCCGCCGAGAAGGCTCTTCACCGTGGCCGTGTCCCAATGGCTGTCGCCGAAGATAGCGCGCTTCCTCGCGAGAGCCTCGCGGTAGATCGGCTCGGCGCTTTCCCAGTCGCCTTTTCTCTGAAACACGTTCGCAAGGTTGTTCATGACGATCGCGATCGAGGGGTGGTCCTCGCCCAGCAACTCGCGGTCCATCGCGATCGCCCGGCGAAAGAGCGCTTCGGCTTCGTCATACTCTCTCTCGTCGCGCAGCACCAGAGCCAGGTTGTTCAAGTTGATCGCCACTTCCGGGTGCTGCTCGCCCCGCAGCTTGACGTTCATCGCGAGCGCTTCGCGGAAGAGGCTCTCGGCGCTCTCGTAATCGCGGCGATTCGCGTAGAGGAGAACGCCCAGGTTCACGAGGTTCTCAGCGATGAGCTCGTGCTCGCCGCCGAGGAGTCTTCTTCGGGTGGCGAGGGCGTCCCGGTAGAGCTCTTCGGCTTCCGCGTTTCCTTCCGGGGTCTCCTTCCTGCGGAGGGTGATGGCGAGTTGATTCATCGTCTCGGTCACGTCGAGGTGGTCGTTTCCCTGAAGCTTCCGGCGCAGCGCCAGCGATTCGCGGGACAGATCCTCCGCGCCCTTGAAGTCCCCTCGGGTATGCGCGAGAGTTGCGAGGCTGTCGAGGCTCTCGGCAATCTCCACGTGCTCCGGGCCGAGCCGCCGGCGGCGCGTCTCGAGCGCCGTCGTCAAGAGCGGTTCGGCTCGATCGTAGATCCCGAGGCTTCGATACGCTTCGCCCATGACATTCATCAGCCGGGCCTGAACGTCCGGCTGCGCCTGGAGCTCGCGGCTGATCCGCTCCGAGCCCCGCTCGAGAAGCTCTCGCGCCGTAATCACGGAGCCCCGCGCCTCCGATGGATCGGATACCGAGAAGAGATCGACGAGAAAGCCCGACACCTCCTTCGCCGTTTCGGCCTCACGAGCCGCGAGCCGCTCGGCCTCGAACGCCTTGTCACGCTCGAAGGCGACGCGGCGGGATTGGAGCGCCATCGCAACGGCGAAGACGGCGAGGAGAGTGATGAGCGTCGCACCGAAGGCGAAAGCGGCTTTGTTGCGGCTGACAAGCTTCTGGATCTGATAAGCGGCGCTCGGGGGCCGGGCCAGGATGGGCTCGTCGACGAGGTAGCGCTCGAGATCTTCGGCCAGAGCGGCGGCGCTCTGGTACCGGCGCGAGGGCTCCTTTTCGAGCGCCTTGAAAATGATGGTCTCGAGATCCCGATCGACGCGCGTTCTACCGTCCACTCGCAGACTCGCCGGCGGAACCTCGCAGATGACGCGAGTGATGTCGAAGGGAGTCTTGTCCGCGAGAACGTAGGGAGGCCTGCCCGCGACGAGCTGATAGAGAATCACCCCGAGCGAATAGACGTCGCTTCTGAGGTCGATCTCGTCGGGGTTGGCCCGCACCTGCTCGGGGCTCATGTACGCGAGGGTGCCTTGAATGGTCCCGACCTGCGTCAGAACGGTCGAGGCGTCGGCATCCGTGATTCGCGCGAGCCCGAAGTCGAGGACCTTGATCTCGGGAACGCCCGGCGCCTCGACGCCCCGCGGGTCGGGACTTCCCGTCACCAGAATGTTGGAGGGTTTCAGATCGCGATGGATCACGCCTCTCTGATGGGCGTGGCTCACCGCATCGCAAACCTTCTGAAACAGCCGCACCAGGGTAGGCACGTTTACGGCTTCCCGGGCGGCGTGCTCCCGATAGACCGACAAGGAGACACCGTGCACGAGCTCCATCGCGAAGAAGTGCTGACCATCTTCGGTCCGGCCCGCTTCGTAGATGGTCGCGATGCGCGGATCCTTGAGCCGCGCCAGCACCTGGGACTCGCGCTGGAAGAGCTTCACGTGATCCTCTGGGACCATTCGCCCCCCGCGGATGACCTTCAGCGCAACGGCGCGGCGGGGGCTCTGCTGTTCGGCTTCGTAGACGTCCCCCATGCCCCCTTCGCCGATCTTACGGACGATGCGGTACGCGCCGATGTAATCGGAGGGCTCGACCGTGCGGCTTTCTGCCGGGCGGGGAGCCTTGAGCGTGGCCTGATCGTCTCGGTCGCCCATAAAAACCGCCGGAAAGGGAATAGAGGATACCCGATCTGACATTTCCGTGGCGGCGGGGCCAGCTGCTCAGCATCTTGAACATAGCCTCCGCACTCGGATAAGATGTGCGGGCTTTTCAGCGAGGAGGTCTCCGTGCGGCCGAGCGCTTTCGTGCCTGTTCCGTTGCTTCTCGTTTCCCTGGCTTCGGGGCCGGCGACAGCTGCCGACACCGCGCCCGGAATTCCCGTCAAGAGCGAGCTCGTGAAGAGCGCTTGCGGCGCCTGCCACGAGCAGGACGACGCCGGCCGGATGACGCGGATCTCGTACGAGCGAAAAACACCCGAAGCCTGGGAGCTCACTTTAAAGCGGATGATGCGAACGGGCCGCGTTCAGCTCAGTCCCGACCAGGCGAAAGAGATCATCCGCTACCTCGGAGACGACCACGGGCTCGCGCCGGCAGAAGCTCGCGCCGTCCTCTATCGAGCGGAGAAGAGGCCGAAGCTCGAGACGGCGGTGAACGACGAGGTCGGAGAGACCTGCAACCGGTGCCATCTCGCCGCCTGGTATCTGAGCCAGCGGCGAACCAAAGAAGAGTGGCAGCTCCTCAAGGGGATGCACCTCGGTTATTTCCCCATCATCGAGTACCAGACTTTCCGCGGCTCCCCCCCGGGAGAGCAGGGCGGGGAGGATCTTCCAAGGGCGCCCGGCGCCCCGCCTCCCACGACCGCCGGGCCTCCGGACGAGCGCTGGCGCGTCGACCGCGTCCTCGACTGGCTGGCCGAGCACTATTCGTTCGATTCCGCGGAGTGGAAGGAGTATCGAGCGAAGAAGAGCCCGATGGACCTTTCGGGAAAGTGGCTCTTCACCAGCCATCAACCGACGAAAGGACTCGTTTCGGGAATCGTGGCCTTCGAGAAGACCGCGACGGGCTATGCGACCCGCGGGGATCTGAATTTCAGCGACGGAAAGACAGAGAAACGAACCGGAACCGGCGTTCTCTACACGGACCTCACCTGGCGCGGTCGGTCGGAAGGAACGACTCTCACCGAGCAGCGTGAGGTTCTCGCCCTCTCGGACGATGGGAGCACTCTCGAGGGGCGCTTCTTCCGCGGAGACTACGGAGAGATCGGTCTCGACGTGCGCCTGGTCCGGCTCGGGTCGGATGCGCGTATCGCGGGGGTCTCGCCGAAGGCGGTCGCGGCAGGCTCCTCGACTTCGACCCTTCGTGTCGCGGGCGCGAACTTCCCAGCGGCCGTCGCCGCCTCGGACATCGATCTCGGACCGGGATTGAGCGTCACCCGCATTCGCTCTCAGGCGCCGGACCGACTGGAGCTCGAGGTCTCGGTAGCGGCGGACGCTCTGCCCGGGCGGCGCAACGTGCGGGTCGGAGGAACGACGGCTCTCGACGCGCTCGCGGTCTACGACCGCATCGACTACGTTCTCGTGCGGCCGCAGGAAGGACTCGCCCGCACGGGGGGAGGCGCTATCGCGAAACAGTTCATTCAGTTCGAAGCCGTTTCTTTCGGAAACGGCCCCGACGGGACCCCCCTCACGGCCGACGATGTCGAGCTCAACCCCGTGTCCCCCACCTGGAGCCTCGAGGAGTATCACGTGCGGCACGAGGACGAGGACCTGCAATACGTGGGGGCCATCGACGCCAACGGCTTTTTTACGCCGAACCTCGACGGTCCGAATCCCGATCGGAAGAGGGCGACGAACAACATGGGAGACGTCTGGGCCGTAGCGACCTTTACGCCTCCCGGAGCGAGCCGCCCCCTCCACGGGAGAGCCCACCTCATCGTGGCCCCTCCCATCTATACTTATTGGGACTTCAAAGAGGTCCTTGCCTTGAACCTTGTCTATCGCTCCGATATGCACCGGATGGAGATTTCCGGCCGCCACTACGCGTTTCTCGTTCCATCGTCGGTGTTCCTCGAGCTCGATTCCGACGCGCGCTTCGTGCTCGACGCGCTCGAGGGCGGACCGAAGCCGATAGAGGAGATCGCTACCGACGCGGCCAAGGGGGAGATTCTTCGCGAGCTCGCGAGCATCGGCGCGGTCCATCGACCCGGTCCGGCGTTGATTCCTCTGGCGTCGAAGTCCTTGGCGGGGGATCCACCCCCGCTCAGCTCCCTCGTCCTGAACGTCACCAATAGCTGCAATCTCGCCTGCCGGTACTGCTATGAGTACGGTGACGATCGGCTCGCGAAGCCCGAAACAGCGAGCGTCATGAACGAGGAAGTGGCGCGGCAATCGGTGGATCTCCTTTTCGCGCAGTCGAAGAAGGGCCAGCGACTTCAGCTCACGTTTTTCGGCGGGGAGACCCTCCTCAACTTCAAGGTGATCCAGCCGACCGTGGCGTACGCACGGAAGCGCGCGGGCGACGAGGGCCAGTTCATCGATTTCAGTCTCACCACGAACGCCACGCTTTTGACCCCTTCGATCGTCCAATGGCTCGCGGAGAACAACATCGGAGTTACGGTCAGCATCGACGGGCCCAAGGAGTTTCAGGACGGGATGCGCGTTTACTCGACGGGGATGGGAAGCTACGACGTCGTGGCGCCCCGGATCCGCGAGCTCCTGAAGGTCCATCGCGGCCGGCCGATCGGCGCCCGGGTCACCGTGACGTCGAAGACCCTCGACCTCGTGCGCACCCGGCAGCACCTCGTCGAAGAGATGGGTTTTTACGAAGTCGGGTTCGCTCCCGTGACTTCGTCTCCCGGCCGTGATTACTCCCTCGATGAAGGGGGCTTCGAGCGTCTCCTCGAGCAGTTCGACATCCTCGCCGAACAGTACGTCGAAGGGGCGCTCCGAAACCACTACACCGGCTTCGCCAACCTCGCCGACATGATGGGCGAAGTGCACCAGGGCGTTTCGAAAGCCTATCCCTGCGGCGCGGGTGTCGGGCTCCTGGGCGTCGCGCCCGAAGGGGAGCTCGGACTTTGCCACCGGTTCGCGGGAGCTGGCGATCATGATTTTGGACATGTCGCGACCGGGATCGACAACGCGAAGAGAAGCGAGCACCTCGCGAAAGGACACCTCGATAACCGCACCGATTGCCATACCTGCTGGGCCAGGAGCCTTTGTTCCGGAGGCTGCTACCACGAGGCCCAGGTGCGCTACGGAGATCGATTCAAGCCGAACCTTCACTACTGCGACTACATCCGGAGCTTCACCGAGCTGACGCTCCGGAGTTATGCGAGAATCCTGGAAGGGAATCCCGTTTTCCTGCAACGTTTCGACAGAGCGAGAGCTGCGTAGGAGACTATCGAGATGAAGCACCTCAAAGCCGTGAATCGCAAAGCGGAAGCCATGTTCGAGCGCATCGACGCCGAAGGAGGGGAGGTCCGCGGCCTCCAGGAGCCGCCGCCGCACTACCCGGCGGGCTGCACGACGATTTTTTCGCCGGGCTGGGAAGTGGATGCGATGGGGACGCCCGCGGGGCTCTGTCAGCCGGTCGAGAGAGACCTGTACGATTGCTACAAGACCTGCTACTGGCCCGCGCAAGTCCCGGACTATCTCAACAACAACCCGGATTGGGCCTCCGGCTGCGGCAGCGCCACCCAGGACTGGCGGAAGCTCGACCTGGTGTTTCCATGATCCGTCGCGGAACCGCGCCGCTCATCGCCGCCGCGGTTTTGACTCTCGGAGTCTCCCTGCCCGCGTCTCCGGCCCCCCCGGCCGATCCGAAGTCCTCGCAGCTTCATCTCATGGGAGTCTGGCCGAACCGACTCCGGCTTTTCGATGAAGCTACCGAAGCGTTCGTCGGGGACATCCCGCTCAAGTACGGCGCCGCCACCAACTCCGCTCACTCTCCCGATTTTTCGAAGTTCTACTTCGTGACCGATCGCATGGAAGCGATCGAGATCGTGGATCTGAAGAAGAGAGCGGTCGTCGACACGGTGAAGCTCTCCGCGCAGCCGCGCCAGATTCGGATCGCGAACGTGGCGGTGAATCCGGCAGGGACTCTCCTCTATACCGTGGCGACGCCTGTGGTCCTCGAGATCGACCGCTTCCTTCCCGAGGAATCCGAGGTCTTCGTGTACGACCTCGTGGCGAAGCGGCTGAAAGAGTCGTTCAAGATGCCGAAGGAGGCCGGGGTCGGAAGCTTCCGGCCCAACATCCATTTCTCACCGGACGGAAGCTCCATCTTCCTCTTCGGCCGCGATATCCACGAGATCCGCGTCTCCGACAATCAGCTCGTCGGCACCATCACGCTTTCAAAGCCCCTCCTCGCCGGCTACGGGCCGCTCCGCGGCGCGCGTCTCATCGAAGATGCGCCCGGTATCTACTACGGGCTCTATCGCACCAAGGACCCTTTTCTGAAGAAGACCTCGATCGGGGTGGTGCAAATCGATCTCTTGAAGAAGGAAGTGGAGAGCTTCGAGCTCGGTCCCGACGTGAAAGCGGGGCTCTTCGCCCTCTCATCGGATCGAAAGCGGGCCTATGCCGGCGTCGAAGACGTGATCGCGATCGACATGGACACGCGGAAAATCGTCAAGCGCGTCGAGGGCGTCGAGCAGGGACGGACCAATAACTCCCTCATCGTTTCCGCCGACGGCAGTAAGCTCTTCGTGGGCGGGGTCGGCGATCAAATCCAGGTTTACGACGCCGAGACCCTCGCTCACCTGAGGGACATTTTCGCCGGGGGCGACTTCATGGCGACACCGATCGCCGTTCCGCGCGAGGCGGCGACGGCTTCGTCCAACTGAGCCCCTCGGACCTCGGCAGAAAAACCACCGCGGTTCCGAATCCCTCACTCTGCGGCAAGCGCGCGTAACGCGCGTCGCGAAGGGTGACCCGGACGCCCGCCGGTTTTTCTTCGATCGATGCCCAGGGGAATCGAGCCCAGCTCGCGAAACCTCGCACCTCGGGCGCCTCGAGCGCGCGGACCACGAGTGGCGTTGCCTCGTTCCTCGCGATCGACTCGGAGGACAAGGTGAGCCGCATCGATGGACCGATGGAAAGCGAGCCGTGGCGGTAGCTCGACTTCGTCGAGAACACGACATCCCGGGTGAAGGGATTCATGGGGGTGGGACCGACCATGATCCCTTCGACATCGTGTCCGCCCGCGTGGAGCGTATCGAGGGTCCATCGCCGCGCGTACGCGGCGAGGGCCACCATCAGGACCACGTAGGCCGCGACGACCGCGAGCGAGGACCGATTCAGGCGCTCGGCGCCCGACGCGCTCCGGGGAAGTTTCATGGCTCGAGCGACGGCGAGACCGAGGAGTCCCACCACGAAGAGCGCCTTCGCCGGAAAAAGACCTGGCACGCCGGCCAGCACCAGATAGCACGGGACGCTCGCTCCGAGCGTCCACGCGAAAAGCCGAAGGAGTCCTTGCGACGTCACGAGGAAGAGCGCACCTCCGAGCGCGAGCCAGATCCACGGGTCGACGATGAAGACCGCATCCCCGTAGAACCAGGTTTCGTCGAGAGGCATGAGCCATCTCATTCCATAGGTGTTGAGCCAGTCGAGCGCGGGATGAGTCGCGACGGCGAGGAGACTGAGCCAGAAAAGCACTCCGAACCGGGCCCGACCGCGGCCGAGGAGCGTCAGGCCACCCGCGAGGAGAAACGGCCAGATCGCGATCGCCGGAATGCCGTGAGTCCATCCGCGCCGGAAATAAAGACCCAGGTCTCCCCCGACGAGATAGGTGACTCCGTCGATGTCGGGGAGATTCGCGCCGAGAACGAGCGCCACCGCTCCGAAGCGCGTTCGCTTCTCGAGTCCGCTCTTGGCGAGGGCAGCGCCGACGAAAGTATGGGCGATCGGGTCCATCGAGGAGAAGGATATCAGCCCAGACTTCGAGAGAAGAGGGAAACGACGGCCCCGGCGAGGAAGCACCACGAAGAGCTCACTCGAAATCGCAAGGCGAGGGCGCTTGCGAGAAAGATGACCCAGCTCCCGGCGCTCACGAGTGCCGCCCTTGCGAGCTCGAAAGTGACCACCGCCATGATCCCGAGAGACGCCGCGACGACGCCCTCGAGAAACGCGGAGAGGGTTTTCGATCGGCGGACGCGCGCAACGAGAGGTCCGCTCACCGCGACGAAAAAAAACGCGGGAAGGAATATGCCTGTCGTCGCGGCGAATGCTCCCGGAAGACCCTTCAGAAGATACCCGATGAACGTCGCCACGGTGAAGACCGGCCCCGGCGTCATCTGGGCCACCGCAATCGCATCGAGAAGCTCGGCCTCGGTGAGCCACCGATAGCGGGTCACGAGATCGGACTGCAGGAAGGCCAGGAGTACATAGCCGCTTCCGTAGAGCACGGATCCGACCTTCAGGAAGAACGCGAAGATCGCACCGGTGCTCACCGCAACCATGGCCGAGGGCACCACGAAAAAAGGTAGCGAGAGCGTCCGGTCGCGAATCGGAGTCGAGATCGCGGCAAAGACGAGGCCGGCGCCGAGGAGGGTCAAGATTTCGCTCAGGCCGAAGCCGTTTGCCACAACGGCAAGAGCGGCCAGTACCCAGAGACGCTTCGACGGGATACCCGTTCGCGCGAGCCCAACGAGCGCCTGGAGCACGACCGCCACGACGACCGGCTTTATACCGAAGAGCATCCACCCGATTTCCGGAATCGACCGATAGCGGACATAACCCCAGGCGAGTGCGAGGACGATGAGGGCTGCGGGCATGATGAAGGACGCTCCCGCAACCAATAAGCCGGAGAAACCGGCGCGGCGGTAGCCGATGTGGAGCGCCATCTCCGTCGAGTTCGGTCCGGGGATGAGGTTCGAGGCCGCCAGGAAGTCCAGGAACTCCTCGCGCGTGAGCCAGCCTCGGCGTCGGACGATCTCGTCCTCCATGATCGCGATGTGAGCGGCTGGTCCTCCGAAGCTGGTGGCGCCGAGTCGAAGGAAGAGGAGGGAGAGCTCGCGCAGCTTCAGGAGTTTCAAAGTCGTTCCGGTGTTGGGTAGCCTAGCATGTCGGGTCGAATGGCCCCGGACGCTCGAACCGTGGCATAGTAGGTTTGATTCGGCGACGGAGGTGCCCTTGGGGAACGCCAGGAAGAACATCACCCTCCGGGTGAACGGGCAGGACCGCCAGGTTTCGAGCGATCTCGGAACGACCTCTCCTGGAAGTCCTGCGGGAGGACCTCGACCTCACCGGGGCGAAGTATGGATGCGGTGAGGGACATTGCCGCGCCTGCACCGTGCTCATCGACGGAAATCCCGTCACCTCGTGCTTCACTCCCGTCTCGCACGCGGTGGGCCGGGAGGTCCTGACCATCGAAGGGCTCGCTTCCGGAGACGCTCTCCATCCGGTGCAGGAGGCCTTCATCGAGAAGCAGGCGATGCAGTGCGGGTACTGCGTGCCCGGCATGATACTGACGGCGGTCTCCTTCCTGAGAACGCGGACGAGACCGACCTTGAACGACGTCTCCGACTGTTTGAGCGGGAACCTCTGCCGCTGCTGCAACTATCCGAACATCCTTGCCGCCGTGGAGCTCGCCGCGGCGAAGCTTCGCGGAGAAGGTCATGAAACGGACGCCTGAGCCGCGCGAGCCGGCCTATCCCGATCGCCACGAGCTCTCGGAAGCTCCGCCGTACCGCTTCGCCTGGACCCGGCGCGGTTTTCTCGGAAGTCTCGGAGCCGGCTTCGTCGTCGCCTCGGCCATCGATCGCGTCGAGGGCTCGGAGAAAGACGATCTCGGGCCGATCCTCGGCGCCCGCCTGCACGTCGGGGAAGACGGCGTCGTCACTGTGTTCTCGAGCAAGGTCGAAGTCGGACAGGGCTCTCGCGCCCAGCTGGGACAGGCGGCCGCCGAGGAGCTTCGCGTCCCGCTCGACCGCGTGCGCCTCGTTCTCGCCGAGACGGACCGAGTTCCCGATGACGGCGGCACGTTCGGAAGCCGAACCACGGGCTACACCGTTCCCGACGTTCGGAAAGCCGCGGCAGCCGCGCGCCAGGTGCTTTTCGATCTCGCGGCGCGAAACTGGGGAATCGTCGACCCGAAGCGGGGCCGAATCGTCGCGCGGGACGGCGAGATCGTGGATTCCGACACGGGCGCCCGGTGTTCCTTCGGGGAGCTCGCGCGCGCGCAAGACGTCGAAGCGGCGTTTCGTTCTTCGCGAGTTTCCGAGAACGTCGACCTCACGCCCGTCTCGGACTGGAAGGTCCTCGGCCGCAGCGCGTGGAAGCCGACGAGCCGCGAGGTCGCGACGGGGGCGCATCGATACCCATCGGATATCACGCGACCGGGGATGCTGCGCGGCGTCGTCTTGAGGCCACCCTCTTTCGGAGCGCGCCTCGCCGCCATCGACGAGGACGCGGCCCGCGCGATCGAAGGGGCGGTCGTGGCGCGCGACGGTGACTTCGTCGGGTGTGCCGCTCCGACCTCTTTCGATGCCCGTCGCGCCCTCGAAGCGCTCTCGCAAACCGCGAAATGGGTGGAATCGCCGCATCCGTCGAGCCGCGAGCTGTTCCCGTACCTCGAGGCCAACGTCGATACGGAAGCGGAAGCGCGCCCGCAGTGGAACCACGAGACCGGCTCTCTCGACGCGGCGCTCGGCCGCGGCGTGAAGACGCTCGCGGCGAGGTACGAGGTCTCTTATATCGCGCACGCGCCCATGGAGCCGAGAGCGGCAGTAGCGGAATGGACGGAATCCGGGCTCACCGTCTGGACCGGAACCCAAAGGCCGCACGGAGTCCGCGACGAGCTCATGAAGGCGTTCGAGCTGCCGGAGGAGAAAGTCCACGTCCTGGTGCCGGACACCGGTGGAGGCTTCGGCGGAAAGCACACCGGAGAAGCGGCGGTCGAAGCGGCGAAGCTCGCGCGCGCGGCCGGCCGCCCGGTCTCCGTCCGATGGACGCGCGAGGAGGAGTTCACCTGGGCTTACTTCCGGCCCGCGGCGCTCATCGAGGCGCGGGCGGCCCTCGACTCATCGGGCTCCATCAGTGGCTGGGACTTCACCTGCTACAACGCGGGCACCGCCGCCCTCGAGAGCCCCTACCAACTCGCGGACGTGCGGGAACGGTACGTGCCGGTGAAGTCCCCGCTCCGACAGGGATCGTATCGGGCGCTCGCGGCGACGGCGAACACCTTCGCGCGGGAGTCGTTCATGGAGGAGCTCGCTTCGGAGGCGGGAGTCGATCCTCTCGAGTTCCGGCTCGCGCACCTCGTGGAGCCGCGCCTCCGGGACGTCCTGGTGAAGGCGGCGGAGCGCTTCCGGTACCGGGAGCGGCTTCGAGAGCTTCCGGTGAAAAACGGGAAGAAAGGCGTCGGCATCGCCTGCGGAACGGAGAAAGGCTCGTACGTCGCCGCCTGCGTCGCGGTCAAGATCGACCGAACGCGTGGAAAAGTCGTGGTCGAGGAGATCGTGGAAGCCTACGAGTGCGGCGCCATCCAGAACCCCGGGAATCTGAGGGCGCAGGTGGAGGGCGGCATCATCATGGGACTCGGCGGAGCTCTCAAAGAGGAGATCCGCTTCGAGAACGGCCGCGTGACCAACCCGCGCTTCTCCATGTACCAGGTGCCGCGAACCCGGGATCTCGTTCCGATGGACGTGATTCTCCTCGACCGGCCGGACCTTCCCTCCGTCGGCTCGGGAGAAACACCGATCATCGCGGTCGCACCCGCGATCGCCGCGGCGGTGTTTCATGCCACGGGGATTCGGATTCGGACCATGCCCATCCGGAGCGACGCGCTCCGGACGATCTAAATCTCCAGGAGATCCCGGCCGACCACGATCCTGCCGGAGAAGTGCGCTCTCGCGGCGGCGAGCCAGTCCTCGTCGGTGACGAGAGGATCATCGGAAGGCACGAGGTGGGACAGCACCAGGGTCTTCACCTCGGCCGCGGCCGCGAGCTTCGCGGCGTCCTCGACCGTGGTATGCGAGCGCACGATATGCTCGAGAAGGCCGGGAGCATTCGCCACCCTGGCGGCCGTTCTCTCGATTCCTGGAAGGTAGAGCGCTTCGTGAACGAGGACGTCGGCTCCCCGGGCGAGCTCGAGAAGGTCTTTCGAGTAAGCGGTGTCGCCCGAGAACACCATGGAGCGGTCTTCGGTATCGACACGATAGGCAAAAGCGTGCTCGATTGGCGGATGGGAAACGAGCGCCGCGCGGACGCGGACCCGGCCGTCATCGACGACGAGACCGCTTGCGGTCAACTCTTTCGCCCGCACCAGGGGCGTAAGCGGCACGCGGTTCTCGTCCGCGATTCGGGTCTCGATATCGAACCGATGGAGCTCGAAGGCGAGCTCGGTCATCCGCTCGAGCGGCGGAGGCCCATAGGTTTCGACCGGCGTCTTGAGGCCGCTCGCCCACGCGAGAAGGAGCAGATTCCCATAGTCGGCGTTGTGGTCCGAGTGGTGGTGGGTGATGAAGATCTTCTCCAGAGTGTCGAGGCGCGCGCCCGCGGCCGCGAGCTGCCCGGCGACTCCATCGCCGCAGTCCACGACGTAGAGGCGACCCCCGGTGAGGATGGCGTGGGACGTGGCGGCGCGGTCGGCCTTCGGTCTCGGACCGCCCCCGGTGCCGAGAAGGATGAGCCGCGTTCGTTCCGCGTGAGAGAAACCAGGTGACGCGAGGAAGGCCGCCGTCGAGGCGAGAAACTCGCGGCGGCGCACTTTCTTCTTTGGCCTAATTGGCGGAGAACGTATCGCAGCCGTCCGGGTCGCCCGTTTCGAGCCCTTTGCGGAACCAGCCCACGCGCTGCTGTGCCGAGCCGTGGGTGAAAGACTCCGGCGCCACATAGCCCTGCGTTTGCCGCTGAATTCGGTCGTCCCCGATGGCTCCCGCGGCGGCGAGCCCCTCCTCGATGTCTCCGCTTTCGAGAGTCCCGCGCTCCGAAGTCGAGTTTCCCCAGACGCCGGCAAGGCAGTCGGCCTGGAGCTCCATCCGGACCGAGAGGTCGTTCGCGGCGCCCGGATTCTGAGCTCTGGAGTCTTCGCACTTCCCGCTCGATTCCCAGGAGGTTCTGCACGTGATGCCCGACTTCGTGGGCAATCACGTACGCCTGGGCGAAGTCGCCGGGCGCCCCGAAACGCCGGCGCAGCTCGTCGAAAAAGGCCAGATCGAGGTACACCTTTCCGTCTACGGGACAGTAAAAGGGCCCCATGGCCGATCCCGCCATCCCGCAGGCGGAGCGGATGCCGTCCCGGAACAAAACCATTTGCGCGTCCTGGTAGTTCGTTCCCGCTCGAGGTAGGACTTCCTTCCAGGTCTTTTGCACGTCGTCGATGACGAAGGACATGAAATCGACGAGCTGCTCTTCCTCCGGAGTGGTCACGAGCTCTTCACCGGTCGGGGGGCCAGGGGCCGGCGACTCCTCCGTCACCAGCGCAGGGCCGAGGAGCGATAGAAAATCCTGCTTGAAGATGACGCTGAGCACGACGAGGAAGAGGAGCGTTCCGCAGCCGATGCCGCCGCCACGCATCATTCGGCCGCCGGTCTCCGCTCTCCGGTCCTCGAGGTTCGCGCTTCGTTCCCCGCTCCTCCAGCGCATGTGCGTCCTCCTAGTGAAGAGCTCCTATCCTAGGCACATGTTTCGCGTTTCGCAATGGGGGGAACGCTTGAGAACGCGGGGTCGTATAGAATCACCGCCTTTGGAGGAGAGCCCATGCTCTTTCGCGCCGCTGCTGCCGCTCTGGTGGTCTTAGCCTCGTACCCGCGCTCGCTCGCAGCCCAGGCGTCGTTGACCGACACCTACCGCGAAAGAGCCGACCGCATCGTCGAAGCGGCAATGGCCGACACGGAGGGCTTTGAAAAGCTCACTCACCTGACGACTTCGATCGGACACCGGTTGAGCGGATCGCCGTCGCTCGAGCGGGCCATCGAGTGGGCTTACTCGGCGATGCGCGAGGAAAAGCTCGACAACGTGCGGAAGCTCCCGGTGCAGGTTCCTCATTGGGTTCGCGGGGAGGAGCGAGCGAAAGTGCTCTCGCCTGTGGAGAAGCCGATCGCGATCCTCGGTCTCGGGGGAAGCGTCGCGACTCCCGGTGGAACGTTGACCGCTCCGGTGGTCGCGGTGCGAAGCTTCGAGGAGCTCGCGGCGCTCGGTCGAGAGAGCGTTGAGGGCAAGATCGTTCTCTATGCCGTTCCCTGGATGGGTTACGGAGAGACGGTTCGGTATCGCGCGAACGGCGCGTCGCGGGCGGCGGACCTGGGGGCGGTCGCGGCGCTGGTCCGATCGGCCACGGGCCGCAGTCTCTACACGCCTCATACGGGCTCGCTCCGCTACGACGATGGCTCGACTCGCATTCCCGCGGCCGCGGTGACGGTCGAGGATGCGGAGTGGATGGCGAGGCTCATCGCCTCCGGCCAGGAGGTGAGGGTCGAGCTCTCGATGGAAGCGCGCATGCTGCCGGACGCCGAGTCCTTCAATCTCGTCGCCGAGATCGTGGGCCGCGAGAGACCGGAGGAAGTCGTCGTGATGGGCGGGCATCTGGATTCCTGGGACGTGGGCCAGGGCGCCCATGACGATGGGGCCGCCTGCATGGCGGCCTGGCAGGCGCTCACGATCCTTCGACGGCTCGGCCTTACCCCGAGGCGCACGCTCCGCGTGGCGCTCTGGACGAACGAGGAGAACGGGCTCAAGGGAGCCCGCGCCTACCGCGACTTTCTCGACGACGACGTGTCGAGCCACGTCGCCGCGATCGAGATGGACGGCGGCGCCGAGCGTCCGGTGGGCTTCGGTCTCGGCCTTCGCTCCGGGCAAAAGGACGCCTCCGACGCCGCGTACGAGGAGGCGCTCGCGACGCTCCGTCCCATCGGCGAGCTCCTCGCGAGCATCGAGGCGTCCGAGATCCGGAGAGGGGGCGGCGGGGCCGACATCGCGCCCTTGATGGAAGAGGGAGTCCCCGGCCTCGGCCTGCGAACGGTGGGGGAGCACTACTTCGACTGGCACCACACGGAAGCGGACACGCTCGACAAGGTAGAGCCCGACAACTTCCGCAGGGCCACGGCGTTACTGGCTGTCATGGGCTTCGTCCTGGCGGACATGGACGGGACCCTTAAGAAGGTGGCATCCAAATGATGACAGGTACCACCCACTTGTTCGGACCTCCCAATCAAATAACTTTGACAAGAATAGTCTGAGTTAATAGGATGGCCTTGATGGAACCCCCATGTCGACCTCTCCCATCGTTTCCCCGCCGCCGGGGGTGTGCGATCGCGGTCGCTCCATCTCCGATCTAATTGGAAATACGCCACTTCTTCGCCTAGGCCGCTGCGGGCCCGACAACCCGCGCATCGCCCTTCTCGCGAAAGCGGAATGGTTCAACCCCGGTGGCTCCGTAAAAGACCGCGCCGCCATTCGAATGCTTCGCCGGGGAGAGGAGTCGGGAGCGCTGCGCCCGGGAAAAACGATTCTCGAGGCGACGAGCGGCAATACGGGAATCGCTCTCGCCATGCTCGGCGCTGCTTTCGGGTATCCGGTCAAGCTCTGCGTGCCCGCTACCGCGAGCAGCGAGCGCAAGCTCCTGCTTCTCGCCTATGGGGCGGAGATCGTCGAGACGAGCGCTCTCGAAGGGACCGATGGCGCCATCCGCGAGGCGCGACGAATCGCAGCCTCGAGCCCGGAAGCGTATTTCTATCCCGACCAGTACGGGAACGATGCGAACTGGCAGGCCCACTACCGCGGCACCGCAAACGAGATTTGGGAACAGACCGGCGGAGAGGTCACGCATTTCGTCTGCGGTCTCGGGACCAGCGGCACCTTCGTCGGGACGACGCGCCGGCTGAAGGAGCTCAAACCGTCCGTGCGATGCATCTCCGTCGAGCCCGACGGTCCTTTCCACGGGATCGAGGGGTGGAAACACATGGCGTCGAGTCTCGTTCCGCGAATCTACGATCCCAATCTCGCCGACGAGCGCCTCTCGGTCTCGACGGAGGACGCGCACGAGACCGCGCTCCGGCTGGTCCGAGAGGAGGGCCTCCTCGTGAGCGTCTCGGGCGCGGCCGCCCTGACCGCCGCGCTGCGAGTCGCTCGAAACCTGGACGAAGGCGTCGTGGTCACCGTATTTCCGGACAGCGGCACGCGGTCGCTCTCCGAGGGACCCTATCGCGATGATCGTACTCCGTGACGAGGTCATCGAGGCGATCCGCCTCCACGGCCGTGAGAGCTACCGCGATGAGGCTTGCGGCGTTCTCTACGGACGAGCGGACGGAGGGGCGAAGAAGGTCCTGCGCGCATCGCCGATGGTGAACTCTCGCGAGGACGAGCGCCATCGCCGATTCGTGGTCACGGCCTCCGACTATCGCCTTGCCGAGGCGGAAGCGAGCCGAAGCGGCCTCACCCTCCTCGGCTTCTATCACTCCCATCCCGACCACCCGGCGTACCCCTCCCGCTACGATCTCGATCACGCCTTCCCCTTCTTTTCGTACGTGATCCTGGCGGTCGAAGAGGGAAAGCCCAAAGAAATGCGGTCCTTCGTTCTCAGCGAGGACCGGAGCGCGTTCCTGGAAGAAAATCTGGAACGAGGCGAGCCTTAGAAAAGGAGAAGCAACCATGCCGGTCAAGGTACTCATCCCGACGCCTCTCAGGCCCTATACCGACCAGAAGGAAGCGGTCGAGATCGAAGGGGCCCGCGTGCGCGAGCTTCTCGACAACCTCACCGAACGATATCGCGATCTTCGAAAACACCTCTTCGACGACTCGGGGAAGCTCCGCAGTTTCGTGAACGTCTACGTGAACGAGGACGACATCCGATCCCTCGATCGCTTCGAGACGGCAGTCGCGGAGACCGACGTCGTCAGCATCGTGCCGTCGATCGCCGGCGGCGCCGCGGCACCGCCAACGGTCGAAGGGGAAGTCGTTTTCACCAAGGAAGAGATCCAGCGATACAGCCGCCATCTCATCATGCCCGAGGTGGGGATGGAGGGGCAGGCGAAGCTCAAGAAAGCGAGCGTCCTCATGGTCGGCGCGGGCGGCCTCGGGGCGCCGCTCGGGATGTACCTCGCCGCCGCGGGAATCGGCCGTCTCGGCATCGTGGATTTCGACGTCGTCGACCACTCGAACCTCCAGCGCCAGGTCACGTTTTCCGCGTCCGACGTGGGCCGTCCGAAGCTTCAGGCGGCGAAAGAACGCCTCGCCGGGATCAACCCTCACATCGAAATCGAGGGCTACGAGATCCGGCTTTCGTCCGAGAACGCGCTCGATCTTTTTCGCGACTACGACGTCATCGTCGACGGCACCGACAATTTCCCGACGCGCTACCTCGTGAACGACGCCTGCGTGCTCTCGGGGAAACCGAACGTCTACGGGAGCATCTTCCGGTTCGAAGGGCAGGTCTCGGTCTTCGACGCGTCGCGCGGGCCGTGCTACCGCTGCCTCTATCCCGAGCCGCCGCCTCCGGGCCTCGTTCCGAGCTGCGCCGAGGGCGGCGTTCTCGGCGTTCTGCCCGGGATCGTGGGCTCTCTTCAGGCGCTCGAAGTCCTCAAGCTCGTGCTCGAGCGAGGCGAGCCCATGATCGGCCGCCTGCTGGTCTTCGACGCGCTGGCGATGAAGTTCCGCGAGCTCCGGCAGCGGAAGGACCCCGACTGCCCGATCTGCGGCCTCGCGCCGCGCATTCGCGAGCTCATCGACTACGAGGAGTTCTGTGGTATACCTCAAGCGAGAGAGGTGGAGAGGAAGATGGGTGTTCCCACGATCACCGTCGAAGGTCTGAAGGAGCTCCTCGACGAGGGCCGTAGCGATCTTTTCGTGCTCGACGTCCGCGAGCCCCACGAGTGGGACATCGTTCGCCTCGAGGGAGCGACACTGATTCCGCTCGGGAGGCTTCCACACGAAGTGCACCGCCTCGATTCCGCCAAGGACATCGTGGTCCATTGCCGCAGCGGCGCTCGGAGCGCCAAGGCGACGGAGTTCCTGCTCGGGGCCGGTTTCCAGCGGGTGCGGAATCTCGAGGGCGGGATTCTCGCCTGGGCCGACCGCATCGACCGGAGCCTTCCGAAGTATTGAGCTGAGGCAGCAACCCGAAACCGGCGGCCTTCGTCCAAAAGGGCGGAGGTCGCGATGGCTTTCCTCTCCGATCTACGGTCCGCGCTGCGCTCCTTTCGCAAGAGTCCGGGTTTCGTCGCCGTTTCCGTAGCCACCCTCGGTCTCGGAATCGCCGCGACGACGGCGATGTCCACCATCCTCAGCGCCGTACTCCTCAGGCCGCTCCCGTACCCCGAGGCCGAACGCTTGGTCTTCGTCCGCGACATTCAACCCCAGCTCCGGGATCTTCCGGCTTCCTACCCGGAATACCTCGACTGGTCGGGCCTCGATCTCTTCGAAGGGATCGGAGCGTACTGGCGTCCCTCCGCGAACTTGACGGGCGACGGCGAGCCGGAGCGAATCGATGTCTGCCGGCTCACGCCAGGCCTCCTCTCGCTTCTTGGAATCGAGCCGCTTCTCGGCCGCACCCTTCTGCCAGAAGACGATCGGCCTGGCGCCGAGAGGGTGGCGCTCGTGAGCCACCGTCTCTGGCAACGCCGCTTCGGCTCCGACGAGCGGATCCTGGGTCGTTCGATCCGGATCGATTCCGAGCCCTTCACCGTCATCGGCGTCCTTCCCGAGGGCGCCGAAGGCCTCACTCCGACGGAGCTTCGCCGCGCGAGCGCGAGCGACCTTTTTCTTCCTTTGCGCATGACCGAGGAGAGCTCACCGAGGGGACAGCACTACCTGACCGTCGTTGCGCGCCTCGCTCCCGGAGTGCCCTTCGCGCGCGCCGAATCCGAAATCGAGAGCGCGGCGTCCGGCTTCCGCGACGAGGGCCGTACGGACCACGGAATCCTGCTGGTCGAAGTCGCGGAGCGAATCGCCGGCGGCTCCCGCGCTCAGGTCTTGCTGCTCATGGGAGCCGTCGCGCTCCTGCTCCTCATCGCCTGCGCGAACGTGGCGAACCTTCTCCTCGCGCGCGCACACGGCCGCGAGCGCGACGTCGCGATCCGCGCCGCGCTCGGCGCCTCTCGAGGCCGGCTCTTCCGCCGATCGCTCGGCGAAAGCGCCCTCCTCGCGTTCATCGGAGGCGCATTGGGCGTCTTGCTCGCTTCCTGGGTGCTCCGTCTGTTCTCGTCTTCCGCCGGGGCCGCGCTGCTGCGAACGGGTCCGGTATCGCTCGACCACCGCGCGATGCTCTTCGCGATTGGGCGTCACCCTCCTGACCGCGGTCCTCTTCGGCGCGTTTCCGGCGCTCCTCGCGAGCCGCGCCGGTGTTTCCCAGACGTTGAAAGAAGGAGGGCGGCTTCTCGGTGGAAGCGCGGCAAGGCACTCGGCGTCGCGAACGCTCGTCGTGGCCGAAGTCGCGCTCGCCATGATGCTGCTCTCGGGCGCCGGCCTTCTCCTTTCCAGCCTGCGAAATCTCCGAAACCACGAGCTCGGCTTCGACCCGGAGGGACTTCTGAGCTTCCGCCTCGCGCTGCCGGAGGCGGTCTACGACACTTTCGAAAAGCAGACGGGCTTCTTCGATCGAGCTCTCGAGAACGTGTCGGCGGTGCCGGGGGTTTCGGGCGCCGCCATCGTGACCGTGCTTCCCGTCGAGGGCGGCTGGAACTCCGACTTCGAGGTCGAAGGCGTCGTCTGGCCCGAGGGCGTGAGTCCGCTCGCCGAGACTCGAAGCGTGAGCCCGGACTATTTTCGGACCCTCCGCGTGCCTCTCCGCTCGGGGAGGCTCCTTCTTCCTTCCGACACCCGCGACACCGCGAACGTCGTGGTGGTGGACGAGGAGCTCGTGCGGCGCGTCTTCGGGAAAGAGAACCCGCTCGGCCGCCGGATGTATTTCGAAGGCGAGGACGGTCCGCGCCACGAGATCGTGGGGGTGGTCGGGAACGTCCAGCATTGGAGCCTCGGGCGCGAAGAACGGCCCGCCGTTTACTTTCCCTATCGACAGCACCTCAACTCCTCGACGATGGTCATGGTGGTCCGGACGACGGCCGAGCCCTCGTCGACGCTCCCCGCGATGCGAGCGGCCATCGAGACCGTCGACCGGGAGCAGCCTCTTTCGCAGGTGCGCACGCTCCAGGAGGTTCTCGATCAAAACCTCGCCCAGCGCGGTTTCTCGACGGTGCTTCTCGCCGCCTTCGCGCTTCTCGCGGTTTTCTTGTCGAGTCTCGGACTCTACGGCGTCGTGAGTCAGACCGTGGGGGAGAGGACGAGGGAGATCGGCCTTCGCGTCACGCTCGGTGCGACCGCCCGGGACATCCTCGCGATGGTCTTCGCCGGCGGAGGAAAGTTGGTGGCGACGGGGATCGCCTTCGGGCTCGCGGGCGCGCTCCTGGTGTCGCGCTTTCTCGACACGCTTCTCTTCGAGGTCGCGCCCACCGACGCGACGGTGCTCATCGGGGTCGCTTCCGATCCTGGCCGCGGTGGCGGGGCTCGCGCTCTACCTTCCCGCGCGCCGTGCGGCGCGCGTCGATCCGATGACGGCTCTCCGCCAGACGTGAGGCGCTAGCGCTTCGCGACGCGCACGATGGCGGCGATGCTGCGGTCCACGTCTTCTTCCGTCGTCGCCCAGGACGAGACGCTGATTCTCATCGCCGCCCTGCCCTGCCAGAAGGAGCCTCCGCACCAGCAAGTGCCGTCTCGCTGGACAGCCTCGATGACCGCTCTCGTTCGGGCGTCGTCCCCGAAGGAGACCAGAACCTGGTTGAGCTCCACCTCGTTCAGAATCTCGAATCCGGCGGCTTCCAGGCCGGCGGCGAACTTGCTCGCGTAGCGGCAGCATCGCTCGACCAGATCCACGAGTCCCTCTCGGCCGAGGGAGAGAAGCGCCGCCCAGATGTCGACGCCGCGGGCGCGCCGTGAAGCTTCCGGAGTGAAGTCCGAGGGCGTTCGCTCGTCGGTTTGAGGAAGGTACGCGGCGGTCATGGCGAGGGCGGCCCGCGCGACGGCGGAGTCGCGATAGAGCGCGAGACCGTTGTCGTAGGGGACGTTGAGCCACTTGTGCAGGTCGGTCGCGATCGAGTCCACTTCCCCGATGCCGTCGGTGAAATGGCGCGTTCGCGGAGAGACGGCGGCCCAGAGTCCGAAAGCTCCATCGAGATGCACCCACGCGCCCGCCTCCCGCGCGCGCGGCGCGATCTCGGCGATGGGATCGAAAGCACCGGTATTCACGTTCCCCGCCTGGAGACAAACGATCGTGGGCCCTTCGAGAAAACCGCTCCTCGAGAGCATCGGCTCTCATGCGTCCCTTGTCATCGACGGGGACCGTCGTGACCCGGCTGCGGCCGAGGCCGAGCAGGCCGAGGGCCTTCAGAAGCGACGCGTGAACTTCGGCGCCCACGACGACGCGAATCTCCGGCGCACCGAAGAGGCCCTTCTGCTCGACGTCCCATCCCGCGCGGGAGAGCACGTGATGACGAGCGGCGACGAGGCCGGAAAAATTCCCCATGGTGGTTCCGGTGACGAACCCTCCACCCCAGTTGGGAGGGAGCGACAGGAGCTCGAGGATCCACGAGAGAGCGACTTCTTCGAGCGCCGCGGCGATCGGTGATCCGACGATGAACGCGGCGTTCTGATCCCACGCGCCGGCGAGCCAGTTGGCCGCGACACTCGCGGGAAGCGATCCTCCGGTCACGAATCCGAAATACCGCGGACCGGCGGTGGCCACGGTCGCGGGCGAGCCGAATTCGTCCAGAAGAGCGAGTACTTTTTCCGGGGAAAGGGAACGCTCCGGTAGCGCGACGCGGAGCTTTTGAAGCGCCGCTAGCGCATCGGGGCGGGGCTCGACGGAACGGGCGGGAAGCTCTTCGAGAAAGGATGCCGCTCGATCAGCGGCATCTTGAAGGAGCTCCCGCACCGGTTCCTGTCCTGGGAGCGGAAGCTAAGCGACCGCGAAGCTTGGTGTCAAGTTTTTTACTTGGGCGAGCCAGCGGATTTCTCCTTGGCCTTTTCCTCGACCTCGGGGCGGATCTTCGCCAGAAGCTTCTTGAAGTAACGACGTCTTTCGACCCAGCCCTCGGTACGTCTTCGGCTGAAGCTATTGCCTGAGTACATTTTTTCCTCCATTTGTTATGTCCGACATGGGTTAGACGTTTTCAGGGTCGAGAAAGTTCCTTGCCCTGCGCTACTCTCCATTCCCGTGGAGGATAGGATCCGCTATAGCGTTTTCCCCCCAGGCCCGTACTCCCTCGATCGAACGCTCGCCCGGCTCGCCCGCTTCGAAGAGCGGGTCGATCGGTTCGAAGGCGGGATTTACCGGCGGCTGTTGTTCTTGCGCGGCCGGCCGCTCTTCGTCCAAGTGCGACAGAAAGGTCCGCCCTCGAGAGCTCAATTGGCGATCGAGATCACCGGAGACGGAGCCCGGTCGAAAGAAGCGAAGGCGCTCGCGGGCGCGGTTCTGGATCGCGTGCTCGGGGCGACGACCGACGTCCGGCCTTTCTATCGCCGTTTCCGCTCGGACGCACTCGTCGGGCCGCTCATCCGTCGCCATCTCGGCCTTCGCGTGACCGGACGGCTCAATACCTGGGAAACGCTCCTCCAGATCGTGCTCTCCCAGCAGATCCATTTGAAGCTCGCGCACGGAATGCTCGCCGAGCTCGCGGAGCGTCTGGGCCGGACGGCGCGTCTCGACGGTAAGACCTATTACTCATTCCCTTCTCCTCGCGTGCTCGCCGCCGAGCGGGTCTCCGCGTTGAGGCGCTTCCGATTGAGCCAGGCCAAGGCGGAGACCTTGAAACGTCTTGCGTCGGCGTACGAGAGCGGAGCGCTGTCGGACGAGAAGCTCGGCGCTCTCTCCGACGACGAGGCCATCGGGCTCCTCACTTCGCACAAAGGAGTCGGGACGCTGGACGGCGGAGTTCACTCTCCTTCGCGGTCTGGGCCGCATGGATATCTTCCCCGGCGGCGATCTCGGCGTCGTGAAATACCTGGCGCAGGGAATGCTGGGCTACGAGGGCCTGGCGCTCGAGAAGGACATGAGGCGCTTCGCGGAGAGCTGGCGTCCCTACCGCGGCCTCGCGCTCATCTACGCTTACGCGGAGCTCGCGCGCCGCGAGGACGAGCGAAGGGCGTAGGACGACTTCAGTTCAGTTCCGCTTCGGCCGCCGCGGCCTCTTCGCTCGAGGGCTCGAGCAGGATCTCGATCCGCCGGTTCTTCTGGCGCCCTTCGGCGCCGTCATTCGGCACCCGGGGACGATACTGTGAGAGAGCGCTCGCGGAAAGGTGCGAGGGATCGAGGCTCGCTCCCTCCTGTAGAAAACGGACCACGTTCACCGCCCGCGCGGCCGAGAGCTCCCAGTTGGTGGGAAACGTCCGCGCGAGCCGGCCGGTGATGGGAACGTCGTCCGTGTGGCCCTGGACGCGAATCTGCCGCTCCGAGCCGGCCAGGACCGAGGCGAGCTTCTGGAGGATTTCCTTTCCGGCAGGCTTCAACTCCGTTTCTCCGGAGTCGAAGAGGATCTCGTCCACCATGTCGACTCGAAGCTGGCCTTTCAGCCGCTCCACCTGAACCTGACCGTTCGCGATCTCCCGCTCGAGCTCTTGCACGATCTTGTCCTGAGTGGATTGCGCCTGCGCGAGTCGCTCCTCCCGCAGCCGAATCTGGTCGGCGAGCTCCGCGCTCTCGCGCCGGAGGCCATCCGAGCATCGCCTCGAGGTCCGTGACCCGTCCTTTGAGCGTGGAGCGCTCCTGGACGCAGAGACTCGCCTCGCGCCGCGCTACCTCGAGCTCTTTCACCCGCGGCTGGTAGAGAAGGAAATAGAAAAGCGCGGCCACGATCGCCGCCGCCACCGTCGACGCCACGACCGTGCCGGCGCCGCCGCCCGTTCTCGACGGGCCTGTCTCATTCGACATCCTGATCCCTCATCACGAAGACGAACTCATGGAATCCGATGCGGAACTCGGAGCGATCGGAGAGCTCCGCGCTTTCGATTCTCTCGCCGTCGACGAACGTGCCGTTGGTGCTGCCGAGATCCTCCAACCGGGCGTTCATGCCGTGGATCGAGATGAGCGCGTGCTGCCGCGAGAGCTCGGGGTCCTTCAGCGAGATATCACAGTCCGCCCGACCGAGGGTAAGCCGGGATTTTTCGATCGGGATCACCCGCCCCGGATCCTCGCCCTGAACCATGATGAGCGCGTACTTTTTTCCCGGTGCCAATCCTCCGCTCGAAACGGCCTTGGACTGTATCGTGGCGCCCGCGGCTTCCATCGGCTGGGTCCAGGACGCCTCGGCTTGCGGCGCGCCGCAACGAGAGCAGAACTGTGCCGTTCCGATGAGCTCGTGGCCGCAGCGGTTGCAGCGCGTTCCGGACATGCTGACCTCCGTCGAGTCGACGCTTCGGTTGTCGGTGTCTTTCGATCTTAGCAAACCGCGCGCGGTTCGTCCTGGTACAATGAGTGCGATCCACTGAAAATTCGAGGTCGTTCGTTGGAAACAGGCTCTCTGGGCCGTTATCAGATCCGGGGCCCCATCGGCCGCGGAACGATGGGCATCGTGTACCGCGGCTACGATCCGGTGCTCGCCCGGGAGATCGCGCTGAAGACGGTCAATGTCTCGCCGGCCCTCTCCGATGCGGATCGGCGCCGGTTTCTTCAGCGGTTCTTTCAGGAAGCACGCATCGCCGCGAAGCTCCTGCATCCGGGAATCGTCGTGACTCATGACGCCGCGACCGATGACACGACCTCGGTGCCTTTCATCGCGATGGAGCTCGTGACGGGAGGATCGCTCGCCGATCGAATGGAGCGCGAAGGACGGATTTCCTGGCAAGAGGCGTGCCGCCTCGTCGTCCTCCTCGCGCGCGCGCTCGATTACGCCCATCGCGAGGGGGTGGTTCACCGCGACATGAAGCCGGCGAACGTGCTCGTCACCGCCGACGGGAAGCCGAAGATCGCCGACTTCGGAATCGCGAAGCTCCAGGACGCGCACCTCACCCAGACCGGAGACGTGATCGGGACGCCCTACTACATGTCACCGGAGCAGCTCGAAGGCAAAGAGGTCGACGGGCGGAGCGATCTGTTCTCCCTGGGCTCGCTTTTCTACGCTCTCGTGGCTGGCCGGACACCTTTCCTCGGTCCGGATCTCGGGATCCATCACGCGGCAAATCCTTCACAAGAACCCCGAGCCTCTCTCGGAGATCGTCTCTTCCGTCCCGCGGAATCTCGACGGGGTCGTCGGACGAGCCCTCGCGAAAGAACGCGAGAATCGCTACGCGAGCGGAGCCGAGCTCGCCGATGACGTCGAACGGGTGATGCGTGGGGACCCGCCGCTCCGCGCGCTCGCCCTGGGCGAAAAGACCCTCGAGTCCGGAACAGCAGAGGCTCCGTCGCCGGAGCTTCATTTCGAGAGCCCCCGGCGGTCCCGGTTCGGAGCGATCCTGTTTCTTCTCCTCGCCGGCGGTTTTGGATACTCGCCTTCGCGCACTGGGAGGACGCCGAAGTCGCGATTCGCGAGAACCTCGAGGAAACGAAGCGACTGCAGGAGCTCCAATCGAGGGCAGCGCGGAAGCTCGAGGAGGCGCGGGAAGAGATGGTGCGAGGCCGCCTCGACGAGGCGATACGGAGCGTCGAAGAGGGAATCCCCCTCGCCCGCGAGGGAGGAGACGGACTCCAGGAAGCCGAGGCCCTCCTGATTCGAGGACTCATCCGAGGGGAATTGGGTGAATGGTCGGTGGCGCGCGCGGACCTCGAGTCCTCCGCGTCGGTTTTCGAGATCTATGGCTCGGCCGACGGAAAGGCGCGGGCCCTTCTCGAGCTCGCGAACCTCGAACGGGACCTGGGTGCTTTTGACCGAGCGGAGGCCTTCTATCGGGAGCTCGCCGGGACGGACGCTGCCCTCGATATGGCCCTCCTGGATCTCATGCGGAACGATTCCGCGTCCGCGGAGCGGCGTCTTCAGCCGGTTCACGGGAACGCGAATCCGGTCGAGCGAAGGGCCCGAGCGTCGCTCTATCTCGGGATGGTGGCCGCTTCGCGGGGCGATAGCGAGGAAGCGGAGCGCCTGTGGCACGAGGCACGCCAGGGCCTTTCGTCCCACGAAGTCGATCGGTTTCTGGGTGAGCCGGCGACGAAGCGAAGCAGCGAACGTCGGGCGCGTCTCCCCGGCATGAGTCCTCGGTAGCCGCCGGGCCCTCTGATATCGTTCGCCTGCCGCAGCAACTCCTGCGCGCGAAAAGGAGCCGACTTGAAGAACTCGATGCGAATCGTTCGCGCTCGACGCGAGCGGAAACTCCTGGGATTCGTCGCACTCATCATGGTCTCGGGCCAGGCGATTCTCGCCTCGAACGCGTCCGCGCAGCGAGTCGACTCCGCGATCGCCATCGGCGCGAGCGAGTCGATGTGGTCCGACATCCTTCAGGAAGAGCGCCGGCTCCTCGTTTACGTTCCGCCGAGCTACGCGAAGGCCAAAAGAGCGTATCCGGTAATGTATCTCCTGGACGGCGAGGCTCATTTCCATCACGCCACGGGCATCGTTCAGTTTCTGGCCTCCGACAACGGACGCATTCCGGAGATGATCGTCATCGGCGTCGCGAATACGAATCGCACGCGGGATCTCACGCCGAAGACGACGAACGAAAAGGAATCGAAGGACGCTCCGGACGCCGGCGGCGCCGATGCATTTCTGGGCTTTCTGGTCCGGGAGCTGGTGCCCTGGGTGAATGCCCGCTATCGCACCGAGCCCTTTCGCATTCTCGTCGGCCACTCCTTCGGCGGGCTCTTCAACATGCACGCGCTTCTCGCGGACCCCGACGCCTTTCAGGCGCACATCGCCGTCAGCCCGTCGCTTTGGTGGAGCGATCGGGCGCTGGTCGATCGCGCCCGCGCGCAGATGGGGCGGTTCCCATCTTCCGGGCCGCATTTTCTCTATCTGACCTGGGGAGACAACGAAAACATCATCCGGGATCCGACGCAAGAGCTCGTCACCTGGCTCGAGGCGAATCCGCCGCCCGGGTTGACGTGGAGCCACCGCTACTATGCGAAGGACGACCACGGAAGCACTCCGCACCGCAGCCTTTACGACGGCCTCGAAGTGATCTTCGACCGGTTTCGCATGCAGTACGCCATCGACGGCGTGGAGCAGGAGTTCCAACTGGCGGACGTAGAGGCGCACTATGCCGAGCTCTCCCGCCGATATGGCTACACCGTGCGGCCTTCGAGCGATGCGATCGATTGGACCGCGAACACCCTCGCGAAGTGCGGGGACCTAGGCGCCGCCGTCGAGCTCCTTCTGCGCAACGTGCGCGAGTATCCCTATCTGGCCGACGCGCATAGGAGTCTGGGTGAAGCTCTCGAAAAGGCGGGACGGCTGGAAGACGCCCTTCTCGAGTACGGCCAGGCGCTGAGGCTCGCCCTCGAGAGCGAGTCTCCTTACGGAGACCCCGTCGAGGACTACCGGGAGCGCGCCGCGAAGATCAGCGAGAAGCTCGCCGAAAAAAATCGCTGAGCCGACGACGGTTCGCGGTAGCCTCAAGCAGGCGATGAAACGGAAGGGGGCTCCGCCACCGCGGGCTCGTTTTCTTCTTGCGGCTCGACTCCGAAGAGAGTCAACGCGAAGTGAGCCTTGGCATCCACCCACTGCGACCACGTCGTGAACCCCGCGCGCGCGCCCAGCTCCCGGACGCGGCGCGGCTCGTACTTGTACGAGCTCTCGGTCCAGATGGACTCGTTCCGCTTCAGAGAGACCGTGCAATGCGCGCCGGGGATCCGGACTTTCTGGTCTCGTGTGCTGACCAGGTGCATCTCCACCCTCCGCGCGTCGGCGTTCCAGGTCGCGCGATGCCGGAAGGAGTCGAGGTCGAACTCGGCGCCGAGCTCCCGATTGAGGCGCACCAGGAGATTCTTGTTGAACGCGGCGGTCACTCCCAGCGGGTCGTCGTAGGCCAGAAGGAGATCGGCCTCGGGCTTCACCAGATCCGTGCCCAGCAGGAGACCGTCGCCGGGGTGGAGGGTAGCCCGGATCGTTCGGAGGAATTCCAGGTCCGCCGGCGGATCCAGATTGCCGATGTTCGAGCCCAGGAACAGCACCAGCATCGCCGGATCGTTCCTCCGGCGCTCGGCCACGCGCCGCAGGCCGTTGGCATACGTCGTCCGGTGCCCGACGATCGAGAGCTGCCGAAACCTGCGAAGAGCGCGCGTCGAGGCCTCGATGGCGGTGGGTGAAATGTCGATGAGCTGCACTTTATGGAGCTTGCCGTTCTTCGCTCCCGCCTCCGCCACGATCGCGAGCTTGTCCCCGCTTCCGCAGCCGAGCTCCACCACCGTCGTCGGAGCCGGAAATCGCGAGAGGACCGCGTCGGCGTTTCGCCTCAGGAGCCCGAGCTCGGCTCTGGTAATGCCGTACCACGGCAGACGGCAGATCGCCTCGAAGAGGAACGATCCCAGAGCGTCATAGAAATACTTCGACTGGAGCTGCTTCGGCTCGAGCGCGAGATCACGGCGCACGTCTTCGGCGAGCTCGTCGAGGGCTTCCAACTTTGCCGCTGAGGTACGCATGTCGATGACCCTCGGACGTTCAAGCCGCCAAGCGGAACGTGGCGTACACGTAGGGGTATTGGGGGCGGAACCAGTTCCGGAAGCTGCGACGCAGAAGCTCGAGCGCCGTTGCCGACGAGGCGCCTTTCAGAACGAAGTGCTGGCCGTCGAAAAAGTCGGCCGAGTACTCGGGATACGAAGACATCGGGCGAAACCCGGGGAATCCCTCGAACACCGTCGAAGTCCACTCCCATCCGTTTCCCACGAGATCGTGTACGCCCCAGGCGCTCTGACCCGCGGGAAACGATCCGACCCGCACGGGGTCGGATCGGACGAACCCGAAATTTCCGCGAGTGCTGTCCGGAGCCTCATCCCCCCAGGGGTGGACGCGTTCTCGCCGCGTCGGGCTACCGTAGGCCGCGCGATGGAACTCGGCCTCGGTCGGGAGGCGCCGCCGCCGAAAGCGCGCGTACGCGGACGCTTCCGCATGCGTGACGTACACGGGCCATCCTGGCGGCAGGGGAAACTCACCGAACAGACCGCGCCAGCGCCATTCTCCGTTTCGCCTCGTCCAGAAATGCGGGTGTTCTCTGGCCGTCGTCCGGATCCAGCGCCAGTCTTCCGGGCTCCAGAATTCCTCTCGTCCGTAGCCGCAAGCCTCCACGAACTCGAGAAAGTGTTCGTTGGTGACGTCGTAGACGTCGATCTCGAAAGCAGGCACGTCGATCTCGAGTGTCGGAAACTCGTTGTCCCAGCCGAACCGCGCCGTCTCGATCGAAGCGCCGAGGACGGCTACGCCCGAGGGAACCCGGACGGCTTCGGCTTTCGGCGAGGGGCGGTCCCTGTCGAGATCCGTCCCTCCGGGGCTTCGCTTTTGATGGTGGGGGAGCTGGTGCAGGAGGTAGAGAAGAGTCTCCTGGTGCATCAGCTCGTGCTCCATCATCGCGTACACCGCCTCACCGCGCTCGAGCGCGGGCGAGTCGACGCCGTCGAGCGGAGCGTTTTGGAGCGCGTCGCGGATGGCCACGTCCGCCTCTTCCGCGAATCGCAGCACCTCGCGGCGCTCCGGCCAGGTCGTCACGTTCCCTCTCGGAGCGGCCGTCGTCTCGTCCTCGGGGTCGATTCCGCGCTCGAACATCGACTCGAGCGCCGGGTCGACGCCCTTTCTTCCCAAGCCTTTCTTCAAGAGCGTATTCACGTTGAATGCCGGCAGGTGACCCTCGTAGAACACGATCGGGTTCCGCAGGCGGATGGGCCGGGAAGTGTAGGACTCGGGCGCAATCCAATCGAACATCGACCTCGTTCTCGAACGGATCGCGTCGAAAGATGCGACCAGGGCCGCCCGATCCAAGCGACGGTCATCGCGGGACACGATGCAGAAATAGTAGCGCGCAGAGAAAGCGCTACCGAAAGAAAAAGTGAGTCTAAGGGTACCTACGGAATATCCCTGGTTTCGCCTGGCGTCAAAAAAAGATCGAACTCTGCCAGGTCCGGCGGGCGCTTCGACGTCATCTCGATGGGGACGTGTATACCGACCGCTGCGCGCGGTTTCAGCCGATCCTCGAGAACCTTCCGCCCCTCCTCCGATTGGAAGTACCAATACGGAGGAAAGGCCATGTCGAGAGGACGCCGCTCCCAGTAGCGCGTGTCGTGCGCGAAATGAACGTCGCTCGTGTCCGCGTCTCCGAGGTGCGCGACCGTGGTCGACTCGTCGAGCGTTACCCGATACGCGATGTTCTCCACGTCGACCTGTCGGTCGGGCCAACCGGAATGCGGAATCCGTACCGCCTCGATGAGAAGATCCCCCGCTTCGAGCGCGACCGGCGGATCTTTGTACGCGAGCCGGATCTCCGTCACCCGGGAGAAGACTTCCTCCTTCTCTTCATTGTCCGCGCCGTCGATGGTCTTCATCTGTGCCACGGCCTGAGCGGGCGCGTAGAGTCGCAGCTCCTTCCGCTCTTTCAGGAGCCGGAGCACGTCGACGGGTGAGAAATGGTCCTCGTGATAGTGGCTGATGAAAACCGCGTCCAACCCCGTGAACGGTGGCTCCCCGGCGAAGAGAGCGCGCTCGAGCTCCTGGGGCAGCAAGCGGTAGGTCCCGAAGTCGTTTCGAAAGAGCGGGTCGAAGACGATCCTCGTCTCACCGTTTACGATGAGCACGCCCTCGTTGGCCAGGTAGTGCGCTCGCGCTTTGGCTCCCTGCAAAGGAGAGGAGGCGCCCCGGGCTCGACATCCGGCGCCGGCGAAGCCCGCCGCCGCGAGGAGAGCGAGCAAGAGACGTACGAGGCTCCGTTTCATGCGGCCATAGTATCGCTCGAGCGGCGGCGCCGCTACGGTTTGTCTCGGAAACATCTGTAAAAGAAGGAGATGCGGGAAAGGCTCTATTGCAGTCTGTGAATGACGCCGGAATGTTTGTCTTCCAGGTCGCCAAAGACCTCGGGATGAGTGCACGCCGCGAGGATTTCCGCCGACTCCACGATGCGGGGGCCCGGGCGGTTGAAGAAGGCGTTTCCGTCCGTCACGTAGACCCGAGCGTCGGAGCCGAGCTCCGCGAGGATCGACCGCGCGATGGCGTCGCTCTCCTTCAGCGTCCGGTCGAGCGGGAATCCGCACGGCTTGACCACGACGACGTCGGGAGCGAGTTCCCTGAGATCACCCGGCTCGAGCGTGGGCGCCGGACGGCCGGCGATAGCGCCGACGGCGACTCCGCCCGTGATCTCGATGAGCTCGGGCATCCAGGTCCCGCCCAGCATCAGCGGCTCGATCCATTCGACGGAAGCGACGCGCGGGCGCGCCTGCGCCGAGGACGCTCGAACCGCTATGGAACGAAGCCGGGTTTCGAGGTCCGCGCGAAGGGTCGTTCCCTCGCGCGCGCGCGCGAGCGCCTCTCCGATGCGCTCGACGTCCCCGAGGATGTCCTCGAGACGCGTCGGTCGAAGGCTCACGATGCGCACGTCGGCGAGGTGCGCCATCCTTCGGACCGCGGTCCGGACGTCATCGAGGGACACCGCGCAGACGTCACAGAGATCCTGGGTGAGGATGACGTCGGGTGAAAGCGAGCCGAGCTTTTCGACATCGACGGTGTAGATGCTGAGCGCATCCTGTACCAGGGCGCCGCGCACGCGTGCGTCGATCTCCCGGCTCGAACCGTCGACCGAGATTCGGCTGGCGGTCAAGATCGGAAGACCGCGAACGTCCGGCGGATGGTCGCATTCGTGGGATACCCCGACCAGGCGTTCGCGAGCTCCCAGCGCGCAGACCGTTTCGGTCGCCGAAGGAAGGAGAGAGACTACGCGGATCATCGGCTTCGCAGTCTATGTTCTACGGTCATCCGCGCGCTACTTTGTATAGAGAGCAATACGCGAAATGGGCGAGACCGAGGTCGTAACGCTTCGACGAAACGACCCGCTTCTTCGACTCGCCATCGGGACCAAGCGCTTGATTCAGTTTCGCTATGCGGGAAGTCCTCGCGTCGCCGAACCGCACGACTACGGCATTCAGAACGGGAGTACCCGGCTTTTCGCCTACCAGCTGCGCGGGCCTGCCCGGCCGGGGCAGAAAGTCGTGGGATGGAGGAATTTCGAGGTTTCCGGGATGGAAGACTGTCAGGTACTCGAGGAAACGTTCCCAGGGAGTCGCGGTCGATTCCACGTCAAACATCAGAAGTGGGACGTCCTCTACGCTCGAGTCGACTGAAGCGCAGCGGGCGGGAAGGCGTAGGCCTTGCGTGTTCCGTGGACCTCCGCGGCTACAATACCGGGAGTCATGCCCAAAATGATTCGCTACTCGATTCTGACTCTCGCTCTCGCTCTCGCCGCGATCGGTTTCTTCACCGCATTCTGGCCGGGACCCTCGCCAGAGGTCGCGATCGTCCCGAGCCGTCCCGGAGTCGGCCGGACGGGCACGACGGTGCTGGTCCGGGTGAAGGAAAGAGCCCGAGGAGTCACATACGTACGAGTGGAGGCGCTCCAGAACGGCGCAGCCTTTCCTCTCGAAGAACGGAGCTTTCCGTCGTCGGGACCGGGGTTCTGGAGAAAGGGCGAGATCGAGGCGGAGGTTTCCGTACAGGTCGGTCCGGAAACGGTTCCCGGCCTCTCGGAGGGACAGCTCATTCTACGGGCCGAGGCGCTCGGAACAGGCGCCTGGCTTCGAGGTCCGAGAACGACGACCGGGGAGCTGCCGCTGCCGGTACGGCTCATTCCCCCTCAACTGGCGGTTACGTCACACCAGAACTACGCGGCTCAGGGTGGAACCGGGATCGTCGTCTATCGCGTAGAGGCGAGCGTCCTCGAAGAGGGCGGCCTCGACGGCGTCGAGTCCGGGGGCTCGTTCTTTCCTGGCGAGCCGCTCGCCGAGGGCGGCGCGACGGACCGGTTCGCGCTGTACGGCGTTCCCTACGACTCGACGAGTGCTTCGGGGATCCGACTCGTCGCCGAGGAACCCCTGGGCAACAGGACCACGGTCGAGTTCGTCGAGCGTTACTTCCAGCGTCCCATGAGGAAGGACACCATCCGCCTCACGGTGGATTTCATGAATAAAGTCGTGTCCGAGATCCGCTCCCAGACTCCCGAGCTCGCGGATCGCGGCGATCTCGTCGCAAACTATCTGGCGATCAACCGCGACCTTCGCGCGCAGAACGCCGAGACCCTGAAGGAGCTCGGGCGGCGCTCCCGCGAAAGCTTTCTCTGGAGCGGCAGCTTCGACCCGCTTCCAGGGAGCGAACCAACCTCCGCCTTCGCCGACCGTCGCACCTACCTGTTCGAAGGTCGCGAGGTGGACCGACAGGACCATCTCGGATTCGATCTGGCCTCCGTGCGCGGCGCCCCGGTCCCGGCGGCGAATCGCGGAGTGGTGGTCCTGGCGCGCTATTTCGGAATCTATGGCTATTCCGTCGTTCTCGATCACGGCGCAGGGCTGATGAGTCTCTACAGTCATCTGTCGTCCATCGAAGTCGCTTTGGACCAGGAGGTCGAGAAGGGACAGACCATCGGGCGCACCGGTCAGAGCGGGCTCGCGGGAGGCGACCATCTGCATTTCACGCTCCTGCTTCGGGGTATGCCGGTGAATCCAATCGAGTGGTGGGATCCCCTGTGGATCCGGGATCGCGTGATGGCGAAGCTTTCCGCTCCTTTACCTTGAGCTCAGGACCTCAGCTCCGGGTTCTATCCCTCACCGCGCGGGAGGGATCCCGATGATCGCGAAGCTCGCGCGATAGCGCCGGGCCGTCAGCCGATCCGAATGCGCCTCGTAATCTGTCCGTTCGCCTCCCAGTAGGTTTTCTTGCTCGCGATCGCCGGATCGTCGGGCGCCGGCTGGATCCGGCCGTCGGTCCCGATGGCGCGGCTCGAAATCGTGTGCTCGCCCGGTGTGGCGGACCAGTCGAAGTGCCAGAGCTTCCAACCGAACTCGTGCTCCCGACCCTGGTCGATCTGCGCCGCGGTCCATGCGCCGCTGTCGATCCGGACTTCGACCCGCGCCACTGGCTCTCCCCACGCGGCGCCGTAGATGCGGTAGCGACCGTTTCCGGCCGTCACCCGCGCGGCGATCGACTTCAGCCGCGACTTCCCGACGGCCGTGCGGCGCAGTTCGCGGCGGCCGTCTTCGAGCACCTCCTCGCGAACCGTCACGTAGCGGCGGGAGTTGAACGTGCCGAGAAAGTGCGAATCCCGCACCTCGATGCGCGTGAGCCACTTGACGTTCGCAACCCCGTACCACCGCGGCGCGATGAGCCGCAGAGGAAAGCCGTTCGCGGCAGGGAGGGAAGATCCGTTCATCTCGTAACAAAGAAGGTTCGCGGGGTCGAGCGCTTCTTTCAGCGTCATGCTGCGCGCGAAAGGCATCTCGGCCTCGATCTGGCCCATGTCGTCGCCGAGCCCTCCGACGTAGGGGAAGCTCTCCTTGCCCTTGTCGGCGCCGAAGAAGACGACCTCGACCGCATCCTCCTCGAGACCCGCCGACTCGAGGACGTCTTTGAGCGAAGCTCCCGCGAATCGGGCGTTGCCGATACCGCCCTGGAACCAGTCGAAGCCCCCATTTCCCGAGCACTCCAGGGCATACACGACTTCCTTCTTCGGGAGTGCCTGGAGCTCTGCCAGAGAGAAGACTCTCGGGATGCTTGATGCGTCCGCCGAGCTCCAGTCGATGGGACGTGCCGTCGAGCTCCGGCGCGCCAAAGTGTCCCACGGCGAAAAAGCCATCGTTCGGAGTGATGTAGGAATCGAGCTTCTCCCAGTCGAGGAGGTTCGGGATCGGAAGCGCGGGCGGGGGTGGCGGATCGAGGAACGGAACCGGAATCTCGCCTTCGCGGCTAGTGGCAAACGACATGGAATCGAAGAAAGCCAATGCCACCGCGGCACCTCCACGCTCCAGCACCTGTCTCCGGGACCAATTCAGGGGTTTCATGGGATCGCCTCCAGAGAGGTATACGCGGAGAAACACGGAAACCCGCCTGCAGGGAATGGAGTCCACGCGGTTGACTTGCTTTCGGGTGGACCTTGATAATCGACACCCAATCTGACCCGCTAGGAGAGCTCACGTGAAATATGCACGCGCTTCCTTGTTGCGCCTGACTTTCAGTCTCGCCGTCGTCCTTGCAGCGTCCTTCCGGGCCGCCGCCGCGCCTGAGGACTCCGGCGGGTCCGTTTTCCCCGGAGAGACCTGGGAGTACGTGGGGAAGGACGATCTGAAAGCCTATGGCTGGTCTCCGGAGGTGCTCGAGAAGACTTCGAAGTTCATCGCGGAGGATTCGCACACCACGGGTCTCGTGGTAGTGGACCGCGGGCGGGTCGTCTATCAATTCGGAGACATCGAGGAGCTCTCCTATGTGGCGTCCGTCCGCAAGAGCATCCTCGCCATGCTCTACGGCTATTGGGTCGAGAACGGGACCATCGACCTCGAAACGACGCTCGCGGACCTCGGGTTCGACGATATCGGGGGCCTCCTACCCATCGAGAAGGAGGCCACGATCCATCACCTCATCACCGCTCGCTCCGGCGTCTATCATCCGGCCTCGTACTCTGGTGACGATCTGGACAAGGCCCCGCCCCGCGGCTCTCAGAAGCCGGGAACCTACATGCTCTACAGCAACTGGGACTTCAACATCGCGGGAGCGGTCTTCGAGCACCTCACGAAACGGGACATCTATGACGAGCTCCAGGCGCAGCTCGCGATCCCGTTGCAGTTCGAGGACTGGGACCGAAGCGTCCAGCAGAAGGCCGGCGATCTCACGGTCTCCAAGTACCCGGCTTATCCGATCATCGTCTCCACGCGTGACATGGCGCGCATGGGCTACCTGATGCTCCACGAAGGCAACTGGAACGGGAGGCAAGTCATTTCGAAGGAGTGGGCGCGCCGCATCACGGCATCGTGACCCCTCTCGAGGAGATGAACCCGGTCGATAAGCGGGACGGCTCACTTCGGCTATGGGTACATGTGGTGGATCTGGGATGGGCCCAAGGCGAAAGGGCCTTTCGAGGGCGCCTACACGGCACGAGGCGCCGTTGGACAGTGGATCGCCGTATTTCCGTCGCTCGACCTGGTTCTCGCTCACAAGACGCACAACATTTATCAGCGCCCGACCCGTGAGGAATCCTTCGAGCGGATCGTCGAGCTCCTGTTCGAAGCGAAGGGGGTTGCGATGCCCGGCCCCTACCCGTGGAACTAACAGTGCGGCATTTCGTGCGCTTCCCGTCAGCCGCTTGCGGAGGAGCTGTTACATAGAAACAACACTCTGTTCACCTCCCGCATGTAGACCACGGTCGCGTTCGTGAGCTAGAAGAAACCGGAATCCTTCGGCGCCATGAATCGACGCGAACTCCGATTCGCAAGGGGGTGAACTATGCAAATCGACCGCACCCGATTGCTCGCCTTTCTCGCCATCGCGACCCTCTTCCGGTGCACTGCAACCGCGCAGCTGGTGGTCAACGGAATCGACTACAATCAGCCCAGCACGGATAGCTCGGAGTTCATCGAAATCAAGAATACCGGCTCGACCACGGTGAACCTCGCGGGCCACGAGCTTCAGTTCTATAACGGCGCATCCAATCCCGCGGTTTCGTACCGCGTCTAGGCGCTTCCGGCCAGCGACCTCGCGCCTGGCGGCTATTTCGTCGTTTGCGGAAGCAGCGCGGCCGTCTTTCCCTGCGATCTCGACGCGACGCCCGACACCGATCTGATCCAGAACGGCGCCCCGGATGCGGTGGCTCTCGTGAACGGAACCACGCTTCTCGACGTCGTGAGCTATGAGGGCGACGCGGTGCCCTTCGTGGAGGGCTCGGGCGCCGGTCTCGCCGACGACCCGACGAATGCATCGAAGAGCATCGCCCGCTGCTCCGACGGTGTCGATACGAACCAGAACAATCTCGACTTCATCTACGCGGATGCGACGCCGGGAGCCGCAAACGCTTGCCCTCCCCCGCCGCCTCCTCCAGCGCCGATCGTGGTAAACGAAGTCGATTCCGATACTCCTGGAACCGACGCCGCGGAGTTCATCGAGCTCTTTGGCACTCCCGATACGCCTCTCGACGGCCTCGCAGTCGTGCTCTACAACGGCAGCAACGACCTGTCGTATGCCGCCTTCGATCTCGACGGCTTCACGACCGATGCCGGCGGCTTCTTCGTTCTCGGGAATGCGGACGTTCCCGAGGTGCAGCTGGTATTCGCAGGCAATCTACTCCAGAACGGCGCCGATGCCGTCGCTCTCTACACCGGGAATGCTTCGGATTTTCCGAACAATACGCCGGTAACGGCCGCGAGTCTCGTGGACGCTCTGGTCTACGACACCGCGGATGCCGATGACCTGGAGCTTCTCAACGCGCTCACCCCCGGTCGTCCCCAGGCAGATGAAGCGGGCGCGGGTAATAGCGCGAGCCACGCGAACGCTCGAAGGCCCGATGGCGGAGTCCCGTTCGATACCGCCGTTTACGTTCCGCAGGATCCTACGCCCGGGGAGACGCAACGTACCCCCGCCGCCGCCTCCCATCGGTCTCTGCGGGGAGGCTTCGACCCTTATCCACGGTATTCAGGGGAATGACGTCGCGAGCCCCGTTCTCGGCTCGACTCAGATCATCGAAGGCGTGGTCGTAGGGGATTTCCAGGGACCCACGGGCCTTGGAGGCTTCTTCGTTCAGGAAGAAGATTCCCAGGTCGACGGCGACCCCGCCACGTCCGAAGGCATATTCGTTTTCGACGGGGCTACCGGTTCTGCGGTCGGCGTCGGCGACGTGGTCCGAGTCGGAGGAACCGTCGCCGAGTTCTTCGGCGAGACGGAGCTATCGAGTCTCATCGGGGTCGACGTGTGCACTCCCGGCGCGGGCGGCGCCAGCGCGGCGACGGTGATGCTCCCTGTCTCCGCTGTTTCTGCCCTCGAAAGGTTCGAGGGCATGCTGGTCAACTTTCCGCAAGAGCTCTTCGTGAGCGGCAACTTCACTCAGGGCCGATTCGGCGAAGTGGACCTCTCCGTGGGAGGCCGGCTGTTCATTCCCACCGCCATCACCACTCCCGGTGCCTCGGCGGCGGCGCTTCAGAGCGCGAACGACCGCAGCCGCATTCTGCTCGACGACGGGAGCAGCATCCAGAACCCGCTGCCGCTGCCTCCCTATCTTGGCGCGGACGGCACCCTCCGGGCGGGCGACAAGACGATGAATCTCACGGGTGTTCTCGCCTTCGCATTCAGCGCTTACCGCGTACACCCGACGGGGACGGTTGCATTCGAACGCCTCAACCAAAGGCCCACCCAGCCGCCGGAGGTGGGAGGAACGCTGAAGATTGCCTCGTTCAACGTCTTGAACTACTTCACGACTCTCGACGATGGCGGGCTCAACTGCGGGCCCACGGGAGGCCTGGATTGCCGCGGCGCCAACAACCCCGAAGAGCTCGAGCGGCAGCGAGCGAAGATCCTCGAGGCGCTTTCGACCCTCGACGCGGACGTTCTCGGTATCATCGAAGTGGAGAACAACGCCTCTGAATCGGTGGCCGACCTGGTCTCGGGCCTGAACGACATTCTGGGATCTGGCACCTACGACTTCATCGACACGGGAACGGTCGGAACCGACGCCATCAAGGTCGGCTTTCTCTATAAGCCGGAGAGCGTCACTCCCGTCGGTGCCACCGCTATCCTGGACAACGTCTTCCCGTTCGAAACCAACACCCGGCCTCCGATTGCGCAAGCGTTCGAGGAGAACGCTACGGGTAGGCCAGTGACGGTGGTCGTGAATCACTTCAAGTCCAAGGGCTCTCCCTGCGACAACGACCCGGACGTCGGTGACGGCCAGGGAAACTGCAACCTGACGCGCGTCGCCGCGGCGCAGCGCCTGCTCGAGTGGCTCGCGACGGATCCCACGGGAACGGGGAACGACAAGGTTCTCATCATCGGGGATCTCAACGCCTACACGAAGGAAGACCCGATCGGCGTCCTCGAGAATGCGGGGTACGTGAATCTCATCGACAGTTTCCTCGGCGCCGACGCCTATTCCTTCGTCTTCGGCGGTCAGTCCGGCTATCTGGATCACGCCCTTTCGAGCGCCGCCCTCACACCCTTCGTGAGTGGAGTGGCCGAGTGGCACATCAACGCCGACGAGCCCGTGGCGCTCGACTACAACACGGAGTTCAATCAGCCGCTTCTCTATCACCCGGATTCCTTTCGCTCCTCGGACCACGACCCCGTCGTAGTGGGCCTGGATCTGCAGCCCATGCGGAGCGTGCGCATCGACATCCGGCCCCTGTTCCGCGACAACATCGTGAATCCGAAGGGCATCGTTCCCATCGGAGTCGCCATCCTTTCGGAGAGCGACTTCGACGCCCGGAGCGTGGACGCGGAAACCGTAGGTTTCGGTCCGCGCGGCGCATCGGCACTCTTCGATCCCCTCGTTCTGGACGTCAATCGGGACGGGCGAAAGGACGTGGTCCTCTACTTTCTGCCGCGCGCCACGGGGATCCTATGCGGCGATACCGAGGCTTCGCTCGTGGGATTCACCCTCGACGGCACGAAGATTTCGGGCTCCGACGGGATCCTCACCGTCTGCGGGAGATAGCGCTCGATCGCGGCCAAGAAAAACTCACGCGGAGTTCATGGAGACGTAAGGGACGGCGAAGCGTACCGCGCGACGAGGCGCAACGGCGACTACACCATGCTCGGGCCGGCGCCAGGAGCGGTGGGCATCCAGGAGCTTCGAGAGGTCCTACGCGAAGTGGAACATCATTGGACAGCAACTGTTGCTCGCGGAGCTGGAGCATCGAACGAATCGACGCGAACTGGTACTGGAACGACGCCTGGGACGGATACCCGCTCGCCCGCCGGAGGCTTCTGGAAGACGTCGTCGACTCCAGGTGCAGAAACCCGGTTTTCCTGACCGGGGATTGGCATTCGACGTTCGTCAACGATTTGAAGCTCGATTTCAAGGATCCGGGGGGAAAGACGGTTGCCACCGAGTTCGTGACCCCGGCAATCACCACGGGCGGCGACGGTACGCCTTACGGTCCGTACTATCGACCGATGATCCCCTCAACCCGCGCATCAAGTATTACGAGGGCGATCGCCGCGGATACTTCCTTGCGACCGTGACTCGAAAAGAGCTGCGCTTCGACCTGCGCTTCGTAACCAGCGTCGAGGACCCGAACGGCACCGGGTACCCCGAGGCGTCCTGGGTAGTGGAGGATGGGGAGCCGGGCGCAAAACCAGCTTAGCGGGAAGCGCTGCGTCGCCGGAAGCGCAGTCGAACGACGCGGCCCGTGTCGATCTCGAGCCCCGATACCGCGCCCGTAGCGTCACGCACGAAGCGGTACAGCCCGCCGAAGCCCATGAAGCGATCCGTGACCGTCGGCTCGAGCGCGGACGTCTTCCACTTCGATCGTGCGACCATCAGCCGGCCGTTCTCGAACCGCATCCGGTAGATCATCTCGATCTCGTCGCTCTCGTAGTCGCCCGCATAGGCTTTCAGCTCTTCCGCGGTCGGCGAGAACGAAGGGACGCTCGCATAGGTTCTCGGCGTTCCCGTCTCGCCCCATTTCTCCACCAGCGACATGGCGCCGTCGGCGGAACGCTCGAACCGGATCTCCACGTTCGCCCCGGCCGCGCGGAAACGCGATCCCGAAATCGGCTGGAGCTCGACGACCTCGTCCGACGGCGGGCCGGGCGACTGAACGACGAGGCGTCCTTCGCGCGCGACCACCTTCCGGTAGTCGTCGCCCTCCCGATTCCAGTAGAGGCCCGCGAAGGCGGTCACATCGACGTCGGTGGCGGCGGGAACCTCGGCAGGAGTGGATTCGATCTTTCGGGGTGCGTTTCCCAGGTAGAGGTCCGCGACCTGGAGCGCGAGCCGTTCGGGGTCGATGGAAGACAGGTTGCAAAGGACGACCACAGAGAGACCGCGCTCCGGAAAGCGGGTGAACTGCGCGCGATAGCCCGCGTCCGAGCCCCCGTGATCGATCGTGACAAGCCCTTCGTGGCGGCCGTGCACGAGCCCGAACGCATAGTCGATCTCTTTGCCATCGTTCAAGACGCCTCGCTCGAGGAGCCCATCGAGGAAAGCCCGACCCCCGACCTTCCCGTCGTAGAAGTTTCGATCCCAACGGGCCATGTCCTCGACGGTGGTGAGGAGGCTGGTCGCGCCCACGGTATCGAAGTTCGTGAGGGAGAGCCGGAACCCTGCATCGGATTTCTTGTCGGGCACGTATCCGTAGGCCTGGTTTTTCACGACCTCCGCGTGGTCGTCGCGAAAGTGGGTGCTCTTCATGCCGAGAGGCTCGAAGAATCGTTCGGTCGTGAACTCGCGGAGCGAAAGGCCGCTCACCCGCTCCACCACGAGGCCGAGGAGCGTGTAGCCCGTGTTGCAATAGAGGTACCGATCTCCAGGGCGGAAGTTCAGCTCCATTTGTCGCGACACCACCTCCATCACGTCATCGTCCGTGATGAGGTCCAGCGAGTACCGCCAGCCCGCCAAGTCCAGAAGATCCCATTGGTCCCGGAGACCGCTCGTGTGATGAACGAGATGGCGAATCGTGAGAGGCGCTCCGAAATCCGCGAGCTCCGGGATGTACTTCCGCACCGGATCGTCGAGAGAGAGCTTTCCCTCCTGAGCGAGAAGTGCTACCGATGCCGCCGTGAACTGCTTCGACACCGAGGCCACATGAAACACGGAGGAGGGCGTCATGCGAACGTCGTGGTCGAGATTCGCCATGCCGTAGCCCTTCGTATACACCGCCTCACCGTCCTTCACGACGGCGAGAGAGCAACCGGGCGACGAGCCGGAGCTCCATTCGGCGAAGACCTCGTCGATGCGGGAGGGAAGAACCTGCGGCGCCTGTGCCCTTGCGCGAACGGAGACCGAGATCAACGCGACCAACCAAGCGGCCAACGGAGCTCGAGAGCGAATCCGCATCCGCATTGTCTGAGTTTACCCTGCCCTTCCGCCGATCAGTTTCCCCGGCGCCGATCCCATTTGTAGGTTGCCGCGAACTCGGCGACTCATCCTCGAAAGTCCTTTCCTGTGGGCTACCCGCGCATGTCGATGAGGCGGCCAGTCCCTTGTTGGAGCGCTTTTTCGTAGACCGCCATTGCCGCGGCGACGTCCTGAAGGGCCGTTCCCGTCGCGTCGAAGACGATGCGCTCCTCAGGGCCGCGGCGTCCCGGCCGCATTCCGGAGATCACTTCGCCGAGCTCCGCGTGCACGTCCTCCCGGGTCATCAAACCCGCGTCGATCGCGTGATGAAGCTCTCCCACCGTCGCGCACTGATCCAGGATGTCGACGACGACGGTGCTGCTCGCGAGGATTCGCGGATCGAGCTCCTGCTTCTCCGGGCTGTCGGCCCCGATGGCTGCGACGAAGGCGCCCGGCCGCACGTCCTCGAGCTTCAGGAAAGGCTTCCGGGCCGGCGTCGAGGTGATGACGATGTCGCTCTCTTTCGCACCCACTCCTGGCTCGTCGATAGCGACCGCCTCGATGGAAAGGCTCTTCGACGCATCCGCGGCGAGAGAACGCGCGGCGTCCAGGTTCTGGTCGAAGAGGAACGCCCGTCGGATCGGTCTCACGTGCAGAAGCGCCCGGAGCTGTGCGCGTCCCTGACGGCCGCAGCCGCATACGGTCACCGATTCCGAATCCGGACGAGCGAGGTGCTTTGCCGCCGCCGCGGTTGCGGCCGCGGTTCGGCAGGCCGTCACCTCCGATGATTCCAGAAACGCCAGCGGGTACCCGGACTCGCCGTCGCAGAGAATGATGGTGCCTTGAATCGCCGGGAGGCCGAAGCGCGCCATGTTCTTGAAGAAGCCGCCGTTGACTTTGACCGCGACGGCGGAGCGAGGCAGGCGAAGGCCTCCGCCTTTCACGTGAAACTCCCCGTCGTCGCAGTCGATATGCATCAGACCGGGAGCGAGCGATTTGCCCTCCGCATGGAGGGCGAAGGCGCGCTCGACGACGGGAATGTAGTCGGCGAGAGGCAGGAGCCGCTCGATCTCGCTGCGCGTCAGGATGAGAGTGCCTTCGGGCATGAAACGAAACGATACCGTAGCGTCCGCGGTCGGATCCACCGAATTGCACCCGAACTTCGGAAACACCGCCGTCTTGACCCGGGCTCCTTCTCTCCCATAGCATCCTTCGGCGATCGGAGGGATCATGAAATCTGCCGCTGCCGCGATTCTTCTCGCAGGCGCAATCGGCGCGACCGGGAGTCCGTCGGATCCGGAGTTCCAGAAACTCTTCACCCGCCCGGGCGTCGTCGGTGAAGGCTGGCTGGTGCGCGAATGGACCGACGTCAGCAAGCCCCCGAAGTGGCCGGTGGTCTGGGAAGTGGATGCGGACGGCGTCCTTCACGGAACGGGCCGCTACGCCACGGGGACGACCGGAGACACCTGGATCGGCACCTGGCTTCTGAGCGAGCGCGAGTATTCCGATTTCATTCTCGAGCTCGAGTTCAAGTTCGAGAACGGCGGTAAGTCTGGAAACGGCGGTGTCGCGCTGCGGACGCCTCTCGCGGGCGACCCGGCCTACGCCGGGCTCGAGCTTCAGATCACTGATCCCAGCTTCGAGTATCTCGTATTTCCCGGGCGCGACGAACGAACAGCTCACGGGAGCGCTCTACCTCGTGTCCGGAGCAAAGGAGCTCGCGTACATCGCCGGCGAATGGAATCACTACCGCATCGAGATGCGCGGGCCGAAGGTGAAGGTGTGGCTCAATCGAAAGCTGGTGCAGGACGTCGACCTGGATACGTTCACGAAACCAGCGAAGCGCCACGGGGAAGGCCAAGAGCTTCTCGACGCTCCTTCGGGCGCCTCACGGCCCCGGCGCGGACATGTCGGGTTTCAGGATCTGAGCGAAGCGGGAGAAACGCTCCTGTTCCGGAACGTGAAGATCGCCGAGCTGAACTGACGTTAGCGAGCCTCGCGGGCGACGGCCCATCCGATCATGCGCTCGATGGAGCGCGGCGAGCGCTTTCGATGGTGCTACGTCGATCGATTGCAGTTGTGAATCGCCGCCAATATGCTGACCCTTCCGGAGGCCCTCGTATGACGAATCGCGCCCTCGCCTTGGCTCTGTACGCAACGCTGATGGGCGCGTGCGCTCCGCTTCCCGAAGAGCAAGAGGAGGCTCCCGCAGACGCCACCCGCCCGAGCGGTCTTCTGGCAAACAAGCCAGGCGCCTTCCCCGGATACGTGCTCTACGCCCCGCTCATGTCGGACACGACGTACTTGATCGACGCCGAGGGCCTCGTGGTGCACACCTGGAAGAGCCGCTACGCTCCGGAAGGCTCAGTGTATCTCCTCGACGACGGGCATCTGCTGCGCGGAGCGAGGGTGGAGTCGAAGGTGTTCAGCGGCGGCGGAGTCGGCGGGCTGATTGAGGAGCTCACCTGGGACGGTGAGCTCGTGTGGAGCTTCCCCTACGCGACCGATGACTACATCACCCATCACGACATCGAGCCGCTCCCGAACGGGAACGTTCTGGCGATCGCCTGGGAGCGCAAGTCAGCGGAGGAGGCGCGCGCCGCCGGGCGTCGGGGGGACCGCGTTGCCGAACAGGGTCTCTGGCCGGAAAAGGTCATCGAGATCCAGCCTACGCGTCCCGAGGGCGGAGTCATCGTCTGGGAGTGGCGCGTCTGGAATCATCTAGTCCAGAACGTGGACGAGAAGCTTCCCCACTTCGGAGATCCGGCCAGTCTTCTCCATCGGATCGACATCAACGGTGACGGCGAGCCCCAGGAAGTCGACCCCGAGAAGCTCGAGCAGCTGAAGGCTCTCGGCTACGTCTCCGAGGATACCGACGCCGAGGATCTAAACTCCGACCTCCTCCACATGAATGCCGTGGCCTACAACGCAGATCTCGATCAGATAGCGCTGAGCACGCCGAGCTTCAGCGAGATCTGGATCCTGGACCACAGCACCACCACGGAGGAAGCGGCCGGGAGCACGGGAGGGCGCCGGGGACGAGGAGGCGACCTTCTCTACCGCTGGGGGAACCCGAGTACTTATGGCCGGCACGAGGGCGTCCCGCGGCAGTTGTTCTACCAGCACGACGTGCGCTGGATCCCAGAAGGACGGCCCGGCGCCGGCCATCTCACGCTCTTCAACAATGACGTCCCCGGTCCCGAGAAGAAGAACTATTCCGCCGTCCTCGAGATCGCGCCGCCGGTGGAGGCCGACGGTCGTTACCTGGCGCCCGAGAACGGCCCCTTCGGACCGACCGAGCCCGTCTGGAAGTACGAGGACAAGGGTGAGTTTCACTCGGAGTTCATCTCCGGCGCGGAGAGGCTCGAGAACGGCAACACCCTTATTTGCGAGGGGAAAAACGGAAGGTTCTTCGAAGTCACTCCCGAGGGTGAGATCGTCTGGGAGTACTGGACGCCGTATTCCGGGACGGTGACCCTGGCGGATGGCTCTCAGCCCCAACCAGTCCAGAAGTACACCTACGCGGTCTTCCGCGCGACGAAGATTCCACCGGATCACCCGGCACTCGCGGGACGCGCTCTCGCGCCTCTCGATCCTCAGCCGCCGCCGGTATCACGAGAGTACGTGGAAGAGCCGACCGAAGGCCGATGAGCGGCGCCTGTCGACGGCGGACCACTGCGGCTACTGATCGCACGCTGGCAATTGCCCCAAGCGTCTGAGAAGTCCTGAGGCGGTGGGGCGGGCGCCCTCCCTTGCCGAGATGTGCGCGTTGCTCAGCCTGCGACGCCGCCTCCGTCGACGACGAGTGCCGTACCGGTCACGAAGGAAGACTCGTCGGAGGCCAGGTATAGCACTGCGGCAGCGATTTCTTCCGCGGTACCGACACGACCGAGAGGCCGGTTCGCGGCTCCGGCGGCATAGTCGTCCCACGACATGCCGCGCTTGGCGGCGTCGTCGGGAAGCATGGGCGTCATCACGTCGCCGGGACACACGCAGTTAACGCGAATTCCCTGCGGACCGTGATCGATCGCCATCGCTTTGGCCATGACGATCAATCCGCCCTTGGCCGCGCAATATGCGGCCGCCTTGTCGCCTCCTTGGATTCCCCAGCCCGAGCTCATGTGAATGATCGAGCCACGTGCGGTGCTCGATCATCGACGGCAGCACATACTTCGACATCAGAAAGGCGCCCTTCAGGCTGGAATCGATGGTCTCGTCCCACTCCTCCTCGGTGCAGTCCGGAACCGTTTTCGGGTGGAATACGCCGGCATTGTTGAACAACACATCAATCTTGCCGAATCGCTCGAGCGTCCGCTCGACGGCCCCACGACAATCCGTCGCGATGCGCACATCAGACCGTAGGAACAAGGCCTCCCCACCCTTTGCCACGATCGCCTGAAGAACCTGTTCGCCACGCTCCACGTTGCGCCCGGTGATCACGACCGCTGCACCCTCCGCTGCGAATCGAAGGGCGGTCGCGGTGCCGATTCCAGAGGTTCCACCGGTTATCAGGGTAACTTTTCCTTCAAGTCTCATTTCGCTGAATCCCCCCTATTTGCTCATTCATGAGCCCACTGGCTGCATAGTCCTCCGGTGGTCTCAGCACCATCCATGACGTATACCTGGCCGGTAGCGAACGCCGCGTCGTCGGACGCGAGGAACGCGAACAACCCGGCAATCTCTTCCGGTTTCGCATGCCGTCCCATCGGGATCTTGCGGTTGACCGCGTCCAGCATTTCGTCCGTGTATTCGGCGCGTTGCATCGGCGTCAGCACGTAGCCCGGGGAAACCGCGTTCACGCGGACGACGGGAGCGAGCTCCAGCGCCATCGCCTGGGTGAGCGCAATGACACCGCCCTTGCTCGCGCTGTAATCCGCGTAATGCGGGTATCCAATATTTCCCGCCGTTGAAGCCGTGTTGAGAATCACGCCGGAACCCTTTTCCACCATATGACGCGCGGCTGTCTGTGCCACGTTGAATACACCGGTGAGATTCACCGCTAGAACGGTGTTCCATTCCTCGCTCGTAATGTTCAGGAAGTCGTGCCGAATGCTGATGCCGGCGTTGTTGATCAGCACGTCAACGGAACCCATGCAATCAATCGCCTCCTGGAAGGCCCTGCGCACCTGCTCCATGGCTGACACGTCAGCGTTGATTACCGCGGCCAAGTCGGGCAGTTCGCCAGCAACGCGCGTTCGTGCATCGGAATTGCTATCGAGGACGCAAACGGCGCAGCCCTCTTCGAGAAAGCGCGCCGCGGTGGCCTGACCTATGCCGCTTGCGCCGCCTGTCACCAATACGTTCTTGCTCTTCAAGCCGCGCATGGTCGCCTCCTGTAAAGTCGCCCCGAATGGCGCACCAGCCAGCGAGGCACTCAAAAGACTAGTTGATTGGGATGAGAAGGGTAAACCGTTTTTTTGCGTCGCCGGGCTCGAGCTGAGCGGTCTCTACAGAAGCCCTTCCTGCTCGATGCCGGTCGCGGAGTCTCGGAGCGGTCCGCCCGCGTCGGGGACAGGCTCTCGCGGCCTTCCGATCTCAAGCAAGTCACAGCGACACCATGGCCAGTCGACGATGAGGTCCTCTTCGTCGTCCTGTCCTGGTTCGGTTGACGCAACGGGACCTCAGTCCACCTTCAGGACGCGCATGGGCTCTACTCGCGCCGCGCGCCGCGCGGGAAGGTAGACCGCCGTCGCCGCCACCGCCATGAGCAGGATCGGGACCCCGCCAAAGGCGACGGGATCGATGGCCCGCACGTTGTAGAGCATCCCCTTCACCATCTGGGACGCGCCCGCGGCCCCGGCGAGTCCGAGAGCGATTCCGACACAGGCGGGCTTGAGCCCCTCGCGCAGCACGAGCCCCACGACCCGCTGGCGATCCGCTCCGAGCGCCACGCGAATGCCGAGCTCTCTCTGGCGCTGGGCGACCGAGTAGGCCATGACTCCGTAGATCCCCACGGCGGCGAGAGCGAGTCCCAGCAGCCCGAAAATCCCGAGAACCGACCCGCCCAGTCGCGCCGGCAGGAGGGCGATCCCCATGTGATCCTGCATCGTTCGCACGTCGAAGAGGGGCAGGTTCGCATCGATCCCTCGGACGGTTTCGCGAACCTTCGCAAGCACCGCCTCAGGGTTCGAACGGGTGCGGACCACGAGTGTGCGACCCGATCGGAAGAGCTCGCGCTCGGGGAGGAACATGAACTCGGTCGGGTCCTCGCCGAGGCTTCGGTACTTGCCGGTCTGGACGACACCAATGACCTGGCGCTCCTTGCCCGCCGTCTCGACGACCTGGCCGAGCGCGGACTCGTTCGGCCAGAAGCGGTCCGCGAAACGACGATTGACGATGATGACGGGAGCTCCCATACCATCGTCCTGACGGGTGAAGGTGCGTCCCTCGAGAATGTCGGCCCCGAGCGTCTCCAGATACCCCTCGGTCACGACGGAATACTGCAGGCTCTGGCGCTCTCCGTCCGCGAACTCGTAGCCTGGAATTTCCACCCCACGGTCCCGGTTGCTGAAGCCGAGAGGAACGGAGTCCGCGAAGCCGGCCGAGCTCACCTCGGGAGCAGCGGAGAGCTCGTCGATGAGACGTTCGTAGAACTGCCGCGTCTGCGGTTCCGCGTAGCCCTGGAGGCCCGGATCCATCGATGCCATCACCAGGTGCTTGGGCTCGTCCATTCCCGGGTCGATCTCCGTCGCCGACTCGAGCGCGCGCAAGAACAACCCCGAGCTCACGAGCAGGATGAGGGAGAGCGCCATCTGACCGACGACGAGGGCGCCGCTCACGCGGGAACGGCTCTGACTCGAGGCGCCCTTGACCGCCGTCACCAAATCGGACCGAGCCGCTTGAAGCGCTGGCGCCAATCCAAAGATGAGGCCGGCCAGGAGGGAGACTCCCAGAGTGAATACCAGCACGGTGGTGTCGATATCCACGTCGAACGAGAACGGTCCGTCGAACGGAAGCTGGATACCGGACAGGACTCGTGTGACCAAATGCGCCAGGCCCACTCCGGCCATGCCGGCGAGGAGGCTGAACAGCAAGCTCTCGGTAAGGAGCTGCTGGAGGAGGCGGCGGCGTCCCGCGCCCAGGCTGATCCGGATACCCATCTCCCGGCGACGCTCCCGGGCACGGGCGAGGAACAGATTGGCGACGTTCACGCAGGCGATGAGCAAGAGGAGCGAGACGACGACCATCATCACGGTGCTCATGCCGATTTGCGCGCTCCGAAACGTGGGGTGGATGCCCACCTCTGATTGATACACGAGCGTCGTGCCGCGCTGCCCCTCGTAGTCCTTCGGAAGGTCCTCTTTGAGCTGGAGGAGCAGGGCGTCCATCATTTGCCCGGCGTGATCGATGCTCTTCCCCTCGCGGAGACGCGCCACGACGTTCATCATGTTGTTGCCACGAGACTCGATGAGATTGTTCCCCGGCATGATCTCTCCCTGCATCATGAGGGGCACGTACAGGGGGACGTCGGCGACCGCCACGGGCCCCTTGAACGCGGGCGGGGCGACACCCACCACCTCGAAGGGGCGGCCGTTGATATCGACGGTGCGGCCGACGACGCGAGGATCTCCTCCGAACCGGGCCTGCCAGAAGGAGTAACCGAGTACGGTCACAGGATGAGCACCAGGGCCCCGGTCCTCCACTCCGGGAAGGAAGGCTCGTCCGATGGCAGGAACCACGCCGTAGGTCTGAAAGAAGTTCGCGCTCGCCACCGTGCCCAGGATGCGCTCGTTCCGACCGTCCGCCGAGAGCGACATCGGCGTAAAGAACCACGCTGCCGTGCTCTCGAAGACCTCGCCCGAGCGGTCGCGGACGTCCTGGTAATGCGGGATGGAGTTGGAGCCGTAGTCGATCCCCGGCCATTGACGATAGACCTGGACGAGCTCCTCGGGCGCGGAGACGCCCCCCAACGGCCGGAGCAGAAGTCCATGAATAGCCGAGAAGGTGGCGGCGTTGAGGCCGATTCCGAGCGCCAACGTCGAGATGGCGACGACGGAAAAGAGGGGGCTCTTCGCCAGAAGGCGAAGGGTGTAGCGCAAGTCGTTGAGTAGATTGATCAAGAGCGCAGCTCCCTTTCGGTGCGATGACCCAGGCAACGGAACAGACGGTCGTCCACAGCGAAGGTAACGAACAGAGGACGCGAAAGGTTCGAGACCCATGCGAGTGTCATCGACAGGACGGTGCGGGTCGAGGCCCGCGTTCCGGGCTCGATGGCGAACTGACTTTAGCGAGCCTCGCGGGCGACGGCCTTCGAAATCTCGTCGAGCGCCGACCGATCGAAGTAGCGCCCGTTGAAGAACACGCCGGCGATGCCGCGGGTGTTCTCGATATCTTCGAGCGGATTTTTCTCGAGAAGCACGAGATCGGCGATCTTTCCCGCCTCGACCGTTCCATGCTCCGCGCTCCGACCCAGGACCGCGGCGGGAGTCAAGGTAGCGGCCCTCAAAGCCTCGAGGGGACTGAGGCCGGCGGCGACGAGCTCGCGAAGCTCGTCGTGAAGGCTGGACCCGTGGAAGCAGTAGCTGTCGCCGGAATCCGTTCCGGTGACGACCGGAAGCCCCAAATCGACCGCCATCCGGGTGACGCGATATCCCATGCGCCAGAATTCGAGATACTCTTTTTCCACTCCGGCCGAGCTCGCGCGCGCGCGCGTCCGATCCACGTCGGCCTGCCACCACTCGCGAAGCCGCGATGGGACGAGCTCGAGCCTCTCGTCGTCGAGAAACTCCTGGTTCGCGGTCGCCGCCATCGCCTCGAACTTCCGAGTGATGTGCGTCGGCGTGAGATACATGCCCGCAGCACGAGCGAGCTCGAGATGTGCGCGCGTCCAATCGAGATCCATCGTGGTCACCACCGCGCGCATGAATTCCGGACTGTAGAGTCCGCGCGCCCGGTCGCGGCCGAAACCTCGGAAGTCGCCGACGGAAGGAGTGCTCTCCCAGGGAATGGCCTGCATGTGCTCGATGCTCTGTTGCCCCGCCGCCACCACCTCCTCGAATGTCACCTCCAGAGGTTTGTGGCCGCGCACGGGAAGCCCGATGCGCCGGGCTTCGGCCATGAAGGCGGGGTAGGTCGCACGCGGAAAACCGTCGTACATCTTCGCGAAGTCGACGGCCATCTCGTCCTTCAGCCACCGCGCGAGTCGGCGCGCGTCGTCCTCCGTCGCGGCTTCCAGAAACGCCCACTCGGGAGTACGAGCGGTGTCACCGCTCTCCTGGCCGTTCAATCCATGGCTCGCGATGCCGAGAATTCGTGGTCCCACTCGAACCCCGGCAAGCGCCTCCTCCGACCAGCGGCGTTTCGCGCCGACTTCGGAGGACGGCGGGGTTTCGCCCATCACGTTGTCGCCCATGTCGACCACGCCCGTCACGCCCCAGGCGACGAAAAGAGGCAGGTGGAGAATTTCCGAGCGCGCCTCGACGCCGATGTGAACGTGCATGTCCCAGAGACCGGGGAGGAGGAACCGTCCATGACCATCGACCACCGCGACGTCCGCGGGAGTGGCCGACGCGCGGTCGAGAATCGCCGCGATACGGCTTCCTTCCAGGACCACGCGGCGGTCCCTCTGGATATCGCCGTTCGCGACGTCGATCACGTGAACGCCGTCGAGGACGGTTTTCCGGGGCGCCGCGGGCGATGCGACGGCCAAGGTGAGAATTCCTGCGATCGTAAGGAACTTCAATCTCGTCACCGAAGTGGGTTGGGGGGGAACGAATCGAGAAGGATGATTTCTGCTGTCCTTCGAATGTCAGAAACTGATGATCGTCAAAAAGCGAGGACCGTCTGTATCATCGGCACCCAGCCGTTCATACCTGCGGTATACGGAGTAAAGGCCCCGCTATAAGGAGCATGGTCGACCCGGATCAGCTCTCCGTTGAGCCACAGACGCTCGGTCGGAAGGAAATACCACTTTACCCCACCGCGCATACTCATAAGAGTCGCCAAACTGTCCGAAGACCTTAGACCCGCGGCCATAAAGCTCGAGCTTCTTGGGAATGACAAAATGACTCGCCGACAACTCAAAGCCGTGGTCGAATGTGGATGCGAGCGGAAGCGGTCCGTCGGCTTCGAAATCATTTAGCCAACGCGTGAAGTATTGCCCGTTGACCGCAAGCCCGTTCCATTTGATGCCGCCGTCGATCGCCCACATCTTGTACGTGGCCTCGTCGACCGTTACACCCGGCGCAAACGCTCCGGTCGAGAAGGTAAGCACGCCGTCGGAATTGTACAGTGAAGTGTTCTCGGGACTTGATTGATCGAGATTTGAAAAACGGTCCTCCCGGGATCTCGTAAACGCGGTACCAATTCGAATGCGAGCTTTTTTGGAGGCGAAATAATCATCGTACATGTTGCGTGATTTGCCGGGTTCCCCGTAGGGTCCCAGCGGTTCCCACCAGACGCTGCCGGAAACCAGCAGATGCGTATCGATCTTGTTTGCCGAGATACTCAAGGTATTGAGACCGTTGCCGACGAACAGCCAAATAATTCAGCCCCTTCACGGGTTCTCCGTTCGCCCAGACGCCCTGGGTGAACCCGGGGCGGAAGAAGTTGTCCGCCATGCTCCTATCGGTTGCCGTAAAAAATGGGAACGTGGCAACCAGTGATCGGCTGCCTGGAACACCCGTGTAACCTCCAGTGATCGTAAGGGCCTTGTTGAATTGCCAGCCAATGTTTCCGGCTACGACGATCGAGGCGGCCCCGGCGGACGTCCAGACGGTGAAGCTATATCGCAGCCTCTCGTCGAAGATGTAGCCGCCTAAGATGAACATCGCGCGATTTACCGTGATGTCGTTGCGCGTATGAACCTCGCGGACAACGCCCAGGTGGTCGGTGAAAGTTTCGTCGGACTATTAAGGGTATTGAGATATCGGAGTTGGGTATTGACGTTGAACTTCAGCAGGAAAGGCACTTTAGCGTCTTCGGGAGTTTGCCAGATTACGATTCCATCTCTATAACGATCGTCGTTTGTCTGTGTGCGGCAACGGATGCCGGCTGTACGGAAGTACTTGCTGAATTTGTCACCACCTGCTGGCGTATTCAACGCGGTATTCGCTGCCGGCACCGCAGGCATCTGCCGTTGTCGGCGGTACAATTGGCTGGCCGGCGATAGACACATCCGTTGCCACGCCCCCGTCAAGCCGTCGCTGCTAAACGGTCTACCTGTTCAAGCAGTATCTTTTGCTGCTCCTCCATCCTGCGAAGTAGTTCTCGGACCGCGGCGTTCTCCGTCTTCACGGCCTCGATTTCGCTTTGCAGCTCCTTTGGCTTGGGCTCCTCAGCCGCGACCCTGTTCTCGCGCTGCCTGGTTTGGATTCCGAAACGGCGACCGTGCTGTTTTGGCTGGGTTGCAGGAAGACTGTCCGGAGGCAGAAGTCGTGAAAAACGTAACTGACGTCAACGCCAATGCGACTGAAGCCTTGATGAATGCGCGGCGTATCGACACGTTAAATCTCCCTCCCGAACCCATCCCGAAATGACAGAAGTACTGGGATTGCGACGCTCACCAAGCCACGGAAGTTTCCCATGACTTGGCGAGCCATCGCCGGTAAGCAATGGAGGCTCCTCGTAGAACGATCCCCGAGCCGAGTTCGAGCGAGGAGCCCCGTTCGTCAGCAGAGCGTTACGGAGAGGGCGAGTCCAGCCTCGCTGGTTTCCTTGTACTTGCTGTTCATGTCCTTGGCGGTCTGGGCCAGGGCCATCACGGTTGCGTCGAAATCGATGCGGTGCCTGGACGCGATCTCGTTGCTGGCGATCGCGTAGGCGGTCCAGGCCTTGACTGCCCCGAATGCGCACCGCTCGATGCACGGAACCTGCACGTAACCGGCGACCGGGTCGCAGGTCATGCCCAGGTGATGCTCCAGCGCCGATTCGGCAGCATTCTCGACCACCAGCGACTCTGCGTCGTACGCAGTAGCGATCAATGCCGCAGCCATCGACGACGCCACGCCGATCTCTGCCTGGCAACCGCCCTCGGCCGCAGACAGAGTCGCATGGTGCTTGCAGAGGTAGCCGACCGCCGCAGCGGCGAGCATACCGTCACGGATCTTCTGCAGGGCGAGCTTCCGACCTCCTTCGCCGAGCCCATAGACCAGAGCCGGCATGACGCCGGCGGAACCGCCTGTCGGCGCGGTGATCACGAGGTGGCCGCGCCCGTTTTCTTCGGATGCCGCCAACGCGTATGCCGACAGAGCGCCGATGCCGCGGTCTGACTTGATACTTCTCGTCCATGGCGCGCTTGTAAACGGTCGCTGCCTTGCTATGCAGCTTGATCGGGCCGGGCAGCACGTCGTCCTCCGGCATCGAAAGCCCCGACTTTACGGTCGCGACCATTGCGTTGATGATCTTGTCGATGAAGGCATAAACTTCCTCTTCCGTCCTGCCCGCGATCGACATCTCGTTGGCAAGCATTACCTTCGCGATCGAGATCTTGTTTTTGTCGGCGTGGGCCCGCAGTTCTTTCATCGTCGAGAACGGGTACTTCGGCGGGTTCTTCTTCGGGGGCGTGTACCCTTTCCACTCGATGAATCCGCCGCCCACTGAGTAGTACTCCTGCTCGAGCAGCACCTCGTTGCCGGCCAGGAGCTTGACCGTCATCGTGTTCGGGTGCTTGAAGTCGCCCTTCGGTCGCGTCGTAGATGACGTCCTTGAGGCTCACATCGATGGACTTGTTGCCGAGCTTCACCGGGAACACCTGGTCAGGCTTGTCTCGCAAGCTGTCGAGAAATTTCGGGTCGACGGTTGCCGGCTCTTTCCCGACCAGTCCCGCCAGTGCAGCCCGTTCCGTGCCGTGTCCCTTGCCGGTGGCGCTGAGGCTTCCGAACAAGTTCACCTGAAGCTTCGTTGCCTTGGCGAGTTTGTCGGCCGGCAGTTTGGTGCATTGCTGGTAGAAATCGTAGGTGATGCGCATCGGACCGATCGTGTGCGAGCTCGATGGGCCGGGCCCCACTTTGTAGAACTCGTCCACCGTCGTCAGCACGGGCCCCTTCCCCTTCTTCACGACGTTCAAGTCGGCAGAGAGCGGCGGCGCCGATCCCGCAGCCTGCGGCGGCAGTGTTGCGATGGCCATCGCTGTTCTCTCTTTGGCCGAGACAGAGCGACCCGTCATCACGGCGGCAGCACCGCCCACAGCGCTTCGTATCAGGAAATTACGGCGATCCACGCCGGGTGGAATCTCCTGTGAGATCAACGGGCTCGTATCCGCCAGCGGATCTTCCCGAAAGACTTCACGGGCTTTCTCTGTAGAGCTCAGTTTGTCATCTAGGTTGTCATTTTCTTCATTTGACATGCTGTATCTGTTCCCTTTCATTAAGATTCAGCCCGCTGCGATGCCAGGAAGGTTCATTGCGGCGAAGGTAAGGTAACGAAGGGAGGATGCGCGGGGAACTCGTAAAACTACGAGGCGGAGGAGGAGAATTTACGAGCCCGAGGGTTTGGGCCGAGACTAAAATCTGCTCAAAACGCCGAAAAGCTCACGAACTCCCGTCGAAACTCACCGGAACTTCATCTCGTCACCGAGGTGCGAAGAGGGGAAACGAATCGAGGTCCACGTTGCCCCCGGAAAGAATCACTCCCACACGCTTTCCTCGAGCCTCGGGAATCTTCCCCTCGAGAAGCGGCGCCACCGCGACGGCACTGCTCGGCTCGATCACGATCTTGAGCACTTCCCAGAGCGCGCGCATGGCGTCGAGAATCGAGCTCTCGCTCACGGTCACGATGTCGTCGACGTGCTCCTGGATCAGGGGAAAGGTGATGCTTCCAAGCGACGTGCGAAGGCCGTCCGCGATGGTTCGCGGAGCGGTCTGCGGGACGATCGTTCCCGCTCGTAACGAGAGGAGCGCGTCGTTCGCCATCTCGGGCTCGGCTCCCAGCACCTTGGTCTTCGGCGCGAGCGACTTGACGGTAAGGGCCGTCCCGCTCAGAAGACCTCCCCCTCCGACGGGAGCGACGACGAAGTCCAGGTCCGGGGCCTGTTCGAGGAGCTCGAGCGCGCAGGTACCCTGTCCGGCGATGGTGCGGGGGTCGTTGTACGGATGCACCGGCGCCGCCCCGGTCTCGCGCTGAATGCGATCCGCCGTGGCTTCGTACTCCTGAGACGTCGGAACTTCCGCGACAGCTTCGACCCAGACGATACGGCCCCCATATCTCTCGACGGCGGCGACCTTCGTTCGCAGGGCGATCCGGGGCATGGCGATATACGCGGGAATCCCGCGCGTCTTCGCCGCGAGGGAAAGCGAGGCCGCCTGGTTTCCGGAGGAGCTCGTCACGACGCCCGCGGCGGCCTCCCGGTCGCTCAGCGAGAGGACGGCATTGAAGGCGCCGCGCACCTTGAACACGCCGGCCTTCTGGAAGTTCTCGCACTTGAAGAAGAGAGAGGCTCCGGTCCGATCGTCGAGAACCGAGCTGGTCAGAACCGGAGTGCGATGCACGTGAGGTGCTACCCGTTCTCGCGCTTCGAGCACCGTCTCGAAACGGACGTCAGTCACCGGCGCTCCGCGGAAATCGTGAGCCTCGAGCCTTCCCTCACCTGGCCCTGGTCGTCGCGCACCTCGTACCGGAGCGCTCCGCCGTCCGCGGCGGCGAACCCGAAGTTGAAGATTCCGCCTTCGACGTAGAGCACGCGCGGTGCGAAGGTCGCATCCGGGGTCTTCGGCTCGAGCGTCGCGGCGCTCATGGGGCCGGTCACGAGCTCGTGAAACAGGAGCGTGTCGCCGTCGGAATCGAGATCGATCTCGTAGCGGAGACTCGTCGCGAAATGGACGTCGGTCACGACCACGACCACGTTCTTCACGTTCTCGCGGTCGAGATGCGTCAAGGAGCTCCCGCAGCTCGGTCTCCGATCCCGTGCGCGGCGCTCCCGCGGGATCTCCATCGGCGAAGGCGTCGCGCCCGTAGACCTCGGCTCGGCTTCCGGTCGCGATCGAGAGCGGAACGTCGCTGCTCACGATCTTCCAGGTCGCGGTCGAGCTCGCAAGACCGTTCTTCAGCCAATCGAGCTGCGCGCGGCCGAGAAGCGTCTTCCGCCTCGGGCGAATCCTCGCGGTCGTTCGCGCTCCGATAGGACCGCGCGTCGAGAAGGAAGAGCTCGACGTAAGCTCCCCACCGGAACGACCGATAGATGCGCTCGGGCTCCTCCGCGTTCGGCCAGAGAGGATGGAAATCGAAGAGCGCCTCTCTTCCCGCCCGCACGAGGACCGGATAGCCCTGCCGGTCGGGCGCGGCCGCGAGACGCGGCCAGGGAGCTCCGAAGTCGTTGATGACCTCGTGGTCGTCCCACTGGGAGTACACCGGCACCTCGAGAAGGAACCGCTGGAAGCTCGGGTCGGCGCGGTTGTATCGCCAGTGCGCGAGATAGATCTCGCGAACCGAATCCGCGTCCGTCCAGTCGACGGCGGGATCGTCGATGCGAGGAAAGTCGCCGGGAACGTTCCGACCTCCATCGGGCCGCGCTTCCGGACAGTCGCTGTCGGCGTAGATCATGTCGCCGTTGGCGATGAAGAAGTCGGGACCGAGCTCCCGCATCCGATCGAAGAAGGAGTATCCGGACGTCGCGTCACGGCAGAAGCCGTGGCCTCCCAGGTCCCCGCCGACCACGAATTTCACCGCGCCGGGCGTCTCGGAGGAGGGCGCCGTGCGGAAGGACCCTTCGACCATCGCCGACGATTCGCCGTCCGACTCGAAGTGAACGCGGTACCGGTATCGAGTTCCCGGTTCGAGGTTCTCGAGCTTCACTCGTGCGGTGAAGTCGCGCGCCGCTTCGCTTCGCGCCCGCGCGACCCGTCCGTCGCCGTAGTCCACCACCATCTCCGCCGGCGCGCTCGATCGCGCCCAGACCACGGCGGAGCGGTCCGTGACCTCTCCCAACCGCCGCGTCCGTGAGTGATCAGGACGACGGCGGCGGCGAAGATGCACGGGCATCTAGAAATCGAAGAGGTAGGTGTACTTGACGATGAACGATCGGCCGATGACCGTCGGATAAACGAGGCCGGTTTCCGGATCGAGGCGCGAGTAGTCCGAGGTGTTTCTCTGATCGTTGTAGACGACGAAGAGCCCGGTGCCGCTCCGGTTGAGGAGCGCGAAGCGCACGTTCGAGGAGACGTCCGCGGTCTGGCTGTTGTACTGGATGAGCGCCGAGAGGCTGGTCAGGGGCGTGAACGAGTAGTTCACTCTCACCGGTACGAGGTCGACGACGAAGTCACCGCTCGGAAGGGTCACGTCGTCCCGGCGCCAGCCGACGCTTCCCTGGAGCTTCGCGCCGAGCTTGACGTTCGCGGCCAAGTCGTATCGGGTCAGGTCTCCATCGTAGAGACCTCCCCAGGTATAGACCGCGTTCAGGAAGAAGCGCGCGCTCGGGTTTCCGTAGTATTCGGCAGTCCACTGGTTCCAGCTGTAGAAGCCCGGTGGAATCACGACCCGATTGCCGTCGGCGCCGTTATAGATGACGAAGGGGACCTCGGGGCGATCCTGCTCGCGGTCGATGCGCACGCCGAACCGCCCGCCGGCCTGAGGCTGAATCTCGAAGAAGTGATAGTGCCCGCGGGAAGTCTCGAGCTCGCCGTCGAAGCCGTAGTAGCCGTTCCAGGTGACGTGGGGAGAGAAGCGGCGAATCCAGGGGTATTTCTTCGGCTGATAGTCCAGAAAGTAACGCACCTGCGGCTTCCGAAATCCGACCCGCGGGCACGAATCCCGCCGCGGCCTCGAAGTCCTCGCTCACCTCCGTGTAGCCGATGTGGCCGTTCCACCAGGTGGTCGCGTAGTTGACGAGGCCGCGGTAGCTGTAGCCCGTCGTCCTTCCCCTCGGTCGCCGACCCGGCCACGTAGCTGTAGAGCTTCGTGTTCTCGGTGAGCTGCAGGTTGGCGTCGACTCCGTAGGTGCGGTTGTAGTCGAGGTAGCGTCCCGCGCCAATCGAAGGACTCGACGTCGCCTGGCGGTTCACGAAGATTCCGCCGAAATTCGACCGGCCCACTTCCCTCTGGAGCCGGACGACGGCGAAGTTCTCGGAAGGCGCGAGGAGCGCGTCGGTTCTTTCGTTGAACGCTTCGTCCGTCTGCATGTCCAGGACGCCGATGTTGTACGCGCCCATCTTCCCGCTCATCCGCGCGCCGGCGAGAATGGGGATGGGGAGGCCGTTCGCGGAGAGACCGATGCGGCGGGTGAAGAAGAGGTCCACTTCCTGCGGAGCGCCGAACTGGAAGGTCTGCGCGTTCTCGAGAAAGAACGGCCGCTTCTCCGGGAAGAACAGGGGAAACCGCGTGAGGTTGACCTGCTGCTCGTCCGACTCCACCTGGGCGAAGTCGGTGTTCACGGTGAAGTCCGCGGTCATGTTGGGAGTCACGCCCCACTTCACGTCGACTCCCACGTCGAACTGGTTCTTGCGCTGGTCGACCAGAGCCAGATTGTCTTCGTCGGTGCGCCCCGCGCCGTACGGCGTCACCTTGATGTCCCGCCGGCCGGGAAGGTCGAGCCCCTCGATCTTCGCCGCGAGCGAAACGCGGTGGACGTTGTAGCCGCGGGGAATGGGAGCGAGGAACACCTGCTCGTTCTTGCGCCGGATGTTCCTCACGACGTTGAAACCCCAGGTGCGATCTTCGCCCGGCTCGTAGCGGAGCGTCTTGAGCGGGATGGCCATCTCCGTCTCCCAACCGCGCTCGGTGATCGCGCTCTTCACCGTCCAGTCGCCGTCCCAGTTGGGGTTGTATCCGCTGACGCCGCCGCGCTGCGATCCGCGCTGGCCCGCGTTCTGGGTGAAGCCGCCGGTCTGCCCTTCCGCCGCGACCTGACCGTCGTACTCGAGACCGACCGGGTTGGTCCCGAAGAGAAACGCGTTCTGATTGTCGTTGAAGGTGTCGAGCACGATTTGCACGGAGTCCGTTTCCGTGAGCTCGCCGTCCCGCCGGCTCTCCGTCACCAGAATCCCGTCGGGATTGGAGTCGAACGCGATGACGCTCATATAGAGCATGGTGCGTGCCGAGGAGAACGCGCACTTCGGTTTCCTCGGTCGCGGGCGCTCCTTCGGTCGGTTCCTGCTGGGTGAATCCCTTGTAGGGCTCGACCGCGAGCCAGGCGTCATCGGTGACCAGACCGTCAATCTTGGGCTCGCGCCCCTCCTCGACGCTCCCGGCGGAAAGTGTCCGGGAAGCGGGAGCGGCGAGCGCGGCTGCAGACCAGGAGACGAGAACGGAGACAAGGAACAAACGGTTTATCGATCTACACATCGGGAATTATTCTAGCGCAAACTGACCGCTCGGTCAGGGACGCTCGTGGACCCTCGGAGAGCGTCCCGTCAGCCGGGTATAGGCGTGATATCCGAGGAATCGGAACGGCTCGGAGGGCACGTAGCGGAGCTTCTGCTGGTAGAAGGGAAGTCCGCGCCACCGGTCGTCGGCGCCGCTGTAGAGGTCGGTCAGGACCTTGCCGGCGAGGTTGGCGAGTGTGATTCCGTGCCCGCTGTAGCCGAGAGCGAAATAGAGGTTGCGGTTCTCGCCGCGCACCCCCATCGTCGGAAGACGCGAGAGCGTGAGGGCGACCGGACCGCTCCAGGAGTGGGTGATGGCGACGCCGCGCGAGACGCGGAAGGTAAGAGAGAAGCCGTGTGCGCATCTCTTCCACGGCGCGGTCTCCCGGTCCCTCCGATCGCGTGCCGTTGCCGTACCGGTATTGATAGGCGGCGTTGCTACCTCCGCCGAAGATCACCCGGCCGTTCGTGGTCATCGTGCCGTAGGAGATGCGGCTGCGGTCGTCGATGAAGTTCGCGCCGCTCTTCCAGCCTCGGCGCGCCCACTCGTCCTGTGGAAGGGGCTCGGTAGCGAACACGTGCGAGTGGAGTGGAACGACGCCCGAGCGGAAGTATCCGAGGTGTGGCGTATAGGCGTTGGTCGCGAGGACCGCCGCCTGCGCGCGAAGCGTTCCTCCCGGAGTCTCCACCTCGATTATCCGACCCTCACGGATCGCGAGCGGCGGGCGTGCCTTCGAAGATCGATACGCCGCGGGCCTCGAGGACCGGCCGAAGAGCCCGCAGGTAGGCGAGTCCGTCGAGCTCTCCGCTTCCCGGGTCGAAGACCGCTCCCTCGACTCCGTCGAGATCGATCTTCTCCGAAAGCTCTCTCTTGCTCAGGAACCGAAGGGGCACACCCGAGGCCGCAATTTCCTTCAGATCTCTTTCCGCTTCCTCCGCACCGCGGGCGCTGGTGTGGATGTCGAGGTGTCCCTCGAGCCGCATCGACACGGCCAGGCGATGCTCGGCCACGATCTCGAGAACGCTCTCGATCCCCTCGCGCGTGGCGGCGTAGATCCGCTTCGCTTCCTCGGGAGACTTCGGGTCGAATCCATGGACCCAGTTGAGCATCTGGCCGCCGTTTCGTCCGCTGGCGCCGTTCGCGATCTCCCGCGCCTCGATGAGCGCGATCGCTTTCTCGGGAAAGCGCTTCGAAAGGTGGTACGCGGTCGAGAGACCGGTGAACCCGCCGCCGATGATGACGACATCGGCGACTCGACTGGACGCGAGCGACGGAGCTCGGATGATACGGATCTTTTCCCGCGAGCCAGACGGACCGGTTCTCGTCGAAGTGACGAGGCAAGTCGCGGAGCATGAAGCGCGGAGGAGAAGGGTTGCGGTCAGGAGGTGGTCGCGAGGTACTTCCGGGCCTCTACCATCTCGGGGGCGCTCGGATCGGCGTCCGACCAGAGCTCCAGGAAGTTCCGATAGTGCTTCAACGATTCCGCATCGTCGCCTTCCATCCTCTCGAGACGCGCGAGCTCGAGGTGGAATCGCGGCTCGAGGACCGCGGTCCATTTCTGGCCGATGTCCGGGCGAAGGAGCTCGCGGTAGGCCTCGATCGCCGCCCGGCGGTCTCCCGCGCTCGCCTTCGCGCGGGCCGCCCCGTCGCGAAAGATCAGGCTTCCGCCCAGGTTCTCGAAGAGCTTCGTGACGTTGAACGGAAGTTTGTGGCGAGGCTCGCCTTGAGTGAAAGAAGCGTAGGCGGCGCGCGGGTCTCCCGAAGCGAGCGCGAGCTCTCCCAGGAGCAGGTGATACCACCACTTCTCCCGCGGATCGCGCGCATCGTGAACGTCGCCGAGCACCGCGAGGTGCTCTTTGGCCCGGGAGAGATCGCCGGACCGCGCGGCCGCGACGCCTGAAAGAAGGGTACGGAATGCCTCCAGCTGCCGGGAGCCCGAGCCCTTCGATTTTTTTGCCCCGAGCGGCGATGTCCTTGTGGTTGCCGGAGGCTCGGGTGCACCTTCGAGCAATCGGAGAGCCTCGGCCGGATTGCCGCGCTCGATCTGGAGAAGGGCGCGGAACTGGTAGATCGTCGCCGCGAGGGCCGGCGAAGCCGGCGCGGAATCCGTGAGAGCGCTCAGCACCGAATCCGCCTCGCGATACCTTCCAGCGCGAGACAGGAGGTAGGCGCGAAAGAAGGACAGCTCGTCCGCGGTCATGTGCGGCGGCATCTCTGCGCCGATTGCCTCGATCTCGGACAGCGCCGCGCGAAAATCACCGAGCTCCCCGAAAGCCCAGGCGCGGCCCACGTGAGAGGCAGTGAAGTTCTCATCGATCTCGAGAGCGCGCGCGTACTTCTCGAGCGCTCGCTCGGGGATTCCCGCGATGAGGTACGCCTCTCCCATGCTGTCCCAGGGGTTCGCCTCCTCGGGATTGATTCGGGAGTAGATCTCGAACTGATGGATCGCCTCTGGATATCGCCCCTGCCAGAGGAGTCCATAACCGTATTGGAGCCTCAGTTGACCGGATTGAGGCACGGCCACTACGCCGCGCTCGAGCACCCGGAGGCTCTCCTCGAGCTGATAGTTCGATCGATAGAGGTGCGAGAGATGAAGATAAGCATCCTCCTCATCCGGGCTCCGCTCGATGACCTCGCGCAGGATCTGCTCAGCCCGGGCCGGGATCCGTCTTCCAGATCTCGACCGCTTCGAGCACCATCCGCTTCTGCGGAGGGAGCCGTTCCTGATTCTCGAGCGTTTTCGCGCGCAGGCTCTGGTAGCTCTTCTCGTCGTCCTGCCAGAGCGCGAGCTCCTGGAGCTCCAGATAAGCGAGGGCGAAGGCGGGATCGAGAGCGACCGCTTCGTTGAGAAGCTTCTGCGCGTCGCCCATGCGCAAGTGCCGGCGCGCCTCGAGTCCTTCACTGTACAGGCGGAAGGCCTCGAGCGAGGTCGTGGTCATCTCGCGCAACGGTCGAATGGGGTCGGGCGCTTTCACCGGCCCGGCGCTCACCGAGTCCCTCACCCACTGCGTGAGATCGTCGACGAGGCGGAACACGTCTTCGCCGCGGGCGCTCCGCGCCGCGAGGATCCTGGCCGCCTTCACGTCTTCGACCTGGACATCGATCCGGTACTCCGCCCCTTGCTTGAAGATGCTTCCCGTCACCATCGCGGAGGCGTCGGCGCGCCGCGCGGCTTCCTTCGGATCGACTCCGTCCTCGAGAAGACCGGGCTCGCTCACGACGCGGACAAGCGGCATCTCGGCGAGTCCGGTGCGGAGCATCGTCGGAACGCCCGCCGTGAGCCAGGCGAGGTCGGGAGAGCTGGTATGGTTCTCGAACCCCATCACCAGCACGGAACGTTCGGAGGTGCTCGCGGCTCCGAGCGTGTCCACGCGCTCCGAGCGCGCCAGGAGGAGGCCGGCTGCCACGAGCCCGACGACAGCGACGACGGGAAGGAGGAACCTTCGGCTCGTGCGCGAACCGCTCGGTGCGCCGTTCGCATCGATTGGGATCGCGGCCGCGTCGAAAGCCGGCGTCGCGAGCGACCGGCGCGATGAGGCGGTAGCCTTTCTTCGGAAGGGTCTGGATGAAGCGCGGACGCTTGGCGTCGTCGCCCAGAGCCTTGCGGAGCTCCCAGATGGCGTTCGGAAGCACTTCGTCGGAAACGAAGGTGCCTTCCCAAACGTCGGTGAGTATCTCCTGCTTGGTCACGACCTGACCGGGCCGACCCGCGAGGAAGGCGAGGACTTGCATCGCCTTGGGCTCGACGTGTGCTTCACCCTCCGGACCGACGACGGAATTGGTGTGAGGCTTGACGATCCATTCGCCGAGCCGGAAGTCGGAATCGAGCGTCATGCGACCTCACTTGGCGACCGAGGGAGGTCCCCGGTTCCGCCAAGCTCAACTCTAGCACGCGAGGAAGCGAGGCCGAATGTCCGCTGCCTTTGCCGGTTCTGACTAGAACGTGAATCGAACTCCCAGCTGGATCTGAAGTTGATCGATATTCAGCTCTCCCGTCGGATCGCCGAAGCTCGGCGACTCGAAGATCTGATTCACCTTGTTCCCCCAGTTCACGCGGTTGAAGAGGTTGAACGTCTCGAACATCACCTGGAGGTTCTTCTCGCCGAAGCGGAAGAACTTCGCAACGCGCAGGTCGACGGTGTGAGTGGGATCTCCGCGGAAGTTGCCACGGCCCGGGGCCTCGCCGTTGGGCCCTTCGGTCATGTCGAGGGGAGCGGTCGGGCTCAACCGCGCCGTTTCCGTTGAGATCCTGCGACGAGTAGGAGCTGAGCGCGCGTCCCGCTTTCGCCCTGGTAGAGCGCCGACACCTGGAAGTCCGCGGGGAGCTGGAAGATCCCGGAGAGCACCACGCGGTGAGTCGCGTCGTTGGTGTAAGGTCCTATGTCGCGATCGTTGCCGACGCAGGCGAGGCATTCGGCTTCCGTACCGAAGTTGCTCTCGGCGTTTCCCGAGACCTCGCTCAGCGTGTAGTTCGCGACGAACTGAATGTTGTTCGAGAACCGCTTGCGCAGCGACGCCTGGAGACCGTCGTAAGTGTCCTCCCCGATCGAATCCGTGACTCTGAGCCGGCCTCGAAGCTCGGGGAAGAACAATCGCGAGTTGTTGTCGAAGGGCACCCTGCGCTCGTTCAGATCCGCCTGCTTTCCGCGCTGAGAGCCCTCGGAGTGGATGTAGTCCACGTCGAGGGCGAGTGTGGGATCGAGTTGCCGGCTCACGCCGATGGTGAACTGCGAGGTCTTGGCGAACTCGTATCCCGGCGGAATGATCGGCTCGAAGGGCTGCGGAAAACCGAACGTGTCGAAGAGCTCGTCGAAGGTCGGGATGTTGCTCGGACCGAACGGGATGACCCCACCGGGCAGATCGTTCGCGTCGAGCGCCACGCCGCGCACTCCCACGAAATCGATGTCCGTGAAGAGACTCGCGTTGTAGACGATCTTGTCGTAGAAGATTCCCCAGCCTCCCCGGACCACGGTCTTTCCGTCGTTACCGACATCCCAGGCAAAGCCCAGCCGCGGCGCGATGTTGTTCTTGTCGTCCTCCGGCAGTCCCTCGCCGAAGTAGGGGCTCCGCGGATCGTCGATGAGGAACCGGCCGTTGGTGCCGTACTCGATGTCGCTCAGCGTCCCGTACTCGATGTCGTAGCGGACTCCCAGGTTCAGGGTCAGGTTCTCGGTGATCCGCCAGTCGTCCTGGGCGAAGACGCCCACGTCGGTATTGGGCCGGTCGATGATCGGAATGATGTCGAACATCGAAAAGAAGATCGCCTGGTTCTCGGGGTCTCCGTCGTTCGCGTACTGAAAGGTGCCCTGGCTCGAGAACGGGATGTGGGCGCCAAAGGGAGACACGCGGCCGACGTTGCCTCCGAACTTCATCTCGTGGGTATCGAGGGAGTACGAGAAGGTGTCCCGGAAATCGTACTTGGTCTGAAACGTTCTCTGGGGAGCCGCCGTGTTCTGGCCCGCGGTCAGGCTGGGATAGATAAGGGTCGGCGTCCCCGGAGTCACGAAGTCGCTCTGGGTCACGCTCTGGATGACGTTCTCGAAATCGCTCCAGCTCACGACGAACTCGTTGAATCCGGAGGTGCCGACGATCGTCTGGAACCGGCCGAGAACGCTCTGGAGGTCGTTGGTCTGGGTCGCGGCGTTGTCGAACGTTACGTTCGCGGCGAAGCCCGTCCCGACCTGGTCGCCCTCGCGCCCGTTGTCTTCATAGGAGTAGCGGACATCGAGGCGGTTCGCGGGATTGAACTGCTGCGTGTACTTCGCGAGAAAGTAATTTCTCCGGAAAGGCTGATCGATGGCGCCGAGGCCACCGTGGCTCGAGAGGAACGCCTGGCTGTAGAGACCCTGGACCTCGGGGGTGAGGCTCAGGATGGAATTGATATCCTCGACCACCCGCTCGTAGTTCACGAAGAAGAACGCCTTGTCCTGGACGATGGGGCCTCCGAGGACGCCGCCGAACTGATGGCGGCGGAAGGGGGCCTTGTCGATACCCGCGTCCTTTTCCGGCTGCGTCTTCGCGTTCAAACTCTTGTCGCGGAAGAACTCGAAGACCGAGCCGCGGTACTCGTTGGTGCCCGACTTGGTCACGATCTGGACGGCGCCTCCGCCGGCGCGGCCGTACTCCGCCTTGATGCGGGAAGTGACCACTTCGAACTCCTGCACCGCATCCATCGAGATCTGCTGGAGCAGCCCGCCCACCGCGTCGTCCGTATTGTCCCCGCCGTCGAGTGTATAGAGGATGCTCCTACCGGCAGCGTTCGTGCCGAAGCTGATGGCCGGCACCCGGCTCTTGGTGGGATCGAATCGCTCCGCGGGTCTCGCCCCGGGAACCAGGAGCGCGAGCTGCTGCGTGTCGCGGCTATTGATCGGCACGTTCTCGATCTGTTCGTTCTCGACCACGCCGCCGACTTTCGACTCGCGTGTGTTCAGCATCGGCGACTCACCGGTGACGGTCACCGTTTCGCTCACCCCGGCCACGTCGAGGGCGGCATCCACGGTGATGGACTGACCGGTTGTCAGCAGCAGTCCCTCACGAGTGTACGAATTGAAGCCGGCGAGGCTTACCTCGACCCGGTAGCTTCCCGGATCGAGAGAAGGAAAGTTGTAGATCCCGGCGGCGTTGGTGACCTGGGTCAGCGAGAGTCCCGTCGCGACGTTTCGGACCACCACGGTCGCGCCCGGGAGCACTCCTCCCTGCGAGTCCGTGACCTTGCCGCCGATTTTCCCGGTCTGCGCCGAGGCGATGCCAGCGAATAGCAGCATCGCCGCCGCGGAGAGAGCCAGGTGGTGACTGATCGATCGCATCGATTTCCTCCGTATCGCGCAACTCAATTTTTTGAGTCGCGCGTTCAATTTTCTGAATGAAGGATTAGCCATATCGTTTCCTGACAAATAGCAATCTCGATGCCAGCGTAGCGATAAAAGATGAGGAAGGTAACTCGCGGTGATCAGAGGGGATAACGAGTCCTACTGGATGGACCCGAGGGGAATGTGATCCAGGATCTCGGATCTTTCCCCGGCGAGTTGGATCTCTCTCGATTTCTCAGGAGAGCGGGCGAGCGGTGGCGAGAGACTGAACGAGAGCATCGACGTCGCTCTCTTGCGTGCGGAAGCTGGTGATGCAGGCTCGGATCGCGGGCACGCGCCCGCCGAGCGCGACCACCGATACCCATGCCGTTCCGCTCTGGATGACGGCGTCGGTCATCGCCTGCAAATAGGGGAGGCGGGCTCCGTCCTCATGGCGGGCGTCCTGGAAGCAGACGACGGGCAGCGGCGTCCGGTTCACGACGCGGAACCCCGCCGCCAAGAGGCGTTCCCGGAGCACGCTTCCGAGGCGCGACCATGCTCCGGAGGGTCTCCGCGTAGCCATCGAATCCGGCGACCGCGAGAGACAGGAAGAGCTTCAAGCCGATGAAGCGCCGCGTCCACTGCATCGAGGAGCGGTGGGGCTCGACGACGGGAGCTCCTTCAACGGTCCGAGGCATGTACCCGGCCGCGACGCCGAACGTCTTCTCCAGGATCGAGCGGTGGCGAGTGAAGAACATTCCCGCCGCCATCGGGACGGAGAGCCACTTGTGGGCATCGACAGTAATCGAGTCCGCGCGCTCGATCCCCTCGAGGTGACCCGAGAGCTCGGGGACGAGGGCGATGGCACCGCCCCATGCGGCGTCGGCATGCACCCACAAGCCCTCTTCCTGGCCTACGTCCGCGATGGCGGCAATCGGGTCGATGAGACCCGCTCCCGTCGTTCCCAGCGTGGCGGCGACGAAGAACGGGACTTTGCCCTCGCGTCGGTCGGCGCGGATCGCGGCGCGAAGGGACTCCGGGTCCATGACGAAATCGTCGTTCACCGGCACTTCGCGCACCGCGCCTGTTCCGATGCCCGTGAGCCTCGCCGCCTTCAAGAAGGAGTGATGGCTCTCCGAAGACACGTACAACACGGGAGCTCCGGGGAGTCCACGAGCTCCGTCCTCGGCGAACTGGGGAAATCGATGCGTGAGCCCCGCGACGAGCGCGGTGTGATTCGCTTCCGCTCCTCCCGAAGTGAAAGACCCTTCGACTTCCTGGGCACGGAAACCGAACTTCGCACCCAGCGTTCGAATCAGGAGCTGTTCCACCTCGCAAGCGAAGGGTGCGTGGGTCCACGCGGCGAGCTGAGGGTTGAAGGCCGCGGCGAGGGCGTCGGCGGCGACGCTCATGGTGCTGGTCGCCGGGTTGAAGAGGCCGAAGTACCGTGGGTGCCCGTTGTGGACCTGGTGGTTGCGGAGGCCCTCGACGGCGAGCGCGATCGCCGCTTCGGGAGACAGCGGCTTCTCGAAGTCGACGCTCGCGAGGACGAGCCCGCGCGACAGCCGGGTCGGCGGACGGCGATACCGGGAGATTCGGGAGGTCTCGGAGATACTCCTCGATGGCCGCTGCCACGCTCTTCCAGAGCGTCTCGCGAGAGGAACGGTCGAGCTCGAGCGGCGGGCACATGCGTCGAAGCGGAAAGCTTACCCGATCCGCCGCGAGATGGTCGAAAAGCCGGGCGGCTCAGGACCGCCGGGCAAGCTCGACGGCTTGCTCGAACGACACCGCCGGCGAGAACAGGAAGCCTTGCCCGAGCTCGCAGCCCATGTGCTGGAGCTCGCGCCGCTGCTGCTCGTTCTCGATACCCTCGGCCACGACATCGAGCCCGATCCCGTGCGCGAGCTGGTTGATGGCGCGCACGATCTTCAGGCTCCGCGGATCTCCGCCCATCGCTCGAACGAAGGAGCGGTCGATCTTCAGCGTGTCGATGGGGAAGCTCGCGAGATAGCTCAGACTGGAGAATCCCGTCCCGAAGTCGTCGAGCGCGATGCTGGTGCCGAGCCTTTTGCAGCTCTCGATCCATCCGAGAGGCCGCGACCGATGGTCCATCAGCACGCCCTCCGTGATCTCGAGCTTGATCGAGCGGGGGTTCGCGCCGGTCTCGTCGATCACCGACTTCAGCTCCGACAGAAAGAGCGGCTCCGCGAACTGTCGTACCCGATACGTTCACGCTCATAAAAATCTCGCGGCCCAGAAGCTTCTGAAACCGGACCAGGTCGCGGCAGGCCGTTCCGAGCACCGAGCGTCCGATGGGCACGATGAGCGCCGTCTCCTCCGCGAGCCCGATGAAGCGATGCGGAGGGATGGACCCGAGGTCGGGATGCTGCCAGCGCAGGAGCGCCTCGAACCCGACGATGGCGCCTCCGTCGAGCCGCACGATCGGCTGGTAGCACACCTGCAGCTCCTCGCGGGCGAGCGCTCCACGGAGCTCACTCTCGAGCTTGATCTTGTCGATGGCGAGCTTCGAGATCTCCGCGTCCCGGAGGTTGACGTTCTCGAGCTCCCCTCGTCCCATGTGGCGGAAGAGGCTCTGCTCGTGGCGGAAACGATTCAGGATCACGCGCAGGAGGAGTCGCAGAACCGGCTCTGCCGCTTCGACCCGGGAGCGAAGCTGTTCGTGGACGATGAGCGTGAGCTCCGTGTCCTCGAGCGCGACGGCCGTTGCCGATCGCGGAGTGCCGTCGAGGGCCGCCATCTCTCCGAACATTTCCCCCGGTCCCAGGACCGCGAGCACTCTGGTATCGAAATCCACGTCGGTCGAGATCTCGACCCGACCGGACTCGATGACGAAAGCTTCGCTCGCCTGGTCGCGCTCGCGAAAAATGACTTCGCCTCGTCCGAAGCGCTTTCGGACCGTGACCTCCTCGAGAGCGGCCTTGGTCATCGTCCTTCCCCCCCGAGCCACGAAAGGCAAGTTCCGTGCCGCCCGGGACACGCCGCCGGAGACATCGTGGATCGGCCGCAGAATCAGGCGGTTGAGCGTGAGATGGCGGGAAAGGCCGCGCCGAAGCCGGTGGGCGAAACCCTACGACGAATGTTGCGTAACGGCCGTCTCCGTTTAGAATTTAACGCTCGGAATCAAAGGAGAAACCGGATGCTCAAGCCTGGAGACAAAGCGCCTTCGTTCAAGCTGAAGACGACCGCCGGTGGAGAGATCTCCTCCCCGGACTTGAAGGGGCGGAAGTTCGTGCTCTACTTCTATCCCAAGGACGACACTCCCGGCTGCACCCGGGAAGCCTGCGACTTTCGCGACAACCTCGCGAGGCTCCGCAAAGAGGGCGTGGAGGTCCTGGGCGTTTCCAAGGACTCGCTCGATTCCCACGTGAAATTCCGCAAGAAGTACGATCTTCCATTCGACCTTCTCTCCGACGAGGGCAACGCCGTGGCCCGAGCCTATGGCGCTTTCGGGGAGAAGACCATGTATGGCAAGAAGGTCCTCGGTACGATCCGCTCGACCTACCTCATCGACGAGAACGGACGAGTGGACGCCGTCTGGTCGCCGGTGAGAGTGGACGGCCACGTGGACCGCGTGCTCGAGCGCTTGCGGGGAGGCGAAGCGCCGCCGGCCAAGAAGAAGTCCGCGAAGAAGAAGTAAGAAGCGCGAGCGAAAAAAAGGGGGACCGGACTTCCGGTCCCCCTCTCGATGCGAGAGGCTCAGCGCCTCCAGAAGTAGCGGATGCCGGTCATCAGGGCGTAGTTGTTGTCGATCTCACCGAGCTCCGACATGAAGAGCCGGCCCTCGAAGTTCCACTGCAGCTTGTCGTTGATGTCGAAGCCGCCATGGGCGAAAACCGACCCGTCGATCGTGTCGCCGTGGAAGAGGTCCCAGACGCCGATACCGGCTCCGATATAGCCTCCGTCGAGGAGCTTGTCGACGCCCACGTCAGCGAAGACCGAGGTGTTCTCGCCGTCCCGTAGATTGATGGCGACGCCGCCCTGGCCGAAGACCTGAGCGCCTCCGTCCCCGAGGATCTTCGCGACGCCGATGGTGCCGCCGAAAAGAGGCGCGCAGCGTCCGCCGACGATCGCTCCCGGGAAGTCCTCGTCCACCGGGTCGCCGCTGACGGGATCGAGATCCCGCAGTCGGCGCTCTTTGCCGGCGAAGGCAGTGAAGAACGGCTCGATCGTGCTCTTGGGCTTCACCAGGGTGTAGTCCGCCTGGCAGGTCGCGGTCATGCCGCGATCGTCGGTGACCGTCGTCTCGAAGCGATAGCTTCCGTACTCCGGGAGAAGGAACGTCGACTTGCACTCGGTGCCGAGCGCCAGGGTATCGACGAGCTGCTCCGGAGCGTCGAGCGGCGTGTGATGGACTCGAACCGAGCGGCTCGGTGAGCGACCCGGTGCGAGCGGAGCTCGAGCAGGTGTCGATCCCGACGGAAGCCTTTCCGGCTTTCGGCGTGGGATCGATGGGAGGAGGCGTCACGACGATGTTGCAGGTCGGCGGGCAGGGCTCGATGCTGATCCGTTCCGTCGCCTCACGAGTCCGTCCGGCGCTGGAATTGATGACCGCGGTGAAGACGTAGGCGCCGGCATCGGCGAGCTTGCCCGTCCACCGGAAGCCTCCTCCCGCGGGAGTGGTGGTCAGAGTCTCTTTCTGGCCATTCGGCTTCGTCATCGTCAGCTCAACGGTCGCGCCCTGGGGCATGCTGCCGCCCGAGACACCGACGTCCACGGTCGCGTTCGTGCCCGTGCACAGATTCGGAGCCTGGACCCGAAGGGTCGGAACGACTTCGCGGCTGCCTGACGGTCTCTGGCTGTGCAGTCGGGGCCGACGAGACGAGAGCCAGGTTTCCGCACGCCTTGGGAATGAGGAAACGGTATTCCCGATTGTTCGAGTTGACGCGGATCTCGAACGCCTCGAAGGGCGCTGTTCCCGCCCAGCGGACGGGAACCGAGGCGACGGCGATCCCTCTCTTTCGAACCGCCATCCATTCGAAGGTATGGCCCACCGGATACTGGGCTTCGCTGAACTGGTTCGTTTCGACGGCCCGGAAGAGATCCTCCGGGTTGCCGGGCCAGTTCGCTTCGCGGAGGACCTTCTCGTAGTCCGCTCGATTCCGCTGAAAGACGCGTTTCAGCTGGTCCCCGTCCTGCGGGCCCGGGCGGCTGATGGCGCTGCTGGTTCCGAGAACCTTCATGTCCTTGTACTGCTGCGCGAAGCCGTTAGCAGCTACAAGGACGAATCCGACGGCGAGAATCCCGAAGAGCCTCATACCGCGTGAGTTTGAGAGAGAGTGCCGCAATGACATGACCAACTCCTGTTTGGCTTGTAAACAATCCCGACGAAGGTGACGCTCGAATGTCGACGAGCTTGGCGCGGCGGGACTCGTCGACCTGCCCAGATGTTAAAGCCACCTACCCGGGTCGGAAATCTCTTCGAACCTCCTCCTTGCCTCCCCGCGGGGCAACAAGGCGAAGCAAGTCTATTCAGATTGGGGCGCAATTGCAATCCCCGTCACACATATGACTTAGAATGATTGAATTCTTGTCCCCGGGAGAGCCATCCATGAAATCACGTATCGATCGCAGGGAATTCCTTGGAGCTACGCTGGTGTCCCTGGGCGCTGGGGCGGCGTGCCGCCCCGAGGCCCCACCCGCCCCAACCCCCCCCGCGGGGGAGCCCATCGGCGATTTCGAGCTGGACGAATCGACCGTCCGCGAGCTCCAGGCGGGGATGGAGGAAGGCCGGCTCACCGCCCGCGGCATCGCCGAGCTCTACCTGGGCCGGATCGAGGCCATCGACAGGGATGGGGAGGGACGGCCCGGACTTCGGTCCATCATCGAGGTCAACCCGGAGGCGCTCTCCGCTGGCGGAAGCGCTCGACCGGGAGCGGAAGGAGAAGGGCCCTCGGGGGCCGCTCCATGGGATTCCCGTTCTCCTCAAGGACAACGTGGGCACGTCCGATCGGATGACGACGACCGCGGGCTCGCTCGCGCTCGAGGGCTCGATCCCGGCCCGGGACTCGTTCGTGGCCGAGCGCCTCCGGGCGGCCGGCGCCGTCCTCCTCGCGAAGACCAACTTGAGCGAATGGGCGAATTTTCGCTCGACCCGCTCCTCGAGCGGATGGAGCGCCCGCGGCGGGCAATGCGGAAACCCTTACGTACTCGACCGGAACCCGTGCGGCTCGAGCTCGGGCTCGGGTGCTTCGACCTCCGCGAACCTCGGCGCCGTATCGATCGGCACGGAGACCGACGGTTCCATCGTCTGTCCTTCGAACGCGAACGGGCTGGTCGGGTTGAAACCCACCCTCGGTCTCGTGAGCCGCGCCGGGATCATTCCGGTCGCTCTCAGCCAGGACACGGCCGGCCCCATGACACGTACGGTGGAAGACACGGCGATCGTGCTTTCCGCGCTCACCGGCATCGATCCGCGGGATCCCGCCACTTCGGCGAGTGAAGGGCGAACCGAGTCCGACTACACGCGCTTTCTGGACCCGAACGGGCTCTCCGGAAAAAGGCTCGGCATCGCCCGGCGCTTCTTCGGCTTTCACCCGGAGGTCGATCGCCTGATGGAGGCCGCGCTCTCCGAGATGAAGCGCCTCGGCGCCGAGTTGATCGATCCGGTGGAGCTTCCCGAAGGCGACGAGCTGAACGATTCGGAGATGGAAGTCCTTCTCTACGAGTTCAAGGCCGGCCTGAATTCCTATCTGGCGGAGCTCTCTGACCGCGCGTCGGTGAAGACGCTCGCCGACGTCATCGCCTTCAACGAGGCCAACCGCGACCGCGAGATGCCCTACTTCGGACAGGAGCTCTTCCTGCGCGCCGAGGAAAAGGGCCCGCTCACCGACAAGGCGTATCTCGACGCTCTCGGAAAAAACCATCGGATCGCGCGAGAGGAAGGAATCGACAAAGCGATGCGCCAGCACCAGCTCTCGGCCATCATCGCCCCGACCGGCGGTCCCGCGTGGACGACGGATCTCGTCAACGGCGATCATTTTTCGGGTGGAAGCTCGTCCTTCGCCGCGATCGCGGGCTATCCCAACGTGACCGTTCCCGCGGGAGACGTGCAGGGGCTGCCCGGTCGGGATTTCTTTCTTCGGAGGCGCGTGGAGCGAGCCGACACTCCTCGCCGTCGCCTATGCTTTCGAGCAAGCGACGAAATTCCGGAGGAAACCGCGCTTCCTCGCGAGTCTCTGAAGTCTTCCTGGGTCCCTTCCAGGAAGAGCGGATGACCCGCTGATATCCGTGATAACTTGCTCTCACCCGTGAGTCTCGAATCCATCAAAAGCCAAGCTGCTCACTCTCGGGCTTCCAGGACTGTTTCTCATCTCCTTCCTCGACTCCGCGGGAGTCCCGCTTCCCGGCGGGGTCGACCTCGTCGTCATGCTCCTCTCCTGGCAGCGGCCCTCGCTTTTTTGGGCAATCGCGCTCGTGGCCGCTCTTGGCTCGGCCGTGGGGTGCCTCGTCCTCTACCGCATCGCTCGCACGGGAGGGGACGCGATGATGTCTCGGTTCTCAAAGGCCAAGCAGGAGTGGGTCAAGGACAAAGTCCGCCGCAACGATCTGCTCGCGGTCACGGTCGCGATGCTCGGCCCTCCCCCTTTTCCCACCAAGCTCTTCATCCTCGTCGCCGGCGTCGTCCGCATGGACTGGCGGCGGTTTCTCGCCGCGGTTTTCGTGGGACGGCTGGTCCGGTTTCTCGCCGAGGCTTACCTCGCGGTGCAGCTCGGCGACCGAGCCGCGGACGTGCTCAAAGCGTACTATCCGCAGATTGCGGTGGCGCTCGCGCTCGGAGTGGTGTTGGTCCTCATTCTCCGGAGACTCCGGCGCCAGAGCGCATCGGCCTGATGTGGGAAAACCGGGAAAAAACGCAAAGTCGCCAAGGAAGGATCAAGACGCAAAGAAAGGACAAGTGTTCTTCGCGGCTTTGCTTCCTCCGCGCCTATGAGTTCTTCCCATACCGGCCATACCGGAAAGAGCGAAGCCGAGGGTCGGGATCACGGCGCAAGGAAAGCTCCCAGTCCCCTTTGCGGCCTGGCTTCCTCTGCGTCCTTGCGTTTTTCCCCTCCGCTGAAGGCTGATCGCTGATGGCTGACGGCTACCAGCCCAGCACCCACGCGAAGATCAGGGGTGCGACGATGGAAGCGTCCGACTCGATGATGAACTTCGGCGTCGTAAGGCCGAGCTTTCCCCAGGTGATCTTTTCGTTCGGGACCGCGCCGGAATACGACCCGTAGCTCGTGGTCGAGTCGGAGATCTGACAGAAGTAGCTCCAGAGAGGTACGCTCTCGCGCTTGAGGTCCTGGTGCAGCATCGGGACGACGCAGATCGGGAAGTCGCCCGCGATCCCCCCGCCGATCTGGAAGAATCCGATTCCTTTCGACGAGTTCACCGTGTACCACTCGGCGAAGTCGATCATGTACTCGATGCCGCTCTTCATGATGCCGGGCGGTATGCCGCCGTCGATGCAGTGGGCGGCGAAGATGTTGCCGAGGGTCGAGTCCTCCCAGCCGGGCACGACCACGGGGAGGTTCTTTTCGCAGGCCGCGAGAAGCCAGCTGTCCTTTGGATCGATCTGAAAGTACTGCTCGAGCGTCCCCTGCGACAAGAGCTGGTAGAAGTATTCATGGGGGAAGTAGCGCTTCTGAGAGTCGCGCGCCTTCTCCCAGAGCACTTCCATGTGGCGCTCGATGCGCCGGAGCGCCTCTTCCTCGGGGATGCAGGTATCCGTGACGCGGTTGAAGTGCTGCTCGTAGAGCGCCTGCTCGTCCGAGGGCGAAAGCTGGCGGTAGTGAGGGACGCGCTTGTAGTGGTCGTGGGCCACCAGGTTGAAGACGTCCTCCTCGAGGTTCGCTCCGGTGCAGCAGATGATCTGGACCTTGTCCCGCCGGATCATTTCCGCGAGGGATCGACCGAGCTCGGCGGTGCTCATGGCGCCCGCGAGAGTCACCATCATCTTGGAGCCCTTCTGGAGCTGCTCTTCGTAGGCCTTCGCCGCGTCGACCATCGCCGCCGCATTGAAGTGGAGGTAGTGCCGTTCCATGAATTGAGAAATGGGCCCTTTGCTCATGCGTTCCTCTATGACGGCTGTTGGCTGCCCGAGCGCCGCGCAGCACAACCGGTACAAGACTCTCGCTCCCACGTTGGCGTCCCACTCACTGTCGCGCTCCGGCTCGCCGGGTGAGACCTCGCACAGATCGAGGCCCACGATCTTTCGGCCCGACGCGGGAATCTGCTCGACGAGGTAGAGCGCCTCCTCGAACTGGAGCCCGCCCGGGACCGGAGTGCCCGTGCCGGGGCAGAGCGCCGGGTCGAGCCCGTCGATATCGAAGCTCACGTAAACGTCTTTCGGAAGCTCGGCGACGATGTCCTCGACCAGGGTCGCCCAGTTCTCTCCGGCGAAGCGCCTCCGCGAAAGGCTGCGGTAGTCGAAGAGCTTCACCCGCCCCTCGCTCTTGCGGATGAGGCGCGACTTCCTCCTCGCTGTAGTCCCGGATGCCGACCTGGACGAGCCGCGAGACGCCCCCGATGAGAAGGGCGTTGTACATGATCGACGCGTGGGAATGAACGAAGCCCTCGTAGGCGTCGCGCAGGTCGCAATGGGCGTCGATATGGAGGATGCCGTAAGAGCCGCGATCGCCGAGGGCCTGCATGAGTCCGAGCGGGACGCTGTGATCTCCCCCTAAAACCGCCGGCAGTTTTCCCCGGTCGAGAAGACCCTTCGCCTCACGGCGAACGCGCGAGACCATCACTTCGCAGCCGTCGTTCACACGTCGGACGGCAGTCGCGTTCGGCTTCCCCTTGCGCAAGGAGAGAGCCGCGATCGCCTTCGCCGCTTCCTCGCGGAGGCGGGCGCTGGCCGCTTCCAGATCGTCGGGAATGGGAGCCATCGCGATGCCCTGCTTCCAGGCGTCGGGCTGCTCGGAATCGAAGAGATCCACCTGCGCCGAGGCTTCGAGCACCGCTCTCGGTCCCCGCGCGGCTCCGCCTCCGTACGAGACGGTCACCTCCCACGGCACGGGAAGCACCACCAGTCTCGCCGACTCCACGTCGAAGGGAAGCCCCCAGAGAGTCCCGGAAACGCTGGCGGCGCTGGGATTGAAATCCTCTACGGATTTCGCCATCGATGCTTCTATTCGGCGGCTGTCTTGCCAGCCGGGGTCACGGGGAGCGGCGTCGTCCGGTTCGCGGGCACCAGCGGGTCGCGCCGGTAGCCGAGGATCCGGAGCACCTGCTTGCTGTTCTGCTCCTCGTGCAGCACGCGGTAGAGGCGGTTTCCCGCCTCGTCGAGCGAGATCACCACGTGCTTCGGATCGGGCATCAGACAGTGGTGCAGACCGCCGACCCCGCTCAGCACTTCCTGATAGGCCCCGGTATGGAAGAAGCCGAGGAACTGCTGGGTCCTCGTCGCGGGCATGAAGATCGACTCCACGTGAGCTTCCTCGTTGTAGTAGTCGTCGCTGTCGCAGGTCATGCCCCCGATGATCACGCGCTCGTAGCCCTGGTCCCAGTTGTTGATGGGAAGGATGATGAACCGGCGATTCTGCGCCCACACGTCGGGGAGCATGCTGATGACGCTCCCGTCGATCATCAGCCACTTCTCGCGGTCGTTCTGCTGCTTTCGCGCGAGAACCTTGAAAAGGGTTCCGCTCGACTCCGCCACGGTGTAGCTTCCGAACTCGGTGAACAGGTCGGGCTCCTCGACGTTGTTGTCGGCGCAGATCTCCTTGATGGTGCGGACGATCTCGTCGATGACGTAGGCGTAGTCGTAGTGGAAGGCGAGCGAGCTCCGGAAGGGGAGCCCGCCGCCGAGATCGAGCATGGTGAGCTTGGGATTGATCTTCCGGAACTGGCAGTAGAGCTGGGTGAGGCGCCGCAGCTCGCTCCAGAAGAACGGGGAGTCCTGGATCCCGGTGTGCACGAAGAAGTGCAGCATGCGGACCTCGAGATCTCGGTTGGTTCTGCAGCCGCTGCTGGTAGAAGGGGATGATCTCGTCTTCGCGCATCCCGAGGCGGCTGGTGTAGTAGCTCGACTCGGGCGGCTCTTCCGTCGCCATCCGTATGCCGAGCTTCGCCGGCACTTCGAGCTCGTGCTCGTAGAAGCCGAGCTCCTCCTTGTTGTCGAGGATGGGAATGATGTTCTCGAAGCCATCGTGGAGGAGATCCACGATGTACTGTTTGTACTCGAGGTCCTTGAAGCCGTTGCAGAGGACGACGATGTCCTTCTTGAGGTGTCCGGCTTTCTCCAGGGTCTCGATGATGGGCATGTCGAGAGCGGACGAAGTCTCGAGCTGCACGCCGGCCTTGAGCGATTCCGCCATCACGTGCTCGAAGTGCGAGCTCTTGGTGCAGTAGCAGTAGGTGTAGCTCCCGCGATAGTTGTGCTTCGCGATCGCGGCCTGGAAGTAGCCCCGCGCCGCCTTGATCTTGTCGGAGATGATCGGGAGGTAGGTGAAGCGAAGCGGAGTCTTGTACGTCTCGATGAGCTCCATCATGTTGATGCCGTGAAAGTAGAGCTCGTCGTCGAGGACCTGAAAGCCTTCGGGGAAGTCGTAGCTGTGAGCTAGGAAGTCAAAGTACGTCTGCATCTCTTGCTAATACTCACCTCGCTCTTCAAGGAGTGCGCTCCGACTCGGCCTTCCCCCGCGGGGTTTCGGCGGACACAGGTTCATTGTACATCTCTGTCGAGCGCTGTAAAGGCCGATCTACACGGCGTGGCGCTCCATGCCCCTCGTCTGGACCACCCGGGTCGCGATCTCCTCGACCGACATGTTGGTCGTGTTGATGAACGGGATGTCTTGCGCGCGAAAGAGACTCTCGACCTGCCGGACCTCGATGCGGCACTGTTCGATGGACGCGTAGCGGCTCCCGGGACGGCGCTCTTCCCGGATGCTCGCGAGCCTTTTGGCGTCGATGGTGAGGCCGTGGAGGCGCGGGCGATACGGCTTCAGCGGCTCCGGGAACTTTCCCGAGTGGATGTCCTCCTCGGTGATGGGATAGTTCGCCGCGCGGAAACCGAACTGCATCGCGAGGTAGAGACAGGTCGGCGTTTTCCCCGATCGGGAGACTCCGATCATGATGATCTCGGACTTGTCGTAGTCCCGGATCCGCGCCCCGTCGTCGTGTTGAAGGCTGAAATCGATGGCGGCGATGCGCGACTCATAGTTGGAAAGGTTGCTGATCCTATGCGATCGCGTCCGTTTCAGAGCGGGAGCGACGTTGAGCGTCCGCTGGAGGGGCTCGAGGAAGACGTGAAACAGGTCGAGCACCAACGCCTCCGAGCGGATGATGAGGTCCCGGCTCTCGGGCTCGGCGAGAGTGCTGAAGACCAGCGGCCGCTCCCCGTCGGCCCGGCCGGCGTTATTGATGCGCTCGGCGGCCGCGGCCGCTTTTTCGAGGCTATCCACATACGGGATGGTAACTTCGCGGTACTCGGTGGTACCTTCGAACTGCGCGAGAAGGCTGTGGCCGATGGTCTCGGCAGTGATCGCGGTGCGATCCGAGACGTAGAACATCGTCCGCATGGAATCCGGGCGGCCTCAAGCCGCTCCTATAATAAGGTAGGGGAGACCCTCGATGGGGAAATACGTCCAAAGGCTCGGCGAGGTCGGGATGTCCGACCTTTCGAAGGTCGGCGGCAAGAACGCCTCTCTGGGCGAGATGCTCCGAAAGCTGACCGGGGTCGGAGTCCTGGTCCCGGACGGGTTCGCCACCACCACCGACGCCTTTCATGCGTTCGTCGAGTCCGCCGGGCTCGAGCAGCGCGTGCGGGAGAAGCTCTCCGCGCTCGACGTCGAGGACGTCTCCGCCTTGACCCGCGCGGGGCGGGAGATTCGGACGTCGATCCTGGAGGCCGCGCTCCCCGATGACCTCAGCCTCGAAGTCCGCGAGGCTTATCGAACGCTCTGCGGCGGGTTTTCCGACCGCTCGTTCGCCATCCGCTCCTCCGCGACCGCGGAGGACATGCCCGACGCCTCGTTCGCCGGACAGCAGGAGACATTCTTGAACGTGCGCGGAGAGGACAACGTCCTGAAGGCCGTGAAAAGCGTCTTTGCGTCGCTCTACAACGATCGCGCCATCGCCTATCGAGTCCACCAGGGGTTCCGCCACCAGGACGTGGGAATCTCCGCCGGAGTACAGCTCATGGTCCGGAGCGACCTCGCCGCGAGCGGCGTCGCCTTCACTCTCGATACCGAGTCCGGGTTCCGCGACGTCGTCTTCGTCACCGGAAGCTACGGGCTCGGCGAGTCGGTGGTCCAGGGCGCGGTGAACCCCGACGAGTTCTACCTGTACAAGAAGAACCTCGAGGCAGGACGCCCGGCCGTGCTCTCGAGAACGCTGGGCGCGAAGAGCACCAAGATGATCTATGGTGACGCGGACGCCTTCGGGGCCGGTATCAAGACCGTGCCCGTTCCCGAAGAGGAACGGGGAAGGTTCGTTCTGAGCGACCCCGAGCTCGAAGAGCTGGGACGACAGGCCCTTCGGATCGAGAGCCACTACGGCCGTCCGATGGACATCGAATGGGCGAAGGACGGAATCGACGGTCGGATCTACGTGGTCCAGGCACGGCCGGAAACCGTGAAAAGCCGCGACTCGCGGGTCATCGAGCGCTACCGGCTTCGGCGGCGAGGCCAGGTCGTCGTCGAGGGCCGCGCGGTCGGGCAGAAGATCGCCTCCGGTCCCGCGCGGCTCATCGCCGACCTCGACCGGATGGACGAGCTTCAACCGGGCGAGATCCTGGTGACCGACATGACGGACCCCGACTGGGAGCCGGTGATGAAGCGCGCGGGAGCGATCGTGACCAATCGCGGGGGACGGACCTGCCACGCCGCGATCATCGCGAGAGAGCTCGGGATTCCCGCCGTCGTCGGCTGCGTCGACGCCACTCACGAGATCCGGGATCGGCAGGTGGTGACGGTGAGCTGCGCGGAGGGAGATGCCGGCTTCATTTACGAAGGCGCGCTCGATTTCGACGTCGAGCGGGTCGCGCTCGACGAGATGCCGGAGCTTCCCCTCTCGATCATGATGAACGTGGGGAACCCCGAGAGGGCGTTTCAGTTCGCTTCGCTCCCGCACGAGGGGGTCGGTCTCGCCCGGATCGAGTTCGTCATCAGCAATAGCATCGGAATTCACCCCAAGGCGCTTCTGGAGTACGACGCGCTTCCCGCGGATCTCAAGAACCAGATCCGGGATCGCATCCGCGGTTACCGGGACCCGGTGAGCTTCTACGTCGACAAGCTCTCCGAGGCCATCGCTCTCCTCGGCGCTGCGTTTCATCCCGAACGGGTGATCGTGCGGCTTTCGGACTTCAAATCGAACGAGTACGGCCATCTGCTCGGCGGCGAGCGCTACGAGCCCACCGAGGAGAATCCGATGATCGGCTTCCGGGGAGCCGCGCGCTACGTCTCGGAGGCCTTCGCCGAGTGCTTCGCCCTCGAGTGCCGCGCCATCCGCCGGGTGCGGGAAGACATGGGGCTCACGAATGTCGAAGTGATGATCCCATTCGTGCGCACCGTCGACGAGGCCCGCCGCGTGATCGAGGCTCTCAGGGCACAGGGACTCGAGCGCGGCAAAGAGGGGCTCAAGATCATCATGATGTGTGAAGTGCCCTCGAACGTGATTCTCGCCGAGGAGTTCCTGAAGCACTTCGATGGGTTTTCCATCGGCTCGAACGACCTCACCCAGCTCACGCTCGGTCTCGACCGGGACTCGGCCCTGGTGGCGTCTTCCTTCGACGAGCGAAACGACGCCGTGAAGGCGCTCCTGCACCGCGCGATCGAAGTGTGCAAGCGGGAGGGTAAGTACGTCGGGATCTGCGGCCAGGGCCCATCCGATTACCCGGACTTCGCGAAGTGGCTTCTGGACGAGGGCATCGACAGCATCTCGCTCAACCCCGACACCGTGGTCGAGACCTGGATGTTTCTCGCGGGACAGAAGTAGAGCGCGGCAAGGAGCGCGATTGCGCTCGAGAGCGCGGAACGGTTAGATTCCCTCCCTCGTGAACGTTGCCGTACTTTCCATCATCGCCTTCGCGGTCGCCATCCTCCTCAGCTGCTTCACCCCCATCAACGTGGGCCTCATCTCGATTGCTTTCGCCTTCCTGGTCGGCGTCCTCTTCGGAGGAATGAAAGTCACCGAGATCGCGTCCGGATTTCCCTCGAGCCTGTTTCTGGTGCTGGTGGGCGTCACCCTTCTCTTCTCCCAGGCGAAGGTCAACGGCACCCTCGATCAGATCGCGAAGCGAAGTATCCGGCTCGCGCGTGGAAACCCAGGAGTCATTCCGCTCGTCTTTTTCTTCCTGGCGATGTCCATCGCGTCCATCGGCCCGGGAAACATCGCGGCGACGGCCATGCTCGCGCCGATCGCGATGAGCATCGCCGGCGAAGCCGGAATCAGCGCGTTTCTGATGACGGTCATGGTGGCGACCGGGGCGAATTGCGGAGCCCTTTCCCCCTTCGCTCCGACGGGAATCATCGCGAACGGCCAGCTCGCCCGCATCGGCATCACCGGTGTCGAGTGGCCGACCTTCATCAACAACTTCGTCGCGCAGGCGACCGTCGGGATCGGCGGCTACTTCCTCCTCGGAGGCACGAAGCTTCTGGCCCGAGGAGGCACGCTCTCCGTCGAGGCCGATACCCAATCGTTGAGCTGGCAGCAGAAGCTGACGCTCGCCCTCATCGCCTGCTGGATCCTTTCGGTCTTCTTCTTCAAAGTGGACGTGGGCATGGGCGCCTTCATCGCCGCGGCCGTTCTCACGCTGTCACGCGCCGCCGACGAGGATCAGGCGGTCCGATCCATTCCCTGGAACACCATCATCATGGTGGGAGGTGTGACGGTCCTGATCTCCATCCTCGAGAAGACCGGCGGCATGGATCTCTTCACCGGACTCCTCACGCGCTTTTCGACTCCCGACACCATCACCGGCGTCATCGCGTTCGTGACCGGAGTCATCTCCGTCTACAGCAGCTCGTCCGGCGTGGTGCTTCCCGCGTTTCTTCCCACCATCCCCGGCATCATCGAGAAACTCGGCGGGGGAGACGCCATGGCCATCGCCGCCTCGATCAACGTCGGCTCGCACCTGGTCGACGTCTCACCGCTCTCGACGCTCGGGGCCCTCTGCATCGCCGCCGCTCCCGCGCACGAGAACCGCACGCAGCTCTTCAACAAGCTGCTGCTCTGGGGCCTTTCGATGAGCGTGGTGGGTGCGGTGGTGTGCTACCTGTTCTTCGGCGTTCTGGGGCTCTGAATTCGAAGTGACCCACCTTCTCGAGAGGTAAGTCGATATTCGCTACATCCGACACCTGCAATTTCTTCCGGTCGGAGAACGTTTTCCTGAATCGAGGCCTCCTTTCGAGCCCTTTCGGCCATGGGTTCTCCACGATAGTTCCTGGCACCGAGCTTGCACTGGGACTACAGGAAGGAGAACATCATGAAACACAGAATCTTATTTCGGCATTGGTGCATTCGTGCTCGGCCTCGCGCTCCCCGTTGTGGCGGGCGCGCAGCAGCCGACTCTGAAGGCGAGTCTGGTGGATGCGGCGAAGAACGGCGCGCGGGCCGCGGCTACGGTTACCGTTGAGGTGACCGGAGTGAAGCTCGTCGACCCCGCCGCTTCCAACGAAACGCCGAAAGACGGGGAAGGGCATCTTCACTACCAGCTCGACTCCGGACCGGTGATCGCGACCACGTCGCCCAAGCTGAGCTTTCACGGGCTCACGGGCGGAAGTCATACGCTGAAAGTGACCCTGGCGAAGAACGACCATACACCGATGGGTCCGGAGCAGACGCTCCCGATCCAGGTGACGAAAGCGTCCGAAGACCGAGAGTAGCTTCGCCGAGCTCTACGGAACGGGCGGCCGGGCTCGAGCCGGTCCGCGGAATACGGCGTTCAGGAACATCACGTTCAACCCTTCCATGTACGCGCGGAAGTTGGGGTCGAACGTGAACGCCACCACGAGGCCGAGCCCGTGCTCCTGGACCATGGTCAGGGGCTTGAACGCGAGCTGATTCCGGTTCTCTTCCCACAGGTAGCCGCTCGCGAGGAGCTTCGACGCCTCCTCCAGGATCGCGGGGTTCTGGCCCTTGTCGAGAGTGAGAGGCGTGAAGATGGAACGACCGTTCACGACGGCGTGGACGGTCTTTCCCATTCCCGCGTTGAGCCAGTGCTCGGGGTCGAGTCTCGCGCGCACTACGACACCGGCGACCGCGTCCGGTCTTTCCTCGGGCGGTTCGATCGCCTTGAGGTAGTCCTCCTCCGTCGCGAGGATCATCGCCGGGGGTTTGTCCTCTTTCTCTTCCGAAGCCTTCTCCGGAGCCGGCTGGTTCTCACGCTTCGAGTCCAGGAGGCCGGAGCTTGCGAGGTAGGAGACCGCTTCCCCAATCCCGATGAGCGTTCCTCCCTCACGCACCCACGACTGCAGGTGCGCCTTGCCGTCGTCGCCGAACGTCGACGCGTAGTCCCCCTCGGGGAGAATGAGCACGTCGAACGCGCGAAGGTCCGCTTCGGCGATGCGCCGCGAACGAATCGGCGTCACGGGATAGCCGTACTGACGCTCGAGCACGAAGCGGGTCGCTCCGGCGGAGCCGGTGGCGGTCGGCTGATCCCAGGCGATCGCGACCCGCGGCTTTCGCACGTGCTGGACGTTTCGGCTTCCGAAGTTGACACCCGCATCGACCCATCCGCTATCCGTCGCCACGACGCGCGCGCCTGTCTCCCGGGCGAGGCGCTCGAGAGTTTCGTGAAGTCCCTCGGGATTGTGCGCGACCATGAAGATGAGCGTGCCGGTCGGATACACCGCTCCGCCCTGGCGGATTTCCCGATCGGAGCTGAGGACTCTGAGGTCCTCGCGGAGAGCCGCCGCGAGAAGCCGCGCCGCCGCCTGAGTGCCCCATGGGACGAGATACGAAAGCTGCGCCCGTCCCTCGACCGTTCCCGGCTCGAACCGATCCGCGGTCGCGGGCTCACGATCTCCCGAGGGAAGGCTCTCGCAGGGGAGCGCCTCGATATTGAAGATCTGGGGAATGGACCAACCCGTGACGTCGTAGATCTCGTCGGGGAGCTTCTTCCGGCGCCGGCGCTCCTGCTCCTCGAGGAAGCCCGCTTCGAGCGGGGTGTCGGGATCGAGAAGGGTCCGGATGAGCCGCTTTGCCGGCTGCGCGAGGTCGATGACGAAACTTCCCTCGGGCGCGTCGCGATCTCCGCACCCGCGGATCGCGGAAGCCGAGCGCGACACTTCGATTCCATGCTCGACGAGGATTCCCGCCGCCCTGCGCACGGCGGTCCGGTCACCCTCGTTCGCGAGCACGTAGGCCTTCACCTTCTCGGTCCGGCCTTCCTCGACGGCGCTCTTGCGGTATTGCCAGAAGCCTTCGAGAAGCCGCCGCCGCTCGCGCGCGACGACTTCCGCCGTCGAGAGCGAGGCCACGAAGTGGTGGCGCACGCCGTCGCGGAAACGGAGATCCGTTCCGTCACTCCTTCGGAAGACGAGGCCTCTCGCCGATGCCTGCTCGTAGGTGGTCGCGATGCTTCCGTGGAAGAGCGGCCAGCTCGCGCCGTAGCCGGGGTAGAACGCGTCATAGACCTCACGGGTGAAGTAGAGGAAGCCGTAGCGGTCGAACCATTTCGCGTTGTTCCGTCCGAAGATCTCGAGGCTCTCGCGCTGCTGCGAGGTGATATGCGGGTTGTACGGTACCGCCTCCGGTGCGAAGTAGTACGTCGAGTTTCCACCCATCTCGTGGAGGTCGACGAAGATCTGCGGGAACCACTCGAAGTAGGCGGCGACATGGCCTCGGGTCTCGGGCTGGGTCATCGTCAGCCAGTCGCGGTTCAGGTCGAAGTAATAGTGATTGGTGCGGCCGCCCGGCCAGGGCTCGTCGTGCTCGGCCGCGAGCGGGTGGGCGGCGGGCTCGATCCCGTAAGCGATCTCGAATTGATGGACGAAACGGTCACGTCCATCGGGATTCTGGGTGGGAACGATGACCACGAGCGTTTCGGCGAGGATCTGATTCACCATCGGATCGTCCACCGCCGCGAGAAGGTGATACGCGGTCAGAAGTCCAGCGTCGGGCGACGAGATCTCGTTGCCGTGAACCCCGTACGCGAGCCAGGTGATCGCCGGCTCCGAGTCGATGAGCGCGCGCGCGTCCGCGTCACTCGTCGTTCGGGGCTCGGCGAGCCGCTTGCGATTCGCGCGGATCTGGTCGAGTCGCGCGATATTGGCGTCCGACCCGATGACCGCGTAGATCAACTTCCGGCCTTCCCAGCTCCTCGCGTACTCGAAGACGCGCATTCGCTCGGGCTTCGCCTCCGCGAGCGCCTCTACGTACTCGAGAATCTGCGCGTGCGAGAGGATCCTCTCGCCTGGCGCGTGTGAGAAGACTTTTTCGAAGGAGGGAACGCTCGCGTCGTACCGCGCTCCGGGCCAGAACTCGAAGCTCTCGGCAGCAGCGAGAAGAGAAACGAAGAGAAGGATAGAAGTCATGCATCCGCCTCGCGCATAGGAGGCGGATGGTATGGCGGCCCCTCAGGGGGCGCAAGTCGCGAGAATCACGCGGTCGCCGATGCTCCCAGCCGGAACGCGGTGACGGCGGCGAGGCCGAACCACAAGAGATCGAAGGCGCCGAAGCTCGCGAGGAACATCGTGCTCTGGGCGCCTTCCATGCTCTCGAAGGCCGCCCCGATGAGCTCTGCCTGGGCCTTCTTCAGGTTCTCTTTCTCCTCGGCGGGTATGGCGTTCCAGCGGCTCTCGGCTTCCGTCCAGATCTCGGGAGGGTAATCGCCGCGCTCGTAAGCCTCGTCCGCATTGACTCCGGCGGGCCAGGACACCGCTCTTCCCGTGGACTCGTGCTCGACGACGATCTGGTCGGCGATCGACGAAATCATGGCGTCGTCGTCGAGGTACTCCTCGAGGGATGCCGCGGGCGCGGCCATGAACAGGTGAACCAGCGCGTACTTTCCCGCGAGCACCGAGACTACCGCAAGGACCGCTGCCACCATTCCCGCGACGGGTCCCTCGGCGCCTACCGTCGAGCGGACCATTCGCTTTTGAACCTTGTCGAAGGTGGCGACCTCCTGGCTTCCCACGATGCGAACCCCGATCCCCACCAGCATCCCGATGCCCCAGGCGATCCAGCCGATCTCGAGGCCGGTGAAATATCCGATCGCGGCCCAGATCGCGGCTCCGATGAGGCCGGCGACGGCGCCTCCGATGGCCATTTTGAGCAGGTTCATTTTCTCGACTCCCTTCTCAGGGACGGCAGTAGGCTTCTTCGAGTGTGTTGACGTCCCGTGGCGTGATGAGGCGTTCGGGGTCTCGTCCCTCGTTTTCGACTCCAAAGTTTCCGCTGACCCACATCTTGTCTTCGGGATGAGGCGAGTGCTCGACGATCCCGAGGGCGTGTCCCATCTCGTGGGCGGTCGTGCTGGCGACGTCCTGCGCCAGAAAGGCGGTGCCCTCGAAGTGACTGCGGGTCAGCAGACACCGATGCACTCGTGATGCGGCGCCCGGTGAACTTGAGCTCGGTTGCGCCGATGGCGCGATCCGGAAGCGGCTGCGTGCGTCAGCGAAATGGAAATCGGCGAGTCGGGGCGATCGGCATTGAGACGGACCGCGCCGATTCTTCCGCGGGTAGCTTCTGACCATAACCCCACGCCGCGCGCGATTCCCTCGACATACGCCTCCCGCCGTTCGGCCGGAAGCGAGGCGGCATCGACGTAGACATCGATGGGAAAGCTCTCCCAGCGCTTGAGCTGGGTTTCCTCGGCGAAACTCGGCGCGAATCCGCAGTCTCCGAGGATGCGAGTGCCAGCGACTCTCGCCGCGAAGTTCCCGGCGCAGCCGGGAAGCCCGATCGCGACGTGGCAGAGAAGCCCGAGCAGATAGCGGAGACGGAAGCTTCTTGCGCTCACGAGACCCCCGGGCGATCCCAAGCGGTTTTGACCCGACTGGGTGGAGTGAAACTCGAAATGTTTTGTGTATTCCCAGTGTACCAACTGCGGCGAAAAAGGGAAGACCCGCGACCGCCGGACCGCTTGTGCTAGGCTTCGTCCCGATGGGCCAAAGCCGGAAGATTCTGCTTCTCGCGATCGGGTTCGTGTTCCTTCATTTGAACTACTGGATGTGGGACGACGCGCGCATCGTCCTGGGGCTTCCCGCGAACCTCCTGTACCACGTCGTCCTTTGTCTCCTTCTCTCCCTGGTCCTGACCGTCCTCGTCCGTCGCGCCTGGCCGCGGTATCTCGACGAAGACTGAAGAATCTCTCCGCCTGTGAGCCCCGTACTCGGAGTCGTTCTCCTCTACCTCGCCGTCGTCCTCGGGATCGGCTTTGCCGCGCAGCGCGTTCTGCGGGGCACCGCGGAGGACTACTTCCTCGCGAGCCGGAGTATCGGCGCTACGGTGCTGCTGCTCTCGATCTTCGGGACGCACATGACGGCGTTCACCATCCTGGGCGCTTCCGGCGAGGCCCACCGCGGTGGAATCGCCGTATTCGCGCTGATGGCCTCGAGCTCCGCCCTCGTCGTGCCCCTGGTCTTCTTTTTCATCGGCACCCGACTCTGGTGGCTCGGAAAGCGGCTCGGATTCATCACCCAGGTGCAGTTTTTCCGGGAGCGCTATCAGTCGGATATCGTCGGGCTCGCGCTCTTCGTCGTTCTCGTTTCGCTTCTCGTCCCCTACGTCCTCATCGGGGTCAAGGGGAGCGGCGACGTGCTCTGGGCGCTCACCGGAGGTCCCGCGGGTGGAATCCCGCCCTGGATCGGGAGCCTCCTCATGTGCGGCGTCATCTTTATATACGTCGTTCAAGGCGGCATGCGAAGCACCGCCTGGGCGAACGCCTTCCAGACGATGGTCTTCATGTCTGTCGCGGCGATCGCGTTTCTGGTAATCGTTCGCGAGTACGGGGGCCTCGAAGCGGCGATGAGGGCGCTCGGAGAGCGTCCCGATCTCCTCACGATCGAAAAGACTCCGCGTCAGCTCGGGAGGATGATTTCGTACCTTCTCATCCCCCTATCCGCCGGCGTCTTCCCTCATCTCTTCGCCAATTGGCTATCCGCCCGATCGGCCAGGACATTTCGACCGACCATCGTGCTCTATCCCATTTGTCTGGTGCTGGTCTGGGTCCCGAGCGTCGTCCTCGGCGTCTTGGGCAACATCGACTTCCCGCCGCCGATCGAGGGCCCCATCCTGGTCCACCTCATCCTCCGCCACTCCGGCGGTCTTCTCGCGGGCCTCCTCGCGGCAGGCGTTTTCGCGGTCATCATGGGATCGCTCGACAACCAGGCGTTCGCCGCGGGAACTCTCTTCACTCAGGACATCGTACGGCACTACGGATTCCAGGACCGGCTCTCCGAGCGCGGCCAGGTCCTGACCGGCCGCCTCTTCGTGGCGGCGCTCCTCGCGGTCGCTCTCTTCGTCTCGCTCGCGACCTCGCGCAGCATCTTCGACCTCGGTGTGTGGTCTCTCAGCGGTTTCGCCGCGCTTTTTCCCGTCGTGGTCGCGTCTCTCTATTGGAGGCGGAGCACCGCGGCGGGGGTCCTCGCGTCCATCACCACCGTCGCCGTTCTCTGGATCGCGTTCTTTGTCGATTCCCTGGGCTCGCGCGGGGAATACACCGTGGGCGACACGGGTCTCCTCCCGGTGGTGTTCTTGTTTTCGGGCGCCGTTGTCAGTCTCGTTGCGGTCTCTCTCTTCACTTCCCCTCCGCCGGACAGCGTCCTCGACCGCTTCTTTCCGTCGCGGTAGTATCGTTTCATGCTAGCCGGGGCGGGTATCGTCCTCGTGGTCTTGAGCGTCGCGATCTTCTTGCTGCGACTTGCGGCTCGGGCTCTACAGCCGTTACCCCTACGAACAGTTCGTTCTCGTCGGCGCCGCCGCTGTCCTCGGTCTGATAGCGGCCATCGCGAATCCCGGCGTCCTCACGCTCGGCCTCCTCGCCTTCGAAATCGCAGCGCTCGCGCTCGTCGTTCGATACCTTGCCATCGGGGAGCGGTTTCCCGGACGAGGAGCTGAAGCTCAAGACCGGTGAACGGTTTCCGGATTTCGTGCTTCCGGATTCCGAAGGACGGTCCTTCCATTCGCGCACGCTGGTGGGAGGCTCGGCGGCGCTCTACATCTTCTATCGGGGCCATTTCTGACTGTTCTGCGGAAGCGAGCTCGGGCAGCTCCAAAAACTTCAGCGGCGGTTGGACGAGATCGGTGTCCGGGTGTTCGCGGTGAGCACCGACCCGCCCGACGTCTCGGCGCGATACCGTAAGGGGTTGGCAGCCGACTTCACGTTTCTCTCCGACACGAAGGGCGAGCTCCTCTCTCGACTGAACCTCCTTCAGCGCGGGGCCTACGCGGGGAAGGATATTGCCGTGCCTGCCGCCGTCCTCACGGACAAACAGGGGATCGTCCGGTGGGTGTACAAGTCGGAGCTTTCTCATCTGCGCATGACGCCCCAAGATCTGTTCGGCGCCGTGGAGCGCCTGAAGCTCGAGGAGCAGAATCGAGAGCTCCGTCGAGGTCGGGCTGTTGGCCGCGTGGTACGGCAGGTCTACTTGATGAAGGAGCCGGAGGACCTCGCGGCGGCCATCGAGGCTTTGCGCGACGAGCTCCGGAAGCTCGGTCTCGTGTTCTCCGTCTGCGGGGTCGCCATCGTCGACGAGAAGAGCGGAAGCCTGCGCATGATCAGCGCCCGGCAGGAGCGCCTATCGAGCATGGAGCTCACGATCGCGGATCATCCGGAGACCGCTGAGATGCTCGAGTTCTGGAAACGGCGCGAGGTCGGCATCGTCGACCTGGAGAACGGCGCCGCCGCCTTCCGCGAGGTCGCGCTCTCGCAAGCTTGCGAGGATTGCTTCGCGAGCGATCTGCGGTATTTGCTGAACGTGCCGTTCTCCCACGGCACGGTCTTCGTCGGCGGAACGAACGCGCAGGAGCCGAGTCTCGACGACGTGGCGACGCTCACCGAGTTCGCGGACGCGATCTCCGTCGCCTATCAGCGCTTCGTCGATTTCCGGAGCCTCGAGAACCGGACCCGCGAGCTCCAGGAAACGCAGCTGCAGCTCATCCAGTCCGAGAAGATGGCGGCCCTCGGTCAGCTCGTCGCGGGCGTCGCTCACGAGCTCAATACACCGATGGGCGCGATCCACAGCAACAACCAGAGCCAGGGGAGGGCGCTCGATCGGCTCCTCGAAAAACTGGAAGAGGGCGGCTTCGACCCCGCGGAGCAGGCGGCGACGCTCGAGAAGCTCCGTGACATGAACGTGGTCAACGACGCCGCCGCCCGCCGGATCATCGACATCGTCGCGCAACCTTCGGAAGTTCGCGCGCCTGGACGAATCGGACTGGAAGAAGGCGGATCTCCGGGAAGGCCTCGACGAGACGCTATCGCTGGTCGAGCATCAGACGCGGGACCGGATCCGCGTCGTTCGCTCGTACGGCGAGGTGCCGCTCGTCGGCTGTTATCCCGGGCAGTTGAATCAGGTGTTCATGAACCTGATCGTGAACGCCATTCAGGCCATCGAGGGCGAAGGCCGCATCGACGTCGAGTGCTTTCTCGACGGCGACTCGGTTGCGGTTCGCGTCAAGGACAACGGCCACGGTATCCCCGAGGAAGCGCTCTCCCGCGTCTTCGATCCCGGTTACACCACGAAAGGCGTCGGCGTGGGAACCGGCCTGGGGCTTTCCATCGCCTATCGCATCGCCGCGAACCACGGGGGTTCCCTCCGGGTGAAGAGCGAAGTCGGAAAGGGCTCGGAGTTCACGCTGCCGAATCCCGGTCGACCTCCCCGCGCCGAAGACGCTCTCGACGACGAGCGCGTATACCGCTCTTTCGAGCCCCTGACGGAATACGTGAAGGTCGCGGCGCTTCTCCTCGCCATTTTCGCGGCCAAGGAGCCCTACTTCTCGACCTTTTCCATCGCCGCGTACGATCCCGCGACCGGAGAAGTGGGAGTCGCCGTCACCACCCGGAATCCGTGCGTCGGAAACGCCGTCCCCTGGGTGCGCGCGGGCGTGGGAGCCGTCGCCACCCAGGCCAGCACGCGTCCGGAGTACGGAGCCGAGCTTCTCGACTCCATCGCCTCGGGATTGACCGCCGAGAAATCCCTCGAGCGGGCGCTGGCCTCGGACGAGCGAGCCGAGCACCGGCAGATCGGCGTCATCGGGCCGAGCGCGGGAAGCGCGCAGCACACGGGCTCCGAGACCAACCCCTGGTCGGGCCATCGGGCGGGCCAGCACTACGTCACGCAAGGGAACCTTCTCGCCGGCGCCGAAGTGCTCGATTCCGTCGCCCGCACGTTCGAGGCCTCGGAAGGAAGCGGGCGGCATCTCGCGGATCGTTTGATCGAAGCGCTCGCGGCGGGAAACGCCGCGGGTGGAGACGCGCGCAAGGGCCGCGCGCAGTCGGCGGCAGTGGTGGTGGCCGATCCCCGCGAAGGCCATGCGCAGAGACCGGACGGAGTCTCGACCAACGTCAACGTGTGCGAGCACCCCGAGCCCGTCGCCGAGCTTCGCCGCATCTACGATGCCATCAGCCAGAGCCTCGGGTTTCGAACCTTACAGGTGTTCTCGGGAAGAGATGTCCTTCAGCTCCGCATCATGCTCGAGACCCTGGGCTATGTCGCGAGCGAAGCGGAGATGACGGAAGAGGAAGCGGCGGTCTACACGGAAGAGCTCGCCGCGGCGGTCGATCTCGTTCCGGAAGGCCGAAGGCCTTTCGACACACGAAGCCGGGTCCCCCGCGGGGCTGGTCGATCGCGAAACGGTGAATCGCCTCTGGTCGCGACTCGAAGCGTCCGGCAAAGCCGCGTCGGTTCGAGAGAGGATTCGCGACTTGACCTCGGTCAATCGCTAGCGCTGGCGTTGAGTGGCGTGGCCAGCCTTGGCAGACCATCGAACTCAACGAAGACGTAGTCGGTCATCTCGACAAGAATCTTAACGGACGAGGGCCACGCCCACTCCAACGCCAGGCAGGGCCGCCTCCTCATTTCACTTCTTCTTCCTTCGCCGGGGGGCGCGGCTCCGCGGCGTGAAGCGGTATCTCGCCATCGAGAGCGTTCCGTTCGATCCGAAACGGATTCCTTCCGATTCGAGAAGACGCCTCTGGAGATCGGGAGGCTCGTGGAGGTGCTCCGTCGAGATGCCTCCGGCGGCGTTGACCACCCGCTGCCAGGGGACATCCCCGGGACACTGGTTCATCGCCCAGCCGACCGCGCGCGCCGAGAGCGGCCGCCGCAGGAGCTCCGCGATCTGTCCGTAGCTCATCACTCGTCCACGAGGAATGCGGCGGACGATGCGGTAGACTTCGTCAAAGGCGTTCGTTCTTCCCATCGTCAATGAGAAGATAGCACCGTGCCGTTCAGTTCTTCCTGCGCGCTTGCGGTCAGTCTCCTTCTTCAAACGCCAACGACCCCCGCGACGGAAATCCCCGACGCGGAGGTCCCACGGGTCGGCATCGGCAAAGGCGGCATCGAAGTCTCCTCTCCCGACGGCAGCTACAAGATGCATCTCTGGTTCCGTGCCCAGATCCGTTACAGCTATCCTTTCGACGACGCTCCGACCACGCCCGAGGGCTTCGAGGGGTCGTCGAGCTCCATCGACCTCCGCAGAATTCGCATCAAGCTCGCCGGTAACGTCTACCGTCCTTGGCTCAAGTACTACTTCGAGTACGATTTCAAGAGCCGCCTCCTCGACGTCGAGCTCACCGTCGCCCGTTATCCCTGGCTCCAGTTCCGGGTCGGCCAGTGGAAGGTCAACTACAACCGTGAGCGCGTGGATTCCTCAGGAAAGCAGCAGTTCGCCGACCGCTCCATCGTGAACCGCGAGTTCACCGTCGACCGCCAGCCCGGAGCGATGGTGGGCGGCCATCTATTCCCCGGCCGTCTCGCGGATTCCTGGTACTTCGCCGGGCTCTTCAACGGAAACGGCTCGAACGAATCGAACGACGACGGGTCGATGATGTGGATGGCCCGCTACCAGTGGCAGTTCCTGAAGCGCGACCTCCCGTTCTCACAAACCGACGTGGAGTTTCACGAGAAGCCAGCGGCGAGCCTCGCGTTCGCGACGCTCGGAAACCAAAGCCCTTACACTCGATTCGCGACCTCCGGTCCCGGTCAGCTCGACGGGTTCGCGCCGGGTGAGACGGGTCAGTACGATCTCCTTCAGTTCCTCGAGGAGACGGCTTTCAAGTACCGCGGGTTCTCCTTTCAGCACGAGCTCCATTGGAAACGAGTCGAGGACAACAAGAATCTGACCACCACGAACTTGAGAGGAAGCTATTTTCAGGCGGGGTATCTTCCCTGGGCCCGCACGCCGGGCCATCGCTTGAGCCCTCTCGAGCTCGCGGCCCGCTACGCCTGGGTCGATCCGGACACCACCCTCGACGACGACAGGAGCACCGAGCTCACGTTCGGCGCCAACTGGTTTTTCGAGGGACATGAGAACAAAGCCACTCTCGATCTCTCGCGGCTCACGCTCGAGCAGCCAGGCGCGCCCGAGCTCTCGGATTTTCGCATCCGCCTTCAGTGGGATATCAGCTTCTGACGCTTTCTCATGAAAGGAAGCGGTGAAAGCGCCAGGGCCGCGCCGGTCAGGCTCAAAGCGGCGTAGCCCACTTCGGCCAGGACGATCCCCGACACGACTCCGGCGATAGCCGCGCCTCCCCAGATGTAAGAATCCGCGATTCCCTGAAGCCGGACGCGCTCTTCGCGCCGGGTGCTCTCGGTCAGAAGCGCACTCCCCGCGACGAACCCGCAGCTCCAGCCGAGACCGAGGAGAAGGAGCGCTACGGAGTGAGACCAGGCGCCCGGTGCGGCGACCGCCGCGACGATTCCGGCAGCGCAGAGGAGGAGCACCGCCGCGGCAATCATCGGCACTCGGCCGAGGCGATCGGACAAGAAGCCCGCGACGGGGGAGAACGCGTACATGCCGAAGGTGTGAGATGCCATCACGAAACCCACCGCGTCGAGCCCGTGGCCTCCGTCCCGGATGTGAATCGGAGTCATGGTCATGATCAGGACCATGACGACCTGGCCGGTCACGAGAGCCACGAGCGCGAGCCGGGCATGGGCGGGAGAGCTGAAATCACTCTCCTGTTTCGCGCCGATCGCCGCGCTCTCCGTTGCCGATGCTTTGGCGGGGAAGAGCCAGGCGAGAGCGATCCCTGCCGTCCCGAACGCGAGAGCGGTCATGAAGAAGGGAGACATGACTCCCGGGAGGCCGAAGAGATCGGCGCTCCGCCGAGCCGGAGCGAGGAGGAGAGGTCCGACGACGGAGCCGATCGTCGCCGCCCATACGTTCCATCCGATGGCCGCCGACCGCTTCTCGGGCTCGAAAAGGGCCGCCGCGGCGTAGCGCGAGAGCCGGGCGGAGGCGTAGCCGGCGCCGATGCAGAAAAGCCCGATCGCCAGGATGGGGAACGAGGAGCGCGCGGCTGCGAACGCGGACCCGATCGCCGCTATCGCCGCGAAGAGGTAGCCGAGGACGAGACCTTCGCCGTCGCCCGGAGACCACGATGAGCCGCGAGAGCCAGGCCGCTCCGAACGCCGTGCCCATCGTTCCGAACGCCGAGGGAATGCCGCTCCATCGCGGATTGCCGAGAAGGTCCTCCGATACCAGCGGGAAGGAACGTGACCAGGACCGTGAAGCCCATCGCCGAGAGCGCCACTCCGGCGAAGAGGGCGGCGGCGGCGCGTCGGCGGTGGGCGGCATCGGTCAAGGAGGAGCGGGAGAATAGCACCTCTGTCCGTGTAGCCCAATCGTCCCTGCTTATGCTAACCTCGTAGGGAGTTTCCTACTCCCAGATACCCAAAACACCCTTGCCAGGCTTCCATGGGGGGAAGCCAAGGAGGAAAACAGCAATGTCCGTTCGATTCCGCCTGAAGGCGGCGATTGCCGCCGCCGCGATCCTGATTCCGCTTCAGCTCCAGGCCCAGGGCAAAATCCGAGTGGCCATCTGGGACTTCGAGAACCACGCCGAGCAGAGCTGGTGGTTCTGGGGCGACCTGGGCCCGGCCGCGCGCAATCACATCGATACCGCGTTCGCCGAGAACGAGGTGCTCTCCGAAAAATTCAGCGTCATCGAGCGCGAGAAGCTCGACATGGTGTTGAAGGAGCAGGGTCTCGGCGCCTCGGGTGCGCTCGATCAGCAGACCGCGGCCCAGGTGGGAAAGGTCCTCGGCATCCGGTACATCATCACCGGCGGCATCGACAAGTTCGCCATCAACACCACGAAGGGCGGATTCGGAGGAATCGGCGGTTCCTACACCAAGGCCGAAGCCACCATCAACATGAGGCTCATCGATACCACCACCGCCGAGCGCGTGACCGCGGTCTCCGCCGACGGTGACGTCAAGAAGGGCGGGGGTTTCGCCATGGGCGCTTCTCTCAGCCGCGAGGACGAGTGGGGCATCGCGAGCGAGGCCATCGAGAAGGCATCCATGAACGTGGTCACGCTCTTCGCCGCGCACAAGAGCCTCGCGAAGCTCGGCGCCGGCGGCGCGATGGCCGGGGCCGAAGGAAAGATCATCAAGGTCGAGGGCGGCAAGGCCTGGATCAACATGGGCGAGGTGTCCGGGCTCAAAGCGGGCGACAAGTTCACCGATACTCTCCGTCGGTGAGGAGCTCCGCGACCCCGACACCGGCCAGGTGCTGGGTGTCGAGGAGTCCGAGGTCGGAGAGGGCGTGGTGGTGGACGTTCAGGAGCGCTTCTCGATCATGACCGTCACCGGCAAGGCGGCCGCGGCGAACAAGGTCCGGAAGAAGTAGCTTCAGCGCCCCTGGCGCTTCGTCTCCCAGTACTTCTCGATACGCTCCGCGGCGGAGGCGGCAATGACATGCGCCTCCCCGCGGAGCTTGTCGCGTCCGAGCCTCGCGTCGAAGCTGAAGGTGCGGGGCGGAAACGTGACGGAATCCCCGAAGCGCGGCACCTCGGCGTCGAGCGTCACCGAGTAGGTTCGGATCACGAACGTGTTTCCGAACTGCTCCTCGGTGCGGGCTTCGATCTCCTCGGCCGCCACGATCACTGGATGTCGGCCGAGGCGGCCCGACCGCTCCTCATGCCCTTGCTGTTCGAGAGCTTGCTGAAGCGGCGGTGCGGATCTCACCGCACGCGTCTCTCACTCCTTCGCATTCGACGCTCACCATGGGCTTCTCCGGAATCGGAGCTTCGGCGGACTGGCGGCGAGCTGCGCCGGAGCGGACGAAGACGCGCGGGGAGGCGGAGGCTCTGTCTGCGACTCGTGGCTCTTCGCGCGCCGGCGGCGCGGTCGGAGGAACTTCTCGCTTCGGCGGGGGCGGCGCGCTCGCCTTTCTCGACGGCCTTCGTTGGGCGGTTCCGTGACGAGCGGGCGTGGACCACGGGGGGTTCGTTCTCCGGGGGGGAGTGGTCGCCGTCCGGCGGCGGGACTCGTTCTCCTCGGGTCGGCGGCGCCGGGATGTCCACGGCACCGGTCGAGGCGGTCGCGACCGCAGTGCTCCGTCTCCGGCGAGCCTCCTCGGAGAAGTCGAAGAGCAGAAAAGCTCCGACGGCCATGACCAGCAGGAGAACGCCGATGACGGCGAGACCCAGGAACAGGCCGGTCCGCGAGCCGCTCTGGGGCTTCGACCGGCTGGGAGTCCGCGGCGTCCTGGTCTGGACTTCGCGGGCGCGAACGGTTCCGCTCTCCGCCTTTCGCGCGGTCTCACTGGCGGGGAGAGGCGGCGGAAATGGAACGGGAGCCCTGGCTGCCGCCGAGGCGCCGCCGGCCCCGGTCAGACCCGGGCTGCTCTCGACCGTGACCTGCTCGGTCAGGGGGATGGTTGCGACCGTGGGATCCAGGATGCGGTGCGGACTCCGTCTCGACCCGCGCCGCGAGCGCCGTCCCGAGATCGTCGGCGGTCTGGAATCGTTTCTCGGGGTCTTTCTCCAGGCAGCGCAGGACGAGCGTTTCGACCTCTCTCGGAATGTCTCCTCGAAGCGACGAGGGCGGCCGCGGCGCTTCGGTCAGATGCTTCACCAGAATCGACGGAATGGACTTGTCGTCGAACGGCACCTTGCCCACGAGCATCTCGTACAGAATGACTCCGAGCGCGTAGATGTCGCTCCTTTGATCCGCGGGCATGCCCTTCGCCTGCTCCGACGACATATAGTGCGGCGTGCCGAGCACCATGCCCGTCGAGGTGAGCGCGGGGCTGTCGGGCTCGAGAGTCTTCGCGATCCCGAAATCGAGGAGCTTGGGGCTCTCGTTCCCGTCGCTGTCGCTGGAACACCATGATGTTCTGGGGCTTCGAGATCGCGGTGGACGATCCCGTTCCGATGCGCGACCGAAAGAGCGCTCGCGACCCCGCGACAGAAACGGAGGGCGCGCGCCGACGCCCACGGGCCCTGGGCGACGATCAAGTCCTTCAAGACTCTGCCCGTCGACGATCTCCATCGCGATATAGAGCGTCCCGTCCTTTTCCTGGCCGAGGTCGTGAACGGTGACGATGTTCGGATGGGAGAGCTTCGCCGCAGCGCGGGCCTCGCGGAAGAAGCGCTCGACGATGTCCTGCGAGGTGACGAGCTCGGGCCGTATGAGCTTGACGGCGACGGGCTTGTTCAGAAGGATGTGGGTGCCTCGGATACACCGAGCCCATTCCACCGCGCTTGAGGAATCCGTCGATCCGGTACTTCCCGTCGAGGATACGACCGATGGCCTGCTCCTCGGAGGGGACGTTCTCCTTCAGGAGATTCCCGTCATCGGGGCAGACTCTTTCGTTCGAGGCAAACTCTCGTCCGCACTTCGGGCAGGTCCGCATTCAACCATGCTACGTGCCGGAGGCGGCGGGATCAAACGGTGCCTTACCCCGCACCTAACTGGCGCTGGTACTCCGCTTCGTCGAAATGTCCCTTCGAGTCGGCGATCAGACCATCCGGGCCCATCGTCCATCTCTCATGCCCGCTGATCCGAACGGCTTTCCCCGTACCTCCGGGGCCGGTATTCGTCCCGCTCAGGGTCCAGCGATAGATGGCCTCGTCCCCCTCGAGGCGGACTTCATCCATCGTGACGACCAGGTCCGGGAACGAGGTCATGAAGCTCTGCGCGGACTGGCCGATGGCGGTGCGGCCGACGGCGGGCTCTCCGTCGTTGATCGTCAGTGAGCCGCGCTCCGAAAAGAACGCGGCGACGCTTGCCGCGTTCTGGCTGCACCATGCCGCTGTGTATCGTGTTGCGAACTGTCTCAACTGGGCGATGTCCATGGGTGGCGTTCTCATGTTTCCTTCGCCCGCTTCTTCCACTGCCAGAGCCCGCCCGTAACCCCCGAGGGCAGTCGGTGTCCCAATTGCCGCGCCAGCAGGACCAGTTGCCCGCGATGGTGCGCTTCGTGCGCCACGAAGTAGGTGAGGAAGTGCGTGAGATCCGTGGGGAAGTTTTGCCATGCGGCTGGGGGAACAGCGCCACCCCGAGCCGTCCCGAGTCGGATCAAGTCGATCATGCCTTCACTACTGCGCGATAGTGCACGCGACAACTCTGCCGGCCGAACACGGCGGCCATCAACGGTCCTCGGCACCACAATCCCATGGCGCGCGCCCAGCATCTTGATCCACATGCACCTCGCATTGTGGATGTGGGCGGCGATCGTACGAACCGTGCGGCGCGGAACGCCAGGGACGCCTTTCGACCAGAGCTCGGGAGGCAGGTTCTCGACGAGATAGGTCGTCACGCGGTCGTTCGTGCGCCACGCGTCGATCCACTCCTGACCGTCCTCGGGCTCTGTCTGCTTTCTCGTTCGCATGGGTCGAGGCCTCACTGACCCGAGCCCGGAGTAGAGCTGAGTGCGAAGAGCGGCAGCACCTCAGAACTCCCGCAGGGACGCTACCTCGGAAGCGGTGAGGCGCTCGATCATCTTGACGACCAGGTCCACGGTGCGATCGTAGTCGGCGCGGTCGATGACTCCCGACTGGCTGTGCGCGTACCGAGTGGGGATGCCGATGTTCACCGCGGGAACGCCGCGGGCGGACTTCTGGATCATCGCCGCGTCTTCGCCATAGCCGGTCACCGATTCGAGCTGCACCGCGGATGGTGTTCTCGTCCGCGAGCCGGAGGATCCAATCGATGTAGTTGTTGTTCGGGATCATGCTGCCGTCGAAAACGAAGATGCCCGCGCCCTTGCCCAGCTCTTCCTGAGAAAGCGATTTCGAGGTGAGGAGCGGGAAGTCGCTCGCGATTCCGATCTCGAGGTTGATGACGATGTCGGGGTTGGTCGAAGCCGTGACGACCGAAGCGCCGCGGAGACCGATCTCCTCCTGGACGGTCGCCGCCACCAGCACGTTGATTCGGATGAGCGCGGCCTTGAAGCCGCCGGAGCGCCTCGGTGATGACCGCGAGGCCGACCCGGTCGTCGAACGCTTTCGCCAGGTAGCGCCGGGTGCCGTTCAGACTTCGAACTTGGTGGCATAGGCGACGGGAAGTCCCGCGCGGAGCCCCATCGCCTCGGCCTCGGCGCGGCTCGAAGCGCCGACGTCGAGGAACATGTCGGCGAGCGGGACCATTCGGTCGCGCTCGTCCGGCCTCAGGATATGTCCCGACTTCATGCCGGTGTAGCCGATGACTTCGCCGCCTCGCGGTCAGGATCGAGAGCCGCTGGGTGAGGACGCTCTGATCGAAGTAGCCGCCGACGTTGTGAATGTAGAGATAGCCGTTCTCGTCGATGTGCCGCACGAGGAACCCCACTTCGTCCATGTGCGCCATGACCAGCACTCGCGGAGAGTCCGACGCTCCCGGGAAGCGAGCCGATGAGATTTCCGAGACCGTCGGTGTGGAGGTCGGTCAGGAGGTCCTTCCACTCGCGCCTCAGGATGTCGCGCACCGGACCCTCGAATCCGGAGACGCCGTGCGCGTTCGTCAGCTCCTCGAGGAGCCGCTCGGTCTCGTCGGCCTCCGCGAAGACCGCAGCGAGAACGCCGCATCAACAGAACGAGCTGCTTCATAGCCTTCCTTTCTCCTCTCTCTCGATGGGGCGTTTTTCGTCCGCGCACCACTCGGACCACGATCCGGGATAGAGCCTCGCCGCCGCGAAGTCCGGCGACGTCCATGGCGAGAAGATTGTGACAGGCGGTGACTCCCGATCCGCAGTAGGAGACTACCGAGTCGATCGGACCGGCTTCCGAGAATGGACTGAAAGCGCGCTCGCAGCTCCTCGGCGAGAAGGAAGCGCCCTCGGCCGTGAGGCTCGCCGCCGTCGGATGATTGCGCGCTCCGGGGATGCGGCCCTTCACCGGGTCGAAGGGCTCGACCTCGCCGCGGAAGCGTTCCGGCGCCCGGGCGTCGATGAGGAGACGCTCGGTCCGCTCGCGCTCGAGCGCCTCGATATCGATTCGCATCGATGCCCGCGGGCGCGCGGTGAAGCGCCGCGGCTCGCGGCGCTCGCTCACCGCTCGCGAGAGGCAGTCCTGCGGCCTTCCAGCTCTGGAGACCGCCGTCGAGTACCGCGGCCGCGTCGTGGCCGAGGTATCGCAGCATCCACCAGAGACGCGCCGCCATCTGTCCCTGCGAGGTGTCGTACGCGACCACCTGGACTTTGTCGTCGATGCCCAAGTGCGAGAAGCGCTCGGCGATGATCTCGACGCTCGGCATCGGATGGCGGCCGTTTTTTCCCGTTTTTACTCCCGCGAGGTCCCGGTCGAGGTGGGCGTAGAGGGCGCCCGGCAGGTGCTCGCTCTCGTACTCCGCCTCCCCTTTCGAAGGGTCTACGAGGTAGAAGCGGCAGTCGATGACAGCCCAGTCGGGGTCGGAAAGGCGCGGGACGAGCTCCGACGGCTGAATCAGATTCGAGAACACCGGCGGGAGAGGATGGTCCAGGTATGGCGAAAACGCAACCTGATCGGAATGTGAATTTCAGTGAGGAGGCGCGGGCGCGGCGCTGTGGCTGATGCTCCACACGTACGCGGCAAGCGCGGAGACCTGTTCGGGAGTGAGCAGTGTGCCGTTTCCCGGCATCGGGCTTCGATACTCCTTTGGCTCCGGTACACCGTCGACGATGATCTTCGCGATTCCGGCATAGCTGCCATCGCTCCAGAGCCACTTCTGGCCCGTGAGGGCGGGACCGAGAGAGGAACCCTGTCCATTCTCGCCGTGGCAGCCGGCGCACGCGGCTCTCGCCACCTGGCCGTGGTAGATCCGCTCGCCGAGAGCAACCATCTCTGGCGTCGCTCCTTCCGGAACGGGAGCTCCGACCGTGGAGCTCGCAGTCGATTCGACGACCCCGCCCGCCGGCGTCGCCGCGCTCGGACAGGGAGTGATGCTCGCGGCTCCGAAGGAGTCGCCGCGATAGACCACTCGGTAGATCCGCCCGCGCATGTCATCCGAAACGAAGAGCGAACCATCGGGTCCGACGGCGAGACCGGTCGGGCGATGCGCGGCTTTGTCCGGCGATTTCACCGCTCCCGCGAAACCATCGGCGAAGATCTCGCACTGTCCGGAGGCCTGACCGCCATCGAGCGGCTGAAAGACCACGTTGTAGCCTTGCTGTGGGAAAGGTGCTCGATTCCACGAGCCGTGAAACGCGATGAAGAGACCGTCGCGGTAGCGGTCCGGGAAGGGTCCCTGGTCGTAGTGCGCCAGCCCGTTCGGCGCCCAATGAGCTGGAAATACAGCCGCCGGAGGGGACTTGCTCGGCACAAACGCCGACCGCTTTGCCGCCGTCGCCGCCGTATTCCGGCGCCAGAACTCTCTTCTGAAGGAACGGATCGTAGTAACAATGCGGCCAGCCGAAATCGGCTCCCGGCTTCAAGAGCATCAACTCTTCCGCCGGAAGCGTCGCTTCGTCGTCGGGTTCGTAGAGATCCGGCCAGTTGGTATACACCTGATCTCGTCCGTGCTGGGTCGTGAACACGCGCCCCGAGCCGTCGATGGCGAAGGAGCTCGCGTTGCGGATCCCCGTGGCGAAGCGCTCGGCCGTTGAAAACGTCTGGTTCGTTTTGTTCGCGTCGTAACGCCAGACACCGCCGCGGGTCTCGAGCTCGACGCAGGGCTCGGCGCCTGTCGATTTGGGCTGCCGATTCTGCAGCTGGCATGCATTCGAAGCAGAGGCCACGTCGACGTACAGCGCGCCATCGGCATCGATGACGAAGGGATGCATGGGATGGTCGCCTCCGAGAGGCAATCCCGAGACGATGGTTTCGGGAGGACCCTTCGGCGCGATGGAGCCGGAGCTCAGCGAGTACCGCACGATTCGATCGTCGATCTCCGCGTAGAGCGCCCCCCGGTACATGCCGATGCCCGTGCCGCCCTTCACCCCGTTCGCGACGGTTTCGCCGAAGCGCTCGATCACGTCGGCCTTTCCCGAACCGGTCTTGTCCTGAAGAGCGACGAGAAACCCGCCCGCGGGCGGCGTGTCGTTGCCGTAGTACTCACCGGACCAGGTGTTCACGTAGAGAACCCCGTTCGGCGCGGCCACCATGTGGCGCGCGTGACCGATGCCGTCGGCGAAGACCGTCGCGCAGAAACCCGGGGATAACGTGAGCCCGGTGTCATCGTTCGGGCACGCCTGCCGCGCGGCCTGTGCGGAAGCGGCCTGAGCCGAAGTGGACTTGCCCGCGAGGGGCGCGGCGGCGATCGCGGCGAAGGCAGCCAACAGAGTCGTTCGCGAGGCGAGAAAGCGCATGGAACACTCCCGGATCGATGACGAAGAGCGAAGCTTCACCAGTGCCACTTTAAGCCAGAGGCGGCCCGCATCGAAATGCGAGCGGAGCGCTCGTGGCTTGACGGCGAGCGTCGGGTCGATGTAGAACTCTACATAGATAGAGAACTATATGAACCTCACCTATCCCACGGCGCTGGTCCTCGAGGCTCTCGCCCGAGGGCACCACCACGGCTTTCAAATCATGGACGTGACCGGCCTTCCGAGCGGGACGGTGTATCCGCTCCTGCGGAGGCTCGACCAGGAGGGGCTGGTCTCGTCGCGCTGGGAGAAACCGGCGGTCGCGCGGCGCGAACAGCGGCCGCCTCGGCGCTACTACCAGTTGACCGCGGCGGGAGAAGCCCAGCGCGCCCTCGCGCTCGAGCGCTTCCACGCCATCGCCATTCTCATCGGAGCGGCGCGGAAGAAGCTCCGGCCCGCGCGCTCCGAGGCATGACCGTGTCTCTTTCCCGTTTCGTCATTCGCATCTCGTCGTGGCTCGTTCCCCGCCGCGAGCGCTCTCTCTGGAGGCTCGAGTGGGAGTCCGAGATCTGGCACACCCGGCGCGAGCTCGCGTCCGAGGATCGTCTCGACTGGAGGATGGAGATGAAGCTTCTAGGCCGCTCGTTCGGCGCCGTTCCCGATGCTCTCGACCTCAGGAGCTCTCCACGGTTCGGAGAGGGTCTCGGAGCCGACTTGACCTACGGGCTCCGCATGCTGCGGAAGAGCCCGGGCTTCACCCTCGTGGCCGTCCTTCTTCTCGCCCTCGGGATCGGGGCCACGACCGCTATCTTCAGCGTGGTCAACGGCGTTCTCCTGGCGCCTCTTCCCTTCGAGGATCCGGGAAGCCTGGTGATGGTCTGGGAGCACGCCTACAAGCGCGATCGTGAGCGAAACGTCGTCGGGCCCTACAACTTCCTTCGATGGCGCGAACGGGCGAAGTCGTTCGCCTCGATGTCCGCGTACGTCGCCTGGGCCGGCGAACCTCGCGGAGGAGGACGGGGAGCCGGAGCGGGTCGGCATCGGACACGTTTCCGCGGACCTCTTCACGACTCTCGGCGTTTCCGCCGCCCGCGGGCGGGTCTTCACTCCCGAGGACGGAATCCCCGGGAACAACGCGGTCGTCGTTCTGGGAGACGGCCTCTGGAAGCGGCGCTTCGGCGCCGACCCCGACGTGATGGGGAAGACGCGTTCGCGTGGATGGCCGGGAGAAGACGATCGTGGGAGTCCTCCCTCCGGGGATCGAGTTCTCGGCGGGGCAGGTGGACGGCACCGTTCAGATCTGGAGCCCGATTGCTTTCACCGAGGAGCACCGCGAGGCCCGCGGCCGCTACATGACGGTGATGGCCCGGCTCGCGCCGGGAGTGTCGCTCGATCAGGCGCAGGACGAGATGAAACGCATCGCGGCCGATCTCGAAAAGGAGAACGCGGATTTCAACGCCGGATGGAGCGCGAACGTCTTCCCGATGAAGCCGGAGCTGGTTCGCGACGTGCGCGGATCCCTCCTCGTTCTTTTCGCCGCGGTGGGAGCGGTCCTTCTCATCGCCTGCGCCAACGTCGGAAATCTTCTCCTCTCCCGCGCCGTCACGCGCGAGCGGGAGCTTTCGGTGCGGGCCGCCATCGGCGCCGGCCGGTTCCGCATCCTGCGGCAGCTTCTGATCGAGAGCCTCCTTCTCGCGGCCCTCGGAGGGGCTCTCGGTCTCGGGCTCGCGGAGGTGTTTCGCCGGGCGCTCCTCTCGGTGCTTCCGGCGGAGCTGCCCGCGTTCGTTTCGATCGGGCTCGACTCGCGCGTGCTGGCGTTCACGCTCGTGATGTCCGTCGCGACGAGCCTCCTCTTCGGCTTGCTTCCGGCGCTCCAGGTTTCCCGGCTCGACCTGGTCGAGCCCTTGAAGGAAGGCGCGCGCGGCGGCGCGAGCGCGCCCCGGCGGCGGCTCAAGAACGCGCTGGTCGCGGCCGAGATCGCCCTCGCCGTCGTTCTCCTGGTGGCAACCGGGCTCCTCGTACGGAGCTTCCATTCGCTCTCGCAGGTCAATCCCGGGTTTCGACCCGCGGGGCTGACCGCGGTTCAGATCAACCTCGCGGGCCCCCGATATGAGGACGAGGCGGCGCAGATCGCCTTCTTCAGCCAGGCCCTCGCGAACGTCCGGGCGCTCCCCACGGTCGAGCGCGCGGGCGCCATCAGTTGGCTTCCTCTGGGAAGCGGAGGGGGGTCGGCGACGAGTTATCGCGTTCCGGACAAGCCCGACCCGCCGCCCGGCGAAGAGCGCGTCGCCGACGTTCGCATGGTGGAAGGGGATCTCTTCCGCGCGATGGGCATTCCGGTTCTCGAGGGACGCGCGTTCGAGGAGCGCGATCGCTACGGACTCCCGCGACGTCGTGATCGTGAACGAGACGCTGGCGCGAACGGTCTGGCCGGGGGAGAGCCCGATCGGAAAGACTGTCGAGATGAGCTGGGGTGATGACATCCTCGCGGAGGTGGTGGGGATGGTGGGTGACGTCCGGCTCACTCGTCTCGATACCGAGCCCCGTGCCGCTCTCTACTGGCCGCAGTCCCAGCTCACCAACAACTTCATGACTGTCATCGCCCAGGGCAAGGACGGACGGCCGCCTACGGCCGCAGAGCTCCGCGCGGCGATCTCTTCCGTCGATCCCGAGCTTCCTCTTACGAGCGTCCAGGAGATGGAGGACGTGGTGGCGCGCTCGCTGGGGCAGCCGCGCCTCACCCTGACCTTGATGAGTCTCTTCGGCGGCGTTGCTCTCGTTCTCGCGGCGATCGGTCTCTACGGCGTCGTCGCCTTCAGTGTGAGCCAGAGGGTTCGGGAGATCGGGCTTCGCATGGCACTCGGGGCGTCGGCGAAAGACGTCTCCGGGACTCGTGCTCCGCGAGGGCCTGAAGCTCGCGCTTGCCGGCGTCGCCATCGGGGTCGTCGGGGCGCTCTTCCTCGCGCGATTCCTCGAAAGCCTGCTCTACGAGGTCGAGCCCCGCGATCCGGTGACCCTTGCCGCGATCGCGGCGCTTCTCGTGGGAGTGGCCCTCGCGGCATCGTATTTTCCCGCGCGGCGGGCGAGCCGCATCGATCCGTTCCGCGCGCTCCGGACGGAGTGAGGGGTCTGGCGGGGGCAGGAGAGTCCTGCTAGCATCCCTCGCCATGAACTCGACCCTGCTTCTGCTCCTCGCTCTCTTTCAGGCTCAACCCTCGTTCGACATCATTATTAGTGGCGGACGCATCGTGGACGGAACCGGGGCTCCCTGGTTCCTCGGCGACGTCGCCATCACCGGTGACCGCATCTCGGCGATCGGCCGGCTTGGCGACGCCAAGGCGACGAAACGCATCGACGCTCGAGGCCTCGTGGTCGCTCCGGGGTTCATCGACATGCTGGGCCAGTCGGAGTTCGTGGTCCTCGTCGACGGCCGAGCGGCGAGCAAGATCACGCAGGGCAGTCACGACCGAGGTCAGCGGGGAGAGCGCTCGCTCGGCCCGTTCAACGATCGGATGATTGCGGCGCGTGCGGAGAGCTACCGCCACTTCGGCGTGGAGCAGGACTTCCGGACTCTCGCCGAGTACCACCGCCGGATCGAAACGCGCTCCAAAATCGCGATCAATCTCGCGACGTTCGTGAGCGCCGGCGGAATCCGCGAGAACGTCGTCGGACTCGAGAACCGGAAAGCGACCGTGGCCGAGCTCGAGCAGATGAAGAAGCTCGTGGCGCAGGCGATGGAGGAAGGGGCCCTCGGGCTCTCGAGCGACGCTGCAGTACGTTCCGCATCGCTTCGCCTCTACCGAGGAGCTCGTGGAGCTCGCGAAAGTCGCGGCGAGCTACGGCGGCATCTACATTACCCACCAGCGCTCGGAATCGGGCCGCATCTTCGAGTCTCTCGAGGAGATCGAGACCATCGCGGAGCGGGCGGGTATTCCCGCCGAGGTATGGCACCTGAAGACCGCGTACCGGGCGAACTGGGGAAAGATGCCTCAGGTGCTCGATCGAATCGAGGCCGCCCGCGCTCGCGGGCTCGACGTCACCGCGAATCAGTATCCCTACGACCGCGCGTCGAACGAGCCTCGATGCCTGCCTTCCGCTCTGGGTGCGCGAGGGGGGCGCCGATGCCATGGTCGGAAGGCTCAAGGATCCGAGCCTGCGCGATCGCATCAAGAAGGAGATGGAAGATCCCACGCCCGCGGACTGGGAGAACCAGTGGTACGGCTCCGGCGGAGCCCCCGGGGTCATGGTGAGCTCGGTTCTCAACCCCTCTCTCCGGAAGTGGGAGGGGAAGAACCTCGAGCAGATCGGGCGCGAAATGGGAAAAGACCCGCGCGATGCCCTGATGGACCTCGTCATCGCGGATCGACGGCCAGACTTCGTGCATCATCTCGATCATGACCGAAGAGGACGTGCGGACCGCTCTCCGTGACCCTCTGATCTCGATCGATACGGATTCCGAGGCGAGGGCGGAGGACGGCCCGCTTTCCGAGAGCAAGTCCCATCCGCGAGCGTGGGGTACGTTTCCGCGGATTCTGGGAAAGTACGTGCGGGAGGAAAAGCTCCTCTCTCTCGAAGAGGCGATCCGGAAGATGACGTCGCGCCCCGCCACGCGAGTGGGTCTTTCGGACCGGGGAATCCTGCGTCCCGGGATGGCCGCGGACGTCACCGATTTTCGACCCCGAGACCATCCGCGACGTCTCGACCTTCGAGGATCCGAACCACTACTCGGTCGGCGTGCGCTACGTCCTGGTGAACGGACGCGCGGTCATCGATGAGGGAAAGATTACCGAGGAGCGCCCGGGACGGATTCTTCGAGGACCGGGCTACCGAGCCAGGTAACGGACGCGCCGGCCATGCCCGCGATCGTCGTCGACTCCCTTCAAAAGACCTACCCGGGGACGAGGAAAAGTCCGCCGGTAGAGGCGGTGAAGGGGATCTCGTTCGAGGTCGAGACGGGCGAGTTCTTCGGCCTTCTGGGCCCGAACGGGGCGGGGAAGAGCACGACGCTCGGGTGCATCACCACTCTCGTTCGACCCACTTCCGGTCGAGTTCTGGTCGATGGCATCGATGTGAGCCAGAGCCCGGCCGAAGCGAAACGCCGCATCGCGGTCGTCCCGCAGAACCGGAACCTGGATCGAGATCTCACCGTGCGCGAGATCCTCACCTACCATGGACGTTATTTCGGACTTCCCGCGGCGGAGCGGGAGTCGCGCGCGAGCCGCCTTCTCGAAGAGCTCCGTGTCGCGGACAAGGCGAAGGCCAAGCCGCAGACCCTTTCCGGCGGCCAGCAGCAGCGGGTCATGATCGCCCGCGCGCTGATGCACGACCCGAAAGTGCTGCTGCTCGACGAGCCCACCACGGGTCTCGACCCGCAGGCGCGTCGCCAGCTCTGGGAAACGCTCCGCGAGCTTCATGAGCGAGGCCTTTCGATCATTCTCACCACGCACTATATGGAGGAGGCCGATCGACTCTGCCAGCGGCTCGCCATCATCGATCACGGGCGAATCCTCGCTTCCGATACTCCCGCCGCGCTGAAGCAGTCGCTCCCCGGTGGGCAGATCCTCGATCTCTGGGTCAAGACGGAGAACCCGCTCGGCCCGGAATTGGCCCGGATCGCGGGGGTCCTCGGGCACGAGGAAGTGGAGCTCGAGGAGCGCGATGGGACGACGCGGCTGCGCGTTTTCGTCGAGCCGCGGGACGGCGTTCTCGACGACATCCTTCATATGGTGCGTGAGAAGAAAGGCACCCTTCATCACGTCAGCCTCACGACACCGAGCCTCGAGGACCTCTACATCCATCTCACCGGGAAGGAGCTTCGCGAGTGACGGCCTTTCTCGCTCTTCTGCGCCGGGACATACAAGTGACGTTTCGGAGCGCGTTTTTTCTCCTCAGTGGAACTCTGACGCAGCCCATTCTGGTGGTGCTGGTCTTCGGCAACATCCTTCCGCGGCTGGGCCTCGTCGCGGACGAGTTCCGCACCGTGCTCCTTCCCGGTCTCATGGCAATCACCATGATGATGTCGGGAGTGCAGGCGGTTCTGATGCCGCTCATCACCGACCTCTCCGGATCCCGCGAAGTCGACGAGAGGCTTCTCGCTCCGATCACTCCTCTCGGAGTCGCGCTCGGACGCGTGGTAGCGGGCGCCATCCACGCGGCCACCGCGGGGCTCATCGCCCTACCGGTCATGATGGTGCTGGTCCACGAGGTCGCCGGCGTCGAAGTGCATCCGCGCTGGGTCCTCCTGTTTCCGCTGGTCATCCTTTGCGGGCTTCTCTCGGCCTCGTTCGGCGTGAACCTGGGCACCCGGGTCGAGCCGCGCTTCAGCGGCCTGCTGTTCGCGGTCGTCCTCGGCCCGATGATGCTCTTCGGCTGCGCCTACTATCCCTGGATGAGCCTCGAGGTTCTCGGTCCTCTCCAGTGGTTGTTCCTTTTGAACCCATTGGTGTTCATGAGCGAGGCCATGCGGCTCGCGGTGACTCCCGAGATCCATCACATGCCTGTGCCGTTGATTCTCGCGGGACTCATCGGCTTCACGCTGGTGCTCGCTCTAGCGGGCGCACGCTCTTTCGAGAAGAGGACTATCCTTTGAAAGTTCGGCTCAATCCGAATCTGGAAGAAAGCCGTACCGGAGTTGGAACAGTTAAGGCCATTCCTTATCGGTCCTGCGGCCACCCGTGGAAGTCGTACCTCAACCGGCAGCCGGATCCTCGAGCTCGATCGGCTCGATCCTTCCCATGATTCGGCTCAAACACAGGAAGCCCAGGGGCGGAAGGAATGCGGCGATGAGAAATACGGGTACGTAGGAGACGTTGTCGACGAGCCATCCCGTGAGGTTCGTGAAGAGGATGCCGGCGATTCCCGCTCCCGTTCCGGAAAGACCGCTCATGGTTCCCACCGCCCGCGTGGGTAGGATGTCCGCACAGAGACTGAGCACCGTGGGTGCCCACAAACCGATGGCGAAGGCGACACCCGAGATGAGCGCCAGGCACAGCCAGGTTTGGGTAACGAACGCCGCGGGCAGACCGAGAAGCGTGCCGAGGGCGCCGGCGAGAAGCACTCGCTTTCGCGCCCGAGTCAAGTCCATGCGCGAGAGCAGGCGCCGTGAGAGGAATCCGCCCGTGAGGCTCCCGACGTCCGTGGCGAGAAACGGGATCCAACCGAACATGGCCACCGCTTTCAAGCTGAATCCACGCACGTCGACGAGGTACGTGGGAAGCCAGAACACGTAGAACCACCAGACGGGATCCACCATCATGCGGCCGACGATGATGCCCCACGGTTTGCGGTGCGAGAGGAGTGCGCGAAAGCTGGGGCGCTCGGCCGCTCCCGTCGCCACGCGGCCCGCGAGGATCATTTGCCTTTCTTCCGGATCGATGCGCGGGTGCTCTTCGGGGCGGCGGTAAATCGACAGCCAGGGGACGAGCCACACGAAGCCGAGGAGGCCGGTCACGAGGAAACATGCCCGCCAGCCGACGGCGAGAGTCACGGCGGCTACGATCGGCACGGAGACGAGCGCACCGAGCGCGGTTCCCGCGGAGAAGATGCTCGTGGCGAGAGAGCGCTCGCGCTGCGGGAACCATTCGGACGCGACCCGCACGGCGCCCGGGAGTGTGCCAGCCTCGCCGAGCCCGAGGAGGAACCGGAAGAGAAGGAGGCCTCCGAATCCGGCCGGGGCGGCGTGGAGCATGCCCGCAAGAGACCACCAGATCATGCACGCGGTCATGCCGATCCGCGTGCCCACCACGTCCATGAGCCGTCCCGTCAGCGTTGGGCCGATTGTGTACGCGACGAGAAAAGCCGTAACGACATAGCCGTACTGGCTATTGGAGAGCCGCATCTCGTCGCGGATGTGCGAGGCGTTGACCGAGACCGTTTGCCGGTCGATGTACGAGATGATGCTCGCAAAGAAAAAAAGAAAGATTACGTAGTAGCGCAGGTGGCGGATGGGCAAGGCGCGGAGTGTACTCACGCGGAGGCGGATTCTATTCCTGAACGCCGCAAATGTTGACCGCGGCGAGCGCGTATATCTTCGCCTGCCGTACGAGCTCCTCGATTTCCAGGAACTCGTCCACCTTGTGCACGCGAGCGATGTTCCCGGCACCGTACGTGACTCCGGGGATGCCGCGCGAGACGAAAGCCTGCAGCTCGCCCGTCCCCAGGATGGCCGAGAACTTTGCGTCGACGCCCACGTCGCGCGCCGCCGCCGCGATCCCGGTGATCAGCGGACTGTCCGCGGGAAACTCGATGGGCTGGCGATCGCTGAAGACCGTGATGCCTTTGATCGCAAAGTCGGGGTCCGCCGCCTTGAGCCGCTCGATGGCGCCGTTGATTTCCGCCATGACGCGCGGCGTCCCGTGCGGCGGAACCACACGAACCTCACAGCCCACGCTGCAGCTCGGCGGAATGTCGCCGTAGCGCTCCGCGGCGCCTCTGACGGCGCAAATGGTGAAGGTTTCCTCGCCTTGAAGCGGGTGCGTCTCCAGCGGAATCTTCCTGAGCTCCTCGATGAGCTTGAGCGCCTTGTCGATCGCGTTCACGCCGTAAGGTGTCGCCGCGTGCGCGGTCTCGCCGGCAACCTCGATTTCCATGATGATGCGGCCCTTGAACGAGCCGCATATGCTTAGGAGTCCCGAGGCCTCGCCGTTGATCACCATGTCCGGCATCGGGAAACCAGCGTCCTTGAAGCCCGACTCGACGAGGTAGGTCATTCCCGGCCACTTCAAGCGATCGAAGCGCCCCTCGTCGTCGACGGACGCAACGCAAAGGAGGCTCCCCCTGAGCCGCACGTTCGCGGCCCGCAGCGCGCGCACGGCGAAAACGTGCGCGGCGATGGCACACTTCGCGTCGACGGCTCCGCGTCCCCAGACCTTTCCGTCGGCCACCACGCCGCCGAAAGGGTCGAATCGCCACCGTTCGCGCTCGCCCTCGTTGACGACGTCCAGGTGCGTCCCGAGCATCAGTACCGGCGTCCCCTGCGAACCCTCGAGGAGCGCGACTACGTTCGGTCGCGGGTAGGTGAGCCCGGACTTCCGTTCTATCTCTTCCTTCGGTGCGCTGACGAGCCCCACGCGAAGGTCCAGCGCCTCGTACTCGCGCGCGACGAGCCGCGATATCGCGTCGTATTCGCCCGGTGGAAACACGCTCGGAATGCGAATCAGCTCGCTCAGGAAACTCACGAGCTCCGACTGGTGTTCCTCTACATGGTCCAGGATCTTTCGCTTTTGCCGCTCGATGTCAGCCATGGCTTCGGTCGAATCTCCACGATGCGCGTACGTGGGCCAGGGAGCCCGACCACGCCTTAAAAGGAGAACTTGAGGCAAGAAACACGCGGTCATCGCGTCCTGCCCGGGGAATGAATCCTGTCACATCGCCGTCTAGGTTTGCGAGCGCGTTCCAAACGCGCCTTTTCGCTGCGACTATCGAGTCGTGCGACGCTCCTTCCCTCCCTCGAGCTCCGCGATGCGCTCGCGGACCCGCCCCGGGAGGGGCGCCTTTCGCTTCTGGCGATAGTCGTACGACACGATGAGCCCATCCCCCTCGGCGGCCACGGCGGCTCCCGCCGACTCGCTCACGATCCGATAGAGCATCAGGAATCGATCGTCCTCTATCTCCGACGCGCTCGCGCCCACCCTCACGCGATCGGGATAGGTCAGGGGCAGGCGGAAGCGGCAGCGCGTCGAGGCGAGGATCGGACCCACGCCGGAAGAGGCCATCTCTTCGAGAAACCCGACGCGCTCGAAATAGGCGATCCGAGCGCTCTCGAAGTAGCGGAGGTAGACGGTGTTGTTCACGTGGCCCATCGCATCCATGTCGCCCCAGGCCACCGGAATCGCGAGCACCACGGGGAACTCCGCTTCGAGGCTCTCGAGCGCGTTCACCGGGCCGCCGCGCTTTCCGATGCTGTCGATCGCATGAGTCGGATCCTACTGCATGCCGATGGGCCTGGAGAAGGCCTCGACCGCGGTGAAGCCTCTTCCGTCGACTTCACCTGGATGAGGGTGTAGCCGGCGATAAGCTCCTTCGTCCCGATGAAGGGCCGTCGACCACCCTCATGACGTAGAGTACTTTGGTGAGCCCCCTCGGTCGCCGTTCGGCGTGAGGGACGTGCTCGGAGGTACTGCCATGAAGGTTACCGCGATTTCGTTCCTCTCGATGGCACTCGCCGCGCCCACGATCCCTTCCGCCGCTTCCGCCGAAACCATCATCCTCCGCGCTTCTCGAATTCTCGATGGCAGAGGCGGCGTCCTCGAGGACAGGGAGATCGTCGTGCGAGAGGGCCTCATCGCCGATATCGTTCCCCGAGGGGCCGGCTCGGGAGAAAGGGTCTATGACCTGACGGCGATGGCGGTGCTCCCCGGATACATCGACACCCACGTCCACATCAGCCGCCACTTCGATCCCGACGGGAAACTGCATGCTCCCGAGGATCGCGAGGAGCTCGGGCACATCACCCTCTACGGCGCCGAGAACGCCTACCGGACGCTCATGAGCGGTGTCACGACCGTGCAGAGCCTGGGCTCCGAGGAGGATTCCGAGCTCAAAGCCTGGATCGCGCGCGGCGAGATTCCCGGTCCGCGCCTGCTCTCGTCCCTTGGAGCGGTTCGCGCGGGAACGGGATCGCCGGAAGAGATTCGCGCGTACGTGCGCGACCGGGCGGCCGCAGGAGCCGATGTCGTCAAGATTTTTGCTTCCAAGAGCATCCGTCTCGGCGGCGTGACCGACATGTCGGCCGAGCAGCTCGAAGCCGCTTGCGGCGAAGCGCGCCGGCTGGGGCTTCGGTCCGTGGTCCATACGCACCGCGCCGACGGCGTCCGGCTGGCCGCCGCGGCCGGCTGCACCCAGATCGAGCACGGCTGGATGCTCGAGCCGGACGCGCTACGGGAGATCGCCGCGAGCGGCATGTACTTCGGCAATCAGATCGACCTGCTCTTCCGGAACTACGCGGAGAACGCCTCCCGGTACGACGGCATCTCCGACTACACGTTGGAAGGATTCGCGAATCTCCAGGCTGCGCGCCCGGGCGCGCTGAAAGCGTTTCAGGAGGCTCTCCGGATCCCCGGACTCAAGCTCGTGTACAGCACCGACGCGGTCGCCGGCGGCCACGGGCGAAACGCCCAGGAGATCGTCGCCTACGCGACCCTGGGCGGGCAGGACCCGATGGACGTCGTCGTCTCGGCGACTTCCCGCGCCGCGGAGTCGCTTGGATTGGCCGACCGCATCGGGACGATCGCGAAAGGCATGGAGGCCGACATCATCGCCCTCGACGGCGACCCGCTCGCCGACCCCGCGGCACTGGACCGGGTCACCTTCGTCATGCGAGCCGGGCGGGTCTTCAAGAACGAGCCCGCGCGCACCGGCGATCGTCGGTAGTGGTTCCGCTGGACCGGCGCTCGGTCAGTACTCCCACGAGAAGCCGTCTGTGGCTTTCAGATGAATGAAGACCGAGCCGGGATCGTCGACCTCTCCCCAGATCTCCTTGTGCTTCGGATGGTCCGCCGACCCGAAATACTTCCGGCCGAACGCCGTATAGAGCCTTCTCCGCAGCTTCCGGTCGGTCACTTCTTCAGCTTCGCCGTGCATCGACAGGCCCTTGTACTTGCCCTTCTTGCCGCCATCGATGACCCAGCCGACGCGCGGCCGCTTCTTCATCGCCCTCCACTTGGCGCTCTTGGATCCGGTGCCGATGTAGTACCGGCGATCGACGATGACGAACCAGACCGGCACGACGCGGGCTCCGCCGCCGTCGGTCCAGGCGAGTCGAACGAGCTCCTGCTTCTCCACGAAGTCTTTCAGCGTCGAGGATAGTCGCTTCACCAGAGTCTCTCCCGACGAAGCGCGGGGCTTCACGCCCGAGAGACTAACATGTCGGCCTCCCCCGGGCGACGGCTTGAAGCCCGTTACTAATAATGTTGAAGGTAGCTCAGTCGATTCTCATGCGACTCAGGCCAAGAAGGGGCGGGCCTCGCGGTCCATTGCCCAACATCGAAGGGGAAAGGTTCCGTACCCCTCCAGTGATAACATGCTACTGAGCGATGAGTCCGGCGTGGTCTTCTCTCTCGCCCGCGGAAATGGCCCAGATCCGTGCGATCGCGGCGAGCCATGGCATCGAGAACGTCCCCGGGTGTTTGGCTCCGCCGCGCGCGGCGAAGCCGGTCCGGAGAGCGACATCGACCTCCTGGTCCGACTCGGTCCCGGACGAGGGTTCCGGGACTTCATGGATTTCTGCGAAGAGGTGGAGGCTGCCTTGAAGCGCAGGGTCGACGTTGTCGTCGAAGACGGCTTGAGTCCCTGGATTCGAGAGCGAGTGCTGAGCGAAGCCGTAGGGCTGTGGAGGACGATTGGCTCTACCTCGGACACATTCTCGAAGCGGTAGAGCGAATTCTCGCGTATCAAAAAGGTATCGTCGGATGGCCGTGCCCTGCACCCGGAGATTCCCTGGAAGGACATTGCCGGAATGCGCGACCGCGAGCGGATGTCAAGGTGGCGGAGGATCCGGAGTCCATTGAGGTATCGACCGGGGTCAATTGGTTAAAATGGGCAACAGGACCAAATGTAAAAGGAGGCCCCTTGATCGAGGTCAAGATTGAGGTCCCTGAGGGTGCGCTCGCCTCCCTCAACGAGTCTCCGGAGAGCTTTCGCCGCGAGTTTCGACTGGCTGCGGCGGTGAAGTGGTACGAATTGCGCCGGTTGTCCCAGGCCAGGGCAGCCGAGATCGCGGGTTTATCCCGAAGTGAGTTCCTCGAGGCGTTGGGACGGCTCCAGGTTTCTCCGTTTCAGTACACCGCCGACGAGCTGATCCAAGAAGCGCTCGGTGAGTGAAGTCCTGGTCGTCAACGCGTCACCCCTGATTGCGCTTGCGAAGATTGGGCGGGTCGACCTGCTGGAGAAGCTCGCAAGCGAAGTGGTCGTTCCCGAGTCGGTGGTAGTGGAGCTGACGGCCGGGCGCCCCGGCGACCCTGCCAGACGAATGATTGAATCCGGTTGGGGTCAGCGGGCTAAGGCCGAGCGAATTCCGCCGGAAATCACCGAATGGAGCCTTGGCGCCGGCGAGAGCGAGGTGATTGCCGTCGCTTTGTCACGCTCAGGGTCCATCGCGGTTCTGGACGACGCGAGAGGGCGCAGCTGCGCGAAGACATTGGGGGTGCCGGTCGTTGGAACCCTAGGGCTCATTCTGAAGAGCAAGAGAGTCGGGCATATTTCATCGGCAGCCGAGCTCCTCCGCGCTCTCCGCGACGGTGGCTCGTTTCTCGACGACGCCGTCGTCACTGCTGCTTTGGCGGCGGTGGGAGAAACCTGGCATCGCCGCGCATGATTCCGGGCTCCATCATTCGCAAGAGCTCGGCGAGGCTGCGTCCTTCGTTTCGCCGTTCAGGAACGAACCTTTCCGGCGCGCCGGAGGAGTCACTTGCCGTCCAGCCCGAACGTGCCGTCCCAATCCGCGTCGACGCCGTAGCGCCGGTAGCGCTCGATGCGTGCGTGGTATTCGGAGGCGAGCCCGTCGCCCGGGCGAAGCTCCGCAACCGCCCTGGCGGCGACGGCCCACAGAAGAAACGTGACTTCGTGTTTCCTCCTCGATCTCCTCTCATCGGGGAAGGGCGAAAGCCATGAGCTCCGCGCCCTCGCCCAATCCGGTTGCGATGACGACGTACTGTCGTCCCGACTTTCCGAGATAGGTCATCGGGTTCGCGTTCGAGCGCTGGCCGAGGTCGTAAGACCAGATCTCCTGTCCCGTGGTCTTGTCGAGGGCATAGAGAGCGTCGTCGCCTCCGCTCAAGAAGAGGAGGCCTCCTTTGGTGACGATGGGTCCGGTGGCACCGACCGATCCGAGGCGCTTCGGGAGCGTGACGTTCGCGAGAGCCTTGTGGCTGCGGACGGTCTCGTCGTCTCCCACCGGGACCTGCCACACGTGCTCGCCCTTGTTCAGATCGATCGCAGTGAGAACCCCGTAGGGCGGCTTGTTGATGGGAAGTCCATTCTCGAGATTGAGAGCGCGTCGGCTCCGGTCCAGCGAATAGTCTCCCTCCTCCTTGCTGGGCTCGGCCTTCCCGATGCCGAGAAGTGTGGGGAGGTTCGAGCCCTTGACGTAGATCCATCCCGTCTCGGGGTCGGCCGCCGCGCCGCCCCAGTTCGCGCCTCCGAGAATCCCAGGCATGATGATCGTCCCCTGGACCGAGGGAGGAAGGTACATTGGGCCGTGTCGGTACTGCCGGAGGATCGCGAGAGCGCTCTCTCTCAGCTCCGGAGTGAAATCGATGAGGTCCTCCTCAGAGAAACCCTGTTTCGAGACCGGCGCGGGCCTCGTAGGGAAGGGCTGGGTTGCGGCGGCCCGCTCGCCCGGGACGTCGCTCGCGGGTACGGGGCGTTCCTCGATGGGCCAGACCGGCTCTCCGGTCACGCGATCGAAGACGAAGACGATGCCCATCTTGGTCGGCACGACGACCGCAGGGATCTTCTTGCCCGAGACCTCGATGTCGAGAAGGGTCGGGGGCGATGCGAGGTCGTAATCCCAGAGTCCGTGGTGAACCGCCTGAAAATGCCAGACGCGCTCGCCGGTCATCGCGTTCAGGCAGACGATCGATTCCGCGAAGAGGTTATTGCCCTTGCGGCGCCCGCCGTAGTAGTCGTTGCTCGGCGTTCCGACGGGGAGATAGAGGAGCCCGCGCTCCTCGTCGAGTGTGATGGGCGCCCAGGCGTTGGTGTGGCCGGTCCGGCGCCAGGACTCGTCTTCCCAGGTCTCGTTTCCGTACTCGCCTTTCTGGGGGATGAGGTTGAAGCTCCAAACCAGCTCGCCCGTCCTGGTATCGAAGGCCTGCACGTTTCCCGGAGGATCCTGGTCGTAGACGAAGAAGTCCCAGACTCCGTTTCCCAGGATGACCAGGTTCTTGTAGATGACCGGCGGGGAGGTCTGCGTGTAGTGGAGCCGGTTGGTGTGCCAGAGAAGACGCTCGGTGAGATCGATCTCGCCGCGGTGGCCGAAGGTCGGAATCGGCTCCCCGGTGAGAGCGTCGATGGCGAAGAGACGCCATCGGCTGTTGAGGAAGATCCGCCTCGTGTCTCCGTCGAGCCAGGTGGCGACGCCGCGGTGGACGTAGCCCATTCCGTTCGGAGCCTGCCCCCATTCGACCGTCCTCGGGTCGTAGTTCCAGATCGGCTTTCCCGTATCGGGATCGAGAGCGACGACGCGGTTGTAGGACGTGCTCAGGTACATGACGCCGTCGATCACGAGCGGCGTGGCCTCGAAATTTCCCGGGATGACGCGGTTTCCGGGAACGGGGAGCCGCGGACCGGGAATCGCCTTCTCGCCCGTCTTCCACACCCAGGCGAGCTCGAGCTGCGAGACGTTCCCCCGGTGGATCTGATCCAGCTCGGAGTACTTCATCGCCCCGGCGTCGCCGCCCCAATGGGGCCAATCACCCTTGCGATCTTCGCTCCTCGCGCTCGCCGCAAAGGCCAGAACGCAGATACAGGTCGAAATGCGCACCGTGGATCTCCTGCCCGCTTTTAGCATACTTTCGACGACCGGCGATCCTTCGGAAGAGCTCATGGGCTCCGCCCCTCGGTGAGCTCCCAGGGAGTCACTTTGTGTCCAGCACGAACGTGCCGTCCCAATCCGCGTCGACCCCGTGGCGCCGGTAGAGCTCGATGCGTCCGAGGTATTCGGAGGCGAGCCCGTCGCCCGGGCGAAGCTCCGCGACCGCGCGCCACATTCGTTCGGCGCCGTCCCAGTCGCGTGCGCGATAGAGCGCGATCGCCGTCTCGGTCTTCTCGACGATCGCCGCGTCGTTCTCGGGCGTGTAGATCTCGACGGGCTCTCTCCTGCCTTTCACTCTCACGCGATCGACGTGGCGCAGTCGAACGGCGTCGCCGACGGCCGCCGCGGTGTCCTCGGCGAGCAGGATCAGCGTGCCGTAAAGGCGGTTGAGGGGTTCGAGGCGCGCGGCGAGGTTCACGGCGTCCCCGATCACCGTGTACGCGAAGCGATCCTTGGAGCCGAGGTTCCCCACCACCACCGGCCCCGTGTTGAGGCCGATGCGCATGTGCAGCTCGGGTCGTCCGGGCTCGCGGCGGAAGCGCTCCATCTCGGCCTGCATCTCGATCGCCGCCCGCACGCCGTGGAGAGCGTGCGCCGGATCGTCGATGGGGGCGCCCCAGAACGCCATCACCGCGTCGCCGATGAACTTGTCGATGGTGCCGCCGTGGGCCAGCACGATGCGGGTCATGAGCGTGAGGTGCTCGTTCAGAATCTGCGCGACCGCCTCCGGCGCGATGCCCTCGGACATCGATGTGAAGCCGGCGAGGTCGGTGAACATGACCGTCAGGGTGCGGCGCTGGCCGCCCAGCACCAGTCTCGCGGGATGGGCGGTCATTTCCGCCACGATGGCCGGCGAGACGTAGTGCTCGAACGCGCGGCGGATCTCGCCGCGCCGAAGCACCTCGTCGATGTACGCGGTGGCCCCCCGCCCGACGTAGAGCGCCGCGAGCGCGCCCAGAGCGGCCGAGACCGGCAACCAGTAGCCGGCTTCGAAAAGCGCGAACGAGGCCGCCACGGTGGCGGCCCCGGCCGAGACCGCGAGCGCGGTGGACCGCACCACGCGAAACCGGCGCAGGAACAGGACGCCGGCCCCGAGGACGATCGCGGCGACGAGCGCCGTGAAGCCTCCGGACAGCGGCACGATGCTGCGCCCCGCGAGCGCGGCGGCCACGAACTGGGCGTGCACCTCGACGCCGGGAGTGAACTGTCTCGAGTAGCGCAGGAACGGTGTCGCGTAATTGTCGGGGCCTCTGCCGGCGGAGACCTCGGGTGTGGTCTTGAGCGCGAGTCCTACGAGCACGATTCGACCGGCGATCGCGTCGGGCGGAAGCAGCTTCGATGCCTCGAGAGCCTGGTAGTAGGACACGTAGAGGACGTCCGAGCCGTCGGAGTAGCGCACCATCGCCCCCGGCGCGGGCCGCCTTCCCTCCGCCGGCACACCTCCCTGGCGCGCCTCGTGCCGCGCGGCCACCACACGCCACATCGCCTCGGGGTCCTGCGGGAATCGGCGCACGACCTGATCGCCCGCGACCTCGACGTTCGCGAGTCCAGTGACCGCCCCGGCGGTGCGAAACGCGGGTAGGGGCTCGACTCGCTGCACGCTCTCGAAGTGAGCGGTTTTCTGAATGTCGATGTCCCCCGCGAGAACGACCCGCCCCGACTCGCGGATGGCGCGGGCGAGCTCGGCGTCGTCCTCCGGGCTCGAGGCCTCGCTGAAGAGAACGTCGAACGCGATGACACTCGCGCCGGCGCGGGACACCTCATCGATGAGGCGCGCGTGAAGCGCTCGCGGCCACGGCCAGCTCTTGCCGACCTCTGCGAAGCTGGGCTCGTCGATCCCAACCACCACGACCCCCGGGGGCTCCCGCGCGCTCGGCGCAGCATGCACCGTGAACGCGTCGAACAGCGCCTCGTCGAGCGCTGCCCAGACGCCGGCAGCGCTCATCGCGAGGACGGCGAGCCCGACGACGGCGGCAACGCCGCAGGTGCGTCCGAGGTCACTTGCGAAGAGCTTCAAGGGCTCAAAAGTTCACGACGCCGACCAGTGTGTAGAGCGTCGACTTCTCCTCGTGCAGCCAGTTGTCGAGGCTGAAGCGCACGCGGAAGCGCTTTGCGGGCGACTCCCAGAAGACGTCCGACGCCACGTCCCATCCGGGACTCCACAGAACGAGGTTGGCCTCGTCGATAAAGCGCTCGGTGCGGTAGACGCCCCGGACTGTCGCGTAGATGCGCATCGGCCCCATGTACGTGAAGCTGGGCGAGAACGCATGCGAAGGCAGGTAGGGGATGCGCTTGCCGGAGTACCTCTCGCCGGTGTTGCGCGACTCGGTGTACTCGTAGCGCAGGCGCAGCGAGACCGTGCGCGTGACGATGCGATCGAGGCTCGCGCCCGCGATCGTGATGCGCGCACCGTCGAAGCTTGGCGGGCTGATGAACTCGTACAGGTCCTCGGCGGCGAGCTGGCCGTAGTCGAAGTTGCGCAGCTTGTAGAGGTTCTCGTCCTCGGTGATGAAGAACGGCTCGAAGCTGAAGCGCAGGTTGTCCATCTCCTTCCAGTCGTAGTAGAGCGTCCCGTAGGTCCGCCCGCCTTCCCACTCGAACTGGCCGCGCGCTCTCTTCTCCCGCCCGCCGCGCGCCAGCAGGCGGTCGTCCATCGGGATTCCGGCCGTCGCCACCGGCCCGAGCGTGCTCGTGCCGAGCGGACGGATCCAGTCCTGATAGGCGGCCCGCACCAAGACGTGATCGTCGAGGAGGTAGCGCGCTCCGACCCGGGGCGTCACCTTCTCCAGGCTTCGGTCCTCGACGCTCGTGGCGCCGGGGAAGACGGTCCCATCGAACTCGCCGAACGTCGTCACGTTCACCGTGCGACGGCTGTCCTGCCACCAGGCATCGGCCTCGAGCCACAGCGGCCCGAGGTCTGCCGTTCCGGAGACGTAGGCGTTCCGGGAACGCTCGTCGAAATCGAGGTCTGTCGTGACCGAGGCGCCTTCGAAGGGGAAGGTCGTGAACGGATTCGTGACGTCCCTTTCGGTGGCCTCGTAGCCCAGCGCGATCCGGTGGCGGCCGACGTCGAAGGTCTGGCGCAGGCCGTATTCCGGCTGGCGATGGTCGAGGACCGAGGTGAAGGGCTCCGCGGTGAAATCGCCCGCGATGTCGTGGCTGTGGCGCAGCAGTCCCGCGCGCACCCAGAGCTGCGAGGTGGGGCCGAAGCGATAGCTGGCGCCGGCGTTCGCCGACGAGGTATCGACTCTCTGCTCGAAGTCGAAGGAGGGCGTCAGGGTGTCATCATCGGCCCGGCTGTCGAAGCCATAGAAGAAGAGCCCGAGCTCGTGGGTCGGACGCGCGCCGGCCGCGGCGGTGATCGTGTGCCCGTCGCTCGTACCTTGCTGGCCTTGCTGGTCGCCCGTGAAATCGAAGCGTTGGATATCCGCGTCCACCAGGTAGGACAGCGGAAATCCGGGGGCCACGGATAGCCCGCTGTAGCGGAAGATCGGGCTGACCGCCTCGACCTCATCCGACTGTCCGTAGCCAAGGAGCAAGCGCCCGTACCGGCCGGGCGACTGCACGAGAGTGGGGCTGCGATTGCTCGCGCCGAACACCGTGGGATCGGTGATGAAGCCCTGCAGAAGAGAGGAGTTCTTGTTGAACTCGCCGTTGTATCGGTCCGCGAGGAAAAGGGGGCTCCCCGCCCAGTAGGGGGAGTAGGACTCCTGTGCGCGGTTCTGCGCCCACTCCTCGAGCCCGAAGAGCGAGAGGGCGCGTCCCACGTTGGCGCTCCCCTGCAGGTCGTTGGCGATCTGGTTCAGCGACTTGAGGTACGTCAGAAGTCCGGTGGCGGTGCGCGCCTCCTCGATGGCATCGGCGATGCGGTACTGGTCGGCGAGGATCATGCTGGCGAAGACGTGCGGCAGGGGATCCTTGTCGTCGAGCTCGGAGGCGCGCCGGAGCTCCCGCAGCGCGAGCTCCACGCGGCCCAGCTGGAACTGGGCGATGCCGACGTACATCCGTGCGCGAGCGTATCGCGGCTCGAGGGTGCCGGCGCGCAGGAAGCTCTCGAGCGCCTCCTCCTTGTCGCCGCGCTTGAGCTGCAGCACACCCAAACCGGTCAGCGCGACATAGTCGGAGGAGTTGGCCGTAAGGGCGGAGGCGAACGCCGCGTCCGCGTCGTCGAAGCGTCCGGCAAAGGTCTCGAGAGTCCCGAGCTCTCCCTGGTAGCCGGGTCCGTCGGGATTGCGCTCGAGCGCCGCATGGAGGTTGGCGCGGCCCGAAGCGATCGCCTCGCGTTCCGAGTCGACCACCCCGAGGCCATACCACGGCCGGTCGTCCGCGGGCCGCTCTTCGCGCGCCGCCCCGTAGCCCCGGCGGGCCGGTCCCGCCTCGCCATTCGCGCGCGCGATGTCGGCCCCGACGAGCCGGGCCTCGAACGAAGGCTCGGGCGCGGCGAGCGCGGGCGCGATCCGGGAGCGCGCCTCCTCGATGTCGCCGGAAGCGAGCGCGATGCGAGCGAGCTGCGCTACCAGCCGCGGCTCGTCGCGGAAGCGCGCGAGTCCCTGCTGCACGAAATCGTTGGCGCGCTCAAGGCGGCCCTCGTACGCCATGAGATCGGAGGCAATGAGCCATGCCGCGGGTTGCGTCGCCTGCCCTCCTTCGATCTCCTCGATCGCTGCGGCGTAGGCTTGCTCGAGCCGCTCCGATCGCACCAACTCGGCGACACGCTCGAGGCGCGAGCGCTCGGCCGGCTGCGCGGCGGCGTCGTCGATGTGCCGAGCCGGGTCGATGGAGAAGGCCGTCACCCACTGCACGCGGCTTCGCGGGTTGGCGATGAGAAGCTTCACCGGCGCCTGCCCCGGAATCGCCTGCGCCTGCTCGTTCCTGCCCACCGTGACGCTGCCCTGGTCGTTTGCGAACACGACTTCGCCCGACAGCACCGTGAGCAATGCGCGCCCGTCCTCGAAGACCTCCACTTCCCAGTCGGTCCCCCGAACGGCGGCCGTCGCCGACGGCGTCTCGAGGTAGAGGTTCGAAGGCGTGCGGTTGGTCTGCGACCAGCTCCGGCCCTGCTCGAGCCTGAGGACCGTCGGATCCTCGGGCGAAGGAGGCGCAGACTTGATCTGCAGCAGCGTCTTTTCGGCGAGGCGCACCTGGGTGCGGTCGCGGAAAAGGAGGCCCATGCGGCTGTAGGCGCCGGTCCGCACGTAGTCGCGCGTGAAAAGCTCTTGCTCGGCGACCGCGGGCGTCCACGGACCCGTTTCTCCCGTGCGGCTCTCGCCCTGGCCCTGGACGCTCACTACCTCGGCCGCGCGTTCGGTCGACTGGGCGCCCGCGCCGGCCGCGGACAGCAGGCCGATGGCGGCGATCCACAGAAACGTCGTTCTCATCGCCGCATCCCCCTCGCCCCGCCCCGGGGGGGATATTAGTCGAAAGACTCATGGGAAGGGTTTGGTCCTGGGACGTCCGGCGAGCCTTCTAGCCGAGCGGCGGGAGCCGGTGGAAGCCTCTGGAAAGATTTCCCATCTGTCGTCATTTTCCTCTGATTTCCGATCTCATAGGTAGGGCCGGAATGTCTCCGCGGAGATGCGGGACACGGAAGGCCCAGACCGGCTTGCCAGCGGGAGCTCCGGGTCCGACTTCGGAGCGCTCGACGGGAGCGACGCAGGCCATGAAACGGAGGAGCTTTCATGAAGCAGATGCATGGTGTGTTTCGCGCGACCCGGGCAAGGTGGACTCTTATTGCCGCGGGCATCACGGTCCTTGCCGGGATTCTATGGGTGGTTCAGCCGCCGGCCGCACATGCCGTCGCTGGAATCGAGGGCACGTTCGAGTACGCCATCGACGCACCCTGGAGAATCGAGCCGAGAATGAATCGTCTGGGCGGGTTGACATACGGTGCCATCCCGATACAGATCTCCATCCACGACGCCAACAACGTGGGCCGCGACCGGGACGGCTCGGACCTTCCCGAAATCCGGCTCGGAAAGGTTTGCAAGGTAGTCGTACGCGAGCGCGGGCCCTCCGATGAGCCTGGGGATCCGCCCTCGGGCCCGACGAGCACCATTCCTTTCGTCAAGCTCGACGAGGTCGAGTACACCCGGGGGCGCTGGCCGGCTCCCCAAGATGCCCAGAACCCCCCCGAGCACGCGCTCTGCCGCGCCTGGGCAGGCGAGAACTGCACGGGGTTCGATCGCGTGGGAGGCTCCTCGGAGTGGCACGCGTCGTTCGACTATTCCCCCAGCCAGACCGCGCCCTCCACGTCCGTCTCACTCCAGATCGAGATCCACCTCACCAAGGATCCGTTGAGCAGCTGCTCGCTCGTTCTCGATTCCAATCACATCCGCATGGTGAACGAGCTGAGCGTCTACTACGCTCCTGCTCCCCTGCCGCGATTCGGGTCGGGGTGGCTCTACGGTGACCTGCACTATCACTCCCAAGGCACCGACAACGAAGGGGAATCGGCGTACAACTACCGCGGAGTCATCCGGGCCATGGGTGCCATGGGATTGGACTTCGCGTTCGCAACCGAGCACGCTTCGAACAGCAAGCAGATCGTCGACGTCGACGCGAAGCTCGGCGACATCTTCGATCTGGAGTTCCCGCCCGCGGAGGCCCGCGCGGGATTGCGCGACATGAGCAAAGCGCGATTCGGCGTCCTCCACGGACTGCTGCACGGCGCGGGAGGCGCGGACCTCGAGGCGCCGCTCCTCACTGGGCTCGCGGGACAACCCACTGCCCCGCAGATCTTCCTGGGTGGAGAGGTCGATCTGATTCCCGAGCTCGCACCGGGGACGGAGTACGGGGACTCCATTCCCTGGGGCAATCACCAGGAGTGGTCGACCGAGAACCTGTGCGTCGGGAATCTCCTGGACCTGGGCGGACCCTTCACCATCGACTGCGAATCGCTCGGCGCGCATCTTCTCGAGAAGACGGCCGAAAACCCGGACGCCGTGCTGGTGGACGATATACAGGGGTTCTCCGTCGACTTCGGGCGTCATCACATCGTGTACCTTCCCAAGAACGCCCAGGACACGGGAGCTTTTGTGAGCAGCGACACCGGGTCGTACGGCGGCGCGAGCCGCCGCTTCGTGGACCTCAAGCCGGAGCTCGAAAGGCACGGCTATTTCTTCGCCGCACACCCCGTCTACCACTTCGAGCGCGGCGACGACTTCATGACCGACCCCGGGCCGACCGACATCCCCTGGACCGACCACCTCTACGATCAGGTGTGGCGATCTCCCGCATGGCTGGGACTCCAGTTCTGGAACGAAGACACGCGGCTGGCGGAGGAGGTCCGGCCCTGGAGCGCGTTCACCACGCCGGATCCGGTGCCCGCGTCCGATTACTGCGTCGCCATCCCCGCACCGAGCGGCGGCTTCAACTACATCTGTCCCGAGCCCGGCGACGACCGCGGCTACGAGAGATACGACAGTCCAGCTCTGGGAGTGCCGTACGCATACCTTCCCGTGGATCGACCCCAGGCCGGATTCGGCTCCGGACTCTTCCATCTCGATGTGGCCCCGCCGGTGAGCGGACGCTGGACAGACTACGTCGACGGCACCGAGGAGAAGCTCCACCATGGGGCGTTCACCTGGGACCGCTTGAATCACTGGGGCCTCGACGTCCGCAAGACGCAGGCGCTCGGCTGGCTTCCTTCCTTTCTCGCTCCGCGGAAGCTTCTCATGGCCGGCGGATCCGACGCGCATGGTGACTTGAACTATCGCCGCACCGGCTACGTGATCCGAACGGACAAGATCAACGACACGGCTCTCGGCAAGCCCCGCAATCTGGTCGAGGCCGGCGCTCCCCAGGGAGGGAAAGTTCCGCCAGGACGAAATCCGAAGTTGCCGGTCCACAGCCAGACGCAAGTCGCGGACGCGATTGCGAAAGGGAGGTTCTCCATCACGGACGGCCCGGCGCTGCGCATCGCCGTCGACCGGAACGGGACCCCGGCGATCGACGCGAACGACGCCCAGATGGGGGAGGTCGTCCGTTTGGCCCCGGGCAAATTCTCTCTGCCCGTGATCGTCGAGTGGAAATCCACACCGGAGTTCGGTCGCGTGGTCCGGATCGATCTCTACGTCGGAGCGAGGCAAAGCCGCGATGACCTGCTCACGCCTCCGCTCATCCAGAAAGTAGGGAGAACGTACGCGCCGCTCGGAGCGGGCGTGTACCACAGCTCGATTCCGGGCGTGGGCGAGCCCGATCCGGTCGTCGAGGATCCGCCCTATAACCGAATGAACGACTACTACTGGAAGGACCCGAGCGGGCTCCTGCGCTTCCAGCCGTCGAACGGTTTTCAGGGAACGAAACGGATCGTGCTCGATCTCCGCAAATTCCCCGCCATGGACAACCTGCCCGCCGATCGTTTCTTCGTACGTGCCTTCGCGATCACCGCTGCGGCCGATCCGGGAGGCCTCTGCGTGGCCGACCACGAGTCGTGCCTCCGCAGGTATGCCTTCACGAACCCGATCTGGGCCACCGAGGACGCGTACGTCTGCGGTGCCGAGGCCGCGCTCGACCACACGGCTCCCAAGGTATTCTGCAACGCTCCTCCGACGACCAGCCCTCTCGACTTGCCCGCATCCTTCGAGGCATCGGCCACGGACGTCTGCCCCGTGCGGGTTCAAGTGAGCGGAGTCCTATGCGCGGCGAAGGGCGGCGGTCCGAGCCCCGCCGGATGCAGCGTGTCGGCGAAAGGAGGCACCGTCACCATCGCTTCTGGTGGGCCGGCGGGAACGGTGATCCGCTGGACGGCGACCGCGACGGATGCTTCGGGCAACAACACCGCGGCTGCCTGCCGGACCGTGATGGCACAGGCGCCGGAGCCCTAGAGTCTTGCTGACGCCGGGGCGAGCCCCGCGGCTCGCCTCGGTTCAGAACTCCGTCGACGGGGCACTCCGGGGCGCGCCACCAGACGAGTCCTTAAGGAACCAGGTGTAAACGCCAGCCGACGACGTCGATTCTGTCGGCGAAATGAACGAGAGGCTGCGTTCGGGGAAGGTCGAGGTCGAGAAGGCGCGTCATGTCGAGCGTCTCGATCTCGGCTTCGCCTTCTTCGAGCGGCCAGGGCCGATGGTGGATGTCCCCTCGGAAGACGCGGCCATCCTTCTCGGTGTAGAGGCAATACCGCTCCGTCAGCCACCTCTCGAGGTCCGATCTCTGCGCAGGGCCCGTGCCCCGATAACTCGCGGCGAAGCGCCCTTCCGGAGCACCGTCATGAGTCCGCTCCGACCGATAGTGGACGAAGCCCTCTCCACGCACCGAGGACATGCGGGCATCGAAGTAGGGGAGGTGAAAGAAGCGCCGCGCGGCCCGAACCGCGAGAGGGCTCGTCGCGTCGAGGCTGAAGAACCAGACACCGGGTTTTCCTTCGGCGGTGACATAGGTCCGGACGTTCAGCTCGACGAAGGATGAGACTCCCGGGATCGACGGAAGGAAGCGCGGGCCGCACTCCGGTCATGTGAAAGGGGACGACACCGAGATAAGCGTCGCCCTCGAACGTATCGAGAGTGAGCCCCGGAGGGATTTTTCCCGCGAGCGCCGTGGCGCTCACCGGCCAGTGAAGGAAGGCGAGGTCATGCCAACTCATGGCCATGACCCAGGGAGACGCGGGAAGTGGCCAGGGACGATGGTCGGTTCGCTCGAGCGCCGGGTGCAGATTCTCGGAGCTAGCTAGCCGTCTTCGAGAACGTCGAGCAGGAACGCGTAGGCGAGAGCGGTCTCGTGGTGGTGTCGGTAACGCCCGGAAGCTCCATGGTGTCCCGCGTCCAGATTGGTCTTGAGCAGGAGCCGCGAATCGCCCCGCTTCATGGCGCGGAGCTTCGCCACCCATTTCGCGGGCTCCCAATACGGCACCTGCGAATCGTTCAAGCCCGCGGTCACGAGAAGGTGCGGATACTCCTTCGCCTCCACGTTGTCGTAGGGCGAATAGGAAAGCATGTAGTCGTAATGCTCCTTGATCCTCGGGTCTCCCCACTCCTCGTACTCGCCCGTCGTGAGAGGAAGCGACTCGTCGAGCATCGTCGTGACGATGTCGACGAAGGGCACATGGGCCACGGCGGCGCGGAACAGATCGGGCCGCAGGTTCAAGACCGCGCCCACCAGAAGACCGCCCGCGCTCGCCCCAGCGCGAAGACCTTTTCCCGATGCCCGTAGCCCCGCGCCACGAGGTGCTCGGCACAGGTGAGGTAGTCCGTGAAGGTGTTCTTCTTCTGGAGAAGGCGGCCGGCGTCGTACCAGGCACGGCCGAGGATCTCGCTTCCCCGGACATGGGCGATGGCGAAGACGAACCCTCGGTCCAGAAGACTCGGTGTCTCGATGGAAAAGCCGGGGTCGTGCACGATGCCGTAAGCGCCATAGCCGTAGAGAAGAAGCGGCGCGTCGGCGCGGGACTCGAGGTCGCGGCGGTAGACGAGCGAGATCGGAACGCGAGCGCCGTCTTTCGCTTCCGCGAAGAGCCTTTCGATGGCGTAGTGGGAAGGATCGAAGCGGCCGCCGACCCGGTCTCGCTTCAAGAGCTTCCTCTCGCGGCTCCCCATGTCGTAGTCATAGATCGAGGGCGGGGTCGCGGGCGAGCTGTACGAGAAGCGAAGGACCGTCGTGTCGGGCTCGTAGTTGTCCCGGAGCTCGACGCCGTATGCCGCCTCGTCGAACGAGATCTCGTGCTCGGCTGCGCCATCCCACGGAATCACCCGAATCCGCCGCAGCCCTTCGCGCCGTTCCATCAGCACGAGGAAATCGCGAAAGAGCTCGAGATCCTCCAGGATGACGCCCTCGCGCTGCGCGACGATTTCCTCCCAATGGTCGATCGCGGGAGACTCGATCGGCGCTCTCACCAACCGGAAGCTCGGCGCCCCTTTGTTGGTGAGGATATAGAAGTGGTCGCCGAAGTGGCGGGCGGAGTATTCGTGATGATGTTCGCGCGGGACGAGGACGCGAAATTCCCCTTCGGGGTCCGCGGCTTCGAGGACTCGGTACTCCGTCGTGAGAGCGTGCACCGAGACCACGACGAGAAACTTCTTCGAACGGGTGCGAAAGAGCCTCAGATAGAACGCTTCATCCTTCTCCTCGAAGACCAGATCATCGTCACCGGGATCGGTTCCCAGCCGGTGCCGGAAGACTTGGTAGGCGCGGAGAGTCTCGGGATGCTGCTTGGTGTAAAAGACCGTGTGGTTGTCGGAGGCGAAGGCGACGTTGCCCGTCACGTCGGGAATGACGTCGTCGAGAAGGGTCGAAGCCGAAAGGTCCTTGAACCGGACGGTGTAGATGCGCCGGCCGCGGGTGTCGACGGCGAAAGCGGCGATTCTCTGATCGGGGCTCGTGTCCGAAAATCGAAGCGAGAAGAACTCGTGCCCCCGCGCGAGCTCGTTCCCATCGAAGAGGACCTCCTCGGGCGCATCGAGAGTCGTCTTGCGGCAGTGGAGCGCGTACTCCTGTCCCGGCTCGAAACGGTAGTAGTGATAGTAGCCGTCTCTCAGGTACGGAACGGAGGAGTCGTCGGGATCGATCCTCGCGGTTATCTCGCGAAAGAGCGTGTCCTGGAGCTCGCGCGTGTGCGCCATGGCGGCTTCGGTATGGGCGTTCTCCGCCCGAAGGTACGCGAGGACGTCGGGTTCCTCCCGTCGATTGAGCCAGAAATAGGGGTCTTCGCGTACGTGTCCGTGGGCCTCGAGCCGCTCGAGGACTTTCTTCGCTCCGGGGACCGGGCTATCTATCGGTCGCTCCCGCGGGCTCGAGAACGGTCCGGCTCTCGGTGACGGATTCGACCTTGGCTCTCGAGTAGAAGAGCGGGAAGTACTGGTGCTTCGCCCAGAGCTCGAACAGATCCCGGTAGTGAGGGCTCTCGGGATTGCCCGACTGGCCGGGGGAATTCGTGGCGACGGAGTTGTCCCAGTCGGCGGTGTCCAGAACCACGCGGAACGACGCCCCCGAGGTCTGATTGTCCCCTCCGTCGGTGTTGTTGAGGGTGGAGTCGTTCCCTCCGCGAGGCGCCGGGCCGACGTCGAGCTTCTTCCGGGTCTCCTCCGAGACCGCGGCACTCAGCGGGTGGTGAATGAGCACGTGCTTGAACTTCTCCTGTCCGTAGCGCCAGCCGTTCATGTCCGGCCCGAGCCGCTCGGTGAGCTGGACGACCGCCTCGTCGAGGCTCGCTTTCAGCACGTTGTCCCGCCCGGCGATGGGATTCTCGCCGAAACGCCCATCGGGCGCGGCGAGCCAGTCGATGAGCCTCTTCTTGTTCGGCCGTCCCAGAAGCTTCATCGCCGCCTCGGGCACCACTTTGGCCTTCACGTTCTCGAGAAGCCGCCGCTCGAAGCTCACGTAGATCGCGGCGGCGACGGATTCCTTCGCGAGGACGAAGTCCCAATCGAGGAGCTTCGCGAGCGCTTCGCGCGAGCGCGGCTCCGAAAGCTCGACGTGCCGTAGGAGCGGCACCAGGTTGCGCGCGGGAACGGAGAGCTCGTCGTGCTGGTACTCCATCATGTCGACGAGAGTGAAGCGGCGGCCCGACGAGAGGAGCTCGTCGACGCGGACGCCGCGCATCTCATCGCCCCACTCCCAGTGAAGCGCCTCCGGATAGGCGAAGCCCTCGGGCACCATGAAATTGTTCGCCGTTCCCCAGAATCCCTTGTCGGGGTTCTTCACCTTCGGAAGCGCCTGGATCGGCAGGTAGCCGTCCCACTCGTAGCGCCCGTCGCCGGGGACCGGGACGAGGCCGCTCCAGTTGCGGGCGGATGGGCGAGATGCCGACGGCGTGGTAGCCGATGTTCTTGTTCACGTCGCCCCAGATCATGTTCTCCGCGGGAATGCGGCTGTACGCGCAGGCTTCCGCGAACTCCTCCCACGTCGTCGCCTGGTTCATGCGAAGGCTCGCGAGGTAGGGCGAGTTCCCGATCTCCATCCAAGCGGCGCGAAGCGCGTAGGCCTTGTGGTGCTCGCGATCCTCGTAGAGCACCGGACCGTGGCGGGTATATTTCAGGTCGACGGTCTCCGGCGCTTCTCCTTCGATCGGAATCGTCTCCCGCAGAACCCGCATGTCTTCCCATCCGCCGAGGTACTGGTATTGATTCGGGTTCGTGGGGTTGGTGTCGTACACGTAGAGGTCTTCGTTGTCCTGCCCGAAGACGGTGAGGCCCCAGCCTCCGTGCTCGTTGTGCCCGATGGAGATTCCTGGCAGCACCGGCTCGCCTCCGCCGATGACGTTCCATCCGGGCGCCGATAGATGGACGAAGTAGCGAAGAGACGGGGCCGAGAGGTCCCGGTGGGGATCGTTGACCACGTAAGGGAAGCCGGTCAGCGTGAGCCCGCCGCCAACGACCCAGTTGTTGCTCCCGATGTTGTCGCTGCCGTCACCCGTCGGAAGGGCGCGTCTTCATCGATTCGGCCAGACGCTCGTAGCTCGCGAGGGCGTTGCGATGCGCCGGGACCACGTCCTCGGGACGGAAGGAGATCGGTTCGCGGAACGCCCGGTAGATGCCGAGGATCTCTTTCGTGAGGAGCGAGCCGTCGATCGCGGGATCCAACGCGAGCTCCGGCCGTCCCGGCCGGTACCAATCGAGCTCGCGCACCTTCTCGGCGCCGATGGCGGCGACGGCCATTCCGATGTCGAGCTCCTCGGTCACGTTCGAAAGAAGTCCCTGGTGCCGGGAGATCACGACATCCGGGGTCCACTTTCCCGGCTTGATCCCGAGAAGCTCGAACTCCAGCGGCAGGAGCGTGGGGTCCTTTTCGGTCGCGTCGACCGCCGCGTTCACGCCTTCGACGAAGGAGGTGATGATGGCTTCGCCCCGCGGATGGTAGTGGGCGAGCTCCTGTTTCAGGTCTCTTCGGAACCGGTGGAGCCTCGCGCCGATATCGCGGGAGAGCTCTCTTCGTCCGAGAATCTCGGCGACCGTGCCCGTCGCCTGCCGCCTCCAGATCTCGAACTGGAAGAGGCGATCGCGGGCCGCGGTGTAGCCCTGGGCGAAGAAGAGGTCGTGCTCGTTCTGGGCGTAGATGTGAGCGACACCCCAGCGATCCGTCAGGACCTCGACCGGCTCCTTCAAACCCGGGAGCGAAAGGGTCGAGACCGCGGCGAGAAGAAGAAAATGCATGGGTAGTCTCCTAGTTGGTAGACGTCTTCGAAGCGAGCTTTCGTTCGAGGAAATCGAAAGAAGCCTCGAAAGCCGCGAGCCAGTTCTCGTGGAGCAGGAAGTCGTGGACGTCGTCGGGGAAGACCAGCTCTTCGTACTCGACGCCTTGGCGCGTCAGGGACTCCGCGAGATCCACCGATTCGCTGAACGGGACGTTCCGGTCGTCGTCGCCGTGGATGAGGAGCACCGGCGAGCGCCAGCTCGAGATCGACGCCATGGGCGATGACTCGAACGCGCGGCGCGCGAGCTCGGCGTGCTTCTCCGCCTGATAGCTCGGGACGAAGTTGCGAATGACCACGTTCCAGTCGTGGACACCGTGGACGTCGACTCCGGCGGCGAAGAGGTCGGAGGCGCGGGCGAGCCCGAGCGCGGTCAGGTACCCGCCGTACGATCCGCCCCAGAGCGCGATGCGATCGGGGTCGACGTCATCGCGGCCGCGCAGGTAGAGCCCCGCTCCGACGACGTCGCTGGAACTCGCTCGCTCCGTTGGCGCCATAGTCGAGCGCCTCTCGAAAATCGAGCCCGTAGCCGATGCCGCTGCGGTAGTTCACGGAAAGCACCACGTAGCCGCGGCTCGCGAGATACTGATTCATCGCGTAGCTGTTGTGGTAGTAGTACATGTAGTGCCAGCCGAGGAGCATCTGGCGGCGCGAGCCCCCGTGAAAGAAGATCGCCGCCTTGTGCCGCTCCCCGGCTCGGTGGCTCTTCGGCCGGAAGAGCTGCGCGTGGATGCGCATGCCGTCGGAGGCGGAGAGGACCACGGCCTCGGGCTCGACGAGGGCATCGCTCGGAAACGCTCGCGGAAGAGTCTCGGGTGCGAGGGCCCGCGCGGCGCCGCTGCCCACTCTTCACCATGGCCTGGGCGGGCCGCTTCGCGTCGGAAGAGAGATACGCGAGAGCGCTTCCATCGCCCGCTTCGACCGGTGACCACTCGAGGCCGCTCCCGCTCGTGATGGAGCGCGGCGGACCGGCGGCGGCCGATACTCGCCACAGATGTCTCCGATCGATGTCGCCCTGGTTCGAAGCGAAGACGACCTCGCTCCCATCGTGAGAGAGCGCCGCGTGCTCGACCTCGAACTCGCCCGGCGTCAGGAGCGTCGCTTCCCCTCCGGCGGCGGGAACCGAGTAGAGCTGTGTCCATCCGTTCTTCTCCCACGGAAAGACGAGGCGATCGCCCTTCGCCCACAGGATCTGGTTCTCTGCGACCATCTCCCGAAAGGCGCTCCCTCTCCCCTCGTCCGCGCGAAAGACGGCGCGACCGTCGCCGGTCTCGGCGTCGGCGACGCGGATGGACCAGGGAAGCGCTACCCGCTGCGGAAAGAAGGGAAGCGCCATCCGCTCGTTCTGCGATCGAAGAAACGCGAGCCGGCTTCCGTCGGGAGACCAGACGGGCGAAACGTCCTGTCCGAGGCCGGGGTCGAGGTAGCGGACCGAATCGCTCGCGAAGGAATAGACTCCGATGAACGAGTGGTCTCCGCGGTCGCTCACGAACGCGAGCTTCTTCCCGTCCGGCGAGAAGCGAAGCGAGCCCGCGCTCCCGCGCGTCTTCGCGAGCTCTTTCGCCTCGGCCTCGGCGGAGTCGGCGGTGGCGGTCCAGATCTTTCCGGCCTTCACGAAAACGACGGTCTTGCCGTCGGGGGAAATGCGCGGCTCCTCACCCTCTCCCAGCTTCCGGGCCGGGACGCTGCCGTCGGTCCGCGCGATCCAGATCGCTTGCGCGGCGCCGCCCGGGTCGCTCACCGGGTTCGGAATCTCTCCGGCTCGGTTCGGAGCGCCGCCGCGAACGAAGACGATTTCTGCGGCTCGCGGACCGAAGCGGAGCTGGGAGAGCTCCTGGCCTTCGTCCCGCTCATCCTTGAAGATCGCGCGCGCTCGATAGTCCGGGGCGAGCGCCACCCATACGCTCCGGAGGCCGCGGTCGTTCTGGGTCCAGGCGAAGGCGCCCGGCATCGGGCGCGGACACCAGGTCCGCGGGAAACGGCGAGCTCAGGATCTCCTCGAGAGTGAAGGTCTGGGCTTCCACCAGAGGCGCGCGAACGGCGGCCGCCAGCAGGATCGAAAACAAGAATGTCTTCACACTCATCGGGACCCCTCTTCCGAGCGAAGACGCTCGATTCAGCGATGATATCATCGGCCTATGAGAAGCGACGCCATCAAGACCGGAATCGCGCGGGCGCCGGCGCGGGCGATGTTCAAGGCGATGGGCTTGACCGACGCCGATTTGGAAAAACCTCTGGTCGCGGTCGCGAACACCTGGACCGAGGTGACGCCCTGTAACGTCCACCTGCGCGATCTCGCGGTTTCCGTGAAAGAAGGGATTCGCGAAGCGGGAGGAACGCCGCTCGAGTTCAATACCGTCGTGGTCTCCGATGGCATCGCCATGGGCTCCGAGGGCATGCGCTCGTCTCTCGTGTCGCGGGAGATCATCGCGGATTCCATCGAGCTCGTGGTGAACGGACACCTCCTCGACGCCGTGGTCGCGATCTCGGGATGCGACAAGACCATACCCGGGACGGTGATGGCTCTCGCGAGGCTCGACCTCCCGTCGCTGATGATCTATGGAGGCTCCATCCTTCCCGGCCGCTTCCAGGGAAAAGACGTCACCATCCAGGACGTCTTCGAGGCGGTCGGAGCCTGTGCCGCGGGTCTCATGACGGAAAAGGACCTTCAATCGCTCGAGGGAGCGGCGTGTCCCGGCGCGGGCGCCTGCGGCGGCCAGTTCACCGCCAACACGATGTCGACGGCGATGACCGTTCTCGGCATCTCCCCGATGGGAGTGAACGACATTCCCGCGACGGACCCGCGGAAGAAGGAGGCCGCCCGAAGAAGCGGCGCTCTCGTCCTCGATCTCTTGAAGACGCGGCACGACGGCCCGGAGCATCATCACGCGGACCGCGCTCGAGAACGCCATCGCCTCCGTCGCCGCCACCGCGGGCTCGACGAACGGCGTCCTCCACCTCCTTGCCATCGCGCGCGAAGCGGGAGTCGAGCTCACGCTGGAGGATTTCGATCGGGTGTCCGCGAAGACGCCGGTGCTCACGGATCTCAAACCGGGAGGTCGTTTCACCGCGCCTGACGTCGATCGCGCGGGCGGGCTTCGCCTGCTGGTGAAGCGCCTTTTCGAAGGCGGGCTGCTGAAGGACTCACCCACCGTGACGGGGAAGTCCCTCGCGGAGGAAGCGTCGACGCGCGAGCGAGACGAAGGGGCAGGAAGTCATCCGGCCGCTCTCGGCCCCGATCAAACCCCGAGGCGGGATCGCCATTCTCCGCGGCTCGCTCGCCCCCGAGGGGGCGGTGGTGAAGCTCGCGGGCCACGACCGCACGCGCCACCAGGGTCCGGCGCGGGTCTTCGACTCCGAAGAAGAAGCCTTCGCGGCCGTGCAGGCGGGAAAGATTCAGGAGGGAGACGTCGTCGTCATCCGGTGGGAGGGTCCGAAGGGCGGTCCGGGGATGCGGGAGATGCTCGCCGTCACCGGCGCCATCATGGGCCGGGGCCTCGGCGACACCGTGGTTCTCGTCACCGACGGGCGCTTCAGCGGCGCGACGCACGGTTTCATGGTGGGTCACGTCGCGCCGGAGGCCGCGGAAGGCGGGACCAATCGCCCTCGTCCGCGACGGCGACCGGATCTCTCTCGACGTAGAGAGTCGGACCATCGAGGTCGAAGCGGATCTCGATGCGCGGCGGGGCTCGTTCCAGCCGAAAGAGCCGCGCTACCGAACCGGCGTCCTCGCGAAGTACGCGAAGCTCGTGGCATCGGCTTCGCGCGGAGCGTTCACCGGCTGAAGGACTTCGTCGGGCAAAGCGGGCACGCGAGGAGGCTTCCTCGAAGCGGGGGAGTCGGATGGTCGGCGTTGTCGAGCTGACCGCGGTCGCCTCCGAGGTCGTGGAACAACTCGCACTCCTTGTGGAAGCGATCCCTCGAGGCGGGAATCACCTCGAAGTGAAAGAACGAGTAGTGGCCCAGGAACGAGGACAGCGTCTCGCGGAGATCGCCGTCGGAGCGTCCCACGCGGGCGCCGATGGCGCGGTCGTATCCGAGGACGAAGACCCCCGGCGCCCGCGGAGCGCGCGCGTCGAGAACCGAAGCTTCCAGGCGGTGCGGCGGGCCTTCGGGCTCCTCGAACGGATTCGTCGGGCGATGAACGTTCGCGGCCTGGACCCCGAACTGTTCCTCCGCGCGCTCCATCATTTCGCGCACTTCCCGGGACGAGAGCGTCTGCGTCGCGGCGGGGTTCTCGTCGCTCCTTTTCTCTTCTCGATGGAGCAGCCACTGGATCGCTTCCGCCGAAACCGTGGGCACGCGAATGAACCGGAAGACCGTATCCATCGGGCTGCGTAGAGGAGGGCCTTTGGGGACCGCGGTTCTCCCATGCGACGATCGCTTCGACCTCGACGATGCGCGAGAGCTCGGGGATATCGATGGCCATGGAAAGGTGGGCCTGGGGAAGCAGGCTCACGCCCGTGGCGACGTAAGCGCCGCCCTGTGAGAGCGTCATGAGCGTTCCCTCGCCGCGGTTCAACGCCGCGCGCAGGCGAACGTGGTAGCCTTCGAGGAAGTCGATGCGGCGCGGGGAAGCGTACGTCGGGTAGGACTCGGGCGTCGTCACGGCGGCTCGGATCCTTTGCGGCGCGCGGAAAGCGGCATTCTACTCCCGACGCGGCCTCAAAATATGCGGAGGATCACAAAATGCCACTCCGGTTGTCGAGCTCGGTCTTCGAGCACTTGGGGAAGATTCCGAGGCGATACACGTGCGAGGGCGAAGACATTTCTCCCCCTCTTTCCTGGACAGACCCGCCGTCGGGAACCGCGAGCTTCGCGCTCCTCGTCGAGGACCCCGACGCGCCGGACCCTGAGGCGCCGAAGATGACGTGGGTGCACTGGGTTCTCTACAACCTCCCCGCGAGCGTGCGCGGACTCGAGGAGGGTGTTCCTCGCGAGCGGCTGCCGGCCGGCGCGCTCGAGGGTCAGAACGACTGGAAACGCACCGGCTACGGAGGTCCCTGTCCCCCTATCGGGACGCACCGCTACTTTCACCGGCTCTATGCCCTCGACGGAGCGCTTCCGGATCTCGCGCGCCCCACGCGGACGGCGCTCCTGGCAGCGATTGAGGGGCATATCCTGGGCGGTGCGGAGCTCATCGGAACGTATCGAAAGGGCGAATGAGTGCGTAGCGGCTCACAGGATGAGGTCACGCGCCGCAATACGATGGCGTAGGGAGGTCGAACGATGCTGGTTTCGCTATGGTTCGTGCTGGGGATCGGGGCCGCGGCCGACCCCGTCACGTACCGCGTCGCCGCGGCAGAGAGTCAGATGACCGTCCACGTGGGGACCGCGGGCCTCTTGAAAGTGTTCGGCCACGAGCACAACATCCAGGTGAAGGGCCTCACGGGGAGCGTCGAGTGGGATCGACGCGTCGCCGGCCAGCGCGCGCTTCGTTCTCGAGATCGATGCCTCCTCGTTCGTCGTCTCCGACGAGGAGCTGAGCGACGAGGACCGTGCCCAGGTGCAGTCCGATATGGAGTCGAAGGCGCTCGCGCTCCCCCAGAATCCCAAGATCGTCTTCCAGTCGACCGAGGTCCGCGCCGAGAAGTCCGAGGGAACCACCCGCCGATTGAAGGTGAGGGGAACGCTCAGCCTTCGCGGGGTCACGAAACCCGTCGAGGTCCCCGTGACTCTGGAAGTCGCCGATGGCCGCCTCACCGCGAAGGGCGAGATGGAGCTCGACGGCAAGATCTGGGGTGTGCCGCAGATCTCCGCGGCGGGTGGGTCGGTCAAGACCAAGGAAGAGCTGAAGCTCGTCTACGAGATCGTCGCGGTCCGCTAGAGACCCTGCAGGGTCGTCATTAATAAGGTAGAGCTCCGCCGGCCGTTCCGGCTCCACGCGGCGCCGGTCCCCAGCTCGGGGTCGTGCTCATCCCTTCGAACGTCAGTTGACGGATATTCGAGCCGTCGCGGTTTACCGTGAAGATCTGTGAGTCGCCCGCGCGGGTGGACGCGAACGCGAGGTGGCGCCCGTTCGGCGCCCAGCTCGGGGACTCGTTCAATCCGCGTTGGTTCGTGATCTGGCGGATCTGCCGGGTCAACAGGTCGTGGATCACGATGTCGAAGACGGCGCCCCTGACCCGGCTGGCATAAGCGATCTCGCTGAACTCCATTGAAGGGGACCAGGCGGGCTCGGCGTTGTACGAGCCACGGAGTGAGATCCGGGAGAGGTTCAGGCCATCCGCGTCCATGATGTAGATCTGAGGCGTTCCGTTCCGGTCCGAGGTGAAGGCGATCTCGCGTCCGGTCGGTGACCAGGTCGGCGAGACGTCGATTCCCGGATGATCGGTGAGTCGCTCGATGCGCCCGGAGTCGCGCTCCATCACGTAGATTTCCGGATTACCGTCCTTCGAGGCCGAGAACGCGATCCTCGTCCCATCGGGAGACCAGGAACCGGGATAGACCATGCTTTCGGACGCGAACAGGGGTTCCGGATGAGGACCGCCGGTCGCGAGCGCGAGGACCGGCAGGATGCCTCGTCGCGCGTAGGAGACGTAGAGAATGGAGTCGCCGTCGGGAGACCAGCGAGGCGCGAGCTCGAGAAAGCCGGCGCCCACCTGCCTCTGGCGGGCTCCGTCGTAGTCCATGCGCCCGATGGTCCGTCTCGGTTCCGTGCCGCGCCGGCTGGAGTAGGCGATTTGAGTCTGCGCGACCCCGAGGAGACCGGCTTTCTGGAGCACGTCGTCGGCGATTCGGTGTGCCAGGCGCCTCGTCTCCTCCTTCGGTGCGCGATACTCCGTCGCGAAGGCCTCTCTCGTCGCGACGAGGTCGCGGAATCGCACTTCGGAGATCAGGGTATCGAGTTCGGAAGTGAGCCTTCCCGCGATGAGCACGTCGGCCGGCGCCCCGGCGTCGACCAGCCGGAAGGCCGAAGCGAACGCCAGGTCGGCCCGCAGCACCGACGTGATCTCGGATGCGGCTTCTCTACCGTCCGGTTCCGCGGACTCGAAGTCAGCGACCGCGAGGCGAACCGGTTTTCCCTCGCGACCCAGGTCGAGAGTCCACCATTCGACCGGCGGCGTATTCGGTCTATCCTGAGACGCGAACGTTCGCAGGGCGACGAGCGCCGCTGCCCCGAGAAGAATGAGCGAGACCTTTTTCATCGACACTCAGGAGAGTGTACTTCGCCGCGGAACCGAAGAGCTGACGGCTCAGCTCAGGGGTCGCCGCGTGGTGGCGATTACCGGAGCCGGTGTCAGCACCGAGTGCGGCATTCCGGACTATCGCGACTCGCGCGGTGAATGGAAACGAAAGCCCCCTCTCCGGTACCAGGAATTCGTCGCGACGAGAGAAGCCCGGCGCCGCTACTGGGCGCGCGCCATGCTCGGGTTTCCCATTGTGCGCGACGCTCTCCCCGGCCGCGCCCATTTCGCTCTGGCGGTCCTCGAAAAGGCCGGGCTTCTCCACCACGTCATCACCCAGAACGTCGACCGACTCCACCAGAAGGCGGGAGCGACGCGCGTGATCGACCTCCACGGTCGGCTCGATCGCGTCGTCTGCCTCGCGTGCGGTGAGCGGACGTCCCGTGACTCCTACCAGCATCGCCTCGAGGCCGCGAATCCCGGGTTCGTGGCTCTTCCGGTCCTGGCCGGGCCGGATGGAGACGCGGAGCTCGAGCTCGACGCGAGCCGCTTCGAGGTTCCCGATTGTCTCGGCTGCGCCGGTGTGCTCAAGCCGGACGTGGTCTTCTTCGGCGAGTCGGTACCGAGCGAGCGCGTCGACCAGGTGATGGGCCTCATCGACGAAGCGGAGCTTCTTCTCGTCGCGGGAACGTCCCTCATGGTCTGGTCCGGCTACCGTTTCGTGAAGCGGGCGCGCGAGCGCGGGATGAACGTCGTCGCCATCAATCTGGGAACGACCCGCGCGGACAGCGAGCTCACGCTCAAGATCGAGGCGGACGCCGGCGCGGCGCTGGAGCGCGTCGCGCGCGCCCTCGCCCCCGAGCCAGGAGGCCCGCTCCCCCGCGAGAGTTGAACCGGGTCCGCGATCCGCGATAAGCTCCCGCTTGGTTGGGAACGGGGGAAACCCAACACCCTCCTGCTCGACCGCTATTCATAGCGGGGTAATTCATGTTCGGATCGTGCCGTTTTTGCTCTCGTCCGACGGACAAATGGCAGGACTTCTGCAACGAGTGCGCTCTTCTGAGCTCCCCCCCGCGATTGCGGGTCATTCCCGGAGGAAAGAGCCGGTGGGAGCGTCCCGGCCCGAAGCCGCCGCGCGCGTACCGGTGGCTTCAGGAGGTCCCTCGTCTGCGGCCCACGCCGCGAAGGACGAGCTAAGGGCTCTGCCGGAACTCGGAGATTTCCTCGCCAGCGCGCCAGCGCTTCACGATGCGCTCGTTCTCTTCGGTCGCGAACAGCGCCGCGCTCTCGACGCCGCTCAGAACGAAGACGTGAAATCTCGGCTCCTCGGGCGCCCAGCCGATTTTCGCTTTCAGCGCCGAGCAGTATCGGGATCGCTCTTCGAGGTCGATCACTTCGGAGGCCCGGCCGTGAAGCTTGAACTCGCCCTCGCGCGCCATGCGGTCGCTGATGGAGCTATGGAGCGTCAACCGCGGATCCCGCATCAGGTCGAGCGCTTTCAGCGAGCGCCACATCATTCCCAAATAGAGCTGACCCTCGATCAGAAGCGGCTCGACGGGGCTGATCCGGGGCGAGCCGTCCTTGCGAATGGTCCCGAGGAGCACGACGCCCGTTCGTTCGAAGAGAGCTTCCGCTTTTTCGGCCAATTCGGGAGCCGCATTCCGGAAGGCCTGCCAGGTCATCGCCGTCAGTAGCTCCACCAGGGCGTGGTGGTCCCCTCGGGTTTGGCTCTCAGCATGTACTGGGCGATTTCGCGAAGTCTCTCGGCCTCCGTGACTGGTCCGATCCAGCAGTGCGGCTTGCGGTCGCCGTAGAGAAAATACCCCTCGTAGTGGGGGTTCTCGGTGGATTTCATCCACTCCTGCATCAGCACGACTCCCTTGTCCAGATAGAAGGTATCCATGTCTCCCGTATAGACGTGGAGCTTGCCTTCGATCTTGGGCCCGAGAGTCGCCCAGTTCTTCTGCATGTAATAAAGGAGGTCGTAGTTCTCCTTCCAGTACCGCGCCACCTCCGGATCCATCACCCCGGTGCGCTTGTCGAAGACCGGCTTGTAGTAGCCGTCCTCGCCGACCGGCCCGTAGACCGCGGACCAGATGTCCATCTGATAGCCCGATCGTCCCTTCGTTCCCGCAGACGAGCTCGAAATGGTTCTTCTGCTCCGCGGTGAGCCGAACCTGTCCGAACGTATCGCGGATGTTGGACGTCGGTACGCGATACCAGCCGTAGTCCTTGTAGAACGCGTTCTGGTCCTGGTAGAGGTCGATGCCTTCATACGCGGAGAACGTCACGGGATCGGGGCAGTAGGCCCACGTGCCGCCGAAGAACTCCGGATGGAAGAGCTGGAGCGCGAGCGCCTCCCAGCCGCCCGTCGACCCGCCGGTGAGGGCCCGCGCCCAGGGCTCCCGGATGACGCGAAACCGTTTCTCGACTTCCGGAATCAGCTCCTGCATCAGCGCGTCGCCGTAAGGACCGACGTTCGCGGAGTTCACCGCGTAGGAGTCGTCGAAGTAGGGGTTCGGATGCTGGAAGGTAACCACGATCATCCGCGGGAAGTCGTCCTCGATCCAGTCACGGTGGAGCTCACCGCCCTCTTCGAATCTCAAGGGCGGCTGCAGCGAGAAATGTCCCTGGTTGTAGACGATGGGATAGGAAGTGGACTGGGTCGCGTAGTCGCGGGGCAGGAGCACGGTCGCTCCGAGATGGATGGGGCGGCCCCAGAACTTCGTGAGCATGGGGCTTTCGAAGCGGAATCGCTTCACCCAACCGCTATCGGGTGGAATCTCGACAGGCGGGATACCCTGGTCGGCGACGAGAGGGATCCGATACCCGCGCTCCGGGTCGAGCCGAATCTTCCGCGCGGTGCTGTACAAGATTCCCGGGAGAGATGTTCCACTTTTGCCCCTCCCAACGGTCGTCGTGCATGAAGACGACGTGGCCGTCGGCTCTGCGAAACTCGGAGTAGACGTTCACGAACGCCTGGACGAAGTACTCGCCCGAAGGAATTCCGCGGAGCGAAGGCACGGGGGAGCCGAGGTCGGTCTCATCGACGACCGCGGTCTCGCCCGGAGCGAGCCGCTCCACGTCGCGTCCGAAGAAAGGAGTTCCTCCCGTCTGACTGATCTGGAGGCGGGGCTCGGTCTCGTTGGTCCTTGCGATCATGACGTAGACCCGTCCGGTGATGGGCTCGCCATGCGAAGCCGCGGGGACGGTGATCTCGAAGCGGGTCTCCTGCGCTTCCGCGGCGAGCGCGGCCGCGAAAAACGCAGGCAGCAAGAGCCGACGCAGCTTCATCTCAACCGATGTACTGGGTCAGAGAAAAAGCGTTCCCTTCGGTATCCATCACTTCGGCGAGCTTGATGGGCTCGCCGGGACGAGTCTGCGGGGCCAGAGCGATCTTGCCCCCTCCCGCCTCGATCTCCTTGCACGCCGAAGCGATGTCACGCACCTGGACCGACAACCCCGTCTTCCGGTACGCGCCGCCGCCGCCTCCGTGTAGGGCGACGATGGCGCTCCCGAAGGTGAGCTCGGTCCACTCCGGCGATTCGAAGGCCACCTTGAGCCCGAGGACGTCGCGGTAGAAGCGCACCGCGCGGCCCATGTCCTGTGCCATCAGCATGTACTTGATCGATTCGACGAGCATGTCTATATCCCTGCCTCCCGCAGTGCCCGTTTCGCGGTGCGGGTGATGAGTATGGTGACCCCGAGTGTAGCAAGCAAGCCCAGGACCTGAAGCGCGAGGCGAAGCGTTTCGGCGCCGCCGCCCGAGGCCGCCTCGAGTCCGCTCCGCCCGAGCGTTCCCAGGTACACGAAGAGAAAGGTCCCCGGGATCATACCGACGAAGGAGGCCAGCACGTACTGCCAGAAGGAGACGCGGGTGAGCCCGTAGGCATAGTTCTGGAAGTTGAAGGGGAAGAGCGGAGAGAGCCGCGTGAGGAAGACAATCTTCCATCCGTCGCGGGCTACCGCCCGGTCCACGGCGACGAACGAAGGTTTTTCCTCAATCCAGCTCTCGACGCGTTTTCGCGCGAGGTGACGGGAGACGAGGAAAGCTCCGGCCGCGCCGAGAGTCGCCCCGACGAGGACACTGATGAATCCAGGAAGTAGACCGAAGCTCGCCCCGCCGGCGAGCGTGAGGAGCGAGCCCGGCACCATGAGCACGGTCGCCGTCGCGTAGACGAAAGCGAAGAGAACCATGCCGGCCACTCCGAGCCCCGACGACTCTCTCGTTGAACGCATCGAGCCAGCTTGCGACGGGGAGGAGACGCGCGGCGACGGCGACCGCCGCAACGCCCGCCAGGAGGAGCCCGAGCTTGAGAAGGGCTCGTGACTTCATCGCGTTTCGCCTCCGCCGATAGAGCCACCGAAAGAGACCGGCGACCCGCGGGGTGAGCTTCGTTTTTTGAAACGCGTCCGCCACGCGCTGCACGGAGGAAGAATACGTAGGATACGCATGGACCGTCGCCGAGAGCTTGGAAAGACCGATCCCGTGCTTCGCCGCGACCAGGAGCTCGTGCATGACTTCTCCCGCGCGCGCCCCGACGACGGTCGCGCCCAGGATCTCATCTTTCCCGCGGACGGTGAGCACCTTGGTGAATCCCTCGGTCTCGGAGTCGGTCACGCCGCGATCGAGGTCGTGCCAGTCGTGCCGGAAAACGTCATATTCCACGTTTCTCTTCCGGGCCTCCTCTTCCGTCGGTCCGAAATGGGCTACCTCCGGGTCGGTGTACGTCACCCACGGGATCCACCGATAGTCCGCTTTGGCCTTGAGCCAGGGGATGAGAACGTTGCGAACGACGATCCGCGCCTGATAGTCGGCGGCGTGGGTGAAAGCGTAGGGACCGGCAACGTCTCCACAAGCGAAGATGTGCGGCTGCGACGTTGCGAGGGTGAAATCGACATTCACCCCGCGGCGATCGAACTTCACTCCGGCGGCTTCGAGCCCGAGGTTCTCCACGTTCGCGGTCCTTCCGGTGGCGACGAGAACCGCGTCGATCGCGAACTTCCGCCGGGATCCTTCCGTCTCGACTTCGACCGTGGTGCGGCCGTTCTCCTGCTCGAAGCCGACCGCTTTCGTTCCGGTCGAGACCCGCACCCCGTCGCGCTCGAGCGCCTTTCGAATCGCTTCGGCCGCGTCGAGATCATCCCTCGGCAGAAGGCGCGGAAGAAGCTCGACGAGACTCACCGCGACTCCGAGCCTCTGCGCCACCTGAGCGAGCTCGCAGCCGATGGGACCGCCTCCGAGAACGAGCATCGATTGGGGCTTCGCGCCGAGCCCGTCGAAAAACGTTTCATTGGTGTAGTAGGGCACTCGGTCGAGCCCCGGAATCGGAGGAACGAGAGCGCGGGTCCCGGTGGCGATGACGAAATTCCTTGCGCGAAGCCGCGTGCCGTCGTCAATCGCGACCTCGTGAGGCGACAGGAACTTCGCTTTCCCGAGGAAGACGTCGACTCCGAGGCCTTCGAATCTCTCCTTCGAGTCGTTCGGCGCGATGCGGGCGCGGCGCTCGCGCATGCTTCGAAAAATCTCCTCGAAGCGAAAGGATGGCTCCATCGGTGAAAGGCCGAGCGCTTCGCCACCCCGGATGTTCTGAGCGCGCTTCGCGGAAGCGATGAGCGCCTTCGATGGCACACATCCGTAATTGAGGCAGTCGCCGCCCATCTTGTTGCCCTCGATGAGCGCCACCCGGCCTCCCAGGCCCGCGGTCCCAGCCGCGGTCACGAGACCGGCGGTTCCCCCTCCGATCACCACGACGTTGTACACGCGGGCCATTCTCCCGTTCCCGCTGCGCACCTTGCAAACGAACCCGCTGCTGAGAAACGATAGCCCGGTGATCCTCGGCATCGACGAAGCCGGCCGCGGTCCGGTGCTCGGCCCTCTCGTGGTCGCGGGCGTGGTGCTGAAGCCGCAAGCGGCATCGGCCCTCACCCGGAGAGGAGTGGTCGACTCGAAGGCCTTCGGCGCGAGCGATGACGCTCGCGAGACGAGGTCGGAGCTCGCTCGGCACATCAAGCGGCTCGCCGTCGCCGTCCAGGTCGAGGTCTTCGATCACGAAGAGGTGGACCGTTTCGTTGCGCGCGGGCTCCTGAACGAGCTCGAGCGCCGCGCGGCCGGGGCGATCATCGACCGCTGCCCGGCGGTCAAGCGGATCGTCGCCGATGGCGTCAAAGTCTTCGAGCTTCTTCGCTTCCGCTACCCTCATCTCGAAGCCCATGACTTCGGAGAGGAGCATCACGTCGCCGTGGCGGCCGCTTCGATCGTCGCGAAGGACCTGAGAGACCATCTCTTCGAGGCGATTGCCCTGCGCTACGACCCGGAGTTCGGACCGATTCGCGGTGGAGGATACGTGAACGCCGCGACCGCTGATTTTCTGCGGCGCTACCACGCGCGCTATCAGTGCCTTCCCGCGGAGACGCGCCGGACCTGGGGCTGGAAGGTCTTGCTGGAGCTCGAGCCGAGACCCCTTCCTCTTTTCGACGGACTGAAGTAGCTCCGCTCCAGAGAGGGAAGGCAGGATCAACGCAGAGGCGCAGAGCGCGCAGGGACGCAGAGGAAAGAACAATCCGGGGAAGCTCTACGGTTTGGAGGTTCTTAAGCGCGACCTATACTGTCTCTCGGGGAGCCGACAGATTTTATCGTTCGGCCGGTCTCCGCATCGTCGGAACGGCATCGGAGTTGCTGCTACTTGCGATTCACAACCGTCAGCCGACGATGGTTCGGCTTTTTTTTCGCCGTTGTCACGATTGAGGCCGCCCGTGTAGCGGGCGAGGAAGCCGCCTCTCCCGCTCTCGATCGAAAGAGCACTCGAAGAGCACCTTCGCTATCTCGCTTCCGACGAGCGGGCCGGGCGCGGCAACGGCGGCTCGGGTCTCGACGACGCCGCGCAATACGTTCGAAAACGATTCGAGTCCCTCGGTCTCGAGCCCGCGGGCGAACGTGGAACGTACCTTCAGACGTTTCGCGTGAAGACCGGTCAGGAGCTCGGTCGCCATACCGGCGCTCTCCTTCGAACCCCGGATGGCGCGCGCACTCTCGAGTACGGCAAGGACTTCGAGCCTCTCAGCCTGAGCCCTTCCGGCGAGGTCGAAGCTCCCGTGGTCTTCGCGGGTTATGGAGTCACCGCCCCGGAGCACGACTACGATGACTACGCCTCGATCGACGTTCGAGGGCGGATAGTTCTCCTTCTCCGCTACGCTCCCGTGGTCTTCGGCGAGCAGGGCTGGCACGCGACGTTCGTCCGCAAAGTTCAAAACGCCGCGAGCCACGGCGCCGTTGCCGTCCTGGTGGTCAACGGTCCGCGCCATCACCGGGAAGACAAGATCGTGCCCTTCAGTCTCGATGTCGGCGCGGAGGAGACGGCCTCGATTCCCACGGTGCACCTCAAGCGCGAGCACGCGGACGCTCTTCTTCGCGCCTCGGGTCGAAGCCTTCTCGATCTGCAGAACGGCATCGACGAATCCTTATCGCCGCGGTCCTTCGCCATCGAAGGAGTGGAAGTCTCTTTGACGGTGGACGTGCGCCGCGCCACGGTGACCGTCTCGAACGTCCTCGGCTTTCTCCCCGCGAGCGCCGTCGGCACTCTCGGGCTTCGTCCGCGCCCGCGCGAGCACATCGTCATCGGAGCTCACTACGACCATCTGGGTCTGGGAGAGAAGGGAAGCCGCGACGTGAGGTCTCGAGGGGTCGTTCACAACGGGGCGGACGACAACGCATCGGGAGTTGCCGGCGTTCTGGAGCTCGCCCGGGTCTTCACACGCGAAACGAATCGGCCGCGCGGGATCCTGTTCGCCGCTTTCGCCGGGGAGGAGCTCGGGCTGCGGGGCTCGTACTACTACACGTCTCACCCTTCCTTCCCGCTGAAGGACGCGGTCGCGATGATCAACCTGGACATGATCGGTCGACTCCGGCACGACCTCCTTTACCTCGGCGGGCGTCGATCAGGTCCCTCAGATCCGCGGAAGAATCGAGGAGCGCCTTCGGGCGGAAGGTCTCGCGCTCTCCGGGCGGTTCACCGCCGATGAGGCCAGCGACCACGCGCCTTTCCTTCGCGCGGGAGTTCCCGCGCTTTTCTTCTTCACCGGACTCCACGGCGACTATCACAAACCGACCGACGACGTTCAGTTCATCAACTTCGACGGTATGGAACGGGTGCTGAGGGCCTCCTACCGCGTATCGAGTGACCTCCTCCAGGGCCGGGACCGACCGTCGCTCGTCGCCGTCGAGCGGGGCGCCGAGCCGTATCGGAAGAAAGCGCGCGGCCTACTTCGGCATCGGCATCGACGCCAGCTTCGACGGCGAGGGGGTCCGCTTCGCATACGTCGCCGACGACGGCCCGGCGGCCCGCGCGGGTCTCGAAGCCGGCGACGTTCTCCTCGAGATCGACGGCCGCGCCGTCGACTCGGGCGACCGGGCCTCCGGTCTCATCCGCGACCGCCGCCCCGGCGAGACGGTCAACGCCAAAGTCCGGCGCAAGGGTCAGATCCTCGGCAGGTCGACGGTGCGAGCGTCGTCGAACTGGTGAGCCTTGCCAGCTAGACGGCTAACTGGCCCGCGCCTTCTTGTACAGGCCGTTCTGCTCGAGGTAGCGCCGCAGCTTCTTCACGTGCTCCCACATCGCCGGCTTGAGCTTCGCGTTGTAGAGAAGCGCCGCCGGATGGTAGAGCACCATGAACTGGATTCCGGGAAAATCGGCGAGGGTGAAGAAGCGCCCGGCCTCTTCTCCCATCTGGAAATTGGTCTTCGACTTGTCGATGTGCTTCAGGGCGGTCGCGCCGAGAAGCAGGATCACCTTCGGGCGCACCAGCTCGATCTGCCGCTTCAGATAGGGGATGCACTCCGCGGCTTCTTCCGTGCGAGGGCTGCGGTTCTCCGGCGGACGGCATTTCACCACGTTCGCGATCAGCATGTCGCGATCGGTGTCGATGCCGACCGCGCTCATGATCTTGTCGAAGAGCTGCCCCGCGCGGCCCACGAATGCGCGGCCTTCCTTGTCCTCGTTCTCGCCCGGACCTTCGCCGATGGTCATGACCGAAGCCGACGGATTCCCGCGATCGACGACGATGTGAGTCCGGCCCTGATGGAGCGCGCACTTCGCGCAGCCGCTCGCCCGCAGTTTGTCGCGGAACTCTTCGTAGCCCTCGGCCCCCAGAATGGTGTTGCTGCCGGAGTCGAAGAGATCGAACTGCATCGCGGGTGAGTTTACCATGCCGCGGAATCGGCCGAAATCAGGGAATCGATGCGAGGAGCTCTCGAGTCAGCTCGTGCTGCGGGGACCGGAAGAGATCGACGCGGCTCGCGACCTCGACGATTTTTCCGCGGTTCATGACCGCCACCCGATCGCTCACGTGCTCCACCACGCGAAGGTCGTGGGCGATGAAGAGGTAGGTGAGCGAGAGCTTCTCCTGAAGCTCGAGGAGGAGGTTCAGGATCTGGGCCTGGACCGAGACGTCGAGCGCCGTCACCGGCTCGTCGGCGACTGAGGAACTCCGGGCTCGAGCGCGATCGCCCGCGCGATTCCCACTCTCTGGCGTTCGCCTCCCGAGAGCTCGTGAGGATAGCGGCGGGCGAGCTCCGGCTTCAGGCCCACCAGGCGAAGCAGCTCCATCGTGCGCTCCGTCCCGCTCGCGTCGATTTCCGATGCGATGGATGGTGAGAGGCTCCCGAACGATGGTGCGCACGGTCATCATCGGATTGAGCGAGCTGTAAGGGTCCTGAAAGATGATCTGCATCCGGCGGCGAATTTTCCGGAGTGGCTCGCGGGCGAGAGCGAGGAGGTCCGTGCCGTCGAGGCGCACGCTTCCCGACGTCGGTTCCATGAGCCGCAGGATGAGCCGCCCGAGCGTGCTCTTCCCCGAGCCGGACTCGCCCACGAGCGCGAGCGTTTCGCCCCGATGGATGTCGAGACTGACGCCATCGACTGCCCGAACGTCGCCCGCGTGCCGTCGAAGGAGACCGCGCCGGATGGGAAAGAGCTTGGTCAGGTCTCGGACTTCGACGAGCGGCGCGCGGCGCGGTCATTGCGCCACCATCGCCTCGAGCACCGCCTTCTCGTGGTAGCAGGCGCTCTGGTGGAACCGATCGCTCGATCCGCCGACGCCCTGGAGAGTCGGCACTTGCCGCTCGCAGGGCTCGAAACGGACCGGACAACGCGGTGAGAACGCGCAGCCCGGCGGAAGCGCCGCGAGGTGCGGCACCATGCCCGCCATCGCCGCGAGCTTCGCTTTGCCTTCCGCCCCGCCGCGCGGGCCGGGAACGGATTGCCAGAGGCCGCGGGTATAAGGGTGCCGGGGATCGTTGAGAATCGAGCGGGAGGACCCTTGCTCGACGATTCGTCCCGCGTACATCACCGCCACGCGATCCGCGTTCTCGCGGACGAGCCCGAGATCGTGGGTGATGAGGAGGAGCGAGAGCCGGCGTTCGGCTTTCAAGCGGGCGAGAAGCTCGAGGATTCGGGCCTGGAGCGTCGCGTCGAGCGCGGTGGTCGGCTCGTCGGCGATCACGAGCGCGGGATCGCAGGCGATGGCCATCGCGATGAGGACGCGCTGCTTCATGCCGCCGCTCAGCTGATGGGGGTAGTCTTTCGCGCGTCCCTCGGGGTCGGGAATGCGCACTTCGGCGAGGAGCTCGACGGCGCGGTCGCGTGCGGCGCGCCGCGAAAGGGCGAGGTGGGCTCGGAGAGGCTCGGCGAGCTGATCGCCGATGGTGCGGACCGGATTGAGGGCGGCGCCCGACTCCTGGAAGATGAGCGCGATCTCCTTTCCCCGCATCGCGGCGAATCTGCTCGTTCGAAAGCTCGAGAAGGTTCCGCCCCTTCCAATGGATCGAGCCTCGCTCGAAGCGGCCCGAGGGTGGAAGAAGACGCATGAGAGAGAACGCGAGCATGCGACTTTCCCGAGCCCGACTCGCCGACCACGGCGAGGGTTTCCCCCGCGTAGACCGACAAGCTGACGTCGTTCACCGGACGGATGGTGCCCGTGTCGGTCTCGAGGCGCGTCGTGAGCCCGCGGGTCTCGAGTAGAAGGTCGTGACTCTCGGCCATGGCCATGGGCTCAGCGCGAGCGATGCTCCCCGAAGACGCTTCGCAGGCCGATCCGCGATTTCGCCGAGGGTGGCGTTCGGCCTCGACCGCCGCGAGGATGGCGAACATCAGGTTCGTGCCGGTCTTCGCGGCTCGCTCGACCTCTCCGAGCGACTTCGACGCTTTCCCTTCGTCGCGCCGTCCGCGAAAAGCGCGGAGCCGTTCGACCTGGTCCTTCTCGATCGCGGGATCCACGGAGAAAACGTCCACCGACACCGGCTCGTCCTTCTCGAAGACGTTGACTCCGACGACCAGTGTCTCGCGGGCCTCGATCTGCTTCTGAAAGCGATAGGCCGACTCGCGAATCTCGGCTTGAGGCCATCCCGCTTCGAGCGACCGGAGCGCCCCTCCGCGGCGATCCATCTCGGCGAGGATCGCCTTCGCTTCCTCCTCGACGGTGTCGGTGAGCGCCTCGACGGCATAGGCGCCTCCCAGGGGATCGACCGTGCCGGCGACTCCGCTCTCGTAGGCGATGACCTGTTGAGTCCGGAGGGCGAGCTCGGCGGTCTCCTCCCGCGGAAGCCCGAGGGCTTCGTCGAGCGCGTTGCAGTGCAGGGACTGGGTCCCTCCGAGGACGGCGGCGAGCGCCTGGAGCGTCGTGCGCACCACGTTGGTCTGGGGACTCTGCGCGGTGAGAGAAGAGCCGGCGGTCTGGGTGTGAAACCGCAGCATCTGCGCGCGAGGGTTCTTCGATCCGAACCGCTCGCGCAGGATCCGGCTCCAGAGACGCCGCGCGGCGCGGAACTTCGCGATCTCTTCGAGGAAGTTCCGGTGCGAGTTGAAGAAGAAGGAAAGTCTTTCGCCGAAGTCGTCGACCTGAAGGCCCGCCGCGACCGCCGCCTCGACGTAGGCGATTCCGTTTCCGAGCGTGAAACCGAGCTCCTGTCCCGCCGTGGCCCCGGCTTCGCGGATGTGATAGCCGCTGATGCTGATGGGATTGAACCGCGGAAGCTTCTCGCGGCAGAAAGCGATGATGTCGGTCACGAGCCTCATCGAGGGTCCGGGAGGATAGATGTAGGTCCCGCGCGCCATGTACTCCTTGAGAATGTCGTTCTGCACCGTTCCCGAGAGCTTCTCCTCGGAGATTCCGCGCCTTCGCCCGACCGCGACGTAGAGCGCGAGCAGGATGGCCGCCGTGGCGTTGATGGTCATCGAAGTGGAGACGCGGTCGAGAGGGATGCCCTCGAAGAGCGTCTCCATGTCCTCGATGGAATCGATGGCGACGCCCACGCGTCCCACTTCGCCCCGGGCCATCGCGTGATCGGAGTCGTACCCGATCTGCGTGGGAAGGTCGAAGGCCACGGAAAGTCCGCTCTGTCCCTGGTCGAGGAGGTAGCGGTATCGCCGGTTGGACTCGGCGGCGGTGGCGTAGCCCGCGTACTGCCTCATGGTCCAGAGCCGCCCCCGGTAGCCGGAACGGTGGATTCCGCGGGTGAAAGGCGACTCGCCCGCGGCGCCGAGCTTCTCCTCGGGACGGAAGCCCGGCTCGGGCGAGTACTCGGTCTCGAGGTCCTTCCCCGAGCTCGTTCGGAGGAACGACTCGTTCGTTTTTTCGGCGGAGCTCATCGCGGCGATTCGAAGCGATGCTAGCACATACCGGTTGTACCCGACTTCGCTCCGGTGACAGACTTCCTGACATGACCTGGACCGGCTCTCTCGCTCCCGCGCTGGGATTCCTCTTGTGCGCATCCACGGCCGCGGCGCAGCCGAAACTCAAGGTGATCGTCGATCAGGACGCTCGCGGTCCCTGCACCACCGACATCCAGTCCATTCTGATGTTCGTGAAGTCGCCGCAGGTGGACGTGCTCGGAATCACCATCGTGAGCGGCGACCTATGGATGGAGCAGGAGCTTCGCCACACCTTGCGCGCGCTCGAGATCGCCGGGCGGACCGATGTCCCCGTCTACCGCGGCGCGGTTTTTCCGCTGGTCCATACCCAGGACGAGGCGAAGCGCTGGGAGGCGCGTCTACGGGAAGCAGCCGTATCAAGGAGCCTGGGACGGCGAGGCGGGACCTTACGACGTCGTTCCTCTCCGTGAAGGAGAGCCGAAGCTCTCTCCGGCGAAGGGGCACGCGGCGAACTTCATCGTGGAGGCGGTGAATCGCTACCCCGGCGAGGTGGTCCTCTGGGGCGGCGGGCCGCTGACCAATATCGCCCTTGCGCTCGCGCTCGATCCGGAGCTTCCTCGAAAGGCGAAGGAGCTGGTGCTGATGGGAGGGGGACTCGCCCCCGCGTTCCGGCGGGAGTTCAATTGGTGGTTCGATCCGGAAGCGGCGCGCATCGTCCTCCGCGCGCCGTGGCGGCGAATCTCGGTCACCCCGGCGGACGTTTCGTCGAAAACGCGGCATAGCGACGAGATCGTGGCGCGCATCGGAAATGCGAGGACACCCCTCGCTCGCTACATCGAGGAGTTTCACGCCGTGCCGAGCGACGCCTCGAACCCCGAATGGGTCCCGGAGATTTTCATGTGGGACGAGCTCAGCGCCGCGAGCGTCATCGACCCGTCCGTGATCACCGGGGCGCGGGTGATGTACATCGATGTCGAGATCGATCGTGGAGCCCAATACGGCTACACCGTCGCCTGGGAGGCCGGTCCGAACGAGCGGCCCGGAGTCGGAAAGGCGAACGTCCACCTCGACGTCGACCTCGATCGGTTTTACGACCTGTACGTCGAGCTCATGACCCGCTAGCGCGACGCCTCACTTTACGCCGCGTCGACAGGGCGGCGAGCGCGATCCCCATCAAGCACATCGCGCCAGGTTCCGGTACGCGATTCGCGTCCGGTTCCGGTGCGCGATCCACGTCTGGCTCGAACGTGAGATTGTCGATCCCGTAGAAGCCGAACTGCGTGTTCGTGTAATTGAATGAGACGTATCGCATCCCCGGGATCAAGATGGTTCCTTGGATGGCCCCCATCGCGAACTGCGAGGTAGCGTGCAGCTGACCGAGAAAAGAGCCGCTGGCGTTATACGCCGTCAGCGTCATCTGCTCGGTATCGCCTTGTCCGTTTCCAAAATCGAGTCCCGTCACGGACAGGCTGCTCACGTCGAAGGCGAACGTCATGAGGATACCGCCGTCTCCCGGCTCTCCCTCACCGAGGCCCACTGCGAAATTCGGAGGGCTTTCTCCAGGTGAGGTGCCCCCTGAGGGATTCCAGATCGCGGCCCCGCCCAAGGTCGCGGGAACAGTGGGCGGAACTGGAAACGGGCCCGGTAGCATTGGATAAGGATTCGAGATCCCATGGAAGGTGACTCCGAGCGCTGCGTAGAAGCCGGTGATCTCGTCGAGATGATTGAACCCCGCATCATCGAAATCGATGGTGGTCGCGCGGGCATCGACCACGAAGGAGAGAAACACGGCAATCGCGAGCACGTACCGATTCGGCATTGACTGCCTCCTCGCTCCAATTGCTCGGGGGGGACAAGAAGCGCAGTAATCGCGGCAAATCGTGCAATTGTCGTGCCGCGGCTCTTGAAAAAGAAGGAACTCCAATCCCCGTAGCCGCTTGCACTGGCTCTCCTCCCGCGGATTCTCCGATAGCCCGACTTCGAAAACGTAAGCTCCGGCGACATTGGCCAGGAGAACATTTCGATAATTGCTGGAAAGAAAATCAGTTCGAGGTACTCGCGGGATAGTCGGATTTTCTGACAGTCGTACCGAGGGGATGACCCCACGTGATATCTTCCGCCGGGCGACCGTCCTCTTCGTATCACTATCAGCCCTGGAGGATTCGATGCTCCCAGCGATCGCGCAATCACGTCATGCCGTTCTCCGAGCCATTCCTGTGCTCTGCCTGCTGCTCGGGGCGTGCTCGTCCCCGGCCCCGGAGCAAGCGGCGACCCCGGTGACCGCCGTCGTTTTCGAAGGCGCTCGCCTGATCACGGGCGTCGACGAGCCTCCGATCGAGCAAGCCGTCTTCGTCATCGATGGCGGTCAGTTCGTCCAGGTCGGCGGGGCCGGCGAGGTGACGCTGCCGGAGGGGGCGCGACGCGTGGACTTGTCCGGCAAGACGGTGATGCCCGCGATCATCGACACGCACACCCACCTCGGGACGGAGCGCGAGGCGCTCGTCGCGGATCTGCAGCGAAGGGCGTACTGGGGTATCGGCGCGGCCATGAGTCTTGGACTCGACGCGGGTGAGGCGCCTTTTCAGGTGCGCAGCGAGAACATTCCGGACGCCGCGCGTTACCGCACGGCCGGACGCGGAATCACCGCGCCCGAGCCCGGCCGCTCCGACGTGCCCTACTGGATAACCAGTGAGGCGGAAGCCCGGACTGCGGTCCAGGAGCAGGCGGCACTCGACGTGGACATCATCAAGATCTGGGTCGACGACCGGGACGGTAAGTACGAAAAGCTGACGCCGGCTCTCTACGGCGCGGTGATTGACGAAGCGCACAAGGAAGACGTTCGTGTAACCGCCCACATCTTCACACTCGAGGACGGCAAAGGGCTGCTCCGTGCCGGGCTCGACGCCTTTGCGCACGGCGTGCGCGACCGGGACATCGACGATGAATTCGTCGCGATGATGAAGGAACGGCCGAACGTCGTTCTCGTGCCGAACCTTCCGGATCGCGGTGTCGCGACCGACGTCGGCTGGCTTTCCGAGGTGATTTCCGGAGAGGAGCTCGAGAAGCTTCAGGCCGCGGCCACGGATCGTCCCGACGCGCAGAAGTCGTTCGCGATCCAGGCGCGTAATCTCGCCAGGCTGAGCGAGGAAGGCGTCGTCATCGCGCTCGGAAGTGACGGAAACGTGCCGTGGGGTCCGCACCTCGAGATGGAAGATATGGTAGCGACGGGAATGACACCGGCGCAGGTCATCGCTGCCGCGACGCGCAACTCGGCCGACTTCCTTCGACTGACGGATACCGGGACGATCGAAGCCGGCAAGAGCGCGGACTTCATCGTGCTGGACGCGAGTCCGCTCGAGGACATCACCAACACGCGCCGGATCGCCGCGGTGTACCTGCGGGGGGCGGAGGTGAATCGCACCGCGATACGGGAGCGGTGGTAGCGGGTGGAACGGGCGCTTTCGGCCGCGAGGCTCGGCGCCCTGCTCCTCATCTGCGTTCTGGCGCTTCGGGAAGGCGTTCGCGCGACCGGGGACCTCGACTGGCCGGGCGATCCGGATCTCGTTTCGTGACATCGCCCAATCGCAGACTTTCCTTCAAGGCAACTGGGACGGGGATCCTTTCTACAAGCACGCGAAGCTCTGGTACAGCCCGCTGGTTCCGGCGGCGATCGCTTCGGGCTCGCGCCTGACGGACTCTCCACCCCACGAGCTCTACGCGCGCGCCGGCGCCTATCTCAACCTCATCGCGCCGGTGAGTTTTTTCGTCCTCGTAGCGGAGTTCTTCAATCCCGGCGCGGCTCTTGCGGCTACGTTCGCGTTCGTCTTTCTCTCCGGCCAGGACCTGCCCGCGTTCGCGAGCGCCACCTACTCACCGTGGCTTTTCCCTGGCCTCTTCGCCCAGTCGCTCTTCTTCGTGAGCCTGGTTCTGCTCAAGCGGGCCTGCGACGGGACGAGCACTGCGCGTTACGTGCTCGCGGGACTCTCGTGCGGCGTCACCTTTCTCGCCCACGCCGCTCCCGCGGCGCTCCTCGTCGCAATCGTGGCGTCGATCGCGGTGCGGGCACGGCGGTCCGAGTCTCGAACGGGCGCGCTCCCCTGGCTCGCGCTCGGGCTTTCCGCGGTCGCGGTCAGCTTACCTCTCCTCTGGACCATCGCGATCCACTATGGACTCGCAACGAGGAACCCCGTTCCGGCCGGCTGGCAGTGGCCGCTTCTGCGCTGGTCCGAGCTCGGTCGCTTCGTCACGCTCGCGTTGTCCTGGGCAAGCGTCGTTGCGGTCGTGGGTGTCATCGGGACGTGGCGCGGGAGGAAGGGCTCGTTCGAAGCGCGGATAATGTGGGTCTGGGCGGCGGTCTCCTTCGTTTTCATCGGCTACGGCTATCTGACCCCGCTCCTTGGAAAATGGTCCATCGTCGCCCCGCGCTTCCTGCCGAGCCACCATTTCGTCTTCTATGCGAAGGCGCTCGAGTCGATCTTTTTCGGCGTCGGCCTCGCCGCTATCTGCCGCTACGGAGCGACCTGGCTCGAGCGGCGATTCGCCGTCCGCTTGCCGGCGGACGCCCTGGTCACGGCGGCGGTGGTGGCTCTCGTGGCGCTGCACTACCCGAGCTATCGGGAGCGTCCCGATTTCACGCTGAGCCGGCGCAAAGCGGAGCTCGTCGAGGAACGCCACGACCGGTTGGCCGCCTTCGCCTGGATCGAGACGCACACGCGACCGGACGACGTCTTCCTGTGCGAAGACGATCTCGGTCTCTACGTCGTCGCTCCGGCGGGCCGCAAGGTCGTGGCCACGGATCGGTTCTTCACGAATCCATACCTCGACTGGGACTACCGTGACCGCCGCAGAAAGCGCATGTTCCACTGCCTCGCTACCGCGGACGAACCGTGCTTCCGCACGCTGGCGTTGGCGCACGAGGTCTCCTACGTGATCGTCGAGGCCGCGGAAATCGGCCCGCTCGACGCCGTCTCTTTCCTCGAGAGGGTGTTCGAGTTGGGACGCGTCCAGATCTACGGAGTTCGGCGCGAGGCCGCGTCGAAGGCCGTTTCGTCGGTGGGCTGATGGCGGCCGGCGCGAAGGAGGTCGAGTCGATCGTCCAATGCCCGCACGGCGCCGAGTGCGGCGCATGCGCCCATCTCGGCCAGGAGTATGCCGACCAGCTCCGAAGGAAGCGCGAGGTCCTCCGGGCAGAAATGGCCCGCTATCCCGGCCTTCGCGAGACCGAGGTGCTTCCTTCCTTGCCTTCGCCTCGAATCGCGGGCTACCGCAACCGCGCGAAGATGGCCGTCGGCTTCTCCCATCGGGGCGGTGTGCGCCTGGGGTACTTTCGGGCGGGCACGCGCGAGATCGTCGACGCTCCGGATTGCCGCGTCATCGCCCCCGAGCTTCTCGAAACCTCACGGCGGATCCGGGATCTCCTCGTGGACGCCAGGAGTTTTCCGCGCGAGCTGCGCCATATCGACCTTCGCTGCGGCACCGACCGAAAGCGGCAGCATCTGACGCTCGTGGTTCGGGCGAGCGAGCGTCCGGAGCTGCCGCTCGACGCGTTGAGGCGGGCCTGTCCGGCCGTTGACGGAATCTCGGTGAATCTGAATCCCAGCGCCGGTCCTCAGGTGATTCGTGGAGCCATTCAACCGCTCTGGGGGTCGCGCGAAGTGTGGATCGAGCACGCGGGATTGCGCCTTCGCGTCTCGCCGGGAGCTTTCTTCCAGGTGAATCTCGCGCTCCTCCCGCCGATTCACGCGCTCCTGGAGAGATTCCTCGAAGGCGGGAGGCTCCTCGCGGATCTCTACTCCGGAGTCGGAACGCACGGGCTCGCGCTCCGAGGAAGTTTCCGCCGCGTGCAGTTGGTGGAGGGCTCGCGAAGCGGCATCGCGGATCTGAAGGCCACGATCCGAATCCACGGACTCCAGGGACTCGAGCCTGTCGCCTCGTCCGTCGAGCGCGCGCTCGGGAGGTTGAACGACCCGGAGCTCGACGCCGTGCTCCTCAACCCGTCCCGCGCGGGCGCCCGCGAATCGGTTCTCCGCACGATCGCCGCCTCATCCGCGAGCCGGGTGGCGTACCTTTCCTGCGAGCCTGCGACTCTCGCCCGCGACCTCGACGTGCTTCAACGGGAGGGGTTCGATGTGCTTTCCGCGCAGCCGATCGACATGATGCCGCAGACGTCTTCGGTCGAGGCCCTCGCGCTTCTGCGGCGCGGCCGCCGACCTAACCGCTCGCCGCTCGCAGGCCGGGCGCCCGGTGCGCCCGCTGGCGAAGCACCTCGTAGACGGCGATCCCGACGGTAGTCGAAAGATTCAACGACCGGATCGCGCCGTCCTGCATCGGAACGGAGATGAGGCGGTCGCGGTGTTTGTCGCGGATCGCGAGCAGGAAGCCCCGATGTCTCGCATCCGAAGACGAGCGCGACGCGATCCGGGAAAGAAACGTCCCAGAGGGTTCTGTCGGCGTCGGGAGACACGAAGAAGGGCTCTCCCAGACCGGGAAGCGACGGTTCGAGCTCGTCGAGACTTTCCCACACCCGAAGAGGAACTCTCTCCCAGTAGTCGAGGCCCGCGCGCCGCACTTCTTTCGCATCGAGCGAGAAGCCGAGCGGCTTCACGAGGTGGAGCGTCGCCCCGGCGGCGAGGCAGGTCCGTCCGGCGTTGCCGGTGTTCCAGTGGATCTCGGGAGCCACCAGCACCACGTGAAGATCGCTCATTCTTTGGCTGCGGCGGGCGCGCAAACGAATCGGCAGAACACGACCGCCGCTCCCCAGACTTCCGAGTGCGACACGTCGAGAGGACAGAGCCGCTTCAGGTCTTCTTCATGGAAGAGCGGGCAGCGATCGACGGTGAGGAGCTCGCCGGGTGCGATCGCGGGCGTGTTGAAGATGCTGGTCCGCGTCTGAAGCTCGATTCCTTCGCCCTTCGACCATGCCTTGAGCTCTTTCAGGAGCAGCTGGACCTGGCGCCGGGCCTCCGAGGTGGTGATCTCGCCGTCCTGGTTCTTGCGAACGATCTCGCGAGCGCGCGTCTGGAGCTCCGCGGGCTGAACGACGCCGAGGGAAGAGCGCGAGGAAGCAGGATCGAAGGATCTCATCACCGGATGACCTAGTGCCGCCACGAGCTCGATGGGATCAGCCGAGGACGGATCATCCCTTCGATCAAGACGGCGCAATAGACTCCCGCCTTACCGTCGTGGGCGCGAGCGACCGTACGGAGAACCTCCGGGTTCGATTCCGCGGTGTCGGGATCCAGTGTGATCATCATGCAGCGCGGGTCGCGCTCCAGAACCGAGATCGCGGCCTTCGATCCGATCCGCAGGGTTCGACCGACGAAGGTGTCCTCGACGAAACCGGAGGAGCAGCCGAAGTCTGCCGTAGATGTTCGCGCGGAACCGGCGCAGGTCGACCGCGACTCCGACCTCGTCGCCAATCTGCCGCGCGGTCTCGAGGGAGAAGAGCGACACCGGGCGGCAGTCGGTGAGGGCCCGCTCCGATCGCAAGAGCGTGAGCCCCTCTCCGAGAGCGTCGAGGAGAGCGGGGTCGTCCACCGCGACGACCCCTCCCGAAGGGGTCTCGACGTCCACGGCGAGCTCAGCCCCGGAGGCGAAGAGCGGCGTCACTCCCGGCGCCAAGCCCTCGGCTTCGGTCAGATTGACCGGCCGCGCTGCTTTGGCCGCGATTCCGGAAGCGCGGGCGATAGAGGAGCATCTCTTTCCGCTCGCGCGCGGTGAGGTAGGGAAAGCCCTTGGGACCGTTCGGCCTCGTGAAAGCGAAAAGGCGGTCGCCGTAAACGCCGGAGTAGCCGAGGTGGGCCTCCTCCAGCTCCTCGCCGCCCATGCTCTTGACCGGAAATCGCCATAAACTGTCGACTCTTCCGACCACCGTCATATCCGACAGTCTTTTCGGCCGCGTACCGGATGTCAACTCCCGGTGGCGGCGTCGTGAAATCGCAGGCATAATCGATCCAAACCTGTAAAAAAGCTCGGAGGGGCCATGACGGAAGCCGCGATCGAGTGGCGGGCGACGAATCTCGTCGCTCTCGGCGAAGAGCTCCGCAACAAGATCTCCCGCGTGACGCAGCAGTTCGAAGAGCGGGCCGGAATCGCGCGAAGCCAGGACGAGGCGAGCCGACTGCGCCAGAGGCTGTCGCAGCTCGTGGAGTCGATCCAGGTGAGCTATCGAACCCAGCTCGAGCGAATGACCGGAGAGCAGGAGAGCCGCGACGAGACGCTCTACGACAACACGCTCGCGGGCATCGACATGAATCGTCTGGTCTATCGCGGGGACCGGAAGGCGCTCGCGGAGCTCCTCGCGGATCCCGAGTTCTCCTCCACGGTCAACCAGCTTCTGTGCGACCTCAAACCCTACAACGCGCGTAAGGATCTGCTGACCAAAGCGCTCAAGATCACGCGCGGCATGATGGGAGGCCTGTACCAGGTCACCGATCACTGCGCGAAGACCCTGAAGCTCAACGCCGAGATCGAGGTCTACGTCAACCAGGACAGCCGCTTCAACGCCGCTTGCTATCCGCCGATGAAGGACAAGGTGCTCCTGTTCCTCACGAGCTCCTTGCTGGAGAAGTTCACGCAGCAGGAGCTGGCCTTCGTCATCGGGCACGAGCTCGGCCACTATCTCTTCGAGCACACACGGTTTCCCGTGGACTACATTCTGCAGAATCACGGCGGCCGGCTCTCGCCGCTCCACGCGATGAAACTGTATGCGTGGATCCGCAACGCGGAGATCACCGCGGACCGCGTGGGGATGATTTGCTGCGGAGATTTCGACGTCGCCGCGAATACCTTCTTCAAGCTCTCGTCGGGAATCACCACGGCGCTCTTCCAGTTCAACCTGAAGGACTACCTCGCGCAGCTCGAAGACCTGCAGGGCGAGGTCTCGGGCCAGGAGGCGGATCCCCAGGACTGGTTCAGCACGCATCCGTTCAATCCGATGCGGCTCAAGGCGCTCGAGGTCTTCATCCAGGGCCAGGCCTACCATCAGCTGACCGGCAAGACCGGCGGCCGCCTCACTTCGGACCAGGTGGAGAACCAGGTCGAAGGGATGATGAAGATCATGGAGCCCACGTACCTTCAAGACACGGGCGACGTCGGAACCAAGGCGCGTCGCTACCTTCTCGCCGCCGGGTTCCTGGTGGTGGGCGCGAACGGCGTCATCGTGCGTCCCGAGGTCCAGGCGCCTCGCGTCCGTGGTCGGAGCTCAGGTCTCGCCCGACGAGATCCAGGAGATGTTCAATCGTCCCGTCCCTGAGGTGAAGGAGCTGGTACAGAGCCTGTCGAAGGACCTCACCGCGCTCATGACCGGGGTGCAGAAGCTCAACCTCGTGCGCGACCTCATCGTCATTTCGTACGCCGACGGCAACATCGACGAGGCGGAGATCAACTGCCTGGTATGGCTCTGCGAGAGTCTCGGCGTCGACCCGCGTTTCATCGAGCAGGTGCTTTCGTCCGCCCGCCGCGGCGTCGATTGAGGCTCGTCCCGAGTTTTCCGAAGAAGCTCTCGCAGTAGGCGAGGCTATTGACCTCTTCGTCGTCCCGGTCGCGCCCGCGATCGTGGCTCGTCGAACGCGGCATCGATGGCCGCGATCGCGGTCTCTATCGGAACCTCCGCTCGATACCACTCTTCCGCGCGGGCGAAGTCTTTGGGCGACAGAGTGCCCGGACGCCCTTTGTGCCGGAAGAATTCCCGCTCGACGCGCTCGCAGTAGGCGATGAGCGCTTCGTCCTTCATTGGGCCGCCTCGAGGCGGGCTTCCACCGCCTCTTTCGCGGGAATGCCCTCGACTCCCTGCGCTTCGACCGAGAAGGCGGCCGCGCAGGCCGCGAACCGGGCGGCCCGCAGCGACGGGCCGGCGCTCCCGGAGCGCGAGAAGAAAGGCCGCCGCGTAGACGTCGCCCGCGCCCGTCGGATCCACTTCGAAGGCGGCGAAGGCGGGAAGATCGTAGATGTCGCCCTGCGAATATATCCGAGCGCCTTCTTTCCCTTTCGTCACCGCGAACGCCCTGCCGGGAAACTGTTCCGCGAGCTCCTCGGGAGCGGGGTGGTCGTCCTCGCTCATCGAGACCAGGTGGGCCGGCGCGAGCGCTTCGAGTGCATTCTCCCACTCGCAGGCTTCGACGACTCCCGATGTGGTCCCATCGTCGAAAGAAGCCCTGGGGCGCCACTCCCGAAAGCCCGTGCGGCGAAAGCGGCGCGAGCGGAAGCTGCGTTTCGTGAACGACCGGGCAATAGAGGACCGCGGCGTCGTCGCTGAGCCGCCCGCGGAGGGAGCCGAGACTCGCTTCCGTGAGAGGCGCCGCCTGGCCCAGGATTCGCTGGCGTCGAGCGCCGCCCTCATAAAGGTTCGCGAACTCCGTGGTGCGAGCGGATTCCTCCCAGTGGATCTCGATTCCGCGAAGAGCCTCCCAGTAGGGGAACCCGGGACCGGCGGAAGTGACGACGCCCGCGCGAAGCCCGAGCCGCGCCGCGGTTAGAGACGCGAAGGCCGCGGCGCCCCCGAGCCGCCTCCGTCCCGAGACGTGGTCGATGGTGACGTGGCCCACGGCCACGAAATCGAGGAGCGCTCCCGCGCGATGGATCACCCGCATCGGTTCCTCAATTGGCCTCGCGCGCACGCTTCCGATAGGATGCCCGCTCGATGGTCTGGACCTCTCTCGTCGCGCAGGGAAAACGCCGCCTCTGGATGTCGCTCTTCGTTTCGATCCTGGTCGCGCTCGTCTACGTCCATTTCGCGCGATTCTACCAGGGCCGCGTCTCCGGCTGGATTCTCGCGGCGTTCGGCGTTCCCGTGATTCTGAACCTACTTCGGGCCGGCCCTCGGGCTCGGCTATCGCCTCGACCAGCATCCCTTCCGGGACTTCGATCTCGGTCTCTTGAACGATCAGATCGCGCCGGGGAAGCCTCTCGAGGTCGAGTTGGTTCTCGAGGCGCGCCGACCGGGAACGCTCACACGGCTCGACCTCGGGCTTCGCGCCATCCGCCAGAAGTACGCGGAACGAGCGCGTGAGAAGTCGATCCTCCACGCGTACGTCAAGCCCGTCGAGCGCGAGCTCGCGTTCGAGGCCGGGCACGAAAAAGAGCTACCGGGTCTCGATCGACCTCCCCGACGAGCGCTCCCTATTCGTTTCGATCGATGGAGGGAAAGCTCGTCTGGGTCGTCGCGGTCGAGGCGGAAGTCGCCGGCTGGGGCACTCTGCGCGACGAGATCGAAGTGACGGTGGCGCCGGATTGAGAGTCGTCCTGGTCTTCAATCCCGAGTCCGGGAGAGTTCGGGCCAAAGCGAGAATGCTCGACCGAGTGCTTCCCGCGCCTCGCGCGCGCGGGAATGGATGTGGACGTGCGCCCGACGGAGCGGCCGGGCCACGCGACCGAGATCGGCGCCGAAGCGGCGCGCGAAGGGGTGGAGCGAGTCCTGGGCTGGGGCGGCGACGGGACATTGAACGAGCTGGTGTGCGGCCTCCTGGGAACGGAAACCGCGCTCGGTGTCCTTCCGGGGGGAACGGTCAACGTCTTCGCGCGCGAGGTCGGGATCCCGCGAACGATCGAGGGGGCCGCGGAGACCTTCGTTTCGGGAGAGGTGCGGAGAATTCCGGTCGGGATGGCCTCGCGTCGACCGTTCCTCCTCATGGCGGGAATCGGGCTCGATGCGGAAGTGGTTCGCCGGCTGAAGAGCGGGTTCAAGCACGCGCTCGGCGCGGGCGCTTTCTGGATCGACGGATTTCGACTGCTCGCCGGCTACTCCATGCCATCGCTCCGGATTCGATGCGAGGGCCGCGAGCTCGAGGGGACCGGTGTCATCGTGGGGAAAACGAGGCGCTACGGCCCGAGGCATTTCATCGCCGCGGAGGCGAAGCTCGAGGAGCCGCTCCTTCATGTCGTGGTCTTCCGGGGACGGAATCGCCGCGACTATCTACGGTACCTGGCCGGAGTGGTCGGCGGAGTCCACCTCCGCTTCCGTGACGTCGTGTCCTTCAAGGCCAGCGCTCTCACCGTGGAAGCGGATTCGAGCGTGCCCTTTCAACTCGACGGAGAGTACGCGGGAGAAACGCCGGTCGATCTTTCGGTCGGCGACGAGCTCCTTTCGGTCGTTCTCCCAAGGCTCCCAAGGCGCTGAAGGACGTGCTACAGTTTTCTTTTCCGAACCGCGCGAGGTGATGACCATGAAGAGATCAGTGGCCTTCCTCCTTTCCCTGATGGCCGGCGGAAATGCAGCCGCCGAGGACCGCAAGCCCGTCGTCGGACGCTCGGTGGTGACGACGGAGTACGGAATCGTCGCGGCGAGCCAGCCGCTCGCGGCGAGGGCGGGAGTCCAGATCCTCGAGCGCGGCGGAAACGCCATCGACGCCGCCATCGCCGCGAACGCCACCATCGGGCTCATGGAGCCGACGGGAAACGGCATCGGAGGCGATCTCTTCGCCATCGTCTACTGGGCGAAGACCGGCGAGGTCTTCGGGATGAACGCGAGCGGCTGGGCCCCATCGGGTCTCACCGTCGAGCTCCTCGCGGGCAAGGGAATCGAGACGATGCCCCCTCGCGGTATCTACTCGGTGACGGTGCCAGGCGTCGTCGCCGGTTGGGATGCGCTCCGAGGCAAGCTCGGGCACGCTTCCTTTCTCCGAGATCCTCGCGCCCGCGATTTATTACGCCGAGAACGGGTTTCCGCTGTCCGAAGTGATCGCCCGCGGCTGGGCGCGCTCGCAGGATATGCTCGCGAGCCATCCGAACTCGAAAGAGACGTACCTCATCGACGGCCGGCCTCCGCGCGCGGGCGAGGTGTTTCGAAACCCCGACCTCGCCCAGTCGCTCCGCCGGATCGCGGAGAAGGGAAGAGACGGGTATTACAAGGGCCCGACCGCGGAAGCGATCCTCGGGATCTCCGCGGAGACCGGAGGGACCTTCACCGCCTCCGATCTCGAGGAGTTCGAGCCGGAGTGGGTCGAGCCCATCGAGACCAGCTACCGCGGGTGGAAGGTCTACGAGATCGGACCGAACACCCAGGGGATCGCGGCGCTCATGATGCTGAACCTGATGGAGCGGTTCCCGATCGGCGAGTACGGGTTCCACTCGGAAGACGCCCTCCACGTGATGATCGAGGCGAAGAAGCTCGCCTACGCCGACATGCTTCATTACGTCGGCGACCCGCGCTTTTCGCCCGTGCCGGTGCGGGAAATGCTCGACAAGACCCACGCCGCCGAGCGCGCGAAGCTCATCGACAGCGCGAAAGCGCAGTGCGCGGTGACGCCATCGGCGCTTCGAAGCATCACCGACGCCGAAGGCGGCGACACGATCTACATGTCGGCGATCGACAAGGACGGGAACATCGTGTCCCTCATCCAGAGCAACTACTCCGGGTTCGGATCCGGTCTGGTGCCCAAGGGCGCGGGATTCATGCTCCAGAACCGGGGCGCCCTTTTCACGATGGAGCCCGACCGGCCGAATACTCTCGGTCCGCGCAAACGGCCGCTCCACACCATCATTCCCGCGTTCATGCAGAAGGACGGAGTGCGCATCGGGTTCGGCATCATGGGCGGCTGGAACCAGGCGCAGGCCCACGCGCAGTTCGTCGCGAACATCGCGGACTTCGGCATGAACATCCAGGAGGCTCTCGAAGCGGGCCGGTTCACGAAAGGGACCTTCGACGGCTGCGACCTCGACATGGAAGCGCTCGTTCCGGAGGCGGTGCGCGCCGAGCTCGCCAAACGCGGACATCAGATCGAAGTGGCCGCGCCCCGAAGCGGAGCCTTCGGCTTCGGGCAAGCGGTGATGTCGAATCCGGACGGAGTCCATTTCGGGGCCTCCGAGCCCCGCCACGATGGCGCGGCGATCCCGGAAGCTCCGCCGGTATTCCGCGAGCGGTAGCTCGCGTCGGACGTCAGCCGAGCCCTAAGAGCGCGGCCGCGTTGTCGTGGAGAAGCTTTCTCTTTACCTCGGGCGTGAAGCCTTCGAGGGCGTCGAAGTCTTCGAGCCACCGCTCGGGCAGGATGAACGGGTAGTCGCTCCCGAACAGGATCCGATCCGAGAGACGCTTCCGGGCCTCGTTCATCACGGCCTCGGGGATGTACTTCGGAAGCCAACCCGAAAGATCCATGAACACGTTCGCCTTGTGGCCGATGATGGCGAGCATCTCCTCGTGCCACGGCCAGGCGGGATGGGCCCCGATGATGGTGAGCTCCGGATACTCCGCCGCGAGATGGTCGAGGTAGATGGGACGCGTGTAGTCGAGCCTCACTCCCATCCCTCCCTTGACCCCGGCGCCGAGTCCGTTGGTCCCGGTGTGAAAGAGAGCCGGGATGCGAAGCTCGGTTACTTTCGCGAAAAGCTCCGAGAATCGCGGGATCGTTCGGATAGAACGCCTGGATGCCGGGATGGAACTTCGCCCCTTTGAGGCCGAGCTCGGAAACGGCGCGCTCGATCTCGACGATCGCGCGCTTGCCCTTCCAGGGATCGACGCTCGCGAAGCCGATGAACCTTTCGGGAAACTTCGCGACGATTCCCGCGATCTCGTCGTTCGTGAGCGGCGGCAGTCCCGTCGCCGTCTCGGCGTCCCACGCGAGGAGCACTCCCACGATGTCGAGATCTTCGTAGTGCTTCGCCACGTCGTCCATGCGGGTGATAGGAACTTTCCGGCGGAAGAACTTTTCCGCCGGCTCGCGGAAGGGCCGGATGGCGGAATCGAGAAAGCTCACCGTCGGCAGGTGAACGTGCATGTCGATCGCGAAAGGCACGTCGAGCTCACCCGTGGATCTGTTCGGCGAGGTACTGTTCGCGTCCCACGTCTTTCACCAGGTGAAGCTGGGCCTCGAGCCAGTCGATGCTTTCCTCTTCCTCGATGAGGATCTTCTCGAGGAGCTCACGGGTTCCGTTGTCGCCTTTGTCGCGGCAGAGCGCGATGGCATCGTTCAGCCGCTTGCGGGCGTCGACTTCGAGCGCGAGATCGACCTGGTGCTGCTCCACCGGCTCCTCGCCCACTTTCACCGGACTCAGCCGCTGCATGTTGGGAACTCCGTCGAGAAAGAGGATCCGCTCGATGACATCGTCGGCGTGCTTCATCTCCTCGATCGATTCCTCGCGCTTTTTCGCCGCGAGCTTTTGATAGCCCCAGTTCTCGCACATCTTCGCGTGGACGAAGTACTGGTTGATCGCGGTGAGCTCCGAAGTGAGGACCGCGTTCAGCGCCTCGATGATTTTGGAATCCCCTTTCATGTCGCTCTACTCCTCTCGACGTAGGTATGGGTCATATTACCCGCTTCGAGAGCGAGGAGGGGAGAAAAGAGGAGAGGGTCAGAGAGCGGTAGCGAGCTCGGTGAGGGCCGCTTCGGCGGGCGTGCGCTCTTCCTGTCTCACGATCTGCTCGATGGTGACGCGGCAGCCTCCGCACTCGTGTCCCGCGAAACAATGCCGGCCGATTTCCCGCGCGGTCGTCGCGCGGCCCTGCCGAACGAGCGAACGGATGTCGCGATCCGTGATACCAGTGCAGTGACAAACGATCACGATGATAGAGTACCACCCGCGATTATGAAATTCAATATCAAAGTAGGCCCCGTGAGTCGACGGGATTTTCTCGCCAGAACCGCGGGTTTTCCCGTGTTTTTAGGGCTTTCCCGGGGCCGCCAGGAGCGCGACTTCGACGTGATCGTCCGGGGAGGCTCCATGGTGGACGGGAGCGGCGAGCCCCCGATTCGAGGCGACGTCGGCATCCGGGGGGAGACCATCGCTGCCGTCTCCGACCTCGATGGCGCGACGGCCACGAGGATTCTGGACGCGCGGGGCCTCGTGGTGAGTCCCGGGTTCATCGACGTCCATACCCATAGCGAGGACGAGCTTCTCGTGAATCCGAAGGCGGAGAGCAAGATTCGCCAGGGCGTCACCACCGAGATTCTGGGAATGGATGGAGACTCCTACGAGCCCGCGGTCTTTGCGGACGAGCTCCTCAAGCTCGAAACGAAAGGGATCGCTCTCAACGCGGGATCGTTCGTCGGGCAGGGGACCATCCGCGGACTGGTGCTCGGGATGTCGGATCGAGCCGCGTCGGGCGACGAGATCGAAGCGATGAGGAGTCTCGCGCGGACCGCTTTCGCGGGGGGCGCCCTCGGCATCTCGAGCGGGCTCGAGTACACACCGGGCGGCTTTGCTTCGCTCACCGAGATCGCGGAGCTCGCGAAAGCGATGAGCGGGACGGTCGGGCTCTACGCGACTCACATGAGGAACGAAGACGATCGCGTGCTCGAAGCGGTCGAGGAAGCGATCGCCATCGCCGAGCGGGCGGGGGTGGGGCTCCATATCTCGCACCTCAAGTGCCAGGGACAACGAAATTGGGGAAAGCTCGACGCGATCTTCGACGTTATCGAGAAGGCGGAAGAGCGCGGGGTCCGGATCACCCTGGATCGATATCCCTACATCGCCTACAGCACCACGCTCGCGAACCTCATGCCGCTCTGGAGCCGCGAGGGCGGAACCGAAGCCTTTCTGAAGCGATTGCAGAACGAGGACGACTGGCGGCGGATTCGAGCGGCGATGGAAGAGAAGGTGGCGCTTCTCGGCTCGTGGGACAGTGTGATGATCTCGTCCGTGGCGCTCGAGAAGAACAAGCCGCTCCAGGGGAAAACCGTCTCCGAGATCGTGAAGGAGAGCGGCTTCGACCCGTTCCTCTACACGCGAGCGCTTCTGATCGAGGAGAACAATCAAGTGGGGATGGTCGGCTTCGGTATGGAGGAGAAGACGACCGCCCGGGTGCTCGCGCATCCGAAGTGCATGCCCGCTTCCGACGGCTCCGCTCTCGCGACCGAGGGCGAGCTCGCCTCCGGCAGTCCGCACCCGCGCTCCTATGGCACCTTTGCTCGGATCCTGGGAAAGTACGTTCGTGAAGACCGGGTCATGCCGCTCGAGGAAGCGGTTCGAAAGATGACGAGCCTTCCCGCGGAGCGCTTCTCGCTCGCCCGAAGAGGACGGCTCGCCGAGGGATTCTTCGCCGACATCGCCGTCTTCGACCCCGGGAAGGTCCGCGACCGCGCTACGTTCGCGGAGCCTCACCAGTACGCGGAGGGCTTCGATTTCGTGCTGGTCAACGGCAGCGTCGTTCTGGAGGACGGGAAACGAACCGACGCCCTTCCAGGTAAGGGAATTCGCGGGAGCTTGCGCAGCGCCTGTGCCGTTCCACTATTTCTTGCCAAAGCCCTTGAGGTAGATGAGACCGGCGGCCGACTCGCGGCCCCGGCCGCTCGTTTGGATGGCCCTCGCGGGAGTGGCGGTTCCCGCTCTCTTCGTCCTCGCTTTCGCCTCCGCCGAGTCCGTTTCGTTTGGCTTCGGCCCGGCGGATCGAACGTACGTCGAGGGTTTTCGCGCGGGCTGGGCGCGCGGCACGACCGCGCGGTGGTCGCGGGAACGGGCGGAGGTCGCGCTCCCGATCGTCGTCCGTGGCGGAGCGCAACTCCAGGTGCTTGGCAGTCGGCCCGGACGAACGCCCGCGGAGATCGAAGTCGCGCAGGGCGAAACGCCGCTCGGGATCGTGGCGGCGGGAGAAAAAATATCGCTGTCCTCGTTCCCGCTCGAGCCGGGCCGCGCGATCTTTCGCTTCCACTCGCGAAAGGCGGATTCGGGCCACGGTCTGAAACTCGAGGAGCTGCGACTCGTTTCCGGCGGTTTCGGCTCTCTCGTTCCGAGCTTCCGATCGACGGCCATCGCCGCGTCGAGCGCCGTGCTGGTCAGCGTGGCCTTGCTGCTCGCGGGTTTTTCTCCGCGCGCGAGCGCGCTCCTGACAACGGCGGGTCTCGGTTTGCCGCTCGCCGCGCTCGGACCGTTCGCGTCCGTTCATTGGATCGGAAAGGCGGCCGTCGCGTCGTCGATCTTCTCCATTTTCCTCGTTCTGCTCTTCCGCTCCCGCTCGACGTGGTGGAAGCTCGTTCCCGTTACGACCCTCCTCTTCACTTCGTTCGCGCTTTTCCATCCTTCTTATTACTTCAAGGACGTCGACATTCATCGGGAAGTGACCGATGTCGTGAGAAACGAAGGGGCTCGAGAGCTCTGGTCGCGAATGGACTATTACCAGGAGCGGTTCGGTCTCGGCCGCGCGAGCGTCGACGGAAGGCGCCGGCCGATGCCTTACCCTCCGGTTCTCCATACCCTGGCCGGCTGGGTTCCCTTCGGTCCAACCGAAGACGTCCTCAAGTGGTCGGGCCTCCTCCTGCATGCGCTCACGGTCGGCGTCGTGATGCTCCTCGCGGCGCGCGTGACCGAAAGCGATCCGGCGGCGCTCGCCGCGGGAGTGATGGCCGCTCTGTTTCCCGACGCGATCCTCGAGCTTTTGCGCGCCTCGTACCCGGCTCTCCTCGGCCAGCTCGCCCTCCTCTTCATGGTGCTTCTCGTGATGAGGCAGAAGTCCGCGCTCCGATCCGCCTCCGGTGTTTTCGCCTTCGGCCTGGTCTTCGCCGGATGCGCGCTCATTTACAACGCGGGTCCTTTGACCCTTGCCGTCTTTCTCCCGCTCCTCATTGCAGCGTTTTGGATGCCGCCTCCCGTTCCAGGCGCGATGGGCTTGCTGCAAGCCGCGATTCTCGGGAGTGTTCCCGCCTTCGCCTACTACGGGAGCTTTCTTCTCGGCCTCAGAACGGCTCCCGGCGAAGGAAGCGCCCTGGGTTTTGCCGAACGCTTTCGTTCGGCGACGGTGGGGTGGGACGCGTTCGGTCCCTTGTACCTCGTTCTCTTCCTGGCGGGCGCCTTCCTTGTCGCGAGAGAACGAGAGAAGCCAGAGAACCGCGTGCTTCTCGCGTGGGCAGCCTACGCGCTCGCCATCTCGATTCCGGTCTTCATCGCTCCCGAGCCCCTCTACTACTTCCGCCGGCTCTTCTTCGTCTATCCGTTGGCGGCGATCTTCGCGGCGGTCGCCGCTTCACGACGACGGGCGTTTCTCGTCGCGGCGACGGTCGTGCTCTCCGGGTGGAGTCTCTATCGCATCGCGGACTTCATCGTGCCCTTCTTCGTCACCCACACGGGCAGCCTGGCGAAGATTCCCTCATGAGGGCTTTCTCGCCACGACGAAGAGCGAGCTCCCGACAGGAAAACGAAGCCCGGCGAGAGTGACGCGATTCTCGAGCCAATTCATCCACCACAGCAGGCGATCGAGGAGAGGGGAAATGAGCTTGAGGTCCGACTGGGGCGCGGAAGCACTGCCCCCGCCGGCGATCGCCTTCCGGACACGGATCAGGAAATAGAGCGCCGGAAGTCGATAGGTCGAGAGCGCGATCTCGAAGCCTCTCTCACGCAGGAGAGGAAGAACGTCTTCCTGGCGGAGGCGCCGCACGGTTTGAACGACAGTGTCGTGCTCGCGCCTCAGCGACTCGAAGGCGGGAAGGTTCAGAATGAGGATTCCGCGCGGGCTTAGCCCGTCCCGGAAGCGGTCGAGGACGGAACCGATATCGCGCACGCTCGCGTGACAGAGGACGTCGATGCAGGTGATGACGTCGTACATCGCCCCTTCGGGCGCCCACGTGTTGAGGTCGACGATCTCGACCGCCGAAAGGCCTCGTTCGCGGCAATACTGGATCGCCTGTTCGGAGGCGTCGATTCCGGCGACCTCTCCAAGCGGCGCGAGCAGAGTCATGAGCTTTCCCGTACCGCACCCCGCATCCAGGATCGAGAGCCGCGAAGCCGGCCGTTTTCTCAAATAACCCAGGATGAGATCGTGGATCCCGCGGTACCACCAGAAATGGTCCTCGAGCGCGAACATGTTCGTGTACTCGTCGATGCGCATGAGTTCCGAAAAAACCGTAGTTCTCCCGGTGACCTCCTGTCAATGCGAAAAATCGCTTGCGATTTCGGGAGCTTCCCGAATAGGCTGTAGCCGAATGGAACCGCGGGGGTTCCTGCCCGCCGCTCTGCGTCTGCTCGACGCTCTGCTGGACGAACAATGGAAGGTGCGCCAACTTGTCGTTTCCGGCGATTCTCGGTCGTTCTCTAGGCGGACAAACTCGATACGCTTTTCAACGTCGCGCTGGTCGTGAACTTCTAGCGCGCTAATCAAGGGGAGGCGATCATGGGTCTGATTGATTTCGTCATGGGTGCGGGGGAAAAGCTCTTCGGTCCGAAGGAGTCCGATCAGGAACGATCGGCGAAGCTCGAGAACCAGGTGCGGAGGATGGGACTTTCCGTCGAGATGCTGAAGGTCGACGTGAAAGGTGATCAAGCAACGGTGAGCGGCAAGGTTCAGACACAGGCCGACCGGGAGAAGATCGTGCTCACCGTCGGGAACACAACCGGCATCTCGAAGGTCGACGATCGCATGCAGCTGGTGGTGAAGAAAGCCGAGGCGCCGAAGGAGCCGGAGGCCAAGTACTACACCGTGGTCAAGGGGGACTCTCTTTCGAAGATCGCGAAGGCCCAGTACGGCGATGCGATGAAGTACCCCGTGATCTTCGACGCGAACAAGCCGATGCTGAGCGATCCCGACAAGATCTATCCGGGGCAGGTTCTGCGGATTCCACCCGTCGCCTCGGCCTGAGCCGTTGCGGCTACGGGCTCGCGACGGCCCCGAGAAGCACGAAGCCGTGATGGCCGTCGCGGGCCAGTCTCCGCGCGAGCGACTCGGCCCCGTCCCTCTCCTGGAATTCTCCGACCCATACCCTGTGGTAGACGGCGCCACCGTCCTCGAAGGGTGAGAGCACGACGGGGGCATGTCCCTCGGCCTGCAGCAGCACCATGAGCTCTTCGGCGCGCCGGACATCGGTGAAGGAGCCCATCTGCACTCTCCACCTTCGCGCCGCGAGCGGGCCCTCGAGACCGAGCACCTGAATGCGGACCGGAGTCACCCCTCGGTCGACGAGGTCGATCTCCCTCGCCGCCGCGAACGAGAGGTCGATCACGCGGCCGTCGACGTGTGGACCGCGATCGTTCACGATGACTTCGACGGACTTTCCCGTCTCGAGGTCGGTGACCCGTACCAGAGAGCCGAACGGAAGCGTGCGGTGGGCGGCGGTCTTTCGTTCGGGGTCCATGGTCTCACCGCTGGCCGTCGCCCGGCCGGCTTCCTCGATTCCGTACCAGGAGGCAAGGCCGTCTTCGGAGGTCGAGGGCGGCCCCGGAGCGACGGGCGATTTTCGACCGGAGCAGGCGGCCGTGAGCGCGAGGGCGAGTGCAACGAGGTTCGATAGAAGGGGTGGCCGTTTCATACGGAGGAGTATGGTAGTCGAAACGGGCCACGTCCGCTCCATCGCGTTGCTCCCTCCCGAATGGTGGTAGGAAATGTAGTAGGATGATCTCGTTCCGCCCACTGAAGGAGGATCCATGGCTCGTCGCCTCGTCTTTGCGCTCTTCCTCGCCTTTCTCGCCTCGACGGCTACCGCGCAGCTCGAAAGCGTGGGAAATCTCCGCTTCGACACTTCGGCTTCGAAGGAAGCCCAGGACCACTTTCTCCGCGGGGTCGCGATCCTGCACAGCTTCGGATGGAAGCAGGCGATCGCGGAGTTCCAGGCGGCGCAGAAGATCGAGCCGGATTTCGCCCTCGCCTACTGGGGCGAGACCCTCTGCTACAACCACCCTCTCGCGCCGGAACAGGACGGGAAGACGCCGCGCGAAGTTCTGGCGCGGCTCGGTGATTCGCCGGAAGCGCGCCTGGCGAAGGCGCCGACGGCCGCGCGAGAAGGGATTCCTTCGCGCCGTAGAGGCGCTCTGGGCGGAAGGCGTTCAGAAGGACGACTGGAGGGCCCGCCGCGTGGCATACATGGACGAGATGGCGCGCCTCCACAGTGAGTTTCCGGATGACGACGAGGTGACGACGTTCTATGCCGTTTCTCTCCTGAGCGGCGCTCGCGCGCTCGAGGACGAGACTTTCCGGCTCGAGGTCAAGGCGGGCGCTCTCGCGATGGACGTGTTCGAGCGAAACCGAAACCATCCGGGTGCGGCCCACTACATCATCCATTCCTTCGACGATCCGATCCACGCGCCTCTCGCGCTCGAGGCTGCGGATGCCTTCGCGGACATCGCCCCGGCGGTGTCTCACGCCATTCACATGCCGACCCACATCTACATCCAGCACGGGATGTGGGAGAAGGTATCGAGCCAGAACATGCGCGCCCACCAGGTGGCGAGCGAGCTCTGGAAAGAGGGCGACAGCATGGGCGACATGTCCCACTCCCTCGACTGGGGGCAGTATGGCTTCCTTCAGAAGGGCGACTACGCGAAGGCCGCGGAGAACGTTCGAAGGTTCGAGGAAATGGTCAAGATGTCCGCGAAGGGCCGCGCGAGCTCGGGATTCGCGCTCGCGAAGGCGCGCTATATCGTCGAGACCGAGGAGTGGAAGGTGCAGGATCTCCGCCGACGACGCGTCGGACGAGGAGGTCCTCGCGAACGGAATGAGCGCGGTGCACCTGGGAGACCTGAAGACCGCGGAGAAGATGGAGAAGCGGCTGGCGGACAAAGCTTCCGCTTCGACCAAATCCGATTCCGGCGGCGGCGCACACGCCGGCCACGGCGGCGCCCCTCCGCCTCCGTCGGAGGAAGATCAATCGACGAAGGTCATGCAACAGGAGCTGGCCGCGCTCGTCGCTCTCGAGCGCGGGAAGAAGAAGGACGCCGTCGAGCTCCTCCGGAAGGCGGTCAGCCTCGAGGAAACGATGCGTCCGCCGAACGGCGCCGCTGACCCGGTGAAGCCGTCGCACGAGCTGCTGGGCGAGGTGCTCCTCGAGACCGGCAATCCCGCGGAAGCGGCGAAGGCTTTCGAAGCGTCTCTTCTTCGCATGCCCAATCGAGCGCGCTCGCTCCTGGGCTCGGCGCGAGCTCATGCGGCCGCGGGTGACCGCGCCACGGCCTCCGAAAGGTTTCAGAAGCTCGTCGAGATTCTGGGGGAATCACACGGAGCTCGCGGGCTACCAGGAGGCTCAGCGATATCTTTCGTCGACCGACGACGGAGCGATGAACTAAAGCTTCTTGTAGCCGCCGGTCGCGTCCTTCGAGCCGCCTCGCGGAATGCTGAGGCTCTTCCATCGCGTGGAAGCCAGATGCTTCGAAAGGAGCACGATCTGGCCTACGTGATAGGCGGTGTGAACGAGCTGCCGCTGGATCGCCAGAGGAACGCTGAGCTCTTCGCCTCGGATTCGGACCGTCCTCGCCAGGTCTTCCGGGTTCAGCGAAGCGAGGCTCTCGAGGCAGCGAGACCAACCGCGCTCCCAAATCTCGAACAGGTCGCGTCGAGTGGCGGCCCGGTTCGCCTCGAACTCAGAGTCGCGATTGCGGTCCGGCTTTTCGCCATCCGTCTCGAGAAAACGCGTCCATCGGGACAGAAGGTTTCCTCCGAGGTGCTGCATGAGGACGGCGAGCGAATTCGATTCGTCGTCGAGGGAATGATGGAGGAGCGCGTCGTCCGGCACCTGCGACAGCGCCTTCTCCGCCAGTTCCTTCAGCCGGCGGGTTTCGAATCGGGCATTCTCGAGGAAATGGGGTCCGAGTTCCATGGACTATCCTAGACCATGCGGACCAGGAACCTCGACCTCGACGGTCCCGCGGGACCGCTCGAAGCCGTGCTTTTCACTCCCGAAGGAGAGCCGAGAGGCGCTGCTCTCCTTTGCCATGCGCACCCACTTCACGGGGGCACCATGCACTTCAAGCTCCTCTTCCGGCTTGCCCGGGTATTCCAGAGCCGCGGCTACGCCGTTCTTCGTTTCCAGTTTCGCGGCGTCGGCCGGAGCGCGGGGGAGTTCGATCGCGGACGAGGCGAAACCGAGGACGCGCGGGCGGCTCTCGGCTTTCTCGCTCGAGAGTACCCGGGAAGACCTATCGTTCTCGGGGGATTCTCGTTCGGCGCGGCCATCGCGCTTCGAGCGGGGATCCGCTGACGAGCGGGTGAACGCGCTCGTCCTGATGGGACTTCCCCTCTGGCCGTCCTCGCGATCGAGTCGACTTCGGAAAATCCTTCCGCGAAACCCGCCCTCTTCGTCCAGGGGGAGCGCGACGAGTTCGGCGGACGGGTGGACATCGAGGAGTTCGTCCGGTCTTTCGAGGGACCGAAAGACCTCGTGGTCGTTCCCGGAAGCGACCACCTTTTTACGGGGAACACCGCGCAAGTCGAGGCCGCTCTCGACGAATGGCTTCGGAATCTCGCCTGATATAATCCTTCGCCGGAGAGAACATTTCTTGGAAGTCTTCAATCGCGCGCTCGCCCTCGAGCGCCTCGACGGCGATCCCGCCCGGCTCGAGGATCTCCTCGGAGCGTTCAAGAAAAACGTTCCCTACGTTCTCCAGGACCTGGAGTCCGCGCGGAAGCAGGAAGAGCGCGAGCGCGTCGAGAGCCTCGCGATCGAGCTCCGGGAATCGGTGCGGCGAATCGGAGCGGAAGGAATGGAAGATCTCGCGGCGCGCATGGTCGAAGCGGCGCGCGCCTCCGACTTCAAGGAGGTCGAAGTGATCCTCACCCACATGGGCATGGAGCTCGACTGGCTCCTGCGGATCCTCGACGAGAACCGCTGCTCTGGAAATTTGTAGACGTCAGTTCCCGATCGAGACTTCCGAGAACTTGTGCTCGAGGATCGCGTCGCGGACTTCCTTCGCCGATTTTCCCGCGTCGGTCATCTGTTCCGCCAGAACCGCTTCCTTCATGCAAACGAGACAGGTGGAGGCGTGATCGTCGATGTAGCAGTCGAGGAGGCTGCTATGGTCATCGGAGGTGTTGTCGCAGCCGCAGAGACATGGCTGCTGGGCGAGCACCTCGGGGATCTCTTTCGCGATCCGGTAGCTGTTGGCGATGCCCTTGTTGATGAACTGTGTCGGCGGGAGCGTCACCGGGAGGGGATGCGCCTCGGCGGGGTCCTCGAAGTAGCGGAACTTCTGGGTTTGCCCCGGGTCCTTCGGAGCGGGCGCGTGATCGTGTCCGTGGCCGCTCGAAGTGGACGCAGTCGGTGCTGCCGGGCCTTCCGTCATACTGGCGTAGAGGAAGAACGCGCCTCCGAGAACGAGAACGGAAATGGCGCCCCAACGCAAAGCGCCGCCCTTCGTGTCATTCTTCTTCACCATCTGGACCTTTCAGGAATCGAACGTCGACTCCAGTATAAGACAAGTTATTCCGAGGCACCCTTCAGAGCGCGGAAAGCCCCTCGGTGAGCTCGATGTACGTCCCCCAGGGATCGAAGAGAAAAGCGAGCGCGACTTTCAGCTCCGGCCGCTCGGCATAGGGCCTGTCGAACTCGATTCCCTTTGCCTCGAGCTTCTTGCACAGGGCGGCGAGCCCCTGGACCTCGAATCCGATGTGGTCGACGGAGCGCCCCTTGGTGCCGGAGACCTCGCCCGGAAGCGGGAGAAAAGGTGAGGTTCACGCCGGGAAGCTGAGCCGCCTCCATGCCTCCGCGCTGGCCGGCCGCCGCTCCGAAGTTGTCGACGTACCAGGCCTTCATCGCGGCTACGTCGGGAGCGTAGAAATGAATGTGATGGTTCGCCGCCGGGTCGGGACTCGTCTTGTCTTCGAAGAGCTCGACCTTCGTTCCGTCCGGGGACAGAAGGAAGGCGATGTAGGTCTTCTGAGGCTCATTGAAATAGACGTCTTCTTTCGCGTCCGCGAGCTCCTCCCGGGTGATGACCGCGACCCCCTGCTGTTTGAGCGATTCGACTTTGGATCGCACGTCCTTGAGTCTCAGTCCTACGTGATTCACCGTCGTTCCCCGGCTTCCGCCCGGTCGGAGCTCTGCTGCCGAAGGAATATCAGAAGGTCCGGTAGCCGCATCACCGGGTAGTCCCCGAAGGGGACCGGCGTCGCTCCGAGAAGGCTCCAGAAGTGTTTGCTGGCGTCGACGTCCGCGGTGTTGATGTGGTGGTGTCCCATCGACACCGGCGGCTCGGCGGCCGCGGCGAAGGATGCTCCAAGAAAAAGCGCGGCGAGAAACGATTTCATGCGACCTCCCGTGACGGTCATCGGTGCGATCCTACACCACTGACGTCCTTGCGAAGGGAGTACAGGCGACTCTGGGTGCGCACCAGCAGCCGGTCACCTGCCATCGCCGGCGACGCGAGCGCCCAGTCCTCGAGTGGGTTGACGCTCCAGGAGGCGAAACGTTTTTCCCGCTTCGATGACGTACGTCGTGCCCTCCTCGCTCAGGGCGAATATCTTTCCGTTGTAGGCCCAGGGCGACGCCGTGAAGGCGGAAGCACCGGGCGCGATGCGGGATCGATAGACACGCTCTCCGGTCTCGAGGTCGTGTCGGGCGAAGATTCCTTTCTCGGAGAGCACATAGAGCGCGCCGTCGAAGATGAGTGGGGTCGGCAGATAGGTGCCTCCGGCCAGCCGGTTGTACCAGACGACGTGCTCGTTCTTCGTTTCCGGGCTCCTTCGGCGTGATATCTCCCGAGCCGCCGGGCCGAATGGCGACGATGGGACGGTTGTCGTCTCCGGAAGTGCCCGACGTCACGTACAGAAGCCCGTTCCAGGCAAAGGGACTCTGGATGGCGACCGCTCCCATGCGCTCCATCCGCCAGAGCTCTTTGCCGTCGAGGCCGTAGCTGATGACGGCTCCCGGCCCGATGGTGACGACTTCCGTTCGCAGCTCGTTCTCCCAGACGAACGGGGTCGACCACCCCGTCTTGCGCGGAGTCGAGAACGAGCGCGGTGTTCGCCAAATCTCCTTGCCGGTGCGCTTGTCGAACGCCGCCAGGAAGCTTTCTTCCTCGTTGTCGTTCAGAACGAAGAGGCGATCGGCATGAAGCGCCGGTGAGGCTCCCGTTCCGTAGTCGCGAATCGTCGGATGAGCGGCGAGCGGTGCGGTCCAGACTTCCTTCCCGTCGACGTCGAAAGCGTAGAGTCCGTGCTGGGTGAAGTAGACGTAGACGTTCTCGCCGTCGGTAACGGGAGTCTCGGACGCGAAGCTGTTCTTGCGATGCCTTCCACCGCGCGGGTTCCCGCGATAGACCTCGCGCTCCCAGAGGCGCTTGCCGTTCTCGAGGTCGTAGCAGTAGAGCTTCAATCGAAGGACGATTTCGTCCGGCATCTCGCGGTCGCGGGCGTAGAGCCGTGCGTTCACCTCTTCGGACGAGAGTCCCTGCGCCCGCAGCTCCGCGATGTAGTCGTTGCTGAAGTCGGTTCCGAGAGACGGTTGCTTCATCGGCTGATCGCTCTCGGCCGCCGTCAGAAAGATGTTTCGACCCCAGACCACGGGCGACGACCAGCCGACTCCCGGAATCTCGGCCACCCACTCGACGTTCTCCGTTCTCGACCAGCGGTCGGGAAGGTTCGGATTGTCCGACGATCGAGAGGGACTTCGGGCCGCGAAACCCGGGCCAGTTGCCGGAAGCGCGCGGGGGCTCCTCGCGCGCGCGAGCGGGCTCGAGAGCGATAACCGCGATGAACCAAAAACTCAGCGAGGAACAGACGGGGGAGGGTCATGTAGCTCCAAATCTATCGCGCTCCCGCTTCAGCGCCAATCCCCCTGGAGCTCGAACGCAGCCCAATAATAAGGAGAGCGGAAGCGAGGAATCTTCGATACCTCGAGCTGAGCCTCCCTCAGCGCCGCCGGAGGGGCTTTTCCGGCGAAGAGTCCCCGATAGAGCTCGGTCATCAATTCCGCGGTCGCCGTGTCATCGACCTTCCACGAGCTCGCGATGACGGCGGGGGCGCCCGCGTACATGAATCCTCGAACGAGGCCGATGAGCCCCTCTCCCTTGACCTCTTTCCCGAGCGCGGTATCGCATGCGCTCAGCACCACCAGGTCCACCGGGAGCTCCAGGTTGTAGATGTCGTGGAGCCGAAGAAAGCCGTCGAGCGGCGCGCCCTTTTCATCGACGAGGGACAGTACGATGCCTGAGAGCTCGGGCCGTTCGTCGTCGACGACTCCGTGGGTCGCGAAGTGAAGGAATCGGAATCCCGCGAAATCGGTCGCCTCGATCCACTCGCGGCGGGCCTCGAAACCCGACACCACTTCGACTCCGCCCGGGGGAGCGAGCGCCGCGATCTGAGAGGCCTCACGCCTGCTCGAGGGCAGCGGCGGCACGGACGAGCCCGAAGCCGTTTCCGTAAGCCGGATCGGCGGCGATCGCCACCGAGCGGTGTGAACTTCCTGCCCGACCCTTTGCGCGCGGAGGAGCGGCACGAGGGACGCCGAAGGAAGTCGAACGATCTCGACGGCACCGACGAGCGGAGAGCTCCTCGTTCCTCGGATCGGCGAGAGCCGCGAAGGGAACGTAGTTGAGGGCGCCGTCCGCGACGACGACGAGGCGTGTCTCCTCGAAATCCCCGAGCGGCTCGAGGAGCACGCGGGAGAGTCGGCTCGAGCGCCGTCCTTCGACGACGCCGGCGATTTGAGATCGCGGTACGCCTCGCGGGCGAGGATCTCGATGTCCTCCCTCGGGGCAGCTCGTGTACGGAGTAGGATTCTCGAGTCGCCGCCCAGACGAAGCTCCGCTCGTTTCCCAGATGGTAGGCGAGGAACCGGGTCTCGTCGTCGAGGAGCGACTGGACTTCGGCGAGGGTCATCGCGGCCGGCTCGATCAGCGCCGCGTAGCGCGGGCTCCTCGATCGAATGGTGGACTGGAGGCGATCGTAGTCGCTCGAAAGCGCATCAATCTCACGCCGGACGCGGGAAGCTTCGGAAGCCTCCGAGAGGAGCTCCCGCTCGATAGCGAGCTCGTTCAAACGGCGGCGGAGCTCGCGATCCTTCTCGAGGAGCTCGGGCTCGATGCCGACGCGTATCCCGGCCGCGGCCTCCTGAAGACTCTCGCGGAGCGTTCGCGCCCGGACTCGTTCCGCCGCCTGGAACGCGAGCGCCTGAAAGCCCTCGCCCGGGTGCGCGCGGTCGAGCTGGATCAGGAGGTCGACGTAGAACGAATAGCGCTCGTGGACCGACGCGAGAAAGGACCGGCGGAGGCTGTGGCTCGCGACGCGGGCGCGGAACGTCTCCGCGATTCGGATGGAGTCTTCGATCGCGGTTCGTGCCTCGTCGAGCTTTCCCGCGTCTCGGTAGGCGAGCGCGACATGATAGAGGGCCTGAGATTCGAAGAGCGGGTCGTCCGCGTCCCGGCTGCGCTCGGCCGCCTCGCGATAGCCTGCGAGCGCCTCTTCGGTATTTCCGAGGCGGCGATGGAGGTGCCCGACTTCGTCGAGGATGAACGCGCGGCCCCGGATGTCGCCGACCGAGTTCTTGAGGTCTATCGCTTTCTCGAACGTTTCGAGCGCCGCGTCCGTATCTCCCGATGTCGCGCTGAGCCTTCCGATCACGGTGAGAACGTCTGCTTCGAGCATCGGGTTTCCGAGCTCGCGAAAGATCGCGAGGGCGTCTTCGAGATGCCGCAGCGCCTCTTCCGACCGATGCAGCTCGAAGTACGAGCGGCCCACCTCGAGAAGCGTCGCCGCTTCGTGTCTGCGGACGGGGTGAGAGCGGTTCAGCTCGAGAGCCCGCAGGTAGTGCTCGAGCGCGATCTCGAACTGACCCATGTCGAAGTAGAGCTGGCCGAGGGCGTTCGAGAGCGTGGCTTCGGTCGCGGGATCGTTCGCGGCCGCGAGGAGCATCGCGGGCTTCCTCGAAGTACTCGAGCGCCTTCTGGTTCTCGCCAAGCCAGGAGTGAAGCTGGCCGAGGACCCGCGTCGCTTCCGACTCGGCTCGGGCGTCCCCCATCGCTTTCCCGAGGCTCTTCGCGCGCGCGAGCGCCGCTTCGGCCAGAGCGCGTTCTTGCAGCATCGCCGCGGCGTACCCTACGTAGAGCTCGGCCCTGGCCTTACGTTTGTCGTCCAGAGCCAGGCTCGCGGCCTCGGACGAGCTCTCGAAAAACCGCAGCGCGTCTCGCATGCGGCCCGAACGAGTACTGAAGGGAGCCCAGATTGAAGGTCGCATCCGACTCGGACGCACTGTCGTTGGCTTTACGGGCTTCCGCGAGCGCCTCTTCGGAGAGCGCGCCGACGTCGCTGTTCTCTCCCCGCCGCAGGCGCAGAGCGGAAAGGCGATTGAGAGCTCGCGCGGTGAGGCCCGGCTCGCCTCGCTCTCGCGCTTCGTCCGCCGCTTGTTCCAGAAGCGCAGAGGGCCGCGTCGAGGTCGCCCTCACCCTCGAGGGATTCGGCCCGGGCGAGCTCGTCTTCGATGTCCGCGGCCGGCACGGGATCTCGAACCGAGCAGCCGAAGGCGAGGCACGAAGGCGGCCAGAAGGGCGCGGCTCATTCCCGGCCGGGCGGCGGGTAATAACCGTCCGGGGGATTCTTCATCGTCGAGCTGCAGCCCTTATCCAGAAGCGCGAGGAGACCCTTTCGCGTTCCCGCCTCCACGTCCTTGCGAGTCCCTGCTTCGATGTCCCTCGTTCCGGCGAGGGCGGTCTCGGGCACTCGTCGCGGCTCCGCCGGGACGCTCGCCCCTTTCAAATTCTCGGACTGAAAGCGGCGCATCCGGCGGGTCGCCCGAAGATAGGTCTCGAGGAACTTCCGCCAGCCCGTCTCCTCGGCGAATCGCAGGTACCGATACTCGGGGATGAAGTCCCGGAAGGACCAGGGAAAGTAGATCGAGAGTCCGTGCGAGTGCTGGAGCTCGGGGCCGGTCGTGCCCGCGCTCACGACGGCGGAGTCGACGGCGTCGAGAACTCGACGGCTCGCGTTCCGGATGAGATCCAGACGCGAACCCACTCGGCCCGCCGTGAAACGAAGGAGCTGCCGGGCGAAGTCGTAGAGATCGCTATAGCGATCGCACTTGTAGGACTGCGCGCTCCAGTGTGCGAGCAGGATCGCATCCCGCGCCGAACGGTTCTCGACGGCGTCCGTCTCCCTCGGCCTCCGACAGCTCGATGGCTTCCTCCATACCGTCGGCGCCGAGCTCCGAGAGCGGGGCAGCCATCGCGCTTCGCCAGCTCCGAGACAGCGTCCGCGAGGAGCCCCATCTTGGAAAGGTCCGAGACCGCGACGTCCGTCGATACACCCGCTATCTCGTAGTCCCGATAGAAGCGGAGATAGCTCTCGGAGACGGCGCGGGCGAGCTCGCTCGGAAGGGGAAGCGGCTCGTTCCGCAAGGGCCGCGAGGGCCGCGAGGACCTGTCGATAGGGCCATCCGGTGTTGGACACCGGGCCCTCCGAGGCGACGAGGTAGGAAACCGACTTCCGGACCTCGTACGCGACCTCGATGGTGCTCATCTGACAGCTGTCGAGACCAAGAATCTCGATCGACTTTCCTTCGAGGATCCTTCCCAGCAGCGGAATGCTGAGAGCCCTGACCGATTTCTCGTCGTTGAGAAAGTCGCCGACGGCGCCGCTTCCGTGCCCGGAAAGAACGAGAATACGGCGCCCCTCTCCCAATCCGGCGACGAGCCGCTCGAGAAGCGAGACGGGGTCCTCGGCAGGAGGCCGCAGCGGCGCGGCGGCGGAAAGAGAAACATCCGCGTGGACGGCCGCGGAATACGAGGCAGGCGCGAAGTCGTATCGTCGCGGCGCTCCGTCCTGCGGGTCGTACAGGGCTTCGACGTCGACGCGCTCCCGAACCGACGTCTCTCCGGAGGCGGCCTTCATCTCCTGAAGGCTCCAGATCATCTCCTCGGAGAGGTTGTTGTCTCCGGCCAGGTAGACGCTGAAGTGGATCCGATCGCGCCCTTGCGAGTTTCATGGCGATTCGAGCGAATTCTACACCCGGCCTGCAACCGGTGTGCCCCTCGCCTCGTCTATGAGTAGGGGAGCCATGCTCGAAACCCTGAAGTCCGACCTCAAGGGAGCGTTCTCGACCCTGCGGCATCGGCCCGGCAGTCGCCGCCGCCGTGATCCTGACGCTCTCGCTCGGAATCGCCGCCAATACCGCGGTCTTCACCGTCGTCGACGCCGTTCTCCTCAAGCCACTCCCGTATCCCGAGCCCGGGAGACTGGTGACGCTCTGGAACCGCTATGGCGCCAACCGGACCGCCTCGTCTCCACCCGACTACATCGACCGGAGGCGCGACAGCACGCTTCTCGAGTTTTCCGCGGCCTGGACTTCGAGGCCCGCGAGTCTCTCGCTCGACGGCGAAGCCCGGCGCGTCGAGACGACACGGGTCACGTCGGACTTCTTTCGCGTGATGGGTGTCGAGCCTCTCAGCGGAGCGGCGGCGTTTCCAGAGGAAACCTCCGGGAGCGCCGAGCGTCTGGCCATCCTGAGCTTCGGCCTCTGGCAGAGCGCTTTCGGAGGATCCGACATGCGCGGGCGATCGATACGCCTCGACGGAGAGAGCTATCTCGTCTCCGGAGTCCTGCCGCGAGGCTTCGACTATCCGGCGAAGGACGGACGTATTCCTCTCGCTCGTCTTCACTCCGGAGCAGCTCGCCGACGGCTTCCGTGGCAACGAGTACCTCTTCGAGGTGGCCCGGATGAAGCCGGGGGCCAGAGCGCCCGAGTTGTCGCGAGAGATGGATCGCATCGCCGCGTCGGTTCTCGAGAGGGTGCCGCGGCGCCGAGCCTTTCTCGAGCGGAACAACTTCGGAGCCGAGGTGGTCCCTCTCCGCGATCTCCTGGTGGGTGGGAGCGAGACCGCGCTCTCGATGCTCGCCGCCGCGGTCTCGTGGTGCTTCTCGTCACCGGCGCGAACGTCGCTCATATCCTCCTCGCGAGCGGAAGCTCCCGAAGCCAGGAGCTCTCGCTTCGCTCGTCGCTCGGCGCGACGCGCGCGAGGCTCTTCTCGCAGCTCGTCGCCGAAAGCGTTCTCCTTTCGATCGCGGGCGGCGTTCTCGGGCTCCTCCTCTCGCTTCTCATCGTGGGCGCCCTCCCTCGCGCGCTCGCCGAGCTGCCGGGCGGCTCCGAAGCCGCTCTCGACGGACGGGCGCTCGCCTTCACGTTCACGGTCGCGCTCGCGATGGGGGTGCTTTCCGGCCTCGCCCCCGCCCGTATGGCGTCGGGCGCCGCTTTCCGGCTCGCGGCTCGAGGAACTTCGTCCGGCCGCGCGCGGCGCCTGCGAAGCGCTCTCGTGGTCAGTCAGGTGGCGCTCGCCCTCGTGCTGATGGTCGCGGCGGGACTTCTCATTCGAAGCTACGGGCAGCTCTCCTCCCGGAGCCCGGGATTCGACACGAGCGGACGCGTGCACTTCGGCCTCGACTTCCCGAGGTCGCTCTACCGCGAGCCTTCCGAGCGCGCCGAGCTGGCCAGGAATCTCCTCCAGGCGCTCTCCGCTCTTCCGCGCGTTCGATCGGTCGGGCGCGTCCGCGCGGATCCCGCTCGGAGGAAATCCCTGGACCGGCACGTTCCTTCCCGAAGGGATCGAGCTCGCCGCCGGAGTCCCCGTTCCCGGCGCCGATTTCAACGTCGTCTCTCCGGATTACCGGAAGTCGCTCGGCATCCCGCTGCTGAGAGGGCGCGACTTCTCGAATGCCGACGACGCTCGCTCGACGCTCGTCGCGATGGTCGATCGATGGACCGAGGAGCGCTTCTGGCCGGAAGGCGCAGTGGGGCGGCGCATCGACGTGGGGGATGATCTCTACGAGATCGTAGGTGTCGTCGGCCACGTTCACTACGAGAGCCTCGACGAGCCAGGGCGATTTCAGCTTTACTTCCCGGCCTTCCAGCGAGACTGGTGGCGCCATCTCGATTTCACCATCGAAACGGACGCCGACGCGGCGATTCTGATTCCTGCCGCGCGCGCCGAAGTCGCGCGGCTCGCGCCCGACCTCGCGGTCCAGTCGATACGAACTCTCGATACCCTGGTCGCCGACTCCCTCGCCTTCCGCGGGATCCAGACCACTCTCGTCAGCGTTTTCGGCCTTCTGGTGCTGGCGCTCGCCGCGGTCGGGATCTACGGCGTCCTGTCGTACTCCGTCGCCGAGCGGCGGATGGAAGTCGGGCTTCGAATGGCGCTCGGGGCGTCGCGAAGGACCATTCTCCGCCTGGTGATGAAGGAAGGCCTGATTCTCGCCGCCCTCGGGATTGCCTTCGGCGTTCTGGGCGCCCTCGCTGCCTCGAAGCTCCTCGCCGGACTCCTCTACGGAATCGCGCCGACGGATCTCGTGAGCTACGTCGTCGTCACCGCGGGACTCACTGCGGTCGCCCTCGCGGCGGCTCTCGTGCCGGCCCTCCGCGCCTCGCGTACGGACCCCTGGACCTCGCTGCGCTCCGGGTGAATCGAGCTCAGCGGAGAAAGCCGAAGGCCACTCCGAAACTGCCGACCGTCGGCTCTTCCAGATGCGCGCGAAGCGGGCTCGCCGCGAAGCTCGCGAGCTCGAAATGCGGCCTGAGGTAGAAGCGCTCGCTCGGAAAGTAGGTGACGGAGACCTGGATGTCCACGTGGTTCCATCCGCCCTCCGCGACTCCGACATGCCCGGCATTGAATCTGCGCCGATGCCCAGGCGAATGTCAGGACGCCCTCGAGGGAGACGCTGGTCGAGAGCGCTCGCTCGAAGGAAAGGCCGGCTTCGGCGTAGTACGCGCCGCGGATTGAATAGCAGGTCGATGGTCTGGCGGGTGAAGGCTTCGACCGGTCCGAGATCCCAGGAGGCCTTCAGGGATGCCTTCGACGGTGTGCGGCGCCGTTCGCGGCGCCGGCACCCGAAACAGGTACGCATCGAACGCGGGCTCGAGAGTGAGCCGTCCGAGCTCGTGCGCATAGGAACCTCCGAAATCGAGCTCGTTGAAGTCGTTCTGCCCGGGCTCGCGCTGCAGGAGCACGTTTCCAAACGCATAAAACGAAACTCCGGAGAAGGAGGCCCACACCGTCATCTGATTCACGGGCTCCTGACTGAAGGCAACTCCGCGAAAGAGGTACCGCGAGCTCGCGTCCGTTTCGAGCCCGTATTCGGCGGCTCCCGGGGGCGGCTCGTTCTCCTGAGCCGTGGCCGTCGCGGAAAGACTGAGCCATAACGCCCATAACGCGATGGTCGCTCCCCGCATTTTCGTTCCCCTTTGTATGAGGAGAACGAAATCACGCCGCGAAACCGGCCATCGTGACGGGAAGAATCAGCGGTTCATCGAGGAAGGGCTTGCTCGCAGCGGCGCCGCCAGAGGGCGGCTTCCCGCGCGGAGGAGCTTTCCGGGTCCCATCCTCGAAAGAGCGCATCCGCTTCTTCGAGCGGCTCGATGGCGGTCTCCGGATGACCGAGCCCAAGGCGCGCGCGCCCCAAGCCGAGGAGGGCATCGGCGCGCTGGGGCGTGGGGTTTCGATAGAGACGGTCGAACCTCTCCAGGGCGTCCTCGAGGCTCGCGGCGGCTTCGGAGTTTCGCCGCAGCGCCACCTGGTCGAGCCCGATTTCCGTCAAGACCAGCGTCCGCTCTCTTTCCGCTCTCGGTCCCTCCACGATAGCGCCGAGGGCACTTTCATGAAGCCGGAGGGCATTTTCGGCCTCTCCCGCCATGCGGCGGACCGAGCCAAGAACCCGCAAGGCGAGAGACGTGGCGGGACCAGGCGACTTTCTGCCCGCGTTCACCACGTTCTCGAGCTCCTCGATCGCGGCGCGTCTCGAGCCGGTATTCGCGAGCGCGAGCGCGCGGTGAGCCCGGATGGCGAGCGTCGCCTCGTGAGTGGGCCCGAGAACTCTTGCGAACGTCTTCGTCGCCTCCGTGAGGTCTTCGAGCGCTTGTCGGTCCTTTCTCGCGAGGAGAAACGACATACCGCGCAGGCGAGTCGCACCGGCGAGAACGTAGGACTCCGGTTGGGCGTGCTGCGAGATTACCTTCCGCGCACGTTCGCTCGCTTCGAGGGCGGCATCGAGCTCGCCGATATCGAGGAGAAATGCGGCGAGGTTCGTCGAGAACAGGCCCACCTTCATCGAGGACTCGCCGAACACCTCGGCTGAATCGCTCACGACGCGGGAGAGCTCTTCCACGGCGCGCTCCGGCTTTCCCGCTTCACCGAGGACCCGGCCGAAGCCGGCGCGTACCTCGATGACCGTCGGATGCTTCTCGTTTCCGCCGAACGATTTGAGAACGTGCCGATACGCCCAGTCCGCCGCCTCGATCGCCTTCAGCGGCTTCTTCATGTTCAAGAAGGACACAGCGAGGACCATGACCGTTTTGGCCGTTTCCGGATCGCCCGGTCCGAGGAAAGCGAGGGCTATTTCGGATGCCTCCCTCGCTTTCGACTCCGCCTCCGCGTACTTCCCCTCGTCAATCGCGACGTTCGCTTGCTGTTTCAGCGCGACCGCGAGGGCTTTCGATTCGTCCGCGTTCGCCCTCAGCGCGGGGACGAGAGCGTCGAGCTCCTTCCGCATTTCCTCCGTACGCCCGCGGAGGCCGTGAACCTGTGTCATCAGAAGCCGCGCCTCGAGTGTCCGCGGGTCGTTCTCGCCGAGCTCGGCGCGCCCCACGTCGATCGCCTCCCGAATCACCTGTTCCGCCGTGTCGTCGTCCTTCAGGCTCAAAAGGCTCTCCGCGACAACGTTCAAAAGCTCGACGTGGAGATCCGGTCGGCTGCCGTCGATCCGGTCCCGGGCCTGTTGCAGCAAGTCGAGAGCGGTCGGGATCTCGCTTGGCGCCGCGCCATAGGGGTCCGCGTCGCGGAAGATTGACGCGAGGAGCTCTTTGACCTCCTCCGCCCGCTTCCTTTCCGCGGCAGCCGTGCGCGCTCGCCAGAAGGCGAGGGCGGCGCCGGCCAGAACGACCGCGAGAATCGCGGCGGCCGCACCGATCGCGAGCGTCTTTCGGAAGGGCGGAGGGGCGCTTGCGAACCTGGTAAGAAGAGCTATCGGCCTCCGTCGCCGATCCGGGAGGTTCGAGAGCGCCCGCGCTCTCGGGTTGCCCTCGGAGCTCCCATCGGGCCGCGGAATCCGTGGAAGTTTCGCTCTCCTCTGACTCTCTTTCGAGCTCGGGATCGACGTCGGGAACGAGTGACTCTTCCAGGGGAGCTTCCTCGGACAGGTTCGAAAGAAGCGCTTTGAGCCGCGGCTTCAGCTCCTCGAGGTCCGCCGGCAGATCGTCGATCCATTTCGCTCGATTCCCGGGCGGGACTGCGAGCGCCTCATCCAGGAGCCGGTTCAGCGTCCGCCAATCCTTGGGATCGGTGCCGGCCATGGGTCAGTGAAGCGCCTCGGCGAGCCACAAACGGGCCTTGACCCAATCCCTGCGGACGGTGCGCTCGGCGACGTCGAGCGCCTGGGCAATCTCGAGCTCGTTCATGCCTCCGAAGTACCTCATCTCGACCACCTGGGCCATGCGCGCGTCGAGCTTCGCGAGCTCGTCGAGAGCGTCGTGGACGCGCACGATCTCCTGTTCGCCCGCGCTCCCGCCGTCCGCAATCTGGACGGTCAGGCTTTCGTGAAAGGCACCTCCGCCGCGGCGCTGGGCGCCGCGCTTTCGCGCGAAATCGACGATCACCGATCGCATCACCCGCGCCGCGTAGCGCATGAAATGAGCGCGATCCTGGAGCTGGGCCCCCTCGGCCTCGATGAAGCGAAGGTACCATTCGTTCACGAGCGACGTCGTGTCCAGGAGGACGCTCCGGCCTCCGGCGCGCAGGCGCGCGCGGGCGAGCTTTCTGAGCTCGCGATAGGTCGCCTCCATGAGCTCGTCGGCGGCCGCGGAATCGCCTTGCTGCGCGCGACGGATCAGGTCTGTCACGTTGCCCCGCTCGGACACCCGAACATCTATAACACATCGGCGACCGACGACAAGACCCGTTTCGGCGGCGAAATGGTTGGTCGGAGGACCGGGCTGCCCTTATAGTTCCTCGAATGTCAGGGCGCGCGTCGAGTTTGCTCTTCCTCGTCTGCTTCGCGTCCTGCGCCGGGAAGGCTCCTCCGATTCCCATCCCCGCGCCCCCGGCCCAGGGCGAGCTCACGCTTTTTCTCATCGGCGACGGCGGGAAAGCCGAGAGCGGGAGGCGATCCGGTCCTCCTCGCTCTCGAGCGGTCAGATCGCGAGGGTCTACGGCCGCTCGATCGCGGTATTCCTCGGCGACAACGTCTACCCGGCGCGGGCTTCCTTCGGAGGGTGCCGCCGACCGGAAGGAAATGGAGCGGCGCCTTCTCGATCAGATGCAGGCCGTCAAGGGCGCGGAGCGCGCGGTGTTCGTGCCGGGCAACCACGACTGGAACAACCGCGAGACGGGAGGGCTGGAGGCGATCCTCCGGCAGGAGGAGCTCATCCGGGAAGCACGGAGAGCGGAGGGCGTGTCGCTCTCTTTCCCCAGGGCGGCTGCCCGGGACCGGAGGTGCTCGAGCTCGGGAGCGAGCTCACGCTCATCGCCGCTCGACACTCACTGGTGGCTCCATGAGCACGAGAAGCCCGGCCCGGAAACGTGCGATCCGGGAACGGAAGAATCGGTGGTGCGGAAGCTGCGCGAGAGCCTGTCGTCGAAGAAGGGCCGGCACGCCGTGGTCGTCGCGCACCATCCGCTTCTTTCGAGCGGGCTCTCACGGAGGCTATTTCGACTGGCAGGACCACCTGTTCCCTCTGACGCGCGCCTTCGAGCCCCTCTGGCTTCCGCTCCCCGGAATCGGGTCCCTCTATCCGCTTGTCTCGCAATCTCGGCGCGACCGCGCAGGATCTCTCGAGCCCGGAGAACCGGCGCATGCGCGAGGCGCTCGAGGAAGCGCTTCGCGAGAATCCTCCGCTGGTGTTCGCGGCCGGCCACGAGCACACGCTCGAGGTTCTGAGGGGCGACGCCGTGCCGAATCTGCTCGTGAGCGGGACGGGCTACTACGGGCACACCACCGCGACGAAGTGGCGTCCCGAGACGCGCTACCAGAAGGCCGCGTCGGGTTTCATGCGGCTCGACTTCACTGAGAAGCGGAGAGGTTCGGCTCGGGGTCCTTCTGGTGGACGAGGAAGCGGGAAGCGTCGAGGAGCCTCTTCGCCTTTCCTCGCTCCTCGCTCGGGAGGACGGCGGATTCGGGCTCCGCGCTTCATGCGGCCCGGCCGCTCCGCTGGTCGCGAGGATCAGTGCCAGATGATGGCGCTCTTCATCCGCTCGGTCGCCTGCTCGCGCTCGCCGGCGACGTACATCGCCGCGAGGGGCTCGGCATCCTTGAAGGCGATTCGACCCACGCGATCCGTCGCTTCGTGCCTCAGGTAGATGTTGACCACGTCGAACTTGTGGGCGATGGCCGCCGCTTCGAGGGCGGCAACCGGTGCGAAGGACTCGAACTCGCGGATTCCCATGGTGAGCCGGATCTCGGCGTCTCTACCTTTTCCATCCGGAGAATCGTTCAAGTTGACCTTTGACGGACTGGCCCTGGGCCATCATGGCGGTCATCTTGCCTTGAAGAGCCCGCTGGTAGTCGTCCGCTCTCTTCTGATTCTGCGCGAACGCCGTTCCGCCGAGAACCACGACGAGCACGATCGCCACGAGGGCGAAGCACGTTTTTCTGGACATCTTGACTCCTTGGTTTTGTGGAACCTCGATCCAGAGTTGTATGGATCGAGGCGAAAGTTTCACCCCGGGGTTTTCCTGTAGTCGAAGGTTCTATTCTACCGGTTTCCAGGCTCGTTCCGGCGACTCCGGAGCCGGGCACGATAATCGGAGAGAGGTTCTTTCCCGCGACCGTCTGATTGAACGTGGAAAGCTCCGAGGCGAGCACCGCATTCGAGCTCCCGCTGGTACCCCTGGAGCTCGGTCTTCAGCGCTTCGTAGTGCTCGTGGGCGACCGCGGTGGGCTTCGCGTCCGTCGAGAGAACGATGCCGTAGAGGTTCGCGATCCGGTTGTCGAGCATGGGCTGAAAGTTCAACGGATCCTGCATCGACTCGTTCTTGGTCTGGTAGATCTTCTGCTCGATGGCGGTGAGCTTCTCCGTCAGCGCCTTCGCCGCGTCGTCGACGCCGTCCGCCGCTTTCGCCTCCTTCAGCCGCGCGGTGAGATCCTCCACCTGGCTCTTCACGCTCCGGATCTTCTTCAACGAGTCGTGGCTTTCGGAGAAGAGGTCTCGCACTTTGACCGCGAGCTGAAACTGCTCGTCGAGGTCCGCCTGGGTCGCGGGGATCCGCGGGTCCTTCTTCACTTCGAACTCCCGCGTCTCGCTCCAGTCGCCGATCGTCATCGCGCGCCTGGTAGCGGCCCGGAGGCGCGGGCGGTCCCTGAACGCTTCCCCACATCATCGTGTCCGGCGCCGGCCGGCCGTCGGGATAGCCGAGATCCCACACCCAGCGGTTGGTCCCTTTCTTGACCGGGAGGGTGCGCGGGCCACCGCCGCCGAAAAACGCGGCGAAGAGATCGGCGAAGGGGCTCCGCGCCCGGACTTCCGGCGTCTTGCTCGAGAAGGTTCGCACCGTCGCTCCCGGTAGCGTCGAGAATTTCGAGCTTCATCTCCTGGTCCGCCGGCAGGTCCTGCGGCGAGAGAATAGTGGATGACGACCCCGTTCGGCGGGTTCTGCCCGAGGGCGCCCGAGGGAATGTCGAACCCGCCGCCGCGAATTCGGAAGGTGTCGCGCGGCTGATAAAGGTGATAGGCGGACTTCACCGATTCATCGGTCAACTGATGCAGCGTCGTCAGGTCGTCGAGGATCCAGAACGACCGCCCCTGCGTCGAGACCACGAGGTCCCGGTCCTTGATCTGGAGGTCCGTCACCGGCGTGACCGGGAGATTGAGCTGAAGCGACTGCCAGCTTCCTCCGTCGTCGAACGAAACGTACATTCCGTACTCCGTGCCGGCATAGAGGAGCCCGCGGCGATCGGGGTCCTCCCGCACCACGCGCGCGAAATGCCTCTCGGGAATGCCGTTCTTCCCGTCGGCGATTCGCTTCCACGTCTTTCCGTAGTCGTTGGTCTGGAAGACGTAGGGCGTGAAGTCGTCGAACCGGTAGTTGTAGACCGTCACATGGGCGCGCCCCGCTTGATGGGTCGAGATGTCGATGGCGTTCACCGTGCCGAACTCCGGAACGCCCTCAGGCGTGATCTCGGTCCAGCTCTGCCCGCCGTCCTTGGTCACGTGCACGCGGCCGTCGTCCGAGCCCGCCCAGAGCTCGCCCTTCGCGAGAGGCGATTCCTCGAAGACGAAGATGGTGGCGAAGACCTCGACTCCCGTCTGGTCGAGGGTGATCGGTCCTCCGGCGTCCTGCAGCATTTCGGCGTTGGCGCGGGTGAGGTCGGGGCTCACGATGGTCCAGGTCTGCCCCTCGTCGGTCGAGCGATGCACGAAGTTCGACGTGTGGTAGAGCACCGACGGGTCGTGCTTCGAGATGCGGATGGGCGCGTTCCACTGGAAGCGGTAGTGCAGGTCCTCGGCCTTGGTCCCGAGGGCGAGCTGCGGGGCGGTCGTGATCTCGCGCACCTGCCCGGTCTTGTGATCGTAGCGGGTGATCGAGCCTCCGTAGCATCCCGCGTAGACGATGTTCGCGTCGGGGTCGCGCGGGTCCACCGCGATGTGGCCGCTCTCACAGCCGCCGACCGAGTGCCAGTCCTTGATCGAGATGCCGAATCCGTTGTTGCGGCTGACGATGCGCGCCGTGGTGTTGTCCTGCTGCGCTCCGTAGACCCAGTAGGGGAACCGGTGGTCCGTCGTCACGCGGTAGAACTCCGCGGTCGGCTGGTTCGATTGCGGCGACCAGGTCCGGCCGGCGTTGAAGCTGACCGACGCACCGCCGTCGTCGCCGTAGACCATCATCTGGTTGTTCTCGGGGTTGATCCAGAGATCGTGCGTGTCGCCGTGGGGCACCATGACCATGTCGAAGCTCTTCCCGCCGTCGACGGAGCGGTGGAACATCACGTTCAGGATGTAGACGGTGTCGGCGTCCACCGGATCGGCGAACACGTGCGTGTAGTACCAGGCGCGCTGCAGAAAGGTCCGGTCTTTGTTGATCTGGCGGAAGGTCTTTCCCGCGTCGTCGGACCGATAGAGGCCGCCTTCCTCCCCTTCGGCTTCGATCAGAGCGAAGACCCGATCGGGATTCGCGGGAGAGACCGAGACCCCGATCTTGCCCGTAGCCCCTTTGGGAAGCCCCTCGGTGAGCTCCTTCCAGGAGTCGCCTCCGTCGGTCGACTTGTAGAGGCCGCCCTCCTCCGGGTCGCCGCTGATCATGGTGAAGGGCTTTCTCTCCGCGCGCCACATCCCCGCATAGAGGATGCGCGGGTTCTTCACGTCCATCGAGATGTCGACGGCGCCGGTCTTGTCGCTCACGAAGAGCACCTTCTCCCAGGTCGCTCCTCCGTCCTTCGACCGATAGACGCCTCGATCCGGATTGGGCCCGAAGATGTGGCCCAGCACGGCGGCGTACACGAGGTCCGGGTTCTGCGGGTGGACGCGGATCTTCCCGATCTGTCCCGCTTCGGGAAGGCCGACGTGGGTCCAGCTCTTGCCGGCGTCCGTCGAACGGTAGATGCCGTCTCCCGCGGAGATGTTTCCGCGCGGGCATGCGGAGCCGGTCCCGACGTAGATCACGTTCGGATCCGACGGCGCGACCGCGATGGCCCCGATCGAGCTGCTCTTCAGCTGGCCGTCGGTCACGTTGCGCCAGGTCTGACCCGCGTCCTCCGTCCTCCAGACACCTCCGCCGGTCGAGCCCATATAGAACGTGTGCATCTGCTGCGCCACGCCCGCGACCGCTGTCACCCGGCCTCCGCGATAAGGACCGATATTCCGGTACTTCATCGAATCCAGAAACACCGGATCGATGGCAGGCGACGGCTGAGCCGCGGCCGAGGCCGCAGTCGAGAGAACGAGAGCGAGCGCGCAGAGAGACGCGAACGGTTGCATCGAGACCTCCCTGGTGACGCGCGATCATATAACGCGCCGCCGGAAGGCCGTCAATTTCTCGCGACGCCTACGGTTTTTTCGAGTGGAGGCGCGAACGCGGCCCCCTGGGGATCCAGGCACTGCGCGATGAAATCGCCGCCTGGAACTTCCATGGGACCGTTCAGAACCCGACCGCCGAGCTTCGTCACGTCTTCGACGGATTTCTTGACGTCTTTCACCATCGCGTAGTAGACCCACGCGGAGACCGGCATCTCCGGCGGTCTCTTGAAGATCCCGCCGAGAGGGAAACCGCCGCCCTTGCGTTTGTACATTTGATAGAGACCCATCTCGCCCATGTCCATCGCTTCCGTCTTCTCCCAGCCGAAGAGCGCCTCATAGAAGGAGAAGGCCTTCACCGGGTCGTTCGTGGCGAGCTCGTTCCAGGAGAAGTTTCCTGGCTTCGGCTCGGCTTCCGGAGACGGCTGGGACGTGCTAAAGACCGCGAGCTGAACTCCCTGAGGGTCGGTGAAGATTCCGAATCGGCCCACCGTGGGAATATCCGTTCCCGGTACCACGACCTTGCTCCCCAGTTTCTCCGCCTGTTTGAGAGTGTCGTCCACGTTCGGCACAAGAACGTACGAAATCCAGTACGGCGGCACGCCCGCCTTTCGAACTTCCTCGGGAAGGACGCCGACGCCGCCGATGGGCGCCTCGCCGTTCATCCACATGGTGTACGGCGGTCCCGCGGTGTCGAAAGCCATGGTCTCCCAACCGATGAGCTTGGTGTAGAAGGACTTCGCTGCCTCGACGTCCGTCGTGATGAGGTCGTACCAATAAAAACGTCCGCTATCGATCATCGAATGACTCCTTTCCGATCGGCGAGATCATGTCGGGAACCGACAGGATTCGCGCGAAACTCGGTACTCATACGACGAACGAGCCCGCGGGGGATCGACACTCACGACGTGGTAACCCTAAAACACCGCACGATTCGACTTCGAGCAGCCCCCTCGGGGCCGCTCCCAGGCGCAAGAAAAATGAAAGAAAACGTGTTTTGCTATTGACAGCTTTGGGCGACGCGCTTCTACGATTGTCGAACGCCAACCTGCGTAGGCGCTTCCGTGCGCTCGGAAGCCCGCCGAGGCTATCGTCGCCATCGGGGAGACCTCGAAGCTGTCTCGTTTCGTTCGCGAAAGCCTCAGGCGGCGTAAAGCGGCAAAAAAAGCTTGTGGTATAGAAGAGGAATGACAGTACACGATTTGAAATCCATCACCGATGACGAGCTCCTTCGCCGACTCGAGGGTCTCGTCGGACAACACCGCCGCGTCGAGTGCGAGCTGATCGCTCACATCGGCGAGGTGGATGAGCGGCGCCTCTACGCGAGCCGGGCCTGCTCGAGCATGCATGCATACTGCACTCACGTGCTGCACCTCTCGGATGGCGAGGCGTTCCTGCGTATCGCAGTGGCTCGCGCCTCGCGAAAGTATCCGGCCGTGTTGACGATGCTGAGAGACAGCCGCATCCATCTGAGCGGCGCCGGCAAGCTCGCGCCCCATCTCACAGCCGAGAATTGTGAATCCGTCCTCGCACGCGCGGTCCACAAGTCGAAGCGGGAGATCGAGGAGCTTGTCGCCGAGCTCGAGCCCAAACCGGACGTTCCGGCGAGCGTTCGGAAACTCCCAACTCGTCCCGAGGTCCAGGCGCTGGCGGTGGTCGCGCCTGAGTCCGCGGTTCCCGCCCAACTGCGTCCGGACGCAGTTAAGAATGAAATGCCCTCTCGCCCGCCCGGGCCGCCTCCGCTTGCACCCGTGCTCCAGCCGCTCGCGCCAGAACGGTACAAGGTGCTGTTCACGGCGAATAGGGAGTTCCGTGACAAGCTCGAGCGACTACAAACGTTGATGGACGTAGACCTGGTGACGGCCCTGGAAGCGGCGGTTAACGAGAAACTGGAGCGGCTCTACGCGAAACGTTTCGCGGAAACCAGGAAGCCGCGCAAGGACATCGATGACGTCGATATTTCGTCGGGGGTCCGATACATCCCTGCTCCGGTGAGGCGAATCGTGTGCCGGCGCGATGGGAACCAGTGCACCTTCGTCGATCGGGCGGGCCGGCGCTGCGCGGAGCGACGACGGCTCGAGTTTCATCACCGGAGTCCGTATGGGCGAGGCGGCGACCGGAGCCCGGAGAATCTTTGCTTGATGTGCCACGCGCATAACGCGTATCTGGCTGAGCTCGACTACGGCAAGGAGGTGATGGAGAAGTACCGGGGTCGGGGCCGAATGTCGGAGAGAAGTCCAGGTTATATCGACCGTGTTCCGCCGGCGTTAGATGGCTTTTGCGACGCGATGCAGACAAGCGATGCGTGAAGCTAAGGCGAGCGGCTTTAAGATACGAGCCATAGCGGCATAGAAAAACCTGGTGTGGAGTCGCTTGGGAAGCTCAAGCGTACCGGACCGATCAGGGCGAAAGAAGAATGCGGCCGCCCTTCATCACGAACTTTACCCGGCTGAGCGCTCCCAGGTCCTCGAGCGGATTCCCATCGACTCCGATGACGTCCGCGAAAGCGCCCGGCCGGAGCGTTCCGACGCTGCCTTCGAGCCCGACAGCGGCCGCCGCGTGAAGCGTGGCGGCGCGAATCGCCTCCGCCGGAGTAAAGCCGATCGAGACGAGCTCGGCGAATTCGCTCGCGTTCGTGCCGTGCGGGATCACGCCCGCGTCGGTCCCGAAGGCAGAGGCAGGCCCAGGCTCGCCGAGTGGCGCAGATGCGCGCGAAGGCTCTCGAGCGCGGCTCCCGCGGGGAGCGACGAGAGAGTGCTGAGCTGAAAGACACGGCGCGCCTTCATTCTCTCGACCGTGGAAGGCGACGTGAATCCTCCGTGCACGACGAGATCGGCTCCGAGCGCGACCGCCGTCTCGATGCCGGACTCGCTCAGAGCGTGGACCGCGACGCGCCGGCCGAGGCGGTGCGCTTCCTCGATGGCCGCGGTCAGCTCTTCGCGCGATATCTCCTGTTTCCCCGGCTCGCGAAAGGCTTCCTCGAGCCAGCCCGTGACGCACACCTTGATGAGATCGGCGCCGCGCGCGACGTCCTCCCGAACGCGTCTTCGGAACGCGTCGGCGCCCCGCACTCCGATCCCTTCGAAATCGCAGATGCCGCCCGAGATTCCGAGCCACGGTCCCGACGCGACGACCCGAGGACCGATTACGCCGCCCGCTTCGATCGCGGTCGCGAAGCTCCAGGTTCTGGTAACGCACGGCGCCGAGGTCCAGTACCGTGGTGAAGCCCGCGAGGACCGTCGCGCGCGCGTTCGCCTCCGCGTCGCCGCCGAGCACGAGGTGCACGTGCGCGTCGACGAGACCCGGAAGGAGCGTCAGATTCGCCGAGCTCCAGCACCGAAGCGCCCGTCGGGCGCTCGCTCCTGGATCCGGCCATCCTCCACGGCGAGCGATCCCGGCTCGATCGCGCGGCCGGTCTCGACCTCGATCACCCGTCGGGCGCGAAGGATCAGAGGATCGGTCTGGGCGGCAAGCCAGACGAAAAGCGCCGCCCCGGCGCTACTCCTCATACGTGAAGACTTCTCCCGGCAGGTGAGGCGTCGACTTCGGGGCCACTCTCTTCTGGCTCGACCGCTCGTAGGCGTGGGCGAGGCGCAGGAGCGTCGGCTCGCTGAAGGGCCGGCCGAGGAGCTCGAGGGAGATCGGGAGCCCTTCCGCGGTGACTCCAGCGGGCACCACCACGGCCGGAAGGCCGGTGATGGCGCTGATCGGATTGTCGCGAAGCTCGCGGTCGTCGACTCCGAGCGGCGGCGCGCCCAGGGACTTGAACGGATGCACGAGCGCCTCCACTTGATGCCGGTCCATCAGATCCACGAGGAGCTTGCGCACGGTGAGCCGGTTCTGCAAGCGCGCGAGATACTCCTGGTCGTAGTCGAGGGACTTCACACCGAGAGCCAGGTCGAAGGAGGGTTGAAGGTTCTTCAGGTACTTTCCCGTGGCGATGAGCTCTTCGAGCGTGCGCACCGGCGTATCCGCGCCGCGGCGCTTCAAGTACGACTCGAACACGAATCGAAACTCGTGATAGCTCGCGCGCGAGAGCGGAAAGAACGTGACCAGGTCCATACCCGTGGTGAGACCCGGAATCACGATGGCGCCTCGCTCGCGCATGTGATCGATCTGTCCTATCGATGAGACCGTTCACTTCCTCGAACTCCGCGCCCGTTGCGGAAGAGATCGCGCAGGACGCCGATGCGGGCCCCTACGAGAGCGTCGTCGTCGAGAGCCTCGGTGTAAGGCTCGGGGTCGAGCTTACCGAGGCTCTCCCAGGTGAAGAGGTCCTCGGGGTCGAACCCGCGAATCACGCTCAGGAGATGAGCCGCGTCCTCTGACGGACTTCGCATGAGCCCCGACGCGATCCTGCGTGTAGGAGATGGCGATGACGCCCGCGCGACTCACGAGGCCTTGTGACGGCGCGATTCCGACGATGCTGTTGTTGCTGGCCGGGCTCCGGATCGAAGCTCCGGTCTCGGTCGCGATGGCGAGAGTGGCGAAACCCGACATTCACGGACACACCGGAGCCCGCGCTCGATCCTCCCGGATTGAGCCTCGGGTCGTAGGGATTCGCGACCTGTCCGCCGAGGGAGCTCAGGCCTTTCGCTCCCAGGTTGAACTCGTCGAGGTTGGCCTTGAAGAAGATGATCGCTCCCGCGTCCTTCAGCTTCTTCACGACGGTGGCATCGTGCTCGGGGAAGGTACCCGCGAGCGCGAGGTTCCCGCCGGCGGAGGCGACGTCTTTCACGTCGACGGTGTCCTTGACCGCGATCGGGAATGCCGTGAAGCGGGCTCCTGCGGCCCTTCTCCGCCCGCTCTCGGTCGAGCTCCCGCGCGATCTCGAGCGCGCGCGGGTTCATGGTCAGGACGGCGTTCAGCTTCGGTCCCTTCTTGTCGTAGGCCTCGATCCGCTTCAGGTACATCTCGACCAGCCGCTCGTAGGTGAGAGCGCCGGCGTCGACCGCGGCCTGGATGTCGTCGACGCTCGCCGTCAGGAGGTCGAACGTGCGCGGGGCGCTCGTTCCGAGGAAGCGAAGCCGAGCCCAGCAACGAGAACCGACGAAGAGCGAGCGATCTCGAATCTCATGACGGCGGCTTGTATCGCATCGGCGCGGCATCTACAATCCCGTCGCCATGTGGGGGCTTCTTGTCGCGGTGCTCCAGACCACGTCCGTCGACCTCGCGGAAGGACGAGAGCTCTACCGCCTGCGCTGCGCCGAATGCCATGGAGCCGAAGGGGAGGGAGGCCGCGGGCCGAACCTCGCGGACGGCGTCTTCTATCACGGGACACCGACGCCGATTTGTCGCGAACGATACTGAACGGGATCTCCGGAACGGAGATGCCGGGGTTCTGCCGGATCGGAGCTTCGGATCTCGCAGCTCGTCGCGTTCATTCGCTCTCTCAATCGCGCGGCCGCGAAGCCCTTCGAGCTCCCGGGAGATTCCGGCGAGCGGCGAGCGTCTCTTCCGCGAGAGCGACTGCCTTTCCTGCCATCGCCTCGGGCCCGAGGGAAGCTTCGCCGGCCCGGACCTCAGCGCCGTGGGCTCGCGCCGGTCGCTTCGGCATCTGAGGGATTCTCTCGTCGACCCGAGCCGCGACGTGCGGCCCCGTTACCGCGATGGCGAGCGTCGTCGAACCGTCCGGAGCGCGCGACCCGGGGCTTCCTTCTCGACGAGGACCGCCACACGGTTCAGCTCCTCGACCTCGACGGAGCGCTTGCGTTCGTTCTCGCGGCAGGAGCTCACGAGCTTCGAGACGTCGCGGGAATCGATCATGCCGTCCGTACGACGGACGTCTTCGACGAGCGAGAGCTGAACGATCTCGTCTCGTTCCTTGCCACCCGAAGCGCGTGGAGCCCCGATGAGATTGAAGCTCCTTCTGCTGCTGCTCCTTCTCGTTTCCGAGGCCTCCGCTCAGGTCACGTTCGACCGTCTGAAGAACGCCGCTTCCGAGCCCGGAAGCTGGCTCACCTACTCCGGCAACTATCAGGGCTGGCGCTTCAGCCCGCTCCGGCAGTTGACGCGCGAGAACGTGAAGGACCTTCGTCTCGCGTGGGTGCACCAGATGCGGAACGCGCAGGTGGAGACGACCCCTCTCGTCGTCGACGGCGTCATGTACCTGACCGAGCCCCCGAACGACGTCGCGGCACTCGACCCCGAGAGCGGTCGCGTCTTCTGGCGCTATCGCCGAAGCCTTCCGACGGACATCCGCGCCTGCTGCGGCCGGGTCAACCGCGGCCTCGCCATGTACGGCGACAAGCTCTATCTGGGGACTACTCGACTCGCACCTCCTCGCGCTCGACTCCACGGACGGGGGACGTCGTCTGGGACGTCGAGGTCGCGGACTACGAACATCGGGTACGCCATCACCGGAGCGCCGCTTTCGATCAAGGACATGATCCTGACGGGAGTCGCGGGCGGTGAGTACGGCATCCGAGGTTTTCTCGACGCGTACGACGCCGCGACGGGAGAGCGGCGCTGGCGGTTCTACACGGTTCCCGGGCCGGGCGAGCCGGGAAACGAGAGTTGGTCCGGCGATTCGTGGAAGACCGGAGGCGCTCCCACGTGGGTCACGGGCTCCTACGATCCCGAGTCGAACCTCGTGGTTTGGGGCACGGGCAATCCCGCCCCCGATTGGAACGGAGATGCGCGGCTCGGCGACAACCTCTATTCCGACTCCGCCATCGCTCTCGACGCCGATACCGGCGAGCTTCGTTGGCACTTCCAGTTCGTGCCCCACGACGTCCACGATTGGGATGCGGTCCAGGTTCCGGTGCTCGTCGACGACGACTGGAAGGGCCGAGCGCGAGAAAGCTCGTGTACTGGGCCAACCGCAACGGCTTCTACTATGTCCTCGATCGCGCGACGGGCCGCTTTCTCTTCGGGACCCCTACGTGAAGCAGACCTGGGCCAAAGGGCTCGACGAGAACGGCCGGCCCATTCGTCTTCCCGGGATCGATCCCACGGAAAAAGGGAGTCGTCGTCTGGCCGAGCGCCATCGGAGCGACGAACTGGTTCTCTCCTTCCTACAATCCCGAGACCGGGCTCTTCTACCTCGCCGCGTGGGAGGGACCGGGACTCTACGTCAAGGGGGAGGACGAGTACCGTGCCGGGCGAGCCCTTCTACGGCGGAAGGCAGGTCGCGATCCTCGAGGACGATCCCGGCCACGGCGTCATCCGCGCCCTCGATCCCAAGTACGGGGAAGAAAGTCTGGGATCTCGAGCTCGTGGGAAAGCCGATGGCCGGCGTGCTCTCGACCGCCAGCCGTCTCGTCTTCGCCGGAAGCCACGAGGGCTACTTCTACGCTCTCGACGGCGATTCCGGAAAGGAGCTCTTCCGCATCTACCTCGGCGGCGACGGCCTCGGCGGCATCGGAGGCGGCGCCGCGATGTACGCCGCGCCGATCACGTACGAGGTGAAGGGAAAGCAGTACGTCTCGATGTCCTCCGGAAGCGCTCTCTTTACGTTCGCTCTGCCGAGTGAGCCAGCGAAGTCGACCGGGGACGGGAGTCCTCCTCATGATCGGGGCGACGCAGGTCGTCCCGCTCATGGACGGATTCGCGAAGTACCTGAGTCCTCGCTACTCGCCGTGGCAGCTCACCTGGTGCCGTTTCGTCGTGCACCTTCGTCGATCCTGCTCCCAATCGTGCTCTGGAAGTTCGATCGGACGCGAGCTCTGGCCGCAGGAAGCCGGTGCTCCAGATCGTGCGGGGAGCGTTCCTGACGCTCTGCACCGCGCTCTTCTTCGCCGCTCTCGCGCGGATTCCTCTCGCCGACGCGCTCGCGCTCCTCTTCTGCTATCCGTTCCTGGTCGCGCTGCTCTCGCCGTGGCTCCTCGGGGAGAAGTTCGAGCCCCGGTCTGGGTCGCGGTGCTCGTGGGCTTCTCGGGATCCTGGTGATCCTGAGACCGGGATTCGTTGCCTTCGACCGGGGCTCGCTTCTCGCGATCGCGGCCGGAGGGCGCTTACTCCCTGTACTTCATCTCCACGCGCAAGCTTTCGGGCACCGCGCATCCTCTCGTGACGCTCGCCTACACGGCGGTCTTCGGATCGGTCGCGCTCACCGCCGCGGCGCCCGCGTTCTGGGCTCCGCCCCGGCCGGAAGACCTTCCGTTCATGGTCGGAATCGGTCTGTCCGCCGCTCTCGGCCACTACCTTCTCATCCTCGCGTTCGAGCGGGCCCCGGCGTCGCTTCTAGCGCCTCTCGGCTACAGCGAGATCGTGATGGCGGTCGCTCGTCGGCTACTTCGGATTCGGCGATCTTGCCCGACCGATGGACCTGGCTCGGGATCGCGCATCGTCGTCGCGAGCGGGAGCTACGTGCTTCTCCGCGAGGAGCGGGAAGAGCCGACCTCAAGCGCTCCGTCGCTCTAGCTGATCGCGGATCGAGCTCGTTCAGGAACGCGCACCTCACGGTTCATCTCTTCGCTCATGAAGAGGTGCGTCTCCTTCACGCTCGGCGAGGTCCCACTCGTAGCCGGCGATGAGCGTCGCTCGCCTCGAAGAGCCCGAGCGCGAAGTCGTCCCGCTGGCTCTGGTAGTCGGAGAGAGCCCGCTCCGTGCCGCGCTCGACGGCGCGCGCGAGGAGCTCCGCGTCGCGGAGGGCGTCGGTGATCCCATGCGCGGTTGCCGGATCGCGAAAGTAACCCGCGTCGCCCACGAGGGCCCAGCCCGGCCCGACGCTCTGCCGAAGAGACCCGGGCTCTCCCGGAAACCCGCGGATGGGTCCCGAGCGCTTCGCGCTGGCGAGCGCTTCCGCCAGCTCCGGCGCCGCCTCTCGCAGCAGCTGCATGATGGCCCGCCTCCGAGGTCGGAGCGGATCTCGTCCCAGAACCGCGCCTCCGGCGCGCCGACGCAGACGCAGGACTTCGCCGCCGTTCGTCGGGATCGCGCCGGCCATGACGCCGGGCCGGTAGTACCAGTGGATTCGCCTCGATATCGAGCCCGGAGTAGTAGCCGTAGATGAACGTCGACGCGTTTCGTCCCAGCCGGTACGGCGCGGCGCCCACGAGCGTCGCGACTTTCGAACGGAATCCGTCGGCTCCGATCACGAGATCGGCGCCGATCGGAATCGAGCCGACGCCCGGCTCCTCGACGATGACTCCTACCACGCGCCCGTCGTTCGCCGCGCATCAGGTCCGATGAGGCGCACGCCGTGCACCACATCGGCGCCGGCCGCCACGGCGGCGTCGACGAGAATCACGTCGAGGACGCGTCCGGCGCGGCGCGTAGAGGTCCGCGGATCCCGTTGCGCGGCTTGATGGCGATCGCCACTTCCTCGTCGCCGTAGTGAAACGACGTGCTCCGGATGCAGGGCGTTCCCGCCGCTTCGACGAGGGGCAGCAGTCCCCAGCGGTGGAGCTGAAGCACGCCGCCCCTCATGAGAGCATGCGTCGAAAGAGTGTCGCTCCCGTAGCGGGCCTGCTCGACGGCGAGCACCCGAAGGCCGAGGCGCGCGAGGAGCATCGCGGTCGAGGCGCCCGCGACCCGGGCGCCCACGACCACGACGTCGTAGCTCGAGCGAAGTCTCTCGATCGAGCTCATGACGATCCTCACCGCGCGTCGACGGAAATTTCGACCGGGACGCCCGTTCGTGAGCACGTCGTAGACCGCCGAGCGCGCCTTCGACTGCTCGACGATCTGAAGGAGCTTCTCCTTGCGGCGCGTCGCCCGCGATGTCGAAGCTCACGCGGAGCTTCTGGAAGCCGTTGCGGACCTCGTTCGAGAGGCCCAGGAATCCCGCGCAGGTCGATGTCGCCTTCGATCCGGGATTCGACTTTCGTCAGCTTGACCCCGCGCGCGGCGGCGATGTTTCCGATGCCGGCGGTGAGGCAGGCGAGGAGCCCGGTGAGCAGGAACTCGACGGGCGTCGGTCCCTGGTCCTTTCCGACCAGGACCGCGGGGTGGTCGGCGTCGTACTTGAACACGCGCTCGTGGCGCTGCTCGCCTCCGGCGCCGAAGAAACTCTCGATGCGGCCGATGCTGTGGGTTCCCGCGATCCAGCGGTTCGAGGCGCGGAACTGGAACTGCGCGAGCTCGGGGTGCGCACCGACGGCGTTGATCGTGGCGAAAAGCTGCGGTGTGTCGACGCCGTTCAACGGCATCGGCTTCTTCTTGGCTTCCATGGTTTGCTGGGACATTCTGATTTCCTCCCTTGTTTCTATGTTCGGCGCGGTTCTCTTCACTGCGCCGCCAGGAGGGAATACGCGGCATTCCGAGAAGCCCGCCAGGCCCGCCAGACCCACTAGACCCGCCAGAAGTGCTACGCTCTGGGCGTGAATCTCCTTTTCCTCCTGGCTCTGGGGGCCGCCCAGCTCGCCGAGGGTGTCTATGTCGTGGAGGCGACGGCCGCTGCGGGTGAACGGCCTTCTCGCGGGTAACGACGACGACTGGCGCGCCGGCGGGGCGGCTGGCGTTCGGGTCCTCTCCCTATCGCACCGCCTTTCGCGCCCTCTGGAGCGCTTCCGGCCTCTACCTGCGATTCGACGTCGACGACCCCGACCCCTGGCACACCATGACGAAGCGCGACCAGCACCTCTGGGAGGAAGAGGTCGTCGAGATCTTTCTCGATCTCGACCATTCGGGAACTCACTACGCCGAGATCGAGCTCTCCCCGGCGAACGTCCTCTGCGACGTCCGGATGGTCCGCACGGCACCGGAACCGGAGGGAGATCTCGCGTTCAACCTCGCCGGGCTCCAAAGCCGTGTGGTGTCGAGGGCTCCGACCGGCTGGACGGGCTCGTCTTCGTGCCGTGGGACGGGATTCCGTCCGCTTCCCTCAGCGGCGAGCGTTTCCCTCCCGCCGAAGCCCGGCGACCGCTGGCGATTCAACGTGTACCGCATCGAGCGTCCCGGCGGAAAGAAGGCGCCGGAAAAAGACGCGGTCTTCTCATCGTGGTCACCCGTCGGAGAGGGGACATTCCACGAGCCACAGTCGTTCCAGCTCTTCGAGTTCTCGCCGAGTTGACAAACCGCGCCCTGCCGCGTACCTTGGGTGTGGTCCATCTTTAGAAACTCAGCAGGAATCCCACCCCCCCCGGAATTTGGAGGAAAGCCATGGCGGCTTTGCGCGACGTTGTGCGTTTTGGTGTATTCCTGCACTCTCTCGATTCCGCTAACGCGTCGCCGCTCAGGACAAGCGCGATTTCGGGAAGCTCTCGTCGGAGCTCCATCGCATGGCTGTCGCCGCCGAGCGGGGCGAACGCCTCAGCGCGCGCGGCTCGCAGTGGGTGGACGAGTCCCGGCAGATGGTGACCGCGGTCATCGTCCTCACGCCGGAGTCGGTCGCGTTCGGACGTCGAGTCCGCGGTCCGCTACGCGGGGGGAACGATCGAGGCTTCTTCCGGTGAGCTGGTCAAGGTCAAGCTGCCGGCCGGTGCGCTTCGCGACGTCTCGAATCACCGGAGCGTTCTCCGGATGCGCACCCCGTTCAAGCCGAACCAGAAGCTGACCTCCCAGGGAGCCGACACGATTCATGCGCCCGATTACAGGAATCGCAAGGGGACCGACGGCGCCGGAGTCTACGATCGGTATCCTCGATGCCACGTTCGGCCGCGTCGAGGAGCTCCTCGGGACCGAGCTTCCGGCGGACACCCAGGGGACGCCCTTCGTCCTGGAGCGGCTGTCGCAAATGACGGGAACTCACGGCACGGCCTGCGCCGAGATCATCCATGACATCGCGCCGGGCGCGACGCTGGTGCTCGCGGGGTTCGAGGACGACGTCACCTGGGGCGCCGCCGTCGACGAGCTGATCAATAGCGGCGTCGACATCATCAGCCACTCCATCGGATTCGACAACGTGTACGTTCCCGACGGCAATCACTTCTTCGCGCGGAAGGTGGACGAGGCAGTGTCGCGCGGCGTGCTCTTCGTGACCGCGGGAGGCAACGAGGCCGACAAGTACTTCCAGGGCCCCTGGCGGGACGAGAACGGAAACGGCTACCTCGACGTCCCAGGCGGCGAAGTGGCTTCCGATCTTCGTGGTCGAGGGCGGCGCCACCGTCACGCTCCGCTGGGACGATCCCTTCGGACAGAGCTTCCACGACTACGACCTCTACGTGGTGACCGACGCGTTTCTCAGCAATCCCGAGCTTTCGTCCACGAACCCCAACATCATCGCCAGCAGCGCCGATCTCCAGAACGGAAGCCAGGACCCGGTGGAGACCGTGAGCTTCGAGCTACACCGGTCTCGCGTACATCCTCGTGCACGCACGACGCCAACAGCCCCCTCCAGCCCGGCCAGCGGTTCTGGGTCTGGAGCTCGGCGGGAATCGATCCGTCCCAGGGCACCGGGATTGGCACTCTGACCCTGCCGGCGGACGCGCGAGGCGCTCTTTCCGTTGCCGCCGTTGGATGGGACACCCGTACTCTCGAAGGATTCAGCTCCCGCGGGCCGACTGCGGATGGACGCGTGAAACCGGACGTCGCCGGCCCCGATAACGTCTCGACCGTCACGCTGAATCCGTTCCCCGGCACTTCGGCGGCGACGCCTCATGTTTCCGGAGCGGCGGCGCTCATCCTCTCCGCCAATCCGGGAATGAGCGTCGCCGACCTGAGGCGGGCGCTCGAGGAGGCGGCGGACCTCATGGGCTACCCGGGAAGAAACAACGACATCGGGGCCGGTCTCATCGATCTGCACCGCGCTCGGTAGGCCTCTCAGCCCGCGGCGTTCGCGAGATCGCCGAGCGACGGGAACAGGAAGTCCACGTCCGGCCGCTCGCGGACTTTCGCGGTCGCTCCCCATTCGCCGCCGCGGGAGAGGCCCCTGGCGGTCGATCCAACAGTTCGCGAGTCCGAACACCCGCGCAGGCACGTGGTCGTGAAAGAGACTCTGCGCGGTGTGGAGGATTTGGTCCGGCGAGACGCCGAGGTCGGTCTTGAGCCGCTCCAGCAGGAACTCGAAGTTTCTGCGGTGACGGCTTGTACGAGCCGATGTCCTCCGCGGTGTAGACGGCGTCGAAGCGGACCCCGAGCTTCCGGTTCGACGCGGCGAATCCCTCCCGGTGCACGTTCGACAGGATCACCAGTCTGTATCGGCGCTTCAGCGACCGGAGCGCGGCCGCGGTGTCAGGGAATGCGGGCCAGTGGGGAAGAGATGCCGCGAACGCGGAATCGAGCTCCTCTCGAGTCAGGAGGCCGAAGCGCTTCGCGACCGCGCGATGAACGCGAGCGAGGAGCTGCGGATAGAGCATCGACGGCGTTCGCGCTTCCTGTTCGTTTTCCTCGGCGCCGAACGCTTCGAGCGCCTCCTTCCGATTCACCGCGTCCGAGCCGTTCTCCATCAGAAGCGGCTGGAGCGCGTCCCAGATGCCCGTCTCCCAGTCGATGAGAGTCCCGTAGCAGTCGAAGGTGAGCACGGAGAAATCGGTCAGAGCCTTCGTCATTCTCATGGGCGGCGCTCGCTTTCTGGGCGGGGAGACTATCAGAATTGAGGCCGATGGACCGCCCTCACGGACTGGCGCGCTGGTTGTCCAAGTACGCCGTCGCGTCGCGATCCGAAGCGCGCGTGATGGTGAAAGAGGGACGGGTCACGGTCGATGGCCGGGTGGTCGACGACCCTGAGTTTGGTTGCCACCCCGGGCGGCAGAGAATTCTCGTCGATGGAGAGCCGCTTCGTAAGCCGCGTTCCGTCTACCTCGTGCTTCACAAGCCGGTGGGCTACGTGACGACGACCCGGGATCCCGAGGGGCGGTCTACGGCGTACGATCTTCTTCCCGCGGGAACGCCGCGAGTGCAGGCCGCGGGACGGCTCGATGCGGACAGCTCCGGTCTCCTCCTCTTCACCAACGATACGGATTTCGCCGCGCTCGTCACGGCGTCGGGCGGACGCATCGAAAAGGAGTACCGCGTCACGGTCCGCGGGGCCGTCCGTCCCGAGGATGCCGCGCGCTTCGAGAAGGGGCTCCTCCTCGACGGGCGGAGGACTCTTCCGGCCCGATGCGAGATTCTCGAACGAGACGAGGCGTCAACGGTCTTGAGGGTCGTTCTCCGCGAGGGCCGAAATCGGCAGATCCGAAAGATGTTCGAGCTTCTTGGCCACCCGGTCGAGAGCCTTCAGCGAGTGCGCATCGGCCCGATACGACTCCTCGACCTCGAGCCTGGCCGCACGCGCGCTTTGACTCACTCCGAGCGCAACGCCGCGATCGGATCGACCCGAGTCGCTCGCCGCGCCGGAAGGTAGCTCGCCCCGAGCGCGACGAGCGCCAGACAGACCTTATTTTTGAGGCAGAGCTCCCCGAACCCATAGCTCCTGGTCCTCTTCCTCGGGAGTCCAGATGAGGAGAACTCCCATCGCGCCGTAGAGCGGCAGGTGGCCAAGGAGCTCGCGCCAGAGAAAGACGGTGAGGGTCACGTTGATGAAGAACCAGGCGCTCGCGATGATCGCGCGCGGGAAGATGCCGAAAATCAGGAAGAGCCCGATCAGAAGCTCCGTCGCGCCCGCGCAGAGGATGAAGACGTCATCGGAAAGGGGTACTCCGAGCGCGGGCGTGAAGTTGAGCGGGTACTCGCGCAGGAACGCGCGGGCGAGCTCGGGGTTCGCGAGCTTCTCGGTGAAGGCGACGACCGCGAGGCTGAGCCCGACGCCGATTCGGAGCGACGGGAAAAGCGAGCTTCACGAGCCGTGGAGAAGGCGCGAGGCGCGGGAAAAGGAGCGGGTCCACCGCGTAGGGACCCCGGCCCGCGAGGAAAAAGAAACCCGCGAATCCGAGATAGTGCACGTTCTCCATCATGGGCTCGAGTCCCATGACCGCGACCCCGAGAAGCCAGACGAGAGCGAGCCCGATACCCGCCGCCCGCGTGAGGCCCCCGTACAGGAAACACAGGCTGAGGCCGATCTCCGCGAGTCCTACCCAGTGAAGGCTCGATCCCGAAAGGGGATTGTTGGGCGAGAAGAGCGTCCCGCTCACTCCGAGAACGATGAGCGGCAGACCCAGGTGGACTCCGAGGATCAACGGCACGAGCGAGTAGAAACGGACGCGGCCGAGGTCGTCAGCGCCGAGGGCTTCCGGACCGGGAATCACGTCGCGTCGGCCTCGAGCGTGCCAGAGGTACCAGGCGGCAGCCGTTAGAGCCAGGGCGGCACCGATCGCCGCGAGCGCTCCCGGACGGAAGATCGCTGCCCACCGGATCGGATGAAGTGAGGCGTCGTAGAACCACTTCTCGTGGGCGAGCGCGGTGGACGGGAATGGGAGCCCGACGACGACCAAAAGGAGTGCGCGCCGGAGTACCCTTCGCATCGCGTGCCGCGCGGAATCCTAACGTAGAATTGGAGCGCCGTGCTGAAGGTATTCCTTCTGATCCTCCTGGCGCTCCTCGCCGTTTACTTTTTCTATCCCGACGCAGTCGATCGAATCGTCTCGGAGGTGTCGGCGCCCGCCGAGGCTCCCGACGACTCCGAAGCGACGCCGGGAGCTACCATGCTTCCCTCCGACACGACCGAGCTCGAGCTCGCGCTCCTCGACGCCGTCCGGAAAGGCGAGGAGGCGAAAGCGCGGGAGTTGCTGGGTCGGGGAGCGAACGTGAACGGACGCGGTACGGACGGCGAAACGCCTCTTCTCGCCGCTGCCGCGGCCGGGAGTGGGAGCATGATGCGCCTTCTTCTGGACGAAGGCGCTTCCGTCGATGGGCGCGACAGCCGCGGTCGCACGCCGCTGCTCCTCGTATGCGCCCGCGGGCGAGCGGCCGAAGCGGCGATTCTCCTTTCGGCGGGAGCGGATCCGGACCTCGCTTCGAAGAGCGGAAATTTTCCTCTGCTCGAGGCGGCGCGATTCGGCGACGCGGCGCTCGTTCGATCGCTTCTCGCCGCCGGCGCCGAAGTGAATCAGCGGGCCTCGAACGGCTGGACGGCGCTGAAGGCGGCAGGCGATCGAGGGCATACCGACGTCGCCGAGGTGCTCCGCGGCGCCGGAGGACTCGAGTGAGCTGACGGAGGGACCGATGAAGGAAATCGCCAGACTCTTCCTTGAGCGAAAAATCGGAAGGCGAGCGTTTCTTTCCCGCTTCGCCGAGGTCGGGGTTGCGGCGCCCGCCGCTTCGCGGCTCGCCCGCTCTCTTTCGGAGCCGTCAAGCGATTCCCCCGGCCGCATCGTCGAGAACATGACCGGCGGCGAGGTGATGGCTGAGCTCCTTCTCGAGTGGAACGTTCCCTATATCTTCGGCCTCGGCGGATCGGAGGAAGTAGGATTCCTGGACGCTCTCGTGGACCGCGTCGCGCTTCATTTCGTGACCGGTCTCCATGAAGGCTCGGTGATGTCGATGGCCGACGGCTACGCCCGGGCTTCGGGTGCTCCGCCCCTGGTTCTCCTTCATTCCATCGCGGGCGCCGGCTACGCCTTCGGACCCATGGTCAACGCGTTCAAGGACCGAATTCCTCTCGTGGTCGCCGTCGGCGATCAATCGACGGACGTTCGCGGCTCGAACGCCTTTCTCGAAGCGGTGAACCTCCACCAGTTCCCCAAGGACTACACCCGGTGGACCTGGGACGTGCTGAGCCCGGAATCCATTCCGGACACGATGCGCCGCGCGTTCCTCCTCGCGCAGGTCCCGCCGGGAGGGCCGACCTTCGTGACGTTCTCCAAAGACATGTGGGAGAGACCGATCGCACGCGCGGAGATCCTTCCTCGGTCCCGCTCCCAGCTCGACCTCGAGGTCTCTCCGAGCGAAGACGCCGTGAAGCGAGCGGCGGATCTCGCTCGCCGCGGCCGCGTTCCCCGTCATCACCGAGGGAAAGGAAGTGAATCGCTTCGGGGGCGCGAACGAGCATCATGGAGGTAGCCGAGCTCCTGGGCGCTCCCGTTTTCAAAGAGGTCTACCCCGCTCATGCTCCGATGACGTTTCCGTCGACGCACCCTCACTACGCGGGCATGTTCACCGTCGACCCGCACTACCCCAAGGACTTCGACGTCTACTGGAGCGTGGGTGGAACGATGTTCTCGCTCGGTGCGTATTCGCCGAATCCACTCGTTCCGCGGAGCACCCAGGTCATCCACACCGGTCTCGACGCCTCCGAGATCGGACGGAGCTATCCCGTCGACGTCGCGATGATGGCGAATCCCCGGGTGGCCGCGAGGGAGATCGCGGAGGAGCTTCGCAAGCGCGACTTGAAAACGACGGCCATCGACGAGAGGCGGCGGAAGGTGAAGGAGTACCACCTCGAGTGGCGTCGAAAGCTCGACGCCGCCGCCGAGAAGAAATGGGGAGCCGATCCCATCTCGGTCGAGCGGTTGATGGTCGAGGTCAATCGCGCCCTCGACCCGGACGCCATCGCGGTCACCGAGCTCATCACCGCGGAGTTCTACCTTCCGTCCTATTTCGACATCGATCACCGGCGGAAGGAAGAGCGAGAGGCGGCGGAACCTCACGAGCTGCGGAGGCGTTCTCGGGTGGGGAGTCCCCGCCGCTCTCGGCGCCAAGATCGCGAAGCCCGATCGGCAGGTCGTGGCGCTCGTCGGCGACGGCAGCCTTCAGTTCGGCATCCAGGCGCTCTGGACCGCCTCCCGCTACGAAATCCCGATCGGGATCATCGTGTGGAACAACGGCGAGTATCAGGCGAACCGGCGCTACTTGAACGCCTATGGAAAACGAGCCGCCGCGACCGGGAAATACGTCGGTTGTTCTCTCGGCTCGCCGGCGATCGACAACGTCACGCTCGCGAAGGGATACGGCGTCGAAGGCGAGCGGGTCGAAGATCCGGAGAAGCTCGAAGCCGCGCTCGCGCGCTGTCTCCGTGCTGTGGCGGAGGGAAGGACCTATCTCCTCGACGTCAAGGTCGAGCGCATGTACGGAGGCGCGGATTCGAGCTGGTACGACTTCTTCTCGGTCGCGAAGAACGCAGCCCCGGGTGAGTTAGCGCTATTTCTTTTCTGGGGTCCAGTTCACCACGATCTGGATGGGCGCGGAGGCTTCAGGGAGCGGGGTGTTGATCAGGAAACGCTGGCCGTCTCGGGAAACGGCGTAAGGAGCCGTCGTGAGACGGGCTCGTCGAAGAGTGCCCGCGGAACACTTCGACCGAAACGTTGACGGATCGGATTCAACCGCGACCGACATGACATGTCGTTCGAACGAAAGATAAAACAGCTCCTTCCCGTCGTTCCTTCTCCACGCGGGATTCCACCCGCCGCTCGTGGAAATTAACTGGCTTCCTCCGGGCCGCAGGAAAGGCCGGACGTAGACTTCTTGGCTCCCGGATTCATCGGACGTGTAGGCGAGCCATCGGCCGTCGGGAGAGAGACGGGCGTCTCCTTCGGAGAACTCCGTTTGTACCAGGACGATCGGCTTTCGCTCCCCTTCGAGAGGGAGCGCCCAAAGAATCATAGTTCGTCCCTGGCAGTGACGCTTGATAGAGGATGAACCGGCCGTCAGTGGACCAGTCCGTTGCGACGTTGGTCGCGCCGGTCTTCAAGAGGAGCTCCTCCTCTCCCGTGGCGTTGGACGCTTTGAGAAAGAGGTCGTTGCCTCCGCCTGCCAACCGATTCGAAGTAAAAACCAGTCGCATGCCATCCGGCGACCAGACCGGGGAGAAGTCATGCGCGGCATGCGACGTGAACCGCGACGTTGTCCCTTGAGAGAGATCGGCAATCCAGATGTCGGGGACGCCGAACTGTGGGTCGCTGCGATTGAAGGCCAGCCTTTCGTCATCCGGCGAGAGGTTCCCCGGCGAGTACTCGCCCCGTGGGCCAAGGACTCCGAGTCTCTTTCCGCTCCGGTCCAACCAAACGGGAAGCGCGTCATCGGCCGTGTGAGCGTGATATGCGAGAACGCCGCTCTCCGAAACCGAGAAGTGGGCTATGCCAATCCCGACGGCCGAGCCCACTCCGGAAACGACGGGAATCGGCTCCCCGATGAGCTCGAGCCTCGAGGAATCGAAGGGGTGGGCCAGCAGCGTCTTGCCGCGAACATAGAGCAGATACCCACTGATGTAGCCGATGCTCGAGTAGGCGCCAGTCAGCCGCCGGCTTTCGTTCGACTCGAGCGAGCCCACGTAGATTCCGGCATGTTCGGGATTCGCGCTCAAGGCCACGTAGAGAAAGTGTTTTCCGTCTGGCAAGAACTGAGGCCAGCGATGAGAGTACTCCTGTCGTGAAGGGTCGAGCGCCGTCTGGGTCTTTGCCATGCCGCCCGTGACGGAAACTCGATAGATCGGGCCGTTGAAATCCGGTGCGAGCAAGATGACATCATTTCGGTTCCAAGTACCGCCGCGATTTCCCGATGCGTCGCACAGGGTTTGAGGAGGTCCTCCGGCGATGTCGATCTTCTTGAGCTTCCCCGCGGCAAAAAACCCGACGAATCGGCTGTCGGGAGACCAGAACGGGTAGGAGGCGCCTTCCGTGCCCGGCAGGGCGCTTGCTTCCGGTGCATCGAGCGGACGAAGAAAGAGAATGTCTTTCCCGAAGCCGTCCGAGCCTGCGAACACCAGTTGACGGCCATCCGGAGAAAGGGCGAAGCTCATCCCCTCGGTCGTGATCAGCGTCGCGCCCTCCGGCGGAAGGACGCCGAAGCGGTAAGTACGCCGCTCCGGCTCGGCCGATCGCGAAGATGAGCGATACCCAGCGCAAGGGCCGCAATCGCGAAAGCACCCGCGAGCATCCAGGCGTAAGCGGTCGTGACTCCTCCAGCCATCGGCAAGGCTGGCAGAGCTACACTCGCTCCAGAAGATCCGGAGAGCGCTTCGAGAGCGAATCCCAGATCCCGCGCCGACTGAAATCGCTCCTCGGGCCTCTTCTCGAGACAACGCTTCACCAGCCGTGTAAGCGCAGGGTTCGCGTCCGTGGGCTCGGCGGATCCTCGGACAGGATGGCGTTCATGGTCTCGACGGCGGTATCTCGCTGAAAGGCCCGTCGTCCCGTGAGCATTTCGTAGACGACAGCGCCCAGTGCGAAAACGTCGGAGCGCGCGTCCGCCTCCTGGCCCCGAACCTGCTCGGGCGACATGTAGCCGACCGTTCCCATCACGGCTCCCGGGTCCGTGTCCCGAGCGAGCGTGGGCGCATTGGTCCGGGCTTCCACATCCGGAGACATGAGCTTCGCGAGGCCGAAGTCCAGGATCTTCATCCTCCCGTCCCGGGTGAGGAACAGGTTCTCCGGTTTCAGGTCGCGATGGACGATGCCTTTCTCGTGAGCGGCCGCGAGACCCATCGCGATCTGGACCGCGTAGTCGAAGACTTTGCTCAGCGGAAAAGGTCCCGCGCCCAACCGCGCCCGAAGCGTTTCTCCCTCGAGGAGCTCCGAGACGAGATAGGGCGAGCCTTCGTGGGTGCCGACGTCGTAGATGGCGAGAACGTTCGGATGATTGAGCATTCCGGCGGCGCGGGCTTCCTGCTCGAACCGGTGGAGGCGTCTCGCATCTGCGGAGAAAGAAGAGGGAAGGATCTTGACCGCGACCACGCGGCCAAGCCTCGGGTCCCGGGCACGATAGACTTCCCCCATCCCACCCGCTCCCAGCAGGTCCAGAATCTCGTAGGGACCGAGGCTCTTCCGCATGATCGGCTGCTCAGTCCCTCACCGGGGCGAGCCGCTTCAGCTCTTCTCCGAAATTCTGCACCAGGACCAGGTGGGTGGGAGGCGGCTCGGGGACGTCGTGCTCGATGAAGAGGAAACGCCGGCCATCGGGCGTCACCGCGAAAGTGTCGGATACCCTCTGCGGGTGGCGGATTTCGAAGAGCACAACGGGACGCCCCAGCACGAGGTCGACTCCCGTCCCGACCGCGACCGCCATCATCTTGTCGCGAGTGCGGTAGAAGAGCTCCTTCCCGTTCGCGTTCCAGACGGGGTAGGAGCCTCCTCCCGTCGAGACCGGACGCATCCCTCCTCCGCCGGGAAACCGCTGAAGATAGATCTCGAACTCGCCGGACTCATCGGATTGATACGCAACCCACCGGCCATCGGGCGAGAACGCCGGCCAGGTCTCGTTGGCCCGCCCGTTCAGGAAGGGCTCCGGCTTGCCCTCTCCTGAGAGACGGAGCGTCCAGACGTCGGTTCCCGTCTCGCCAGCAGCTTCATCGTAGGCGAGGACCGCTCCATCGGGAGACCAGGACGAAGGAAATCTGCCCGTTCCGAGTTGCTCCGCCTCTCCCACGCCGTCGACGGGCCGCTTGTACAGGTTGAACTCGCTCGCTTGAGCGGAAGCAAAGGCGATCTCCCGGCCGCTCGGCGCCCAGACCGGACGGAAATTATCCCATTCGGAAGTCCATCGGGTCCAGGTTCCGCGAGTCGATTTCATAGAACCAGATGGATTCGATGAGCACCACCGACGACCTGGAGCGCCAGCAGACGACCATCGGGCGAAAGGCTCAGGTCCTCAAAGCCCGCGGGGTTTCGAGGAGCGTCTCGACGCGTCCGTCGCGGTCGACGGAAACGACCCGACCATCGGATATCCTTGAGACGACCGGGGGCGTAGATCAGAGATGCCGTTGTCACTGATGAGACGAACTCCGCGACGCCAACAGCGGCACTGTTCATCACTTGCGGGACCAGCGGAGATCGGCTGTCCCGTAACCTCGAGGCTTCTCGATGTCGAAGCTCACCGCGTGGAGGCTTCCCGCCTCGGACGTAGAGGAGGTGGCCCGTCGGGCTGTAACGGGCGTACGTTCCTCCTTCGAGAACGACCTTGTACTTCCCCGTCTTCATCGAGGCGACGGCGATGGAGGCGTCGTCCCAGGAGTCCGTCGTGCTCGTGGCGAGCGTGAACAAAACCGCGTCGCCTCCGGGAAGCACTTGCGGAAAGCGATGCGACTTCTCCCGGCGATCCTGATCGAGGACGGTGAGGACCTGGGGCTCACCACCCGCCGGCGGGAACCCGAAGGAGCCCGGCGAGACCTGAGCACGAGCTCGTCTCCGCTCCAGTCCACCCCCGTCGGGAGTCCGCCACAGTTACCGGGACCCGGAGAGGCGCGCCTCCGCTCACGGCGGGTGCGGAAGAGCGCTCCGTCCTTGGCAGAAACCGATCCACTCCTCGTCGGGCGAGAAGAACGGTGTCGCACCGCCCTCGCTGCCTTCGATCGGCTGCGCTTCGAGCGACTCGATCTTTCGAAGGTAGAGGCGGCGTGAGTCCTCGGTCTCCCGCCACATAGGCGACAATCGCCCATCCGGGGAAATGGCCAGCGAGGAACCTGGTGAACCTGGTGCGAGAGACTCTCCTTCGGGAAGCGGTCAAGGTGGAGCGGACCACGGGTCTGGCCGCCGGCTCGGGAGCACGCAGGAGGCTCCAGAAGGCGACCGCCGGTCGAGACGAGGGCGATAGCAACGGCGGCGATGGGCACTCTTTTGGTCTGACGCGGTGGATTCCTCTGGCTGCGCGAGAGCCTTCGGCAAGCTCGATGCGCGCGTCGGCGATGTCGTGAAGACGCATCGATCGGATCCTTCGTCAGGCACCACGCGAGAAGCTCGCGAATCCTCCGAGGCGTTCGGCCGGGAAGCGCTCCCCACGCGGGGCTCACTCTCGAGGATCTTGGCGATGGTGTCGGAAACGGTTTCGCCGAGGAACGCCGCCCGCCCGGTCAAGGCTTCGAAAAGACAGCATCCAAAAGACCAGATGTCCGTTCTTTTGTCGAGAGACTTTCCGCGCGCTTGCTCGGGGCTCATGTAGGCGGCCGTTCCCAGGATCACTCCCGACTCCGACGGACTGCGGGTGACGGTCGGCGATTCCGATTGGGGCCCACTCGGGGGCGAGGCGGTCAACGCCTTTCGCGAGCCCGAAGTCGAGCACCTTGACGCTGGCCGTCGGGCGTGATCTTCACGTTCGCGGGCTTCAGATCGCGGTGGATGATGCCTTTGTCGTGAGCGGCCTCGAGCCCTTCGGCGATCTGACGGAAGAGGGGCAAAGCCTCTTCGATGGGAAGGGGATGGCGCGCGATCCTGTCGGCCAGCGTCTCGCCTTCGACGAGCTCCATGACGAGAAAGCGCGTGCCCGAGGCCTCCTCGAAGCCATGGAGGGTCGCGACGTGGGGATGGTTCAAAGACGCGAGGAGGCGCGCCTCGCGCTCGAATCGGGAAAGACGCTCGGCGTCGTGTGAGAGGTCCGCAGGCAGGACCTTGATGGCAACGTCGCGTCCGAGCTTCGCATCGCGCGCCCGGTAGACGACTCCCATCCCTCCGGCACCGAGCTTCTCCAGGATCTCGTAATGGGAGAGCGTCGTTCCGATCATCGGCCTGACGCTGCAGAGAGTATTCGCTATTTTCGCCGGAGGCTAGCCGGTTGCCGAACCTGTGGTTGGATTAGTGGCGGATGGTCTCGCCCGCGAGCGGCGGAGCGGAGACCGGCGTTCGTATCGCGTGCGTCGCCTGCTCGAAGGCGTAGCCGAGTGCGAGAAGCCGTCCTTCGCTGAAGGCGACTCCCAGGAACGACAAACCGACGGGAAGCCGGCGGCTGGTGAATCCGGCCGGAACGATCAGATCGGGAAATCCCGTCAGGTTCGCGATATTGGTGGGCGAGAGCGCTCCGATGAGCGCCATCGGAGAAGAGCCGGACGGCGCCGCCGGACTCGGATCCTCATCGGTTCGGCCGGGGCGGCGCGGCGACGTCGGATACACGATGGCGTCGAGCTTCTCCTTGCTCATCACCCCCTCGATCATGGCGCGCATCAGAGGGAGCACGTGATCCCGCACGGCGAGGTAATCGTAGTCCTCGAGCGTTCCGCTCTTGTCTTCGCGGGTCATGAGCTCCCAGCGCACGGGGTTCGGAGTCGCTCCTTCGGAGCTCGGGGAAGTCAGCGCCTTCGAGCGCGAAAGAAGCTCGTCGAGAGTCTTGGGATAGGCGGGTCCGAGCGTCTTCAGGTATTCGGCGATCTGCTCGCGAAACTCCCGATGGCGAATGGTGAAATAGAACTCTTCTCGAGAGTTCAGAAGCCACTTGGGAAACTTCACGTCCACGAACGTGGCCCCCGCCGCCCGCATCACGTCGAGAGAGGCTTCCACGATCCAATCCGTCTCCGGGTCCTGGCCCATGAAGTCCCGCGCGATCCCGAGGCGCGCCCCCGAAAGGGCCTTGGTGTCGAGGAATTTCGTGTAGTCGGACTCGACCTTGCCCTCGCTTTTTCGGGTGGCCTCGTCGGCGGAATCCGCTCCGGCGATCGCTCCGAGAGCCGCGGCGACGTCGTATACGTGGCGCGCCATCGGCCCGGCCGTGTCGAAGGAGAGCGCGAGCGGAACGATGCCGTCCCGGCTCACGAGACCGAGCGTCGGCTTCAGACCCACGATCCCGTTCGCCGCCGAGGGCCCTCGAATCGATCCGCCCGTGTCGGTTCCGATGCCGACGGGAGCGTAGCCCGCGGCGATGGCGACGCCGGTGCCGCCGGACGATCCCGAGGGCGATCGGTCCACGTCGTGCGGGTTCAAGCTCGCTCCGCCGAGTGAGCTCATCGTCGCTCCCGAAGCGAACTCGCTCATGTTGACCTTCGCGAGAACGATGGCCCCCGCTTCGCGGAACTTCGTCACGATGAAGGCGTCATCCGGGGGATGCGATCCCGCGAGGACGAACGATCCCGCCGTGGTCGGAAGGTCCTTGGTATCGATGTTGTCCTTCAGCACCACGGGAATTCCGTGGAGCGGCGAGCGTCGCCCCTTGGCCTTTCGCTCCCGATCGAGAGCGCGTGCTTCGTCGAGGGCCTTCGGATTCAGCGCGAGGACGGCGTTGAGGTTCGGCCCGGCGTCGTCGTAGGCGGCGATCCTCGCGAGACAGAGCGCAACCAGCTTTTCCGAGGTGAGCGTTCCGGAATCGAAGGCGGCGTTGATGTCCGCGATGGTGGCGTTCGAAAGCTCGAGGGTCTCCGCAGAGGCCCTTCCCGCGGAGACGAGGAGAACGAGGGCGATGATTCGGAATGTCACGAGAGGACCTCCTTCAAGGAACCTATCGGCGAAGCGCTTCGAGGTCCGAGGCGGCGGAGCTCACGAGGGCCGCTTCGTCCTCGAGAGCTTTCGCGACCCGCGCGATCTCGACGTTCGCCTCGGCGTACCGCTTTTCTTCGATCGCCTCCCGCACCCCGGGGACGGTTTTGACGTCGTACCCGGTGTAGAACCCCGGCGCGTAGAGCAGGTGCTTGAACCAGGGTCTGCGAGAGAGCCCGTCGGGATGCGTGAGCTTCCGCTCGCTGTCCTTGAGCTTCTGATTCAGCGCCCGCGCCGCGTCCACGGGAAGCGGCTCGCCCGAGGAGAGCGCGGCGCCGATGGCTCCGGCGTATCGCTCGGCGCTTCGTTCCAGGACCTCGACGGCGTTGTCGAGGGGAGCGAAGTTCAGGTGTGGAGGAATCTCCTCCGTCCGCGGAGGCACGGTGGGCCGCCGCGGATCGAAGGTCGCGCGGAAGAGACCCTCCTCGATCTGGAGGTTGCGCTCGCGAATCTCCATCTGCTGGCTCTCGAGAAGCGCCTTCAGCTCTTTGACGTAGCCTTTCACGGTTTGCGCGAGCGCCACGAAGTCGAAGGGCAGCACCTCGGCGCCGGCGAGCCGCGCAACCGCCGTCGACACCGTCTGCGCGAGAGCCCGCCCGTAGACGAAGTTCGTGTCCGAGTAACGCGTATACCAGTAGAAGTCGTCGTAGATGGAATGATAGATGCCGCCTTCGTCCTCGCCGCCATAGGAAAGGTCGAGGCTCGCGATTCCGAGATGATCGAGAAACGCGGTGTAGTCGGTTCCGCTGCCGAGCGCATCGATGGGGAGGTCGGGGCGGCTCCGAAGCTCTTCTCGCGCTTCTCGCGTCGTCGCGCGCGCGATTCGGCGGAGCTGCTCGCGGCGGAAAACGGAGACCTCGCTCTCCGGGTCGGTCAGCTCGCGAGCGACGCCGTTGATGAAGCTCTGGAGAGTATGGGAGCCGCCCATATTGAGGTAGCCGCGGCCGTTGCCGTCGCTGTTGACGTAGGCGACGGCGTGCCGCCGAAGCTCGTCCGCATGGGCCTCCGCCCATTCCGTCGAACCGAGGAGCATCGGCTCCTCGCCGTCCCAGGCCGCGTAGACGATGGTGCGGTCCGGACGCCATCCGCTCCTTGACGAGCTCTCCGAGCGCGCGCGCTTCCTCGAGTAGCACGACCATCGCCGAGATGGGATCTTCGGCTCCATTGACCCAGGCGTCGTGGTGATTGCCGCGAAGGATCCACTCGTCGGGGTGAACGCCGCCTCGGATTCGCGCGATGACGTTATGGACGGGTTTGATGTCCCAGCTCGCCTCGACCTGCAAATGGACCCGCGCGGGCCCTGGCCCGACGTGATAGGTGATGGGGAGGGCACCGCGCCACTCGACGGGCGCCATCGGGCCTTCGAGCGCTTCGAGCAGGGGCTGGGCATCGCCGTAAGAGATCGGGAGTGTAGGAATTTTCGTGAGCGTCGGCGCCTCGGCTACCGTCAAACGGCGGGCGTCCTTGGTCGCACCGACGCCGGGAGTCAGGGGGTCGCCGGGATAGAGAGGCGCGTCCATCACGCTCCCGCGCTGGACGCCGTCCCGGGGCCGCATCGGTCCCTCGGGAAAGACCTCGCCCGCGAAGTAGCCGTCGTCGCGAGGGTCCGAATAGATGAGGCAGCCGACGGCGCCGTGCTCGGCGGCGACTTTCGGTTTGATGCCCCGCCAGGACATGCCGTACCGCGCGATGACGATCGCCCCCTCGACGGAGACGCCCAAACGCTCGAGTCGCTCGTAATCCGCGGGAAGCCCGTAGTTGACGTAGACGAGAGGCGCCGTCACGTCTCCGTCCCGGGAGTATGCGTTGTACGTCGGAAGCTGTTCCGATTTCTGATCGGACGTGGGATCCACCGCGAGAGGCGGCTCCTCCAGTCGAGCGGTGAACCGGGTCGGCGCCACCATTTCGACCAGACGGCTCTTCGGTGTCGGGAAGAGGACGTCGAACGTTTCGATCTCCGCTTCCCAGCCCCACTCCTGGAACTTCGCCAGGATCCACTCGGCATTCTCGCGGCCGTAGGCAGTGCCCACGTGGTGGGGCCGCGCCGAGAGTCGCCGCATATATTCGCGGAGGTTGTCTGGATTGGGAATGGCCTGAAGCTTGGCCTCCAGATCGCGCTGTCTCCGCTCGCTTTCGCGCCGGTATCCCGCAAGCGTCTCTTCACCGGAACAGGGAAAGGCCGCCCAGAGGACGAGGGGAAGAAAGAGGCGAGTTCGTCGCATGAGATGCCGAAGCAGGCGCGGACTATACGAGAGGGATCTCGCGGGTGTCAATCCCGCCGCGGCTTACTTCGTCTTGCAGCCCTCGCTCCGCTGCGTATCGGCGATGGCGATAATTTTCCAGCCAGGCCAGCCGAGGTCGTTTTTCGCGAGCTGGATCGCGTCGTCGCCGCAGTGAGTGAACCGCTCTCCCGCGTAGAATGCGTAAGACGCCCAGACCGTCGCCAGGTTTTCGGAGATTCGAACCTCCGGATCCGAAATCTCCTGGCGGAGCGGCGGTCCTTCGTGCTCGAGAATCCGGGTCACGAATTCGCTCGCCGACATGGGCCGCATACTGGAGGCGCCGCTCCGGGACTCCGTCCGGACGAGCCGGGCATCCCGGTCGAGCACCGCGTACATCGCCCCCTGGTCTCTCGCGGTGATGGCATCGAGGAGCTTCCGCACCGCGGCGAGGACCCGAGACTTTTCATCGAAGGCCTCGTCGCTCCTTTCCGCGCGCTCGTCGCGCCCCCAGTCCTCGACGACGAGTCGTCCCTCTCCCTCGAAGCGAACGCGGGTGAGGGAGCTCTCCAACCGAAACTCCGTTTCGGCGACCGGCAAGAGTTTCGTCGCCGTTCGATTCAAACGCTCGTTGACACCGGGGTTCCTCGTTCGCCCACCATCGGGGTGCTCGTCACCGTATCGCCGAAGGAGCAGATGGTCGTCTTCGTGCGTTACCAGGAAGCGTACGCCGGCGGGTGTGCGATAGAGACCGGTGCGCTTCTCGAGCGACTCGGAGGCGAGCACTACGGTCTTCTCGTCGACCGGTTTTCCCAGCGCGGCCGCGGCGAGCATTCGCGCCACGAGGCCCGGATTCGCTTTCTCGTCGTTGCGGTTGGTCAGAACGGTGACGAAAACGCGATCCGCCGGCGCTCGCAGGAGGTAGCAGGTGAACCCGTTGATGCCGCCTCCGTGGCTGACCACCTCGCGACCGTCGTACTCCGAAATTCCCCAGCCATAGCCGTAGTGGATCGACTCGCCGTTCGCGAGGTGAAACGGCTTCCACCATTTTTCGAGCGATTCCTGGCTCAGAAGACCGGGACTCTGGAGCGCCCGGTCCCACTTCGCGAGATCGTCGACGGTCGAAAGGAGCGACCCCGCGGCGTAGGGAATGGTCATGCTCAGGTACTCGGCGTTCTGAAACTCTCCGTTCACCCCGTCGTAGCCCTGAGCGCGCTTGGGAATGATCCGGGAGGCGCTTCCGTAGTAGGTCTGCGACATTCCGAGGGGCTCGAAGATTTTTTCGTGCAGGTAGCTCTCGTAGCTCTTGCCGCTGGCCTTCTCGATGATGGCTCCGAGGAGGAAGTATCCGGAGTTGTTGTACGCGTACTTCTCTCCCGGCTCGAACGTGAGCGGCTCGTCCTTGAAGAGCGCGATGACTTCCTCGACGGTCATGTCCTTCCGCACGTTCTCGCCGAAACTCTTCATGTCGGTATAGCTGCGGATTCCGGAAGTGTGGGTGAGGAGGTGCTCGATCGTGATGACGCGCCCATGAGTGGGGTAGTCGGGCAGGTGCTTGCGTAGATCGTCGCTCACAGCCAACTTTCCCGCTTCCTCCAGAAGGAGGATGGCCGCCGCGGTGAATTGCTTCGTCACCGAGCCGATTCGAAAAACCATGTCCGGCTCGATTGCCGTCCCCTGCTCGAGATCGGCGAGGCCATAGCCCTTGCGCAGGAGCACCTCCCCGTCCTTCATCACCAGCACGGCGGCTCCGGGCTCGTTCGCGGGGAAGTGAGGAGACGCGATGGCGTCGAGGTCGGGGAGAGCCGATCCCGCCGCGACGCCCGTCGATAGAAAAGAAGCGAGAATCAACGATAATGATTTCAATGAAGACCTCGAATGGGCCTCAGTATGTCGCAATCCTTTGTTTTCTCGCCATCCCGCTCGCGGGAATCGCTCACGCGCAGAGTCGACGGGTCGAGATCTCACCCTTCGTCGGAGGTCAGTTCGGAGGGGGCATCCAATCCCGTCCGGGGCGGCTCGAGATCGAGCCGGGCATCGTCTACGGCGCAATCGTCGACGTGCGGGTTCGTCCCGACGCCACGATCCAGATGCTCTACGGCCGGCAGGACACCACCCTCGAGTTCCAGAGCAGTGATTTGTTCTTCCCCAGCACCGTCCGGGCGGGTCTCGCGGTCGAGTACTACCACCTGGGAGGAGCCGTCGAGTTCGGAGAGGGGCGCCTCCGGCCCTACTTCGCGCTCACCATGGGGGCGACGCGCTTCGATCCCAAGGTCGAAGACGTGGGAAGCGAATGGCGGTTCTCGATCGGCTCGGGACTCGGCGTCAAGACCTATCTCTCTCCGCGGTTCGGTCTTCGTCTCGAGGGTCGAGTCTGGCCGACCTTCCTCCAGACCTCCGGCGGATTTCTCTGCTCGCTGCCCGGAGCCTGCCTGGTCTCGGTCGAGGCGGATTTTCTCACGCAGGGAAGCGCGACCGCCGGGTTCTTCGTCACGTTCTAGGCACCGCCTAGAACTTGCAACCGGCGTAGACCTGATCGAACCAGGCGCGGGTTTCCCGCATGCTCTGAGCTTCGTCCACATGCGGGAACCAGATCGGGTATTGAAACCAAAGCGCTGACGGGCAGTGTCCGTAGGGGAAGGAGCTCTGCGCGGGAAACGAGCTGTACACGCGTCCTCCATAGTAGAACTCGGGAATGGGGAGGCCCCGCATGTTCTTCTTCCAGGCAAAAAGTGGGCCGAGGTTGACGCAGCTGGTCTTGTCGCCTTTCGACCGTCCGTACAAGAGCCTGTAATAGAGCGCGCTGAAGTCGGGATCGTCCTTGTAGTAGGGATTGGTGCTGATGGTGGTCAGGATCGACTTCAGGAGCTCGAGGTTGTGGTAGTGGTAGTGACACACATTCCCCGGCGTGTTTCCGTTCGCAGGTGCAAGAGTGTCCATTTCGTAGCGATAGTAAGCGTTGTACCGCTTCACGCTCGGCGATCTGCGGGTCTTCTGCGTAGTTCTGCATGAACTCTCGAAGATTGGGCGGCGCTGAGGGGTCCGCGGCATTTCCGAGCCCGTACGCGAGCTGGTTGAGACCTCCGCGGCCGAAATCCCGGAGGTTCCTGATGTGCTGCGTGAATCCGGAAGGAAGCGGCACGCCCGCGTTCGTGTTGTCACGCCAGTCGGCGAGCGTGGCGTGGGCAACGAGCGCATCGCGGATGGCGTGCAGGTTCTGATTCAGCACACTCTCCGGCTCCGGCTCCGTCCCCACGGCGAAGGAGTGGAACCAGTAGCAGTACTGATCGCCGTGGCACTTATAGGACCTCTTGTTGTTTCGCACGCCGCCGTCCGCGTAGCGAAAGGCGAAGCTCGTGAAAACCCGCTCGGAGAGCCGCAGGTAGTACTCGAAGTTCGGTCGACCGTTAGCGGCGAGACCGTGCCCGAGAGTCAGAAGCCACCCTCCCAGATCCCCTTGGGGCATGGCCTGGGGGGCGCCGCTGTCGTTGACGAACGCCAGCATGAAGAACTGGCTCGGATCCACCGTGTGGCTTCCAAAGACCGGAGGATTCAACAAGCGATTGCCCCCGGAGTCGTAGTAGCGCGCTCTTTCATCGAAGAGGTAAGCCTGGACCTGCTGGTACAGAAAGGTGTCGAGCGTCCAGCCGAAAGAGAGGTCGCCTTGCAGAACCTGGTTCGGTGAAGCGAGAACGGCGTTCCTCAAGAGCTTCAGGTAGGAGTTCAGCTCTTTGTGGAAATCGATCCGGTACGTACCTCTCGCGGCCGCTGCGAAGACGTAGCCTTTCCGGGGACAGCCGCCGGCGCACGCTTTGTTGATGAAGATCTTCCAGCAATTGCTCGTGCGCTCGGGCGTGCAGCGGTTGTTGCTGAGAAATGCCTCGAGCTTCTCTACCGCGGATTGCGCGGCCGCCGCCTGCGGAAGGATCAGCAAGGACATCAGGACCAGGGAGTGGATTTTCATAATGGCGTCTTGTAGGCAAGACCTGTGCCGAAGGCGACAAATCTCCGAACATGAGAAGGAACAAGGAATTGGAGTTGTTCGACGCCCCGTCCACCTGTAATGGGGCGCGCTACACGAGTCCGCCTTCATCGCCTTCCGGGGAGCGGTACAATAGCGGGCCGATGCTGGGGAACCTCCATCCGCTGGTCCGGGAATGGTTCGAAGACCGCTTCGGCGCGCCGACCGAGCCACAGCAGCGGGGTTGGCCTCTCATCGCTTCCGGCCGCGACGTTTTGATCTCCGCTCCCACGGGGTCGGGGAAGACGCTCGCGGCGTTTCTGGTCGCGATCGACGGTCTCGTGAAGACGGCCTCCGAGAGCGAGCTTCCCGACGCGGTCCGTGTCGTCTACGTTTCGCCTCTTCGCGCGCTCAGCAACGACATCCACAAGAACCTCGAAGTGCCCCTCGCTGGAATCCGGGATCTCGCCGCGCGGCGCGGCGTCTCCCTCTCGCCGATCCGAACGGCGGTGCGCACCGGAGACACTCCTCCCGCGGAGCGGCAGAAAATGCTTCGCGCGGTGCCGCACATCCTGGTGACGACGCCGGAGTCGCTCTACATCCTCCTGACTTCCGAGAAAAGCCGGGAGATCCTCCGGGCCGTCGAAACGGTGATCGTCGACGAAGTCCACGCGATCGCCGACGACAAACGCGGCGCCCATCTCGCGCTCTCGATGGAGAGGCTCGATCGTCTGGTCACCGAAGCCTCGGGCCGGCGACCGCAGCGGATCGGTCTTTCGGCGACGGTGAAGCCCGTCGAGGAGGTGGCGCGCTTCCTGAGCCCCTCGGCGGAGGTCGTTCCGATCGGACACCGCCGCGACATGGAGCTCTCGGTCGTGGTTCCGAAGGACGAGCTCGGAGCGGTGGCCTCGAACGAGATGTGGGCCGAGATCTACGATCGCCTGGCCGATCTCATCAATGCCCACCGAACGACGCTGATCTTCGTCAACACGCGCCGGCTCTCGGAACGGGTCGCCCACCACCTCGAAGAGAGGCTCGGCGAGAAGGCAATCCTGGCCCATCACGGGAGCCTCTCCCGTGGGCTTCGCCTTCGCGCGGAGGACGAGCTGAAGCGCGGGGTCATCAAGGCGGTGGTCGCGACCGCCTCTCTCGAGCTCGGGATCGATGTCGGTACGATCGATCTGGTCTGTCAGATCGGAACTCCTCGCTCGCTCGCGGTGCTCCTGCAGCGAGTCGGCCGCTCGGGGCATTTTCTCTCCGCGACTCCCAAGGGAGTCCTCTTCGCGACGACCCGCGACGAGCTCGTCGAGTGCGCGGCGCTCGTGCGCGGCATCCGCAAAGGGGAGCTCGACGCTCTCGAGATTCCCGAGGCTCCGCTCGACGTCCTCGCTCAGCAGATCGTCGCCGCGGCCGCCGCCGACGAGTGGGGAGAAGAGGAGCTCTACCACGCGTTTCGAAGGGCCTACCCCTACCGGAATCTCGACCGCTCCGATTACGAAGACGTGCTGGAGATGCTTTCCGAAGGGCATCGCGTCGTCGCGCGGCCGGAGCGCCGCCTACCTGCACCGCGATCGGGTGAACGGCCGCCTGCGAGGACGGCGGAACGCCCGGCTCACCGCCATCACGTCCGGGGGCGCCATACCGGAGAACGCCGCCTATTTCGTCGTGGCGGAGCCGGAGGAGAAGATCGTCGGAACTCTCGACGAGGACTTCGCCGTCGAGAGCCTCGCGGGAGACGTGTTTCTTCTCGGGACGCACTCCTGGCGCATCCGCCGCGTCGAGTCGGGGCGCGTGAGGGTGGAAGACGCGAAAGGAGCCGCGCCGTCGGTTCCCTTCTGGAGAGGAGAGGCCCCCGGGAGAACCATCGAGCTTTCGAGAGAGGTCGCCGAGATTCGCGAGCGTTCAGCCGTTGCTTCGGGAATCGGCCGCGAGGACCGACTCCTCGCATTGACCGAGGGCGCGGGACTCTGCCGCCGCGGGGCGGAGGAGCTCGTCGAATACGTCGAGGCGGGAGAGCGCGCGCTCGGCGCTGTGCCTTCGTTCGAGACCGTCGTCATCGAGCGCTTCTTCGACGAGTCCGGCGGGATGCAGCTCGTGATCCACTCGCCGTTCGGCTCGCGCATCAACCGGGCCTGGGGGCTCGCGCTCCGGAAGCGGTTCTGCCGCTCCTTCAACCTCGAGCTCCAGGCGGCCGCGACCGACAACGGAATCATCGTTTCCCTGAGCGAGCAGCACGCGTTTCCGCTCGAGATCGTGCCGGCTTTCGTGAAGACCCATACCGCGGAGTCGGTGCTCACCCAGGCCCTCCTCGCGGCGCCGATGTTCACCGCGCGCTGGCGCTGGAACCTCTGCCGCTCGCTCGCCATTCCAAGGTTCCGCGGCGGGAAGAAAGTGCCGCCTCCGATTCAAAGGATGCGCGCCGACGACCTTCTCGCGGCGGTGTTTCCCGATCAAGCGGCCTGCGCCGAGAACCTCGAAGGGCCCATCCGGATTCCGGACCATCCGCTGGTGAACGAGACCATTTCGGACTGTCTCCACGAGGCGATGGATCTCGAGGGACTGAAGGGGATTCTCGACGGCATCGAGCGCGGCGACATCCGCTGCGTGGTGAAAGAGAGCGTGACGCCTTCGCCTTTCTCCCACGAGATCGTGAACGCCAACCCCTACGCGTTTCTCGACGACGCCCCTCTCGAGGAGCGGCGCGCGCGCGCCGTGCAGCTGCGGCGCACTCTCGACGATGCGAGCGAGCTCTCTCGGCTCGACCCCGAAGCGATCCACCTCGTCGAGGAAGAGGCCTGGCCCATGGTCCGGAACGCGGACGAGCTTCACGACGCTCTCCTGACCCTGGTGTCGGCGCCGGAGACCGTCGAATGGGTGTCGTGGTTCGAGGAGCTTCGTCGCGAGCGCCGCGCGGGGATTTTCCGGCTCGGTGAGTCCCGCTTCTGGGTCGCCGCGGAGCGGCGCGAGCTCGTCTCGAAAGCCTGCCCGGAGGGCGAGTTCGTCACGGATCTCGCTTCGGTCGCCGGGGCGGGCGTCGAAAGCGCGGAGGAAGCGGCGACCGCTATCGTGCGAGGGTGGCTCGATTCGACCGGTCCTCGCCGCGCGAGCTTCTTCGTCGAGAAGCTCGGGCTTCCGCGGGGCCTGGTCGATTCCGCCCTCCTCAGGCTCGAGTCCGAGGGCCAGGTGCTTCGCGGCCAGTTCACCGCGGATTCATCCGGCGAGATCGAGTGGTGCCAGAGACGACTCCTCGCCCGGATCCACCGCCTGACGCTCGGCCGGCTGCGCCGCGAGATCGAGCCCGTCTCGACCGCGAGCTTCATGCGTTTCCTGCTGCGCTTCCAGCATCTCTCGCGCAAGCTCGCAGCTCAACGGAGTCGAAGGGCTCGCGCGCCTCCTCTATCAACTGCAGGGCTACGAAGTGCCCGCCTCCGCCTGGGAGAGCTCCGTTCTCCCCGGAAGGCTCGCGGACTACCGGCCCGAGTACCTCGACCAGCTCTGCTTCTCCGGCGAGGTCGCGTGGGGCCGCCTCTCGAAAGCGACTTCGACTCGCGTGAGCCGCGTCGTTCCCGTCGCGCTCTTTTTCCGCGAGGACCTCGACTGGCTCATCGGCCTGCGCGCGTCGGACGAAGGGCAGGAAGTGGCGCTGTCGACGCAGGCGCGGGAAGTCCGTTCGGTGCTCGACCGGAGAGGAGCGTCTTTCCTCACGGAGATCGTGAAACAAAGCGGGCGGACGGTCGACGAGGTCGAGACCGCGCTTCGGGAGCTCGTGGCCCACGGCGACGTCACCGCGGACGGCTTCGACGCTCTTCGTTCGCTCATGAACCGGGAGCGGCACCGCGCGTCGCGCGGTCGGTGGTCGCTTCTGGCGAGGGACCTCGTGCCCGTTGAGAACGCGACGGAGCGGTTCGCGAAACAGCTCCTTGCCCGCTGGGGAGTCGTGTTCCGCGACCTCCTGGCCAAGGAGTCGCTCGCCCCGCCGTGGCGCGACCTCCTTCTCGCGTATCGGAGGCTCGAGGCGCGGGGAGAGATCCGCGGCGGACGCTTCGTCTCCGGCTACCTCGGAGAGCAGTTCGCGCTTCCCGAGGCGGTCGAGCTCCTGCGGGCGCTTCGCCGCGAGGAGAAGTCGGGCGAGACTCTCGAGGTGTCGGCCGCGGATCCGGTCAATCTCACGGGATTCGTCCTGCCCGGAGAGCGCCTCGCGACTCTGTCGATCCAGACCCTGAGGCTCGTGGACGGCCTTCCCGAGGAGGAAGCCGCTTCGGTCCTTTCAGCGCTCTAGCAAGATCGCGAAGCGCCTCGGTCACGAGCGGCCAGGTCGTCGAATCGGGATCGATCATCTCGAAGTGGCCCGATTCGGGCGCCTCCACGACGCGCACGTCGTCTCCCGCGGCCTTCGCGGCGTCGAAGTACCGGCGGCCCACCGGTGTCCAGTTCGTGTCGTGGCTTCCCGAGGAGCAGGATCTGGGGAACCCCCAGAGGCACCAGGTTCACCAGGGAAGCCGACTGATAGCGCTCGGGTTGGTTTTCGGGAGACCCGCCGAGAAGCTTGTCGATGACGCCGTCGCACACGTTCTGCTCGTGAAGGTAGGCGAGGTCGGGCGCGGGAGCGAGACCGAGGACGGCTTCGGGCACCACCGGGTTCTCCGCCCGGAACGGCTCGCGGTCCGAGAGCTTCGATCGCGCCGCGAGCCAGAGCGCGAGATGGCCGCCCGCCGAGTGTCCCGCCGCGACGACGCGGTCGAGGTCCAGAGGATGAGTCTTCGCCAGACTCTCGCAAATGGTCCGCGCCCCGGGCGATGTCCTGAAACGTTCCCGGCCAGCCGCCGCCCGGGTTTCCGACCCTGCGGTACTCGAGGGCCCAGGTGGCGACCCCCGTTTCGGTGATGGCGGCCGCGAGCTTCCGGAGGTGCGTGATGTCGTACTCCGAAAGCCAGCAGCCCCCATGGATGAGGATGGCCACCGGATGCGGCCCCGGGCCGTCGGGGAGACGGAGCTCACCGAATTGCAGAGGGTCGTCGCCGTAAGGGATTCGCTCGTCGGGCTCGGGCGACTCGAAAGAAGCGAGGTCGGCCGAGGTCATGATCCGGGGCGGCTGCGAGGCAGCAACGCCCAGGAGAAGGAGAGCAAGAAGGCGCATGAGTGGAGCTTTTACCCGCTCGTGCCCTTCGCCTCTTTCCGCAGCTCGTGCTGCCGCATCACCATCTGATAGGCCAGGTAGTACTTGTAGATGTTGGCGACGTACTGGACCGTCTCGCGCCCGATGCGCTTCGCGGCGATGAGCTCGACGTTGTTGAACCACTTGTTCGGATTGAGCCCCTGCTCTTCGGCTTCCTTTCTCAGCCGCGCGACGCGGCCCGGGACCGGCGTTATAGGACGCGAAGGCGAAGAGCTGGCGGTCGATGGGGGCGATCGCCTCGTCGTTGTAGAAATTGTCGACCACCCAGCGGTTGTACTTGATTCCCGCGTGGATGTTGCTCTCCAGATTCTCGATGTCCGGGATATTGACTGCTTTGTCTTTCGCCGTCGTCGGCATCACCTGCATGACGCCGATCGCGCCGACGTGGCTCCGCTTCGATTGATCGAGCGTCGACTCCTGATAGCCCTGCGCCGCCATGAGGAGCCAGTCGAATTTGTACTGGTCGGAGTACTTCCGGAAGAGCTCGACCATCGAATGGAAGCGCTCGATGTCGTTCCCGCTCGCGCGCGTTCTTCACCCATTTCGTGTTCTTCAGATATTTCTTGATGAGGATGTTGCCCGCTGCGGTGCCCTGTTTTCCGGTCTTGACGAAGGCGTTCACCGCTTCGGCGAGCTTCGGGCTCTCCTTGCGGAAGGCCCACGCGATCTCTCCGCCCGTCGCGACAGCGGCCTCGGGGTGAGGTTTCAGAGCGGGGAACACATCGAGCCCAGAGATCGACCATGAAGCTGTCGGCTACGGTGGCGGGAATGAGCCCGGCGGCGACCATCTCGAGGAGATCCCCGTCCTCGAGGAGCTCGTCCGCGTCGCACGATCTGAACGGGCGCCTTGCCCTCGGAGGCGAAGCGCTGGTTCAGTGCCTTGAGGTGCTCCGCGTAGCTGCTCGAGGCCCGAACGTGGACTTCCTTCCCCGAGAGCTCGTCTACGGTCGCGATATCGACTCCCGCGGGGCCGGTAACGACGATCTCCGAGACGTTGCTTCCGAAGGGGTCCGAGAAGTCGACTTGCTGCTTCCGCTCGGGTGTGACGGTGAGCGTCGCCGCGGCGATGTCGCCCTGACCCGCGAGGAGACGCGGGATCAGCTCATCCCGCCCGACGGGCATGACGATGACGTGGATCTTGACGTTTCCGGTGCCGAGCTTCTCGTTCAGCTGCGTCTCGAACGCTTTCGCGCCTTCGTACGTGATCCCGAGCTCCCGGCCTTTGTCGATGAAATACTGCACCGGGCTCTCGACGGTGAGCACGCGAATGACGCGCCGCTCGATCATCCCGTCGAGGTCCCCCTTCCAGGGCGCGACGAAGGGGGCGAGCCCCGGCGGATAGGGTTCCGGCTCCGGCGCGGGCTCGATCTCTTCCGTCTCGTCCGTCTGGGCCACCTCGGCGGCCGGAGCGGTCTCCTCGACGGGAGCGGGCGGCTCGGCCGGGCCGCAGGCGATACCGAGGAAGCAGGTCGATAACAATATAAGTAGTGTCTTCATCGTTCCTCTCGAACAAACATCCATACTAGTTCGCCAGGGCTGAGACGATCAAAAGCGACACTCAGAATCTGACTCATTCGGGCGCGAGTTCCGGGAGATGTTATACCTTCAACCGCATCAGGACAGGAGGTTCCATGCTGAAGATCGACGAACGGGAAGATGGGTGACGTTACCATCCTCGAGCTGCGGGGAAAGCTGCTCATCGGCGATGCGGTCGAGTTGTTCCGCCAGGCGATCGGTCGGCTGGTAAAGGATGGCCGGACTCGAATTTCTCTGGACCTTGCCGGGGTGCCGTACATCGACAGCACCGGCCTCGGCGAAATCACCCGTTGGTACACGACGCTGTCCGAGAGCGGACGGGAAATGTGAGGCTCATCAATGATTGGCAGCAAGCGGAGTTCTCCCGCGCAGCTTTCGTGCCACCGTCGACGGGGACCACGGTCGCGGTTTCGCGATCTTCGAGGACAAGGTTCCAGGTAGGTCTTCCACTCGCGCTTGAGAACGACACCTCTGGGCATGCGTCTCGTACCGTTCTCACCCGCGGGAAGGTCGCGGCGAAGAACACCATCACCGCGAGCGCGAACACTCCCGGAAGGAGCCAGAAACGCTGCCATGAGGCGAGAACGTTCGGATCCGGCACGAGCGCGTTGAAGACCCACCCAGAGACCTGCGCGCCGAGGAGCATCCCGACGCCGTAGGTGACGAGCACGAGAAATCCCTGCGCCTGTCCGCGGATGTCGTCGGTCGACTTCTTGTCGACGTAGACCTGTCCGGTCACGAAGAAGAAGTCGTAGCAGATCCCGTGGAGCAGGATCCCGAGGAAGATGAGCGAGTGACTTCCCGCAGGCGCGGCGGAGGCGAAGAGGAAGTAGCGGACCACCCAGGCGGCCATTCCCGTGACCAGCATCCATTTGACGCCGAGGCGGGCGAAGAAGAGAGGCATCGCGACCATGAACAGGACTTCGGACATCTGGCCGAACGACATCTGGAAGGCCGGGCTCTCGAAGCCGGCGGCGAACACGTAGACCGGGGCGTAGGCGTAGTACGCCGAGAGGGGAATGCAGATGAGGAGCGAGCTCCAGATGAAGATCTGGAAGGGACGGCTCGAGAGCTTCGAGAGCGCATCGATGCCGGCGATGGCGCGGAAGGTGGGTCTCGTTCCCGCGGCGGGCGGAGGGGTGTCGAGGAAGCGTGAGCGAATACAAAGCCATGAGGATCGAGGCCGCGCCCGCGATATAGAGAGGAATCGGAGTCGCGTCGGCTCCGAGGACGGCGCTCACCAGGACGTTCGCCGCGATCCAGCCGAGCGTTCCGAAGACGCGAATCCGGGGAAAGGTCTTCTCCTGGTCCTCGATATGGCGAAACGCGAGCGAGTTCGTGAGCCCGAGGGTCGGCATGTAGCAAGAGGACGTGAAGGAGGAGGAGCGCGATGAAGAGGGCGGCCGAGTCGGCCCACGAGGGCGCCGCAGAGGATGGCGAGACCTCCGAGGAAGTGAAGAACGGCGAGGACCTTTTCGGTCGCAAAGAACCGGTCGGCAATCATCCCGAGAAAGAACGGAGACACTACCGCGGCGATGGGGCTCACCGTGTAGGCCCAGTAGATGACCCCGGTCAGACCGATCGCCGTCATGTAGTTCCCGACGGTGACGTACCAGGCGCCCCAGATGAAGAACTCGAGGAACATCATCAGGCCCAAGTCGGGAATTGATCCTCATGGGCGGTGATTGTATGAGATCCGTGACAGGATAGGCGCGCTAGGATGGAAAGCAGCGAGACATCACTCGCCGCGATTTCTTGAACGGGGTCGGAGTCACCATCACCGGATCGCTCGCTTCCGCCTCGCCTTTGCGCGTCTTCGGGCTCGAGGCGGCGCGCTGCGGCCTATCCGCCGGCGCTCACCGGTCTTCGCGGAAGCCACGACGGGTCCTGGGAAGTCGCTCACGAGATGCGGGAAGGGAAGAGCTGGGACGCGAGTCGATACCGGAGAGCTCTACGATCTCGTCGTCGTGGGCGGAGGCGTGAGCGGGCTCGCCGCGGCTTACTTCTTCCGCAAAGAGGCCGGCCCCGACGCGCGGATTCTGGTCCTCGATAACCATGACGACTTCGGCGGACACGCGAAGAGAAACGAGCTCGAGACGGGAGAGCGCCCTCTCATCGGCTACGGCGGAAGCCAGTCGATCGATACTCCGTCGGGCTTCAGCCCGGAGTCGATGGGTCTGCTGCGCGATCTCGGGGTCGACCTCGATCGCTTCCAAACCGCGTTCGAGGGAGACCTCTATCGCAATCTCGGTCTCGGGAGAGCGGAGTTCTTCGACCGCGAGACGTTCGGAGTGGATCGGCTGGTGCGGCGGGGTGAGTCATCGTGGAAAGAATTTGCCGCGACCATTCCGTTACCGGAGACCGCTCGCGCAGATCTGGTTCGGCTGAATGAAGACGCGTCGACGGACTATCTGTCGGGGCTCTCGAGCGAGGAAAAGCTCGCGCGCCTGAACGAGCTCAGCTATCTCGCCTACCTCCGGGACTACGTGAAGGTCGACCCGATGGTCCTCACCTACCTCTACCGGAGGAGCAACGGGCTTTTCGGGATCGGGATCGACGGCGTTCCGGCTCTGCGGGCGTTTCGCCTCGAGTATCCGGGATTCGAAGGCCTCGGGCTCGAGAGAGGGCTCGCCGGAAGGATGGGAGGAGAGGCGAAACCCGGAACGAAAGACGATCCGTACATCTTTCATTTCCCCGACGGCAATGCCTCGATCCCTCGGCTTCTGGTCCGCTCGCTGGTTCCTGGCGTCGGTCCCGGAAGCACCATGGAAGACGTGGTCACCGCGCGCTTCGACTACGGGAAGCTCGACGAAGCGGAATCGAAAGTGCGGATTCGGCTCGAGAGCACGGTCGTCCGCGTTCGTCACCAAGGCTCTCCTGAGAGCGCGAAGGAGGTCGAGGTCACCTACGTGCGCAAAGGCGAAGCGCGACGAGTCCGCGCCCGGCACGCCGTCCTCGCGTGCTGGAACTCGGTCATCCCTTACCTCTGTCCCGAGATGCCGGAGGGCCAGCGAAAAGCGCTGTCCTACGCGGTCAAGGTCCCTTTGACCTATACGAACGTCGGCATCCGGAACTGGACGTCCTTCCAGAAGCTCGGAATCAGCTCGGTCTCCTGTCCGGGAAGCTACTTCGCGAGCGTGTCCCTCGACTTTCCCGGTGAGCCTCGGCTCCTATCGGTGTCCTCGGTCTCCCGACGAGCCGATGGTCCTCCATCTCACGAGAAGCCCGGCGAGCCCGGGTCTTCCTCCGAAAGAGCAGTTCCAGGCGGGACGCTACGAGCTTCTCTCGACGACGTTCGAGACGTTCGAGAAGAACATCCGAGATCAGCTCGGAAGGATTCTCGGCGGCGGCGGATTCGACCCGGGACGGGATATCGAGGCCATCACCGTGAACCGCTGGCCGCACGGATACGCCTACGAGTACGCGTACCTCGGCGAGCCCGACTGGACCGAGAAAGACAAGCCGTGCATCCTCGGACGAAAGCCATTCGGGCGCATCACCATCGCGAACTCCGATGCCGGGGGCGAGGCCTACCTCGACTGCGCCATCGACCAGGCCTATCGCGCGGTTCAGGAGATCCGGGATCTTCGAGAACGACGAATAGCGGCTAGCGCCGCTTGCATAGAATGGTCACAATATGGTCATGAACAAGGTCGGAATCGCCAATCTCAAGGCTCGTCTCAGCGAACATCTGCGGAAAGTCCGCCGGGGACACACGCTCATCGTGCTCGATCGCCACATGCCGGTGGCCCGCATCGTGCCTTACGATTCGGAGCCTCCACTCGCGGTGCGCCGCGCCACGAGGAAACCGACCGAGCTCCGTTTGCCGCGGGTGACGCGCGCTCGCACCGACAGTCTCAGGGTGCTTCTTCGGGACCGCGCGTCCCGTTGATCCTTTTTCTCGACTCCGTCCGCACTGCTTCGTGTGATCCTCCGCGAGCGAGGCGCACTGGATTTGTCGACTCTGCGCTCGCCAAGTCCATCTCTGAGCGAGTCAGCGAGATCGAGTGTCGTCGAACAACGATTGCTTGCGGCTACAACGTTTGTTCAGTCGAGGAAGCGAGAAGACCGTGCGCTCAGGAACTGGCTCGAAGCGTCGACCCGTTCATTTCCGAAGACAACTTGGAGCGGGCGACGGAGCCGTCCCGACGCGAGTCGGACGCTCGACGCGATCCATTTGGCGACGGACCTAGTGTGGAAGGCCCGCGAAAGCGACGAACTGGCCAGGGACACGCACGACGGCGGTGTAGCCAGCGGCCACTCAGGCGTGCGGGATAGCGGTTCAGGGCCGCTAACGGACGCGAGCGGCGAAGGCGTCGGCACTGCTAGCGCCCCATCGCGTACTCGAAGCCAACGGTGATGCTCGAGGGAGCGCTCCGTTCGAGGATGACCTCCGGGGGGCTGATGCCCGGGTCTCGCCAGCGGACGAAGAGACTCACCTCCCGGTTGAGAAACGCCGTCAGCCCCGCCTCTTTCGAGACGGCGCGGAGCCCGCCGCCATAGTCCTCGTGAACGAGCAGGAACTCCGCCAGAAGAAACTCGACGGCATCCTCATCGCGCAGAAACGGGAGCTGCACCGGCCAGGGGATGCCAATGAATGCTCGATAGGCGGTTCGCTCGACCGTCTGTATGGAGTCCTCGCCGAGCTCGATCTCGAATCCGAGCTGAGGCACATTGCGCTCCAGGACCTGCGCGCGGTAGAGGTCGTCGATGGCTTCTTTCAGCTCGAGCCGGGCCGGAGAGATTCCGAGGCGCTCGCGGAAGCGGCGCAGGCCCTCGACGTCGTAAACGCGCCTTTCGTTGTAGCCGAGGGCATTCGCCTGGCGCTGGAGCTCGAGAACGCGCGCCGAAGCCTCGCTTCGACGTTCGAAGCGGTGGCGCCGTCCGAAGAACGTCGCGCCGAAACGATAGTCGTCCTCGAACACCAACACTCCCGGCTCCCATCGTTGGGACGTCGAAGCGCTCGCGAGAAGGTGGGAGGTCACCTCGGCGTCGATGCCGAAACCCGCGGCGAACTCCCGCGCCGGGAGCCTCCCCGACGTGTTCGAGTAGGAGATCCCCCCTTCCAGCTCGAAGCGGTCGGGATTCCAGAGCGTCGCGATTCCATAGCGCTCGACCTTGAGATCGAAACCGGCTTCGGTGCGAATGCGGGACCCGCGGACGTCGGCGAGCGCCTCGAAGTGATTTCCGCGCTGGTACAGCAGGGAAAAGGATGTTTCGCGAAGCGGTCTGCCCGGTGGTCCCACGGGAGGCAGGACGCCGCTCTGGATGAACTCATCGACCGGCCCTGGCGTAAAAATGCTCTCGTCCAGGTCGCGAGAGTGAGCGAGGAGAACCTCCAGGTCGTTCGAGAAGCGAAGCGAGCCTGTGGTCGAGAAGGCCCACTCGCCCTCCTCCTCCCGAGCTCTCGTCGCGACGAGAAAGAAGGGAGCGCGGAACGATCCCTCGAGCTCGTAGTCTCCGTTCTCCTCGGTTACGCCGAGCTCCACCCGCTGCGTGTCGAGGAACGCACCGAGGCGGTCGCCACGGACCTCGGCGCCCACGAAGAGGCTTCCTCCCGCGCGGAGCCTCGCGTCGAAGCTCGAGAGCGTCCCGTCTTCGTCCGTGAACGCATAGCGCAGGTCCGCGACGCGAAAGGGTGTCGCCGCTTCGGCGATCGGCGGCAGCCGAAGCGGGCCGAGCGGATAGTCCGGCCCCTCGGCTCCGGTCCCGGAGAGAAGCGCCAGAAGCGATGCTTTCAGGAGCGCCAAATTTCGCGCCCGAACGATGTCGTGGCGAGGATGCGAAAATCCTCTTCGGTGGGGAAGTAGAGCGTGATGTCCGGCACGAGATCGCGATAGGGAATCGCGGGGACGCCGGCCAGGGCCTCGGAGACCCGCGAGTGGAGCCAAGCGAGAGCCTCTCCGGATTCGGGCACGACTTCGAACGTGCCTTCGAGAGTGGGCGTGAGATCGATGAGGCGGAAGCCTTCGGTGCCGGTATCGAAGAGCTGGAACCAGAAGATTCGTTCGGTGCCCGGAACGGCGCGTCGAATTCGGTCGAAGCTCCCGGTCATCCACTCGAGGTGAGTCGCTGCTCCGCGCGATCCGGACTCGGTGACCCAGACGGGCTTCGTCGCGACCTGCGCCACCTCCGGGAGCAGCTCTTCGCTGTAGAGATGGAACGCAACCTGGTCGCAGTAGTGCTCGAGCCCCGCTTCGATCATGACGCGCGACTGCAGGAGCCCGGCCGCGCTTCCGATGGCGGCGGCCGCGACGATGCGAAGCGTCGGATCGTCTTCCTTCAAATGATAGAAGGCGGGGCGGAGGTAGTCGCGAACGTACGCGTCGGGTGCGATTCCGAGAAAATGGGTGGGCTCGTTCAGAATCTGAACGGAGAAACCGCCTGGAGCGGGAATCGCCGGTGATGCGGCCGGAACCGCGTCGCCGAAGATCTGGACGTAGGTCTCGAACACTTCATCGCGGGTGGCCGGATCCGCGATCGCCTGGACGAGATCGTACCCCGTGAACTGGCCGACGACACCGAGAACGTCCATGCCGAGAGCTCGAGCCGCGCGCACGTAGGGAATGCCTGCGACGAAGTCCGGCCCGAAACGATCGAACGAAAGGGTGAGGCGCACGTGCTCGTAGCCGAGCTCGTAGAGGGCTCTCATTTGGGCATCCACGAGCTCGGGAAGAATGAGTGGAGGCGTGAACCCCGCATCCGGCTCCAGGCGCCGAAGCGGCTGGATGTTGATGCCGCCGTTCACTCGCGGCACCGGAACCGGCGAAGCCGCTCGAGCGCCGGTCGCGGCGAGCCCGGAAAGTCCCAGCCGCAGGAAGTCGCGGCGATCCATGACGAGCCGGGAACCCATCGAAACGATTGTAGCGTCCTCGACCGCGCGAATCCGTTAGCTCGGACACGGCGGTGTCGCTTCTTCTACGCCGCCCGGCCCTTCATGGATGGGCGATCGATGAGAAAAACGCTGCCGGTGGGCAGCCCCGACGTTATTTTGCTGCGGCGTCCGTGGGGACCGCGTCCACCGCGGACTCGAACGCGATGAACAAGACGCAGGGAGCGTTGCCGGCGCACGTGGCGCTATGGGGCAACTTCGCGGGCCCGTATGCGTACATGCCCGGGGTCAGCACCGTCTTGGGCTGGCCTTTGTATTGGACGTGAAGCTCCCCCGCGACGAGGATCATCCGTTCCGCCGAGGTGTGCCAGTGGTCCGGGAGCACGGCCTTGGCAGGCATTTTGAGGAATACGTCTGCGTTCGCCTTGGCGGGATCGCCGTGGAGGACCGCGAGGCCGCAGCCCGCCGGCATGAAAGCGGGGCAAGGGCCCCACTGGAGTTGGGTATCCAGCGCGCTTTGCGCCAGGGCTTTCTCCGGCGCGGGAGCTTGCGCGAGTGCCCATGCTCCGACGAGCGCCAATACGGCCACGGACAGAACTGTGAACAACCGAGAATTGGACATGAGGCTCCTCCTGCTTTTGCGCGCCGACAGGATTGTATTAGCGTGAGCGGAAAAGGAGAAGCGCGATTCTCAGCGCATGTGGACGGCGATCGGCCAGAGGTGCGCATGCTCGCCGACATGAGAGAGGAGGCCAACGATCGACGTTTGACGCGGCTGGAACCGGAAGCCGGGTGCGTTCGGATCGGGATCCGTCGTCTCCGCTTCGTCGCCGCAGCGCGGGATCACCGCGAAAGGAAAGGAGACAGCTCTCGCGTCTCACAGGGAGTTGAAGGAAAGCGTGATATTACCTATCCTCCGACGCGGGCTCGGGACCCCGTTCGGCCCCCCAAGGCAGGAGAGTTTTCACGATGCAATACGTGAGGATTGCCTTCCTGCTTTTGCTCGCCTCCACGGCGGCCGGCCAGACCGAGCCGGAAGGGCAGGCTGCGCGTCTGCTGGCGATGCCGGAATCCGAGAGGGCCAGGGAGCTCGCCCGCGCCGAGGTCGGCACGGCCGAGCTTGCGAGGGCGCTTCTCGGCATTGGTGATGAAGCCCGGCTCCAAAACGAATACCGCCGCGCGACGCTTGCGTTCCAGACTGCGGAAGATGCCGCGCGAATCGCCGGAGCGGAAGCCGAGATCGGCCGAGCGCTCAACGGGAAGGCGGACTGCCTTTTCCGAGCGACCGAGCTCGACCGTGCGATGGCGGCTGGGGAGGAAAGCGTTCGCTTTCACGAGGGACGGAAAGACCCGGAGGGCCTGGGAGAGGCGTGGAACACCATCGGCAGCATTCACTTCTATCGCGGGGCGTATCCGGAATCGCTCGAGGCCAACGGGTTGGCTCGGGAACTGTGGATGACATCGGGAAATCGCCGCGGGGTCGGTCGAGTCATGAACAACCTCGGGAACGTCCACAGGGCGCTTGGCAATCTCGACGAAGCGGCGGCGTACTATGAGCAATCTCTTCGCATCTTCGAGGAGCTGAACGATCGACGGAGCGCCGGCGTGGTCATCAACCGCAACGGCTTGCTGCATTTCGAGCGAGGGCAATATCCCGAGGCCCTTGAATGGCTACTCCGCGGCCTGTCGATCAGCGAGGAGCTCGGCAATCGTGAGGGAATCGCAACGAGCCTCGACTCGCTCGGCAACGTCTACCGGGCCCAGGGCGCGTACTCAAGGGCCCTCGACGCCTTTCATCGCAGTTTCGAGCTCCGCAAAGACATTGGAGACCAATACGCCGTCGCGGAGTCCGAGAACAACATCGGTCTGGTGCACTTCTCTCAGGGGGACTATCAGCTCGCCATTGACGCTTTCAAGCGCGGCTTGCGTGTGAGCGGCCAGGCCGATGTGGCAAAGGGGCTCGAACCGGAGGCGCTCTTCAACATCGGCGCCGCAGCCTGGCGGCTCGGGGAGAAGGAACGGGCGCTCGCCAACTTTCGCGAGAGCCTCGCCATCGCCGATCGCGAGGCCTTGCGGACCATCAGTGGGATGAACCTCGACGCACTCGGACAGGCGGCAGCCGCCCTAGGACGTCCGGAGGAAGCGGAAAAACTGCTGCAGCGATCCCTCGCGATTCGAGAAGAGCTGAAAGACCAGGGGGGTGTCGTCCAGACGCTGAACGGCCTCGCGTCGCTCCGGATTTCGACGCGGCGTTACGACGACGCGCTCGACCTCGCGCGGCGGTCGACCGAAATCGCGCAAAAGTTCGACCAGTTCGAATCTCTGTGGGAGGCCCAGACCCTCAGCGGAATCGCGAGCCGGCGCCTCGGCCGCACCGAGGCCGCTAGGACCGTTCTCCTCGATGCCGTTTCTCTGATCGAACGACTTCGGGACGAGGTCGCCGGACCCCCGCTCGGGCGAGCGCGCTTCTTCGAGACGAAACTCTCCCCTTACCACGAGCTCATTGACCTCTCGCTCGGCGACGGCTCCGCGGAAGAGGCGCTCGAGATGGCCGAGCGAGCCAAGGGCCGAGCGCTTTCCGAGATGCTCCAGCGGCGCAAGTTGGAAATCGCTTTCGATACCACCGACGAGGAGCGCCGGGAAGAGCGCCGACTGCAATCAGCGCTGCGGACTCTCAACGAGCGTCTTTCTGCCGAGCGAGCGAAGTCGTCTCCCGACGAACGCCGTCTCGAGGGCCTCGAGTCGGAGCGGCGCGCCCGGCGCTCCGAGTATGAAGCGCTCCAGGTTGCGCTCTACGCCCGCCATCCCGAGTTGCGAGCCCGGAGAGGGGATGTCGCGCCGTTCGGCTTCAGCGAAGCCGGATCGCTCGTTCCAGACGCGACGGTCGCCATTCTCGAGTACGTGGTCGCGGAGGAGAACGCATATCTCTTCGCGATTACGCGATCCGCCGGCGTCCCCGAGGTCGAAGCGTTCCGGTTGAACACCGATCGTGTGCGGCTCGCCGAGCGGGTGAGGCGGTTCCGGGAACGTCTCGCGTCCCGCGATTTGCTCTATGGTACCGAGGCTCGCGAGCTGTACGATCTTCTTCTCGCACCCGCCGCGCGCGCTCTCGCCGGAAAGACCCTGCTGGTGCTCGTTCCGGATGGCCCACTCTGGGAAGCGCCGTTCCAGGCGCTGCAGGACCCCGAGGGCCGGCACCTCATCGAGTCCGCGGCGGTGGCGTACGCACCTTCGCTGACCGTATTGCGTGAAAGCCTGCGTGCGCTGCGGCCGGAAGACGGCCTGCCTACGCTCCTCGCGATGGGCAAGGCGAACTTCGAACCGGAAGGGCTCGTCCCGCTTCCGGAAGCCGAACGCCAGGTGGCGGAGCTGGGAAAGCTCTACGGCGCAAACCGGAGCTCGATCTACCTCGGTCGCGAGGCATCCGAGGACCGGTTCAAGACGGAGGCGCCTCGCCACCGCATAGTCCATGTCGCGAGTCACGGAATTCTGGACGAGGCGAGTCCGCTCTACTCGCATGTGGTGTTGTCGGCCGGGTCAAATGGCGCGGCCGAGGACGGTCGGCTCGAAGCCTGGGAACTACTCGAATCTCGAGCTTCACGCGGAGCTCGTGATTCTGTCCGCCTGCGAAACCAGCCTCGGCCGCGTCGCTCCCGGCGAGGGGATCGTCGGAGCGACGTGGGCGCTCCTCGTTGCGGGCTCGGAGGCGACGGTCGCGAGCCAGTGGAAAGTGGAGTCGACCAGCACGACGACCCTGATGACGAGACTTCACGAAGAGCTCGCGCGAGGCGAAGGCGGGAAGGCCGACCTGTTGCGGCGTGCCACGCTTTCCGTCTCGAGGATCCCTCGATACGCTCATCCTTTCTATTGGGCTCCGTTCGTGCTCGTGGGCAATCCGTACTGATCATGCTCGATCCGGCGCTGCGAAGCTTCGTCGAGGCAGAGGATGAGGAGGAAGCCGATCGACACCTCGAAGCCGCGCTCGAGCGCATCGGCCCACTCCTCCGTACCATCGCCGCGCGCAAGCTCCGCTCGTACGGCGCAAGCAGCTCGTTCCGCGACCAGGACATCGAGGACATCGTCTCGGACGCCGTTCTCGTCCTCTTGAAACGGCTCCGGGAGCTGAGGACGGGCGGTGAAGCGAGACCCATCGAGAACCTCGAAGGCTACGCGGCCACCGTGACCTTCAGTTTGTGCGCGCAGCGTCATCGCCTTCGTCATCCGGAGCGTTCGCGCTTGAAGAATCGCCTACGGTACGTGCTGTCGCGCGATCCTCGATTCGCGCTCTGGGACGTACCGGAAGAAGGTCTCCTATGCGGTCTCACCCACTGGCGTTCGGCGGAGTCGGACCCTTCCTCACGGGAGAGACTTGCCGCCATTGCTCGGGATCCCGCGCGGTGGCCACCATCCTGGTCTCCGCCATCGTTCATCGACCGCGCCGACCCGGCTCCGCTCGTGGCCGATGTATTCAATCGGATTGGAGGGCCGATCGGGCTCGATGAACTGGTAAATCTGGTGGCATCGGTATGGCGGATCGATCGAATCCGGGCGAAATCCTCCGGCCGCTCCCCTCAGCTCGCGGCGGCCGATTCGGCCCCGGAAGAGGCCATTGATCGGAAGCGATTCGCCGAGCGACTATGGGCCGAGATCAAAGAGCTTCCGCTGCGCCAGCGCGTAGCGCTCCTGTTGAATCTAAGAGACGCCCAGGGCGCAGGGATGCTATGGATTTTTCCTGCCGTCGGCGTCGCTTCCGTGCGCGCGATTGCTGGAGCGCTCGAGCTGTCCTCGGAGGAGTTCGCGAGTCTCTGGCGGACGCCTCCCCATCGATGACCAGACGATCGCGGAACGACTCGGATGCGAGCGCCAGCAAGTCATCAACTTACGCATGTCGGCCAGAAAGCGGCTGAGCAACCGTCTCGGGACGCCCCAGGCCCCCCGCGGTCCGGAATCGAACCCGTCAGCTAATCTGCGTCGGGTTTCCGCGTCCCTGGCAGGTGAGCCATGAATCACCATCTGACCGATGCGACGCTCCGCGAGCTCGCTACCCATAGTCTTTCCGGGGAGCGCCTGCTTTCGGCCGACGACCACCTCTCAGGATGTAGCGACTGTCGTGCGCGACTGGCGCGGCTCGCTGGAGCGAACGCGCGTCTTTCCGAGCTCGGGACGGCACTCCTCGCTCTCGAGGCCCATCTCTCCGAGGAGGACGTGCAGCGATATGCCGGCGGCGATCTCTCCGCATCCGAACGCGCCGATCTCGATCGACACCTGCGTGAGTGCCCTTCCTGCGCCGACGAGGTGCGCGATCTCGAGAGCTGGATTCGGTCTCGCCCCCGGGTCCGGGAGCGTCCTTACTACCTTGCCGCCGCGGCGGCAATCATCCTCGCTTTCATCGTCGCATTCGCGGCCGGCAGGCGGCTATCGAATCCGTCCGTCGCGGGTCTCGACGCGCTCCCCGATGACGCCCGTGTGCGCGTCCAGGCGGCGCTCGAGGCCGGTGTCGCCGAGCCGCCGGACTCGCTGCGCGACCTTACGAACCCGCCGGAAGTTCTGATGGGAACGACAGCGGACCCTCCATTCCGGCTGATGGAGCCCCTCGGCACCGTGACCCTATCCGATAGGCCGGAATTTCGCTGGGAGCCTCTGGCCGGAGCGGAGAGCTACGAGATCGCGGTGCTCGATTCCGAGCGCGCTTCGATCGTGAGTCAGGAAAACGTGGCTGGCACGTCCTGGACGCCTTCCGCGCCCCTCTCCCGCGATCGCACCTACATCTGGCAGGTCACCGCCCGGAGATCGGGAGAGCAGGTGATCGTGCCGATGCCGCCCGCTCCGCCGGCCAGATTTCGTGTGATGGACGCGAAAGCGGCGGAAACGATCGAGGACGTCTCCCGGGTGAAGCCCGACGCCCATCTGCTGCTTGGCGTCCTGTGTGCTCTTTCCGGAGCGCGCTCCGAAGCGGAGTCGCATCTCTCTCTTGTTGCGCCAGGCGATCCGCACTTCGAAACGGCGGAGCGAACGCTCGAGCGCCTTCGAAGGCGGTACTGCCGAGCAGGTTCCAGATCCCCGCTGGCTCGAAACGGGAGTAAGGGACCTCTCGGCACTCAGTGCCGTGCGAGCGCTCCGGCGCGAAGCGCCAGGAAGTCCACGAGCTTCACGAATGGGTCGAACCCGACCACTCGCTCCGCGTCGGTGACGAAGTTCGAGAGGGCGTTGATGTCGTAGTAGTAGATCTGGCCGTCGCGATCGTCGACCAGGTACTCGACGCCGCCGACGTCGAGGTGGGCCGCTTCGGCGATGCGGAGGACGTCTTCGAATCACCGGGCTCTCAGGCCGATACCCTTCGACTTTGATTCCTTTGTCGGCGGGGCAGAGAGCCGCGCCCTCGGCCGGTGTTTCCTGGCAGATATCGGCCGGGCACAGATTGAAGCCCGCGCCGGCCTTGGGGTAGACGCGTATCGCGTAGAGGAACTCGCCGTCGAGGACTTCGACGCGGACGATGTGCCCTCCGCGCGCCGGAAGCACCTCCTGCACCAATGCCGTGTGGTCGCACCCAAGGTCGAGGGAGCCGTCTTCCGCCGCTCGCGCGAGCTCCGCTTCGTCGTCGAACTTCCGGATCCCCGCCCCGCTTCCGCCGACGTTCGGCTTGATCAGGACGGGGAAGCGCAGTCCGGAAGCAGCCTCGAGGGCGAGAGCCGGGTTGTTGATGACCCGCGTCGGCGGATGGCGGAGGCCGAGCCTGCGGAGAATGGCGAGCTGTACCGTCTTCGAGATCTCGACGGCGTAGGCGTCTTTTCCGTTGACCGTGGGCACGCCGAGCTCATGGAGATACGACAGGTAGTGGAACGTCGAGAAGATCGCATGCCCGCTCCCGCGAAGAAACGCCGAGGGGCTCATGCGATTCACGACGAGCGCGTACCGCGTCGCGGCTTCCGGATCCAGGCGGAGCTCGCCCGCATGAATGGGGTCGTAGGCGAGGCCGCGCCGGTTCAGCTCGCGAAACAGGGGGCGAAACCACTCGGGGTGCTCGTAAAGGATCCCTATCGTTTCCATTGACGACCTCAAATGAAAAAGCCGCCGCTCAATTCCCTTCTGGAGGGTATCGAGCGGCGGCTTCGAAACTCTTTTTTCGGCTAGACGCTCCCGCTCGACGAGCGACGACAACAACAACAGAGGCAAGCGGGGCGCGAAGTCATTTCCGGACCAGTATGACGTGGCGGCACGACGCGCGCAACTTGCCCGCTCGCGGACGGTCGATTACCATCCAGAGAATGGGAGACGAGCTGAAGACGGGCGCCATCGATCTCACCGGAGAGAAGATCCATTGGGACCTCGAAGGGGGGATGAGCTATGCCGGCTATCTCCAGCTCGAGAAGATCCTCGGCGCGCAGAAACCGATCTCCGGCCACCACGACGAGACTCTCTTCATCGTCATCCATCAGGTGTCCGAGCTCTGGATGAAGCTTTCGCTTCACGAGCTCCGAGCCGTCGTTCGCCAGATCCAGGGGGACGATCTCGACCCCGCGTTCAAGATGCTCGCTCGCGTCGCACAAATCCAGTCGCAGCTCGTTCACTCCTGGGACGTGCTCTCGACGATGACCCCCTTCGACTACAGCTCGTTCCGCGGGGAGCTGGGAAGAAGCTCCGGCTTCCAGTCGGCCCAATATCGGTCGCTCGAGTTCCTGCTGGGGAACAAGAATCGGGACTTGATCGAAGTGCATCGGGGCGACCCGGACGTGCACGAAGAGCTTCAGAGAGGAGCTGATGAAACCGAGCCTCTGGGACGAGACGCTGCGAATGCTCTCCCGGCGGGGTTTCGACATTCCCAAAGAGTATGTGGAGCGGGACTGGGCAGAGCCGTACGTGCCGCACCCGAAAGTGGAAGCGGCCTGGCTCGCCGTTTATCGCGACGTCGCGACGCACTGGGACCTCTACGAGCTCGCGGAGAAGCTCGTCGACCTCGAGCAGAAGTTCCAGCAGTGGCGGTTCGCGCACGTCAAGACCGTCGAGCGCATCATCGGCTACAAGCGGGGGACGGGCGGCACCTCCGGCGTCGGTTATCTCCAGAAGGTCCTGAGTCTGAAATTCTTCCCCGAGCTCTGGTCGGTGCGGACCTCCATCTGATGCCAGACCTGACGCGCGAGGAAGTCGCCTCCTGGGACGCCGCGGATCCCCTTCGCTCGTTTCGCGACGGAGTTCGACGTCCCCGACGGTGTCCTCTATCTCGACGGAAATTCTCTCGGCGCGCTTCCGAAAAAGACAGCCGCGCGGCTTCAGCAGATCGTGACGGAGGAGTGGGGACGAGGCCTCATCCGGAGCTGGAACGCGCACGACTGGATTCGATATCCGCGCCGGGTCGGCGATGTCATCGCGAAGATTCTGGGAGCGGCTCCGGGTCAGGTGATCGCAGCGGATTCGACGTCCGTCAACCTTTTCAAGCTTCTCGGGGCCGCGCTCAGCCTCGGAGGCAGCCGCAAAGTCATCCTTTCCGAAGAGGAGAATTTCCCGACGGACCTGTACGTCGCGCAAGGATTCTCCGGTCTCCTCGACAGTGCCCGCTTGAGGCTCGTGCGCCGCGCGGATCTCGTCCTCGGCGATCGACGGTGACGTCGCCGTCGTCACTCTCACTCACGTGGATTTCCGGACCGGCGAGATCCACGACATGCGGGAGCTCACGCGGCTCTGCCACGAGCGAGGCGCGCTCGTGATCTGGGACCTCAGCCACAGCGCGGGGGCCGTTCCCCTTCATCTCGATCGCGACGGCGTCGACTTCGCGGTGGGCTGCGGCTACAAGTACTTGAACGGAGGTCCGGGAGCTCCGGCCTACCTCTACGTCGCCGAGCGGCACCAGGAGGCGATCCGACCGCCGCTCTCCGGGTGGATGGGGCACGAAGCGCCGTTCGCCTTCGATACCGACTATCGACCCGCGCCGGGCATCGAAAGACATCTCTGCGGGACGCCGGCGATTCTCGCCATGGCGGCGCTCGAGGTGGGAGTCGAGATGATGGCGCGCGCGGATATGGAGCAGGTCCGCGCGAAATCCCGAAAGATGGGCGACCTCTTCTCCCGGCTCGTGGAAGAGCGGTGCGCGGGGCTCGGCCTCACGCTCGCGGGACCGAAGGACTCCGCGCAACGCGGCAGCCAGATCTCGTTTCGGCACGCGCAGGGCTATCCGATCATGCAGGCCCTCATCGCGGAGAACGTCATCGGGGATTTCCGCGCGCCCGACGTCCTTCGCTTCGGGTTCACTCCGCTTTATCTCCGGTACGTCGACGTCTTCGACGCGGTCATGGTCCTCGAAGCGAATCCTCGAGAGCGGAGCCTTTCAGCGCTCCGAGTTCCAGAAGCGACAGCTCGTCACGTGAACGAGACCCGCGTCCTCGTTCTGGCTGGAAAGCCGGACGTCTACTGGAACGCCATTCGCTCGCGCTTTCCCGACGTCGTCCTCGAAAGCTGCCGTGACTATCGCGACCTCGAAAGCTCTCTCCGCGACTTCCGGCCATCGATCGTCCTCGCCGCAAAGATCGGCGTTCCATTTCCGAGGGAAGTGCTCTTCTCCGCTCCCTCACTCGGGTGGGTCCAGACCGCGTCCGCCGGGGTCGACCACCTCCTGCCGTTGAGTCCGCGAGTGACGGTGACCTCCGCATCGGGGATCCACGACGAGGTCTTGACCGATTACATCGTCTGCGCGCGTACTGATGTGGAACCTTCATTTCCCGCGATTCTTCCGGCAGCAGCGCGAGCACGTCTGGGAGTCCGCGGAGCTCATCCCCACGGCAGGGCAGGTCCTCTCGATCCTGGGTCTGGGCGGTATCGGGAGCCTCGCCGCCGTAAAGGCGAAGAAGCTCGGCATGCGGGTCGTCGGGGTGAAGGCCCACCCCTCGACGCCTCCCGCCGGGCGTCGACGAAGTCCATGGAGTCGAGCGGCTTCAGGAAATCGCGGCTCGCAGCGATTTCCTCGCGATGACGCTTCCACTCACGTCCCGGACGAAAGGTCTCGTCGGAGCCGATGTCCTTCAGTCGATGAAGTCCGGCTCCGTTCTCATCAATCTCTCCCGCGGCACGATCGTCGACGAAACGGCGCTTCGAAAGGCGCTCGAAGAGGGGCCGCTGCGGGGAGCGGTCATGGACGTCTTCGAGCGGGAGCCCCTACCGTCGGACAGTCCGCTCTGGGATCTCCCGAACCTCGTCATCACGCCGCACACCGGCGACATCCAGGGATGGCGGCAGAAAGTTGCGGAGCTCTTCTGCGACAACCTCGAGAGACACCTGGCGGGAGAGCCGCTTCAAAACGTCGTCGATGCCGAACGAGGTTACTAGTCCTTCTCGAGGAAACGGATACCGGTAGTTCGTCGGGGGCACGAAGGTTTCCTTCACCGTCCGCATGCTCGTCCAGCGCATCAGATTTCCCGCCGAGCCCGCTTTGTCGTTGGTCCCCGAGGCGCGGCTTCCGCCGAACGGCTGCTGGCCGACGACGGCGCCGGTGGGCTTGTCGTTGATGTAGAAGTTCCCGGCGGCCTGCCGCAGCACGGCGTACGCTTTCTCAATCGCGGCGCGATCCTGCGCGAAGACCGCTCCCGTGAGCGCGTACGGCGCGGTCTGATCGCAGAGCGAGAGCGTCTCTTCGAATTTCGAGTCGGGATAGACGTAGATCGTGAGCACGGGTCCGAAGATCTCCTCTTCCATGAGCTTGAACTTCGGGTTCGTGGTGACGACGGTCGTGGGCTCGATGAAGTAGCCTTTGGAGGAGTCGAACTTCCCGCCGGTCAAAATCTTCGCGTCCGGTGAGCTCTTCGCGAAGTCGATGTAGCCCGAGATGCTCTCGAAAGCGCCCTGGTCGATGACCGCTCCCATGAAGTTCGAGAAGTCGGTGACGTCGCCCATCTTGATCGTCGCGACCTCGGCGACGAAACGGTCCTTGAAGCCGTGCCACAGGCTCTCGGGAATGTAAGCCCTCGACGCCGCGGAGCACTTCTGGCCCTGGTACTCGAAGGCCCCGCGAAGGAGCCCCGTGACCACGGCTTCGAGCTGTGCCGACGGGTGGACGAAGACGAAGTTCTTCCCTCCGGTCTCGCCGACGACGCGGGGATAGGTCTTGTACTTCTTGATGTTGTTCCCGAGCGTCACCCACATGTCGTGGAAGACCTCGGTCGAGCCGGTGAAGTGGATTCCGGCGAGAGACGCCTGGTCCATCACCGGGCCTCCGACCTTACCGCCCGAGCCGGGGATGAAATTGATGACTCCGTCGGGGAATCCCGCTTCCTGGAAGAGCTTCATCAGGTAGTAGCCGGAGTACACCGCGGTCGAGGCCGGCTTCCAGAGGACGGTATTCCCCATGAGCGCGGGGCTCGTCGGGAGGTTGCCTCCGATGGAGGTGAAGTTGAAAGGAGTGACCGCGAAGACGAATCCTTCGAGGGCGCGGTACTCCACGTAGTTCCACATGCCCGGGCCCGAGATCGGCTGCTGGGAATAAATCTGCTGCATGTAGTGGGTGTTGAAGCGGTAGAAGTCGACGAGCTCGGCGGCGGAGTCGATTTCGGCCTGATGCGGCGTCTTCGACTGCCCGAGCATCGTCGAGGCATTCAGGATCTGACGGTGCTTGCCCGCGAGAAGGTCGGCCATCTTGAGAAAGATGGCGGCGCGGGCGCGCCAGTCGAGGACCGACCATTCCTTCCACGCGGCCGCGGCGGCTTTCTCGGCCTGCGCCACGATTTCCGCATTCGCTTTGTGGAAGCGTCCGAGGAGGTGTCCGTGGTCGTGCGGGACCCGGATGTCGCCCAGATCGCCGGTTCGAATCTCCTTGCCGCCAACGAGGATCGGGACTTCGACCTCGGTCGCGAGCATCTCTTTGAGCTGAGCCTTGAGCGCCTTTCTCTCCGGCGAACCGGGGGCATAGCTGAGAAGGGGCTCGTTGATAGGCTCGGGAATCTGAATCGCGGCGTTCGTCACGTTGCCTCCATTGTTATTGCGAGCTCGCTCTTCGCTCGCTCGCCCCTCGCTCACGCTCGGGGGATCGGGCCCTCCGGGCCCGGTCTCTCACCACACATCTTCGACTGGCCGAGAGGCTCCAATTTTATCGCGTCGCGGGGATAGAATGGCGGCGAATGCGGGACGACGAGATCCTCTCGGAAGTTCTGGCGGCGGAGGCCCGTATCCGCTCCCATGTGCGGGAAACTCCCCTCGAGCTGTCGCCCTACCTGAGCGCCGAAGCGGAGGCAGACGTCTACCTCAAGCTCGAGAGCCATCAGATCACCGGCTCTTTCAAGCTTCGCGGGGCCATGAACAAGTGTCTTTCGCTCTCGAAGGGAGAGCGCTCGAGACCGATCGTGACCGCCTCCTCCGGAAATCACGCCGGCGCCGTTGCCTATGCGCTGAAAGAGCTCGGAGGGGCGGGAATCATTTATCTCCCGTCGACCGTCTCGCGGGCGAAGGTCGAGGCGCTCGAGCCGTATGGCGTCGAGCTCCGGTTCGTCGGAAGCGATTCCGTCGAAGGCGAGCTCGAAGCGAAGCGGGTGGCGCGGGACGAAGGTCTCCTCTACATCTCGCCCTACAGCGACCCCCAGGTCATCGGCGGGCAGGGAACGGTCGCCGTCGAGATCGAGCGCCAGCTCGAGCGATTCGACGCGGTATTCGTCCCGGTCGGAGGCGGAGGGCTCATCTCCGGCATCGCCGGCTACTTCAAGGCCAGGAGCCCTTCCGTGCGCGTCGTCGGCTGCCAGCCGGAAGCATCGCGGGTGATGTACGAATCGATCGCCGCGGGGCGGATACTCGATCTCCCCTCGGAGCCCACGCTCGCCGACGGGACCGCCGGCGGCATGGATCCGGACGCCATCACCTTTCCCATCTGCCAACGGGACATCGACGAGATGGTGCTCGTGAGCGAAGACGAGATCGCCCAAGCGATGAGGCTCGCGATCGAAAAACACTCGATGCTGATCGAGGGCGCCGCGGCCCTCGCCATCGCGGCCTTCCGGAAGAAGCGCGCCTCCCATCGAGGCGAGACGGTGGTCCTCGTCGTGAGCGGTAAGAAGGTCTCGCTCGAAACGCTCAGAAAGCTTCTCTGATCTTCCTGTGGGGTTTTCCCGCCAATCTCCCGGGTCGCGGAGCCAGAAAGCCCGACGGATGAAAGGCTTGGAGGCTCGACGATCTGGCGTCAACCTTGCAATTAGCCTTTCACCATGGATCCTCAGCCGATGGAAGGCGATCTCGGCCTCGGGACGCTGCCCTGGCTCCTCGCGCGCCTCAACCACCAGGAGGCCACGGGCGTCCTCCATATCCTCGTCGACGGTGTCGAGCGGCGCGTCTTCTTCAAGTGGGGCTTCGTTCTCTTCGCGAGCTCGGCCCTCCCGGCGGACCGGCTCGACCAGCGCCTCTTGAAAGAGGGTCGCGTTTCCTCCGAGACGGTCGAAAAGGCTTACGAGAAGCAGAAAGCGACCGGAAAGAGGTTCGGTGAGTGCCTGGTCGAGATGGGCGCCATCACCGAGGCCGCGCTCCTCGAGGCCGTGGAGCTCCAGGTTCGAGAAATCATCACGTTTCTCTTCTCGATTACGCGAGGCCATTTCCGCTTCGAGCCCGCCGACGAGCCTCTCGATGACGACCTGATGCTGGACCTCCCGATGCAGCGGATCCTCCTCGACGGAATCCGTTCGATGATCGGATCCTCTCGCGCTTCGCATCGGCGTCGGCCCCATGACCGACGTGCTCCATCTCGAAAGCGGGCGGCCCGCGACGGACGAGCCTCCTCTGAACGCTTCCGAGGCGTTTCTCCTGTCCCGCATCGACGGGAAATCGAGGGTGCTCGACCTCCTCGCGATCTCGCCTCTCGGCGAGGTGGAGACGCTTCGAAGTCTCGCCGCGCTTCTCTCCGTGGGCGTCGCGAAGGCGAGCTAGAACTTCTCCTCGACGAGGGCGAAGGCCGCACGCATCCCCATCGCCTCGCCCCCCTCGGGTCTTCCCGGCCGCGCGCTTCCGTTCCACGCCATGAGGTCGACGTGCGCCCACGGGATCCCCGGTGCGACGAACTCCTGAAGAAAGAGCGCCGCGGTGATGGCGCCGGCGAGTGGTGAGTCGGTGGAATTGGTGATATCCGCGACCTTGCTCTCGATTTGTTTCCGGTACGGCTTGAAGAGCGGCATTCGCCACAGCGGATCGAATTCGGTGTCCGCTTTCGCGAGAAAAGTCTTCGCCGTTTCCTCGTCGTTGCAGAAGAGCGCGGGGAGGTCGGCGCCGAGCGCGACCCGAGCGGCGCCGGTGAGTGTGGCGAAGTCGAGGAGAAGCGCGGGAGCCTCGCTCGAAGCCTCGGTGAGCGCGTCCGCGAGGATCACCCGTCCCTCGGCGTCGGTATTGCCGATCTCGATCGTCGTTCCGCTGCGGCTCCGCACCACGTCGAGCGGCCGGAGCGCCGAGCCCGACACGCTGTTCTCGACGGCGGGGATGAGGACTCGCAGGCGCACCCGGAGGCCCGCGTCTCGAATCATCGAGGCCAGACCCAGCACTGAAGCACCGCCGCCCATGTCTTTCTTCATGAGCTTCATGCTCGACGACGGCTTGAGATCGAGGCCGCCGCTGTCGAAGCAAACGCCCTTTCCCACGAGAGTCACTTTCGCGTGGCCGGGATCGCCGAAAACGAGGTCGATGAGCCGCGGCGCGCGATCCGGCGCGGCCGCTCTTCCAACGGCATGGACCGATGGATAGCCCTCGCGGAGCAGGTCCTCGCCGACGATGACCCGGACTTGCCCGTCGTACTTCCGGCCCACGTCCACTGCGGCGGAGGCGAGCTCCGACGGACCCATATCGGACGCGGGCGCGTTGATGAGATCGCGAACGAGAAACGTCGCGTCGACCGCGGACTCGATGCGTTTCCGATCGCAGCCCTCGGGCCAGGCGAGGCGGGCGAGCTCTTTTTCGGAGCTCTTGCGCAGACGGTCGAATCGATACGTCCCGAGCGCGAAACCAAGCGCCGCGGCGCCGGCATCCTTTTTCGCCAGGTCGGCCGCGGCATGGAACGCTCTCGCGGGAAGCTCCGTCGGAAGGCCGGCCCAGTCCCAGGGGCTCGACTCCTCTCCGAGCCCGAGGAGCACTTCGGCGATCTCGCCGTCCTCGCCGGGGAGGAGTCGGTGCTTCCCCGGCTCGATCTCGAAGCGTGTCGCTTCGACCCAGCGTCGCACCATCGCCGGCGCCTCCGCGAGCCACCGCGGGAAGTCGCTCTTTCGCAGGGGCCGGATGAGAACGGAGCCGTCGGCCGGGGAGTCCAGAAGGTTGGTCGAAGCCATCGTACCTCTCAGATTTTTTGGAGCCGGGATCGATAGAACGCGAGCTCGGCGATCGAGGCCTGCACGTCGTAGTACGCGTCGTGCTTGTCCCCCGCGATGGGATCCCGGCCGCGATAGAGCTCGCGGATCCTCTCCGGGCTTCCGAGTTTTTCGAATTTCTTTTCCCGGTGATGAAACTGCCACTCGATCTTGAACGTCGTCACGTCGAAGAGCCGGTAGTTCAAGCGGGACAGGAAGCGGGGGAGAAACCTGCGCGCGAGAAAGTAGTCGGCGTGGATGCTGTTCCCCGCGAGGACCGGACGCTCGCGCACGCTCGCGGCGCGGGTCTCCGGGAACGAATCCAGGTAGGCCGACAAGAGCGAGTCGATTTCTTCCACGCTCCGCCCGTCTCGACGGCAGCGTTCGAGAAGCGGGCGGTAGTTCTCCTTGACGTGGTCGGAAATCTCGCTTTCGGGCGGCGGCGTCAGGACCGCGGACAACCCGTCGAGCCTTGGAGAAAGGCTGTCGTCTCCGGAGCTCCGCGCGTATCGGCAGGAGCTCGTCGTCGGTGACGATGAGGGCGACTTCGAGGAGACGCGCCCGCTCGAGCTCGAGCGTCGTGTACTCGGTGTCGAACCAGCAATAGAGATGACGAGGCTCCGTCATCGCTCATTCGAGGATGCGTCAGATATTCCTTCCACGGACCCACCGCCTCGCCATACTGTCGGGCGAGGACGCGAACCACCTGGCGGACGTGGCCGAGGTCGTGTACCACCCAGGACGCTATCAGCTGGCCGAGGGTGACGGTGCCGAGCCCCGGATGCTGGCCTTTCCGATCGAAATCCGAGGGTGAGAGCTCGAGGCGGCGCACGTAGTCGAGGTTCTTGCTTCGAAGGTCTTTGAGCTCGTCCAGGAGATCGTCGATGTCTCGGCCTTTGATCTTCTCGCGGAAGCCGAAGCGGTCGAAGGGAATGAACGGCTCGTTTTCGCCCCGCTCCAGAATGAGCCGGATGCGCGGAACCCAATCGGTCTCTTCCCCGTGAATCAGATGCCCCACGACGTCTCTGGGAGTGAAGGTGTCCGGCCCTTCGTTCGCGTCGAGCCATCGGTCCGAAAGCCCGTCGAGCAGGGACTCGAGGACCGAGGGCGTGCGCGAGAGGACTTCGAGCGAGTGCGTCCAGATCGAAGCTCATTTCGCGGGAGGCGCTCCGTGCGGCGTGTTCACCGTAATAATAATGACGGAGACCAGCATCAAGGCGATGCCCACCCAGAGCCACGGGCCCGCCCGGAGCGTCTCGCGGGAGCTCCAGATCGAGTAGAGCGCGGTAACGGTGACCGCCCCTCCGAAAACGATGGGCATGACCGTGTGCGGAATGCGAGCGCCGCCGCTGAACATGGCGAGCGTGAGAGTGAAAGCGCCGAGCGCGCCGAGGGCTCCCGCGGCGACTCCCCACCGGCCTCCCGCGCCCACCTGGAAGGAATCTCCCTGGTACCACATGCCGATCAGGCCTCCGAGAATCGCGATGACGAGATAGGCGACGCCGATGGCGACGTAGGGCTTGAAGGGAGAGGTATCGGCCACACGGGCTTTCCCGAGGATCGGACCGTAAAGGCCCCAGCACAAGGCGGTCGCGAGGGCGAAGAGAACGGGGAGGCTGTTCTTCATGCGGAAACTATACCGCATCCTCTTCCGGCCCGAACCGGGCGCGCCCGCTGGTGATGTCGGATATCTCCTCGATGGCGCTGGCTTTTTCTCCGTCGCTCGCGTGGATCGTGAGGAGGACCTCGCGCGAGTAGTCGGCCGAGACGATCGAGATTCCGAGCCGCGTGAGAATTCGGCGCGCGTTCTGCTCGTCACCGTAGTCGAGGCGGATGAGGAGAGGGGAGCGCGGTGTGGGCGGCGCGAGCTCCACCTCTTCCAGAACCCGACTGGCCGTTCCGGAATACGCCCGCACCAGACCGCCGGCGCCGAGCTTCACGCCGCCGAAATAGCGCACGACGACGACCAGCGCGTCCGAGACCTTCCTTCGCTGCAGAACGTTCAGAATCGGACGGCCCGCCGTCCCCGACGGCTCACCGTCGTCGTCGAAGCGCATCCGTGGACTCCCGTCAGGATCGCCGAGGAGGTACGCCCAGGTGTGGTGCGTGGCGTCGGGGAATTCCCGGCGGATCTCCTCGAGCTCTTCCTCGACCGCTTCGGGGGTCGAGACGGGAGCCACGCTTCCGACGAACCGGCTTCTCTCTATCTCTTGTTCGAACCGCGCCCGGCTACGCGCCACGCGATAAGACATGTCACGACGAGATCGGCCGCACCGCCTCGAGGATTCCGCGGAGTGCTTCATCGAGGCCGCGTCTCATCTCCTCGGAGTCGCCCCGGAAGTGGCCCATGCGCACGATGACGAGATCGTGCGACGGCACGACGAACGTGGTCTGGCCTCCCGCTCCGGCCATGTAGTACGCCTCTTTGGGGAGAGCATATTCACCAGTGCCGTTGACCCAGAAGAGGCCGCCGTAGACGGGCTCCTTCCAACCGGGCGCCGGGGTCGAGACGAACTTCGCGAAGCCTTCCGGCAGGAGCCTCTGGCCGAGCCAGACACCATCTCGGAGATAGAGAAGCCCGAGCCGGGTCCAGTTGCGGGCGGTCCCGTAGTCGTATCCGGTCAGGAGAAAGTTGCCGTAGGGGTCGGTCTCGAGGACCTGTTTTCGGATCCCGATGCGATCGAAGAGCGCTCGCTGCGGCCAGGTGAGATAGCTCTCGCCTCGCTCGGTAACGACTTTCTTCACCAGGTAGCCGAGCGTGAGCGGGTCCGAATTTCGGTAGCGCCCTTCCGTGCCCGGGGGGAACTGGAGAGGCTTCCCGATCGAAAATTCGAACGCATCGACGGCACCGGTGTAGATGAACATGTGGTCGGGATAACCCTTGTCCTCGCTGTAGTCCGGATCTCGAGGAGCCGTGAAGTGGAGTCCGCTCGACATGTTGAGCAGGTTTCGCACGGTGATGGCTTTTCTCGGGTCATCGTCCTGCTGCCACGCGGGAACGGGCGCCGGCTGGTCGAGAGACAGAGCCCCTTCTTCGATCAAGAGACCGATCAGCGTTGCGGTGATGCTTTTCCCCATCGACCAGCTCTCGAGCTGCATGTCCTGGTGGGCGTCTTCGCCGTACCGCTCCGCCACGATCTGGCCCTTGTAGGCGACCACCATTGCGGCCGTAAGACTCTTCGGGTCCTTGAACGCGAGCGCTACGGCGGAGTCGAGCTTTGCCCGGTCGGCCCCTTCCGGAAGGGTCGAGGGGAGCACGTCGCCCATCGGCCAGTCCTGGGTCGAGGGATCGGGAAGCGTCGTCGTGACGGCGGTTGGCTGAAAGAAGACCCCGTCCTCCCCCTCGGGAATGATGACGCAGCCCTGATCCCCGAAGTACCTCGCTTCACGCGTCATGAGATCGCGCAGAGTCACGCGAACGGCCTTTCGATCGTGGTCGACCGAGATATCGGTGACGTGCTCGAAATCCTTCTCGGGGACCATGAAGTATCCGCTCACGTTCCGCGCGTCTTCGAGCTTCCGCCCCGAGACGAAGACCGCGGAGCACAGCACCTTGGCGTAGCCGGCGATTCCGAGATTCGCCGGCGTGACGCTCGGGGCATATGGAGTTTCCGTAGTGGGCTCGGAGTCCTTGATCTCTTCGCGAGGCGAATCGGCGCAGCCCACCGCGAGTGCGCTCAGGAGGAGCCAGTGCTTCATGTCGGGTCACCTCGAGAAGGATTCTAACTCCGCCGATTGGTATATTGGTGAGCGTGAGCCGGATCGAGAGGGACAGCATGGGTGAGATCGAGGTGCCCTCGGAGCGGCTCTGGGGTGCTTCGACCGAACGATCCCTGCGGAACTTCCGGATCTCGACGGAACGTCTCCCCGAAGTGGTCATTCGCGCCCTCACGCTCGTGAAGAAAGCGTCAGCCTCCGTGAATCTCGATCTCGGTATCCTCGATGCCGAGAAGGCGCGAGCCATCGGGAAGGCGGCGGACGAGGTCCTCGAAGGCAAGCACCAGGGCGAGTTTCCGCTCGTGGTCTGGCAGACCGGGAGCGGAACGCAGAGCAACATGAACGTCAATGAAGTGCTCGCGAACCGCGCGAGCGAGATTCTCGGCGGCAAACGCGGCCCGGATCGGCTCGTCCATCCGAACGACGACGTGAACCGGGGTCAGTCCTCGAACGACGTTTTCCCGACGGCGATGCACCTCGCCGCGGTCGAAGCGCTCCGCGGCAACGTCCTTCCAGCGCTCCACCGCCTCAAGGATGCGCTCGCGGCGAAGGCGGAGGATTTCGCGGACGTCGTCAAAATCGGAAGGACGCATCTGCAGGACGCGACGCCCATCACCCTCGGCCAGGAGTTCTCAGGCTACGTGTCCCAGCTCGAGCACGGGATCGCTCACGTGGAGGAGGCGCTCCCGCACCTCCAGGAGCTCGCCATCGGCGGAACGGCGGTCGGGACCGGGCTCAACACGCATCCGGAGTTCGGCGAGCGCGTGGCCAGAAAGCTCGCGGAATGGACGGGGTATCCCTTCGTCACGGCACCCAACAAGTTCGAGGCCCTCGCGTCCTCGGACGGCTTCGTCTTCGCTCACGGAGCGCTCAAGACCGTAGCCGCGTCCCTGACCAAGATCGCGAACGATGTTCGATGGCTCGGCTCTGGGCCGCGCGCGGGTCTGGGGGAGCTGCTTCTTCCGGAGAACGAGCCGGGAAGCTCGATCATGCCGGGGAAGGTGAATCCGACGCAGTCCGAGGCGCTGACCATGGCCACGGCTCGAGTCTTCGGTAACGACGTCGCGATCAATATCGGAGGTGCCTCGGGGAGCTTCGAGCTGAACGTCTACAGGCCCATGATCATCGACGCCTTTCTCCAGAGCGCGCGCCTTCTCGCGGACGGTTGCGACAGCTTTCGTGAGAACTGCGTCGACGGGATCGAGCCGAACCGGGAGCGGATCGCCGAGCATCTCCGAAGCTCGCTCATGCTGGTGACGGCCCTCGCGCCGCATATCGGTTACGACAAGGCCGCACGGATTGCCAAGAAAGCCCACGAAGAGAAAATCACCCTGCGCGATGCCGCCCTCACGCTCGGCTACGTGAGCGCAGGGCAATACGACGAATGGGTGGATCCGAAGAAAATGCTCGGCCCGAGCTGAGCTAGGGTTTTCTTTTCGCGAGCTGCAGGAGCCCGACCGCTAGGCCCGCCATCATCCAGGGGAGACCGACCACGACGAGCGAGCCAATGAAGAGCACCGCGATCCCGTTCTGAAAGACCGACCCGACGACCTCATCGAGAAACGCTCCGACGGTGAGGGGGACCGGGGGCAACGAAGCCGGCGCGCAGGGCAGGTCCGCCAGGGCCGGGATCGAAAGAAGCGCTACGAGTGCGAGACCGGCTAGAACCTCTCGTCTCCTCATGATAGGCGACCCCATTGCACTTCTCGTGCCAGGGGACGGGAGCCGTAAGATACTGTAAACACGGTGTTAAGTTGCCGTAACACGAGGTGCTGCGTAAAGGAACTGTACGCTCGCGCGACACCGCACGTCCCAATTGCGGACTTATCAAGTGCTCGCCTCGCTCTTCCATCAATGCGCCGGGGCCCCACCCCCGACGCTGTCGCTCCGGGACTCGCTTCGCTCGCCCCGCGCTCCGGCTCACGGCCGGGCTCGGCTCCGCTCGCGCAGGCGCGGATTCAATGAAGCAGCCGGCTCAGTAGGCGAAGAGCCGCTCGTCGGAGATCCGCTCGAGCAGCTGCTCCCGGCAGAAGCCGACCAGCTCCTCCTCGAGCGTCGAAACATAGGAAACCATTCCGTCCCGCTCCTCGAGAGGCGAGGCGAAGAGCCGCTCCTCCGGATAGAGACGCGCCATGCGGCGGAAGTAGTCCCGCGGAAGACGGAAGGCGCCGAACCCGACGGAGTGAATCGAAGGTTCCGGGATGGAGCCGAAAACGCTTTCGAAGAGCTCGCGGTACAGCTTTTCACAGCCGGGAGCCGCGAGGAGAGGATCGAACCTCAACCCGATTCGCCAGCCCCGGGAGGCCAGCTTCGCCGCGGCGGCGATGCGCTCTTGGTTCGGCGGGACGCCGTGCTCGAGCGATCGCGAGAGCGATTCGGGAGTGAAGCTGAACGCGACCACGCAGTTCGGAAACGCCTCGCGCGCGAGAAGGGGACGGATCGCGACGCTCTTCGTTCGGAGCTCGACAAGGAGCCTTTCCTGTGAGGCGAAGAAGGGGAGAAACCCGTCGCAGAAACCAGTGATCGAGTCGAGCGCCAGGCTGTCCCCGTCGTAACCGGAGAAGAACGAGACCTCTTCCCCGGGGAATCGGTCCGCCGTCGTCAGAATCGCCTCCTGGAATTCTTCGTAGTTCACGAAGAGGACGTAGTGGGCGGAGCGGAACATCCCCTGAAGAAAACAATAGCGGCAGTCGTAGAGGCAATTCAGGACGTGGGAGAAATAGAAGTTGCGCTGCTCCGCCGATCCCGTAGGGCGCTTCGAGGACGAGGTTCCCTCTTTTCGCCGCGAGGATCAGGGAAGGCTTTCGCTTCTGAAGCCGAAAGCTCTGGTGTCCTCGATTGAAGACCTCGCCGTAGCCACCGACAGGAACGACGACCGCCCGGGGATACCTCGCGAGGATGTCCCGCGTCCGCGGATGGTCCGCGACTTCCTCTTCCACGTAGACCGTCTCGATCACGTCCGTTCCACGAGGGCTTCGACGATCACGGCGGCGCCCGCGAGCCCGGAGGCCGTGAGGATAGCGGTCCGCGTATGGCCACGATCGAGAACAGCCGCGACTCTCCCAGAGAGAAGAAAACCGACGAGGACGGCGGGAGAGAGCAAGAACGAGGAGAGGATCTCCATGCGCCCGAATCGGCCCACGAAGGCGAGCGCCGTGAGCGAGAATACGATTCCCACCAGAGAGAACCCCGATAGAGTCCCCCTCACGCGATCGCCGGTGGCATCCTGATAGAGAAGAGCGACGGGCGGCGCCCCAATCGAGGACGTCGTCGACATGAACCCCGAGAGCACTCCCGCTCCGAAGAGCGCTGACCGGGTCCGCGCGACGCGGGTTCCGACGCCGACCAACAAGACGGCGAACAGCACCATCGCGCCGACCAGGAGCGCGGTCTCCCGGTGCGGAATCGCCGCCAGCACGGCGGCGCCCAGGAACGTCCCTGGAACGCGGCCGACGAGCGCCCATCCCACGCCGTGGAAGTCGACCGACCGGTGATCGCGGAACGCCATGAGAATCGAGAGCAGGAGCGCGACGGCGAGAAGCGGTCCGGGCACCAGCGCGGGATCGACGATCGCCAGAAGCGGGGCTCCGAGAAGGGCAAGTCCGAAACCGAGCGCTCCCTGGAGTGCCGAGCCCGAAATGACGATCATCCCGGCGAGGAGCCAATCGAGAGGAGTCAGAGGGAGTGCTCCAGCGCGAGGGCGTGAACGCGGCGCTCCAGCCCTTCGAGAATGTCGGACGCGGTCCTCCCGGGGGCGGTTTCCCGCGAGTCCTCCGGCGCGAGAGCGGCCCATCGCTGCAGGAGCCGGCGGAGCCTTCGCGTCTCGGATGCGGTGAAATGCGCCCGTGATGAGTACGCCGAGACGAGCGCTCGAGACTCGCTCTCCTCACGGCGCACCGGATCGAGCTCCTTCGCTGTCTCGCGGAAATACTCCGCCGCGCTCGCGACGTTCTCGATGCGGCTCTCGACGAGGTCCCGGACCGCGGCGGCGGTCCATGCCGCGGTCGTGCTCCTGCGGTTGTCGCTCACGATTTTGATCGCTTGCACCAGCTCCGCGGTCGAGAAGCGAATTGCGGTGGCGACGAAGCCGTACGCCTCCATGTCGTAGGCGGCGCTCGAATCGAGCTCGCTCTCCGGGCGATCCACCGTCCGAAGCTCGACGGCGTCGAGCTTCGGGCCGCCGAGCCTCGGTGGATAGAAGCGCAGACCGGACGCCGCGTCGATGACGGTATGAGCGAGTAGAAGATCGCCGCGCGGGCGATCGCGGTGTCCCGCGGTCCCGAAGTTGAGCCATACCCCGAGCGGCTCTTCGCCGGTCATCGCGTGCAGATACGATGCGGCCGCCGCCGCCGCGATCTTCCCGACGCCCGAGACCACGAGGGCGGCGGTTTCCGAGCGGAACCAGCGAAAAGCGCCTTCGCGAGGCTCCATGCGATAGCGCCGCACGAGCGCGTCGGCCTCGGGGGCGAGCGCTACGACGAAACGAATCATGCCGCGAAGTCCGGCGCTCGCCCGCGCTTCTCGGCTCCGCGCGAGAAGATCTCGACTTTTCGCGCCAGCATCGCCTCAGCGGACCGACGGTAGTCCTCGCGGAGATCCCCTTCCGCCAGGATTTTCCGGAGCGCCTGGATACGAAACCGGTCCATGCCCCAGTGGCGGCGGGAGAGCTGGTCCTGGTGGCCGCCGTGTTTCACGATGAGGCGCTCCTCGACGAAGAGGACGGGAAACCTCGCGCAGATGCGAAGCCAGAGATCGTAGTCCTCGCACGCGGGCAGGTCTTCATCGAAGAGCCCGACGTCGTCGAAGAGACTCCGGTCAGACGACCACCGACGAAGGCGAGATGACGCAGAGGGGAAGCGCCTTGTCGAAGATCCATCCCCCGAACTTCTGGTGCTTCTTCATCGGGTTCACCCGCCGGCCGTCGCGGATCCAGATCTCGTCCGTGTGGCAGAGACGGCTCTCGGGACTCGCGTCCATCGCTTCGAGCTGGCGCTCGAGCTTACAGGGGAGCCACTCGTCGTCGGAGTCCAGAAACGCGATGAGCCCGCCCGTTGCCGCGCGAATCCCCGCGTTTCTCGCCGCGCTCACGCCGCGGTTCTCCTGGCGGAGCAGCCGCACCTCGGGGTAGGTCTCGAGGACGAACCGTTCGGTTCCGTCTCGCGACCCGTCGTCCACCACGACGATCTCGTCCGCCTTTCTCGACTGCGCCGCCACGGAATCGAGCGCGCGGGAGAGGAGGCGGAGGCGATCGTAGGTAGGGATGACTACCGAGATCCGTCTCTGCCCGAAACTCGTCGGCGAGATCAAGGAGTGATGTTGCCGTCGGAGTCGACGGCGAAGCCCGCGAAGAACGACTGCGAGCTTCCGCGCGACAGCAGGACGCCGTTCGCGAAGATCTCGCCGCCCGCGCAGGCCGCGGGTGTTTCGAGCCGCGCCGAGTGGCGGCCTATGGGGACTTCCTCGAATCGAGCCGCCCACTGGCCCGGCTCCCCGGCCACCAGCGTCACTTGGGCGAAGCCCCAGAAGCTCGGGTGGAGGCGGATGGCTCCCGTGCAAGGGCCCTCGGTCGCTTGACCCTCGGCCTCGTTCGCGAGCACGTATCGAAACTCGACCTCGGCTACCACCGGCGAGGGTCCGGTGGGCAAACTGTTCCCTCCGCCGCAAGCGACACTCAATGCGAGAAGGAGGTAGGCGCGAGAAGGACGCTTCACCGTTTCAGTGTATCGCACGAAATCAGGCTAGGGCGCTAGAGCGACGCGAGGCCAGAGATAGGGGAGCGCCTGTTTTCCGCCCCACTCGAAGGCAGCCCAGGCGATGCCGCTCTCGCTCACGTTCGCTCCCACGCGCGCGTCCTTCGCGTCGCCATCGTAGACGACGATGTTGAGGCCGATCTCCTCGCCCGCCCGCGGCTGGTAGGGCATGGCCGCCCAGGGGATCCTCGCTTCGAGAGTGAAGCCGCGCTCGAGCTTTCGAGAGGCGACCTCCATCCCTGGCGCGGTCTCCTCCATCAGACCTTGATTCGCGTCCGCGTCGCGGAATCCGCGAGCGGTGAAGCCCTCGGTCGTGCAAGGGAACGCCGCCGCCTGGAGAACGGTCGAGGTATCCCGACTCGCTCCCGAGGGATCGACGGTGATGCCAATGGCATCCGACCGAAGCTGCGCTTTGATGTCGTCGGGCGCGATGTTGCAGACCAGGACGTCATCCCGGACCTCGATTCCGGCGTAGAGATGGCGGTCGTCGTAGGCGAGGTAGAACGACGCGCTCGAATCCTCCGGTCCATCCGGCTTCCGGCGCCACCAGAGGTCTTCGTGCGAGATCTCTCCTCGGGCGAACGACCGGAGATCGCTCAAATCCCCGTCGATCCGCGGAGGAGGGGAGGCACGGGGGATGGAGAGGGTCGGAAGGAGGTACATCTCCGCTTCGTCCTCGCTCGAGAGGCCAGATGCCCGCACTCGCATCTTCATCGGGATTTTCGCGGAGTGTCGCTGCGCCGGGAGCGCCCGCTCGTCGACTGTCAAAAGAAGCGAGGTCTCCGCGCGGCTCTTGGGCTCGACCTTCAAGGGGGAAGTCTCCTGAACGGCGACTCCGGGAGGCAGCTCGAGCTCGAGAGCGACGTTCGCTTCTTTCTCGGAAGAATTGATGGCTTCTACTTTGACTTCATTCGTACGTCCGATGAAGACGGGCACTCTCGTCGGAAGAGTCTCGATGACCCAGTCGGTGCGGGTCTCTCGCGCGAATGCCCGATAGCCCGCGACGTCGAAGAGAGGAACGAAGTGCGCTTCGACCGGAGCCCCCGCCTGAACCCAGGTGAAGTTCTCTCCGTGAACGGGGCGCCCTCCTGCGAGAGCGCTATAGCTCGCGACGAGTCTCTCATTGCGATCGAAGGCGGCGCGCTCGGTCGGCGAGATTCGAAAACGTGCCGTCGAGCTTCCTCCCGGAGCGAGCGTGCCTATCGGCGCTTCGCCGGCGACGCTCCACTCCGGAGGAGGCGCGAGCGAGATCTTCAGGTCCTCCAGGGTTTCCCTGCCGCGGTTCGAAAGCGTTACCTCGATGCCTGTCGAAGCGCCCACTCCCGTTCGGAACGACTCCGGATCGATCTCGAGCGTGACGGCTCCGTCCGAGGCGCCCGCGAGAAGATGGGATTCGGGAAGGGCTACCGGGACCCGCGATCGAATGAGGAGAAATCTCTCGGGGCTCGGGTTCTCCACGGGAATTTTCGCGAGCCGATCGAAACCCTGCGATCGATACATGGACACGGCCAGCGATTTGATCTCCGCGTAGCTGCGAAAAAGAGACTTGGACATGTCTCCGGTCGGGATCTCGACCGCGGTCGGGCCGCCTCGATCGTAGTAGTAAAGCTTCAGCGGCGTGAACGGGCGCAGGAATTCGCGCGCGAGGTGCTCGGGACAGAACGACGAGTCGGGAGCCTTTTCGAAGGCGATCGTCGCCGCGCGGGCGGCCATCTGGTGCTGGCCGTGAGTCCCGGGACCGGGCCACATCGTCACGATGACTTCGGGTCGCTCGAGCCTCACGTGGCGGACGACATCGCAAACGAAAGACTTCCCCCATTTCTCCTCGGCTTCCTCCGCGGAGAGCGTGAAATAAAAATCCGGGAGCGCGAGAAAGGACGGGGAGTCGACGCCGACGAGGGCGAGCGCGCGCCTCTCTTCCTCCTTTCGAATGAGGGCGAGAGAGGGGCCGGCCTCGGACCCTATGGCGTTGCCGCCGCCGTCCCCACCCGTCGCCGTCACCACCGTGCCGCGAAAGCCCTCGTCCAGGAGATAACGCGCGAAGGTCGCGAGGATTCCCGTGTCGTCGTCGGGGTGCGCCCCCACGAACAGGATGTCGACGTCCATCAGATCGAGGCCGCTCTGGCTGGACGCGGTTTTCGCCAAAAGGAGGAACAAGAGCGGGAGCCGCTTCATCGCGTGGGTCATTATAGGTGTCTGTGGGGGAACGTCCACAGTCCTCGCGCTTCCCGCACTGGGATATCGCTGTAATTGTTTGAAATCAAGCGTGTTATTGCAGCGCGTCCAGGCGCCCCGAATGGCCTTTTCCTTGCTTATGCCGTGTCGAGAGTCCGTCCGTCGTTCTCCCGATGAAAAACGCCAAAGTCACTTTCAATAGCCGGGCCGCCCGAGCGATGCGAGCGGCCTATGAGTCCGAGAGGGACGGCGCCCTCATCTCGGAGTCCGCGGGCGCCAAACGGCTGGTGTTCTTCGAGCGCGGGTTTCTCGTCGGAGCGAAGTCGGAGCTCGTGCAGGAACGTCTGGGAGAAGTGATCGTCGCAGAGGGAGGCGTCAGCCGGCCGCAGCTCGAGGAGGCGACGCGATTCATCCGCTCCGGCAGAAAGCTCGGGCGCATCCTCGTCGAGCTCGGTTATCTCAAGAGCGGCCAGATCGAGACCTACGTCCGCCGCCAGATCGTCCGGATCGCGAGCGCCATGCTGACGACGAAGTCGGAGCGGCTCGCGTTCTCGACCGCGCTGCCCGTCGAAGCGGTGACTCTCTCTCCCGTATCCATCGGGGACGTCTTCCTCGACGCCGCGTTTCATCTCACCGACATCTCCCTCTACCGGGAGAAGTGGCTCCTCGACGACTACGTTCTTTCCCAGACCTCGGACGCGCTCGCCCTCGCGGGGCAAATGAAACTCTCGGCCGACGACGCACAGGTCCTGGACCTGGTCGACGAGCGAAATACCGTTGGGAGAGATCCTCGCCGCGTCGTCTCTCGATGAGGATCGGACGCTGCGGCTTCTCCTCGCGCTGCACCAGGCCGGAATCGTGGCCCTTCGACAGACCGAGGACAGAGTCGATGCCGTGGCAGCCGACATGCCGGTGACGCCCGCTCCCGTCGCTGCGGCCGAGCCGGAACCGGAGCAGGAGCCCGATCCACTGGAGCGGGAGCTCATTTCCTTTTTCAACGACATGCAGTGTCAGAACCACTGGCAGGTGCTCGGGCTCGGAAGAAACGCGAGCGTCGAGGAAATCGACCGGGCCTATCAGGACCGCTGCCAGCGCTTCCATCCCGAGAGGTTCCAGCACATTCTCGACGGCGACTCCCAGGAAAAACTCTCGTCGGTTCGCGCGCGGTTGACGGAGGCCTTCGTCACGCTCTCCTCGAAGAGCTCGACCAAAGCGTACGACCGGATGGTGGTTCGCGAAGGCCAGTACGAGGAGAAGCGCGAGAGCTGGGAGACCATCCCCAGCGCCGCTACCGAGCCAGCGCTCACGGAATCCGAGGGGTTCGCGCGCCCCAAGAATCCCGAGGAAGCGAAGACGCTCTTCGGAAGGCGAAGCGGGCCTACCAGGAACAGGATTTCTGGCGCACCATCGAGCTCTGCCGATCCTCGATCGAGCTCTCCGACGATAACGATCCCGAACTGTTCCACCTTCTGGGCACGGCGCTGTCGGAGAATCCGCGGTGGCGGCAGGACGCGGAGCAGAACCTCAAGATCGCGCACAATCTCAAGCCGTGGCAGCCCCGCTATCTCGTGTCTCTCGCGAAGTTCTACGAGAAGGTCGGACTCAAGCATCGCGCGGAGCGAATGTACGAGCAGATCCGGGTCATGGATCCCGACTTCAAGATGAGTGACGACCTCGAGGACGAGAAGGCGACGGACGACGGCGAGATCGACGTGCTCGACGAGAAGGCGGTCTAGAGCGTAGGTCGTTCGCTCGCGGCGGGACGAAGGAGCGCCTCCGGCGTCGGAAGCTCTGGAGCAGACGCCGCCTCTGGGCCCACGTCGACGACGTCCCGCTGCCACTGGGCGTAGAGCTCCTCGACCAGACTCCGAAACCCGGGTGCTCGGCGCAGGTTCTGAAGCGTGAGGGTCGTCGTGAGCCAGCGATAGTTCGCGTAGTACGACGCCTTGCGGATGTGGCTAAGAGCCAGCTCGTATTCTCCGACCTGAGCGAAGAGCTGGATCAGGTGATCCATCGTACGCGGCGAAGAGTCTCTGTACTTTTCGGCGACGCCACGAGCTGCCTCCCCGTTGCCCTCGAGGGCATCCGCGAGGCCGAGAGCGATCTCGAGATAACTCACGTCCGCGTTCGGAAGCGCTCCTTGAAGCCCGCGTCTCCATACTCTCCGGGCCTCGGCCAGGTCTCCGGCCATGAGGTGTATGTCTCCCATGACGAGGTCGATCGTCGGCCCTTCGGGCTCGAGCCGGCGAGTGGCTTCATGAAGCGCGAACGCCTCGTCGAACTGCCCCAGCTTGCCGAGCACCCAGCTCCGACCGCCATGGGCAACCGCGTGGAGCGGGTCGAGCCTCAACGCTTCCTGATAGTGAAGCAGCGCGCTTTCGTAGAATCCCCTCGAAGCCAGCTGCGCTCCCATCTCGGCATGGGTCCGGGCGTCTCCCGGCGCCAGTTCCAGAGCTCTTCGCGACATCCGGTACGCCTTTTCTCGTTCGCCCTTCTCGGCAGCGACCGAGGCGAGGAGACTGAGCGCTGCCGGATGATTCGGATTTTTCGAGAGAGCCTGTTCCAGATACTGTTCCGTGCGACCCAGAAGCTCCGTTCGGTCGCCCTGCGGAGGGTAAAGATGCGCATGGCTCAGCTCGGCCAGAGCCACCATGGCATCGACGTACTCCGGATCGCGCTCGAGCGCTTCCTTCAGATAGCGCTCCGCCTCGCCGGCATGGGGCAGGAGTCGGCGCACTTGGAATTGCAGCAGGTAGTACTGCCCTCGGGCGAAGCTCTCGAGGGCCCGAGGATTGTGGTTGAGGCTCGAGAGCTCATCCTCCGCAGTGGTCGAGAGCGGCACGCTGAGCGCTCTCGCCACACTCTCCGCCGTGCCGCTCGTGACCTCAAGCAGATCGGACCAAGGTATCTCGTACTCCTCCGCCCATAAGTGCCGATCGTCGCGAGCCCGAATGAGCTGCACGTTCACGCGGCAGTCCTCACCCGATCGGATGATGCTCCCTTCGACGAGGTAGTCCGTCTGGAGCAGGTGAGCGATCTGACGGAGCTCCAGGTTTCTGCTCTTGACCTGCGTCACCGAGGTGCGGGATGCGACGTTCAAGCCTTCAATCTTCGCGAGCCGTGTGATGAGAGATTCGGTGATGGCATAAGCGAACGAGGGGTCGGTCGCCCCCGGACTGAAGTCGTCGAAAGGAAGGACTGCGATGCGCCCGGCCTCGGCCGTTGTCGACTCCTCCGTCGGAGCCCGAGATGGACCAACTAACCTCCACACCATCAGTCCGACGAGGACGACGAAGAGTCCACCCGCGACGGCGACGATGGTTCGCCACGGGAGCCGTCGAGGAGCCGTCGGCGGGTCCGATTTCTGCAGGAACGTGGGAACGTAGCTTCCCTTGGGGTAGTCGATTCGAACGGACTCGTTCGCTCCCTCGGATTGGTAATATTCGTCGAGCTTTCGACGAAGACGGCGTGCCTCGGTCCGAACGATCGGATCGATCTTCGAGTCATGGGAGGCAGGACGCCCGAACACCTCCACCGCGATGGTGTATTCCTTGATCTCATCGGAACGTCCCGAGAGCGTTCGGGCTACCGTGAACTCGAGCAAACGCTGAAGTTGATGGGAGTGGGCGAAGAGAGAGCTTACGAGCAGCCTCTGGAGCGTGGCGTGAATCGCCGCCCCGCCGTCGGCTCCGGGCGGCGGCGTTTCCCTCCACTCCGGGCCGGCCGATTCGTTGTCCCGCACGAATCCCCCTCTGACAGGCGTGGATTATAACCCACGCCCGTTTCCCGCCCTGAATGGCAAGTCATTCCGTTCAGGACAGTTCTCGGATGCGTGCTTACCATCTCGCCTACCGTAGTCTCGAGCTCATTACTCCACGCCTACTCCCTCGTGCGCGTACGTCGCTGCTAACCTCCCCATCGCAATGGAATAGAAGAAGAAACCGCGACTTGTAATCCCAAGGAGTCATTATGTCGCACCAAACAAACAATTTTCGTCGTCTCTACATCGTGGTCGTGCTGATTTGCTTTTCGTCGCTCGTCGCCGGAGTCGGCAGCGCCCAGGAGAAAAAGCTCGAGGAGAGATATGACGCCTTCGGCGTCGCGATGGGTGCGGGCATCTCGGGGGTCCTGCAGATCACCGTCACCAGGTACTCGACGGAGGAGGAGCGGAAGGCTCTCGTCGATAGCCTCGCCCAAAACGGCCAGGAGAAGACCATCGACCTTCTGCGCAAGCAGAAAGAGACGGGATTCGCGCGCACTCAGACGGGCGCCGGCATGCAGGGCTGGCCGAGCTCGCGCTTGCACTACGCGCACCAGACCCAGCAAGACGGTAAACGCGTCGTCGTTCTGGTGACCGATCGAAACATGAGCATGGCCGAAGTAACTTTCATTGACCATGGTTCGAGGAAAAGGGAGGGTAACCATGACGAATCGCCTGCGGGTGCTCTTGTCGTTCGTGGCGCTGCTAATCGGTCGCGACGACCGATCGCGCTCGCCCAAACGCAAGAAACCCAACATCCTCGTCATCTTCGGCGACGACATCGGCACCTGGAACGTCGGCGCCTACTCGCACGGCATGATGGGCGAACACTCCGAACATCGACCGCATCGGCAAGGAGGGCATGCTCTTCACCGACCACTACGGCCAGCCGAGCTGCACCGCCGGCCGCGCGGCGTTCATCATGGGGCAAATGCCGCTCCGCACCGGCATGACGACCATCGGCATTCCCGGCTCGACGCGCGGGATCCAGAAGATCGGATCCGACGCTCGCCGAGGTCCTCAAGACGCAGGGCTACGCGACCGGCGCAGTTCGGCAAGAACCACCTGGGCGACCGCAACGAGTTCCTGCCGACCGTGCATGGCTTCGACGAGTGGTTCGGCAATCTCTACCACCTCAACGCGGAGGAGGAGCCGGAAGAGCTCGACTATCCCGGGCCAGGAAAATCCGAAGCTGCGCACGGCCGAGGAATCCGCGAAGTTCAACGAGATGTTCGCGCCGCGCGGCGTGCTCCACACCTGGGCGACCGACGTGGACGACCCGACCGATCGATCCGAAGTGCGGCCGCGTCGGCAAGCAGAAGATCGAGGACACCGGCCCGCTGACCCGCAAACGCATGGAGACCTTCGACGCCGAAGTGCACGACCGAGACGCTGAAGTGGCTGGACAAGGACGGCAAGGGCGACAAGCCGTTCTTCTGCTGGTACAACTCGACGGCGATTCACATCCGCTCGCATCCCGCCGCAGAAGTACGTGCAGATGGCGGTGGACGAAGGCCGGCCCGAGGAAGACGTGGTCCGCGCCCGCATGATCGAGCACGACGAACTGGTCGGCGCCGCTGCTCAAGAAGCTCGACGAACTCGGCGTCGCCGACAACACCATCGTCATCTACACCACCGACAACGGCAACGAACTGATGCTCTGGCCGGACGGCGGCTACGCGCCGTTCCGCGGCGAGAAGGGCACCACCTGGGAAGGCGGCGTGCGCGTCCCGATGCTCGTCAAGTGGCCCGGCAAGATCAAGCCCGGCAGCGTGTCCAACGGCATCCAGAACCACGAGGACGTCTTCGCCACCCTCGCCGCGGCGGCGGGCATGCCGAACCTCGCGAAGGAACTGCTCACCGGCAAGAAGATGGGCGACATGACCTACAAGGTCCACCTCGACGGCTACAACAACCTCGCCCACTGGACCGGCAAGAGCGAGAAATCCGCCCGCCGCGAGATCTTCTACTACGACGAGACCGATCTCATGGCGCTACGCGTGGACAGCTGGAAGATGCACATCGGCGTGAAGAAGGAAGGCAGCTGGTGGAACGAGAAGTACTACCCCAGCATCCCGTATTTCTTCAACCTGGCCATGGACCCCATGGAGAAGATGGACCAGGAGTCGCACGAGTGGGGTCAACGCGGGCCAGCAGCTTCTTCGCGCACAAGATGTGGGCGCTGAACGCTTCAGGACCGTTCATCGCCGCGCACCTGAAGAGTCTGATGGAGTTCCCGCCGAGCCAGGGCGCCGACACGCTGAGCATCAAGAAGGCGCTGGACGAAATTCAGGCGAAATTGTTAAAGGCGGCCGCGGGCGGCGCAAGCAAGTGACGCCACGCTAGATGGAACATTGAGCCAACCCACCGGGCCGCACCGCTCAGGCGGTGCAGCCCGCGGGGACATCCCCGGGGCCAGCAGGAGTGAACAGGTGAACCAGAAAGGAACTCATCCGTGATTATCCGACGGCTGAGACTCGTCGTTTCCACTGCCATCTTGCCTTTCGTCGTGGGTTGCGAGACCACCGCGAGCACCATGGACCCGCTGCCCTCCTGGAACGCTACCGCGCCGAAACAGGCCATCGTTTCCTTTGTCGAGAAGGTGACCCAGGAAGGATCGCCGGACTTCGTGCCGCCTGCGGAGCGCATCGCCGTCTTCGACAACGACGGCACGCTCTGGGCTGAGCAACCGATGTATTTCCAGCTCGCCTTCGCCCTCGACCGCGTCAAAGCGATGGCGCCGCAGCATCCCGAATGGCAGACCAAGGAGCCTTTCGCGTCGCTCCTCAAGGGCGACATGAAGGGGGTTCTCGCGGGAGGCGAGCACGCGATTCGTCGAGCTCATCAGGCCTCACACGCTGGAATGACCTCGGACGAATTTACTGAGACGGTAAAAAAACCTGGTTTGCGACCGCCAAGCATCCGAAGACCGGCCGGCCCTACACGTTCGATGGTCTATCAGCCGATGATTGAGCTTCTCGCCTACCTGCGAGCGAGCGGGTTCAAAACGTTCATCGTCTCCGGCGGCGGCGTCGAGTTCATGCGGCCCTTCACCGAGAGAGCGTACGGAATCCCGCCCGAGCAGGTCGTAGGGAGCAGCATCAAGACGAAGTTCGAATTGCGAGACGGCAAGCCGGTCCTCGTCCGCTTGCCGGAGGTGAACTTCATCGACGACAAGGCTGGAAAACCCGTCGCCATCCAGATGCACATCGGCCGGCGGCCGATTGCCGCTTTCGGGAACTCCGATGGGGATCTGCAGATGCTCCAGTGGACCACCGCCGGCGGGGGCGCGCGCTTCGCCTTGATCGTGCATCACACCGACGCCGACCGCGAATGGGCCTATGACCGTGAATCCCACATCGGGCCAGCTCGCGGCGGCACTCGACGAGGCGAACGCGAAGGGCTGGACCGTGGTGGACATGAAACGCGACTGGGCGTCCGTATTCGCTGCCAAGCCGTGATCTTGGGAAGTGGCGACGCGGCGACGCTCCCCCTTCCGTGCAGCTAAATCGAAGTGGGCCCTCGTCGCGCTCTTGTCTCGTCGCTCGCAACAGAGACGCGCGCCCAGAGTGCCAGCGAGGAGAAGCCGGCCTCGGGCCAGGTCTGGGGGAACCTCATCCTCGACTTTCCGCGCCGAGACCACCTTCTCTTCGAAGTCGACTTCGAGCCCAAGGTGCAATACTCCGGAACCGACACCTGGCGGAGCTTCGATGTCACCGCTCTTCTGGAGCACAACCCCAAACGCTGGATCAACCTCGTCGGAGAAACGCTGGTCGCCCGGACGAAGCAGTCCAACGATGTGGATTCGGTGGAGGTGACTCCGCGCCTCGGTGTCCGCATACATTTCCTCAGTAACCTTCGCACTCTGCTCCCCGAAGCCCGCCCGCTCGGGCGCGTGGCGCTCGCGAACCTCTCGCGCGTCGAGTTTCGCAACCTCTGGTATTCGGACGACACTCCCACCAACCACGAGTCGCGCTTTCGCAATCGGGTCGAGCTCAACGTCGCCCTCAACCACGGGGAGCTGAGCGACGAGGGGACGCTTTACTTGAAGGCGGATTTCGAGATCTTCATTCCTCTTTCCGACGACGTCGACGAGCGTTTCACGAGCAAGCGCCGCACCCGGATGGGCCTCGGCTATCGCCACGACGCCAAGTGGCGTTTCGAGGCGCTCTACATCCGCGATGGCACGCGCGATAACTCAGGGGAACCGTTCGATACCTCCACCAACACCGTCGACCTCACCGTCAAGATTTTCCTGTAGGGAGCTAATGACAAGGTCATCAAGACGACTCATCCCGTTGGCGATGCTGGCCACAATGACTCTGGCACTCGACGCGCGGTCCGATGACCCTGAGGATGAAGAGGAGACGACGAGTGAGTCCACCCAGGCGGACGAGGCGTCGCAACACGCACAACACGAGGACCTGGCGGCTCAGTCGCAGAACCCTTTCGCCGACTTGATCACCTTCCCGTTCCAGAACATCGCCGCCTTTGGCTACGGTCCCGATGGTGGAGGACAGAACGTCCTGAACCTGCAGCCCGTCGTTCCGATACACCTCAACAAGCGCTGGAACCTGCTCATGCGGCCGATCCTTCCGATCAGCTACACATCCTGGCCAGAGACGGAGGCCGGCCTGGGCGACTTGAATCTCGAGCCCTTCCTCTCACCGGTATCCAATCGCAAGCTCGTCTGGGGTGTGGGGAGCGTCCTCGGAGTCCCCACGGCAACCTCCGATTATCTCGGCACGGGAAAGTGGACCGCCGGCCCGGCCATTGCGGTCTTCGGAATGCACGGTCACTGGACGTTCTCGGTCATCGCCAATCAACAATGGTCGTACGCGGGGGACAGCGCCCGTGATCCGGTGAGCCTGCTCCAGCTGCAGCCGAGCGTGAACTACATCCTGAAGCATGGCTGGTACATCACCTGCGGTCCGCTCATCAGCGCCAACTGGAACGCCGCGAGCGGTCAAGAGTGGATGGTTCCCCTCGGCGGCGGGATCGGCAAGATTTTTTCGATGGGCAAACAGAAGATGGGCTTGAGCCTGGAAGGCTACGGAAACGTCGTCCAGCCGGACAATGGTCCGGACGCCCTGATGATCTTCACATTCATTCTTCTCTTTCCGGAGTGAAAGACGGAGCGAGGACTAAGGCGCTCGCGAGAACGACGATTCGATTGGTCGGTGCGAGAACGCGCCGTTAGAAGGGGTCCATCCCTCCTTGTTACATCAAGGCGGGCGGAGTGAATCCTCCGAGCGCGGACTCCAGGCGCTTCGCGAGAGCGAGGGCCACGTCCTCTCGCGCCGGCCGCGCCACCACCTGAACTCCGATCGGAAGCCCTTCGGGTGAGGAGCCGCATCGAACGACGGCGCCCGGCCAACCGGTCAGGTTGTACGTCATCGTGTAGCTGAACGCGGGGAACGCTTCGGCCGCGTCAACGGATTCGTGGAGCATCGCAGGGTACGCGTTCACGGGACACAGGATCGCGTCGTAGTCGAGAAGGAAGCGGCTCATGCGGCTTCGAAGCGAGTACCAGCGCTCGATGAGTGCGTCGAGCTCCTCGGCCGAGGCCGGCGGCGCCTCGGTCATTCCCGAAAGCGTGGTCTCGGTCGTGCCCCATTGCCGGAGGAGCCTTCGGACCGCCGCACCGCCATCCGCGAAATAGAGCGACGTCGCGAGGCCGAACGACTCTTCGATTCCGGGCGGACGCGCTTCCTCGACGACCGCTCCCGCTTCCGAGAGTGCGGCGGCCGCCTTCCGGACGACTTCCTGAGTCTCCGGAGTGGGGGTGAGGATTCCGTTGTCGGTATGGAACGCGACTCTCAGCGCAGTGAGCGAGACGGCGCCCGGGTCGGAGAGCGGCATGGGCACAATCGCCGGATCGATGCCATCGGGTCCGGCAAGGATCGGAAGGAGGAGCGCGAGGTCGTCCACGGCGCGCGCGATGGGACCGATCTGCTGCGCCGAATCGAGAAGGCCCCCGAAGGGATAGATGTGGCCGGTACGGGGCACGCGACCCATCGTCGGCTTGATCCCCGCGACGCCGCAGAAGTGGCAAGGGAGCCGGATGCTCCCGCCGTAGTCGCTTCCGATGTCGAAGGGCGCGCCGCCGGCGGCGACGATGGCCGTCGCGCCGCCGCTGCTTCCGCCCGGAGTCCGCGCGAGGTCGTAGGGATTGCTGGTGCGTCCGTAGACGAGGTTCGTCGTCTCGAAGGAGAGGGTCAGCTCGGGAGTGTTGGTCTTGCCGAGGAGGATCGCGCCGGCGTCCTTCACGCGCTTCACGGCCGTCGCGTCCTCTTCGGGAACGAAGGAAGCGCGGCCGCTCGTTCCTCCCGTGGTCACGACACCGCGAGTGTCGAGCGAGTCCTTGATGGTCATGGGAACGCCGTGAAGCGGACCAAGGGAATCGCCTCGGGCGAGGGCCTGATCCGCCTCTCGCGCGCGGGCGAGAGCGTCGTCGGCGACGAGCTGCACGACCGCGTTGAGCTTTCCGTTGACCGCATCGATGCGCTCGAGGCAGGACCGCACCAGCTCCTCCGACGAGATCGACTTCGCACGGATCGCCGCCGCGAGGCTTTTGACGGAGGAGAAATAGATCGGATCGGTGAGATCGCCGGAGGAAGCAGGGGGCGCGCTCTCCTGCGAGGCGCATCGCGCGAGACCGAGCGCGACGCCGGCAGTCAGAAGCTCTCTCCGCGTGAGGTCGAACGGCGGCGATTTCACGATTTCAGGGCTTCGCGTCTTTTACCGCTTGGGTCAAAGCCGGAACGATCTCGAAGAGATCGCCCACGACGCCGACGTCCGCGACGCCGAAAATGGGGGCATCGGCGTCCTTGTTGATCGCAACGATGTAGCCCGAGCCCTTCATCCCAACGACGTGCTGGATCGCGCCCGAGATGCCGCAGGCCACGTAGAGCTTGGGGCTCACCGTGACCCCGCTCGATCCGATCTGATGCTCGTGGGGAAGCCAGCCGGCGTCGGTGACGGCCCGCGAGGCGCCGAGCTGCCCGCCGAAGGCTTCCGCGAGGGCGCGAATCACCTCGAGCTTCTCGGGAGCGCCGATCCCCCGGCCCGCCGAGACGATGATCGGCGCCTGGCTCAGGTCGAGGCCCGAGGCTTCCGCTTTCTTGGTCTCGACGTGCCGGGTGCGGGCGCCGCCGTCCGCCGCCGCGAGCGTCTTTACCGTTCCCGGCGCTCGCGCCATCGACGGGAGAGGAAGCGCCTTTCTCGACCGTCGCGACGAGCGGGCGGCCGGCGATCTCGACCTCGTGCACGAACTTTCCGTTGAACGCCTTGCGCGTGAAGCGGCCTTTCCCGTTCTCGAGAACGATTTTCGAGCAGCCCGTCGCGGCGGGAGCGCCGAAGCGCGCGGCGAGGAGCGGCGCCAGGTCCCACCCGTTCGGGGTATGCCCGCAGAGCACGAGCTCCGCGGATTCCGCTTCGATCACCGGGGTGAGCGCTCGTTGATAGCCGTCGCTGGTGTAGTGGCGCACCGATTCGCCCTCGATGTAGAGGACCTCGCTCGCCCCTCGCTCCGCGAGCTTCGAAGCGAGCTCCGGGACGCCCGCGCCGAGGAGAAGGGCCTTCACCGGCCCGCCGCCCGCGACTCGATGGGCCATGCCGAGGAGCTCGAACGAAATCTCTTTCAGACTCTTGCCGTCGTGCTCCGCGAGAACCAGGACTTTCGCCATCACAGCACTCCCGTCTTCTCGCGGATGCGGCTCACGAGCGCTTTCGCCACTTCGTCGGGAGAGCCGGTCAGAATCTCCGCGCCCTTCCCCTTCGGCGGAGGGGTGAGGCTCACCGTCCGAAGCTTCGCCTCGGTAGCACTCGGGCGTGAGGGTTGCGACCGGTTTCTTCTTCGCCGCCATGATGCCTTTGAGGCTCGCGTAGCGCGGTGTGTTCATCCCGGTCTGGACGGTCACGACCGCCGGAAGAGTGAGCTCGACGACCTGAACCTCGTTCCCCTCGAGCTCGCGGTCGACGCGGAGCGTCGAGGCGTCGACGAGCGAGAGGCGCACGGCGGCGGAGGCGAAGGGCCAGTCGAGAAGCCCCGCCACGAGGCCGCCCACCTGCGTGTAGTTGTCGTCGTCAGCCTGGAGTCCGCCGAGAACGAGCGAGAACCCCTCGGAGGCTATCGCCGCGTGAATCGCGCGCGCGATGACGTAGGGGTCCGACGCGGCGCCGGACTCACTCTTGACGTGGATGGCGCGGTCCGCTCCGGTCGCGAGGCAGGTGCGAAGGGCGGAGGCGGCGTCGGCCGAGCCGACGGTCAGCGCGACGACCTCCTCGACTTTCCCGCCGTCTTTGAGCTTCAGAAGCTCTTCGAGGGCGTAGCGATCGAAATCGTTGAGGGTGAACGAGAGGTTCGCCTCGTCCACCCAGGTTCCCGCGGCATTGACGCGAAAGACGGAGTTGCTGTCGGGAACGTGCTTGACCAGGACCAGGGCTTTCATCGAATGTGGGCGCTCCTAGAATGCGAAATTATATGTCGGGCCGCGTGGTGGTGCTCGGCCTTCTCCTTCTGGCGGCCGCGCTCGCTGTCGTGGCCCGGGTCGGAGGCCCCCGGATCTCCCTTCGCGTGCAGTCGCCCGCGGAGAAGCCCGCGCTCGCTGTGCTTCCCTTCCGCAACTTGAGCGGTGAGGCGGAGCTCGAGGTGGTCGCTTCCGACCTTACCGACGCCGTGGCGGAGGCCGTCGCCCAGACGGGCCGCGCGTCGACCATCCCCCGGGAGAAGACATTCGCAGTCGGGCTCGATCGAAAGGGGATCGAAGAGGCGGCGCGATCCCTCGGCGCCGACTATGTCATCGCGGGGAGCCTCGACGAGGTCGACGGCCGGCTCGAGATCGACGCGTATCTCTTCCGTTCGGGACCCGCGCCCGCCCTCTGGGTGGAGCGCCTCGAGTTCGATGCCGCGGAACGATCGTCGGCGCCGTCGGAGCTCGCGGCGCGTATCCGGGAGACGATTCAGCGGTCGCAGTAGAGGCGAGCGAGCTTGATTACTGATGCCGTAGAGCGGCGAGCGGGTCGACTCGGCTCGCGCGAAGTGCGGGAACGAGGCTTGCGACGAGGGCGACTCCGGTGAGCGCGAGTGGAACGGCGATGAAGGTGAGCGGGTCCCGGGCGCTACCGAAGAGGATGGTGGCGACGACGTTCGAGACGGCGAGCGACAGGACGAGGCCGAGAGCGGTCCCGAGTCCGACCAGAATCATCGCCTGTTTGAGCACCATGCCGACGACGTCGCTCTGCGCGGCCCCGAGAGCCATGCGGAGCCCAATCTCCTGGACGCGCTGGCTCACGCTGTACGCGATGACGCCGTAGAGACCGACGGACGCGAGCACGAGGGCGAGTCCTCCGAGCGTCGCGAGGAGCACCGCCGCGAGCTTGGGCGCCCAGAGTGATTGGGAGATGACTTCCGCGATCGTCCACGTGTTCGTCGCCGGCACGCGGGGATCGATCTCACGGAGCGCCTGGCGCGAGACGGCGAGCGCCTGCGAGGGGTCGCCGCTGGTTCTGACGTGCAGCACCATCGTGTCCGTGAACGTCTGGCGCCTCGGGTAGAACACCATCGGGGTAGGGTTCTCGCCCAGGGTCACATACTTCGAAGTCGCCGCGATTCCCACGACCTCGTGGAAGAAATCGTCTCCGTAGAAACGAAAACGCTTCCCGAGCGCGTCTTCGCCCGGCCAGAAATTCTCCGCCATCTTCTCGTTCACGATGGCGACCCGAACCGAATCCGCTCGATCGGCTCGCGTGAAATCCCGGCCGCTCCGAAGCGGCGTCCCCACCGTCTCGAAGTAGCGAGCGTCGACGCCATTGGTCGCCACGAGAACGCCCGCTTCGTCGTCCGCCTGGCCCTCGAGGAATACGCTTCGCTGGAAGCCACCAAATAGAGGCGGGTTCGTGGCCCAGGACGCGGCGGCGATGTCCGGGGAGCCCTCGAGCTCGAGCAGCACCCGGTCGTAGAGCTCTTCGGCTCGAGGCTGGTCATACCCGGCTTGGCCGGGATTCACCGTCAGCACGACCAGCTTCTCCGTCTCGAATCCAGGATCGATGCGATGGGCGCTCTCGAGACTTCGCAGAAAGAGTCCTCCCGCGACCAGCGAGACGAGGGAGAGCGCCACCTGAGCGACGACGAGGGAGTTTCTGAAAACAATCGAGCCGCGGCTGCGGCCAGCGGTCCGGGCCTCGTCCTTCAGCGCTTCGACGACGCCTCCCCGCGAGCTCTGGATCGCGGGGACGAGCCCGAAGACGAGGCTCGTCAGGATCGAAACGCCGAGCGTGAACAGGAGAACCCGGGTGTCGATGGTCGAGGTCCACCATGTTCTGCGCGAGAAAAGGAGGCCGCATGGACCAGATGAGATCCTTTCCCCAGAAAGCGACGATAAGGCCGAGCGCTCCTCCCAGAAGCCCGAGAAGGAGGCTCTCGGACAGGAGCTGGCGCACGAGCTTCCCGCGGCCGGCGCCGAGGGCGAGCCGCACCGCGATCTCCTTCCGCCTTCCCGACGCTTTCGCGAGAAGAAGGTTCGCCACGTTGAAGCACGCGATGAGGAGAACGAGCCCGACGATGGTCATCAAGAGCGCTCCGCCCTTGACGAGGGCGTCGCGTATCCCGGGGAAAATGGTGGCCTCGGTCAGGGGACGGAGAACGATGGTGCGTCCTTTGTTGGGCTCGGGGTACTCCCGTTCGAGAGCGGAAGCGAGCGTCTTCATCTGCGCTTGCGCCTCGGGCGTCTCGATCCCCGGCTTCAGCCGGCCGCCCACGTTGAGAAACAGAGCTCTTCGATCCTCGAACCACTGATGGAACTGGGCGGGAAGCACCTGGCGGTACATCGCCATCGGCGCCCACAGATCCGGGCTGAAGAGCGCATTCACCCCTTGGAAGCCTTCCGGAGCGACGCCGATGACGTCGTACGTGATGCCGTTGAGCGCGATGGCCCGGCCGACGACCGACGGGTCGAGGCCGAACCGGCGCGACCAGAGCCGGTGGCTCATCACCACGACCGGGCTTCCCCCTTCTGCCCGATCCTCTGCCGGCGTCAGGAATCGCCCGAGGGCGGGCTCGATGCCCATCACCTCGAAGTAGTTTCCGCTCACGAGCTCCGTGAATACCTGTTCGGGCTCCTTCTCCGCGAGCATCGCCGTTGGAATGGGAAAGCCCCAGGCCGCGAGACCCGTGAAGACCTGGTTCTGGTCGCGGTAGTCCTCGTAGTTCGGGTGCGACATCTGGGTCAGACCGAACGCCGCGTTCGTCTGGTCCTCGGTGTAGACCACCGCGAGCCTCGCCGGATCGGACACCGGAAGCGGATTGAGAAAGACCGAGCTCACCATCGTGAAGATGGTGGTATTCGCGCCTATCCCGAGAGCGAGCGAGGCGACGGCTACGAGAGTGAAGCCGGGGCGGAGGAAGAGGCTCCGCGCGGCGAACCGAAGATCCTGGAACGCCGCGTGGAGCACGAGAGGTTTCCGATCAGGCGACTTCGACTTTTTCTTCGACGATGCGGCCGTCGAAGAGCGAGATGGTCCGCTCGGCGTACTGAGCGTAGCGCGGGTCGTGGGTCACCATGCAGATCGTGGCTCCGCCGCGATGAAGCTCACGGAGGAGGTCCATGACCGCTTCGCCGTTCGTCGAGTCCAGGTTACCCGTGGGCTCGTCGGCGAGGAGAATGGAGGGTTCGCCGACCACCGCGCGGGCGACCGCGACTCTCTGCTGCTGACCTCCGGAGAGCTGCGAAGGGAAGTGCTTGGTGCGGTGCGCCATCCCCACCTTCTCGAGAGCGTCGTTCACGCGCTTCTTTCTCTCGGCCGAGGGCATTCCTCGATAGGTCAGAGGCAGCTCCACGTTCTCGTACACCGTGAGGTCGCCGATGAGGTTGAACGCCTGAAAGATGAATCCGACTTCGCGGTTCCGGATCCGAGCGCGCTGACTCAAGTTCAGATTCGCGACGGACTGGTTGTTGAGGATGTAGGTCCCGCCGGTCGGGGTATCCAGCAGTCCGAGGATCGAGAGCAGCGTCGACTTGCCGCAGCCCGACGGACCGTTGATCGACACGTACTCGCCTTTCTTGAGGTCGAGATGGATTCCGGCGAGCGCGTGGGTCTCGACCTCGTCGGTATAAAAGACCTTGGTGACACCCTCGAGGTGAATGAGCGCGGTTGCTGCTTCTGCCATCGTTTCCCTTCCTTATTTAATAGAGAACTGTCGGATCAATTCAGACGAATTCGATCGTAGGCATCCCAGGCCGACGTGTCGGAGAGAATGACCTGGTCGCCCTCGGCAAGCCCTTGCAGCACCTCGATGGTGTTGACCGAGCTCCGGCCGAGCTTGACTTGCGCGCGCACGGCGGTTTCACCATCCTCCAGGAGCTTGAACAAGCCGACCGTGCTCTCCGCCTGTCCATAGGCGGGGCGACCGACGTAGAGAACGTCGTCGAGCCGCTCGAGCTCGATCGTTCCGTCGACGCTCAGGTCGGGTCGCGCGCCCTTGGGAAGCGCTCCGACGAGCGTCACGTCGACGGTGACCGTACCTTCCTGGACCGCGGGATCGATGCGCATGACCTCGCCGTCGATGAGACCGTTTCGCGTGTCGACGACCGCTTTCTGTCCGACCTCGATGTCCTTGGCCTGGGTCTCGGCGATCCGGAGCTGCGCCTTCAGCTTGTCCGGCTGCGCCACGCGCGCGAGGTTCGCTCCCGGTGTCACTTCCTGGCCGACTTCGACGGCGAGCTCCTGGAGGACGCCGTCGATGCTGGCGCGCACTGTCAGCGCATCCTTCTGGCTCTTGCGCAGATCGTAGAGCGCCTTGAACTGCTCGACCGTCGCCCGCTTGGCCTGGAGCTGGGCCTCGACGGATTCCGCCGCGATCTGAAGACGCTGCTGCTCGAGCTCATTGCGGGTCGCGAGCTCCTCCGCCCGCACCTTGGAACGCTTGAGGATCAAGTCACCGATGAGCTTTTCCGCGTGGAGCTTTTCGTCGGCCTCGGCCTGGAGCCGGGCCTGGTTGTACTCGGACGCCACTCCCGCGGCTACCGACTTCTGATTCAAGACCTGGCTATTGAGACGCACCCTTCAAATCGGCGAGCTCCGCCTCCTGGGCGTTGAGCTGATAAGACGCGTCGCCAAGCTCCTGCTCGAGCTCGGGATTGCTGAGCTCCAGGATGATGGTGTCCGGCTTCACTTCGACGCCGGGAAGGAGGACGCGCCGTTCGACGCGGCCGCGGGTCCTCGCGGCGACCCATCGAATCGCTTCGGGCACCACGACGAGAGTTCCCGGGCCTCGAACCTGGCGAATCATCTCACCGCGCTTCACGGCGTCCATCCAGACGGTAGCTCGATTCACCGACGGCGCCGCGGGCTCGAGGCGGGAAAGCCCGAAGCTGATGGCCGCGATCCCGGCGAGAACGGAGCCTGCGATGATCGCGGCCCGAATTCGCTTTTTGCGGGTCACGCCCTCTCGTTGTACGTCCAAGAAACCCCTCCTACCGGCGGCTTACAAAGGCTTACCAGCGCCCTCTACATATGCGCAAATGATGTGCCATTTGTTCCACGAAAGCGAAGATTGCGCAAACTGCTGAAGCGAGGCGAGATCACACTCGCCTGGCCCGCTGCTCGGTCGGGTTCCTGTGCGGCTTCGGGACGTCCCCATCCCACCGCCGGACAAATCTGTGCTCCGGCGCTCCCAGGGTAGCCGCGGAACGGCCTTTTGCGCCAGGGCGAGAGCCTGCTCGTCGTTCGGGGGATTCGGGGCCACCTGCAGCATACGGCCGCCCTTGAACACCTGAATCGCGTTCTCGTCGGCGACGAACATCGCCCAATCTCCGACACCTTGGATTGGACGGTAATACTCGGTCGGAGGTTGTTCGCCTCCGAATTCGGCCGAATAGCTGGCGACGAAGTCGTCGTACGTCGCGTAACCCGAATCCGAAGTCGTCAGGCGAACGAGGATGGACGACGGGTCGTCGGCCGCCGACCAGATGCACTCGTCGGTGCCTACGGGCGTCTGGCCCGCGCCCGGCGCCTTGCCGAGAACCGCCTGGATATCCTCCGCGGTGAGGAGAGCACAGGAGGCCGAAGCCGCGGGCGGCGCCTCGGCGGCCGGCGCTTCGGCCGGGGCAGCGCCTTCCTTTGGAGGCTCGGAGCCTCCGCACGAGACCAGGGCCGCGAGGGCGAAAATGGCGAACGGTGTTTCTCATGGGGTAGAGGTTACAAGAACGGCGATTCGCGTGGCAAGAGAGTAGAATCCCGATTCGTGATCACGGTTTACAGTCCCGAGCACCGTCATCAAGAAGGCCGCTTCGAGCTCATCTTCGGCGAGATGACGCCCTGCTACGAGAAACCGGAGCGGGCGGAGATCGTCCTCGCGCGAGTACGGGACGTGGGGATCGGGGAGGTGGTGCCCGCCGAAGCGATTCGGGCGAAAGCCGCTCCTCCGCGTGCACGACGAAGGATTCCTGGACTTTCTCGAGAACGCGTGGGAGGACTGGGCCCGGGTGCACGGCGAAAAAGACGCGCTTCCGATGAACTGGACGGTGCGCACCTTTCGACAGCAGGTGCCTCGGTCCATCGACGGGAAGCTCGGGTTTTACAGCCTGGACGCTTCGACCCCGATCACCCGGGGCTCCTGGCGAGCCGCCACGTTCGCCGCGGACACCGCTCTCACCGCGGCGGGGCTCATCGCATCCGGGGAGCGAGCCGCGTTCGCGCTGACTCGTCCGCCGGGCCATCACGCCGCCCGCGACCTTTATGGCGGCTATTGCTTCCTCAATAACGCGGCCATCGCCGCGCAAAGCCTTCTCGACGGGGGCGCGGCCCGAGTCGCGATCCTCGACATCGACTACCACCACGGAAACGGCACCCAATCGATTTTCTACGACCGCGAAGACGTCCTTTTCGTGTCGATCCACGGCGATCCGATGGACGAGTTTCCCTATTTTCTCGGCTACGCCGACGAAAAAGGAACGGGCAGGGGCGACGGTATGAACGTGAACTACCCGCTTCCCTGGGGGACGGACGGCCCGGCCTGGATGATCGCGCTCGACGACGGGGCTAAGAAGATCGCCTCCTACGGTCCCGACGCTCTCGTCGTTTCTCTCGGCCTCGATACCTACAAAGAAGATCCGATTTCACGTTTTCTCCTGTCGACCGGTGACTACGTCGAGATCGGAACACGCATCGCGGGCCTCGGCCTTCCTACGGTCTTCGTTCTGGAGGGAGGATATGCGGTCGAGGCGCTCGGAGTGAATGCCGTGAACGTGCTCACCGGCTTCGAGACCTGACCCCGGGGACAGGTGGAGGCACTGGTCTCCAGCAGGGCGCGTGGCCAGTAGTTTTGCCCAGGCCCGAACGGATAGGGTGTCTGCCCTCAGCTCGTCTTAAGGAGGACACCCGATGAAACCAGCACCAGTCGCAATTTCTGTCATCGCCCTTCTGTTCGCGGCTTCCGGCTCGTTCGGCCAGCATCGCTCGAGACGGGATTCCGGCGGGGGCAGCAACGACATTCAGTCCAACGCGACCGAGGCTCCGACGGGGTTCGATGGCGGGTCCAATGGATTCGCCGAGGAGTTCTGCCGCGACCAGGCTCGCCTGGTGAACTCTCCCAACTCCCCGAAGATCCCGGCCGACGAGTGCAATCTCGATGCCGCCGAAGAGGAGTTCATCGGCCCGGAAACCGTTGCCGACGGGCTCGGGCCGATTTTCAACGCTGCCGGCTGCGGCGAGTGCCATAGCGCCAACCCCGCGTTCGACCCCGACGACTTCACCAGAAAGCTGACCGGGGCCACCAGCGAGATCACCGAAAAGCGCGCGGGTTTTTGGGACGGGCGGTCGTTCCGGGACCATCCGGGAGGCTCGCTCATCCACAATCGATCGCTCCGTACCTCTGAGCAGGAGCGGGTCATGCCCGGACACAACGTGTTCGCAACGCGCTCGACGTTGAGCGTTCTCGGCGACGGGTTCGTGGAAGCGATCTCGAACGAGACGCTGCAGGACATCGCGAACCGGCAGCCGTCCTCGCAGCGCGGCCAGCTCATCAACGTGCCCGTGCTGGAAAAACCCGGGACCACCCGCGTCGGCCGTTTCGGACACAAAGCGCAGCAGGCGAGCCTGGTCTCGTTCTCCGCGGACGCGTACGTGAACGAGATGGGAATTACGAGCCCGCTGCAGCCCGATTGAGCTGACGATGAACGGGAGGCCCGTCGACGACCCGGTTCCGGGTAGTCGACGACGAAGGCGTCGACGTCGAGCTCTTCGCGCTCTTCATGCGCTCGACCAAGGCGCCGCCCGTGGATCGGGACCTGGCCGACAGCTCGGATGGTCGCGCGGGCCGGCAGCTCTTCAGCAATGTCGGCTGCGCCACCTGCCACACATCGACCATCACCACCGCCGCTCCCGGCACTTTGATCAACGGCGGCGCGCTCAAGGTCACGAACGCGCTCGGAAACAAGATCATCCATCCGTTCGGCGACTTCCTCCTGCACGACCTCGGCACCGGTGACGGAATCGTTCAGAACGGCGGGACGTCGACGCGGAACAAGATCCGGACCATTCCGCTCTGGGGTCTGCGGCTGCGCTCGCGCTTCATGCACGACCTCGCGAGCTTCACTTTCGAGGACGCGATCGCGCGCCACGGCAACCAGGGCGCGAGCGCACGGGAGGCGTTCAATCGCTTGAGCTCCTCCGACAAGCGGCGGCTCTTGACGTTCTTGTCTTCTCTATAGGTCTCTAGGTCTCTAGGGGGCTAGAGCGGGAGCGACGCGCTTTCGGGTGGCTTGCTCGAACGCGTAGGCGAGCGCGATGAGACGCGGCTCGCTGCAGGCGAGACCGGTGAAGCTCACGCCAAAGGGCGTGGGCTTCGCCGCGAAGCCTTCGGGGAAGGCGGGGGTAGGAGCGTTCGGTGCGAGGCCGAAGGGCACGATGACCGTTGGGTAGCCCGGCCTCGCGGCGAGCGCTGCCCCCGATGCGCCCGGGAAGAGGAGGGCGTCGAGGCGGTGTTCTTTCATAACCGCATCGATGCCCTCCGCTGCGGAGAGGAGAAGGTCTTTCTCCCGATCCGCGGTGTAGCGCGAGCGATCGAGAGCGACGTCGATCTCGTCCGAAATGTCGAGCTGCGCCTGCCCGTATTTGATGGCTCCCGCCTTCTGATGCGCGGCGTTCCAGAGGCGCAGCTCGGTCAGGCTCTTCACGGGCGCCGAGGGGCCGAGAGTGCCAAGCCATAGGTTGAAGTCGCGCTTCATCCCGTACTTCAGAACGATGGAGCAGCCGAGATCCTTCCCTTTGGCGTTGTCGAGGCCGGCGCAGGAGCTCCACGAGAGGAAATTCTTCGCCGCATCGGTCGAGGAGATGCTCGGAATCGCGACGGGATCCACGATCACCGCGCCCTTTTGCTTCAGGACGGCGATGGCGTCCTCCATCAGCGCCATGCGATCGGCGTCGAGGCCGCCGCGGGCCTCTTTTTCTCCGGGAGGAGTGAGCTTGTCGTAGAAAAAGGCGCGGGGAATCCCGATGCGCGCGCCGTTCAGAGCGGAGGGATCGAGAAACCGCGTGTAGTCGCGGCCTTCGGGCGGCGCGCACCGCGACGTCGCGGGGTCATTGGCATCCGCTGACGCGCTCTCGAGAGCGCCGAGGAGAATCGCGGCATCGGTCACCGTCCTCGCCATCGGGCCCGCTGTGTCCTGGTCGGCAGTGATGGGAATGACGCCGTACCGGCTCACCCGGCCGACGGTCGGTTTGACCGCGGCGAGCATGTTCTGGTTCGCCGGGCTCAAGATCGAGCCGGAGGTCTCGGTCCCGACGTTCGCGGCCCAGAAGCTCGCGGCGGTGCCGATGCCGGAGCTCGAGCCGCCGGTCTGGAGCGCGGGCCGTCCATCGGCGGTTGCCTCCCGCGGGTCGCGCCGGGGGTCGTAGGGATTCATTCCATAGCCCGCGACCGCGTTGTAATTGCCGGGCATTCCGCTCGCCACCCAGTTCGCGAGCTCGGTCAGGCCGGCTTTCGCGATGAGCACGGCGCCGGCGTCGCGAAGGTTCCTAACGAGCGTCGCGTCGTACGGGGGATGGTAGTGCTCGAACGCGAGGGCGCCTCCCGTGGTCGGCATGTCCGTCGTGAGAACGTTGTCCTTGAGCGCAATGGGAATCCCGTGAAGCGGTCCGCGCACCCGACCCGCTGCCCGCTCGCGATCCCGCTCCTCGGCTTCTTCGAGCGCGCGGGAGTTTATCGAGATGACCGCGTTGAGACGGTCCTCGTAGAGCGCGATGCGCACGAGGTGCAGGAGCACGAGCTCGCGAGAGGTCACGCGCCCCTCCTTCATCGCCGCCTGCATCTCCGGGATGGTGGCTTCGACGATTGCGAAGGGAGCGGGTTTGGACTGCGCGATCGTGAGAGTTGCGGATGCGAGGAAGGCAACGAAAGCTGCGACCGATTTCATGAGACCGGATTGTATCAGCCTCGGAGGTCGGCCTCTTTGAGTTCGAAGACCTGTTTCACCTCGTCAGCCGCTTCTCGTAGCGTCGAGCCGTCACCGGAATGCGTCCAACTCCCGCCTCCGCGGCATAGTGGATTTCCCCCGAGTCGCGCCATCCCTCGCGGGCGTAGAACCGACAGGCGCGCGCGTTCCCCGCGACGACCGCGAGCCACGCCCGTTGAAAACGGGCCGCGATCCGCCCTTCGCCCTCCCGGAGAAGAGCGCGGGCGGCCCCGCCACCCCGGGCCCTCTCCGCGACGTAGAGCTGCTCGATCTCGTCTTCGCGCACCGTCACGAAGCCGACGACACGCGAATCGAGGATCGCGACCGTGGTTCCGTCGATCCGGGGCGGCACTCGGAGTCGAAAGTCGGGAAGCCGGCGATGCAGAATGAGAGTCTCCGGTACGTGCCCGAGGTGGCCGTCGAACCAGCCGTGATACCAGATCAAGGCGATGGTCTCGGCGTCGTCGGGCGTTGCGGCGCGAAGGCCAAGCGAAGGGCCGGGCACGTCTGCCTCGATATTGCGAACCGCCGGCCGTTCCCTCGTCTCCATCTTCACCATTCGACCCTCCCTGCGTAACTGATGTACTATCGTTTGGTAGTGACGATGGTAGCAGGAAGGGAGTGACTGGTCAAGTGCATTTAGATAGTTACCGAGACGCGGGAATTCTCACCGCGGTGAAGATGGTGAATGCCTTGGCGCTCGCAGAGAGCCCCCTCGGGGACGGGCGCGGGATACGGGCGGTATTGGCGCCGGTCCTCGCCATCGATCCCCCGTCCGTTGCCCGCCTTCGGGATGCGGATGCGGCCGGGTTCATCGACTTGGCCCATCGGCTGAGGGAGGTCTTCGATGACCTTCGCCGCGGCGACGTCGACCGGGCAGCGTCCCGATTGAACGACCTCCTGGCCCGCCACCCGGCCCACCCGCACCTCGAAAAGGAGCGCGGGCGATGGCGGCTCCATCACCATCCTGTCGAAGCCTCCCTCGTCCCCATGTGGACCTCGATCTGCGCCGAGGGCATGGCTCGCATGGTCGGAATCGGCCAGGGAGACCGACTCGGCACCTGCACGCGCGGGGACTGCCTCCGCGTGTTCGTTGACGTCTCGCGAAACGGGAGCCGCCGCTTCTGCTCGACCACCTGCCAGAACCGTGTCAAGGCGGCGGCATTCCGCCGGAGACGAACCGCGCGGAAGAAATGAAGTGAGGCTGTCATCGCGAACGGGCATCGGGATAGGATGCCCCTGGTCCAAGGAGCGCGCCATGCGGCTTACCGTTCTCACGCTCACGCTTCTCTTCTCCCGAGGCGTTCTCGCGCAGCCCGGCTCGCGGGACGAGCTCGAGGCGTTTCTCGACGGCGTTTTCGCGGCCGAAATGCGGTCGCACTCGATCGCGTCCGCGACGATCTCGATCGTGAGAGACGGCGAGCTCTTCTTCGCCAAAGGCTACGGATATGCGGATCGCGAGACCCAGCGTCCGGTCGATCCAGGAAAAACGCTCTATCGACCCGGCTCCATCTCGAAGCTCTTCACCTGGACCTCGGTGATGCAGCTCGTGGAGCGGGGGAAGATCGATCTCGACGCCGACATCAACCAGTACCTGACCGACTTCAAGATTCCGGACACCTTCCCCGAGCCCATCACGATGAAGCACCTGATGACGCACACTCCGGGATTCGAGGACGGCGGGCTCGGCTACCTCTTGATCAAGGACGAGAAAGATCTCGTTCCGTTGAGCGTCTCGCTCGCGGCCCATATCCCGAAGCGGGTCCGCCCCCCGGGGACCTACTCCTCGTACTCGAACTACGGGACCGCCCTCGCCGGGCTCATCGTGGCGAACGTCTCCGGAGTGCCGTTCGAAGAGTACGTGGAAAAGAACATCTTCGAGCCTCTCCAGATGGCGAACAGCACTTTTCGCGAGCCGCTTCCGGAGAGGCTCGCGCCCGACATGGCCACCGCCTATCTGCGGAAGAACGGCGCCTTCGAGCGAGGCCACTTCGAGCTCATCAGCAACTTCGGGCCCGCGGGGGCGCTCTCCTCGACGGCGACCGATATGGCCCGCTTCATGATCGCGCACTTGCAGCTCGGACGGTTCGGCGAAGGCCGGATCCTCGCGGAAGAAACCGCGCGGCAAATGCACGAGCGCATTTATTCGCTCGACGAGCGCCTCCCGGGGATGGCCCACGGTTTCTATCAGGAGGAGGTGAGGGGGCAGAAAATCATCGGCCACGGCGGAGACACGCAGTTCTTTCACTCGGTGCTCTCTCTCTTTCCGGAGCACGACCTCGGTCTCTTCGTGTCCATCGTCGGCGAGAACGGACTTCCGCTGATGGAGCTGGTCGACGCGTTCGTCGCCCGCGAATTTCCTTCACCCGAGCCGACCAATCCGGTGCCGCCGGAGGATTTCGCCGGGCGGGCGGCTCGATTCGCCGGGAGTTACCGCTTCACTCGCCAGAACTGGAGCACGATCGAAAAGCTCCTCGCGCTCTTCCAGACGCTTTCCGTGTCGCCCACGGCGGAGAAAGAGCTCCTCGTCGCGGGCTTCCTGCCGGATCCGATGCGGTTCGTGGAAGTCGAGCCGCTCTTGTTCCGTCAGGTGGACGGAACGATGACGATCGCTTTCAAAGAAGATGCGTCCGGGGCGGTCACTCACATGTTCTTCGACTTTCTTCCCTTCATGCCCACGTATCGGGTTCCCTGGTTCGAGACGACCGGCTTCACGCTCGCTATCCTCCTCGCCGGCGTACTTCTCTCTTACACGGTCATCTCGGGTGGGCTTCGAAACCGTTGGGCGAACCGGAACGAGGCCGCTCCCGCCCTGGCGACGGCAAGGCTCTCCTTCACGGTGGGATTTCTCACTCTGCTGTTCCTGATCAGCGCGGCGGTGATCCTCACCAGCATCGGCGAGGACATCTTGTACGGGGTTCCCACGAGCTTTACCGCGGCGCTGGTCTTGCCGCATGTCACGGCGGCCCTCCTCGTGGCACTCGCCGTCACTCTCGCGATCGTCTGGAAACGAAGGCTCTTCCCCTGGAGCCGCCGGGTCCATTACACGCTTTTCTTCCTCGCCGCTGCGGGACTTCACTGGGTTTACTGGCATTGGAACGTGCTCGGTTTCCGGTATTGACCTGATTGCCTCTCGAGCGGGAATTGAAGTATTCAAAGGGTAGGCCGCTTCCGTTCGGGGTCGAACGGAAATGAACCACTTTCCCTGGAACGCGTTCCTTCTCGGCGCCGGCGTCGTCCTCGCGGGGTTCGGCCTTCTCGCGCTCAATTCTCTCTGTAGTCCGGCCGCGCGGCGGCGCGGCAAGCGGGCCCACTTTGCTCCTCGGTTTCGGAATCAACGGCCTCGGCATGACGCTCATCGCCGCGAGCTCTCTCGGGCTCGCCGTCCTCTCTCCGACGACTCGATTGGGAGCCTTTCGTCTTCGTCGGGATCGTCGCGGCGGCGGCGGGAGCGGGTCTCTACGCGGCGAGCGCTTCTCACGTGGGTCGACTTCGCCGGCTCACGGAATACTCGATCGAGCTCGACGTCGACGGCCTGTACGCGGTCACGCGCCATCCGCAGGCGCTCGCGATGTCGCTTCTCGCGATCGGGCTCGGCGGGCTCTCGCAGTCGATCCCGTACCTTGTCGCTCCTCCCGCTCCTGATCGGCGGCTGGTACCTCTACTCGTGGCTCGAGGAGGAGCTCGAGCTCGTTCCCGTCTTCGCGGAACGCTATCGTGAATACTCTCGAGCGACTCCGAGAATGGTGCCCTCGCCCGACGCGCTCGCCCATTGGATCGCCGAGGGATCCGCCGTCAATCGCCCGGCGCAGCTCAGTCCGAAAGGAGGCTCGGAAGAACGGAAGTGAGGAAGGGCGCGTAGGTGACGAGGGCCACGCCCACGCAGCGAATCATGAGAAAGGGAAACGATGCGCGGTAGACCTCGGGAAGAGGCTGCCGGAACCGATACGAAGCGAGGAACAGGTTCATCCCCACCGGCGGAGTCAGGTAGCCGAGCTCCAGATTGGTCAGGAAGATGATGCCGAGGTGAAAGGGGTCGATTCCGTAGAACGCTCCGAGCGGCGCTGATGAGCGGCACCACCACCACGATGGCGGAGTAGATGTCCATGAGACAACCGACCACCAGGAGGAACAGATTCAGGATCAAGAGGAAGAGGAGCGGGAGAGCTGACGAGTGATTGAACCCATTCCGACGCCGAGCTGGGGAATCTCCGCGAACACGAGATAGTTGGTGAGCCCGAGAGCGACGCCGAGAATGATGAGGACCCCGCCGATGACGGCCGCGGCGTCGCCCCCGACCCGAAGGAGGTCCTTTCGGAAGCCGAGCTCCCGGTGGATGACGAACTCGAGGAGGAACGCGTAGAGAACCGTCAGCGCCGCCGCTTCGACGAGCGTCGCGAAGCCGAAGAGGATGCTCCCCAGCACCAGAACCGGGATGAGGAGCTCCCACTTGGCTTTCCAGAGCGCGGCGAGGGCGTTCCTCGAGTCGAACGCGCACGCGCGGCGACGGTGAACTTCCGCGCGGCGGCGAAAGCCAGTATCGCGACCAGCCCCATCTCCAGGATCCCCGGGAGGAAGCCGGAAAGGAAAAGATGCCGCAGCTCGATCTCCGGCGACCAGACCGTAGAGGATCACCGCGAGTGATGGCGGGAAGAGAAGGCCGAGAGAGCCGGCTGACGTGAGGAGCCCGGTCGAGAACTTCGGGGAGTATCCTTCCGCGATCAACATCGGAAAGAGAAGACCTCCCATCGCGAGGATGGTGACCCCGCTCCCGCCGGTGAAGCTGGTGAAGAACGCGCAGACGACGATCGCGACGACGGCGACTCCGCCCGGAAGGAACCCGACGAGCGCACGGAAGAGCTCGACGAGGCGGCGAGGTGTCCCGCCTTCCGCGAGAATGTAGCCCGCGAGGGTGAAGAGAGGAATCGTCGGAAGAATGGGCTTCACCGCGAGGTTATAGGCCTCCGTCGGGATCGCCGAGACCGGGAAAAGGTCGTGCCACAGGAGCACCGCCGCGATTCCGCCGAGACCGACGAAGATGGGGGCGCCGAGCGCGGTCGCGGCGAGGACCACGAGCGCGAGCGGAATGTAGAGGCTCGACTCCGGGTAGTCGATCGGCTCCATCCGAGAAGGACGGGAACGATTCCGAAGCTCATGGCGGCCAGACGGCCGCGCCAGTGAGGAGCGGCCCGCCAGGCGAGGCGCCACGCGATGAGGGCGAACCCGAGAGGCATGATGGTCTGCGCGATCCAGACAGGGATGCCGAGCGCGAGCTCTCGTCCCCCCTCGCGCTCGACCGCGACCAGGTCGAGGCTTCCGTGAACGAGCACCAGGCAGACGGCGAACCCGACTCCCGCGGCGAAGATTTCGCGGCGGTCGAGCGCTCGCCCGGTAGAGTGAGCGAGAGGAGCTCGCCGCGCCGCGCCGCGATCGCGGCGCCCAGAAAACCGAGCCAGAGCGCGAGGTGCTGGACGAAGAGCGCTTCGCCCGAGATGCCGCTCGGGTAGAAGCGGCGGACCACGACTTCCAGGAGCGGCAGGAGCGCCATGATCCCGAGGGCGCCGATGGCCACCGCGTTCTCCAGACTGTGGAGGAGCTGGAGTGGGCGCGGCGGAGCCAGTGGGAGGGCTGGTTTCCAGGACTACCTCGGCGCCGCCTGGGTTTTTCGGTACTCGTCGCGCAGGCGCTTCACCTCATCGAAGATCGGAGGCGGCACCAGGCTTTCGCGAACGCGCGGATACGCCTTCTCGACGGTCTCCGTCCATTCCTTTACCATCGCGTCCGTCACCGGAACGAGCTCGAGCCCGCGCGACTTCATTGCCTCTAGTGAGCGCTGTTCCTGGACCCGATTCGAGGTTCGCAGCTCTTCCCCCACCTGTCCGCGTGATGCGGAGCACCTCGGTTTTTTGATCGGCACTGAGCTCGGCCCATCCTTTCTCGTGCATCACCACCGCTCCCTGGAGCGGCGCCCACTTCATATCCGTCATGTGCGGCGCCTGGCGGTAGTACTGCGAGCCCTCCGCGAGAATGATCGGGAGGTAGAGCGAATCGATGAGCCCGGTCTGGAGACCGGTCATCATGTCGACGGTCGATATGGGCACGGGGTTGAACCCCGCCCACTTGAAGATGTCGATGGTGCGGCTCTCCGTGTGCGAGCCGGCGAGCTTCATGCCTTTGAGGTCCGACGGCGTCCTCATCGGACTCTTCGTGAAGAAGTAGACCCAGCCGACGTCCGACCAGGCGAGGACCACGAAGCCCTTCTCCTTCAGCTTCTCTTCGAGGAGCGGATTCACCTTCTGGCGCACGTGGTCCCATTCTTCGTAGCTCGCGAACATCATCGGCAGCATGAGTGCGTAGGCGCTCGCGTCGATCTCCGCGAGTCCGGCGTTCGAGATCGCGGCCGCCTGGAGCTGTCCGATGCGCATCTTGCGGATCATCTCGCTCTCGTCGCCCACCGTGCCGCCCGCGTAGATGCGAAGGCGGAGCTCGATCGCCCGTCGCCTTCGCCCACTCGACGCCCATGCGCCGCAGGATGAGCTCCCAGGAGGAGCCGGCCGGGGCGAGCGTCCCGAGCCTCACCACCACCGCTCGCTTCCGCTCCGAGCGCGAGGAGGAGAAAGGCGAGGAAGCACAGGGGATCGAGTGCGAAGTTTCATTTCAATTCCCTTCCAGGAAGAGCTCGTCGGCGATTCGACTTGAGCCATCGCGCGCGGCGCTGAGCGAGAAGATTCAAGAGCCGGTTCGCGGGATGCGCCTCCACGTCGAAAGCGAGGCTTCGATCGACGCAGACTCGTCGAACTCGCGACGGTTCTGCTCTTGAACGGAGACCCGCTCCGCCCAGCCGAGTCCAGATGGAGGGGCTCTTGGCGCTCCCGAGGGCGAGAGCGCGCTCGTAGTGCTGACGGGCCTTCTCCCGCGAGCCTCCGATGCGGCTCGCCTCGTAGGACATCAGAAGCTCGTGCGTCGTGCCCTCTTCGAAGTCCTCGTCGAGCGCGAGCGCGCGCTCGAGAAGCGCGCCCACCAGAGCGACGTCCGCGGTCGATTCGGGGTCGTCTTTCGAGAGACCGATGGCCCCTCCGAGCGCGGCCGCGGACCAGACCGCGAGAGGGACGTCTGCGAAGCTCGAGCTCCCGCGCTGCTTCGTCCGGAGTCTTCTTCAGCTTCGCACCGATTCCCGGATGGCTGACTTCGAGTCCACGAATCCCGTACGTGTACCCGCGTCGATAGAGCTTCGCCGCGCGCCTTCCGGATGCGCTCCGACTCTTCCAGCTCCTCGTAGGCGAGCTTCCACGCTTGGGGCTCGACGAAACCGTAGGCGTAGAGCGAGAACGATTTGGCGGCGGAAAGGAGGAGCGAGACGTTGTCCGGGCTCGACACCAGGAGCGTTTCGATGGTCTTGAGATTGAAGGGGAGCGCATCGCCGATGAGCTCGGGGTCGTCTTCGGACAGGTAGACTCTCTCCGCTTCGCCCAGAACGTCGACGAAGGTGTCGACGGCGCGCTTCTTGAGAGAGCAGCCGACGAGCGATGCGAGCATCAGCATCGGCGCGAACCAGACTCGCACGGGGCACGGGGAAAACTCCCTTGGCGCGAATGTCAGATGGTATCGTCCACCTTCGCGATCTGTAAACCCGGACCGTGATAAAACGGGCGGCGGAGGTGCTCATGACCTGGCTTCGAATCGCGCCGGCCGCCCTCGCCGCGCTCACTCTCTCGGCCCCTCTCGCTCGCCCAGACTCGCGTCGAAGGGGCCTGGCACCCGGAGGTGTACACGCTCCAGGACGGAACGGTGCAGGAGGTGACCGGGCTCATCTTCTTCACCGACCGCGATTGGACGGTTCTGTTCTTCACGCTCGACGGCCGCGGCGGCCTCACGCGCGGCGCGGGGGAGGGAGGCACCTACACTCTCGAGGGAAATCGGCTGGTGTTCACGCACCTCTATCATCTGTCATCAGGGTCGACCCCTCTGAAGATGTTCGTCAAGAGTCCAGGCGAGGCCGAAGTCGAGCCGTGCCGGATCGAGCTCGAAGGCGAGGTCTTGACGATCCACTTTCCGAGCGGCAACCGGATGAAGTTCCGGAAGAGCTCGGGCTGAGACGGGGAAGAACGCCAGGACGCAGGTAACCCCTCAAATTCTCGGCTTCAGGAATTGCTTCTCCGACCAGCGGGAGGAGGGGATCAAACGCAGAGGCGCAGAGCGGGGACTCGGAAAAGTTCTCTTTCTCTGCGGTCCGCTGCGCCCTGCGCCTCTGCGTTGTTCCCCGTTTCTTCAGGCTCGAAAGCGCTCCAGGAGCTCCAGGGTTCCTTTCGCTCCCTGCGGGCGGGCGATGAGGTAACCCTGGAACGCGTCGCAGCCTTGAAGGAGTGAAAGCTGCGGCTCGGTCTCGACACCCTCGGCCACGACGTCCAGGCGGAGGTTGTGGCCGAGGCCGATGATTGCCTCGGCGACGGCGCGGTCGTCGGCGTCGGTCTCGATGTCGCGGACGAACGACTGATCGATCTTCAGGCAGTCGAGGGGAAACTTCGTGAGGTAAGCGAGCGACGAGTATCCGATCCCGAAGTCGTCGATGGCGATGCGGATCCCGGATGTTCTTCAGCTCTTCGAGGATGGCGCGCGTGCGGTCGATGTCGCGCATCAGGAGGCTTTCGGTGATCTCGAGCTCGAGATGGGTCGGGGGAAAGCCTGTCGCTTCGAGCGTCCTCACGATGCCGTCGACCAGGTCCGTGCCCTCGAACTGGCGCGCGGAGAGGTTCACCGTGAGCCGAAGATCGGGAAAACCATGCAGCTGCCAGCTTCGGACTTCGGCGGCAGCGGTCTCGAGCACCCAGGCGCCGACGGACTTGATCAGGCCGGTGGCCTCGAGAAAGGGCATGAATCTGGACGGAGGCACGAGGCCGAGCTGCGGGTGGTTCCAGCGGACGAGAGCTTCCACGGCGAGGAGGCTCCTGCGATCCATCGTCATCTGCGGCTGATAGAAGACCACGTACTCGTCGCGCTCGAGCGCGTTCCGTATCCCGCTCTCGAAGCGAAGCCGCTCGAGGACGCCCGAGCGCGATTCCTCGTTCTCGTCGCTGAAGAGCTCGAAGCCGTCGCGCCCGTTGAGCTTCGCCCGGTACATCGCTTTGTCCGCCCGCTGCAGGATCTCTTCCGCCGTTTCCCCGTGGTCCGGATAGAGGCAGATACCGATCGACGCGGTCACCACGATCTCGTAGTCGCCAAGCCTCGCCGGCGGGACCAGCGCCTCGAGAAGATGCTGCGCGGCCGCGATCGCTCCCTCCTCGCCGTCCACGTTCTCCAGCAGGACGGCGAACTCGTCCCCGCCGAGCCGCGCGATCACGTCCCCTTCTTTCACGTTGTCCCGGATTCGTCGACGCCACCACTTCGAGGAGTCGGTCGCCGATTCCGTGGCCGAGCGAGTCGTTCACGGTCTTGAAGCGATCCACGTCGAGAAGGAGCACCGCGAGACGCGAGCTCCGGCCCGCGGCCTCGCGCACCGCGAGCTCGAGCCTTTCGCGAAAGAGGCGACGGTTGAAGAGCCCGCTCAGCGGATCGCGATGAGCGAGGTAGAGGAGTTTCTCTTCCGTTCGCTTCCGCTCCGACGCGTAGCGCAGCGACTGGCGCAGCACGTAGCCGCTGAGCGCTCCCTTGGAGAGATAGTCCTGGGCGCCCGCGCCAATCACCCGGAGCCGGAGCTCTTCGTCGTCGAGAGCTCCGACGCGCGACGAGCGGGAGCTCCGGTCTGGGCCCGCCGGATCTCTGAATCGTCGCGAGTCCACCGAGCGGCATCCGATCGAGGTCCACGATCCCGGCTCGGAAAGACCGCCGGACCAGGAGGTCGAGCGCTTCGTCGGAGTGGCGGCGAGCTCGACTTCCACCCCGGGGAAGCCTCCCCGAGCGGCGCCTCGAACCGAGCCGGCGCCCGTCCTCGTCGGCGGCGACGATGAGCACCGGCAATTCGTCGGACGCAGAGTCGGAAAGCCCGAGGGCGCGCCCGCGATAGCGCTCGATCGCGCGGTTGAGGATGCCCGAGAGCTCGTCGATCTTCCAGGGCTTCGCGACGATCTCGTCGACCAGCGGCTCGCCGTTCGGCCGGGGAAGGTCGAGATGGCTCGCGCCGGTGACGATGAGGTAGCTCGCCTCGGGCCATTTCGGCCGAAGAAGTTGAATGAGCGACAGCCCGTTCAGGGTGGGCATGCGCAGGTCGGTCGCGATCACCGCGTATCGATTCTGGCTCGCTTTGGTGAGAGCTTCGCCGCCTCCGTCCGCCGTATCCACGCGGAAGCCGAGCTCGTGGGCCGCGCAGGCGAATGCCTCTCGCGCTTCGCGCTCGTCGTCTACGTAAAGGATTCGCTCGGGAGGTGGAGGGGACTGTCGATTCAACAGGGGATCTCCAAGGAGTGGTATCGGCACGAAGGCCGCGATGACTTTAACGCGCCTCACTCCGTGGGGAAAGACCTACTGTTCGGCGGCGAGACGCTTGCGGTCGAGAACGCGGATTCTGCCGCGCGACGACTCCACGACCGCGTCGCGCCGCAGCTGGTTCAGGATGGAGCAGACGGTCTCCCGGCTGCTCCCGATGAAGCTCGCAAGCTCCGACTGGTTCAGGGGGTAACGCAGGAGACCCGAGCGCCGGTCGGTGGCTTCGAGGAGGAGCGCCGCGAGGCGTCGCGGCACGCTCTCGAACGCGAATCTCGCCGCGCGCGCCTCGGCCGCCCGCAGTCGTCGCTCCGTTTCGTGAACGCGCGCGAACCGCGAAGGCCGGATTGCGCTCGAGCGCGCGGCGCACCGCGGCGACCGGAACAGCGAGAATCGTCGAATCCTCGAGCGCGCGGGCGGCCGCCGACGACGAGCGCCGGCTCGGCCAGGGCCCCGAACGAATCGCTCCGGCCGACCAGATCGACGATGAATTCCCGGCCCTCTTCGGAATGGCGGACCAGCTTGAAGCTTCCGGTGGAGACTATGTAGAGGTGCGACAGCGTCTGCGCGTCCTGAAAGAGCGTTCGAAATCGCGAGCACGCGCTCGACGGCGCTGGCGGAATCGAGCTCCTCGATCTCGTGGCCGGGGAGTCCTCCGAACAGATCGCTGTCAGCGGTCGTGGGTCTCGCTCGTTCCCGCACGGAGTCGATGGGCGCAGTCTCCCGAACGAACGTTAACGGGTAACCGCGGCTCCTTCTGTGAGGGAGCTAACGATCGTGTCGGAATTGTTGTGAACCGCACGTCCTGTTGTTATCCTCGTGGCTCTCCGAGGGGTCGTACAGAATGAAGACTGGCTTATCGCTCGACGAGCTCTGCATCAACACCTTGCGCACTCTGTCGATTGACGCGGTGCAGAAGGCGAACTCCGGCCACCCCGGGCTTCCGCTCGGGGCGGCCCCCATGGCCTACGTTCTCTGGCAGAACCACTTGCGGCACAATCCCAGGAACCCGCGCTTCGCCGATCGCGACCGCTTCGTGCTCTCGGCCGGGCATGGCTCGATGCTTCTCTACTCGCTCCTTCACCTCACGGGCTACGACCTGTCGATGGACGACCTGAAATCCTTCCGCCAATGGGGAAGCCGCACGCCAGGTCATCCCGAATTTCGATTGACCCCGGGAGTCGAGGCGACCACCGGCCCGCTCGGCCAGGGTACGTCGAACGCCGTTGGAATGGCGATCGCCGAGAGGGCGCTCGCGCGAAGGTTCAACGAGGGCGGTCTCGCCATCGTCGATCACCGCACGTATGCGCTGGTCTCGGACGGAGACCTCATGGAGGGAATCTCGGCGGAAGCGGCCTCTCTCGCCGGACACCTGCGTTTGGGTAAGCTCATCTATCTTTACGATTCGAACGAGGTCACCCTCGACGGTCCCGCGTCGCTGACCTTCACGACCGAAGACGTGGAGCGGCGCTACCAGGCTTACGGGTGGCAAGTGCTCCGGGTGAAGGACGGAGACCACGACCTCGAGGCGATCGACAAGGCGATCGTCGAAGCGCGGACCGACGACGTCGAGACCCTCTCTCATCATCGTCCATACCACCATCGGCTTTGGCTCGCCGAACAAGCAGGGCACGGCATCGGCGCACGGCTCGCCGCTCGGGGCCGACGAGGTGGCGCTCACCAAGAAGACGCTCGGTTGGAACTTCGATACGCCGTTTCATGTGCCCGAAGAGGCGCTCGCGCGGTTTCGAAGCGCGGTCGCCCGAGGCGATGCCCTCGAGGAGGAGTGGAGCGAGAGGTTCGGCCGGCTCGCGAAGCAGCATCCGGATCTCGCGTCCGAATGGAAGCGCCGCTTCGAGAGCGAGCTGCCTTCGGGTTGGGACCAGGCGCTCCCGCGTTTCAAGGCGGGGGAGAAACTCGCGACCCGAGAGGCCTCGGGAAAAATCCTGAACGCGATCGCCGCGGCGGTTCCCGAGCTCATCGGGGGGGACGCAGACCTTTCTTCCTCGACGAAGACCGCTCTCGAAGGGATGGGATCGTTCGACGGTCAGACCGGCTCTGGCCGCAATCTCCACTTCGGTGTGCGGGAGCACGCGATGGGCGGGGTCGTGAACGGCATCTGCTACCACGGAGGCGTCCGTGGCTACGCCTCGACGTTCTTCTGCTTTTCCGACTACATGCGCCCCGCCGTGCGCCTCGCGGCGCTGAGCCACCTGCCGGCGATATACGTTTGGACTCACGATTCGATTGGTGTGGGAGAGGACGGGCCGACCCACCAGCCCGTCGAACATCTGATGGCGCTCCGGGTGATACCCAACTTACGCTTGATTCGTCCCGCGGACGCGAGCGAGACCGCGGAAGCGTGGCGAATCGCGATGGAGCGCACCGATGGTCCGACCGCGCTCGTCCTCACCCGGCAGAAGCTCGCCAACATCGACCGCGAGGGACGAGGAGATGCGGCGGGGCTGCGGCGAGGCGGCTACGTTCTCTCGGACCCCGCGGAGGGGAACCCTCGAGCGCTCGTGATCGCGACCGGCTCCGAGGTGGAAATCGCGCTCGAGGCGCAGGCGCGGCTCTCACGAGAGGGGATTCGCTGCCGCTTGGTATCGATGCCTTGCTGGGAGCTCTTCGAAGCGCAGAGCGCCGACTACCGGGAATCCGTGCTGCCGGCGGCGATTTCCGCGCGAGTGTCCATCGAGGCGGGAACGACGTTCGGTTGGAGCCGCTACATCGGAAGCGCAGGGATTGCGATCGGCGTCGATCGCTTCGGAGCCTCCGCGCCGGGCGAAGTGATTTACGAGAAGCTCGGGCTCGTCCCCGACGCCGTCACGGCTGCGGTCAAGAGTCTTCTCGAGCGGTGATGCCGCCGGTTCTCGAGGTCAGAGACCTTTCGAAACGCTATCAGGATCGAGAGGCGGTCCACTCCCTGAGCTTCCAGCTCGCTCCAGGAGAGATCTTCGGACTTCTCGGCCCGAACGGGGCGGGGAAGACCACCACCATCGGCATGATCGCCGGCGTCCTCCGGCCGACGGCCGGCTCGGTCCGAATTCTCGGCGCCGATACCGTCGTTTCCGGGCGTTCGGCGCTGCGCAGATCTCGGCCTCGCTCCACAGACCGTCGCGCTTTACCCCTCGCTCACCGCGGAGGAGAACCTTCGCTTCTTCGGGAATCTGTACGGTATCTCCGGCGAGCGTCTCGAGGACCGCACGCGGCGCCTCCTCGATCTCTCCGGCCTCGCCGCTCGCGGAAGCGAGAGAGTCTCCGAGTTCTCGGGCGGGATGAAGCGCCGCTTGAACCTGGCCTGCGCGCTCGTACACGAGCCGAAGCTCCTCCTTCTCGACGAGCCCACCGCCGGCGTCGACCCCCAGTCGCGCGAGCGGATTTATGACGCCCTCGAGGCGCTCGCGAGCGAAGGGCTCGCCATGCTCTTGACGACGCACTACCTCGAAGAAGCGGAGCGGCTCTGTCATCGGCTCGCGATCCTCGACGAAGGCCGAGTCGCGGCCGAAGGTACGGTCGAGGAGCTCCGCGCGCTCGCGGGAGAGGAACCGTCGGTCACGCTGGTGCTGGTCCGCGCGCCCGGGGCCGAGCTCGAGGCGAAGCTCGTCGAGCGAAACGCAATCGCGGAAGGCCCGCGGCACTTTCACCTGCGAAGCTCGGGCGCCGAACGCCTCCTTCCCGAAATCCTCGCGCTCGCGGCGGCGGAGGCAAACGACGTGGAGGAGCTCCTCCTCCATCGACCGAACCTGGGCGACGTCTTCCTGCGTCTGACCGGAAAGGCGCTTCGCGACTGACGGATGACCTGACGTCAACCGGCTTCGCGAGGCCGCTCCGGTGCTCCTCGATCCATTCGCGGACCGAGGCCGCGGCGACTTTCTCGACCTGGCGGATCCGCTCCCGCGAGAGTCCGAGCGCGTCTCCGATCTCGTCGAGAGTGCACTCGCGGGGATACTCGATTCCATGGCGCATCGCGAGGATGATCCTCTGGCGCTCGGGAAGCGCGCGAAGGCCCGCCTTCACCGCTCTCCGGGTCTCCTCGTCGATCGCGTCCTCGAGCGGCGAGGGACGCCCCCGATCGGTGAGCGTCTCGGAGAGAAGCCTGTCCGTCGTCGGAATCGGGGCATCGATCGACTCGAGGGGAGCGATGGCGGGAAGGAGCTCCTCGATTTTCGTTCGGCTGAGCCCGGAGCGGGACGCGATCTCGCCCGGGGTCGCCGCCCGGCCGAGGCGGGACTGCGCGGCGAGGATCGCGCGGGCTTCGGAAATGCGGTTCACCGGAATTCGGATGGTCCTCGCTTTTTCGGCCAGCGCCCGGCGGATGCCCTGCTGAATCCAGTGGGTAGCGAAGGTGGAAAAACGCGCTCCCACGCGCGGATCGAATCGATCCGCCGCGCGCATGAGGCCGACGCTTCCTTCCTGAATCACGTCGACGAAATCGAACCCGCGTCCCCGGAACCTCTTCGCGACCCAGATCACGAGCCGGAGGTTTCCCTCGATGAGGCGGCTCCGGGCGGAGTCGAGCGTCGCGAGCGAGCTCGAGAGTCGCGCGAGTCGTGCTCCTTTTCGCCGGGAGGTTCTCGCGACGAGCTCTCGCGCCGCGGTCTCGACCCGGGCGAGCCGCCTTCGCGTCGAAGGAGTCGCCGGCCGTAGTCCGACGCGAGGCTCGTCGGACGCGCCTCGGAGGATTCGCAGGAGCCGAGCGCGCTCCACCCAAAGAGTCATTCCGAGCTCTCGCTCCTCCTCTGCTCGAAGGAGCGGATAGCGGCGCGCGATGTCGATGAAGTAGCCGATGTCATTTCGCGAGACATCGTCGTCCGCGTCGACCGGCGGCTCGTGCATCTCCTCGAACGTGAAGCCCTGGTGCGAGATGCCGAACGTCGTCGGCGTGAGGTATTCGAAATCGGTGCGGGTGCTCATGAGTACCGCTCCTTCGGAGTCGCGGCGAGAGCGAGGGGAGCCATCTCCATGATCTGCCGCCGTGAATCACTCTCTCCCTGGAGAAGGACGGCGAGAGGCAGCGCATCGAAGAGTCTCTGGATGTGGAAATTGACTGTGCTCCACACGGGCCTCAGGCCGCAGTTCTTGTTGTGTACGCACTGGCTTTCGTCTCCCGTGTACCGCTGGCAGATGGCGGCATGGGTGAGGAAACTCCCGAGGGCTCGGACGGCGTCGCCGACGGTCACGTTCTCCGGGCTTCGCGCCAGGCGAAAGCCACCCTTGACTCCCCGGACCGACTCCGCCAGACCGGACGTCGCGAGCCGATGAAGGAGCTTTTCCGCGTAGGCGATGGAAATGCCCTCGCTCACCGCGATCTCGCGTACCGTCATGGGGTTGGCGCTGCCGTGATTTCGCGCGAGCTGGAGAAGACAGCGAAGGCCGTATTCCTCTTGAGCGGTGATTTTCATCGGTCGACCCCTCGCATCCATTCTGATCAAAATCTGACTTTTTTGTCAAGTATTGGCCGAGCGCAATCCTGATATACTTCGCCGGACCCGGGACCGAACCATGGGGCGAGCACTCTTCACATTGACTGTAAAGGACTTGCGACTCCTCTTCCGAGACCGCGCCGCCCTTCTCCTTCTCTTTCTCGCGCCGCTCGTGGTCATCACCGCTGCCGGCTTCTCGCTTTCCTCGCTCTATCAGAGCTCGAGGCACCTCCTCCCTGTCGTCGACCTCGACCGAGGCGAGCTTTCCGGGAAACTCCTCGGCGCGCTCGGGGAAACGGCCGAGCTCGAGGTTGCGCTCGTCGCCGAGGAAGAAGCACGGCGACTCGTCGCGGAGACGCCCCGGGCTGGCGCGGCGCTTTTCATTCCCGAGGGTTTTACCCAGGCGCTCCGGAAGGGCGAGCCGGTAAAGCTCGTCCTCTGGACGGACCCGGTGAAGCACCTCGAAGTCCTGAAGATTCGAGCGGCCGTCGAGAGAGCCCGCGCGGGACTCGTCACCGCCCGGGTCGCGGCGCGGATCGCGGTGATTCAGGTGCTCACGTATGCGGGGGAAGTCGATTTCGAGTCCCTTTCGGAGGACTCCGCTTCTCTCGCCGAACGGATCGCTTCGGGCACCGTGTCGCTCGAGGAGACGAGCGTCTTCGGAGGGCCGACGGAGTTCAATACCTTCGATCAGAACGTCCCGGGTTTCAGCGTGACGTTTCTCCTCCTCGGTATGCTCTTTGGTGTGGGGCTCGGGCTTCTGGACGAACGCGAGTGGGGGATGGTGTACCGGCTCTCCGCGAGCCCGGTACCGCCCGCGGCCCTCCTCGCCGGCAAGATGCTCTCCCGGTTCGCGACCGGCGTCATCCAGATGGCACTCTTGTTCCTCTTCGGCCGCGTCGCGTTCGGAATCTCGCTCGGCCCCTCGCTTCCCGCGCTCGGCCTCACCATCGTGGGCATCGCGTTCGCCTCCTCCGCATTCGGCTTTCTCGCCGCGACCCTCGCGCGCAGCCGGGATGCGATGCTCCCGATAGGAACCATGGCCGTCGTCGCCATGGCCGCCATCGGCGGATGCTGGTGGCCGATCACCATCGAGCCGACGTGGCTTCAAAAGGCCGCCCATTTCTTTCCGACCGCCTGGGCCATGGGAGCCTTCAATGATTTGATGCTGCGACAGAGAGAGCTCAGCGCTGTCCTTCCGAAGATCGGAGCTCTCGTCGGTTTCGGTCTTGCCTACCTCGCACTCGGAGCTCGTCTCTACGAATCGAGGCGGGTGGCGTGACCGCTCTTCTGCTCGCACTCCTCTCTCAGATCTCCGCGGGAGCGATCGTCGCCCGCGTGAAGGAGAACGACGCGAAGGTCCGGGACTTCCAGGCCGTCGCCCGGCTCGAGATCGAGGCCGGGGGCGAGACCAAGACGCGGATCTTCGACATCTGGCTCCTTCGTGGAACCAAAGGCGTCTCCTATCGCGCGAAAATCCGGCTTCGCGAGCCCGCGGAGATGGAAGGAACGGAGTTTCTCATCCTCGCCGAACGCGGCAAGCGAAACCAGGAATGGGCGTACTTTCCGGACCTCGCGCTGGTTCGGGAGATCGCGGGAAAGAACGAGGACGACCCCTTCCTCGGGTCCGACATCACCTATGCCGATCTGGCGGGCGGAGCCCATCTCGACGACCTGCGGCATCGCCTTCTCGGCGAGGAGACCGTGGACGGCGTCCTCTGCTACCGCATGGAGGGAATCCCCGAGCACCGCATCGCTTACGGCAAGCTCATCGGGTTCGTCCGCAAGAGCGACTTCGTGCCGGTGAAAGCGGAGTTTTTCGACCGCGAAGAAAAACTGCTGAAAGAGGCGCTCCTTTCGGACGTGCGGGATCTCGGAGGCGCCCTTCTCGCGCATCGAATGGAGGTGCGACGCCCGGCCGAGGCGCGCCGCAGCGTTCTCACCTTCGAGAGCGTGAGGGTGAACGTCGGCCTCGCTCCGGACGCCTTCACCCGCGAGGCTCTCGGCCAGGAGACCCCCCCTTGAACAACGCCAGGATCGCCCGGATCGCAGGAGTGGGGCGCGCTTTCCCCGAGCACTACTACCCTCAGGCGGCCCTCTCCGAGGCGCTGAAGAAGCACTGGGCGAAAAGGCACTTCAATCTCGATCGTCTCGATCAGCTCCATCAGAACGTGCTGGTGGACGGCCGCCACCTGGCGCTCACGCTCGAAGAGTACGAAGCCATCGACTCCTTCACCGCCGCGAACGACGCCTTCATCCGGGTGGCGGTCGAGGTCGGCTCCCGCGCGATCGAGAACGCGCTCGAGGCTTCCGGGCTCGGAAGAGGAGACGTGAGCCACCTCGTCTTCGTGAGCACGACCGGGATCGCGACTCCCTCCGTCGACGCCCGGATCGTGAACCGCATCGGCCTTAGAAATGACATCAAAAGGACGCCCCTCTTCGGCCTCGGCTGCGTCGCGGGGGCGGTGGGAATCACGCGCGCTTCCGACTATCTGCGCGCCTTTCCCGACGAAGTGGTCGTGCTCCTTTCCGTCGAGCTCTGCAGTCTCACGCTCCAGCGGCGGGACCTCTCGATCCCGAACATCATCGCGACCGGTCTCTTCGGCGACGGCGCCGCCGCCGTCGCGCTCGTCGGCGCGGACCGGAAAGCGTCGGGACCCCGGGTCGTCGCGAGCCGATCGATCTTCTATCGCGACACGGAGCGGGTGATGGGCTGGGACATCACCGCGGACGGGTTCTCGGTCGTGCTCTCGGCGGAGATTCCTCATCTCGTGAAGCGGGAGATGCGGCGGGACGTGGACTCGTTTCTTCAGTCCCGCGGACTGACTCTCGGAGACATCGAGGTTTTCGTCTGCCATCCGGGAGGACCGAAGATCCTCGAAGCGTTTCAGGAAGCTCTGGGCGTTCCCGAGGAGGCGCTCGCTCTCACCTGGGACACCCTGAAGCGGGTGGGGAATCTCTCTTCCGCGTCGGTTCTCCTGGTCCTCGACGACACGCTCCGAACGACGGCCCCGCCGCCCGGCACGTACGGTCTTCTCATGGCCATGGGGCCCGGGTTCTGCTCCGAGCTCGTGCTCCTCCAATGGTGATTCCGTATCTGATTTTCCTCACCCTCGTGGCGCTCGAAAGGACGTTCGAGCTCGCCCTCAGCCGCCGAAACGCCGCCTGGGCGTTCGAGCGGGGCGGGGTCGAGTCGGGAAGCGAGCACTTTCTCTGGATGAAGCTCCTGCACGGAGGGTTCTTCGCGGCGTGCGCGCTCGAGGTGCTCCTCCTCGATCGTCCGTTTCTTCCGTGGCTCGGCGTACCCATGCTCGGGCTCGCGCTCGGAGCGCAAGCGCTTCGCTACTGGGCCATCGCGTCGCTCGGAAAGCGCTGGAACGTGCGGGTCATTACGATTCCCGGGATGCCGCTGTCGTCCGCTGGCCCGTACCGTTTTTTCAGGCACCCGAACTACCTGGCCGTGGTGATGGAGGGCATCGCCATTCCACTCATCCACACGGCGTATCTCACCGCCATCGGTTTCAGCCTCCTGAACGCCTTCATGCTGCAGACCCGGATCCGCTGCGAGGAGCGGGCGCTCGGATACCGATGAGCTCCTCGATACCGCGGGCCGAGATCCTGGAAGGGGTCCGAAAAGTCTTCGCCGACGAGCTGAAGATCGAGGGCCTTACCGAGGACACCCACCTTCTCCGCGATTTGAAGCTCGACTCGATCCAGCAGCTCACTCTCGTCGTCGAGCTCGAGAATCGATTCCGCGTGGCCTTCGGGGACGGAGACGAGACGGGTATCGAGAACGTCCGCGATGTCGTCGATCTCCTGGAGCGCCGCCTGTCTCAACCATGAGCGAGCCTGAAACGCTGCTCTCCTGCCTGGAGCGCGCGGCAACGCGTGGCGAGGGAGTGCGATTTCTCGAGCGATCGGAGGATCGCTTCGTTCCCTACCGTGACGTCCTCGAGCGCGCGACCGCCGTAGCGGGCGGACTCCACGCGATGGGAATCGAGCCGGGCTCGCGCGTCGCGGTCGCCGTGCCGACCGGCCCCGAGTTCTACTACGCCTTCTTCGGCATTCTCGCGGCGGGCGCGGCGCCGCTCTCGCTGCCGCTCGCACCGCGATTCGGTTCGAGGCGCCTCTTCGACGACGAGATGAGCGCTGCGGTCAGAGCGGCGGGGGCTCGGCTGGTTCTGACCGACGTCGAAAGCCGCGTTCGACTCGCGGACGTCGAGGTCGCCGCTCTGGGTGAGCTTCCGAAGAGCCCTTCGCGATTCGTCGAAACGGAGGCGGAATCGCTCGCGCTGGTTCAGCTTTCGTCGGGAACGACCGGCTCCCCCAAACCGATTCCCCTGACCCACCGTCAGCTTCTCGCGAACGTCGGCGCGATCCGCGATCGAATCCTCGAGCGCTATCCCTCCGAGCCGCTACGCGCACGCCGGTGTTTCGTGGCTCCCCCTGTATCACGACATGGGACTGGTGGGCGCCGTCCTGACCGCCATCGCGCAGCCGGCGCCGCTCACGCTGATGAAGCCCGAGGAGTTCGTGGCGCGGCCCGCGCGGTGGCTCCAGGCCATCTCCCGCTATCGCGCCACCGTGAGCGCGGCCCCCCACTTCGCGTACGAGCTCGCTCTCGAGAGGATCCGGGACGAGGAGCTCGAAGGAGTCGACCTTTCCTGCTGGCTTCTCGCTCTCGATGGAGCCGAGCCCGTGACGGCATCGATCCTGAACCGATTCTCGGAGAGGTTCCGCTCCTGCGGTTTCCGGAAGGAGGCCCTGACGCCGGTGTATGGTCTCGCGGAGGCGTCCCTCGCGGTGAGCTTTACGGACCCCGGCGAGCCCTTCACCTCTCGAAGCTTCGACCGGGCCGCCCTGGCCGAGAGGAATACCGCGGTCGAAGTTTCCGAGGGACTCGAGCTCGTGAGCTCCGGGATGCCTCTTCCCGGGATCGAGGTGCAGATCGCCTCCGAAGCGGGCGACGGGCTTCCTCCCGGGGGTGTCGGGCGCGTTCGGATCCGAGGATCGTCGGTCACGAGCGAAGGCGTCGATGCCGACGGGTTTCTCGATACGGGGGACCGCGGGTTCTTATGGGAGAGGGAGCTCTATCTGTGCGGCCGCAGCCGCGATCTCCTGATCCTCCGCGGCCGGAACTACGCTCCGGAGCTCATCGAAGACGCGCTCGAGGGCGTGCCTGGATTGAGGCGCGGGGCGGTTGCGGCGGTGTCCCATCCGGAAGGCCTCTCCGTACTCGTGGAACGCGCACTTGACCTCGACCCTGGACAAAAGGAGCGCACCGTCGATGAGGTTCGCGCGCGTGTGATCGAGCGGTGCGGCGTAGACCCCCGCGTGCTTTTCCTCGCGCCCGGATCTCTACCGCGGACGTCCAGCGGAAAGATCCGGAGACAGGAAGCCGCGCGGCTTTTCGCGGGAGCCCGACTCTGAGATCATGGCGCATGCAGCGGATCGCGACCTATTCGGTCGAGGAGGTGACCGCACTCCGCGCCCGAGTCGAATCGGTGCTGAAGGCGTGCGAGAGCCTCCAGCAGGCATCCCAGAAGTTCACCGACATTCTCTATGAGGAGCTCGCCGCCTCGGCGGTGCTGTTCCGGGTCTTCGCAACCGTCGAGTACCAGAAGCTCCCGGCGAGGGAGAGGGACTTCGCACTCTCGCTCGCGCGGTCCCGCTCGTTTCTGGAAGAGCTTCAACCCAAGACCCCGGTGGTGACGCTTCTCGGGAGCCGGGGCAAACGCCCGGCGTGGAACCACCGGCATCTGTCGGAGCGCCACCTCGCGATCCCTCTCGTCAAGGCGAGCTTCATCAAGACGATTCCGATGGTGTCGCGCCTCATGGGAGACATGGGGACGGGACTCGACTGGGTTCAGAAGCAGCACCGCAACCTGATCGTCACCTCGATGGGGCAGATGGCGCGCGTGCTCTATGTCGAGGACGCGCTCGAAACCCGGACCGGCGACGGCTTCGACGTCATTCCCGACCGGAGCTTCGTCGAGGCGAACAAGGTGCGCACGGTCCTCGCGCTCGGAGGCGCCTATCTGAACGGGACCATCGTCGCGGTGGTCCTCTTCACGAACGAGCGCGTTGCCGCCGACCGGGTGGAGAAGCTTCTTCCCGTGGTCCACGGCTTCAAGATCGCGACGATGAAAGCGGTGATGCGGGGGAGCGTCTTCCCCGACTGACGGCTGGGAGTCTACGGAGCTTCTTCGAGCGGAAGCTGCACGTGAAATGATGTGCCCGCGCCGCGCGCGCTCTCGATCGTCATCGTGCCGCGGTGGCGCCGCACCACTTCCCGGGTGATCGAAAGGCCCACACCGGTACCTGCCGGTTTAGTGGAAAAGAAGGGCTCGAAGATCCGGCCGAGCACCGCCTCATCCATCCCGTGCCCGTTGTCGCGAACGGTCATTCGGAGCTCGCTCCGGCCCTCGACCTCGCGCACGGCGATCCAGACCTTCCCCCGAGGGGCGGAAGCGCCTCGACCGCGTTCTTGCACAGGTTCAGCACCATCTGCTGCAGGCCGACCGGATCCCCGACGATGGACCGAGTGGAAAGCGGCGCTTCGATCTCCACCTCCTGGTGGGGATGCTCCGTTCGGAGCCAGCCGACGACTTCGTGGATCAGATCGGCGATCACGACCGGACGCGAGTCGCCGTGCCGGGGACGCATGCGCTTCAGCACGCGCTCGGAGAGTCCGCGGGCGCGCTCCGCCGCGGTCAAAATCTGGGCGAGGTAGCGCTGGACGGGGTTCGAGGCTTCGAGCTTGTCCTGCGCGAGGGCCGCGTAGGCGATGATCGGTCCGAGGAGATTGTTCACATCGTGAAGGAAGCCGAGCGACGTGGCCACGATCGTCTCTCGATCCACGATGGGATCCTCCGCCGGAATGGCGACGAGCGTGAACGCGATCAGGCTTTCGTCGTCGGGCGGATGGCCCAGGAGCTGTTGCAATACCGGAATCGGGTTTCCGCCGCGCGACAGGAGCTCGCCCTGCCCGGTCCAACGGCCGAGGCGCACCGCTTCCGGGAGGGCTTCCCGCAGCAGCCGCTCGGCCGAAGCGTCGGGGAGCAAGTCCGAGAGAATCACCTTCCCGATCTCCTCATCCCCAATCCGTAGCCAGCGGCGTCCGGAAGCGTTCAGGTAGAGGAGGCGGCCGTCGCGATCGAAGCTGGCCACGATCTCGGGAATCGAGTCAAGTATGAGCGTCAGGTCCTCGGTCTCTCGCGAGCTTTCTTCCACTTGTTTTCGAGAACTCATCAGAAGCCGCCACCGTCCCGGCCATCGTGAAACGCGAAGAGCGAGCTCGAACTTGATGTCGTTCATGGTGCTCGTGCTCGCCGAGCTCGCTCCTCGCTGCAAGCCCTACGCTTTACGCCCGCCGTTCGTGTTGTTGGGGCCGTCGGTGGTGGCGAGCCTGCGGGGCCGGGCGTAGAATCGCTCGTCCCGGATTTCCCGGGAAGTAACTTACCGTTTCGTTACCGTGACTCCGGAAGTAAAGTTGAATCGCTCCAAGGACTTGCGCCAGGACGGCTGCCATGGCTCTCGATAGAGTTTCGGAGGAAGGGCTCGTCCGGGGAGAGCTCGAAAAAGTCCTCGGAAGCGAGACCTTTGCCCAATCCGAGAGTCTGAAGCGCTTCCTCCGCCACGTGGTGGAGAAAAAGCTCGAGGGCCGCGACGGCGAGCTCAAAGAGCAGGTCCTGGGGGCGGACGTCTTCGGTCGAGGCGCCTCGTACGACCCCCGTATCGACCCCATCGTTCGCGTCCAGGCGACACGCCTCCGCGGGAAGCTTCGCGACTACTACCTCAAAGAAGGAGCCCGATCCGAGCTCATCATCGATCTTCCGAAGGGGAGCTACGTTCCCGCGTTCTCGAAATCGGCGGACCCCGGTGTGGCACCGCCGCCCGCGAGGCGGCCTCTCGTCATCGGGGCCGCCGTTGCCGTTGGGCTCATAGCGCTTCTCGCTGCCTTCCTGTTGCGTGATGGCCCGGACCGGCCGCCGGCGCCGCCAGGGTCCATTGCCATTCTGCCTTTCACCGACATGAGCCCCGCCCGCGAGTACGAGTATTTCGGCGACGGCCTCGCCGAGGAGATCACGACCGCGCTCGCCTCGGTCGCCGGACTCGACGTCGTTCCCCGCACCAGCGCCTTTCGCTTCAAGGACGAGCGGGCCGACCTGAAGACCATCGCCTCCACGCTCGGCGCGGACCCGATCCTTCAAGGAAGCGTGCGCGTTTCCGACGGGAAGCTTCGGGTGCAGGCTCAGCTCATCCGCGCTGCAGACGGCCGCCAGCTATGGACCGAGACCTACGACCGTCCGCTCGCGGACGCGTTCGCAGTCCAGCAGGAGATCGCGACGGCAGTCGCCCGCGCCGTCGAGAGGGAGCTCTCCCATTCGCCGCGCGGGAGCGCGGGCTACGTGCCCGTGCCCGCCGCCTACGACGACTATCTGAGAGGGACTTTCGAAAGAGAAAAGAACACTCCGCTCTCGCTTTCCCGGAGCATTCAGCATTTCGAGTCGGCGATCGAGAAAGACCCGGACTTCGCGGCCGCGCACGCGGGCCTGGTTCAGTCCTACGTCCTGAGCGGGCTCTGGGGTCTCGCCCCGACTTCGGAGTCCCGGGAAGTCGCCCGGGAGGCGTCGGACCGCGCGCTCGCGCTCGCGGGGGACAATCCGCAGGCCCTCGCCGCGGCTGCCTGCTACCGGCTGATTTATGAATGGGATCGGAAAGGCGCCGCCGAGCTCTTGTCGCGAGGCGGCGAGGCCGACGAGATCCGCCTCGTGCGCGCAGTGCTCCTCGCCGTGGAGGGGCGGCTCGATGAGGCGGCGCGCGAGATGGACCTCCTTCTCCCCGACGAGCGACCAGCGTCCGCTTCCTCACTATCTCGGAGCGGCGATTCGATTCCAGCGCGGAGAGTACGAAGAGGCCCGTGACCGCGCCCTCTCCGATCCTGAAGTGGGCGCCGGACCACGCGCTGACCTGGCTTCTTCTCTCGCGCAGCGAGGATCGCCTCGGGAGATCCCAGGAAGCGGGGGAGGCACTCGCGAGCTTCGAAAGGAGCGCGGACGCGCCGCTCGTCGCGGACGCCCACCGCGCCGTTCTTTTCGCTCACCAGGGACGAGCGGAAGAATCGCGCAGCCTCCTTCGGAGGCTCGAAGAAGCTCGCGCTTCCGGCTACGTGCCGCCGGCTCTGCTCGGGCGGGTGTATGCGTCCCTCGGCGAGGAGGATCGCGCGCTCGCGGCCCTCGAGGACGCGAGAGCCGAGCACTCGTTCAGTCTTCTCTTTCTCGCCGTCGATCCGGACTACGAGCCCCTTCGGTCGGACCCGCGCTTCCAGCGCGCTCGTGAAGGGAATCGGTCTCGCCGTCCAATGAACCCGGGACGAAGAAAAGAGCGATGAGCCTCTATACTGACCATCGATGACCGAGCGCGGGCGAGAGTTCATGGAGGCGGCGATCGAGGAAGGCTACCGCGGCGTCTCCCGCGGCGAGGGCGGTCCGTTCGGCGCGGTGATCGTGCTCAAGGGGAAGATCGTCGCCCGCGCCCACAACGAGGTGCTGAAGCGGGGAGAGCCGACGCGGCATGCGGAGATGTGCGCCATCACCAAGGCGGCGCCCCGGTTTCGTTCCCACCTCTTCCTCGGCGCGTCGATCTACTCGACGACCGAGCCTTGCGTGATGTGCTTCGCGGCGATCCATTGGGCGCGCATCGCGCGTCTCTACTTCGGGACCACCGTCTCGGACGTGAAGGCGCTCGGTTTCAACGAGCTCACCATTTCGAACCGAAGGCTGAAATCGCTCGGCGGAAGCCCGGTCGAGATCGTCCCCGGCTTTCTCCGCGAGGAGTGCCGGGAGCTTCTGGACCACTGGAAGCGGCTCCCCGGACAAGAGGACGTACTGACTCGCCTCGCCCCGCATCGACCGCGGTGCTAAAGTGGAAGGCTCGACATGAATCTTCGAAACCATCCCTACGCCGATTTCGTCCACGAAGTGGCGAAGCCCGCGCGATACCTCGGCGGCGAGCGGTTCGCCGTGGCCAAGGACTGGAGCGGCCTCACTTCGAGGATGGTCCTCGCGTTTCCCGACGTCTACGACATCGGGATGAGCCATCAGGGCACGAAGATCCTCTACTCCATCATCAATAAGGAAGCGGATCTGTGTCTCGAGCGGGCGTTCTGCCCGTGGCTCGACATGGAGGCCGAGCTCCGAAAGCGGGGACTTCCCATCCTCAGCCTCGAGACCCATCGGCCTCTTTCGGATTTCGACGTCGTGGGCTTCTCGCTCCAGTACGAGCTCACTTTCACCAACATCCTCACCATGCTCGATCTCGGGGGAATCCCGCTCCGAAGCTCGGACCGGACCCTCGCCTCGCCGCTGGTCATCGCCGGAGGGCCCGTCGCGACCCAGCCCGAGCCGATGGCGCCCGTTCATCGACGCCTTCCTGGTCGGCGACGCCGAGGAACGGCTCCCGCGCCTCATGCGCCATTACGCGGAGCTGAAGCGCGAGAAGACCGATCGAACGGAAATTCTGATCGAGCTCGCGAAAGAGGGAGGCCTCTACTGCCCCGCGCTCTACGAGCGGGAGCTCTGCGAGCGCTCCGGCCTGATGCACGTCTCGCGGCCTCGCTACGAAGGCGTGCCCGGCCACGGTCGCAACGCGCCTACCTCCCGGACATCAATCGCTATCCCTACCCCGACGATTCTCCCGTTCCGGTGGCGGAGGCCATCTTCGATCGCATGGCGATCGAGATCGCCCGCGGCTGCACCGAGGGCTGCCGCTTCTGCCAGGCGGGGATGATCTACCGGCCGGTGCGGGAGCGCGATCCGGAGCAGGTGGTCTCGACGCTGGTCTCGGCGATCGAGAAGGGCGGCTACGACGAAGCGTCTCTCACGTCGCTCTCGACCGCGGACTACTCCTGCATCTCTCCCCTGGTGAAGAAGGTGATGGAGAAGCTTCGTCCCGAGAAGATCTCCCTCGGCATCTCGAGCCTCCGCGCCTACGGACTCGACGAGGACCTCCTCGACGACATCGCCTCGGTGAAGGCGACCGGTCTCACCTTCGCCCCGGAGGCCGGCACCCAGCGCATGCGCGACGTGGTCAACAAGAACATCACCGAGGACGACATCTTCACCACCTGCCACCGGGTGTTCTCGCGCGGCTGGAACCGGATCAAGCTCTACTTCATGATCGGCCTTCCGAGCGAGACGGACGAGGACGTCCTCGGAATCGCCGCGATGGGAGGCCAGGCGGTCCAGATCGGCCAGCAGTACCACCGGAGGAAAGTCCAGGTAACGGTCTCCGTCTCGAGCCACGTTCCCAAGCCCCACACGCCCTTTCAGTGGTGCGCCCAGGACACCATGGACGAGATCGAGCGCAAGCAGTCGCTCCTGCGGCGCGACGCTCGCCGGCTCGGGTACACGCTGAAGACCCACGACCACCGCGTGAGCCACCTCGAAGGCATCGTCGCGCGGGGAGACATCCGCACCGCGAGCCTCATCGAGCGCGCGTTTCACAAAGGCGCGCGCTTCGACGGATGGGACGAGCACCTGCGCTGGGACGTGTGGCTCGAGTCGCTCGACGAGTGGGAGAAAGAGGAAGGGGTCTCTCGCGGCGCCTATCTCGCGACTCTTCCCGTCGACGGGAAGCTGCCGTGGGATCACATCGACGTCGGGCTCGAACCGGGCTTTCTCAAGCGGGAGTACCGCCGCGCGCTCGAGGGCCGCTTCTCCCCGCCCTGCGGAAAGCCCGTTCACGCCAAGGTCCACCACACCAATCTCGAGGACGCGCGCGCGGACCAGCGGAAGCTGGTGTGCTATCACTGCGGCGTCGCCTGCGATATGACGGCGATGCGCGAGGAGCGTCTCGTGTTCCTCGAGAGGATGGGGGCGGAGACGAAGCCCGTCGCGGCGGAAGAGCCCACTTTGCGCGAGCGCGCCCAGGACCGGGTGGCGCGCGGCCTCACGCCGCACGACTTCTCGCAGGGAGAGCCGGTTCGTTATCGGATTCATTACGGAAAGACCGGACCCATGAGTCTCCGCGGCCACCTCGATTTCATCAAGGTGATCGCGAGGGTGCTGAGGCGAGGCCGCCTTCCGCTGTTCTACACGGAGGGATTCTCGCCGCGGCCGCTCCTGAGCTTTGGTCCGGCGCTCGGGCTCGGACTCCAATCGGTCGCGGAGTATGCCGACGTCGCTCTCACCATCGAGATCGAAGGCGCGGAGTTCCTGAGTCGATTCACCACCGCCTCCGAGCCGGGCTTGACGCTCTTCGGCGCGCGCCGGTTGAAAGCGGGGGAGCCTCCGCTCGCGAGGAGAATCGATTCGGTCGACTACGTCGTGGCGCTTCCCCGAGGCGACGTCCCCTACGCGGCGCGCGCTCGAGGAATTCCACGCGCGGCCGTCGCTCGCGGTCGAAGTCACCCGCAAGGGGAAGATCCGGAGCGTCGACGCGAAGAGCGTGATTCTCGACGCGAGAATCGGCCCCGTGGGAGAGCACGCTCCGCTCCTGTCGATTCTGCCCGGCGAGTCCGCGCTCCACCTGCGCGCTTCGTGAGGTGAGCGGCGTCGCCTCGCTCCGGCCGGCCGAGCTCGTCGAGGCCATCCTCGGATTGGCGCTACCGCCGAGCGCGTTTCGTCCGCACCGCCTGCGGAGAGCCGATGGAAGAGCCCGCTCAGTTGGGAATCGGGATGCTTCCCGATTCCGTCACCGTCAGCCCGACGACGTAGTCGAGCGGCCGGGATCGTCACTCCGGAAGTCGCGTTCGGCCGCAACCCGATCGCGGTCACCGTCAGCTCGTCGATCTCCTGCACGACCGTCCCTTCGGGAGGGACCTCCATGCGGAGGTCGTGGACGTTCAGAGCGGTCTGAACGCTCAGGAGGACGGTGGCGGAACCCGCGATGACGCACTGGACGTCGGTCGGGCAACGGCTGTCCTGTTCCACTCCGTTGAATCGCACGAGGTCGATGGCCTGGGACGTCACGACTCCCGCCGTCTCTCCCACCCGGAGTCCGAACTGCTGACCCTCGTTGACGAAGAACTCGGCTTCCGGAAGCTCGGCGCTGCTTTGTGACGTGCAGGCGTTGAGGATCAGGACGAAAAGCAGGCCGGCAAGAGAGCGCGTCACGAAGAGGGGACCTCCACTTCCGATGCTAGTACGAATCGAAAGTCCTGGCAAACCGTGGCATAGCGGTTGCATTGTCACCCGGTATCAGCTCGGAACTCTTCCGATCTGGTGGAAAGCTGTTCCGCTCTGGAACGACCTGGGTTCAGAGTGAAACAGATCGGAGCTGGGGGGAAAGCGGTTTCATCGGTATGAAGAGACAAGGATCACGGGAAAACGGGAGAGGCAGAGTGTCGGCACCCACGCTGCCTTCCCGTTCCAGTGAACGTGCCGGGGGGGTTGCACCTGGAAGAGACATCTCGACCCCCCGGCACTCCTTGCACGAGCTGACCCTGGACTCTTAAGCATTCGGGCATCATTCCAGGGTTCGCAGAAGGGCGTGCCCTCCGAGAAGAAGAGAGACGGAACGGTCGGAGGGCCCGCCCGCTTTTCTTTCACGAAGGCCTCCCCGCTCGAAGCCGAGCCCCAACTGGGATTGAGCCTACCCTAGCTCGCCGTACGGGTCCATCCTCTCGACGCCTGATTGCGCCTCCCGCTTCGCCTGGCGTAGCGTTCTCCCATGGGGAAGTGTCGCGACGTAGCGATCGTCGGAGGCGGTCCCGCGGGGCTTGCGACCGCCATCTTCGCCGCATCGAACGGTCTCGAGGCCACCGTCCTCGAGAGGCGTCGCTTTCCCATCGACAAGCCGTGCGGCGAGGGCCTGATGCCCCGGGGCGTGCGGCTTCTCGACGCCATGGGCGTGCGCATCGAGAGGTGCCGTCCCTTCGAAGGAATCCGGTACGTCGATGACTGGAACGTCGCGGAAGCGCGCTTCCGCGATGGCCACGGGCTCGGCGTGCGCCGCGTGGAGCTCTCGAAAGCGCTCCTCGCCCGGGCGCGCGAGCTCGGAGTGGAAGTGAGAGAGGAAACGAGAGTCGAGAAAGTCGATTCCCTTTCCCGACGGCGCGACGGTGTCCTGCGGCCGGGACTCTTTCGATGCGAAGTGGGTGGTCATCGCCGATGGGCTCGGGAGTCTCGTTCCCGGAGCTCCGACCGCGCCGGGTTCGGCGCTATGGCGCTCGACGGCACTATCGCCTCGCTCCGTGGTCCTCATTCGTCGAGGTCCATTGGGCCAAGGGCGCCGAAGCCTATGTGACACCGGTGAGCGACGACGAGGTGGGAGTCGCCTTTCTCTGGCACGAGCGCGCTCCTTCGTGGGAGGAGATGCTTTCGCGGTTTCCGCGCCTCGCTCCGCGGCTTCGGCGAGCCGAGCCGCTTTCCGCGATCCAGGGGGCGGGACCACTGCGGCGGAGGCCGCGCCGCGTGAGCGCCGGACGCCTCGTTCTGGTCGGAGACGCATCCGGGTCCGTCGATGCCATCACCGGTGAGGGCGTCGCCATCGCTTTCGAATGCGCTCGCGCGCTCGCGCTTTCCCTGAAGGAAGGAGGGTTGTCCTCCTACGTTCGGGCCCATCGACGCATCCTGCGGCGGTATCGGGGGACGGCCGAAGTGGTCCTCGCGCTCGCGGCCCATCCCCGACTTCGTCGGAGCGTCGTTTCCACCCTGGCCGGACGTTCGATGCTCTTCGAGCGCCTCCTCGACCTCGCGCACGCAAAGTGACGTAAGATACCCGCCTCGCATTCGGGAGGAATCGATGATTGCCAGGTCACTCGGAATTCTCTTGACGATCGGAATCGCGGTATCCGCGGCGGCGGACGACGAGCTCAAGGACGCCGCATCGGCCCAGGTGGGCGAGATGGCGAAGCTCACCCAGGTCATGGTCGACAAGATCTTCAGCTTCGGCGAGCTGGGCTTTCAGGAAGTGGAGACGTCGCGGTATCTGATCGCCCTTTTGAGAGAGCACGGATTTACCGTCGAAGAGGGAATCGCCGGCATTCCGACGGCGTGGATGGCGAGCTGGGGCTCGGGAAAACCGGTCATCGCTTTCGGAAGCGACATCGACGGGATTCCGAAGGCGTCGCAGAAGCCGGGAGTCGCGTACCACGATCCACTCGTCGAAGGAGCTCCGGGCCACGGAGAGGGACACAACTCGGGCCAGGCGGTGAACGTGACCGCGGCCATCGTGCTCAAGCGCATCATGGAGCGGGAGAAAATCCCGGGGACCTTGAGGCTCTGGCCGGGAGTCGCCGAAGAGCTCGTCGCTTCGAAAGCGTGGTTCATCCGCGCGGGCTACTTCAAGGACGTCGACGTCTGCATCTTCACTCACGTGGGAAACGACCTCACCACGAGATGGGGCACGGGAAGCGGCAACGGCCTGGTCTCGGTCGAGTACATGTTCAACGGCGAGTCGGCCCATTCGGCCGGCGCTCCCTGGCGGGGGAAGAGCGCTCTCGACGCCGTCGAGCTCATGAACACCGCGATGAACTTCCGCCGCGAGCACCTGCGGCTCGCGCAGCGGATGCACTACGTGATCACGAACGGCGGCGACCAGCCGAACGTGGTCCCGTCCGAGGCGTCGGTCTGGTACTACTTCCGCGAGCTCGATCAGCCCGACATCAAGAGGCTCTTCGAGATCGGAAACAAGACCGCGAAGGCCGCGGCGGAGATGACCGATACCACGGTGACCTGGCGGATCCTCGGCCACGCGTACCCGCAGCATTTCAACAAGGTCGTCGCCGAGACGATGTGGAAGAACATCGAGAAGGTCGGTCTCCCGGAGTGGAGCGAGGCGGACCAGAAGCTCGCGAAGGCGCTCCAGAAGGAGCTCGGGGTCAAGGAAGAGGGGCTCAAGACGGAGCTGGGAAAGCTCGAGGAGCCTGAGCCGGAAGACAAGAGGACCGGCGGAGGCTCCGACGACATCGGAGACATCACGTGGGTCGTGCCCACGGTGACGCTCCGGTTTCCGTCCAACATTCCCGGCGGACCCGGCCATCACTGGGCGAACGCGATCGCCATGGCGACACCGATTGCCCACAAGGGAGCGACCGCGGGAGCCAAGGTCATGGTGATGACTGCCCTCGACCTCTATCAGAGCCCGGAGCTCGTCTCGAAAGCGTGGGACTACTTCAAGACGGTCCAGACCAAGGACCACCAGTACACGCCGTTCATCACCGAGAACGATCCGCCTCCGATCTTCCTCAACAAGGAGCGGATGGAGTCCTTCCGCGGCGAGATGCGGAAGTACTACTACGACGAGACGAAGTACGACACCTACCTCGAGCAGCTGGGGATCACGTATCCGACGGTACGAGAGGAGACGAAGAAGCCCAGCCTGACGTCAGTGAGTTTCAGGCGCTGGTCAGCTCAGGCTTCAGGTCGGCTGCATCGGTCTCCGGATCCCGGCACTATCGACGTAGGCGCACTGATCACTGATGGCCGATCACTGATCACTGCTTCGTCACGGCGCCACATCTGGATCCGCTCCCAGAAGTGCTCCGTGAATTGCTCGTGCTCGTGCGGCGGGAAAAGCGCCTGGACCTTCAGACGCACCGCTTGCTTCGCGGTCTCGGTCCCGAAGAACTCCCAGGCGACTTCGTCGAGGTCGCGCATGTGCCGGTGGGTGAACTCGTCGAAGCGGTCGTTGTCGAACCGTTCCCGTCCGACGTCCGCGTAAGCCGCGAGGGCCTCGCGGTAGGGAAGGTTCTTCTCGCGAATCGCGTAGTAAGGGGCCCAGTCGAGGTTCATTCGCATCGGACGGCGCGTCGCGGCGCAGAAGAGCGCCCAACGGAGCTTCGCTTTCACCAGCCACGGGAAGTGATAGTGGAGTGACGTCACCTGCGAATCGGGACATGCGTTCGCGAAGTCGATGGGGTAGTGGACGGAATCCTTCCGCAGCACCTCGCAGGAATTGAAATCCCAGCCGAAGAACGAGTTGATGGTCAAGGTCATGTCGTAGAGGAGGCTCTCCTCCTCCGGCGGCAGGAAGTTCCGATCCAGACGGTAGCGCCCGTGCAGAGGCGCGTCGGGGTCGTAGCGCAGAAAACGCACTTGCGGCCCGACTCCCAGGCATCGCACGAAGAGATCGAAGGGGTCGACCGCTTTCTGGAGGTGCATGATGCGCTTGCCGCTCTTGTCGTAGGCGTCCTTGAGCTCCTGCTCGCCTTTGATGCGGCTCACCCCGACCCAGGCACCCCCGTCGTACGGCTTCATGAAGAAGGGATAGCCGATGCTCCGTCCGACGTCTCCGAGATCGAAGAGCTGCGCGTACCGCTCGAGGGTCACCTGCAAATCCGGTGCGGGCTCGTACTCCTTGGGCGGGACCATCCAGGTCTCGGGCACGGGAAGGCCGAGCCGCATCATGGCGCAGTAGGTCGAGTGCTTCTCCATCGCCTGGATGGACCAGGGATTGTTCAGAACGTAGAGGCCGTCCATGATCACGGCTTTTTTGATCCACTCCCGGCTGGTGTGATACCAGTGCGTCAGGCGATCGAGCACCAGGTCGTAGGGACAGGGCTTCTTGAGATCGTACGGCTCGATCGTGACTCGCTTCACTTCGAACCGGACGACGTCGCCCCCCACCGGGAACGCGGGATTCCAGGCTTTCAGGATCTCCTCGAAGCAGATCGGCCAGCAGAGATCCGCACCGAGAGAGAGGCCGATGCGGCGAGTGACCTCCGCCATGGGGCTAAGCTTACATCAGCTGTCCAGCTATTCTTCCGAGGGCGGCTCCGGCTCTTTCTCGATCTCCGCTCTTCGAGTGTCGCCGTGGACCGAGCCGTGCAATTCCTTGTCGTCGTTTCCCGTCGCGAAGTCGCCCCAGCAGCAGACCCGGTTCTTGCCGAGGGCCTTCGCTTCGTAGAGCGCGCGATCCGCGCGCTGCAGGATCTCTTCGGGCAGGTCTCCGTCCTCGGGAAAGGAGGCGATGCCGATGCTCGTCGTGATGCCGAGCGGCTTTCCCTGCTCGTTCTGCAGCCTCTGAATTCCGTGCCTCAGCCGATCGGCGACGAGGCGAACCGCGGCCTTCTCCGTTTCCGGGCAGATCACGACGAACTCGTCGCCTCCGATCCGGGCCGGGAGGTCGATGCGCCGGATCCGCTGGATCAGGAACTCGCCCACGTGCTTCAACACCTGAGCGCCGGCGAGGTGCCCGTCGCGGGTGTTCACTTCCCGCAGCCCGTCGAGGTCGAGAAAGATGAGCGAGTAGCTCCGGCCGAACCGCGTCGCGCGCTGGTGCTCGGTCTCGAGCGAGCGGTTGAAGAAGCGCAGGTTGTAGAGCGACGTGAGATCGTCCTTGACCGCGAGCGTGCGAAGCCTTTCGACTTCGGCCTGGGCGCTCTGGAGCCTCTTCACCGCGCGCGCGCCGGCCGCCTTGAAGGAGTGGCCTCCCTCGATGGCGCTCAGCACCAGCCGGATCTGTTGTATCAACCCCGGACCTCGAACGAGGACGCCGTCGAGGCGCTCGGGCACCGCGCGCACTTCCCGGCTCCGTAGCTGGAACACCACGAGGTCGACGGTCGGCTTGAGCTCCGAGAGCGCCCCGAGGAGATTCTTGAGCGAGCGGTCGAGCTTCTCCTGATCGATCACCACGAGCGCGGGCGCGAGCGCCGCGACGGACCGAGCCGCTTTTGGAGAAGCGGGCTCCCAATGGAGGGGATAGCCGAGATCCACCAGCTTCTTTCCGACGGCGCCGCCGGGAAGACCGGAGCCTCCGACCCAGAGGATCGGCCTCGATCGCCCCTCGGGCCTCTTCTTCTTCGTGTCTCTCTCTTTTCTAGAAGGCATAGCGCGCACTCGAGATTCCGTGCTCCTCCGGATCGACGCAGTGGAGGATCGCCCGGGGCTCCTCGCCCGGCTGGGAAAGGTCGACGAGGCCGGAGTCGGCCACCATGCGGATCCGGGGTTGATGGAGATGATTGGGGTCGGGATTGGATTCCACCACCACCGCGAGCTCTCCCGATCGAAGGACGACCGCGGAGCCGACGGGGTAGATGCCCATGCAGTTGATGAAGGCCTTGACCAGCAGCGGATCGTAGCGGCTGCCCGCGCCCTGGTGCATCACCGCGATCGCCTCGTCGGGGAGGTACTGGCGCTGATAGATCCGCTTCGTGGTCATGGCATCGAAGGTGTCCACGATGGCGGTGATCCGGGCGTAGAGGCTCTGCTTCCTGCGGATCCGGAGCCGGGGATAACCCGTTCCGTCGTAGCGCAGGTGATGCTGGAGCGAGGTCAGGATGCGATTCACCGTGGTTCGATCCACCACGATCAGGGGAAAGAGAGTCCGCGCGGCGTAGACCGTATGATTGCCCATCACCGCCCACTGCTCTTCCGTGAAGCCGTCGTTCTTGTTGAGGACGTCGAGCGGAATGTGGAGCTTCCCCATGTCGTGATAGAGGGCGGAGAGGCCGAGCTGGGCGAGAGAGTGTCTCTTGAGCCCGAGTCTCTGGCCGAAGGCGATCGCGAGAACGCACACGTTGACCATGTGGTTGAAGGTGTAGTCGTCGTGGGCCTTGATCGAGGCCATGCCCGCGAGCGAAAAGCCGTTTCCTTCCTCGTAGCTCAGGTCGACCAGCTTCTGCACCGTGCGCTTCGCCTTGCGCACGTTCACCTGCGCGGGGGAGTCCACGGTCATCATCGACTCGCGAATGAAATCGAGGGCCTGCTGATACGCGTTCAAGGCGCGCTCTCTCCGGTCCGCTCCGAGCTCGCTCGAAGGCGCCGTGGGCTCGCTCCGGACGGGAAGGAGCTTGATGCCCTTGACCTCCCGCTCGACGAGCTCGTCGTTGAGGCGGTCGAGAAGGTGTCCCTCACCCCCGTCGTCTCGCGCGCGGCTGAAGACTTCGAGAAAAGCGCTCACCGAGGCGACGGTGGGCCGGCTCTCGAAGTAGATTCCGCCGACCCCGCGCTTGCCGAGCTCGTTGAGGACGTACTTGTAGGCGTTCAGGCTGCGGAACTCCATGCGAATGCGGGTGCCGTTCGCGAAGAACTCTTCTCCGAAGCCCTCGAGGCGAAAGCTCCCCTCGGTGAGAACGAGCTGCGTAATCGACTGCACCAGCTTCGCGAGCGGCTCCTCGAACACCTGATTGGTCAGGTCGTGCAGGTAGGAGTTCCGGATGAGGACCGCGAGCTGCTGGAGCGTCTCGCGGGATCTCTCCAGAAACGCGCGCGCTTCGGCGCTCGTCGTTTCCATCGAGAGGGCGTCCTCGTGTGTCGCCATCGGCTCAGCTCCGAGCGGCCCCGAGCTCTTTGAGGCACGCGGCGCGAGCGAGCTTCGTTCCTTGCGCGGAGCTCTCTTCGAGGATCCGCGTCGCCCGGGCTCCGCCCACCATCCCGATTCCGTGCGCGACCGCCTCCGCGAAGTCCCGGTCTCTCTGCTTCTGGAACCAATGATCCTCGCGCGCGTTGAGAAGTTTCACGAAGGAATCGAGGGCCGACTCTCCCGCGAGCTTCGCGATCGCCGAGAAGAGGCGTCTCTTTTCGAGAAGCGCCAGCCGATCGAAGCGCTCGGTCACGATCCGGTCGAGGATTCTCAAACCTAGCTCTGGTGCGCCCCGTTTGACCAGCACATCGAGGGCCGTGACCCGGACCTCGGGATCGGCGTCCACGAGTCTTTCGAGGCAGAGCGAAAGCACTCCTTCCTCCGGGTAACGGCTCAGGGCGAGGAAGCTCTCGCGGCGGGTTTGGGGATCGGGGGAGGAGATGAGCTCGGTCAAGAGCGGGAGCGCTTGCTCCGACGACTGGCGGCTCGAGGCATGAACGACTTCGCGTACGAGCTGTCGATGCTTCAAACGCTCCGAGGGCTCGATGGGCGGAGGCCCAAGCGGAAGGCCGGCCCGTAACATGGCGAGACCGCCGTCTGGGAGATGAAGGACCGCGGCCGTGACCGCGCGTCGATACGGAGGGGAGGAGAACCGGCCCATCCATGACAGCAGAAGTGACTCCGCGGCCGAGCCGAGGCGGGCAAGGAAAGCCGTGAGCGCTTCGGGCTTCACGCCGTGCCCCGTCTCCACCTGTTCCATGAGGCGCTCGAATCGCTCCGGCTCGACGAGCGCCGCGGTCAGCTCGGAAGCGAATCGCTGCGCCGGCCGCTCGTTCGGAAAGATCATCCCGCTGAGACCTTCGACGTGCTCGTGGATCCCGATGAGCTCGAGAACGTCGCCGTCGGCGATGAGGCGGTCGGCGATCTCGACGATCTGGGAGACGATTTCGCCTTGCGCCGATTCGCCGTCCTCGAGAAGGATGAGCTCGAGCGCGAGCTCGGAGACCAGCTGACGGAAGGGAGCCCGTTCTTCGATCGAAAGCTCTTTCTGCAATAAGTCGATCTCGCTCGACTCGAGACGGCACGCTTCGACCGGCACGGTCGACACCGGCTGCTTCAAGTCGAGAGTGACCTTTTCCGGGGGATGGCCGGAAGCCCCGTCCTCGCCCGTCGCGAGCTGCTCGGAAAGACGTGGAAAGGATTCGTTCCGGGCCAGCTCCTCGATCGCGAAGTACCGGATCGAATGAAAATCCTGTTCCCAAAGGAGGGTCACCAGGTCGTCCTGGTCATTGGTGAAAACCGCGACGCGGTTGAGACATCGAAGAAACGCCGAAAGCTCCGGGAGCTCCAGACCGGGACTGAAGGAAAGGAGTCGGATGCCGTCGCGGTAGAGAAGAAACGGGAGGCTGTCGGTTCGATCGGCGCTCTCGAAGACGACCTTGCCGTCGCATTGCAGTTGGGACTCGAGGACCGTGAGCCGCACCTCGCCCTCTTCGGTAACGAACGCGCTCAGCCGCCCGTAGAGATCGAGCTCGAGCCGCTCGGCGACGGCGTTCTTCGCGTCGTAGAGGCGCTGCGCCTTCTGCGCCTTCACCAGAAGACGAAGTATTTCTCGTACTCCGCCGGTCTTCCGGTTCTCCGTGGCGGGACCGGAAAGATCGACCTTTTCCGCTGGCAAAAAACAGGGCTCCTCTCGGATCCGGCTCGTGGCCGAGCCCATCCCCCGACCCATCGAGAGTGGGTTAAGAATTTATCTTACGGGGATTTCGTCCAAAGTTGGAGAGTTTCGACGGCTTCGAAACCACGCGATCGCGGTCGAGGCCGCGAGGACCAGAAGGGCGACTACGCTCACCGCGGCGCCGATACGGAGCGAAAGGGGCCGATAGCGAAAGACCACCTGATGCGTTCCCGAAGGAACCCGGACCGCGCGGAAAGCGGTTTGCGCGCGCCAGATGGGAGCGGGCGCTCCATCGACGAGGGCGGTCCAACCGGGCCTGAAGGTGTCCGAAAGGACGAGGAAGCCATCCCGAGGAGAGTTCGTCTCGACCTCGACCCGTTCCGGCTCGTACGTCACGATCTCTGCCGCGTCCTTACGGAAAAAACCCGAGGCACCCTCATCGCTCGAAGGCTCGATCACCTGAATCCCCTGATGGACGCTCCAGCAGGCCAGGCTGTCCGCGGTCTGAATCTCGGTCGGGACCTGCGACGGCACGATGAAATACGCTCGAGGGAGGGTGTGCAGGTTTACCCCCAATCCGTCGATCTCGAGAAAATCGGCCTTGAGTCCGATGGGGTTGAGATCGAGCTCGAGATCGTCGATGCGGATTCCTGGATTCCCTTCGCTCACCAGGACGCGGATCTCGGAGATCGTCGTCGGGATGGGGAAATCGATGCCGAGCGGCTGGCCTTCCGACAACGGATACGAGCCTCCGGCGACCTCGATTACCGCCGTCCCGCCGGCGCCGAGCGGACTCCAATAGAAGGCGAGTCGGGACGCCTCGATCGGAGGAGAGAGCGCGAGCTTCGCGGGTGTGAGCTCCGCGGGCAGATCGACGATCGGCAAGGGAGAAGCGTAGCGAGCTCCGCACCATGGGTAGGCCGAACCGGGTTTGGAGTGAACGACGACCTTCACGTTGGCGACCGAGAGTGCGTTCGCGCTCGACTTCGTGCGGTCGAGAAGCTCCTGATACCGCGAGTCCACGAGCGCGGCGTTGCCGGAAACGTGCTCGGTTCCGTAGAGCATCGAGTAGCTGTCGAGTCCCGAAGGCGTGGCGTAGCGGCCTTTCGCCGCCTGCGCTTTCAGAAAACGATGGACGGGTCGGTCCTCGGCCCGGGCGAGCGTCGCGTAGGGATGCTGCGCGCGATCCTTGACGAATGCGGCCATATCGATCGCGAGGAGGCCGACCATCGCGGGGTATGTGTAGAGCTCTCGCGGGCGCCAGAGACAAAGTAGGAACAAGAGGAAGTGGAGCGCCGCGAGGAGCACGGTCCAGTGCGCGGAGGAGATCATACGCTCCACGTCCCCGGGCTCGAAGCGTTCCCGCGTTCGAAAGGAGCCGTAGGTGGAGTAGAGCTGCCCAGAGCCCGAGTACGAGGAGCACCGCGAACGCTCCCTGGGCGATTCTCCGCAGGCGGAGACGGTCCTTCCGCGAAGCTGTCACCAGCGACTCGATTCCGAGCCCGGCCAGGACCGAGCAGCCGAGACCCCATACCCCGAGAAGACGATAAGGGACCCGGAAGCTGCCGAGGCCGGGGAGCAACGCATAGAGAAAATCGTAGACGGGCGAATCCCTCCCGAAGGACAGGAAAAGCGCGGTGAGGGCGGCCGCCGCGAAGAAGAACCGCGCGCGGTTGCGAGAGACAACCACGCCGAGGAAAACGAACAGCAGCGATCCGATCCCGACGTAAATGTGGAGCGGGGCGGCTCCGTCCTGGCCGGGGAGCGGCACCTGGCCGCGGGGGGTGAGGATTGCGGAGAGGAAATAAGGTGAGAAGCCGAAGGACGTGGAGTACTCGTACCCGAGCTCCACACGGCTCGACTCCTTCGCGAGGTCGTACGTCGGAAGAAGCTGAACGAAGGCGACGCCGATACCGAGGAGAAGCGCGGGGAGGAATCGCGAAAGGCTTCCGCGCCATCCCCCTTCGAACAGGGAGTACGCGCAGGCGAGGAGGAGACCGTAGTACGCGACCTGCGGATGGCCTCCGAGGAGCATCATTCCGATCGCGAGCGCGAGGAGAACCGAGCGGAAAGCGCTCGGGGCGTCGAACAGGCGGCGTATGCCGAGAAGGACCCAGGGAAGATAGCTCGCGGTGATCACGATGGCCTGATGCCCGGGAGTGGTGAAGAAACCGGTGAACATGAAGATCGTCGCCGCCCCGAACGCGGCGATCGTTCCCAGGCCGAGAGAGCGCAGCAAGAGGAGCATTCCCAACCCCGCGAAAGCCTGATGCAGAAGCTGGTACGCTTCGAGCGCGAGGTAAGAGACCCGGCCCTCGGAGTGGAAGGGAAGGAGGAGGTACGTCGGCGGGTAGAAGATCCCGACCTGAGGGTTCGCGTGAAACGCTTCGCCCCCGAGGATGTGCGGATTCCAGAGAGGGAGCTCGAGGCTCTTCACTCTCGCGAGCGCGTAGCTCTTCCACACGTAGTGCTGGTTGAGGAAATCTCCTCGAAAGATCTGACGGTCATCGGGGTCGGGGTGGAAGAGCTTCCAGTAAAGAAGGAACGGGAGGAGAACGACTGCGGCGTATGGGAAGAGCTTCTTCAAAACACTCGATTATTCCAGCGGAGTCTTCGCGGGCTCCGCCAGGATCCTTCCGACCTCGTCCGTGACGAACCGGGGAAGCGGGAGCCGTTCCTTCCCTCGAACCAGGAGGACTCCCTGATCTTTCGGGACGACGCGCCCGATGACGAACGCGTCGACTCCCTTCTCGGCCATCGCGGCGATGAGGGTTTCGGTCGCCGGTTCGGGGGCCGTCAAGAGCAAGGTCCCGGAGCCGATCGCTCCGAGGAGATCCATCCGGAATCTCTCCGCGAGACGAGTCGACTCCCAGAACCGCGGAATCTCGGAATCGATCACCACCATCCCCACGTTCGAAGCCTCAGCCACTTCCCAGAGAGCGTTCGCGATCCCGCCCTCGGTCACGTCGTGCATCGCGGTTAACCCGCCGGCTTCGACCGCGGCGACGCTCGCGGGAACGACCGAGATGCCGGGGTCGGTCAAAAATCGCGCGCATTTCTGCTGAAAGTCCTCACCGAAGCTCTCCCGCACCTCACGCGCCCGCTCCTGGGCGAGGATCGCGGTCGCTTCGATGGCGATGCCTTTGGTGACCAGGACCATGTCGCCCGGCTTCGCCCCCGCGGACGTGAGGAGCTTGTCCTTTTCCACTTCTCCCACCATTGCGCCCGCGACGATGGGCCGATCGATTCCTCCCGTCACCTCGGTGTGGCCGCCGACGGCGAGACATCCGAGCTCGCGGCAGGCGCTCGCGATATCCGACAGGACCTCGCGCACCATCTCTTCCGTCGCGGCTCCCGAGGGGAGCAGGATGGTCGAGAGGAAGTACTGCGGCTTTCCTCCCATGGCGGCGATGTCGTTCGCGTTGACCTGGACCGCGTACCAGCCGATTCGCTGGGGCAGAAAGGTGATGGGATCCGCGGCGAGAAGGAGATAGTGATCGCCGCGATCGATCGCCGCGGCGTCCTCGCCTACCGCGGGCCCGACTTTCACGCGGACGTCGTCGATGGCGAGCCGCGAGAGGAGCTCCCGCAGGAGCTGCACGGGAAGCTTTCCGTCGGGAAGGATCGTCATCCGGAGCGAGACTAGAGTAAGCGCGGGCGCGGCGTCAAACAGAGAGCGACTTTTGAGCGGCCACAGCCGAGCTCACCGGATCGTTGGGACCTCCGGCTCAGACTCAGACATACTATTATACATACTGTGAATCATAGTGTACTATGAGTCATGGATAAGATTATTGGGGTGACAGAGTTTCAGCGCAAATTCAAAGCCATTTTCGATGAGGTCGCGAGAAAGAATACTGCCTACATTCTGACGCGGGGCAGCCGTCCGGAAGTGGTGATGATTCCATACGAGAAGTATCAGCAAATGGTGCGGACGGACGCAGACGAAATGGTGGCTCGGTTCGATCGCCTACGCCAGCGGATGGCTGACGTCAACGCGCGATATTCGGACAAGGAGGTGGAGGAGGACCTCCGAGCAGCGCAACGCGTGATTCGACGGCGCTGAGCTTCGATGCGCGCGGTTATCGACACCAACATCATCATTCGAGCGATGATCAAACCGTTGGGCACGGTAGGACCAGTGCTTGGACGGCTTCGGAATGGAGAGTACACGGCAGTCTATTCTGAGGCGATTCTCGACGAGATGGTCACCAAACTGGCCCTTCCCCGAATCGCCAAGAAGTATCAGATTGGAGAAGGCGACATCGAAGATCTTCTTGGGCTTTTGGCCTTGAGAGGTGATCTCGTCAACCCTACGCGTTTCGTGCAAGTGTGCCGTGATGCGGATGATGACATGCTCATCGAGGCTGCCCTGGAAGGAAAGGCTGGCTGGGTCGTCACCGGGGATCAGGACTTACTGACTCTGGAGAAGTTCGAAAGCATCCGCTTCGTTAGTCCCCGCGTATTTCTCCAAGCCTTCTGACAGGCTAGTGCGTCGCGGGCGGAGCGCGACGGAGCCTCACCTTTTTCTCGGCCGTCCTTTTCACCTGGCTCGCGGAGGGCGCCATTCCGGTCACGGCGGCGAGCACCACGGCGAAGAGCGCCGCGTTCGCGGGCATGTGAAGGCCGAAATCGGTGAAGCTGTGGAGCGCGGCGGCGACGGCGGCGGCGCAGTACCCGGCGTGGAGCTGTGTCAGGGATGACCCCGCGTCGAGGAGCTCCCGCCTCGCGCGGCGAGCCCTTCGCGCGATCGAGAAGCCGAGCGCTCCGGCGAGAGCGAGGCCTGGAAGGCCGAGCTCGATCCCGACCTGCAGATAGTCGTTGTGGGCCCAGGAATAGAAGCGCTTGCCTCCAAAGCTCCGGTACATCGGATACACGTACTGGAACGAGCTCATGCCCGAGCCCGTGAGCCAGAAATCACCGAGCGCACCGAGACTGTCGCGCCAGACCGTCGTGCGCCCCGATTCTCCCGAGAGCTCGTCCGGAATGACCTCGAAGCGGGAGATCACGGGACCGATTCCGATCCAGAGGGCAACTGCGAGAAGACCACCAGCGAAGGCGAGAAACGTCCCTCGACCGCGCTGGGTGAGGTAAAGAAAAAAGGCACCGCCCGCAGCGGCGAACGCGATTCCCGATCGCGAGAGCGAGAACAGAAGGCTCAATCCGATGACCGCGACTCCGAGCCCGATCATAGAGGCTCTCGCTTTCGCCTCCTGGGCTTCGACCCGTTCCGCCGCTTGCCGGCGCCCCTCATGCCAGCGCATCTGGAGAAAGCCCAGACCGACGAGGAGGAGCATCTCCTGAAAGAAAGCATAGTGGTTGCGATTGCCGAAGCTACCACTCGCCTGGAAGGCCTCCGAGGCCTCGCTTCCGCCGAGCGCGGTGAGCCACTGAAAGAGACCGTACGCGCCCGAGGCGACTCCAATCAGAAAGAGACACACTGAAAGACGTCGCACGCCGCGCCGGGAAGCGATGACGTGATGCGTCACGAGAAAAATCATCAGGAACGCGATCCAGAGGAGGAGGTCTTGGAACGAGAGGTAGGGAGTGACGCTCCAGGGCGCGTGTCCGACCTCGCGGCCGAGAAGCGCCTCGGCTTCGGTCCGGACCGCGAGCGACTTCGGCGAGAGGACGGCGAGAACGGCCGACGGCAACGGGACGAGCGAGAGCGCGATCCAGAGCGTCGTGAGCGCTAGAAGAAAGCCGATTCCGTTTCGCCGAAAGGGATATCCGAGCCAGTAGTGCGGGTCGCGAAAGGGCGCCTTCGGCGCTTCGCCCGAGGGCTCGAGGATCTCGACCTCGGTCGTTCCGCGCTTCTGACTTCGGCGTATGGCGAGAAACCTCTCCCGGTCCTCGCGGCTGGTCAGGAAAATGACGCTCAGGAAAAGCCAGCCGGCGAGGACGAAAGCTCCCAGCTCGAGGAAGAGAGACGCCCACGGTTCATAGCCGCCGACGCCCCACGCGGTGACGGCGACGAGCGCGGCCACGGCGAACGGAGACCAGGCCGACAACTCTAGCGCCTCCCGGTCGCGAGCTTCTCGAGCTCCGCGAGATGTTGCGTGGCTGCGTCGTTCGAGGGGTCGAATCGAAGGAGCTCGTCGAGCTCGCGGCGGGCGTTCTCGAGGTCGCCGAGCTCCCGATAGTTGCGCGCAAGACCGAGGTAGGCGGGAGCGTAGTAGGACGACATCGCAAGGGCTTCGCTATAGAGGCCCTGGGCCATCGCGTGCTGGCGGCGCCTCCGGTACTCGTCGCCCATCAGACAGAGGAGCTCGAGCGAATACTCGGACGCGAGGCTCCGCGCTTCGATGAGCGTGAGCGTCTCGCGAAGGAGCTGGTAGGCTCGATCGGAATCACCCGCGCCAAGCCGCTGACGCGCGATCGCGACCGTCGCCCTCACGATCTCCGGACCTTCCGCGGCTGCGATGGCCGCCTCGCGCCACTTGGAAGCGGCATCGAGCGCCAGCGCCGGCTCTCCCCATTTTTCCGCGTACGTCGTGATCCGTCTGCAGAGCTCGGTGCTCGAGGCCGTTGCGAGAAACTCCTGGAGGAGTCCTGCGCGAACGTCGCGGGCCTCCGGTGCCCGATCGACGGTATCGAGGATGAGGGCGTTCGTCGATTCCGAGCGCGGAAGCCGATCGGCCCACTCGGCGACCGGGACTCGAAAGCGGAGCATGATGCTCAGGGCCTGGCGCGCCAGGTCCGGCTCGAGAGCGGTCGCGGACTCGAGATGCTCGAGCGCGACGTCGCGGGAATCGGGCCCGGCCTCACTCCGAAACGAGCGATACGGGGCGGTCGCGCGCGGGGTGAGGAGCCACTCGGTATAGGTCAAATGAAGCCGCCCGTTCGAGGGGAATCGGGCGATCGCGGCTTCGAAGCTCTTGCGCGCGAGATCCGGCCGCTCGAGACGGTTCGCGTAGAACGACGCCATCAGAAACGGAGGCTGGTAAAAGGAGGGGGCCTGCTGGAGCGAGCCCGCGAGGTGGGCGAATAGACGGTCGCTGTAGTCGTTGTTCTCGAAACTCTCCCGCAGGATCCGCAGGTTCGCTTCGGGGTGGGTGAAACCTCCGGGAGGAGGGCTCGTCCCGATCTCGCGGGCGCTCAGCTCTTCCCGGTAGGAATGCCAGGCGGCGCCGGTATAGAGCGCGCCCGCCGCGAGCAAGAGAAAGAGTAGGGCGAGCCGCATCGAGTGCTCGATGAGGTGCTGAGAGAGCTTCTTAGAAGAAGCTCTCTTTCACCACGACCACGTCTCCCTCCCGCAACAGGACGTCGGATTTCTTACCAGAAAGGATGTCTCCGAGGTCGGCTTTGATCACCGTCTCGCTTCCGTCGCCTTCGCTGCGCTTGATCTGGATTCCTTTTTTGGAGGCGCGCTCGTTGAGTCCGCCCGCGAGAGCCACCGCTTTCAAGAGCGTCGCTCCCTCGCCGACGGGGAGCTTGTGCACTCCGGGAGTGTTGACGGCGCCGAGGACGGTGACGGCGATGGCCTGCTCGGGAGGCACGCTGATGACGTCGCCCGAGCGAAGGAGGACGTTCCATCGAGGATCGCCTTGCATGAGAAGCTCATTCAAAGGGACCGTGAGCCTCGCGCTGCGGCCGTCTTCCGTCTGCCGGAACACGTAGAGCGTGCTTCCCGCCTCGGGCCCGAGACTTCCCGCTTCCGCGAGAAGCTGCAGGAGCCGTCTCTGTCCCGAGAGCGGATACGAGGCGGGCGTCGCGACCGCGCCGAGAAGGGAGACTTTCTGTGATTTGAACTCGGTGATGAAGATGCTGACCTGCGGATTCTGCACGTATCGATCGCGCAGGCGATCCGCGATCTGAGTCGCGACTTGGTTCGGCGTGAGGCCGGTCACCTCGACGCTTCCCACGAGGGGAAGCTCGATCTTGCCGTCACCCGAGACCCGAAGAGTGCGATTGAGCTGGTCGAGCTCGAACACCCGCACTTCGATGACGTCTTCCGGTCCGAGCCGATAGTCGTCGGCGCTCGCCTCCGATGCGTGAAAGAAGAAGCTCACCGGGACATCGGCCGGCTCGATGGCAACCCTCGGCGGTACGAGAGGGTCATACACTTCCGGGGCGGCTTCCGGGGCCACGTCGCCGTTGTCTTTCTCGGCAGGCACTACCGGCGCCTCCGGCGCTGAGGCCTTGGGCGGCGCTACTGGCGCCGGAGCTGTCGCTTTTCGCCCGGCTCCTTCCGAGAAGGTGACGTGCAGCTCGGTCGCCTGCGATTTGACCTGATACCCGACGTTACGCTTCAGCTCGAAGACGATTCGCGCGAGAGGACCGGTCCCGCTCGGATTCGTCGCCGGAGGGTACTCGTACATCAGGACGCGCTCGAGAAATGGGTGGTTCTCCGGATAGTAGTGGCGGAGCGGATTCGAGACCCCGAGAACGTCGAGGATGAGACGCTCTTGAGGATTCTGCTCTTCGACGATTCGATGCTCCATCACTCCATCGGCCTGGAGCACGGCGATAAAGCCGCTGTCCTCCGGCAGCAGTTTCAGAGCGAGGAGCTTCGTCGCGCGCGCCTGTCCGTCAGCCGGACCCGAGGCGAGCGAGAACACAAAAGGCCATAGGGCTAACGAAGCGAAACGGTCCATGTTTTGAAGC
>CAWGBY010000010.1:0-313695 GCA_963820855.1 uncultured Acidobacteriota bacterium
GAACACGCACCCGTTCCAATAGGCCTCCAGCCGGCGGGTGGCCTTCCGCCAGCCCTTCACATCGAAGTGCAGTTCGTCGGGCGGCTCGAGCCGGCCCCAGTCGTAATGAACGGTAAGCCCGTCGGATTCCAACGCCCGGAAACGATGCGGCCGTCGGGAGCTGCGCGTGAAGCCGGACCGGCGACTGGAACGAGGTGGCTCGCAATGCGCCTCGAGCCACACGTACGAGCCGACAAGCCCCCGGCGAGGGTCGAGCCACACCCACACCTGGCCTCCGCGTTCACCGATGAACGCGGAGGCCTTCTCCGACGTCACGACCTTCATGTCCCTATCGAACCACGAACGGCAGGCTGGTGGGGCGTCGTGCGCCCCACCAGCCTCCGATTCAGACGCCCGGAACCACCATCGACACGTCTTCGCCGGGAGGCACGACCGGCATCCACGGCTTCTTCTTCTGTGCGAACCAGTAGTAGAGCGCTCCCACGACGAAGATGACCACGAAGGCCGTCCAGATCACGGGGATCTTGTTCAGGAAGTCGACGTGGAAGTTCAGCAGTTGCTGGCCCTGGGTGTAGTAGTCGGACTGCACCGGCTTCGGGTTCGAGAAGATCCGGAGGTAGTTTGATGCCGACGCTGAGCCCGGATCCCAGGCGTTCACGGCACCGGAGGGCCAGAGGAAGTTCAGCATCATCGCGAGCCCCCAAAGGACCGCGATGGCGTTCACCACCATCCCCCAGCCCCCCAGCTTGAACGGCGCCTCCGTTCTCGGCCAGCCCTTCGACCGCGCGCGGAGGAAAGCCAGGTTGCCGAGGAGGTAGCTCAGATAGATCGACGCCGTCGCGCCGACCGCGATCACCGCTGCCCCCGCGAACTGGATGAACGGAACCGCCGCGAGCGCGCCGACGATGACGCAGGTGGCGATCGGCGTGTGCAGCCGGGGGCTGACCTTCGCCATCGTCCCCGAGAACGGCAGCTGGTCGTCGCGCGCCATCCCGAACGCGAGCCGGATGGTCGACGTGAGGATGGCCATACAGCAGACGAAGATCGCCGCCGACACGACCAGCAGATACAGCGTGGTTCCCGCCTGGGTCATGACGTCGGCGATGATCGTTCCCGGCGACGTCGCGAGCCCGGCCGCCTCGTCCGCGATGTTGGGAGCCGCGATCAACACACCCCACAGGAAGATCGCCCCGATCACGAACGCCCCGATCACGGACGCGAGCACGGCCTTCGGCGCCTCGGCGCGCGGGTTCCGCGTCTCCTCCGCGAGGGTCGACGCGGTGTCGAAGCCGTAGATCACGTACAACGACATGAACATCCCCACCAGGAAGAAGGGCACGGTCGTCGCCGCCGGGAACTGCAAGTAGTTCCCGGCCTGCGAGGACTGGAAGATCACCCCCACGCCGTTCTGGTTGTGGACGATGGCGAGGAAGACCGCGAACACGACCATCCCGAGGAATTCTCGAAGACGACGCCCGTGTTGTTGACGATCGCCACGAGCCGGACGCCATAGATGTTCAAGATCGTGATGAGCGCCAGCGTGATGAGCGCGATCACCTTCTGGTCGGCGCTGCCGAGCGCGTCGTTCAACGACCACCCGAACATGTTGTTCAGCGCGGGGATCAGGGCGATCGGGAGCGTCGCACAGACCGACGCGACCGTGAGGATGCCGGCGAAGATGTAGAACCACCCGGTGATCCACGCGTAGCCGCGGCCGGCCAGGTACTTCGTCCACTGGAACACGGAGCCGGCGAGCGGGAAGTGGCTCGTCACCTCGGCGAAGTTGAGCGCCACGATGAACTGGAACAGGGCGACCGTCGGCCAGGTCCACCACAGACGGGCACCCAACGCCGACATCCCGAGGAAGAACAACGTGAAGATCCCGGTGGACGGCGAGATGTAGCTGAACGCGACCGCGAACGAGCTGAAGGTCCCCAGCCCGCGGTTCAACTCCTGCTGGTAGCCGAACTTCTCCAGATCGGCTGCATCCCTCGCGATCTGGTCTTCGTGCGTGGACATCCGTTCACCCCTTTCGACATCCGGACATGATCCGAACGGGGAAAGATCAGCCGCCGCGAGCGGGGACGCACGGGTCACCGCCGGCGGTGCCTGACGACCGCCGGTTCATCCGGCGGGCACCAGCGGAGCCTCGACCCACGCGTCCCCTCTCGACGCCAACGTTCGCCCGCGGGCGGGCTCGCGTGAGTGTGCGTCGGCCGGGCCGTGAGCGCAAGCCCGCGTGATGCGGGGGAACGAAACCTAGACGCCGACCGCGGCCAGGAACTCGTCGAGGTCCGGCGCCACGCGGTAGGTGGCCTCGACCGCGCCCTCCAGGGCCTGGACGGTCTTGTAGCCGTTACCCGTGATGAAGACTACGGTCTCCTCCTCCGGGTCGTTAAGGTCTCGCTCGACGAGACGCCTCAGGTTGGCAACGGTGACGCCGCCCGCGGTCTCGGTGAACACCCCCTCGGTCGAGGCGAGCAGCCGGACGCCCTCAACGATCTCCCGCTCCGTGCACCACTCGATCGCACCACCGGTCTGCCGGCTGACCTGCATCGCGAACATCCCGTCGGCCGGGTTCCCGATCGCGAGCGATCGCGCGATCGTCTCGGGTTTGACCGGCTGCACCGTCTCGGCGCCGTCCTGGAACGCCTGGGCGACCGGTCGGCAGCCTTCCGGCTGGGCGCCGCTGACCCGGTAAGGCTTCTCCTCGACCGCGCCGATCGCGATCAGCTCCGAGAACGCGCGGTGGATCTTGGTCAGCAGCGCACCCGAGGCGATCGGCACGACGACGTGGTCCGGAAGGCGCCAGCCGAGCTGCTCGGCGACCTCGAAGCCGAGCGAATTCGATCCCTCCGCGTAGTAGGGCCGCATGTTGACGTTGATGAACGCCCACGGGAGCGCGTCGGCGACCTCGCTGCAGAGGCGGTTGACGTCGTCGTAGTTGCCCGTGACGGCGACGACGTTGGCTCCATAGGCGAGCGTGGCGAGGATCTTCGCGCGCTCGAGGTCCTCGGGGGATGAACACGTAGCAGGGCATGCCGATCTTGGCGGCATGCGCTGCGGTCGCGTTCGCGAGGTTGCCCGTCGATGCGCAGCTGATCGCCTCGAACCCGAACGCCCGCGCCATGGTCGTCGCGACCGAGACCACCCGATCCTTGAACGAGTTCGACGGGTTCACCGAATCGTCCTTGATCCAGAGCCGCTCGAGCCCGAGCGCGTCCGCGAGTCGGTGGGCGCGGCGGAGCGGCGTGAACCCCGCGCCCATGTCCACCCGCTCGATCCCCGGCCCCCCGGGGAGGAGCGCCTCGTACCGCCAGAGGCTCGCGGGGCCCTTGCTCAACGTGCTTACGGAAACCGCCGTCCAGTGATTGCAGATCGTAGGAGGGCTCGAGCGGGCCGAAGCACTCCTCGCAGATCGTGAGCGGCTCGACCGGGTACTGCTGGCCGCAGATCCGGCATTGCAGCGCGGCCGGCGATGCGATCGTGGGCCGCGTCACCAGGTCACCGCCCCGTGGTCGGCGCTGCCAACCGCGCGCGCGTACTTGGCCAACGCGCCCTGGGTGTACCGCGGTTCGGCGCTCGCCACGCGGCACGCCGCGTGGCGAGCTCGGCGTCATCGACCGCGAGGTCGATGACGCGTCGCGCCGCGTCGATCACGATCTCGTCGCCCTCGTGGACGAGTGAGTAATTCGTCCTGTTCGCGCCGACGCCGATGGCGAGAGTGGCGATGAAGATCGCGGAAAAGAGCGGACGGCGGCGAATGCTCCGGAGCGCGGTCTTGACGTCCTGCGAAAGGCTGTCGAGCATCTGGGACCGATCGTGCCGAGGGCTGCGGGCGCGATTCTCGGCGGCATCCTCGAGTCTCACCCGGAACGCGTTCTTCGCAAGATCCCAGGTGGCATCCAGAAGCCCGGTCTCGAGACCGGAGTACATCTCGACGATCTCCGGTCCGTGTCTTTTTCGAAAGAGAGGTGGATAGAGCCGCAAGAGGGCTCGAATCCAGACGCGCCGCGCGCTCACGCGGGACTCGCTTTCTTCGTCGCGCCGATCCCCGCGACGACGCGGCGCAGGAGCTCCGCTTCGTCCCGAAGCGCGCGCCGGCCGAGCGTGGTCAATCGATAGAAGGAACGCCGATCGTTCTCTTCATTCGGCAGCGCCTCGATGAGACGCCGGTTCACGAGCCGGTACAAGACGCGATACAGATCGCCCGGACGGACCCGGACCGCGCCGTCCGTTCGCGATTCGATGCGTTGAACCATTCCGTATCCGTGCAGCGCTCGTCTTCGAGCACCGCCAGCACGAGAAACTCGAGCGGTTTCAGAGGAAGACGGCTGGTCGTCACGCTCCGAAGCCTACTACGCAATATGCGTATACGCAAATTGCGTATATATCTAGCGCCGCGCCAGTCCCGTGTTCGCTTCCTTTTGGACGGAGTTTCTGCTTACAATGTTAGCCAACACCATTCCTTAACTCGAAACGATCCCCGCGGACAAAAACGAGGCGTTCGTCCTTGTATTGATCGGCCATCGCATATCGATTCGTTTGAAGCCCTTACCCTCACCCAACGAGACCATGACGAGCGAAAGCTATACATCTGATCCTTCGGAGTATTCGGGCGTCTATCCCCGCGCCACGCTCCGCGAAGGTCTATTTCACGCTCCTCAAGCATCGTTGGGCGGCAGTCGCCGTGGCGCTCGCAACGTGGCTCCTGGGAGCTCTGTCGCGAACGCTCGAGACACCGGTCTATCGGGCGACGGCGCTCATCCAGATCGATTGGGAGAAGATCAATCTCGTCGAGGACGTGATGGTGAACCCGACGCGGGGGATGGCCGACCTCTACGGAACGCAGGAGAAGATCGTCAAGAGCCGGCTCCTCTCCGAGCTCGTGGTCGACGACCTCGAGCTCTGGACGCACCCCCTCTTCGCTCCCGCATCCAAAGACCTCGCCGACCAAAAGAGCCGCACGCGGGCGATCGCGCGGTCGATTCAGGGAATGATCGACGTGCGGCGGGTCGAGAAGACCCAGCTCATGGAAGTGAGCTTCGTCACGCCCGATCCGGATCTCTCGGCCGAGCTCGTGAATTCGCTCGTCGAGCAGTACATCCAGTTCAACGTCGACTCGGAGTCCGGCCTCGCGCGCGGAACCAGCGAGTTCATCGACGAGGAAGTCGAAGAGCTGCGGCGCGACATCATGAACAAGGAGAAGTTCCTCCGCGACGGCGCGCGGAACAAAGCGCATGGTGATGGGCGACAGCGACGACAACATCGTCATGCAGCGGCTCGAGACCCTGAACCTTCAGCTCACGGAGGCGGAGGCGGAGCGGGCCGCGGCGGAGGCGAAGTTCCGAAGCATCTCCCGCGCCGACCCTCGCAGCATGGAAGAGGTGCGGAACAGCACGGCGGTGCGCGAGCTCGAGCGGAAGCGCTTTCGCTCACCGAAAAATACGAGGAGCTCTCCTCGACCTTCGGCCCCGATTGGCCGGAGATGAAACGGATCAAGAACGCGATCGCGGAGGTGGAGCGGTCGCTCGACCAAACGGTCACGCGATGAGGCGCGCAAGATCGTCGCCGAGACCAGGGTCTCCTACCAGGAAGCGCTCGATCGGGAGAACCCTCATTCGGCGATCTCTCGACGATCAGAAGTCGAGCGTCCAGGATCTCAGACTGCCACGGCCGACTTCGAACAGGTGAAGGTCGAGCTCGGGAACCAGCGCCAGATGCTGCAGGGGCTTCTGAAGCGCCGCTCCGAGACGGACCTGAACGCCGACCTGGGCGAGCGCCAACCGGTCAAGATCAAGATCATCGAGCGGGCGGAGCCCGCGACCGGACCGTTCGCGCCCGGAGCGGGTCGCCGTGTCCTGATGGTGGTGCTCCTCGGGCTCGTGCTCGGAGTCGCCACGGCGTATCTCATGGATCACTGGGACGACTCGATCCACAACGTCGAGGACCTCAAGCGCTATATTCCGCTCCCCTACCTCGGCATGATCCCCCGCTACGGCGACAAGCCGGCGCTCTCGCAGCTCGGGCGCAAGCTCTCAGGCGAGCCGCGGGTCGAGGCCGAAGCCGCGCTCGAAGACACCATGGCCTCGAAGCGCTCGAACTATCTTCCGACGCTCTACGATCGCAACCCGGCGCTCGCCGAGAGCCGGAACACGCTTTCCGAGCGGTTCCGTTTCCTGCGCGGCTCGATGCTCTTGAGCACACCCGGCTCGGTTCCCAAAGTGGTGCTGGTCACGAGCCCGGACAAGAGCTGCGGTAAGACGTTCGTCTCGAGCAACCTGAGCTGCGCCCTGGTTCAGCTCGGAAAGAAAGTCCTGCTCATCGACGGCGACTTGAGAAACCCGAAGCTCCACCGGGTATTCCACTACAGAAACCGCGTCGGGCTCACCAACGTGCTCACCGGCCAGAAGGAGCTCGGCGACGGCTGCATCATGAGGACGGACATTCCGAATCTCTTCCTGCTCATGGCCGGCCCGGCGAGTCCGAATCCGGGAGAGCTCCTCGCCTCGCAGGCGATGGAAAAGATCATCGCCAATTGCGCGGAGCACTTCGATTTCGTCATTCTCGACTCGGCGCCTCTGCTGCCGGTCTTCGACTCGCACATCCTGTCGACGCGCTGCGACGGTGTGGTCCTCGTGGCCCGCGCGGGGGTGACCTCTCGCCACGCGACGCTCCAGAGCGTCGAGCTGGTGTCGAGGGTGAACGGAAAGATCACCGGGATCGTTCTGAACGACGTGAATCTCGAGGACTACGCGCAGTACTACTACCACAGCCACTACACGTATGAATACGGACGCTATCCATCCGAGGACCAGCGAGTGCGCATGGGCTGAGCGCCCCTGCCACGGAAAAACGGCATTCATGAGTCAAAACAAACGCAGTTGGACAGGGTTAGTCATTCTAGGCGCGGCCGCGCTCCTTTCCCCCACGACAGCGGCGGCGGCTTCGGTTCGAGGGACCATCGCGGGGAAGGTCTACGACTCGGAAATCCAAAGACCTCCTTTCGAACGTGACCGTCTCCGTGCGAACCATCGGAACGGAGGAAGCGTTCGAGGCGGTGACCGATTCGGCAGGGACGTACCGGCTGGCCGGACGCTCCCGCCGCGGTCTACGCCTTTACCCTGAAGGCGGCCGGCGTCGAAGTGCCGGTAAAAGAGCGCATGGATCTGCGGGTGTCGATGCCGTTCCTCCTCGAAAGCTGTTTCGAGCTCGATGCCGAGAAAAAGACCGCGTCGGTGCGCGGGGAGTGCAGCTCGGGCTTCGTCGAGGAAGCGCGGGTCGCGACCATCGGTCCCCATCGGTTTCTCCTTCCCGAGAGACTTCAGGAGCCGGCGGGGGGAAACCTGCCGCAACCCACGCCGACTACCATCGAGCATCAGGGGATCGAGTGTCTGACCCACGACCACTACCCGCGGGTCGACGCCGGGATCCGGCCGGGCGCCAAGGTGCAGACATCGCGGGTCTACTTCCGATCGGACAAGTACCCGGACTTCTACTACGTCGAGATGACGAAGGAGCATCCGACGATCGACGACTTCCAGGCGATGCTTCCCGAAGCCCGGTCCGGAGACGGAGCGCATCATTTACTACCTCGAGTCGGTGGACACCGACTTCGACAGCCTCCAGACACCGGAGTTCGCCCCCGAGGTCATCGATGCCGAGGAATGCCGCCGGAGGGGTACCCCCGCGTGGTTCGAGGGCGAGCCGTCGATCGTCGTGGGAGCGACGATGCCCGGCGCGGCCGCCATTCCTCCCGGTTTTTCGGCGATGGGCATCACGGGCTTCGTGAACTCACTCGGTGTCTTGAGCACCATCGGAGGCGGGGCCGCCGGAGGCGTCTTCGGCTCGACCGCGGCGGTGCTCGATCGTGGGCGGAGGCGCGGCCGCGGCGGCGACCGGGATCATCATCACGACCGGCGACGACGAAGCAAGCCCGCCTCGCTGATCTCTTCAGGCCTCTCGCCGCTCCATCCCGACCACCGCGCCGACGAGCGCGGCCAGAGAGCCCGAGATTCGCGGGCAGGTGCAGGCTGAAATCCGTGAGGCTGTGGATCGCGATGGCCACGAGGGCGCTCGCGAAACCCGCGTGAAGCGCGACGAGAGCGCGGTCGGGCTCGAGATCGCTCCGTACGCGGATCGCGGCTCGAACGACGGCTATCCCGATCCAGGCGAGCAGGACGAGGCCGGGAAGGCCGAGCTCGATCGCGAGCTGCAGGTAGTCGTTGTGCGCCCAGCTATAGAAGATGCGGCCCGCCGAACGTGCGGTAGTCGACCCGACACGTAGCGGAACGAGCTCAAGCCCGAGCCGGTGATCCAGAAGTCGCGAACCGCGGGAGCGCTGTCGCGCCATACCTGGATTCGCGTGGCTTCCCGGGTCCACTCGTCGGCGAGGCCGGTGAAACGGCCGACGAGAGGCTCGATCCCGATCCAGACAGCGACGGACGCGATGACGAGAGCGATCGCGGCGAGAGACCGCAAGGCCCCCCACCGCGGAGCGCCCGCCGCCCGCGGCGCCGCGAGTGAGCGCAACGAACGCGAACGCTCCCGCGAGAGACGACGCGATCCCGGATCGGGAGAGCGAGAGGAGAAGACCGAGAGCGATGACGACGACGGCGAGCGCGGCGATTGCCGCAAGACCGCCTGCGTTCGAGCGGAGCGCGCGCGAGGTCCTTGCCGCCCGCGCGCGGAGCCACGCGAAAAAGCCGAGACTCGAGAACAGAAGCATCGATTGGAAGGCGGCATAGTGGTTCGGATTTCCGAAGGTGCCGGAGGCCCGGATTGACTCGCTCGCGAGTCCGGAAGCGCTCCGCAGTTCGCTCAGAAACTGAGCGATTCCGAAGAAACCGGAAGCCGCGCCCAGAAGGAGGAGTCCCAGGCCCAGTCGGCGGGATCCTTCGAGGGTGCGCGCGGCGCGAAGCGACGCGTAGAAGAGGGCGAGGGCGGCGAGCCAGAGCCAGAGGCCGCGGAGTGATTCGTACGGAGCGAGGCTCCAGGGCGCCGCCATGGGACTCTCGCCCAAAAGGCTCTCCGTTTCCGTCCGGAGATGCGCGGCATCGGGTGAGAGACCGGAAAGAACGGGCCGGTTGAGCGGCACGAGGGAGAGCGCGACCCAGAACGTCAAAAGCGCTAGAGGCGCGAGAAGCCCGTTCCGCTTCACGGCGTGCCCGAGGAAGAATCCTTCCTTCGCCAGATCGAGCTCGACCGAAGCCGTTCCCGGAGAGCCCGGGAGGAGGATCTCCACATCCCCACTCGAGCTTTTTCTCGGAAAGTTGCCGACGTGACATCAGCCGGACGACACTCGCGAGCTCCGGGTGCCTCACCCAGAACGGCAGGCGCCGCCATGCTTCGAAACGACGTCCGAGGGCTTCACGCTTTTCCGGCGTCGCCGACCAATTCCGCCATGCGAGCGCGACGATCAAGAAAGCCGCTCCCAGCTCGAGTCCAAGAACGGCCCACGGGTCGTACCCTCCCCAATCCCAGGCAACAGCGGCGAGAAGTGCGATGAGCGCCGCGGGAAGCCAGCTCATCGCTTCGCCCCTTTCACCAGGAGCGCGCCGAGCTCCTGCCGCGCCGATGCGTTCTCCGGCTCCAATCGAATCACCTCCTCGTACCGCCTCACCGCCTCCGCGTCGTCCCCCGCGCGGCGCAGCGTCCGCGCGAGCCCGAGAACCGCGGGAACGTACGAGGACCGCCTCGAGACCGCCTGCTGGAAGAGAGCTTCGGCCGTGACCACGCGTCCAAGCCGGAGATACTCGTCCCCCATCGCGCACAGGAGCTCGAGGCTGGCGCGGCTCGTCGTGCCGAACGTCGTCTCCAGATCGGAGAGCGCTCCCGAAAATGCGTCATAGGCTTCCTCGTCCTGTCCGAGCGCGAGGTGGGCTCGAGACACGAAGAGGACCGGCTCGACGAGGTTCGAGCCCTCCAAGGACTCCTCCACGAGATCCTTCCAGGTCAACGCGGCCCGGAGCGCAATCTCCGGTCTCTTCCCCTCCAGACCCCAGTAGACGACACGACGGAGAACGCTGGGATCGCGCGAGGAAAGAAGGTCCTCTCCCAGCGACTCCCATACCGCGTCGAGCTGCTCTGCCTGGAAAAGGGCATCGAGGAGATGGGTGCGCGCGAGGGGATGATCGGGCACGAGCGCTCCCCATCGGGAAGGCGGCACCCGGTTTCGCGCGAGCGCCGTGAGAGCGGACCAGGCGAGCTCGGGCTCGAGCTCCATCGCCGCTCTCAGGTGAAGCTCGGCGTCGGGAAGCGGATCGCGCAGCACTCCCGGCTCCTCGAGCCTCGTCCAGCCCTCGAGGCTCGCCCGCGATTCGAGAAGCCACGTGCCATAGGCGAGCTGGAGCCGTCCGTTCGCCGGATATCGCGCCACGGCGACCTCGTACGCGGCGCGCGCCTTTTGAGGCTCTGAACGACGGCTCGCATGGAAGGCGGCGAGAAGAAACGGCGGCTGGTAGAACGACGGGGCTTGAACGAGCGCTCGCCGCAGGAGCTCGAGCTCCTGGTCGCGGAAATGATGGGCTTCGAAGCGCGACTGTACGAGGCCGAGAGCGAGCTCGGGGCTCTCGACCCGGCCTGGCTCGACGGCCGGCGGGAGCTCGAGCATCCATCGCTCCTGAACGAAAATATGGAGCGCGACCGCGGCGTAAAGCACGACGAGCGCCGCGAAGAAGACGGCGACGAGCGAGCGCATGTGGGAAACGGGGCCTGAGCTAGAAATGGTAGCACAGGCTGCGGGGCCTTGGTCGCCAGGTTGACAAACGATGTCATCTTTTGCTGTTCTATAAGTATCGTCCTTTCTAACAACTAACGAGGAGGGCTCATGGGGCTCCGCCGAGCCGCTCACGTCGCCTGGAGGCGTGTAGGGGATGAGACCGTCATCATTCACCTTCGGAACAAGAGGATTTACGTTCTCAACTCGAGCGGCGGATTCTTCTGGCATGGCCTCGACGGAGCCCGCGGACCGGACGAGTTCCTCGAAGGGCTCGGACGGAAAGCGTCTCTGCCCGATGACGCTCCCGGTACGAGTCGAGTCCTTCCTGCAAGGACCTTCAGGAGTCCGATCTCGTCGATGCCGCCGGCCCGGCGGATGAGACCGGCGCGTCGCTTCCGGAGTTTCCCCTTCCCGCATTCGTGCCCCCCGAGCTGGTCTGGCAACAGGAGCTCCGGAACTTCGGTCTCAGCTGCGCCTTCGTGGGCGGCGCCGAGCGACCCCTGCAACGCCGCCCCGACCACCTGACGCCGTTCCGCACGATGATCGTCGAAGCCGATGTGAGAGCGATCTCGCGGGCGAGCTTCGCGTTCGGGGACATTCCCCTCGAGTTCGACAGCACCGACGGCGTCTGGCTCTCCTATCTCGATCAGCGTTACGGACGCTTTGCGACCGAGCGCGGGAGCGACAGTTTCTTCGTCCGTTTCGAGCCCACGTCCGCTCCGCTTCCGTCAGGTCTTTCGACGCCACTCGCCGCCCATCTCGAATCCGTCGACTGCGAGCCAACGGCCCGGGGGTACCGGGTTACGACGGCGACCACCGCCTGCGATATCGACCTTCTCTCGCGGCGGGCGATCCTTCGCGGTCCTTCGTGCGATGTATCCCCTCGACAACGTCCTGCGCCACCTGCTCCCGCTTCTGATGGAGGACGGGCTCATCGTTCACTCCGCCCTCGTGGAGGGCGCCGACAGGAGGGTTTCTCGCCTGCGGGCCGTCCGGCGCGGGGAAGTCGACGCTCGCGCAAGCTCGCGCGAGGCCGCGCGCTCTCGGATGAGCTCGCCGCGGTCAAGCTTGGCGATGGAGTCTCGGCAATCGCTCTTCCTTTCTGGAACGCTCGCCGCGGGCGCGCTCCGCTCCGCGCCGTCCTCCACCTCGCGCATGCTCCTTCTCACCGACTCGAGCGACTTCGCCCCGAGACCGCGATGAGACGTCTTGCCTCCCAGGTGCTCTGGCCCGTCTGGGACGAGCCCGCCATGGCGCGCTCTTTCGGTTATTTGGCGGAGATCGCCGAGACCGTTCCCGCCTTCGATCTCGAGTTCGCTCCCACCCGCGACGTCTGGGATTTCATCGACAAGGAGATCTCGGTGACCGATCTTTCCCCTCATTCGCAGCTCATCGTCGAGGCAGGCAAGCGCGCCATTCCCCTCGAGGTCGCGCTCGAGCTCACCCACCATTGCAACTTTCGCTGCCAGCACTGCTACATCCCGGATTTCTCCGCGCCGGACCTTCTCTCGACCGAGAGGATCCTCGACTCTCCTCGACGAGCTCTCGGAGATGGGAACGCTCTACCTCACGCTCACGGGCGGCGAGATGCTCTTGAGGCGCGACTGGTACGAAGTCGCCTCGCGAGCCCGAACCCTCGGATTCAGCCTCCGCCTCTTTACCAACGGCTCGACCGTCGACGAGGAGAAGGCGGACCTCATCGCGACTCTCTACGCCACGGTGGAAGTGAGCCTCTACAGCATGGACGAGGAGATCTTCGAGCGCATCACCCAGAAGCCCGGCTCGTTCGCGAAGACCATTCGAGGAATCGAGCTCCTCCGCGAGCGCGAGATCGAAGTCCTCCTCAAGATCCCGATGATGGTCCACAACACCGTTGGATTCGAGAAAGTCTTCGAGTACGGAGCCCGGATCGGCGCCGACGTCCGCGCCGATGCGCGCATCGTGGCGAAAAAGAACGGAGACCTGGTGACCTTGAAGCTCCGCGCCGAGCCGGAGTCGCTCATGCCGCTCTACCGGTCGGGGTATACGCCTTGCTCGATCCCGGAGGAGCTCGGGAGCGACCCTCGTGCGGGAGGACCGCTCTGCGCGGCGGGAAACCGATACGCCAACATCGCCTCTTCCGGCGAGGTAAGGGCCTGCAACATCCTTCCCGGCGAAGCAGGAAACGTGCGGGAGCGGTCGTTCCGTGAAATCTGGGAGGGCTCCCCGTGGCTCCAGAAGGTGCGATCGATCCGGCGTCATCATCTCGATCCGTGCAACACCTGCAGCAAGTTCTCGTACTGCGGGCGGTGCCACGCTATGGCTCTGGTCGAGAACGGGAACATCCTCGGCCTGTCTCCTTCCGCATGCGCACACGCGGAGATCGTGGAGCGAATCCACGCGGAGAAGCAGCCGATTTATGCGTAAACGCGTGCGCGCTCTACTGAGCCTCGCCGCCATCGCGCGCGCCGCGGTGCGGGTGAGCTTCTATCACCGACGGAGGGCCCTCCCCGAGCTCATTGCCTGCCTGCGGACCACGCCCAGAGGATGGTATTGCGATCCGCGGCTCGACGTCGCGGTCCTCGAGCGTCTACTTCCGGTTCTCCCTCCCTTCGGAGCGGGACGGTGCATCAAACGATCGCTCTTCCTCCTCGATCTCTGGTCGCGGGCTGGGCTCGCGCCTTCGTTTCATCTCGGGCTTCGAGGATCCGCGCAGGATCGCGCCGGACACGCGTGGGTCAGCACGCGAGAAGCCGCGTTCGCAACGCACCGGCCCTCGGACGTCGTCGAAGCCTTCCTTGCTTGACGGGGGATTCCCCCCACGGGCAAGGTGGGAATCGGACCCCCTCCGGGGGAGTTTCCCGCCTGTAACCTCCTGATTCGACGCGCGCTGAGCGTCCGCTTGTGGGGCATAGGAATTGCTTCTCTCCCGTGGTTCCCCAACCTTACCGGCGGAAAACACTTATGAGGTTCTGCGCGCGCGCGCGGTGGGCGCTCGCGATACTTCTCTTCGCGGCGAGCGCGTCGGCCCGTGTAAAAACCGGCACGTACACCGGAGACGGCGCTCCGAGCCGTAACGTTACCGGTGTCGGTTTCTCACCGATCGTCGTCATCATCAAGGGAAACGACACCGACGCGACCGACGATCTGACTTCCGCCGTCTTGCGAAGCGGCAACATGCCCGCCGGCATGTCGAAGCCGCTCAAGGGAGATCAAGCCCTCATCAGCGCGGGGATTCTGTCGCTAAACGCCGACGGATTCACCATCGGAGGAAACCGGCGCGTCAACGCCCCGGGAATCCAGTTCCACTACGTCGCGTTCGAAGCCAGCGCCAACCTCGCGCTCGGGACTTACACGGGAAACGGCAGCAGTCAGTCCGTCGCGAGCGTTGGGTTCAATCCGGACTATCTGATCTTGCTGCAGGCAGGCACGAGGAGAGCCATCCACCATTCCTATCACTGGGACCGGAGCTTCTCCTTCAATAGTGAAGGTGCTATCAACAATACGGTGACGAGCCTGGACCCGAACGGGTTCACCCTCGGGAACAACAACCTCGGCAACGAGAATTCCCAGGTCTACTACTACGTCGCCTGGCACGAGGTCCCCGGCCAGATGCGCGTGTCCTGGTACTTCGGCAACGGCGATCGACAACCGCACGATCACGTCGGGGTTCCAGCCCGAATACGTCATGGTGAAGCAGATCGACGGAAACAACGAAGCGTATCAGCGGTTCTCGTCCATGACCGGCGACTCCTCCATCAATTTCAAGAACGCGGTCCAGACCAACCGTATCCAGGCCCTCCAGGCGAACGGCGTTCCAGGTCGGAAACGCGGCGATGGTGAACGGGAACGGCGCCTACTTCTTTTTCGCGACGTTTGGAAACGGCAACGCCCCGGGACTGACGACCGCCGAGGCAGCCGGAACGCTGACTGTCACCGCCCCCGAATACTTCGACCTCACGTTCAGCACGGCGGCCGGCGGAGGCGTCGAGAAGTTCCACGATCTCCTCTCCGGTGCGAACGACACGATGGACTTCGCCGGAGGAGAGTCGGTGAATCGGGCTCTCTTCTTCGACACCATGACCTTCGGGGGCATCTGGTACAACACGGGCCAGAACGACATCGAGCCGAAGATCGATTCTGCTGGAGTCGACAGGAACCCGCGTGAAGGTCCGACAGGAAGCGTTCTACCAGAGGGAAGGCGCCGTCGCTCTCCTCGCCGGGGTCAAGGGCGTTGGAGACTACACGATTTATCCGTCGGGACGTATGGCTCTCCGGTGGGACCGTCGAACCGCGAAAACGGTTGTGAACCAGTCCTCTCGTATGGGATTGGCCGTGCACAAGAGGCAAAACGCGGAGCTCACCAACTGGAACGCCTGGAGCGAGACCGCGACGCTTCCTCCTGGCGGCCCCGGCTCGGACCTCTTCGTGATGGCGGGAACGGACGACGTCGTCTTCGGGAGCTACACGGATTTTCTCCAGGTTCTCTACCAGCGCTGGGCCGCCGCGAATACCACGGAATGGTTCCAGAGCCCGATGGCCGGAAGGGAATGGGGCCTCGCGGTCTGGGAGGACGTGGACAACCACAGCATGCCCGCGCTCGAGCGCTGGGATTCGATGATTCACTTCAAGCCCACCGATTTGGTGGACCGGACCGATCCCAACGTGCTCGCGCGGAGAGACGACTACCGTTTCCCCGATCCGCTCTCGATCGCCGTCGGCTCGGGGTGGAACGAGAATACCGCGGACTCCGACTTCTTCAACGAGTCCGAAGGCGCCTATACCCTCGACCTCGACAACGCGAACGGCCTTCGCTTCGACATGAACGGAAGCAGCCATCCGGCGCCGGCAGCCGTTCTTCAAAGCTCGCCAGTGGCGCTCGCTCCAGAAGCCGACGTCGGTCACGCTCGAAGGAGTGCCGCTCCAAGTGGGGTCCGACTACCGCGCCGACGTGAAGCCGCTCGCCCGCGGGGAGCTCGCTCTGGATCTGCTCTGGCATAGCACGCTCGAGTCTGCCGCGGCGGTCACCAATCCCGACGTGGGAAGTCCCGGCGCGGTCAACGGAGGCACGACGTTCACGACCGGGCGCTATGGAAGCGGCGCTTCCTTTACGGCGCCCGCCGCGAGCGTGAGCTTCCCCGCTCCCGGAAACCTCCGAGTCGATCGCGGCGCCGTCGAGCTCTGGTATCTGCCCTCGTACTACTACGTGGATGGAGTCAACCACCGGATCTGGACCTATTTCGTCGACGCGGCGAATCAGTTCCGTCTCACGAAAATTGCGACAGGCAATAACCTCGAGTTCGAGATCCTGAGAGCGGGGGTCTCGACAAAGGTCTCGCTGACGGTCGCCAACTACGGATGGCTGGATCACGAGTGGATACATCTTCGAGCCACCTGGGACTCGTCGGCGCCGCTCGCGGAACAGGTCCGCCTCTTCGTGAACCGCGTCGAGCCTCCGCACACGAACCCCACGAGCGCCTACAACTCGACCGGAATGCCCGCGACGGGAACGGTGCTCATCGGGGGCAACGGAACGATCGCCGCCAACGGTGTCATCGACGAGTTTCACGTATACGGAGGATCGGCCTCGACGACCGACCTCGCGCACGGCGGACTCACGACGCACGCTTCCGAGTTTCTGGCCACCGGAGTGCGGGACATCGGGCTTCCCTTCGCCCCCGTGGACTCGCTCGGGCGCGGCCCGTACGTGTACTTCGGCGCGGACTCCCGCTTCCACGGGCTCAACGTCACACTTTCGCATACCAGGTACCGGAGCGCCGCGCCTCGCGTGGGAATACTGGAACGGCTCCCGCTGGGCCGATCTCGAGAGCGGCACCGGATTCACCGACGAGACCAACCACTTGACCCGGAACGGATCCATTTACTGGACCTCGGATCCGTCCGGCTGGTCGGAAGTGGGAATCGACGGAGACGCCGACCTCTTCTACGTGCGTGCGCACCTGGAGACGGCGGGCTCGTATTCCACCTCTCCCGACGGAGAAAGAGATTCGTACCGACATCCTGCTGTTTCAGTACGCAAAAGACATCACCGTTTCGGGAGCGACGTTCGCGTTCGACGTGCCGCCGGGGTTCGATGTCTCGATCTCGTCGGCGGCCAACCAGACTTTCACGGTCGGTGCTTCGACTCCGGTCACCGCGTCGGCAATCAGCGTCACGGACCTCGTCGGCGGCTCGGTAACCGCGGCGAACGACATCCGTATCCGGATTCCCGCGGGCTTCCCTCTGCGGTGGGACGCCTCCGTTCTCTCCGGTCTCTCGCGCGGCTCCGCCGCCGCGAAGGTCGACCCGGTCATCGCGAGCTACGAAGATCTAGACCAGACGCTGGTCCTCGACGTGACGTCGAGCTTCACCGTCGGCGACCAGATCGTGATCTCCGGGCTCCAGTTCGAGGGATTCCTCCATCCGGCCGCCGCGGACTCTCTCGAGCTCGAGGTCGAAAACGACGGATCGCCGCGGCCTTCGACGACAAGACGCTCACGGTGACCGCGGCGAGCGCTCCGAACCTCTCCTCGCACGATCATCAGCTCTTCACCGTCGGGCCTGCCGCCGACGCTGGCGCAGACGATCTACGTCACGGAAGGGCTCGGGGGCGGCGCGCTCACAGCGGCGAACGACTTCGCCATCGAGATCCCGCCGGCGTTTCCGATGGAGTGGGACGGCTCGGTCACCTCCGTCCTCCTCACCGGACCTGCCTCTTCGCGGATGATGGCAAGCGTCACGTATCCGTCCGCACGCGATCGCTCTCTTCAACGTCATCTCGAGCTTCCTGCCCGGGAGAGCACGTCGTCATCGACGGACTGCGGTTCCGGAATTTCACGGCGCGCCGCCGCAGCAGCCAATCTCCGGCTGCAGGCCCCGCTCGGGCACGGGTGTCGATGCCGATGACAAGACGATTCAGGTCGAAGCTTTCGAGGACGCGCCGTTTTTCACCGCCACCGCGACAGACTCGCAGGTGAGGCTCGAGTGGGTCGACCCGTACCTCGGCGCTTGCCTCAACGTCCATCTGGTACGACGAGTGGGTGCATTCCCGGCGAATCCGGGCGATGGCATTCCCGTCGATCAGCCTTCCTTGTGTCGCCGGACAGAAGGAGCTCTTCGACGACGTCTCCGGCATCGCCAACGACACCACGTATTACTACGCTCTTTTCGTCGAGTACTCGCCCGGGTTGTACACCGCGGGAAAGCTCGTGAAGGCGCGTCCTTTCGACACGTCGGGTCCAGTCAAATGGGCGTACTCCACCGGGGCCACGGCGATGGCTCCTCCCGGGATCCGTTTCACCGGGGGCAACGCCTTCGTCTACGCGGTCTCGAACGACAATATCCTTCACGCCATGGAAGGCGGGCTCGGAGGAGGGTCCTGGCCTCCCGGTTGGACCCCATACGCCCTCGGCGCCCCGGCGCAGTCGCGCCCACCCGTCCTCGGCTTCGCCGTCGATGCTGGATCTCCCAACGGCGTCGCTCTTCTGGGATCTCAGGACGGAAGCGTACACGCGGTGAACGCCGATACCGGCGCTCCGAGGTGGGTTGCGCCGATCGCCAGCATGGTGCAGGCGTCCCCTGCCGGAAATTTCAAAGGATTCGACCCGACCGCGCTCGACCTCGTTCTCGTCGGAACACGAAACTCGAGTCGCGGCGAACGAACTGGTCTTTCTCGACTCTCGTGACCGGGAATTTCGTGCGAAGTTTCAGCAACGCCGTTACCCAGAACGGAAATGGTCTCGGCATCGGTATCATCTCTTCTACGGCTTCCATTCACTATCCGACGAAGCACGTCTACTTCACCTCGAGAGCCCAGGGCGGCGGAAGCTCCCACACGGTCTGGGCGGTCGATTTCGCGGCCGACCCGCCCCGGCGCGTCTGGTCGACGGCCATCGGGAACGTCGATGGAAGCGCGGTGCGCTTCGGCGGCGTCGTGTACGTGGGCACCAACTCCGGCGACGTCTACGCCCTCGATGCGGTGAGCGGCGCGGTCAACTGGTCGCGTCCTCTGAGCAACGGCGCGATCAAGGGGTTCGTTTTTCCGAACTTTGCGACGGGAGATCGTCTACGTATCGACGAACTCCATGATCTGGTCCATCTCGGACGACGGCACGAGCAGCTCGATCAATCCCGGCTGGCCGGTGACCGCGATCGACGTTCCCTCACCGTCGACGCCTATCGCGATCCCGGGCGCCGACGTATTCGTTGGCGGAGGCGACGGTCGCCTGTATCAGCTCGACCCCATAACGCCCTTACCGTCGTCGAACGTCACGCTCGGCGATGGATCCGCTTCGGTGGGCGTGCCTGCCGGCGATATCTTGAACTCGATGATCTATGTCGGTACCGATGAGGGCGTCATCTACGGCGTCCTGTTCCCTCTGCCATGAAGAAGAGAAAGACGATGCGCACGGTCGAACGCTTTCCTCGGTTTTGTGAGTCTTCTGGTCTTCGCCTCGCCGGGCGCGTCCTCGGATCGCGTCACGGCGGGCGCCTGCGGCGCGATTCAGATCACGGCGCCGGGAGCGCCTTCGGCACCGAAGCGGAAGGTGAAGAAAAAGCCGACGTTCTCCGCCTCTTCGATCCTCGACGTGGCGCTCGAGGTGCCGCTCTCGCCGTCGCTGAAGGGACCGCACCGATTGGAGTTTCATCTGTATACCCCCAACGGGCACCTCTACCAGGCTCTCCCGGCGACCGTAACCGCGCCGCCCGCGAGCACGGACCGGCGCCAGCGGCAGATCTCGAAACGGACCGCCATCGCTACCCTTCCCGTCGCCGGAACCACCATCGTCCATAGCTCCCTCTACGGTGAGTGGAGGGTCGAAGCGTTCCTCGACGGAGAGCGCACCACGGCCTGCACCAAGCCGCTTTCGTTCGTGATCGAGCCGTAGCCTCGTTACGGCGGGGTCGCGCGCTCCCGTTCCGGCAGCCGCAGGAAGACCTGACCTCGTTCGTCGCGCATCACTCGCGGATGCTCCGATGCGCGCGGTTGCCGTCTCTATCTTCCCATGGCTCAAGGAGTTCGCGCACCAGCTTGCGGTCTGGTGTACAGGAGGAAACGTGCTACCATGATGCCTCTTTCGAGAAAGGAACCCCGATGCCAGCCATCAGCGTCAACGGCAAAAAGCTCGATGTGGACGTCGAACCGTCGACTCCCCTTCTTTGGGTCCTCCGAGACACCCTCGGACTCACCGGCACGAAGTACGGTTGCGGCATTTCCCAGTGCGGCGCCTGCACCGTGCACATCGACGGCGTCGCCACCCGGTCCTGCGTGACGCCGGTGTCGAGCGTCGAAGGGCAGGCGATCACCACCATCGAAGGGCTTGCGAGCGGCGAGACCCTTCATCCGGTGCAGCAGGCCTGGCTCGAAGAGGACGTGGTGCAGTGCGGCTACTGCCAGTCGGGACAGATCATGTCGGCCGCCGATCTCCTCTCCCAGAACCAGAATCCCAGCGACACGGAGATCGACGAGGCCATGAGCGGCAACATCTGCCGCTGCGGGACCTACGGGCGCATCAAGTGCGCCATTCAACGCGCGGCCAAGATGCTGCGCGGCGAACCGACGCAGGAGGTGGCCCGATGACCGCGATGAACCGCGACAATCTGGATCGGCGCCGGTTCCTCCAAATCGGAGGCGCTGCCGCCTCGGGGCTCGTCCTCGGCTTCTACGTGCCGGAGAAGTTCGGCCCGATCACCGTGCGCGCGGCGAGTCCTTTCGCGCCGAACGCGTTCCTGCGCATCGCACCCGACGACACGATCACCGTCCTCGTCGGAAAGTCCGAGATGGGGCAAGGTGTCTACACCTCTCTTCCCATGATCGTCGCCGAGGAGCTCGACTGCGACTGGGATCGCATCAAGGTCGAGCCGGCTCCAGCGGCTCCCGAATACTTCGATTCGGCATGGGAGAGCAGACGACGGGAGGCAGCACCAGCGTCACGAATTCGTGGGATCCGCTGCGGCAGGCGGGAGCGAGCGCCCGCGCCGTCCTCGTCGAGGCCGCCGCGCAAACCTGGGGAGTCGCCGCATCGACCCTGCGCACCGAAAAGGGCCGCGTCCATCACGACGCGAGCAAACGAAGCGCGTCGTACGGAGAGCTGTCCGCGAAGGCAGCGACGCTTCCGGTTCCGGCGGAGGTCCCGCTCAAAGACGCCAAGGACTTCAAGATCATCGGCACGAACGTGAAGCGCCTCGAGGGACGCGACAAGGTCACGGGAAAGGCCGAATTCAGCATCGACGTGCGGCTTCCGGGCATGCTCACCGCGGTCGTGGCGCATCCGCCGGTCTGCGGCGGGACGGTCAAGAGTGTCGACTCCTCGAAGGCCGAAGCCGTTCCCGGCGTCATCAAGGTGAAGCGCATCTCCACGGGCGTTGCGGTCATCGCCAAGGATTTCTGGAGCGCCCGCACCGGACGGGAGGCGCTCCAGATCGTCTGGGATGACGGCCCGAACGGAGCTCTCGACTCGGATACGATGCGCGAGCAGTATCGAAAGATGGCGGGAGAGCCCGGCCTCGTCGCGGAGAACGAAGGCGACGCCGAGAAGGCGCTGACGACCGCGGCCAAGACCGTCGAAGCGGTCTACGAGGTTCCCTACCTCGCGCATGCGCCGATGGAGCCTTTGAACGCGGTGGCGCACGTGAAGGCGGATCGCTGCGACATCTGGGCCGGGACCCAGTATCAGACCATGGACCAGCGCGTCGGTGCGGCCATCACGGGATTGAAGCCCGAGCAGGTCTTCGTGCACACGACGCTCCTCGGCGGCGGGTTCGGCCGGCGCGCCAACGTCACTTCGGACTTCGTCGCCGATGCGGTGGAAGTGGCGAAGGGCGAGAACGTCCCGATCAAGACCATCTGGACCCGCGAGGAAGACATCCAGTGCGGCTATTTCCGGCCGATGTTCGTCCACAAGCTGAAGGCGGGCGTCGACGCGAACGGAATGCCCGTGGCCTGGCACCAGAGGGCGGTGGGACAGTCGCTTCTTCAGGGGACGCCCTTCGAGTCCGGGATGAAGGATGGCATCGACATGTCCTCCGTCGAGGGCGCGGCGCACATGCCCTACGCCATCGCGAACCGCCGAGTGGAATCGCACAACGCGCCAAGGGCGATGACCGTGCTCTGGTGGCGCTCGGTCGGCCACACGCACACCGGCTTCGTCAACGAGAGCTTCCTCGACGAGGTCGCGCATGCCGGAGGGAAGGATCCGTACCAGCTGCGCCGCGAGCTCTTGAAGGGCGATGCGCGGCACCTCGCCGTGCTCGACCTGGCCGCCGAGAAGGGCGACTGGGGCAAGCCCCTGCCGAAAGGCCGCGGACGCGGCATCGCCATCCGGAAGTCCTTCGACAGCTACGTCGCCGAGGTCGTCGAGGTCTCACTCGATGACAAGGGCGAGGTCAAGGTCGACCGCGTGGTGTGCGCCGTCGACTGCGGCATCAACGTGAACCCGTGGGGCGTCGTCGCGCAGATGGAAAGCGCGATCGTCTACGGACTCACCGCCGTTCTCTACAGCGAGCTCACGGTGAAGAAGGGGCGCGTGCAGCAGAGCAACTTCCACGACTACCCCGTGCTTCGCATGGAGAAGATGCCGAAGGTCGAGGTCCACGTGGTGAAGAGCACCGAGAAGCCGACGGGAGTTGGCGAGCCCGGCGTTCCTCCGCTCGCGGCTGCGATCTCGAACGCGGTCTTCGCGCTCACGGGAAAGCGCGTACGGAAGCTCCCGATCAAGATGAGCGAGGCGGTCTAGCGACCTCGCGCGCCGCGCGTGACGAGTCGAGGAAGGGGGAGCCTCGGGCTCCCCCTCTCGAGCGGACTAGAACTCGAAGCGAATGCCGATCATCGCGCGTCGGGGTGCGACGACCGCGAGCGCCTGGCCGAAGTCGGCATCTCCGGTGTCGGAGCTGTTGTTGCGCGCGTCGGTGAAGGTATCGGCATTGAACAGGTTGTAGATGTCGACCGAAAGCCGCAGGCGCTGTTCTCCGGATCCGAAGACGAAGTCCTTGTCGATGCGGATCTGGAACTCGTTCACCGTCGGAAGAAAGTACGAAGCCCGCGGCTCGGCCTGGACCGGTCGAACCCCCTGGTTGAGGCCGGTCACGTTGATGAGCCTCGCATACGGACGGCCGGACTCGTACGAGTAACGAGCGCCGATGTGAAAGCCTTTGGGAGCGGCGTAGGTAGCCGAGAGCCGGACGTTGTTGGTGCTGTCCGTCGGTAGTCGTCCGAAGGCGTTGATGAGGTCGTTCGGGTCGCGACCGAAGGCGCGCGGTCCGAGCCCGCTGAACGACTGGGCGCCGATCCCGAGCGATCCCGCTGGTGTAGCCCTCACCCTTCTGCCATTGATACGAGCCCTGGAGCTGCCAGTTCTGCGAGAACCGCTTGTAGGCCTGCACGGTGAAGGAATCGTAGTTGTGATCGAAGTCGTCGCGGTTCGTCACCTGGAAGAGGCTCTGCGAGCTCGGGGAAATCCGATTGAAGACCTGAAGCGTCTGGCGTTTGCCCGCGGAAGGTGTCCTCGAAGGGAATCTGCGCGTACTCGCCGCGGACGTCATCCACCCGCATGAAGTTCTTCTCTTGCTTTGTGGATGTAGGAGACCTCGAGACCCAGGTCGGGCATGCACTTCCCGCTCGAGGCCCACATAGAACTGGTCGGTGTACTGGTTCGTCGAGGTCGGGATCGATCCCGTAGCTGATGTTGGGATCGACGCTGTAGTAGGGGATGTCGTAGGCCCCGGTGTCGGGATTGAAGAAGAACGCGTTCAAACTGGTGTTCCCGTTCGACGCGTTGCGGAACATGTTGCCGAGAAGCTTCCCGTAGAACCGCCCCCAGCTCGCCTTGGCGACGGTCTTCGCGGCCTCGTCGAGGGTCACGGTGATCGCCGAGTCGCGGAGAGACATCGTCGAAAGAGATGATTTCGCCGAGACCGGGGAAGGTCACTCCGGTCGTGCCCTCGAGCGCGCTATCCGGCTGTTCGGACGTCGGGAATGCTGCCCGTGGTGTGGTCGAAGCGCACACCCGAGATTGAAGCGTGATCCGGTCGTTCAGTGTCCAGTTGTCCTGCGCGAAACCGGCGAAGCCGCTGGTCTTCGCGTCCATCGCGTAGGGCTCGCGGAAGAGCGCGTAGTAGGGCCCGTTGTAGTCGTAGTAGAAGACGTTGTTGAAGTAGGCCTGCGCCGCGATCGAGTTCGCCCTCTCCATCTGGACCCCGAACTTGAAATCGTGCGAGCCCGCGAAGTTGTCGGCATAGTGGGTCATCGCGGCGGCGACCTGGGTCTTGTTCTGATCGCTCTTCCAGGTATAGAAGCTGTTGACCGTCGTAGGCCCCGGTAGCGAAGTTGTATCGACCCGAGGTGCTGGTGTCCTCCGAGAGCGGGTCCTAGCCGATCCCGGATGTAGATCCCGCCGCCCTTCACTTCGAGGAGCGTCGCGGAGCTGAAGGCGTGCGTCCAGCGAGCGGAGATCGTCGGATTGTGCCCGTGCTCGACGTTGATGGTCTCCGGCGGCTGGGTGCGCGAGGCCTGGTTCGGCGAGTCGAAGATGTTGTCGTTGAACATGAACTCGACCTGGTCGTTCTGCGGAGAGCTGCGAGTTCACTTTGAAGTACGGACGCACGACGTGCCGTTTGGGAGCGAACTCAGGGTCGACTCCCACCTGCGAGTTCCGATTGCGCGTCAGCTCGAGCGCGCCGAAGAACCAGAGCTTGTCTTCCTTGATCGGCCCGCCGATCTGCTGTGTGAACGTCTGCTTGTAGTCGATGTAGTAGGGGAACTCCTCGTCCGGCGTGTTGTTGCCCGGTCAGCGCGTCGTCCTGCAGAAAGAACGAGGAAATTCCGTTCCAGTCGTTGCTCCCCGACTTGGTGATGATGTTGACGACACCTCCCTGGAACCCGCTGTATTCGGCGGAGGCACCGGCGGCGAGGACTTCGACTTCCTGGATGATGTCGAAGTTCGGAAAGTCCCAGGGCGAGCCGTAGGAGGGCGCGGCGACGTCGACTCCGTTGTACTGGAACGAGTTCTGATCCGTGGTCGAGCCGTAGACGCTGAAGTTCGACGCGTTGGTGACGGCGTTCGTCCGGACGCCGGGAGCGTAGGTGATGAGATCGAAGTACGAAGCTCGGGTCGTGGGAACGTTCTCGACGAGCTCGTTGTTGAACCGCGTGCTGTAGCGGTCGCGCGCAGTGTGTCGATGACCGGCGACTCTCCCGTCACCGTCACCGTCTCGGCCGTCGTCGCGAGGGACAGGTCCGCGTCGAGCTGCACCGTCCGGCCCACTTCGACTCGCACGTTCTCACGTTTGAGAGTCGTGAAGCCCGAGAGCGTGAAGGTCACGGTGTAGACGCCGACCGGCAAGCCCTTGATACTGATAGAGACCCTGTCCGTTGCGTGACGGCGACCGCGGCGCCTCCCATGCGCGCCGGGCTCTCGGCCTCGACGGTCACTCCGATGAGGACCGCGCCGGTCGCGTCCTTCACGATCCCTCGAATGCCGCCGGTCGAAATCTGCGCGGAGCTCGAGCCCGCGATCGAGAGAGCCAGAACGAGCGCGGGAAGCGATAGGATCGATTTTCTCATGTGCAGCACCCCTCCTTCGCCGAAAGGCACAATTCGCCTGATCGGCGCGCTTATATCCCTTACGCCAATCGCCAGTCAACCAAAATATTGAGGGGTTCGCGACCGTCGAACGTCAAATTCCCGTGGTTCGGCTTTTCAGCTCGGAAAGGCGTCCAATATTTTGGAGAGCTCAAAAGCTGGGCGGCGTGCAGGCGCTCACGACCTCGCAGACTTCGCTTCCGACGTTTCGGAATCGATGTGGAAGCCGGCTGTCGAAGTAGTAGGCGTCGCCCGGCCCGAGGAGATGAGTCTGTCCGCCGACGGTGAGCTCGAGCTTTCCTCGAATCACGACACCCGACTCCTCCGACTCGTGCCGCAGCATGTCGACTCCGGAGTCGGCGCCGGGGTCGAGCCGCTCGTGGAGGAGCTGGAGCGCTCGCCGGTGCAGACTTCGCCCCACTTGCCGGTACGAGATGCCGTTTCTCCCGATCTCGAGGAGCTCCTCCGCCCGGTAGATGACCTGCTCTTCATTGGTCGGCACGTTCCCCGTGAAGAAATCGGCGAGAGTCATCGGAATCCCGTCGAGTATCTTCTTGAGGGTCGCGACCGAGGGGCTCGTTCGGTTGAGCTCGATCATCGAGATCAGATCCGTTCGCGACGCCGCTTCGCCGCGCGAGGGCGCGCTGAGAGAGTCCAAACGCCTCCCGGAGAGCGCGCAAGCGCTCCCCGACTTCGAACTCGATGCCGACGGCAGCAGTGCTCATTCCTCTACTCCTGAAGTAAGGCTCTGCGGGCAGGACATTCTAGTACAATTCAGCTCGGTCGAGTTTCCGACCACAACCGGGAGGCTATCGATGATCGCAGCCACACTGTCCCTGTTTCTTTCCACCGCAGCCGCCCAGCCAGCGGCGGCGGCCGAGATCGAGAAGCTCGAGGTCGCCTTCAATGGCGCCTACGAGCGGAACAACCTCGACGAGTACTTCTCCTACTACGCGGACGACGCCACGCTGTGGTTCGAGAGCGGAAGGGTGAAGCTCGAGGACTATAAGAAAGACTGGTACGCGCTCATCAAAGGAGGAGGCGGGGTCGAGAAGAACGCGCTCTCCGACATGCGCGTCCAGCTCTCTCCCGCCGGCGATGCCGCCATCGCGACCTATGCTCTCGACGTCCTCACGCGCCAGGCCGATGGCAAGAAAACCAAAGAGAAGGCTCTCGAGACCGACGTCTGGTTCAAGCGGGACGGGAAGTGGAAGCTCGTCCACGTTCACTACAACTCGAAAGAGGTGCCCTGACGAAATGACGCGGGACGGATGGGAAAGCCTCGATCGCCTTCCGCCTCGTTCGAAGCGGACCGAGGCGGAGCGGGCGGAGGCGGCACGGGCTCGCGATTCGATTCTCGAGGAGACGACGCGGTGGGCCCGGACGAATCGCCGCGAGATCTACGACCGACTGACGGAATCGAGATCGCGGCACCTCCGAGTCGACGAGCTTCTGTTATCGCGCCGCGGAGCTCTGGCCGGGACTCGTGCCCACGCGCGAGGAAGTCGCCCGCGAGGCCGAGCGGATGCAGATGGACAAGGACGGCCGGGAGATTCCGCAGGGCATCCTGGTCTCCGAGCTCCTGAGCGATCCCGAGATCGGGGCCCACCTCATCTCGAGCATGCTCGCTCCGACGGAGGAAGCCCGCGCGAAGCTCCCGGAGCTCGAAGCTCGAGGCGCAATCGATCTCGGGCTCCGTTCGGGTCGAGGCGCGCGGCGAGGTCGGCTACGTCTTCATGACGCATCCGCGCTTCCTCAACGCGGAGGATGACGAGACCCGCGGACCGCTCGAGACCGCCATCGATCTCGTGCTCCTCCACCCCGGCCTCCGGATGGGAGTGCTCCGAGGCGGGCCCGTCGATCACCCGAAATACGCGGGGCGTCGAATCTTTTCGTCAGGAATCAACCTGACCCGGCTCTACCACGGGAAGATTTCCTACCTCTTCTATCTCGTGCGCGACCTGGGCCTGGTCCACAAGCTCTATCGCGGACTCGCTCTCGAGCCTCAGAGCCTCGACGGGATCGAGACCACTCACGAGAAGCCGTGGATGGCCGTGGTCGACGGTTTCGCCATCGGCGGCGGATGCCAGATCCTCCTCGTCGTCGACTACGTCATCGCCGAGAAGGGCTCTTACTTCAACCTCCCCGCGCGGAAGGAAGGCATCATTCCCGGGGCCGCGAACCTCCGGCTTCCCCGGTTCATGGGAGAGAGGGTGGCCCGCCAGGCGATCCTCTTCGATCGTCTCTTTCGCGTGGAGGAGCCGGACGCGAGAGCGCTCGTGAACGAGGTTCATGCCTCCCACGAGATCGACGAAGCCGTCGAGCGAGCGGTCGCGAACGCTCTCGGCTCCGGAATGGTGAGCGCCGCGGGAAATCGGAAGGCCTTGAGAGTTCAGCTCGAGCCGCTCGACACGTTCCGGCGCTACATGGCGACTTATGCTCGGGAGCAGGCGTACTGCCACCTGAGCGATCAGCTCATCGTCAATCTCGAGAAACACTGGCAGGCCAAGAGCCGGAGGTTGTAGCGGCTCTTCCATTCTCGGTCGCGCCAAAATATTGAGCGCGCCGCCCCGCGCAGGGCGAAAGAAATTAGCCATTCACCCTCCGCTGAGGTATTCTCGTCCAACATTTTGGGCATTTTGGGCATGTCAGGCGCGCCTCGAGAGGAGCGAACCATGGTATCGAACGCTCTCTATTCGACGTCCACAGGGATGGTCCCGCATTGGATCGGCGGACCGTCGCGCCAGGAGACCGCCGAGAGAAGCGGGCCGCTCTTCGATCCCGCGACTGGCGAGTCGACCGCGCGCGTCGCGTTCGCGACGGAAGGAGTGGTGGACGAAGCCGTGCGGGTGGCCGCCGAGGCGGCCCGAGACTGGCGTGAGACGTCTCTCGCCCGTCGCAGCCGGATCCTTTTCTCGTTTCGCGAGCTGATCGAGCGGCACAAGCAGGAGCTCGCGACTCTCGTCACCCGCGAGCACGGAAAGGTGCTGTCGGATGCTCTCGGTGAGGTCCAGCGCGGGCTCGAGGTCGTCGAGTTCGCGTGCGGGATCGGAGAGCTCATCAAGGGCGAGTTCTCGGAGAACGTATCGACCGATGTGGACAGCTATTCGATACGCCAGCCGCTCGGAGTGGCCGCGGGGATTACACCGTTCAACTTTCCCGTCATGGTGCCGATGTGGATGTATCCCCTTGCCATCGCCTGCGGGAACGCCTTCATCCTGAAGCCATCGGAGAAGGACCCTTCGGCATCGAACTTCTGTGCCCGGCTCTTCCAGGAGGCGGGGCTGCCGGATGGGGTCTTCAACGTCGTCCACGGCGATCGAGTCGCCGTCGACGCCATCCTCGGTCATCCGGGAATCGCCGCGGTGAGCTTCGTCGGCTCGACGCCAATCGCGCGCCACGTCTACGAAACCGCGACGCGCGCCGGCAAGCGCGTGCAGGCGCTCGGCGGCGCCAAGAACCACATGGTGGTCCTCGCCGATGCGGATCTCGAGCTCGCCGCCGACGCGGCCGTGAGCGCGGCCTACGGATCCGCCGGGGAGCGCTGCATGGCGATCTCCGTTCTGGTGGCGGTGGGCGATTCCGCGGATCGACTTCTCCCCCGGATCCGCGAGCGCATCGCGCGCGTGAAAGTGGGACCGGGGCTCGAGCCGGGCGTCGAGATGGGCCCGCTCGTCACCCGCGAGCATCACGCTCGGGTCGTTCATTACGTCGAGACCGGGGTCTCCGAAGGAGCTCGGCTCGTCGCGGACGGTCGAGAGACTCGCGTAGAGAATCACGAGGACGGGTTCTTTCTGGGGCCCTGTCTCTTCGACGGCGTCACTCCGGGGATGACGATTTACCGGGACGAGATCTTCGGCCCGGTGCTCTCCGTGGTCCGCGCCGGGAGCCTCGAGGAAGCTCTCGAGCTCGTGAATGCCAACCCGTACGCGAACGGCGTCGCGATCTTCACCAACGACGGGAGGGCCGCCCGTCGATTCCAGAACGAGGTCCAGGTCGGTATGGTGGGAATCAACGTCCCGATCCCGGTTCCGACGGCCTTTTACTCGTTCGGAGGTTGGAAGAGCTCGATCTTCGGAGACCTGCACATGTACGGCCGCGACGGCGTTCGTTTCTACACCCGCAGCAAGGTGGTCACGAGCCGCTGGCCGGACCGAAACGATCTCGGTCTCGAGCTCTCGTTCCCACAGTCGAATTAGAGATATTGTTCTGACCCAGGAGGCCTCGAAGATGCCGCGATACCTCACCTTTTTCCTGATTTTCGCCGGAGCCGCGGCGCTTTCCGCTCGAGAGAACCCCCAGGGAGAATGGCGTTACTTCGGCGCCGATCGCGCGTTCACGCGCTACTCCCCTCTCGATCAGATCGGTCCTGAGAACGTCTCGAAGCTCACCGTCCTCTGGCGCCGGCCGTCCGTGCCCTCGACGTTGAAAGAGTCATACCCCGAGCTCAAAGTCTCGGGGAACTTCCGATCGACTCCGATTTTCGTCGACGGCGTCCTCTACGCGCCGAATGGCGTCGGACTTCTCGCGGCGATTCACCCGGGAACGGGCGAGACCCTCTGGGAGCAGGAGCCTTTCGCCCCGACCATCGACGAGGCGGCGGGCCAGAGTCCGCGCGGCATCGACATCTGGCGGGACGGCGATCACCTGCGCCTCATCCTGACGCGCGGCGAGTACCTCTACGCCGTCGATGCGAAGACGGGAAAGCTCGTTCCCGGCTTCGGCGACGGGGGCCGCGTGAGCCTTCATTGGGAGCCCGCGCTCGCGGGGCTCTACAACTGGACCGCGGGTCCCATCGTGGTCTCGGACGTCGTGGTGGTCGCCGGGATTACCGGGGGCGCGGGCGACGGAGGCGTGAAGCGGGAAGCGGCGCCCGAAGACGTGCGCGGATTCGACGTGAGGACCGGACGTCTCCTCTGGACGTTCCACGTCGTACCGCCGCCGGGAGAAGAGGGAAACGACACCTGGGGCGAGGAGTCGTGGAAGTTCTCCGGCGATCTTGGTTCGTGGTGCTGCGTTTCGGCCGACGAAGAGCTCGGCTACGTCTACATTCCCCTGACGGCGCCGACCGCCGCGTACTACGGAGGCCATCGGCCTGGAGACAATCTCTATTCCAACAGCCTCGTCGCGCTCGACGCGAAGACGGGAAAGAAGGTCTGGCACTTCCAGATGGTGCACCACGACGTCTGGGAGTACGACACGGTCGGCCCGGCGACCCTCGGGGACATCACCGTGAACGGAAAGCGAGTCCGGGCGGTCATGCAGCCGAGCAAGACGGCGTTTCTGTACGTCTTCGATCGGAAGACGGGTGAGCCGGTCTGGCCCATCGAGGAAAGGCCGGTCCCGGCCTCCGCGATCGCGAGCGAGAATCTTTCTCCGACACAGCCCTTCCCGACCAAGCCCGCTCCCTTCGACCGCCAGGGCTTCACCGAGGACGACCTCATCGATTTCACTCCCGAGCTCGCGGGGAAAGCGCGCGCGATCGCGTCCACTCTCGTCCTCGGTCCCATGTTCACCCCGCCTTCCATGAAGAGCACGGAGCCCGGTGGTAAGAAGGGAACGATCGCGAACCCCGGGTGGTGGGGTGCGGGAAACTGGAATACGGGCGCATTCGATCCCGAGACCGGCGTTTACTACGCGGTCTCGCACACCTGGCCCGCCGTCTACCACCTCTCGCAGCCGAAAGAGCCGGAGGCGACTCTGGACTATGCCGTCACCGGCGACGATGACGATGACGACGACTACCCACTGATCGATGGGATCCCGATCGTGAAGCCTCCCTACGGCCGAATCACCGCGATCGACATGAACAAAGGCGAGCACCTGTGGATGTCGGCGAACGGAGACGGACCGCGCCATCATCCGCTTCTCAAGGACTTGAACCTTCCGCCGCTCGGAATTCCCGGTCGCGGCGCTCCGCTCCTCACCAAGACCCTCCTCTTCGTCGGCGAGGGCGGGGACGCGATTCCCGGAATCCGCGAGGGGATGTGGGGGACGAAATTCCGCGCCTTCGACAAAGCCAAGGGCGACGTGCTCTGGGAGACGGATTTTCCCGCGGGCACCACCGGAGCGCCCATGACGTATCTGTTCGAAGGCAAGCAGTACATCGTCGTCGCCATCGGAGGCAAGGAGGTTCCCGCGGAGTGGGTCGCCCTCGGGCTTCCGTGAGGCGAGGCCCCGGCTCGCTCTACCGGAGCCTCAAGTCCATCGAGCTCCTCGCGACCCGGGATCGGAGCGCGGCCCTGGAGTTCGCCTTCGCACGCGATCTTCCCGGGATCTCGATGGGCGCGCGGCTCCGACTCATCCGCCGTTTCGTGCGCGCGACGAACGCCGTCCGCGGCTACCACACGCTCACCGAAATGCTCTCGGTGTCGCGGGCCATCCTCGCTCGCGCGGGGCGGAGCCCGGTGGTGCTCGAAGCGGGATGCGGATTCGGCGCGAGCACGGCGAAGCTCAGCCTCGCGGCGCGGCTCGCGGGAGGTTCGCTCATCGCCTGCGATTCCTTCCAGGGAATTCCGGAGAACGACGAGCGGCACGTGCATCTCGACGGCCGGCCGATCGAGTTTCGCGCCGGCGCCTTCCGCGGACGGCTGGTCTCGGTCCGAAGAAACGTCGAGGCGTTCGGCGCGATCGAAGTCTGCCGCTTCGAGAAGGGATGGTTCTCGGACGTCCTCCCTCGGATCGAAGGCCCTCTCGACGTCGTCATCCTCGACGTGGACCTCGCGCAGTCGACGCGCACCTGCGTCAAGGAGCTCTGGCCGCGGCTCCGGCCGGATGGAGTCCTCTTTTCTCTCGACGGCCAGTTGCGCGCGACCCACGACGTTCTCGGCGACCCGCAATTCTGGCGCGGAGAGGTGGGATCGGAGCCGCCGCAGCATCCAGGGTCTGGGGACGATCGAAGCTCCTCACCCTGAGCAAATCATGATCGTTCTCGCGCTTCGCGATTCTCGCGCAGCCGAACGTAGTCCTCGTCACCATCGACACCCTCCGCGCGGACCACGTCGGCGCCTACGGCGCGCCTCCCGGCTCGACGCCCGCTCTCGACGCTCTCGCCGCCGAGGGTCTGCGCTTCGAGAATGCGGTGACGCCGGTGCCCTTGACCCGCCCGGCGCACGCGAGCCTTCTCACCGGTCTCTACCCGCCCGAGCACGGAATCCGGGACAACCTGCCGGCGAAGCTCGACTCATCGATACCGACGCTCGCGACGCGATCGAAAGCCGCGGGCTATCGAACCGCGGCCTTCGTCGGGAGCTTTCTCCTGGGCCGAGGGAGCGGCTTCGAAACCGGGTTCGACGTCTTCCGCGACGGCTCGACCGCAGGTAGCGGCGGCGACCGCGTGGGCGCTTTGGCGGAGCGGCGGGCCGTCGAAGTCGCCGAAGAGGCGCTCGAATATCTCACGACCGCTCAGTCCCCATTCTTCCTCTGGGTCCATTTCTACGATCCTCACGCGCCCTACGATCCTCCGGGAGAGTTCGCGGGAAAGGGCTATGCGGGAGAGGTCGCCTACGTCGATGCCCAGGTGGGCCGTCTCGTCGAGAGGCTGCGCTCGCGAGGGCTCTTCGATTCGACGCTCCTCATGGTCACCGCCGATCACGGCGAGGCACTCGGAGATCACGGCGAGGACGAGCACGGAGTCCTGGTGTACGAGTCGACACTGCGGGTGCCTCTCGTCCTTCGAGGACCGGGGATCGCCGCGGGCCGCGTGGTGAGCGAGCCTGTCGAGCCTCGTCGACATCCCTCGCATGATTCTCGAAGGCGTAACGACGCCGGCGCCGAAAGCGCCTCTACTTCGAGTCGTACTACGGAAACCTGCACTTCGGATGGGCGCCCCTTCGCGGAATCCGCGAGGGCTCGATGAAGCTCATCGTCGCGCCGCGTCCCGAGCTCTACGATCTCGACATCCGACCCTCGCGAAGCCCGGGACGTCTCGCAGGAGCGGAAAGACGTCGCCCGGCGGCTGTACGCGGCGCTTCAGAACGTGTCCGAGAGAGGACCCGCGGCCGACGCGGCTTTGGATGCCGGCGACCTCGAACGCCTCGCGAGTCTCGGCTACGTCGGGGCCGGGTCGAGCAAGAAGGGCGGCGCGGATCCCAAGGATGAGATCGCGAAGCTCACCGACTTCGGCCGGAAGCTTCGCGAAGCGATCGCCCGCTTCGACCGCGGCGAGCTTTCCGAAGGCAAAGCTCCTCTTCGAGGAGCTCGCCTCCCGCGACATCCTCTCCTTCGAGGTCCATCTCTATCTCGCTCGCTGCCATCGTCTGTCCGGAAAGCTCGCCGAAGCGATCCGGGAGTACGACGCCGCGGCCGTCATCTATGACGGCTACTCCGTGCTGCACCTCGAGCACGGGCGCGCCCTTCTCGCCTCTTCGAATCTCGCCGGCGCGGCCGCCGCCTTCGAGAAGAGCCTCGCGATCGCGCCTTCGGCCCAAGCCGAGATCGGGCTCGCGACCGCGGCGAGAAAGCTCGGTGACGGCGAGCGCGCCATCGAAGCCCTTCGCCGCGCCCTTGCCATCGACCCGAACGATGCCGACTCCTGGAACGAGCTCGGCGGGCTCTTGCTTCAGAGAGAGGAGGTCGACCTGGCGATAGCCGCTTTCGAGCGGGCGGTTTCGCTCCGCCCGAAGGACGAGATGTTTCGGCGCAACCTCGAATTCGCGCGTGCTATAAAACGACCCCGGGAGAATTGAGCATGGCAAAGTACACTCGTTCCGAGTTTCTTCGACTGTCGGGCGCCGGCGTCGCGGGCATGGGTCTCGGCATTCCCTCCGGGACCACGCAGGCCGACGGGCACCGTCGACGCGACGAGACCCGACCTCATCCTGGTCAACGGCCGCGTCCTCACCATGGACGACTCCCTTCCGCGGGCCGAGGCCTTCGCCGTCAAGAACGGCCGCTTCGTCGCGATCGGATCGAACGCGACGTGCGGAACCTCGCCTCGCGCGAGACCACGATCGTCGATGCCGAGGGCATGACCGTCACCCCGGGATTCATCGACGCTCACTCCCATCCCGCATCGGGCGGCGTGCGCGAGCTCGTTTCGGTGAACCTCAATCTGCGGAGCATCGGCGCCATCCAGGACGCCATCAAGAAGCGGGCGTCTTCGACCCCGCCCGGGAGAGTGGATCCTGGGATTCAAGTACGACGACACGAAGGTGCGCGAGGGACGCCAGATCACGAGGAAGGAGCTCGACGAGGCCGCGCCGAATCATCCCGTTTTCGTCTCCCACCGCGGGGGCCACGTCTACTGGTACAACTCCAAAGGGTTCGAGAAAGCCGGAGTCACGGTGTTCGACTCCCGACCCGCCGGGCGGCAAGATCTACAAGGAGAACGGGGAGCTCACGGGGAAGGTCGCGGAGCGCGCGAACGATCTCTTCAGCGAAGTCGTTCCTTCGGGATCGACCCGCGAGGAGCGGCGAGCGGGAGCGAAGCTCATCTCCGAGCTCATGACCGCTTCCGGCCTCACCTCGGTGCACGACGCGAGCTGCGGCACCGACTCCGCCATCGCGTACCAGGACGCGCTCCACGCGGGCGAGCTCCGCATGCGGGTCTACATGATGGTTCGCGGCTCGATGTTCGAAGGCTGCAAGCAGGCGGGCCTCTACACCGGATTCGGTAACGAGTGGCTCAAGGTCGGAGGAGTCAAGTTCGGCGCCGACGGATCCGCTTCGGGGCGCACCATGGCCATGTCCACTCCCTACGTCGGACGGCCCGACGACCACGGCATCCTCACCATGACCCAGGAGGAGATCTACGAGGCCGTCGACGACGCCCACCAGCACGACTTCCAGATCGGGATCCATGCGAACGGCGACCTCGCCATCGACATGGTCCTGAAAGCCTACGAGCGGGTTCTATCGAAATGGCCCCGGAAGGACCCGCGCCACCGGCTCGAGCATTGCTCGCTCGTCAATCCCGATCTCCTGCGCCGTATCAAGGCCACCGGATCGATCCCGACTCCGTTCTACACCTACGTCCACTACCACGGCCGCAACTGGGAGGAGTACGGACCGGAGAAGATGGAATGGATGTTCGCCCACCGGTCGTTCCTCGACTACGGCATTCCGGTGGCGCCGGCGTCGGACTACGTCCCCGGCCCGTTCGAGCCGATGATGGCGCTCCAGAGCATGGTGACCCGGAAGGACGTCGAAGGCCGCGTGTGGGGAGCGAATCAGAGAATCACCCTCGATGAGGCGCTCCGCATCTGCACCGTGAACGGCGCCTATGCGTCGTTCGAGGAGAACGTGAAGGGATCGATCACCGCGGGAAAGTACGCCGATTTCGTCATCCTCGGCCAGCATCCGCACGAAGTCGACCCCGACGCGATCAAGGAGATCCCCATCGTTCGGACGGTGGTGGGCGGAAAGACGATGTACTCCCGGAGCTAGTGCCGTTCCAACTTGTTCGGCGAAATGACCGGTCGAGTTGGCCCACACGGTCTCGTCCATACTCAAGGATTCTGTTGGCAAGAAAGAGTTGGAACGGCACTAGCTCCGTCGGCGGGACTTCGAAAGCCGAAAGAGAGCGAGCCCCGTTCCGAGCAGAAGTATCGTTGCCGGCTCGGGGGCTCCGGTGGGCGGGACGGTCGTCGTCGTCGTCACGAGCGGTGGCGGGCCCGATGTGATGGCGCCCACGGAATCGATGTCGGCTCCCACTTGAATCGCGATGACGTCGCCTTGCCGCGGATCGTCCGTGAGCCGCACGAAATAGAAGAAATCGGTCGGACCGAACCCGAAGCTATCGATGTCGAGACTGGACGTGGAGCCGAGGATCTTTCCGACCGCGAACCAGTCGACTCCGTTCTTGCTGATGTCGACGAAGGTGTGCTCGATGTCGGGCCCCACCTCGAAAACATGGAGATCCTTCGCCGAGTCGCCGCTCCCGGTGAGGGAGTTGTCGGTGAACTGGAGAACGATGCTTCCCCCGACTCCCAGGGACACGAAGGTGCACTCGGATCCCCGGTGCAGTTGCTGTCGCCGGCATAGTCCGGAAGTCCGAGCGCGGTCAGCGGATTTCGGTGGGCTGGCGTCGGCTGCCTGGTTCCCGTGGGGGAGTAGTTGACCACCGCGTCGGCAAAGCTGACCGGACCTGAAGGAAAGTCGATCCCATTATGGGGACGGCCTCGGCGGGGGTGGACCCCATCGCGATGAAAAGCACGATTGCCGTCTGGCAAAGAAACACTCCGGCGAAACGTCTTCGAGACATTCGGCCCTCCGATTGTGGATTGACCGGAGGGATTGTAGCACGGATGCGATGCGAGAGCGGGAAAGGAGTAGAATCGCGCGCTGTGAACAAACCTCTCTTCTCTATCCTGCTTTCCTTCGCCGTCTTTCCGGGGGCGGAAGCGGAATCGGCGCCGGAACCGCATCGGATTTCCCTCGAGGAGCTCAAGGACAAAATCGCCGGAGGCTGGGCCGGCCAGACGATCGGCGTCACCTACGGCGGGCCGACGGAGTTCCGCTACAACGGAACCATGATCCAGCCGTACGAGCCCATCCCCTGGTACGACGGCTACCTGCTCGAGACGTTCCAGAAGATCCCGGGTCTCTACGACGACATCTATATGGACTTCACTTTCGTGGAGGTCCTCGAGGAGAAAGGCCTCGACGCCCAGGCCTCGGATTTCGCCGACGCCTTCGCCCACCGCGACTACCTGCTGTGGCACGCGAATCAGATGGCGCGCTACAACGTTCTTCAGGGAAAAGGCCCTCCCGCATCGGGCCACTGGCGCAACAATCCCGAGGCCGATTCGATCGATTTCCAGATCGAAGCGGATTTCGCTGGATTGATGAGCCCCGGGATGCCGAACGCCGCCTCCGAGATTTCCGACCGCGTGGGACACATCATGAACCACGGCGACGGCTATTACGGCGGGGTGTACGTGGCGGCGATGTATGCCCTCGCTTTCGTCGAGCCCGATGTCGGCGCGGTCGTCGCGAAAGCGCTCGAGACGATTCCGCCCGAGAGCGATTTCCGGAAGACCATCGAGGACGTGATCCGTTGGCACCGCCAGTATCCGGACGACTGGCGCGAGACCTGGTTCGAGATCGAAAAGAAGTGGTCCGAGGACATCGGAAGCCCGGTCGGGGTCTTCCGCGCGTTCAACATCGACGCCAAACTGAACGCCGCCTATGTGGTGATGGGCCTTCTGTACGGAGGCGGCGACTTCCAGAAGACCCTCGACGTCTCGACGCGCGCGGGGCAGGACTCGGACTGCAATCCTTCTTCGGCCGCGGGCATCCTGGGAGTGATCCTCGGCTACGAGGAGATACCGTCTACCTGGAAAGCGGGTTTGCCTTCGATCGAGGCCCTGGATTTTCCGTACACCAAGACGTCTCTCCGCGAGGTCTACGAGCTCTCCTATCGGCACGCGCTCCAATCGATCGAGAGGCGCGGAGGAAGAGTCAGCGAGACCGAGGTCGAGATCCCCGTCGAAGCTCCGAAAGTGGTTCCGCTGGAGCGGAACTTCGAAGGACACTATCCCGTCGCGGAGCTGGTCCTCGAGCGCGACGTCCGGGACGAGACGACCTTCACCTTCGATGGCATCGGGTTCGCCGCCTTCGGTCAAGCTCGCTCCGTGGACGGAAAGGACCATGTGATGGAGGCGGAGCTCTACATCGACGGAGCGCTGGTCGAAAGCTTCCGCCTTCCCACGCGGGAGAGCGCGAGACGCTTCATCCCCGTCTATCGCTACGAGCTCGCTCCCGGACGCCACGAGGCCCGCGTTCGGATCGCGAATCCCTCGGACGCCCACCATCTGCGGCTCGACTACGTCATCGTGTACGGACCCCGGTGAGAAGCCTCGTCCTCACGCTCGCCCTCGCCGCTTCGGGAAGCGACTGGCCGCAGTTTCTCGGGCCGGACCGAAACGGCGTCTACAACGGACCGGCCGTGTCGATTGCGTGGACCGGCACCGGTCCCGAACGGCTGTGGGAGAGAAAGGTGGGGCAAGGGTTCGCCGGCCCCGCGGTCGTGGGCGGACGCGTCATCCTCTTCCACCGCGTCGAGAACCGCGAGGTGATCGAATCTCTCGATACTTCGACCGGCGAGACGAAGTGGCGATACGAGTACGCGACTTCCTATCGCGACGATTTCGGCTTCGACGAAGGTCCGCGTTCCGTCCCCGTCGTCGCCGATTCGATCGTCTATTCGTTCGGCGCGGAGGGCGTTCTTACGGCCGTCGCGCTCGAAACGGGGAAGCTTCTCTGGTCGGTCAAGACAGCGGAGAGATTCAAGGTCCGGAAGAACTTCTTCGGTGCCGCCGGATCCCCCCTGGTCCTCGACGGCCGCGTCCTCCTGAACGTCGGCGGAGCCGAAGCGGGCCTCGCCGCATTCGACGGGAAGACCGGCACGCTTCTCTGGTCGGCCACCAAGGACGAGGCCAGCTACTCATCGCCCACGTCGGCGACGCTCGGCGGGGAGAAGCTCGCCCTCTTCTACACGCGATCCGGCCTCGATATCGTCGACCCGGCGAAGGGAACGGTGAAGCATCAGTTCCCCTGGCGATCGCGCTCGCGGGCCTCCGTCAATGCCGCTTCGCCTTTGATCGTCGGAGACGTCATCTTCGTCTCCGCGAGCTATGGCACGGGAGCCACGGCCCTTCGATTCGGGAGCTCGGGTCTCACCCCGATATGGTCATCCGACGATTCGCTCTCGAGCCACTACGCGACTGCGGTGCACCGCGAAGGGACGCTCTACGGATTTCACGGCCGGCAGGAATACGGCCAGAGCTTCCGGGCTGTCGAGCTTCTCACGGGGAAAGTCCTCTGGAGCGAGGACGGGTTCGGAGCGGGTACGGTCACGCTCGCGGGAGACAAGCTCATCGTCCTCCGGGAATCGGGAGAGCTAGTCGTTGCCGAAGCTTCACCGAAAGGATTCCGCGCCCTCGCTCGCTCCCGACTTCTCCCGGGGACGGTCCGGGCGTACCCGGCGCTTTCGGACGGAGTGCTCTACCTTCGAAACGAGACGACGCTCGCGGCGTTCGACGTTCGCGCCCGGCCGTAGCCCGTCACGAGTGATCGTCCTCGTCGGAAGCTCTCGACAGCTCCACCGGTTTGCCGTGCGGAGTGTGCCGGTAGGCGTCCACCCAGGCCTCTTTTCGCTCGAGCATCTCGGCGGGATGGGTCAAACCCCTGGCCGCCACCAGCCGCTCCAGAACCGTCAGCCAATGCTCGTAGTAACGCGAGCCGTCGTCGGGCTCACCGCGATCCGCCGCGGCCTTGAGCTCATCGGCGAGGGCTGATGCCCACTCCTTCCACGTGAAATGACCCTTCTCGGAAAGCTTGACCGCGAGCGCGAAAGCCTGCGCCTGCCACGGCTCGGCGAAGACCGGGCCCTCTTCGTCGCGCGGCAGGCGGGGCAGCGACGCCAATCGTTCGGAATCCGATGAAACGTCAGGCTGGCTCAAGGTAATCCTCCCAGAGATCGATATAGACGGAATCTTCCGGCCTCGCGGCGCTACCCCAAAGCTCACGCGCCGCGAAGCGCACAGAGTAAACGTGCTGCGGGTTCTCACCCTGGAAGAGGGCATTCGTGTCCGGAAATACGAAGATCCCGTGGTCGCGATCGATCGTGCCGACTTTTCCCCGGGCGTATCGCGGGAGACGCGTGTGAGTGGTCGGGTTGATACTGCGGGTGCGCACCCGTTGGCTGCTTTCGAAGCGAGGCTCGACGGACGCGTCACGGCTCGCCTTCGAACCCTTCGCAACTCTCGCGGGCACATCCTCCGCCTTGAGCGGCGCGACTCCTTTCGCCGAACCCGGCGCCGGCTCTCCGCTCTGAATCTCCGCGGGCGTGAGGACACCGCTCGCGGTCAGGAGCGCGAGGGTCGAGGTGAGCCATTTCTCGTAGTAGCTCATGCGCAGATAATCCGCCGCTGGAATCCGCTCGGTCTGCTGTCGACTGGCGTCGATGTTCCATTTCCCGAGCGCGCCGGCCGCCCGCCGCAACGCGAAGACCCGGGCCTCCCAGCGCTCGTGAAAGACCGGCTCGTTCTCTTCGCGCCGGATGGGACCCATGCCGTGCATTCCGCCCATGTCATGGATGCCGTTCATCTACGTCGCCCTCGTCGCATGGAGATCCGAGCTACACGGGTTCAAGGTACTCGTCCCAAAGATCGATGTAGACGGAATCCTCTCGCCTGGCAGTCTCGCCCCAGAGCTCACGCGCTTCGAAACGAACCGAATAGACGTGCTGCGGCTTCTCCCCGAGAGCATGCGCGTTCGTATCCGGAAAGACGAAGACTCCGTGGTCGCGCTCGATCGTCCCGAGCTTCCGCCGGGCGTATCGCGGAAGGCGCGTGTGAGTCGTCGGGTTGATGTTCCGGGTGCGCACCCGCTCGCTCACTTGGAAGCGAGGCGCAGCCCCCGCCTCCCGGCTCGCGGGAAACCCGCTGGCGAGAATCGCCGTCACCTGGTCGGCCGGGAGCGGCGGGATCGCTTTCGGTGTGCCCTCGGCACGCTCCCCACTCTGTATCTCCGCCGGACTCGCCATTCCGGTCTCGGACAGGAGAGCGAGAAGCGACTCGAGCCACTTCTCGTAATAGCTCACCCGCAGATAGTCCGCCGCATTCATCCGCTCGATCCGGTGTCGGGAAGCATCGAGGGTCCACCGACCCCAGGCCTCGACGGCCGTGGTCAGCGCGAAAACCCGCCCCTCCCAGGGCTCATGGAAAGCGGGCTCGTTCTCCTCGCGCCGGATCGCGCCCATGCCGTGCATGCCGCCCATGTCATGAACGCCGTTCATTCGGCGCCGCCCGCGGGCAACGAGACTTTCGCGACGCCGATCATGGCATCCCGCGTGACGAGATCCGCGAGCGCTTCTTCGCTCAGTTGCGCCGTGCCTTCGGGCCGCTCCGGCAAAACGAGATACCGCAGCTCGGCCGTCGAGTCCCAGACGCGCACCTCGACCCCTTCCGGCAGCTCGAGCCCGAACTCGCCGAGAACGCCGCGCGGATCGATGACCGAGCGCGATCGGTAGGGCGCCGACTTGTACCAGACCGGGGGCAGACCGAGCACCGGCCATGGATAGCAGGAGCAGAGCGTGCAAACGACGAGGTTGTGCACCGCGGCGGTATTCTCGAGCGCCACCATGTGCTCACCCTGGGCTCCGGTGTAGCCGAGCTCGGCGATCGCCGAGGTGGCGTCTTTCAGCAGGCGCTCTTTGTACGCGGGATCGACCCACGCCCGCGCGACGACGCGAGCGCCGTTTCGCGGACCGATCTTGTTCTCGTAGGTATCGACGAGCACGTCGAGGGCCTCACGGTCCACGAGACCCTTCTCGACCAGGAGCGATTCGAGGGACTTGACCCGGAGCGTGAGGTCGGAAGGCACGGCCTGATGCTCGTGTGCTGGTGGGAGTGGGCGAGCTTACCGGTGCTGCCGTCGCGCCGGCGGCGGTCCCGGCTTTCTTCAAGAAACCGCGGCGTGTCGTCTCCATGGCGGGAACCTCGCGCGAATGATATTCGGCGGGCCGCCCGCGGTCAAAAGCTCAGTTCGTCGTGCCGGCGCGAGGACGGCGGGTGATCGTTTCCAGCACCCCGGTGAAGAGCCCGGTGCCGCGCTTCCTTCGCGCCTCGTTCCACACCACGGCATCGTCGAGGACACTGTAGGCCGCGGGGACGACGAAGAGCGTCAAGAGCGTCGAGACCATGATCCCTCCGACCATGGCGATGGCCATGGGCTTCTGGAGCTCGGCGCCCGGGACCGATAGCCAGGGCAGGCGGGAGAGCTCCCGCGATCATGGCCGTCGATGTCATCAGAATCGGCCGCAAGCGGACCGGACAAGCCTCGAGGATCGCCTGGTGCCGCTCGACTCCGCGCGCGCGGATCTGGTTCGTGAAATCCACCAGGAGGATCGAGTTCTTCTTCGAGATTCCCATCAACAGGATGAGACCGAGGAAGCTGTAGATATTCAGGCTCTGCCCGCCGATCCAGAGAGCGAGGAGCGCTCCCGAAGCGCTGAACGGAAGCGCGAGGAGCACCGTGAGCGGATGCGTGAACGCGTTGAACTGGCTCGCGAGGACCATGTAGGCCACGATGATGCCCATGATGAGGGCGAAGCCCAGGGACTGGAACGATTCCTGGAACGTCTTGCTGGTGCCCGAGGCGATGGCGCGGTAGCCGGCGGGCAGGATTTCGTGGGCCGCGGCGAGCGAGACGCGGATGGCTTCCCCCTGGGATGCACCCGGCGCGGGATTTCCGAAGATGGTGATGGCCCGCTCACGGTCGCGGCGGGTAATGGCCTGAAGGCTCGGACGCTGCTCGATACGCACCACGTCGCCGAGGCGCACCAGGCTGCCGTTCTGCGATCGGACCAGGAGCCGATCGATGTCCTCCGGCCTCTGCCGCTGCGACGCGAGGAGACGCACCCGGATGTCGTAGCGGCGGCCCTTGTCCTTGAACTTGGCGACGCGCGCCCCTCCGATCGCGGCGTTGACCGTCTCCCCCATCCCCGCCATGCTGATGCCGAGGTCGGCGGCCTTGTTGCGAATCGGAATCACCTGGACTTCGGGCATTCCGATGCGGTAGTCGCTGTCGACGTCGGTCACGAGACCGCTCTCTCGCATCGAGGCCATGATCTCGCTCGCCTTCTGGGCGAGAGTGTCCCAGTCCCGGCCGCGGATGGAGAGCTCGATCGGATATCCGCGCGAGGCGGAAAATCCGGTCTGGGAGAAATCCTGAACGCTCACCCGGATGCCCGGTATCGAGCCGCCCACACGCCGCAGCACTGTCATGAACTCCTGCTGCGTCAAGGGGCGTCCGGTCTCCGGGCTCGGGGGGCGGTCTTCCAGGTCTTTCATCATGAGCCAGATGAAACCGGAGTTGACCTCGCCTCCACCGAAACCACCGATGTTGCCCATGAAGCGGTCGACCTCGGGGCGGCTGGCCGCGAACTCTTCGAGCTGCTGAAACGCACGATCCGTGACGTCGATGCTGGTTCCGACGGGAGCCATGAACCGCAGGCCGAAACGTCCCGAGTCCTGAGAAGGAACGAACTCCTGGCGGAGCCGCGGGATGATCCCGAGCGAAAGGACGAACAGAACCAGAGCGCCCACCATGACCCACGCCCGGTGATGGAGCGCGGGCTCGAGCGCGCGGAGATAGGCGCGGGAGAGCGTTGAGAACGACCGGTCGACGGCCGCGCCAAATCGGCCGCGCCGCTCGCCCACTTCGAGAAACCGCGAGCACCTCATCGGCGTGAGCGTGAGCGCCTCCAGAAGCGACAGCAGCACGGCGACGGAAATGGTGACTCCGAACTGGAAGAAGAACTTGCCGATGATCCCCTTCATGAAAGCGACGGGAAGGAAGATCGCCACGATCGCGGCGGTAGTCGCGGCCGCCGCGAAGGTGATTTCCCTCGCGCCATCGGACGCGGCCTTTACCTTCCCCTTCCCCTCTTCGCGGTGCCGATAGATGTTCTCGAGCACCATGATCGCGTCGTCCACCACGATACCCACCACGAGCGTAAGGCCGAGAAGGGTGAACGTATTCAGCGTGAAGCCGAAGAAATACATCACGATGAACGTGCCGAGGATCGAGGTCGGAATCGCGAGGACCACGTTCACCGTGCTCGTCCACGAACCGAGGAAGACCCAGCAGACCAGGCCGGTCAGTATGGCCGCCAGCACCAGCGTGAAGAGGATTTCCTCGATCGATTTTTCGATGTACGTCGTGGTGTCGAAGGAAACGTTGAGCGCGAGGCCTTCCGGAAGCTGCCCCCGGATCTCCTCGAGCCGGCGATTGACGCCGCGGCCCACGTCGACGGCGTTCGACCCGCGGAGCTTCTGAACGCTGATTCCGAGCGAGGGCTCGCCGTTGCTTCGGGAGATGCGGCGCCGATCCTCGAGTCCGTCCTCGACCACCGCCACGTCCTCGAGGCGCACCGGCGCTCCTTCTTTATAGGAAACGACGAGGCTTCGGAAGGCGGTGAGGTCGAGCGCTTCTCCTTCCGCCCGCACGTTCATTTCGCGGTCGGGGGTCTCGATGCGGCCCGCCGGGACTTCGAGGTGCTCGCGCTGGATGGCGCGAATGACGTCCTGGAAGGTGAGGCCTTGCGCTTCGAGCCGCACGGCGTCGACCCACACCCGCACGTTCCGCTCCCGATAGCCCTGGAGCGATACTTCTCCGACGCCGGGAACGGTCTGGAACTGGGGCCGCAGCACGTTCTGAATGTAGTCGGCCATCCACGTGGCCGAACGATCGCCGGCGAGCGAGAGCCGCATGATCGGCTGGTCTTCGGGATTGTTCTTGGTGATGACGGGAGGATCGATCTCTCTCGGCATGCGCCGGGCGGCCTGGGCCACGCGAGTCTGAACGTCCTGGAGCGCGGCGTCGATGTTCCGGTTCAGATCGAACTCGACCGTGACGTTCCCCTGCCCCTGACGGGAGGTGGAGGTGACTTCGCGGACCCCTTCGGCCGAGGTCACCGCGTCCTCGACGATGTCCACGACATCGGTCTCCATGATCTCCGGCGAAGCGCCTTCGTAGGTGATGGAGACGTTCACCACGGGAAAATCGACGTCGGGATTCTGGCTGATGCCGAGGCCCTTCATGACGTCGCCGTAGCCGGTGAAGGTGAGAAGCCCGAAGCCGATGAGAGCGATCATCAGGATCCAGGCGAAGACGTGGTTGCGGATCGAGATGTCCGCGAGGGTCATGCCCGTCGCGATTTTCAGGGGATCTTCTTCTGCCGGCTGGCTCATGGCGATTTCCCCTCTTGCGGCGCGGGTGGAGTCTCGGGATTCGAAAGGTCCGCATCCTCGACCGCGACCCCGTCGGCGAGGAGGTCGGAGCCTTCGACCACTACGGTCTCCGTGCCATTCAGACCCGAGAGGATCTCGACCAACCCGTCTTCAGTCTTCATCCCGATATCGATGGTCTTCCTCACCGCTTTCCCCTCTTCGACGGAGTAGGCCACGAACCCGCTCTCACTCGCTTTGATCGCCGCTTCGGGGACGACGATCGCGTTCTGTTTGGTCCCCGCGTTGAAGCTCACCTCGGCGAAAAAACCCGGCTTCAGCTCACCCGTATTCTGGACCCACGCGAGCACTTCGACCTGGCGGGTCGCGGGGTCGGCGACTTCCCCCACGTGGTAGACGCGGCCCACGAAGTCTCGCGGGCCAATGGGCGCAACCTGAAAGGTCACGTCCTGGCCTTCGCTGACACGGAGCGATTCTCCTTCGGAGATCTTGAACCGAAGCCGGAGCCGGCTGACGTCGACGATGGTCGCGAGGACGGTTCCCGGCCGGACGTACGTGCCGGTCTCGATGGTGCGGGTGTTGATGACGCCGCTATGGGGCGCCCTCACTTCCGATCTCCGCTGGTTCTGTTGCGCGATGTCCCGCGCGGCCTTCGCCGCGGAGACGCCGGCGTCGAGGCTCTCGCTCGCGGCGCGGTAACGGTCGACTTCGTCCATCGCGAGAAGCTCCGCGTTCGCGAGCCGTTCCCGTCTTTGGAGCTCCTCTTCCGCGCGCCTCAGGTCGGATTGCGATCTCAAGTAGTTGGCCTCGGCCCGGTCGAGCTCGAGCCGGTAGCGATCGGGGTCGATCAGGAGCAGGATCGTATCCCGCGTCACGCGAGCGCCTTCGTGAAACCGGACTTCGGAAACGGCGCCTTCCACTTCGGCCGTCACCTGGACAATCTCTTCCGCTTCGAGGGAGCCGAGGGCTGTCACCTGGTAGGAAACGTCTCGAGTTACGACCGCGGCGGTCCGAACCGGGATGGATCGGGAAGGCATTCCCGCGCCGCGCGCCGGAGTTTCCGAGGAACGCTCGCCGCAGCCCCCCGTCAGAGCCAGAAGGAGGAGGACGGCAGAAGAGTATGCGGCCGGGCGCGCGTTCATCCTTAGATCCTAGTTTTCCGCGGACGCCGCCGCAAGGGAATCGCCGCCGCGAGGCTTTCCCGGACGTGATTCCGGACGAATGCGGCAAAGCTTTCGCCGGCGGGAGAAAGCGACTTCCCTGCCCGGGTCACGATCGAGATCTCGCGCTCGACGACCGGGTCTGCCATCGGGCGGGTCTCGACGCGAAAGTTCCGCGTCGATAACAGGATGTAGGAAGGCAACAGGGAGACTCCTAGGCCGGCTTCCACCATGCCGATGGCCGTCGTAATAAAGGACACCTCGTACGCCGGGCGCCCCTTGCATCCGGCGGCCTCGAGGGTCCGGTCGATCAGATGCCGGAGACTGCTGTGACGGTCCAACGCGATGAGCGGCTCGCCGTCCAGGTCCTTCCACCGGGGCTTCCTCTTTCTCGTGAGCCTGTGCCCTCGAGGAGCTACGAGAATGAGGGAATCGGTGGCGAGCGTCTGGCTTTCGAGGCCCTCCTCGAGCCGATGAAAGGTGCCGATTCCGAAGTCCACTTCACCACTCGAAACGCGAGTGAGGATCTCGTCCGTGAGGAGGTCCCGAAGCACCACCGCGATCCCGGGGTAGACCTCCCGGAATCGCGAGATCGCCGGGGGAAGCAGGTGCGACGCGATGAGCGGAGGGGCGGCAAGGACCACGCGGCCGCGCTTTTTCGCGAGAAGCTCCCGGGTATTGTCGATTCCGGCTTGAAGCTCGGCGAGCGCCTTTTCGGCGAACGGGTAGAGCTCGCGGCCGGCATCGGTCAGCGTCACGGCACGCGTCGTGCGATCGAAAAGACGCACCGAGAGCTGGCTTTCGAGCTCCCGCACGAGGACGCTCACCGCCGACTGAGTGAGATGCAGCCTTTCAGCGGCGCGCGTGAAGCTCGAGAGCTGCGCCACCGCGAGAAACCCCTCGAGCTGGCGGAGAGAGAGATTCACGATCGTGCCGTCTACGGCAGGCCACGCAGATAGCGGATTCCGCGCCGCGCGACCTCCATGGCATCGTCGGGCAGATCGATCTCGACGAACCCGTGCGCGATGCCCTGGCGATCCATCTCCGCCAGCACGCGCGCGAAATCGACGACCCCGTCGCCCGGTGCCACCATGCGAGCCATGTCGGGGATGGGAGGCGGGTCGGCAGGCACCGGTCGCTGAGGGTCGAAATCCTTCAGATGACAGGAGACGAATCGTCCCGGGTAGCGCGCGAGGACCTCTTCCGGAAGAGCGCCCCCTGCCCGTGCCCAGCCAACATCCAGCTCCATGCGCACGAGCTCCGGATCGGACCGTGAAAGCAGCAGATCGTACGCGCGCGTCGAGCCGAGCGCCGCGAACTCCATATGATGGTTGTGGTAGCCGAGCTCGAGTCCTTCTTTCCGCGCGAGGGATCCAAGGCGGTTCAAACGTTCAGCGAGTCCCAGGATCTGATCCGCGCTCTTCACCCCCGAGACAATGGGCCCCTCGGCTGTAATCGTGAGGAACTCGGGAGCCATCGCAACGATGAGAGAGCGAACGCCGAGAACATGAGCAACGCCCGCAATCAGCCCGAAGTCTTCGACCCGGCCGGAGATTTGCGCGCAGGGAGCGGTCAGCCCGTGCCGGTCCAGAATCTCACGCATCGCCGCGGCGCTCCTGCCGAAGAGCGGATCCTCGATGAAGGCATTGCCGCCGAAACCGAACATCTCGACTTCGGAGTAGCCGAGCGCGGCGATCGCGGCGAGGGTGCCCTCGAGATCCTTCTGGAGAAGCTCGCGGACCGTGAAGAGCTGAAGACCGAGCCTCGATCGGATACCGCCCTGGGCTCTGCCGGGAAATGAGCCCGCCATGAGGCCCAGCGCCTTCAAGCATTCCCGGCGATTCATTTCGCTCATATCCTACACTCATGAATCGATGAATGGAATTCGCTAGTTCCATGAATCGACTTCTGCTCTAATCCTCCCCTGTGGCATCCCTGCGAAGCTTCGTGAACGGCCGGTTCGTGGACGGGGGTCGAGCCTTCGACACCGTCCATCCGGCCGACGGTTCCTTCGTGGCCGAGGTCTTCGAGGCCGGAAAGGAGACCGTCGACGAAGCCGTCCAGTCGGCGCGGCGCGCGCTCGAGGGACCCTGGGGGAAAGTTTCCGTTCGCGAACGCGCGGCGCTCCTCGATCGCATCGCCGACGGCATCGACGGCCGCTTCGACGAGTTCCTCGAGGCCGAGATCGCGGACACTGGAAAGCCGGTGGCCTTCGCGTCGAGGGTCGACATCCCGCGAGGCGCAGCGAATTTCCGCGCTTTCGCCGATGTCATCCGGATGACGGGCCTCGAGTCCTTCAAAACCGATACCGCCGATGGCGGCTCGGCGCTGAACTACGCCGTTCGAAAGCCGAAGGGCGTCGTCGCCGTCATCACTCCCTGGAACCTTCCGCTCCTCCTTCTGAGCTGGAAGGTCGCGCCGGCGCTCGCCTGCGGAAACACCGTCGTGGCCAAACCCTCGGAGGAGACACCCTCGACCGCGACGCTTCTCGCGAACGTGATCGCGGAAGCCGGGGTTCCCGCCGGCGTCTTCAACGTGGTGCACGGCTTCGGCCCGGGCTCGGCGGGCGAGTTTCTGACGACCCATCCCGGAATCGATGCGATTACTTTCACCGGCGAGTCCGCGACGGGGAGCGCGATCCTGCGCGCGGCCGCGCCGGGCGTGAAGCCCGTATCCTTCGAGCTCGGAGGAAAGAACGCGGCAGTCGTTTTCGCCGACTGTGATTTCGAGGAGACGGTGAACGGGGTCGCCGAGGCCGTGTTCAGCAACACCGGCCAGGTGTGCCTCTGTGCCGAGAGAGTCTACGTCGAGCGGCCGATCTTCGATCGCTTCGTCGAGGCGCTTCGCCTCAAGGCGGAGTCTCTGGTCCTCGGATGGCCCCGGGACCCTTCGACCACGACCGGCCCTCTCATCTCCCGCGCGCATCGGGAGAAGGTGCTCTCGTGCTACGAGCTCGCGGTCGACGAGGGAGCGACCGTCGTCACCGGAGGCGGCATCCCACGCTTCGGCGACGCGCGCGATCGGGGCTTCTACGTGGAGCCTACGGTGCTGGTCGGCCTCGAAGAGTCGACGCGCACGATCCGGGAAGAGATCTTCGGACCGATATGCCACGTGGCGCCCTTCGACACGGAGTGGGAGGCGGTCGCGATGGCCAACGACACGCGCTACGGGCTCGCGGCCTCGGTCTGGACCAGCCACATCAAGAGGGGCCACCGCATCGCGGAGTCCCTCCGCGCCGGCATCACCTGGGTGAACTGCTGGTTCGTGCGCGACCTCAGAACTCCCTTCGGCGGCGCCGGGCTATCCGGGATCGGCCGCGAAGGCGGACGCCACTCGCTCGACTTCTATTCCGAGCTCAACAACATCTGCGTGAAGCTATGACCACGAAGCGGAACTTGAAAGCGATCGACTTCCGCGGCTTCATCGAAGAGCACCGGGAGCTCTTGAAACCTCCGGTGGGCAACCGTCAGATCTGGGAAGACGGCGAGCTCATCGCGATGGTGATCGGCGGACCGAACCAGCGCACCGACTATCATGACGACCCGTCCGAAGAGTTCTTCTATCAAATCGAGGGCGATATGACTCTCCGGGTGATGGAGGAGGCGGGAAGAGCGCCCATCGAAGTGCCGATTCGCGCGGGCGAGATTTTCCTCTTGCCGCCGCACGTGCGCCACTCTCCTCAGCGGCCCGTCCCGGGAAGCGTCGGTCTCGTGATCGAAGCTCCGCGGCCCGCGGGAGCCAAAGACGGCTTCGAGTGGTATTGCCCGAAGTGCCACGCTCTGGTCCACCGGGTGGAGCTCGTCCTGAAGAGCATCGTGGACGACCTTCCGCCGCTCTTCGAGAATTTCTACCGGGACGAAACGGCGCGACGCTGCCGGAGCTGCGGATCGCTGCACCCGGGAAAGTCTTCGGCGTGAACATGCCGGTCATCGACGTCCACACCCACTTCTTCCCTCACTCCTGGCCCGATCTCGACGCCCGCTACGGGGGAAAGAACTGGCCGTCGATCCAACACACCGAGCCGGGAAAGGCGGTGGTGCTCCTCGGCGATCGATTCTTCCGGGACATCGACAGGCGCTGCTGGGACGCGGATGCGCGGATCGAGCAGATGGACCAGGACGGCGTCGACTATCAGGTCGTCTCCGCGACTCCGGTCCTCTTCGCCTACGAGCGCGATCCGGAGGATGCTCTCGACTGCGCGCGTCTCTTCAACGACGCGGCGCTCGAGCTCACGAGCCGCGGCCGGGGGCGCCTTCTCCCCCTCTGCCAGGTTCCGCTCCAGGACATCGATCGCGCGTGCCAGGAGCTCTCCCGGTCGATGCGCGCGGGACATCGGGGAGTCGAGATCGGAAACCACGTCGGGGCGAGAAACCTCGACGACGAAGGAATCCTCACCTTTCTTCAGCACGCGGCTTCGGAGAACGCCGCCGTCTTCGTCCATCCGTGGGACATGATGGCGCCGGAGCGAACGGCGAAGTACATGATGGGCTGGACGGTCGGAATGCCGGCCGAGACCCAGCTTTCGATCGCGGCGCTCATTTTGAGCGGAGGCTTCGATCGCGTTCCCAGGAGTCTTCGCATCGGATTCGCTCACGGAGGCGGAAGCTTCGCCTTTCTTCTGGGCCGTCTCGAGAACGCCTGGCTGCGGCAACCCGCCGCGCGCGGCGGGTCCGAACATCCGCCGAGCCACTATCTCGACCGGTTCTTCGTCGACTCCGCGGTCTTCGACGAGAGGGCGCTTCGCTTCCTGGTGGACGTCCTCGGAGAAGACCGCATCGTCCTCGGGTCCGACTATCCGTTTCCTCTCGGAGAAGAGCGCGCGGGCTCACTCATCCGGGAAAGCCGCTTTCCGCGAACGCTCCAGGAAAAGATCCTCGGGGGGAACGCGGAGGCTTTCGTGGGACTCTCGAAGCATGCCACTGGACCAAACGGAAGCCTGCGCGCGTAGACTCGACGCCGAAGATCCTCTCGCGGGGTTCCGGGAGGAATTCCACGTTCCCTCGCTCTACTTCTGCGGGAACTCGCTCGGGCTCGCGCCCAGGTCCGCGCGCGCTTTCGTCGAGGAGGAGCTTCTCGCCTGGACGCGGCACGGAGTCGAGGGCCACTTCGAGGGAAAGAACCCCTGGATGCCCTACCACCGCCTCCTCCGCGAGCCCATGGCGCGTGTGGTGGGAGCTCTTCCCTCGGAAGTCGTGGTCATGAATTCCCTCAGCGTGAATCTCCACCTGTTGATGGCGTCTTTCTATCGGCCGACTCCCGACCGCTTCCAGATTTTGATCGAAACCGGCGCCTTTCCTTCGGATCGCTACGCTGTCGCCTCGCAAGCGAGATTCCACGGCTTCGATCCGCGAACGGCGATCCTCGAGGGCGACGATGTCCTGGCCGTCATCGAGGAGCACGGGAAGAGCATCGCTCTCGTTCTGATCGGAAACCCGAACTACGCATCCGGCCGCGCTTTCGACATGCGCGCCATCACCGGCGCCGGCCACGCGCGGGGCGCCCTCGTGGGATTCGACCTCGCGCACGGCGCGGGAAATCTTCATCTCCAGCTTCACGACGATGGACCCGACTTCGCCGTCTGGTGCTGCTACAAATACCTGAATGGAGGCCCGGGAGCGGTCGGCGCCGCTTTCGTCCACGAGCGCCACGGGAAGGATCCGGCTCTCCCGCGCCTCGCGGGCTGGTGGGGACACGACGAGCGGACCCGCTTCGAGATGGGTCCCGAGTTCTCCGCGATGGAAGGCGCCGACGGCTGGCAGCTCAGCAATCCGCCGATCCTGCAGATGGCGGCTCTTCGCGCCTCGCTCGAGATCTTCGACCGCGCCGGGATGAGCGATCTGCGGCGGAAGAGCGAGCGGCTGACGGGATACCTCGAATGGCTTCTCTCCCGGCTAAAGGCGATGCGCTTCCGAATCCTCACACCGAGCTCGAAAGAGGAGCGGGGAGCGCAGCTCTCGCTTCAGATCCTCGATGGAAGAGCTCGAGAGGTCCTCGCGAAACTCGCGAATGACGGCGTAGTTTGCGACTTTCGGGAGCCGGACATTCTCCGGGTAGCTCCCGTTCCTCTCTACAACACGTTTCTCGACGTCTACCGATTCGTCCGGATCCTCGAGGAGGTCCAATGAGCACGGATTTCACCTCCCATCCCGCGGTCAAGCAGGAGCAGGTCCTCACCCGCGTCCTCACGAGCGGCCAGCAGGTCATGATCGCGATCGGAGGGGCCATCGGGACCGGGCTCTTCCTCGCGAGCGGCGCGGCGGTTCCGGCAGCGGGACCGGGCGTCATCTTCTCGACGCTCCTGGTCGCCGGCATCTCGCTTCTCCTGGGAGCGGCGCTGACCGAGATGTGCGTCGCCCATCCCGCGGCGGGATCGTTCGGCCTTTACGCCGAAATGTATCTCTCGCCCTTCGCCGGCTACGCGGTGCGCATGAGCTACTGGCTGAGCCAGGTGGTGGTCATCGGCGGGCACATGGTGGCGATCGCCACCTACATGGGCTTCTGGTTTCCCGACGTCTCGGACACCCTCTGGATCGTCGTCTTTTCCGCCGCTCTTCTTTATATGAACGCCCGGGCCGTCGGGACTTTCGGCGAGTTCGGCTACTGGTTCTCGATGATCAAGGTCGTGGCGATCGTCTTCTTCGTCGCTCTCGGCCTTCTCGTGCTCCTCGGTCTCATCGGGGACAACCCTCCCGGTCTCTCCAACTACTTCGGCCAGGGCGGATTCCTTCCGAACGGCCTCTGGGGCGTCTGGCTCGCGGCCTGCTTCACGTTCTATTCCTTCATCGGAATCGAAATGGCGGCCGTCGCGTCCGGTGAGGTCAAAGACCCCGCGGTCACCATTCCCCGGAGCTATCGGACCCTGGTTCTCGGCCTTTCGCTCATCTACATCGTGACCACCGCGGTCCTCGTGGGGATCGTGCCCTGGAACTGCCTTCGGAGTCAGCGAGAGCCCGTTCGTGAGCGTCCTTCGCACCATCGGGATTCCCGGCGCCGCCTCGGTCATGAACTTCGTGGTGCTCACCGCGGCGATCACCGCCGCGAACTCGAGCATCTACCTCGTGAGCCGCACGCTCTTCTCGCTCGCGCGCGCGGGAATGATTCCGAAAGCTCTCGGCGAGGTGAACAAGCGAGGAGTCCCGGTGAATGCTCTCGCCATCGCCGGAATCGGACTTCTGCTCGCGGTCGTCGTCCAGACGCAGCTTCAGAGCTCCGCCTATATCTGGTTCATCGGGGTCGCCCTCTTCGGAGCCCTCTTCTGCTGGCTCATGATTTTCGTGACTCATGTCGCCTTTCGCCGGGCCTGGGTGAGGTCGGGTTCCCCTCCCCTCGGCTACCAGTCGCGCTTCGGCGAGATGGGCTCGATGATTGGAGCCGTCGTGATGCTCGCGATCCTCGTGAGCACCTGGTGGGCGCCCGGGCTCGACGTGACGCTCAAGGCCAGTCTTCCCTGGCTTGGCCTCGTGGCGCTCGCCTACTGGCTCTCGCCTCGTTTTCGGTGAAGGAGTTTCTGCATTCATGGTCCTACCCATGCTTTTCGTTTTCCTCTCGCAGGTCTGTGAAGACCGCAGGCCCGAGCCCGTCGATCCGGGAAGCTACGGCATGCTTCTCGACGGAAGCTTCCGCCATCCGTTCCTGACTCCCGTCGACGAAGAGAGCCCGCATTCGTTCCCGGGGAGACGAGAGGAGTACGACCTCAACACCTACGTCGACGGCCTGAAGGTCGAAGCGGTCTACGAGGGCGCGGAGTTCGTGCCGGATCCGTTCCACACCTGGCAGAACATCGTCGATTTCGACGGGCGCCGCTATCTGTTCCACTACGACCGGAGCGAGGGCCGCGTCTACGACATCACGGACGTGCAAAGCGGTGAAAGTGGTCGAGTCACTCACCCGGAGCGACGTCGAGGTCGAGTGGGGCGTCAACCCCGAGAAGCACGCGAGCCGGGATTGGAAGGCGTACGACCATTGGGGAGCGTCCTCCATCCAGTGGAACGAACGCCTCTCGCGCTACGTGATGATCCAGAGCTTCGAGCAGAAGCGGCAGATCGGAGAGCTCGGGACGCATCCACCCAGGGACAAGTTCAGCAACCCGGAGGGCGTCCAAGCGCTCCGCGCGACGCCGCAGCTCAAGGGATTCAAAGTCTACGAGCTCCTCGGGCCGCGGAAGAAGGACTGGAACCTTCTCGCGGCGGTCAGCACCGATGGGACGAAACCCGAATCCACTGTCGACGGACGTCGATGCGCCGCAGCAAGGATCGGGATCCCTCGACGTCCCCTACTACGTCGGCGACAAGTACCTGTTCATCGCGGTCGCTCCGGAGGACACGTGGTCGAATACGGAGTACCCGACGTATCTCTATTCGGCGGGCTATCAATCGTGGGACGTGTCGGACCCCGCGCGGCCGAAGCTTCTCGACACCTGGCATCGCGCCGGGCAGGTCAAGGGCGAGGACGAGGCCTATCGCAAGAACCCGCGCTGCGGAAACCGCACTTCCTGGATGGGTGCGCGCATGCCGCTCTTCATCCCCAAGCCCGTCGAAAACGGTGGCAAGTACGGATTCGCCGCGCTCGGAGGACTCGGCTTCTCCGTTCTCGATATCTCGGACCCTTCCGACATGAAGGAATTGGGGCACCTGGATCTTCCTCCGTCGGTCGCGGGCACCGAGGCGGACAACATCGACGTCTCTCAGTTCGAGTCGACGGGATACGTGTACTTGAGCGGCTATCCGCTGACCGAGGATTGCTACGAGCCCTACAAGGACATCTTCCAGATCGACGTGCGCGATCCGGCGCACCCGCGCATCGTGGGCGTCCTCCCGCGCCCCAAGCCTCCGAAGGAAGCCTCCTTCACGGATTTCTGCCAGCGGCGCGGAAGCTTCGGCCCGAAGCGGACCGGGTATTACACATCACCCGGAGATCCGCGTCCGGGAATTCTCATCTACGCGTTCTACAACGGCGGCGTGCAGGTCTTCGACGTGCGCGATCCCAAAGCTCCCACGATTGCCGCGTACTTCGTCCCGAAAGCGTATGGGAAGGAGACTCCGGACTACGCGTACGGAAACCAGACCCACGGGGTCTACGTCGAGTGGGACCGGAACGTCATCTGGACGTTCACGAATCACGGCATCTACGCTCTCTCCGCGGAAAAGCTCCTCGGAAAGCCGAACCTCGGTGCGCCGGTTGCGCCGTTCCGCACCAGCGGGCTTTAAAGAGCGAAACCGGTCAGCGGCCGCTCTTCGGGAGGAGCAAGTGCGGCACAGGATCGCCCTTCGGGGAGGGAGCCCACGAGAGGGATCCGGGTCTCGACCCTACTCCCGCCGCGTAGAGCACGGACTCGCGAGCGCCGTCGATCGCGAGGTCCCTCTCGATTACCGAGTCGGCGAGAGCGTCGGTCTCGAACGGAGCGAGCCCGAGCCACGTCGCGACGAGGCAGAACGTCTGGCAGAAATGCCCCGCCTCGAGCAGTACCGCTCGATACGATCGCGGGTGAGGGTACTGCCACTGCGTTCGCGCGAAGACAGCCGTCATCAATACCAGAAGCGATGCGTTTCGGTACCAGGGCTGCCCGGGCAGATATCGGCGGAGCCGCGTCGTTTCTCCTCCGTGGCTGATCTTCTCGAGACGGTGTGAATCGGGATCGTAATGAAAGAGACCGGGCGATAGACCCTGGACGCGGCGCGCGACCACGTAGGCCTCGATCGGATGGCGGGCCCCTCCCGAGGGAGAGGTCTTCAGAGCGGCTCGGCCGAGAGCGCCAAGGTCCATCCACTTTTGAACGCCGAAGGTGAGACCGAGGAGCGTTCCGAGATCGGAAACACTTAACGGCTCGCTCCCGAACCGCCTCCAGGTGCGGCGCGTGAGCAGCACGCGCGGGAAAGCGCCTTTCGCGGAAGCGCGCGGCAGAGGGATCGCTTCCGGGTCGGTCCCGGGCTTGGTCGCTTCCGGGACTTCTTTCGTTTCGAGCCGCCACTTCAAGAAACGCTCGGAGTCGCGCTCTCCCCTCTCGAAGTCCGGATCCTTGCTCGCGGAGTGGAGAAACCCCGCCGCCGGGTTCCACTCGCCCCACTCCCCCATGCTCTCTTCGGCCGCCCGCGGCTTCCGATCCGAGCGCTGCAGGAGCGTTTTGCGCACGAGCGCTCTCAACAATCGTTCCAGGGAAGAGCGGTCGCGGCTTCCCAGCGCCTCGAGGAAGTCCCCGGGCGACCGCCACTCGGAAAAGAAGTCGAGGACCTCGAGCGCGCGGGGACTCGCGCCCGAGGTGATCCCGGTGGCGTAGTTTCGTATGGCGAGCTGCCCGAGAGACCAGTAGGAGACGAGGTGGGGCGATCGCCGATAGAAAAGACTCTTCCTCGTCGCTCCCGTCAAGCCTTTTCCACGCGAAGACGCCGGCAGAGCGTGCGAACCTTGACGAGCTGAGCTCGGATCCGGCGGAGCTCCTTCTGGGCGTCCTCGATTTCAGTGAGGATCTCACCCAGGTCGAGAAACTTCGCCTCGCTTTTCCTCTTCGAAGCCTTTTTCCTGCTCTTCTTCTTCTTTGCCACGTGTCGCCTCCTTGGTTAGTAGACGGTCTAGGGCGGGAAATTCATTCTGTCCAGAAGGTCCTCGAATCTCGGGTCTCCCCGGAGAGGATCGAGAAACGGGTCTGTCTTCGAGCTCACCATCGTCGGATCGCGAAGGCGAAAAGCCTTCTCGAGCCACTCCATGGCGGCGTCGGCATCTCCGAGCGCCGTGTAGATGAGCGCCACTTCGTACGGGAAGACGGGATCGGAAGTCTTTCCAGAGAGCAGGTCCGCGAGGACGCGCTGCGCCTCGTCGCGACGCCCCGCGGCGGCGTAGGCCTGAGCCAGCATTGCAGCGTAGGAGTCTCCCACGGCTTCGAGCTCGGCGATGGCTTCGTCGTACTGGCCTTTCTGAATGAGGGCTCGCCCGCGAAGAGTCCGCCCAGGCACGAAACTAGGATCCAGCGCGAGGGTTTTCTCGAGCTGAACGATGGCCTCATCGTATCGCCGGGCGAAGAAGAGCGTCCAACCGACCCGGCGGCTGTAGTGAACGGAGAGCGGCGAGCGCGATTCCGCGATTCGACTCTGGGCGAGTGCCTCGTCGTGATGGCCGATGGCGGAGAGGTAATCCGAATACCGGTAACGCACGGCCGCGGAATGAGGGGAAAGCTCGAGCGACCGCGTGAATTCGTTCGCTGCTTTGGACCAGTCCCACGCCAGCACGTAGTGCGCATAAGCCTGGGTAGCCCAAGCTTCGCCCAGCGTCGCGTCGATGGCGATCGCCTGCTCCGTCGCCCGAAGAGCGAGCTCGTGCGCTCGTTCGGCATTCATGACTCCGAGGTAGGCGCTCAGGAGAATGTAGGCCTCCGCGAGGTTCACATGAGCTTCGGCGAAAGCGGGAGCCCTCAAGGTCGCCGCCTGCAAGTACTCGACCGCCTGATTCAAGCTCGCCTCGGTTCGATCCTCGAGCGCTTCGCTTCCTTTGAGGTAGAGCGCCATCGCTTCGGGGTCGACGTCCCGGCTGCTCGCGATCTGAAGCCTTTCACGTTGAGCGAGCTCGACTTCGACCAGTTTCGCGATGCGCTCGGCGATTTCACCCCTCACGCGAAGAAAGCTTCCGAGATCGCGCTCCACGGAATCCGACCACAACAGGACTCCCGTCGCGGTTTCGAAGAGCTGCGTCTGAATGCGCACCAGGGTGCGCGAATCTCCCGGCGCACGCGGAATCAGGGCCACCGCTCCTTCGAGCACCGCATCCGCGCCGCTCTCCTGTTTGATCCGGCCGAGCGACGTCGAACCCTGCCGGTAGCGGCGTCATGAACGTCCAGGGCACGACTTTGATGGCCGGAACCTGTCCGAGACGCGAGATCAACTCGAGCGGCACCGCGGCGGCGAGGTAGTTCTCTTCCGGGTTTCCGGACACGTTCTCGAACGGCAGGATGCCGATGGTTCGAATCGCCGGAAACGTCACCGCGTCCGGCCCACTCCAGAACCGATAGCCGACAAGAGCCAGAACCGCTGCGCCGACGATCGCGGATGCAATCCAGATCCTGGCGCGGGCCGTCCGCCCTGAGTCGCCGCCCGTACGCTGTAACCGCTCCAGCTCCCCCCGTATCTCGCGCGCCGTCCTGTAGCGGTCCTCTGGTTTTTTCGCCAGACACTTGGACAGGAGCTCGAGAAAGCCTGGCGGGAGCGAAACGGGAAGAGCGTCGAGCGGAACGATCGCCCGGCGCACCGCGGCGAGCACTTTGCGATCGGTCGCTCCCTTGAAAGGCAGCTCGCCAATCGCCGCCTCGTACAGGACCACGCCGAGAGAGAAGATGTCCGAGCGCTCGTCGACCAGGCCCCCGGAAGCCTGCTCCGGAGACATGTAGTGGGGTGTACCGAGGGCCGTGCCGCGGACGGTCACACCTTCGGGATCGGAGGGCGGTTCGGGGTCGCTCCGGGTGGGCGTCGAGTCTCTTGCAGTCGCTTCCGCCGCCGGGTCGGATAGGGCTTTCGCGAGCCCGAAATCCAGGACTTTGACGACCCCTTCGGGCGTGACCATGATGTTCGACGACTTGATATCGCGGTGAACGATTCCGAGCTTGTGCGCCGCGCCGAGAGCGTCGCATACCTGGACTCCCACCGAGATCACCTCGCGGAGTGGCAGCGGACCGTCGTCGAGGATTTCCTTCAGGTTCCGTCCGGCCACGAGCTCCATCGCGATGAAGAGCACTCCACGCTCCTCGTTCATCTCGTGAACGGTGGCAACGTTCGAATGAACCAGGAGGGAAGCGAGATGAGCTTCGCGCAGGAAGCGCGCGCGCGCATCCTCGTCCTCGAACAGATCGACCGAGAGTACTTTCAGCGCGACCAGGCGGTCGAGAGAAGAATCGCGCGCCTTGTAGACCTTCCCCATGCCGCCGGCCCCGAGGAGGTCGAGGATCTCGAAATGGCCTAGAGTCGTTCCCGGTTTCAAGGAGGCTCGCACGAAGCCGCAGTCGCGGGGCTTCGCCAGAAGCTATCACGCCGCATCCGGATAGTGAAGACGAAGCGCCATGGCCAGCCGGGATCGACCTGGCCCACAATAGCGGACCATGGCCGGTCCTCTTTTCGACCTTCTTCCCGATGGCGACGCGGGACCGGACGAGCTCCTCGGCCGCTTCCTCGACTATGTCGACAGCCTCGGGCTCACGCTCTATCCCGCGCAGGAGGACGCGGTCCTCGCGCTCTTCGAGGGGAAGAACGTCATCCTGAACACTCCCGACCGGCTCGGGGAAGTCTCTGGTCGCCTCGGCCCTTCATTTCGCCTCGCTCGCCCGCGGACGGCCGTTCCGTTTACACCTGCCCCATCAAGGCGCTCGTGAACGAGAAGTGGATGAACCTCTGCCGCGAGCTCGGACCCAGACAACGTCGGCCTGTCGACGGGCGACGCCACCGTGAATCGCGAGGCGCCCGTCCTTTGCTGCACCGCCGAGGTTCTCGCCAACATCGCGCTGCGCGAAGGGGAGGACGCCGGCGGTCGACGACGTCGTGATGGACGAGTTCCACTGGTACGCCGACCGCGACCGCGGGGTCGCCTGGCAGGTTCCGCTCCTCACCCTCCCCCGCACGCGTTTCTTCTTGATGTCCGCGACCCTCGGCGACGTGGCGTTCTTCGAGGAGGAGCTCACCCGGCGGAACGGCCGGCCGACGGTTACCGTGAAGTCCATCGAGCGGCCGGTCCCGCTCGAGTACGCGCTATTCCGAGATTCCGCTTTCGCAGGCGGTCGAGAAACTCGCGACCGAGGAGAAGGCGCCGGTCTACGTCGTCCATTTCACGCAGAAGGACGCGGCGGAGAGCGCTCAGAGCTTCACCAGCCTCAAGCTCGCGACCCGTGAGGAGAAAAACGCGGTCGCGGCGGCGATCGAGGGCTTCCGGTTCACGAGCCCCTACGGCCCCGACGTCCGCAAGTGGCTGCGGCAGGGGATCGGGCTCCACCACGCGGGGCTTCTCCCCAAGTACCGGGTGCTCGTCGAGCAGCTCGCGCAGCGGGGTCTCCTCAAGGTCATCTGCGGCACGGATACCCTCGGGGTCGGCATCAACGTGCCCATCCGCACGGTGCTCTTCAGCCGGCTCTGCAAGTTCGACGGCCAGAAGACGGCGGTCCTCTCCGCCCGGGACTTCCACCAGGTGGCCGGGCGCGCGGGACGGAAAGGCTTCGACGAGCGTGGGCTTCGTCGTGGCGCAGGCCCCGGAGCACGCGATCGAGAACCTGAGGCTCGGGGAAAAGGCGAAAGACGGCAAGAAGGTCGTGAAGCGCAAGCCGCCCGAGCACAACTTCGCGAACTGGGACCGAGCGACGTTCGAGCGCCTCATCGGCGCCCTCCGGAGCGGCTCACCTCGCGCTTCGAGGTGTCGCACGGAATGCTGCTTGAACGTCCTCTCGCGCCGGAGCGACGGCTGCCGCGCGATGCAGGAAGCTCATCCGCGACAGCCACGAGACGGATCGCGCGAAGAAAGCGCCACTTCCGGCGGGGATGGCAGCTCTTCCGGTAGCCTGGTCTGCGCGCGGCATCGTCGAGATCGTTACGAGCACACGCCGGAAGGCTCGCGGCTCCGGGTGAACGTCGAGCTCCAGGAAGACTTCTCGATGGATCAGGCGCTCTCGCTCTACCTTCTCGAGACGATCCCTCTTCTCGATGCCGGAGTCCGAGACGCTACGCGCTCGATGTCCTCACCCTCGTCGAGAGCATCCTCGAGAATCCGGACCTCATCCTGCGGCGCCAGCTCGACAAGCTCAAGGGAAAGGCGATCGCGGAGATGAAGGCCGCGGGAATGGAGTACGACCAGCGCATGGAGGAGCTCGAGAAGCTCGAGCATCCGAAGCCTCTGCGCGAGTTCGTCTACTCGACGTTCAACGAGTTCGCCGACCGGCATCCGTGGGTGGGCGAGGAGAACATCCGCCCCAAGTCGATCGCGCGCGAGATGTTCGAGGGCTTCCGCTCGTTCTCCGACTACGTCCAGGAGTACGACCTCGAGCGCGCGGAGGGTCTCCTCCTGCGCCACCTGAACAGCGTCTACAAGGTCCTCCGCCAGACCGTGCCCGACGCGGTGAAGACCGACGCCGTCGTCGAGATGGAGCTCTACCTCCGCGACATGCTGCGCCAGGTGGACTCGAGCCTTCTCGAGGAGTGGGAGAGGATGCGCGACCCCGACTACCGGCCGCCGGGAGCCGGCGGCGGAGCTACGCCCACCGCAGCCGGAAGAGGCGCCGGACGTGACCCGCGATACGAAGGCCTTCACCGCCGCGATTCGCACCGCGGATCTTCACCTTCCTCCGGGCCTGGTCGATCGGAGAGGATGAGGACGCGCTCGACGTTCGACTTGACGGATGGGGCGGAGGCTGGACCGAAGGAGCGGCTGCGCGCCGCCCGCGAAGCGTATCTCGTGGACCACCGAGGGTCTCCGCCTCGACCCCGAGGCGCGGAACCTCCGCCACACGCACGTGAACCCGACGGACGACGGGACCACCTGGCGGATCGAGCAGATGCTGGTGGACGTCGGAGGGTCTCAACGACTGGGTCCTCGAGCTCGAGGTCGACCTCGACGCCTCGCGCAAGGCCGAGGAGCCCGTGATGCGGTTGGTCCGTCTGGAAGGTCTGGTTCGCGAATAAGTGGCCGATTTGTCCCCCGGTTTGCGTTTCTAAGAGTAGGCGCTCACCGCCCGGATTCCTACACTGTCCGGCGCCCGGTCTGCGCGAGGAGGCCGAACTTGGAAAGGCGATTCGCGAAACCAGCGCTTGCTATACGCTTGACACTTCTGCTCTTAGCCGTGGTCGCGGCGATCCTGGTGATGACGGTGAAACGGACGGAACGCGATCGTTCTCTGGGCGAAGAGGTGGTCGCCGCGCGCTATGGCCTGAGCTTCGGAGAAAATGGGCTCGAGCCCGTCGGCCTCTCCGATAGCTCTCGGCCCGAGCGCACAGCGGGAAATCCCCCGCGCTGTCGGTAAGCTTGACCGCCGCCCGACGAGGGCGACATAGTTCGCCATCATGGGCCGCGTGATTGTCGCTCGGGGCTTTCCTTCCTCCTTCTCTCGAGCTCGACGTCTCCTCAGGAGCGGCTCGCTCACCATCGACACGCTCGATCGACATCGCCATCCTTCGAATCCGGTCTGGTCCCCCGACGGCCGGCGCGTCGCCTACGTCTGGAACCGCGCCGGAGTCGAGAACGTCTGGCTCGTCGATCTCTCGGGGCCGACGCCCGCGGCGCCGCGAGCGCTCACCCGCTTCGATTCCGGGACGACGCGGGTTCGACTCTTCTGGAGCGCCGATGGCCGGAAGGTCCGCTTCGCCCGCGAGGGAGACTCTCTGGACCGTCGACGCGGATGCGCGATTCGCCGAAGCCGCCCTCTATGGACGACGCCGATTCCGCCGGCGGCTTCGCTCCGTCACCCGACCGCTCGCGAGTCGCTTTCATTCGCGACGGCGACATCTGGATTCGTGGGATCGCGGACGGCGCGCGAAAAGCGGCTCACCCAGACGCCGATTCTCGAAGGCGGTCTTTCCTGGTCGCCCGACGGAACTCGGATCGCTTTCATCACGTCGTCGGCCGAACGGCACGAGAACGCCCCCGAGTATTCGGGCGCGAAGGTTCTCTACACCTGGATCGAGCGCGGCTTCGGGGACGTCGGGATCGTCGCGCTCGACTCGGGCTCGTCCGTCACCGTCATGCCCAACCCGGAGTTCCGCGAGAACGGCGTTCGCTGGGCCGGCCGCATCGCGGGTCGTCTTCGAGCGGGTCCACGACGACACGACCAGGCGCGAGATCGTCGTCGCCGACGCCGCGCACCGGCCAGGGGAAAGTCGTCGTGAGCGAGCACGACGAGAAGTGGTGGAGCATCCCGGGACCGGCGCGGCCCGGGCCCTGCCCTCCCCCGACGGAAGACGGATCGCCTTCGTGAGCGATCGCGACGGCTGGGACCACCTGTACGTCGTGCCGACGGAAGGCGGGACACCGACAGCCGATCACGCGAGGCGAGTTCGAAGCCTGGAGACCCGTGTGGTCGCCCGATGGGAAGCGCATCGCCTTCGATGCGAACGAGCCGGGACGGCCGGGGTGCGGCAGGTTCCGTGGTGCCGACATCGGAGAGGACCCGCGCGTGCGCGTCTTCGGACGCTCACCGACGGGCGCGGCACCAACGTCTCACCCGATTGGTCGCCCGACGGCAAGCGGCTCGTCTATCAACACACCGATCCTCGAAGCTCGGCGGATCTGTTCGCGGTGACGGCCGACGGCAGGGTGCGGCGCGCGCTCACCGACTCGCTTCCGGCCGGCATCGATCGCGCGAAGCTCGTCGAGCCCGAGCTCGTCTGGTACGAGGCGACCGACGGCGAGAAGGTCCCGGCCTATCTCTTCGTCCCGAAGGACCTCGATCGCTCGAGGAAGCACCCCGCGATCGTCTGGATCCACGGCGACGGCCACAATCAGAACTACGACGGCTGGCACGTCGAGCGGAACTACGCGGTGTACTACTCCTTTCATCAGTATCTGCTCCAGCAGGGCTACGTCGTGATCGCACCGGACTACCGCGGCAGCATCGGCTACGGGAAGGCGTGGCGGCAGGGTGTCTTCGGCGACGTCGGCGGGAAGGACTCCGCGGACGCGACCCAGGCCGCGACCTATCTGAAGACCCTCGGCTACGTCGATCCGCGATCGCATCGGCGTCTGGGGACTGAGCTACGGCGGCTTCTTCACGCTTCTCGCTCTGGTCGACGCGCCGAAAGACGTTCGCCTGCGGCGTCGACGTCGCCGGAGTCGTCGACTACCGGATGTACTACGAGGATCCCTGGCACGGCGCCTGGACCTACGGCCGGCTGCGCGCGCCCGAGGACGACCCGAAAGCCTACGACGTCGCCTCGCCCCTGAGCCGCATGGATCGGCTCGAGCGGCCGCTACTCATTCTCCACGGCACCTCCGACGTGAACGTGCCCTATCTGCACTCGGTGCGTCTCGTCGACGACCTCCTCAAGCGGGGGAAGTCCTTCGAGTTCATGGCCTATCCCGGAGAGTTCCACTACTTCACGCGCGCTCACGTGCTCGCAGACGCCTGGCGACGGGTCGAGCGTTTCTTCGACCAGCATCTGCGCTGAGGACTCGACTACTTCTTTCGCACCGTCGGGTACTCGATGCCGAGCTGCTCGAGGTAGGTGTCGTACTTCGCCGGGTCGTAGTAGAGCTTCTTCATCTCTTCCCGGTACTCGGCCATGATCCCCCGATTCAAATGAGTCGGCGGCATGTCCGTCTCTCGCAGGAGCGGGACGTACTTCACGTCTTTGGTCTGCTCCTCGCGGAAGTACTTCCACGCGGCTTCCACCTTCTTCCCGTCGAGGAAGAAATCGAGAGCGGTCATCGCCATGACCTTCGCGCCCGCGACCGCGCCCTTGTGGGCGATGGGAGTCGCCATCGCGACGGCGCTCGACCAATGGTGCCCGCCGCCGCTCTCGAAGTTCGATGGGAACGAGAGGGTGACGGTGGGCACGTTCCAGGAGATGTCGCCGACGTCATCCGATCCGCCGCCGGTGCGAGGCTCGGGAGCGGGGCCCATCAGCTCGCTCAGGTCGGTGCGGAGGCCGCGCACGCCGCCCCATGGCCCGCCTTCACCGGATCCCGGGTCGAAACCCATCTCGTCCTGGAGAGCCATCGCGAGCTTCTGGTCTGCCTCACTCCACTTCGGAAGGCCGACCGTCTTGATGTTCTCGTACATCGTCTCGGCGATGGGTTTATTGAAATGAAGGGGCCAGGCCTCCCCGAGGATGCGGGACTCGACCTCGGAGCCGGTCATCGCCGCCGCCGAGCTCGAGATGATCTCGCCGATGTCGAAAAGCCTCTTGATGTTCTCGTAGTCGAGCTCGCGGTAGTAGTACCAGACCGAAGCGGTCGAGGGAACGACGTTCGGCTGATCGCCGCCGTTGGTGATGACGTAGTGGAGGCGGTGGGCGAGCCGCAAGTGCTCGCGGCGCATGTTCCACGCCATGTTCATGAGCTCTACCGCGTCGAGGGCGCTTCGCCCGCGCCAGGGAGCGCCGGCGCTGTGCGCCGATTCTCCACGGAAGACGTACTCTACCGAGACGAGGCCGCTTCCCCAGGACTGGCCCCACGAGACGTTCAGGTCGCTCCCCACGTGGGTGTAGAAGACCATGTCGACGTCCTTGAAGAGTCCCGCGCGCACGAGAAACGCCTTGCCGGCGAGCTGCTCTTCCGCGACGCCGGGCCAGAGCATCAGCGTGCCCGGAATCTTTTCGCGCTCCATGATCTCCTTCAAGACGATCGCCGCGACGACATTGACCGCTTGTCCGGAGTTATGGCCTTCGCCGTGTCCGGGCGCTCCCGCGACGAGCGGGTCGTGATACGCGACCCCCGGCTTCTGCGATGCCTTGGGAATTCCGTCGATGTCGCTTCCAAAGGAGATGACCGGCTTTCCCGAGCCCCATCGGGCGACCCAGGCGGTAGGAATTCCGGCGACGCCGCGCTCCACGGAAAAGCCGTTCTCCTCGAGAACGGACGTCACGTAGCGCGACGTCTCGAATTCCTGGAAGCCGAGCTCGCCGAAGCTGAAGATGCTGTCCACCATGACCTGAGCGAGTTTTTGGCGGCTGTCCACCTTCTCGAGCGCTTCGCGCTTGAGCTTCTCGAGGCGCTCGTCGCCCTGGGCGCCCTGGGCGCCCTGGGCGAACGACGAGACCGAGAGAACGAAGCAAGAAACGAACCGTAGCCGGAAACGATTCATGTCACTCCTCCGACTTCCTGAAAAGTCCGAGGAGTATAGCCCGAGGTGGAGTGGATGAAGCGAGGTCTCAGGGTGTAGGCTCCTGCGCCATGAAACGGATCGCGACCGCGGTCGCTCTCGTTCTCTTGTCCCTCACCGCCGAAGCGCCGGCTCAACCGCTCGATCCGGTCACCGCCACGCGCGCCTACCTCGATCGGCTGACTCCCGAGGAGAAAGCTCGATCCGATGCGTATTTCGAAGGCGGATACTGGCTCAACCTCGTCGACTTCGTCTACGGGCTCGGCGTCGCCTGGGTCTTTCTCGCAACCGGCCTCTCCAGGGGAATCCGTGACTTCGCCGCGGGCCGCGGGCGAAACCCAGCGCTTCGCACCGCGATCTACGCCGCGCTCTACGTGGTCTCGGCCTCGGTCCTCACGTTCCCCCTCCTCCTCTATCGGGGGTTCTTTCGAGAGCACCGATTCGGGCTTTCGAACCAGTCGTTCGGTCCGTGGATGAAGGACCAGCTCACCGGCCTCGGCGTCGCGCTGGTCGTTTTCGTATTCCTCCTGGTCCTCCTCTACACCGTATTCCGTCGGGCTCCTCGCACGTGGTGGCTCTGGGGCGCGGTCACCTCTCTCGCCGTCCTCATCGCCGTCTCCCTCGTCGCGCCGGTCTACATCCTTCCGCTCTTCAACGAGTACCGTCCTCTTTCCGAGCCGGGGCTCAAAGAGTCGATTCTCGCGATGGCGCGCGCCAACGGCGTTCCCGCGGACGAGGTGTACCAGTTCGACGCCTCGCGCCAGTCGAAGAGGATCAGCGCGAACGTGAGCGGCTTTCTGAGTACGCTTCGGATCTCTCTCAACGACAACCTTCTGAACCGGTGTACCGAAGCCGAGGTGCGCGCGGTGATGGGGCACGAGATCGGCCATTACGCGCTCAACCATGTCTATGAAGGGATTCTTTTCTTCGGGGTCCTGCTCGTGATCGGCTTCGCCTCGCTGCAGTGGAGCTTCTCCGCCCTGAAGCGCCGCTTCGCCATCGGCGGCATCGAGGACGAGGCGGGGCTTCCACTACTCGCCGCGCTCCTATCGGCCTATTTCTTCGTGATGTCGCCCTTCATCAACTCGTTCGTCCGTGCGAACGAAGCGGAGGCGGACCTGTTCGGGCTGAACACCGCGCGCGAAGCGGAGGGCTTCGCGGAAGTCGCGCTGAAGATGGCGGAGTATCGGAAGCTCGACCCGGGACCGCTCGAGGAGTGGATCTTCTACGATCACCCGAGCGGCCGCGCTCGGATTGAGATGGCGATGCGGTGGAAGGCCGCCCTCACGGAGTAGGGTCCTGGCTAACGAGCGCTCGTGACGCTCTTCTGGCGCCCGCGAGGCGGTACCTTCACGACATCGCCGGTTTTGAAGTAGTCGATCACCACGTCGGAGACCTTGCCGAGCGTTCGAAGGCGCACCGCCTCGGGAAACGCGTCGTAGAGGTCGCCTCCTTCCGCGAGAAAACCCGAGACGACCACGTCGATCTGTTCGTCCGCTTCGATCGGACTCCCCTCCCGCTTCATCGAGACCAGACGCCGTTTTTCGGACTTCGAAAGGTCGTAGACGATCTCGATCCCGGAGACCTGGAGGAGCCCGCGCTCGAGAGTGAGCGATTGCTCCAGGACCCGGCGAATCTGCTCCGCGGTCATCCGCAAGACGACGACGTCGTCGACGAAGGGATAGGTGTCCAAGATGTCCACTCGAGCGACATCGCCCTCGGGCAGGTCCTTCCGCAGGCTTCCACTGTGGATGAACCCGACGTCCGCGCCGGAAACGCTTCTGAGAATGTCGGCGAAGAGATTTCCCACATCGGATTCCTCGATGTAGCGGCGGTTCATCCTCGCTTCCGTTCGTCCGACCTTCTCTCGCAGTTGAGGGTAAAGGCTTCGGTACCGATCGAGCTTCGCCGTTACCTCGGGATCGGGAGGAAGCCGCGCGGAGTCGACGGGAATGAGCTTCCCGTCGTGGGCCAGGATCTTTCCCGACTTGCCGTCGATGGTGAGCCGAAGGTATCCGAGGTGCGTCGCCTGACCATAGGTCTGCATGATCAGGGTTCCGGTCTTCTCGTGGACGACCGGCTTCAGGGTGCCGGCATCGGCGTGGCCGGCCAGGAGCACGTCGACTCCTTCGACCGCTCCCGCGAGCCGGTAGTCCGCGTCGATGTCCCGCTGGAGCCGCGGATCGCTCTCGGCGTCGGTCTGCATGGGCGCCGTCTTTCCCTGGTGGGTCAGGAGCACGATGAGATCGACTTCGTCCCGCAGCTCCGCGACCGATCGCCGCACCGCTTCGGCCGGCTCCGTCACGTCCAGAGGAGCGATGAACGACGGAATGATCGCGGTCGCCGCATCCTGTCCCATGATGCCGATGACCCCGATGCGGATTCCGTTTCGCTCGAGGATGGCGTGAGGCTGCGCGAACGGATGCCGCGTGCCCCGATAGAACATGTTGGCGCCGAGCACGGGAAACGGCGCGCGGTTCTTCTCCCACGCGAAGATGTCGGCGCCGTACTCGAACTCGTGATTTCCGATGGCCATGGCGTCGTAGCCCATGGCGATCATGAGCTCGAACGCGAGCTCGCCCTCGGTGAGCTTCGCGAGGGCCCCGGTGAAGATGTCTCCGGAGTCGAAGAGGAACGTGTTGGGCTCCTTCGAGCGAAGCTCGCGGATGAGCGTGGTCATCTCCGCGATGCCGCCGATCATTTCCATGTCGTCCCGCCAGAACGCGGGAATGGGGTCGTACGCGCTCTCGACGTCGTTCGTGAAGAGAAGCGTCACAATCTTCTCTTCCGCGGTAAGCGCGGAACAGACAGAGAGCGCGGCAGCGACAGCGCCGCCAGCCTCAGGGCCAGCGATCGAGCGTCCCACCGGCGCGATGCTACGACCAGAACCCGCGCACCGTCAACGCGGGTTCGGCTGCATCGAGCCAGTCCTCGCCGCTCGCGAGCTCTCGCCCCGCAACGGGAGAGCCAGGCCTTCGCTTTCTCCGCGAGGAGCTCCCACTCCTCGCGGGAATCCGCCGCGTTCGACTCGAGCCAGGCGAGAGCGAGAGCGGTCGCCCACGCTCGAGCAGCTTCTTCGGGATCCCCGGTTGCGCCCTTGAGCTTCTTCTGGAGTTTCCGGAGCCGGACCCCAAGGACGGAGGCGAGCGCGTCGTCGAGATTCCAGGAGCCATCCGCACGCTGAAGGACGACGAGTTGCGTCGACCGCCCGCGGGCGAGCTTCAGCCGCCCGCCGAATTCGACGCACGCGATCTGCACTCACCGGTATCCTTCATCGAAGCATCACCGCTCGAGAGACTCCCAGATCGGAGCGCTGGACGAAGGAGGCGCGACCCCTTCGCGGGGCCGGCGGCGAGATAGGCCAGCATCAGCGTGTCTGCCCCCCATCCGCGCGTCAGCGCGGACGGAACCCGCCGGAGCTCGATCTCCCGCGGCACCGCATTCTCCCTCTTCTCGACGGCCACGAAGGACGCCCACCTCGAGGAGAGCCCGTACTTGAGGCTGGCGGCGATTCCCGCTTCCTTGTCCTCGCGTTCCTCGAGATCGCGCAAAAGCGCCCGCGCCGCGAGAGCGGCGACGAGAGAGCCCGACCGCTGGCCCGCGGGCGATAGCCGAACGGGAAATGAGATCGGTCCTTCCTCGCCGCGGGCTTCGAGCTTGATCTCGACCTCCCGCTCGAGCGGCCTTTCGAGAAATCCATAGACCAGCACGCGACCCCCCGCGAACACCGAGGAGACACGGTGGGGCGCCTGCCTCACTTCGAGACCGCCCCAGCTCACGCGCAGGTCGCGAAGGGCCGGAGAGAGCGCGCGAGAGAACTGTCGCAGGACCTTCGCTTCGATTCGCTCGCCGGGGAAGATCATTTCCGCCTCCCCCTGGCCCGCGCGCGCCATGCCGCGCACGAGCTCGTGGCTCGCTCCCGCTCCGATACCGAGGGTGAAGACGCGCGTCGACTCCGAGTGCTTCCGCACGAGAGCCAGCACGGCGTCGGTATTGGTCACCTGGCCGTCGGTCATCACGATGAGCTGCCGCGGAAGCTCCAAGCTGCCTCGCCCGAGGACGGCCTGGAGAGCCCGAAGAATCTCCGTTCCTCCGAGATTGGCTTCGAGCGAGCTCACGTGCTCGGTCGCGAGGCGGAGGCTCTCTTCCCCATAAGGACGACTCTCGGGAAAGAGCATCTGGTGCGTCGAGCCGAAGCCGAGCACGTTGAACCAGCAGCCCTCGCGCAGGCTTCGAAGACAGAGCTGGAGGGCGTTACGAGCCTCCGCGATGGAGGGGCCGCCCATCGATCCGGATCGATCGACGACGAAGATGACTTCCGAAGGAGACTCCCGCGCTTCGAAACGCGGCTGAAACGCGAGCATCGCCACCGCCTCGCCGTTCTTCTCCTCGACCCAGGCGCGCGGCTCGTGGGGTTCCTGAAGCTTGACCAGGAGCACGAAATCCCGGTCGAGCTCGGTCCGCCGCTCCCCCAGACGAACCGTCGCGGAAGCGCCATCGATCTCGATGGCGAGCGGATGCGAGGGAGATTCGAGCCCTCGAATGGAGCTCGGCATCTCCAGGCGAACGGTGAGCTCGAGGCCGTAGGGCACCGTCCACGCGTAGGGAGGATTCACCGCTTCCGCCTGGGAGCGGCCGACTCCTTTTCGGTCCTCGAGAGGCGCATACCGCGGAGAGACGGTCGTGGGAAGCACGAAACGCAGATCGCTCCCCTCGAGACCGAGCTCCGCGACGTAGGTGATCCGTACGATCGCCTCTTTTCCCGGAAGCAGGTTTCCGATGCGCGCGGTAAAGACGTCCGACCTCTCCTGATCGAGAAGGAACGCTCCGTGGCCCTCGGAAAGAGCGTCGTCGTATCGCTCGAACGCCTCCTCGCGCTCCTTCACTTCTCCGACGATCTCGACTCCGTCGACGAGCGCGGCGAAACCACAGACCGCCGCTCTCTCGTCGAGCGGAAACACGTACAGCGCCTCGATCGGCTTTTCGCCCAGGTTCCGATATCTCTGGGTCACCGTGACCCGCGAGCAGAAATCGCGGACCTCGGCGTCGATGGCGACTCCTTCGAGGGGGATGGGCTCTTCGTTTCCGAACAATCCAGCGCGCGCAGTCTCAGGCATCCTCGTTCTCCTTGTCGCGGAAATGGGCGCGGCACCACGCCGCGAGCTCGTGAAGCTTCGACGGCCGAGGCACCTGATGCCGGCTCGACACGTGAAGCTCCACGCCCGGCAGAAGCTCGATCCGGCTCCAATGAGAGCGAGTGACCGGCTCCGGGGCTTCGTCGCGGTGCTTTCCTGGCGAGAGCGCGAGGCGGATCTCTTCGAGGAGGAGCCCGCGCTCCTGCATCGATTTGACGCGCAGCAGCGCCTCGAGATGCTCCTTCCGGTAGTGAGCGCCTCGCCCGAGACCCATAGGGGGCGGGATGAGACCCTCCTGAACGTAGAAGCGCACCGTCCGGCGGGACACACCGCCGAGCTCCGCAAGCTCCGCGATCGTGTATTCGTTCACGAGCGCATAATACGACAGTTACTGTCGCATTACAAGTGTTGCCTTAGAGTCGCAGGAGGAGGCCTGCCGTCCAACCTATTAGACTATGCTTGACCCGTGAGCGGACGGACTGGTCTCGTGCTCGTCCTGGTCTGGCTCGCGGGCTGCCAGGCCGGCACTCGCCGCGAGGCGCGATACCGAGCTCAGGTTCACCGGCCAGCGGACGAGCTTCAGACGCTTCCCGCAGAGGCGCGCGTCGAGGAAGACATCGTCGCCTATGCCGAGCTCTGCAAGCAGGAGCTCGGTATCGTCGAGCCGCTCCCCGACATGAGCTGCCTCGCCGGAGTCGAAGTTCCGATTACCGTGAACGGACAGAAAGTCACGGAGAGGGAATTTCGCGCGCTCGCGGAGGGCCGCGGGGGATGCGACCGCTCACAGTGGCTCGACGGAAAATGCTGGACCTACGACTTCCTCCAACGGGTGGATGTGGGAGAGGACGTGGAGGCGGTCTTGAACTGCCGCCAGAAGCTTTTCACCAGCATACTCACGCCCGAGGAGCGGGTGAGGGAGTACGAGCGAGCGGTCGAGAGCAACGCGTCTTTGGAGGAGCGCCTGCGCCTCTATCGTCTCATCTTCGAGTTCGACGATCTCGGCCTCATCCTCCGGAACAAGCGTTCGGGAAAAACCTGCTTCTTCACGTTCTTCGGGAAGCTGGACTTCGAGAGGCCTGATCGCTCCTACGCCTACTACGGCGGGTGGATTCCCGCGCCGGATCGCAAAGTGGTGGCGACGAAGGAGGAGATCTACGATCGCCTCCCCGAGCCCAAGCCGCCCGAGGGCTACCCGGAACGGATGTGGAACCGGGGGCCGCGCGGGGCGCCCGGCGGACTCAACAACATGTTCTTCACGCCCGAAGGCGACCGCCGAGGGACAGTGCGTGAGCTGCCACGCTCACGGAGCGTTCAAGCACAGTCCGTTCATCGATCAGGTGTTCGTGGACGGAGAGCGGGTCGTGCCGTCGAACGATCGCGACGTGCCCTATCTGCCCGTCGGGAAGCCTTTTCAGGATTCGTTCCGGAAGGCGCGGGTGATGGAGATCGATACCGAGCCCGTCGGTGGAGAGGCGCAGGCGTGCACCGCGTGCCACCGCCTCACGACCGGCGGCGAGGGCGCGTCAAGCGACAGGACTGGGCCGTCGGCGAGGAAGTCCCTCAACCTTCCTACGTCGCGCGGCGGTTCCCGTCATCAGGCCTGGATGCCGTTCGAGCACGGCATCGATTCCGCGGACGACTATCATCGGGCCTCGGGCCGATGATCGAGGCCCTCCGCTGCTGCGAGAAGAATCCGAAGGCCGTCGGCTGCCGATCGCGCTCGATTGGCCCGACCGAGGCGGACGTGAAGCTCGACTCCGGCGGTCTACTGGCTCGGAGGACGGCTGGGTGGCGGGCTCCGACTTCTCGGTGCCGGCTTGCGTCGCGCCCTACGCCGGAGCGCAGCTCCGGCAACGGGCAGGCCGACCGTTGATGTTTACGACAGCCAGATCGGCGAAACACGACCAAAGGCGTTCTCGCGGAACGGGAGGGTCGAGTCCCTTCAGACGCTGGCGATAAGGCCATCGAACGGGAATACGATGTGGAGGGGGATGTCCTCGATGCGGCTGGTTCCGAGCGTTCCGGCGCTTGCCGAGCGCCGCCTTCCTACACGCTCGGAGTCGGTGAACGACATGGTCGCCGACTACTGCGTCATGTGCCACAACGACTCCTCCCGCACCGCGGATCTCTCGCTCGAGACGTTCGACGTCGAGCACCCCGAGAACGACGCGGAGACCGCGGAGCGGATACTGCGGAAGCTCCACACCGGAATGATGCCGCCGTCTTTCGCGCCCCAGCCCGAGCCCGAGACACGGTGAAGGCGTTCGTCGAGACGCTCGAGGCCCGAATCGACGAGCACGCCGCTCGAATCCGAATCCCGGGCCGCCGCACGTTCCAGAGGCTCAACCGCGCCGAGTACGCCCGCTCGGTGAAGGACCTCCTCGACTCTCGAGGTCGACGTCGAGGCGCTTCTTCCCGCCGACACCATCAGCCACAGCTTCGACAACATCGCCGACGTCCAGGGCATGTCGCCGACGCTGATGGACTCCTACCTTCGCGCCGCCGACAAGATCAGCCGCGAGGCGGTGGGCGATCCCGAGGTCGAGCCGAGCGAGACGACGTACAAAGCTCCGAAGACCGGCGTCGCAGAGTCCGTCACGTCGAGGGCGCGCCTCTCGGGACCCGCGGGGGAATCTCCGTCGTCCACAACTTCCCCGCCGACGGCGAGTACCTCTTCAAGATCGAGCTCCACGCTTCGCCCGAAGGCTATCTCTTCGGCCAGACCTCAGCGAAGGCGAGCAGATCGATCTGTCGATCGACGGCGCGAGGGTCGCACTCCTCGACGTCGACCCTCTGATGTCGGAAGCGGACGAGGCGGGCATGAACCTCGAGACCGTCCCGATCTTCGTGCAGGCGGGATCGCACCGCGTCTCGGCCGCGTTTCTCGAAGAAGGGCGAAGCGCCCATCGACGATCTGATGACACCTATCGAGCACACGCTCGCCGACGGGGAGATCGGAATCGACTACGGCGTCACCACGCTCCCCCACCTGCGCGACCTCTCCATCGGCGGCCCGGACCGGGTGACGGGCGTTTCCGACACCGAGAGCCGGCGCCGGATCTTCCGCTGCCGCCCGACCTCGGCCGACGAGGAGCTCCCCTGCGCCGAGGAAATCTTGAAGGATCTCGCGACCCGCGCCTACCGGCGGCCGCGTCGTCGAGTCCGATCTCGAAGCTCTCCTGTCCTTCTACGGCATCGGCCGCGAGGAACGGGATTTCGAGAGCGGAATCCGCATGGGGCTCCAGGCGATCCTTGTCGAGCCCGAGCTTCGTTTTCCGGCTCGAGCGCCATGCCGGAGGACGCGGCACCGGGAGAGAGCTACCCCGTCTCCGATCTGGACCTGGCCTCGCGCCTTTCGTTCTTCCTCTGGGCCAGCGCTCCCGACGAGGAGCTCCTCGCGCTCGCGAGCGAGGGAACGCTCTCGGATCCGCGTCGTTCTCGAAGCGACAGGTGCGGCGGATGCTCGCCGATCCCCGCGCGGAGGCGCTCGCCACGCGCTTCGCCTCGCAGTGGCTGCGCTTGCAGGACCTGGAGAAGCTCCACCCGGACGCGGTCCGCTATCCTTATTACGACGCGACGCTCGCGCAGGCGATGAAGCGGCGAGACGGAGCTGTTCTTCCTCCATCTCGTCCGCGAGGACCGAAGCGTCCTGGAGCTTCTGACCGCGGACTACTCCTTCGTGAACGAGCGGCTGGCGCGAGCACTACCAGGTTCCGAACGTCACCGGGGAGCGCCTTCCGCCGCGTCGCCCTCGACGGCGTGAACGCGAACCGGAGTGGAATCCTCGGCCATGGAAGCATCCTCACCCTCACCTCGGTCGCGAACCGGACCTCGCCCGTCCAGCGGGGCAAGTGGGTGATGGAAGTGCTCCTCGGAAGCCCGCCGCCTCCGCCGCCGCCGAACGTGCCGGCCCTCGAGGATACGAAAGCGGTGGCCCACGACCGGGTTCTCACCATCCGCGAGCGGATGGAGGAGCATCGCTCGAACCCGGCCTGCACTTCCTGTCACACGGTGATCGATCCTATCGGGCTCGCCCTCGAGAACTTCGACGTCACCGGCGCCTGGCGCACGAAAGACGGCGGCGCTCCGGTCGACGCCTCGGGCGAGCTCTACGACGGAACCCCGCTCGACGGCCCCCTCGCCCTCCGGGACGCTCTCCTGCGCCGCTCCGACGCTTTTCATCTTGACCTTCACCGAGAGCCTCATGACCTACGCGATCGGCCGAAGGGTCGAGTACTTCGACATGCCGGCGGTGCGAACGATCATTCGCGAAGCCGCGGCGAACGACCACCGCATGTCGTCCTACATTCTCGGAGTCGTCTTCAGCGCCCCGTTCCGGATGAGTCGCGCGGACGGACTCCATCCACCCCGACCGAGGTTCATTGAGCAGGAGTCGCCCATGTACGTAACGAACAAATATCTCTCGCGCCGCGCGGTCCTTCGCGGCATGGGCGCGACGGTGGCCCTTCCCTATCTTTCGGCGATGCTGCCCGCGCGGAAGCTCACCGCGGGTCCCGGCGCCATGCGCACGCGCTTCGTCGCCATCGAGATGGTCCACGGCGCCGCCGGAAGCAACACCATCGGGATCCAGAAGAACCTCTGGGCCCCCGCGGCGGTGGGCCCGATTTCGACCTCACGCCCTCGAGCCTCTGCTCCGCTCGAGCCCTTCCGTCAGCACGTCACCATCGTCAGCAACACCGATTGCCGCAATGCCGAGGCCTTCACCTCGCCTGAGATCGGCGGCGATCACTTCCGCTCGAGCTCGGTCTTCCTCACTCAGTCGCACCCGACGCAGACCGAGGGCTCCGACGTGCACGTGGGAACGTCCCTCGACCAGATCTACGCACAGCGCTTCGGCCAGGAGACTCCGATTCCGTCGATGCAGCTCGCGATCGAGAACGTCGACCAGGCGGGAGGCTGCTCCTACGGCTACGCCTGCGTCTACATGGACACCATCAGCTGGGCGTCGCCTACCGGCCCGCTTCCCATGATCCGGGACCCGCGGCTCGCGTTCGACCAGCTCTTCGGCTCGGGAGGAACGCCGGAGAAGCGCGCCGCGCGGCGCCGGGCGCAGCAAGAGCATCCTCGACTGGATCCCGGACGAGGTCGCGCGGCTGAAGAAGGACCTCGGCTCCGAGGACCGCACCCGGCTCGACGACTACCTCCAGAACGTCCGCGAGATCGAGCGGAGGATCCAGAAGATCGAGGAGCGCAACGAAAGCGGTGAGCCGCGGGAGCTTCCCGACGCTCCCATCGGCGTGCCGGACTCCTACGGGGAGCACGTGGAATTGATGTTCGACCTGATGACGCTCGCGTTCGAAGCGGACCTGACGCGGGTCTTCTCCTTCAAGATGAGCCGCGACGTCTCGGGCCGGGTCTTTCCCGAGAGCGGCGTCTGGAAGGTTTCCACAACGCGTCTCACCACCGCGAATCAGGAAAAGACGGTCGTCGAGCTTTCGAAGATCAACCGCTACCACGTGGGCCTCGTCCCGTATTTCCTGGACGAAGCTCGAGAACAGCCAGGAAGGCCGACGCGAACCTCCTCGAGAAAACGGTGATCCTCTACGGCTCCCCCATCGGCGATCCGAACATCCACAATCACAAGAGGTGCCCGCTGTTCCTCGCGGGCCACGCGAAACGGCCGCATCCCCGGAGGCCTGCACCTCAAGGCCGCGGACGAAACTCCGATGGCGAACGTGATGCTGACGCTGCTCCACGATCTCGGTCTCGACGACATCGAGATCGTTCGGCGACAGCACGGGCGAGTTCGATCTGACCGGGAAGCTCGCTCGCGCCGGTGGCGACGTCATGAGAGCGGAAGCTCGCGATCGCCTCCGCTCTCGCGCTCGTGGCCGCGGGGCCCGTCGATCTCGGCAAGAGCTCCTCACCCGTCGCGGACGCCGCCCGGTCGGCGGACCGTGAGACTGTGCGCGTCTCTTCTGAAGGACGGAGCCGACGTGAACGCCGCCCAGGGCGACGGAATGACGGCGCTCCACTGGGCGGCGCTCTCGAACGACGTCGGGATCGCCGAGATGCTCCTCTACGCCGGAGCCAACGTCAAGGCCGCGACGAGGCTCGGCGCGCACACCCCGCTCATCCTCGCGAGCCGGAGCGGACACGCGGCCATGGTGGAAACGCTTCTCGACGCGGGCGCCGACCGAACCTGGCAACGGCCACCGGCGCGACGCCGCTGATGCTCGCGGCCGCATCGGGAAGCGCCGAGCGGTCCGAGCGCTTCTCGCGACGGGAGCGGCCGTCGACGCGAAGGAGTCGCTCCGCGGGTGAGACCGCCCTCATGTTCGCGGCCGCCTCCAATCGAGCCGAAGTCGTCGATATCCTTCTTACGAACGGGGCCGACGTCGCGCTCACCACGACCCTCGTCGACGTGCCCGCTCTCACCAAGGCGGGCGACGAGGCTTTCAAGAAGCGACTCGAAAGCCTGCGCGAGGAGCGTGCGAAGAAAGCGGCGCCCGCGGATGCGAAGCCGGCGGAGCCGGAACCGAAGAGCGGAGGGAAGCGCCTTCGGAAAGCTCTTCGGCTGGATGAAGTCCGACACGTCCGACAAGAAAGACAAGAAGGAATCGAACGAGCGCCGCGAGCGCCCGAGCTTCGGAGATCTCGTCGGCGTTCAAGGCGGGATGACGGCGCTCCTCCTCGCGGCGCGCCAGGGGAATCTCGAAACGGTGAAGACGCTTCTCGACCGGGGCGCCGACGTCAACCAGGTCAGCGAGGGCAGCAAGACGAGCCCCCTCCTCATCGCCACCATGAACGGCCGTTTCGATCTTGCGAAGTACCTCCTCGACCGCGGCGCCGATCCGAACCTCGCGAGCGAGCCGTCGGGCGCGACCCCGCTCTATGCCGCCATCAACCTCGCCTGGGCCCCAACGCGAGCTATCCGCAGCCGACCGCCCAGCAGCAGCAGGAGCTGACCCACTCGATCTCATGAAAGCGCTCCTCGACGCGGGCGCGGATCCGAACGCGCGGCTGAAGAAGAAGGTCTGGTTCAGCGGATACAACTTCGACCGCTCGGGACTCGACGAGGCGGGCGCGACTCCGTTCTGGCGGGCGGCGTACGGGAGCGACGTTCCGGCCATGAAGCTTCTCGAAGTCTCATGGCGCCGATCCGAGCATTCCGACCATGGCGCCTCCGGCACGCCCTCGCGTGGGAAACCAGGAAGGACGTGAAATGAAGGACGTCTCCGGCCTCCCGCCGGTTCCCGTGGGAGGCCCCGCTATCACGCCGCTTCATGCGGCGGCGGGCGCCGGCTTCGGCGAGGGATTCGCCGCGAACGATTACCGCAACCACCCCGCGGGATTTCTCCCGGCGGTGAAGTATCTCGTCGAGGAATGCGGCGCCGACGTGAACGCCCGCGATCACGAAGGCGGGACGCCGCTCCATAACGCCGCCGCCCGGGGAGACGTCGAGATGATTCAGTACCTCGTTTCCAAGGGAGCCGACGTGAAAGCGGTGAATCGCGAGGGCCAGACCACGGCGGACATGGCGAATGGTCCGGTGCAGCGGACCCAGCCTTTTCCCGAAGCGGTGAAGCTCCTCATGAGCCTCGGATCCAAGAACAACAACAAGTGCGTCACGTGCTGAGAGATCACCTGCCCGAAAGAAGCGCCGCGATCTTTTCTTCCGAGTAGCTGAGGAGCCGTCCCATCTTTCGCGCGATATCCTTGCGCGCCTCTCCCTCGTAGCGGCCGGAAGCAACGAGCGCCTGTTTCTCCTTCTTCAGCGCCAGGTACTCGTCCTTCACCGCGCCCGTGTAGATGAGGAGCACGTGCTTGCCCTCGGTGATCGAGGCAGGAAACAGATGGAAGGTTGTAAGAACCCTTGCACGATACCAACGCTCGAACGCGCCTTTGCGCAGGCGTCCTTGGTGTTCTACGGATCGGTTACGGAGAATGTCGAGAGTTCTTTTACCAACCAACTTACCTTTCAAGTCTTGAGAATTTGGAAAGGAGAATCGGCGCCAGTCATTGTTGTCACGGCACACGGGGACACATGCGATCCATTGGGAGACAACACAAAGGTAGGCGACAAAGTTCTCATCTTTGCGGTTCTGAAAAACCCTCGCGACGAAGTTGAAGGTGCGAAATTGAAAACCGGCTATTGCGACGGCTCTGTAAAGTTCGAATGGAAGGCAAAAGAGGAACAGTATTTTCCAAAGTTAGATGAGCTATCACGCGAGAAGTAAGCGCTCAGATAGTGAACACCCCGGAACATTGTAAACAGGCCCTTCGGCTCCTCGAGGACCAGGCCCCGGTATATCTGAAACTCTCCGACTCGCATTTCATTCTGGGAGACCTCGAGCTCGAACACTGCTATCGCGAGAAGATCTACGGAAGCCTGCGCCCGGAGTAGTCGATCCGCGAAATTACATTTATCCGTTCGAGGCGCATTTCAAATTTAAGTGCGTCCGGACGGATTCGTCCCGGGGTCACCACGTGGGTAGGGTCTTCCAGCCGAGGAATGGCCCGTCCTCGACCCGGTATCCGCTGTCGGGCCTTTCGTCGGGGACGACGCGCAGGGTCAACTCGTGGAGCGTTGCCAGCAGTTCCCTTTTGGGGCAGCGTGTGGAGCGGCTAACAAGAACCATCGGCACTCCCGGTCCAGGATGGTTCGTGCGTGAGACGCTACCGCGCATCCTCACCATCGGCTATCGGATCGGGGCCTCGATGCCATCAGCGGATCGACGTCCCTGTCATCCACAATCTCGGTGAAGAACTGCAGGGGAAGGTCCCCCGGAGGTCCGATGCAGCGCACCCAGCCGTTTCCCGAAGCGGTGAAGCTCCTCATGAGCCTCGGATCCAAGAACAACAAGTGCGTCACGTGCTGAGAAATCACCTGCCCGATAGAAGCGCCGCGATCTTCTCTTCCGAGTAGCTGAGGAGGCGTCCCATCTTTCGCGCGATATCCTTGCGCGCCTCTCCCTCGTAGCGGCCGGAAGCAACGAGCGCCTGTTTCTCCTTCTTCAGCGCCAGGTACTCGTCCTTCACCGCGCCCGTGTAGATGAGGAGCACGTGCTTGTCCTCGGTGATCGTGGCAGGAAACAGATCGGTGGTCAGGAAATCCGTTTCACGAAAGGACTGCGCGTGGTTTCGCTCCACGATTTTCTCCGCTTCCGCGATGAGACCGTCCATCTCTGCGGGACTCATCGGCGCGCTCAGAGCCAGCTTCTTGACACCGGCGCCGACCACCTCCGCGAAAGCGCCGATCCCGCCGAGGTCGTAGGAGCGCCGGTCGATGCCGGGCATCTGCGAAGGCGCCGCGGAGAGCACCAGCGGCAGGAAGAGAGCGTCGAAGAGACTCATGGCGCCGATGGTAGCATGACGGGCCGTGGCGGAATGGAGTTATCGCGTCACCGGAACCGGCGCGGAGGGTCTCATCGTTCTCCCGGGAGCTCTCGGCGGACCGGACGCTCTGGCTCCCCTTCTCGAAGGTCTCACCGAGCGATATCGCCTGGTTCTCGTCGAGTACCCGGTGCTATCCGGTCTCGAGGAACTGCTCTCGGATCTCTCCTCGATACTGTCGCGAGAGGGAATCGGTCGCACGGCCCTTCTCGGAGGCTCGTTCGGGGGCGTCGTCGCCCAGGCCTTCCTCTTCCGGTTTCCCGAGGCGACCACCCGCGTGGTGCTTTCCGCGACCGGTCCACCCGATCCCAGGCGGGCGCGCACCAACCAGCGGGTCCTCCGCATCCTTCCGTTTTTCCCGATGAGCCTGGTTCGCGCTCTGCTGCGGGTCGGAATCAAGCGAATCGTGAGGCGAGCCCCTCGCGATCAGGAGCGCTGGCTATCGTTCTACTTACGCGCGGTCGATGGATTGACCCGCGAGCGATTGCGAAGTCTGTATCGAGTGTCCATCGATTTCGATCGCGGAGATCCGGACCGAATCACGGCCCTCGAGAACTGGCCCGGCGAGATACTGCTCATCGAGGGGAGCGAGGACCGCGTGGCTTCGAAACGTTCCCGCGAGGCACTGAAGGCCGCGTATCCGCGAGCGCGGCTTCTCACCCTCGAGGGTGCCGGCCACGGGATGTCTCTGGAGCGCCCGGACGAATGGCGGGACGCGGTGACGGGTTTTCTGCAGCCGCCCTAGCTTTTTCGTCGCTTCCTCGTCGAGAGCGCGACGAGCGCGGCCATGGCAGCGTCTTTTTGATCCCGCGCCCACGGCGGGCCAATGGCCTTACCCGCGCGAGTCAGCCACTCACGCGCTTCCTCCGCATCCATCCCGAGTGCGGACGCGAAGCGGGAATCGAGCTCCCGGCGTGGAATCCGCACCACCTCGAGCCCGCAGTCCTCGGCCCCGCCCGCGAGAGCTTCCCGGTACAAAACGCCCTCGGCGGTATGAACGAGCGGATGCGAGCGGAGGATCGCCGAGAGTTTCGACGGAAGCGTCACCGCGCTCATCAAGACCCCGGCAGCGACCACCGGATACGCGTCGGAGAGACTACGGATCTGCGCGAGGGCGTGCCGCAGAGCCTGTTTCTGCGCCTCGCGAACGAAGCGCTCCGCTTTCGCTTCCGGAAGCTCCGCCGCTCGGTGGTAGACCCCAGCCTCGAGCGTATCGTCGGTGTCCGCAAGGCGAATCCGGCGGCGGTCGACGATCCGGAGCGCCCGAGGCGGTCCCACGACCAGAACCGACGCGGCCCAGCCCGTGTGGACGCTGAACCCGACGGCGGCGCTCTCTTTCATGGAGCTAGAGTAATCGCGAACCGTTGAGTTTTCACTTCCCTGGGGCCCGCTTCTGGAAGAGAATGGCCGGCTGAGACGCTGACCATGCTCGACGACCTCAACGTCCTACTAAGGCGCTTCGACGAACCTGACGAGACCCGCCTCTTCGAGAAGGGGCGCTTCGATATCGTGCGTCTGGGCGGCGTCGAGATCGGCCGCGCCGCTTACGAGCCGGGCTGGAAGTGGTCGACTCACGTGGCGCCGTCCGCGGGGACGGCGCTCTGCGCGGTCGAGCACGTGGGCCTGGTGCTCGCGGGAAGCGCGACCGTCGCCTTCGAAGACGGAAGAGTGGTCGAGCTGCGAGCGGGAAATCTCTTTCACGTGCCGGCGGTCCCCCACGACAGCTGGGTCGTGGGATCGGAGCCGTACGTCTCGCTCCATTTCCTCGGCACGGCCCGCTACGCCCGGAACCGGGACTAGAGCGCTTACCAGCGGAGCGCCAGACCGACGAAGAATCGATCGATGTCCGGCTCGGTATTGATCTCGTCTCCGACGATCGGGATCTCGAGATTCGGATCGTCGATGTCGGTCTGGATCGCGAAGCGCCGGTAGTCGACCCGGATGCCGACGTTGTCGGTGAAGAACATTTTCACGCCGCCGCCGTAGTTGAAGGCGCCGAACGTTCCGAGAAAGATAGCAGCGCAGCAAGGCCGTGATTTCGCATTCGCATAGACAGGATTCTCCGTTCGTGAAGCGTCTTTCAAACATACGGCGATCACCGTGTTCTCGATCACGGAAGCCGGTACCACGAAAAAGTAATTTGTACAGGGGAGGAGTGAAGAATTTCCCATGGACCCTCGTTCACTCACGGAAAACAGGAGCTCTGTAACCGGGTACTACCGTGGCATGACCTTTGCTATTCCGGCAGACGAAGGAGGAGCACGTATGAAAGCAATCATCAGCGTGATCGTTCTCTCGGCCGCGAGTCTCACGGCAGCGCCCGGACTCGATACTTCGGACGAACGGGAACGAGCTTCGAAAGCGGGAGCCGCTCTCGACTCCATCATGGCGTCGCCGGACCACGAGATCCCGGAGGAGCTCCTCGCGAAGGCTTACGGAATCGCCGTAATCCCGAACGTCGTCAAGGGCGCCTTTCTCGCCGGAGGGCGATTCGGCAAGGGTCTGGTCTCCGCCCGCGACGAGACGGGCTCGTGGAGCACTCCGCTCTTCGTCGACATCGGCGGAGGCAGCTTCGGACTCCAGATCGGCGTCGAGGCGACGGATTTGATTCTGGTTTTCACGGAGCCGGACGGGCTCCGCGAGATGCTCAAGGACAACCTCAAACTGAGCGCGGATGCCGGCGCGGTCGCCGGGCCGGTCGGCCGGCGCGTGGAGGCCGGAACCAACCTGACGTTCGATTCCCCTATCTACTCCTACTCGAGAAACAAGGGAGTCTTCGCCGGCGTTTCGCTCGATGGTTCGGTCCTTACCGTCGACGACAGCGCGAATCACGAGGTCTACGGAAAGGATCTGACGGGAAGCGACATCCTTCTGGCGCGGAAAGCGACCGTGAACGACGTCACCCGTCCGTTCCTGGAAGCGCTGAAGCGAAATACGCCGCGGCAGGCGACGGACTAGTTCGCTAACCTCACCTCGGTTGGGAGAGGTGAGGCCGGCTCGGATCGGAATCGATGATCGATCCGAGCCGGTTTTTTTTATCGAGAGGCTTCGGACTTCTTCACCGAGCTCACCTGGATCGACTTCCCGTCAGCGCTGACGGTGCCCTTCACCACCACGTTCTCACCCGCGTGTGGCTCGAGCTTCTTCGGATCGTCGACGAGGTACATCTTCCCGTCGTCGGGTACGAAGAGCGCGTACGCCGCTCCCATCTTGACGCACTCGTCGGCGCACTCCTTGTCGTTCATCCCTTCCATCATGTGCTCTTTCGCGCACATGTCATCGGTGACGTAACCCTGGAATTCCTTCTCTTCGGCGAAAGCGACAACCGCGCAGCCGAATAAGGCCAGAGCGACGAGCCCGACTAATCTTGACCTCATGCGAACCTCCTCGAACCGGGCGCGTCCTCGATTCTCCCTTCACCATCCGGTGGAGTCAAGAATGGCGCGTTGACAGCGAGCCGAGGCCCTTGCTACGGTCCATGCCATGCAAAAACGATTGTGGCTGGGCGCTCGCCCTTCTGGCGGCACGGAGCGCGGCCGCGCAGATCACGGCCGACGAGCAGAAACTCCTCGACGCCATCGACGCGACCGCGGTGGTCCGCCTGACCCGGCAGCTCTCGGAAGAAGTGGGAGTCGGTCCCTCGGGTGCGGGCTACGGAAGCGCCGTTGCGGGAAGCGCTTCGGAGAAAGCGCTCGCCGACTTCATCGAGAAGGAGATGCGCGCGCGGGGCTTCGAGGTGGCGCGAGAGAGGTTTCCCGTGCGGGCCTACGACTACGGCGAGGTAAAGCTCGTCGTGAACGGAAGCGCCATCGAAGCCATCACTCTTCATTCTTCGACCGGGACCTGGGGAGTCCGCGACGGAGTCGACTACGCGAGCGGAACGGAGGACGCGGGAAGAACGTCTTCGCGCGAAGACTCGTGGACGCGGGAAGCGGTCTCGCCGCGGACTACGACCGCATCGGGGACGTCTCCTCTCGAGTGGTCCTGGTTCGCCGCGGCGTCTGGCCGAGCGCGACCGCGCTCGAGGCCGCGGTTCGCGGCGCGCGCGCCATCGTCTTCTATGACTATCCGGGAGAGAACCCCGACGACGCATTGAAGCAGGACGGCATCCAGTATCACGACGACATTCCCGCCGTCTCCATATCGAAGCGCGATGCCGCGGGCATTCTGCGGCAGCTCGCCGAAGGCGACGTCGAAGTCTCGCTTTCGAGCCGGGTCGACGTCCGGTACGGCTTCTCGGAGAACGTGATCGGGCGGCTCACGGGGAGCGAGGCGCCGGACGAGGTCCTCGCGGTGACCTCGCACCACGATCGCTGGCACCAGGGGGCCCAGGACAACGCGGTCGGAGTCGCGGTCATGCTCGAGCTCGGCCGCGCGTTGAAAGAAGCCGGCACGAGACGCACTCTGCTCCTCATCGCGTTCGGCGCCGAGGAAGCGGGCGGCATCGGGACCCAGTCCGACTGGCTCGTCGGCTCCTACTCCTTCGTCAAGAACCATCCGGAGATCGCGAGCCGTCTCGCGTACGCCTTCAACGTGGACGGCGCGGGCTTCACCGCCGAGAAAGGCCACCTCTTCGCGACGGTCGACAACCTCCCGTTCCAGCGCGCGCTCCTGAAAGACCTGAACCTCGAGAACCGGATTCGGCTGCACGAGGGCGTCACCAACTGGGTCGACGCATGGTCGCTCGGGGCGATCGGAGGAGGCGCGGTCTCGTACCTTCTGTGGTTTCCCGCGCACCCGCAGTACGAGAACGCGGCGTCTTTCTCGCGCTACTACCACACGCAGCTCGACGCCTATCGCGCGTCCGAGTACCAGAATCTCGACGTCGATCTCGCGCTCGGCGGTCTCGGCCTCTACCGCGCGGACCGCGCGCGGGTTCTTCCGATTTCCTTCGAGGAGATCGCGTCGTGGCTCGCGAAGGACCCTCGACGAGGACGCGCGGAAAGCGCCCACCGCGTCCTTCGCCGAGGCCAAGGAGGCGGTCGAAAGAGTTCGCGCGTGCCGCGTCGCGCGCGGCGGAACGAACGCGCGGCGCGGGGACTTCCGACGCTTCCCGTTTGAATCGCGTCCACCTCAACGTCCGCCACGAGCTCGTGCCCTGGCTCTTGTCCACGAGCTCCTCCCGCGCGGTGCTGAGGACCAGCCCTCACGCCTCGGATCTATCGGCTCTCGCGCGCGCCCGCGAGGCGATCGAGTTCGGCGACGCGGCCATGGCGGCGACTGCGCTCGAGGAAGTGGCGACCGCCGATACGGCGGGAATCCTTTCCGAGGAAAGCTACCACCGCGAGCGGGTCCTCGCTTTCGGCCCCGCGAGCTGGGGCAATGACTTCGAACAGGACGTCCGGGCCGGTGAGCCCGGAGATTTTTCATCTCTACCAGCGCCTGCGGGGCGGGAGCGTCGGCGCGGCCGACAAGGAAACCGTGCAGAGACTCGAGGCCCAGGCACGGGGCCATCTGGAAGACGCGATCCTTCTGGTCTCGGGAAAGCTCCGGGAAGCGGCGGCGCGCCTCGAATAGGAGAGAGCCATGAGCGAAACGACACCGGACGGGCCGGCCATGTATCAGAAGATCTTCGGAAAACCGGCTCCAGCGGGCGAGCCGCTCGCCGGGCTCAAGGAGCTCGCGATCCATCATCTCTTCGCGAAGATCTGGACCCGCGAAGGACTCTGGAATCCGCGATCGCCGGTTGGTGACGATCGCCCTCCTCGCCGCGCAAGGGCGGCCGGACCAGCTCCGGGACCACCTTCGAGGCGCGCGTCTCGGAGAAGACCCCTTGAGCGAGGATGAGATTCGAGAGCTGATGATCCACGTGGCCCACTACGCGGGCTGGGCCGCGGGCACCAGCGGCCAGGCGATCGCGAGCGCGGTCTTCGAGGAGCTCGGGCGCTGACTCTTCTCGCCTTCTTTCTCGGGCGAATGGCGCTCGCTTTCGTCCAGGCGGAGCCTCCCTCGTTTCGCGAAGGAATCGCTCTCCTCCGCGAGGGACGGACCGACGAAGCCGAGAAGGCTTTCCTCGAAGCCCTGAAGGAGTCTCCCGCCCACGCCCCGAGCTCCGTGCAGCTCGCGCGGATCTATTCGAAGTCGGGGCGTACCGAAGAAGCTCGCAGTGTGCTTTCGGGCGCTCTCGAGCACAGGCCCAACGGAATCGTGCTCTTGATCGAGCTCGGGTCGCTCTGGATCGAGGAGGGCAACGCCTTAGAGGCGCGGCCGCTCTTCGAGCGCGCGCTCGCGGTCGAGCCAGGGAATCCGCGGGCGCGCCTCGGTATCGCGGAGTGTCTCGTCGAGAACGGCGATCTCGAAGGCGCTCTCGGCTATCTCGACGAAGCGAGAGCGGCAGGCGTGCGCCATCCCGCGCTCGAGGTCTTCCGGGCGAGCTTGCTGTCGGTTCTCGGACGAGCGGGTGAGGCCGCGGAAATCCTCGAGCGCGTTCTCGAAGAGAATCCCGATGCTCCGGAAGCGCAGCGCCAGCTCGGCCTCCTCGCCTACCAGCTCAATCGCGACGCCGAAGCGAGAGAGCTCCTCGGCCAGGTGCTGTCGCGGGACCCGCGCGACGTCGAAGCCCGCCTCACGCTCGGGACAGATCTCGTTCCGGCGCTCGGACTACGAGAGCGCGCGGCTCGAGTTCGAGCGGGTCCTCGAGATCGACGACGCGAACGACGCCGCCCACTTCTATCTCGGTGAGATCGAAATGGCCTCGCGGCGTTTCGAGGAGGCGGCCGGGCACTATCGACGAGCGGATCTTGCGGCGGCCCGAAACGGTCTGGCCGAAGCGCTCCTGAAGCTCGGCCGCTATGACGAGGCGGAGCGGATCCTCGAAGAGGCGTTCTCGAGCCCCGGAGGAGAAACTGGCGAGACTCTTACCCTGCTCGGGAGCGTCCGCAACGAGCAAGGGGACGACGAAGGCGCCGTCGCGGCGCTCACCGAGGCTTCGAGGATCGACCCCCATCGCGCGGAGACGCGCTACCTCCTGGGAACGATCCTGGCCCGGCTCGGCCGCGGCGATGAGGCGAGGGCGGAGCTCGACGCCTTTCGCCGTCTCAAGGCGTTCGAGGAGCAGGAAGCTCGGCTTCAGGTCGCAATCCTCGAACGGCCGGACGAGGCCGCTTCCTATCGGCCCCTGATCGAGCTCTACCTCGCGAACGGCCGCGGCGCGGAGGCGCTTTCTTATCTCGAGAAAGCTCTCCTGCTCGCGCCCTCGGACCCGGCCCTCCTCGAGCTCTCGGCCCGCGTTCGCGAGAGGACCCCGCGTTGCTGAGCGGGGCTCTCTTCTCCGCCGCCATCGTTCTCGTCGATCGCAGCGCGGAAGCGGGAATTCTCTTCCAGAACGTCTTCGGCGGCGCCGAAAAGCGCCTCATCTACGAGACGCTCGGAAGCGGCGGCGCCTTCGTCGACTATGACGATGACGGCCTTCTCGACATCTATCTCGTGAACGGCGCTCCGGATCTCGCGAGCCCCGGCCCGGGGAGCCGGCTCTATCGCAACCGGGGCGACGGCCGTTTCAGCGACGTCACGGAATCGAGCGGGGCCGGCGACGACGCATTCGGCGTGGCCATCGCCGTCGCCGACCTCGAGGCCGACGGAGACAGCGACCTCTTCATCGCGACGAACGGCCAGGATCGTGCTCCTTCTGAATCAGGGCGACGGGACCTTTCGAAAGATCCCGATGGGCGACGACGGAATGGCGGGCGGCGCCGCGTTCGGCGATTACGACGCGGACGGTCTCCCCGATCTGTACGTCTCGAATTACGTCGAGCGAGCCGCCTTCGAGAACGGCGGCAAGGGCCTCGAGCTCTGCAACTGGAAAGGACTCCGGGTCGGCTGCGGTCCCGCGGGTCTTCCCGCCTCTCCCGACCGCCTCTACCACAACGACGACGGCCGGCTGCGCGACGCCTCCCAAGCGACGGGAATCGCCGCGGTCGAGCCGTCGTACGGACTCGGCGTCCTTTTCTCCGACCTCGACGGGACGGTCGCTCCGATATCTTCGTCGCCAATGACGGAAGACCTCACTATCTGTTCAGGAACCAAGGCGACGGAACGTTCTCCGACGAAGGCCTCGTGCGCGGCGCTTCCTACAGCGGGGACGGGCGGGAGCAAGCCGGGATGGGAGTCGATGCCGCGGACATCGACTCCGATTCCGACTTCGACCTGATCGTCACGAACTTCTCCCACGATCACACGACCCTCTACGAGAACCTCGGCGCCGGTTTCTTCACCGACGCCTCCTACAGGCGCGGCATCGGGAAGGACACGTACTTCCCGCTCTCCTGGGGCGTCCGCTTCGCCGACCTCGACGCCGACTCCGACGTCGATCTGTACGTCGCTCACGGCCACATCTATCCCGAGGTGGACCGCGTGGCGCCGGAGACCACCTACGCCGAGCCGGACCAGGTGTTCCGCAACGACGGTAAGGGATTCTTCACGCTCGAGCCATTTTCTTCGTCACGGCGCTCGAGCCGGGGGCTGTCCGCCGGCGACTACGACAACGACGGACGGATCGATCTTCTGGTGACGAACATCGACGGTCCGGCGGAGCTTCTGCACAACGAGACCGAGCCCTCCGGGGCGGGGCTCCTCGTGGCGCTCGTCGGCACGAAGTCCGCGCGCGATGGGCTCGGGGCGGTGGTGACGGTCGAGACTTCGTCCGGGAAGACAGCAGCGGGAAGCGAAGACTTCGGGAAGCCACGCGAGCGCCCAGGACTCGCGGCTCCATTTCGGGCTCGGGAGCGCCTCGGCCGGGACCGTCGAGGTCCAGTGGCCGTCGGGGACGAGAGATCGCGTGAGACTTCCGGAAGGCGCCCTCCTCGTCGTGATCAAGGAAGGAATTGGCATCGTGAGGCAAAGCGAAAAAAAAGGGGCGCCTTGACGCCCCTTTGGATTCGACGCGAACCAGGTCTCGCTTACGGATCGCTCTCGATGGTGATCGACGAGTCGTCGATCCGGCAAGAGGGTGCCCGCCGGCCCGACGGCGTTGACGCACACCCTGACGGTATGGCGCGCCAGCGGGAACGGTCGTGTACGCCTGGACGGCGGCGCTGACCCAACCGTCGTTGAGAGTGGCGGTGCCGTTGCCCGAGCACAGGGCCAGGTCACTGCGTCGTCGGAGCGACTACGGAAGTGGAGGCGGCCGCGCCGACAGGATCGACGATGATATCCGTGTTCAGGCCATGGTGGCCGGAAACCAGCTGACCGAGCATTCCGCGGTGAATCGGATGACGACTCGCGCCGGCGCGGGCGTGACAAAGCCTAGAACCGGCTGATTCCCGGCTGCGCGAGCTCAGATCGAGGCATGTGACGGCGGTGCCACCGCGCCTGCGGTAGCAGCGTGAATGAGGCAAGCCGAAGGGTCTGCACCGACCAGGCCGCGCCGGCAACGAGGGAGATGGCAAGGACGATACCGAGAATCCTGAGAGCTGATATCTTTCTTCATGACACTCCTTAAAAATTGAGAGTTGATTCGATCTCGCGGGCGGCGTTCGCCCGCACGTTCGATTCTGTGAGCTCTAGCACCTCCTGTTCGTAGGCGACATCGGCGCAATGCAAGAATCGCACCCGACGAACAGAACGGAATAGAAAGCGGTTTTCCTCGGTAATCGTCAGGAGGGAGCGGAGCTCGACTGTAGCGAGGGCGACTACAGGGGCGAACCGAACGGAGCGAGTGTAGTGACGCCCGCTACACAGATGGACGACCGAGCTCTATTCGTATCGGAGCGCCGTCATCGGGCTCACCCGTGACGCACGGAGCGCGGGGACCAGGTTCGCGGCGCCCGCCACCAGGACCAGGACGACGACGGCGGCCAGATAAGCCACCGGATCGACCGAGCTGATTCCATACAGGTACGCCTCGAGCACTTTGGCCACCAGGGCGGAGGCAACGGCGCCGATTCCGACTCCCAGGAGCGCAAGGCGCATTCCCGAAGAGAGAATCATCCGTACCACGTCGGCGCCCCGGGCACCCATGGCCATCCGAAGCCCGACTTCTCGAGTGCGGCGGCTGACGGAATAGGCGATGACTCCATAGAGACCCACCGCGGCGAGACCGAGGGCGAGCGCCCCGAAAGCGCCGAGGAGGCCCGCGCCCGCTCGCGTCGGAAGGAGCGTGAGGTCGACCACCTCCTGCGCCGTCGCCTTCTCGGTGAACACGATCTCGGGATTCATCGAAAGGATCTCCCGCTCGAGAACCGGCAGGGCGGCGTCCCCCTGCCCGCTCACGCGTACCATCAGGGTCGTCAGAATCGAGGGCGATTGCGCCCAGGCGAAGTGGAGGTAGGGCCTCGACTCTTCGCCGATCGACCTCACCTTATGGTCCTGCGCCACTCCGATGATCTCGAACGCGGGCCCCTCGAATCCCTCCGTCGAGATGCGCTTTCCGAGAGCGCTCTCGTTGGGCCAATAGCGCTTGGCGAGCGCCTGATTCACGACGACCACTTTCGGGCTTCCCTCGCGATCGCTCGCTTCGAAGCCGCGCCCTTCAACGACGGGGACTCCCATCACGCGGAAGTAATTCTCGTCGACGTAGGTCGCATCGACGGTGTCCGGTTCGTCGTCCGGGCGGTGGTGCCCCGGGACGTGGACTCCTTCCATATTGATGTCGGGAGCGAGCGGCATTCGCACCGCGAGCGACACGGCCTCGACACCCGGGAGACCTTTCAACCTTTCGAGCATCTGCGATCGAAAGCTCTGCGCCTCCTCGAGCGTGAAGTTGTTCATCCCGAGGTCGAAGGAAAGGGACACGATTCCCGCGGGGTTGAACCCGAGGTCGGCATTCTGGGCCGCGACGAGGGCCCGGGTGAGGAGGGCGCCCGCCACCAGGAGCACGAGAGAGACCGCGAGCTGTCCCACGACGAGCGCCTTCGAGAGGAACGACCCGCGACGACGGCCTCCTTCGCTTCCGGCGCTGTCGCCTTTCAGGGCAGGGACGAGATCGGGCCGTGAAGCGCGCCACGCGGGCACGAGGCCGAAGATGACAGCCGTCGCGATCGCGAGAACGATCGCGTAGGCGATGACGGTGAAATCGACGCCGATGGCGAAGTTCACGGGAACCGGAAGCGACGGTTGAAGGGCGGAGAAAACCCGGCCCGCCGCGGCCGCTACCGCGAGGCCCGCGAGCGTCCCCAAGGCCGCGAGCACGAAGCTCTCGCACATCAGCTGCCGCAGGAGATCCGCGCGGCTCGCGCCGACCGAAAGGCGCACCGCGATCTCGCGCCGACGGTTACTGGCCCGTGCGAGAAGCATGTTGGCGACGTTGGCGCAGGCGATGAGGAGCACGAGTCCGACGGCAATCGAGAGCACCGCCCCCGGCCTGGTTCAGGTACGAATCCACCATGGGATGGAAGCGAACGCCGGAGCCAGGGAGGACCAATCCTTTGACCTTCTCGTTCGAGACGGGGTATTCCTTTTGGAGACGCGAGAAGACCGTCGCGACCTGGGCCTGAGCTTCTTCGAGCGTCCGCCCCGGCGCGAGCCTTCCCTTGACGAAGAGCCACCTCGAGCCGCGCTTCTCGAGCCGGGTCGTTCCCGTGGGTGACGGCATCTCTGCCTGCATTCCCGAGAACCGGAGCTTCGAGACCATGGCCGTCGGCGTCCAGAACTCGGGCAGGAGTCCCGGGATGGCGCCGGAAAACGTCTCGGGAGCGACGCCGATGACGTCGTACTCGACGCCGCTCACGCGGAGCGTCTTGCCCACCGCCGACGCGGCGCCTCCCAGCCGGCGCTGCCAGAGGCCATGGCTCACCACCATGACCGGGTGAGAGCCCTCGGTCTCGTCCTCTTCCGGGAGAAACGTGCGCCCCAATTGCGGTTCGATACCGAGGACGTCGAAGTAGTTCCCGGTCACGACCTCGCCCAATCACGAGCTCGGACTTGCCATCCCGCGACAGGATGCCGCGAACGAACGCGTGGCCCGCGAGGCCTTCGAAGGCGTCGACGCTGTCCCGAACGTCGAGATAGTCGGGATAGGAGGTGGTCACGTAAGGGAAGTCTTCCGAGGGGCTCGAGTAGACCTCGACCAGACGCTCGGGGTCCTGGACCGGCATCCTTTTCAAGAGGACCGCGTTCACGACGCTGAAAATGGTGGTGTTGAGGCCGATGCCGAGGGCGAGCGAAAGCACCGCTACCAGAGTGAAGCCGGGCTTCTTGAAAAGCGTCCGGAGCGCATAGCGCAGGTCGAACAAAATGGCTCGCATGCCTTGAGTTTACGGCACCCGCTCGTCGTTTGTTCCCGCCCGGTTCTGGTACGATCCCGACCCATGGGGAAACGGTGGATACTCGCTCCTTTCGCCTCGATCGTCGCCTGCTCCTCGGAGAGACCGCCCGCACCGGGCCTCGAGAACGGCTCCTTTACCGCGGAGGTCGCGGGACGGACGGTGCACTACGAAGTCCACGGAAGTGGACCGGTCCTGATGACCGTTCCCAACTCCTGGGGAGTCACTCTCGAGGCGCTGCGGGAGATGTACCGGCCTCTCGAAGACCACGTGACGATGGTCTACTTCGATCCGCGCGGCATGGGTGAGTCGGGTCCGGTTCGGGAGGACTCGGACCTCGGGCCGGACGCGGTGCGCGAGGACTTCGAATCGCTGCGGAAGCACCTCGGGCTCGAGAAGGTGAACGCGATCGGCTGGTCCAACGGCGCGACCAATCTCATCGCTCTCGCCGCCGAGAACCCGGACGTCCTCGAGGCGGCGGTGTTCCTGCACGGAAACGCGAGCTATCTCCCGGAGGACGAGACGAGCATCGTCGAGAGATACCCCGACCTGATCGAGGCGTTCGTGCGCGTTCGGCAAGGAAATGGCGCGAATTGTCCGGCTCCGTCGAGGAAAGGAACGCGCGTGTGAAGGCGTTCGACACCGAAGTGTGGTTCCCCTACCTCTTCGCGAATCGAGAAGCCGGACGACAGAAGCTCTCGGAAATCTTTCGCGATGCGGAGTTCAGCTGGGACCATGCCGAGTACACGAACGCGCAGTGGGCCTCACTCGACTTCCGCTCCCGGCTTCCCTCGATCCGCGCCCGAAGCCTGGTGATTGCGGGCCGCCACGACATGCTGCCGCCGTCGAGGGCTCAGGAGATCGCGGACGGGATCGACGGGCGCCGAGTTCGTGATCTTCGAGGAGAGCGGGCATTTCGCTCCGGTCGAGGAGAAGGAGAAGTTCGTTCGGACGGTGATCGATTTTCTGCGTCGGAATGCAGAGGAGGACTCGCCGTGATTCGAAGCTTCTGTCTCATCGCACTCGTGGCCTTCTCGAGCTGCGCCTCTCCCGACGTTTCCGTCGTTCGCCTGGTCGACGCTTTCGAGGAGAGCATGGTCGAAGGCAGGACCACTCCGCCCGCGCCTCCTCCCCGCACCGAGTGGCGGTTCGACGAGTCGGGAAGCGCCTTCACGGCCGTCGAAGGCGTCGAGGGGCTCGTCGCTGCGGGAAGGGCTTCTCCGAGGGCGAGCGACCACGAGCCGGCCCGTCGCTTCACGTCGAGCGGACGACCGACGTCGACGGCCGCGACCAGCTGCACGTCGATTGAGGTGAGAATCCGCGTATCCGAAGGGGCCAATCTCAAGGCCGAGGTCTCGGGAGCGGAGAAGATCGACCCGGAAAAGCCGCTCGCGGACTTACCCCCCTTCGATTGGGCCATGACCACTCCTCTGGTCGCCGGCGAGGAGATGCGCACCTACACCTTGAAGTACCCGCGACCGGTACGCGCCTCCCAGATCCGGCGGCTCTACCTCCAACCGACGGACGCCGAGGGCGCGACGTTCGAGATCGAGTCCGTCCGGATGATTTTTCGACAGGAGCACCTGGCGGGCATCCCGAGCGGGATCGGATTCCAGGGAATGTCCGAGATCTATCGGGAGTCCATCGTCGCGCGCACGCCCGAAGTGCTCTCGATTCCCCTCACGCTTCCCTCGCGTCCGTTGCTCGAAGTCTCCCTTGGAACGGTCGACGACGCGCCAGTCCGTTTCCGCGTCGCCGTGGGAAACCGCACGCTCGTCGAGCAGACCGTCTCGACGCCCTACCGGTGGGAGGAGCGCTTCGTCGATCTCGGGGACTTCGCGGGCCAAGGGGTAACCCTGACCCTTTCGCTCCACTCCGAGCGCGAGGGCGCCATCGGCATCTGGGGAGGTCCGGTCGTGCGCCAGCGAGATCCGGCGCGCGCCGAGGGCTCACCCAAGGGAGTCATTCTCGTGTGGGCGGACACGTTGCGACGGGACCACCTCGATGCCTACGGCTATGGGCGCGAGACCGCGCCGACGCTGAAACGCTTCGCGTCCGAGGGCGTCCTCTTCGAGAACAACTTCAGCCAGGCGACCTGGACGAAGGTCTCGACCCCGTCCGTTCTGACGTCGCTCTATCCGTCGACCCACGGCGTGAAGAATTTCTCCGACTACCTTCCGTCCTCGGCCACGACTCTCGCCGAGGTCTATCGCGGCGCCGGCTACGCGACGGTCTCTTTCGCATCGAACCTCTTCACCGCCCAGTTCACGAACCTCCATCAAGGCTTCGAAGAGCTGCACGAGGACGGCTCGCTTCCGGAGGTCGGATCGAGCAAGACCTCGCGCGAGTACGTGGACCGGTTCACGCGCTGGCTTCGAGCGCCACCGCGACGTGCCGTTCTTCGCCTTCGTCCATCTCTACGACCCGCACGATCCCTTCGAGCCACGGCCGCCCTACGACCGGCTCTGGGCCGACCCGGCGAAAAAAGAGGAGCACAAGGCGAACCAGGAGAAAGTCCGTGGTTTCATCGAGGACCCTCTGGGCAAGATCTTCGGTATGCCCTCGCGCGACGAGCTATTGAAGGCAGGCCTCGATCCCGAGGCTTACGCGGCGCAAGACCAGGACTGGTATGACGGCTCTATCCGCGGGATGGACGCGGAGATCGGGCGCATCTTCGAGCGATTGCGGGAGCTGGACCTCGACTCCGATACGCTCGTCGTCTTCGCCGGGGATCACGGGGAGGAGTTCCTCGAGCATGGCCAGCATGTTCCACGGCCAGTCGGTGTACGGCGAGCTCACCCGCGTTCCGCTCATCTTCCGCTGGCCGGGCGGCATCGGCCAGGGCGTGCGAGTCGAGAACGTGACCGAGACGATCGACGTCATGCCGACGCTTCTCTCGCTCAGCAGGATTCCGCTTCCCGAGGGGTTGCAGGGGCAGAGCCTCGTCCCTCTTCTGACCGGTGAGAAAAGCCAATTCCGGGATCGCCCCGCGATTTCGGAAAAGGCGGTGACCAAGGGCGGCGAAGGGGCTCCGTGGCCCGAGGATACCGAGTCCTATTCCATCGTCGACTCAGGCTTCAAGCTCATCCATCACCGGACGAGAAGGGACGGCACTCCGGAGTACGAGCTTTTCGACGCGATCCAGGACCCCCTCGATCGAACGGATCTCGCCTCGAGTCATCCCGATGAAGTGAAGCGCCTGAGCGAGCTCTTGGACGGCTGGTACAAGATGGCCAACGCCGCGCGCCTTCCGAACGATGCCGAGAACACGAGCGGCTTGAGCCAGCAGCAGCTCGAACGGCTTCGGAGCCTGGGTTATATCCGGTGATTTGGCGGGGCCGACGAGACTCGAACTCGCGACCTCCGGCGTGACAGGCCGGCGTTCTAACCAACTGAACTACGACCCCGCTAGGGCGTGCAGAAGCAGTCGAGTATAGCGACGGCTAATTCGCCTTGTCAATGGCGATGAACTCGTGGCCCTCGATTTTGCCGTCTTTCACGCGATAGAGCGTGACTCCGGAGACCAGGTTGAGGCCAGTGACTCCTCCCGGCCCGACCACGGCTCCCGTTTGATGGAAGCGGGTAGGAAGCTTGGGGTCGCCGAAGACGATTTCCTCGCGCCCGTGAAAATGCCCTCCGAGCGCGAGCGGGTAGTTTCGTCCGTCGAATTTCTGGAGCACGTCGGTGAAGTTCGAGACGACGTGGCGGTACTGCGGCTTACCATCGACCACGATGACGCTTCCCGGAGTGCTCTCAGCGGAATCGGGCTCGTAGCCGCCGGAGGCCTCGAGCGCGGAGAAGAGCGGGATGTGGTTGAACGTGACGACGGGCGTCTCCTTCGGAACGCGGGCGAGATCCTTCTCGAGCCATGCGAGCTGCGTCGCATCGACATGGCCGTAGTACCAGCGGTCGTCGATATCCGCCGTGTCGAGCCCGACGAAGTGAACGCCTCCGTAGTCGAAGGAGTAGTACGTCGGACCGAGGATGCGCTCGAACATCGCCTTCCCGTACAGAGGATGGTCTTCGGCGATCCCCGACTTGTGCCGCTCGATTCCGAAGATCTCGTGGTTTCCGGGGACCACCCAGACCGGCATCGGGAACGCTTCCTTTTCCTTCTTGAAGAGATCGTAGCGCTCGCGCGCGACCGCTTCGGAAACCCGCAGGGCGTCCCGAACGAGGTCTCCGGTAATGAGGACGAAATCGACGCCGCGCTCCGTCGCGATCTCCCGAACCCGCCGCATCCGCGGCACGCTTTCGGCGTCGACGTGGGTGTCGGAGGCATGGAGGAAACGTGAATCCCGATACCTTCTCGGTGCGCTCGAGGGGAAAGTTCACGAGCCACTCGAACGGATCCTCGGGAATGCGGCGATAGAACCCGCGTACCGCCCGATAACCGTCCGGCTGGCTCACCCAGGCGACCTGATAGCCGGGCTCGACGGCCACCTCGTAGAGCCCCTCGGCGTCGGTCGGCGCACAGTCGGATCGGGTGCAGACCGAAACGCCCTGGATTCCAGGCTCGCCGGGGTCTCGGCTCCCGTCCTGGTTCCGGTCCTCGAAGACGAGGCCGGCGACGTGACCCGCGACGCCCGACTGAGGCGCCGCCGGGGTGGGAATGATGGCCAAAGCGAGAATTATCGGGGCCGATCGCACAAAAACCTCCAGTTCTCCTTGAGGTTTCGTCAAGCCGTATGGTAGGCTTTTCTGTTCAAATATGCGTTTGACGAAGAACCAGATCGAGTTCATCTCTTATCGAATCACCAAGGAGTTACAGGAACGAGGACTCGTCGAGATTGACGAGCCCCGGCGGATGGTCCAATCGCTCGTGAATATCGTGACGGGAGAGCTCCAGGTCGAAGACCGGTTGAACGATGAAGTTCGCGAGATTCTGACCCAGCACTCGGAAGAGATGCGGCGCACCAACGTCGAGTATCGCGAGATGTTCAAGATGATCAAGAAGAAGCTCGCTCGTGAGCGGAAGATTATACTGTAGTCGCTTCTCATGAGGCTCTCGAACGCGAAAATCAATCATCTGGCGAATCTGGTGATGGACTATTTGAGGACCGAGCAGGGGGTCGAGTTCTTCCAGGAAGACAGCGATATCCGGCTCGAGATCGCTCGCGTCATCCAGGACGAGCTCAAGGACGACGAGGTCATCGATACCGCCGTTCGGTACAAAATCGAAAGCCAGACGCGGGATATCCCCGAGGGCAGCGAGGAGTGGGACATCCTGTATCGGCGCTACTACGACGACGAGATGAGCAAGCGGCAGAAAGTCATTCCCGCCGCCTTCGCGCCCGCGGATTGAATCAGAGAAGCCTCCACTTCGCCCAAAGAATCGCCGCGACCAACACCACCCCCGCGACCGTTCTCGGTTCCCGGTTGTTCCAGACCTGGCTCCAGGAAAAGCCACGTCCCTGCCCGGACTCCCGAGGGAATCGCGGAAACAGGAGCGGGACCCGCGACGCGTAGAGCGGGTAGTCTCCGGGAAACGCCGCTTCGAGACGCGCTCGCCTCTCGCTTCATCACCGGCAGGTAGACGGCGACGAAGAGCGCGACCAGCAGCAGAAGAAAGAGGAGCCTCCCCGTCGCGAGCGTGAATCCGAGACCGACGATCAGGCTTCCCAGGTAGAGCGGATTTCGCGTCCAGGCATACGGACCTTCGGTCGCGAGCCGTCGATCCTTTTCCAGATAACCCGACGCCCACAGGCGGAGCGCCTCACCCATTAGTGCAACTACAATTCCAGCCACGAGATAGATACCCGTTGGCTCAGCCATCCAGAGCGCGAGAAGGCCCAGAAGCCACCCGACGGGCACTCGCCACCGGGCAATCGATTCGGAGGTCATCTGTTCCTTAAGTCTAACATGACAGCAGTTTCCAGATATATGACTATTATTAACTAATATAATATTAGTTTAATAAACACAAATTAGTTTGAATAATCTGTGCGGATAAGGTATAATCTTGTAAATAAAGGACGCGCGGGACATTCCGCGGCATCCCCCACAAGGAGGAAACACGCATATGAATCTCATGGTCCGAGAACCTTTCTGGAAAGAGTTCAGCATCGTCTCCAGTCGCCTCAACCGACTTCTGGACACTCCGCGCGAGGAGAACAATGACTTCCTCGGAAGCTGGAGCCCGACCGTCGACATCTTCGACAAGGGCGGCGAAGTGGTCATCCACGCCGAGCTTCCCGGGATGAAGAAAGAGGACATCGACGTCCGCGTCGAGAACAACGTCCTCACCATCCGCGGAAAGAAGGAGCGCAAGGAAGAGGTCAAGGAAGAGGGCTACTTCCGCACCGAGCGAACCTACGGCTCGTTCAGCCGCTCGTTCAGCCTTCCGACCACGGTCGAAGTCTCGAAGATCGCGGCCGAGTACAAGGACGGAATTCTCACTCTCCGTCTCCCCAAGGCCGAAGAAGCGAAGCCTCGCCAGATCGAGGTCAAGATCTCCTGACGCTGGAGAACCAGGGCTACCCTTCGGGGTGGCCCTTCTTTTTTCCGAACCGCTCGAGGACCGACGCGATCAAATCGCGCGTCGAGTGGTCCTTCGGGTCGCCCACGATCCGAGTCTCGATGCCGAGCCGATCCGACTCTTTTCGCTCCGGCACCGTGTCGCGCGTATAGTCGGTCCCCTTGCAGTGAACGTCGGGCCGCAGGCTCGAAAGGAGCCCGGTCACGTCGTCGCCCGCGAAGACGACCACCACGTCGACGCATTCGAGAGCCGCCACGATCTCGGCACGCTCGCGCGCCGGGAGGATCGGGCGCCCCGCCCCTTTTCTTCGCGCGGTCGAAAGGTCGTCGTTCACTCCGACGACGAGGAAGTCTCCCTGCGCCTTCGAGCCTTCGAGGTAGCGCACGTGGCCGACGTGAACGAGATCGAAGTCCCCGTTCGCGAGGACGACCCGCTTTCCCTGCGCCCGCGCGTCCCGGACCAGAGCCTTCGCCTCATCGAGCGAGACCGACTCCCCCATCGCCCCTTTCACCGGGCGATCGCCCGCCGCAGTTCCTCCCGCGATACGGTGGCGGTTCCCCGCTTCATCACCACGATTCCGCCGGCCGTGTTCGCGAGGAGCGCCGCCTCGTAGAAAGAGGCGCCCGCGCCGAGCGCGAGCGTGTACGCGCTGATGACGGTGTCCCCCGCCCCGGTGACGTCCGCGACCTGGTCGCTTCCGTGAACGGGAATGAGCCTCGTTTCGCGGCGAGGCTCGAAAAGCGCCATGCCATCGCTCCCCCGCGTGACGAGGAGCGAGCGAAGCCGGAGCTTCTTCAGGAGCTTCCGGCCGGATTCTTCGAGCGTCGCCCGATCGTGCCCGATGCGGACGCCGAGAGCCGCCTCGACCTCGGGCTCGTTCGGCGTCGCCGAGGCGAAGCCGGTGAAATCACAGATGGATCGGCGCGAGTCGAGGACGGCGAGCTTTCGAAGCGAGGCGGCGCGCCGCGCGAGCGAGTTTCCCGATCTCCTTCGTCACCAGGCCGTAGTCGTAGTCCGAGACCATTACCGCGCCGGCTTCCGGAAGGCGATCCTTGACCGCCGCGGCGAGACGACGCCGGAGCTCGCGCGTTTCGGGAACGCGGGCCTTGCGGTCGATGCGAACCACCTGCTGCTTCGCCGAGTGCGGCCCTCCCGCCAGAATCCGGGTCTTCGTCGGAGTGGAGTACGCAGCGAAACGGTCTCGACGCCCGAGACGTCGACCTTCGATTCGCGGAGCTGCGAAAGGAGCGCGCGCCCCGTCCGCGTCGTCGCCCACCGTCCCGACGGCGAGAGCTCGCCCGCCGAGCGCGGCGATGTTGTTCACCGCGTTCGCCCCTCCGCCGGGCACGATCCGGCTCTCGTCGTAGTCGAGGATCAGCACCGGGGCCTCGCGGCTCACTCGGGAGATTTGCCCGACGATGTACTCGTCGGCGACGAGGTCGACGACCGCCAGGACCTTCACCCGCGAGAACGCGTCGATGAGCGAGAGCAGGCGCTCCCGGGTCGGTTCGGCTACGGAGCCAGCTCCATTCAGTGCCGAGGGGCCCCACCCCCGCGGCTCTCGCTGCGCTCGGCTCTGGGCTCCCCAGAGATGTCGCATACCGCGCGATGGAGATTCGCGGCGACGAGGTCCGGCTGTCGCGGCCAGTTCCGTGCCTGGTAGCCCAGATTCCCCTCTCCATCGCCGGTCCGAACCAGCGCCGCTCGCGCGCCGGCGCTCCAGGCCGCCTTCAGGTCGCTTTCGGTTGTCGCCGACCATCCAGGATCGCGCAAGGTCGCAGCCGAGCTCCTTCGCGGCACGGAGCAGCATCCCCGGCTTCGGCTTCCGGCACTCGCATCCCTCGTCGGGCCGGTGAGGGCAGTAGTAGATTCCGTCGAGGGCGGTTCCGGCCGCTCGCGAGAAGCCGCTCGAAAATCCCCGTGGATCTCCCGCAGCATCTCTTCCGGGAAATAGCCCCGACCGACACCGGATTGGTTCGTGACCATGACCGCGAGGAACCCTTCGTCCCGGATGGCGCGGATCGCTTCGACCGTCCAGGGAAAGAGACGGAACCGGCTCGGATGGCTCACGTAGCCGACGGCCTCGTTGAGGGTGCCGTCGCGGTCGAGAAATATCGCGGGCTTTCCGGTCACGAGATCGCCCGCTCTTCGCCGGCTCGTTCTCCTCAGTGCCGCTGCGGCCCGCACCCCGGCAGCGCTTCTCGCTCCGGGACTCGCTGCGCTCGCCCTGCGCTCGGGCTGTAGGGCTCCCCGGAACGAGACCGAGCGCTTCTTCGTACACCCGGCTGACCACGACTCTTTCCATGCAGCGGTGGTCGATCGGACAGTCGCGGTAGAGGCACGGGCTGCACTCGACGGCCTCGCGCACGAACCGCGCCCTCGGCCCGAGGGGTCCGGTCTCCGTGGGATCGGTCGGCCCGAAGACCGCGAGCGTGGGAACCCCGAGCGCGGCCGCGAGGTGCATCGGACCGGAGTCGTTCGCGAGGAAGAGAGAAAGGTGCGGACAGGACGCCGATGAGCTCGCCGAGCGAGGTCTTCCCCTGAAGCACGGAGGGGAGGCTCGTGCGAGAGCGGCTCCGACTTCGAGGCGAAAGCGCCTCTCGGATATTCCTCCGAGGATGACGACGCGGGCGCCCATCGTGTTCGAGAGCTTTTCCGTCACTTCACCGAAGCGCGGCGCGCTCCAGATCTTCGCCCGACTGCCGCTGGCTCCCGGGTGCACTCCGATGAGGGGCGTTTTCCCGTCCCATCCCTCGCGCTCGAGAAGCGCTCGGGCCGCTCCGGCTCCTCGCGGCTCCGACTGTCAGTCTCACGTCGGGAGTCGACGCGGCGAAACCGAGGCCGCTCATGAGCTCGAGGTAGTAGTACGACTGATGCCGGCCGAAGGGACGAGGCGCCGGAGGAACTCTTCCGGGTGAGAAGAAACCCGCGGCTTTCGGTGGCGTAGCCCCAACGCTCGGGGATTCCCGCGAGGCGCGCGAACAGCGGCGGCGCGGAACGCGTTCGGAAGGAGGAGGCAGACGTCGAATCTCTCGGAGCGGATCCGCCGCGCGGCCGCGCGAAGGCCCGTGACTCCGCGGTCGACGCCGCGGGGATCGTAGGCGAGGGTTTCGTCCACTTCGGAAACGCCTTCGTAGAGGTCGACGAGCGACGGCCGCGCGAGGACGACGATGCGCGCCTCCGGGCGCTCCTTTCTCAGACAGCCGCACCGCGCCGAGAGACATCACCGCGTCGCCGATCCAGCTCGGGGCGAAGACCAGAATCGATTCGCGGCTCACGTGAGAGCCGCCTCGGAGACGCCTTCCGCCGGCCGCGCGTGCGAAGCGCGGGCGACTCCTCGTGCGGGCGGCTGGGTGCGCCACCTCCGGTGCATCCAGAGCCAGCAGTCGGGCTGGCGCCGGATGTGCGCTTCCTGGATGCGACGCGAGCTCCTGCGTGATCGCGGTGAGGCGGCGTTCGGTCGAGCTTCCGATAGGGCTCGAGGTCGAGGGCGTCCTCGTAGACCGCGCGATAGCGGCCGGACGGGAGGGGATAGCAGAACGCGGGAACGATCGCGGCTCCCGTCTTCAGAGCGAACCAGCTCGCGATCGGAGTAGCCGCCGCCTTCCGCCCGAAGAAGTCGACGAAGACCGCGTCTTGCAGGTGGACGTTCTGATCCGTCACGATGGCGACGGTCTCCTTCTCCCGTATCAGCTTCCGCATCTGAGCGAGAGCGCGCTCCTTGTAGACCACCTGGTTCCCCGAAATCCCGCGGATCTCTTCGAGCCACCGGTTCAGGTAGGGGTTGTCCTGCTCGCGGGCCACGAGGTGGATCTTCCCGAACCGATAGCCGTGAGCGACGCCGTGAAGCTCCCAGTTTCCGAAATGGGCCGTCACCAGGATGACGCCCTTGCCGCGACGGCGCGCTTCCTCGAATCGTTCGGTCCCCTCGAATTCGAAGCGGCTTTCGAGGTCCTTCCAGTCCGGACGGCCGAGCGTGATCATCTCGAACAGCATGCGCGCCGAAGTGCCGGAAGGCGCCTTCGGCGATGGCCAGCTTCTCGGCGCGGCTCTTCTCGGCGCCGAAACCGAGGTCGACGTTCGCGAGCGTTATGTTCCGGTGGCGGGTGTCGAGCCCGTAGACGAAGACTCCCGAGACATCGTCCGACGGCGCGCCGCCCGGGCCCGGGCAGAAGCCTCGCCGTGGCGCCGGCGGCGCGTAGGAGAGCGTACTCGGCGAAATCTTTCATCCTCTTCTAGAAAAATGCGGACGTCGGCCCAAACATCAGAGAATAGCACCGTTGCCAGAACGTTGAAAAAGAGGCTCCAGCAGGGCCTCGAGCGCGGACCGGTCCAGGATTTCGGTCTCGCTGCGGAGCGCATAGAGCGGGAGCGACGGAGCCGCCCCGCTCATCTTCACGGCATCCTTTCCCGTCGTGACGAGGGCTACCGCTCCCTTCCGCTTCGCTTCTTCCGCGAGAGACCGCACTTCCTCCGCGCCCCACCAGTGATGGTCTCGTCGCGTCGCGGAATAGACGACACGCGCGGGAATGGTCTCGAGGACTCTTTCGGGCCGCGCCACTCCGAGAAGTACCCCTACCGGCTGCGCTCGAAGGCCTCTCGGCGTCGAGCCACTCCGTCCCGTCCGACCCGTGAGAAGCCGAGGAGCCGGCTCTCGGTTCGAATCGAAGGGAGCTGGGGCGCCGCCCGCGTCACGAGATCTCGGAGCTCGTCGCGTGGCGCGTCTTCGCGCCACCCTGTCCAGACGATGGCATGCGCGCGCGAGAGGCTCTGCGAGAGGCTCGCGAAGCCGACCCCGAGGAAGGAGGCGCAGGGTTTCGATCGGCTCGCGCGCGTCGAAGCACACGAGGTCGAGGTCGCGCCGAAGCCGTCGGTGCTGGAATCCGTCGTCGAGAAGGAGGACGTGCGGGCCGAGTTTTTCGAGGAGCTCCCGTCCGGCGGCCGCGCGGTCGGGTCCGACCACGACGGTCAGGCCTTCGACCCCGCGGGCGAGCTCGAGCGGCTCGTCGCCGCAATCCTCGACCGTCCCCTGGATAGTTCTTCCATCCGAGACGAGAACGAAGCCGGATCGGGACCGCCGGCCGTAGCCGCGGGAGAGCACCGCGACCCGCTCGCCGCGGCCGAGGAGCGCGCGAGCGAGCGCGGCCACGAACGGCGTCTTTCCGCTTCCGCCGACGGTGAGGTTGCCGACGCTCACGACGACGGCGGGGAGTTTCGTCGAGGCTCCCGGGTCGCGGTCGTAGCGCCGGTTCCGAAGAGAGACGAGAGCCCCGTAGAGCCACGAGAGCGGAGCTGTCACCGGACGAGCTCTTTCAGCGCCGAGACGGAACGTCCCGCGGCCCCGCGGTTCCTCTCGACGACTTCGGACGCCTTGGTCCCGAGCGCCGCGCGCCGCTCGGGGCTCGCCAGGAGATCGCGAAGCACGTTCTCGAGCTCCGCCTCGTCCCGCACCTGAATGGCCGCCCCCGCGTCGAGAAAGATCCGCGCGACGTCGGCGAAGTTCTGCATGTGAGGACCGAACAGCACCGGCGTTCCGCAGGATGCGGGCTCGATGATGTTGTGGCCGCCCCAGCTCGCGAGGCTTCCGCCGACGAAAGCGAGGTCCGCCTCCGCGTAGATGGAAGCGAGCTCGCCGAGCGTATCGAGGAGCAGCACGTCGGCGTCGTCCACGCTCTCCTTCCGGGAGCGCCGCGCCACCCGGAGTCCTCGCGCCGATGCGAGCTCCCAGACCGCGTCGAAGCGCGGGAGATGCCGGGGGGCGATCACGAGAAAGAGATCCGGGGAGGAGATGGAAAGGCGCTCGCAGACCGAGAGGAGGATCTGCTCCTCCGGGTCGAGCGTGCTTCCCGCGACGAGGACCGTGCGGCCCTCGGGCGTGACGCGGGCCCCGCGCGGTCCGGCTCCGCTCGGGACGGCGTCGAACTTCAAGCTCCCGGTAACGCGAATGGCGGCGGGTGGAGCGCCCATCTCTTGGATCCGGCGGGCATAGACCTCGCTTTGCATCAGGAAGAGATCGATCTCCCGCAGATAACGCCTGAGGAAGAACCGGATCCGCAGATAGCCGGGAAACGATCGGTCGGAGATTCGCCCGTTCACCAGGAGGGTTCTGGCGCCCGCCCGGCGCGCTTCGCGAAGGAGGTTCGGCCAGATCTCCGTCTCGATCACGACGAGCGCGAGCGGCCGAACCCGAGCCATCGTTTTCCGAAGAACGAAGGAGAGATCGAAGGGACAGTAGAAGAGATCGTCGATCCCGGAAAGCCTTTCTTCGGCGACCCGGCGTCCGGTGGGAGTGGTCACCGAGAGCGCGATCCTCGTCCCCGGAAACGCCTCGCGCAGATGCGGGACCAGAATGCCGGCGGCGATGACTTCCCCGACGGAGACCGCGTGGATCCAGATCGATCGCGCTCCTCCCGGGTTGACCGAATCACCCCTCGCTCCGAAGACTCGCTCGCGCAGACTGGCAAAGAAGCCCGCTCTCCCGCAGGCCCCGATACAGAAAGTAGGGGCTCGAAAGGACGAGGACGCACCCGTAGAGCAGGCTGTACAGAAGGTACATGCGCGGTCGTCGACGAAAATACTACAAGTTCGGGCTGCCTTGACGCTTCGAACGGCGGGAGCCTATACTCGGGCGCCGCCCCGCTCGCATTTTGCGTTCCTCGAAAGGGAGTCCTCGATGACTATCAAGGTTGGGATCAACGGATTCGGACGCATCGGACGAAACGTGTTCCGGGCGTCGATTCAAGACGCGGACATCGACGTCGTCGCCGTGAACGACATCACCGATGCGGCGACGCTCGCGCATCTGCTCAAGTACGACTCGGTGCTGGGAAACCTGAAAGAGGACGTGCGCGCCGAAGGCGACACCATCATCGCGGGCGACGAGAGCTTCAAGGTCCTGAAGGAGAAGGACCCCGCGAACCTGCCGTGGAAGGCCCTCGGAGTGGACATCGTCCTCGAGTCGACGGGCCTCTTCACCAATCGGCCGGATGCCGCGAAGCACATCACCGCGGGCGCGAAGAAGGTCATCATCTCCGCTCCCGCGAAGGGCGAGGACATCACCGTCGTCATGGGAGTCAACGACGACAAGTACGACCCGGCGAAGCATCACGTGCTCTCGAACGCGTCCTGCACCACGAACTGCCTCGCGCCGATCGTCAAGGTGCTGCACGAGAAGTTCGGAATGAAGAAGGGCATCATGACCACGGTGCATTCCTACACCAACGATCAGAAGCTCCTCGACCTCCCGCACAAGGACCTGCGGCGCGCGCGGGCGGCGGCGCTTGTCGATGATCCCCACCACCACCGGCGCGGCCCTCGCGGTCACCAAAGTGCTCCCCGAGCTCGAAGGACGCCTCGACGGAATCTCGGTGAGGGTCCCGACACCCAACGTCTCCTTGACCGATCTCAACGCCTGGCTCGACAACAAAGTCACGGCCGAGGACGTGAACCGCGCGTTCGACGAAGCCGCCAAAGGAAGCCTCAAGGGCATCCTCGCCGTCTCGCTACGAGGAGCTGGTCTCGAGCGACTTCCGCGGCAATCCCCACTCGGCGATCGTGGACGCCCCGTTCACCAAAGTGGTGGACGGCGACGCGGTGAAGGTCCTTGCCTGGTACGACAACGAATGGGGCTTCTCCTGCCGCGTGATCGATCTCATTCACAAGATGGCCGACCGAGGCCTGTAGCGACGGCAGCATTGAGGGCCGCTCCCGCGCGATGCCCGACATCAAGATCCTCTACATAGAGGACGACCCGGCGCAGCGGAGCTCTCTCGCGGCGAGCCTCCGGGAGCGAGGCTTCGAGGTGGTGGAAGCCGGATCGGGCGACGAGGGGCTGTCACTCCTTTCCGAGGACGACGCCGTCGTCCTTTGCGATCTCAACATGCCCGGTATGGACGGGCTCGAGGTCCTTCGACGGGTATTGCGCGTCCGGCCGGAAGTTCCCTTCATTCTCCTCACCGCCCATCCCTCGATCCCGATCGCGGTGCAGGCCATCGTCGAGGGCGCGCAGCGCTTCCTCATCAAGCCGGTGAGTATCGACGAGATGGAGATCAGCATCCATCAAGCCATCGAGTTCGCGCGGCTCCAGAAATGGCAGCGCGAAGCGGAAGCGCAGCTCCTCCAACTGGTGGAGGCGGTCCCCGTCCCCTACATTATTGCGCGTCTCCGGGACGGCAAGATTCTCTACGCCAACAAGCACCTGGCGGATATGGTCGGGCTCAGTCCCGACGAGATCAAGAACCGCAACACGGTCGACTTCTACTACGACCCCGAAAAGCGCGTCGAAGTCCTGGAACGCCTGAAGCGCGACGGTTTCGTCACCGACCTGGAAGTCAGGGTGAAGCGCGCGGACGGATCGCCGATGTGGACGGTGTTCTCCCTCGCGAGCTCCGAGATGGCGGGAGAGAAAGTCGTTCTGGGCGGATTTCTCGACATCACGCGAAGGAAGGCGCTCGAGGACCGGCTCCACCTCTATCGAAGAGGTGTTCAAGCATTCCGTCGACGCGATCATGGTGATCGACAAGGAAGGGCACATCCTCGAGCGAAACCCCGCGCACGAAAGGCGCACCGGATACACCGACGAGGACCTGAAGGGGAAGACGGTCTTCGACATGCTCTCGCCCCAGATGGCGGCAAGCGTCCGCGAGGCGATGGAGACAGAAGGGGGCTTCGCCGGAGAGGTCGAGGGTGTTTCCAAGGACGGCGAGATCATCCCGCTTCTGGTGAGCGTCTTCCCCATTCACGACGATCAGGGGCGGCTCGACCTGTACGTGAGCATGGGTCGCGACATCACCGCCATCAAGCGGGCGCTCACCGACCTCGCGGACACCAACCGCGAGCTGATGCAGGCCCAGGCCCAGCTGGTACAGTCGGAAAAGATGGCGTCCCTGGGAGGGCTGGTCGCGGGGATCGCGCACGAGATCAATACGCCGGTCGGCGCCATGACCAGCATGCACGACACGCTGATGCGGGCGATCGCCAAGCTGAAGGAGCACCTCAAGGAAAAGAGTCCCGAAGTCTTCGAGACCGATGCGAGGTTGAAGTCTCTCTTCGCGACGATCGACGAATCGAACCAGGTCATCCGATCGGGCGCTTCGCGGGTGGCGGAGATCGTGAGAAGACTGCGGAGCTTCGCGCGGCTCGACGAAGCGGAGTTGAAGAAAGTCGACGTCCACGAGGGACTCGAGGACACGCTGACCCTGGTGCACCACGAAATCAAGCACAACATCCAGGTGGAGCGCGACTACGGGAAGCTTCCCGTGATGTCCGTCTTTCCCAGCCGGCTGAACCAGGTTTTCCTGAACCTCCTCAATAACGCGCGCCACGCCATCGGTGAGAAAGGCACGATCACCATCAGGACCTGGGTCGAGGACAAGACGGCCAATATCTCGATTACCGACGACGGCGTCGGGATTCCCCCGGAAAACCTGTCCCGCGTCTTCGACCCCGGCTTCACCACCAAGGGCGTCGGCATCGGCACCGGACTGGGGCTTTCCATCTGCTATCAGATCATCAAGGACCACCGCGGCCGAATCGACGTCGAGAGCGAGGTCGGAAAAGGCGCGACGTTCACCGTGCGAATACCCACCAACCTGGACGAAATCCTGGGCGTTTCCTGATATAATCTCCGAAACCCCAGATTCATTCGGTTTTTTCGCCTTCGGGGCCATTCCCTTGCCGCGACTCGGCAGGACCGAGCGCAATAAGGAAGGACTGGATGCCCGCGAGGAACCCTATCCCCCTCGAAGGGGTGTTGAACTGCTGGAACGACCCGTACGATCTTCCAGATCTCCTGCTCTGGCCGTCAGCCGCTCGGGAAGAACCGGTCGCCTTTCGTTCTCGAATCCCGAGGGCGACAAGACGATCTACGTGAAGGACGGCAAGATCGTCTTCGCCGACTCGTCGTCCGACGATGACGGCCTCGGCCAGTACCTCCTGCGCAACGGGGAGATTTCCCTCGAGGATTTCAGCCGCGTTTCGAAGCTGGTCTCGCCGGGAAAGCGCCTGGGCGCGCTCCTGGTCGCCGAAGGCGTTCTCGAGCCGAAAGCGCTCGTTCCCGCGGTCGTGGGTCAGGTGCGCGCGATCATCCTCAGCCTCTTCCGGCGCACGGAGATCGTGGTACGGATTCAAAGAAGAGGAGCTGTCGCGAAAGGAGTCGATCACTCTCGACATGCCCGTCGCACAGCTGATTCTCGACGGAGTGCAGTTGGTCGACAGCTGGCGCCGGATCTCGAAGGGAGTCGGCGAGTCTCGATTCGGTGTACCAGGCCGCGAGCGCGACCGAGGTCGAGTGGTCCCGGCTCAATCTCGAATCGGGACCGACCGAGCTCCTGGCGATGCTGAGCGAGCCGATGCGCGTCGCCGACGTCTGCGCCCAGGCGACGCTCGACGACTTCGACGCCTGCCGCTACCTCTGGGCATTCCGATCGCTCGAGTGGATCGAGCCCGCGGACATCTCCGTCGATGCCGCGGCGGAGCTCGCGGAACAAGCGGAGATGGTCCCCACCGGTGCGCAGCGATCGTGCCGAACCTGCCCCCGCCGGCGCCCGTCCCGGAGCTCGCGGTGAAGGTCACGAACTCCGGAGCCGGTGCCTCCCATCCCGCAGAGGCTGTGGCGACGCAGATCTCGGCCGTCAAAGCGCCGGCACCGCCGCCGCCGCCGCCGCGCGCGACACCGCCGCGTCCGATTCCCGCGAACCTCCATCACACGCAGCTCGCGGTGGATATGCCCGCTCCCGTGCCGCCCCCGCGCGCCGCCGACCTCGACCCGAGGTCGCGCCGCCGGCGAAACCGATCCCGAAAGCGCTCCATCACACCCAGCTCTTCCTCGATCCGCCTGAGGCCGCGCCAGAGCCCGCCGCGCCCGTGACGAGCACGGGAGAGATGATGGAGGCGATTCTCGACGGGAGCGGAGACGCGCCCGCCGTGGCGTACGAGGCACCGGAGCGGCCGCCCGCCCCGCCGGTCGACTCTCCCAAGATCCCCGAAGGGCACTCCAACAGCGCGACTCAGTTCTTCCCCGGTGCGAGCGCTCTTCCTTCTCCGGAGCCGCCTCCTCCGCCTCCGCCCCCCGAGGAGGATTTCTTCCACGGGTCGCCGGGATTCGCGTCGCTCTCACTCGACTACGACGAGCCCGCTCCCGCTCCTCCCGCCGCCGACCGGAAGAGGCCATCCCGCTCATCGAAGCGATGGTCGTCGAAGACGCCGAGCCCGTGCCGCCCGCTCTCGAGACGACACACCCCAGTCTCTCCCCGAGCCCGAGCCCGAGCGGACTGGAGTTCTTCGCGATGAACGATCCATTCCGGAACGCCGAGGCTCCGCCCCTCCGACTCCCGTTCGCGACCGATGAGCCCATGCAGTTCGCGGAGACGGCCGTGGCTTCATCGCTTCCGACTCGCCCCCGGACCGAAGAGCTCGATCTGGATATCGGGAATTTCTTGAACGGCGACGAAGAAAAGTAGCCGTCAGCCGTCGGATTTCAGCGGGAGCAGGAATTCCCGCCACCACCAGGACGACCGCGAGGCCTCGCGCGCGAGGATCTGGTTCGCCTGCCCCTGGAGGTCGCGGAACTCCCGCGCGACGGATGTCTCGGGAACGATGCCATCGCCCACTTCGTTCGACACGGCGATGGACTCGCGCTCCCGCAAGAGCCGCGGCCAGGGCTTCGACCTCTCCGAGAATCTTCTTCTCGCGCGACGCTGCGGTCGAGCTCGCGATGCTCGTAGAGGAGATTCGATATCCAGATCGTGACGCAGTCGACGAGGACGACGCCGTCGGCTGCGCGAACGGCCGCGACCACGTCGAGAGGAGCTTCCGATCGTCTCCCAGTGCGGACGGGCGATCCGCGCGATGACGCGCGATCCGATCGGCCATCTCCGGATCCTCGGAGCGTCGCGGTCGCGACGAAGAGCACCGGCCCGCCCGCCGCGCGCGGCGAGGGACTGGGCGTGCCGGCTCTTGCCGCTCCGCGCTCCGCCGAGGACGAGCGTCAACACAGCGCCGCCACCAGAACCGAGGCCTCGGCGATCTCGACGTTCGCGCCGAGAACGTCGCCGGTCATCCCGCCGAGGCGCCGCCTTGCGATGGCGCCGACGACCAGCACTCACGACGAGAACGAAAGCCCAGGAAAGGAGCGCGCGCCGCGGCGGGTAGACGAGCGAAAGCGCCGACCGCGAGGAGGGTCGCGCCGAGGAGCTCGAAACGACCCGGTCCCGCGGACATCGCGGCGCCGAGCCCCGAGCCTTCGCGGGCGTACGGAAGGAAGTACGCCGAGCGGAACCGCGCTCCAGCGAGCGAGAGCGGGGGCGAGAACGAGACCGTCTCCCGACGGAAGCGACGCGATCGCGGCGATCTTCAGCAGCAAGGACCAGCACGAGAGCGATGACGCCGAAGGCGCCGACCGCGGGATCGCGCATGATGCGGAGCGCGTCCTCACGGCTCGCGCCTCCGCCGAGGCCGTCCGCGAGATCGGCGAGACCGTCGAGGTGAAGTCCGCGAGTCACCCAGGCCGATAGGGAGACGACGATGACCGGCGACCACCAGGGACGGCAGGTACGGTTTCAGAAGCCGGTAGACCGCCGAGCTGCATCACGCCCATCGCGGCTCCGACCAGAGGGAAGAAGAGCGCCGCGCGACCCACCGTGGCAGCATCGAAGCTTCGCCGAATGGGAAGGCGAGTGAGAAAGGCGAAGGCCGCGAGAAGTCGGATCATTTCTTCTCGGCCTTCTCCGAGACACCGGCATCGGCGAAAGTCGCCATTTCGTTGTGCGCGGCGACGGCGGCGCCGAGAATCGGCATCGCGAGCGCGGCCCCCGTCCCTTCGCCCAGGCGAAGACCGAGATCGAGGAGCGGCTCGACCCCGAGAAAGTCGAGGAGCGCTCGATGACCGGGCTCGCCGGAGAGGTGCGAGAAGAAGGCGTAGTCCTTCACTCCCGGCGCGAGCTGTCGCGGCGATGGCGAAGGCCGCCGAAGCGATGAAGCCATCGACGACGATCGCGATCCGCTGCGATGCGGCTTCGAGGCATAGCCCCGCGAGCGCGGCGATCTCGAGACCGCCCACCGCGCGAAGTACTTCGAGCGGACTCGCGGGACGGAAGGCCGTGAAGGGCGAGAGCGCGCTCGATGACCTCGACTTTGTGACGCCGGCCCGCTTCGTCGAGCCCGGTTCCGGGGCCGGTCACGCGGGAAGGCGGAAGGCCGGTGAGCGCGGCGGCGATGGCGCTCGCCGCCGTGGTGTTTCCGATTCCCATCTCGCCGAGACCGAGGAGCGCGACGCTGTCGGCGCGGGCCCGCGACGCGCTTCGGCTCGCCCCGTCTCGATGGCGGCGAGCATCTCCGTCTTCGCTCATCGCCGGCTCGCGAGCGAGATTTCTGCGTGCCGCGGCGCGACTCCGACGTCGAGGACGACAACGTTCGCCTGCGCAGCCCGGGCAAGAGCGTTGATCGCCGCGCCTCCCGCGCCGAAGTTCTTCGACCATCTGCGCGGTGACTTCCGCGGGATAGGGACTGACACCTTCCTCGGTCACCCCATGGTTCGCGGCGAAGACCACGACGCGGCGCCCGAAAGAGACCGGGCGGTCCGCTCGCTGAATGGACGCGAGGCGCACGGCGATCGACTCGAGCTTCCCGAGACTTCCCGGGCGGTTTCGTGAGCTCCCGCTGGCGAGCGCGGGCCCGCTCCGCGAAGGACTCGTCGGGAGGCTCGATCTCGACTTCACCAGGCGCGCGACCAGCTCGTCCCTCCCTTCTCACCCTCCCGCAGCCGTGAATCGACCCCCGCTTCCTTCTCGACGTACCGGCCGAAGAGCCACAGCAGATCGGAGAGCCGGTTCACGTACGCGAGAACCAGAGGATCGACTCGTTCTCCCTCGTTGAGAAGGCGCACGATGACCCTCTCCGCGCGGCGGCAGACGGTGCGCGCGACGTCGTAGGCGGCGGAAACCGTGTTCTCGCCGGGAATCGCCCAGTCGCCGAGGATCCCCGGGAGCGCTTCGATCTCGTTCACCTGGGAGGTGAGAGAGTCGACCATTTCCTTCGTGAGGCCGCCCGCGCCGCCGGTGATGGATCCGCTCACCGTGAAGAGCTCTTTCTGGATGGTCTTCGTCGCCTCGCGGATCTTCGCGTTCGCGCAGATCGAGCGCGCGAAGCCGAGGACGGAGCCGAGCTCATCGATGGTGCCGTAGGCCTCGACGCGAAGGTCCCCTTTCGAGACTCGCTTTCCTCCGATGAGACCTGTCTCACCGGCGTCACCCGTCTTCGTAGAGATACTCATTGGTTTCTCCTTATGAATGCTCGCCTCGCTCTTCGCTCGGCTCGCTCCCCGCGCTCCTCGCGCGGGGAGGACGGGCCCTCCGGGCCCGTTGCCGCGGTTCCGTTGACCTCAAATCGCCGCATAGCGGGTCTTGCGCGCGAGGAGCACGAGAAAGAGAGGCCCTCCCACGAGCGCGGTTATGGCGCCCACCGGAAGCTCGCTCGCGCCGAGAAGCGTCCGCGCGAGGGTGTCGGCCGCGACGAGAAAGCTCGCTCCCAGAAGCATCGAGCATGGAATCACGATCCGCAAATCCTCCCCGAGCACGAGCCGCACCGCGTGGGGCACGATGAGACCGACGAAGCCGATTGGCCCCGCGACCGCGACCGCCACTCCCACCACGAGCGACGAAGCGGCGTAGACCGTGCGCTCGACCTTTCGCACGTCGACCCCGAGGGCCGCGGCCGATTCCTCGTCCATCGCGATGAGATGCAGGTCGCGCGTGGAATAGAGGAGGAGGAGGATACCGGGAAGTAGAAAGAGAGCCATCCTCCACACCGAGATCGACTCCCACGACGTCGAGCGTCCCGACCATCCACCGCAGGATCTGGAGCGCGCGGGTGTAGTCGGTGACGAACTGGATCATGAGCACGCCCGCGCCCGCGATGAGGTTCAAGACGACTCCCGCGAGGAGAAGAGCGCCGGGAAGAAACACCGGTCCGGAGGAAGCGAGGCGGTAGACGATGGCGACGAAGAGGCCGGCTCCCGCGAACGCGGTCAGGAAAACGAGCGGAATGCCCGCGACGCTCGCGCCGAAGCCGAGGGCGATGGCGACGCTCGCTCCGAGCGCCCCGCCTCCGGAGACACCGAGGGTGAAGGGCTCCGCGAGAGGATTTCGAAAGAGCGCCTGGAGCGCGGCCCCGACCATCGAGAGCGAGGCCCCGACGAGCATCGCGAGAAGAACGCGGGGAATGCGCAATCGAAAGAAGATCGTCCGCGCGGTCTCGCTCGACTGGAGCTCGCTCCAGGTGATCGCCTGGTATCCCGTCGAGAGCGCGACCACGACCAGGACGGCGAGAAGCGCCAAAAGCGCGAGAAGCGAGACGGCGAGACGCGCCTTCGGCGTCCTTCACCATTCCGACCACACGAAGGTCCGGCCCTCGATACGGCCCGTCCGGACGCGCGCGTCGTCGAAGGCGCCCGAGAGGACGTCTTCCCGGAGGACTTCCGACGGCGGCCCCTGAGCCACGATTCTTCCCTCTCGCATCGCGAAGAGCGAGTCGAAGCTCGAATCCAGCATCTGGAGGTCGTGCGTGACGACGAGGGCGGTAAGCCCTCTCTCTTCCCGCAGACGCCGAAGCGCGCTTCCGAGCTGCGCCCGGTGCTTGAGGTCGAGCGATGCCGAGGGCTCGTCGAGGAGCAGGATCCCGGCGCTCTGGGCGAGGGCCCTCGCGACGGAGACCATCTGCTGCTCTCCACCCGAAAGCTCGGTCACCGGACGGGAAGCGAGGTGGGAGGCGCCGATGTCGGCGAGAGCCCGCATCGCGATCTCCCGATCGGACTCGCTCTCGAAACGAAAGCGCGAGCCGTACGGGGTCCTCCCGGTCAGGACCACCTCGAGCGCGGTGAAGGGAAAGACGCTTCGCTGCTGCTGGGGAACGTAGGCGATGAGGGTCGCGCGCTCGCGCCGCGGGATCTCGTCGAGAGCGCGCCCCTCGTAAAGGACACGGCCTCTCGCGGGCTCGAGGATCCCGGCGAGGATCCGGAGGAGAGTGGACTTCCCGCATCCGTTCGGACCGATGAGGCCGGCGAAGCTCCCGCGGGCGAGGGAGAACGACAGGTCGTGCACGACTTCGAGACTGCCGTAGGAGAACGAAAGGCCCTCGCCCGCGAGGATCGTCATTTCGGCATCGCCTCCGGATGGAGTCGCCGGGCCATCTCCCAGGCCGCCTCGACGGCGAACTGAGAGGGATGCACGAACTTCTTGTCGGTGATCGGGTAGATTCTCCCGTCCTTCACCGCTTGAATCTCGAGGGTCCGCCAGACCGCGGTCGGGTCCTCCGCGAGCTGCGCTCATTCCCGGAACCGCCACGGGAGCGGTCAGCGCCTGGACCAGGTCGAACACCACCTCGGGGTCGAAGACTACCATCGCCTCGGCGCCGATCTGCGTGTAGTTGTGCGGCGCCTCGGGAGCGATCGGCTTTCCTCCCGCGATTTCGACGAGAGTCGTCAGATAGCTGTCCGCGCGTCGCGATGTAGACATCGCGGAGCGTTCCCGGGAGTCGATCGACGACGACGAGGGTCCTCGGCCTGGGCCGTCCGCGGACCAGGGCCTCGATTCGCGGAGAGCTCCGAGCGCATCGATTCCGAAAGCGCCTTCGCTTGCTCGCGATTCCCCACGGCCCGGCCGATCGAATCGATGGCGTCGTAGATATCCTGGAGGGACTGGCTCCCGATCGACAAGGGTCTCGAGGCCGAGCGCGTGAAGCCGCTTTTCGACCAGAGGCGCTTGAGCGTCCGAGAGGATCACGAGGTCCGGATCGAGGACCAGGACCTGCTCGAGGTTGGTGTTGGTCCATCCGCCCACCCGGGGGAGGCTTCGCGACTTCGGGCGGGTACTCGCAGAACGTGGAGACCGCGACCACGCGATCGAAAGCGCCGATGCCGTGGAGGATCTCGGTCGCGTTCGGCGAGAGCGAGACGATCCTCGCGGCCGCCAGAAGAATCGGAAGGACGTTCAACATCGATCTAGAACTCGTAAGCGACGCCCGCGACTCCGTATCGGCCGGGAGTTCGGAAGCCGCTCGCGTCGATGGTCTCATCGAACAGGTTCTCGATCTTCCCGAAAAGGCGCAGCCCGACGGGAAGGCGGTAGCTCGCGACCAGGTCCGCCTTGACGTAGCCGTCGAAGCGGTACACCCGGCTCGCGAACGTCGTGAGATCGAGAGACCGGGGCGAGGTAGCTCGACGTGGCCAGAAGGTCGAAGGCGAGTGAGAACCTCGCGCCGAAGCTCTTGGTCGCCACGATGGTGAACTGGTGGCGCGGGAATCGCGAACGCCTGCTCTTGATCGGGCGACACGCCCCGAGGCGGCTCGGCGTCCGTGAAGGTGTAGGACGTCTTGAGGTCGAGGCCCCGCCGCGGCGCAGAGCGAGAGCGCGAGCTCGAGGCCCTGGGTCACACCGCCGTCGGTCGAGAGGTAGCCGCCGAAGCGGCCGAAGGGATCCGTCGCGGGATCGATGGCTCCGGAGAAATCGAAGACGATGATCTCGGAGAGCCGCGTGCGGAAGTACGTCGCTTCCACCATCGCGCGATTGGACCACGCGCTCTGCTCGATCCCGATGTCGAAGGCGACGGTGCGCTCGGGTGAGAGCCTCGGGTCACCGTAGACGAAGTAGCCGAAGGTCGAGAACGACGCGCCGAAGCGCTCGAAGAGCGAGGGCGCGCGATAGCCGCTTCCCACGTGCGGTCCGAAGTCGCGTGCCCGTGGAAGCGAAGCCGTAGCCGGCGGAGAGATCGAAGGTGACGGCGTCGTCCGGCGCCTCGAAATCGATGCCTTGATAGGGCGAGCCCTCCTCGGGATCGAACGAGGCTCGTCGAGAGAAAAGAACTGCGCGCGAAGGGATCCGGAGACCGAGAGCGCGCCGTCGAGGAAGGACGCCTGATCCTGGACGAAGAGCGTCTGGCTCGATTGCGAGACGTCGGTCCGGGACCCTGCGCTGCGTGGCGACGTCGGGGATGTTCTGGTTCTCGAAGGACTCGCTCTCGAGCTCGTAGCCCGCGTGAAGGATCCATGGTCGTCGCCCCACTCGTAGTCTCCGCGCGCGGAGAAGGTGTGAATGCCTCCGTCGTAGATGTCGGCCGACGGGACCAGGGGCTCGAACGGCGAGACCCCGAGCGGCCCCTCGTCGAACCGCCTCGTGCGTGACGAGACCGTGGTAGCGCAAGCTGTAGGAGAAGGCGGCGCTCGGCTTCTGTTCGTAGGTGAGAAGACTCGAATAGAAGCTCCCTTCCCTTCGGTTGTCGGGATCGTTCGCGGAGGGGACGTAGTTCACGTTCGGGATGGCCTCGATCTCTCCATCGGGGAGATCGCCGAGGGTCACCGGGCTCTCGTTCAGAGCGAGCTCGGCGTCGGAACCGTAGAATCGAAACGAGAGACTCGAGGACGTCGTCATCTGGAAGAGCGCGCGGCCCTGGAAGCTCGTGTTGCGAGATTCGTCGTCGCCGTCGACGCCTTCCGAGACGTTCACGTGCGACGCGCCGACGCTGTAGAGAAAACGTTCCCGGACGCCGCCCGAGGTCGCGGCACTCGCGCGGAAGAAGCCGAGGCCGCCTCCCTCGACGAGGAGGTTTCCCCGGGGCTCGCCGCCTCCGGAGCGCGTCACGATGTTGATGACGCCGCCTCCGGCGTTGGTGCCGTGGAGCGTCGAGCCCGGGCCTCTCAGGATCTCGACGCGATCGAGATCGGGAGCGACCAGGTTCTCTATATAAGAGGATGCGTCGCCCTGCGGGGCGGAAGGGTCGCGAAGACGCGCGCCGTCGATGAGGATCGCGGTGTCCTCGGTCCGCAGTCCGCGGATCTTGAGAGAGGTGAAGCTGCCCGGCCCGCCAAGCTGCTCCACGCGAAGGCCCGGCACGGTTCGAAGAGCTTCCGGAATGAAGTACTCGTCGCGCGCCTCCATCTCGTAGGGCGTCGACGACGCTCATCGTCTTGGTGGAATCCGAGAGGCGCTCCGCCCGATCGGCGCCGGTCACCACGACCGACTCCGAGACCGACGCGAGCTCGAGACGGATCTCCGTCTCGGTGGGCTCATCGCTCTCGACCCGAATCGGGATGACGCGGGTCGCGAAGCCCGCGGCTGACGGCGGAGGCGAGATAGCTCCCGGGCGCGAGAGATTCGAAGCGATGGACGCCTGAGTCGGAAGCGACGACGGAAGACGTCCAGGAGCCATCACCGCGGGTGAGCTCGATGCGGGCGCCGGGAACGGACGCGTACTGCGGGTCGAGAACGCGGACGGTCAGATCGCCCGCAAGAACGGGGGCTGCGTAGAGAACGAGGGCGAGGACGAGCATAGACGACGCACAGGTGACCTCCCTGCCACTCCCATCTGGCAGAACGGGACCGACGGAGCGTGAGGTCTCGGGGTGGGATGCCTCGAAACCGGACTCTTCCCATCGAAGAGCTCTCCGACTTCTCGGCTCGGGCAGGTTTCCTGACTTTCGGATGTAAGCGCCTTCGCCCGCCTTCCCCCCGGCAACGCACCGGAAGTGGCTTCCACCTTCGCCCCTTCAGGGCTACGGCGAGATTGGGCTTCGGCTCTCCGATTACAGTGGCGTGGGCCGTTGGGGCATTACACCCCATTCCCTTTTACCCGCCAATCGGGCACCCGAGCCTGTCCACTAACGCGCTGGATTCTAGTGCATCCGCGCCGGAGCGGCAACTGGGCTATAATCACGGTTTTGCATGAAGAAGTTGGGCGTTTCCGACCTCGACGTGAAGGGACGCCGGGTCTTCGTTCGCGTGGACTTCAACGTGCCGCTCGAGAACGGGGTCGTCACCGACGACACCCGCATCCGGGAAACGCTTCCCACGCTGCGGCTTCTCCTCGAGCGGGGCGCTTCGCTCGTGGTCGCCTCTCACCTCGGGCGGCCCAAGGGAAAACCGAAGCCGGAATTCAGCCTCGAGCCGGTTCGTGAGCGCCTTTCCTCGCTCCTTGGACGAAGCGTGAAGTTCGTGGGCGAGATCGTGGGACCGGCCGTCGATGAGGCCGTCGGCAAGCTTCGACCCGGGCGACGTTCTGCTCCTGGAGAATCTTCGTTTCTCTCCCGGCGAAGAAGCGAACGATCCCGCGTTCGCGAAGAGAGCTCGCGTCGACCGCGGAGCTCTACGTCAACGATGCCTTCGGCGCCGCCCATCGGGCTCACGCCTCGACGGAAGGCATGGTGAAGCATTTTCGACTGGCGGCGGCGGGTCTTCTGATGGAAAAGGAGCTCCACTATCTCGGCATGGCCCTCTCCTCGCCTCCCCGCCCTTTCGTCGGCCTTCTCGGAGGCGCCAAGGTCTCGGACAAGATCGAGGTGGTGCGATCGCTCCTGTCGAAGGTCGATCGACTCCTCATCGGAGGAGGAATGGCCTATACCTTCCTTCGCGCGAAAGGGCTTCCGACCGCGAAGTCCCTCGTCGAGGAAGACAAGATCGAGCTCGCGCGCGAGCTTCTCGCGGAAGGAGGCGAGAAGCTCGCGCTTCCCCGCGATCACGTGGTCGCGTCCCGCTTCGAAGCCTCGGCCGAGACGAAAGTGCTTCCCGTCGAAGAGATTCCTGACGGATGGATGGGACTCGATATCGGCCCCGAGACCGTCGCCGCGTACGGCGAGGACATTCAGAAGGCGAAGCTCGTGGTCTGGAACGGCCCGATGGGAGTCTTCGAGATGGAGCCCTTCGCGAAAGGCACCGTCGCGATCGCGAAGATGGTCGCGGACTCGGAAGCCGTGAGCATCGTCGGAGGCGGCGACTCGGTCGCCGCGGTGCAACCGCGCGGGCGTCGCCTCCGACATCACCCACATCTCGACCGGTGGCGGAGCGTCCCTCGAGTTCCTCGCGGGAGAGAAGCTTCCGGGAGTCGAGGTTCTGACCGATGCGTAGACCCCTCGTCGCTGGAAACTGGAAGATGCACATGCGGCGTCGGTGAGGCGTCGGCGCTCGCGCGCCGCGTCGTCGACGCGAGCCGCGGCTTCGACGACGTGGACGTCGTGCTGATGCCTCCGTTCACCGCGCTCGCGACGGTCGGCGCCGCGACGCCGGAAGCTCGGTCCGCCTCGGAGCCCAGGACCTGCACTGGGAGGAGAAGGGCGCCTTCACGGGAGAGATTTCTCCCCAGATGTTGAAGGACCTCGGCTGCGCCTACGCGCTCGTGGCGCATTCGGAGAGGCGGCAGCTCTTCGGCGAAACCGACCGGAGCGCCAATCGAAAGGTCGCTCGCCGCCCTCGCGCACGACCTCATTCCGGTTCTCTGCGTCGGCGAGTCCGACGCGGAGCGGGATCGCGGCGTGACCTTCGTCGTCGTGGACCGACAGGTCAAGGAAGGGCTCAAGGACGTCTCCGACAGCCAGCTCGACCGGCTCGTCGTCGCCTACGAGCCCATCTGGGCGATCGGGACCGGACGGACCGCGACCCCGACCCAGGCCGAAGAGGTGCACCAATCGATCCGGGGACAGCTCGGAAAACTCTTCGGAAGTCAGGCCGCTGCGAAAGTGCGAATCCTTTACGGCGGCAGCGTAAAACCAGATAATGTAGACGACCTCATGGCCGAGGCCGACATCGACGGAGCCCTGGTCGGAGGAGCGAGCCTAGACGCCTCGTCCTTCACCCGAATCTGCGGCTTCCACCGGAGAAAGTAATTGATTCTGACGATTCTGTTCACCATCGTTCACGTCCTGGTGTGCCTGTTCTTGATCCTGGTCGTCCTTGCCCAGCAGGGAAAGGGCCAGGACCTCGCGAGCGCTTTCGGCGGCGCGGGATCGCAGACCGCCTTCGGCGCCCGCGGCACCGCGACCCTTCTGTCCAAGATCACCGCCGCCGCCGCGGCGATCTTCATGATCACTTCGCTCACGCTGAGCTTCCTGAGGCCCGCGGTGTCCGAGAGGACCGTGGTCCCGGACCTTCCGGCGCCGACCAGTGAGTCGACGACTCCATCGGCGGAGCCCCCGGCGACGACCGAGCCAGCGCACGACTCCAGCGGAAGAGCCGCCGGCGAGCGAAGCGCCGCCGGCGAGACCGAGCCCGGCGCGACCTCGACGACGACGCCCGAGGCATCGCCTCCGCCGCCGCCACAGAACTGAGTCGATTCGCGTTCCCGTCTTGCGGAGCGCTTACCTGCATCTTTATAATGACGGTTCACTTCGGGCCGCGCCCGGCTCGAAGCGCCCACCCAAGTTGCCGAAGTGGTGGAATTGGTAGACACGTACGCTTGAGGGGCGTATGGAGCGATCCGTGGGGGTTCGAGTCCCCCCTTCGGCACCAACAACACCTAACCGCTTTAGCTAAGAGGCTTAGGTGTTCCGCCTGTCCCCGTCTCCGAAATGTCTCCAAAACAAGAGACTGTTCCTGAACGATCTAACAGTCGAATCGCCGACTCAATTGCTGTCGGACTGAGATGCACGTACCTTTGCGTCTCTTCCAAGTCCCTATGTCCAGCGAGCTCTTGAATCGCCTTCGCCGGAGATCCACGCATAGCTAAGTGGGAGCAGAAGGTATGCCTCAAGATGTGCACGCCTTCCTTCTCGAGTTTCGCTTTTCGCGAGGCCCTGACGATAAGCCGTTGAAGCACTCGCTTCGCCAGCGGTCCGCGGGCCGGGACCTACGGCGGGCCACGGTATATAATTATGCCGCGCGTGGTATCGGCAGCGGCGTAACACGGACCGGGAGATGACCATGGCGATCAAGAACTCTGCTCGTTACGGCGCGGCGCTCGCAGCGCTGTCCCTCGGTGTTGCCGCAATGCCGGCGGCGGCAGAGACCCGCGGCTATGTGATCGGCTGGTTTGCGACCGCCACGCACAGCACAAATTTTGCGGAGAACTGCCCGCAAAATAGGAACGGCGGTTACACCGAGCTCCTGATTCGCGATCTTGTGGACATCGGCTATTCGAAGTCGGAAGCGACCGAGATCGTTTCCAAGGCCAAAGAGAATCTGCCTTCGGAGCTTCGGGTCAGGACCACCAATCGCGCCGTAGTCAACGGCAAGAAGGTGAGCGTCTACAACTACCCCGAAGCTGTGACCCGCGACCTGGAAACTGTCGTCGGAAGGTACGGCTACGGATTTGATTTGAATGGCAAGGAGTCACCCAATGACTTCGAAGACCCAGATACCCATCAGAAGGTGGACAACCAACTGTGGCGTGCCATCGGTTGCACGGACTCCTACCGCGCCATTCCCCCGACCAAGCCTTATCCGGAAGGTTTGCCGTGGGATACGTTGACCGACACCTCGCCGGGGTGGGCCCTCGTTATCGAGGGCAATGACCTCTCGAAGGACGGGGACGTGGTGGTGACGCTCGACCGCTTGACCCAGCACCTCCTGCGGGATGCGAACGGGAACATCCTAAGCGGCGCCACCTATGTGCTCGATCCCAATTCGCGCTCGCACAATGTGCTCGAGGGCAAGATGAAGGGTGGCCTCATCACGATCGGCCGTCATGAGCAGATTTACCTCGAGTCGGAGATGCCATTTTACGCAGAGATCAATCTCCGTGACGCGCAGATGCGGCTCGCCATGGAGGCCGATGGCACGGTCGTCGGCTACATGGGCGGCTATCTGAAGTGGAAAGACTTTGCCTACATGCACACGGCCCGTCCCGCGAATGGTGCCGACTCAATCGGGATTTATCACGCGCTCAAAAAGATGGCGGATGCTTTTCCCGATCCGAAGACGGGCGAGAATCAACATATTTCCGGAACATTCCGTTTGGTGGCTACGCCGGCCAACTTGGCCAATGTCGACAACAAGATTGTTGCCGCATCGGTCGAGCCGTCGAAGTAGACGGCGGTCGGATGACAAGAGGACGAGATGCAGAAAGGTGGTTTTGCTTCGGTACTGCAAGCCAAGGCTCTCGTGACCTGTCTCGCGCTCGTGTTCGGGTCTGCGCAGGCTCAAGGGGCGTCCGCGACGCTGGAAGCTTCGGCTTCCGTCCAGCTCAGCCAGGATCAGTACAGGCAATCGATCCTCGATATCTTCGGGCCCGCCATCATGCTCACCGGGCGCTTCGAACCCGGTAACCGCGAAGAAGGCATGCTTGCGTTCGGCGCGCGAAAAATCGGCGTGACCGAATCTGGTCTCGAGCGCTACGACGATCTCGCTCGCGGCATCGCCCGCCAGGTCGTCGATCCCGCCAACAGAACGACCTTCATCGCGTGTCAGCCGAAGTCGGCGACCGAGCCCGATGATGCTTGTACGCGGACGTTCCTTACGGGGGTGGGGCGCTCGCTATACCGGCGTTCTCTGGCGGAGAGCGAGATTCGTGAGCTTGTCCAGGTGGCGGCGGATTCGGCTGCGAACATGCATGACTTCTACGCGGGTCTGTCGACCAGCCTGGCGACCATGCTGATTTCGCCCCAATTCCTTTTCCGCTTTACCTTCGTCGAGCCCGATCCGGCTCATCCGGGTCAGCAAAGACAGACCGCCTATTCCAAAGCCAGCGCTCTCAGCTTCTTCCTGTGGAACTCCACGCCCGACGGTGAGTTGCTGCGTGCGGCTGAGGCCGGCGAATTGCACACCGCCGAAGGCTTGGCGCATCAAGTCGACCGCATGATCTCTTCGCCGCGCGTGGAGAGCTCGGTGCGGGCCTTTTTCTCCGACATGTTGCGGTTCAGCGACTACGAGACGCTGGCAAAGGATCCCACCTTCTATCCGCAGTTCATCCGCACGGCCAAAGAAGATTCGATGGAACAAACGCTGCGCACCATAGTCGACCAGCTGGTCGTGAAACAGGGCGACTATCGTGATCTGTTCACGACACGCCAGACCTTCATGACCCGTTCGCTGGCCGCTCTTTATGGCATACCTCTCGTCGATACGACCGAGAATGGGCAGCCGGATCGCTGGATGCCGTATACCTTCGACCAGAACGATCCGCGGGCGGGGATCCTTTCCCATGTGAGCTTTGTCGCGCTCCACTCACCCTCGGGCCGCTCATCGCCGACGGATCGTGGGAAGGCGGTGCGCGAGGTCCTGCTGTGCCAGAAGGTGCCGCCACCTCCGGCAAACGTCGATTTCAGCCTCGTGCAGGTGACCGACAACCCAAACTATAAGACGGCGCGGGATCGGTTGACGGCCCATGCCAACATTCCGATGTGCGCGGGCTGCCACAGAATCACCGACCCTATCGGCCTGGCGCTGGAGAATTTCGACTCCTCCGGCCGATTCCGAACTACGGAGAACGGGGCCCCCATTGATACCAGCGGGCAATTGAATGGCGTGAAGTACGAGAATGCGCGGGAGCTTGGCGAAGCTCTGAGGAACGATCCGGCGGTGCCGGCCTGTGTAGCGAAGCGCGTGTTCGTGTATGGGACGGCAACCTTACCGCCCGCTTCCGATCCACGCTGGGCTCAGGTCACCGAGCGCTTCCAAGAGAGCGGGTATAAGTTCATGGAATTGATGCGCCAGATTGCATTGAGCGACCTGTTCTACCAGGCCCCTGCAGAGTGACCATCGAAAAAACACGCCAGCTCGGAGGAGAAGCAAAATGAGAGCCGCTGAGAGGATGCTGGATCGCCGGCGGGTACTGCGCGGCATGATCGCCGGTGCATCGGTCTACGTGGGGCTTCCGATCCTGGACTGCCTGCTCAACACGAACGGCACCGCTTTTGCCGCGACTGGAAGACCGATCCCGCCGCGCTTCGGTACGTGGTTCTGGGGATTGGGTCTCGGGGAGAGCAGCGCCTGGGTCCCCAAGACGACCGGTTCGAGCTATGAGTTGCCCCATTCGCTTGGCGCGCTGAAGCCCTTTCAGTCGAAGATCAACCTCTTCAGCGGCACCAACGTCAATTTGGACGGCCAAACCAACAACACCCACTTCACCGGGGTCCAGGCGCAGTTGACCGGTACGGTCTCGGCCAGCGGTGGCTACCTCGGCAGCATCGACAACGTCATCGGCGGCGTGATCGGATCCGGGACCCGCTTCCGCTCCATCAACGTCACCTGCGATGGCGACCCGAGCTCCTCGTGGAGCTCCCGCCCTGAAGGTGGACGCGTTCCATCCGAAGTGTCGCCGCTGGATCTTTATACACGGATCTTCGGGCCGGAGTTCACGGACCCGAACAGCGCGAAATTCGTGCCCGATCCGGCGGTGATGGTTCGGCGCAGCGCGCTTTCGGCAATCACCGAGGAGCGGAAGGAGCTGATGAGCAAGTTGGGGGCTTCCGACAAGCAGAAGCTCGACAACTATTTCACGTCGCTGCGCGGACTGGAGCAGAGGCTTGCGATCCAGCTCGAGAAACCCGAACCACTTCCGGCCTGCACGAAGCCTAGTCAGCCCGAGCCCGAGAAGGAACAGCGGGCCAGCCTGCTCACCGATGGCATGCGCCGCCACGACCTGTTTGCGGGGCTGATGGCTCACGCGCTTGCGTGCGGACAGACCCGCGTCGTCAACCTGTCGATCTCGGAAGGCATGGCGGGACTGCGCCACGAGGGCGATCCCATCAGCCATCATACCTACACCCACGAGGAGCCCGTCGATAAGGAGTTGGGCTACCAGCCGAAGTGCGCCACCTTCGAGAGCCGTTACATGCAGGCGCTGCACGACTTCATGGCAACGCTCGACAGCATCCAGGAAGGCGACAAGACCTTGCTGGATCGGATGGTGATCTACGCCTTCACCGATCACGGGGCGCCCCGGCTGCACTCGCTGCGCAATTTCCCGGCCATGACTCTCGGGGACGGTGACGGGCGGTTGAAGACAGGCATGCATATCGCTCTCCCGAACGAACCGGCGACGCGGATGACGCTTACGATCCAGCAGGCGATGGGGGTGGCCATTGGATCCTTCGGCGAAGGCTCCAATCAGGCCACACGCTCCATCACTGAAATCCTGGGGCCCGCGGCCGGCTAGAGAACATCATGGTCCATAACCGGAGCACTCAGATGCCGACGCCACACGCTGACCATCGCACTCGTTACGGTTTCGCGGCGCTTCTTGGGGCGCTCATGAGCATGTCCGCTGGCGCGCAACCGACGGCAAATCCGAATGCAAGCGAAGTACCCTACTCGACGCCGCCGGGGTTGACGATGGTCGATGTCTCCAACGGCGCCCAGAGATTCGGCTATCGGCGGATTGGTGACGGGGAGGGCAACCCCCTCTTTGCCGTGAATGCTGACGCGACCGGTAGAGTGAGTTGCGTCGGCGACTGCGCCAAGGAGTTTTCTCCGCTCGCCGCGCCCGCGGGAGCCGTTGCCTTCGATGTCTGGACTCTCGTCGATAGTGGAGGCGACATCAAACAGTGGGCCTACCAGGGGCAGCCGCTCTTCCAGTACAAGGGCTCGCGGCCCATTGCCGAGATCGTCGGGGCGAAGGAATCCGATAGAGACGTCTACTGGAAAGAGGTCGACTTCCGTCCTGAAGCCGCGGTCGCGGCCCCCGCCGGAATCAAGGTGCGGAGCCTGGAAGTCGCCGCCGGCTACGGACTTGTTGACACTGAGTCAGGCGCGGTGATGTACCACCTGAGCGCGGCCCCCAAGAATCCCTATAACTGGCGGCCTGTTTATGCGCCGTCTGCCGCTCTCCCGCGGGGCGACTTCACCATCGTGGAACGGGAAGACGTTACCCTACAGTGGGCATACAAGGGCCAGCCCCTCTACACGTACCGCGAAGACTATTCGCCCGGGGATATCAACGGTATGTTCGCTGACAGTTCGGCCCAAGTGGCCTTGGTCGTGAAGCACTACATGCCGAGCGATGTGCAGATCACGAAGGCGGTCACCCATGGTCCGGTGATGACCACGGCGAGCGGCCTGACGGTCTACACGGAAGGTCAGTACAAGTTGCAGTACGGTGGGCGAAGCACCCGCGACGGCTATTATCTTCCTTACGACAATGCAAAGACCGTCGGTATCCGCGGCTGTGAGAGCGAATGTTTGGAGACCTGGCGTCCGGTCGTGGCGCCCGCCGACGCCCAGCCTCGTGGATTCTGGGAGATCGCGATCCGGCCCGACGGTCCCAAGCAGTGGGTCTACAAAGGGGCCGCTTTGTATACGTATGTAGATGACAAGAAACTCGGTGACATGAAAGGCAACAACCGCCACGTCATTGTGTACGGAGATGCGAAGAACGACAGTATTGATCTGACGCCGAGCGGAGGCGTCGCAAGCGGCGGTACCGGCTATGATAGGGGCTTTGGCTCAGGCTTCTACTGGCACTACGTGATGCTCTATACGGAGTCGGTGGAGAAGGCCAAGTCCAATGCCGCTGAATACGACTGATCGACCTCTCCCAGCGGAGGGATTAACCAGGCGAGGGGAGACGTGGCGATGAAAATATATCGGAGCGGCTTTGCCGCGCTGTTGCTCCTCACACCGGCGATGTCGAGGGTCGTTGAACCGCCGAACCCCAAGGATCTCACCCAGGGCAAGTGGGAGCTCAATGTCGCCAAGTCCAAGTTCTGCGGGGCCGCACCAAAAAAATCGGAACGAGTGATCGTCGATGCGGGCTGGGGCCTAATCTATACGACCTGGACCGGCGTCGCCGCTGACGGCAATCCCGTGCTGATCCACTACGTCGCGCGCTACGACGGCGACAAGTATCCCGCGGGGTTGGACCGTCCGGCCACGGAGTCCATCAGCTGGAAGCTCGTCAACCCGAACCTGCTCGAGTTCGTGCACTGGTCCAAGGACGACAAGATGACGTCGTCCTATGTGCGCACAGTCTCGACCGATGGCCAGACCATGATCCAGAGCTCGAAGTTCGTGGGTCAGGCCTGCGAAGAGTCGCAGGTTTTCGAGCGGCGCTGACGGCGCCGGCGCGCTGCGGCCGCGACCATCCCGATCAAAGGAAGCTCCCGCGTTCGCCGAGCAATTCGCTCGATCTGAGGCGTTCACAAAGGACCCGACTTCTCTACTTCACCAACTTGTAGAGTACGAGGGCTCGTTACTCCGGTTGCCGGGGCCGTGCTCGCGAAACTGGATCGTTAAGTAAGTAATGTTACTCCAACGGAATCTGGCTCACAGTTTGACCGGCCTCAACAGTATCCTCGTGAAACCCAAACAGGTAGGGAGGACGTCGACGCAAGGACAACGCTTTCACTCTTCCGTTCTTTCCCCCTCAAGGTCGCCGTTGTCTCCAAAATGTCTCCAAACCGTGGCGCACTATGGAGGACTCGGAGAAGCGACGAGGACATCCGAGAGAGTCGAGCCCTCTGCCGCTGAGGCGCTTACTGACGAAAGTCGCGCACCATCAGCCAGTTATGAAATCGGCTTGGCCGTTTCCCCCTTTCGGCACCAAATCAGTGCTTCGGTAGTACTATCCCTAGCCCTCTACTGGCTAGCACCAACGAAAATTCACTGAGGGCTGGACGCGCCTCACCCATCGCGCCCAGCCTCGGTGTCGGCTCGGTCTCCGATAGAGACGAAATCGGAGGCAGAAAACTCCCGGTCACTCCGGTCCGGTCTTGCAGGCGGTGACTCCACTGTGCAATGTTTCTTTTGCTGTCCGGAAAAGTTCCTTTTCAGCGTAATTACATTTAGGAGGTTCATCATGCGGAAATGTCGAGCCTCGGTGAAGAGGGCGCTCTGCGCAGTGGCCATGGTTGTTGGCGCAGCGGGCCTCGTCGAAGCACAGGAGCTCTCTCTTTCGAATCTCGCCCTGAAGAACACGTATCTGAAGGGGCGCTCCGAATTCCTCAGGCTATCCACGTCGTGGCAGAATATCTTCAGTCCTACCACCATCACGTGCCCGGGCACTTCGGGAACCTGCACCGCTCGGATCGAGGTGCCGTGCATTTCGTCGCCGGGACTAGCGCCGACCGAGACGAAGTCGTTTTTTGTAAGGCCATTCTCGGCGGGATCATTGCGCCGACTGTCGCTTTCCCGGGTGTGCGCGATTTTTTCTTCGCCGATGACGTCCCGTTTACGTGGATCGCTCGCGGCCTGCCGTTGGGCTCTAGTACGATCGCCGTCCAGTGCAAGCTGCAAACTCCTCCTGCCACGTTCATCTGGGCCGCAGAACGTACCCTGACGCTCGACGTCTACAAACCCTAACGGCGCGATGCTGCGGCATTGACCGTCAGGGCCTGACGACGCGTGGGCGATTAGCCCAGGTCAGGGCCTCTCGACGCGAGCGACCATCGCCGCCGCTCGACGAGGAGGAACAGTAGCCAGAGCCGCTACAGGTTCCCTTCCAGCCTCGAAGTGTAATCACCTCCTAGACAGTTTCCGACACCGCGATCGCGAGATTTCCTAAGAGATTCTTGCGGTCTCGAGTCGCGCCGAGCGCTGGCACCCTTCTTGCGATCTCGAAAGGGTTTTTGAGGTCGAGGATGGACCAGAAATCGACGGCGTCCCGGAAGGAGGTGCCCATGCGGAAATATCGAGTCTGGGTGAAGACGGCGCTCGGCGCGTTGGCCTTGGTTGCGGGCGGAGCGAGCCTCGCAGGAGCGGAGGAGGTTTCTCTTTCGAATCTCCTCCCGCAGAAGACCTATCTGAAGACCAACAATGACACCCTTACGATTATCCCATCGGATCCGCTGTGGAACGATATTTTCACTCCGACGTCGATCACGTGCCCGGGCCGTTCGGGGACGACGTGTACCGCTCGGATCGAGGTCTCCGCAGTATTCGAACCCAATCCGAGCCAAGGGGCCTTCGTGCAATGCAGGGTCCATTACCCCGTCGCCCTTCTAGGGAAACCGGTTCTGGCACTCCCGGGTGATGTGTATTTCCCGGACGTGGGTTACGCCGAGATCAAACGACAGAACGGAACCTTCTCCTGGGTCGCTCGCGGCCTGCCGGTGGGCTCCACTACGTTCCAGGTCGAATGCCGCAATTCGCACAGTTCCTATGCTGTGCTGAAGCGCACTATGACGATCGACGTATACAAACCCTGACGGCGCTGTGCTGCGGCATTCACCTAGGGTCCGGAACGAGGTGCATCATGCGGAAGTGTCGAGTCTGGGTAAAGACGGCGCTCGGCGCGCTGGCCGTGGTTGCGGGCGGAGCGAGCCTCGCAGGAGCGGAGGAGGTTTCTCTTTCGAATCTCCTCCTGCAGAAGACCTATCTGAAGACCAACAATGACGGTTTTACGTTTCAGACCGAATCGAACGTCGCGATTACGGGGGATCCGCTGTGGAACGATCTTTTCACCCCGACGTCGATCACGTGCCCGGGCCGTTCGGGTTCGACGTGTACCGCCCGGATTAAGGTCTCCGCAATATTCGAACAGGGGGGCAGCGGGGCCTCCGTGCAATGCAGGGTCCGTCACAGCGTCGCCCTTCTAGGGAAACCGGTTCTGGCACTCCCGGGTGATGTGTATTTCCCGGACCTGAATGAATCCTTTATCTTCCGACAGAACGGAACCTTCTCCTGGGTCGCTCGCGGCCTGCCGGTGGGCTCCACTACGTTCCGGGTCGAATGTCGCGTTTCGGACGATTTCTATACTGTGATGCAGCGCACTTTGAAGATCGACATATACAAACCCTGACGGCGCTATGTTGCGGTATTGACCTTTCGCCGAGCGAAGAAACAGCGTCTTCTGCACGAGCGAGTGTCCTCGAAGCAGAGGTTGACCGCTGTAGTGTCCGTTCCACCGCACGGTCGAAGTCGGCGAGTTCGTACGAGCTTGGGAGGACCCCTTGATTCATCGGCTACCCAGGGTACCGTGCGGAGCTGTCATCAGTTCGGTCATCCTTGTCACGACGATCTCTGCGCAGGAACGCCAGTCGCCAACGGCCGCGCCGAATCGCACGCAGATCGTTCTACTGCTATCCATGGGCAAATTGAAGGAAAGACGGAAGAAACCGTAACCTTCTCCTGGGTCGCTCGCGGCTTGCGGGTAGGCTCCCATACGATCCGGGTCGAATGTAAGGGCGAAAGCGATTACTACTTTGCGGTGATGGCGCGCACAATGACGATCGACATCTACAAACCCTAACGGCGCCATGCTGCGGCATGGACATTCAGGCCCTTATTTCGTCCGGACGCGGTCGGATCGAAACGCCGAAATGCAATTAACTCTTGCGGCCGAGCGCCCTCACGCCTAGCGCTCGGCCCCGGGTGTCGGCTCGGTCTCCGATAAAGACGAAATCGGAAGCGGAAACCCTCCCCGGCCTCTCCGGCCGGTCTTGGAGACGGTGACTCCGCTGTGCAATGTTTCTTTTGCTGTCCGGAAAAGTTACTTTTCAGCGTACTTATTATTAGGAGGTGCACGGGTCGCTCGTGTAGCCACTCTCGCTACAGCGAGTCCGGACACTGGCGTACCTCAACTCGCTGACATTCAACGAGTTTTTCACGTGGTGCAGGGAACCCGACGCTGGCACGTTCCTTGCCTTAGAAAATGTGGACCTCGCGGAGTTCCAAGGGAAGTAATCCCGACGTCCTTCCGTGACAAAGCGCGCCTCCGGGAAGAATCAGAACGATCCTCAAAGGAGCGGGCCGTGTACAAATCATTCGAACAGCTTTTTCTCGCCACCCTTTTGCTGCTCCCGATCCCCGCCGCAGCTCAGGCACCGATTCAGCTCAGCATGTCGCTTCCTCGCGCTCGGGGCGCGCAGAGCACTCTTACCGCCGGCAACTACACCATCGCGCTCCACCTGACGGTGCAGGATGCGGCCGCCTTCGTAGAGGACATTGGCTTAGAAGCCATGGTCCTCGAGGACCCGGACGGCTGTATCGACATGAGCCATTTCTCGACCATCGGTCCGTTCGAGACCTGTTCCGGAGGCCCCAACGAGACCTTCGTCGCTTTCCGGTCGGAGCGATTCGATCAACCCGCGGTGGTGGACTCCTGTACGCCGGCGGCGAATAGTCGGCTCATCGACGACGCCTACAGTCCGTTCAGAATCGCAAGTCTCAACAAGCCCTATCTGCGCGCGGGGAACGTCTCGGGCTCCGGTGGAAACACCGATGGAATTCTGGGGATTCGTCCGGTGGGCGCCTTCACCGGCGGTACGGCGAGCTCCACGAACTCTGGGGATTGTTACGGGCTCGCGGCCGACGACGACCTTCCCGGTCTGGTGCTGATGGCGAACATCGGGCCGTTGCGCGTATTCAACACGAACTTCAACCTCGTGGGCTCGCGAATCCGCAACTTCGCAGGAATGCTGAACAGCGTCACCATCGAGTTTCTCGACCAGCAAGACCGGAGCGCCATCGTGGCCTTCCTGAGGGTGCCCGATGGCTTGCTCGAGCCGCTGACGCTCGTCGACCGGAGCATCAACAATCCGAGAATCCACTTCATGACTCGACGGGACAGCGGGCCGATTCAGTCCTTCCAATTCAGCTCGCCTCCCGCGAACAAAACTCAGGAGATCGCCGCCATTCTCGATACCTATCCGGACGTGAACGTGACGGTCCGCGCTGTCATCGTGAAGGGCCAGGCGCCCTCGTTCATCGATGACCTCGACGGCAACGGTATCTTCGGGGCGAAGGACCTGGAGCTCGCGGGCTTCGAGCTGCTCTCAAGCCAGGCCATCCTCGAAATTCATGCCATCCAGAACGACGTGCTCTCGGAGTTCGTGCCTCTCGAGTGCCCCGTCGCGATTCTCGCCGGCGACCTCGACGGGAACGGTCTCACTGGCTATACGTGCAACACGGGAAACGCCCGCTCGGTACGGCGCCCACCGCCGTAGCTCTGGCCCGCTCTCACCGAGGAGCTCACGGGCAACGTGAAGGACGCGGCCTCGAAGATGGGCTCGCTACTCCACGGATAGTTGGCGGAGGACTCTTGGGTTTCCCACCCAATGGCCGCAACGGATTTCTTGTCGGGTTTTCCGATGGTCCATTTGGTAGAGTTGGGTTCGCGAGAGTAGGACGACGGCCGGAAAACGTTGGTGTACAAGGAGGAAATGACGATGCGCATATTCGCCATCGTTGCCGCCTCAACTGCCGTGATCGCCGGTGCCGTTGACGGACAGCGCGAGGACCTGAGCGTTCCGCCAATCATCGACATGCACATGCACGCCGTGCCAGCGGATTACTTTGGCAAGCCTCCGACCAAAATGTGCAGTACGGGCATGACGTTCCCATGGGTCGATCCGAAGGACCTCACGGCGCCAGTCAGCGGTTGCAACGGACCAGAGTTCGAGTCCGCCGTGTCGGAGGATGAAATAGTCCGCCGCACCGTTGCTGTGATGGAGCGGTACAACGTCACTGGCTACTCGAAGACCCGCTGCTGCGTCATCCGAAGCTGCGCCTTTACGTGATGCACGCCGGATGGCCTATGCTCGATGAGATGCTCGCGCTTCTTTATTCGCATCCTCAAGTGAACGTAGACGTCGGCTTCATTTCTTGGGGACTGCCGCGCGCCGAGTTCCATGCGTATCTGCGACGCCTCGTCGAGGCGGGCTTTGGACGGCGTGTGATGTTCGGCTCCGATCAGATGATCTGGCCGGAGACTCTGCACGTCGCAATCGGGGCGATCGAGTCGGCGACCTTTCTGTCAGCCGAGCAGAAGCGGGATATTCTGTACAACAATGCCGCGCGCTTTCTGCGACTAACGCCTGACGCTCCGCGCTCGGTGAAAAATCACGAGTGAAATATCGCTTTCAGGAGTGTCGCCCAGTCTGGCGCTCGTTGTGGCGGGGGTCTCGGGCTCATAGCCCAAGGGTCCGGCGTGATATTCGTGAGCGCGCCTGAACACATCTTGAACACGAGATTTCCGGAAGTGCGCGAAGAAGGCGATAGCCGACGAAATCGGAACCCGCTGAAAACATAGCAAAACTGCACGAAACGTAAAACCCGCCGATAGGCGCTAGGTAGTCCACCTATTCCCCCCTTCGGCACTCAATTCAGATCTCGCCTTTTGTGTCCAACGACTCAGACGCTGCGTCAGCAGAAGCGCGACGCTAGCCGATACCGCATATCATTCTCCTTTGACGCCGCGGCATCAGAACAGGTCGACCGCCTCGATGCTCTCCGCGGTCAGCGATGAGATGAGCCGCCATCCATTCGCGCCGAGCATCCAGAGTCCGCGGCCAGCGCCGAAATCCGCGGCGAGCTCGGAGCGCACCGCCTCGATGCGCTGCGCCTCCCAGGAGGCGATTTGTCGCCAGCGCGCTCCGTCGTGCGTGAAGAGGCCTTGCCCGACGAAAGACGCCGCCAGATCCCCGTCAAAGACCGTCATGATGGTGGGCGTGAGATTCGAAAGATACGACCAGGAGGTCCCGTTGTGAGCGAACGTTCCCCTTCCGGCATCGAAAGCCGCGACCAGCTCTCCCCGCCATGACAGTAGATCGTTGGGATCCCATGTCGCGATCTGGGACCAGCCCGAAGCGCCGTAGAACCAGATACCCCGACCACCGCCGAATGCAGCTGCGAGTCGGGGGCCGTGGGACAGGAGCCGCTCCGGACTCCAGGGCGTGAGGAGCTTCCAGGTGTCGGCATCGTACAGCCACAAACCTCGGCCCTCGCCGAAGTCCACCGCGATGGAATCGCCCCAGGCCACGAAGGACTCGGGCTCCCAGGTGGTGAGTTGTCGCCAGCCCGATGGCGATAGAAGCCAGAGCCCTCGACCGCCGTCGAACGCCGCAACCCACGAGTCCCGCCAACGCGCGAGGGCGTAGGGATTCCATTGCGTGAGGTTGGTCCAGCCACTGGATTGGTAGACCCAGAGACCGCGATTAACCCCGAGCGCGACGGCGACGGAGCGCTCGGAACCGGCGAGCAGATTCGGGTTCCAGCTGGTCAAGCTCGTCCAGCTCTGGCCGTGATGCCACAAGCCGCTCGGTCCGAAATCGACCGCGAGCTCATCCCCGGAAACGGCGGCGATGCGGGAAAGCGTGCCCCCGAGCTCGACGACGTAGATCTCGCCGCGCTCATCTTCGCCGAACGAGCTGATGGAAAGGGTCGTGTCGAGAAGCGCCGGGGACGCCCAGACGCGTCCGTCGCGATAAGCCCCCCATATTCGACCCGAGCAGTAATCCCCGTAGAAGTAGACTCCGAGGAGCTCGGGGAAATCGTACCCGCGGTAGCGGTATCCACCGGAGATGGAACAGCCGAGGGAATGCGAATACTCTGCGATGGGCTCGACGAACGTCTTGCCAGCGCATCCCGCGGTGTTGAAATCGTGCGCTCCTTCGCGGCACCGCCAGCCGTAGTTCTCTCCTCCCGTGCTCGCCGCGGGCTGAAAGTTCACTTCCTCCCACGCCCCCTGTCCCACGTCGGCGATGAACAGATCCCCGGTCTCGCGGTCGAACGTGATTCGCCACGGGTTACGGAGACCATAAGCCCAGATCTCTCCTCTCGCCCCCGTCGAGCCCACGAACGGGTTGTCGGCGGGAATGGCATAGGGAGCTCCGCCGTTGACGTCGATGCGAAGGATTTTCCCGAGAAGAGTATCGAGGCGCTGCCCGTTGTTTTGAGGATCCCCGGAGCTTCCTCCGTCCCCGGTCGCGATATAGAGGTAGCCATCGGGGCCGAACTGGAGCTGTCCGCCGTTGTGGTTGGCGAAAGGCTGCGGGATCGTGAGGAGGATCCGCTCCGACGTTGGGTCGGCGACGTCCGGATTGGCCCCCGACACCCGATAGCTGGCGATGATGGTGTCCCCCGCGTTCACTCCGGGAAGCTTTACCGGGTCTGGGTTCTCTATCGTGTAGTTCACGTAGAACAAGCCGTTCGTCGGGTAGCTCGGGTGAAAGGCGAGGCCGAGGAGTCCCCGTTCGCCACAGCAGAGGACCCGCCCTTGAATATCGAGGAATGGCGTAGCCACGAGCTGGGTGCCGTCGTAGATCTTGATCCGGCCCGCTTGCTCGACGATGAACAAACGCCCCGAGCCGTCGCCGGCATGCTGGAGATCCACGGGCGACGTCAGGCCGGCGGTGACGGGTTGGAGCTGGATCCGCGGGGCAGCGGTCGCGACATCGGCTCGGAAGGCGAGAATCACGAGAGAGATTGCGGCGAGATTCGACCCACGCATGGCGTACCTCTACTGGGCGCGCGGAAACTGGAACATTTAATTGTAAGCAAATCTGGGCCAGGCTGCCCGTCCCCGAAGGTCCTTTTTTCCTTGGAGAAGCGGGCTACCTGCTCGTGGGTCGCGACCCAGACGCCGGGTCGCGAGCGCATGTACTGAACGAGCTTCTCCAGCATCGCCATTCGGGAGCGATGTCCGATGATCTGCAGGTGCATGGTGGAGGAACATCCCCCCTCTTCGTAGGCGACGCCGAACTCCGACCCCCAGACCTCGTAAACGCCGCTCGGTGGGGTGTAGGGACGAATGGCGGCGAAGCGGTCCATGCCGAATCGAGATTGTTAAGACCCGGTGCGACGACAAACTGCACCTTGACCTCACCGCGGGCCGCGAATGAAGAGCAGGAGATCCACATCCCCCCCGGCATTGTGTTCGCCAGTATCACGATTGACACGACCCCACGAGACCGATCAGCTTCGAACCAGTCTCTCCAAAACGTCTCCAAAACAGTGGCGCGCTCTTGAGGACTCGGGAGGACTAGCGAAGACATGACCAAGAGCCGAACCGACTGCCATTCAAGCTTACTGGCTGTTTCCCCCCGTCGGCACCAACTCGGGGTTGGTGTTTAACACTCAAGAAGTTGGAGGCGGGCTTGGCTCACTGGGCCACATGGCGAAACGCCGACCACGATCGAAAGACGAACCCAGCGAGAATCTCTGGGAACGGACGAAGAAGAGGGTCCTGAACAATCGGTTCATTGTCTCCCTGTTGGTGGTAGGCGGAATCCTCACATGGCTGGGTGCGACGACGAACGCCAAATCGATTTCGACCTTCTTCGAAAAGCGATTCTCTGACGAGCCCTTCGAGCCGCGGATGCGTCATCCGGTGTTAAGGCCCGAGGACCCTTGACACCCACTCCCTGACGTCTGAGATTCGTTTTCTCGGTCGGCGGTATAGAATCGCCGCCCGGTCGAAGTCAAAGCGCGGGCGCCCTCACCCCCAGCGCCCGGCCCCGGTGTCGGCTCGGTCTCCTATAGAGACGAAATCGCAGTCGGAAAACCTCCGTCGTGCTAGACTCTGTTCGCTCCAAATAGGAGCCTTGTTCGTATAAAGCCATTTCGGGATTGTCCGGCGGGGACCACTTCTTCCCGAAAGAGGGGCGCCGGTATTTCAACCGCGCCTCTCTCAAACCACGATTGGGTGTTGTCGAGGGAGGAGTCTTTTCATGGTAATCGAGGTCACGTATACGGGCCGATACGGCGTCGACAGACAGCGCACTATCCGGCTCGACGCACGCTGCCGCGGCAATCGCCGGGAGCTTGAACGCTGTCTATTTGACGCCGTCCGTGAGTACGAATTCTGGACGCGGCAAGAGCCGAAACTCTCACTAGACGAACGGCTGGAGATGAGGGCGGCCCTTATCTCAATGAACACCATTGGCCGAGAGCTGAGCGTGAGCGACGGTCGAGACGGCAATGCCAACAAACTCTTCCATGGTCCAGAAGACTTCAAAAGAAGGAAGTTTGCGACCCGCTTCTGCCAAATTTTCCCAAACCGGAACGGTCGGGTGAGAGTGGTTGAATCGTCCTGAGTGCCTCCATTGTTGCCGGTCGACCTGAAACCATTCTATTTGACATCGACGTGCGTCTATCTGAAAATGCTGTGTCCCTCGGTTATTGAGGGATGGTGCGCGCCATGTGCCGTTCTAGAAGGGACTTGCATGCCTACGGAGCCCCCGCGCCTTTCCGTAGGACCGCACCCTCTAGCGACGGAGAGAAGGGAGCGGGCGAACAAGCCAGCCGGTCGTCGCTCGCTCCCACCCTCCGCGCTCTCTCATCGGAGTTCTTCAGTCGGGTTTCGCAGCTAAAGCAAGACGGGCACCCCAGGATTAGCGGTTGGTGGGGAGCGTCAATCGAGACAGAGCGCACGACGCAACGACCTATCTCGAGGGACTCACCAGTTCGGCATTAAATCGGAGGTGAAGTAATGAAACACCTTCATGTTTCCGTCGCCTTGTTCGCGCTATTGCCTTGGCGGTCGGCAGAAGCGAACGCCATCTTAGACTTCGACGGTCGATTCCTTTCTAGCCGCGCATTCGGCCAATCCGGTGGTGTTCAAGGTCACGAGTTGGTCGAGGTGGTTCCGTGTTGTTTCGCACCTTTCAACGAAAGCTTGACTGTCCAGGCCGCGGTAGGCGGTGCCGGCGGGCAAGCCGCGTCTAGCCAGAACAGCTCCGTGACCACGAGCCTGTTCAGCGGCACTGGAGCGATTGGTTTGAGCGCTTTTGTCCCCGGAGAGTCTTCCCCGGAATCCGGGATCGCCGGTGCCACCTCGAGCGTTTTAATTCAGTTCTCCTTATCCGATCCGCACACGTTCGATTTCACTGGCCTTCTGTCGCTGGAAGCAAGCTCTTCAGTAAGCGGCGATACTAATTTCTTACAAGGCAGTTTCGTTCTTTTCGAGAGGGGCTTCACACACTTCGACTTCCTTTTGGACTCTGTCCCAGGCAGTCGGGTTTCTCTCGCAGTCACCCAATCGGGAATACTTCCGCCCGACGACTACCGGTTCATCGTGGACCTTTTTGGTGATGTTGGTGTCGACGAAACTAGTAGGCCGTTGACAACGAGCGGTAGCGGGGAGTTCGACTTCGAGTTCCGACTCACGTCCTTGGTTCCCGAGCCCACACCACTATGGCTTCTCGCGTTGGGAGTTTTTTCAGTCATCTTTAAAAATGTGTGAATCTATCGGTCGCGAAGGTAGGATTCAAACGGTTCTGGCCGAATCAAGCTGCCTCCGAGCTCCCGTCAGTTGGTCAGAGGTGGTTGTCTCCTTCCTGAGCAGCAACCCACGTAGCTAGGTCCTCACTCCGAGTCGTCGCGGGCATCGCACGTCGTCAGCGATCTGTGCTTGCAGACCTCGGCCTTGTAGACCGGGTGCCCACTTGCTGACGCGGGAGTTGGCCGGCGTGCCACTCCTTGGCGGAGGGACCGTTCCGGGAATGCGCCGCAATTTTAGAAATGGGACCTTGATGGGAGCCGGCTACGCGATTACATCTTCTTCCAGTCCTCCGCCTGCTCGAAAGCATGGGCGGCGCGGTAGATGGTCGGCTCGTCGAAGTGCTTTCCAACCAGCATCAGCCCCACGGGGAGGCCCTCGATCAGACCGCAGGGCAGGGTCATCGCCGGATGGTGGGTGATGTCGAAGGGGCAGGTGTTCCCGATCATCTCGAGCGCGCGCTGCACGTAGAGCTCGCGCGGCGCGTCCGTCGGCGGGAGAGGCGTCGGCTTCATGGGCAGCGTGGGCATGAGCAGCAGGTCGTACTCCTTCAGCACGTCGTCATAGGCCGCGGTAACCCGCCGAGTGACGTTCATGGCCTTGCCGTAGTACCTGCTGCCGAAGTATTTCTTGATGTACACGCCGAGCGTGGTCAAGTATTTGGTCGTCTCGGAGAGCTCGTTCGCGCGCAGCTCCCAGCCATGTAGCTTGTCCATCAAGCTTGTGACGTAGAGGTCCGGGCGTGACAGGCCGTAACCGTCGCCGAACATCATGGTCTGCGTGATGCCCTCGACGCCGATGGGAGTCCAGACGGCGGGAGCGATGAGGTGCATCGGGATCGATACCTCCTCCACCCTGACGCCAAGTTTCCGGAACAGCTCCGCGCCCTTCCTGACTTTCTCGTCCAGCGCCTTTTCCGACTCCGGCCGGCCGAACCCCTCTTTCACCAGCGCGATCTTCAGCCCTTTGACGCCGCCGCCGAGCATCTGGCTGTACTTCTGCACCTTGGGCGAGTACTGGCGCGGGTCGTAGCCGTCGGCCCCGGCGATGACCTCGAGCATCAGCGCGTTGTCCTCGACGGTGCGAGTCATGGGACCCGTGTGGTCGACGAAGATCTCGATCGGCATGATGCCGGTGTAAGGCACCAGACCGTGCGTGGGCTTCATACCGTAGATGCCGCACCAGCACGAGGGCATACGGATCGAGCCGCCCTGGTCCCCGCCGAGCGCCATGTCGGCCTCGCCGAGCGCCACCACCACACCGCTCCCGGCGGAAGAGCCGCCCGCCGAATAGCCCATCTTGAAGGGATTGTGCACCGGCCCCTTGGCCCCGGTATGGGAACCGCCTGAGATGCAATAGGACTCGCAGTGCACCTTCCCCACGATCTCCGCGCCGGCGTCCAAGAGCCGCGTGATGACGGTCGCGTCCACGTCGGGAACGTAGCCCTCCAGGATGGAGCAGCCGTTCATCATGGGGACGCCCGCCACCATCACGTTGTCCTTGGCCGCTACTCTCTTACCTTTGAGCGGACCATCCGACGCGCCCTGGATGGAGGTCTTCACGTACCAGGCGTTGTGCTGGTTCTCCTCGGGCGGAGGAAAGTAGCCACTCGTGCGCGGATACTTCACCGGAGGCAGTTCGTCGGGCAGGCGGTCAACCACGTTGTAGGCGTCGACATTTAGCTTCATCAGCCCCAGATAGGACTTCACGTCCTCATCGGTCAGCGACAGTCCCACGACGGCCGCGGCTTCCTTCAACTGCTCCGGCGACGGATAGGGTACGGACATTTCCGAGCTCCTTGTTTGGTTTCATGAAGGGCATTCAGAACGGAGGCGCGGTCTCAGCGCCGGGCGGGCGGAACCCGTTTCTTCAGCTCGTCGAACCAGGTCTTCTCGAAGGACCTTTTCTGAGCGTGGAGCCTATATCGACTTTCCGGCTACAGTCCACATGGAAGGCGGGTTTTCGTTCTAATTCTGAGGGGGAAATGGCGGGCTCTCCATGAAGGCTTGAAATTCCCGTCGACGGAAGAGCAGGATCCGAAAGGCCCGCGCGCGTGTGGCGAAGGAGCTCCTCATGTCGACACAGGATCCGAGAACGAGAAACCTCATTCGCTACGGCGGAAGCTTCATGCCAGGCCTCGCCGCCCGGGCCGCCGGCGCCTACGTCCAGATGGACGATGGTCGGCGGGTCCTCGACTTCACGTCGGGGCAGATGAGCGGGATCCTCGGACACTCGCACCCTGCAGTCGTCGAGTGCCTCCGGCGGCAGAGCGAGTCCCTGATTCACCTTTTTTCCGGAATGCTGTCGGAGCCGGTGATTGAGCTCGCCGAGAAGCTCGCGGGCCTTCTGCCGGATTCTCTGAGCAAGGTGCTGCTCCTCACGACGGGCGCGGAGTCGAACGAGGCGGCGCTCCGGCTCGCCAAGATGTACACCGGGGGCTTTGAAATTGTCGCATTGGATGCCGCCTGGCACGGAATGACCGGCGCCGTCGCCGCCACCACGTTCTCCGCGAGTCGGAAGGGCTACGGCCCGGGGATGCCCGGCGTTATGGCGCTTCCGACTCCGAATCCGTACCGGAGACCGGAAGGCGCCGGCGACGACTACGAGCTCCAGATGCTGGATACCTGGTTTTCCGTGCTCGACCGGCAGAGCGTCGGTGCCTATGCGGCCGTGATCGTGGAGCCGATTCTCTCGTCCGGTGGGGTGATCGAGCTTCCGCCCGGCTATATGAAGAAGCTGAAGGGCAAGTGCGAAGAGCGGGGAATGCTCCTGATCGTCGACGAGGCCCAGACCGGGATGGGCCGCACGGGAAAGATGTTCGCTTTCGAGCATCACGACGTCGTCCCCGACGTCCTCACGCTTTCTAAGACCCTGGGGGCGGGGCTCCCGCTCGCGGCAACGATCACCAGCCCCGCCATCGAAGAGATGTGCCACGAGCGCGGATTCCTCTTTTATACCACTCATGTTTCGGATCCTCTTCCCGCTGCGGTGGGGAGCACCGTCATCGATGTAATCCTGAGGGACCGGCTGGCCGACCACGCTTTCCAGATGGGGAGCTACTTCCTCCAAGGCCTGCGCGAGGTCCAGAAGCGGCACGAGTGTATCGGCGACATCCGGGGCCGCGGCTTGATGCTAGGGGTCGAGCTCGTCGCCGACCGGGAGTCCAAGCGTCCCATCCCCGAATTCGGAGCGGCGGTGTCGAGGCGCTCGTTCGAGCTGGGCTTGTCCATGAACATCGTACAGCTTCCGGGAATGGGAGGAACCTTCCGCATGGCGCCTCCGCTCATTGTCCAGAAGCCCGAGATCGACGCGGCGGTCGAGATTCTCGATGCCGCGCTCAGCGCGACCTACGCTACGTTTGCCGAGCTTCGCTGAGGCGGCCTTGGCTCAACACAGCAGCTTCGTTCCGTCATCCGCAGCCACGCCACCGCCTCTCGTTTCGCGGCAGGACTTGACGCCATCTGGATGTCCAACGCTTGGTCCGCCACAAGACGCCTCCGACGACGGAGGAACGGTGAACGCCACCGGCGCCGTTTACCGCCTGGTGACCGACTTCAGCGATCTCGACCGGTCGCTCGCGATCATCGCCCCCGGCCAGTCGGGTCAGCCGGAATCGGCGCCGCCAACGAGAGCTTCCCGAAGCGATTTTCCAGACGCTCGCCAGATCTTCATCGCCTCGTAGAGGACGACGGACGCGTAGGTCACCGCTAACCAAACGAGAACCGCCTCGAGGGGAAGCTCGCTCCATGCGTCCACGAAAATACCGATCATCATCTCGTGGTTGTAATTCCACCAGTCGTATGGAACCGCAAGGGTGGCCTCCCAGAGGAGACTCACTAACGTCACGAAGAAGGATGTGATACTGAATGCGCGCCAGTTGATGAAGCGTGCGACGGAGCGATAGAACCCCATGGCGGGAATGATCGATGCCGCCACGAGATAGATGAAATACAAGGGATAACCTCGGGGCACTTCGGACCAGAACTTCTTGTAGAGGATCGCCGCAGCGACCATAAGCGCGCCAACGGCCAGCGCCCGGTAGTCGAACTGAAGAAGGCGACGCACCCTCGCCGACTCCGTCGGGTAATCCCGAATGTTGTACGCGCTCACCCAGTATTCGTCTCCCCAGATGTAAAGAAGAAGCACTACGGCGAAGCCCGTCACGTAGAAGACCAACTCTTCCACCGGTACCGAGCCTCCCACCGCTGGAATCTCGATCCCGACGGTGGCCGCCCGGTTGGGAAAGACGAAGAAGGTCGTGCCGAACAGAAGATCGAGGACTACCCCGAGGGGCACCAGGATGGCCAGGGTCCTCCAGAAGGATCCGCGCGCGAGTGAATAGCTCGGAGTGTGATGAAGCCACCCCGCGAGGATCAGCAAGGGAACGATAAAAAGGAGCAAACTCCAGGTGTAGCCGAGGGGAGTGGGATTCGCCGTTGGATCGACTCCGGGTCGTGGCTGCGCAACCCGAAGCAGGGTCAACGCCGCTGGAAGGACGACCATTCCACCCATCGCCAGAACGATCCACGCATCGCCCCACCCGCTCTTCGGCCAATTCAGGCGCATGGAGTCCACCCCGCTTTCGAAGCCATGTCACAGGCTCTCGTAGATCACCTCGCCTTGTGACCTACGCGGCGCGCCGGACACCGATCGGCAGGACACGATGCCGCATGTACGCGACGAACGTCGCCATCGCAAACAGGAGCAGAGTGATCGCGCTGGAGCTCATCTCGCCGCGCACCAGATGAAAGACCGTGGCGGATACCATCACGATCATGATCCCGACGGCCGCCCAGGTGGTTAACCACGGCCGGATCCGCGTTAGTCCCGGAAGGGTAAGTCCGACCGCGGCCAGCAATTCCGCAACGCCTAGAAAGAGCTGGAACCACCGCGGCAGCGATGCGTTCATCTGTTCGGCGATCTCAGGCGGGGGCGAGAGAAAGAGCAAGCCGTGAGCGAAGAACGCCACCGCGAGCAGCACCTGCAAGACCCAGAGCACGATGTTCATGATGCCACCTTCCCTCCCCTTAGGCGTCGAACGAGAAACTGTGAGATCGACATTCGACTACAGTGTCGACGCCGGGGTTGTTATAGAAAAAAGGGGCAGGTCACGTGAGGTCCTTTCGGATTCAACTTCAACCCCCGCCACCATCCCTCACCAAAGAACCAGAATAACCTAGATACGGCGTGGCTCTCGACGTGAGAGTGGGAACGCGACCGCTAAGGGAAGAACCTCACGACACAGAAACTTAGATCCGTGCCCGAATGGCGCGACCCAGGGCCCACTCCGGAAACGCTCGCGCTCCTTACCCGCGCTCTCGACACGCAACCCGCGCGGGCTCAAAGGCCTGTCCGGTTTCCCGCGGTTCCTGCGTTGATAAAGGCGAGGGAGACAGATTAACAACTTTTCACTGAAAGGAAATCGGACAATGACCAAGAAAGTGACCAAGAAAACCATTGTGCTCGGCGCGCTCGTGGGCGTTCTCCTTGCAACGGCCACGGCGTTTGCGCTCACCGGCACGAAGGGGTACGCCGATCGCATTGCCCTTCGAGAGGGGTATTCCCAGTACGAGGGCAAGATCGATCTACGCGACAGCACCGGCGCCGTGATTTTCTACTTCTGGGGCGGCTCTCGGTGCGCGGGCGCGCCCGTCGCGCCGACCGATCGACAGGTCGACGTTCTGCTCAACGCCCACCTTCATGGGCACGAGGCCTCAGCTCGACTACAGCAACGTCGTAAGCTCGTTCGGCACGAGCCGGTGTTGGGACGGCGGAATCCAGGTCTATTGAACGGGGTCCCGGGGGGCACACCGGTGTGTGCCCCCCCAGCGTGGGAAGCGGCCGCATCGCGCCGCTTTTTTCGTCACGATTGAGACAGGCACGCTTGTGCCGTGCCGAGCGATCATCTAGGCTCAGTGCATGTCGGACTTCGACATCGACCCCGGCGGAGTGGGCGAAGCTGAACCGACTGCTGGATCAAGCCCTCGACCTGGCCCCGGAGGAGCGCGAACGTTGGCTCGAGTGCCTCCCCTCGGAGCACGAGGCGCTGAAGCCGCGCCTCCGCGCCCTTCTGGCTCACGCGGCGCAAGGCGAGGCGCCGGCGCCCATGCGGACGCTCCCGAAGCTCGAAGTCCCCACGACCGAGGCCGGTGGCGGCGAGACGCCGGGCCGCGCAGGAGATTCGATCGGGCCGTACAGCCTGGTGCGGCTGCTGGCCGAGGGCGGGATGGGGGCCGTGTGGCTGGCGGAGCGCACGGACGGCATGCTGACCCGCCCGGTGGCGCTCAAGCTCCCGCGCGTCGCGTGGTCGCGGCCGGGTGCTGCCGAACGGATGGCGCGCGAGCGGGACATCCTGGCTTCCCTCGACCACGCTCATATCGGGCGCCTCTACGACGCGGGGCTGGCGTCCGATGGCCGGCCCTATCTCGCGCTCGAGTACGTCGAGGGGCGTCCCATCGACGAGTATGCCCGGGAGGAACGCCTCGACCTGCGCGCCCGCCTGGGCTTGTTCCTGCAGGTCGCCGAGGCCGTCGCCCATGCGCACGCTCGGCTGGTGGTGCATCGCGACCTCAAGCCCAGCAACATCCTGGTCACCGGCGACGGTCAGGTGCGGCTGCTCGACTTCGGCATTGCGAAGCTGCTCGAGCAGGGCTGGGCGGTGGAGAGCGAGCTGACGCGAAGCTCTGGCCGGGCCTTGACCCCCGGCTACGCGTCGCCCGAGCAGATCGAGGGAGAGCCGCTCAGCGTGGCGTCCGACGTGTACTCGCTGGGGGTCGTGCTGTACGAGCTGCTGGCAGAGGCGCGGCCCTACGCGCCGGAGCGCGACTCGCCGGCTGCCCTCGAAGAGGCCATCTTGCACGCCGATCCGGCCCGGCCCAGCGATGTCGTGAACGACCTCCGCTTCGCCAAGGCCCTGCGTGGCGATCTCGACACGATCGTCCTGAAGGCTCTCAGGAAAAAGCCGGAGGAGCGCTACGCCACCGTCAACGCGTTCGCGGACGACGTCGAGCGCTACCTCCGAGGACGCGCGGTGCTGGCGCGGCCCGACCGTGCCTGGTATCGAGTCCGCAAGTTCGTCGGCCGGAACAAGCTCGCGGTCGGTGCCGCCGTGGCGGTGCTGCTCGCGATAGCGGGCGGTGCGGCCGCGGCACTCTGGCAAGCGGTGGAGGCGAATCGACAGCGGGATGCCGCGCTTCAGCAGCAGCGGCGTGCCGCAGCGCACAGCGACTTCATGTCCGTGCTGCTGCAGGACGCCGGCCGGGGCGATCAAGCGTTGACGCCGACGGAGCTGCTCGATCGCGGCGTCTCGATGCTCGAGCGGCAAACGGCGATGGACGAGTCCGTCGCCGCGTTCATGTGGTACGAGCTGTCACGCAACTACATGATGTTCCAGCAGATCGAGCGCACGCTCGCGCTCCTCGATCGCAGCGCCGCAGGCGCACGCCGGATTGAGGACCAGAACCTCCTGGCGGCGAGCGAGTGTTCGGCCGCATGGGCGCTCGCGCAACGCGATCGCGCCGCCGCCGAAGCGCGCTTCCTTCTCGGCCAGCAGGCTCTCGCGAGCATCCCGGCCCCGGCGGTTTATGCGGAGGCGGATTGCCTGCGCGCGGAGGGGCTCCTGCTCTATGCAAGCGGCCAGGCGGACCGTGCAATCGAGACCCTCGAGCAAGGGCGTGCCCGCCTCGCCCGCTCTGCGGCATCGAGGAGCTGGCAAACCGACGTGTTGACGGCGCAGCTCGCCCATCTCTATCGCGAAACGGATCGATTCAAGGAGTCGCTCGCCCTGTCGGAGAAAATGCTGCGCGCCGTGCGCAATGCCGGCCGCTCGGGATCGCTGACGGAACTCTTCGCGCTGGGCGACTACGCGAGGGCTCTCTGCGGCCTCGGCGAGTACGTCGCATGCGCAGACGTCCAGCGGGAAACGCTCGCATGGGTCGAGCAGACGGACCTGAAGGGATTGCCGCCACAATTCATACGACAGAATGCGGGAGTGACGATGCTGAGGCTCGGCGACCCACAACGGGCCCTCGAGCTCGCGGACGCCGATCTCGCGCTGGCGCAACAGAGCGGAAACGCCGTCCTGATCGCCGCATGCCAACTGCTCGCTTCGCGCGCGCTCCTCGACCTCGGCCAGCCGGCCGAAGCCCTCCGGCGGCTGGAGCGCGGAGAATCGATATGGTCCGCCGCCGATTCGAAGATCTTTGCACGCATGTTGCAGGAAGCGGCCATGCATCGGGCGGAGATCATGCTCCGCGCCGGAGACCTGGCCGGCGCGCGACGATCGATTCAGGACCTGCTGAAGCGCGTCGGCTATCCGGAAGCAATGAACGCGCCAGGAATCGATCGGCCGCTGCGCCTGGCGGCGCGCATCGAGCTCCGCCTCGGCGACGCGGCCGCCGCGGAGAAGCTGGCCGCGGATGCGTTGCAGGTCTCGTCGAGGGTCGCGCGAACCGAGACGAGCAGCGGGGACGTGGGTCTCGCCGCGCTGCTGCACGCCGAGGCGCTCGTCAAGCTCGGTCGGGCGAAGGAAGCCGCCCACGACGCGGCGCGGGCCGTGGAGGCGCTCCGCAACGGTGTCGGTCCCGATCACGCGGACACGGCGAAGGCGCAGGAGCTGTTCCGGGAACTACAGGCGACCGCGGGGACCTGAGAGTCCGCGACAGTTCGGCCGGTAGACGGCCCATAGCCGAGAGCGTCCCGGTTGAATCTAAACGGGGGCTACGTTAGAACCACGATATGGGGACTCACCTGCTCCCGCCAGAGGGTTACTCCTGGGGTGCTCAGCGCGACCAATGGGGCGTCTGGCAAGAAGTATGGACCGCGACGGATCCGCCGCTCACTTTCGAAGTTCGCCGCGGTTGGGTCGTTCAGATCGGAGCGGGAGCAGTCGGGCGCGAGGTCTCGATTTTCGAGCAGCCAACTCCCGAGGTCCTCCACACAGTCGAGACGCCCGGCATGGAGCGCCTCTCCTTTCGAGCTCGCAAGATCGACCCGGATAGCACTGGCAAACGTATGCGGTTCCTAGCGCAAACGGCCAAGAAACCGGGGTCGCCCTGAAACCCCTCTCGCTTGGACGCTCGGAAGCACTATCCGGCACCCCTGGACAGCATCGCCCAGGCTGTTTACTCCTCGACACTGAATGCCCTGAGGTGTAGAGACCTCTTTCCGCCCTGCTCGCTAACAAAAAAGAATGCGCCCGTTAGACCCCCAAACTCTCCGCTCTTGTATCTTCGAGCTGCGTCCCTCCTGTCGTGCCCAGTCGGGAAGTAGACAGTCCCACCTAGAATAAAAGCGCTCTTGACTCTGGCGAGCGGCACAGGCGGTGGGCTCCCCTCCTTCGCCCCGCTCTCACGCCAGGATGCGACCGCGTCTTCGTACCATTTGACAAAGAACGGCTCGGCCCGATTCATCTGATCGTCGATTTCGGCCTGCCGCACGTCTTCCGCGCTAGCTCGAAAGCCTTCGCCTTTCCGTCTCATCGTCTGTTCTGACTATCGTCTTCCTGATCTTCCTCGATGATCTCTTTGTACGTCCAATCCTAGATTGCCGCGCGTCAGTTCATGTTACGATCTGCCCGTGGTGATGCTACGAACCAAACTTCTCTTTCTCGATATAGATGGTGTACTTCGGAGAAGCTCCTCCCCCTTGTTCAAACTGGAGCCACACCTGGTCAAAAACCTGGAGCGGTTCGTTTCTGAACTGGGGAAGGAATCCAACGTTGAGATCGTCATAACGAGCACTTGGAAAACGGCCTTGGAGTTGAACGAGATCCGATCTCGTTTTCCTCCCCTTCTTCGCTTGAAGGTAATCGGGATTACTCCAACTCTTCCAGCAAAAGAGGGGGCGCGGTACGACGAAATCCAGGCGTACTTGAAGACGAACGGCCTAGAAGAGAAGACGTGGCTCGCAATCGACGATGATCCCCTTGGGTTCCCGCCTAACCTGGAAAACCTGCTCCTTTGTGACCCTGAAGAGGGGTTTCAGTGGACCTCGATGCAGGGTGGTGATTCCCGACGATGACTACAACGGTTTCTCCAGAACCGTGGCGGACTTGCTAGAGACGTCGAGATCGAGGTCTTCACACACGAGTTCGCGTCGGACTACGAACGGCGTCGCCGCTTGACCAATAGACATCTCGCTTGCGCCTACGACGCAGCTCAGTCACTAAATCCTGGGATCTCCACTCGCTCAAATCCTTGACCATCAAGTCCCGCTTTCGGGAAGTTCACCCGACCGGTCGTTGCTATCGTTGCCTTATCGACCAGCGATTCTGGCAGTCGTCCATTCAACAGGCGCTCACAACGTAGCGTTGTAGTGCTCCCACTGCTTTTTCAACTGATTCATGAAGTCTGTGAACCGCGAATCCGTTCGAAGGGAACTCAGATTGCTGTCGTGCTCAAACAGCGGATAACAGGGAAATCCCGTCTCAGCTGCCTGCTGCAGCCAGTAGATCGCCAGGTCCGGCTTGTTCATTCGCGCGTAGGCATTGGCAATGTAGTGCGCGGTGTGATGAAAGTGGCCGAAGGCCCTTTTTTGGACGGCTTTCGTGATTTCAAGTTCTGAACTGCGTTCATCACCATTGGCGGCAAGAACCAGCGCCCGCATACCCGCAAGCAGACCCCCGGTGTCTTCCGGGTACTCGCGCGAGAACTCATCAGTCTTTGCCATAGCTTCCTCGTCTCTCCCTAGCTGAAACAACGCCCACGCGGAATGTGAGCCTACTACTGAAGGATTCGTTTCTCCTGGGACAAATCGCCATGCCGCAACAGCCTCCTGATACTTTCCCTGCCAGAGGAGGGAATTGGCGATCTGCTGCCTTGCGCCGACGGAATTGGGGTTCCTTGTGAGCACCTCTTCTGCCTCCTGAAGTCCCTTGTCGAGAAGCCCAATATGGTTGTAAACCACGGCCAAATACAGATGTGCCTCTTCGGAATTGGGGCTGACAGATATCGCGCGACGGTACTCCTCCGCCGCGCGTTCGTGTGGAAAGTGATTTGACCTCGTCCACAGCAACCTACCGCGCACCACATACCCTTGCGCGGAATCTGGATCTAGTGAGATCGCTTTCTCGGCAGAGGCTGCTGCCTTTTCCTCCCACTGCTTCTCGTCTGGCGCGAAAAAGAAGGTCCTCGACGCATACGCGTCCGCAAGCTCCGCATGAGCGGCGGCAAATCCTGGATCCAGTGTCGCGGCTCTTTCGAGCATTCCAATCGCAGTCTCACTGTCAAGCTTCGTTCTACGTTGGGAGTTGTAGTATCGGCCCCGCAGGTAGTAGTCGTACGCCTCCGGATTGACGGAGGCAACTCGCGCGATGCGAACCTCTTCCTGGCTCGTGAGCTTGACTTTGATCTCACGGGCCACCATCCGGACCACATCATTCTGGACTTTCAAAAGGTCGCGCAGGTCGCGCTCGTAGCTCTCGGACCAGAGGAGTGTTTCGGTCTCGGCATGAACTAGCTGGGCCGTAACCCGGACACGCGTTTCTGAGCGAACGACGGAGCCTTCGACGAGGGCATCCACCTTCAGCTCCCGAGCAATGTCGGCTGGTGGCGTTCGCGTTCCTTTGTATCTCATGACGGAGGCCCGTGACATTACGCGAAGCGCTTTGATCTTCGCGAGATCTGCAATCAGCGCTTCGGTTATCCCGTCTGCGAGGTAGTCCTGAGTTGTGTCACCAGAAAGGTTCTCCAAGGGCATGACAGCCAGTGACTGGATGTCCATATCTGAACTGGATGGTCCCCGGAACAGCGACAGGTAGAGGATCGTCGCAGCGGTTACAGCGGCGACTGCTGATAGGGTAACGAGACGTCGGGACTTCAACGGCTTGGGCGACGGCCCATCATTAAACGCTATTGGGCTCGCCACGCCAGAGTCGGTATCACGCTTGAGGTTCTTCAAATCAACGAGGAGATTCTCGGGCCGACTGGAAGCGCCGCTCAGGATCCTTTTCCAGACACTTTCGTATGACGCGCTCGAGCTCGGGAGGCGCGCTGTAGTTGAAGCGGGCAATCGCTTCGGGTTGCGAGTGCAAGATGTGGTCCATCCTCTCGCTAGGACTCGCTCCAGCGAAGGGTAAGCGGCCTGTCGTCATCTCGTACAACACCACGCCCAGGCTGAAGATATCCGTTCGGCTGTCAACCGCTCGGCCTAGTAACTGCTCAGGACTCATGTACGGCACCGTACCCATCACTAACCCTGGCGTACTGATTGTCTGGGGTCGGGATGCAGCCGTGGAATCTCCCTTTGGCCCAGAGAATTTGGCGAGCCCGAAATCGAGTACCTTCAGCTGTCCCCGTGGCGTTAGCATCAGGTTGGCTGGTTTGATGTCCCGATGAATGATCCCTTTGCTGTGAGCTTCATCTAGCGCGTCGGTGACTTGGATGCCGATCTCGACGATGAGAGGAACGTCCAAAGGGTCACCGGTCATCTTGGATTGCAGCGTCTGTCCGCTCACATATTCCATGGCAATGAAGCTCGTACGCTCAGCGTCTCCTAGTTCATAGATGTGGGCGACGTTGGGGTGATCGAGAGCTGAGGCCGCCCTCGGCCTCTCGAACAAAGCGCTGCATTCTCTCTGGATCGAAACGAAGCTCGGAAGGGAGAATCTTCAGGGCGACCTCACGTCCCAATCGGCTATCTCGGGCTCGATAGACTTGACCCATTCCACCTTCACCGAGCAGTGCGAGAATCTGGTAGGAGCCGATGGGGTGTCGGAAGGCGGTATCGGTTTGCTCTTCGGCAGGTATATTCGGCCGCTTTCTGGTTGGGAGATCGGCAGCTTTCCCGCTGACTTCTCGTCGGCAAAAAGCGATTCGACCTCCCGCAGCAACGCTTCGTCGTGAGCACAAGCCTGCTTAAGAAAAGCGGAGCGCTGGTCCTCCGCCTGCTCCAGAGCGGACTTATAGAGACGCTCAACCTGTCGCCAGCGTTCCGGGGTCATGATCCCTCCCGGCTAGAGGACAAGGATATCTCTCTGAGCCCAGCCAAGATTCCATCTTGTACTGTATCCGGAACGCGCTGCTTGGCCCTCGCGTGGCGCGGTACCTAAGCTGGCGATGACCGAGCCATTTCGATTTGACAACGGGGGGCAAGGAGCGTACAAAACACCTAAGCCCGGCCACGCATAGAGCTTTTTCTCCTGAATCCCTTCGAAGGGCAAAGGGAATAGACGTGGGCGACCCGCACATGCGTGGGGAGGAGGTCGGACATGACCGCTTGCCGTGGGATGTTCAGATCGCTTGGGGTGCTCGCGGTCGGTTTCGTCAGTCTCGCCCTAGCGCGTCCGGCTTCGGGCCAAGGTTGACAGCCGATTCGATTTACAGGACCCAGTTTGGGTCTCCAAAACCAACCCTATCTCGCGGCCAAACAGTGGCAGGCCCAAATCTCATATCAATATGCCCATATGGACCAGTTCTACGTCGGAAGTCAGCGCAACGATGCCGCGGGGCCCCACGGTCAGTCGCCCGAACGTCAAGTAAGTATCCTGAACATGGACCTCATCTATGGGCTTACCAACCGGTTCAGCGTCGGCGTGACTGTTCCATTCGTGTCAGGCTATGCCGAGTCCCTGCAGGGTGCTCCGGGGTCCCCCAAACCATACAGGTACGATCAGGGCGGCCTCGGCGACGTCTCCATAGAGACTGAATACTGGCTGTCGGACCCGACGACGCCTTCGCGCGTCGAAGGGTCGGTGGGCTTCGGCGTCAAGACGCCGACCGGAAACTACACCGCGACTGGGCTGTTTTATTCGCCAGAAGGCGAGGTCAGAAGGCCGCTGGACGAAGGCGTTCAGCTGGGCAGTGGGGGGTGGGAGATTCTGCTGAGGGCCCAAGGGAGCGCTCGCGATTGGCGGTCCATTCGTCGCGTATGGATCTGCCTACTATGGATTGAGTTTGAACGAACACGCCGACGTCATGAACGGTACCGTGCTTCGGAGTGTGCCCGACACTTATTCGGCTCGCTTGGGTGCGGCCTATCCTGATGCCAAAACTTCAAGGTTTTGTCCTCTCGGTGGGCGGACGAATCAACGGAGTCACTGTAGAGGACGTCATCGGTGGGAGCGACCTATATTGGCGGAGGCCTGGCTACGAGATTTACATCGAACCCGGCGTGACCTGGACGCGGGGCAAGAACATGCTGTCGATGAGTGTTCCGTTGCGTGTTTATCAGAACAAGCTTGACAGCCCGCTCGACAGCTCACTCAACAGGCACATCGGCGCTGGCTTTGTTCCTTATCTCGTCCTGGCGAGCTATTCGCGCCGGTTCTAGCTCTTTTCAAGTAATGGAAAGTGCTTCCACGTCGGGAGCGAATGTAGCTGTAGACGTATTTCTCGCCATCCGGCGTTACCAGGACCCGCCCGACGTTGTCGCTGACGTCGATGATACCCGCCGGGTCGGCCGGCATGAGCTCCTTCCAGACCTCGCGGTGTCCGGTGGCCAGATCGATCCGATAGATCCGCGCTGGAAACTTCCCGGCGTCCTCGAACGTAAGAGAGACCGCCGATCGGCGCTCCACTGGATCGGGTCGTCGTCGGACTCGATGCCAGGAATCGACCTCGGTGCGCCGCCGCTCGCACCGGATAGAGGGCAAGCCTATGGTCCGGCCCTTCGGCGGCGATGAACTGCCCGTCCGGAGTCGGAAGGAGCCTGCGGATGTTGGAGGTCTGAACACCCTCAGGTGTGATGGGCCTCGGCAGACCGCCGTCGATGTCCTGCACGTAGCAGCGACCCTCTCGCGCCGGCTCGCCCGCCGAGAACACGATGCGCCTGCCGTCCGGAAGCCAGCTGAGCCGGTCGTACCACTCGATCCCGCCGCGCGGGAGCGCTCGCGAGTGGCCAGGGCCGGTCGGGACCAGGACCAGAGTGGCGGCCGGCGTCATCTGCAGGCTGACCGCCCATTTGCCGTCCGGTGAAAGCCCCAGCGCTTCGCCTTTGCCGAGGCGAATAGGTTGCGAACCGTCCATCCTCCACAGATACAGATCTCCCTCACCCTCGCGCACCGAGCGATACCCGTGCTCGTGGAACAACAGCGTCGCGCCGTCCGGCGAGAGGTCGCTGACGTCGGTCCAGCCGAGCCAGGAGAGATCGCGCTCCACGTCGGCATCGGGCGGACGACCGACGGCGCCAACGCGCACATCGATGAGGGTCACGAGCGCGCGCCCATCCGTCGAGATGTCGTCCAGATCGAAAGGACCAGGGTTCCGCCAGACAAGTCGGTGCTCGCCGGAGAGTGTCACTGCCCGCAGCGCAAAGCCCTCGCCTCGGCCGGCGGCGCTGAACCAGACCTCGTCTCCCGCGGGGGACCACGCGATTCCGTGGCTCATCGCATAGCCACTGGACAGGGTCCTCTTGTGGCCGGCCGGGTCGATCACGGCCACCGTCCCGTTGCTGCCATACCCTTCCGGGTGATCGAAGAAGGCGATGAGATCACCGGCCGGCGACACACGCGGGTAACCGATCCAACCGTTGGGCGGCGAGGTGTAGAGCACGCTTCCGATGGGGTACTCGAGGCGGAAGCGTTCGCCGTGCTCGATCCTCGATCACAGCAGCCAGGTGGGCGCCGTCGGGTGACCAGTCGGCCTGGCGCACGTTCTCCGCGATCGGACGAGGCGCACCGCCGGCGAGCGGAACGCGTGCCAGAGTCCCGAAGCAACCCAGCCCGGCATGATCGTATTGGCAGCCCTCCGAGATCGCGAGCTCGCCCTTGGACGAGATGGCGAGAACCGACGCTCCCGGTAGACCGAGCGAGCGCGACTCGATGCCGTCGAGGCGGGTCAGGTAGACGTCGAGCGGCTGTCCATCCCAGGCCGCGCTGTAGACGACCGTCTGACCGTCAGGGGCAAAGCGTGCCTGGGGGATGTAGCCACGGCGTGACGTGAGCGTCAAGAACGACGGCGGCGATTGTGTCGACGCCTGGTCGCGGCCGCGAGCCCCCATGCGATAGGCGATGGTCCACGTAGTCGCCAACGCGAGGGCGAGCAGCCGCGCCGCCAGCGACGAACCAGCCAGCGCCGCGGCACCGAGGACGCTGCACCGTCGGCGCTCCGAGGAAGACTGGCTCTCGGACGTCTCACTGCGCTACGGCTTCCGATCGATCGATCCGGTCGTGGCCGTCTCGCCACCAGGCGTCGAGCTCCGACTTGAAGGCGTAGAGAGACCCGAGTTTCGCGTGAACGTGACGATGAACCGGTAGGCCTTCGCGTTTCTCCCAGCGCTGCACCGTGCTGATGTCACGTTTCAGGTAAGCCGCGATCTCCTTCCAGGAGTCCAACCGGTCCGTCGCCGGATTCTCCGGGCCGGACTTCCCGTGGAGATTTTCGGGCACGGCCAGCTCCCTTCGCGCGCGAAACAGGGCGCATTCTAACGCCCACGGCCTTCGCGGCAAAGGACGGCACTCCACGGCACGCTGTGGATACCCGGTCTTCGCGCGACTTTACCGCTTGCGGCCCCAAGGGTGGCCGTCCGACCCTACGAGTCGCACGTTGCCGTCCGTTTCTGGGGCGGAAATGAACGTGACGAAGAGAACGTGACTCGGAGAAGGAGATATCATGCACCGTACTAGCGTTCGTGTAGCTTGTTTCGCCGCGCTGATCGGCTGGATGCTAATCGGCCCGCAAGCGCGGGCTGAGAATGACCGCGCGACCCGAATCGAGTTTATCGACAACAAGATCGTGTTTGAGCTGCTCGGACAAGTGACCAACTTTCCAACGCCTGCGCCTCTGGGTTCTTCGATCCAGTATGGCTATCTGACCAGGGTACGCAGAATCGCCAACGTCTTTGCCGGGAGCCCGCAGAACGAAACGACCGCGATGCTCACGTTCTTCAACGAGGTGACCACGACGCAATCGCACGCGAACGGTCCGCTGGTCATCCCAACCCGCCGGAACGGCACCACGACGATCTTTCTCAACAGCACACCGGCCAGCTTCTCCGATCCCGATTCCTTCCGATCCGGCGTGCCCGTTCTCACGGCTACGCTGGACCAGCAGGCCGTTGTGGACACGGCCACAGGCGCATTTACTGCGGTGTTCGACAACACCATCACTTGGACAGCCACATTCACGATGGACGGCAAAGAGTACAGGCTCGGACGAAGGGCAGGCGTTTCGGACAACGCTGACCGGGCACCTGAATCCGGTACCACCGCCACTCGGGTTTTTCGCGGGATATGCCGTCGGCGCTACATTCAGGTGATCGCGGTTCTGCTCCTCGAGCTGCTGCAGCCGACCGAGCGCGTCCGCGATCTGAATTGAAATCTCCACCGACGGTTTTGTCTCGAGCGGCTTCTTCAGTGGTGATTGACGTCACTGCTCGAGAGGCGCATGATCCGGGCGTCCGCTGTCAGCTCAACTGCGGCGCGAGAGGAGTTCGTATGAAGGCGTGCAAAGCACTGTGGATCGTCTCGCTCGTCCTGTTGTGGTCCGCGGTGGCTCTGGCCCAGGACCCGGTGAAAGTGGACTCGGCGCACTACAAGGTTCTGCTGGAGAACTCGACCGTGCGTGTGCTGAAGATCGACTATCCCGCCGGAGCCCAAAGCCCGATGCATCATCATCCCGACGCAATTGTGGTTCCGTTGGCCGCCTCGAAAGTCCGATTCACCATGCCGGACGGCAAGGCAGAGGAACGCGACCTGGCCAAAGAATCCGCTATGTACATGCCGGCCGCCACCCACAGCCCGGAAAACATCGGTACGGCACCTCTCGACGCGATTCTGATCGAGTTCAAGTCTTCCGCGCCGGGCAAGGCCTCTGTCCCCACGTCCCGCGAGGGCATGGGGATGAAACTCCTGGCGGAGGGCCCCTACGGCATGGCCTATCGGAATACCGCCGCTCCGACGTTCCATGAACCTGCCGGTTCGAAGCACGACTACGACCAGATCGTCATCCCGCTCGGCTCGCCACAGCTGTCGCTATCGATCGACGGCAAAGCGGCAAAAACAACATGGAAGCGCGGCGAGGCGGATTTCATCGCGCGCGGCGTACCGTCACGAATCAAAGAACCTTGGCGCCAAACCGGAGGAGTACGTCATCATCGCGGTCAAGTAGCGGAAGAGCCACTTGCGGCGCGAGGCGGCGGCCCCAATGCGGCCGGTACCCGTATTTCCTCATGGGGTCACCGTCACGAACCCGGGGATCAGCGGAGGGCTTTACCTTCCTTCGGAAGTGTGGTCTGGCTGGACCAGCTCGGTCGTGGTGTGTGAAGCCGTACTCTGCTGTCTCTCGCGGAACCACTCGAGGTCGGGAATCTTCCTAGCGCAGTCCGGCTCGCTGTCTCAACGCGTCGAGGATGGGCGGCCAGGAGATGGAGAACGTGCCGCCGCGGCGCTTCCAGTACATCGTGCCGGCATGGATCGAGACCGCGTAGTCCGGACCGGCAGGATCGTTGATCTGTTCGACCGAAGCCGGCTCGCTCCAGCCGACCGGCCCGTTGAACGTGATATAGAGGTCGGCCGCGTCGCTCCAGTCGCGCGCGCGATCCCAGCGCGTGAAGATCAGGTAGCTCCCGTCGGGCGCGACCCACGGATCGCCTTCGCCGAACGCCGTTGCCGCCGGCGCGAATGGTGTCGAGGGCTCGACCGAGTCACCGACGATCCGGGTCGTATGGATGCTCCAGTCGGGGCCGTTCGCGTCGGCCGGCTCCTTCCTGCACGTAGAACAACCGGCCGTCCGCGGTTTGAGCGGCGTAGGACTCCTCCGTCTCGAGGCGGTTGATTGCGGTGAGATAGACGGGCTGTCCCCACTCCTCTCCGGCGCGCCGAACCATCCAGAGATTGTTCTTCTGATTCGTCACCGCCGTTCCGTCGGGAAGCGGGCGCCACGAGTTGAAGATCATCGTAACGCCATCGGGCGATAGCGACGCCTCGTAGTCCTTGTGTTTACCCGAGAACGGCAGCAACCGCGGCTGCGACCATTCCGAGCCTCTGCCGCGGCTCTCGTAGAGAGCGATCTCCGGAGCTCCGTCAACCGGCGCTCGCCCCTGTGATTTCTCCACGGCCTCCAGGAAGAGGGCGGCATACATCGTCCCGCCGTCAGGGCTGAACTCCACGGCGTTTACCGTTGGGAGCTCGGGATCCGCGAACGGGTTGAACGGGATACTTCCGCTCGGCGGCGGCGTTCTCTGAGTTGCGACGAGCGCGAGAACGGCGGCGGCAACGAATTTACCCATGGCGGCATCTTAGCCCACCGCGGGGAATCGAAGGCCGCTCGTGAGCGGGCGGCCCCGCGACGGCCTATTCCGATAGAGCTTGATGGACGAATGTAATCGCGATCGACCCTTCGCCGACGGCCGAAGCCACGCGCTTCACGTTGCCCCGGCGCACGTCGCCGACGGCGAACACTCCGGGCCGGCTCGTTTCGAGCAGACGCGGCTGCCTCGCGAGCGGCCAGCGCGCGGCCGCGAGGTCCTCCTCCGTCAGGTCCGGTCCCGTCTTGATGAACCCGTCGGAGTCGAGAACGACACACCCGACGAGCCACTTCGTGCTCGGAACCGCGCCGGTCATCGAGAACAAGTGCCGGACGTCGTGGTGGGTGACAGCGCCCGTCTCGTTGTCGCGCCAGGTCACTCGCTCGAGATGAGTCTTTCCTTCGAGAGCCAGGATTTCCGTTCTCGGCCGCAATACGATTTTCGGATGCTGCTCGATGCGTCGAATCAAATATCGGGACATGCTCTCGGAGAGTCCGGCGGCTCTCACGAGAACGTGCACACGGGCCGCGGTCTGCGCCAGGAATAACGCCGCCTGGCCCGCGGAATTCCCTCCGCCCACGACGACCACCTCCTCGTCGCGAGACAGCTGTGCTTCGATCGGTGTGGCCACGTAGTACACCCCGGTGCCCTCGAAGCGCTCGCGGTCGTCGACGAGAAGCTTCCGGTACCGAGCGCCGGACGCGATGACGACGGTCCGCGCCAGGATGCGCCCGCCGCCTTCGATCTCGATCGCGTACGGCGTCCGTTCACACGACAGTCGTTGCGCTCCCTTCGCGACCATGAGCTCGGCCCCGAATTTCTCCGCCTGGGTGAGCGCCCGGGCCGCTAACTCCTGACCAGGGATTCCGGTTGGAAATCCGAGGTAGTTCTCGATCTTCGAGCTGGAGCCCGCCTGGCCGCCGGGCGCCTCCGCCTCGACGACGAGAACGTCGAGCCCCTCCGAGGCCCCGTAGACCGCCGCGGCGAGCCCGGCGGGGCCGGCCCCGATGATGAGCACGTCGCGAAGGCGCACGGGGTCGATCGCGTCGTTGAAACCCAGGCACTCGGCCACCTGCAGGTTCGTCGGGTTCCGCAGCACCACGGTCTCGCGGCAGATGAGCACGGGCACGTCCGAGACGCCGACGCCGAAGCGGTCCAGCAGATCCTGCACTCCCGAGTCGCGATCGAGGTCGACGAACGTGTACGGATGCCCGTTCCGAGTGAGGAACTCCTTGACCCGCAGCGTGCTCTGGCAGAAGACCGAGCCGATGAGCACGACATCTCCGAGCCCCTGGGCGATGAGCTCGATTCGGCGGAGCAGGAACGCTCGCAGGAAGACGTCGGAGAGCTCGCCGTCCGTCTGCACCAGGTTGAGGAGATCGTCCCGCTTCACGTCGATCACTTCTCCCGGTTCAGCCACTCGGAGGCTCGCGAGCGCGCGCCTCCCGGAGATCATGCTGGTCTCTCCCGTGAACTGTCCCGGCCCCAGAACGGCGATGATTTCCTCGACATCCGGCAGGAGCCGAACGATCTCGACGGACGCCGTCGGTGACCACGAAGAACGACTCGACCAACTCTCCGGCCGATGCCAGCATCTCCCCGCTCCCCACCGGACGGATGCGCCCGTGCGCTTTGACTCGGGCGACCTGGTCCGGGGTCAGCGTGGGAAAGAGCCGCTCGGCGCGCGAGGACTCCGCCAATGGGGCGATCGATCTTTTCTGCGGCGTCCCAAAGTCTGCGGCCACGAGCCACTGTTTTCGCACGGGGGCGCTCAAGTCAAGCGGCGTCCATTCGACGGATTCGAGGTATCGTAGACGCGCCTGGCGCTTCATGAAGATCGTCGATAGGTTTCCGCGTCCGGTCCGAGACATCGAGAACGTCTTCGAGAAGCGGTTTCGCTCCGAGATTCCGAGGGACCTCGCCTGACCCATGTCGCATATCGGGAAGCCCCCATGCGACGAAGGGATCATCCGCTCTCAGCCGCCCTGCGCCGCGGTCACGCGTGCGGAGGAGCCCTGGATTCTGTCCGCGACGATCCTGGGCTCGAGCATGGCGTTCGTCGACGGGACAGTGGTGAACCTGGCGCTCCCCGTTCTTCAGACTGAGCTCGGTGCGACCGCGACCGAGGTCCAGTGGGTCGTCGAGTCCTACGCGCTGTTTCTCGCCTCCCTGCTCCTCGTCGGTGGGTCGCTCGGCGACCGGATCGGCCGCCGGCGGGTCTTTGCCGCGGGAGTCTCGGTCTTCGCCCTCGCCTCGATCGTTTGCGGTCTCGTATCGTCGATGCCACAGCTCATCGCCGCTCGAGCGGTTCAAGGCGTTGGCGCGGCGCTCCTCGTGCCGGGAAGTCTTGCCATCATCAGCGCGTCGTTCGACGAGTCGAGGCGGGGCGAGGCGATTGGAACGTGGTCGGCGTTCACCGGCATCACTGCCGCGGTAGGACCGGTCCTCGGTGGGTGGTTCGTGGAAAACGTGTCCTGGAGATGGGTCTTTCTCATCAACATCCCCATCGCGATCGTGGTCCTGTTGCTCCTGTGGTGGAAGGTCCCGGAGAGCCGGAGCCAGTCTTCGGATGGAACGCTCGATTGGATCGGTGCCGCGCTCGCGACCCTGGGGCTTGGCGGCCTTGCCTACGGCTTGACCGAGTCGCGCTGCCGCGGGCCTCGTCGGCGTCGCTGCCCTGGCCGCGTTCGTTGTCTACGAGAGACGGACGCCCTCGCCCATGGCTCCTCCACGGCTCTTTCGCTCGCGCGAATTCACTGGAACCAACCTACTCACGTTCTTCTTGTACATGGCCCTCGGAGGCGCCCTCTTCTTCTTTCCCTTCAACCTCGTACAACTCCAAGGGTACTCGCCGACCCAGGCCGGTCTCGGACTTCTCCCTTTCATCATTATTATGTTCGTGCTGTCGCGCTGGGCAGGAGGCCTGGCCGACCGCATTGGTCCGAAGGTTCCGCTCGTCGTCGGTCCCTCGATCGCCGCGCTCGGTCTCGTCCTCTTCGCCCGGCCAGCGATCGGCGGCTCCTACTGGACGACGTTCTTCCCGGCGGTGGTGGTTCTGGGTCTGGGCATGGCGGTCAGCGTCGCACCGCTCACAGCGACGGTGATGCGCGCCGTTCCGGTGTCGCACGCGGGCGTCGCATCCGGCATCAACAATGCCGTATCGCGCACGGCGGGCCTCCTCGCGATCGCCGCGATGGGGTTGGTCTTGACCTCGGTCTTCAACCGAACACTGGACCGCGAGCTGTCGACGCTCGACTTGACCCCGGAGCAGCAGCACGCCGTGAGCAGGGAACGATTGAAGCTCGCGGGCGCCGACCTTCCTTCCGAGATTCTCGACGGCAAGCTCGTGGAGGTTCGGCAGGCCATCGACCTGTCCTTCGTCCGTGGTTTCCGCGCGGTGATGTGGGCCGCCGCAGTTCTCGCTCTACTGGGCGGTCTTGCCGCGTGGGGCTTTCTCGGTCGGGCCGCTGGTTACGCAGCCCTGAACCGAACCTCGAAGCCACAGGCTGATAAAAAATCGCTCCATGGTGAGGGATCCCCGCCCGCGCCTTCGTTCAAGTAGGTATCCCGCCAGCGTCGCGTTGGCGCTGTTTTGGCGAGAGGAAGCGGTATGCTACATTCCGAGCCGATCCGACGACATCCATTCCAACGCAGAGACGCACTTTTCGGGGAGAACGAGTGAGTCGATGAGGGACGGCTACAGATACTCTGCCCGTTCAGGCGACCAGGTTCGCCTTTTCGGTCTGCATACAACGGAATTCCAAGAAGGAGCGCTGAAATGAAACTCAAAGCCAAGGACTTGTTGACAATTGTCGGTCTTGCCACAGTGCTGACCATATCGGCGGGAGCCTGGACCCAAGGAACCCAAAAGGTCCTCAATGTGAGCACGGGACTGGTCGGCCTGCCAGCCGGCCACACAGCGAAGCTCACTCTGGCCAATGTCGGCAAGAAGAGCGCGCCTTCGGCGTCGGCGCGGCTCGTGCTCCTCGACGAGAAGAACCAGGTCCTCGCGGTCAGGAACGTCACCGTCGCGCCCGGCAGGCCGGCATCGATCTTGGTGAATCGCGATCAGATCCCGAGGAGCGACGCCAGGGTGCCAGTTCGGGCGTCTGTCTTGAATCCCCTCGGCCCGCGGGCGCGCAATGACCTCGTTCTCACGTTCGAGATTTTCAACCCCACAAATGCCGCTTCACAGAATTTCACTACCTGCCCCGTAGAAATCCCGATCCATCCCGGCGAGGTTATCGACTGCGAATCCCCCTGCGGTTGCGTCGTCGGGTTCCCTGGTGACTTCGCTGGAGGTCCCCCGACGCCTTGAGAATCCGGTCGGTTTGCTTCGCGACGTGCGCGTGGCTCGCGTTCGAGAGCCTCGCGCTCGGGCAAAGCACGGTACCGGCAAACGCTTTCGCACGCTGTGACGCTCTCTTTGTCGGAAGAGCCCGAGAAGTACGCATCGTCGAGGTGCTATTTCGAGGTGGCCCAAGAGGAGGGGTCTTGGGATCAGGCGGCGGCACGCCTCGAAGAGCTCCTCGCAGTATCGCCGGAGAACCACTGGCTGAAGCTGGTATTCGGACACATCGAACGAAGCCGCAATCCGCAGCGAGTGGAGGGCTGGTACCGCCGAGCCGCGGAGGGATTCCGGGACCAGGGTCACGCGGAAGGTGAAGTGACCGCCCGATCCAATCTCCTGATCATCCTCGAGCGCGAAGGCCGCACCGAAGAGGCCGAGCGGGAAATCGAACGCACGGTGCAGGTAGCGGAATCGTCGGGGGAGGCCTTGCTGGTGGCCCGCGCGATGACGGCTCGGGCAAGTCACCTGATGTTGACCGGTGGCGACCTGGGCTCCGCCTATCGCAGTCTCCGAAGGGCCGAGCAGGAGGCGTTTCCGGACGGTCCCTACCCGCTGCGCAGGGACATCTTGTTGGATCTCGGCAACGTCTCGTTCGAAATGGGCCGGCTCGAAGAGGCGCTCCGCCTCTATCGGCGTCTCGAGATCCTCATTCAAGAAGTGCGAAGCCCATTGTCCGAAGCCATCGTGAAGTACAACATCGCCAACACCTTTTTCGAGATCACCAAGGTCTTGCCCCGGCCCGGAGGCAGGGAGGAAGTCGTCGGGATGACGGAAGAGGCGCTTCGCCTCGCTTCGTCCGGCGACAACGCAACCGCGGAGATCTTTTCTCGTCGACTCCTCGCGGAGCTCCTGAGCAATGAGGATCGGGAGACCGCGCTTTCGCATGCGCGACGATGCGTTGCGCTCGCGAGAGAACGCGATCAGAAACGAGAGCTCAGCCATTGTCTCTGGACCGAGGCGCGACTCCTCACGAGCGCGAATCCGGTTCGAGCCCATGAGCTCATCGATGAAGCTCTGGCCGTTGCGGCCGAGTCAGGGCAGAGCTGGCCAATCGTCTATGTGTCCCGCCAGCGCATGCACACGAGCTGGAGCACCCGCACTCGAGAGGAGGCGATTGCCGACTCGCTGGCCGCTCTCGAGGCCATCGAGGCGGTTCGCGATCTCCAGGACACCGCGTCCGCCGCAGGAATGTTCTCGGCGTGGACGAGTGACTACTACTGGGTTTCCGGCCGTCTCCTGGAGGCGGGCGTTCGCGAGGATATCGAAAGAGCCTTCGTCGTCGCGGAGAGGATGCGCGCTCGGGTTCTGCTGGAGGCGCTCACGACAGCTCGCGGTGCGCCGAGTCTCGAGCCGTCTCATGATCTGGTCCAGGAGCGTCGTCGAGCACTCGAGGGAATCGTGGTCTCTCAGAAGCGTCTTCTCGATCCGAGCTTGACTCCCGACGAGCGAACGCGGGTCATGGACGCGCTCGGGCGGCTCGAGGTCGAAGAAGAGGAGCTGCGCATTCGAATGCGGCGAGAGAGCGCCGCGTTCGAGATGGAGCAGCCCGAGTTCCCGACTCTGCGGAAGGTCGAGGAGAGCCTCGGTCCCGATGAAGCGCTGCTGTCCTTCCAGGTGGCGCTGTGGAAAGACCTTTTCGACGAGTTCGGCGGAGGGTCCTGGCTGCTGCTGGTGACACGCGACGGGACGGAGGTGATCCCCATTCCCGATCGCGTCGCGCTGACTCCGATCGTGCCCGTCTTCCTCGGTCTCGTCGAGCGCCGCGACGGCTCCGAAGCCAAGGCCGCCGCGAAGCTCTACGACGAGCTATTGGCATCGGCCCTCGATCGCCTTCCGGACCGGATCCGGCGGCTCATCATCGTACCGGACGGGGTGCTTCACCATGTGCCGTTCGCGGCATTGCGCGACGCCGCCGGAGTGCCGCTGGCCTCTCGGTACGAGCTCTCGCTCACGCCCTCGACGACGCTTTGGCTTCGCTGGCGGACCGGGCATTTTCCACCCGCGTCGCGTCCCGGGCTTGTCCTGGCCGACCCGGTCCTGCCGGAACAGGGCGAGCAGAAGGCGGCGGAGCGATCCTGGCCCCTTGCTTCCGGCATGCGCCTGGGAACTCTTCCGCACGCACGCGAGGAAGCCCGCGCCGTCAAACGCTATCTCGGCCCGGAAAGCCTTCTCCAGATCGGCAAAGACGCCGCCGAGAGCTTTCTGAAGACCACCGATCTCACTCGCTTCGGCGTGCTGCATCTGGCCGCGCACGCCGTCGTGGACGAACAGTACCCGGATCGCTCCGCCGTGGTGCTGAGCGCGGGCGCCGCGTCCGAAGATGGCCTCCTCCAAGTGCGAGAGATCGGGGAGCTCCAGCTGGGCGGAAGCGTCGTCGCGCTCTCCGCATGCCGCACGGCGTCCGGAGCCGTCCTGAGCGGCGAAGGCGTTCTCGGTCTCGCGCGAGCTTTCTTTCAAGCCGGAGCTCGAACGGTCGTGGGAAGCCTGTGGCCGCTTCGAGACGACGACGCGGCGCGCATTTTCTCCGATTTCTACCGCGGGATCGGCGAGGGCGAGAGCGTCGCCGGGGCACTCCGCCGGGCTCAGATCGAAGCGCTCGAGGACGGGATGCCCGCAAACGCCTGGGCCGGGCTCGTGGTTCTCGGCGATGGAAGCGTGACCCCCATGGCTGGAGGAACCCCCACCTCGAAGAGTCGCCTGTTCGTCGGAGTCGGCTTGGGAGCGATCGCGATCGCGGGAGCGCTCCTTCTTCGCCGGCGGTTTCGCCGATCCGAATCGACCTGAGCCTCCCGCTGGAACTGCGATCGGTGGAATCGTAGCGATACTAAGGGTATCGTTCTCGCATCTGGCGAAAGGGGTGCGATGAAGTACCGTTTCCTGGGATATGCGGGGCTGGCACTCATCACCTCGGGAGCCGCCATCGCGCCGTCCGAAGATCTTTCGCCTTATCCCCACTACAGCGTAAGTGACCCGGCGGGCACGTTCGATATCGAGCGTGCCGCGCGATTCATCGATGGCGCCGCTCTGAAGTGGGGTCCCAAGCACGGGTGCGTCACCTGCCACACGAATGGCTACTATCTGATCGCGCCGGCCCGGATCTTTCGTGACCGCCCGGCCGCGCGCGCCGTTCGCGACTTCGCGGAAGGCTGGATCGAATCGTGGGACCGGATCGGCCTGCCAGACACACACGTGGTCGTCGCGCCGTCCGCCTTCCTCACGATCAACAACATGCAGATGGACGGCGCACTGAGGCCCGCGACGATCAAGGCGCTCGACGAAGCCTGGGCACTGCAAAGCAGCGAAGGTCACTGGCCGAACTGGATCAAGTGCAACTGGCCGCCGTTCGAACAGGACGATCACTACGGTGTCACCCTGATGACCATCGCGATGGGAATGGCGCCCGCGAGCTACACCGGCGTCGAGCCGGCGAAAACAGGGATTCAGCGGCTGAAAGAATGGCTTCAGCAGAACGCTCCCGAAGAATTGCATCACCGCGCCATGCTGCTCTGGGCCGGAAGCCTGCACGACGATCTGATCACGCCCGACGAGCGGCAACGGTGGACCGACGAGCTACTCTCACTGCAAAAAGAAAGCGGTGGCTGGGCGCTCGGGTGATCTTGGGAAGTGGCGTCAGCGAGCGCCGGAGTCGGGTGGCATCGCTCATCTCGATCCCGAATACGTCGAGGAGCAATTCCCTCCGGTGATGGTCGCGGAGAAAGGCGATGGCTACGGCACCGGCTTTGTCATGTACGTGCTGCTCCAGGCGGGCGTGCCCGCCTCGCATCGACAGATGCAGGCGGGACTGAAGTGGCTGAGGGAAAACCAGCAAGCGGACGGCAAGTGGTTCACGAATTCTCTCCGCAACGAGAAGTCGACTTCGAATTTCCTGACGCACACCGGGACGACCTTCGCGTTGAAGGTCGTCGCGGAAGCGAACGAACGATGACACCCGTGGAAGACGGGAAGAGCCACCGAACCCTGACAGTGGCGGTGGTACTCGTGGGAGCCGGCTTGTTGAGCGTCGGTCAAGCCAACACGGCCCAACAGCCAGCGGTTCCTCCAGACGATGTACAGGAGTCGTTCGTCCAGTGGCCCCTACCACGGGGCGCGGAACAGTACGCCGACATCGATGGGCGGCGGATGCACCGGTACGTCGTTGAGCAAGCCGAGATCTCGCGTCGCTACCGTGACCAGGTCCATCCCAAATACTGGGGCAGGATCATCGGCACTTCCGGCGACGCCGAGAGTGCCGAGTGGCTCTCGGCAAAATTCCGGACGATCGGCCTCTCGGACGTGCGCATTCAGAAATTCGACCTGGCCCCTCAGTGGTTCCCTCGGACGTATAGCGTCACGGTCCATTCGGGAAGTGCGACCTTCGAGGTCGTTTCCGCACAGCCGGTGTACCGCGCCACGGGTACGCCAGCCGGTGGTCTGGATCTCGAGGTCGTTTACGTGGGTCTTGGGCGCGAAGGGGATTTCAGCGGACGGGACGTCCAGGGAAAGGCCGTGTTTTTCTACAGCATGCTCGGGCTCCCGGACTCGAACGAGGAGGCCGCCGTCCGACTCGCCACGGCTCGCGGGGCCGCCGCGATCTTCAACGTGCATCTGCTGCCGGGCAACATGCGCTATCAGGCTTACCCCAAGCCCACGAACGTCCCGACGTTCACGGTAGGGGGTGACGACGGAATCGCCGTGCACGACCTCATCGCCAAAGCACCCCCGGAGCGGCCCGTACGCGTGAGCGTGCGCCTCGACGTTGAGCTGGTGCCGGACCTCGAGACCGCGATCGTCTGGGGCACTCTTCCAGGGGCGACGGACGAGACCATCTTCCTCATCGCGCATCGCGACGGCTGGTTCGACGCCTCCGGCGACAACGCCTCCGGTGTGGCCTCGATTCTCGGCCTGGCCGAGCACTATGCAGCGATTCCGCAGCCCGATCGGCTTCGTACGATAGTCTTCCTCGGGATCGACGGGCACCACAACTCGGGCGAGGGCTCGGCCGTCGGTCAGCGGTGGCTGACCGAAAACCGCGCCGAGATTTTCGCCAAGACCGCCCTCATGATCAACGCCGAGCACCCGTCGACCGTCATGACGATGGTGAGACCCCGGTACATGCTCTATAGCGGAGTCGAGAGCGAGGATCAGCTCTTCTGGACCACGGCGTACACTCCTCAGCAGTGGTACGCGGGCGGGCCATCGAGGCCTGCGCTGCAGCAGATCGCGGTGAACGCGTTTCGCGAGTTCGGGGTAACGATCTATATCGAGCCACTTCCGAGACCACCCGCCGGCGACCTCGGCCGCCATTTCCGGTACGTGCCCGGTGTCGCGACGAGCGACTTCCACCACTACTTCCACACCGATCTCGAGACTCCGGCGACCGTGCCCTGGACGGGGCTCGAGGCTTCCACCCGCGCCTACGCCCGGATCATCGACGAAGTGAACAAGCTTCCGTTGAGCGCGCTTCAGCGGCCCGAAGAGCCGCGGACTCCGTAAGCAGCCGACACGCCTATTTGCGAGACAGCGGCTGGTCCTCGTGCCGCTTCATGGGGACGCCCTCGGTAGCCGCCGCACTAGCGGATGCACTCAGGTTCTGGCAGAGCGCGTACACATAGAAGTTCACGGCAGAAGAGTTGTTGTTGACGAGAGTAACGGTCCAGGCAGTATTGCCGTTCGGATAGGACTCGACCAGATCGACCACATTGTAGGTTGCATAGGTAAGTGTTTCGTCGAGACGCGCGCCTCCGCCGGTGATCCTGTCGTTCGAGTCGCAATCGACAGTACGGGTGCAGACATTCGACCCGTTACAGGTGTGGTATTCGAGAGTGGCGATGACCATCCCTTCAGAGTCGGGCTCGCAGGTCACGGTGCCCGCCTGACCGATGGAACGAATGCTTTGCCCCACCGGACAGTTTCCCGACACTCTCCCCTGAATCTGGGTCAGATTGACGTCCGCCGAGCCGAGTGACCCGTTTGCGATGTCCACTCCGGTGAGACTCTGATTCTGAATGTCCTCGGAAACGAGGCTGTTGTTCGCGACCTTGGCCGAACCGACGGAACCGTCCGCTAGCTTAGCGTTCGTGACCGCGCCGCTCTCGATGTCCGCGGTGGCCACGGAAACGGCCTCGTAGACAAAGCGCAATCCCAGCACCGTCGCTTTTTCGAGACCCGGCGACGCGGGAAACCTGAAGTGGATGCTCACGTAGTCGGTTCCCGCGGAAGAGGGATCGATCTCGGTTGCGAGAAGCCCGGTGACGTCGATCTCCGAAACCCTCTTCGCGGCGAGTGTTGCCGGGATCGCGAGGAGCGAGACCGACCCCGTTTCCGCGGCCTGTCCCTCTCGCTTGACGCTCCCGTAGACGTCGAAGCTTCCGGTGACGTTGGCCGTCGGGATCAAGACTACTTTCACCGAGTCGAGTGCGTCGAAGTCGTCCGGGATCGCGAATCCGAAGCTCGCGAGCCCGGTTCCGGTCGTGGCCCATGGAAACACGGTGAGACCGGGAGGATAGACGTGGGTCGGCGCCACCCATAGCTCCTCGGCCGCCACCGGCCCGCCGGGAGCGAGGATGCTCAAAACACCCAGAATGAGACAACCGATCCGTCTTTTCGAATTCGCCATGTTCCCCTCCTCTGATACAAACGGAATCGCGGGGTTGGAACCGGCCACCGGGTTGGAGAACGAAATGACGACCGAAGGACTGCGGAAAAAGGGATTTGGAAGCGGCTGCTCGAGTCCCGCCGCGCACCTGGCGAGCCCTCTCCTTTGACGGGCCGGGACTCGACCTCCCCCGAGACTCCGAATCCCGGCCCCTTCTCCTGCTGATCCTTTAATACGCAATCTCGCCGTAAAACCGGCCACTGGGGACTACCTCACGGCCGACCAAGAGACGAAGTAGAGAGATCGCTCCATCCCTCAGACAACGCAACGTCATGCTTCGCTACGCGCGCGCGTAGTGAGGTCGGGCTGGATGAAGAAAAAACCCGATGGCCGCCGGTCTCGAGTTCGCGGAAAGTCGACGCATGAGGAAAATCACCCGGGAAAAAGCCATCGAATTGGGCCTGAGTCCCGCCACGTGGGACCGGGTTCACGCGCTCCGGAAGAATGACACTCGCAGGCTCGTGCTGCCTCACGCCGTGGATCTTCTTCGTCGGGTCGCGGCGCTCGAGAGAAAATACGGGCCCATCCGGCTCAGCTAGAGACCGCGGCGAGCCTCACGCAAGCCACGTTGAAGCCGTTTCGCCGGAAAGGCGATTCGCTTAGAATCCGGGCGCACTTGGAAGGAACGAGCACTTTGACTGCGCCCCAGGATCTCAACATGCCGTGGACCGAGGCGCCCAACTTTGCCCTGCGGCTCGCCCAGAGCAACCTGGACGAGACAACCCGGGACAGGGTGCGGTTCTACGCCGACCAGGGTTATCTCGTTCTCGACCTTGCGATCCCTGGATTCGACGAGCTCGCGCGACGTGTGGTCCACGAATGTTCCCTCCGCAGCGCGTATCCCGTGCGCCTGATGGACGCCTGGGAAGAGATCCAAGAGGTCCGAAATCTCGCCACCCTTCCTCAAATCCTCAACCTTCTCGAAGTCCTCTATCGGCGGCCGCCGATTCCGATGCAGACCTTGAATTTCGGGAAAGGCACGGGGCAGAAGCCGCATAGCGATGCCTTCCACTTCAATACCGTGCCCCCCGGATTCGTGTGCGGGGTCTGGATCGCCCTCGAGGACATCGACGAAGATAACGGTCCCGTCGTTTATTACCCGGGAAGTCACAAGCTTCCCTACTTCGATCACCTGCACTTCGGCGGCGCGGGCAGCCGCCAACATGGATTCGACCGGTATGCCCAATACGAGGAGCGTCTCGAGAGCATCGTCAGCGAGCTCGGGCTCGAGAAGAAGACCCTTTCCATCCCCCGCGGACACGCTCTCATCTGGGCGGCGAATCTGATCCACGGCGGCGCCCCGATTCGCGATTCCAGCCGCAGCCGCCACAGTCAAGTGACTCACTACTACTTCAGCGACTGCCTCTACTACCAGCCCCAGAAATCCGACCCTTTTCTCGGCAGAATCGAGTGGCTCGACAAGCGCGACGTGCGGACGGGCGGTTACATTCCGCAGATGTACAACGGTGTCCCGGTTCGCCTTCCGATGAGCCTGCGCCAGCGAGTCAAACATGTTCTGCGAAAGAGTGGGCTCAAGACCTTACTTCGCCAGGCTGGACTAAGGCGCTGACTCTCGCCGCGCGGCCTCTCTCCGTTGTAAGAGCCCCACACCCCCGAGGACCGAACGTTTAACATTAATAGCGTTCCCGGTGGACCGCGCCTCCACACCCGCGAGTAATGGACTCTATCTGCTGAAGATTTAGGCGCCTCTCCCCCGCGCTCGCCCTGGTATGGACCTTGCACCACCTAAGGTTGGCGAAACGCCAGGTGCCGCCCTTTCCAACCCGTTTCGCCCAGAGAGCCCGGAGAGAAAGTGACAAGCTTTCGATCGGATCAAAAGACGTTTCCGATGAAGCTGCCCGTCATCATCATGATGGAGCATCGGGATCGGATTGAGCCGGGCAAGCTGGTCGAGCTCGGGCCGGCTTACGCGTGCGTGCGAGCCACGGGGCGCCTGCGCCACGGTGACTCCGTGGTGATCACGGTCTCCGTGCCCGAGAGCACGACGGAAAAGACGCAGGCCCTGTTTCGCCTCCACTCCTCGGTCAGGGAATCGACGGGCGTCGAGGAAGTCGAGGGGGCTTACCTGCTGGATTTCGAGGACGAGGGACGCAATCTCATCTTCGCGAAAGAGCTCCTCGTCAGTTTTCGCAAGCGGGGGTTGATCGACCAGTAGGGCCTGCAAATGCTTCGCGCGAGAAACGCAGCGACGGGGATAGCATGACGGACAGGCGCCTTCTCAAGACGTTGGCAACGAGACCCGGGGAAGCTCCGGCCGACGGCCGGATCTACGGCACGCTCGGCAGCGTCGGATTGAACGATATCCTCCAGCTCCTCGGAATGGCGCACCGCACCGCTACCGTCCGTCTCGATCATCAAGGACAGCAGGGACGGATCTACGTGCGGGACGGCGTCCTGCTCCACGCAACCGCTGGATCCACGGAGGGCGAGCGCGCGCTGCTGAAGCTCGTGAGCTGGCAAAACGCGGACTTCGTCGTCGAAGACGGTCTCGAGGGAAACCCGCCCGCCACGATCTCCAAGAACGTCGACGCGGTGATGCTGAGTCTTCTCACTCGGCTCGACGAGGGTTGGGTTCCCGAGATGACCCCGTTCCCGCTGCTGGATCGACCTACTACGAGCCCCACGGTTCTCGATACGCGGCCAAAGCCGCGAACACCTCCGAAACCGCGCCCGCGCCCGCGCCCCGCCGGCGGAAGACGAAGGTGGTCGTCGCAGCCACTTCGATGGTCCTGGCGGCTGCGGCCGCCGCCGTCGCATTCATGTACCCGAGAACGGACTTGGACGGGCTTCCAGCCGTGTCGTTTGCCTCGCTCGAGGCGAGCGCCTCCGACCAGAGCATCGCCGGCGAAATCCTGCGAGAGTCCATCGACGATAGCGGGAGCGATGCCGCCGCGGTACTGGCGGCTCATGGGCTGTCCCTCGAAAGCCCGGAGACGGAAGGAGTCGCGCCGCTCGCCGAATCGGCGACGGAACCGGAAACCTCGATCGCCCCGCCGGCACCCGAGCTCGGTCAACTCCTGGTCGTGGTCGAGCCATGGGGCGAGGTCGCGGTCGATGGGGTCGTAAAGGGCCAAACTCCCATCCCCGAGCTGCGCCTCGCGGCGGGAGGTCACGAGATCCTGCTCTCGAACCCGAACTTCGTCGGCGTCATCCGAGACCGGGTGCAAGTCATCGCGGGGCAGGTCGTTCAACGAAAGTATTCCTTCAACGAGTCCGGCACGCTGCGTCTGCTCGTCCGACCCTGGGCGAACGTCTCCGTGGACGGGCGGCACGCGGGACAAACCCCCATGGAAGCGCTGCGCCTTCCGCCCGGCCGGCACACCATCGTGCTGCGTCACCCCGAGCTGGGGGAGAAGACCGCGGTCGTCGACGTGTTGCGGGATCAAGAGGCCGTTCTCGAGGTGGAGATGTGAGGATACGCGCTGTCTCTGCAGCCCTGGTCATCGTGGGAGACATCCTGGCCGCCGGAACGGTCTCGGGACAATCCGAGCTTCCCGTCGTCCAAAAAGGCGTCGAGCTCTACTGGGCCGGACAGTACCAGAGGACGGTCGAGCTTCTCGATCCTCTCTGCGCCGTCGAGTCCCGGGAAGACGCTTCGACCGAGTGTTACAAATACCTCGCCTTTAGCCACGTAGCGCTCGGGGAGGCGGAGCGGGCACAGCACGCTTTTTCCCGACTCCTTGCGGTCGACGCCGAGTACCGCCTCGACGAGAGCATGGTGTCTCCCAAGATCGTCGAGCAGTTCGATATCTCCCGGCAGCAGATTATCGACGAGCTCTTCGAGAAGGGTAAGGCCGCGTACTTCGCCAAGGAATATCGCGGAGCGGCGGAGCTCCTCGACCAGGTCCTTCGACTGGACCCCCAACAGGCGCTCGCCAGGGAATATTCGCAGCTCGCCCGTGAGCAGGCGGCTCTCGAGGAAAAACAAGCGTCACTTGCGAAACAGGTCGAGACGGCTCCTCCTCCCCCGGTCGAGGAGCCCGAGGAGCCCGAGAATCAGGTTTACCACGTGACGAGCCGCATCACGCCGCCGGTTCTGATTGAAACAATACAGCCCGAGTATCCAACCAGCGAGCGCCGCGCGGGCAGAGAGGGTACCGTCGTCTTGACTGCCGTGGTCGACAAGGACGGCCAGCTGCGCGATCCGAAGGTGATCCGGTCGGTGAGTCCCGTGCTCGATGCGGCTGCGATTCGAGCCGTAATGCTCTGGCGGTATCGCCCCGCCCGACTGGGCGACCGAGACGTCGCCGTCTATACCGTCGTCCGGCTGGCTTTTACCCTCAAGCCCTGAGCGGACTTCTTCAGAGGTCGTCTTCGAGATTGTAGGCGGCCCTCAATTCCCGCACGGCGAGCCGGAACCCCTGTGTATGCGTACCTTTGACGCCAATTTCTTCCCAGTTGCACCCGTCGTCACCCGGCTTGTGAAGCCGGACGACGCCGGCAACCGCGCAGTCGTCGATGTTCGCACGCTGGCGCACTCGCTGGTTGACGAGTCTCACGAGCTCATTGCTCGAAACTAACTGTCGCTGCATTCGTCCCCCGCTCCTGAAGTGGCCCGAGTTTCCGCAAGACCTTCGGGCCGCGGCCATCCAGTGTTTTACCGAGGCAACCCTACTCCCCTCGTCTCCGTTGCATTGGCGGAGCGTAGGCCTCGACGTCGCGATGTGCTTCTGGGCGACCGCCAACAGCACTAGGATAGTAGCGGAGCTGGCAGCTCCGAATAAGTGTGCAGGATCACGGTGTGAAACGACCCGATCTATACGACCCAGTCGCTCGGGGCGAATTTCCGGTCGGAGTGCGAACGATTCAGGTGCCGGATTCGGTCCGGAACCACAACTTTCCCTGCGAGCTCTGGTATCCCGCCGCGGCGAAGCACGAGGGGCAGGATCTCTCACCGGAATCCCAGGACACGTTTTTCGTTCCGCCCCGAGAGATGGCGCGCCGGCAGGCGGCCGCGAGAGACGCCGCCGTCCGGCCGGGAAGCTATCCGCTCGTCGTTTTCTCGCACGGGAGCGCGCTCGGGGCACGGCGTATGTCAACGTTTCTCTGCACGCACCTCTCGAGCCACGGGTACGTCGTCGCGGCACTCGATCACTTCGAGGTGGTGGCGGCGGCCGAGTTTGCTTCGAGGAATGGTGAAACGGACGAACGAAAGGCGGCCAGGGCGAAAGCCTGGATTGCGAACCGAGTGCCCGACATCCGGCTCGTCCTCGATCATCTTTTCGAGGGGGCGGCTTGGGATCCCGAAATCGAGTTGGATCCCATTCGAGTGGGTATCATCGGGTACAGCTTCGGGGGCTGGACGGCCCTTGCCGCGACCGCGGTCGAGTGGCGTATCCGCGCCGTCGTAGCCCTCGCGCCCGGGGGGAGCTCGCGGCCGAAGCCTGGGATCCTTCCCGCCACGCTCACGTTCGCCTGGGGTCGCGACGTTCCGACGCTCTATCTCGCCGCGGAGAACGACACGATGACTCCGCTCGACGGAATCCGCGAGCTCTTCGAGAGAACTCCGGGGTCGAAGCGAATGGTCGTGCTGCCCCGCGCCGATCACCTGCATTTTCTGGATTCCGTCGAGGAGGAGCACGAGGCGGCCCGAACGATGAAGTGGACCGGCCAGCTCGCGTGGATTCCGAAAGAAATGCGCCCGATCGCGCAGCTTTGCTCCGGGGACGAGGCGCACTCGTTCGTGCGAGCGCACGCACTCGCGCACATGGACATCTTCTTGAGGGGTCGCGAGGAAGCGCGACGATTCTTTTGACCATGCGGCATCTCGTCGTCATCGCGCTTCTTGCCGCGCTCCCTCTGGAAGCCGCCGAGCGGCCGTCGCTCGGGCTCGCGCTCGGAGGCGGAGCCGCGCGCGGAATCGCGCACATCGGACTTCTCCAGTGGCTCGAGGAGCATCGGATTCCCGTCGACTTCATCGCCGGGACCAGCATGGGCGGACTCGTCGGCGGCGCCTACGCTTCAGGAATGTCTCCCGAGGAGCTTCGGGATCTCATGCGCGACGCGGACTGGGATCTCGATCTTTCTCGCCGACTCGGCGTTCAGGTACAAGACCTTCCGGCGGAAGGAAGACGCTCGGGAGTTCCCATCTCAAATCGAGCTCGGCCTCAAGAAGGGGCTGAAGCTTCCGTCCGGGCTCAACGCCGGTCAGGGTGTCCAGGCGATGCTCGACCGAATCGCCGCGCCCTATCCGCATCTCGAGAGCTTCGACGATTTACCCACGCCCTTCCGCGCCGTCGCGACGGACCTCGACAAGGCCGAGGTCGTGATTCTCGATCGCGGCTCGCTCTCGGAGGCGATGCGGGCGACGATGGCCATTCCGGGTGTCTTCGCGCCGGTGCCACTCGAAGGACGGCTCCTGGTGGACGGCGGAACTCTCGACAACGTGCCCGCGGACGTCGCGAAGAGCATGGGAGCGGACGTGGTGGTGGCGGTGAACGTCTCCGCGAGCACGGATGGGTTCACGACTCCCTCCAACTTCTTCGACGTCCTCGGGCGAACCATGGACACGATGATGGCGATGGGAGCGACGAAGGCCCTCGAATCCGCTGACGTCGTCATCGTTCCCGATCTTCGGGGCTTTCCGGGCACCGATTATCGGAGGAGCGACGAGATCGTCGAACGGGGATACCAGGCCGCGGAAGCGGTGAAGGACCGGCTTCTTCCCTATTCCATCGACGCTCCGGCGTACGAGGCCTGGCAGGAGGCTCGCCTCGCGAAGAAGCAGAGTGTTCTTTCGAGCCTCGATGCGGTGCGCGTCTCCGGTCTTTCCGAAGACGCGGGAGAGCGCATTCGAAACCGGCTCGAACAGACCCTCGTCGGCAGCGAAACGAAGCTCGATGATATCGAGGAGGAAGTCCTTCGACTCAACGGCACCGACCGCTACGAAACCATCCGCTACGCGCTCCGCGAGGAGAACGGAATAAAGACGCTCGCGCTCCACATCGTCCCGAAACCTTACGGTCCGCCGTTCCTCCTTCCGGCGCTCGACCTCGAGAACGTCGATTCGAACTCGTTCGCGTTGAACCTCCGCGGGCGAATCGTGTTCTACGACACGCTGGTGCCGGACTCGGAAATTCGCCTCGACTTCGGCGTCGGCACGCGGCAGGAGGCAGGCCTCGAGCTCTACCGGCGTCTCTTCGACTCGCGCCTCTTCGTCGCGCCACGCGGCTACTGGACGCGCAGCAGCTTGAACAGCTACGACGAGGAGGGCGAGACTCTCGCGGAGTACACGGAGAAAGTCACTGGCGGAGGGCTCGATCTCGGGCTCGACCTGGGATCGAGGAGCGAGCTCCGCGTCGGCTACGACGTCGCAGACTTCCGCACTCGTCTCCGGGTCGGCGAGCCGTCCCTCCCCGAGGCAGAGGGCAAGAACGGTTTCGCTTCGATGCGCTTCACGTTCGACGGCCAGACGAGCCCGATCATCCCCAGTCGCGGGATCTACACCCGGGTCGGACTCCGCTATTATTCCGACACGCCCGACGTCGTGTTCTTGGGGGAAAAACTCGACGGCCCGACGGACTACGCGCAGCTCGATGCGCGGTTCTCCTCCTTCCATCGGTTTCGGGAGCGCCATCGCCTCTTCTACGGCGCTTCGGGAGGGTCTTCATTCGGCGACGACCCCGGCTACAACGAGTTTCGCCTCGGCGGGCTCCTGCGGCTCGGCGCTTTCCAAAGAGGCGAGATCCGGGGCGACAACTATGTGCTCGGCGTCGGCGGCTTTCTCTATCAGGTGATGCGGCTCCCCGACATGCTCGGCGCGAACGGGTATCTCGGAGCCTGGCTCGAGGCCGGCTCCGCGTTCGACGAGTGGAGCGAAGCCGCCCACCAATGGAACGCATCGGGAGGCTTCGTGCTGGAGACGCTCCTCGGGCCGTTCTTCATCGGCGGGAGCGTCTCTTTGACGAACGGCGACGGACGTTTCTATGTCAGTCTCGGTCCGTTCGTGCGGTGATTACAGCGTCTCGCGGAACTCCGGGGGCTTCCGGTGTTTCGTCGCCTGCTCGTAGGAGTAGGCGATGCCGAGCAGCTTCGGCTCGCTCCAGGCCGGACCGAAGAAGGAAACTCCGACGGGAAGGCCGGAGATGAATCCCATCGGAACGGTGATGTCGGGATAGCCCGCGATCGCGGCCGGTCCGGCGCTGAAACCTCCGTCGAACCGGTCGCCGAGGACGTGATCGATGAGCCACGCCGGGCCGGTCGTCGGCGCCACGATGGCATCGAGTTGATGCTCGCGCACGAGGGCGTCGATCCCCTCTCCTCGCGTCATGCGCTGGATCGTCGTCACCGCCTCGACGTACTCCGGATCCGTCAGCGGGCCTCTCGCTTCTGAGGTGACGAACCGCTCGTGGCCGAAAAACGGCATCTGCCGATCGCGATGCTCGTTGTTGAAGGCAATCAGGTCGGCGAGACTCTTCATGCGGGCGCCGGGCCCGAGGCTCTCCAGATATTTGTTGATGCCCGCCTTGAACTCGAAGTCGAGGACGAGCGACGGAAGCTCGGCGAAGACGTCACCGTTGTCCATGTTGGGAATGTTCGCCGGATCGACGAGTGTGGCACCCTTGCCCTCCATGTCCTCGAGGGCTTTTTCGAAAAGCGCGATCACGTCGCTGTTGAATCCGGAAAAGTTCCGGGCGACGCCGATCCGTTTGCCCGAGAGAGCGTTCTCGTCGAGAAACTGGGTGTAGTCGGTGTGTGAATTCCCTTCGCTTCGGGCCGTCGCGGGATCGCGCGGGTCGACGCCGGTGAGCGGACCGAGGAGGATCGCGGCGTCTCTCACCGTCCGGGTCATCGGGCCCGCGGTGTCCTGCGAGTGCGAGATGGGAATAATCCCCGACCGGCTCCAGAGTCCGACGGTCGGCTTGATGCCGACGATCCCGTTGATCGAAGACGGACACATGATGGAGCCGCCGGTCTCGGTCCCTATCGTGAGCGCCGCGAGGTTGGCGGAAGCCGCGACGCCAGAGCCCGAGCTCGATCCGCAGGGGTTTCGATCGAGCGCGTACGGATTGCGGCACTGCCCGCCGCGAGCGCTCCAACCGCTCGACGCCTTGAGTCCGCGCCAGTAGGCCCACTCGCTCATGTTGGCCTTGGCGAGAATGATGGCGCCCGCTTCACGCAGTTTCGCCGCCAGGAAAGAATCCTGCGGCGGGATGGACCCCTCGAGCGCGAGCGAGCCGGCGGTGGTGGTCATCTTGTCGTGCGTATCGATGTTGTCCTTGATGGCGACGGGGATCCCGTGGAGCGGACCCCGGACGTTTCCCGCGCGCCTCTCGGCGTCGAGCGCGTCGGCGATCGAAAGCGCCTCGGGATTGGTCTCGATGATGGATCGAAGCTCCGGCCCGCTCCGATCGAGCGCGTCGATGCGAGCGAGGTAGGCCTCGGTAATGGAGCGCGCGGTCCACCGCCCCGACTCCATCCCCTGCTGCAGGTCCGCGACCGTCGCTTCGAGGAGCTCGAACGGCTGGTCTTTCGTCGCGGGGGCGGAAGACGGGCCCGGGGCCTCGCCGGGAGCGCACGCGAACGGCGCCGATCCAGCCAGCAAAGCGGAATATCCCAGGAATCGCCTGCGATTCATAGAACCCTCCTTCGACATCGAACGACAGAGCGTATCACTGTCCGTAAAGGTGGATTCCCAACCGGGTTTCGCCTAAAATGACGCGCTTTTTCCATGACCACGGCCGGACTCGTTCTTTTCTACTATCTCGCGTCCGCGAGCATCGCGAGCGCGATTCTGGCGGTGACCCGCTACAAGCCCATCCATAGCCTGCTCTGGGTTCTCTCCCTCTTCCTCCACGTCGCCGGGATCTTTCTATTGATGGGGGCGCAGTTTCTCGCCGCGGTCCAGGTCATCGTTTACGCGGGGGCAATTCTCATTTTCTATCTCTTCTTTCTGATGCTCCTCGACCTTCCGAGCGAGGCCGCGTCGAACCGCTTCAGCGCTCATTGGCCGATAGCGGTCGGCGCCGGGGGCGCCTTCGCGGCGCTCCTCTGGTACGCGCGGGACCTCGCGGGAAACCTCGTCCCGCCGAGCGCCGCCGCCCCCGGAAGCCGCCTCTTCGGGAAACGTCGACGCGGTGGGGTCGATGCTCTTCACCGAGCTCGCCGCTTCCCTTCGAGATCGTGTCCCTCGTGCTCCTCGCGGCGATCGTGGGCGCGGTCGTCATGGCACAAAGAAAGACCCAGGCCTGAATGGTGCCGGTCGGGCCTTGCCTCGGACTGAGCGCGATTCTGTTCGCCATCGGTCTCTTCGGCTTTCTCGCCCGGCGCAACATCATCCTGATGCTGGTCTCGGTCGAGATCATGCTCAACTCCGTCAACGTGAGCCTCGCCGCCTTCAGCCAGCACCTCTCGGAAGCGCGCGGCCAGGTCCTGGCCCTTTTCGTGATTGCGGTCGCGGCGGGCGAAGCGGCGATCGGTCTCGGACTGGTGCTCGCCCTGAGCCGGAACCGGCAGGGAGTCAACGTCGAGGACGTGACTGAGCTGAAGTGGTGACGTGACGCCGTGGAGATCGCTCCCCCTTCCTGACGATTCTGGTGCCGACGTGGGCTCGATCCTCATCCTTATTACTGGCGAGCGGCGCGCGAACCTGCGGGAGTTCTGGTCGGTCGCCGCCGGAGTCGTCCAGTTCGCGCTCGTGGCCGTCGATGCTCCCTGCCGTGCTCGCCGGTCAGACGCCGTCGCTCGTTCTCTTTCGGCTTCTACCGGGAATCGAGATCTCGCTTCGCGCGGACCCGTTCGGGCTCCTGTTCGCGCTCGGCGCCTCGCTTCTGTGGGTCGCCGCTTCGTTTTACTCCATCGGCTACATGCGAACTCTCGAGGAGCATGCGCAGACGCGCTACTTCACGTGCTTCGCCCTCGCGCTCTCGGCGACGATGGGAGTCGCGTTCTCCGCGAACCTCTTCACTCTCTTTCTCTTCTACGAAGGCCTGACCCTCGCGACCTATCCTCTCGTCGCGCACAAGGAGACGGCCGAGGCCAGGGCCGGCGCCCGCAAGTACGTCATCTACCTCCTCGGCGCGGCGAAGGTCATGCTCATCCCCGCCATCGTTCTCACGTACAACCTCGCGGGCACTCTGGAGTTCCGGCCGGGCGGGATCTTTCCGGAATCGGTGGTGGCGCTCGAGCCCCGGCTTCTCTATGTCGTCTTCGCTCTCTTCCTGTTCGGCTTCGCGAAGAACGCGGTGATGCCTTTCCATAGCTGGCTTCCGGCAGCGATGGTGGCCCCGACCCCGGTGAGCGCCCTCCTTCACGCGGTCGCGGTCGTGAAGACCGGCGTCTTCTCGACGCTCCGCGTCATCCTTTTCGTGTTCGGTCCCGCGGCCTTGCGGGACATCGGCGCGGACACATCTCGCCCTCGCATTCGCCTCGGCGACCATCCTCATCGCTTCTCTTCTCGCGCTCCGCCAGGAGAATCTGAAGGCCCGGCTCGCGTTCTCGACGATTAGCCAGCTCTCGTACATCGTCCTCGGAGGCGCGCTTCTCGCGCCGGCCGGGGTCCTCGGCGGAATCGCGCACATCACGAACCACGCGATCTCCAAGATCACGCTCTTCTTCTGCGCGGGCTCGATCTACGCTTCGGCGCACGAGACGGAGGTCTCCGGCACGGCAGGGCTCGCGAAAAAGATGCCGTGGACCATGGCCGCGTTCACGCTCGCGTCACTGAGTCTCATCGGAATTCCGCCGTTCTCCGGCTTCGTTTCGAAGTGGTATCTCGCGCTCGGCTCTCTCGAGCGCGGAAATCCGTGGATTCTGGCGGTGCTCCTCGCGAGCTCTCTCTTCACCGCCGCCTACCTCGGTCCCATCGTGTACAAGGCCTATTTCGAAGAGGCGAAAGACGACGGCCACCACCACGAGATTCGAAGAGGTCCCGTGGATCGTCGTGCCGCTGGTTCTGACCGCGGTCGCGAGCCTGCGTCTTCGGAATCTTTCCGGGTCCCGTGGTCTCTCTCGCCGAGAAGGTGATGCCCTGAGATGAGCTGGAAACGCTGGTCCTACGTGGCGCTCGCGGCGATCGCCCTCGGCGAGATCCTCGTGCCGCGGCTCTTCCCCGCGGATCACGCGCACTTCTGGTTCGAAGACCTGCCCGCGTTCGGATCGGGCTTCGGCCTTCTCTCCTGCATCCTGATCATCAAAGTCTCGAAGCTCCTCGGGAAGCTCTGGTTCATGCGCAGACGAGGACTACTATGAGCGTTGATTGGATGCACCCGGGGTTCGTCCTGATCCTCGGGGCGTGGTTCCTGCCGCTCTTCCGAGGGCACGGCCAAACGCGCGGTGCTTCTGGCGCTCCCGACGGCAGCGCTCGTCGCCGCGGTCCTGATGAAGCCGGGCACCTACGGCGTCGTGCAGTTCCTGGGACAGGAGGTCGTGTTCGGCCGCGTCGACGCGCTGAGTCTCGTCTTCTGCTACGTCTTCGCGCTCATGGCGCTCATCGGGATCGTCTACGCGCTCCACGTGGACGATGACGCGCAGCACATCGCGGCCCTGACCTATGCCGGATCCGCGCTCGGCGCGACACTCGCGGGAGATTTTCTCTCGCTCTTCCTCTTCTGGGAGTTGATGGCCGTTTCGGCCGCGCTTCTGGTATGGCTCCGGCGCAAGCCCGAAGCGGGAGCCGCGGGGTTTCGCTACCTCCTGGTGCACGTCTTCGGCGGCTTGTGCCTCCTCGGAGGGATCGTCCTCCACTGGTCGGATACCGGGTCGCTCGTCTTCTCGGACCTGACCCCGTACGCGGGAGGCGCCGGCTTCACTCTGATCCTGATCGCGTTTCTCCTGAACGCGGCGGTGCCGCCTCTCGGCGCGTGGCTTCCCGACGCCTACCCTGAAGCGACGGTCACCGGGGCCGTGTTCCTGACCGCCTTCACGACGAAGTCCGCGGTCTACACGCTCATCCGCGGATTCGCCGGAACCGAAGTCCTGATGTGGTGGGGCGCGGGGATGGCCGTCTACGGCGTCGTCTACGCGGTGCTCGAGAACGACGCGAGACGACTCCTCGCCTACCACATCATCAGCCAGGTCGGATACATGGTCTGCGGGGTCGGCATCGGGACCGTCGCTCGCGCTGAACGGATCCTCGGCCCACGCCTTCGCCCATATCCTTTATAAAGCCGTCCTCTTCATGGGGGCGGGCGCGGTGCTGCAGATGACCGGGCTCCGGAAGCTGAGCGACATGGGTGGGCTCCACAAAACGATGCCCTGGACTTTCCGCCTCTACATGATCGGGGCGTTCGCCATCTCCGCCGTCCCGCTCTTCAGCGGGTTCGTGAGCAAGTCGATGGTGGTCTCGGCCGCGGGAGAAGCCCACCATGCGGGAATTTTTCTCGTGCTGACGCTCGCGTCCGCCGGAACGTTCCTCCACACCGGGCTCAAGCTTCCCTGGTACATGTTCTTCGGCGAGGACCAAGGCCTGAAAGCGAAGGAGCCGCCGAGGAACATGCTGGTCGCGATGGGCATCGCGGCCGCGGCGTGCGTTCTCATCGGCGTCTTTCCCTCGCTTCTCTACGCGCACCTGCCGTTTCCCGCGGACTACGTTCCGTACACGCCGCGCCACGTCGTCGCGACGCTCGGCCTTCTCGGCTTCACCGGTCTTGGATTCTTCCTGCTGCTGAAGCAGCTCGATCCCGGAGCCCACGGTCAGTCTCGACACCGACTGGTTCTATCGCCGCGGTCTTCCGTCGCTTCTCGGCCTCCTGCGAAGGCGCTTTCGGGTGGCTCGACGGCGTTCTCGGACGTGCTTCCGACTGGATCGTCGCTGCAGGCGCTCGCGACCGGAGGTTGGCTCCGCAATCTCGATTCTCAGTGTCGTCGACGCGGCAACGGTCGGCATCGGGAAGCTGACCCTCGCCGTCGGACGCGGCGTGCGCCTCATCGCGGACGGAAACGCGCAGCACTATGGACTTCTGATGGCGGTCGGCGCCCTCGCGGCTCTGGCCGTGGTGATCTTCGGCTTATGACGAGCTATCCCGTTCTGACGGTGACGACGTTCCTCCCGCTCCTGGGAGCGGTCGTCATCCTCGTGCTGGGGAACCGCCTCGCCCGGTGGATCGCTCTCGCGACGACGCTCGCGACCGTCGCGGTCTCGACGCCGCTCTATCTCGGCTTCGACAAGACGTCGGCGGGACTCCAGTTCGTCGAGTCCGTGCCATGGATACGCTCCTGGAACATCGTCTACGGGATGGGGGTCGACGGAATCAGCGTCCCGTTCATCTTTCTCTCCGTGGTGCTGAGCGTCCTCTGCGTGAGCGTGTCCTGGACCGCGGTCCAGAACCGCACGCGCGACTTCTACGCCGCGCTCCTCGTTTCCGAGACGGCGATGGTGGGCCTCTTCGCGTCGACGAATTTCTTCCTCTTCTACATCTTCTGGGAGCTGATGATCGTCCCCATGTTCCTCCTCATCGGCGTATGGGGAGGGCCGAGCCGCGTCTACGCTTCCGTGAAGTTCCTGCTTGTTCACGCTCGCCGGAAGTGTCCTGATGCTCGTCGGCCTCATCGTTCTTCTCTACGCGGGCGGAACGCTGGAGTTTCAGGCGCTCGCGACGATGAGACTCGGCGTCACCGCTCAGGCGTGGCTCTTCCTCGCCTTTCTCGCGGCGTTCGCGGTCAAAGTGCCGATGTTTCCCGTCCACACCTGGCTTCCGGACGCGCACACGGAAGCGCCCACCGCGGGAAGCGTCATCCTGGCCGGGATCCTTCTCAAGATGGGCGCCTACGGGTTTCTGCGGATTTCTCTCCCGCTCTTTCCCGGACGCGCTCGAGCTTTTCCTCAAGCCGATGCTCCTGCTCTCGGCCGCGGCCATCGTCTACGGCGCCTACGTCACTCTCGCGCAGACGGACGTGAAGCGGCTCATCGCCTACTCGAGCGTGAGCCACATGGGGTTCGTGACCCTCGGAATCTTCTCGCTGAACCGGAACGGCGTCGAAGGAGCCATCCTCCAGATGGTGAACCACGGCATCATCACCGGAGCGCTCTTCCTCTGCATCGGAATGATCTACGAGCGGACCCACACTCGCGAGATCGCGGACTACGGGGGGCTCTTCAAGGCCGCGCCCATCTTCACCACGTTTCTCGCGTTCTTTTGTCTCGCGGCGATCGGCTTTCCGGGTTTGAACGCGTTCGTCGGCGAGTTCCTCATCATCAGCGGGGCCTTCAGCCGTTGGGCGGGCCTCGGCGTGATGGCGGTCTGGGGAGTGGTCCTCGGCACGACCTACATCGTGTGGCTCTATTACCGGGTCGCGCTCGGCGAGGTGAACCCGGCCCTCCGCGGGCATCGTCTGGATATCAACGCGCGTGAAGTCGCGACGCTCGTTCCCCTGGTCGTGATGGCGCTCGTCATCGGCCTCTACCCCGAATCCGTCCTCGGATTTCTCCATGCTCCGGTGGCGCAGCTCCTCGAAACCGTCACCACGTCGCCGATCGAGATGGTGGGGGGCTTCTGATGGAAGCGAAGGACGTGGTTCTGCTGGTGCCGGAGATCGTTCTCACGGCGGCCGCGCTCGCTCTTCTCGTCATGGCCCGCCGTCTCGAGAGCGCGCGTGGCGCGGCAGCCTTCGTGGTCCTCGCCGCGGCGGCGGCGATCGCGTCGGGCTTCGTCGTTTCGACTCCGGAGACCGGCTTCGGGAACACTCTCGCCGGAGACGGCTATTCGCGATTCTTCGATGTTCTCTTCGCCGCCACTCTCGCGGTGGCCGCTCTTCTTTCCATACGACACGTCGATGCGGAGCGCGTCCGTCCCGGCGAGTTCTACGCGCTTCTGCTCCTCGCGGCGACGGGGATGCTTCTCGCCGCGTCCGCCCTGGATCTCGTGATCCTCTACCTGGGGCTCGAGCTCATGACGCTTTGCTCGTACGTCCTCGTCGGCATCACGAGAGAGAAGACCGCCTCGATCGAGGCGGCCATCAAGTACTTCCTGCTGGGTTCGTTCGCGTCGGCGCTCCTCCTCTACGGCATCGGGCTCACCTACGGAGTCACCGGGGCGACGGACTTCTTTTCGATCGCTTCCCAGGCGGCCGGGCGGGGCCTCGCGGGCCACCCGCTCCTTCTCGCGGGAGTGGTGCTGGTCGTCTTCGGAGTCGCGTTCAAGATCGCGGCGGTCCCGTTTCACGCCTGGGCCCCCGACGCCTATCAAGGCGCTTCGGCCCCCGTCGGCGCGTTTCTCGCCTCGGGCTCCAAGGCCGCGGGGCTCGCCGCACTGGTTCGGGTCTGCATCGTGGCGTTCGCTCCGGAGCAGCCTCTCTGGTCGAACCTCCTGGTCGCGCTCGCCGCCCTTTCGATCGTCTTCGGCAGTCTGGTCGCACTCTCGCAGACCAGCATGAAACGGCTGCTCGCCTACTCGTCGATCACTCATGCCGGCTATGCGCTCCTGGGGTTGATTGCCGGAACTCCCGAGGGTGCGTCCGCCACCATGACGTACGCGTTCGTGTACGCCTTCATGACCCTCGGCGCCTTCGGTATCGTCATCGCCCTCGAACGACGGGGCGAGGAGCTCTCGGGCTATCATGGGCTCGCGAAAACCAATCCGGGGACGGCGGCGCTCATGCTTCTCTTCCTGCTGTCCCTGACGGGAATTCCACCGACGGCCGGCTTCACCGCCAAGTTCGGGGTGATCCTGAGCGCGGTGGGCGCGGGTCACATCGCGCTTGCGGTTCTCGCGGTGCTCTGCAGCGTGATATCCGCGTTCTTTTACCTGCGGGTGGCGGTTTACATGTATATGACGGAGCCGGAAGCGGAGGCGATGGCGGCGGGGCGCTTGCCGTCGACGGTCTCGACAGCGCTTCTCGTCGCCGCGTTGGTTACTATACTCGGTGGGGTGTTCCCCGACGCGCTCGCGGCGTGGACGGTGCCTCCTTAAGATCATGTTCGAATATCTTGGAATTCTCGTCTTCTTCGCGCTCGCGGGGACCGTCGCCGGCGGCTTCGTGCTCCTGGCCTCGATCCTCGGCCCGAAGAAGCCGTCGAAAGTGAAGTTGGAGCCGTTCGAAACGGGTATGCCGACGTTCGGGATTCAGACCGGCCACCTGACGATCAAGTTCTACCTGACCGCGATTCTCTTCATCCTGTTCGACGTGGAGCTCGTTTTCCTCTACCCGTGGGCCGTCGTGTTCCATAAGCTCGGCGCCTGGGGCCTGACCGGGATGTCGATATTTCTCGGGATCCTGATGGTAGGGTTCTACTACGCCTGGGACAACGGCGCTCTCGATTGGAAGTGAAATGTCTGAAGCTGGATTTCTGACGACCAAGCTCGACGAAGCCATCGGATGGGCCCGGAAGTACTCGATCTTCCAGTACCCGTTCGTGACCGCGTGCTGCGGTATGGAGTACATGGCGACGGCCTGCTCCCACTACGACGTCGACCGGTTCGGGGCCGGGCTTCCCCGGTTCTCTCCGCGCCAGGCGGACGTGCTCTTCGTGGTCGGAACGATCAGCCACAAGATGGCTCCCGTACTTCTTCGCATCTACGAGCAGATGGCCGAGCCCAAGTGGGTGGTGGCCTTCGGCGTCTGCACCTGCACCGGAGGGTTCTACGACAACTACGCGACGGTCATGGGAATCGACACCATCGTGCCCGTCGACGTCTATATTCCTGGCTGCCCTCCGCGGCCGGAGTACGTTCTCGACGGCCTCCTGAAGCTCCAGAGCAAGATCCAGGACCAGCGCGACACGGGCGAGCGTCCCGCTCCGGAGCCGAGGCCGGAGTTCTCCGTATGAATGCGGAGTCCCTGATTCAGGCCGTTCGCGATCGCTTCCCCTCGGCGGTCGAAAGCTCGCACGCGTTTCGCGGCGACGCGACGCTCGTCCTGCGGCGGGAGTCGCTCCTCGAAGTCGCGCGTACGCTCAAGCAGGACCCTGCGTTCCAGATGGGCTTTCTCGTCGACATCACCGCCGTCGATTACTCGGCGTTCGGGAAAAAGCCCGCCCCCGCGTTCTTCGCTTCATCGGGCGTGGCGCGTGCGCCCCAAGGCGGAGATTCCCGACGAGAACCCCTGGCCCGGACCTCCGTCTTCGGCGCGGTTCGCGGTCGTCTACCATTTCTACTCTCTCGCACTGAAGCATCGGCTGCGTCTCGACCGTTCCGGTTGCGGAAGAGAATCCGGAAGTCGATTCGCTCACTCCGCTCTGGGGCGCCGCCGACTGGCTCGAGCGCGAGGTCTGGGACATGTTCGGAATCCGCTTCCAGGGGCATCCGGACTTGAAGCGCATCCTGATGTACGAAGAGTTCGAGGGCCATCGCGCTGCGAAAGGACTATCCGGTCAAGAAGCGGCAGCCGTTGATAGGCCCGGTGAATTAGAAGACCATGCCCGAAACCCGCGAGATGCTCTTGAACGTGGGGCCCGCCCACCCCGCGATGCACGGCATCATCCGCATCGTCGACGAAGCTCGACGGGGAGCAGATCGTCGACTGCGACGTCGAGATCGGCTACCTCCACCGCGGCTTCGAGAAGATGTCGGAGACGGTCGACTACAACGGCGTGATGCCTTACACCGACCGGCTCAACTACGTTTCGCCGCTCATCAACAACATGGGCTACTGCATGGCGGTCGAGAAAGCTCTCGGCATCACCGTTCCCGATCGCTGCCACTACATCCGGGTGATCATGTCCGAGATCTCCCGCATCACCGACCACCTCACCTGCATCGGCGCGGGCGCCATGGAGCTCGGCGCGTTCACCGTCTTCCTCTACATGATCAAGGCGCGCGAGTACCTGTGGGAGCTGGTGGAGATGGTGACGGGAGCGCGGCTCACCGTGTCCTACTGCCGCGTCGGAGGAGTGAAAGGCGATCTTCCCGAGGGCTTCGAGGCGCAGTGCCGGAAGGCGATCGAGGAGACGCGCAAGGTTCTCAAGGAGTCGGACGCGCTTCTCACCCGGAACCGCATCTTCGTCGATCGCATGTCGGGAACGGGAAAGATCTCGGCCGAGGACGCGATCTCCTACGGCATCACCGGCCCCTTCCTTCGCGGTTCCGGTCCGGACTACGACGTGCGCAAGGACTGCCCCTACGCGGTCTACGACCGGCTCGACTTCGACGTCCCGGTCGGGACGCGCGGGGACAACCTCGACCGGTACCTCGTCCGCATGGAGGAGATGCACCAGTCGATGCGGATGATCGAGCAGGCGCTCCGGGACATACCTCCGGGTCCGTTTCTCACGAATCCCGAGACGGGACGCGCGATTCCGGCGGCGGAGATGGTGGATCTCGCCAAGATGGGGAACATCGTCCAGATCGAAGGCGCGCGCGCGGTGGTCGACCCTACGCTCGACGGCGCGTCTGAAGAGGAGCACTCGAGCATCGCCGCGCCCGAGAAGCGCGTCTTCCTCCCGGCCAAGGAAGACACCTACGGCAACATCGAAGGTTTGATGAATCACTTCAAGCTCGTGATGTACGGGCACGGCGTGCGGCCGCCGAAGGGCGAGGTGTATTTCCCCGTGGAAGGCGCGAACGGGGAGCTCGGTTTCTACGTGGTGAGCGACGGCACGAATAACCCCTATCGCGTGCGCGTCCGTCCACCCTGCTTCGCCATCATGTCGGCGCTTCCGAAGCTTCTCGTCGGCGGGATGATGGCGGACGTGGTCCCGACGTTCGGCTCCGTGAACATGATTGGGGGCGAGCTCGACCGGTGAACTTCTCCGAACTCGAACCGAAAGCGAAAGAAATCCTTCAACGCTACGACCAGCGCCGCGCGGCGACTCTTCCCCTCCTCTGGCTCGTGCAGGAAAACTTCGGCTGGATCTCGCCCGAGGCGGAGCGCTGGGTCGGCACCCTCGTGGGAACGACCGTCGCCCACGTGCGCGAGGTCGTCTCGTTCTACACGATGTACCGCACGGCCCCCGCGGGAAAGCGCGAGCTCCGGGTCTGCACCAGCCTTCCATGTCTTCTCCGGGGAGCGAACGATGTCCTCCACGAGATCGAGAAGCGGCTTTCGATCCGTCCGGGCGAGACGACGGCGGACGGCGAGCTGACCCTGACGGAAGTCGAGTGTCTCTGCGCCTGTGAGATCGCGCCGATGGCGCAGCTCGACGAGCAATTCGTCGGGCCGCTCGATCGCGGAACGCTCGAAGGCCTCGTTCGAGGAGAGACCCGCGAGCCCGAGCCCTACATCGCGACCGACGGGCCGATTCTCTCGACGCGATTCAAAGACCCGGAAGGGACCTGGTTCGACGCGTACGTGAAGGACGGCGGCTACCAGGCGGCGAAGAAGGCGCTCTCGATGACGCCCGCCGCGATCATCGAGGAAGTCGGAAAGGCGAACCTCCGCGGCCTGGGCGGCGCGGGATTCCCCGCAGCGCGAAAGTGGTCCTTCATTCCCAAGGACAGCCCCAAGCCGAAGTATCTGGTGGTGAACGCGGACGAGGGCGAGCCGGGGACGTTCAAGGATCGTTACATCCTGGAGCGGGATCCCCACGCTCTCCTCGAAGGAATGATCGTCGCCGCCTTCACCATCGGGAGCCACAAGGCGTACGTCTACATCCGCGGCGAGTATTTCCGATCGGCGAAGCGCCTGGGTCGCGCGATCGAGGAAGCGTACACGAAGGGGTGGCTCGGAAAGAACATCCAGGGAAGCGGGTTCGATCTCGACGTCGTGGTCCACCGCGGCGCGGGCGCCTACATCTGCGGCGAAGAGACCGCGCTCTTGAGCTCCCTCGAGGGCGGAAAGGGGTTTCCCAAGCTGAAGCCTCCCTTCCCCGCGATCTCGGGGCTCTTTCAGTGCCCGACCATCGTGAACAACGTCGAGACGCTTGCCTGCGTTCCGTACATCCTCAGGGAGGGCGCCGCCAAGTTCGCCGAAATCGGAACTCCCAAGCAGGGAGGCACGAGACTCTTCTCGTTGAGCGGCCACGTGAATCGCCCGGGTCTCTACGAAGCTCCCGTGAGCGTAACTCTCCGAGAGCTCATCGAGACCCACGCGCAGGGAGTGCGCGACGGAAAGAAGCTCAAGGCGGTCGTTCCCGGCGGAATCTCGGCGAAGGTGCTCACCGCGGATCAAATCGACGTCCCCATGGACTTCGACTCGCTCATCGCGGCGGGCTCGATGGCGGGCTCGGCCGGTGTCATCGTGATGGACGAAACGACCTGCATGGTCGACGCGCTCGAGTCCGCGACCAAGTTCTTCTCCCACGAGTCCTGCGGCCAATGCTCGCCCTGCCGGGAGGGAACCGGCTGGATTCACCGCATCATGGGGCGCGTCACCGACGCGAGGGCAAGGCAAAGCTCCAGGACCTCGAGGACCTCCTCGTCATCGCGGGCGACATGGAGGGGAAGACGATCTGCGTCTTCGCCGACGCGGCGGCCTGGCCCGTCCAGTCCTACATCGCGAAGTTCCGCGCGGAGTTCGAAGAGCACATCAGGACCGGAAAATGCGTCCAGGCGAGCGAGGCAATGGCATGGCAAAGCTGACCATCGACGGCCGGGAAGTCGAAAGCCCCAGCGGAACGACGGTCATCCAGGCCGCGGAGACGCTGGGGATCTACGTGCCGCGCTACTGCTACCACCCCGGCCTTTCCATCGCGGGCAACTGCCGCATCTGCCTCGTCGACGTCGAGAAGAATCCGAAGCTCCAGATCGCCTGCAACACCCCGGTGGCGGACGGCATGGTGGTCCACACCAAGAACGAAAAGGCGGAGGACGGACGGAAGGCGGTGCTGGAGTTCCTCCTCGCGAACCATCCGCTCGACTGCCCGGTCTGCGATCAGTCCGGCGAGTGCGACCTCCAGAACTTCTACATGAACTTCGGGCTCTACGATCCGCGCTTCCGCGAGCAGAAGGTCAAGAAGAAGAAGGCGGTCGCTCTCGGCCCGCACGTGATGCTGGACCAGGAGCGCTGCATCCTGTGCTCGCGCTGCGTGCGGTTCTCGGACGAGATCTCGAAGACCGGCGAGTTCGGCATCTTCAATCGCGGCGACCGGGCGGAGCTCGGGCTCTACCCCGGCACGGTGCTCGACAACCCCTATTCGGGAAACGTCATCGACATCTGCCCGGTGGGGGCGCTCACCGAGCGCGAGTTCCGCTTCAAGGCCCGGGTCTGGTACCTCTCGAGCGCGCCGTCCGTGTGCAACGGCTGCTCCACGGGCTGCAACATCGACGTCCACTTCGTCCTCGACCGGCCGCACCTGAACGACGGCGCTCGTGTCCTCCGCCTGAAGCCTCGCGAGAACCCGGACGTCAATCAGTGGTGGATGTGCGACGTGGGCCGTTTCGGCTTCCACTGGATCGACCGCGATCGACTGACGAAGGTCCGCAACAAGGGCGCGGATTCGACGTGGCAGGAGGCGCTCTCCACCATCGGTCCCGATCTCTCGAAGACGGCGAAGATCGGAGTCATCGCTTCCTCCCAGCTCACGAACGAAGAGCTCTTCCTGGTTCGAGAGCTCTTCCAGGAGAAGCTCGGCGCCCGCGTCGTGGCGCCTCCCTTGAATCCTCCCGGGAAGAGCGACGACTTCCTGCTCAAGGCGGACCGGAACCCGAACGCGCGCGGAGCGAGCCTCCTCGGTCTCGCGCCGGGCGACGCAGCCGATCTCGTCGCATCCGATGTCGAGATCCTCTGGGTCTTCGGACACGACCTCACGAAGATTCTCGGCGAGGAGAAACTCGACGAGCTCTCGCGAAAGCTGCGTCTCTTCGTGTTCTCGGGGACCAACGAGAATCCCACGGCGCGCTTTCGCGCACTGGGTCCTTCCGACTTCGGCCTACGTCGAGAAGGACGGGACCTTCGTGAACGACAAGGGCCGCGTGCAGCGCATCGGGGTCGCCTTTCCACCGCTCCCCGACTCGCGGGAGGACTGGAGCGTTCTCCTGGAAGTCGCGCGGCGCGCGAATCATCCGTTCCCGTGGCGGAAACCCCAGGAGATCTTCCTCGGCGCTCGCGGAGGCGGTGCCCTCTTTCGCGGGCTTGACCTACGAAACGATCGGAGCCCATGGAAGACCTGCTCATTAAGCTCGTCCTCGCGGGCATCATGTTCTTCGGGGTCCTGAACCTCGCGGGACTCCACACGTGGATCGAGCGCAAGCAGTCCGCGGTCATGCAGGACCGGATCGGCGCGAATCGGGCCGACATCTTCGGGTTCACGATTCTGGGCTTGTTCCATCCCCTCGCCGACGCGGTGAAGATGTTCATGAAGGAGGACATCATCCCGAAGGGCGCCGACCGGGTGCTGCACACCCTGGCCCCGTTCTTCTCGGTGTTCTTCGCGCTCGTGGCCTTCGCGGGAATTCCCTTCGGGGACCAGGTGGTCTGGGGAGACCGCGTGATCGACCTTCAGGTCGCGAAGCTCGACGCCGCGCTCCTCTACATCTTCGCGATGCTCTCTCTCGGAGTCTACGGAGTGATCCTCGCGGGGTTCGCTTCGCGGAACAACTACGCGCTCCTCGGGGGTCTCCGGGCGACGGCGCAGATGATCTCCTACGAGATCGCGCTCGGGATCGCGATCGTCGGCGTCATCCTCGTGTATGGAACGCTGGACCTCCAGGAGCTCGTGCGCGGCCAGGGGCAATACGTGGCGGGAGGCTTCATCCCCTTCTGGGGCATCGTTGCCCAGCCCGTGGCGTTCTTCATCTTCCTCGCCGCGGCGCTCGCGGAGACGAAGCGCACACCCTTCGATCTTCCCGAAGGCGAATCCGAGATCATCGGCTACTTCGTCGAGTACAGCGGGATGAAGTTCGGCATGTTCTTTCTCGCGGACTTCCTCGAGACGATTCTCGTCGCTTGTCTCACGACGACGCTCTTTTTCGGCGGATGGCAGGTCCCGTATCTCCACCCCGACGGATTCCAATTTCCCTGGGGCGCTACCATTGCCGTCTCCCAGTGGACCTACGTCCTTCTGGGCGTCGCGAGCTTTTCCTTGAAGGTCCTCGTCTTCTGCTGGCTTTTCATGCAGATTCGATGGACGCTCCCCCGTTTCCGCTATGATCAACTGATGCGGCTCGGATGGCTCGGGCTTTTCCCGATCGCGGTCCTCAACGTATTCGTGACCGCGGTGATCTTGACGATCTTCTAGCGAGATTCCTTATGGCTGTAAAAGTGATGCGGAGACCCGAGCTGACGTTCTGGGAGAAGCTCTACCTCCCGCAGATCGTGGGCGGTCTATGGATCACTTCGCGGCATTTCTTCCGGAACCTCTTCCTCCACGCCGCGCATACCGTGGGACTCTTCAAGGACATCCCCGCTGCCGTCACCTTTCAGTACCCGGAAATCCTGAGGCCGCTCGCGATGCGTTTTCGCGGGCGGCATCGGCTCACGGTTCGTGACGAAGGGACCCCGCGCTGCGTCGGCTGCATGCTCTGCGAGACGGTCTGCCCCGCGAAGTGCATCACCATCGTCGCCGGCGAGCACCCCGACCCGAACGTCGAGAAGTATCCGGTCCGCTTCGACATCGACCTCGGGGTCTGCGTCTACTGCGGCTACTGCGTCGAGGTCTGCCCCGAGGACGCCATCCGCATGGACACCGGCATCGTCGATATCGCCGCTTACTCCCGACAGGAGATGCAGCTCGACATCCATGAGCTGATGAACCCGAAGCTCCGCAAGCCCCTCAACGAGAACAGCTGCGACCTGAAGTTCCCCCACGAGTGCCGCCTCCATGGAGGCAAGGTCGAGGGGGACTGGGAGCAGGTGTACGGGGACTCCTCCGCGACGGGCGAGTAAGCCGGGTCCGGAGTCGTCTGGTTAGGTGAGGTCCAGGTTAGCGAGTCCTCTCGCCTCCTACCAGCACGCGGCAGCAGAATACGTGCAGTATTCTAGAGATGACGTCCATGAACCATCGTGCACTTGAAGCCGAGTTGGCCAACCTGAGCAAGGCCGAGAAAGCGGCGGTCGTGGAGAGGCTTGTTCAGGAGATTGGGGATACCTGGCCTGGTATCGAAAAGACCCCTGGAGTCGCCGGTGGCGCTGCGTGCATCGTGCGAACCCGAATTCCAGTGTGGGTACTTGAGAGCTACCGCCGACGCGGCTGGACCGAAGCCAAGATCCTGACGAATTTTCCCGCGCTCCGCGCCGCGGACTTGGTCCACGCCTGGGCGTACGTTGATTCGCACCGCGAAGACATCGAACAAGCCATTCGCGAGAATGAGGCCGCATAGGTCTTGGCGTCTTTGTACGCAGACGAAAACTTCCCGCTCCAAGTAGTTGAGGCGCTCCGGCGGCTCGGACACGAGGTGCTGACGCTCAGGAAGCCGGACAGGCAAACTGAGCAATCACCGACAAGAAGGTTCTAGACTTCGCGTCTGAGCGCAACCGAGCCGTTCTCACGCTGAATCGTTGGGAGTTCATCGGGCTCCACACAGCACATCCACGGCACACGGGCATTATCGCGTGCACGGTGGATCCACACACGGACCGGCAGGCGGCTCGAATCGACGAAGCCATCCGAAACGTTGAGAGGCTCGAGGGAGCGCTCCTTCGGATAAACCTTCCTTCCTGACTCTCAAAAAAACGAGCCCGCACGCCGCGACCAGACGAACCGACCAAGGTGTTCGCAGGGCAACCTCATTTTCGATCCTCAGGCACCAGGTGGCCACCTTTGAGACGCCCGATCGATCGATGAAGCTGCGACAACACGAAGACGTAGATGACTGGCTCCACGAAGAACCGGAAGCGCATGTTCTCACCGCTCTCGAAGAGAATACTGGCCAGGATCACGTAGGCGACGGGAAGAGCGAGACCGACGCCCGGTCCCAGGCGCCGTCCGCGGGTGACGAAGACCCAAACCCCCAACGCCGACACCGCGAAGAACACCCAGAGCGTTCCCGAAAAAAGTCGGTCGTAGAGAGAGCGCCACGGAAGCCCATCCACGACCGCGTTCGCCGAGTATCGGCTCGAAGGCTCCAGATACAGCCGGAGGTTCTCTCGATACGCATTCAGCGTGGCCAGAGCGGGGTTGCGCAGGAGGGTCCTCTTGTAACGGTCCATCAGTCCGAAAGAGATCCGGAGGTAGTGAAGCTGATTGAAGTTGTATTCCCCGTTGACCTTCGCCTCCCGTGACAGGACCCGTGCCGCCGAGGGCGGCGGCAGCTGCGGGATCCGCCTCCTCATATCCTTGATGTCCCACGTGAGATCTCCCGAGATCGATCGGAGCCCGTTGTAGCCGGCAAAAGACGAGGTATAGGTCATCCCGAAGAGCGCGAACTGTTTCCCTACGTACAGGCTGGCGGCGACGCCGACCACTGCCGCAAAAATCGTGACCTCCCGCCGCCGGGCCCGGAGAAGGAGAAGCGCGCCTGCCATGAGCAGAAGAAACGGCCACTGAAAGATGGACCTCGTGAAGAACAATGCCAGGGTCGCGACGACGAGGCGGGCGACCGATCCTCGCCCTTCGTAGAACCGCCAAAGCTCGTAGCAACACCACGTGAACCAGAGACTGCTGAGAAGCGTACTATCGAGCAGCGTCGCGTAAAAAACGCCGGCGGGATGAGCCGCAAACAGAATCGATGCCGTGACGGCGAACTTCGGCGACGTCGTCCGACAGAGCCAGAGGCAGATGAGCGTGGCCAGTGCAGCGTGGCCGAGCACCCAGAGCAGGCGGATCACCCCGTCTACCTCGCGCACCAGTTCTTCGTCCTCGCTCGCGCTCGAGAGCTGAGCCGCGACCATCCGAATCGCATCCAGGAGCGGCGGCTGGATATGGAGGAACCAGAGTGAGCGGAACGGTTGTTGTTTGAGATCGGCCACGCTCACCGTCTGCATCATGAATTCAGAGGATGTCTCGCGATAGAACACATGATCGCGGTCCCGGGGCAGGAGTGACAGGAGCACGACGGCGAGGAAGAGAACGCTCCCGATTGCAACCGAGAGACAAGGGCGCAGGAAGGAATGATTCCGGACCCAAGCCACACCAGCGTCGATTCTCCCGGCCCCGGATAGCGCTTGATACAGCTTCGCCCTGCCTTCACCGACCCGTACCACGAGGAGTCCGCAGAAGGTCCACCAGAGCGCCGATGAAAGGAGGCTCAGGACGGCGAGAGTCTCCATCCTCCGGATCGTCGGCGGGTCCAGACGAGTCGGAGAGCTCGAGAAGTATCCGTGGAAGGGTAGCAACTCGAAAAAACTGGGTCGATTCCAATCCACGCGAAGAAACGCGGGTCCACTTCCGCGCTCGTACTCAATTTCGACGGGGTGAAGTCCGGGCAGAAGGGAGACCGTCGTCGAGCCAGCTTTCTCGGGTCCTAATGGCTCACCGTCGATGGTGAGGTCCGCTTTTCCGTCCGTTCGGACGTCGAACCGGTGGACGCCGGACTCGACCACCCGGAGAAACCCGGAGATCTTGAGCGTGATGTCACGATTTCGTCCGGAAAGGCGGCGCACGGGCAGGTGCTTTGCCGCGTTGCCGAGGTCCAGAGAGACGACCCGCTCGACGTCACTGCGGTCGTCGGAAGAGCGCGAGACGGACGCGAGGGTCGGATCGGAACCTCCCGGGCTCCCCAACCAAGCGCGAAGTGATAGACCCCACACCGCAAGAACCGCGAGGTGCACGGCCAGCGAGGCCCACGGGATGCTGCCTCGCGTTTTCGGAGTTATCAGAAAAATCGCCAATGCCGTCGCGGCCAGCCATTTCGCATCGAGCTCCGGACAAAGGAGCTCCCCTATCCGAGATCCCTGCTCGCCGAGACGGACCAGCACCGCCAGCGCCGTCAAAGCGGCTACGGGGACGAATCCAAAGGATCCGGACGGTGCTAGAAGGGGGATGCGCGCCAACCGACCGGGCGGTCTCGTATCAGCCATCTCGCAAGACCACGGCACGTCCGGTCAGGATTGTTTCACATCGCGGCCTTGCGACGGAGAAGCGCTGGCACCGCCGAGCGGATCCTCGACGTCGCCGAGCGCCTGGTGCAGGTTCGCGGCTTCAACGCCTTCAGTTACGCCGATGTTTCCAAAGCGCTCGGCATCAAGAAGGCTAGCCTTCATCATCACTACGCCACCAAGACCGACCTGGGGGTGGCGCTCGTCCGCCGATATCGGAGCGCGTTCCTCGATTCGCTGAGCGCGATCGAGTCCAAGAACGAGTCGTCCCTCGAGCGGCTCGAACAGTATGTGGATCTCTACCGGTCGGTCCTGCGAAAAAGACGGATGTGCATGTGCGGAATGCTGGCCGCCGACGCCGCCACGCTTCCCTCGGTCATGCGCGAGAGTGTCGCTGAGTTCTTTTCCGAGAACGAAGCGTGGTTGACTCGCGTCCTTGTCGAAGGAAAGAAGAAGGGAGAACTTCGCTTCTCCGGCTCCGCCGCTTCCATGGCGTCCTTCTTCGTCGCCTCGCTCGAAGGAGCCATGTTGCTCGCCCGGGGGAGCGGAGCGCTGGAGCATATGGACCTGACGGGGCGGCGCCTTCTTGCGAATGTCGCGGCGCGCAAGACGAAGGACTAGCTCTCAGGACCAACTCGACTTCGGCATGCGGTGCTCTTCGCTGTGGAAGACCGCGAGGTCGGGAAATCGCATCGCGGTCAGCACTCCCGTTTTGATCGAATCGATGCCGTAGGTTCGATTCACTTCGCGTGGCCGAAGCGAGCCGCTTTCATCTCGTTCACAGTTTCCCCAATGGCCGTAAACCACGGGGGTTGAATCGCGGTACCCCCTCGGAAAACCCTTACAGCCCCAGATAAGAGAGCGCGAATCCTGCTGGTCCAGTGCGGGAACCTCCGGATTGAGTCCGGCGTGCACGCAAATCACGTCGGGAGTGCGGAAGTACGGCATCAGCTTCACGAAGAACTCCGCGTGGGACGGGGGGAGACAGTCAAAGAACACCTCATAGGGAAGGCGCGGGTTCTCCATGAACAACCGCATGCCTGACTCTTCCATTTCCCGCCTGAGGAAGGCCGCGGCGGAATCCGAGTAACTCGCGATGGTGTCGAGTGCCTCGACGTTCAAGAGCCAGGAGTGCCGGGTGTAGTCCCGCATCGTGCTCAGCATCCACTCCTCGTGATTGCCCAGAAGCGCCACCACCTGGAACTCGGCGCTCTGCTCGAGCTGGACGATTCGTTCCACGGAGTCCTTCGTGAACGGCCCGCGGTCGATGTAGTCGCCGAGAAACACCAGTGTGTCGTGCCGCGTCAGCTCAGGCTCGATTTTCTGGAGCAGGCTCTCGAGCGCCGGGTAGTTTCCGTGAACGTCGCCGACCGCGATGGTGGCCATGTCAAACCAGCTCGCCGCGGAGCACGGTGACCGCCTGACCTCCCAGGAGAACCCGATCTCCCTTCAGATCGACCTTGACGGAGCCGCCGCGGGACGATGCCTGATACGCATTGAATGACGTCTTGCCCAGTCGCGCCGCCCAGAAGGGTCCGAGCGTGCAGTGCGCCGAGCCGGTGACCGGATCCTCGTTGATTCCGGCAGCCGGCGCGAAGAATCGCGAGACGAAATCGAATCCGGGTGAGCTCGCGCGCGCGGTGACGATGATCCCGCGGGCTTTGATCGCTCCGAGGGCTCCGAAGTCCGGAGACGCCGCGCGTACTGCCGCCTCGCTCTCGACCTCGACGAGATAGTCGAACGCGCTCTTCCCGACGTAGCGCGCGGAGACACCGAGCGCCCGAATCAGTCCCTCGGGTGGCTCCGTCTCGCGCTCCGGCGTCGCGGGAAAGTCGAGGACGATCGCGCCGTCGCGGCGATCGGCCGTCAAGATCCCGCTTCGGGTGTGGAAGCGCGCCTGGGCCTTCGGCTCGAGATAGCCCTCTTCCCAAAGCACGTGCGCGCTCGCGAGGGTCGCGTGCCCGCAGAGGTCTACCTCGACCGCGGGCGTGAACCATCGAAGATCGAAATCGCCGTCCTTTCTCCGGACGAGAAACGCCGTCTCCGCGAGATTCATTTCGAGAGCAACGTTCTGCATCCATCGCTCGTCGCCCGGCGCGTCCAGGACGACCGCGGCGGGGTTCCCGGAGAACGGTTGGGACGTGAACGAATCGACCTGCACTACTCGCACTCCCACGTCGACACCTCCGGGCTGAAGTATAGTCACGAGGCGAACGGAGGCCTATTGCATGCTGACGATTCTGCTTCTTTCCGCGCAGGTATCCGTCGCGGAAGACTACGTCCGGGAGAACCAGGGCGCGATCGTTCGTGAGCTCGTCGAGGCGCTTTCGATTCCGGACGTGGCGGCCGATCGAGCCAACATTCGAAAGAAGGCCGAGCTTCTCGTCGGCACGCTCGAGCGCCGGAAGCTCAGCGCGTCCCTTCTCGAGACCGACGGGAACCCGCTGGTCTTCGGCGAGAGGAAGGTCGAAGGCGCCAATCGAACCATCCTCTACTACATCCACTACGACGGACAGCCCGTCAATCCTGCCCTTTGGAAGCAGGAGAGCCCGTTCAAACCCATCCTCCGCGACGGGCGGATGGAGGAGGGGGCCCGCGAGATTCCGGGCCTCGACAAGCTCGAGAAATTCGAACCGGATTCGCGCCTCTACGCGCGTTCCGCCTCGGACGACACGTCGCCGATCATCGCCTTGATGGCCGCAATCGATGCTCTCGACCACGCGGGGACTTCGTTCACCTCGAACGTCAAAGTAATCCTCGACGGAGAAGAAGAAGCGGGCTCACCGAGCCTCGTTCCAGCGATTCAGCGCTACCGCGAAAAGCTCCAAGCGGATCTCATGCTGATCCTGGACGGTCCGATTCACCCTTCGAATCGCCCGACCCTCGTCTACGGCGCCCGCGGAAACCTCACCGTGAACCTCACGGTCTACGGTCCCAAGTTTTCGCTCCACAGCGGCCACTACGGCAACTGGGTTCCGAATCCCGGAATGCGGCTCGCGCAGCTGCTCGCCTCGATGAAAGACGATCGGGGCCGCGTCGTCATCGCCGGTTTCTACGATGGGATTCGGCTCACGCCCCAGGATCGGAGAATCCTCCAGGCGGTTCCCGATGACGAAGCATCCCTCTTGAAGCTCTTCGGGGTCTCGGAGCCCGATCTCGTCGGTGAGAGCCTCCAGGAAGCGCTTCAGTATCCTTCCCTCAATATCCGCGGACTCGAGAGCGCGTATGTGGGAGAGCAGGCTCGCACCATCATTCCGGACCACGCGACCGCCGCCCTCGACGTAAGACTGGTGAAGGAGACGGACGGCGAGGCGCTTCTCGCGAAGATCCGAGCGCACGTCGAAGCCCAGGGCTTTCACGTCGTCGATGCCGACCCCGATGACGAGACCCGGGCGCGCTATCCGAAGATCGCGCGGCTCGAAAGCCCGCGCGCCGAAGGCACGAGCGCGTATCGGACGGAAATGGACGATCCGCAGGCGCGGGCTCTCGCGGACGGACTTGCACGGATTCTCGGAGAGGAGCCGGTACGCATCCGCACCAGCGGAGGCACGGTGCCCATCGCTCCTTTCATCGAGGCCCTGGGGTTTCCCGCCGTCTCCGTTCCGACCGTCAACTTCGACAACAACCAGCACGGAGAGAACGAGAACGTCCGCCTGGGCCATTTCTTCCGGTCAATCGAGATCCTCGCGGCAACCCTCCAGTTCTGAGATCTCTCGGTTTTGCGTACCAGGGTCAAAGCGGCTAAACTATTGAGCCAGTTGTTCCCGTGGGAGGGGACGGGGGTGAACGCGCCGTTGGAAATTCTCGCGCTTTCGGTCTTACTGGCAGCGGGCCGTCTCGAGGGGGCGGTTTCCGACCCCAATCTCGTGATCCAGGAGACCTGTGTCACCTGTCACAACGACGCGGCTCTCGTTGGAAACCTTTCCCTGGAAGCCTTTGACGCGGCCCACGCCGAGAAGGACGCCGCCGTCACGGAGAAGGTCATTCGCAAGCTGCGGGCGGGAATGATGCCGCCTCCCGAGGTCCCGAGACCGGACGAAGCCACGCTTCAAGCTCTCGTCGAGACCCTCGAAGCGACGGTCGACGCCGCGGCTTTGCGCGACCCGAACCCGGGCATTCGGCCGTTTCAGCGGCTGAATCGCCGCGAGTACGAGCGCGCGATCCAGGATCTCCTGTCGCTCGAGGTGGACGCCTCCCACTGGCTCCCGCTCGACCCGATGAGCGCGAATTTCGACAACATCGCGGACGAGCAGACGCTCTCACCGACGCTCCTCGAGGCGTACTTGAACGCGGCCGGCGACATCAGCCGTATGGCCGTGGGCGATCGGAACGCTCCCACCGTCGACGAGACCTACACCAACCCGATCTATCTCTCTCAGCACCCGTGGGACGGAGTCGACGGAGCGCCGTACGGGACTCGCGGCGGAATGGTGGTCGACCACGTCTTCCCCGCCGATGCGGAATACGTCTTCGAGATGACGTTCGGCGGCGGCGACAATTCCAAGTTCGAGGACATCGACGTCGCCATCGATGGCGAGCGGGTGGCTCTCCTCCACTACACGAAGACCGAGGGCGGCGCGGATGGACGCGGCGGCGCTCCCATCGCGACCGAGCCGATCTTCGTCGGCGCCGGGCAGCGGCGTTTGTCGGCGGCCTTCATCCGGCGAGGCGACGGACCCTACGAGGACTTGATTCGTCCGCACGATTGGTCCTTCGCCGGCGGCGGCTCCGGAGGCCCGGGAATCACGACTCTTCCCCACCTGCAGAACCTGATCGTTCGCGGTCCCATCGGCGCGACGGGTCTAACGGACACCGCGAGCCGCAAGCGCATCTTCAACTGCCGGCCCACGTCCCCGAGCGAAGAGCGGCCCTGCGCGGAAAAAATCCTCGATCGTCTGGCGAGCGAAGCGTACCGGCGGCCCGCGTTGCACAGCGACTTCGAAGGGCTCATGGAGTTCTACGACGCGGGCGCGAAAAAAGGCGGGTTCGAAGCGGGAATCCGGTTGGCGCTCGAAGCGATCCTCGCAAGCCCGAAATTCGTTCTGAGACTCGAGCGCGAGCCTTCGGACACCCGCCCGGGGGAAGGCTATCGAATCGCGGACCTGGACCTCGCGTCCCGGCTCTCGTTCTTCCTCTGGGGAACTCCTCCGGACGAGGAGCTTCAGACGGTCGCGAGCGGCGGTCTCCTTTCGAAACCGGGAGAGCTCGAGCGCCAGGCGCGGCGAATGCTCGCGGACTCGAAGTCGGAGGCCCTCGGAACCCGGTTCGCGGCGATGTGGTTCCGGCTCCAGGACCTTTACAAGGTAAGGCCCGATCCGAACTACTACCCGAATTTCGACGAGAACCTCGCCGACGCGATGCGGCGCGAGACGGAGCTCTTCTTCCACGAGCTCGTGCGGAACGATCGGAGCATCCTCGAGCTCCTCACCGCGGACTACACGTTCGTGAACGAGCGGCTCGCCCGGCATTACGGGATTCCGGACGTCGCCGGCGATCGGTTCCGGCGCGTGAGCTATCCCGACGACAGACGGCAAGGGATCCTGGGCCATGGAAGCGTGCTGGTCCTGACCTCGATGGCGAACCGCACGTCGCCCGTTCTTCGCGGCAAGTGGGTCATGGAAGTTCTCATGGGAACCCCGCCTCCCCCGCCTCCTCCGGACGTGCCGGAGCTCGAGGCGACGGACGGTGTTGCGGGCGGGCGGCTTCTCACGACGCGCGAACGGCTCGAGCTCCATCGGACGAACCCCACCTGCCACGCGTGCCACCGATTCATGGATCCCATGGGTCTCGCTCTCGACAACTTCGACGCCACGGCGAAGTGGAGGGTGAGAGAGAACGGGATGGCGCTCGACACGAGGGGCGAGTTCTACGACGGGACTCCGATCTCGTCGCAGTCGGAGCTGGTTCAGGCGCTCCTGAAGCGGCCGGAGCCGCTCGTTCGCAACTTCACCGAGAACCTCATGGCCTACGCCCTCGGCCGCCGGGTGGAGGCCTACGATCAGCCGACCGTTCGCTCCATCGCGCGGAATGCGAAAGAGAACGGCTACCGGATTTCCTCATTCATTCTGGGAGTGGTGACGAGCGACGCGTTTCAGAAGAAGCGCTCGGAGCCCATCGATACGGAGGACGCGGCGGCGGTGCACTGAGCCCAAGCCGCGCGAGCCAAAGGAGACGAGATGTCGTACCTCACGGGAAAGCACATGCCGCGGCGGCGGTTCCTCCGCGGAATCGGCGCCACCGTCGCGCTACCATTCCTCGACGCGATGATCCCGGCGGGGCGGCGGCTCTCCGGCACGGCCCGGGCGTCCGTCGAGAGAACCCGGCTCTTGTGCATCGAGGAAGTGCACGGTCTTCCCGGCTGTAACGAGTGGGGGGCGACGAAGCACCTCTTCGCCCCGGCGACGACCGGAGCGGACTTCGAGCTCCTTCCGGAGAACGCGCTGAGCCCGCTCTCCGAGTTCCAGAACTACCTGACCATCATCAGCAATACCGACGTCCGCATGGCGGAAGCGCTCTCGCCCCCGGAGATCGGAGGGGACCACTTCCGCTCGAGCGCCGTCTTCCTGACCCAGTGCCACCCCAAGCAAACGCAGGGATCCGACATCCTCGCGGGCACCTCGATGGACCAGCTCTACGCGCAGCGTTTCGGCCAGGACACTCCCATGCCTTCGATGCAGTTCTGCATCGAGAACCTGGACCAGGCCGGGGGCTGCACCTACAACTACTCCTGCGTCTATACCGACTCCATCAGCTGGGCGTCTCCCACGGAGCCTCTTCCGATGATCCGGGATCCGCGCGTCGCCTTCGACATGCTGTTCGGGGCGGGCTCGACTCCCGAAGATCGGGAGGAGCGGAGAGCTACCCGGAAGAGCATTCTCGACTGGATCGCGCGGGACGTCGAAGGAGTGCGGAGCGAGCTCGGCGCGATCGATCGGATCCGGCTCGAGCGCTATCTCGAGCACGTCCGCGAGGTGGAGCGGCGCATCCAGATGGTGGAAGCGCACAACACCTCGCCGGATGGGAAAGAGACGAGAGAGCTTCCGGACGCGCCGCCTGGAGTTCCCGACTCCTTCTCCGAGCACATGAAGCTGATGTTCGACCTCCAGGTCCTGGCGTTCGAGACGAACATGACCCGGGTCATTTCGTTCAAGCTCGGGCGCGACGCGCAGAATCGGGTATTCCCCGAGAGCGGTTCGGACAAGCCCTTCCACCCCGCGTCTCATCACGGGGACAAGCACGAGAACATCCTGGAGTTCAACAAGATCTGCAAGTACCGGATGAGCTTGCTGCCGTACATGCTCGAGAAGATGAAGTCCACGATGGAGGGCGAGGCGTCGCTCCTCGACAAGACGATGATCGTGTGGGGCTCGCCGATGGCCGATGGGAACATCCACAACCACCGGCGTTGTCCGCTCGCGCTCCTCGGCGGAGCGAACGGCCACCTGAAGGGCAACCTCCACATCAAGGCGCCGGACGGAACTCCCATGGCGAACGTCATGCTGAGAGTCCTCCAGACCCTCGGGTTCGACGACATGACGAGCTTCGGCGACAGCACGGGCGCTCTCGATTTCACGACCGCCTGAGAAACGCATGAAGTACCTTCTCGCTCTCGTCCTCGCGGCGACTCCCGTTGCCGACGTCGCCAAGCGCGGCGATCGGGACTCCGTGCGCAGCCTCCTCCGCGAGGGCGCCGACGTGAACGCCTCGCATGGAGACGGAATGTCGGCGCTCCACTGGGCGTCTTCCGCGGGCGACGCCGAGATGGCGGCGATCCTGGTCGCGGCGGGCGCGAACGTGAAATCGGTGACTCGCATCGGCCACTACACGCCGCTGCACCTGGCCTCCCGCGGCGGCAGCGCCGCGGTCGCGGAAATCCTGCTCGACGCGGGGGCCGACGTGAACGCGCGGACCATCCCGGGCGCTACGACGCCGCTCCACCTCGCGGCCGCTTCCGGAAGCGCCGAGACGGTGAAGCTTCTTCTCGCGCGGGGCGCCGACGTCAACGCGAGAGAAGCGGAATGGGGGCAGACGCCGCTCATCTTCGCCGCCTCTCAGAACCGCGCCGAGGCCATCCGGGTGCTCCTCGAGAACGACGCGGACCCGGGCATGACCACGACGGTGGTGGACCTGAAAAAAGAGGTCAAGCTCATGGACGCGGCCTCCGACCGCGAGCAGAAGGTTCTGGCGTCGTTTCGAGTCAAGGTGAAGACGGAAGGCCAGGAGCCGTCGCCGCCGACCGCGACGCAGCTCCAGGCGGCGATCGTCGCGAGCCGTGAGCTCTATCTCTCGGGGGAGATCCCGGAGAACGAGGGAAACCCGGACGACGAGAGAAGGCGTTTTCGCGAGAACCTGGCGCTCGATTCCAAGGGAGGGCTCACCGCCCTTCTTCACGCCGCGCGGCAAGGTTACGCCGAAGCGGCGCTCGCGCTCCTCGACGGAGGGGCCGACGTCAACCAGGTCAGCGCGGGCGACGGCACGAGCCCGCTCCTGATGGCGATCGTGAACGCCCAGTTCGATCTCGCGCTCGAGCTGCTCGAGCGCGGAGCGGATCCGAATCTCGCTTCGAAGCAGGATGGGGCGGCACCGCTCTTCGCGGCGGTGAACGCCGAATGGCAGCCGCGAACCCGCTACCCGCAGCCGCAGGAGCACACGCTCTCGCAGGCGACGTATCTCGAGGTGATGGAAGCGCTCTTGAAAGCCAAGGCGGACCCGAACGCGCGCCTCTCGAAGCATCCCTGGTACATGGTCTATACCGACTGCGGGAACCGGAACTGCGGGCTCGAGGATACCGAGGGCGCGACCGCGTTCTGGCGCGCGGCCTACGCGACGGACGTGGAGGCGATGCGTCTTCTCGTCCGGTACGGCGCCGACCCGAACGTGCCCACCAAAGCTCCGCCGCCGCGCCCGCCGAGAGCGGGGACCGCATCGGAGACCATCGACCGCGAGGGGCCCCATCCCGTTCAGCCGGTCGGACCGGCTCTCTGGCCGGCGACCGACGCGGCCACCGTCGAGCCCGATCCCTCGGGACTTCCGCGATACAAGGCGGGAGATCCCGGAGTGTTTGCCATCCACGCCGCTTCCGGCGTCGGTTATGGAGAGGGTTTCGCGGGGAACGCGCACCGGCACACACCCGATGGATGGCTCCCCGCCGTGAAGTACCTGATCGAGGAGCTCGGCGTGGACGTGAACGCCCGGGACTTCAACGGCTACAACGCGCTTCACCATGCCGCGGCCCGGGGCGACAACGAGACGATTCTCTACCTCGTTTCGAAAGGCTGCGACGTGAAAGCGGTGAGCCGCACCGGACAGACGACGGCGGACATGGCGAACGGTCCGGTCCAGCGCGTCTCCCCGTTCCCGGAGACCGTGGCGCTCCTCGAGAAGCTCGGCTCGAAGAACAACCACAAGTGCGTTTCGTGCTGAGCGCTCGCCGCCTTCGCTCTTTCCGCGCTCGCGACGGCGTCGCAGCCGGAAGTCGAGGAGCCGAAAGACGCGGCTCCCTGGGTGCAGTTGACGATCGTCGACGTCATTCCCTCGATGAGGGAGGAGTTCGTCGCGGTCCAGCGCGAGCTCACCGCGCGCGCCAAGGAAGCGAAGACGCCCTGGCGCACCGTGAGCCGCACCGATGAGTCTTCGGCGACACCTACCGTTTCCTCATCGCGACCCCGCTCTCGAGCCTTGCGACCTTCGACAAGCCCGAGCCCCCGGACGCGGCCCTCGTGACGCGGGCGGAGAGGTGCATCACGCGAAGGGTGAGCTACGCGGTCCGGAACCTCCCCGAGCTCTCGAAGCCACTCCCCGCGGATCAGAAACCCGATTTGATGATCGTCAACGTGGCGAACGTATTTCCCGGCCGGGAGCAGGACTACGTGAACGTGATGAAGTCCGACTTCCTCCCTCACTTCGACGAGGCGAAGGTCTATTACGCGACGGGAGTGATCGCGTTCGGCGGCGAGAGCGGTTTCCTCCACGTGTTCTACGTTCCGAGCTTCGCCGAGCTCGACAAGGGCTCGCCGGTCATGAGGGCGCTCGGCCCCGAGGGCGCGCAGGCAGTGACCGCGAAGCTCTCGGGAATCGTCTCGGCGAGCTCGCTCTGGGTCCATCGAGTGGTGCCCGAGCTGAGCTACCGCCCGGAGCCGAAGGCCGAGCCGACTCCCTGACCCTCTGAACCGCCCGGGGATGCAGCCGGGAGAGTCCGGAGCACGCGACCTTGAGCTCGAGGGCGACCCGGGTGTAAAATGAGATAGACCAGAATTGTGGTCGAGTGGAGGATGGGGTGGCGCGAATTCTGCCGATTTCCGAAGTGAAGACTCGGCTCCCCGAGCTGGTCACCGGTGTAGAACGGCGTGAGGAAGAGGTCATCGTGACCCGCAACGGCAAACCGGTTGCCGTCGTCGTCAACTACGCGGAGTACGAGCGACTGAAGGAGACTCTCGAGGTCCTCGCCGATTCCGAGCTGATGCGGCAGATCGGCCGCAGCAAGAGTTTTTTCTCCCGCGGCGGCCGCGGCCTTTCCTTCGAGGAAGTGTTCGGTGAGCCTGTGCGTCCGCCGAAGAAGCGCAAGCGGAGTTGAGTCTCTTCCGCCTGGAGATTCCGCCTGACGTAGCGGACGTCGTTCGGCATCTAGCTCCGGAATTGAAGCGAAGCGTGAAGGAGGCCCTTCGTGGCTTGAGCCGAAACCCCGCTGCAGGCGAGCCCCTGAGGCGCGAGCTGGCAGGGCTATGGAAGTACCGAGTGCGGCGTTACCGCGTGATCTATACGATAGAAAGGGGGCGGCGCGTCGTTCGGATTCTTGCCGTCGGTCCACGAGTTGAAATCTACGAGACGATGGCGGCGACCCTTCGACGAGCGTCTCTCAAGCGAAAATAGCCGTCACGCAAACTGACTTTGATATAATTTTCACCTCAGCACCGAGGCCTGGGACCTCACTCCATGGTTGGGAAACAGTTAGGGCCCTACGAGCTGATTGCGCGCATCGGTGCGGGTGGAATGGGCGAGGTTTACCGGGCCCGTGACAGCCGGCTCGGTCGAGAAGTCGCCGTCAAAATCCTCCCGGGAGAGTTCGCTTCCGATTCCGAGCGCGCCCGGCGTTTCGAGCTCGAAGCACGGGCCGCTTCGGCTCTGAACCATCCGAACATTCTCACGGTACACGACGTCGGGAACGAGGGCGGCGTCCCCTATCTGGTCACGGAGCTCCTCGAGGGAGAGAGCCTTCACCAGGCCCTGTCTCGCGGTCCGCTCACCGTCCCCGAGGCCGCAGGTCTGGGGGTCCAGATCGCGAGAGCGCTGGCCGCGGCTCACGACAAAGGGATCGTCCACCGCGATCTGAAGCCGCAGAACCTCTTTCTCACGCGCGACGGCCGATGCAAGATTCTCGATTTCGGTCTCGCGCGGAGGATGCGCCCGGAAGGAAGTAGCGCGGACGACTCCGACGTTCCCACCGGAACCGCGCATACCGAGCCGGGAACCATTCTCGGCACGATCGGCTACATGGCGCCGGAACAGGTTCGCGGGCTCCCGACCGACGAGCGCACCGACATCTTCGCTCTCGGAGCGAATCTCTACGAGATGCTGGTCGGTGAGAAGGCCTTCGGCCGGCCCACCGCCGCCGATACGTTGAGCGCAATCCTCAAGGAAGACCCCGCTCCTATCCGGGAACGGAAGCCCGATGTTCCCGAGGCGATTCGTCTGGTGGTCATGCGCTGCCTGGCCAAGCGCCCCGAGGACCGTTATCAGTCCGCGACCGAGTTAGCGCTCGCGCTCGATGGCGCGAGTCACGCTTCGCCGAAAGAGCTCGGGGAGCAAAGGCGATGGAACCCGCTCGGTCTCGCTGCCATCGGGCTCGCCGGAGCCGTCCTGCTCGCGCTCGCATTGCGGTTTTTTCTTCCCGGGAACGGGGCCCGGCGCTCCGCCGAGTCCCATCCAATCGATCGCCGTTCTGCCTCTCGAGAATCTCTCGGGAGATCCACAGCAGGAGTACCTGGCCGACGGCATGACCGAAGCTCTCATCACGCGTCTCGCTCAGATTCGCGCCTCGAGGGTCATCTCACGCACGTCGGTCATGCGCTACAAGGGAGAACGGAAGCCTCTTCCCGAGATCGCTCGCGAGCTCGGAGTCGATGCGATCGTCGAAGGTTCCGTGCTCGTCGCGCCGGAAGGGCTGCGGATCACCGCCCAGCTCATTCACGGCCCCACCGACACGCATCTCTGGGCCGGCGAGTACGACAACGAGCTCAAGGACGTGTTGAAGCTCCATGCCGATGTCGCCCAGGCGATTGCCCGGGAAGTGGCCGTTACCGTCAATCCCGACGAAGCGAAGCGGGTGGCGGAGGCGCATCCCGTCGACCCCGAGCTGTACGACCTCGCACTCCGCGGCCGATATCACTGGAACCAGCGCTCGGACGAGGGGATTGCCCGTGCGGTCGAGCTCTTTCGCGAGGCGACGCGCCGGGACATCGCCTACGCGCCCGCGTACGCCGGCCTCGCCGATGCCTATCTGAGCCAATTCGACTACGGGCTGCTCTCGTGGGAGGAATCCACGACTCTCGCGCGGGCCGCCGCCACCAAGGCCATCGAGCTGGATCCGGGTCTTGCCGCGGCGCACACCTCGCTCGCCCACATCCATCTCCACGAATGGGAATGGTCGGCGGCGGAGGCCGGATTCAAACGCGCGATCGAGCTCGACCCGAGCTACGTCGTCGCTCACCACTGGTACGCGCTCTGCCTGACCGCGCTCGGCCGTACGGAGGAGGCGGTCGAGACCATGCGGCGCGCGCACGGTCTGGATCCGCTGTCGGTGCGCATCAACGCGGATCTGGGCATGGCGTATCTCGCCGCGGGAGAGTTCGAGAAAGCGGTGGCCCAGGAGAATCGCACGCTCGAGCTTTCACCGGACGCCACGACGCCGAAGTGGATTCGCGGTATGGCTCTCGAGGGGTTGGGACGCTATCCGGAGGCCATCGCCGACATGGAAACCGTGCTTGCGGCCGAGCCCGGTGACCCGAGCACCCTCGGCTCGCTGGGGCACGTGTTCGCCCTGGCACATCGGGAGGAGGACGCGCGCCGTGTTCTCTCGGAGCTTCTCGCGCAGACCGATGAGAGACTATGCGGCTTTCTTCGTCGCGCTCGTTTACGCGGGCCTGGGAGAGACAGACGAGTCCCTCACCTGGCTCGAGAAAGCGGTCGAGGCTCGCTCCGGGTCGGTGCGCTACTTGAAGATGGAGACTCGATTGGCGAGCCTGCGCGGCGAGCCTCGGTACCGTCGGCTCATGGAACGAGTGGGGCTTTCTGAGTAAGGCTGAGTAGGCATGCACATGGAAAAAACCTTCGCGCTCCTATTCGCGTCTTTTGGCCTCTGGGCTCCGGCCGTTCGAGCGAGCGACGAAGCGGCGGACCGGTTCCGAGGACAGGTGCTCGCGACGCCGCTTGGAACCGAGATCGTCGCAACACTCGAGGATGGAGAGAGGGTTGCGGGTGAACTTGCCGAGGCGGAGGACGAATCCTTCGGTCTCTGGGTGGAGCCGGACGAGACCACGAGGAAACAATTAGGCCTCACGTCGCCCAAGCTGAAGAAGACGATCCGATACGACCAACTCTCAGAGCTCCAGGGCGTCCGCGAGTCGGTGGCGATCTCCGGAGAGGAGCTCCAGTTCCGGCTCCGCGCCGGCGACTCGATTCGACTTTCCACCCCCGAGGGAGGCGAAACGCGAGGACGAGTGGAGTCTTTCGATGGCGACCTTCTCCGGGTCGACAGCCGCTCGTTTCGGCTGTCGGACGGCGAGGTACAGCGGATCGAGATGAACATCGACGACTCTCTCCTGAACGGCTCTCTCATCGGGTTCGGGATCGGCACGGGTTGGGTCGCACTCGGCTGCGCGGCGCTTGGTGATTGCGACGCCGGCGCGGCAGTGATCGGCGCGCTGGTTTTTGGAGGCGGCCTCGCCGGTCTCGGCGCCCTTATCGACGCGGCGAACGAGCGAAGCGAAGTCGTCTACGTTTCACCGCAAGCGACCCCAGCGAAGAGGCTGAGCGTCGCCCCGTTCTTCACCAGAGACGCGAAAGGGCTTCTCGTTTCGATCCGGTTCTAGCGGGAGCTCTCCTCAGCGCAGCTTCGCGGCCAAGGCTTCGAGCGTATGCGCGAGCGAATCGAAGCGAACGGCATTCTCTGCACTCCCGGCCCCGCCCCCATGCTTGAGCTCACTTGCGAGCGCGTCGAGCTCCGACGCGGCGGCCTTGTCGCCCTGGTCGGCGCGGTCCAAGGCTCGACCGGCGGCGTCGGCCCGCTCCCGGGAAATCGCGCTCTTTCGCCCGAGCTGATCGAGGTACGCGCGCGCAACGACCGACGTCTCCGGCCAGGCGACGCGGCGTTGACGCTGGGTGTTGAGCTCTTTCGTTCGAACGAGCTCCGCGGCGGCGATCTCGTTCTCGGACAGGAACTCGCTCGGCTTCAGCCGAAGAACGTCGACCCCCCTGCCGATCTCCGAGCCGTAGACGAAGCCGTTGTTCCAGTACGCCGACCAGTGCCCGGCCAGGACCAGCTGATTCGCGTCGATCGGCCCGCGATCGAAGAACGCGATCTCGACCGGATTCGCCGAGTCGGTGAAATCGAACACCGAGATTCCGCCCTGATACCACCCCTGGACCATGATGTCGCGTCCGGGTACCGGGATCATCGACCCGTTGTGGGCGACGCAGTTCTCGAGATCGCTCTGGGGAGCCGGCGGCTTGTAATAGCTCCGGAAATGTAGCTTGCGATCCACGATGTCGAAGATCGCGTCCGCGCCCCACGCCTTCGGATCGCTCTCGCGGCAGCGCGGCCGCACGCCGCCACCCCATTCGTCGGTGAAGACCACCTTCGTGCCGTCGACGTTGAAGGTCGCGGAATGCCAGTAGGCGAAGCTCTGGTCAGACCGCGTGATCGAGCCTGACGGGATTCACCGGATCGGAGATATCGAGAAGGATGCCGTTGCCGGAGCAGGCGCCCGCGGCGAGACCGATCTCCGGAAAGACTGTGATGTCGTGGCACTGGTTGGTTTCCGACGTTTTCTGCGTTCCCGGCCCGTGGTCGCCGCCCTTCCAGAGCCCGGCGATGGCGCCGGTCGTCGCGTCGGCGAAAATGCGCGGCCGGTTCACGATGCGCGCCATGCCCGGAGCCTTGACCGGCACCTGAATGACGTCGATGCTGAAAAGCGCGGTCTTCGGATCCTCATCCGGCTTGAGCCCGGAGCACGCCGCGAGCTCCTCGGCCGAGCGCACCGAGCTCGTGCCCGACCCGTAAAGATAGATGTTCCCCTCGTCGTCGGGGTCGGTGACGACGGTATGGGTATGGGACCCGCGGCAAGTCTGGACCGCCGCGACCTGCTTCGGCATGCGCGCGTCGGTGATATCGAAGATGCGGATTCCTCGGAACCGCTCCGCGCTGATCGGGGCGTCGACTCCCTGGACCCCGCAGTCGAGACGACCGCGCGTCTGCTCGACGGACATGAAGAGAAGGTTCCCGACGACGGACACGTCACCCTGGCCGCCCGGGCAAATCACCGAGACCAGGTGCTTGGGGGTCGTCGGGTCCTCGATGTTATAGGTGTTGAATCCGTGGAAATTTCCGACATAGAGCCGATCGCCCGCGAACGCGAGGTCGGAGTTCGCGAAGTTCAGGAAGCTCGAACGTTTGGCCTCTTCCGTCGGAGAGACCACTTTTTTCTTCTCTTCCTTTTCCTCCTTCTCTTTCTCCTCGGGATCCTTTTCCGGCGGCACGGCCTCTCCCCCGGGCGCTTTGGGATCGAAGAAGCCCTCCGGCTTCGGGACCATCACCACCAGCTCCATGTTGCGCGCCGCCTGGCCCGCGTCATGGAATCCCGGTTTCAATCCGACCCGGGGATCCTTCGCCGGTTCGGTTTGAGGGGTCGCAGCGTGCACCGCCACGACGGCGAACATCACGGACGAGGAGAGGACAAGCACGTTTCTGGCGGCGAAATTCATCGAGGAGGCTCCTTGAGCGTCGCGAGCATGGCTCCCATTCGATCGATCTCCATGCTCTGATCGGCGGTGATGTCGGAAATGAATGCGAAGATATCGGAATCCTGGCCCGCGCCGGGTTTCGCGAGGAGGTCCTCCACCATGGTCAAGGCGCCCTGATGGTGCTTGATCATGAGCTCGAGGAAGAGAGCGTCGAACGGGACGCCTTCGGCTTTCTTCAAGCTCGCCATTTCGTCAGGGGTGAGCATCCCGGGCATCAGGTGAGCCCCCTGCGCATGGTGCGCGTGCACGTCGGTGACCTTTTCGCCACGCGCCCCGAGCCAGCTTTGCATCATCTGGATCTCGTCCTTCTGCGAGAGCTCGATTCGGAGCGAGAGCTTCCGCATGTCCGCGCTCTTCGTCCGCGGACCAAGAAGGTCCGTCATCTCGAGCGCCTGGGCATGGTGGGAGATCATCCCCTGCATGAACTCCACGTCCGCGTCGGTGTACTGGACTCCCGAGAGGTCGGTCGCTTCCTCCGCGGAGATGTTCCGACTCGAGTCGCCGGGGGCGCCCGGCTGGACGATGGGCGCGCGCGGAGGTTCCTCCTGCGAAGCGCGGGCGAGCGGGCTCACGACGGCAAGGGCCGCCAGAACGCCAGGGATCCAGCGCGATCGATGGTTCAATGAAACCTCCAGCGTCCGCTATCCTACTTCGGGAACTTCGCCGAGCGAAAGCGGGTGGCATGATATCGTCCTCGAGCGCCCTCTTCTGGAACCTTGAACGAGCCCACCGCTCCGCACCGTATCGCGCGCCTGCTGCTGTTCGGGTACCTGGCGTTTCTCGTCTACGCGAGCCTCTATCCGATCTCGGGCTTCCACCCCCCGGACAGGAGCCCATTCGCCCTCATTTTCGGGAAGCCGACCCTCTCCCGCACCGACGCCCTCGCGAACCTCCTCTTCTATATCCCGCTCGGATGGCTTCTCGGAGCGCGGGGACTCTCCTTCCGGCGGGCGGGGCTCGCGGGCTGCGCGTTGAGCTTCGTCATCGAGGCACTGCAGGCGTATCTGCCGGGACGGGTCCCCTCGTTTCTCGATTGGGGGCTCAACAGCGCCGGCACCGTGCTTGGCGCGGCGCTCGCTCCGCACTTCCGTCGAGGCCGCTGGCCCGAGCTGGAATGGATACTCGGGGTGAAACCACGGGCGCGCTTGGGACTCGCGGCTTTCGGCACGTGGGTCGGCTCTCAGCTCTTTCCTTTCATTCCATCCGTTGACGTCGGATCTCTGCGAGCCGGCTTGCGGCCCTTGTGGCATGTCCTTCGCGGCCAGGCATCGTTCTCTGTTCGCGCAGACGATCTCCTACGCGCTCGCAACGCTTGCGCTCTCCCTCGTTCTGAAGGATTGTCTGCGGCCGAATCCCCGATACCGCGCGCTCGTACCTGCGGCGTTCCTCGCAGTCCTCGCCGCCAAGGTGCCGATTATCGGCCAGCCAGCTCTCCCTCGAAGCCCTGGTCGGGCGGACTGGCAGGGCTCGCCTTCTCCTGGCGGCGAGACGATTCCGAATCGGACGGCACGGTGTCGTTCTTCGCGGCCGCGGGAGCGTTCGTCGTCGAGGAGCTTCGAAGCGGAGGCAGGACCATCCGGTCTCCGGCCGTTCAACTGGATCCCACTCAAGAGCAGTATCGCGAACGAGCTCATCGGAGCGACGGACATCCTCGCCACGGCCTGGCCGTTTCTCGCGCATGGCTTTCGTCGTGAGCGGGTGGCGCAAAGGCGTTTCGCGACAGCGTCGTTCTCGGGGGAGCCATCATCGTTTTCGCCGCGGTGATGGCGCTCGAATGGGCGCAAACTCGTCTGCCGGGGCGCTGCCCCCGACATCACCGACGCCTTCGTCGCCACGGGCGCCTGGCTCGTGTCCTGGCTTCTCGTCAGTGGCAGTGGTTATGCATCGGGTCCCACACCTGCCCCGGAGGGCAGATACCCGAGCGGGGCACCGCCCCCCCCGCTCCCGCGCCGCCCCGAGCCGCGTTGAAGAGGAGCACCAGGAGAACGCCGACCGCGGCCACGGCGGCGACGATGGCGGCCCAGCTCGCCGGGCTCATCTTGCTCGCGACCTTGTCGGCGCAGCAGTTCTTGTACTTCTTCCCGCTACCGCAGGGGCAGCGGTCGTTTCGTCCTGGTTTGGGCTGGGCTGACATCAGTACTCGTAGAGCTTGGCGTTCTTGAACATCGCCTTCGCGCCTTCCTTGATGAGCGCCGCTTCACCCGCGGCCTGGAAGAAAGAATACCCTTTGCGGTCGATCCAGGTGAAGGGGCCTCCGAGCTTCTTCCCGGCGGCGAGCGTGTCGTCGTGGATCTTCTGGACCACTTCCTCGTAGCGTGGATCACCCATCGGGAAGCCCGGTGAAGCTTCCGAGATCTCCGCTCGCGGCGAAGACCACGTCGATCCCGGGAACGGCGGCGATCTTGTCGGCGATGGCCGCCGCATTCGGGGATTCGATCATCGCGATGACCATCATGTTCTCGTTCGCGCTCTTGCGATAGTCGCCTCCCCAGAGCTCGCCGTACTGGCCGCCGCCCTGACTCCTCCGGCCCACCGGAGGATACTTCGCGTACTGAACCGCCGCCTCCGCTTCCGCGACGCTTTCGACCATGGGGACGATGATCCCGAGAGCACCGACGTCCGTGGCCTTCTGGATGTCGCCTTCGGTCGCGTCCGGGACGCGAATGAACGGAATCGCCGGGAGCGCCCTTGCAGGCCTTGATCATCGTGGCCACCTCGGAGAAGGTGAGCGGGCTGTGCTGCATCTCGATCCAGAGGAAATCGAAGCCGGATTCCGCCATGGCGCAATAGATGTTCGGGTCCGACGTGTAGATGGTGCCGCCCACGATGGGCTTGCCGCTCAGAAGCTTCGTTTTGGCGGTGTTGTAGAGGGCCGCTTCCTCGGCCCTGGTCGAAGAGCCGGTCATCGAGCCGACCGTTGCGAACACGACGAGTAACGACAGAATGCGGGTGAGGGTCATGGCTTCTCCTCCTGGGCGGAAGAGTATACAACCACCCGCGAGTTCCGGCGCTTCGCGCGACGCGCGTCGATCCGCTCGAAGCAGTGCGCGTGGAATAGCGGACGCTCGGGGGGATCACCAGCGCGACTTGCCGACGAAGGCCTCCCAGTCGAGCTCCGATGCGTATTGATACTCCCGCCACCTGCGGATGAGGCCGTTCTCGATCTGGGCCCAAGCGATGCCGTGGAGTTTTCTTCCGCTCCACTCGAAGGTGTACTCCCCCGCGCTCACTCCTGAAGCGGGCTCGTTCGCGAGGTGATGCCAGGTCATCGTCATCGGGCCCCCGCGCGCGGTCTCGGCGAAGAACTCGAGGAGCGCCTCTCGACCTTCGTATCGCTGGCGCTCCGGCGGCTCGAGGTAGACGGCGTCCTCCGAGAAGAGCGCGGCCGCCACCGTCGGCGTCGCCGGCATTCCATGCCGATGCGAGCTCTCTCGAGAAGCACCCTGGCTTCCGGCACTCGTTCCCTCGCGCGAGAACGCGCTCGCGCCCACGAACGCCTCGTACGGAAGCTCCGATTCGTACCAATACTCCCGCCAACCGCGGATTCTTCCGTCGCGGAGCTCGATGAATACGGAGCCGTGGACCTGACTCCCGTAAGCGAAGGTGAACTCGCCGAAACCGATCTGCGATCGATCGTCGAATATCCGGTTCCTCCAGGTCATGGACATGGCGCCCGGCCGTCCGGCGTCTCCGCCGAAAAAGCGGTAGAGCTCCTCGCGGCCCCGGTAAACCTGTCGATCCGGCGGCTCGACGTAGAGAGCGTCCTCGGTGAAGCAGTCTGCTGCCTTCCGTGCGTCGCCCTGGCTCCACCCTTCGGCGAGACGGTCGAGCAAGGCGTTGAACTCCGCGGGACCGATCTGAAGGGCTGCGAAAAAGAGAAGGGCTCTCACGCGGGCGACTTCTCGGCGGTCGCTTGTCGGAGCGGCTGGCCTCTGCGCTCAGGGCTTCTTGCGGACGTTCTCGAGCTCGATCTTGGTCGCGCCCGGGGTCACCACCTGGAACACGCCGTCTTCGGTGATATTCACCTTCAAGGCTTCGACCATGTTGCCGCGGCCCTTCCCGGTGTCGTCGACCACGAGCTCGATGAGCCCGACCGAGCTCTTCGAGATCGTCGAGGGCGAGGGCGTGTCTTCGGGGAAATACAGAGGGCCATCGGTGATGATGATGACCCGCGATCCATGCTGTCCGGGATGCGCCCTCACGTGGCGTATCGGGCTCGAGAGACCTCCCACGATCTGCGCGACGCCCCGATCGGCCTTCCGGACCTCCGCGACGGCGGCGTCGGATCCCTGCTCTTTCAGGATCTTCTGGATGCGCGCCGCTTCCTCCTCGGTGGTCGGCTTGGTCACCGTCACTACGAGCTCCGCCGTCTTCTTTCCCAGCCCTTTGGCCGCGGTCAGCGTCGCGGTGTAGACGTCATCGGCGGATGCCGACGTTCCCGCAAGCACAAGGAGCAGCGTCAGAGCGTTTCTGAAATGAGTCATGACCGAAGCCTCCGTTTCCCCTGGCGGCGCGCCAGTGTACCTCACACCGGGAAGGACGCGCGGGGGTAAAGCACCTCAGTCGATCGGGGACGAATCTGACCCGCTCGGCGTCACGGAAACCCTTCACGGGCGGGCCCACCATGTACCGAGACGAGAGATCATGGCCCCCAACGCCAGACACGCCCGCGTGGTCGCGATCGCCAACCGCAAGGGAGGCGTCGCCAAGACCACGACCGCGGTCAATCTCGGCGCTGCGCTCTCCGTGAGAGGACGGCGGGTCCTGCTGGTAGACCTCGACCCCCAGCAGGACCTCTGTTCCGCTCTACGGATCCCGATGCCCCGTCCCGGGCTCGCCGAAGCGCTTCTCGGCATCGCTCTCTTCGGAAGCGGAAACCTCGGGGATGCGTTCGTGAGGGCCCACGGACTGACCGTCGCCGGCGGATACGGGATCGCCGAAGCGGAAAGAGAGCTCAATCTTCACAAGAACCGCGAGGACGCGTTGAGGCGCGCTCTCGCGCCTCATCTGGCGCGCTTCGACTACGTGATTCTGGATTGCGCTCCCTCGATCCAGTGTCTCACCACGAGCGCCCTCGCCTGCGCTCGAGACGTGATCGTCCCGGTTCAGACCGAGTTTCTCGCGGCGAACCAGTTGCGCGGGATCATGTCCACCGTCGACGACATCCGTTCGCGGCTGAACCCGGGCCTGAAGGTTTCCGGCTTTCTTCCCACGATGTTCGACGGCCGAAGCCGGCACGCGCTCGAAGTCATGGAGCGCATCGCTTCTCAGGCGCATCTCTGGGGCGTGCGCGCGTTCAAGCCCATTCCGAAGTCGGTCCGTTTCGCGGAAGCCTCCGGCGCGGGACTCCCCATTCTGCGATACGCCCCGGAGTCTTCGGCGGCCCGCGCCTACGACATTCTCGCGGCGGAAATCGACCTATCGCCCGGGCCGAGCGTCGGGCTTACGTCAGTTTCAGCGCTCTCCCGCGAGCGTGAGACCGATCGAGCTCGCATAGCGCTCGAGGGCGTGGCGGGTCGCTCTCTTGTCCGCGCGAGAGGAGCCCTCCTCGAGATGTATCGATAGCGCCCGGACCACACCTTTCGCCTTTTCCGCCTTCACGTCGCACCGCGCGACGAGCCGCTCTCCCGCGAGGACCGGCAGGCAGTAGTAGCCGTATTTCCGCCGCGGGGCGGGCGTGAACACCTCGAGGACCTGATGGAAACCGAAGAGAGTCTTCACGCGGACGCGGTCCCAGAGGAGCGGGTCGAAGGGCGAGAGCAGAACCCCCTCGTCGACGTCGCCGGGAGCGAGGCGCAACCGGCGGAGGCGCGCCGCGAGCTCGAGGTCTTCGCCTCGAATCCATCCGGCGACGCGCGTGCGAGGCGTCGCGTGGAGCAGGCACTTTCGAATCGCGCCCTCCTCTTCGAGCTCTTCGATGCGCCTTCTGGATCTCCCGGCGCATGAAGCGAAAACGCCAGGTGGCGGATAGCGTCGAGGGAGTGGCCCAGCCATGGCCTTCGAGAGCCTTCAGCAGGAGCATCTTCAGGGACTCCGTCAGGCCCAGCTCTTTCCTGCGCCATTTCGATTCGATCACTCGCTCGGCGAGGTCGTAGGTGCGCTGGAAATTCTTTCGCTCGCGCACGGCGAGAGTGCCCGACGACCAGAGCGCGGAGACCACCTTCTTCGCAACGCTCAGGTTCCACCAGCCGGAGCTCGATTTGCCTTCGAGCTCGGACGAGCGCAGCGGTCCGTCTTTGCGAATGCGGTCGAGGATTCGATGCCGCGACGCGCGGGTTATCGCCGATGAGATCTCCCCACCAGGGGTGCTTCTGGAACGCTTTCCGGCGGAATCCGAACGCGGGATAGAGCTCCATCGGGAATCCAGCTCGCCTCGTGGCCCCAGTACTCGAAGAGAGGCGCACCCGGGTCGAAGGAGACCTTCGGGCAGCTCCTTCGAGATACCCGGCAGCCGTCGAGTGAAGAACGATCCCATGGCTTCTCGCGCCCGCGACGGAAACGGTGTCGAGCTGGAGGTAGCCGAACCGGCGGACGACCTCGAACGCGGCTTCGCGCCGGGAGGCTCTTCCGCCGCGGGGAAATCCGGTCCACTCGGGCTTCAGAAGCCCGGCGCGGGCGAGCGCCAGCCGGCGCGCGTCCGCGACCGAGAGAGACTCCATCGGGACATTCTGGCTCAGAGACGGACGAGGAGCGAGAGAATCCCCGAGATTCCCGGAGCGAGGACCGCTCTCGCATCCGGGCTCACGGGATACGAAGCGTCGAAGAGGTTTCGGCCGAGGAATCGGATCTCGAAGCGCTCATCGAACCGATACCCGGCGGAGACATCGAAGATATTCCAGCCGGGCATCGCCACCTCCGTCGGACCGGGCTCGTCATCCTCCGCGTAGAAGGCGGCCCGCGCCTGAACGAAGGCTTTCCGGCCGAGGTCCTTCCGGACCTGAAAGAAGAAGGTCATGGGAGAGATGTCGTCGAGAGGAGCATCGTCGTCGAGAGCGACTCCGCTCTGCCGCTGAAACCCGACCTCCAGGTGGACCGTCCCGCGGGAGGCTCCGCCTGCATTTCGAGCTCGATCCCGCGGATGCGCGCGCGCCCGCGATTGCGGAAGAAGAAGAGATCCGTTCCGTCCTGATACCGCTCGATGAGGTCGTCGATTTCGATAGTGGTAGAGGTAGAAGCCTCCACGAAAGCCCCGACCGGTGTAGCGCACGCCGGCATCGAACTGCGTCGATGTCTCCGGCTCGAGATCGGGGTTGCCGGTGATGAAGCCGCGGCCGGTGACGCCGCGGAAGTAGCGATCGGAGAGCACCGGATCGCGGAACCCGCGGGCGATCTGAGCGGTGAAGCTGAAGCCGCCGAACGAGCCCAGCGGTCGCGGTGCCGTAACCGGAGAAGGCGGAGTTCGAGGTCGAACGGTCGCCGAAGTATCCGCCGGTATTCTGCGTCGTGACCCGATCGACCGCGGGCGCCTCCGGCGAGGGAGATGTACGGGATGGACGTAGCCTTCCGCGGAAAGATAGAGACCGGTGTCGTTGCGGTCGGCATCCTCGATGGTCGGGTTCACCGCCTCGGAAGTCTCGTTTCCGGCCGAGGTCGAAGTCGACGATCACGTCCTCCGCCTCGAGGCCGTAGCGCCCGTTCACGTCGAGCCCGAAGTCGAGGCGCATCCCGGACAGAAGCTTCTCCCCGCTCGCGCGCACGTGGAAATCGCTCGCCGCGACGTCGGCCCGCTCGATGCGGCGGGGCGCGGCCGCTGTCGCGAACCGATCCTGGTCCGTCATCTGCCGGTAGGTTCCGACGAAGGTCGAGAACGACGTGCGATTCGAGCCCGAACTTCGGGCCGAGATCGTACGAAGCGGTGAATCGATGGGAGTCCTCGATGGGATAGTAGAAGCGCGTCACCGTCGAGTTGTTGCGGGGCCGATCGATGTCGCGGCCATAGTCGCTCTGCCATCCGACGGAGAAGAGCGCCGCCGCCCACGACTTGTTCCGCCCGGGCCAGAAAACCCTGGTCGGTCGCGCCCGAGTTGAAGACCTCGCCCTCGGGGCTGTCGTAGTCGTCGAAGTCGCGGTAGTGCCCCTGGAAGAGGATGCCGCCCTGAGAGAATCCCTTGCTCACCTCGGCGCCCACCCGCTCCTGCGGCTCACCCGCTCCGACGGCCCCGACGAAGCGCAGGCCCCAGGGCGATCCCGGAACCGGGCGCCGGGTCCGCGCCATGGATGACGCCGCCGAAGGCGTCCGAGCCGTAGGCGACCGAGCCCGGCCCGCGCGCTACCTGAATCCCCTCGAGAACGAACGGATCGAGGTAGGTGGCGCTCGGACCCACGCGCCTCTCCGAGGTGACGCGCGCGCCGTCGATCAGGATGAGCGTCCTTCCCCTCGCGAGGCCGCGGATCGCGGGCACCGCCGCCTGCCCTTCGGAAACCTTGTTGACGCCAGGAACGTTCTCGAGCGCCTGCGTCAGATTGACCGGCTGGCGCACTTCGATGTCCGTGCGCGAGAGGAGCGTCGTCGCGTTCGCGGGAGCGGACTCGATGTCCGGGGCCGCGCCGGCGGTAACCGTCACCGACTCCTCGATGAGAGGCGACACGCGAATTTCCAAGCCCGCCTCCGGGATCGACTCCACCAGGTACGGCTTCATGTACCGGTCCCCCGGAAGGATCACCAGAATCTCGAAAGGCAGCGTCGGGTTGGGCGTCAGTGTGAATCGTCCCTCGGCGTCGGTGAGGGCAGACGCCCGTCCGTCCGAGCACCGTCACCTCGGCGTTTGCGACCGGAGCTCCCGTGTCCGCGAGAAGCACGCGACCTTCGACGGCCCAGAGAAGGGTCGACGGAAGCGAGAACGAAAAACGCGGCGAGGAGGCTCCGCATCCCGGGAGTTTAGAGATGCGGACTCGTCTACTACCAGACTTCGTAGTTCTTACTGGAAGAACGACACTACCGCTTCCTGGACTCGGTGCACTCCGCGGTGAAGGTCGAGCGAGGCCGACAGGGAGACCACCAGAAGGAAGGAGAGAACAGCGATCACGGCGAGCGCGTGCTGGCCCGTTCCCGCCGAAGGAGCCGCCTCTCCCGGTTCGCGCTCCAGGAGACGCGCCACGCGGGCGGCGACGCCACTCCCTCGATAGAGAGCAGCGACGGCGTCGGCAGGCGGATTTCCGGATCGCGCGAGCCGCGCGACCTTGACCAGGGCGGACGCCAGATCCATGGCGCGCGTCGGTCCAGTTCGGGCCGCGCGCTCGTCGGCGTCCTGCTCCGCCGCTTCCGCCCAGAGCCGTTCGATGCGATCCGCCCAGCGGAGTCAACGAAAGCGACGTCCGGACAGGCGCGCATGAGGAGGCGTACCCAGGGATCGCCGCCGCTCATTGTGGCCCGCCTCGTGGGCGAGCACCGCCGCGAGCTCGTCGCGGTCGCAGCTCGACAGCACCGACTGCGCCACCACCAGCCGCGGGCGGAACCATCCGACGAGGCTCACGAGGGGAAACGGCTCGTCGACTACGATCGCGGGGAGTGCGGTTCCCGGGACCGAGAGCGAAACCGTGCGTCGCGCTCCCACCGCTGCAAAAGCCGTCGAGTCGAAAGAACCGACGCGAGACCGCGGAGCGGGACCCGCGACCAGCATGAGAAGCCCGATTCCCGCGAGCGCGGCCATGACTCGCGCTCACTTCTTCACTCGTATTCCGGGGCTCGAGCCATAGAAACGCCGGAACCACCATTCCACCCACGACGAGAAGGGCGGAAAGGCGTCGGGAGAAGTCTGAGGAGTACGAGGCGACGCGCGCGCGCCGCGGGGTCCGAAACGCGCGACCGCCCGGAGCAGGAAGGCGGCGACGAGCGTCGTGCCGAGGAGGTTCACCGCTCCGTATGCGAGAAGGGCTACCGCCGTCCCGAGACCCGCGTAGCTCACGAAGCTTCCTCTCGGTCGTTCGAGCGCCGTCGAGCGCGCACCAGCGCTTCGAGCTCGTCGAGAAAGATCTCGTCCCGCCGGCTCACCGCATCGACGAACGTGGACAGAAGCGGCCGGATCCCGGAGCGCGTCCCGAACGAACCGAGGATCGCGTCGAGCGCTTCGAACGCCAGACTCTGCTCCAGGTCTTCGCGGGTCGAGAGCGGCGCGTACAGGAAAGCCCGCCCCGCTTTGCGCCGCGACAGGACCCCCTTCTTGTAGAGCCGATCGAGGGTGGTCATGAGCGTGGTGTAGGCGACGCCGGGGAAGAAGTCGCGCAGATCGCGGACGGAGGATTCTCTTCGGACGCTCCAGAGCGCCTCGAGGGCTTGAATCTCGAGCGGACCGAAGAAGGAAGAGAGGCTCACCGCCACATTATTACAGCGGCTCAGGGCGCGATCCACTCGGTCAGGGGCTCGAACTTCCCCTTCACGAGCTCGCAGAGGAACCCCTGCGTCTTGCGCGTGGTGATCGGTCTTCCCGAAGCTCACTTTCGGCAGGATCCCTCCCGAGTCCCAGTCGCGGATGGTCTCCATCGCGTCAACGAAGCTCTCGCGGGTGAGATCGCGCGAAGCGCGCTCGAGGCCCTCGACCAGGAGCTTTCCGAAGACGAAGCCGTAGAGGGAGTAGCGGTTGAGGCGTTTCTCCGGGTGAGTACTTCTTCATCAACGCGCGGTACTCGTCGAGGCCGGGGCCTTCGGCCGACTCCGGATCCGGATAGTGGCAGAATCCGAGGGTTCCTTCGGCGGCTCCTCCGCCCACGTCGAGGTACTGCTCGTCGGTGAGAGGGCCGGTGGCCACCATGCGAACGGTCTTCCAACCGAGCTTCGCCTTCGCTTCCATGACCTTTCGCGCCTGCGCCGGATAGAGAGCGAGGATCACCGCGTCGGGCTCGAGCGCCTCGACCTCGGACACTTCCTTTTCCGCGGTCTCCGGATCCCGGCTTCCGATCTCCCGGCTTCCCACGAATCGATACGAGAGCTCGGATGCGAGATCGCGCGCGCGATCGCGGAAGTACGTGCCATACGCGTTCGGGTCGTGAATTACGGCGACCCGCTTGACCCCCACGCGTCGACGCGAGGTGTCGGAGCACGACGCGGGTCTCACCCTCGAAGCGGGGAAACGACGTGAAGACGTATCTCGCTCCGTCGACGGTGAGAAGCGCGGTATGGGGGAAGAGGTAGGGCACCCGGGCCTCCATCGCATAGGCGCCGATAGAAACGGACGCGGGCCCGCCGAAGTTGAAGAGGAGGAAGACACCGTCGTCTTCCACGAGCCGCTTCGCGTTTCGGAGAGGGTCCACCGCGGGATCGGTTCCCCGCGGATAGCTCTTCTCGACGAGCTTCCGTCCGTGGACTGCCGCCCCGGTCGTTCACGTCGACGCAGCACGAGCCGCATCCCCAGGTTCTCTTCGTCGACGGAGAAAGAGCTTCGCCTCGCCTTCCATGCCGATGAGGATGGTGTCGTCCGTCACGCCCTGGAGGGCGACGCCCAGAAAGAGCGCGAGCAGCAAAGGCATGCTTCGTTACTTCGCTCGCTCGTCTCGAAAATATTTTTCGATCGCGCTCTGGGTCGATGTGAGATAGCGCTCGGTCGATTCCCGGGCGCTGTCCGCGGCCACGTTCAGCGCCATCTTGCCGAAGAGGCCGCCCGGAAGATCGGTTCGGTACCGGTTGAGCGCGACGAAGTAGAAGCCGTCCTCCGGATGCTCGCTGTCTTTCAGGAGCGTCATGAGCTCGAGACCGGTGTGGAAGTAGTGCGAGAAGTAGAGCTGCTTCGAGGCGATGATCACGCTCTCGTTCACTCCCTGGCTCTGCGAATAGAGAGTGACATGGTTCAGGCGGAACGTAGGTTTTCCACCGAAATCGACCATCGACCAGTACAGGAAGTCGCTCGCGCCGGCCAAGGCTTCGCGCGCGGGTATTCCAGGAGGTAACGGTGGAGCTCCGGCCGGTAGGACATCACGTACGGAGAATTCTCGAGAAGCCCCCGGAACTCCTCGGCTACCGCCGTCGGTTTGTCCCGGTCCCGATAAACGCCGAGTCTTTCGTTCCCGCCCGCGAGGTAACCCGTGGCGTACTCGAGGGCGCGCTCCCGAAAGAAATCGAGGACCTTCTCCCGCGCGTCGGGCGAGCTCCAATCGACTTGACTCCGCAGATGCTCGAGCGCAGCCTCTTGAAGCTTCAGCGCGCAGTCCCCCGGCTTGCAGTCGCGGAGAGCCTTCCAGTCCTCGTCCGGAATCGAAAGAGCGGCGAAGTCTTCGAGCTTCGGAGGCGCGCTCAACTTCTTCGTGACTCCCCATCCGGTCTCGAACCTCTCGATGTCTCGATACATCCGGAGGAAGAACTCGGTCGTCGCGCGAACGCGGAGCGCGCCGAGGATGGCCAGCTCGTTCTTGACGGGGGTTTTGAGCGCTTTGACGACGACGCTCCCGCCCTCGACGAGGGCGATCTCGGCCGGGGTGAGAGTTCCGTGGGTCGAAAGGAACCGCTGAGGCTCCTGGGCCGGCGACAAGGCGGCTAGCCCCAGAACAATGACGAAACCGATAGCGCGCGTCATTTCCCGCGGTTATAGAACGTGCGGACGACGACGTCCTCCTTCGAGCCGTCGAGTCGCATCTTGATGGTATAGAGGAGCTGGTTTCCCTCCATCGAGTAGATCTCCACGATCTTGCCGAGGTCCTTACCGTCGGTACGCATGTGCAGCGCGCCCGCCTCCCAGTTCGTCTCGGTATCGAGCTTCTCGCCCCAGGGAGTCGCCCTCTGGTGCTTTTTCCCGTCGATGTAGTAGATGCGCACGTTGTCGGCGTCATCATAGAGGCGAAAATCCGAAGCGCTCTGTTTGATCTCCAGTAGCTGGAGGGCGCGGCCGAGAGCGATGAGTCTCTCCGCGACGCGCCGATCCTTCGGGTTCATGCGGTCCGGATCGCCCAGCCCACCCATGATGACCGCCTCACCGTCATCGCTCTTGTCCGCGTCCAGATTCCAAGTTCCGGTGAAATCGGGATTGCCCTGGGCGAACGACAGGGACGACAGCATCAGAGAGATGAAGAGAAATCGGATCATCGAAACCTCCGAATGAGCGCCATTCTGCTTCAAGGGAGCGCCGACATCCAGTCGCTCTTTTCGAGCCATCGCTTGCGAAGCTCTTCGAGGATGCCCCTCCGCTCGATGGCCTCGAGGTAGTTCTCGACGAGGTTCTGGAAGCGCGCGTCGGAGGCGGAGAGGGCGATCCCGACCGGCTCGACCGTGAGGGGCGTCGAGAGCGTGCCCAGGTCCTTGTCGGGATGGCGCATCACCGCGAGGATACATACGGGCATGTCGGCAACGAGGGCCGTTGCCGCCTTGGAAATGACCATCGCGACCGCGGTGTCATAGTCGCGAGTCGTCACGAGCTTCGCCTTGGGAGCGACCCGCGCGAGGTAGCTCTGGCTCGTCGAGTTCTCGAGGGCGACGAGGGTGAGCTCGGGCCGGTCGAGATCCCGCGGGGTCTTCATACGGGTCAGCGTTCTCGAGTCGGTGAGAACCGACTTTCCCGAAAGGAGATACGGTCCGACGAAGGCGAACTCGCGGCTCCGTTCGGCGGTGATGGAGAGGCCCGAGAGGACCATGTCCACCTTTCCTTCCTGGAGCGCGGGAAGAAGGTCGGGAAACGCCATGGACGTGAGGGAGAGGTCGACGCCGATCGCTTCCGCCAGAAGGCGCGCCAGGTCCACCTCGAGCCCGATGAGCTCGCCGTCCTTGCTGATGGCGCTGAACGGCGGTTGCGTTCCGGAGGTGGCGACGCGCAGCTCTCGATTCTTGAGAACGCGATCGAGGACCGGGCTTTCGGCCATCGACGACGCGGGAGCGAGTAGCGCGAAGAGCAGAAGGGCCGGCTTGATTGTCATGCCGCTCACCAGGCCATCACGTAGCTGTCCCCGGTGGGGCTCACGCCCCCCATGAGGACGCCGCTCATCGGATGGATCAGGATCCCCTTCACCGAGCCCACTCCACGAACGTCGCGGATGTCGAGCTTGTGGCCAAGGAGCGCGAGCTCGTCGAGAACGTGCCGGGGAAGATCCGAAGGAACCCGGAGCGTGCCCTCGACTTCGTGGGGGAAGTACGACGCGCGGAAGCTCGTGCTGATGACCGCGGGGGCCTCGAGCGCCTGCTGGACGTTCATGCCGAATTCGACGACGTTCAAAAAGAACTGGAGCTGAGTTTGCGGCTGCGTGTCGGCTCCCGGAGTGCCGAAGACCAGATACGGCTTCTTGTCCTTCAGCGCGAGCGCCGGGTTGATGGTGTGACGGGTCCGTTTTCCCGGCGCGAGAACGTTCGGGTCTCCTTCGTCGAGATAGAAGTACGCCATCCGGTTGTTGAGAAAATAGCCGGCGCCCTCGACCACCATGCCGCTTCCAAAAGCGGCGAGGAGGCTCGAGGTGATCGAGACCATATTTCTCTCGGAGTCCACCACCGCGAGGTAGGTGGTGAGTCCGTAGGTGTCCTCCGGAGCCCGACCCACGTCGAGCGGGACTTCGCGGCGAGCGGCGTAGGAATGGGGAGCGTTTTCCGTCGGCGTCCCGAGGGGCGCTCCGGGAGCCGGCTCCCCTTCGATGGCACGCTCGGGATGAATCTCGCGCCTCCGCCTCTCCGCCCATTCATCGGACAGCATCTGGTCCATCGGTATGGGAGGAACGAACCGGGGATCGCCGACGTAGCGATTGCGGTCCGCGAATGCGAGCTTGAGAGACTCGGTCACGAGGTGCAGGTAGCGGGCGCTGTTGTGCCCCATGTAGCGGAGATCGAACGCCCTCGAGGGTCTGGAGCGCCTGGAGCATCACGTGGCCTTGAGAGTTCGGCGGGCATTCGTACACCTCGATTCCGCGATAGTCGACTCGAATCGGGGCGTCCTCGTGCGCCTGGAATTGCGCGAGGTCCTGCTCGACGAAGAGTCCTCCGTTCGCCTTCAGGTAGGCGACGGTCGCTCGTCCACTCTCACCTTGGTAGAAATCGCGGCTTCCGTCCCGCGCGATACGGGAGAGCGTCGCGGCGATCTCGCTCTGGACGACGCGGTCGCCCATCGCGAGCGGTTTTCCGCCGCGAAACCAGATCGCGGTCGTGGTCGGGTACTTCGACAGCTTCGAGGCGTTCGAGGCCAGGGATTCCGCGAGGTGCTCGGTCACCGGAAAGCCGTCGCGCGCGATCTCGATCGCGGGCGCGAGCGCCTCCGCGAGGCTCTTCGATCCGTATTTCCGAAGGGCGAGCTCCGCCGCCGAAACCGCTCCCGGCACGCTCACCGAGAGCGGCCCTTCCGCCGGAATCCCGCCCTCGGCGCGATAGCGCTCGAGCGTCGCCGCGAGCGGCGCGGGGCCGGTGCCGTTCACGAACTTCACCTCGCCGGTCTTCGCGAGATACACGAGGATCAGCATGTCGCCGCCGATGCCGGTCATCATCGGCTCGACGAGACCCTGCACCGCCCAGGTCGCGATGGCAGCGTCGATCGCGTTTCCACCCGACTTCAGGACCCGCAGGCCCGCTTCGGAGGCGAGCGGGTGGCCGGAGGCGACCATTCCGTGGTCGGCGGCCACCACGGGCCGCCAGGTCGAGGTCTGGGCCCGCGCGGAGACCGCGAACGCGAGAACGAAGAGCACGGCAGCCAAAGCTTTCCCGGGAACGGTCATGGAGGGACCTCCTTGAGCGGCCGTGATTATGTCACGATCCGCATTGCCGCTTGCATGAGCCTTTCGCCACGATTAGAGTCCGTCAGCGGTCCCGCATCAGCGATCAGCCATCAGCGATCAGCCATCAGCGATCAGCCATCAGCGATCAGCGCATCAGCGATCAGCCATCAGCAGCTAGCGGCGAGGAGCGAGAGGAGCGAGCGCGCCGAGGAGCGAAGCGAGCAGCGGGGCCCGGAGGGCCCCTTCCTCCCCGAGCGAGGAGCGAGGGGAGCGAGCGCGCCGAGGAGGCGGGCTCGCATTGATAAGGAGACGACCATGGCCAGTTTCACGGAACGCATGATTGGAGCGGCGAAGCTCGATGCCGCGACGTATGAAGAGGTCGAGGCGGATCCGAACTCCATGGGACAGGCGATCGGCGTCGTCGTCCTCTCGGCGGTCGCTTCGGGAGTCGGCGCACTCGGCGGAGGAGCTCTCGGGGATCGTAACCGGAATCTTCACGGCGCTCGTACGGGTGGTTCATCTGGGCGGGAATCATTTATCTCGTCGGCACCAAGATCCTACCCGAGCCTCAAACCAAAGCCGATCTCGGCCAGCTCCTACGAACCATGGGTTTCGCGGCCATCGCCCGGGGTCCTCAATGTGCTCGGCATCATCCCAATCTTCGGTCTGGATCGTTCGGTTCGCCGTCGTGATCTGGCAGCTCATCGCGATGGTCATCGCCGTACGCGGCGGCGCTCGACTACCAGAACGCTGGGAAGGCGGTGCTGGTCTGCCTCATCGGCTGGGTGGCGTACGTCGCAGTGCTCTTTCGTCGTCGGAAGCTTTCTGGGGCTCACCTCGGCGCTGTCGTGAAACCCACTCTCGCTCCCGGGCTCCGGCGCGTCGAGCGCATCGAGATCGATCGGGCTCGCACCATCGGATTTCTCGGGGAAGAGCTGCGGGTCTACAGCACGCCCTCGATGGTCGGCGACGTCGAGTACACGTCCTTGAAATTGATCCAGGAGCATCTCGAGGATGGCGAAAGCTCGGTCGGCATCCGCGTCGCCGTCGACCACCTGGGACCTACGCCGCTCGGACAGTGGGTCGAGATCCATCTCCAGGTCACGAAGCGTCGAGGGTCGCAAGGCGACGATCGCGGCGGAAATCCGCGACGCGTCGAGGTCGTCGGGACGGCGGAGCACGTGCGCTTCGTCATCGACGTGAAGAGGCACGCCGACCGTCTGAGGACGAAGGCGGCGAAGTACGGCTCATCCTGAAACGCGTTCTCATTGCGGCGACCGGAAGCTACGGTGACATCTTTCCCTTCGTCGCGCTCGGCCGCGAGCTGAAGCGGCGCGGGCACGACGTCCATTTCTTCGCGAGCTCTTATTTCACGCCGCTCGTCGAGCGAAACGGCCTCACTGCCGTCGGCATCGGAACGCCGGAAGCGTACGAAGCCATCATCCGCCACCCCGACGCGTTCCATCCGAAAAAGGGCCTGCGGCTCATCGCGAAGACGAACCTCGAGCACCTCCCCGAAGTCTTTCGCCGGATGGACGAGCGTATCGTTCCCGGCGAAACGATCGTCATCGGCTCGACCCTGGCGTTCGGAGCGCGCCTGTTCCAGGAGACTCGCGGCATTCCCACCGCGACCGGGCACCTCGCGCCTTCGCTCTTCCGCTCGGCGCTCGCTCCTCCGCGGTTCGAGGAGAGGGGCATTCTCGAGAAGCTTCCGCCGTTCGTGAACCGCGGCACTCTTCCGGGTCATGGACCGCCTGGTGGTCGACCCCACTTTCTGTCCCGGATTCAACCGCTTTCGAGCCGGCCTCGGCCTTCCGCCGGTGAAGCGTCTGTTCGGCGACTGGCTGCACCAGGCAAACGTGGTGGTCGGCCTCTTCCCGTCGTGGTTCGCCGAGAAGCAGCCAGACTGGAGAGGCAACATCCACCTCACTGGCTTCCCTCTCGAAGACGGCTCGCAGTCGGGAGAAAGGCTCACCGATGACGCGGCGAGGTTTCTGGAGTCGGCGCAGCGGCCGGTGATCTTCACCGCCGGGAGCGCCGCGACGACGGAGTCGAGCTTCTTCGAAGAGTCGGCGGAAGCCTGCCGCATCGACCGGCATCGACGGAATCTTCCTGACTCGCTACCGCGAGCAGATTCCCCGTTCGCTTCCCCGGAGAGCGTGCGCCACTTCGACTACCTTCCGTTCTCGCTCGCGCTTCCCCGGGTGCGGGCGCTGGTGCATCACGGAGGCATCGGGACCGCGAGCCACGCGCTCGCCGCCGGAGTACCGCAGCTCGTGCGACCCCTCGCCTACGACCAGTTCGACAACGGTCATCGCCTGGTCCGACTCGGAGCGGCCCGCTCGCTCTCGACCGCCCGCTACCGGGCCCGCGCGGTGGCGGAGGCGCTCGAGGAGCTCACGCGGATCGGAATCGGTCCGCGAGACCGCCGCTTCGCTTGCGAAGCGGATGGCCGGCTACGACGCCGTGGCATCGACCGCCGCGGTCATCCTGAAGGAGCTCACAGGTAAGGCGTGAGCAAGCGCGCCGCGCCGTCTCTCAGGCGGAGCGGGAAGCTTCGCTTCTCCATCTCGTCCAGCGTGAGACGCCTCGCGCGCTCGATCTTCGAGTCCACCAGCTGGTTCATCCGCCGCGCCAGCTCGCGATCGTAGCATTCGACGTTGAACTCGAAGTTGAGCTTGAGGCTTCGCGGGTCCCAATTGGTCGATCCGAGGAGGGTCCAGTAGTCGTCCATCACCGCGATCTTGGAGTGATCGAAGGGCGCGCCCGGCGAGAGCCACACGCGGCAGTCGTGCTGCAGCACCTGCTTGATCTGGCCCCACATGGCCCAGGTGACGAGGCGGAGATTTCCCGTTTCCGGAATCACGATGTCCACCGAAAGGCCGCCGAGAGCCGCCGCGCTGAGCGCATAGACCAGCGGCGGGTCCGGAAGGAAGTAGGGAGTGACGATTCGGATCGAGCGCCGCGCGCTCGCAAGCGCCCCAAGGAGCGTGAAGGTGAGAACGTCGAGGTCGTCGTCCGGCCCGTCCGAGATTCCGCGCGCGATCGAGGCTCCGACGGGCGAAAGGCGCGGAAACCAATCCTGGCCCCAGAGCGACTCGCCGGTCGTGAACTCCCAATCCTCGGCGAAGATTTCCTGAAGGTCCCGCACCACGGGACCTTCGACCTGGAAATGGAGATCGACTCCCGGGTGTCTCGGCTGATCGGCGAGGACGAAGTCCTCGCGGATATTCATCCCTCCGGTGAAACCGATGCGCCCATCGACCACCAGGACCTTGCGATGGTTGCGGAGGTTGAACGAAGGAAAGAAGAGCGTGGAGAAACCCGCCTTGAGGAAGAGCGCGGTGGGAATCCCGCCCTCTCTCAGGAGACGAGTCACCGGCGGTCTCGAGTAGCGCGACCCGACGGCGTCGATGAGAACGCGCACCTCGACTCCGCGGCTCCGCGCGGCGGCGAGCGATTCGACGAAGCGCTTTCCCCAGCGGTCGTTGTCGAAGATGTAGGTCTGGAGGGTGACGGAGCGGGTTGCGGAGGCGATCGCGTCGAGCATCGCGGGATAGGCTTCGTCACCGTTTTGCAGGGGACGAATGCGGTTCCCACCGAGAAGCGGCAGGCCCGTCGATCTTCCCGACCACGTTTGCGACCGCCGCGGCATCGGCGCTCCCGCCCAGAATCTCTCCGACCTGAGTCGGGCGGAGCCATCCCGGTGGCAGAGGAAGCATGCTCCGCTCGTTCTCGCGGCGGAGCGCGACCGCGCGGCGCCGGATGCGGTTGATGCCGATCAGGTAGTAAAGGAGAGTGCCGACGAACGGAACCAGGACGATGACGGCGACCCAACCGATCGCCGTCCGGACCTCATCCTTATATAGAGCCGCGTGCACCGTCGCGACGGCCGCCGCCGCAACGACCAGAATGCTTCCGAGGAGGACCAGTTCCGATGGGATCAGTTCGAGCATTGCATCGTTGGCTCCGCCGCCAGTCTGAATCGCGGCCCTGTCCCCACGGAAGGACGACCCGTCCTCGGGCAATGCGGCGGGAATCGAGACGGTCATGATACACAAGCCCGACGCCGCGGGCGAAGGACGGAAAGAGTCGCAAATTTCGCTATTTACAGGGGGATGGGGTGCGACTTCGCCCCGCATTCCTTTTGGCCCTCCTTTTGCACATGCGATACCATGAGGGAAAGGAAAAGGTCGACCCCTGGCCGTCCCGGGCCCTCCGATGATGAAGGAACGCCCGCTTCGCGTGCTCTCCGTAGTCTCTACCCTCCTGCTCCTCCCGCTTCTCGCGAGCGGCCAGGAATCCGAGGAAGGCAAGAAGAAGAAGGACGACCTCACCCAGGTCGAGACCACGGACGAACAGCGAGACGGGCTCGACCGGAAGCTCGATTAGACGCTGTCCGAGTTCGATGCGTCTGATTCTCCGAGAGCAGGAGATTCTGGAACAGCGGCGCGAGGCGGAGGCCGCGGCGGGCGGCGGCGGCGGCGCGGGCACGGCGGCCACCGGAAGCGAGAAGCGGGGACCGGTGAGGCGGAAGGTGGCGACGAGGAAGCGCCGAAGGGGAAGCCGAGGGCACCGAAGAACTCGGACGCCAAGGGTACGGGAAACTCGGCGGATGATCCTTCCGGCGAGGAGGTTGGCTCGGAGGCGCAATCCACCGGAAGCCACGCCGGACGCGGAGAGCAGCGATGTCTCGAACGGTCGAGTTCCGCCAGACGTCGGCGACGGCGCCGACGACGACATCGTGGCGAGGCAGCTTCGCGAAGCGGCGATGAACGAGGAAGACCCCGAGCTTCGGGAGAAGCTGTGGGACGAGTATCGGGCTTACAAGTTCGGCGACAAGAAGAAAAAGACCAAAGAATGATTCGGGGGGTCCCATGTTGAGGATGTTCACGGTTTTGAGGACGGCGTGCGTATCGGCTTTCTCGTTGCTCCTCCTGTGCGAGTCCCGTTCGCCCGGGCCCTCGATGACAAGCCCGTCGAGGCACTGCAAGCGCTCGAGGAGATTCCCGAGGACCGGCTTCTCGACGTCGGGGTCCACGTCTTCGAGACGGGGATTCCTGAGGACGAGTACGACAAGATATGTTCTCGAGGAGAAGGGAGTCTTCGAGGAGATCCGAAAGTCCGAGGCGCGGTGGATTCCCATCAACTTGAAGCGTACCCTCGAGGCAACGGGCTACTGGGGAGCGGTCCGCATGGTGCCTTCGTCGACGAGCGTCGACGTGATCGTCAAGGGCACCATCGTGAGCTCGACGGGCAAGAAACTCGAAGTGGCCATCGAGGCGACCGACGCGACCGGACGGAAGTGGCTCGAAAAGCGCTACCAGCAGGAGGCCGACCCTCTGGCCTACGAAGAGGATTCGACGCAGGAGCCCTTCCAGAGTCTCTACAACCGCATCGCCAACGACCTCCTGAAGGAGAAGAACGATCTCGACGCGGAGGATTTCGCGGAGATTCGCAAGATCACGGAAATGAAATTCGCGAGCGACCTCGCTCCCGTCGCGTTCTCCGAATATCTCGCGACCAGGAAAGGGAGAACGACTCTCGCGCGGCTTCCCGCAGACGGAGACCCGATGATGGCGCGCGTCTCCGAGATCCGCGAGCGCGACCACATGTTCATCGACACGCTCAACGAGTATTACGCCGACCTCTACTCCAAGATGGAGCCGCCCTACCGGGGCTGGCGCTCCTCGAGCTACGAAGAGCAGCGGGCACTCGACGAGCTCAACCGCGCCGCGACCTGGAGGACCATCCTAGGGGCCGCGGCCGCGGTCGGAGGAGCTGTCCTGTCTTCGCGCGGGGGCCAGTCGTCGAATGTAGGCCAGATTGCGATCATGGGCGGCATCGCCCTCACCATGGATGGGGTCGACAAACTGGAGCAGAAGAAGTTGAATCGAGAGGCGCTGAGAGAGCTCGCGGACTCCTTCGACTCCGAGGTGCAGGAGCTGCTCTTCGACGTCGAGGGTGAAGTGCTCCGGTTGAAGGGCTCGGTCGAAACGCAGTACGCGAGCTGGCGGCAGCTTCTGAGAGACCTCTTCGCCGCCGAAACGGGAATCGCCGTCGATCCGAACAAGCCGTGAACGTAGGATGGAAGACCTGGTGCGCCTTCACCCTGGTCCTCGGGGCGGGGCTCGCGGTCTTCACTCTCCTCCCGCGATGGGTCGCCGAGCGTCCCGCTCCTGAGCCTCCCGCGAGCGCGGTCGAGCCTTCTTCCGAGGTCGTCGAGAAAAACGAGCCCGTCGCGCTCCCGGTAGTAGACCCCGAGCCTCCTCCTCCTCCTTCTCCTCCTGTTGTGGAGGATCCCATCGTGGAGGATCGCGTCGAAGCGGATCCCGCTCCGCCCGTGGTCCCGACGAACGAGATCTTCTCCGAAGCCATGACCGAAGCGCTCGCGGCCCTCGATCGAAAGGACTATGCCGCGGCCCGTGACGGGTTCGCCCGGGCGCAGGCAGCGCGTCCCGAGGCGCCCGAAGCTGCGAGCGGACTCGCTCAGGCGGAGGAGGGGCTGCGAAACGTCGCGATCGCCGGCCATCGCGAACGGGGTCGCGAGCTCGAGAGCTCCGAGAGCTGGCGGGCCGCCGAGGCCGAGTACGACGCCGCCCTCGCGCTCGACGGAAGCTTGAGGTTCGCTCGAGAGGGAAAGGAAAGAAGCGCCGCTCACGCGATCCTCCAGGAGAAGCTCGAATTTCAGATCGGACATCCCGAAAGGCTCACCGACGCGCGGGCCCTCGACGAAGCAGAGAGCCTCGTCGAAGAAGCGCGCGGCTCCGAAGACACGGGCTCGAAGAGGCGCGAGGCGATCGGAAAGCTCGAGGCGCTGGTCGCGGCGTACTCACGGCCCATCCCGGTTTCCATCGTCTCCGACGCTCTCACCGAAGTGACTCTTTCGCGCGTCGGACGGCTCGGAAAGTTCGACCAGAAAGTGCTGGAGGTCCGACCGGGCCGCTACGTCGCCATCGGAAGCCGCACTGGATTCCGCGATGTGCGCGTCGAGTTCGAGGTCCAGCCGGACAAACCGCTCGCCCCGATTCCCGTGCGGTGCAACGAAGCGATCTGAGCCAATGGATTTCTTCGTCGACGACGGAAAGGGCACGAAGCGCTTCGACACGGGGCGCTTTCCCTTGACCATCGGCGGGCGCGAGTCGGACATCCAGCTTCCGTTCATCCTCGAGGAGACGTCGAGCGAGCCGCTCGCCCGACTCGGCATCGCGAGCGGCGAGATGTTCGTCGAGCCGGAAGGGGCGCGGGTCAGTGTGAACGGCACCCGAGTCTCCGGATCCTACTGGCTTTCGCCGGGCGACGTGGTTCGAGTCGGCGGAATCGCGCTCGAGGTCGTGGAGAAACCGGGAGCGCTCGGGCTTCGAGTCCGCGCGGAAGAGGTGGAGCCCGTGAGGCCCGCTCCTTTCGAGCCGATAAAACTCGAGAAGTTGAAGACTCCTCGGCCGGGACCGAGCGTGCCCTTTCTCTGGTTCGTCGCGAGCCTCGCGATTCTCGGCCGTCGCCGCGGCGTACGTCTTCGGCGCCCGGCCCGTCGGGATCGCGATCGAGCCGGCGCCCGATCGAATGGACGTCGAAGGCACGTTCCTCGACTTCGCGGTTCGAGGGCGTTACCTGTTGTGGCCGGGGACGTATCACCTGGTGGCGGAAAAGGCCGGATACCGAAAGCTCGAGCGGGAGCTCGAGATCGGGGACGACGGCGGGGAGTTCCAGCTCACGTTCGAAAAGCTCCCGGGACTGCTGTCCGTTACGACGAAGCCGGAGAGCGGAGCCGAGGTACTCGTCGATGGACGAAGCGTCGGCTCGACCCCACTTGCCGGAATCGAGGTCGAAGCCGGGGAGCACGAAGTGATCGTGCGGGCCGAGAGGTTTCGCGAGTTCCAGACGCGGCTGACGGTCGACGGCGCGGGCTCGGTCGCAACTCTCGACGTCGAGCTCGTCTCGCTCTTCTCCATGGTCACGTTCGTATCGGAGCCTCCGGGGGCCACCGTGCGGATCGGAGGAAAAGGCTATGGGCCGACGCCGGTCGAGGTCGCTCTTCCCGAAGGAGAGCACGGCTACGAAGCGCGTCCTTCCCGCGCGGAAGCCGCAGCGAGGACGGATTCGCGTGGTTGCCGGCGAGCCCCTCACCGTCGCCATCGGCGCTCTCTCGCCCTCGGACGGCCTCCTGCGGCTCTCGAGCCGGCCCGACGGCGCGAGCGTCACCGTCGACGGGGTCTATCGCGGTCTCACGCCGATCGAGATTCCATTGACCCCGGTCGCGGGGCACAGTCTTTCGATCTCACGCCCGGGCTACGAGACCGAGACGCTCCAGGTCGAGGTGGCGGCCGGTGGACGCGAGGAGCGGAGCGTCGAGATGAAGCCGCGCCTCGGAGAAATCGAGGTGGTCGCAACCCCGCCGGACGCCGAGCTCTTCGTGGACGGCGAGGCCAAGGGAGCCGCCCGCCAGGTCCTTCGTCTTCCCGCGGTCGCGCATCGCCTCGAGATTCGCAAGCACGGCTTCGAAACCTACTCCGTCGAGATCGTTCCCCGGCCGGATTTTCCGCAGACCATCGAAGCGACGCTCGTCGCCGCGGCCGCGCACAAAGAAGTAGAGGTGGTCGCGACGAAGGCGGAGACGACAGAGGCGGTAACGACGGAGGCGCAGCAGCCGGAGGTTCGCCCCGGGCGAAGCGAACTACTCCGCGTCGAGCCCCGTCGATTCGAGATGGGCGCGCCGAGGCGAGAGCCCGGCCGGCGGGCGAACGAGACAGAGCGCGAAATCGAGATCCTGCGCGCGTTCCAGATAGGCTCTCGAGAGGTGAGCAATCGCGAGTTCCGGGAATTTCGTCCGGCGCATCGCTCGGGCGCCGTCAGCGGACATAGCCTCGAGACCGACGACCATCCAGTGGTGCGCGTGAGCTGGGAGGAAGCGGCCGCGTACTGCAATTGGTTGAGCGAGAAAGAATCGCTTCCGCCCGCGTACGTCGCGAACGGCACGAGTTTCATGCTCGCCTCGCCCCCCACCACGGGATATCGGCTTCCCACCGAGGCGGAATGGGAGCTCGCGGCGCGTTACGCGACGGGGTCGGCAAGGAAGTATCCGTGGGGTGAGTCGCTCCCGGTTCCCGCGGGAGCAGGCAATTTCGCCGACCAGTCGGCCGCGGGAATGGTCGCCGCCACCGTTCCGGATTTCGACGACGGCTTTGCCGCGACCGCCCCCGTGGGCAGTTTCGCTCCGAACGCCCTCGGGCTCTACAATCTTGGAGGAAACGTCGCCGAGTGGGTCTCGGATCACTACGAAATGTCTCCGCCGGCGGCCGCGACCGATCCAATGGGGCCCGCGGCGGGTGAGTTTCGCGTAATCCGGGGAGCGAGCTATCTGCACGGGAGCGTGACGCAGTTGAGATTGACGTTCCGCGACTATGGGAAGGTGGCCCGGCCCGACGTCGGGTTTCGTATCGCGAGGTGGGTGGAATGAGAAGACGAATCCTTTACGCGTTGCTCGCGGCGTCGGTCGTCGCGGGAGCCCTATGGGCCTCGTCCGCGCAGGAAGCGGAACCGAAAGAGCCGGACCTCGAGGAGTACGAGCCTTCGGAGAAAGTGCCCGCGGATACCTCGGTCTCGTTTCCCGTGGACATCTAGCGACCATGAGAGGGCGGGAAGTCCGGAAAAACGCGAAGGCGCAAAGGGACAAGAAGGACGCGAAGGAAAACTCTTTGCGTCTTGTCGGACGTTGCGACTTTGCGTTGATAGCCACATGAAAAAATCCTATCCGGTCGAGTTCGTTTACCAGACGCTCGCTCTTCTCATTTCCGCGATCGTGATCCACGCGTTCTACGTCGCGGTGGTGTGGCCGAAGACCGCCGCCATCTTCGCCGAGCAGCGTGCCAGCATGCAGGCCGACCCCGACTTCGTTCCCGCGCCTTCTTTCTGGGTCATCATCCGGGACTACGAGCAGGAATCCTGCTTCGTGCTGATGGCCTGGGCGCTCGCCATCATGGGTTACAAAGGCGTCATCGCTCTGCGCGAGCGAAAACTCCTCGAGATGGAGCTCGTTCCGGTGGCCTCGGGCGCGAGAATACTTCCGGAGGACGTGAGAGAGTACGCGCGCCCGATTCAGGCCTTCCCGCCGGCCCAGCAGCGGCTCCTCCTCCCGCGCTCCATTCTGTCGGCGCTCCATCGGTTCGGCGCGACCCGCAACATCCAGGACGTCTCCACGACCGTCCATACCGTTTGTCAGTCCGAGGCCGAGCGGCTCGATTCCGAGCTCTCCATGATCCGTTACATCGCCTGGGCCATCCCCTCCCTCGGCTTCATCGGCACGGTGCGAGGAATCGGTCTCGCTTTGGCGCAGGCGCAAAAAGCGGTCGAAGGCGACATCAGCGGCGTCACCGAGAACCTGGGCACCGCCTTCAACTCCACGCTCATCGCGCTCCTCCTCGGGCTGGTGCTCATGTTCCTCATCCACCAGCTCCAGCTCCACCAGGAGCGGCTGGTGCTCGATACCGAAACCTACGTCGACGAGCATCTCATCCAGCACCTCCGCGTCTCCTGACCGGAATATGGCCGTCGCCGCGATCGAGATCGACGATGCGGGAGTGACCGCGGTTCGCGAAGGCGAAGGGACGCCAAAGGCCTCGAGCCCGGGCTACGCCATCTACGATCAGAGCGGTCTTTCGACGGGATGGGCGGCTCTCCGAAGGTCACGCCTCGCGCCGCGACACACCTGCACGAGCTTCTGGGACCGACTCGACAGAGCACCTCTTCCCGGACCTTTTCCCCCGGGGATCAGCCATGCCGATCTCGCGCACGCGCACTTGCGGTCGATCTGGAACGAGATGAATGGGGACGTCCATCGCGCCATCCTGCTGGTGCCGCCGTGGTACGGAGAGGCGGAACAGGCGCTGCTCCTCGGGATCTCCCGCGCCTGCGGAATTCCGGTGACGGGAATGGTCGACGCGACGCTCGCGTCGGCGCTCGGTCTCGACGGAGACTCGGCGGTCCATCTCGATATCCACCTCCATCGCTCGACGGGAGTCCGCGTCGCTCGCGCGGATCGGCTGCGGCGCGACAAGGCGCGCACCGACGAGGACGTGGGGATCGTCACGCTGGTGAATGACTGGGCGAGGCTGGTGGCGGAGACGTTCGTGAGGCAGACCCGCTTCGATCCGTTTCACTCCGCGGCGACCGAGCAGCGGCTCTACGATTCCCTTCCAGAGCTTCTGGACGCTCTTCGCGACCGGGAGTCCGAGACGGTGGCGATCGAGTCGGGTGAGCGGGAGTACGCGGCCGAGATCGCGCGGAAGGACCTGGTCGCGCTCGCGTCGCCTCAATATCGCCGGATCGTGGAGCTCGCGCGATCGATCGCATCGGGAATCGAGCCGCGCGTTCGCCTCTCGTCGCGCCTCGCGGCCCTTCCGGGCTTCACCGAGCTCGTGGCGGAGGAGCTCTCGACCGACCTCGTTCCGCTTCCGCCGGGAATCGCCGCCCAGAACGTTCTTCGATTTCGAAACCGGCTCCCTCACGCCGCGGGCAACGACGACGCGATCGCGTTCGTGGCCTCGCTGCCGCTCGAGGACCCGCGGTCGGATCCAGCGCTCTCGACGCCAAGCGCTCTTCGCAACCTCGTCGAGAGCGCGCCCACCCACCTGCTCTGGGAAGGTGTCGCGTATCCGCTCGATCCCGGGCCGTTCCACCTGGGCATCGCCATCCCGGAGGGATCGCGAGGGCTGAACCTGAGCGGCGCGGTCGCGGGAATTTCCCGGAGCCATTGCACTCTGCGGCGCTTCGAAGGGACCGTGGTGGTCGAGGACCACAGCCGCTATGGCTCGTACTTGAATGGACGGCGAGTGGAGACGACCGCGCTCCTCCGGGCAGGCGATCGACTGCGGCTCGGAACGCCGGGGATCGAGGTTCAGCTCATCGAGGTCCGAATCTGATGCCCCGCAGGAAAGTCGAGTTCTTCAGCCTTTCGTTCCTCGACGTCATCTGCTGCGGGTTCGGCGCGACGATTCTGGTCTTCACGATCCTCAACGCCGTATTCGGCGGAAGCTATCGCCCGGTGACCGAGGATCTCCGCGGCGAGGTCGACCGGCTCGAAAAAGAGGTTCTCGAGGGACACGCGGATCTTGTGGAGCTTCGCAACACCGTGCACGAGACGGAGCACGAGACCGTGCTGGCCTCGGGGCTCTCGCGGCGACTCATCGACGCGCTCACCGAAGTGCAGGAGGAGCTCGCCACGTTCGAGGCGTCTACCCTCGCCCGGCGAGAGCACGTCAACAAGCTCAAGACCGACATCCAGACCTTGGAGCAGGAGTTGAAGCGGCTGTCGGCGGCGGCGCCCGCCGAAGAGACTCCCGGCGATCGGCTTCGCCCGTTCGTCGGGGATGGAGATCGCCAGTACCTGACGGGTCTCAAAGTAGGAGGAAGGAGAATCCTGATTCTCGTCGATCGGTCGGCGAGCATGCTGGGAGACGACATCATCAATGTCGTCCGGCGGCGCAATCTCGCCGATCATCTGAAGCTGCGATCTCCCAAATGGCGGCAGGCGGTTTCGACCGTGGATTGGGTCACGACACAGCTCCCGCGAGAGTCGAGCTTTCAGATCTACGGTTTCGCGGCGGAGGCGTCGCCCGTCGTGCCGGGAACCGACGGAAAGTGGCTCGACGCCGGGAGCCGCGAGGCCCTCGACGACGCGATACAGCACCTGCGAAAGGTGATCCCCTCCGGGGGCACGAACCTCTTCCAGGGACTCGGCGCGATCTCTCGAATGTCGCCGCCTCCCGACAACGTCTTTCTCCTCGTGGACGGACTTCCCACCCAGGGACGAAAGACGTCGAGCCGCACCACCATCTCGGCGAGGGATCGTTTGAGGCTCTTCGAGGAGGCGACCCGCGAGCTCTCCTCGCGAATTCCGATGAACGTGATCCTCTTTCCCATGGAGGGGGATCCGCTCGCGCCGAGCGAATACTGGAAGCTCGCGGTCGCGACGGGAGGAGCCTTCGTGAGCCCCTCGAAGGACTGGCCCTGATCATGGCCCGTTCCGAAACGCCGGGATTTCGAGGTCATGAGCCTTTCGTTCCTCGACGTGATCTGCTGCGGGTTCGGCGCGATGATCCTCCTCCTCACGCTCACCAAGCTCGGACAGCGGAGAGGCCTCGAGGCGATCGAGACGGAGCTCACGGGGTTGGTGGCCCGGCTCGAGCAGGAGCTCTATCGAATCCGCGGAGAGACCGACGTCCTCGAACGAGAGCTCACCGGAAAAGTCGAGCAGCTCTCGAGCGAGCAGGCGCTCATCGCACGGCTGCGAGGGGATTTCTCCAGGATTCAGGGTGAGTTCGCGGCGACCAAGGATTTGTCGGAGGTGAACGAGAATATCGAGGGGCGGCTCCTCGCGGCGCAGCAGGAGCTGACGGACGAGATGAAGCGGCTTCAGAGCCAGCAAACCTATCGGCGGCCCCGCGAGGATGCCGTCATCGGAGGCGTTCCCGTCGACAGCGAGTACATCGTCTTCATCATCGATACGTCGGGAAGCATGCAGAACTACGCCTGGCCCCTGATGCTGAAGAAGATGGAGGAAGTGCTCGACGTCTATCCCAAGGTCAAGGGGATGCAAGTCATGAGCGACGAAGGCCAGTACCTGTTCTCCCAGTACGCGCGGAAGTGGATCCCCGACACTCCCGGGCGGCGGAGGCTGATCGTCGAGCGGTTGAGACACTGGGCGCCCTTCAGCAACAGCAGTCCGGTCGAAGGGATCGAGGCCGCGATCCGGGCCTTCGCGGCGCCGGACAAGAGAGTGAGCCTCTATGTCCTCGGCGACGAGTTCACCGGCGATTCCATCGAGGACGTGGTGGAGGAGGTGGCTCGCATCAACAAGAAGGATGCCGCCGGGCAACCGGCGGGTGCGCATCCACGCCATCGGTTTTCCGGTCATGTTCTCCCAGAGCCAGTGGGGAGACAACACCGGCGTGCGTTTCGCGACGCTGATGCGCATCCTCTGTAAGGAGAACGGCGGGGCGTTCGTCGGGCTCAACTCGACCCGGCCCTGACGACGAACTCGCTATCGCGATTCGAACGAACGCTCGAAGAGCTCGGCGATTGCCTTGCGGCCGGTGTCCGTCAGGTGACGCGTGCCCGTTCCGCAGAAGCGCGTTCGCTGAATCCTGGGAGGGCTGGTCTCGGTCCAGGTATTCCCCTTCCAGTGGAGCCAGGTGCCCTTCGCTTGGTCGAATACGAATAGCGGCTTTCCGAAGTGGCGCGCGAGCTCCGCGCCCCAGCCCGTTCCGCCCTTGACCGTGCCGTCCGGCTGAACCTCGCCGACGACGAAAACCTCGCCGGCCGTCGCCACCTGGTGCCAGATGGACTTCAGGAGCCGCTGAAACCGCGGGGTCTTCGGAAACGAGCGATGGAGCTGGGACTGGATGTACGTCTCGTGAACTCCGCCCCGCTCGAGCTCGTCGTCGGTCAGCTCGACCAGCCCGCGGTCACGGGCGGTGTCGTTGCCGACGAAGGAGAACGTCACTTCGTGAGCGCCATGGCGCTCGGCGCACTCGCCGAACGCCGCCTCCGCGCCCGTCGCGCCGCCGGAGAGAAGCGTGAAGGAGCCGGGGGGAAGTTTCTTCGTCACCGACGAGAGCTCGTCGGAAACGAGGCGCATGGTGTCGGTGTCGAGATGGAGGTGGGTCTCCGCCGGGCGCGGGTTGTCGTGATCCTTGAGCAGACGCACCGTGGCGCCGGTCCCTTCGGACTCGATGAAAATCCCGAGGTCGATGAGATCGGCATAGGCTTCGCACGGGGGAATGATCGCGGTGGGGTTTGCGGCGGCGCCGGCGCGATGGGTCTGGGCGGACATCCAGAGCTCCGCTCCGATGCGCTTCGCGGTGATCTTGAAGGCGCCGAGCTCCGCGGCTCTCGCCACGATCTTTCCGCTCTCCCAGTCGAACCCGTCGATCAGGATCGCTTTCGGGGTGAAGCCGATCTTGTCGGCGTACATCCCGAGGATGTCGTCGAGCCTCTCGTGGGGAAGCACCGAGTCCGGGTAGGCCTGGATCACGCGATTCCTGTTGACGATGGCCCTCACCTGCTCCCGGTTCTGGAGCTCGGTCACCTCCGCCAGATCGTCGAAGAGCGCGTCGTACCAGGAGCGCACGTGGTCGAGCTCCTGCCTGAGGGCGACGTGCAGCACCGGCCGCTCGCGCATCGCGTCGTCGAGGCCGATCTGCACGAGAAACGCGGTCTTGCCGACCCCGGCGCGGGCCATGACCACGCCGAGCTTTCCCGGGCCGAGCCCACCCTTGGTGGAGCTCTCGAGAATCCTGAGGGGGCTCTTCTCGTTGACTTCCTTCCGCAACATCGTGGTTCGCTCTCCCGGCCAGTAACGGATATTGGACTCTGCCGCTCGCGTTTGCGCCTTCAGCATACTTCTAACTCGCCTTCGCTTTCTCGGCCGCCTTTTCGACGAGCTCGAGCTCGAGTGCTTCCGGCACGGGCGTGTACCGTGAGAACTCCATGGTGAAATCCGCCTTCCCCTGAGTGGCCGAGCGGATCGTGGTTGCGTAGCCGAACATCTCGGCGAGCGGGACATCGGCTTCGGTGATGGTCATGCCCCCGCTCTCCTGCTGACCGATGATCGCCCCCCGTCTCTGCATGAGCGTCGTCAGGACGCCGCCCGAGTGCTCGGTCGGACCTTCGACGACGACGCGCATGATGGGCTCGAGCACTCTCGCCTTGCCCCGGTCGTAGGCGTCGCGCCAGGCGGCGCGGGCCGCTTCCTGGAACGCGATGTCCGACGAATCGACGGTATGGCTCTTGCCGTCGTTCAGCACCACCCGCACGTCGACGACCGGCGCTCCGATCTTGCGGCCCTTGTCGATCATCGACCTCATGCCCTTCTCGACGGAAGGGATGAACTGCCGGGGCACCGAGCCGCCTTTGACGTCGTCGACGAACTCGAAACCGCCGCCGGGGTTGGGCTCGATATAGCCGGCCACCCGGCCGTACTGCCCGGATCCGCCGGTCTGCTTCTTGTGGGTATAGTCGTACTCGACGCGCTCGGTGATGGTCTCGCGATAGGCGACCTGGGGAGGCGATACTTCCACCTGAACGCCGTACTCGCGCTTCATGCGCTCGATGTAGACGTCGAGCTGCAGCTCGCCCATCCCGTGGATGACCGTCTCCCCCGATTCCGGATCGGCTCCGGCGCGAAACGTCGGGTCTTCCTTGGTGAACCGGTGGAGCGCCTTGGTCAGGTTGATCTGAGACTTGTTGTCGACCGGCTTCACCGAGAGGGAAATGACCGCGTTCGGCACGTGGATAGAGGTCATGGCGACGCGGAGCTTGCCGTCGGTGAAGGTGTCGCCGGAATGGCAGTCGAGGCCGAAGATCGCGACGATGTCGCCCGGGACCGGCGGAGTCGATGTCTTCCATCTCGTCCGCGTGCATGCGCACCAGCCGGCCGACCTTGCTCGCTTTCTCCGTCCGCGTATTGGTGATGAAGGTGTCGCGGTCGAGCTTGCCCTGATAGATCCGGAGGTAGGTGAGCTGCCCGTACCGGCCTTCCTCGAGCTTGAACGCGAGAGCGACGGTGCTCTTCTCCGGGTCGGAGTCGAGAACGAGCGTTTCCGACTCCTTCTCGCTCTCGAGATCTGATGGCCTCGTTGACGACGTCCATCGGGTTCGGGAGGTAGCGCACGACGGCGTCGAGGAGCGGCTGCACGCCTTTGTTCTTGTAGGCGGAGCCGACCATCACCGGCGTGAGCTTCCGGGCGACGGTCCCCTGGCGAATCGCCTGATCGATGAGCTCGACCGTGACCCGCTCCTCGAGCATGGCTTCCATGAGCTCATCGGAGAACATCGAGACCGCGTCGAGCATCTGCTCGCGGTAGGAAGCGGCGTCGGCCTGGAGCTCAGCGGGTATTTCCGCTTCGACGACCTTCTCTCCGAACTCTCCCTCGAAATAGAGCGCTTTCATGCGCACGAGGTCGATGACTCCCTTGAAGTCCACTTCGAGACCGATGGGAATCTGCAGGAGCACGGGATTGTGGCCGAGCTTCTCCCGGAGCTGGTCCCGCACCCGGATCGGGTTCGCCCCCACCCGGTCGCACTTGTTGACGAAGGCGATGCGGGGCACCTTGTAGCGGTTCATCTGCCGGTCGACGGTGAAAGACTGGCTCTGGACGCCCGCGACGGAGCAGAGCACGAGAACGGCCCCGTCGAGAACGCGGAGGCTCCTCTCGACCTCGATGGTGAAATCCACGTGGCCCGGAGTGTCGATGATGTTCACGTGGTGCTTGAGCCAGCTGCAGTGGGTCGCGGCGCTCGCAATGGTGATGCCGCGCTCGCGCTCGAGGTCCATCGAGTCCATCTTCGCGCCGACGCCGTCCTTACCCTTGACGTCGTGAATGGCGTGGACCCGGTCGGTGTAATAGAGGATGCGCTCCGTCAGGGTCGTCTTGCCGCTGTCGATGTGAGCGGAGATCCCGATATTTCGGATTGTACTCAGATCTTTGATCAATTCTTAACCTCTCCGAAAATTTTGCCTGGGAGAACCTCCCATTGTAGCGCGAAAGCCGTTTCAGCGGGATTAATAAAGAAGGAGAGCCGAACTGTAAATATTTCAGTAGTTTATGGAACGCGGTCTCGCTCGCGTGTCAGCGGAGCTCGGAATCCATCCATCGGGCGCGTTCTTCTATCCACGTCTTCAGCTGTGAAACCTCGCCTTCGTACGAGCTCGGCGAGGGGTCCGGGTTGCCGAGCACGACTTGCCCGAGGATGGGCCACCGCTCGAAGTTGCGAGAGGCCGCGCTCTTCAGCCTTTCGGCTTCGGAGTCGAGAAAGGAGAACATGGACCGGTCGCCGAGCGGACCCGAACGGAGCTCCCGGTATCGACTCCGGAAGCGGGCGTAGAAAGCCTCGTTCTCGAAAAGCTTCCGGAACCAGGACCCGGGCCGCGATCGGTGGACTCGGAACCCTTCGATCGCGACCGCGCGCTCGTTGTAGCTCGCGTTTCCGTAGGCCTGGTTGAAGTCCCAGAGCGGCCCGAGCCGCAGCTTCCCGCCTGGAAACTTGTGGAAGTAGGTGCTGCTTCGGTACGCGTCGACGTTCTTCGCGAGCTCTTGAAGGATCATCCCATCGACCCAGGTGTCGACGTCGATGAAGTCCCCGTACTCCCCCACCGACAAAGCGTCCTCGAAGTCTTCGACCCACGTCCTCAGATAACCAATCTGTTCCTCCGTGGCATCTCTCGCGCTCGGGTAGACGAGGATCACCCGCTCGCCGCCCTTCGTCGTAAAGTGGATTTCGCGCGTGTCGGGGTCGAGCCAGTCGAGCTTGGCGATGAATCCGGAGTCCTGTCCGGGGCGGCGGCGGCTCCTCGGAAGGTCGATGCGGCTCGCCCCCCGCGAGATTCGTTCGGCGGCGAGGTAGAGTCCTTGATACTCCTCGTCCACGGGCCGCGGAGCGCCCTGGCGGAGGAAGAGCTCCACGAAGACCGAGCGCGGCGCCGGGCGACCCATCCGGCGCGCGAGCTCGAACGTGAGCGCGTCTCGCAGAAAGGTCTTGTCGGAGTACGGGCCAAGGAGCACCCAGTCGGACTCGGAAGGCATCCCGAGAAAGGGGCCTTCGGTTTGAATGTCTCCTTCCGTGCGGAGCTCGAGGCCGAACTGCCTCTTGGGGAAATAGACCTGCGACGAGCGACCGCGGAGCTCGATGCCGATGGCGCTGTCGAGAGTGAGCTCGCCGTCCTCGAAGACGCGCATCCGGGCGCTGGTCTTCGCCTCGTCCGCGATCGCCGATCGCGATTCGATGGCGACGACGGGAAGCGCGCTCTCGAAGCCCACCGGAACGAGAGACGGCCCGGAGGGACGGCATCCGAACGACACGGCGACGAGTAGGGGCGCGGCTCGCGCGAGCATGAATGCTCAACTTAACGAGGGCGGGCGCGGCGGCGCAAGCCTTCTGCTAGGATACTTCGCGAGCATGCCTTCCTTCGACTTCCTGCCCGCGGACCTGTCGCTCGCGGCGCGGGCGGCTCTCAACATGGTCCTCGGCGGATTCCTCGCGGTGTACGTCCGCGCGCTCTATCGCCGTTTCTCCTCCTCGATCGGAAGCCGCGATTCTTTCTCCGCGGTCTTCCCGATGCTGACCGCGGTGACGGTGCTCATCATCTTCGTCGTGAAGTCGTCGCTCGCGCTCTCGCTCGGCCTCGTGGGCGCGCTCTCGATCGTGCGATTTCGGGCCGCCATCAAATCGCCCGAAGAGCTGGTCTATCTGTTCTTCTGCATCGGGCTCGGCGTCGCTCTCGGCGCGGAGCATCGCCTCCTTGCGCTCGTCGCGGCGATCGTGGTCTCGCTCTTCATCGTCGGCCGCGGCCGACTTCGCGGAAAGGCCGCGAGCCAGAGCCTCCTTCTCACGGTGAGCGGAAACGCTTCGTCCTTCTTCGAGCGGGAAGAGGGAGCCCTCCTCGAAGTCCTGAAACGGCGCTCGTCGAGCACGACCATTCAGCGGTTCGACGTCGAAGACGGTCAGGTGCAGTTCCGCGCCAGCCTCTCGCTTCGCGGGCTCGACGACACCGCCGCGCTCATGGCGGAGCTCCAATCGAAGCTCCCCGGCTACCAGATCTCCTACACGAACCTGGAGAGCCTCGCGTATAAAGCCGTAGTGGGTGCCCGGGAGGAGGCCGATGGCCTGGCACCCGAGGACGTACTTCGACGATCGCGTCACCCGCGGCGAGAGCGGATGGAGGAGCTCGCGGACCGCGTCCTCTCCACTCTCGGTGCTCTTCGCTTCCACGATCAGCATCTCGGGAGCTCGGACCGGGAAGAGCCGCGTCGGGCGGAGACGTCCCGACCTGCGAATAGAAGACTGAGATCCCGGTCCAGAGTGATCCGCACCGTCCCGTCCCTCGCTTCGAAATAGCTTCGTTCGTACTCGACGATCACGATGGCGTCCGGGCGCGCGAGAAGAGTTCTCCCTCTGCGCGCGGAGGCAGCGCGGCGGAGAGAGCCTTCACCGTGTCCCGCATGGAGGCGGACTCGAAAGGATCGGAGAGAGCGAGGCGGTGGCGCTCCTTGCTCGTCGCCCGGCCGCGGCGTCTCTTGACCTCGAGGAAGACCTCGCCTCGGGGAAACGGCGTGTCGTACCAGCGGAGCCGAAGCTTCGCCCGCTGCGAGAAGCCGTCGAGGTTCTCGTGGCAGGCGCTCAATCGACAGTCGTCGAAGTAGAGGCTCGCCACCCGGGACGTGAGGTTTCGGTACGAGACCCTCCGGCAGTTCACGCTCAGGATCGTTTCGAGCTTTCCGAGGTCGGCGCGCGGAAGCGCGAACTTGACCTCGGTGCGCTCGCTCTCAGAGGACCGCATCGCTCGAAACGCAGGCGACGTCGAAACCGGGGAATGCGCCGCGAAGGCGATCGAGAAGTTTTTCGACGTCCCCGCCCGGGACGCTCACGAGCGTACGGAGCTCGATTCGATCGTTCTCCCGGTCGAGCCTCTGGAGCTCGAGGCCCCGCACCATCCCGTGCAGGCGCGCGAGAACCGTCTCCTCGAAGAACCGGCTGGCGTCTCCCGCGATCGAGAGCTGAAAGGATCGCTCGGCGCGGGGGTCGTCGAATCGACTCCGGAGAACGATGAAGAAACCGACGACCACTACGGCAACGATCGCCAGAACCCGATGCTGCGCTCCGAGGGAGAGACCGACGGCCACGGCGAACAGGACGTAGACCAGTTCTTCCGGAGTCTTGATGGCCGAGCGAAAGCGCACGATCGAAAGCGCGCCCAGGAGGCCCAGGGAGAGTGGGATGGAGGCCTGCACCACCGTCAGGACCACGATCGTGCTGAGCGTGACCAGAGGAAACAGGTTCCCGAGCGCGGAGCGGTCGCCCGGCGCCGCGCCGAACCGGACGAAGAGCCAGCGGATGGCGAGCCCCAGAAGCCCTCCGATGACCAGGTTGACGGCGAATCCGAGGATACGGGCGCCTTCCCCGCGGGCGAGCGCCCCGAGAGAGCCCGGACGGTTCGAGACGACGACGGGGTTGCCCCAGACCGTCTGCAAACGATCCGCCCAGAGCTTTCCCGACCTTCCGCCGAGCGCGCGGGTCTCGAGGGTGAGGGCGATCTCCCGGCCCGCCCACGCCGATAGATCCACCTCGCGATCGTGCCATTGATTGGCGTCCTCGAAGTCGAAGAACTCTTCGTACACCGCTTCCGCATCGACCTTGACCACGAACTCCACGGCCGCCCGCCGCACCTCCTGCCGCGCGACGAGCGCCGGCGAGAACCTGAGGAATGCGGCGTCGGGAAGCGCGAGCGTAAAGCGCAGGCTCGCGGGAAACGGCGGCGTGAGAGACGGCCTCGAGTCCTCCGCGAGGCGGACCAGGCCCCGATCGGAGGCTTCGTCGAGAAAGGACGCGTAGACCCCCTCGGAAGAGGACGCATCGGCCGTCACCTCCTGGACGAGAGACGTTTCCGGTGCACGGCAGGAGACCGAAAGCGCGAGGAGGGCCGCGGTGGCGAGGGCGATCTTGGCCACGGCGGAAGTGTATACTCCCGCGATGAAACACGCTGTCTGGATCGCCGCGCTCGCTTTCGGACTCGCTGGTCGCGGGTTCGCTCAGCAGCCGAGCGAGAAAAAGCCGGAGGACGAGGCCGTCATCCGCCTCGATGGCACCGACCCCACCTTGAACGAATGGAAGAAGGCCCGCGACATGTCGAAGGACCTGAAGCGCGAGCCGGGCCCGATCAACGTCCAGCGCTTCGCCGGAGGCATGGGCTGGCAGGGGATCCCGACGTTCTTCAACCTGCCGATCGCGCTGACGCCGGAGGATCTGACGGCAGGAAAAGTGAACGTGGCCATTCTCGGAGCGCCTCTCGACATGGGCTCCGGAATGCGCGGCGCCGGCTTCGGTCCGAGAGCCATGAGGACGTCGGAGACCTACGCCGGATGGGGCACCTACGCGAATCCCCACTTGCACGTGATGGTGGACTGGACGAAAGAGCTGAACGTCGTCGACTACGGCGACGCTCCCATCGACCCGTTGAGCTCCGAGAGAACCATGGAGCCGGTGCGGCAGATGGTGCGTGAAGTGGCGCAAGACCGGCGCGATTCCCTTCATCGTCGGCGGAGACCACTCGCTCGAGTATCCGAACGTCGCGGGCGTCGCGGACGTCTACGGCAAGGAGAAGGTCGGCGTCATCCACTTCGATGCGCACTACGACGCCGGCACGGTCCAGGGAGGACATCTGATTTCCCACGGCCAGCCGATCCGCCGGCTGATCAACGAAGGCCACGTTCTGGGAAAGAACTATATCCAGGTGGGACTTCGCGGCTACTGGCCCGGCGAGGATGGTTTCCAGTGGATGCGGGAACAGGGATTCCGCTACCACACCATGGCGGAGATCGAGCACGACGGCTGGGATGCGGTGATGACCCGGGTCCTCGCGGAGGCGATGGACGGTCCCGAGCACCTCTACATCTCTCTCGACATCGACGTTCTCGATCCCGCTTTCACGCCGGGAACGGGTACTCCGGAGCCGGGCGGGCTGACGCCGCGAGAGCTCTTCCCGTTGGTGCGAAACCTCTGCACGCAGAAAAATCTCGTGGGGTTCGACCTCGTCGAGGTGAACCCTCTGGTCGACCCTGGATACACCACCGCGCTCAACGCCAACCGACTCCTCCGGGAGTGCCTCACGGGAGTCGCAATGCGGAAGAAGGGATTGACCGAGGAGCGTTACTTGAGTCCCCTCACGCGGGAGCATGGGAGAAGGCCGCAGTAGATTCCTGCGAGAGCCTCTCGTTCAGTTCGCCGCGCTGGGAGGCCTCTTGTTTCTCGCGCGCCTTCTATGGGCGCCGGGGGGCGAAGGCACCATCGTCGTCACGAAAGAGACGGCGGAGGCACTCGCGGACGCGCGGGAAGAGCTTCTCCTCCGCCCGCTCACCGACGAGGAACGGGACGCGCGTCGTCTCCGAGTACGTCGACGAAGAGGTGCTCCTGCGGGAGGCCTACCGCCAAGGGCTCGACCGCGACGACCCGCGAATCCGCCGCTGGCTCATCGACAAGGTCGAGTTCCTGATCGACGAAGAGCCGCGGGAGCCGACCACCGAGGAGCTCGACGCGCTCTTCCGTGAGAAACCCGAGGCGTACGAAACGCCGCGGGCGGTGAGCTTCGACCACGTGTTCTACGACTCCCGCGACGCGGATCCGATCCTGCCTTCGCTACGCGATGGAGCGGACTTCAGCAGAGCTCGGCGACGAGTTCTGGCTCGGCAAGAGCCTGAGGCGCTTTTCCGAGCTCGAGCTTTCGACGACGTTTGGAGCCGATTTCACCGCGCGCGTCCTCGCTCTTCCCATCGGCGAGTGGACGGGTCCCCTCGCCTCGAGCCGGGGGTCGCACTTCGTGCGGGTGAGCGCGCGGCACGATCCGGAGCTTCGCTCCCGGAAAGACGTCGAATGGGCCCTTCGCGAGGACTGGCTTCGAGCGCGGCGCGAGGAGGCCGCGGGCGGAAAAACTCGCGGAGCTCCGCGCGCTGTACAGGATCGAGATCGAGAATCGCTAACCGCGCCGCCGCTTCTCCACCCACTCGAGGAACCTTTCCTTCGGCCAGGTGTTGGCGATGCGGGCCGGATCGACCCAGCCCCGCGCCGCCTGGAGCACTCCCCATGCCATGCGCGCGAACTCGCGGGTGTGGTGGGCGTCGGTCGACATCACGAACGTCACATCGAGGTCTCGCGAGCCCGATAGAGCACCTCGCTCGAAGCGTCGAGCCGGCCGAGCGCCGAGTTGATCTCGATGGCGCAGCCGGTCTCCGCCGCCTTGCGCAGAACGGCGTCGACGTCGATCTCGATTCCCGGCCGCCGCCCCAGTCTCCGTCCGGTGAGGTGGGCGATAGCGTTGACCGTTGAATCTTCCATCGCGGCCATGACTCTCTTCGTCTGCTTCGCGGGCTCGAGATCGAAATGCGAATGAACCCCGGCGACGGCCCAATCGAAACCGCGGCGAAAGCCTTCGTCGTAGTCGAGGTGACCCTCGGCGCCGATGTTGAGCTCGACCCCCTGGAGGAGCGTCATCTTGGGATAGCGCGGACGGAGCGCCTGGATCTCCTTCCGCTGCTCGAGAAACTTCTCGCGGCTGACGCCGTTGAAGGCGAGGTTCTCTCCGTGATCGGTGAGGGCCAGGTAGGTGTATCCCCTCGAGGCGGCCTCGGAGACCATGTCTTCGAGCGAGCTCCGGCCGTCCCCGGAGAGAGACGTGTGCACGTGCAGATCGCCGCGAAGGTCCTCGAGCTCCGCGGGCACGGGAAGAGTCCCTTCGAGAGCAGCCTCGACCTCGCCTCGGTCTTCCCGCATGGGAGGCGGAATCGGAGTGAGGCCGAGCGCTCGATAGATCGCTTCTTCGGTTTCGGATGCGATCACTTCTCCGGTCTCGGCGACGCTGAGCCCGTACTCGTTGAGGAGCCACCCTCGTTCGAGGGCGATCTGCCGCAGCTTGATGTTGTGTGTCTTCGAGCCGGTGAAGTACTGGCACGCGGCCCCGAACTGCCGCGGCTCGACGATACGAAGATCCACCTGCAACCCCGTCGAGGTGAGGACCGAGGTCTTGGTCTCGCCGCTTCCGATGACCTCGCTCACTCTTCCCATCTTCACGAACTTTTCCATCACCGCCGCCGGCTCCCTCGACGACACCACGATATCGACGTCGGCGATGGTCTCTCGAAAGCGCCGGAGGCTCCCGCAGTAGAGGGCGCGCTCGACTTCCGGCAGCTTCTCGAGCTCCTCGACCAGCTCCCGCGCCACCGGAAGCGCCTCCGTGATGGACACCCTTTTGTCTTTTCCGGTGAGACCCATCCTCGCGATGGCGTGAAGGATCTTCTCCTCCATCTTCGCGCCCAGGCCTTTCATGTCGCGAAGCTTCTTCTGGTCGATCGCGGTGCGCAGGTCGTTCAGGTTATGGACGCCGAGCTCGCTCCGGAGCCGCAGGAGCGTCTTCGGACCGAGGCCGGGAATCTTTCCGAGCTCGACGAACTCCGGCGGATACTTCTTGCGAAGCTCCTCGAGTCTTTCGATTCTTCCCGTCTGGTAGAACTCGCGAATCTTCTTCGCGGTGCTCGCTCCCACGCCGTCGATGCGGGTCAGCTCCTTCTCCGAGAGCGTCGACAGATCGCCGCGGAAGGTCGCGATGGCGTCCGCCGCGGCCTCGTAGGCCCGGGCGCGAAAGGCGTTGGGGGACCCCTCCTCGAGGATGGCGAGCTCCCGGATCTCCTTGAAGAGCGCGACCAGGGCGTCGTTCGATGGCACGGGGAGAGTCTATCTTCGAGACGAAGCACCTTGCCAAGGGACAGGGGTTCACGGAGAATGCGCCGTGGCTCTCACCTTCATCCTGGTTCTCGAGCGAGACCTTCCCGGGTGCGAGCCCCGCGGATTCGATGGGACGCGGCTCGCGCGCGTGCGCCACGCGCTCGACGCCATCGCGCACGAACAGGACCTGCGCGGGCTCGGAGAGTTCGTCGCCTTCAGCCAGAAGGAGGCGGAGACCCTCGCCGAGGACATGAGGTTCGACGCGCCGACGGTGGGCGGAGAGACCGGCCGTTGGTTTCGCGCCGCGGACGGCCTCGAGGTGGTCAGCGCGATTCGTGAGTTCCTTCTCACCCATCCCGACGAGGTCGACGATGCGGACGCGATCGCCGCCGAGCTTTTCGCGCTCGAGGCGATGCTGTCGACAGCGCAGGGCGAGAACGTTCGTTTTCGATTGAGCCTCGATTACTGAGATGGAAAGGACGGCGATGAGGACAGTACCTTTCTTACTGTGCGCGATCGGAGTGACGCAGGCCGAGGCCCAGGACCGCAGGCCGATGACGCTGGTGGATCTTCTCAAGGTCCCTCAAGTCTCGCAGCCGGCGCTCTCTCCGGATGGATCGCGGGTGGTCTACGTCGTTTCGGAAGCCGATTGGAAGGTCCGAAGGCGTGTGCCTCACCTCTTCCGGGCGGGCGCCGATGGATCGAATCCGGTGCAGCTGACCCAGGGGGAGGGCGAAGACCAGCCGGCGTGGTCGCCGCGCGGAGATTCCATCGCGTTTCTCGCCCGGGTCGAGGGAACGAGACAGGTCCATCTCCTCCCCGACGGAGGCGGAGAGAGGAAGCAGCTCACGCGCCATGCGACAGCCGTGTCGAGCATTTCGTGGTCGCCCGACTCCGAGTGGATCTTCTTTCTGGCCCCAGACGAGGAGCCGCCCGAGGAGAAGAAGCGGAAAGAGATCGACGGCGTGTTCTCGTTCGAGGAGAACTTTCAGCAAAATCACCTGTGGAGAGTCGCGGTCGCGACCGGCAAGGAAGAGCGGATCACCTCGGGTGACTACTCCATCTGGATCTACGACCTCTCGAGGGACGGACGGAAGGTCGCCTTTCACCGGGCCCCGACTTCACTCCTCGATGACCTCCTCTCGCAGGGCGAGGTTTTCGTCATGAACGCCGACGGCTCAGGGTCCATCCAGCTCACCCGAAACTCGACGGAGGAGGGCGGCGCGCGTCTTTCGCCGGATGGCAAAACCGTTCTCTATACGTCGGGAGCGAACGAGCGCTTCGAGCCCTACTACAACGACAAGATCTTTCTCCAGCCCGCCGACGGCGGACCCGCCGTGCGTCTATTGGGCGAGGAGGATTTCAGCGTCTCGGATGCCGAGTGGTCCGCCGACGGTAAGTCGATCTTTTTCACCGCCGGAGTGGGAGTGCGGCAGGAGCTCTTCCGCGTGGACGTCGACTCACGAAAGCTCACCCGTCTCACGCAGGGAGACCATGCGCTCTACGATTGGTCGTACCAGCCCGCGGCCGGGCGCCACGTGTTCACGCTCAATGGAAGCGAAAGCCCGGGAGAAGTCTGGATCCTCGATTCCAGCGCGCCCACGCAGGTCACCCGCGTCTCGGACCATTTGATTCGCGAGTTTCGTCTTCCCCGCCAGGAAGCGATTCGCTGGAAAGGCAAGGACGGTGTCGAGGTCGAGGGCCTTCTTTTCTATCCGCTCGACTATCGAGCCGGCACTCGTTACCCGCTGGTGGCGGCGACGCACGGCGGTCCCGCTGCCGCCGATCAGTTCCAGTTCGGCTCCGAGTGGGACTACATCCCCGTGCTCGCATCCAAGGGCTACCTGGTTCTCCTTCCCAACTATCGCGGAAGCACCGGCTACGGCGACGATTTCCTCCGCGACATGGTCGGGCACTACTTTCATCAGGCCCATACCGACGTCCTCACCGGAGTCGATCATCTGGTCTCGATCGGGCTCGCCGACGAGAACCGCCTCGTCGCCATGGGCTACAGCGCCGGCGGAGTGATGACGAAGAAGCTCGTCACCTTCACGACGCGATTCAAGGCCGCTTCCGCGGGCGCGGGGGCGACCAACTGGATGACGATGTACGCCCAGGGAGACTTGCGCCATCATCGGAACGCGTGGTTCGGCGGGACCCCCTGGCAGGCGCCGGCGCCTCCGGGCAAAGCGTGGGACGAGACGGCTCCCATCAATCAGTACTGGGAGGATTCCCCTATTAAGGATGTGGCGAACGTAAAGACACCCACCCTTCTTTTCTTCGGCGAGAAGGACCGGAGGAATCCTCTTCCACAGGGATTCGAGTTCTACTGGGCGCTGAAGAAGAATGGCGTCCCCACGCGTCTCTACATCGTCCCCGGAAAAGATCATGGAGATTGGGACCTGCATCAGGTCTTCTTCAAAGCGAACGCGGAGCTCGCCTGGTTCGAAAAGTGGGTCATGAACCGGGAGTACGTCTGGGAGGCGTTTCCCGAGGAGGAACCGCCGCCGCTCGCGAGCCCGCCGACTTTGAACTGAGCTCAGCGGCTCGGAGCGGCGCGGAGCGCTTTTCCATCATCCACGCGGGGCCGCTGGCCTCGGGCGCCTCACCCGCTGCAGGTCCTCGAAGCGCCGTGCCTGGGATCTCGTCTTTTCCTTCATCGTTGTCTCCTTTCGTCCTTCACTAAGGACTACGCGAAAGTGAGGTCGAAGGCGCCAGGAGAGGTGGACGGCTCAGGTTCGCGCGAGCTTCGCTTCCGCTTCGCGAGCGACCCGCCGGCCCCGCTCGACGTCGACCCGCGACAGCAGAATCGCCCCCACCACGAAAAACCCGATGACGGAGAGGACCGCGTTGCGGCTCGAGCCGGTCGCGGCGATGGTGACGGCGAAGAGCGCCGGACCGAAGATACCGGCGAACTTGTCGAAGACCCCGAAAAAAGCGAAGAACTCCGCGGATTTGTGGATGGGGATGAGCGTCGAGAAGAGCGAGCGGCTCAAAGCCTGCGCTCCTCCCTGCACCGTTCCCACCAGGATCGCGAGGAGATAGAAATCGGCGGCGGTCGAAATCCGATAGCCGACGATGCTGATGACCACGTAGACCGCGAGCGCCAGGAGAATCGCGCGCTTCGCGGTGATGCGCTTCGCGAGCCATCCGAAGAGGAACGCGAAGGGGATTCCCACGATCTGGGTGATCAGGAGCGCCGAGATGAGGACACCCTGATCGAGGCCGACTTCCGTGCCGTAGCTCGTCGCCATGCGGATGATGGTGAGGATCCCGTCGTTGTAGATGAGAAACGCGGCCAGCATGAAGAACGCATCGCGGTAGACCTTGAGCTCGCGAAACGTCTCCCGAAGCCGGGCGAATGCGACCCGTAGCGGACTCTCGCTTCCGGTCTCGTCACTTTCGAGGCGTCGTTCCGGCTCGCGCACGCGCCGGAAGAGCGGAATCGAGAACCCGAGCCACCAAAGGGCGACGCTCAGAAACGAGAGCCGGCTCGCCATCGCCTCGTCCGCGATCCCGAAGAGCTCGGGCTTCTGGATCCAGAGGAGGTTGACCCCGAGGAGTAGTCCGCCTCCGAGATACCCGAGCGCGAAGCCCGCGCTCGCGACCATGTCCCGCTCTTCCTCGCTCGCGATATGAGGAAGGAGCGACTCGTAGAACACGAGGCTTCCCGTGACGCCGATGTTCCCGAGGACGAAGAGGAGGAGCGCGAGCTCCCAGTTCCCGCGGCCGATGAAGAACATCGCGGCGGTGGCGGCGACCCCGAGCCCGAGGAAGGCTCCGAGCATCTTCATCTTCAGACCCGCATAGTCCGCGAGGGCGCCGAGCACCGGCGAGAGGAGCGCCACGAGGACCATCGCGAACGTGGTCGCTGCCGCGAAGCGAGTGGTCGCGACGGAGGGAGGAAGATCGGCCGCGGCGACGCGCGCGAAGTAGATGGGAAACACCGCGGCGACGATCGTGGTCCAGAACGCGGAGTTCGCCCAGTCGTAGAGTGCCCAGGCGCGAAGCTCCGGGCGATGCAGGCCGAGCCGTTCCAGGAGGCTTTTCATTTCTTTGAAGGCAGGACATCTTACTTCCGAATGTTGCCGATAGCGCCCGAGGACAGTAAACTCCCGAGACGGACTCTGGGATGCGGCAATCCTTCGCTTTCGCGCTGGTCCTCGCGATGACCATTCCCTACGGCCAGTCCTGGCTCGGTTTCTGCGCGATGGCGAAGGCGGAGTCGAGCGCGGCGCACGCCTGTCCGCACCACCGGCCCGAGGCCGAGACCACGAAGCCCCACTGCCACTCGCAGTCGAAGGAATCCCCGACCGCCTCCCTCACCTGCAACTGCGGAAGCAGCGGTCACGATGCGGCCGCTGCCCGCTCTCTTCGATCGCTTCGGGCTCGTAGAATCTCGAGACCACAAACACGCCGGAGACATCGCCGGAATACTCGATGGAGCCCCTTCCGTAGCTCCCGCCGGTGGATTTCCCGAGCCTCCGACGCCTCCCCCTCGCCTTTCCTCCTGAGCGCGAATCCGAACAACTGAAGCGGCCTCTTTCGAGGCCTTCGCTTTTCACCGCTATTCAGGAGGAGTGATCTCCATGCATCTCATTTGGCTTGCCATGGCTCTGGTCTTGGACCTCGACGTTTCGGGGACGATACGGGACTCATCGGGAGGCGTCCTCGCGGGCGCCGTGGTCGTCGCCTTCGACGACAACGGGCGAAACCGAAGATGGCGCGCGCGACCGCCGACGAATCGGGACGGTACCGCCTGAGTCTCCCCTCGGGCTCGTACCTGCTTCGAGCGGAAGCCACTCTTTTTCAGTCGGTCTCGACGCCGCTTCCGGCGGGGGCACCTCCGGTCCTCGATTTCACGCTCTCTCCGGCCGCCCTGTCCGAGAGCATCACCGTGAGAAGCTCTTTCGAATCCGACTCTCGAGGAGGTACCGGGTTCGGTCAGCTACGTCACCGAAGCGGCGATCGAGAGCTCTCTCGCCTACAACCTGAAGGATGCGCTCGACTACACGCCGGGTGTCCTGGTGCAGCCCCGCTTCGGAGCGGACGAGAGTCAGATCTCCATCCGAGGCTCGGGTCTTCGAGGGAATTTTCACCTTCGCGGCCTCAACGTCTTCGTGAACGGTCTTCCCTATCAGGACGCGGACGGATTCAGCGACTTCGAATCGATCGACCTGATGGCGACGGCCGGAATCGAGGTCTGGAAAGGCGCGAACGCACTCCGCTACGGCGGAAACACGATGGGGGGAGCGCTCAACATCCTGACCCACACCGGAGAGACGGCGTCTCCCCTCCAGCTCTGGCTCCAGGGCGGCTCCTTCGGGCACCTGCGCGGCCAGGTCTCGACCGGAGCCGTGCGCGGTCCGCTTCCGCTACTACGCGAGCGTGTCCGATACCCAGATCGATGGATACCGCGATCATTCCGCGCAGGAGCGAACCCGCGTCTTCTCGAATCTCGGTTACCGCCTGGACGAGAAAACCGACCTTACCGTCGATCTCATGTACGCCGATGTCTCCGAAAACCTGCCCGGCTCGCTCACGCGGGAGGAGATGCTCTCGAATCCACGCCAGGCGGACAGCGAGAACGTGGAGCAGGACTGGGGTCGCTTCTACGACTACGTCCGCGTCGGCGCGGCGGTCACCCGCGAGCTCGGAGAAGGCTCACGGCTCCAGATCACGGCGAGCACCCAGTACCGCGACATGGTCCATCCGATTTTTCAGGTGCTCGACAACGAGTCCCTCAACTACGGATTCGAAGCGGTCTACACCTGGGAGACCTCTCGCAACGATCTCGTCGTCGGTTTTTCGCCGCAGTGGGGCGGCGTCGACGAGCGCCGGTACGAGAACGTCTTCGGTGAGTCGGGCAGTCTGACCGCTCAGTTCCAGACCGACGCGCGGAACTTCGGCTTCTTCTTCGAAGACCGGGTCGAGGTCAAGGACGGTTTTCGCCTCGTCCTCGGCGGGCGCGCGGATTTCGCCCGGCGCGAGTTCGAGGACGAGTTCTTCGGCGACGGCGATCGCACCGACGAGAGAACCTACCGCGCCTTCGTTCCCAAGGTCGGCTTCGTCTGGGACGAGAGCTCCGAAGTGCAGGTTTACGGCAACGTGAGCCGTTCCTACGAGCCGCCGCTCCTTCTCGAGCTCACGAGCTACGGCGCCCCCGGGTTTCTCGATCTCGACGCGCAGGACGCCTGGCAGATCGAGGTGGGCACGAGGGGATCACGCGGCGACCGATTTCGCTGGGACTTCGCGTTTTTCGACGCCGAGATCCAACACGAGATCCTGAACACCAACATCCGGCCGTTTCCCGGCGCACCCTTCACCATTCCAAGCTATCGGAACGCGGATCGGACCCGGCATCTCGGTCTCGAGCTCGGGGCTTCGATCGGCTTCGACGACGTGCTCGTGCCGGGCGGCCGTATCACGTGGCAAAACGCGTACACCTGGTCGCGGTTCCGCTTCGTGGACGATCCCGAGTTCGGGGGGAACTTCCTCGCGGGAGCGCCGGAGCACCTCCTTCGAACGGAAGTCCGCTACGATCACCCTTCCGGGCGTCTGGGTCGCGCCGAACCTCGACTGGTCTCCCGCCTCGTACTTCGTCGACAGCGCGAATCGATTCACGAACGACGACTATGCCGTGCTGAATCTTCAGGGCCGGCTACGACTTTCGGCAAGTTCGGCTTGTTCTTCCAGGGCTCGAACTTGACGGACCGCGTCTACTCCGGGTCGGTCGTCGTCGACAGCGAGAGTCTTCGCTTCTACGAGCCATCGAACGGACGGTCGGCGTTCGTTGGGATTCGTTACCGCATGTAGTCGCGTGATGGCACAATATCGGTATGGCCTTCGAGACCGTTGCCGCGCTCCTCGTGCTTCTGGCGCAGGAGCCCCCCGCTCACCCCCATGACGCCGAGTCGGACGGGGCTCTCTTGGGGTCGTATCCGATGACCCGCGAATCGTCCGGCACGAGCTGGCAGCCGGACTCGTCGCCGATGGAGGCGGTGCACTTCGAGGCGGGCGGATTCGACATGATGCTCCACGGCTTCATCGACTTCGGCTACCTGAACGAGCCGGAGCCCCGCGGAGAGAACGAGGCCTTCACCACCTCGATGCTGATGCTCGGCGCGCACCGGGCGCTGGGGAAAGGTGTCTTCGGCTTCCGGGTCATGGGCTCGATCGAGCCGGTGATGGGGCGAAGCGGCTACCCGCTCCTTCTCCAGACCGGTGAGACCGCGGACGGCGCGACGCCGCTCCTCGACCGCCAGCATCCGCACGACGTTCTGATGGAGATGGCGGTGACCTACAGCCGGCCTACGACGCGAAAGAGCTCCTTCTTCGTGTATGCCGCGCCCGTAGGCGAGCCCGCGATCGGCCCGCCCGCGTTCATGCACCGGGAGTCGAATGGAGGAAATCCCTTCGCGCCCATCGGCCATCACTGGTTCGACGCGACCCACATCACCTACGGCGTGGTCACCGTCGGCTGGAACGAGGTCGGGAAGGCCAAGTTCGAAGCGTCGATTTTCAACGGTCGCGAGCCCGACGAGGATCGGTGGAACGTCGATTCCCTGAATCTCGATTCCTACGCCATGCGCTTCACCATGAACCCCACTGAGAACTGGTCGTTCCAGGGGAGCGCGGCAATGCTCAACGAGCCGGAGAAGCTCCACCCGAAGATCGACTACCTGCGGATGACCGCCTCCGCCACGTACAACCGGCCGCGGGAGCGCGGCAACTGGCAGACCACTCTCGCCTGGGGCCGCAACAAGCGCGAGAGAACCGTTCTGAGCGTCGATCCAACGGCAGTTCTGACCCATAACCACTGGGGAGGATCGATTCCGGGAGTGGTCATCGCACCGGTCATGGTGCAGAACGCCTTTCTCGTCGAGTCGGCTTTTCGTTTCGCGGACGTCCACGGGGTCTTCGCCCGGCTCGAATGGGTCGAGAAAGACGAGCTCTTCTCGGTCGACGACCCGCGCCACATCGACGTTTACAACGTGGGGAAGATGAACCTCGGCTACTCCTTCGATTTCGTGCGATCGAAGTGGTTCGGTCTCGGGGCCGGTTTCGCGGGGAGCGTTCACTTCCTGCCGCAGGAGCTCGACTCGGCGTACGGAAGCCTTCCCGCTTCGTTCTATGGCTTCGTTCGAGCCCGCCTACGGTAAATTCCCGATGTCGTCAGTTCTTACGACTTGACTTCCGCCCGTATCGCGAGCCTCTTCAGAGGTTTACGCGATTTTTGCACTCCCAAACCGCTCTCGATCGTCGGTGAAGTTTCCAACACGAAATCGATAGCGACCCCTATTCATCTGATTTGGAAGCGTTTCGCATTGGGCACGGCTCTTGCTCGCTTTTTCCGCGTTCGTGGAGGACCGTTTATGAAGAAGCTCACACTTGCCCTCATTCTCATGGTGTTTTGCTTCGCCGCTGGAAGCGAGGCGACCATAATCAAGGTTTTCGGGGACCTGACCGGCGACAACGAGTTTCCGCAGAACGCTTCGCCGGGCGAAGGCGAAGTCGTCGTCACCTATGATTCCGACACGCATATGTTGGACATCCTGGCGACGTTCTCCGGTCTCATCGGCAATACGACGGCGGCACACATCCATTGCTGCACGGCCGTTCCCGGAGACATCACGCTCACGGCGTCGGTCGCGACGCAGGTACCTTCCTTCATCGGGTTTCCACTCGGAGTCACCTCGGGATCGTTTTCCAATAGCTACGACTTGACGCTGGATTCGAGCTGGAACCCCTCGTTCATCACCTCGAGCGGAGGCACGGCTGCTCTCGCCGAGGCAAGACTCGTACAGGGCCTCGTGGCCGGCACCAGCTACTTCAATATCCATACGAGTGCTTTTGGTGGTGGCGAAATCCGGGACTTCCTGCGAGTTCCCGAGCCCGGCTCGCTCGAGCCTCCTCGGGATCGGCCTCGCGGCTATCGCGGGGGTCCTGCGGAAGCGGCGCTAGCGATCGATCTTCAGTAACGCCAGCTCGTGACGTCCGCGCCGGGAGGCGCCGTCTTCAACATGTGCTCCGCCATCACCGGCAAATGCCGCTGGTAGATCGTGAGTCTCCCGATCCGCGTGGGCACGGAGGGATCGCCGCTGAAGCAGTGGCCGTGGCCGTCGCCCCACTCGACGCTCCCGCCGTAGTACGGCCCGCGGCCGGGCTCTTTCGTCGATTCCAGGAACCCTTCGAGAAGCCGAACCGCCCGCTCGAGATAGAAATGGTCCACGTCCCCGATCTTGATGTGGATCTTGCCCACGAGCTTGGGACCGAGCGTCGACCATCGCCTTTCGAGGATGGCGCGGAGGTCGTAGTTCTCCTTCCAGTAGTCGGCGACCTCGCGATCGATCGCTCCGGTCCGCTTGTTCCAGATCGGCTGCGGATAGCCGTCCTGGCCGACCGGCCCATAGACCGCCTGCCACATGTCCCACTGTCCGCCCGAGCGGGCGTTCTCGCCCAGAACCAGCTCGTAGCGATTCGCGTCTTCCATGGTGGCGGTGAGATCCCCGTTCACCTCCCGACGGTCGACGCGCGGGACCTTCTTCCAATCGCTCTCCATCCAGTAAGCGTTCTCGTTCTTGTAGACGTCGACCATCTGATACTCGCGGAAGTCGACGCTGTCGGGACAGTGGCACCACGCGCCGTTGAAGAAATCGGGATAGAAGACCTGCTGAGCGAGCGCTATCCATCCTCCCGTCGAGCCTCCCATGAGAACCCGCGCCCATCCTTCGCCGATGGCGCGGAACTTCTTCTCGACGTACGGCGTGAGCTCCTCCACGATCGCGTCGCCGTACGGTCCGAGGTTCTCCGAGTTCACTCCGTAGGAATCGTCGTAGTACGGATTCGCGTGCTGCGTGATCACGATGAGCATCCGTGGAAGGCGGCCGGACGTCCAGTCCTGGTAGAGGCGATACCCGTACTCGGCCTCGATCTTCCGCGTCGCCGGAGAGTCCGGGCTCGGGAGGAGTCTCGCGAAATCCACGGAACGTGCTGGTGAAATGCCCCTGCACGTAGAGCACCGGATAACGCGCCTCGGGGTGCTCGTCGAATCCTTCCGGGAGGAGGACGATCGCGCCGAGGTGCATCGGCCGTCCCCAGAACTGGCTGAGCTTCTCGCTCTGGATACGAACGTGCTTGATGTACTTCGTGTCCTCGGGCGGATCGATCGGCGGAATGATTCGATCGAGAGTCAGGGATATCGTCTGGTCCGCCGCGGGGTCGATGCGCAGTCGTCGCGGCGTGCTGTAGAGATTGCCCGGGGAGCGTTCCCACTGCTGGCCTTCGCCGTCGTCCATGGGAAGCTTCAGCACGCGGCCGTCGGCCCGGTGAAACGTTTCGTAAACGTGCACCAGGGCCTGGACGATGTATTCCCCCGGCGGGAACCTCGGCGAGCCGTTCGACGGGATACCCGATCGCGGAGCCGTCGAGGATCGCGGCTTCGCCGGCCTCGAGCTCGTTCACGTCGACTCCGAAGATCTGCTGCGTCTCGAGTGACGTATCGATTTGAAATCGCGGCTCGTCCCCTTCCTCCTTCGAGAGCATCACCAGAAGGCGCCCGTCGAGCGGCGCGGTCCGAAGCCCGGCGGCATAGCGGACGTCGAAGCGGAGGCCGGCCGCCGCGGCGTTCGACGCGAGAGCGAGAGCGAGAATCAGATTCCAATGAGTCATCGAGGCGAGATTATTCGAACTTGCGTCCCCTTGCCAGCCGCACGTAAGCTCGCCTTTCGGAGGAGCGGCATGCGAACCTGGATCGCGGCACTGGTCGTCACCGTCGTCGGCGCCGCTGCGGGCGCTGAGGAGACGGCCGACATCCTTCTGGTAAGCGGCAGAATCTACACGCTCGAGAGCGCGCATCCCTGGGTCGAAGGAATCGCGATCAAAGGCGAGCGCATCCTCGCTGTCGGAACGAACGAGGAGGTTCGCCGCTTCAAGGGTGCTTCGACGAGAGAAATCGATCTCGCCGGCGCTTTCGCTTCTCCCGGGTTCAACGACTCGCACGTTCACGTGGACGGAACGGGCGCCCTCCTCACCGGGGTGAACCTTCTCGACGTCCACGAGCCTCTCGCGTTCGCCGAGAGGATTCAGGGCGCGGCGGCCCGGCTCCCGAAAGGCAGCTGGATCACGCGCGGCATGTGGGGCGCCTACGAGCAGTGGGGCGCGGGATCGAGCGGCGAGTCGTCCGCCGCGCAGAAGTCGTCGGGGCCATTCACTCCGGACCGAAATCTCATCGACGCGGCTACCGCCGATCACCCGGTGCTGGTGAGCCGATTCGATCGAAGCCTGCATCTCGCGAACTCTCTCGCCTTGAAGCTCGCCGGCATCGACGAATCGACGCCCTCGCCCCCGGACGGAGAGATCGGCAAGGACACGAGTGGAAGGCTGACCGGGATCCTCGAGGGGAAAGCGGTCGACCTGGTGGAGAAGGTCATTCCCCCGATCTCTTTCGAGCAACGCCTGGTCCAGGTGCGCGCGGTATTGAAGGAAGCCCGCGAAGGCGGGGTCACCACGATTCAGGACCTCACGTCGGCCGAGCAGCTCATGGCCTACCAGCACCTGAAAGCGCGCGACGAGCTCACCGTGCGCATCATGATCCGGCCGAATATCTTCCAGGCGGAGCACGTCGCGGCGCTCGGTCTGACCCGCGGGTTCGGCGACGACTGGCTCAAGCTCATCGGCTACAAGGGCTGGGTCGACGGCATCATGGGCTCGAGCGGCGCGATGTTCTTCACCGACTACGATCACGCTCCCGGAAATCGCGGTCTACTGCGGCCGCCGATGCTTCCCGAGAGCGTCGAGGGCGCCGCATTCAAGCTGGGCTCGTCCGATCACTACACCGACTACCCGCCGGGCAACATGGAAAAACTGGTGAAGCAGTGGCTCCCGACGGGAGTCCCGCCCCACATCCACGCCATCGGCGATCTCGGAAACCGCATCCTCCTCGACATCTACGAACGAGTGCTGACCGAGGCGGGAATGATCGGCACGGACCATCGATGGCGCGTCATTCACGCGCAGGTGGTGCACCCCGACGACTTCGCTCGTTTCGGAAAGCTCGGCCTGGTCGCCGAAGTGAACCCATACCACGTTTCGGACGACATGCGCTGGATGGAAGAGCGCATCGGGAAAGAGCGGTCGCTCGGAGCCTACTCGTTCCGGAAGCTGAGGGACGCCGGAGCGCGAATCATCTTCGGAAGCGACTCTCCGGGAACGAACGCCGCGCGGTACTACTTGAGCCCGGTCTACGGCCTCTACGCAGCGGTGAGCCGGCAGACGCTCGGAGGCGAGCCGAGGGAAGGATGGTATCCGAGCGAGCGTCTCAGCATCGAGGAAGCGATCGAAGCCTATACCCGCGGACCCGCCTGGGCCTCCTTCGAAGAAAGCATCAAGGGAACGCTCGCGCCCGGAAAGCTTGCTGACGTCGCGGTCTTCGACACCAATCTCGTCGAGGCCGGCGCTCGCGATCCGAAGAAACTCCTCGAGGCCAAGGTTCTCTACACGATCGTCGGTGGAAGGATGGTTTATGAGTCCAAAACTCGTTAGCACCTTCGCGCTCTCGCTCGCGATCGCCTCCCGAGCTCTCACGGCGGAGACCCCCACCATCGACGAGCTGGTGAGCCTGAAGTCGCCGGGTGAAGTAGCCCTCTCCCCCGACGGCAGCGGTCTCGCCTACGTCGTCACCGAGACCAACTGGGAGGACGACCGCTACGAAAGGGAGATCTGGATCGCGCGCGAGGGCCGGGAGCCCTTTCCGTTCACGAACGCCGAACGTTCCAGCTTCAACCCCCAGTGGTCGCCGGATTCCGCTTCGCTCGTCTTCCTTTCCGATAGAACCGGCACGAATCAGCTGTACCGGATGGGCGGAAACGGCGGAGAGGCGGAGAAGCTCACCGATTTGGCCGACGGGGTCAACGCCTTCGATTGGAGTCCCGATGGCGCCTGGATCGCGTTTGCGGCCATGGACCCCAAAGGCGAAGCGCTCGAGGCGCGCGAGAAGGAGATGGGCGAGTTTTCGTGGGAAGACGAAGACCATCGGATGACCCATCTGTGGCGGCTCGACCTCGATACGGGCGGGCTCACGCGACTGACCGAAGGACGGGAGTTTACCGTCGACGACTTCGCGGTTTCCCCCGACGGTAGGCGTGTCGCGTTCAGCGCCCGCCCCTTTCCCGACCCCTCGGCCGCGCTTCTTTCCGACATCTTCGTCGTCGACGTCGCCGACGGGCGGGTAGCAGCGAATCGTCGACTGGCCCGGGAACGACGCCTCACCCGAGTGGTCGCCGCGGGGCGATCGCATCGCGTTCGTGACCGCGGGAGGGGTCGAGACGTACTACGGAAACGACGGGATCGGGATCGTGGCGGCCTCAGGCGGCAGGCCCTCGATAGTGACTGCGGATTTCGACGAAGACGCGGGACTCCTCGCCTGGCGGGAAGAGGGGATCTATTTCACCGCGAGTCAGCGAACCGAAAGGCACCTCTTTCGCATGACGCCGGAGGGCTCCGGGTTGACGCGCCTTTCCGCCGACGGCTGGGTTTTGGGCTCGGTTGCCTTCGCCGCGCGCGCGCAGAAGGCCGCGGTCACCGCCGATCGCTTCGAACGCTATACCGAAGTCTACCGCTCCCCGCTCGGAGAGCTCGCGCTCGAACGGGTCAGCGACTTCGATTCGCAGCTCTCGAAATTCACTCTCAGCAAGCGGGAGGTCATTTCCTGGAAGTCGACGGATGGCGCCACCGATCGAAGGAGTGCTGGTGAAGCCGCACGACTTCGACCCCTCGAGGAAGTATCCGCTCCTCTTCAAAATTCACGGCGGTCCGACCGGAGTCGACGCGCAGCAAAAGCTCACGGGCGCGGACCGGCGGTACTACGCGATGGAAAGGTTCGCGGCCAAAGGCGCCCTGGTTCTGATGGTGAACTACCGCGGAAGCGCCGGCTACGGGGCTTCGTTTCGGGCTCTCAACGTGCGGAACCTCGGTGTCGGCGATGCCTGGGACGTGGAGTCCGGGCTCGACCATCTCGTCCAGATGGGTATCGTCGACGAGGAGCGCGTCGGCACCATGGGCTGGAGCCAGGGAGGCTACATCTCCGCCTTTCTCACGACTCACAGCAGCAGTCGCTTCCGCGCGGCGTCCGTGGGGGCGGGTATCTCGGACTGGATGACGTATTACGTCAACACCGACATCCATCCTTTCACACGCCAGTATCTGAAAGCGGACCCGTGGAGCGACCCCGAGATCTACGCGAAGACCTCTCCCATCACGTATATCAAGCGCGCCCGCACACCCACCCTGATCCAGCACGGCGAAAAAGACGCGCGGGTTCCTATCCCGAACGCCTACGAGCTCTACCAGGGGCTCCGCGATCAGAACGTTCCGGTACGTCTCGCCGTCTACAAGGGCTTCGGACACGGCATCGACAAGCCCAAGTCGAACCGCGCGGTCATGACCCACAACGAAGAGTGGTTCGCCAAGTGGATCTGGGGAGAAGGCGCGAGGGAGACCCAGCCCAACTAGAGGCGTGCCGAGCGTAACGATCCGCGCCCGAGAGCGGGACGATCCACGAGCGTCTCGAGGAGCCGCGCTTGCCGCCCACCTGGAGTGCGCGCGAGGCGCTGATCCCAGTCGCGAAGCAGGCTTCTGAGCTCCTTCTTGAGCGCCTGAAGGGCAACGATCTCACGATCGGCGGCGGCGAGACGCTCGCGCACCCGCGCCCGCACGCGGCGGCACGGAGCTCCGCCCTCCGTTCTCTCTCGGAGTACGCTTCCGAGCTCACGGAGCGAGAAGCCCACGGCAAGCGCGCGGCGAATCAGGAGCACACGCGCCAAAGCCTCCGGCGGGTAGCGACGGTACCCTCCTTTACTCCGCGCGGGAAGATCGAGCAGGCCCTTACGCTCGTAGTGGCGAAGCGTGTCGGTGCTGACTCCGGCGCGCTCCGCGAGCTCCGTTGGACGCAGGAACGCGCGCTCTCCGTTCACCGTTTCGTTATCTCCATGGTATCTCCGGTCTTGTGATCGCGAATCTGGAAACGCAGGAACTCGTGGAGGGCCGAGAGGGCTGTCTCGTCCTTCGTCACGATATCCACCCGCCCGCCTCGCGGAGTCTCGGAGTACTTGTACTCGATTCGATCCTTGCGCTTCGACAGTTCCGCCGTTCCCGGCACGTCGGTCGCGTGCACCAGCATGGGCGCGGAAAAGTTCCCTTCGCCGAACATCGAGGTGATGTGAGGTAGATGGGATCGAATGGCGTCCCGGCTCTCTCGGTCCGAGGCATCGTTTGCCGAAACGTCGATAGCCCCGCCATCCGGGAAGAGGAGGAAGTGATGCGTGGTCCGGGTCTGGTCGAAGCCCATGACGGCGGCACCGTGATGATTCTTCTGTGGATGAGTCTCCTGGCTCGACCGAGCCGTTAGCCCGAACGAGAGCAACGCCGTGACGAGAATTGCAATGTTCATCATTGAGCCCTCCCTGGGCCCGCCTTCACTCTAGAGGGTGGAACGGTTCCAGGGTCAAGCGGGAAAAGACCTCAATCGAGCAGGTGTCGATCGTGCCATTCGAGCGGGATCGGCAGGCTCCGGGCGCAAAAATCCAGCTGGATCACGCGGCCAGGCGCGCGGTCGCTTGTTGGGCTCGAAGCATGCAGGAGCAACGGCCGCATGGCGATGAGCCCGCGCCTCCCCACCACGCAGCGCGTCACGTCGTAGCGGGTGAACTGCTCGATGCTGTCTCCCGGCAGCCGTCCGTATTGGTGCGACGCCGGGACGACCCTCATCGCGGAGGCCTCTTCACAGTCATCGAGGTGAAGTCTCAGGCTCAGCATCGTCGAGAGGGTCCCCGGAGGCGCCACGACGTGCTGTCGTCCGGCTTTCCTCATCCAGGGGCCGAAGCCGGTAACCTCCGCTCTCTCTTGGACGACGATCGCCACGTCCTGCCGCCACGGCGCTTTCCAGCCGGCGCGCGGGTTCCTGTCGAGAAAAAGCGAGCGAACGCAGAACGCGCCGGGACCGAGGACGCCGAGCACCACCTCCCGCACCGCGCTGGCCCCGAGCGTCGCCTTTGTTTCGGGCACGGCATCGAAGAGGTTGCGAATCCCGTAGAGGCTTCCACGCCGGTAGATTCCCTTTTCGCGGCATCCGCCGGTAAAACCCGTTACGGCCCGCGATAGCGCGGATGTGAGCTCCGAATCGAGCGCGTCGGGGACGATCGCGAAACCGTCGCTCTCAATGGCATCGACGAAAGCAGTTTCCAACACGAGAGGACTCGTATTCTAGGCAGGGGGTGAGCGTCGAGCAAACTCGCGCGAGCGGAATGGTCCTCAGGTCGTTCCTGGTCTCATGGCGGCGACAAGTTCTTTGGAACCTGAGCCCCACCGGGAGATGGACTGGAGCGCCTGGGTGAAGGGAACGTCCAGCGGATGCACCCTTTCGCGGTCGAGGATATAGACGGCTCCGGCGAAAGGCGTCGGCACCGAGGGCACAAAAACAGTGAAGCGGCCGTCCTCCAGCTCCTCGATGATGAAGGCGGGGACGAGTGCATCCTCAATTTCCACCAGAGCGGGCTTCCACGCACTCCCGTCGTTCTCTCCAGCCAGTCGCTGAGTCAGACTCCGCAAAAGCGCATAGCCCGGCATTCTTTCGAAGAACATTTTCTCGATCTGCTCCCGCACCGCTCGCCCCGCCGAGGTGCGGACGGCCGCACCGATGAGCAAGCAGAGAATCAACACGAGCAGGAGCGACAGTGCGCGCTCCGCTGGGAACCATTCCGGGAGCAATCTGGCGAATGGTCGCACCAAAGCGACTACCGATTTCATGGCCTGGAGCAGCAGCAGAATGGCGAGGTAGACCGGTACGACGATGAGCAACCCGGTGACGAACGTCCTCACTAGAAGTTCAAAGAACTTTTTCATGGATTGGCCTTTCTGAATAAGGAGATCAGGACCCATTCCCCTTCCGGGAAGCGATCTTGGCAAGGTACGAAGAGCGAATCTTGACACCGGGCTTCCATACGCTGCAAACCTTCCTCGAGTGAGGTCGTCACGCTAGACATCGGGTACGGGTCGTGGCACGAGCGGCGAGCGACAGATGTTCGGTGTACTATTTCTCGCGCGCGGGGGGCCCTATGGATCCCGATAGCTGGGACGTCCTGAACCGTCTTCTCGACGAAGCGCTCGATCTTTCTCCGCCGGACCGGCCGCGGTGGATCGACGGGCTCTCGGCCGAGTACGAGCCGTTCAAGCCGCGACTGCGCGAGCTCTTGTCGCGCGTGCGGTCCGAGTCTTTCCTCGGAACAGTCCCGAAGTTCGAGGCGGTGACCGATGGAGGCGTCCGTGACGCCGCGCGCTCCACCGAAACGGCGGGAAGCGAGATCGGCATCTATCGACTCCTTCGCGAGATCGGTGAGGGAGGCATGGGAACGGTCTGGCTCGCGGAGCGGCGCGACGGCATGGTCAATCGGCCGGTGGCTCTGAAGCTTCCCCGCGGAAGTTTTCGAGGCGCCGACCTCGGCGAGCGCATGGCGCGCGAGCGGGAAATCCTCGCGTCGCTCGATCACCCTCATATCGCGCGCCTCTATGACGCTGGCCTGGCTACGGACGGAAAACCGTTCCTCGCGCTCGAGTACGTGGAAGGCCGGACCATCGATGAGTTCTGTGAGAATCAGGCGCTCGATACCGCTTCCCGGCTCAGGCTGTTCCTTCAGGTGGCGAGTGCGGTCGCGCACGCCCACGGAAAGCTCGTCGTGCACCGCGACCTCAAGCCGTCGAACATCCTGGTCACGGAAGAGGGGGAGGTGCGGCTCCTCGACTTCGGCATCGCCAAGATGCTGGAGGAAGGGGTCGCGCGGGAAACGCAATTGACCGAGCGGAGCGGCCGAGCGCTCACTCCCGACTACGCGTCCCCCGAACAAATCCTGGGCGAGCCTATCGGAGTCGCATCCGACGTCTATTCCCTGGGCGTCGTCCTTTTCGAGCTTCTGACGGAACGTCGCCCCTACAAGCTCGAGCGCGGAACCCGCCGAGAGCTCGAGGACGCGATTCTGGAGACGGAGTCGCCCAAGCCGAGTGAAGTCGCGAAAGATCCGGCGATCCGGAAGGCCCTTCGAGGCGACGTCGATACGATCGTGCTCCGAGCGCTCGAGAAGGAGAAAGACAAGCGCTATCCGACGGTGAACGCTCTCGCGGAGGACATCGAGAGGCACCTCGACGGCCGGCCGGTCCTCGCACGGCCGGACACCGGCTGGTACCGCGCGGCCAAGTTCGCGCGGCGAAACCGCCTCGCGGTCGGAGCCGCCGCGGCGGTTCTGCTCGCCATCCTGGTCGGCGCCGGCCTCGCCCTGTGGCAGGCGCGGGTAGCGGTCGCGGAGCAGAGGCGCGCGCGGGAAGTCACGAACTTCATCGCGGCGATCTTTCGCGACGCGAACCTCGAGGAAGGCGAAGGAAAGTCCCTCTCCGCTCTCGACATTCTGAACCGCGCGCACGATCGGATTCTGAAGGGTCTCGACACGGAAGCCACGGTGCGCGTCGAGCTCCTCAATATCCTGGGCGCGAGCTTGATGAGCCTCGGCGAGACGGCGACCGCGGAAAACGTCGCCGCGCGCGCGTTCGACGAGGCACGAAACAGTCTATCGACCGGCGATCCGCTCGCGCTCCGCGCGAGGCTTCTGCAGTCCTGGGTGCTGATGTACCGGGGGAAGACCGAGGAAGCGCGCGAGAACCTCGATGCCTTCTTCGTGGGTCTCGAGCAAGGGCTGGAATTGCCTCCGGAGGACGTGGTGCTCGCCTGGCGGGTGCGATGCGGCCTCGAGATCGATGCCGGAAACCGCGAGGAGGCGCCTGGCCGCGGGACGAGAAGCGGTGCGGCTCGCGGACGAGCTCCTCCCGAACGAGCATCCGGAGAAGCTCCAGGCGCTTCTCGAGCTCGCCTACGCGCAACAGCAGGCGAGGCAGTACCGGGAAGCCGCCAAGGTCTCCGAGCGCGCCTACACTCTCGCGGTCGAGACGCATCCCGAGAACCTTCTTCACCCGAACGTGATCAAGGCCAGGGCCCGGCTCGGAAACGCTCTTTCGGATGCGGGCGAGCGCGTCCGCGGAATCGGTGAGCTCGAGCAGGCGATTCGCGACGCGACCACGGTGTTCGGTGACAACAGCATGACGGTCGGTGTTTATCTCCAGAACCTGGTGAGCCCACAGCTCCAGGTGGGCCGGGTCACGGACGCTCTCGAGACCAGCGAGCGGTCTCTCGCGATCTGCGAGAAGTACTTCGAGCCCGACTCCCTTACCGGGATTTCCTGCGCGCAATCGCGCGGAGTCGCGCTCATGGCCGCGAAGAGGACGGGGGAGGCGCTTCCCTATTTCACCAGCGCGTACGACGCGGCGACGAAGACGCGTGGGATCGACGGATCGCATGACGCTCCAGCTGCAAGGTCCGGCGCGCACTCGCGCTCGCTCACACCGGAGACGCGGTGGAGGCGCGTCGAGAGGTGAAGGAGGCCATGGAGGAGGCGGTGCGCTCCGGGGCCATCGACGTCTACGTGCCGCTACGCTTCAGCGGGTTGATCGAACGGCACGAAGGCAACTTCGCAGCCGCTCTCGAGCTTCAGGAGCGAGCGCTCGCGCTCGCAGCCGAGCGCCCGGGCTCCTTCCGGCGCGCGCTCACGCTCCTCGAAGTCGGCATGCTTCACGTCGAGCTCGGAAACTATGACGCGGCTGTCACCGCGCTCGAAGAAGCGCGCGACAGTCTCTGGGCGAGGATGGGTTCGAGCCGAACGATGCCGAGATTCTCATCGGTCTCGGCCGCGCCGAGCTGGGTCTGGGCCGGCCTCGAGAGGCCCTTCCACTCCTCGAGGAGGCGGAGCGATTCTGGAGGGAGTTCGACCCCGAGAACCGTTGGGCGGGTGAAGCGAGCTTCTGGCTCTCGGAGGGCTACGCGGCTCTCGGCCGTCACCGGGAGGCGGAAGAAGCGCGGAAGCACGCGCCTCGAGATTCTCTCCCAATCTCCGCGAACCCGCCGACGCGCGCCTCGTTCGCGTTGCTCGACAACTCGCCGGATCGTAGGTCGAGGCGGATCGGGCCATTCGGTATAGGATTGCCGCCCGGAGGCAATTCTCGATGCGTCGAAGTCGGCTGGGCTCTCGATTTTTTTCACGGCCTGTGGAGGGTCCGCCCCGGCGCCCTCGGTCGTCCGCCTGGTGGACGAGTTCGGTTCGGTCCAGATCGAGAACATGGCGGGCCCGGCGTCCGCGATCGCGCCGACGGAGTGGCGCTTCGAGGAACCGGAGGCCGCGGCAGCGTGGAAGGCGGCCCTCGGAGTCGAGGGACTGGGCGTCCGCGACGGCCGCCTCAGCGGCCGCTCGACCACGGAATTCCCTCTCCTCCACCTCGAGCGCTCCTCGGGGCTCGACACCTCCGACCAGCTCCACGAAATCGTCGTGCGGGCGCGGGTCTCCGGCGGGTCGAACCTCTCGATCGCGTTCCGAGGCTCGGAGACGGTCGACGTCGCCCAGATTGCGGATCGGGCGAAGCTCTTTCCATGGGCGCTCACGACGCCGGTCCTCCCCGGCGACGAGGCGCAGACCTATCGCATCAGCATCTCCGCCTCGACCGTCACCTCGGTCAGCGCCAGCGACACGCGACACATACTCCTGCGCCCGACGGACGCCGCGGGCGCGGACTTCGAGATCGAATCGGTCCGGCTGGTCTTCCGAAAGGAGCATCTGGCCTCGATCCCGTCGGGCGTCGGTTGGCAGGGACTGGGGGAGATCTATCGCGAGTCGATCGTGAGCCGCTCTCCGGAAAGGCTCAGGTTCGGCATTCGCGTGCCGGAGCGAGCGATTCTCGATCTCGCGGTCGGAACCGTTGCGGAGGGACCCGTCACGTTCAAGATCTCCGCGGGGGAGAAGGAGCTTTCACGCACCCTTACGACACCCAATCGTTGGGAGGAGCTGACTCTCGATTTGAGCGCGCTCGCCGGGCGGGAGGCCACGCTCACGCTTTCACTCGAGGCGGAGAGCGACGGAAGCCTCGGCATTTGGGGGGCTCCCGCCGTGCGGTCGCGGGGGGAAGCGAAGAAGCCCACGGGAATCGTGCTCTTCTTCATCGACACGCTGCGGCGCGATCATCTCGACGCCTATGGCTTCTCCCGGGAGACCGCGCCCCAGATTCGGCGCCTCGCGGACAAGGGCGTACTGTTCCAGGACGCTATCGCCCAAGGCGCATGGACCAAGGTCTCCGTGCCCTCGATTCTTACCTCCACGTATCCCACCTCGAACGGAATCTACGAGATGAACCATCGCATGCCCGCGGCGGGAGTGACCCTGGCGGAGGCCCTGCGCGAAGCGGGATACGCGACCTGGGCCACGTCCTCGGGTCGGGTTCACGGGACGAGCTTCGAATCTGCACCAGGGAGTGGAAGTCCTGCACGAGGCGGGCTCGCTACCCTCCGACGATCGGGGAAAGGACGCGCGGTTCTTCGTCGATCGGTTCCTCCCGTGGCTCGAAGCCCACCAGGACGTTCCTTTCTTCGCGATGATCCACGTGACCGATCCTCACAGCGACTACGAGCCGAATCGCCCGTACGACACGCTCTGGGCCCCGCCCGACGCGAAGGAGAAGCACAAGGAGTGGACGGAGAAGGTGACGCCTCACATCGAGAGCACCTTCATGAAAAACATGGGACTCCCCATGAAGACCGAGCTCGAGAAAGCGGGAATCGACCCGGATCAATTCGTTTCGATCGAGCTCGACTGGTACGACGGCTCGATCCGAGGGGCCGACACCGAGTTCGGCCGGGTGCTCGAGAAGCTGTCGGAGCTGGGAATCGCTGACGATACACTGGTGGTGGTTTTCAGCGACCATGGCGAAGAGTTCCTGGAGCATGGAGGCCATTTTCACGAAGAGAACGTGTACGGCGAGCTCGTAAACGTTCCTCTGGTGATGAGCTGGCCCTCGGGATTGCCGGAAGGCCGGGTGGTCGCCGAGACGGTGCAGCTCCTCGATCTCGCCCCCACCATTCGTGGACCTCGCGGGGCTCCCCGTTCCCGAGCGCATGCAGGGACAGAGCTTGAAGGCGCTCTTCGACCCTTCGGGCAAATGGAGGGCCAGGCCGGCGATTTCCGAATGGCGACGGAGAACCGACCAGTTGGGAACCAGGATCGTCGACGCGTTCAGCATCATCGAGGGCGAGTGGAAGCTGGTGAGGAACGTGCAACGCCCGGACGATGTTCCCGAGTTCGAGCTGTACCATCACCCCTCCGATCCGCTGGATCAGAAGAACGTCGCTTCGGAGAACCCGGAAGTCGTCGAGCGGCTCGCGCAGCAGCTCGAGGCGTGGCACAAGTGGGCGCTCGAGAGGAAGCTTCCTTCGGACGGCGAGGCCGCGGAAGGGATGACTTCCGAAGAGCTCCAGAGGCTCCGCAGCCTGGGCTACGTGCAGTAGCGGAAGCGCCCGCGATCCGGCCAGTCGAACGCTCAATCTTCTGCTGTTACAATGAAGTGCAAAGCCCTCGACAACCGAACCGATGGAAAGAGACCGCATTCTGGTCGTCGACGACGATCCCGACAACCGGGCGATGATCGGCCATTTCCTCGCCAACTGGGGATTTGACGTCGACGACGCCGGCAACGGCAAGGTAGCACTCGAGAAAGTCAAGGCAAGCCCGCCCACGCTCGTGCTCCTCGACCTGGAGATGCCGGAAATGAACGGCTTCGAGATGTGCGACCAGCTCAAGAGCAATCCGGAGACCGAGTGGATTCCGGTCATCATCTTCACCGGGCTCGAGAGGATGCCCGGAACGCGCTCGGGGCTTTCGCCACGGCGCGGATGACTACGTGGCGAAGACGGTGGAACCGGACGAGCTGCGCACCCGCATCGACATGGTGCTGAAGCGTACCCGGCGCTACGCGACGCTTGCCGCGGCTCCGGCTCCCACAGAGGCTTCCAAGACGCCGGAGCGAGCGGAGGACGCGAAGGGCCCCGCGCCGGATGTCGCTCTCTCGCTCTCCCTCTCGCGGGTGCCTTTTCCCGAGGCGATGAGGCTCGTCCTCGCGCACGGAAAAAACGGCATCGCCGAGGTGACCAGTAGCGAAAAGAGCGCGACGGTGCACGTCCACGAGGGCGCGGTGATTCACGCCGCGATGGGAGAAGAGAAGGGATCGGAGGTCTTCTACGAGCTCGCGCTCTGGAAGAGCGGGAAGCTCGATTTCCGGGAGGTGGAAACCGGGAAGGAAAAGACGATTCTCACATCCACCCGGAGTCTCCTCGTCGAGGCCAACCGCCGGAGCGACGCCTGGAGCGCCATCTCTTCCAAGGTAAAGAGCTTCGACCAGATCCCCAAGTGGATACCGCTCTCCTCCGGATCGATCCGGCTCACCAGCTCGGATTGGGCGTTCCTCAAGCTCGTGGACGGCCGCCGGACCATACGCGAGATCGTGGACGAGTTGAAGACCGACATCTTCGTCGCTGGCCGCGTCGTCCACTCGCTCCTGACCGTCGGCGTTCTGCGGCTGGACGAAACCGAGGAAAAGCGCGACGAGAGCCTGGATCTCGTGCCGCGCCGGGGGGATGCAGCCCTTGCTGGAGATCCCTTCGAGCTCACTGCCGAGGAATGGGACCTGCTCTCTCGAGTGGATGGATCGAGAACGCTCGGCTCGATTCGTGAGGCGGGAAACCTTTCTGTGGCTGCGCTCACGAAAATAGTCCGAGGCCTCAAGGACAAAGGGTTCCTCGAGCTCGCCGCACGGGACGCCAAGAAGCGCAAAGGGCCCTGAGGCGGCAATTTTCTTGCGTTAGCTATTGCGTTTGCAGTTCGAATTGCGGACCATGGGAGTAGCGAGACCGTCCGGTGCCGGTTTGGGGGGAACGGCATGGTTCGTCAACACGCACCCATACTGCGTACGGTTGGCGCGGCGTTGTTCAGCTTCGTCGCTGTCGTCGCTCTTGGCTACGATGGGCTTCGACCTTCCGCGGGACCGGCCTTAGCTCTCTGGTTCGTCGCGGGCGCTCTCTATACCAACCTCTTCGAATACTGGGTGCATCGGTTTCCCATGCACCAGGGCCTGCCGCTGATGCGCCACGTTCGCCACCATCACGTCAAGCACCATCGGATCTTCCACGGCAGCAATTTCCGGACGCAGAACCCGCGGGACTTCGCTCATATTTCCGGTCGGTCATGGATCTTCCCGATTCTCCTCGCCGCCCACTACGTCCTTCTGACCGCTTTTCTGCCCACCGACGCTACGCTGGTTTTCCTCGCCGCGTGTCTTCTGCATTACCTGGGATTCGAGGTCTCCCATTGGCTCACGCACGTCGACGGCAACGCCGTCGATCGCGCGCTCGCACGCGTGCCTCTCCTCGGGGCGCTCCGCTTCCATCAGATCGAGCATCATCGTCGGCACCATCAAACGCCGGTCCGGTCCTTCAATTTCAGCCCACCGTACCTGGGAGATGCGCTGATGGCTCGACAGTCGAAAGCGAGGCCAACATCGAGTCCCGCGCCCGCTCCGGTCGCGGCGCGACGCGCGGTGGCGCGTCCCGCCGTCTTGTTCGGCACCGCACTCGTGCTGGGAGTGATCGCTTTGGGAATCGCTGCCGTCCGAGAGATGCGGCTGACCGCAGCAACTCCCTCCCCCCGCGCCAAGCCCTGAAACGCTGAGGGAATTCTCCTCCATCCCCCTCGGGACAATGCGGGAGAAGTCCACCGCGTCCGGCGGCTAAACCTTGCAAATTGAGAGGGTAGCGCGGCATGCGATTTGCAGATTCCGCTCTGGTGCCCAGAGGAAACTCGTCTCATTTACGGACTCGGCATCAGGTTTCGGCTCATTTTTTGGATGGTACTTCTTCCTCTACGACTGGCAGGTGACGTGGTAACGAGACGCGATCTAGACGACGAGGCCCGGTGTCCCTCACACCGCGCTCGTTGGCGCTGAGATTCGAACGTGAATCGATCGACGGGACTACTCCGGGCTTATGCTTCGCTCCTCCTTCGGGTGAGCGGCGCCGAAACGGTGTCGCTCTACGCTCCGCCGCCGTCCGAAGGAAGCCCTCTTTTTCTCGTGGAAGGAGCGCTTCCGCTGCCCGAGCACGCCGATATCGAAAGCGCGCGGCGTCACGCCCGCGCACGACGAAGCCGTCACTCGCGAAGACTTCCGTGACCGAAGCAGATCGCGAGCGAGCGAGCCCCGGGGTGGCTCGATCGCGGTCGAGTGCGCGCCGTTCGCGAGGCCAGGACGTCGAGAGGATCGGAGGCGCGCGCGCGAGCGCCGTCAGCGATTCGATGCAGGCCGCGGACCCGACCCGGATCTGCTGGATCGGACTGCGATTCCCGAAGGGCGAGCCAGCGCGAACGGGAGCCTCGAGGCCGTTCGAACGACTCACCGAGCACCGGACGCCGTCGCTCCTGAGCCTCGGCGGGGTTCTCGCCTGGTACGCTTCACAGATTTCCTCGATTCTCGACGACCCGGTGACCGGGCTCGCGGGTCGCGCCGAATTTCAAGCCAGCCTGCGGCTCGCCTACGACCAGGCGAAGGACGGGAGCGTCCATCTCGCTCTCTCTTCATCAACCCGGATGACTTCACGTCGGTGAACGAGCGGTTCGGGCACGAGGCGGGTGATCGCATTTTGCGTGAGATCGGCGTGCGCCTCCGCACTACCCATCGCGCCTCCGATTCCGTCGCCAAGTACGGCGGCGTCATCTTCGCGTCGTTTCTCCCGGATACCGACGCCGCCGTCCGCGATGGGTGGTGGCGGAAAAAGTCTGGAGCTGCCTGGCCGACACGCCTTTCATCGAGGGAACGCTCCGTCTCGGGATCAGCGTCGGGCCTCGCCACGTTCGAGCCGGGAGAGCCGGGAATCGACGGGTACCTCGAGCTCATCCGGCGGGCGGACAAGGCGTTCAACGCGGCGAAGCGCTACGGCGGCGACCACGTGACGGCGTGGGAGCCGGAGCTCGACTCGCGGGACTTCGGAAGCCTCGACCGAATGACCGGCGTTTACACCGGCAACATGGCCAAGGACTACCGCAACATGACGCTGCTTTCGGACACGATGACCGTCGTCGCCGGAAGCGCCGACGTCGAGGATCTCGTCGAGCAGGTGGTGGATAGGCTCTATACCGACGCTCAAGCCGGACCACGCCGGGCATCTTCGAGTGGGACGGAGACGGTGAGCCGCTCCTCGTGGCCGGGTTGACCAAGCCGGCCGTATTCGACGGGAGGCCACGAAGCGGTCGACGGGCTTCGAGCTCTCCGAATCGAAAGCTCGCATTCCTCGACGAAGCGCGCCGGGACGCGAAGGCGCTCGTCGGTCTCGTTCACGGACGACTACTCCGAGCATCGCATCCTGGCGTTCGCGGTGCCCCTGCTTCTGAACGATGTGTGTCTCGGGTGCCTCTACTCGACGGCCGCGCGGACACCATCGCTCTCGATGGGACCGCCGACCTCGGATTTCTCCGCGCCTTCGCGACGCAGCTCGCGGTCGCTCTCGATCGCGCCCGCCTGAGCCACCAGCAGAAGAGACAGCAGGAGCGCGAGCAGTCGCGGCTTCGCGCCGAGGTCGACGACCTGCGGCGCGCGCATCAAGCACACGAAGCTCGTTTACCGCTCGCGGGAGATGGAAGCGATCCTCGACGTCGCGCGCCGCGTCGCGCCCACCAAAGCCACGGTGCTTCTCATCGGCGAGAGCGGAACGGGCAAGGAGCTGGTGGCCCGGACCATTCACGAGCTCTCGCCGTTCCGGGCGAAGCCGCTGGTGGTGGTGGATTGCGGCGCCATCCCGACGACACTCATCGAAAGCGAGCTCTTCGGGCACGAGCGAGGCGCCTATACCGGCGCTCAGGAACGGCGCATCGGGCGGCTCCTCGAAGCGGAGGGAGGCACGGTCGTCCTCGACGAGATCGGCGAGCTGCCGCTCGAGGTCCAGAGCAAGCTCCTGCGGTTCGTTCAGGAGCGGCAGGTAGTGCCGGTCGGCGGAACGCGGGTGCACCACGTGGATACGCGGCTCATCGCGGTGACCAATCGCGAGCTCGCGGTCGAGGCCGCCGCCGGACGTTTTCGCGAGGACCTCTTCTACCGGCTGAACGTGGTCCGCATTACCGTGCCGCCGCTCCGCGAAAGGTCGGAAGACATCCTCCACCTCGCCGAGCACTTTCTCGATCACTTCGCGACGCAGTATCAAAAAGGACCACTTCGCTTCACCGACCACGCGCGCGATTCGCTGATCGAGCACACCTGGCCCGGCAACGTGCGCGAGCTCTCGAATCGAATCATGCAGGCGGTGATTCTCTCCGAGCGCTCGGAGATCGGATGGCGGGAGCTCGAGCTCGAGTCCCTGCCGCCGGAGCAAACCGTCGAGATCGATCTCTCGGTGATGAAGCGCGCTTCCGCGCAGCGGGATTCCGAGACGCGCCTGTTTCCAGCGCCTCTCGTCCATGCGAAGCGCCATCGGCAGTCCGCAGGAAGCCTGGGAAGATCTGCGTCAGGCGTTGAGACGTCAGGTCGTCGACGCCGTCGCGAACGGAGCACGCGAGCCCCTGCCCCTGGGAACGTGGCTCATCGAGGACCTCGTGCTCTCGGCCTATGACGCCGCAGGCGGCGTTTCCGGACGCGCGCGGGCCCTCCTCGGAATCCCTGAAACGACTTTTCGCCGCAAGTTGTCGAAGGCCACCTCGCGGGAGCGGGCGGGACTCCTCACCCGGCGTCCGCCGTGGAACGACGTGGGACCGAGCATCGACGCGCTGGTTCGCGCGACGGAAGAAGCTCGGGAGGACGTGCTCGACACCGCGCGTTCGGTTTTGCTGCAGGAGGTCATCGCTCACATCGATGACCCGGTCCGTGGAGCGGCGCTGATGGACGTCACCCTGCGGACGTACCGCCGCTGGACTCAAGAGCTTGAGAGCCCGAACGGCAGCGTACGCGAGCAGACTCTCCTGCCGGCGATCTCATGACGCCGGTTTTGCGGCGGCACCCCACCGTTTTTTCGGCACCCGCCGCTTCTTCCGACCGCATTTGCAGCGGGGCTTCACGACGCACTCCTATCCTTGCAAGAAGACCCCGCATTCTCAGCGACTTGTGCGGGATTCCCCTTTGGACCTCGTCCTCCGCAACGTCAAGCGCGTGGCACGCGGATTGCTCTAGAGACCGCGGTTCCCTTACCAACGAGGCCACGAAATGACGACGCAAACGAAACTACTCCTCAGCACGACGACGGCGGCCGTCGCCCTCGTTCTTCTGTGGGGCGCCCCTGCTCGCCATCGCGAGACCGGAGAGCGCTTCCAGGTGAGCGCCGAAGCGACCGAATCGTTCATCGTCCAGCATGAGGACATGGAATCCGCCAGAAGCGCGGTCGAGCTCGTCGGCGGCACGGTCACTCACGAGCTTTCGATCATCCATGCGGTCGGGGCCCGGTTGACCCTGGCACAGCTCGGCGAACTGCGCCGGATTCGCGGCCTTCGCGTCTACGAGAATCGCACCCTCACTTTCGCCAGCATCACCGACGAAGAAGAGACGTCGCCGCCCGAGGAAGGCGAAGAAGGCTCCGACGTCGAACCGGATGAGGACGCGGTCCTGGACCTCACCCAAGCGCCCCTGATGGTGGTTCCGAATACTGTTTCGTCCTTCCGCATTCGCGACACGGCGTCCGCTTTCGGCGGCACCATGGAAGGTGTCGAAACGGTCCGCGACAAGTTCTCGAACGTCTCTTTCGCCAACGAGGACGGAACCGATCTCTGGGGCCGACCCTGGCAGGAAACGGACGCTTTCGGCGCCGGTCCCTCCGCCGGATGGGTCCAAGTTTTGGAGGGCTCCGCCGTGCTCACTCCGTCGTCCGACGGGAGCGAGTCCACCTTCTTCCGTGGAGTCGACCTCAGGGAGGCGGGCACCGCGGTCCTTCGCGTCGATTTCCGCACTTCCGCTGAAGTGGTGCCGTCGGACACGGTGGTCGTCGAGATGTCGAGCAACGAGGGTGCGAAGTTCACCGTCATCGACACCTTCACCGGCTTCACTGGCGCCTCGACTGGATCGCGGACCTACAATGTCTCCGGATTCGTATCCGCGCACACCATGGTTCGCTTCCGCGTAGCGCCCGCTGCCCATCCGGAGCTTGTTTCGGCATTCCTCCTCGACGAGGTCGCGTTCTCTCACCGCAACAGCGATTTGGAGAACGAAGTCTGGACGGTCGCCGACGAGTTCTCGGTTCCGGCCTTCAACAACAACGACGGAAACCGCACCTTCAAGAGCAACTGGAAAGAAGTGGGCGAGAGCGACGGGCCTTTCGCCGGAAGCGTCGGCATGTCCCTCACGCCGAGCGGCCTCGCGCTGCGCGTCGCCAACGGCAGCAAGGGAATCGAGCGCACCGCCAATCTGGCGGACGCCGCGAACGCGGTGCTGATTCTCGAGTACATGCGCTGGTATCTCAACCAGCCGACGGACTGGGTCGCAGTGCAGATGTCGGGTGATGGAGGAGTCTCCTGGGTGGAGATCGATCGGATCAAGGGCCCGGCGACCGACCCTTTGATGCGCACCGCGAGCTACGACGTCACCAGTTACACCTCGCCGGATACGCGGGTTCGACTGGTTTCTTCTCCCACGCTTGGCCGCTACGAATCGGTATTCGTCGGAGACGTGCACCTCTGCGGCACCGTCGCCGTCACCGAGATCCCAGTACGAAGCCGGTGAAGGCGAGAAGCCGCCCGAGGCCTACGCCGTTACCGCGGTGAACGCGCGACGCGCTTCACCAGGAAGGGATCCGCGGGCAGGGCGTCACCGTCGCGGTGGTCGACACCGGTCTCTGGCCCTGGCACTCCCTCGTTCAGAACACCATGGGGCAGAAGCGGCTCGGCGTCCGCTACGACGCCATCCGCGACGAGATGCACGTCGGGCGGGACCGCCACGGGCACGGAACCCATGTGTCGAGCGTGATCCTGTCGAGCGAAGGCCCGGTAGGCGGGACCAAGAACGGAATCGCGCCGGACGCGGGCTTCGTTTCGGTCAAGGCCTTCGACGACGACGGTAGGGGCAACTACCTGAACGTGATTCGCGGGCTCGACTGGGTGGTGCGAAATCGCCAGGCGCTGAACATCCGCGTCCTGAACCTCTCCTTCAGCGCCCCCGCGCGCTCTTATTACTGGGTCGACCCGCTGAATCAGGCGGTGATGGCGGCGTGGAAATCCGGCATCGTCGTGGTCGCTTCGGCGGGCAACACCGGACCCCAGGCGATGAGCATCGGAGTCCCGGGCAACGTCCCGTACGTGATCACCGTCGGCGCCATCACCAACAGCAACACGAGGGGCGACGTCACCGACGACTCTCTCGCTCAGTTCTCGTCCGCCGGACCCACCGTCGAGGCTTTCGTGAAGCCCGAGGTGGTGGCGCCGGGCGGATACATCGTGGGCGTCGTCGAGAGATTCAGCCGGGTCCCGAGCCATCATCCGGAGTGGCTCTTCGGAAACTACTTCTACATGTCGGGCACGTCCCAGTCCGCGGCCATCGTGAGCGGCGCCGCCGCGCTGATGCTTCAGGCCAACCCCTCCCTCACGCCCGATGACGTGAAGTGCCGCCTCATGGCGACTTCACGGCCGGCGGTCAACGAGGACGGAAGCCTCGCCTTCAGCTTGTTCCAGCAGGGCGCCGGACTCATCGACGTCTATGCCGCGGTCGGCTCCGACCTGTCGGGTTGCGGCAACCGCGGTCTCGACGTTGTCGCGGACCTCGCCGGCACCAAGCATTTCCGCGGCCGGGCCAACCGCGACGATGACGGCAACTATTTCATCATGGCCAACGACGGCACCGTGTGGAACAACGCCTTCATGTGGAACGACTCCTTCATGTGGAGTGATTCCTTCATGTGGAGCGACGCTTTCATGTGGAACGACTCCTTCATGTGGAGTGACGCTTTCATGTGGAACGATTCCTTCATGTGGAACGACTCGTTCATGTGGAACGACTCCTTCATGTGGAGCGATGGTCTCACCGAGTCCATGTCCATCAACAGCTGGGTCGAGCCTGAGTAGAAGCGGAGCCACGAGCTCCGGAAGCGGGACGGAAGAAGGCACGCCATGCGACTTTCGATCGTATCGAGGACAGCCACGTTACCGAAAGTCGAGGGGTGTGCCTTCTTCAGTTTTCTCATCGGCCTCACTTCCGCGCTCACGCTCGCCGCGAGCCCGGCCTTCGGCCTCGAGGCGCGCAATATCCGATTCCGGAGCATCACTCCCGAGGACGGTCTTTCCCAGTCGACGGTGCACGCCATCCTCCAGGATCGCGAAGGCTTCATGTGGTTCGGGACCCAGGAGGGTCCGAACCGCTACGACGGGTACGAGTTCAAGACCTTCGGCCCCGAAGTCGGCGACGCCGGCTCCAAGACCCTGCCCATCGTGCGCGCTCTGCACGAGGATCGAAGCGGGGTGATCTGGATGGGGACTGACGGCGGTCTCCACCGATACGATCGCGCGACCTCGACGTTCGTGAGGTACGAGAACGATCCCACGAATCCTCTGAGTCTCAGCAACAACCGGATCCGCGTGATCTTCGAAGACCGCGATGGCGGGCTCTGGCTAGGCACTGAGGGCGGCGGGCTCAATCGGTTCGATAGCGCCACCCAGACCTTCACGCGATTCAACCACAACCCGTCCAACCCGACGAGCTTGAAGAGCGACTACATCCGGAGCCTCGCTCAGGATCGAGACGGAGCGCTCTGGGTCGGCACCGAAGGCGGCGGGCTGAACCGGATGGACATCGTCACCGGGCGATTCCGGCATTTCATCCACGATCCCCAGAACCGCTCGAGCCTCGCAAGCGACCTCGTGCGCGTGGTCTACATCGACCAGGATGGAACGCTCTGGGTCGGCACCGGCGACGCCGGCCTCGATCGCTTCGATTCGGCAACGGAGAGCTTCCGCCATTTTCGCCACAACCCACGGGACTCGCGCAGTCTCGCGAGCGATTGGGTGCGCGCCATCCGACAGGATTCGCGGGGCACGCTCTGGGTCGGGACCGATGGGGGCCTCTGTGAGTACCGGACGGAGACCGGGAACTTCAACCGCTACGTGCACGATCCCACCGATCCGGTGAGCCTCGTCGAGAACCGGGTCACCACGATCTATGAAGACCGCGCCGCGGTCCTCTGGGTCGGCACCTATAGCGGAGTCAACAGCTGGAACATCGGCACCGGGTTCTTCAACCACCACAAGAACGACGGGAGCTCCGCCAATCAGGTGAGCGGAAACCTCATCCAGTCGTTCGCGGAGAGCGCCGACGATCGCGCGCTCTGGGTCGCCGCCTACGGAAACGGGTTGAATCGGCTCGACCGGCAATCGGGACGCGTGACGCACTACCGCTCCAAGCCGAACGACGAGGGAAGCCTCGCCGACGACCGGGTGATGTCTCTCGCGGTGGACCGGGAAGGAATCGTGTGGGTGGGCACGATCGACTCGGGACTCGATCGACTCGACCCGCGGAGCGGGGTCTTCACCCACTTCAAGCACGATCCGGCAAACCCGAACAGTTTGAGCCGCAACGCGGTCACGCGGATTTTCGAGGACCAGCAGGGTGTCCTCTGGGTGGGCACCTACAAGGGGGGCCTCAACCGGATGCAGCGCCGGAGCGGAGAGTTCATCCGCTACCAGCACGACTCGTCGAACCCAACGAGCCTCTCGAACGATCGAGTGCTCGCCATCACGGAGGGCGAGGACGGCGTTCTCTGGATCGGAACCGACGGTGGAGGCCTGAACCGCTTCGATCCGGAAAAAGGGACTTTCTCGCACTATCGCCACGACGAAGCGGATCCCGCGAGTCTCAGCAGCGACAACGTCTGGGTGGTCCATCGGGACCGAATGTCGCGGCTCTGGATCGGCACGCAGGGAGCCGGATTGAACCGCTGGGAGCCGTCCGCGCGCCAGGCGCACGTGGGTCGCTTCAAGCGGTACGACACGAGAGACGGACTTCCGAGCGCGGTCATCAACGGCATCCTCGAGGATGATTCCGGCAACCTCTGGATCAGCACCAACCGCGGCATCTCGCGCTTCTCGCCCGAGACCGAGGTATTCAAGAACTACGACGCCACCGACGGTCTGCAGAGCCTGGAGTTCAACCACGGAGCGTTCTTCCGGGCAACCGACGGCGAGATGTTCTTCGGGGGCTCGAATGGATTCAACAGCTTCTACCCGCAGCTGGTCCGCGAGAATCCCCACCCGCCCGAGGTCGCGCTGACCGCTTTTCTGAAGTTCAACCAGCCGGTGGAGCTGGGCGAGTCCGTGACCGAAGTCCGCGAGATCTCGCTCAACCACAAGGATTCGGTGGTCGCCTTCGAGTTCGCCGGCCTCGACTACACCGCTCCCGAGAAGAATCGCTATCGATACAAGCTCGAAGGGTTCGACGAAGACTGGATCGACGCCGGACGGCTCCGCCGCGCGACCTATACCAACCTCAGCCCGAGGTCGTACACCTTCCGGGTGATGGCGGCCAACAACGACGGGGTCTGGAACGAAGACGGTCTCGCCGTCCGCGTCCGGATGATTCCGCCTCCGTGGCGGACGTGGTGGGCATACGGAATCTACGGGCTGATGGTGGTTGGGCTGCTCTATGCCTATGCCCGCCGCCAGGCGCAGAAGCTCGAGCGCGAAGCGGAATACAACCGCAACCTCCAGATCGAGGTCGATCTCCGCACCCAGCAGCTCGCGCAGCGCAACAAGGAGCTCGAAGCGTTCAACACCAAGCTGGAGGAGGCGAGCCTCACCGATTCGCTGACCGGCTTCTGGAACCGACGATTCCTTCTCCAGCAGATTCCGAAGGAGATCGCCCTGGTGGATCGCACCTACGAGCCGAGCGATGCCGACGGAAAGGAGAATCGCCCGAGTCTTCTGTTCCTGATGTTCGACCTCGACGGCTTCAAGGGGCTGAACGATACCTATGGCCATGCCGCCGGCGACCGGGTGCTGATTCAGGTGCGCCAGATGCTCATCGATGCCTGCCGCCAGTCGGACACCATCATCCGCTGGGGTGGCGACGAGTTCCTGCTGGTGGGGCGAAACGCGGATCCGGAGACCGCCGAGAACCTCGCCGAGCGGATACGAAGCGTGATGGAGGAGAAGAAGTTCGACGTGGGGCTCGAGCAGACGGTTCATCTGAGCTGCTCCATCGGCTTCGCCTTCTATCCCTTCGACGCCGCGCGTCCGTCGTTTTTCTCCTGGGAGCAGGTCATCGGTGTCGCCGACCGGGCGCTCTACGTCGCCAAGGAGAGCGGCAGGAACATCTGGGCGGGGATTCTCTCGACCTCCCGCGGCCGGCCCGCCGATCTCTTCAAACGGCTCAACGAAGACCTCGAGACTCTCGTGAACGAGGGGATCGTCGACCTCCGCGATTCCGGGCATCGACGGCCGCGGCTGGTGCGGGAGACGCGCCTGGGTGCGAACCGGTGAGCCTGGCTTCGGCGCTCATCGAGACTCTGCCAGAGCCGGATGTCGCCGCTGTCAAAAGCGGCAGCCGGGCGCTCCTCGTGAACGAGAGCAAGAGCCGCGCTTCGATCGAGGAAGCGGGCTTCGACGTGGTAACGAGCGAAGACTCGAAAGAGGCCCGGGAGCTCTTCGCCCGCCTCCCCTTCGACGTCGTGCTGTTGGGCACGGGCGAGACGGACTCGTCGCTCGCCCAGGCACTCGCGCTCGCGCGCGACCTTCGCGCCGGCTCCGCGGGCGCGGCGACGCCTCTGGTGGTGCTCGGAAAGGCCCTCTCCGCGGAGGCGGTCGAGCTCGCGTACGCCGCGGGCGCGACGGACGTCTGGATCGAGGGAGCGGGAGAAGTGGTCTGGAGAAAGCGCCTACCCTTCGTGGTGAACGCGGCCCGCGCTCTCGATGACCTCTCGCGAAGCGGGCAAAGGCTCGAGCGGGCCAAAAGGCTCGCGCGGTTCGCCACCTGGGAGTGGGATCTCACCACCGGGCGAGTCTCATGGTCCGAGGAGCTGCGCTATCTTCTCGCGCGTCCGGCTCCGGCGGATGCGCACGGCCTCGAAGCGGTTCTGGCGATGGTCGGCGGAGCGGATCGCGCGAAGTTCGAGAAAACCATCTCGGAAAGCGTCAGGGAGCGCCGCCCGTTTCGATTCGACCATCGCGCGGTCCGGCCGGACGGAACCGAGCTCGTGCTCCACCAGGAAGGCGACGTCGTGGAAGCCGCCGACGGCCGACTCGGAATCGAAGCGGTGGTCGTCGACGTGACGGAGATCAAGAAGGCGGAGCTCCAGATTGAAAGCCTCGCGAACTATGACTCCCTCACCGGCCTCCTCAATCGGCCGTCGTTCCTGAGTCTTCTCGCGAGAGAACGAGCGCGCAACGAGCGCAGCGGAGGTCCGATCGCCGTCGCGCTTCTCGACATCGATCGCTTCAAGGACGTGAACGAGAGCCTCGGCCACCGCGCCGGCGACCAGCTCCTGAAGGACGTGGCGGGACGTCTCCTGAGCTCGGTGAGAAAGGGAGACTGCGTCGCCCGTGAGAGCGACGGCTTCGTTCGCAGCGTCGCCCGGCAGGGGGGCGACGAGTTCCTGATCCTCTTGACGGAAGTCGACAACGCTCACGACGCCGCTCTCGCCGCAAGACGGCTCCTCGAAGTGCTGAAGCGTCCCTTCAAGGTCGAGGGTCGAGAGGTCTTCGCGACCGCGAGCGTAGGAATCGCGATCGCCCACGAAGGGAGCTGCGCCACCGAGGAGCTTCTCCGTCAGGCGGAGATCGCGATGTACAGCGCGAAGGAGCAGGGGCGCAACACCATCCAATTCTTCGACGAGTCGATGAATCAGGCGGTGCTGGAACGGTTCGACATGGAGAGCCGCCTCCGTCGAGCGGTCGCGAGGAACGAGCTCCTTCTTTTCTATCAGCCCCTGGTGCGCGCGCGCAGCCGTGAGATCGTCGGTGTCGAGGCGCTGGTCCGATGGGAGCATCCGGTGCGAGGACTGCTTTCCGCGGACGAGTTCGTTCCGCTGGCGGAAGAAACGGGTCTGATCGTGGGGATCGGTCGTTGGGTTCTCAAGACGGCCTGCCAGCAGCTCGCTGCCTGGCGCCGGGCGGGAGCTCCCCCGTTGCGCCTCTCGGTCAACGTATCGCCCCGGGAGCTGTGCGCGCCGGGATTCGTCGAGAACGTCGGAAAGGTCCTCGAAGAGACCGAGACAGAACCCTCGCAGCTCGAGCTGGAGCTCACCGAGCGCGGAGTGGTCGGCAACGATTGCCGGACGCTCGACGTGCTCCTTCGACTGAAAGAGATCGGAGTCCGCCTCGCGGTCGACGACTTCGGCACCGGCAACACCACCTTTCACTATCTGAAGAACATCCCGCTCACCACCATCAAGATCGACAAATCCTTCACCGGGGGGATCGCGAGCGACCCGAAGGACGCGGCGATCACCAAGGCCCTCCTGGCGATGGCCCACCGCCTCGAGCTCAACGTGGTCGCGGAAGGAGTGGAGAACGAGGCCCAGCTCGCATTTCTCGGCGACCACGATTGCGACGAGGTGCAGGGATATCTCTTCGGGCGGCCGATTCCCGCAACGGAGATTTCGAAGTCGCTCATCGCCCGGTGACACTGCGAGTCCAATCCGTTAACATGGTGGTACACCCCACCGGAACATGCCCTACACCGGACGACTTGAAAATCGCCCTCTTCTGGACGTCATTCAGATCGTCGCCTATTCGCAGCAGAGCGGAATCCTCTCGGTGAAGGGCACGACCAGCAAAGGGCTCGTGATCTTCGAAGGGGGCAACATCGTCTGCGCTTATTCCCCCGCCGCTCTCCCGCTTCTGGTCAAGGCGGCCAAGGAAGGCGACGAGCGGCATCGGCTCAGCATCCGACGCGTCCAGATCCTTTCGGCGCTCCGCGAGCTTTTCGACATCACGGAGGGCGACTACCGTTTCGTGAAGAGGATCGAGCCGGTCACCGAGCTCGAGGGGCTGGACATCAAGTCGTTCTACGCCGCGGGCGCCCTCGACACCGGCGATCTTCTCCTGGTGCTGCAGAAGGCGATGGACGAGGAAATGGAAGTCCATCCGGCGCCGAAGGCGACGGAGGCCGACCGTGAGCACCAGGCCCAGCGGCAATTCGAGCGCTATCGGACCGGTCATCATCAAAGGGACGCTCCGGATGAGAGATCGCGTTTACGACGGGATTCCTCACGAACCTCAGTGAGGGAGGAACGTTCTTTCACGCGGATTCACTTCCCTCCTCGAGCTCGCTCGCGGAGCTCGAGTTCGATCTTCCCGGGGAGCTCGGTCCATGCCGGGTGACCTGCACCGTGGCCTGGATTCGCGCGGAAGGACCGGATGCGAAACGCGGCGCGGGGCTTTCCTTCCGCGGCTTCGAAGGCGAGAGCCGCGAGAGAATCGCGAGCTACATCGTTCGTTTCGAGCAGCTCGCGGCGGACGTCGACTTTCAGGCCTGAGCTATAATCGCCGCCACTATGACGAACACCACGACTCATCTCATCAATCCGCACGGCGGATCCCTTACGAACCTCCTCGTCGACAGCGACCGGCAAGTCGAGCTCAAAGCCGCATCGCGCGACTGGCCTTCGTGGGATCTGACGCCGCGCCAGCTCTGCGATCTCGAGCTCCTCCTGAACGGGGGCTTTTCCCCCCTCACCGGTTTCATGGGGAAAGCGGATTTCGACCGCGTCGTGGCGGAGATGCGGCTCGCGGACGGGACCCTGTGGCCGATGCCCATCACGCTCGATGTGCCCGAATCCGTGGCGAGCGGGCTCAAGAATGGCTCGATGCTCGCTTTGCGGGACCCCGAGGGGGTCATGCTCGCCGCCATCCGCGTCGACGAGGTGTATCAGCCCGATCGCGAGGCCGAAGCGAAAGCGGTCTTCGGCACGGACAGCCTGGACCACCCCGGAGTCGCCTATACGCGTGAAACGGTCGAATCCCTATTACGTCGGGGGGCGTCTCGAGGGACTGCAGCTTCCGTCTCATTACGACTTTCGCTCTCTTCGAGACACACCGTCCCGACTGCGCGAGGAGTTCACGCGCCTCGGATGGAGACGGGTCGTCGCCTTTCAAACGCGGAACCCGATGCACCGCGCCCATCACGAGCTGACCCTCAGCGCGGCGCGGCAGGTGGAGGCGAACCTCCTGATTCATCCCGTGGTGGGGATGACCAAGCCCGGCGACCTCGATCACTACACGCGGGTTCGCTGCTACCAGGCCATCTCGGCGAACTATCCGCGGGACACCGCGAGGCTCTCGCTCCTCCCGCTCGCGATGAGGATGGGAGGTCCGCGAGAGGCCGTATGGCATGCCATCATCCGTAAGAACTACGGCTGCACCCATCTCATCGTGGGCCGCGACCACGCGGGCCCTGGCGCGGACTCGAAAGGAAAACCGTTCTACGGACCGTACGACGCGCAGGCGCTTCTGAAAAAACACGAAGAGCGAGCTCGGCGTCACCATGGTCCCCTTCCAGATGATGGTCTTCGTCGAAGAGCACGACACCTACTACCCCGAGGACGAGGTGCCGCAGGGAACGCGCGTTCTCAACATCTCCGGAACCGAGCTTCGGCAGCGGCTCGCGGAAGGTCGGGACATTCCCGAGTGGTTCACGTTTCCCGACGTGGTTCAGGAGCTCCGCCGGACCCATCCTCCGCGGAAAGACCAGGGCTTCACTCTGTTCTTCACGGGACTTTCGGGCGCGGGAAAATCGACCATCGCGAACGTGCTGCTGGTGAAGCTCCTGGAGCGCGGCGGAAGGCCGGTCACCATCCTCGACGGGGACATCGTCAGGAAACACCTCTCCTCGGAGCTCGGATTCTCGAAGGAGCACCGGGACATCAATATCCGGCGCATCGGCTACGTCGCGTCCGAGATCACGAAGAACGGCGGAATCGCGATTTGCGCGCCCATCGCGCCTTACGACTCGGTGCGAAAGGAAGTCCGGGCGATGATCGAGCCCGTCGGCGGGTTCCTCCTGATCCACCTCGAGACGCCACTCGACGTCTGCGAGGGTCGCGACCGCAAGGGGATGTACGCGAAGGCCCGCCAGGGCATCATCAAGGAGTTCACCGGAATCTCCGACCCGTACGAGGAGCCGAAGGACGCCGAGATGAAGATCGACACCAGCGAGCTGAGCCCCGAGGAATCAGCGCAGGAGATCGTCCTTCACCTGGAGAAGCTGGGCTACATCGGCGCCTGATCTCTTTTCAACGCAAAGACGCAAGAGGAGCGCAAAGACGCAAAGAGAAGAGCCAATCTTCTTTGCGTCTTTCCGTATCTTTGCGACTTTGCGTTTTTCTTATCCCCGGTTTCGGTAGAGCGATTCGTCCACCGCCGCGGCCATCGTTTCCGGGGCTCGCGTCGAGATCGAGGAAGTCGCGGATTCGCCGGGCCTCGCGAAGCGGATCTCCGATGACGTCCGGCGTAGGCGACCTCGAGCGTCTCGAACTGGCCGCGCGTGCTTCAGCAGGTAGCGGACTCGCCAGAGGTGGTTCTCCCAGAGCTCGAGCATGCGTTCGTCGCCGGACTCGTCCGCCTCGTTCCGCCGTTCGAGCATTTTCTTCTGGGACGCGAGGACTTCGGGGAGCGCGCGCTTCATGAAGATCACCTTGTAGTTGTTGGTCTCCGGCAGGTCCTTCAGCAGAAACGAGATGATCTTCACGGCCTTTCCGCGGGCGTCCGCGAAGCCAGCTCCGATCCTCGCTCCTCCTTGTGGAGGTCCTTCACCCGCTCGTCTTCGAAGTAGCCCTTGGGATTGTCCTCACCCGCTGCGCGGATGCCGTCGGTCACGACGGGAACCCGGGCCGCGGCCAGCATCTGCATCGCCATCGAAGTCCCCGACCGCGGAAGACCGGAGACCACGATCACCGGCTCGCCATAGCGGAGCCGCCGGTAGAGCTTCTTCATCGGCGCGCATGATAGCCCGATTCGAAGGAGAAATTCCCATTCGTTCGCGGTACACTACGCGGCCCACAATGCCTCGAATCGTTCGTCCTTCTTCTGCGGCCGCGGCTCTCTTCCTGCTCGCCGCAGCCGGCGCTCGCGTACATCGGGCCGGGCGCGGGATTCGCGCTTCTGTCGTCGTTTCTGGTGGTCTTCACCACGATTCTCATCGCGCATTCTGTCCCTTCTCATCTGGCCGTTTCGCATGGCCTGGCGCTTCTTCCGGCGGAAGTCGCGGGCGAAGCCCTGGGTCCGCCGACTGATCATCGTCGGCTTCGACGGCCAGGACCCGAAGCTGACGGAAAAGTTCATGAAGAAGGGGCTTCTTCCCAACTTCGAGAAGCTCGCGAAAACGGGCGCCTACCGGAAGCTCGAGACGAGCTATCCTTCGATCTCGCCCGTGGCCTGGTCGTCCTTCGCGACCGGCACCAACCCGGCGCGCCACAACATCTTCGACTTCCTCGATCGGGATCGGAAGACCTATCTTCCCCTTCTGTCCTCGACCCACATCGGAAGCGTCGACCGCTCGCTCAAGATCGGGCCCTATCGGATCCCGCTTTCGAAGCCGGAGCTCCGGCTCCTCCGGAAGTCGAAGCCGTTCTGGGCGATTCTCGGAGAGAACGACGTCTGGGCGACGGTGCTCCGAGTACCGATCACGTTCCCGCCCGACAAGTTCAAGGGAGCGCAGCTCTCGGCGATGTGCGTTCCCGATCTCCTCGGGACGCAGGGCACGTTCCTTCTCTACACCACGCGCCCGGCCGAGAAGAAGCTTCAAGGAAGGAGGCATCCGCGTCGAGCTTCCTCAGAACGGCGACCGCATCGCGACCCGGCTCCAGGGGCCGGAGAACCTCTTCCGCGACGGCCATCCGCCGCTCGAGATCCCGATGACCATCGATCTCGATCGCGGAAAGAAGACGAGCCCGCGTGACCCTCGACGGCGAGAGCGTCGATCTCGAAGCCGAGGAAGCTCAGCGACTGGATCCCGCTCTCGTTCAAGGCCGCGCCCGCGATCAAGGTCTCGGGCCTCTGCCGCATGATGGTGACCGAGCTCGGCGAGCACTTCTCGCTCTACGTCACCCCCCTGAACTTCGACCCCGACAAGCCCGCGATGCCGATCTCGCATCCCTCCTACTACGCGACCTACCTCGCGAAGAAGATCGGGCATTTCTGCACGCTCGGGCTCGCGGAGGACACCTGGGCTCTCAACGAGGGAGTCATCGACGACGCCACCTTCCTGAAGCAGACCTACGACATCGACAAGGAGCGGCAGGACATGTTCTTCGCCGCCCTCGACCGGCTGCGGCAGGGCGCCCTGGTCATGCGTGTTCGACGCAACGGATCGCATCCAGCACATGTTCTGGCACTACCTCGAGGAGAACCATCCCGCGAACAACGGGAAACGGCATCGCGAACGCTCCGCATCGCAAGGCCATCGAGGAGATCTACAAGCACGACGACGCTTTCGTGGGCAAGGTGATGGCCCGGATGAAGAAGGACGACGTTCTCATCGTTCTCTCCGACCACGGCTTCAGCTCGTTCCAGCGCGGCGTGAACCTGAACGGCTGGCTCCTGAAGGAAGGCTTCCTCAAGCTCAAAGACGGAGCCGACGGGAGCGCCGAGTGGCTGAAGGACGTCGACTGGAGCCGCACCAAAGCCTACTCGCTCGGGTTGAGCGGGATGTACCTCAACGTCGAAGGGCGTGAAGCGAACGGCATCGTGAAGCCCGGAGCGGAGGCCCAGGCGATCAAGAAGGAGATCATCGAGCGAATGAGGGGCCTGAAGGACGACGGGCGGGGCGTCGTCGGAATCCAGGACGTCTTCGATACCGCCGCGATCTACGAAGGTCCGTACCAGGAGAACGCGCCCGATCTCATCATCGGCTACGCGAACGGCTACCGGATCTCATGGGACTGCGCCACGGGAATGGTGTCGGGTCCGGTCTTCGAGGACAACGTGAAGGCCTGGAGCGGCGATCACTGCGTCGACCCGCGGCTCGTGCCCGGAGTGCTCTTCTGCAACTACGCCTTCGGGGCGGAAAATCCATCGCTCGTGGATCTCGCCCCGAGCGTCCTCACCATGTTCGGCATCACCCCTCCGAAGCACATGGAGGGAAAGCCGCTCTTCACACAGGAGACCTTCCGGGCAGGCCGATGAGGATCCGTTTCGCGCTCGTCCTGATCGCGCCCTCGGTCTCGCCTGCGCCGGCGGTGACGGCGCGCGCGCGCGCCACCGGGAAGCGGGTCATCATTCTCGGCTTCGATGGACTCGACTACGGGTTCACGAAGACGCTGATGGAGGAAGGCAAGCTCCCCAACTTCTCGCGCGCGGCGCAAGGGCGGCAGTTTCGGCCCGCTGCGAGACCTCGATCCCGCCGCAGAGCCCGGTGGCCTGGTCGGATTTCATCACCGGCATGGACTCCGGCGGCCACGGGATCTTCGACTTCCTTCACCGGAACCCAGAGACGCTGATACCGGTGTTCTCGATGAGCGATGTCTCCGCGAGCGGCACGACGCTCAAGATCGGGAAGTATCAGTTTCCTCTCAGCGGCGGATCGATCGAGCTCCTCCGGCGCGGCCGCTCGTTCTGGGAGGTGCTCGAGAAGCATGGCATCGAGACCACGATGATCCGCATGCCGGTGAACTTTCCCCCCTCCGGGACGGCGACCCGCGAGCTCTCCGGGATGGGCACTCCGGATCTGCGCGGAGGCTACGGCGAGTTCTCGTTCTACACCTCGAAGCTCTTCGCCTTCGCGGGAGAGGACATCGCCGGCGGCGACGTTTACGAAGTCGATATCTACGACGGCGTCGTCGAAGCGAAGCTCTACGGTCCCGACAACCCGTTCCTGATCGAGACCGAGAAGCTCACCTCCGACTTCACCGTCTACCTCGACCCGGTCGATCCGGTGGCGAAGATCGTCGCGGGAAGCGAAGAGGTCGTCCTGCGGGACGGTGAGTGGAGCGGATGGGTGCCCGTCGAGTTCTCGATGATCCCGACGCAGAGCCTCGGCGGAATGGTGCGCTTCTATCTCCGGTCGGTCCGGCCCGACTTCGAGCTCTACGTCTCTCCGATCCAGTTCGATCCCATGGCCCCCGCGCTTCCCATCTCGTCTCCCGACGACTACGCCGCGGAGCTCGCGAAAGCGGGAGGACGATTCTACGTCCAGGGTATGCCCGAGGATACGAAGTCGCATGAAAGCGGCGTCCTCACGACGGAGGAGTTCCTCGCGCAGGCTCGTATCGCGGGGAAGGAATTCTCCGATCAGTTTCCCTACGTGCTGGACCACTTCGATCAGGGGCTTCTCTTCTTCTACCTCGGCAACGTGGACCAGGTGAGCCACGTGATGTGGAAGGTTCTCGATCCCGGGCACCCCGCCTACGATCCCGAAGTCGATCCGAAGTACGCCGGTCTCATCGAGGAGCTCTACGTCGGGCTCGACGCCGTGGTGGGCCAGGCCCTCGAGAATCTCTCCGCCGACGACACGCTCATCGTCATGTCGGACCACGGCTTCGCTTCGTGGCGGCGATCGTTCCATTTGAACGCGTGGCTCCGCGACAAAGGGTATCTTGACGGTCAAGGACCCGAACCTCGAGGAAGACCCGGGTCTCTTCGTGAACGTGGACTGGACCCGCACCCGCGCGTACGGCGTCGGCTTCAACTCGCTCTACGTCAATCTCAAGGGCCGGGAGAAGAACGGGATCGTGCCCGGAAGAGGAGCGCAAGGCTCTCATCGACGAGATCGGGGCGGCGCTCCTCGCCGAGATCGACCCCAAGACCGGCGCTCCGGTCGTGACCAGGGTGTATCCGCGCGACGAAACGTACCAGGACCGGGGCGAGCTCGAGATCGGACCGGATATCATCGTCGGCACCGCCAAGGGAACGCGGATCTCGGGCCATTCGGCTCTGGGCGCGGTGGGAAAGGAAGCCCTCACCGACAACCTCGACGATTGGAGCGGCGATCACTTGATGGACTCACGAAGACGGTTCCCGGGTATTCTGCTGACCAATCGCCCGCTCGCGAAACCCGCCGCGCGGCTGCGCGATCTCGCCGCAATCGGTGCTGGCGGAGTTCGGAATCGACGAGCCGATTCAACCCGGGAAAGAAGGAAGACTGAAATGTTCGGTGGAAACGTGAAACTCGACAAAGACCTCCTGGCCCGCGTCAAGAAGTACTCCGACATCGCGGGATACTCCTCGGTCGAGGAGTTCATCGCTCATGCTCTCGAGAAGGAGCTCGCGAAGCTCGAAGACGCGGGTTCGGAAGAGGAGATCAAGAAGCGGCTGAAGGGCCTCGGCTACATCTCCTGAGTCGATGTCGTTCGTCAACGCGTTGCTGCGCGGGCTGGTCGACGGGCTTCTCTACCCCTTTCGGGGACTCCCGCCCATCGTAGGGCTCACCGTCGTCTCGCTCCTGACCTCGATTCTCCTTCTCATCGTCTTCAAGAAGACCTCGAATCAGAAGGCCCTCGAAGCGGTGAAGCGCAAGATTCACGCCGGGACTTTTCGAGATTCGCCTCTTCAACGACGATTTTCGATCGATCTTCCGCGCGCAGCTCGATATCCTCCGGCACAATCTGACGCTACCTTCGCTACTCGACCGTCCCGATGATCTGGACGCTCCCTCCGCTGGTGCTCCTGATCGCGCAGCTCCAGTTCCACTACGGCTACGAGAGTCTTCAACCCGGGCACCCGGCCCTGGTGAAGGCCACTCTCCGGGCCGGAGACAGCGAGGCGAAGCCCGCGATTCGACTCGAAGCGTCAGGCGGAGGGCTCGAGGTGAAGGAGCCCCCGATCTGGATTCCCTCCCTTCGGGAGATGGCGTGGCGAATCGAGCCCGTCTCCGCGGGCGACTACGAGCTCAAAATCGTGAACGGCTCGGAGACCGTGACCAAGACGGTCCGGGTGATGGCAGAGTCGGATCCCATCGTGCGCCGATCGCCGCTCCGGGTACGCGGCTTCGTCGACGAGCTCCTCTACCCCGCCGAGCCTCCACTTCCCGGCGGGCGGCTTCCAGTCCATCGCCGTCACCTACCCGGAGGCGAACGTGGACGTCTTCGGCTTCGAGCTCCATTGGATGATCGTCTACTTCGTTCTCTCCATCGCTTTCGCCTTTCTGCTGCGCGGCGCTTTCAAAGTCACCATCTGACCTTCCTGCCGCGACTCTTTGAATCGTGCTAGCATGACCGCGGAGCAGCGTAGCGCTGTCGTTAGGAGTCGACGTGGGAAAGAAACTGTACGTGGGTAACCTTCCTTATGATACCGGTGAGCAGGATCTCCAGCAGCTCTTCGGCCAGGTGGGTCCGGTCGAGTCGGTCACGATCATGCGAGACGGCGCCACCGGCCGCGCGCGCGGATTCGGCTTCGTCGAGATGACCACCGACGAAGATGCGCAGAAGGCCATCCAGCAGCTCAACGACAGCGAGCTCGGCGGCCGCAACCTTACCGTCAACGAAGCCCGGCCCAAGCCCAAGAGCTCCGGCGGCTACGGTGGCGGAGGCGGTGGTGGCAGGGGCGGCGGTGGTGGCGGACGCGGCGGAGGCGGAGGCGGCCGGCGCGGCGAGCCGCGCTGGTAGCCGGACGCCGAGGCTTCTCCCGGTCAGTGCGTAGGCGGCGGCAGAAGTCCGTGCAGCTTCGGCTTGGGACTGTGCGCCACGCGATACTCTTCGAGCTCCGCTTCGGTGATCTTCAGAGTGCGAGCCGGCTCTTTCCCCTCGGGGCAGGCATCGAGCTCGCGCTGCAGCCTCAGGAAACAGATCTCAGGCGCGTCCTGGTAGCGCACTCGATTCGAGAGAAACGCGTTGTTGTCGATGACGAGAGTGAAGTCGCGAACTTCAGCGCCGACTTTGCGCACGCGCAGGGCGTACTCCCGCGTCGACTTTTGAGCCTTGAACCCAAGGTACTCGAGGTGGGCGGTCATTCGATTGTCCTCACAGGCTCGCAGGCTCGTGAGGGGCCCGAATGCCCCGGCGCGGCTACGATTTAGAATCATACCACGCCGGAGGCGTCTTAATCCAACGCGGCTCGAAGCTCGCGGCACGTCGTCTTGAGAACCTGGATGCGCGCCCAACGCTTGTCGTTGCCCGAGACGAGGTTCCACCGCGCGTAGCTACCGCTGGTGCGCTGGATCATCTCGTCCGCGGCGAGCTCGTAGGCGTTCCAACGATCCCGGTTCCGGTAATCCTCCGCAGTGATCTTGTATTTCTTGAACGGCACTTTCTCCCGCGCCTTGAACCGCCGTAGCTGTTCCTCCGGGGAGATGTGGATCCAGAACTTGAGGAGCAGCACGCCGCGCCGCACGAGCATCTCTTCGAACTCGTTGATCTCGGCGTAGGCCCGCCTCCACTCCTCTTCCGTCGCGAAACCCTCCAACCGCTCCACCAGCACGCGCCCGTACCAGCTCCGGTCGAAGATGGTCCAGTGGCCGGCGCGCGGGAGCCTCCTCCAGAACCGCCACAGATAATGATGGGCCCTCTCCTCCTCGGTGGGAGCGGCGATGGGGATCACGCGATAGCGCGCCGAGTCGAGCGGCTTCGTGAGACGCCGGATGACTCCTCCCTTTCCGGCGGCATCCCAACCTTCGAAAGCGAGGACTGCGGAAAGGCCGTGCTTGCCCGACTTGCGCGTGAGCCGGGCGAGAGTCTCCTGATAGCGCCGGAGCTTCTTCTCGTAAGCCTCGTCGGTCAAAGTCTTCGTGAGATCGACTTGATCGAGAACGGTCAGAGGGTTCGGCTCTCGAACCGTCGAATCCGGCGGCCCCTCGACGGAGCTGGGGAGGCTCCGCGAGCCTCCGGGTCAAAGTCTGTATCAAGGCCTGCGCGACCGCGACGCTGCGATAGCGCCAGTCCTCGCTCTCGATCACGTTCCAGGTGGCGCCCGGAACGCTCGTCCGCCGGAGCACTTGTTCCGCGATCGATCGCACCTTCGCGTAGTTGCGAAGAAACAGGCGGTCCTCTTTGACGATTTCCCGCGAATCCCCGGAGCTCTCTCTCACCTCCGCGAGCCTTCGCGCGAGCGCCTTCCGCGATACGTGAAGCCAGAGCTTCAGAACCAAGGCGCCCTCGGCAGCGAGGGTCCTCTCGAAGCTGACGATGTGCCGAAGCCGCTCGTCGAGTCCCGCCTCGTCCAGGTTTCCTTTCACGCGATCGACGATGGCCCTTGTGGTCCACTCCCGATGGAAAATGCCAATACGGCCCTTGGCGGGAAGCGCGCGCCAATACCGCCAGAAACGCGGCCGCTCCATTTCTTCGTCCGACGGCGCGTCGAAAACGTTCGCTTCGAGGTAGCGCGCATCCATCCACTCGTGGAGAAGGTTCATGAGGTGGGCGCATCCGGGACGGTCGCTTCCCGCGAGGATCAGGATCACGGGAAAATCCGCGTCGCGAAGCTCGTACTGCACGGTGAGAACACCGGTACGAAGGACCGGCTCGTCCCTCTTGTACTCTTCCTTGCTCGTGCTCCGCCCGATCTCGGCTGTCTCGAACATATTTAAGCTCGCCTCGCTCTTCGCTCAGTGCGCGTGGGGCCCCGCGGCCCCACCGCTCTGCGGCTGCTCGGCTCCGCTCGCCTCGTTCTAAGGAGAAACGCGCGCGAAGCGCAGCGGCTCTTCCATCCCCTTCGAATGAATCGAGAGCGTTGCGCCCTCGAGGGTGAATCGCTCCGCGGCCTGCAGGGCCTGGAGGTAGCTCGCCTCCTGATTCGAGATGGGTTCAGGGCAGGCTTTTCGCGTCGAGCCCAGAGGGCCGAACGAAATCTTCTCCCCTTCGATTTTCACCGAACCGAAGAACTGGTTGCACGAGCCCAGGCCGGAAACCTTTCCTGTCTCGGGGAACGAAAGCGTGGCCTCGACTTGATCGAGTACCGGCGCGCCGCCGAGGCTCTCGAGGCGCCAGGCAGTCTTGGCGAGCGACTTCTCCGCCAACCGGACCAACACGAGATCCACTTCCGTCGGATTTCCTCGAGTCAGACACGTTATGGACGGTGTCCGTCGTGAACCACATCAGCCCGCCGCTCTCGATTACGGCGCGGACCGCGTAGTTTCGATTCGCATCGATTTTCGCAGTTTCGTACGAAAGCTCGAACGGGAGAGGAACTTGCTTGCCTTCGGACGGGATTCTCCTCTCGGCGATGAGGGGCGCAATCCCGTCCTGGACGGACACGTCGGAGAGCGTCACGTGCACCACCGCATCCGCGGGGAGCGCGATGCGCTCGCGGTAGGAGACAGTGCCGCGGAGAACCCCGCGGTCGCCGGAGGCGCGCGGGCTCTTCCCGCATCCGTAGAGTAAGAGCCCCGCGAGTCCGAGCATCTCGATCGCGACCAAATTTTTCATCGCTTCGACTCCTGAAGACTCAATGCTAAACGCGGGGTTGTCCGTCCGCAAGAGCCGCAAGAATCTCCTCGACAAAAACGACGCGCTGAGTACAATGGTGCGTTTTTTTGCGGAAGCGAAGCCGGGGGGAGCTTGTCAGAGATCGAAAGCACCAAGCCCGAAGACGGGCCTTTCTTCGAGCCGGAGCCCGAGCCGCTGACACGAGATGCGGGCCGGATCTCTCCGTTTCCTCGTGAGGGCCTTCCCTCCGACTACCGGATGCGGAACGAGCACTACGTGGACGAGCTCATCGCCGCGGGGCGAGTGCCGCAGCTCCGACTCGTGCCGGTGACCAAGATCGAAAGCTCTCCCCCGAACGCCGCCGAGGGCCTTTCGGGACTGGTGGACTCCATTCAGGAGTTCGGAGTGCTCCAGCCTCTCCTGGTACGGAGGAATCGGAGCCGGTACGAGCTTCTCTCCGGAGCGAAACGGCTCGCGGCGGCGGTAACCGCGGGGCTCAACGAAGTTCCGTGCCTGGTTCTCGACGTCGACGAGCTCGAGGCTCGAAGGCTCGCGGAGGCGGCGAACCGCGGAGCGGTGCGTCAGGCGACCCACGCCTCGCCGAGCACCCTGTTGAGCGCGTCCGCCGTGTCCACCATCGAGGGCAGCCTTCACGCCATCCTCTCCGCGCTCGGGCTCCTCGAAAAACCCGAGAACTCGCTGCGCGACCAGGTCGCGCTCGGACTCATCCGCTCGGAAGCCATGCGGGCGTCGCGGCTACTCCAGGGACTCCGGCTTCTGAGCGGCGAGCGACCCGTCGTACGCCGCCCGCTCGATTTCGGCGCGCTCCTCCACGACGTGCTCTCGGAGTCCGAGGACGAGCGGGCGTTCCTCGCGATCACCCTCGACTCCGCAATCGACGAGCCCTGCTCCCTTCGAGCCGACCGGGAGCTTCTGTCGATGGCGGTCGCCGGGGCTCTCGAGACGGTGCTCTCACTCTTGAGGAAGAGCCGCGGCGCGACTCTTCGAGTCCGCCTCTTACGAAATTCCCGAACGCGCGAGACGACTCTCCTGGTCTCGCAGGACTCCGTCCGGATGCCGACGTCTTCCTGGTCGCTCTGGTTCGACGCAGGCTGGGAGGACCGCCCTGGCGGGGAGGCGGCGGCGATCGGTCTCCTCGCCGCGCGGCGGGCGACGGAGCTCCACGGCGGGAGATTCGAGATCGCGCCTACCGAGGGTGGCGGCTTGCAGCTGGCGCTGGGATTTCCCGAGATTTAGCGTTTCTCGTACTTCACGTCGCCGCCGACGATGGTATAGAGCACTTTCGCATCGCGGATCTGCTCCTCGGGGACCCGCAGAATGTCTTTCGACAGAACCGTCACGTCCGCGAGCTTGCCGACGGTGAGCGATCCCTTTGACGTCTTCCTCGAAAGCGGCGTAGGCGGCGCTCAGGGTGTAGGAACGAAGGGCCTCTTCGCGCGTCATCCGCTGCTCGGGATGGAAGGCCTTGCCGTTCGCCATTTTCCGCGTGACCGTGGCGTAGAAGCTCGCGATGGGATCGACGTCCTCGACCGGGGCGTCCGTTCCGTTGATCACGACCGCTCCCGAATCCAGGAGGCTCCGCCACACATAGGCCCCTTCCGTCGCCCGCTTCTCTCCGAGCTTCGGCTCGACCCAGGGCCCATCCGACGTGGCGTGGACCCCCTGCATGGACGCGATGACCCCGAGCTTACCGAAGCGCGGAATGTCGCGCGGGGTCGAGATGCTGGGAGTGCTCGATCCGGAATCGACGATCGCGGGTGCCCGGGTTCCCGGTGAAAGCCGCTTCGAAGAGATCGAGCGTCTCGCGGTTGCCTCGATCGCCGATGGCGTGCACGCACAGCTGGAATCCGTGACGAAGCGCGAGCTCGGCCGTCCGCGAGATCTCTTCCGGGGTCTGGGTGTTGAGGCCGGTCGTTTCGGGTTTGTCGGAATAGGGCAAGAGAAGCCAGGCGCCGTGGGATCCGAGAGCGCCGTCGATCATCTTCTTGATCGCGCGCACGGTGAGTCGATGCTCGCCCACGTTCAGCATCTTGTACAGCGGAAGAGCGAGCTCGAGCTGGTCGTTCGGGGCCGCGATCATCACCCAGAGCCGGAGGTCGAGGGCGCCTTCCTGCGCGAGCTTTTTGAAGAGGTCGATGGTGGCGAAAGGAGAGCCGGCATCCTGGAAACTGGTGATGCCTTTCGAGAGACACTCCTTCGCCGCGAGCTCGACTTTCTTCCTCTCGCGGGACTCGAGGAAATCACGCGGGACCTTCACCAACTCCTGCGCGCGCTCCCGCAGAAACCCCGTGGGATTTCCTTCGGCGTCCTTCACGATGGTTCCCCCGGGAGGATCCGGGGTGTTGCGGCCGATATTCGATAGCATCCATCGCCTTCTGGTTCACGAAAACTCCGTGGCCGCTCACGTGCTCGAGCACCACGGGGTTCTCCGGCGAGACCTTGGTAAGCTCGCGATGGTTCGGGACGCCGTCGACGCTCCCCTCGGGGACCGAATCCCATTTCTCCTGGTGCCAGCCTCCTCCTTCGATCCAGACTCCGGGCTCGCTCTCTTCCGCCGCGTCCTTGACCGCGCTCACGATCTCCCCCCAGCTGCGCGCCGCTCCGAGCTTCAGTCGCATCTCCGCTTCGCCGATCCCCATGAAGTGCCCGTGGCCTTCGATGAAGCCGGGGACGGCGAGAGCCCCCGCGAGATCGATGACGCGGGTGCTGGAACCGATGAAAGACCGGATCTCCTCGTCGCTCCCGACCGCAACGATGACTCCCCCTCGGGCGGCGAGTGCCTGGGCCTCGGGCCGGGCGTCGTCGACGGTGACGATTCTCCCGTTCCGAAGCACGAGGTCCGCGGGCTCGCCTTGAAGATGAGCTGCGAGCGAGACGAACGAGAGGGTAAGGAGAGTTCGGATCATGAGACCTCCAGTGCGATTCGAGCCGATTCTATCGCCGAATCGGATAGAATCCCGGCCCGTCGTGACCGCAGGCGAACGCTCCCTCCTCAAGCGCCAGCTCGGACTCGCCGCCGTGATGGCCGTGGTGATGGGTGACATGCTCGGGTCCGGCATTTTCTTCACCCCCGGCCCTCTCGCCGCTGTCGCGACAGCACCCTGGCAGGTCTACTTCATCTGGTCCCTCTGCGGACTCATCGTCCTCTGCGGCGCTCTGACGCTGGCGGAGCTGGTCTCGCTCGTTCCCAGAGCGGGCGCGAGCTACCAGATCATCCGGGAGGCCTTCGGACCGGGCTTCGGTTTCGTGAAAGCGTGGATGGAGAGCTGCGTCAGCGCTCCCGGCTCGATGGCATCGATCGGCATCGTGTTCGGCGAGCTCGCCGCCGGTCTCCTCGGATGGGGCTCGGCCCGGCTCCTGGGAATCGGCGTCGTCGCGCTCTTCGCCGCCATCAACCTCCTCGGCGTGCGCTGGGGCGGCCGGACGCAGGTGGTCCTTACCGCGATCAAGATCGCGGGCCTCCTCGCTCTCGTGTTCGGGAGCTACGCGCTCGCGGAACCGGTTCCCTCCACGACCGAGACCGCGGCCTCCGGCGGTGGGATACTCCCGTTCCTGCGATTCGTCGGGCTTGGCGTCGCCGCGGTTCTCTTCACGTACGATGGATGGACGGATGTGTCTCACGTCGCCGGGGAGGTCTCGGATCCGGGACGAACCTTTCCTCGCGGCCTCGGGCTCGGAGTCCTCGGAATCACCATTCTCTACCTCATCGTGAACTCCGCTTTCCTGCGCGTGATGCCGCTCGACCGGATGCGCGTGGAAGGAGAGTCCGTAGGAACCGCGCTCGCCGTCGCGACGTTCGGCGACGCGGGAGGCCAGATCGTCCAGGGGCTCATCCTGCTCTCGATTTTCGGCTCCCTCGGAGGCCTGGTGATGACCGCTCCCCGCATCGTCTATGCCGCGAGCGCGGAGTACGAGGTGCTCACCCGCGGCCGGCGCGCTCACCGTTTCTTCGAAGCGCTCGCGTGGATCTCTCCGCGCACGGCGGTGCCCGCGGGGTCCATCTTGTTCTGCGCCGTGCTCGCGACCGTCGCCATCCTGTTCTTCGGCACCTTCGCGCGTCTGGTGGCGTTCATCGTGGTGCCGCTTCAGTTCATGAACATCCTGATGGTGGCGTCGGTGTTTCGGCTTCGAAAGCGAGAGGCCGGAAGCGAGGAACGAGCGAACCGCTATTTCGCTCCGGGCTATCCTTTCCTGCCCCTTCTGTTCATCTTCGTGATGAGCCTCCTCCTCTTGAACGCCATCGCTTTCAATCCAGGAGAGACGCTCATCGGGATCGCGCTCACCGCTCTCGGTATCCCCGTCTATCTGTGGATTCGAAGAGACGGCGGTCGATGAGTCTACCGGGGCGGCTTTTCCTTCCGGGGAGGCTTTCCGGGTTGCGCGCCTTCCGGAAGCACTTGCTGAGGGTCTTCGGGCTCGGCCGATGTGCTGTCCGTCCCCTCACTCTCCTCTTCGACCGCGACCGTGGGCTCGCGGCCCAATCGACCTCCACCCCCGCTGCCGGCGTAGATCTTGGTCACTCTCTCCGGATTGCTCCGATCGAACGCGAACACGTAGTTGACGTCGGTTGCCTTTTCGAAGAGCTCCTCGAGCGCGTGCTTCAACGTCGCTCTTTCGATGTTCGCCGTCACTCGTTTGCTGGACAGCCCCTCGTCGAGCCAGAGCTCCATCGGTGAGAGGGAGGCGAGCTCCCGAACCACTTCCTCGAGTGAGGCGGACTGGCACTGGATCCAGAAGCGCCCGTCCTCCTGCCAGACCCTGGGAGTCTGGGCATGCGCGAGCCGTCCAAGGAGGAGCACCCCGAGCAGGACCCTTGCCACCCGTGCAGGTTAGCACGACAATCCCGCAGTCGAGATAATGGACTTCATTTGAATATGCTCGACACTGCTCTCGAGACCGAGGCCCATCTCTGGATCGCCCGGCCTTCTGAAATTCGCGACCCCGAGCTCCTCGCCGCCTACGACGACCTGATGACGGCCGACGAGCGGGAGAAGGTGTCGCGCTTCCGGTTCGAAAAGGACCGTCACACCTCGGTCGTCACGAGGGCCCTCGTGAGAACGTCCCTCTCACGATACGCGGACGTATCTCCGGAAGACTGGCGCTTCGTCGCGAACCAGTACGGCAGGCCCGAGATCGACGAGCCGCGCGAGGCGCGCGCCTTGCGGTTCAACCTCTCTCATACCGACGGGCTCGTGGTCTGTCTCGTGAGCCGCGGCCGTGACGTCGGCGTCGACGTCGAAGACCGAACGCGCGGCGGCAATCTCCTCGACGTCGCCGACCGGTTCTTCTCCCCTCTGGAAGTAAAGGCGCTACGGGCGCTTCCGCTCGAAGAGCAGATGGACCGCTTCTTCCTGTACTGGACCCTGAAAGAGTCCTATATCAAGGCGCGGGGGATGGGGCTCTCGATCTCGCTATCCGCATTCTCGTTCGAGCTCGACTCACCGGGCCGCGGCATCCGTATCCTCTTCGACCCCGATTTCGAGGACGAGTCGGGGCGATGGCGGTTCTCCGCTCTCAGCTACGGCCGGCGCCACGCGATCGCGACGGGAGTCGAGTCGACATCGGCTCGCGAGCCGAGCATCGTCCTCCGGGAGACGGTGCCTTTAATAAGGTAGAGCGGAAGGACCCGGGAGGATCTCCCGCAGGTACGATTCGATGCTCGATTCCGGGTCCCAGTGGCGCGGGTAGCCGAGAGACACCTCCTCGAACCGGACGCCGTCGATCCAGTCCGTGGACCGCACGTGGAGGTGACCCGAGACCACCACTCGCGCGCGAAACCGGACGTGCCAGTTCTCAGTGCGTTTGGTTCCGCACCAGAGAGAGAAGCGCGGGATGCGCCACAGGCGCACCAGCTCTTCTTTCAGGGGATAGTGATTGATGAGCACGACCGGGAGGGAGCCGGTCTCGCGCTCGAGCCGCTTTTCCGCTTCGTCACAGCGCGCGGCGCACCAGGCCTCGATGCTCTCGTGGGGGGCCGGGTCGAGGAACCTTTCGTCGGCGCAGACCACGCCGCTTTCCGCAGCCCAGGCAATCGCGTCTTCGCGGCTCACGTGCGCCGGGCGGAAGCTGTAGTCGTAGAGAAGGAACAAGGGAGCCAGGACCGCGGGTCCTCCCTCACCTTCCCAGGTCACGTACGGATCCTCGGGAGTCAGGACGCCGTAGCTCCGGCATAAGGCGACCATCGACTCATACTTCGCGACCCCTCTCGGCCCGTCGTCCCCGTTCGTCCAGAGCTCGTGATTGCCAGGGACCCAGATCGCACGCGCGAACTTCTTGGCCACTGCGTCGAGAGCGATCTCCATGTGGCCGGGCGATTCCCCGATGTCGCCTCCGAGGATGAGCCAGTCTTCGGGATGGGAACGGAGGCCCTTCCAAGCCTCGCGATTGTCGCGGAAGCCGAGGTGGAGATCGCTGATGGCGTAAAGCCGCACTTCTCGAGGATACCTTATAATGTTTCGGAAGGAGATCCCACGATGTGCGTCGATCGCAGAGGTTTCATGCAGATCGCGGCGGGAGCCGCTTCTCTTTCCCTCCTTCCCGCGCGAGAGTCCGCGGCCGAAGAAGCGCCGGTGCCGGATGCGGTGAAGAATCTCAAGAGCCGGCTCGACGGGATCGTACCCATCACGGACGAGGAGCGGAAAGGCCGCATCGCGAAAGCTCAGCGGCTGATGAAAGAGAACGGCCTCGGTGCGACGTACGTGGAATCGGGAACGAGCCTTTTCTATTACACCGGCGTGAGGTGGGGGCGGAGCGAGCGCATGTTCGCGATGGTGATTCCCGCCGAAGGAGATCCTGCCTGGGTCTGCCCCGCCTTCGAGGAAGAGCGCGCGCGGGAGCTCATCCGTTTCGGAAACGACATCCGCACCTGGGAGGAGCACGAGAGCCCGTACCGGCTCGTGGCGGGGATCCTCGCGGATCGAGGCATCCGGACCGGGAAGATGGGGATCGAGGAGTCCACGCGTTTCTTCTTCGTCGACGGAATTCGGAAAGAGGTCCCGGGGCTCGAGATGGTGAGCGGCGATCCGGTGACGGTCGGCTGCCGCATCATCAAGTCGAAAACAGAGCTCGCCCTCATGAAGCGCGCGAACGAGATCACCGTCGAGGCCTACGAGGCCGCCACGAAGTCGCTGAAGGAAGGCATGACCCACTACGAGGTTTCCGCCATCATCGCCGCCGCCCACACGGCGATGGGGGTGGAAGGCGGAGCGGGAGTGCAGTTCGGGGAGTTCAGCGCGTTTCCCCACGGAAGCAGCAAGCCTCAGAAGCTCAAGGAAGGCGATATCGTCATGATGGACGGCGGCTGCGGCGTCGAGGGCTACCGCTCCGACGTCACGCGCACCGTCGTCTTCGGAAAGCCGAGCGCCCGCCAGCGCCAGATCTGGGATCTCGAGAAGAAAGCGCAGGACGCGGCCCGGGACGCGGTCAAGCCAGGAGCTCCCTGCGAGGCCATCGACGCCGCCGCTCGAAAGGTGGTCGTCGACGCGGGATTCGGTCCCGGCTACAAGCACTTCACTCACCGCGTGGGGCACGGCATCGGGCTCGACGGCCACGAGTGGACGTATCTCGTCCCGGGAAACAAGATGCCTCTCGCGCCCGGAATGTGCTTCAGCAACGAGCCGGGCGTCTACCTCTACGGCGAGTTCGGCGTCCGCCTGGAGGATTGCTTCTTCGTGACGGAAGACGGAGGAGAGCTCTTCACGAAGCAGAGCCCATCGATCGACGATCCGTTCGGTAAGGCCGCGTAGCCCCGAGGGCCTAGGCCTAAGGTCCCTAAGGTCGAAGCGTGGCGCTCGATCTCCTCGACAAGGTGCGCCAGGCCTATCGGGCTACGGTGATCCTCGCCGTGGCGAGTGGACGACGCTTGCTCAGGAATTCAGCTTTTTCGCGCTCGTATTCTTCGTCCCACGCTTCGTCTTCCCTGATGTAGGCCTCGAGCTCGTCTCGATGGTCATAGTAATAAGCAGCGCCGCGTCGACCTGAGCCAGAGTCAAAGGGTACTCCTCCAGCATTTGTTCCGCGCGCGGCGGAGGAGCTGGTCTCGGATGTCGAAGAAGAAGTTCGTCGTGACTCCGGAAGCCGTCTTTTCGCTGGTATTGCCATTTGGGTCAATGGCAACAAAGTTCCCCAACCGAAGACACAAAACCGCACCTAAGGGAAAGGATTCAGGAGCGTGATTTCAGCGGGTCGGGAGCTGCGCGGGAGGGGCAGCGACAAGGGAAGTGGGAGCTAGGCGACGACGAGCGGCTTCAGGTCGGATTCTTGGATGGGTTCGAGGCCATATTGCTTGAGGACATCGTTGATGGCTTCGACGGTGGTGTTCTCGGGGTCGAGGAGCTCGATTCCGATGAGCTGGCCATCCTTGTTGATATCGATGACCATTTCCGCCGAGATGCGACGGGAGCGTGCGCTCTTCTCGCTCGCGTCGGAGAGGTACAGATACCCGAGCCTGGCGCGGCCATCGCGGAAGGTGAGTTCGAGATCCACGTGGCGACTCTTAGTCATTCCCATACCTCGTAAGCGGTGATAACCTCCAGCTTCATTTCGTCCGCCAGGGGCTCCACGATGACCTCCCACGCTTTTGCCGAAAGCGGGTATCGATTACCCAACGTCCTTCGTGACGATCCTCCGTAAAATCCGTCGCATGTTCCATCATACGGCGGAGCTCGATTTCGGTAAAGTCACGCTTCGGGAAGCGCTTGTGCATGTGCGTCGAGATCTTGAGCTCCCACTGCCACCACTCCGGCCACACCCGTTTTCGCTTTGCCATCGCCGTTCGGGATTCTAGGTCACTTCTTCCTTCGATACTGCTTCTCGCGAGGATGTTTCTTATCGACGACCTTCTTGAGGTCGCCAATGACCACTTTGACGTACTCGGCGGTGGTGGTGATTTGGCTGCGACCGAGGGATCTTCGGCACGTGGGCGATGTCGGCGCCGCCTAAAGCAGATGTGTCGCGCAGGTCTTCGCCGGCGTAGAGGTCAGTGCGGTACAGGCACATCTGTTCGCCGAGGCGGCCGATATCATGCGGGAACGATGGGATCGCCTCCCGAGCGCCGGCGGCCCCACTACTGCCTAGCTCAGCGGTACCGGATTCTTCGTATCCGCAGTTTGCTAAGGCTTTCGGCCGCTGAAACCGCACGACGGTTCCGGGTCTCGTCCGACACGATTCTCCGGTGGGAAAGGGACGTCGACCTCGCGCATTCCGACGACTGCGACAACCGGGCAGCAAAACTAGTCCGGATGTCGTACAGGAACGTCGTCGCGACGCCGTTCTTCGTCTTGGTTAACGTGTTGCTATTTGGGTCAATAGCAACAAGATTTCTATTCCGAATACACAGAACCACACCCAAAGGAAAGGAGCAGTACAGGAAGATTCAGAGCGCGGGCAGGAAGAAGGCGAGGAGCCTGGGCCCGGGCGTTTAGGCTTCTTTCAACGGAGCGAGGTCTTCTTTCGTGAGAGGTGCGAAGCCATGCTTCTCGAGGACTTCGTTGATAGTCTCGAGCGTCACGTATTCGGGATCCACGAACTCGATACCGATCAGTTTTCCTTCTTCATTGAAGTCAAGGACCATCTCGGGCTCGACCCTCTCGCTTTCGAAGCTCTTCTCGCCAGGCCGACGAGGCAGGTGGAGGTAGGCTGCCTCGGCTCGTCCGCGCTTATACGTGACTTGAAGTTGTGGTTCTCTCATTTTCGTTTCTCTTGACCTGGTACGCCGTAATCACACCCAACAGCTCCGTGTAGGCGTCGGCTGGACAACGACTTCCCGCTTAAGGTCCTGGTGCTTCGTTTCGATGATCCATCGGCCCTTTCTGCGAGCCTGGCGGAATCCAGTTGCATATTCCATCATACGGCGGAGATCGACCTCGGTAGAAAGGGCGGTCTTCCATGCGTTCCAGGACGTGAGACTTGCGATCGAGCTCCCAGTCCCACCACCGTGGCCAGTCCTGTTTGTCCTTTTCTTTGTCTGCCATCGCCGTTCGAGATTCTAGGAGATCACTTCTTCCTTCGATACTGCTTTTCTCGTGGATGCTTCCTTTCAACAACCTTCTTCAGGTCGCTGATGGCAACTTTGACGTACTCGGCGGTGGTGGAGATCTGGCTGCGACCGAGGACCTTCTGCACGTGGGCGATGTCGGCGCCGCCTGAAGCAGATGTGTCGCGCAGGCTTGATCTCGAAGAGCGCCAAACAGTCTGCGATACCATCAGCCTTCATGTTTGAACCGCTATCCGGAGGCCTAAGGTCCGACCCACTGCCTCTTGCGATTCGCTTCCTCGACAATGAGGAACGCCTGCCCTACCTCGTTCGCATCGCTGCCTAGACGATTCGGCCGCCTGTTCCCTTCCGAACACCATCTCTTGGTCCAAAAACGTGCCCGCTCGATTGGGGAGAACCCTTCCGTCGCCCAACAGAGGTCGCAAAACGGACGCCGCAACTCCCATTGCACCCCTACGGTTCAGTGCGGTCGTTCATGGTCAAACCGAATGGAGTCTACGACGCTCTCGCATTCGGCCACCTCTTCCCCCGCCTCACCAAGACGGCAGTTGTAGGTAGCCAGAGCAACGTTTACACCGTCGGAGACGTACCACACTCGAACGAACCTCCCTTGCGTCGAGAAGCTCATGCCAAGAGATCGAAGGGGCTCTTCGCGAACACGAATGTCGGTCCCAGTCCCTGAGCTGACGCTTAGCACTGAAGTCGGAGAGCATTGCTCGAAGGTCACTCAATGAAACCTCCGGAAGCCGCCCGCTCTGGTAGATGCCAGCTGAAAGCTGAAGAACTCCTGCTCCTTCGGGTCTGCCGAAAGTGATGGGGCCTTTTCCCTTCTTTGGTCAGTTCCTCCCATCCACGAGGGATCTCCAAAGAGAATCCGTCGACGAAGCGCCTACTTGTTGCCTTTCGTGTCATCTCTTAGCAGCCCCGTTTCGGGATCATAAGGAAGAAACTGAGTTTTTTCTTTCCACTTGGTCTTTTGGTCTCGACTGAACGTCTTTCGACCCTCATCCGTCCCCGGCTTGAGTCACCGAAGTCAACGCCCTTTGGCCATCGTGAACCTGGATATTCCGATGGATGCCGTCCCCCCACGACTTCGACGTCCTGTCCCTTCTTACCTTGTTCGGTAAACCTGAATTGCGTATCAGGATAACGCTCTCTCAGTTGTTCAGGAAAACCGCCGGGCTGATTCGTATGAAGACGAACACCAAACTCCTGCGCCTCGCGAGTTCTTGGATTCTGACTGCCTCGACCGGTGAAGGTTCGTACCGTCAGTTCTTCCTCTTCGACCATCTGCTCGGCGGCCCACGCTCTTTCGCTTTCTTCATCGAAGCCTAGCTCGTCCAGTTCGTCGTCCGCACCTAGATCGAACTCATCGAGATCCTCCTGAGCGTCTCGCTCAGGACTAGATTTCGAATCAACGAGTCGTGAGTTTCCGTCGCGGCTCTCCTTCACTACCTTGGATTTTTGTTCTCCGCGCAGCCCCAGAGCTTCGTCTGCGCGACCGAGTTCGATCCCTTGTTCGCGGAGCTGCTCTCGTCGCTGCTCGTCAAGAATCCTCTCCGCAGCGTCCTCACCCTCCAGAATGATCCTGCCGTGTTCGCTGACTACGTCATTCCTGGCCCCGGCGAGCTGCTCCTCTAATCGCAGTCTGGCCTCAGCCTCATGCTCGTACACGACTGCTTTGAGGCCGCCGAGGGCCGCGAGAATGACGCCAACACCAGGAATGCTAAAGGCCCCTGCAGCAGCGCCGCCTCCACCAGCGGCGATGTATTCAAGGTCAAGGATGTACGTAAGCGTTGTGGTCGTCGTGACCGGCTCTCCGAGCCTGCCATCTGGATCCACAAAGGCTGTCGGGTTCCCACGTGTGTAAACGTAACGGTGGAGGGAGGGGGCATCCGACGCATCTCCTAGCAGGGTGTCCTGGCTCAGGAATCGCCCGACTTCAGCATCGT
>CAWGBY010000011.1:0-249280 GCA_963820855.1 uncultured Acidobacteriota bacterium
CGCCGACGTCGGCGCGAACGCTGATCGCGTCGCTGCCGCTTTTCTTGACGGCGTCGACAACCGTATCGGCGGCTTTCTCATCCTTGATGTAGTTGACGACGATCTTGGCGCCTTCGGCGGCAAATCCCTCGGCAATTCCTCGGCCGAGACCCCGGCTGCCGCCCGTCACCAGCGCCACCTTTCCCGACAGCCTTCCCGGCTTGCTCATTGTGCGTCTCCTTCTGATGACTGGAGGCGAGCCGCGTGACCCGCCCACTCTCCCCACCGGCCATGCTCGACGGCCGCGAGGAAGCTGAAAACGATCGTGTTGAACAAAACAGGCTCCTCCAGGTTGAGGAGATGGCCGGTCCGCGGCAATACGCAAAGCGCTGCGTCCGGGAGGGTACGCTTGAGAAAATGGCTCGGCTCCACGCACGGGGCATCCTCGTCGCCGGCGACGAGAAGGGTCGGGACGTGCAGTCCGCGCAGCGAGATCCGCAATATGCCACGGCGATGGTCGCGTCGCGAGGATTCCGCGCAGCGTCATCGCCATTCCGATGACGGAGTGTTGGGCGAGCTGATCCGCAAACACACGCCAGCTCGGCTCGTCCTTTGCACGCAGGCATTGGGCGTATCCGCTTTCGGAGAGCTCACGGGCAAACGCAGCCATTCCGATCGACTGCGCATGATCGGCCTCGCGGCGCATATCAATTCCATATTGCGGCTGCTGGTCCGGCTTGGCGCCGTATCCGACACCGGCAACGACGAGCGAGCGCGCAAGATGCGCGTGGCGCAGTCCGAAATGCAGCGCCGCGAATCCGCCCATCGAGAGTCCGACGATATGCGCCGGTCCGTTCGCCACCGATCGCACGACCTCGGCGAGATCGTCGGCGGCCCGATCCTGGCCGTAGGCGGCGGCCGCCGGTGGGACCGCCGACGGCGGATAGCCGCGCGCGCAATAGACCGTGCAGCGAAAATAGCGGGAAAAGTAACCGACCTGCGGATCCCAGCTTCTGGCGTCGCCGGAGAACTCGTGCACGAAAACGAGCGGTGCGCCGCGCCCGGTCGAGCGCACGTGAAGCTCCACGCCATCGGAGGTAACGACGTTCATGGCGCTGATTGGTGCGGCATGGTCATGTCGGCGTGGCGGTCTGCACCGGAGGTTGGACCGCGGCGGCTGCCGGAATGGGCAGCGGGTGCCGATCTCGAAACGCGAGCGCGGCTTCCAGCTGGCGCGCGAATGCGAGCACGAGCGCATCGCTGCCCCATGGCCCCACTACCTGGAGCCCGACCGGCATGTGGTCCTTCGTGACGCCGCAAGGGATCGAGATCGCAGGTTGTCCGCTGAGATTGAACGGATAGGTGTAGGGCGTCCAGGTGATCCACGGCAAGGGCGCATCGGCTTCACCGCCTTCAGGAATTTCCGCAGCCGCATCGAACGCCGTGAGCGGCATCGTCGGCATAACGAGGACATCGACGGCATCGAACAACGCGAAAGCAGCCGACACGAAGTTTCGCCGCTGGGCGATTGCATCGAAGAGTTGCGCTACCGAGTAGGCCTGGGCGAGCGGGCCCAATCGTACCAGCCCCGGGTCCATGATCGCTGCATGGCGCTTGAACAGCTCGGAGAATCCGATCCCCCGTCCGGTGACCCATAGCGTCTCGAACACGTCACGGGGCAGCGGCGCCTCGATCTTAGCGTCCCGATATCCGGCACTCACGGCAGCGGTGAGCTCCCCGAGCCCGCCGCGAGCACGTCCTCGACGTCGCGTTCGGGGGGCATGTCGAACGGCGAATGGATCAGACCAACGTTGAGCACTCCGCGGTGCAACCGCTCCCACCGCTCCTCGTCGCCGGGACCCGTGGCGCCGAACGACAGCGGATCGCGCGCGTCCGGATGTCCCGTCAATTCGAGCGTGACGACGGCGTCATCGACGAACCGGCAGAGCGGGCCCACATGCGACAATGATTCGGTCACTGTTCCCGGCCATACCGGAATCCGGCCGAGCGTCGGCTTGTGGCCGGTGATCCCGCAGAATGAGGCCGGGATGCGGATCGATCCGCCGGCGTCGGAACCGAGCGCGATCGGAACCGATCCGGCGGCGACCGTCGCCGCGGACCCGGAGCTGGACCCACCGGAGTTGCGCATCGTATTCCAAGGATTGCGCGTCACCCCGGTCAGCGGCGAAATTCCGGTCCCTTTCCAGCCCATTTCCGGCATCGTCGTCTTGCCGATAATGACCGCCCCGGCATCGAGAACGCTTTGGACCATGGGCGCGTTTTCGGTCGGAACGTAATCGGGGCTGGTGCGCGAGCCGCGCCCCAGCGCAAATCCGCGCATATAGAAGTTGTCCTTGACGGAGATCGGAACACCATGGAGGACGCTGCGGAGGCGGCCGTCGCGCGCCTCCTTCTCGCGTTCGCGTGCCGTTGTCAGCGCGTATTCCTCCAGGAATTGAACATAGGCGTTGAGGTTGGGCTCGGCCGCTCTTGCGAGCGCCAGCGCCAGCTCCGACAACTGCACCGGGGAGACACGTCGCTCGGCAACCATCCGGCCAAGCGCGCGTGCCGACAGCCTGGCGTATTGATCCACCGGCAATTCCGAGAACGACATCCTGCAACTCAGTTGGTTTGCGGGAGATTTCGGGTCGGCTCGGCGGGAATGGTCCCTTGCTCACGCGGCCTGCAGGATCCTGGCCGCGGTCAAGGCATAGATCCTGGTCGCGGCTTCGATGTCGGAAAGCGCAAGCGATTCGTTCGGCTGGTAGACCGGCTCCCCGCCCGGCCCGAAGATCACGGTCTCGCACAGATGACCGAAACTTGCGGTATCGCCGAGCCAGGATCCGCCGACGAACTTGACCGGCTTGCCCATGGTGGATTCCCACGCCTCCTTCAGCGCCGTCACGACGTGAGCATTCGAATCGACCATGAAGGAGCTCTTTACGTCGGCGTCGACCATTTCGAGAACGATCTGGGGATCGCGCGCCTTGGCCCGGTCGAGCGCGCCTTGAATGACCGCCTTGACCTCCTCGATGGGTACGCCGGGTTGCGGCCGCGTATCGACGCGCACCGTGCACCGGTCGGGAATCATCGACGGGCCTCCGGGAAACAGCCCGCCGAAGATGCGACCGACCGCGATATAGAGCTCGGGGCCCACCAGATTCCTTCATTGCCGGAGAAATGTCAGGGAAGTACTCGAGCTTGGAGAGCTCGTCCACGACCGGCAGCATCTTCTCGATCGCATTGATCGCGAGGTGCTTGTGGCAGGTGTGCGCCGAACGACCGATCGTGGAAATATCGAAGTAATAGCGACCGCGATGCGCGATATAGATTTGCATGTCGGTCAGCTCGGCGAGCACGCAATGATCGAACTTGTGACGTCTGAACAAGTCGATGCTACCGGTCTGCTGACCCATATGATCGGCGACCGCCGCAAACGTGATCTTGCCCTTGAAATCCACGCGGTTGTCGACCAGCGTCTTGATCGCGCCGATCAGGGCGCCCAGGCCAGCCTTCATATCCATGACGCCGTGACCGTAAAGCCGGCCGTTCTCGATGGCGCCATCGAACGGATCCCGCTGCCATCCTTCGCATACCGGCTTGGTGTCGAGATGTCCCGTGAACAGGAGGTGAGGACCGCGTTTGCCGCTGTCCACCTCCCACAAGGTGTTGTGGCGCCCCTCATAGGTCTTCTCGCACCAGACTTTGCCGATTCCGAACGACTTCAGCCGGGCCTCGAGCTGCCGCGCAAGCGTGTCTTCCTTGCCGTTGGTGCTGTCGATACGCACCATTTCCTGTGTGACGCCGACCGACGCGTCAGTCGCAAGAGACGAGCCTACTTCCTCCAACACCCGACCCGACATCGTTCACTCCGATATGTCACCGTTCGCGGCAAATCCGTTCGTCACACCGCGATCAACACCGGTAAGCGTACCAGCTTTCGCCCTTAGTGCAATGCGCCGCATCCGCATTCGATTTTTCGTTGCAGTTGCGACACCATGAAATTTTCCGCGGAGGCGTGACTCCGGCACGTGCGATAACGGGCGAGCTCGGCATTCAGAGCGTGCCGGCGACGATGCGCCCTCCGACGATCACCGCTCGATTGATCGAGCCGGTGGCCACCAGATCGCCGGGGTCCGCGGCGTCGGCGATCAACAAGTCGGCGCGGGCGCCCGGATGGATGCCCCAATCCGACCCGAGCCCGATCATCGAGGCGGGCACGCAGGACACCATGTCGAACGCCGTTTGAAGCTCGGCGAGCCCGAGATGGCCGAGAGCAGCGTCCAGCGGGCGACCTCCAGCAGGTCGCCCGATCCTGTCGGAATGAAAGGATCCTGTATGTTGTCCGAGGCCGCCGCGACCGGCACGCCGGCCGCGAGCAACTCGCGCACGCGCGTGAGGCCCCGCGGCGGCAAGGACGACGCGTCGCGGCCCTGAAGAAAAAGGTTGGCGGCGGGCAGCGTGACAACGCCGATACCGGCTTCGGCGAGGGCAACGATGATCCGCGCCGCCTCGTCCGGAGCGGCCGCGCTCAGTGCGCAGCAGTGACCTGCTATCACGCGTCCTTGCATGCCGTGAGCACGCGTGCGCTCGACGATGGCGTCGAACAGGAGCCGTTCCGGATCGAGATGCTCGTCGATGTGCATGTCCAATGGAAGTCCGCTTCGATCCGCGAGCTCGAACAAGAGATCGAGGAACGCGATGGGCTCATCGGCATATTGGGGTACCCCGCCGATCGCATCCGCCCCGGCGGCGATCGCGCCCTCGAGCCATTTCCTCGATGCATCGAGCCGGTTCGGGGCATCGGAGGTCAGATGAGCCACGACTTGCAGCGTGAGGCGCTCGCGACAGTGCTCGCGCAGTTGCACCATTGCCTCGACACCACGCAACTCCGTCTGGGATTCGATGTTGGTGTGGCTGCGGATCGCCACCGTTCCATGTGCCAGGCAGATATCGAGGGTCTTCTCAGCCCGCGCAACGATGTCTTCGTGGGTGACCGCGGCGGCAAACGCGCGGTAGCCGGCCGAGGCTCCCTTCAGCGTGGCGCTGGGATTGGCGACCGCGCTCCGCGTGCGCGACTTGTCGAGATGCTGATGGGCGTCGACCAGCCCTGGCACGACCAGCTTGCCATTGAGATCAACCACCCGCGCGGCGGTCAAATGGGCGATCGTCGGAGCCAGTGCGGCAATTCGCCCGTCTTCGCCGATTGCCAAATCCAGCTGCTCGGGCTGCTCGGCACCGGATTGTAAGACGCGGCCACGCCTCAGGAGGAGGCCAACACCGGTCACGATCGTTCTCTCCGGATCACGCGAAGCTTGCAGGATGCGACTTCTGCGGTCGCACAATATATCGGCAGATGCAATCTATCGGTCTGTTGCATACTTTTGCAGGACATTCGTATACTTGTTCTCGCGCCCGAAAAAGCCGGCTGCAGCGTCGACGATGCGGGCGCCGTTCATAATCGCCGCGGGCCAGAGCCGCGGAAATCGGAGGCAGGAATGAGCAGGACCTATCGCGTCGACAGGCGCGCCGTTCTTCGAGCGACCGCTGGCATCATCGCATCCGCGGCTGCCGGTCTGCGGGCCGGGCCGGCGTCGGCGCAGGCTGCTCAAGGCGTGACCGACAACGAGGTGCTGATCGGCGCGCTCGGGCAGCTGAGTGGCCCCTTCGCATTCATCGGCGCGCCCGGGCGCGACAACATGCAGCTTGCGATCGACAAGATCAACGAGGCCGGTCCGATCAACGGGCGCAAGCTCAGGATGATATTCGAGCACGCGTCGACGCCGGCCGAGAGCGTGGCCGCCGCCAAGAAGCTGGTCGAGAACGACAAGGTCTTTGTTCTGGTCATAGCCACCGGCAGCACCGGAGCGGCGGCTGCCGCCGATTACGTCCGGGCGGTGGGAATCCCCACCTACAATACCGTCGGCGCAACGCCGATCATTCGCAATCCGTTCGCGCGCAACGTCTTTCACGGCACCATCACGGATGCCGGCGGCAGCGGGCAGGGCATGATCGACATTGCCTTCCGCGCCGTTCCGAATGCGACCAAGATCGGCGTTCTGGCCGGCACTTATGCGTTTCCGCAGTCGCATCTCGCCGAGATCAAGCCGCGGCTCGCAAAGCGCGGCGGCGTGGAGGTCGTGGTCGAACAGTTCGACGCGGCGGCGCGCGACTACACGGCACAGCTGATCGCTTTCGCCCGGCAGCGCGTGCAGGCGGTCTTGATCCTCGGCAGCTTTACGGAGGCCGGCTTCGCCATCAAGCAGGCGCCGGAGAAGGGTCTGACGAACGTGACCTACGTGCTGGACGGCTCAGCCGTCAACAATGCGATCATTCCGCTGATCGGTGCGGATGTTGGACACCAGCGCGTGAAAGAGTGCTAGTGATTTGGCGCGCAGTTGATCTTGATTCATCGAATGAGCGCTCCCCGATGTCTCCGGCACGCGTCGCCCGCGCCGCGGAGCCGTCGGGTGCACTGACGCTTTTGGGCGGTCATTATCGGCCACATCTCCAGTTAAGTCAACATAAACAAAGACCTTGGGCCTCCGCAACGCTATTTCCTCAGGACCGCGCTCGGTCACGCCTTTGCGAGCATCGGAAACCCGGCGTAAAATACTAGCTCAGAACGAGTTTCGCAAAAGGGGGCGAACAGGGTTCGACGGAGACAACTGAATCCGGGGTGGCATGCCGAGCGCTCACGCCTCGTAAAACCGTGGGACCAAAACACAATCGCCAATCACGAATTGGCCCTAGCCGCCTAAAAACCGGCTACGTTCTTTCCGGTTCTCGCCCGCTGGAGCCGGATAGAGCGTCATTACAGGCGGGCTGGCTTTTCATCTCTCCCCGGGTGAAGAGCGAGATTTAGGGGATGGCTCCCGCCGGCTCCTTGCCGGCTCCTGACCGACGGGGGCGAGAAAAACTGGAACCGGATAAGCATGTAGAGGCCCCGGGTAAAGGTTTTCGGACGCGGGTTCGATTCCCGCCGCCTCCACCAATTTTCGCGGCTGCGCCGCGAAAATTGTCCCGCCGAAGCCCGCAAGGGCGAAGTCGGAAGCCTTCGGAATTCTCAGAATCCTTGTTCGCTCCGGCGTGCTCGGAGTGGCTTGAGCCTCGATTTCTCGTCTATCACCGGACGAGGAGCAAGAAATGGCGGAGCGGCGCTCACACCTCCCGGTGGAGCGATCGAGAGAATCGAGAGAACAATCCTTCTCCTTCGACGGCATCGAGTATCTGCACACAACTCGGGGCAATCGATCCACACGAACAAGTCTCGCCCCTGGCGTCTCATCGCGGCGGTGTGGTTCAGAGATGAAGCACGTGCTCTCGCATTCGAGAGGTATCTCAAGGCAGGCTCCGGTAAGGCCTTCGCGAATCGGCATTTCTTGTCAACGCCACTAGGCTGAAAATTAGACCAGGTTCAATCCAGCTGCCACCCACATCGTCCGGCAGGTCCGATTTTCGAGCTTTAACACAGTCGGGTCGGACTGCTCTGGCGAACGCTTCCGCCTGCTGCAGCAGATCTGGACGCTTTGACTGCGCCTCGAACTTCGCCTGCGTCAACTCGCTTGGAGAAGTGGTTTCGGTAGGCCCTTGAGCCGCTTGGCGGCCAGGTAAAGGTCCACTGCCTTCTGAGCGTTTAGCCAAAACCCGGGCGTAGTCCTGAAAGTTGCGCCGAGTTTCAGCGCCATCTCCGCCGTCACGGAGGTACGGCCGTTCACCAGCCTGTTGACGACTTTGACATCGCACCCGAGGTGGTTCGCCAGTTGTTTTTGTGTCATTCCAAGCGGAATCAAAAACTCCTCCCTCAGGATCTCCCCAGGGCTCGTCGGTTTGCGTTGCCTTCTCATTGCATCCATGACCGGCTTCTCAATGATAATCGCGAATATCGACCTCCGCCGGGCCTGCGTCCGTCCAACGAAAGACTACTCGCCACTGATCATTGATTCTGATGCTGTGCAAGCCTTTGAGGTCTCCCTTGAGAGCTTCGAGCCGATTTCCAGGTGGTGAGGCAAGGTCAGTCAGGGCTTCAGCATAATCCAGGACGTCGAGCTTCCTGGCCGCGATTCTCGTCACACCCGCCCACCCAACACGCTTGCCGAGCCGGCCCTCCCAGGCTGCGAAGATGCGATGCGCTCTTCAGCGATTTGCCTGAGAGGTTGAGGGCCTCACGACCTGGGATAGCCTCAAGGGGTTAAGCGCAAACCGCAGGCGGGGCGGAGTGATTTTTTTCTATCGACAATGTTAGGATTGTCAGCGTCAGCCCGATCCCCAACCAGGGCGTGAGCTTCCCGCCGGGGGCGCGAAGCCTCGGCAGAGGTGAGCCATGTCAAACGGCGTTACCGAGCTCCTGCGCCGCTGGAAAGGTGGAGATCCGGAGGCCATCGCCGATCTCGCACCTCTGGTGTACGCCGAGCTCAGGACGTTGGCTCGCCGCGCCCTCCGCCGCGAACGGTCCGATCACACGCTGCAGCCGACGGCCCTCGTGAACGAGGCTTTTCTGCGGCTCTTTCCTCAACAGGAGAAGGATTGGGTGAACCGCGAACAATTCTTCGCGGTCTGCGCGCAATTGATGCGGCAGGTTCTCGTGGATCACGCGCGCAAGCGGGCCGCCCGCAAGCGTGGCCCCGCACAACTCAGGGTCGAGCTCGACGAGGAAAAAATCGGCTCCTCCGAGGCGCCCGTCGACGGAATCGAGCTGCTTCAACTCGACCGCGTGCTCAGAGACCTTGCCGAGATCGACGCTCGAAGGACAAGTGTGGTCGAGATGCGCTATTTCGCGGGGATGACGATCCCGGAGATCGCGGTGGTGCTCGGCGTTCCCGAATGGGACGTCAAGAAGGACTGGACGCTCGCGAGGGCCTGGCTCAGACGCCGACTGAGGGATGCTCCGTGAACGAGGCCGAGCGCTGGTCGCAGGTCTCCGAGATCCTGTCGCGTGCCCTCGATCTGCCGGAGAGGGAGCGAACGGAATTTCTGGCCGAGGCGATTCGGAATCAGCCATTCCTGCGCACGGAAGTCCTGAAAATGGCGGATGAGCTGCGCGGGGTCGAGGATTTCCTCGAAAGCCCCGCTGTCCATCCACCGCGCGCCGTCGAGGCCTTCGGCCCGTACCGGGTGCTGCGCGAGCTCGGCGAAGGGGGCATGGGCATCGTGTACCTGGCGGAGCGGAGCGACGGTCAATTCACGCGGCAGGTCGCGATCAAAAGGATCGGACGCGTCGCGCCCGACATCGAGCTCCTGCGCCGCTTCAGCGACGAGCGGCAGATCCTAGCGCGGCTCGATCACCCGAACATCGCCCGACTCCTCGATGCGGGCCTCGACGCTGCCGGAATTCCCTACCTCGTGATGGAGCGCGTGGTCGGTGTGCCCCTCACGCTCTTCTGCCGGGAGCGAGCACTCGGAGTCGACCGCCGCCTGAAGCTTTTCGTAAAGATCTGCGCCGCGGTGCAACACGCCCACCAGAACCTGGTGGTCCACCGCGACATCAAACCCGGAAACATTCTGGTGACTCCGGAAGAGGAACCGAAGCTTCTCGATTTCGGGATTGCGAAGCTCGTGAGCGACGTCGATTCCGGTGACGCGACAAGGACCACTCATCGCGCCCTGACGTTCGACTTCGCGAGCCCGGAGCAGGTTCGCGGCGAACCGGTGAACACCTCGAGCGACGTCTACTCGCTCGGTGTCGTGCTCTACGAGCTTCTGACCGACCGGAAGCCGTACGAGTGCGGAAGCCGGAGTGTGGCGGAAGCGGTTCGCCTGGTTTGCGATTTCGTCCCGCCGGAACCGAGCGACGCGGCGCCCAGGGAACGACGCGCCGCGCTCGCGGGAGATCTGGACATCATCGTTCGAAAAGCCTTGGAGAAGTCGCCTTCCGATCGCTATCCGAACGTCGCCGATCTTGCCGCGGATGTCACGGCCTATCTCGAGCATCTTCCGATCCGCGCGCGGCGTCCATCACTGCGATACCGGGCGCGGAAGTTCGCGCGACGCCATCGCGTCGGCGTCGCCGTGGCGGCTTTCGCGATGGTATTGCTCGCGACAGGTATCTCCGCCGTGCTGTGGCAGGCGCGCATTGCCGAACGCGAGCGCCGGCGGGCCGAGGCTCGCTTTCAGGATGTCCGTCGGCTCGCGAACTCCGTCATCTACGAGCTTCATGACGCGATCGCGAACCTCCCGGGCGCTACGGACGCGCGTCATTTGCTGGTCACGCGGGCGCTCGAGTACCTCGACCGGTTGGCGGGCGAGGCCCGGGACGATCAGGAGCTCCAACGGGAGCTGGCGGACGCCTACCAGCGCATCGCGCAAGTCCAGAACGTCGGGCTCGGCGCGAACGTGGGCGGTACCCGCGGCGCGCTCGAGAGCTACGGCAAGGCGCTCGCGATTCGTCGATCCCTGGCCGATCGAAGCCCCAACGAATGGAAGGACGTGCTTGGCCTCGCGCTCGTCGAGTTCGACCTCGGCACGCTCGAGAGAGCCACGGGAGAGCTCGCCAAGGCGGAGCAGTCCTTCCTGTCCACGGCTTCGCGTTTCGAAATGCTCGCCGGTAGGGACGCTCTTCCCGATGCCCACCAGCGTCTGGCGGCGGTATACCAGCGTCTTGCCGAATTGCAGACGTTTCAAGGGAGGCGCGATCGCGCCCTTCACTGGGCGGAGAAGGCCCATTCGGAAGCCGAGTCCGCGTGGCGCGCCCGGCCGGAGGACTCCGCCTCCCGCTCGGGTCTCGCGGCGGCGTCCTACGAGCTCGCCGTCGCCCTTGCCAATGAAGAAAAGTACGCCGAGGCCCTGGAGCGGACCCGGTCGGCCCGCGCCCTTCTGGAGGCCGGGCTCCGCGAGAACCCGCTCGACGCCCGGCAGACGCGAGTCTTGCTTTTCGTCTTGCATGGAGAAAGCACGTACCTCTGGCAACAGGGCGACATACATGCCGCTATCGAGGTGAGAGAACACGCTCTGGATGTGGCCGAGGAAGCGTGGCGTCGGGACCGTAAGGACCGCTGGAGCCAGGCGGCGGTCGCCGTCGCCGCGAACCGGCTCGGTGACGTGATGCTCGAGGCTGGGAACGCGCGCGAGAGCGCGAGCCGGTTCCGCCAAGCGCTGCGCATCGCGAGCGAGCTCGTCGAGGAGGATCCCGACTACGAGTTCGCCCGGCTCGAGGCGGCCTCGGCCGAGCATGGGCTCGCACGGGCGCTTCTCACAATGAGCACACCGGACACGCTCGCGGAAGGTTGCGCCGCCCTGCAACGCGTGCAGTCGTTCTGGACAGCGCTGCGCGCCAAAGGAAGCCTGCCCGCGAACGAGAGCGAAGAGCTCGACGCTCTCCCCAGCTGGCTCGCGCGCTGCCCTGCCGAGCGGTAACAGCGCGATCCTTTAGTGTCCACGCAGCGATCACCCTAAGGCATTCGCCGTAGGGACTGCGCACTCGATTACGTCATAGTCTTCTCCTCGCATCCCATGCCGCAGTGGACGGATCCGTGACGACGCCCCTCGAGACCAACGAACAACGAACGTTCCTCGCTGGAGGCGGCGAGATGGGCGGTCGGATTCGCGAACTCGACTGGTCGAAGACCGCGATCGGCTCGATCGAAAGCTGGTGCCCGGCGTTACGGATGCAAGTCAGCTTCCTGCTCGCCAACCGATTTCCGGTTCTCCTCTGGTGGGGACCGACGTTCTGCTCGATCTACAACGACGCCTACGCCCCTATCCTCGGAACGAAGCACCCCTGGGCTCTGGGCAAACCGGTAAGCGAATGCTGGAGCGAGATCTGGGATGTGCTGAAGCCGCTCATCGAGACGCCGTTCAACGGCGGGCCGTCGACATGGATCGAGGACTTCCAGCTCGAGCTCCGTCGCCACGGGTATATGGAGGAAGGCCATTTCACCGTTGCCTACAGTCCCGTCCCGGACGAGACCTCGCCGCGCGGAATCGGCGGCGTGGTCGCCACCGTGCACGAGATCAGCGGAACGGTGTTCGGCGAGAGGCGCGTCGCGGCGCTTCGGGACCTCGGGTCGCGCGCCGGTGAAGCGAAAACCGCGGAGCAAGCCTGCGCGATCGCCGCCGAGACGCTTGGCGCTTATGGCAAGGATCTTCCGTTCGTTCTCCTCTACCTGATCGACGCCAAAGGAACCAGCGCGAAGCTGGCAGGGGCCGCGGGTGTGGCGGAAGGCGAGGACATCAGTCCGCGCGAGCGTCGAGCTCGGTGAATCTCGCGGCGTCGGCTGGCCGCTGGCGGAGGCGCGGCGCCGCGAGGCGATGATCGTGGTGGACGGGCTCGCTGCGCGCTTTTCGAGCGTTCCGCCGGGTCCCTGGTCCGATCCACCGGAGACGGCGATCGTCACGCCGATCCCGTCCAGCAAGGCGCACGAGCCGGCGGGCCTGCTGGTAGCGGGAGTGAGCTCGCGACTGAGGTTGGACGAGCACTATCGCGATTTCTTCGAACTGCTTCGAACGCAGCTCGCGACCGCCATTGCAAACGCGCGCGCCTACGAGGAAGAGAAGAAGCGCGCCGAGGCGCTCGCCGAGATCGACCGGGCGAAGACAGCGTTCTTCAGCAACGTCAGCCACGAATTCCGCACTCCGCTGACGCTGATGCTCGGTCCCGTCGAGGACCTGCTCGCCCGGAGTCATACCGATCTTTCCCCGGCGGCGACGGGCCAGCTGGAGCTCGTCAATCGCAACGGCCTGCGGCTGCTGCGCCTCGTCAACACGCTGCTCGACTTCTCCCGGATCGAGGCCGGTCGGGTCCGGGCGGCGTTTCCAGCCGACCGATCTGGCCGCCTTCACCGCCGATCTTGCGAGCGTCTTTCGCGCGGCGGTCGAGCGCGCCGGTCTGCGGCTCCTGGTCGATTGCCCGCCGTTGAGCGAGCCGGTCTTCGTCGATCGGGACATGTGGGAGAAGATCGTCCTCAACCTGCTCTCGAACGCTTTCAAGTTCACCTTCGAGGGTGACATCCGCGTGACCCTGCGCGCGGCGGGAGCGCGTGCCGAACTGCGGGTGCAGGACACCGGCACGGGCATCCCGCAAGAGGAGATGCCGCGTGCTGTTCGAGCGGTTCCACCGCGTCCAGAACGCGCGAGGCCGCACTCACGAAGGCAGCGGCATCGGTCTCGCCCTTGTGCAGGAGTTGGTGAAGCTGCACGGCGGAACGATTACCGCCGAGAGCACGGTTGTCCGAAGGAACCACCTTCACCATCGCCGTGCCGTTCGGATCGGCCCACCTCCCGCCCGACCAGATCGGTGAAAACCGCGCCCTCGCCTCGACGATCACTGGGGCCAGTCCCTATATCGAGGAGGCACTGCGGTGGCTTCCCGATCCACAAGCGAGCGCAAACGACCTCGGCTCCGAGCTGCCGACGCACTACGACGCAATGCCTGTACCGGCTCTCGACCGGGAGAAGGATCGGGGCGGCAATCGACCCCGAGTTCTGGTAGCCGACGACAACGCCGACATGCGGCAGTACGTCTTTCGTCTGCTCGCCGAGCGCTATCGGGTCGAGGCGGTCGCGGATGGAGAGGCGGCGCTCGACGCGGCGCGGAAGAGGCGCCCGACCTGATCCTGACCGACGTGATGATGCCCCATCTGGACGGGTTCGGGCTTCTTCGGGAGCTCCGCGCCGACCCGCGGACGCGGGAGATACCGGTCATCCTGCTGTCGGCTCGCGCGGGAGAGGAAAGCCGCGTCGAGGGGCTGGATGCGGGAGCGGACGACTATCTGATCAAGCCGTTCAGCGCGAAAGAGCTCGTGGCTCGTGTATCTGCTCATCTGCAAATGGCACGGATGAGGCGGGAGGCCGACGCTGCGCTGCGCGAGAGCGAGGCGCGCCTCAAGGAGGCCGATCGCCGAAAGGACGAGTTCCTCGCAATGCTGGCGCACGAGCTGCGGAACCCGCTCGCGCCGATCCGAACGGGCCTCGAGCTGCTTCGGCTCGCCGGCGACAGACCGGAAACGCTCGAGCGAGTTCGAAGCATGATGGAGCGGCAGGTCGTTCACATGGTGCGTCTGGTCGACGACCTGCTCGACGTCTCGAGGATCTCGTCCGGCAAGATCCGGCTGCAGCGCCAGCCCTCGGCGCTCGCGACGCTGGTCAATATGGCGATCGAAGCGAATCGCGCGGGGCTCAATGCCGGACAGGTCGACCTGCGCGTCGAGCTGCCTCAGAGCCCGGTGTGGCTCGACGTGGATCCGACTCGCTTCGTGCAGATCGTGTCGAACGTTCTCCATAACGCGGTGAAGTTCACAGACGCCGGAGGGCGCGTCGCGATCGAAGCGCGACGGCGAAAGCCCGAGGGGCGCGAGCTCGAGCTCACCGTCACCGACTCCGGCGCGGGGATTTCCAAAGACATGCTTCCTCGCGTGTTCGATTTGTTCGCGCAGGACGATGCCATCACCCGCCCGCACACCGGGCTCGGCATCGGACTCGCGCTCGCGCGGCGGCTGATGGAAATGCACGGGGGCTCGATCGAGGCATTCAGCGAAGGCCAGTGGCCACGGCAGCGTGTTCACGCTTCGCGTGCCCGTGTTGAACGAGGCGTCGCCGCCGGCGCCTTCCGCGCCATCGGAGAGCAAACACGAAACGACCCGCCGGGTATTGGTGATCGACGACAACACGGATGCGGCGAACGCCGTGGCCATGCTCGTCTCGGAGCTCGGCGGCGAGACTAGAGTTGCGGGCGACGGAAAAACCGGCGTGCAGTTGGCGCTCGAGTTTCGCCCGGACGTGGTTTTGCTCGATATCCGCATGCCGGGGATGGACGGCTACGAGACCTGCCGGCGCATCCGCGAGAAGCTGGGAGCGGATACGGTCATCGTGGCGCTGACCGGCTGGGGACAGGAGCGCGACAAAGAAGAGGCAGCTCGCGCGGGTTTCGACGCGCACCTCACGAAGCCAGCCGATCCGATGGCACTCGAACGCCTGCTCGCGGACGACGGAGCGGCATTCAAGCCCCAGAGCCCGAATTCCGCCGAACGATTCCCGACCAGGTCATACCGATCGTAGACCCAACATCTCAACCGCGTTCTGACGAGGCCGCGATACATTGTCACCGTGCCGGCTCTGCCGCACTTGACGTGACGCATGGCGATTCCGAACCGTTGGCGAGCTCTCTCTGCGGCATTCCTCGGGTGGATGCTCGACGGATACGATTTCACGATCCTCACGCTCGTGCTCATCGAGATTCAACACGAGCTCTCGATGACGAGCGCCGAGGCGGGAGCGCTCGGCACGGCGACTCTTCTCACCCGGCTGGTGGGCGGAACGATTGGCGGTAAGGCGGCCGACCGCTTGGGTCGCAAGACCCCGCTCATGATTTCGATTCTGTGGTTCTCCGCGTTCTCGCTCCTCAGCGGTTTCGCGACGAGTTTTTGGTCTCTCCTGGTATTCCGGGCTCTCTTCGGCCTCGGCATGGGGGCGGAGTGGGCGGCCGGCATGCCCCTCGTGTTGGAACACTGGCCGGAGCGCCTGCGGGGCGCGGTATCGGGGTTCGTCCAAGGCGCTTTTTCCTGGGGGTTCATCCTCGCTGCCGGTGTGGTTCAGCTGGCATCTCCGCGCATCGTGGGAGCACCGGGGGGTTGGCGCATCTTGCTCTGGAGCGGCGTCCTCCCGGCGCTCCTGGTCTTTTGGGTGCGCCGCTCGGTTCCAGAAAGCCCCGTGTGGCTCGAAAGGAAAAAGACCACAGCGGCAGTCGCTTCTCCGATCGCGCGCGTGAGCGCCTTTCCCGTCGCGCCCATCCTTCTGCTCGGAGCGATGATGTTCGCCTATCAGTCGCTGTCATTCTGGTACGGCACTCTCGTTCGGGCCGAGGGACACTCACCCTTGCCCCACGTTGCCGCGCTCAACCTGGGAGGGATTTTTGGGGCGGCCGCGTGGGGAGCGATCGCGGGAACGAGACTGGGCGCGGCCGGCGCCATCGCGCTCGGCGGTCTCACGACTCTCTTGTGCCTGCCGGTCTTCGTGATCGCCTCACAGCAGGTAAGCCTCTTATCGGGCGGCTTCGCCATGGGATTCGCCGTCGGCGGCGTGATCGGAGTGGCGCCGGTCTACATCGCGAATCGCTTTCCCGCTGAGATTCGCGGATGGGCGGGCGGTGTGGTCTACCACTCGGCGGCCGCCGTGGGCGCGGTCGCGCCGCTCCTCATCGGCACACTTCTGGATACTGGCTGGGCGCTTCGACTGGCCATGTCCCTCTGCGTTGCGGGCGCTACGGTCGCCGCCGTCGCGATGGCCATGCGGGAACGAAGACAACAGGAGACTCACCCGAAGTAGATAACTCCTGGCATGGGACTTGCTCTCCTCGAAACGTCGAGGAGGATCGCATGTTCGAATCCCGCTCGTTGGTCATCACATCCCTTGTCACCTTCGCCTTGCTGGGGCTCTCTCGAGCGTCGGAGAGCCAGACGCGTCTCGGCGCACGCACCGGCGCTTTTCTCGCCGATGGAGATCCCTTCGTGGGCGGTGAAGTTCTCGTTGGCGTGGCCGATGACCTGTTTTTCAATCCCAACGTCGAGGTCGCCTTCGCCGATAACGTAACCAAGGGACTCTTCAACTTCGACATTCACTACGATTTCGCGCGAGTGAACAAAGCGTTCTTCTGGGTCGGTGCCGGCCTTGCCGTGATTTACGCGGACCCCGAGGGACGGGACTCCGAGACGGACGCCGGCGCGAACGTGCTGTTCGGCGTCGGGTTCAACACGAGCGGACGTTGGATCCCTTACGTGCAGGCGAAGATCCTGGCGTCGGACGACAGCGATTTCGCACTTGCCTTCGGGATTCGTTTTTGAGCGAACCAGATCGTGCAGTTCTTACATGGAGCTAGCACACATTGCTCGATATGGGTCCGCCGTTCTCAATGGAACACCCTAGCGGATTTTTGCCGCTGAATTTTTCGTTGCGTGGGCCCTTCCGAACTTCCTAGATTGAGGAAAAGGAGGAACGCATGCAAAAAATAACTCCCTTCCTGTGGTTCGATGGCAAAGCGGACGAAGCCGTGAACTTCTATACCTCCATCTTCAAGAACTCGAAGAAAGGAAACATCGCCCGCTTCGGAGACGCGGGACCCGGGCCAAAGGGTTCGGTTTTGACCGTGTCGTTCGAGCTGGAGGGCCAGGAATTCGTGGCTTTGAACGGAGGCCCGGAGTTCCAGTTCACGCCCGCCATCTCGTTCTGGGTGAGATGCGAAACTCAGAAGCAAATCGACGAAATGTGGGAGGCGCTCTCCCGAGACGGTCAGGAAAAACAGTGCGGCTGGCTCCGAGACAAATATGGAGTGTCCTGGCAAATCGTCCCCACCCTGCTGGGCGAGATGCTGCAGGACAAGGATCCGGCGAAGTCGCGGAGAGTCATGGAAGCGATGCTCCAGATGACGAAAATCGACATCGAGCGTTTGAAGCGGGCCTACGACCAGAAATGAGGTTTGCCTCGGGGAGCTTCCTTCTCTATTCTGCGCGACTGTATGACTTCCCTACCGAAGAAGACTCGCGAGCTCCAGAACCATCATTTCGATTCGACCATCTGGAACGACCTTCGCTTTCGCGACGACGACATCATCGTCAGCACCTACGCGAAATCGGGGACGACCTGGATGCAGCAGATCATCGCGCAGATGATGTTCGGGGGGGACCCGGATATCGAAGTGGCGGAGATGTCCCCATGGCTCGACCTGCGTGTGCCGCCGAAGGAGGTCAAGCTCCCCGTCGTCGAAGCGCAAACCCATCGGCGTTTTCTCAAGACTCACCTCCCGGTCGACGCTCTCGTCTTCTCCCCGAAGGCCAAGTATCTGTACATCGGGCGCGACGGCCGGGATGTGGTCTGGAGCATGTACAACCACCACGCGAATGCGAACGAGACGTGGTACAAGGCGCTCAACGACACTCCCGGCCGCGTGGGACCGCCCATCGAGAGACCGCCTTCGGACGTTCGACAGTACTGGCACGAATGGCTCGCGAGGGACGGCCATCCGTTCTGGCCCTTCTGGGAGAACGTGCGGAGCTGGTGGGCGATACGCGAGCTACCGAACGTGACGCTGGTTCACTTCTCGAATCTGAAGCGGGACATGCCGGCTGAGATGCGGCGTATCGCGGATTTTCTCGGCATACCTATCGACGAGAGCCGGTGGGCCGATATCGTCGAGTACTGCTCGTTCGACTGGATGAAGAAGAACGCCACCAAGAGCGTCCCGCTCGGAGGCGCTTTCTGGGACGCCGGGGCCGAGGTCTTCATCAACAAGGGCGTCAACGGCCGGTGGAAAGACGTCCTGAGCGCCGAAGAGGTCGCGTCGTACGAGAATCGCGCGGTGTCGGAGCTGGGACCGGAGTGCGCCCGGTGGCTCGCCACGGGAGAGCTTCCCGGCTGAGGGTCTTCCGAATTCTAGCGCTCGAGGAGCGCGCGGTAGATTCGGACGTTGACGTCGGCGCCGGTGAGGCCCGTGTGCTCCGAGGCGACATGCGGCTCGTCCTCGATGCCGAGAGATTTCGTGAGAGCGGATCCCGTCAGACCTCTCAGCCCCCGGCTCCAGGCCATCGAAGGAATGTCCAGAATGAAATAGTGGTAGAGCTCCCTCCACGTGCGTCCCTGAGCGCGAAACAAATGGTCGATGAACGCGGCGTCGAAGTGCGCGTTGAAGGCGACGAGGAGCACGTTTCGTCCCTTCGCGGCACGCTCGTGAAAGGAAACGATGCGCTCGACTCCTTCCTTCGGTGAAAGAGCCCCGAGCTCCGCCCAGCGCTTGGGGTCGAAGTCGTTCACCGCGCGGGCGCCTTCGGAGGTGCGCTCGGGATGTTCCGCCTGCAGCCGAACGAACAAACGATCGATTTCACGACCCTCGAGGTCGGTCACGATCATGCCGATATCGATCATCTCGTGATAGCCGGGAAGGAGCCCCGTCGTCTCGACGTCGACGAACGACAGAAGCCAATCCTCGGGTTTGTCGGCGGGCGATGACTCCGGCGACGGCCGACCCTCGAGCTGCGAGAGGAACGGAGGCGGCGCTTGCGCAAGGGCGGGAGTCAGAGACCATAGGGAAATCGAGATCAGGAACCAGGGGCGCATGGACTTCCTCCGTTTCTCCACGTTTCGACGAATCGTAGCTTTGTCGCGCGCTAGCCCCGCTTCACGCCCAGCTTCTCCATCCGCGATCGGAGTGTGCTCGGCTTCAGGCCCAGCTGTTCGGCGGCGCCCCCTCTTCCGGAGATTCGCCACTCGGCCTTCTCGAGAGCCCGCTGGATGTGGCGCCTTTCGGCGTCGGCCAGAGTACCCTCTTCGACCATCGGTTGAGCGAAGTCCTTCGCTTCAGGCACGAGCCACGCCGGATCGAACGACAGTGTGCTTCCGTTCGTCAGGATCATCGCTCTCTCGATCACGTTCTCGAGCTCGCGCACGTTTCCCGGCCAGGAATACCCCGTGAGCTTTTTCATCGCCGCCTCGGGGACCTCGGGAGCGCGCCTTCCGAGCTTTCGCGAAAAGCGGTTCACGAAAAAGGACACCAGGATGGGAACGTCCCCCGAGCGCGATCGAAGCGGAGGCGCCTCGATGGGGAAGACGTTCAGCCGGTAATACAGGTCCCGGCGGAACTGTCCCTCGACGACCCCCTGCCGGATGTCGCGGTTGGTTGCGGCGAGGATGCGTGTGTTGACGCGCGTGGTCGCCGAGCTTCCCAAGCGTTCCAGCTCGCCGTCCTGGAGCACGCGCAGGAGCTTCGCCTGGAGCTCGAGCGGGAGCTCACCCACTTCGTCGAGAAATAGAGTACCGCCGCTCGCAACCTCGAAGCGGCCGCGACGCTGCGCCGTGGCTCCGGTGAACGCGCCTCGCTCGTGGCCGAAGAGCTCGCTCTCGATGAGTCCCGCGGGGAGCGACGCGCAGTTCACCTTGACCAGCGGGCGATCCCGCCTTCCGCTCGATCGGTGCAAAGCCCGAGCGACGAGCTCCTTGCCGGTCCCTGTCTCGCCCAGAATGAGCACGGTCGCGTCCGTTCCCGCCACCTGGCGCACCTGTTCGCGCAGCTGCTCGAGCGCGGGGCTCGTTCCCACCATCTCGTCGATGTGGTGCACCGAAGCGATCTCGTCCTGAAGGTATTCGTTCTCGACTTCGAGCCGTTCCTTGAGCCTCTGGAGCGCCGCTTCCGCCGCGTGCTTCTGATCGCGGAGTTTTTTTTCTTCGAGCGCACGGGTGACCGCCGGCCCGAGCCGCGTCAGCCGGTCCTTCAGCAGATAGTCGCTCGCGCCTTCGCGCATGCATTCGACGGCGCGCTCCTCGCCGATGGTTCCAGTGACGACGATGAAGGGAATGTCGAGCCCCTGGTCTCTCAGAAGGCGGAGCGCCTCGAGAGCGTCGAACCGCGGAAGGGTGTAGTCGGCGAGGATCACATCGGGGCGGAGCGCCAGGGCCTCGAGATATTCCGCGCGGGTCTCGACCCTCGACCAATCGGGCGCGAAGCCGTGGCGGGTGAGCTCGCGGGCGAGAAGGACGGCATCGTCCGCTCGATCTTCCAAGAGCAGCACCCGTATTGGCGACGACATGCGCCCTTGGTCGGAGCTCAGCTCGTTGGTGTCCGGTTGAGCTCCAGCCAATAGGCGGAAAGGCGCGCCACTGCGGCTTCGAAATCGGAGCTTTCCATCGGCTTCACCACGTAGCTATTGGTCCCGCTTCGATAGCATTCGTCGAGGTCGCTGCGCTCCGACGACGACGTGAGCACCACCACCGGGATGTGCCTCGTGCGCTCGTCGGTTCGCATGCGCCTCAGCACTTCGACGCCGTTCAACCGAGGCAGTTTCAGGTCGAGCAGCACCACGCGCGGCTTGGGCTCTCCGGCGCGGCTTTCATAGCGACCGGTCTGGAAGAGGTACTGGATGGCCTCGACACCGTCGCGGACCACGGCGACGCGGTCGGCCAGGTGATGTTTGCGGAGCACGCGGAGGGTCAGCTCGAGATCGTCGGCATCGTCCTCGACGACGAGAATTTCGGGCGGCTCCGGCATTTCGGAGAGGAATGTAGGCCAGCCGAAGGGTGCTTCGCAATCGGTTATACTTCCGGACGACCAGAGCGGGGACTCACGTTTGTGGATCCTATTCCCGAAGCGACGAGGCACGACTTCGCGCCGGAGAGCATCCGGCGCCGCCGCTTTCTCTCCGCCCTCAACTGGGGCTGGCTCGGCGTGGGTGGGCTCGCCCTCGTCTCGATTCCGTTCTATCGTCGCCAGTCGCTCTTATTGAGCGTGATTCTCGGCGCGACTCTCTCGACGTTCCTTCTGGTTCGTTTTCTCAGCGGGCGCGACCGCGTCCGAGAGGCGGGGATCCTCTTCGTGCTCCTGGTGGACCTCGGCCTCTTCGCGGTCTTCCTCGTCCAGGCGAGTGAGACCGGGGTCGCGGATGCTCTGAAGTCTGAGACGCCTGCGCTCATGATGATGGGCCTCGCCGTTTTCTTCGCTGGGGCTCTCGTGGATTCCCGGGCGCCCTTTCTCGTCGCGCTTCTGAACAGCATCGGACTCGTCGCACTCGTGTCGAATGCCGGAGGCACCGACCCTCGCTTCAGCATCCACGCTTTCTGGTGGCTTCTGGCGCTCGTCGCCTGGCTGTACGAGCGAACTCTCGAGGACGCGTTCGGAAAGCTTTCCGCCGCGCGGCAGAATCTGCAGATGCTGGTCGACCGCCGTACCGGCGAGCTCCGCGAAACCGTGACGGCGCTCGAGGCCTCGAACCGCGAGCTCGACGCTTTCACCTCGGCTGTGTCGCACGATCTGCGGGCCCCGGTGCGAAGCGTCATTGGATTCTCCGACGCGCTCTACGAAGAGCACGGGAAGGAGCTCCGGCCCTCGGGCGTCGAGCATCTCAATCGCGTGCGCAACGCGGGCCGGAGAATGAACTCTCTCATCGAGGACCTTCTCCATCTCTCGCGCGTCAGCCGCCCGGAGCTCCATCGGGAAGAAGTGGAGCTCGGCTCCGTCGCGCGGGTCGTGGTCGATGAGCTTCACCGCACCGACCCCGGGCGCAAGATCGACTATCTGGCGCCGGAGCGCATGGCGGTCATGGGCGACCCTCGCCTGCTGAGGGTGTTGCTCGAGAACCTGCTGGGGAACGCCTGGAAGTTCACCCGCCCGCGCGACGTCGCCCGCATCGAGCTCGGCGAGACGAACCTTGGAGAGGAGCGGGTGTGCTTCGTCCGGGACAACGGTGTCGGGTTCGACATGACGTATTCGGACAAGCTCTTCCGCCCCTTTCAGAGGCTCCACTCGAACGAAGAGTTCGATGGAACCGGTATCGGCCTCGCCACGGCCGAGCGCATCGTCCAACGGCATGGAGGACGGATCTGGGCGGAAGGCAAGGAGGAAGGGGGGGCGTCTTTCTTCTTTACTCTGGAGCCGGCTCCAGACGTCGCGGCGCTCAAAAGATCGCCAACCTTTCGCACGAGATCGTCCGACTTGAAAGGCTTTCGTATCAGCTCCCGATAACCGGGTTTCAGCGGGAGGGCCACGGGACGCTCCACGTGTCCCGACGTGTAGAGGACGCGGACGTTCGGATAGCGGGCCTCGAGGAGCTGAGCGAACTCGTCGCCTCCCATTCCGGGCATGACCAGGTCGGTGACCACGAGATCGACCTTACCTTCGGCTCGCTCGAGGGCGCCGAAGGCCTCGCGGCCGCCGGCCGATTCCACCACGTGATATCCGGAGAGCTCCAGGATCTCCCGGGTGAGCTCGCGAACCGTGGCATCGTCTTCGACCAGCAGAATGGTTCCCTCGCCGCGTCCGGGCGCCGGCGGCTGCTCGGGGACCAGCGCCAGCGGCTCACTCGCCCGGGGCAGGAGCACTTCGAAGGTCGAGCCTTCCCCGGGCGCGCTCGAGACCTCGATGAATCCATCGCTCTGCTTCACGATCCCGTAGACCGTCGAGAGACCGAGCCCGGTTCCCCGCCCCAGCTCCTTGGTCGTGAAGAACGGCTCGAAGATCCGCGCGAGGGTATCCGCGCTCATACCGTCTCCGCGGTCCGAGACGCTGAGCATCACGTACGAGCCGCTCTTGAGCCCCGCGGTTCGCCGCGATCGAGCTTCATCCACGATGACGTTTCTGGTTCGCAGAGTGAGCCTTCCGCCGCGTGGCATCGCATCCCGAGCGTTCACCGCGAGATTGACGATGACCTGCTCGATCTGGCCACGGTCCGCTTTCACCCGCCCGAGATCCGACGCGAGCGCGCACTCGATGACGACGTCCTCGCCGATGACGCGGGTGAGCATTCCGTTCATGTCCTGCAGCACCTGATTCAGGTCGAGGACCGAAAGCTGCAGCACCTGGCGGCGGCTGAACGCGAGGAGCTGGCGCGTCAAGGACGCCGCCCGCTCCGCCGCTTTGTCGATTTCGAGGATGCGTGATCGTCCGGCGTCCTCGAGCGTACCCTTCGCCAGCAGGAGGTGACACTGGCCGCTGATCACGGTCAGGATGTTGTTGAAGTCGTGCGCGATCCCGCTCGCGAGAAGGCCCACGGCCTCCACCCTCTGTGATTGAAGGAGACGCGCTTCGAGGAGGCGGCGCTCTTCATCCGCATGGCGTCGTTCTTGGCGCCTCTTTCTCTCGACGAGCGCACGGGAAACCGCGGACCCGAGGCGCGCGAGCCGATCTTTCAGGAGGTAGTCGGTCGCGCCCTCCCGCATGCATTCGACGGCTCTTTCCTCGCCCACGCTGCCTGTGACCACGATGAAGGGAATGTCCCGATTCAGGGATTGGAGCAGTCGAAGCGCCCGAGGCGCGCTGAACTGCGGAAGGGTGTAGTCCGCGAGGATGACGTCGGGGCCGGTCTCGAGCGCCTCGAGATACGCGGTCTCGGTCTCGATGCGTTGGCATTGCGCATCGATTCCAGCGCGGACCAGCTCGCGCCGCAGGATCTCGGCGTCGTCCTCGGAGTCTTCTACGATCAGGGCTCTCAATACTGCAGTAGTCGCCACGGGTGCCCGGCATAGCAAATCGGATGCCACCGGGAAATGATCGGTTTTACCGGAGAAAAGAAGCCTGCCGGGCCGCCATCCGGTCCGGGCGCGAAATATCGCGCCTCGGTCGCGAAATACCGCGATCAGTGGAGAAGTATCGCCGCGCCGGAAAGGGCGACTACCGTTCCGAGAACGGCGCGATAGCCGATCGGCTCGGAAAAGACGAGCTTGGCGATGGGAAGGAGAAAGATGGGAGCGAGGCCCATCAGAGTCGAGGCGATCCCGAGCCGCGCATCGCCGATGGCGACGAGCGAGAGCCAGACGCCGAAGAGCGGCCCAGCCGCCGTGCCCGCGAAAGTGCAAAGAGCGGCCCGGCCATCCTCCCGAAACACCTCATACGTTCGACGGGCGGATCCCGTGAGCACGGCCGCGACCCAGACCGCCGAGGCGGCCCCGAGAAGCCTCACGAGATTGGCCGACTGCGGGGGGACGCCTTCCGCGAGGCCGAGCTTCGCCGTGAGGAGTCCGAGCGCCTGGCCAAGAGCGCCTCCGAAGGCGTACAGGATTCCCACGCCGTAGGAGCCGCCCGCGCGGAGGAAGTCCCGGCGCTTCGGCTCGCTCACGACCCAGGCCACGCCGAGAAGCGTCACCGCGATCCCGATCCATTCGAGACCGGAGAGAGTCTCACCGAGAAACGCGAGTCCGAGAAGAGCGGTGAAGACCGGCGTCGTCGAGAAGATCAACATGGAGAGCGCCGCTCCGATGCGGACGTACGCGTTGAAGAGGCTGGCATCGCCGAGCGAGAGGCCGATGACCCCCGACAGCACCAGCCAGAGCCACGCCGCGCCCGTCGCCGAAGATGGCAGAGGCTCCCCTCGCACTGACCCAGTGGAGACCGAGGGCAAGAAACGCGGCGAGAAGGAGGCGCGCGCGATTGACGGCCGACGGGCCGGCTCTTCTTCCCGCGAGAGTGAAGAAGGTGGACGAAACGGCGAAAAACGCTGCGGCGCCGATGGCCGCGAACTCGCTCGTCATGCGGAGAGGGAAGCTAGCACAAACGCTCGCGCCGCGGACTCTACGATTCCTTACATCGATTTGACAGCGCGCGAGGCGGCGGCCCGCTACCCTGGGCTCGGTCGCCCGTCCGGGGTGAAGTCGAGGACTCGAGGTCGCACCCTTGGTCCGGTCCTCTCCCGGGCGGGCGGCCAGAAGCGTCATCTTTCGGAGTCGACAAGCGTCTCCGCAATGGGACGGAGCTCCACGCTTGTGTCGACAAGGCTCGATAGAAGCGCTGGATGCAGCGATGCGGATTGTGGAATCACTCTTGCACCGCAAATCAGGGCCAGGGGTGCAGCATATGGAGAGGCTCCATGCGATTGTCGAAGCTCGCGCCCGCCCTCGGTTCTCTCGCTTCTCGCTCTACTCGCGTTCTCCTCTGAGTCCGAATCCCACGGCCGGGTCCGCTACTACTACCCGTACTATTCCGCCTGGCCCTACTGGGGGGGCTATTACGGATACCCCGCGTTCTACTACGGCGGGTTCTATGGCGCCCCCTATCCGTACGCCCGCGCTTACTACGGATATTCCGATCGGGCTCCGAGCGCGGTGAGGCTCGAGGTGAATCCCGTGGAGGCCGAGGTTTATGTCGACGGCTACCTCGCGGGAATCGTCGACGAGTTCGACGGTTTCTTTCAGCGGCTCAACCTCACGCCCGGCGCGCATGAGATCGTCATCTATCTCGACGGGCATCGAAGCATTCGCGAGAAGCTCTATCTGAGCCCGGGCGGTTCCTACAAGCTTCGCCGCGCGATGGAGCCTCTCGCCCCGGGAGAGGCGAACGCGCCGAGGCCTTCGCCTCCTCCTGAGCCAGAGCCCGAGATCCAGGCCGCGGTAGAATCGAGGCCCGCGCCTTCGCCATCGGTCTCGGGATTCGGAGTGCTCGAGCTCCGGATCCAGCCGGCGGATGCCGAAATCGTCATCGATGGCAAGCCCTGGCCTTCTGACGGAGTCCCCCGAAGCGCTCGCGATTCACGTTCCCGCAGGCGAGCATCGGGTCGAGATCCGAAAGGCGGGCCACGCGCCTTTCGTGACCGACGTCCACATCGATCCCGGTAAGACCACGACTCTCAACGTGAAGCTGCCGTAAGGGCAGCGAGAAAGGACAACGAAATGAACAGGAGCTTTGTGCTCTCGGCCGCCCTTCTGCTGTCCGCCACCGGCACGTCGTTCGCGCAATCGACCGAAGAGCTGGAAAGAATTCCGAGCGGTTTCGTCGCGGCGCCCGAATTCAAGTTCTCCGAAATGGACGGCGAGTCCGCGAACCTCCTCGGCGGACATGCCGGCTGGCTGACGGACCGGAAGCTCTTCCTCGGCGGTGGCGCCTACTGGCTCACGAGCGGCGCCGCCGGCGCCGACCTCGCCTACGGCGGGGCTCTCGTGGAATGGTTCGCCCAGCGGAACGACAAGTTCAACCTTTCGTTTCGCGGACTCGTTGGCGCGGGCACCGGAACGCTCGCCGTCGACCTCGGCGATTTTCCGGAGTCTTCCTTCCGGGACCGAAGGGGACGGGGAGGCCGCTTCCCTCATCGGCTTCCTTCGACGGTGCGTGTGAGCGAGGGTTTCTTCGTCGCCGAACCGCAGGCGATCGCGTCCTTCACGTTTACCAACTGGATGCGGCTTTCCGCGGGAGCGGGCTACCGGCTCATCGGCGCCGCGAGCGGGCTCGAGAGCCGGCTTCGAGGCCCTTCGGCATCGATATCGCTTCAGTTGGGAAGCTTCTAACGAGGCGCCGGGGGATCGAGGACGCCGATATAAGGCAGGCAGCGATACCGGTCTCCGGAGTCGAGCCCGTAGCCCACTACCCACTCGTCGGGGATGGTGAAGCCGAGGTAGTCGATTCGGACCTTCACCTTGAGCCGTTCGGGTTTCTCGAGCAGAACGCAGGTCTTGAGCGACTTCGGCCCTCTCGCTTGAAGGGTCCGGAGAAGGTAGTCGAGAGTAAGGCCGGTATCGACGATGTCCTCGACCACGAGGACGTGCTGTCCTTCGAGCGGAGCGCGCACGTCCATGATGAGCCGCACGGCGCCGGCGCTCGTCGACTCGGACTCGTAGCTCGAAAGCGCGATGAAGTCGACGCGTCTCGGCACGGTGAGCTGGCGCGAAAGGTCCGCCAGAAAGATGAAGGCGCCCCGCAGCACTCCGAGAAGGGTGACGCTCTCGGCGTCCCGGTAGTCTTCCGAGATCCGGCGCGCCAGCTCGGAAACGCGCTCCCGTACCGCCTCCTCGGTCACGAGGACTCGAGGAGCTCGCTCTTGCATGACGTCAGTCTTTCACGAAGAGCGGCACGATCTCGAACCGATCGACGTCGACGAGACCGAGATCGGTGAGCTTCAGGGAGGGCACCACTTCGAGGGCGAGAAAGCTCATGGTGGTGAAGGGGTCGGGCGCGGGTGAGCCGAGAGACTTCGCGGCGCGCTTCAATGAGCGGACGTTCTCACCGACCTCGCTCGCCGGACGGCTCGACATGAGACCTGCGATCGGAAGCGGAACGCGCGCGAGGACGCGATCTCCCTCCGCCGCGGCCTGACCGCCGCCGGCCTCCGCCACGGCCTCGACCGCGGTCCTCATCGACTCGTCGTCGGCGCCGATGACGACGAGATTGTGGTGATCGTGCGCGACGGTCCCCGCGATCGCTCCGCGCTCGAGTCCGAGTCCTCTCACGAATCCCGCCCCCACGTTTCCCGTCGCGTGATGGCGCTCGATGACGGCCATTTTCAGAAGGTCCCGGCTGGAGTCCGCTACCGCCATCTCGTTCTCGATCGTCGCGTCGAGGATGAGGCTCTCGGTCAAGAGCTCTCCGGGGGTGCAGCCAATGACCCGGAGACGGCGGCCCCGAGCCTTTATCCGGAAGTCGAGCCTCGGACCAGAGAACGTTGAGCCCGGTGTTCCAAGCTGGTTTCGGAATCCGGTCTCGGCGTCCTCCAGGAGTTTCCCGTCCCGAGCGACGAGCGCGCCGTCCTTGAAGACCATCTCGAACTCCGGTGATTCGAGCTCTGAGAAGACGACGAGATCGGCGCGGCGCCCGGGAGCGATGGCCCCTCGGTCGTTCAGCCGGAAATACTCCGACGCATTCAGGCTCGCCATGCGAAACGCGGTCATCGGATCGATCCCCTCGGCAATGGCGACCCGGATCAGGTAGTCGATCGAGCCTTCGTCGAGAAGGTCCTGGCAATGGCGATCGTCGGTGCAGAGGCAGAGCCGTCGCTCGTTCTCCTTATTAATGAGGGGCGCCAGATTCCTCAAGTTCCGGGCGGCGGTGCCTTCCCGCAGGAACACGGTCATCCCGAGGCGAAGTTTTTCCCGGGCTTCCGCGATTTCCGTCGATTCATGGTCGGATCCGATTCCGGCGGCCGCATAGGCGTTGAGGGGGAGCCCGCTCAGACGAGGGCAGTGTCCGTCGATGACCTTGCCTTCGAAAGCGGCGAGCTTCCGCAGGACCTCGTCGTCCCCCTGAATGACCCCGGGAAAATTCATGACTTCCGCGAGCCCGAGGAACTCGGGCTCGTCGAGGAGGCTCGCGAGCTCCGAAGCTCCCAGTCGAGCGCCGGAGGTCTCGAGATGGCTCGCGGGAACGCACGAGGGCGCGTTGAAAAAGAAGCTGAGCGGGCTCTTCCGCGCGCTCTCGAGCATGAATCGGATGCCTTCGAGGCCGCGGACGTTCGCGATTTCGTGAGGATCGGCGATGACCGTCGTCACGCCGCGCGGAAGGACGAGACGCGCGAAGGCCCTCGGCGGGACCATCGAGCTCTCGATGTGGACGTGCGCGTCGATGAGCCCGGGGGCCACGAACCGGCCTTCGAGGTCGAGAGTGGTCTTCGCCCGGTAGCCAGTTCCCAGACCCGCGATGCGGGAGCCGGCAATCGCGATCGCCGTCTCGTAGATCTCGGCCGAAAAGACGTTGACGAGGCGGACGTTCTCGAGAAGAAGGTCGGAGGGCTCATCTCCTCGCGCGGCGGCGAGGAGGCGCCGCGGGTCCATGTTCCATTGTAGCAGGTGCCGCGCGGCCCCTCAGGCGTCGTAGCCCATCCCGAGGTTCTCCGGAGGAATCCACGAAGCGCCGCGCTCTACGAGAGCCTTCATCCACACCACGTGCTTCAGCCAGCCGGTGCGGAAGTCCTCCGTATCGCGGTCGCCGAATCCGCTGTGTACGAGAGTGAGCCGCGTCGTCTGCCTTCCGTTCGGCGCATCGAGGGTCCACGTGACGACGGTCTCCGGATCGTTCGCGTGCTCCCACGAATAGGACAGCTTCTCGTTCGGGACGATGGAAAGGATTCGAACCGGTCCATCGGTGGTCCAGCCGAAGCTCATCCGGCCTCCCACCACGGGCTCGACCACGGACTTAGCCGTCATCCAGCGGTCGAGATCCGCCGGCCTCGTGAGCGCGCCGAACACGGCTTCGGGCGAAGCGGCGATGTCGACCGAGAGCTCCGCGCGGCCCCTCGGGGAGCTGGCGTAGTCGCAGAGCACGGGCGAAGCCCCTTCTTCGACGTGGCGACGCAGGTTCTCGAACGACAGAAGCCAGAAGTCAGTGATGCTGATCTCGGTCGCACCGCGCGGAGGAGCATCGTGGGTCAGCCTCACTCGGGTCCCGCGAGGCGAGCGCGCGAGTGCGATATCGACGGTCGTCTCCTTGTCCCGCAGTTTCCAGTCGAAGGCGATTCGCTTGCCTTCCTCGAATGCGGAAAGCCGATGGCGTCCGCCCTCCCGATCGGGGTTTCCCGGCGTGTGACGTCCCCAGAAATCGAACCGGCCTTCCGCGTCGGAAACGAACGCCTTTTCCGCGAACCATCGTTCGAGCTCCGACGTCCGGGTAAGCGCTTCGAACACCTTCGGCGGAGGCGCTTCGATTTCAATTGCGATCTCGATTCGTGGACTCATGCGAACGTCCTTTCGTCAGTGCGATCGCGCCTCCTCGGCGCGCGTCTCTTTCGAGCGACGTGGGTAACAGACCACGGACAGTTGAAATGCTTCTTCCGCCGCCGTGACGCCCGCGTATTTCCTCGCCAGTCCCTGCAGCGTCTCTTTGAGCTCCTCGAGAAACCGAGCTCGCGCGGTAGCCCCGTCGAGCGCGATTTGGAGCGAGAGCCCGAGCGACGGAACGCTCTCCCCTTCCCCTGTTCGCTCGCCGAGACGCGCGACGTCTTCGTGAATCTCCTCGGCGAGACTCAGGAGAAAGCCGAGGCTCAAATGATCGCGCGCGCGTGCGGCGCCTCCGACCTTCCCCACGAGAGCGGGCGAGAGCCAGTAGGACTTCGCTCGAGCGCGGTAGAGCCCTTCCATGATGCCGCGCACCCGGCGCTCTTCGACTTTCACGACGAGCCCGGCGGACTCGAGAATCTTGACGTGGTAGTAGACCTTCTGGGTCGATTCCGCGAGCTCCTTCGCGAGCTCGGGACACGATCGTGGCTCGGCGAGCTTTTTCAGGACCTCGATCCGCAGAGGATGGAGAAGCGCGCCCGCCTGACTGGCAACTTCAACATAAAGGACGTCTTGCATGGCAATGATAAAACTGTTCCTATTGTACAAATATATTTGTTCATGTCAAGGATCTTCCTGTGGGGAGTTCCGGAGCTCTGTGGGAGTTCCCCCAGCGCTGATTCGCGGTCTGCCCTGGAAATCTATGAGTTAGAATCACTTCTAAGGTGGCGCGGATGGCGTCGCCCTTGCAGTCGCACGCGACGATGCCGGAGAAATCCTCGTCCACCCAAGGAACCATTGGCACGGCCACGCTTCCGGAGGTGGTTCGTGACCTCTGGAGAGCCCGCGCGAGCGGTGCGTTGATACTCGAGCGCGGTGGAGTGACCAAGCGGATCGTCTTCCAGAAGGGCGATATCGTCTTCGCCGCCACGAACGTCGAGAACGAACGGCTCGGAGAGCGCCTCGTCCGCGAGGGGAAGATCAAACGCTCGGTTCTCGAGCTCGCTCTCCGAGTGATGGAGCGTTCGAGCGAGCGGCTCGGCACCACGATGGTCGAATGGGGCTGGGTGAGCTCGCCCGAGATGGGGCGCGCCGTAGCGACGCAGATAAAGGACATCATCTATTCCGTCTTCTCCTGGAATTCGGGGACGTATCGGTTCGAGGCCGAAGAGACACCCGTGCCCGCCGACCTCGTTCTCTCGCTCCGCACGGCGGAGGTGATCTACGAGGGAGCGCGACGGGTGAGCGATCTCGCCGCGATCGAAGCGGGGCTCGGCGCCGCATCGGACATCGTCGCGCTCGCCGACGGAGGCCACCTCAAAATCCCCATCACCCAGGAAGACGGCTACATTCTTGCGCGGATCGACGGGCGAGGGCCTCTCGGCGGGATCATCTCCGGCTCTCCCCTGGCGAAGGAAGACACCCAGCGCCGGCTCTATGCCATGCTCCTCGCGGGCGTGATCGAGAAACGAGAGCTCCCGGCGCCGGCCCCTGGACCTGCGACGGCCCTTCCGAACCGGGTCCCGTCCGATCTCGAGACCCGGTTTCGGGACGGGATCGTCGCTCGCCACGCGGCGATGAAGTTCGGGAGTTTCTACGATCGCCTCGGGGTCGAGCCCGCCGCGTCGGACAAGAGAATTCGCCAGGCTTACGAGGACGTGCTCGACACGCTCGAGCCCGACCTCTCCTTCGCAAACGAGCTCGAGGACATCGGCAAGCGGATGCGCGCGGTGCGCGCGAGCCTTACCGAAGCCTACGAGACACTCTCCGATCCGGAACGGCGGCGGGCGTACGATCGATCGCTTTCGAGCACCTCGTCCGACGCCACCAACGCCGCCGACGTGTTGAGCTCCCTCACCGTGGCCGCGAAAGCGCAGGCCGCGAATCCCCCCGCCGCGAAGACGTCACCCAAGGCGGCTCAAGAGGCCGAGCTCTATTTCCTGGAAGCCAACCGTCACTGGCAGGCCGGCGATTATTTCGATGCCGTCGCTTCGATCAACGAGGCGGTGCGGCTCAATCCCGACAAGGCCAACTATCATCGCGTGCTCGCACGCTGGCTCGCCGAGAACCCGAGCTGCATCGATGCGGCTCGGGAGCACTTCGAGCGCGCGATCGCGCTCGATCCGGGCGACCGCGAAGCCCAGCTCGAGCTCGCGAAGCTCTTCGAGAGCGAGGGCGAGCCGGAGAAAGCTCGCGGGATTTACCAGAGGCTCGGGCGGCAGCTCCGAGCTCCCCCGGCACTAGGTTCCCCGGAAAAAACGCAGAGGCGCAAGAGGCGCCAAGTCGCAGCTCGACCGATCGTTCTCCGTTGCGCCTTTGCGTCCTCGTTGCGCCTTTGCGTTCTTCTTTGTTTTAGAATCCGCGCTTCTTCATGGGCGCGGGCGCTTCCTATCGACAGCTCTTTCGAGACAACGCCGACTTCCGCAACCTCTGGTTCGGGCACGTCGTCAGTCTCTTCGGCGACTGGTTCAATCTCATCGCTTCCGCGTCGCTCGTGGCTTCGCTCGGAGGGTCGGGCCTCGCCGTGGGCGGACTCTTCGTCGTGCGCATGCTCGCGCCGTTCCTGGTGAGCCCTATCGCGGGCGTCGCGGCCGATCGCTACGAAAAGAAAAAGCTCCTCATCGCGACCGATCTCGTGCGCTTCGTCGTGGTCCTGGGGTTTCTCCTGGTGCGCGAGCCGTCCCACCTGTTCTTGCTCTACGTGCTCACGTTCGTTCAGCTCGCGATGCACGGCATCTTTTTCCCGACCAGAAACGCGATGCTCCCCGAAATCGTCTCGCCGCGAGAGCTCGGCGCGGCGAACGCCATCACCGCCGCCACGTGGTCGGTCATGCTCGCGACGGGGGCCGCCGTGGGCGGACTCGTCTCCGGGCGGTTCGGGGTCTATCCCGCGTTCGCCATCGATTCTCTGACCTTCCTCGTGTCCGCTTTCTTCATCGCGCGAGTGAGAAGCCCGAAGCGGTCCTCCCGTCGAGGCGCAGCACCCGACGCTTTCGAAAGCCTTTTCCGACTACGTCGACGGCCTCCGGTACCTCGCCGCGAACCGGGACGTTCTCGCCATCGCGCTCAACAAGGCGGCCCTGACCCTCTTCGTCGCCGGGGCCTACGAGGTGGTCCAGGTCGCGATTGCGAGAGACGTCTACGCCATCGGCGAGGGAGGCGGAACCAGCTTGGGACTTCTCTATGCCTTCATTGGCATCGGATCCGGTCTCGGTCCGATTCTCGTTCGGACCGTGATCGGGGACGAGGACCGGCCGATGCGAATCGCGATCGGACTTTCGTACGTCGCGATGACGGCCGGTTTGTCCCTTCTCGCGGCGCTCCCGAGCTTCGGCTGGGCGCTCGCCGGCGCCACGCTCCGCGCGATGGGCGGGGGAACGATCTGGGTTTGCTCGACCCAACTCCTCCTCGTGGCCGTACCGCAGGAGGTGCGCGGCCGGGTTTTCGCGACGGAGTACGCTCTTTTGACCCTCTCGATGGCCGCGAGCGCCGCCCTCGGGGGATTCGCCCTGGACCGCGCGGGGCTCGCCCCGGGCGAGCTCCTCGGAACGATGGCCATCGCGACCCTCATCCCCGGGGCGCTCTGGGGTTTCTGGAACCTGAAGCCGCGAGCGAAATCTGGGAACTCGCGGGGGTCCTTCTTCCGTCTAACGGGCATGGCCATTTCTTTCTTGCGCTCGTCCTCCCGACAGGTGCTTCGGAAACTCCTGCGCTCGCCGCTCTTCAGCCTCGTCTCGATCGGAACGCTCGCCCTCGGCATCGGCGCGAACGCGGCGATCTTCAGCGTGGTGTACGGGGTTCTCCTGAAGCCGCTCCCCTTCGAAGATCCGGAGTCACTCGTCGGGATCTGGCACTCCGCCCCGGGGCTCGGTTTCGACAAGGTCAACCAGTCGCCCGCGCTCCATTTCACCTACCGGGACTCCGGCCAGGTCTTCGAGCAGGTGGGCATGTGGGACAACGAGGAGGTCTCCGTGACCGGGCTCGCGGAGCCGGAGCGCGCCGAGTCGATGTCCGTGACCGACGGCACTCTCGGGCTCCTGCGGGTACGGCCCAAGCTCGGACGCATCTTCACTCGCGAAGACGACTCGCCTGGTTCGCCCCTGACCGTCATCCTGAGCGAGGCGTACTGGCGAACGCGGTTCGGAGCGGACCCGAAGGTTCTCGGCCGGACTCTGATGGTGAACAGCAAGTCGCGGGAGATCGTCGGTGTCCTTCCCGGAGACCTTCGATTCCTGAGATTCCAGCCCGACCTGTTCCTCCCCATGCAGTTCGATCCCGCGGAAGTGTTCCTCGGCAATTTCAGCTACCAGGGCATCGGGCGGCTGAAGCCGGGAGTGGGAATCGCCGAGGCCAACGCCGACGTCTCGCGGATGATCCCGCTCGCGGCGGAGAAATACACGCGGGGCCTCTCGCTGAAGATGCTGCAGGAAGCCCGCTTCGCCGCGAACGTGGTGCCGCTCAAAGAAGACGTGGTGGGCGACGTCGGCAACGTGCTCTGGGTGCTCCTCGGCACAGTGGGACTCGTGCTCCTCATCGCTTGCGCGAACGTCGCGAATCTCTTCCTCGTCCGGACCGACGCCCGCCAGCAGGAGCTCGCGCTCCGGACCGCGCTCGGCGCCGACCGGAAGCGTCTTTCCCGAGAGCTCCTTCTCGAGAGCGTGACTCTCGGCATACTCGGAGGCACCTGGGCCTCGGGCTCGCGTACGCGGGGATACGCCTCCTGGTGACCATCGGACCGGAGAGTCTTCCCCGGCTCAACGAGATCGGCATCGACCCGACGGTGCTGCTCTTCACCTTCGTCCTGTCGGTTTTTTCCGGCGTGCTCTTCGGCCTCTTTCCGCTCTTCAAGTACGGCCGCATGAGCCTGACCTCGGCGCTCAAGGAGGGCGGACGCGGCGGAAGCGAAGGACGCGAGCGTCACCGGGCGCGGAGTTTTCTCGTGGTGGCGCAGATCGCTCTGGCGCTCGTTCTCCTCGTGGGCTCCGGGCTGATGGTCCGGAGCTTTCAGGCGCTTCGAGAAGTGAACCCGGGATTCGAGCGCCCCGACGAAGTCCTGACGCTGCGTCTTTCCATCCCGACCGCGGAGGTCGAAAAGCCCGAGGACGTCGTGAGCATGCACCGCCGAATCCTGGACCGGATTGCGGCGATCCCGGGGGTCGATTCCATCGGACTGTCCTCCTCCGTCACCATGGACGGTTGGGACAGCAACGATCCCATCTGGGTCGAGGACTTCCCGGTTCCGGAAGGGCAGCTGCCTCCCATCCGGCGCTACAAGTGGGTCTCGGAGAATTTCTTCGAGACCATGGGAAATCCGATCCTCCTGGGACGCGCCATTACCTGGAACGACATCGAGACGCGTGCCCCGGTCGTGGTCATCTCGGAGAACCTCGCGCGCGAGTACTGGAGCGATCCCGCGATGGCCCTCGGGAAGCGCATCCGACAAAGCTTCGAGGTCCCCGGGCCGTGGCGGGAAATCGTGGGAGTCGTGGGCAACGAGCATGACAACGGCGTCTCCGAGGAGCAGCCCGCCATCGTCTACTGGCCCATGCTGGTCGAGAAGTTCTGGGAACAGGAGGTCATGGTCCAGCGATCCATGGTGTACGCCATCCGCACCCGGAGACTCGGAACACCGACTTTCCTCGAAGAGGTCCGATCCGCGGTGTGGTCGGTGAACCCCAATCTTCCGCTCGCGAACGTGCGGACGATGGAAGAGATCCTGAATAACTCCATGGCCCGGACTTCCTTCACTCTGGTGATGCTCGGCATCGCCGCGGGTGTGGCCCTGATCCTGGGAGCGGTCGGGATCTACGGCGTGATTTCCTACAGCGTTTCCCAGCGCACGCGCGAGATCGGTGTGCGCATGGCGCTCGGCGCCGCCCGCCGGGACGTGAACCGCCTGGTGCTGAGAGAAGGCGTGCCTTTGATCGTCGTGGGCCTCGCTTTGGGACTCCTCGCGGCCTTCGGCCTCACCCGTCTCATGTCCGCGCTCCTCTTCGGCGTGAGCCCCGTCGACCCGATCACGTTCGCGGCGGTCTCCCTGGCGCTCGCGGCGGTCGCGCTCCTCGCGAGCTATCTTCCGGCACGGCGAGCAGCGTCGATGGCCCCGACGGAAGCGCTCCGCTGGGAGTAGCCGTTCTGCGCTAGACTAGCGAGCCCTAGGGGCAAGGAGGATTCATGTTCCGATTCGCCAAGCTGTGCGGGCTCGTGATGTCTGGATCGATCGCCGCGGGTTGCGCCTCGACCACCTACGTTTCGTCCTGGAAAGCTCCGCTCGACGGACCGATCGAGTTCGACAACAAGCGAGTGGCTGCGGTCGTCGTGAGCGGAGACCAGGCCACGCGCCGCGCGGGAGAAACGGCGCTCGCGAGAGAAATTTCGGCGCGGGGAGCTCAGGGTGTGCCCTCTTACACGATCATCGACGGCGACGCCGTGAAGGACAAGGACACGGCGAAGAAGAAGCTCCAGGACGCCAACATCGAAGGCGCGGTCATCATGCGCGTGGTATCGAAAGACCAGGAGCTCAACTACAGCCCGGGAACCTCATGGTACGGCGCCTATCCCTACTACGGCTCGTTCGGAGGATATTGGGGCTACGGCTGGGGAATGGCGTACGACCCGGGGTACTTGAGGACCGATACGATCGTGATGGTCGAAACTCTGGTGTATTCGCTCGTGCAGGACAAGCTCCTCTGGGCGGGCCAGAGTAAGACCACGAACCCCACCAACATCAAGAATTTCATCGCCGAGCTCTCCGACGGCGCCGCCAAGGAGATGCGGAAGGCCGGATTCGTCAATTAAGAATTCTTCATCTTCCGGAAAAGTTCTCGAAAGACCGCGCTCTCTACACTCCAGATATTGGAGGAGTAGTGAACATGCGCAGAATGAGAGATTTTTCCAGATCGTATTGGCTGCCTGCTCGCAGCAATCGTCTTCGGGGCGGCGGCCTACTCACAGATGGGACCGGCCCCTTCGGCGGCCGCGACGGCGAGCGTCGAGAACGTCGTCTCGGACACTATCCGGCACCCCGGCGAGCTTCGCCAACATCGTCGAAGCGGTGCAGCCGGCGGTCGTGAACATCGCGGTCGCGGGCGGCCTTCCGGTCCAGCCGACTCAGGGTGTGCCCTTCGACAACTTCGAGGATTTTCTGAGAAGGTTCTTCGACGGCGCCTCCAGATCTTTCCTCAGTCACCCGGCGTTCCTCGCTCGCCGCAGATCGCCGCACCGGTTCCGCGGAATGGGCTCGGGATTCCTCGTGTCCCCCGAGGGCTACGTGGTGACGAATCAGCACGTCGTGAGTAACGCGTCGGAGATCGTCGTGACGCTTCACGACGGCAAGAAGCTCCCGGCGGAGCTCGTCGGAATCGACGAGAAGACGGACCTGGCGGTGGTGAAGGTCCATTCCGACAAGGCGCTTCCCTACGCGAGCTTCGGCGATTCCGAAGCGACGCGGGTGGGTGACTGGGTAGTCGCCATCGGGAATCCCTTCGGTCTCGGTGGAAGCGCCACCGCGGGCATCGTCTCCGCCCGCGGCCGCGACATCCAGGCGGGTCCGTTCGACGACTTCTTTCAGATCGACGCTCCGATCAACCAGGGCAACTCCGGCGGACCGCTCTTCAACCTGAAGGGGCAAGTGATCGGAATCAACACCGCCATCTTTTCCCCGAACGGCGGAAACGTGGGCATCGGATTCGCGATTCCCTCCAAGCTGGCGGAAGGCGTCATCGCGGATCTCCGCGCTACCGGGCGCGTCGAGCGGGGATTTCTCGGAGTGACCATCCAGCCCGTGGATGAGGAGATCGCCGAGAGCCTCGGTCTACCGTCCGAGGCCGGCGCCCTCGTCGCGAGTGTGGTCAAGGACGGCCCCGCGGCCAAGGCCGGCGTCGAGGCCGGCGACGTCATCGTTTCCATCGACGGGGACGATGTCGCGCAAGTGAAGGAGCTGACTCGCAAGATCGCGGACCTGGCTCCCGACGACAAGGCGGAGCTCGTGGTCCTGCGGAACGGAGAGCGAAAGAAGCTCGACGTGCGGATCGGGAGGACGCCTTCCGAGCCGGAATCGCTTCGCGCCGACGCCGCGAGCCCGGCGGCGACCGGCCTTGGACTCAGTCTCGGCGAGCTGACGTCACACGGCGAGAGAACGATTCGGCATTCCCGAGGACGTCAAGGGCGTCCTCGTTCTCGACGTCGATGCGACGAGTGGTGCCGCCGAGAAAGGCCTCCAGCCGGGTGACGTCATCGTCTCGGTCGGCCAGAAAACGGTGGCAAGCCTCGAAGACGCGAAGCGGGAGATCGAGCGCCAGAAGGCGGCCGACCGCGGCAGCGTTCTGCTCCGCGTTTTGCGTGCGGGCGATGCGAGCTTCGTGGCCGTGCCATTCGCGTAAGGTTTGGTCTATCCTGCGGAGCAGGGCGCTCTCTCGGGCGCCCTGCTCTCTGTCATGCGTCTCTTGATCGTCGAAGACGACTCGGAAACGAGGGACTTCATCGTCCAGGGCCTGAGCGAGTCCGGCCATTCGGCCGACAGCACCGGAGACGGGAGGGAGGGACTACTCCTCGCTCTCGGGCGCGAGTACGACGCGATCGTCCTCGATCGCATGCTTCCGGGCCTCGACGGTCTTTCGATCGTGAAGACGCTTCGCGCCGAAGGCCGCAAGACTCCCATCCTCATCCTGAGCGCTCTCGGCGAGGTCGACGATCGCGTGGAAGGCCTCACCCGAGGCGGAGACGACTACCTGGTGAAACCCTTCGCCTTCTCCGAGCTCCTTGCCCGCCTCGAGGCCCTCATCCGGCGCCGCGACGGCGAAAGTCCCGAAACCAAGCTCCGGGTGGCCGATCTCGAGATGGACCTCCTTGCCCGCCGCGTGAAACGCGCGGGAAAGCCCATCGACCTGCAGCCCCGGGAGTTTCGGCTCCTGGAACAGTTGATGCGCCACAGCGGCCAGGTGGTCACCCGCACCATGCTGCTGGAGAAGGTGTGGGACTACCACTTCGACCCCCAGACCAATGTGATCGACGTGCACGTGAGCCGGCTCCGGAGCAAGATCGACAAGGGCTTCGACCCGCCCCTCCTCCACACCGTGCGCGGCGCGGGCTACGTCCTGCGCGCGAGCTAGGGCGTCGGCGGGAGCTCCTCGAATCGATGGGTGTCCGGATGGTGCTCGAAGCGAAGGACCGTCGCCTTCGCTTCCTGTCCACTCGCGATACTGACCACCGCGTGACCGTTCTCCCGGCGGAACGTCGCGGCTAGATCCGCGCTCCCCTCGTGGACGGCCGCGGCTTTCGTCGCCACGCCGACCACGACGATTCCGAACGTCTCCGCAAGCTCCTTCAACTCCGCGACGGAATGGAGAAGATCGCTTTCGTTCGCGAGCTTGTCGAGGTTGTCGACGGCCACGAGCCGTGGAGCTCCCGCGCCCGAATCGAGAAGGCCCTGACGAAGCTCGCGGATGCGGGTGACGCTGAGCCCGGGTCGCGCCTCGAATACGTAGATGCGCTGCAACCACTCGACGGCGTGCTCTCCCGCTCGAATGATCTCCTGCCACTTCGCGGTGTCCCGACCGTACGCGCCCTTCTCGATGTCGGCTGCGGGCGCCCCCGAGAGGCGCGACAGAGTTCGAAGGCGGAGAATTGCCTTCGAGCGCTCGAACGACAAGTAAAGGCAGGGTCCGCGGCATCCGATGGCGATCTGGTCGACGAGTTGCTTCAGGAAATCGATGAGCTGACCCCGATCCTCGCCGGCGAGGAGCACCAGACCGGGGAAGAGCCCTCCCGACGCCGCGTCGAGGCTCGGGAACCCCGTCTTCAGCCGCTCCGCCTGCTTCCTCGTCAGATCGGCGAGAAACCCGAGCCACTGCCCGCTCTCCGGCGTGAGAAGGTCGTTCGCGCTCGCCACGGGCTCGATGGACGCCGGCGCCGGTGGTTCGGGGAGCTTTTCCGGCCACACGTCTTCCGGGTCCTCGGCCGGTGGCGGGGCCAGGGCGACGGTCGCGACTTCTCGGGGTTCCGGCTTTTCCGTCGACTTGAGAAGGTCGATCCAACCGGAGAGAGTGGTCATGGAGGCCAGGTCGCCGTGAAACAGGTCCTCGACGTAGAAATCATCAGGCACGTCGACGGCACGGTGGTCGAGGAGGTCCTGCAGGTTCTGCGCGACGACTTGATCCCCGTTCTGGTGGAGCTCGGTGACGACGGTGAACACCGTCCGAGTCACGGGGAAGTAGAAATCGTCGGCGACGAGATCGTCGAGGATCCGGTATTTGAGCTCGGACCCCTCGGAGTTCACCGTGAGGCAAAGAGTGCGGAGAACGGACATCTCCAGGAGAAGTTGACCTCCCAGGTCCGGCCGCGGAGCCTCGGTAGACATGGCTTCCTCCCGTCGGAATCGAAGCGCGGGTTGTAAAAGGGCTCGACTCCATCGTAGCAAATGGCGTGGACGAAGTCCGGTCTCGGGTGACGGAGGCGAGATCTCGCTTACGGCAGGGCGTCGCAGTAACCCGTGCCTTCGCAGTGCGTGGGCACGAAGACTTCCGCGCGGATCCGCCAGCGGTCGGAGACCTTATGCCACTTGGCGAAGTACGTCCCGCCAATCTCGACGCGGCCTGATTCGGTCCAGGAGCCTTCCCACGTGCCGATCTCGTACGCCATGCCCCAGGGCGCATAGAACCCCAGTTCCCGCGGCGTCCGGACGTAGACGACGTCGGTTCGCTCTTCGAACTGCCTCGCGAGATTCTGACGGTTCTTGTCCTTCCCAACGACATGAAGGTTCGCGGACGAAACGAGGCTGTAGTCGTCCGTGAAGAACGACGCCACCGCTTCGGCATCGTGCGCGCGGATTGCCTCGTTCGAAGCCTCCCGAGCCCGCCGAATCAGCTCCTCTTCGGATGCCTGTCCACTCGACGCCGAAGCGCGCCCGAGCACCGTAGCGACGGCACCGACGATTCCAAGAATGAAACCTTTCATGGTTCTCCTCCGCCGGAAGGCTCCCTTCCCATTTCCGAGCTCATGCACGGCTAGAAAAGGTCGCGTATTGCGTGCCGCGTCATGGTGGAACTATATTCGCGAGGGACGCTCTTGGCTTATCTTCTAAGAATGCTCCTACGCTGGTTTTCACCTCTCCTTGCGCTGCTGCTCCCCGCGTCCCTATCGAGCCAGCCTCGTTCGCTCTATTGGAAAAGCCTCGACGTGACGGCTCGGCTCGATGCGGAGGGTCGCCTCTGGGTCGTCGAACGGCACGCGATGGTTTTCACCGGCGACTGGAACGGAGGCGAGCGGGGTTTTCGTCTCGCGACGGATCATCGCCTCGAGCTCCGGAGCATCGAACGGGAAGATACCGAGACGGGTTCTCGAATCTCGATGACCAAGGATGGCGCGCTTTCGAACATCGATGACTATGCGTGGGCGGACTCGAGGACCCTTCGATGGCGAAGCCGTCTTCCGACCGATCCTCCGTTCGAGAACACGGAGCGGGTCTACATTCTCGATTACACGCTCGAGAACATCCTGATTCCCGCGGAAGGAGGCTTTCTCCTCGATCACGACTTCGCTTTCCCCGACCGACCCGGCGCCATCGCGTCGTTCTCGCTCGACCTGAGCTGGGACGAATCGTGGAGCCCGAAGACGGAGCTCCCGGAACGCCTCGTGCGGGAGGACCTGCCGCCCGGGCAAGGCGTCGTGGTGCGAGCGCCTCTCGCTTATCTCGGCGAGGGGTCCCCGTCCTCGGTGCGCGATGGTCCACCCCGAGCGGTCCGCGCCGTTCTCGCGTTGCTGTTCGCTGTCGCCGCCGCCGCGATCGGACGTTTTCTTCTATCGCGATGAGCGAGCCCTCGGCCGGTTCGAGCCCCTCACCCCTCTGAGCGCAATCGATAGAAACTGGCTCGAGGCGAACGTTTTCTCGATGCTGCCGGAAGAAGTGGGGGCCGCCTGGGACGACTCGACGGGAGCGCCAGAGGTGGGGGCGGTTCTCGCGCGGATGGTGTCCGAGGGGAAGCTGAAGACCGAGGTCTATCGGACTCCCCGGCTTTTGGGAAAAACGGAGAATCTCCGCATGGAGCTTCTCGTCGATCGGAAGTCGCTCACGGGATACGAGAGCGCTCTGGTCCGCGCGCTCTTCGTTTCCGGTGACGCGACGGACACCGACAAGATCAGGAATCACTATCGGAGCCGCGGCTTCGATCCGGCGTCCATTTTGAAGGGACCATTGAAGCAACGGCTCGAGCGGTATTTCCGGGGGTCGAGGGCGACGCGGCGTGTTTCGAGAAAGCCCGCAGGCCTCCTTCTAGTCCTGTCGATGATCGTCCTCGCGATCTCGACGCTCGTCGATCCGGTCGGCGTGCTGTACACGTTCGCTCCGATCGCGATCTCGAGTCTTCTGTACGTGGTCGGGCTCATCGCGGGGTTGGTCTACCGCAAGAGGGTCGAACGGCTTCTTTCCTACTCCCTCACCTTTCTCTTGCCGGCATCGCTCATCGCCGCCGTCGCGATCGCGTACCTCTACGGAAATCCCTGGCGGAGCGGCTTCCTCGCTCTCTCCGGATTCGCGCTCTTCGTCCTCGCGCTCTTCACCAGCCTCTTCAACGCGGCGAAGTTCCGCGGCGGCTCGCTCACAATCGAGCTCCGCAAGAAGCTCGCCTCGGCCCGGCGGTACTTCATCCACGAGCTTTCGAAGCCTAGCCCGCATCTCGAGGACACGTGGTTTCCCTACCTCGTGGCGCTCGAGCTCGGACCGGACGTCGATCGGTGGTTCCGGGCTCACGGAGGTCCGAACGACGGGCAACCGACCTCCTTCGGGTCGAGCGGAAGCTCCACGGGCGGAGGCGGCGAGAGCTCGAGCCGCCCATGGACGGGAGGAGGCGGCGCCTTCGGCGGAGCGGGAGCGACAGGGACCTGGGCGGCCGCGGTTTCCACCGTCGCCTCGGGTGTCGCGGCTCCGTCCGAAAGCTCGAGCGGCGGGAGCAGCAGTGGCGGAGGTGGAGGCGGAGGCGGAAGCTCCGGTGGCGGGAGCGGCGGAGGCTGGTGACGGACGACGGATTGACCGGAGCCGCCACGGTGTAAGAACATCAGCGCACCATGAATCGAGCACCGCGGTTTTTCAGTGCGGCGTCCGCCCTTCTTCTCACGTCGGTTTCCGCGGTCGCCGCCGAGAGCCGCACGCTCATCATGGGCCTATGGCCGAACGAGCTTCGTCTGCTCGACGACAGCACGGAGCAGTTCATCGGCTCGATCCAGCTTCGCTATGGAGCGGTCACGGGCTACGGCCGCACTCCGCATACGCCGGACTTCCGGCTTCTCTTCTACATCACCGACCGCATGGAGGCGGTGGAAGTGGTCGACCCCGAGGCGCGCAAGGTGGTCGACGAGCTCCGTATCTCGACCCCGTCGCGGCGAGTCCGCATTCTCGGGGTTTCTCCTTACCCGGATGGCACCAAGCTCATCCTTCGCGTGGTCGCGGTCGGGATGGACATCGATCGCTTCGAGCCCGAAGAGACCGAGTACCTCGTCTACGACCTGAACGAGCGCGCGGTAAAGGAGAGCTTCCGTCTTCCGAAGGAAGTGAGAACCGAGTTCACCAGCCCTTTCCCCTTCTCGAGTGACGGGAAGACGTTTTTCGCGTTCGGCCGCGACGTCTTCGAGCTTTCCGCCTCGACGCACGAAGTGGTCTCTAAAATCCCGCTTGCGACTCCAATCGAAGCGGGCTACGGCCCGCGCCGCGCTTTCGAACTTTACTCGCCCGAGCCCGGCATTTACTACGGCCTGGTCGGCATCACCGATCCGTTCCTCAAGAAGGCGATGACCGGCGTGCTTCGCCTCGATCTCTCGCAGAAGACCGCGTCGAGCTTCGAGATCGGCCCCCGCATCGACGTCCAGGTCTTCGCGTTGTCGCCTGATGGAAAAACCGGCTATGCCGGAGTCAAAGACCTCGCGAAGATCGACATGCAGAGCGGCCGCATCGTTCTGTTGAAGAAAGATTTCCTCCAAGGCCGCGCGGCCACCGTTCTCATCTTGTCGGCCGACGGGAAGAAGCTCTTCCTCACCGGCATCGGAAATTCGATCCAGGTCGTTAACGCGGAGACCCTCGAATGGATGCGGAACATCACCCTCGATCGGGACCTGATGGCGAACCCACTGCCGCTGCCGATATCGACTACCCGGGCTACCCCCTCACGGTGACCGATCGGCCGTCGAACTTCCGGAACGAGTAACCCGTGAACGGCTCGTTGTAGCACCCCGCCTCGTCCGCGAGGAGCCCCATACTCACGGCCTCTCCGAGCCAGTTCCCCCAGACGACGTCGCTCCTCCAATGGATCCCCGCGAACACACGGCCCATTCCGATATTGAATGCGAGTTTGTTCAACTCTCCACCGGCAGTAAGCGGTGGGCCAGTGTACGGAACGAGGCTCAACCCGTCAGGAGATGCTTCGACGGGATTTGGAATCACGAAGCTCTCGTCGAAGAGGGCCTTCAGCATCGCCACGGTAGACCCGGCTCCGACGGAGTGGCCGGACGGGTAGGCGGGATGGAAGGGACATCCGTCGGGGTAGGCTTGCGGGAGCAGGTAGCTCCCAGTCCCCGCGAACGTTTCCTGAACCGCGCCGGAGCCGAGGATATCCCCGTGGAGAGGATACGAAGCGGAGCGAGCGAGGTGATTCTGTACACGCCCGCCGTACTCCTCCGGGCGAAGGTAACGGTGGACCCTCCACTTCTGAAACCAAACCGCGCGATGCGCCGGGGCGGGAGCCTTCTCCACCATGTCGAACAGATCGACCGGACCGAAAGTGGTGAATGCATCCTGATTCACGATCCGTGAGACGTAAGGATTCGCGGGATCGGCCGGGCATCCCATTCGCAGGAGAACGAGAGCGGCGTTCAGGCCCGCCTGCGACGGGGGATCCGCGTCCACCCAGGCCGCGAGGTCGCGCCCGTTGCGGATGTATCGAAGTGTGGTGTCGTACTGCCTTGGCTCGAACGGAGCTCCGTTCTGACGCGCGAGCCAGTCGGAAAAGGACGTGAGGAAATCGACGCCGCTCACGAACGTGCGGATCCTCTGTTCGACGAGCTGCGCGCCGAAAGCGAAAGGCTGCAGGAGGAACTGCGAAACGTATGGCCCGACGGTCGCGCCCGGATAGGTGGCCCGAAAGATTGTTTGCGGAGTGACCGCACCCTGTGAACGCGGCCCTCTGAAATCGCTCAGGCCCGATAGCTCGAGCGCGGCTCGATCGATGACGGGGCTGGTCCCGTAGTCGAAGAAAGGCACGTCGCGTGCGAGCGACATCCAGTAGAGCTCCGCCATTTCGCCTGCGAGCTGAGCGCTCGCGAAGGGCGGAGGCGGCGGAACGACAATCTGGTGCGAGTCGGCGCCCGAGACGGTGAACGCGAGCCCGGCCTGGGGATTGCGAAGCCGCTGTCCCCCGCTGAAACCCAAGGGAATCGCGTCGAAGTCCGAGACTCGTCCGCTCCTGCAAGCGCGGACGAACGTCGAATAGGCGGCGGTATCGACATGTCCCAGCGCGTCGTGGGGCAGTCCCTTCGAGAAGTTGCCGATCTTGCTGGCGTATCTCGCTTCATCCTCATTTTGCTTCGGGAGATTCAGGGGCGCGAAAAGCCATGCCCGGGCGCGCTCCACACGTTGATCGAAAGCCGCGCGCCGGCGTGCGGCGAGCTCGGCGATCGAGAACGCGGACGAGCCGGAGGTGGACGTCAGGTTCGTTTCCGCGGAGGAGGCCTTGCTTCCCATCGCGAGGGCGGCGGCGCCTCCTACGCGACCCAGGAACTCGCGGCGAGTTTTCTTGGACGAGGCAAGACCGGCAACACTTTCCCTGCTTTCCATGGTTCCCCGCTTTCGGTTGGGCGCGCGAGAGCGGCAGTATTGTCGTAGCCGGGACAAAGGTCGGTGCGCGTGATCACCGCATCGGCCAGAGCGAGGATCAGTTTTGGATCAGTTTTGGATCAGTTTGGGTCAGTACAAAGGCTCGATCGGACGGTCCTCGTACTCCGTCGAGAAGGAGTGTTCCCGTCCAGGAATACGCTAGTTGCTGGAGTCATCCGGCTGCTGACGCAGAACACTCCCAGAAGCGAAGACCGCCCGGTGGGTGAGGTCAGCGCAGCATTTCTCCGAACTGGTGCGTGCTTTCGGAATCTTCGTACAAGAGCGCGTTCTGAGCGAGGAGATCAATCGTGCCCTCCAAGCCCAAGACGTCATCGCGCGAGCTGAACTCCGCGTCCAGCCCCGACTCACCGATGGGTTCGGTCCGGATCTCGGGAATGATCGGCTGCACGACGTAGTAATCGCCCCGGAGCTCCGTACGATAGACCTCGTCTTCGGCCACCAGGATTTCGTGTATTTTCTCGCCGGGCCGGATCCCTGTCTCGACGATCTCGATATTGCGGTCGCCGACAAGGGCCTTGGCGATGTTCTCGATTCTGGAGGAACGGGCCCGTGGCACGTAGATCTCCCCTCGTTTGCCGCTCTTATAGGCGTCCATGATCGTGGCCACCGCCTGGTCGAGCGAGAGCAGGAATCGAGTCATCTCCCGCGTCGTGATGGTGAGCGGGCCGCCGGCGCGGATCTGATCGTGAAACAGCGGTATGACCGAGCCGCGCGAGGCGAGCACGTTGCCGTAGCGGGCGCAGACGAAACGAGTGCCCGGGCAGCGCATGTTGCCCTGAATGAAAATGCGCTCCTGAATGGCTTTCGACATGCCCATCACGTTCACGGGCTTGCACGCTTTGTCGGTGGAGATTCCGATCACCGTCTCCACCCGAAGCTCGAATTGCTCGATGGCGCGGACGATGTTCTCCGCGCCCTGAACGTTGGTTCGTATCGCGTCGTACGGGAAGTATTCGCAGGTCGGCACTTGTTTGAGCGCCGCGGCGTTGAAGACGACGTCGGCGGAGCGAAGCGCCGACGCGACCGATTGGAAGTCCCGCACGTCGCCCAGGCGAAACTCCAGCACCTGCTCGAAATCCCGGTAGATGATCTCTTCCGTAGCGGCGGTGAAATGTCTGAACGACATTCGCATGTCGTGCTGCTTGGCCTCGTCGCGGCTGAAGATGATGATCTTGGCCGGCTGTCCATAGACACCGCGCAGAAGCTTGCGGGCCAGGACTTTGCCGAGCGACCCGGTGCCGCCGGTGATCAGAATTCTCTTGCCGTCCATGAATGCGTCCCTCTCATCCTTACGCGTATGCATGTTGCCGCTCCTTCAGGTCATCCAACATTCGGTCCCATGAGGGAATGGGTATTCCGGTATCCGTCTTGAACTTCTCTCCATTCAGGCTTCGATCGCAATGAAAGTCTTCGAAAGGCTCGACGTCGATCCCGAGCGACAGCGACTCGTCGATCCTCCGCAACAGCTCGTATTTGCTGATCGGTTCCGCCGCGACGTGATAGAGGCCATGGGTTTCGGGATGCGCATCCACGAGCTGGCGAATCACGCCCGCGAGAGCGAACGTGGTGAGTCCGGAGAAAATGGCGTGACGAAAGCCCCGCACTCTCCCGTTCCGGTTCTGCAGGAGCCACTCCAGGAGACCGGTGCTGCCGGCGAGCTGCCGCCCGATCATCGAGGTTCGAAGGGTTAGATGAGGAGAACGGGTGACTTCTCCAAGCAACTTCGACCGGCCGTAAAGATCGACCGGATCCGGATTGTCCGACTCCGATCGAAAGCCGTCGACTCCGGAGAAAACACAATCCGTGCTCAGGTGAATCAGCTTCGCGCCTCTTTCATCGCACAACCCCGCGAGCTCGTGCGGAAACAAGGAGTTCACGGTGATGGCGAGGACGGCATTCTCCGCTTCCGGCTTCTGCTTCACGATACCGGCGCAGTTGAGCACCGCATGAGGTTGACATCGATCGAGTATTTGCTTCAGGTAGTCCCGGTCCTCGACGTTCCACTCGTCGAAACAGGAGCTGCGGTCGAGAAAAGCCTGGAGCGGCGGGCAATCGCGATAACGAGCGCGACACGCGCCGAACACCTGGTGGCTCCCTCTCAAGACCATGCAAGCCGCGTGTCCCAACATCCCGGTCGCGCCGAGCACGAGCACGCGCCTCGGCACCACCTCCGGCGACCGATCGACAGGGCGCATTTGCTGTTCCGTCAAAGTCTGTCGACCACGCCACGACTACAAGGATCGGATGTTCCGCGCCGAGGCATAGCGAAGGCATTCGTGCGTCCGCTCCCGAACATCCTGTTTCGAGAGCTCGATCTCATGGGTGAACAGGCACAGGTACCCGTAATCCGAAACCACCGAATCGAACCTGTCGTTCACGCTGTCGTCAGGAGAGAGCTGGGACGCGAGATTCTCCATCCGAAAATGAGAGCGCAGCAGGTTGAGACTCCGATACTTCAGCTGGCCTTCTCTCAATAGCCGACGGCGGGCTCTCTCGGGAAGCCGGTAGGATGCGGCATCTTTGTCCGTCAGCAGGAGCGTGTCCACACCCTTGTCGCGAAAGAGCGAAGAGAGCTCGTAGGCTTCGGAAAAATAGTGCAGTCGGACGAAACGGCTCCGTTTCCGCGGCCCAGCGAAGCGATCGATCTCCCGGTAAATATCGTCGAAGACCGCCCACTGCTCGCTGGGGGTCTGCTTGTAAGGTGGAGTTTCGTAATCGAGAGCATGCGGGCCGAAGCGCAACCATTCCGCTTCCTGAAACTCGTTACGATTTCGATCCTGGACGTCTCTGAGCGTCCGCTCGCGCCCGTTGACCTTCCCCCGGTAGAAGAGGTAGAGGTCGACGTTCGTCGAGAACTGTTCGTGGATGGTTTTCAGATAGCGAAAAAACGGATGCTGGAAGACCGGTTCCGCGCTATCCGATACCTGAATGAGGGCATCGAGCACGTCATCGACAGAAAAATGATAGTACTCGTTCTTATCAACGGACCGCCGCACTGGTCGCTCCTGGGGGGGGGGAAGCGGATCTTACATCATTCGGGGGCGGATTGTAAACGAAAACCGCACCCCGGGTCGAGCAAGGGATCGCGATGCGATGGACCAGGCGAGACCGCTAGCCGTTCGCTGAACGCCACTCCCAGGACAGCGGCACCTGCGGCTTCCAGTCCGCGCCGCGCTTCGAGCAACTGGGTCCGGCTCCGCTTGCCGCGCGCGACGACGATGATCACGGCATCCGTCAGGCTCGCAAGGAGCGACCCGTCGGCGACGCGACCGGCGGGTGCGAGGTCGAAGACAACGAATCGGCAATCGCTTCGAAGCCGCTCGACGAATCGGGTCATCGCTTCGCCCGTGAGTAGAGAAGTGATGTTCGCGTCGGTTTCGATTTCCCTGGAGGCCTCCGCTGTCGGCACGATGAAGAGGTTGTCGAGAGAACCCGCATGCTCGACCTCTCCCGGTCCCGCCTGACCACGGAGGAGCTCGAGCAGACCCGGCGTTTCGGGAATGCCGTGCAAGCGGTGCAGCTGCGGCGCGCGCAAGGTTGCCGTCGACGAGAACCACCCGGCCCAGTCCCATCAGCGCCAGTGCCTCGGCAGTCTGGCTAGCGGCCACCGAGGAGCCGTCTTCGTCGGTCAGTCCAAGAAAAGCGATTAACCTTTTCTCCGGGTCTTTCGCGGCTCTCAGGCGAGCCGCGATGCGGATTGCGCTGTCGGACAAGTCGACCCGATCGGGAGATCTCCGACGGAAATCGGGGCTGAGTCGGCTTCCTGAGGTCGGGGGATGGGCGCGTAGCCAGGGCCTCGACTTGGCGCAGTATCGATATCGTCGACTGCCGGAGCCATCGGACTCTGCCTCGAGTCGCTGCTCATCTCGTCGTCTCTGTCCATGCCTCCGCCCCGCAGACAGCATCGTTCGTCTCCATTCACTGAGAAGTTATTCGAGCTGGGGGGGTCCCAGCTTCCCGAAAACCCGCACGCATCGAGACTATCATCGATGCAGCCGATCTGGCAAAAGCCTGCGGGCGTTATGTTAGAATATCGCTTCACGCTAGGTGGTGCCGCGGGTCGTTCTGTGGGGGGAGTAGCGGCGAGCTGCTGGAAAACCCGGAATTTCATCTCAAGGAGGATTCGACATGCGTCGAGCAGTGGTGTGCGGCGCCGGCGGTTTCATCGGTCATCACCTGGTGAATCGGCTCCGACGCGAGGGCTTTTGGGTGCGCGGCGTCGACATCAAGGAGCCGGATTTCAGCAAGTCCGAGAGCGGACGAGTTTCTGGTGCTGGACTTGAGGGACGACAGAAGCTGCGAAGCCGCGGTGAGTCACAGGCGACGACGGCTTCGACGAGGTGTATCAGCTCGCGGCCGATATGGGCGGGATGGGATTCATCCACGCCGCCGAATGCGAAATCATGCGGCACAACGTGACGATCAACGTCAACATGACGCACGCCGCCGCGAGCGCGCGAGTCCCGCGATATTTCTACTCCTCTTCCGTCTGCATCTACCGGAACATGGAGCCGGGCGAGCCGCCTCTGGACGAGAACGGTTCGTACCCGGCGCAGCCCCACAACGAGTACGGCTGGGAAAAACTCTACTCGGAGCGCGTGGCGATGGCCTACGGACGACGCCACGGAATGGCCGTTCGCATCGCGAGGTTTCAGAACTGCTACGGGCCCGAGGGGACGTGGCACGGCGGCAGAGAAAAGGCGCCGGCGGCGATTTGCCGCAAAGTCGCGGAGGCCGAAGACGGAGGCACGATCGAGATCTGGGGCGACGGCAGTGCCATTCGCTCGTACACGTACGTCGACGACATGGTGGACGGCATCTACTCGCTGATGCACTCGGAGCTCGAGGGTCCCGTCAATATCGGCTCCCCCGAGTACCATTCGGTGAAGGATTTGGTCGACGTGGTCGCGGACGTGGCGGGCAAGAGGATTCGAGTCAAGCCGGTCGACGGCCCGGTAGGCGTCCAGTCTCGAAACTTCAGCAACGATCGCATCTACGCGACGGGGTGGAAAGCCCGGTACGGCCTTCGGGACGGGATCGAACGAACGTATCCCTGGATCGAGCGTCAGGTCGAGGAACGGCGCGCGCTGAATAAATAGCGGGAGGCCGGTCCGATGTTGACAAGCTGGCGCGGTCTTTGCTAGCGTTTTCTCACTCGGCCGGCAACAGCCCACGACGAAATGGGCTCACTCCCTAACCCGTCGAGTGGTTCTTCTATGCTGTCCGCGAAGTCTCGATATTTCTTGCTACTGGTCTCGTGTCTCGCCGCTTTGTGCGCGAACCGCCCGCTGTCTCTCCATGCGGAGCCTTTCGCCACCCCGATCGGTTCGAGCCAGACCGAGCCCGCAGCATCCAACGTCGAAGCGGAACCGCCCGCGGCCGAGCCCGACCGGAGGTATCGGCTGCAACCCGGTGACGTGATCCGCCTGAAGTTCTACTACAACGAGGAGCTCAACGAGGAGCTCCCCATTCAACCCGACGGGAAGATCTTCCTCCAGTTGGTCGGCGAGGTCGATACGCTCGGGACAACGCCCGAAGAGCTGGCGCGGCGGCTCCGCGAGCTGTACGCGCCGACTCTGAGGCAGCCCGAGGTCGCGGTGATGGTCACGCAGTTCAGCGGCCGAAAGGTGTACGTGGGAGGCGAAGTTGTCGCCCCCGGACTGATCCCCATGGCGACGAATCTCACCGCCTTGCAGGCCATCGTTCAGGCCGGTGGCATTCGCGACACGGCAGAGTTGAAGAACGTCGTGATACTCAGGAACACCGGAGGGCAGGAGCCCCTGTTCATGCAGATGGATCTGAAGGCGGACTTGGAAGGTGACGGCGAACAGAACGACGTTCTTCTCTACCCCTCCGACATCGTCTATGTGCCGAAGACCAAGACCGCCAAGTTCAATCTCTTCGTGAAGCAGCACATTACCGAGCTCGTACCGATTTCGCTCTTTCTCGGTCTCAATTACGTTTGGAACCCGGCCATCTTCGTTCCCTAGCGTGAGAGAGACGCGGTGGCAGCGGCCTGACGGAAACGGCGCGCTGTGGCGGATCGATTTTCGCGAATTCCAGGCGGGCTCTCGCGGATGAACACGCTGTCCGACTTCGCAGAGAACAAGACGCTGCGGGCGCTCGTCGCGGCGACCTGCGGGCTCCGCGGGAGGCTTCGGTCTCGTCGTCGCCTCCGGTGTGCTGTCACCGCTGATCGCCCTGGTCCTGCTCGTCGGGGGCCTCCTGTGCGTCGCCATGCTCCTGTTCCCCGAGTTCGCCTTCCTTCTCACCGCGTTCGTGGTGCCCATCGAGCGGCTTGGACGTTTCGGCGACGACAGCAGCCTTCCCATGGTGTCGCTGATGCGCGTGGTGGGCACGCTCGCTCTCGGAAGCTATCTGCTGCACGCTCTCCTCCGGGGGTGGAAGCCGAGATTCGATCTCGCGTTTCTCCTCTGTGCGGGTTTCATCCTCGTCGTTTTCTCGACCTATCTCCACGCTTACCAGCCGGAGGCGGCCCGCGCTCACGGCGCGACGATGCTCGGAAGCGCTCTTTTTCTGTTTCTCATCATCAACGTCGTCCGCGACTGGCGCCTCGCGCGGCGGGCGCTCTTCGCCTGGCTGCTGTCGACGAGCCTCATCGCGTTGTATCAGGTCTACGATTGGCATTTTGGAGCCGCGATGGCGGCAGCGGACCTGGGAACGGTGAGCAACCGTTTGAGCACGACCTGGGATTCGGTGTCCGAGGCGGAGATCGGCGCGGTCCGGCGCGCCACGGGAACGACTTCCAATGCGGCGGTTTACGGAATCAACCTCATCCTGACGCTGCCGTTCTGGGCTTTTCTCTGGCGAACGCAGAAGTCGGCGGCCGTTCGCCTGATTCTTCTCGGCATCGGGGTAGTGGTGCTCTACAACATTCTCCTGACCAACACGCGGGGGGTCATGTTGTTCGGGGGCATCGCGTGCTCCTCCTCCTGCTCGTGTCCCGACTGGTGATCCTCACCCCCGCCCGGGTGGCGGCGGCGATCGTGGTGGGTGCCTCGCTTCTGTACCTGGTCCCCGATGACCTGTATCGAAGAGCTCTCGACCCCTCGATGTATACGGTGGAGCACGCGTCCAATCTTCGGGCGCGCTTCACTCTCTGGGGTCTCGCACTCAAAGTCGCGCAGGACTATTGGCTCACTGGCCTCGGTCACACCTGGGAGATACTACCGGCGTACTCGAAGACCAACGCCATCGACACCGATCAAATCTGGTCGCACAACGACTTTCTACAGACGCTCCTGGACGTCGGGATTTTTGGCTGGTTGTTCTTCTACGGCTTCGTCGCCACGGTCCTCTGGAACGCCTTCAAGGCCGCGGCCATCTTCAAACGTCTCGGGGCGACAGAACAATACTGGTTTTCGGTGGCTTCCGGATTGACCACCATCAACGTCCTTCTTTTCGCGCTTCATGTGGACGTTTTTCATTTTCCTCTCAAGGGATGGTGGCTGGTGGCGGGATTGAGCGTCGTTATGTATCGGCTGGCGCTCCAAGAGCAGAACAAGGCTCAACTGGCGGGACCGTTGATCGGAGCCTTAGCCGGGATTCTTCCCGGAACCAGTCCACGTACTTCTGAACGCCCTCTCTCCACTCGACCAGCGGCTGCCACCCCAGGGAACGGCGCGCGCGTCACGTCCGCGACAAACTTCGCCGGGTCACCGGACCTCGCGGTGTTGGCGAAGAGAGGCCGGGCGGGCGAGCCGAGGCGCTCGTAAGATGACGCTCAACACCTCACGCACGCTCACTCCAACGCCGGTTCCCCCATTGAGAACCGGGCAATCGATGGATGCAGCCTCCCCGGCCTTCATGAAGAGTGAGACGGCATCATCGATATGCAGCCAATCACGAACCTCGTCGCCTGTCCCAAAGAACTGGTTCTCAGCCGACAGGACCTTGGCGCAAGCATCCCACAGCAGTTGTTTGCGAAGCTCGACCCCGTAGAGGGAGAAAAGCCGAATGACCGCGATTCGGACGCCGTGGTGCCGCGCATAGGAGAAACAGAGTTCTTCGGCGAGTCTTCTTATGGACGCCATAGGGAGAGACCGGAACCAGGGGATGACCCTCGGTCATGGGGATCTGCCTCGGCGACTCCGTAGACGGCCGCACTCGATGGGTAAACGATGCGGGCATGCGGAACGTGCACCCGAGCGTACTCCAGCGTCGAAACCGCGGTTTCCACCGTCCTTCGGTAGTCCTGATAAGGATTCCGCACGGAAAAAGTGACGGAGCCGCTTCCGGCGCAGTGGAAGATCAGCTCCGGTTCCCCGGCGTAGGTGAGAAGCGTCTCGAGGTTGATGTCGCTCTGGTGCCACTCGTAGAGTCCCCAGCTCCGCCAATCGTCACGATGCCAGGCGCCGTGGCCGATCCCGATGACTTTCCATCCTGAAGCAGAGAGCCTGGCGGGAGATGTGGCGCCCCACGAAGCCGGCAGCGCCGGTCACCAATGCGTTCCGACTGGTCATTTTCGCTCGATCCTACTCAGCTCCTGGAAGGTTGTCCACGACGCGCCGCGGTTGGCGCAACGGAGCGAACGGTCGTCCTCGGTTTCTAGAACGGCGTCTCCGCTCCAGCCGCTTCGAGAACGGCCGGCTCCTTCAAGTCCCCCGCTCGATCGATGAGAAACCACGCCGCGGCGATGACGGCGACGCTGCGGACGATTCCCACCCCGGTCGAAACCCAGGCCGCGCCGACGGCACCGTACGTAGGCACGACGAGGTAGTAGAGCAACAGAAGGAGCGGCAGCAGCGTGAAATCGAGCGAGAGCAGAAAACGCTTTCGCACGAACATGACGTATCCCAGGGCTACGGGAACCGCAGCCATTGCAAGGAGGGACGACGGCAGCATGATCAGCAGAATCGAGCCTGACTGCACGAAACTCTGCGGCAGCAGCCGGGGAGCCACCACGTCCCAGGAGACGAGGACCAGGAGATAGGCCGCAGTCGCCGCCAACAGCAGAACCCATTGCGCTCGAACGAAGAATGCGCGAAAGGTACCCGCCATGCAGTAGGGCACGATGCGAGGGTGGATCACCACCGCCGCGTAGGTTCCGATGAGCGGCGGCACCATCGCGAATACCTGGGCGCCCGAAAAGAGACCGGCTTCGCTGATGGGCGCAAACCAGCCGAGGGTGAGCACGTCGAGCCGGCTGATGGTGTGCCCGACGATGATCGTCGCCGCAAACCACCGCACGTAGTGGAAGACTTCCCGTCCGGCTCCAGGCGAAGACGATCTCGACGCGAGCAGTCGAGCGAAGTTCGCGAGCCCGAACATCGTTGCGACGAGAGGAGCTGTCGCGAATACGAAGAGGAGCATGCCCGGGGTAGGATCGGTCGCGAGGAGGACGAGCGCAGCACCTCCGAATTTCAGGAGCATGTGCAAGCCGTCGGTCAGCGCATAGGCCACGAACCGGCGCCGAACCTGCACGTGCACCAGGACGGAGCGAAGCAGAAGCATCGTCAACACGGCGAAACTGCTGAGGACGATCAGGTCGGAGCGTTCGAGGCCCTCGAAGAACCCTTCCCCCGTCCATCGCGAGAACCAGAGCGCACCGACGGAGAGAGTGGCGCCGATCGCGAATTTCATCGAGAGGGCGACGCGCTCGACGGCCAGGGCGCGTTCCGGCCGGTCCCGGAGGTAACCCGGCGCCAGACGCAGCACGCTCATATCGAGGGCGGACCCGATGAGCGACTCTCCCAGGAGAATCGCGTTCATGCAAACCGCGAACACACCGAACTCCGCGGGCGTGAAAAAACGAAGAAGGACGAAGTGCAGCGTCAGCGTAAGGATGCCACCCGCGATTTTCGGAAAGCTGACCAGCAGGATCTCGTGGAGAACGCGCGTCAACGAGTTGACCTCACTACCCAGGCGAATCGTTCCGAGCCAGTCAGCCGCGTATGGGCTCGACGGTGCTCCAGGGAACGTTTATTCTTGGACACGCGCGACGCCGGCCTACGGGGCTCCACGACGGTGATACTCGCGGGTAAATTGTGACACGGAACGTACTGAAGCCTCGGCGATGGGAAGCTGGCACAAGGAGATTCGATGACATCCGGCCTGAAGATCTCTCGGACATTCAAGCCGCCCTCAGGTGCCCCCGATGCCAAGGCCGGTTATCCCGCTCCGGCGACGAGTTCGCTTGTGAGGTCGCTCGGTGCGAGTGGCGCTACCCCATCGTGGACGGTATACCCGTGTCTGATCAACGAGGACCGGAGCGTATTCTCCATTTCCGATTTCGCGAAAAAGAAGGCGACGACTTTCCATGCGCAGTCCGCAGTGGAGCGATTCCTGTCTCGCGTCATCCCGGAGCTGGGGACGAACTTTCGCGCCGAGGGGAATTTTCGCCGCCTGGCCGATTTGCTGAAGGAGTTCTCCGCCTCGCCCAAGGTCCTCGTGATCGGTTGCGGCGAGGTCGGGCGCGGAATGGATTCGTTGACCTCCAACCCGGCGATCCAGTTTGTCAGTACCGACGTTTCCTTCATGCCCGCAACCCAGATGATCTGCGATTCGCACGACCTTCCATTCCAGGATGAACAGTTCGACGGGGCCATCGTTCAGGCCGTCCTGGAGCACGTGGCTGACCCGCCACGGTGCGTGGAAGAACTTCACCGCGTCATGAAGCGCGGCGCGCTGATCTACGCGGAGACTCCTTCATTCAACAGGTTCATGGCGGGCCTTACGATTTCACCCGATACACCACCTGGGCCACCGGCGCTTGTTCCGCGGTTTCGAGGAGATCGGAAGTGGCGCGACCGCGGGCTCGGGCACGGCGCTGGCGTGGTCATACCAGTATTTCCTGCTGAGCTTCGTACGAACGACGTTCGCTCGCTCCGCCGTCAAGGGGATCGCGCGGCTGACCTCTTTTTGGCTCAAGTATTTCGACTATTTCCTCCTGGACCGTCCTGGCTCGCTCGATGCCGCGTCGGGATACTTCTTCCTCGGGCGGAAGTGCAGCGAAGTGCTGCCCGACCGGCAATTGATCGCCTTGTACCGAGGGGCGGGCAGCACACTGCCGGTGACCAACTGACCGGGCTCGCCCGTCTTTCCGCCGGATTTCACGATTTTCGCGGGCAGTCCCCGAGCGATCTTCCCCAACGAGTCGCGATACCCCGCGCCGCAAGGGCTTCGTAATACATCGCCCGCGTCTCGCCGATCATGCGATTCACGTTGAACCGCTCCTCTACCCACCGCCGCCCGGCCGCGCCGAGGGCCTCCCTGAGCCGCGGGGTCTCCCGCCAACGGCCGAATGGCGTCCGCCAGCGATCTGGCGTCACCGGAAATCGTGAGAAAGCCGGTTCGGCCTTCGTCGATTGTCTCGTGAGTGCCGCCGATCCGGCTCGCAACGACGGGCAAACCCGCGGCCTGCGCCTCGAGAATGGCCGTAGGCAAGCCTTCTTCGAGCACGCTTGGCAATGTAAAAATATCCATCGCGTCGAGGACACCGGGGAGATCGTCAACGTAGCCCGCGACGGTCGCGCGATCCGCGAGCCCGAGTTGGCCCAAGCGCAACTCGATGGGTTCACGCATGTAACCCGTGCCGACGATCAGTAGGCGTAGCTTGGGAAATTCCGGGGCCAGGATCCTGAGAGCATCCACCAGCACCAGATGGCCCTTCTCCCCCGATAGACGGCCCACGATACCTACCACCAGAGCATCGTCCGGGATCTCGAGCTGCTGACGGACCGCCCGTCGCCTCTTCCCGCGCGAAAAGTGTTCGAGCGCGAGCCCGGTCCGGATCACACGGATGCGATCCGGCTCGGTTCGGCCGCGGAGGAGTTTGCGCTTCATTTCCTCGGAGACCGTGTAGACACGGTCGAAACGCGGCAGAGACACGTTGAGGTCGAGCCAGTAGTACGTCCTGACCCTGAATCTCCAGGCCGCGTTGTGCCAGCCACCTTCGCCCGTCGCGACGCGCACTCCGCGTTTGGGCTCGAACCATCCGTAAGCGCTGGCGACGCAGGCGCTGGGCCACGCCGATCTGCCCAAGCCCACGAGCGCATTGGAAAGATTGTCGTGCGAATGAATCAAATCGATTCGATGCTTGCGGACGAGCTCGCCGACCGTCCGCTGGCACCTGCGCCACGTAGCCCAACCACGCCACGGAATGCACTCTGCGCCCACCTCATGTCCCTGCCTCGCAAGAAACTCCTGGAATTCTTTCTCGCCGGGGTTTCTGACGTCATAGGGCGCGGTGTGAATGTTGAACTCGGCCCGGGGCAGATGTTTGAGAAGGAGGCTGAAAATCGTATGGGCCGCCGCCAACCCCCCAAGTGCGAGACAAGAACAGGACGTTGACGGGCTTCATGGGTCGACGCTAGTCCCCGGCGCCAGGAGATGTGCGTTTGACTGCGATCAATTCCTCGAACAGCCCCGTCACCTGATCGCCGAGAGTCGACCAGCTGTAGCGGTCCTCGATCAAGCGGCGGCCTTCCCTTGAGAGCCGGTTGCGCAGTTCCGGCGACTCGAGAATCTGAAGGCAACAATCGGCGAAGGTTTGAGCGTCTTCGGCCATCAGCACGTTCATCCTGTCCGTCACGGCGACGCCCTCGATTCCGATGGCGGTCGAAACCATCGGCGCTCCAAGGGCGAGAGCTTCGAGAACTTTGAACCGGGTTCCACCGGCGCCGAGGCGTAACGGAACCGCGCAGAGCCAGGCCGACGCGATCGCGCTTTTCACGTCCGGAACGTAACCAGTGTACTCGAGGCCGGGAGCTTCCGGCGGCGGCTGGTCCCGGGGCAACGCGCCGGTGACCTGAAAGCGGACTTGCGGCCTCCGGGAGCGAATTCGAGGCAGGATCTGACTTCCCATGAACTCGACGGCGTCGCGGTTAGGAGAATAGGCAATGGAACCGGGATAAATCATGACATCCGGCTCAGGCTCCGCAAGATCCGCTGGATAGGATTCGAGCGCGAGCCCGTTCGGCACGAGCTCGACTCTCCTGCAATTGGGCGCGGCAACCGCCAGCGCTTGCCGATCTTCTTCCGAATTGACCAGGAATACGTCATATTCCGGCGCGATTCTCCGCAGAAAGGCGGCGTACTTTTTTTTCCGCAGCGACCACAGTATGCGCGATGCGCCGGTCGTTCGCGCCATCATTCGCTCGAACTGAAGCGTCGCTTCACAGACGTAGTCGAGCACCCTTACGCGGTCGCCGTGACCGACTAGATACTGGGTCAATGCCGGCTCGCCGCTCACGAGCACTTCGGGCTCGTGGCGTCGGATGAGCTCGTCCACGACCTCGAACATCTGGGGACTCTTGTAGCGGAAAACGTCGGAGGGGTCCTGCCGGAACCAGGCCGCGGACGGACTCGCGGTGGCGATCTCGGGGACGGGTCGGACCTCATCGAACTGGCCGGTTGCCCCGCTCCAGTCTGCCTCTTCACCCGGAAGGGTGAAGAAGGCCACCGCCACGCGGTGTTCGCGCGCCAGATGCAGAGCCAGATGTGCGAAGCGGTGCTTCATCCCATTGATCGGGGGAAAGGGAGAGGTCGGGAAGAGGAGCAGGACTCTCACGGGGACCCTCCTGTCGCCGGGTACGTCATGTCTTCGTCACGCTCCGACGCCGACAAAGGGCTCCGAGCGGCCGCCGTTCACTCGCATCGAATCGGGTTTGCGGGGGGCCAAAGCAGAGGCGATAATTGTGGCACAGGTCGCTGAGGAAAAGGAAGGTCTGCGAGGATCCTGCCTCGGCCCGTGCGAGTCTCAGACCAAATTCATCACGGAAACTCGCCGCGTCGGCCATGAGCCCGTGAGATATTCTCGCTGCGACGAATCGGGCCGGCATCGAGACCCTGGGGGAGACGGAATTCTATGCGGGCGAATTGGAGATCGAACTACTTCTTTCTGACGCCGCTCGTCCTCCTTGGCGGAGTGGCTCTGCTCCACGTTCGGCTGACCTCAGCGCCGAATAGCGCTGGGTCAAGCCAAGAATGGCTTCTAGCGGCTGGATTGGCGGCTGAGGCGCCGGCTGCCCTGCCGCAGGACAGCCAAATACTTGTCGGATTCACCGCCTTCCCATACGACCTGACCGCGGAGGCGGAAGGGAAAACACACGAAATCATCCTGCCCGCCACGAACCTCTATGCGATTCACATGGATCAATGTTTGCCTTGGCGTCAAGCGTTGAAGGGTGAACCATTCCCCGCGTGGCTCGAGCGGGATTGGGACCAGATTCTTGCGCGAATCCCGCAGACGCACACCGTGTATGTGGCAATCACGGCGACGGCGATGGATCGCAGGAATTTCGCGGCCCAGTGCGGTCCCAACGAAGAAAGCCCAGGTCGCATGCCTCCGGAGCTCAGTGGCCGACCATTCGACCATCCCGATGTCAAGAAGGCCTACGCCAATTACGCCAGACGCGTGGTCGAGAAGTTCAAGCCAGCCTACGTCAATATCGGGATTGAAATCTCGGAAATGGCTTTGCAGAAACCCGCACTCTGGCGGCAGTACGAACGGCTTTTCTACGACACCTACGATCGGTTGAAACTGCGGTTCCCGGACCTCAGCGTCGGCATGGAGTTCGTTTTGCAATCCATGCTCTTGCCGCGAGTTGCAGAGGCCGTGAAACCTTCGATCGCGCGCAGCGACTACATGGGCGTCAGCTTCTACCCTTACGGATCCGAATTCGGTGTGAAGATGGGCGCTCCCGCGCTTCCCGAGGGAGACAACCAGTGGAAGCAGCCTCTCGATTGGCTGAAACAATATTCCCCGAAGCCCATCGCTATTTGCGAAACGGGATACACGACCAAGCAGGTTCGGCTGCCAAGCGCCGGATTGACTTTCAACGGGAATCCACAGACCCAGACCAGATTTCTGCAGGACCTGATCGCAGCGGCAAAGCGGGACAATTACTTGTTTGTCGTATGGTTCGTGCCGATCGACTACGAGAGACTGCTGGACAAGCTGAAGGTTGGCGAAGAGAAGAACATCTGGGTCAATACCGGCCTGTATGGCGCGGATTTGCAGCCCAAACCTGCGTGGCCGGTTTGGATGGATTTCTTTCGCGAGCAAGCGGCCAAGCCGCTCAGACAATCGACGGTGACTCGCGAGGGGGATCGCGCGACGATTTCAGCCAGCGAGCCCGGTCCGGAAACCGCAGAAGCTCGGACAGAGCCCGACCGCCCATCGAGCGGGATTCTCACCTTGGGTTTCCAATCCGATGACGACTTGTTTACGTGCTCGGAAGGGGGAAAGGTTAGCCTCGACCGCGAGGCAGCGGCGCCGAGCCAGGAGGCCATGCGCTGGAATATCCATTACCAGAAGGATTGGGTATTGTGCCACAAGGACGTGCACGAGGGCAGGCTATCGAACGCGACGAGCGTGAGCTTCTCGATTCGCTCGGATCGTGTGGAGTACGTATTGTTCCGCCTGGACGAGCGCGGCGGCAAGACGTATCACGCGTTCGTGCCGGTCGAGAAAGAGTGGCGTCCCGTCCACTTGAAGCTGGACCAACTGGCGAAAGGCCAGAGCGAGGGCGGAACACTCCAGACGGCGAACGTCGGCCGCATCTGGCTCGGGGACGGCGGAGCGGAGGATGGCGCAACAGGTGACCGGACGATCTGGATTTCCTCGATCGAATTCAAGTAGAGATTGTCGGACCTGGCGCTGCTCGTAGACGCCGGCGAGCGGCCGAGGAAGAAGTGACGGAACCCAATTTATTCGTGTGTCCTGAATGCACCGGCAAACTGGAGCGGTTTGTCTCGAGTGTGGCCTGCACTCGATGTGCGCGGACATATAAGACGATGGACTCCGCCTACGCGGACTTCGCGCCGGAGGCCTCCTTCGACGACCATTGGATTCGCGACCCGGTCGCGAGGAAGGAGTGGCTCGAGCTCGAGGCTCCACGCGAAGAGGAGTACGAGATCGGCCTGGCCCGGCGCTATCTGAAACCTCTGCTCGAACAGCTTGGCTATGAGCCTGGCAGGGCCACCGTCCTCTCCGCGGGTTGCGGGATGGGTTCGGACGTCGACGTGCTCAGCGATGCGGGGTATGCCACCTGGGGAATCGACATCGGCAACCGTGTTCTGTGCTGGCACCAGCGAAAAACGCAGGGCCGCCTGGCGCGCGCCGACATCCGATCCATGCCGTTCGAAGGAGAACAATTCGACTTTATCTTGTCTCTCAACACCATCGAGCACATCGGTGTGATCGGTGACAGCATCCGTGTGGCTCCGGACTACCTCGATCAGCGGCGGCGGGCCCTTCGATCGCTGCTTCGGGTTCTGAAGCCAGGCGGACATCTTCTGTTGAGCGGCTTGAGCCGTTCCGTTCCGTTCGACTTTGGCCACGTTCAGGACCACGGTTTCGTGAGAATTCACTCACCGTGGGAGAAATTTCTGCTCGACTACAGCGACGTCAAGAAGCTCTGCCGAGAGACCGGCGCGGTCGCGCAGGTGGAGCCCTTACCTTTGCGGGGTTTTTTCTCCTGGACGAGGTTGAGGCATTCTCCGGTCGCTCGCCCATTTCTTCCCTTCGTAGAGTGGGTTTTTGGCGGGCTGCCGCAATCAGTGTACGGATGGGGCATCTGTCCGTTCTGGATCGCGCTCGCGCGCAAGCTTTCGCCGAACGACCCAGGTCAGCCGTGAGATCTTGGGTGCTGCCCTCGTACTCGGCGGACGTGTCCGTGATCATCGTCAACTACAACACCCGGGAGATGCTGGAGCGGACGCTCGACACGCTTATCCGTTCCGAACAAGGCATCCAGATCGAGGTCGTGGTCATCGACAATGACTCCCGCGACGGCAGCGCCGACATGGTCCGGACGAAATTCCCGGCGGTCGTATGTGTAGCGAACTCCGTGAACCTGGGGCATACCGGCGGATGCAACCAGGGGATGGCCTTGGCCCGCGGCCGACATCTTTATCTTCTGAATAGCGACACCATGATGCGGCCGCGCGCCTTGGGTCTGCTGTCGGATTACCTGGATAGTCACTCGGCGGTGGGTGCGGCGGCAGGAAAAGTGCTGAACCCGAATGGCACGATTCAGGGAACCGTAAAGAGCTTCCCCACGCCCTGGGCCGCGCTCTTCGGGCGTTACTCGATCTTGACTCGCCTCCTCCCGAACAACCGGTATTCGCGCAAGTACCTTGCGTACCGCAACCAGAAGTTCGACCGCCCGTTTGCCGCGGAGACCGTTTCCGCCTGCGCCATCATGGTCAGGCGCGAGGCGATCGAGAAAGCCGGGCCCATGGACACCCGGTATTTTCTCTATTGGAACGACACCGATTGGTGCCGAGCGATTTGGGAAGCGGGGTTCGAAATCCATGTCGTTCCCGACGCCATTGTGGTTCACGATCAGCACAAAGGTGGCACTCGCGCCGGACTGAAGCGCTGTGTGAAATCGGCGATCGACTTCCACCTCGGAGCTTACAAGTACTATCGCAAGTGGCACATCCGAAGTGTCTGGCGTCCCGCGAATTTCATCGCCATCGCGGGACTTTCAGCGCGGGCCGCCGTCGTGGTGGCCGCAGAGCTGGCTGGTTGGGTTTTCGGACTGCAGAAGAAAGAGTCGTGAGCCGGGGGCGTCACCTCCGTTAACGGTGGGACTCCCGGTTTCGTTTCAGCGCGTCCTCGTAAACCTCGAGCGTCCGCTCGGCCATCGTTCGGTTCGAGAATCGTTTGGACTGACGGAGCCCGCGAGCGATCAACTCCCGGCGGAGCTCATCCGAGTTCAGCACATCGTACATGGCTTGGGCGATGGCATGCACATCGCATGGGTCGACCTGGATGCCCGCGTCGCCAACCACCTCGGGAAGTGACGTCGTGTTCGATGTGACGACGGGTGTTCCACAGCAGAGCGCCTCGAGCGGCGGGATGCCGAAGCCTTCCGAAAGCGACGGAAATGCGAAGAGGCTGGCGGCGCTATAAAGCGCAGGCAGGTCCGCGAGGGGAACTTCGCCCGGAACGATCACGTCCTTCGTCAGTCCCGACTCTTCGATCGCCTCGAAGATATCGGCGGATAGATAGGTACGCTGGCCGACCAGAACGAGTTGGTGAGGGAGACCCCGCTGGCGAATGATATGAAACGCCTTCACGAGTCGGACCAGATTCTTACGCGCCTGGATCTTGCCCACGTACAGAATGAATGGGCTCGTAATGCCGTACTTCCTCCGGACCCCCTCGAGGGCCGCCGCTTCAGTCACTGGCTTGTATATCTTCCTGGCGCCAAGATAGGCAACGACAACTTTTTCTTCTGCCAGACCGAAATACTTACAAATCTGCGCTTTGGAGAATTCGGAGATCGTAAGGACCCGCAAAGCCCGTCGCACGGAGAAACGGACTAGCCAATCCATCCTTCGCCTGAGCATCGGTGGAAAAACCTCGGGATGGGTGACCCATGCGACGTCAGGGATGGACAGCACGAAGCGGCTCGGGCAGAGCGGCGGAGCCACGCTTTGCACGTGCAGCAGGTCGATGGGACGACGAGCGATCTCGAGCGGAAGACTCACCGGTATCTCCACCCACCGGGATGCCGGCCACAGAGCGCGAGGCTGAAAATTTGACGGGAGCCCCGTGGCCCGCTGGGAGGACTCGCGATTCGGGTAATAAATCCGGAACTCGAACGGCGCATCGAGCCGGGCCATTTCTTCGAGCAACGTGGACCAGTAGGTCGCGACGCCGCCGTTGGAATCGGAATCCATCCACAACGGATGCAGACCAATGACGGTTTTCAAGCCTCCTTTTCCTCCGAGGAGGGCTCGGGCCAACGGATCGCCTGCGGCTGTCGCAATCTTTGCTCTGCAACTCGATTGTATCCGAAAGGAAGACCCGGGTTCACGCGGGCCAGGTCAGGGCCTGCCAGGCGGCCGCCGTGGGATGGACTTCGCGCCGAAAGGGTTGACGCGCCGGCGAAAAGCATGGTAAAAATCCCTTCTCCCCCCATTGTGCAGCGATCCGGAGTTTGGACCGGTCGCTTGCTATGTCCGTCGGAAGACGTCCGATCGTCCGTGGGAGGACCGTATGCTAAAGGCTAGCCTTCGAGAAAACAGCGACGTCGAACGGTCCAGTTCCGGTCTCGGTCGCATCACGGCTGCGTCTGGCGGGAGAGCATGGAGCCGAATTGGGGTGGCCGCGAATCGCTGCGGATTCCCAAGGAGCGGCGACGACCTTGGCAATCCCGGCGTCGCCGGACTGCTATCGTCTTTCCTACCGGGTCTGGAGGTTTTTCGAAATATTCGTCGCCGCCTCGGTGCTGCTGTTGACGTCGCCTCTGCTGCTTTTTCTTGCGTACATCATCCGGCGCGGAACGCCTGGACCCGCTATTTTCACGCAGGAACGCGTCGGTCTCGGCGGCAAACCGTTCGTCTTCATGAAGTTTCGCACGCATTACGTGGACTCGGAGGACCGGTTTCCGGAGTGGTGCAACTACGAGTTCGACAGGGAAGAGCTGGCCAGCGTGCGGCTGCAGGAAGAGCGCGATCCTCGCGTCACACCGCAGGGAAAATGGCTGCGCCGAACCAGTCTCGATGAGCTGCCGAACTTCTGGCACGTGCTGACCGGTGAGATGGCACTCGTCGGCCCTCGGCCCGAAATGTCGAAGATGCTCCCGTACTACCAGGGCAGCAAGCTTCGCAAATTTTCCGTGCCGCCCGGAATCACGGGCCTGGCGCAAGTCTCGGGAAGAGGCGAGCTTACCTTCCAGGAGACGGTCGATTTCGACCTGGAGTACGTTGCTTCACGCTCCATAAAAAACGATATGAAGATTCTCCTCTGGACCGCTCGCATGGTTTTCAACGGGCGCGGCGCGTTCTGAGCGATTTTGGAATCCATCGGTAAATCAATGTCGCTTGCTCAAAAATACCTTCGAAAGATACCGCAGTACACCCGCGGCGCGCGACATCTCCGCTCCGTGCTCCAGCACGGCACGCCGAAAAAGTGGGCGAACCTTCTCCGTGTGGAGTACGAGCGCAAACTCCGGCGGGTAAGCGTCGAGAGCCATCCCTACCTCATCTTTCTCGACCCCTGTAACTACTGCGATCTCCGGTGCCCTCTGTGCCCCACGGGCATGAACGACCTCGGCCGGCCGCAAAAGATGCTGTCCTTCGAGCACTTCAAGAAGTATTTCGAGCCTCATGCGCCCTTATCTCTTCGAAGTCATCCTGCACAACTGGGGTGAGTCGCATGCTCAACAAGGACGTCTTCAAGATGATCGCTCATGCGCAGCGGGAGAACGTGGGAACCAACTTGAGCTCGAATCTCGTCAATACCGACTCCCGCGATATCGACCGACTTCTCGACAGCGGTCTCGAGTATCTGATCGTCTCCCTCGACGGGACCACCCAGGAGAACTACCAGAAGTACCGGGTGCGGGGCGACATCGATCGAGTCCGCAAGAATCTCGAAGAGCTCCTTACCAAGCGCGCCCGAAGAAACCTCAAAACGCCCGTCGTGGAATGGCAGTTCATCGTGATGAAGCACAACGAGCACGAGATCGAGCGAGGCCGAGCGCATGTCCGCCGAGATGGGCGTCGACGTGATGCGGTTCATCCCGGTGGGCCTGCCGTTCGAAGCGCAGAATCGCAGCCAGCTGGCTGCGGAGTGGTTTCCACGAAACCGTGGAAGGCCGTGTCGATAGCGACTCCGAGCAACAGACCGTTCGGTCAGGACGGTAGGCCCGGGCCCTGCTACTACCTTTATCGCTCGATGACCATCAATCCCGACGGAGGGGTCTCGCCGTGCTGCATCGTTTACAAACAGGAACGGGACTTCGCCAACCTGAACGACGGAGATCAGAATCGAGGACATCTGGAACAACGATAAGTTTCGTTCCGGTCGTTCGCTCTTTTCCCGAGGAGGAGATTCCGAATCGGGAAAGAACGATCTGCGATGACTGCACTATTTTCGAGTGGCACGCAAGCAAACGACCCTCCGGCAGCGTGTAGAGCATTCGAGAAACGCCGCAGGGTTGCGCTGACGCGATTACCGGGCGTTCTCAACAGGTAGTGAGCTCGCGGGCCCGCCAAAACGGTCGCCAAGGAGTCCGATACACCATGAACGAAGGACACATCGAGCCGTCGGTCGAACATGCTTCCGCGATTTGGGACCGTTTCCTCTCCACCGTCCGGAACTCGAAATTGTTGATCTCCTTCGTCTTCTTGTCCACGGTGCTGGCCGCGTACGCCGCCCTTCAGCTTCGCTCGGATATGTACGAAACGGAAGCTCGCATTCTCGTGAAGCTCGGCCGGGAGAATGTGGAAGTTGCCGGCGACGGTGGAGAAGGGCGACGTCGTTACCACGGGCGTCCGCATGGAGGAGATCAACTCCTACGTGCTGCTCATGACTTCGCGCGCGCTCCTGGAGGAGACGCTGGACACCATCGGAATCGAGAGGTTTCGCGCGAAACCCGCGCATCCCGAAACTTTCCTGCAGCGGATGAAGTTCCGGATCAAGGAGGCCGTGCGGTCGGATGAAAACCGAGCTCGAGAACCTGCTGATCGCGATCAATCTCGAAGAGGGAGCTCAGCGAGCGCGAGAAGATTCTGGTCGCGCTGGAATCGTCGCTGCAAGTCGACCGCCGGAAGGATTCCGACGTGATTTCGGTGCGACTGCGGTTGCCGGATCCCGAATTGGCCGTCGAATTCGTGGATACCCTCCTGCGGCTCTACATAAACCGCCACATCCAGGTACGCCGAGATTCCGCGAGCACCGGCTTCTTCGCGGGCCAGGCGGCCGACTACAAGCAGCAGCTTACGACCATCGAGAAGGCGGCGCAGCCGATCTCAAACGCGAGTTCGCTCTGACTTCCATCGACGAAGAGCGCGAGCTCCTTCTGCGGAGGCTCCACCAGATCTACGGTGAGATCGCCGACGACGAGAGGGAGCGCGCACTCATCGGTCGATCCGGAACTGCCGAAGCATTGTCGGAGGACAACGGTGGAACGGAAGACACGCTCGACTCGAACTTGACCATTCCCTTGATGAAGGACCGCGTGACCGAGCTTCGGATGAACCGGGTCACGCTCGCTTCCAAATACCAGCAGGGGTCGCGGTTGATGGTCGAAACGGAAAGCGAGATCGAAAGATTGGAGAGCATGCTCATTCGGGCGTTGTCCGGACGAATCCGGGAGAGAAGCGCCCAGGCCGCGGAAATCGAGAGCCGGCTCCAGACGCTCAGCGCGAGCGAGGATGAGCTGGGCTCGCTCGAGCGGGAACGAATGCTCGCCGAACAGAATTACATGTCTTACGCAAAGCGCGTCGAAGAGTCGCGCATCTCCGCGGAGCTCGACGACCGGCGCGTCGCGAACATCGCTATCCTGGCTTCGCCTTCGCTCCCGATAGAGCCGGTCTCGCCGAACAAGGTGCTGGTCATGCATCTTGTCGATTCCCGCCGGAATTCTTCTGGGCGTCGGGCTTGCGTTGCTGCTCGACTACTTCAGCGACCGGGTGAGGGAGCCGAGCCGACCTCGGCGGCATTCCTTACTTGGGGACTTTCCGGATAAGCCGGCTAGCCGCTTTCCCGAGAACGTCAGCCGTAGTACGAGAACATCAGCGAGTGGATCTTGAATCCTTCGGGGCCTTCGATCAATAGAAGAACGAGCTTTCCCCGCCTCGTCTCCCCGTTGTCCGTCAAGACGAAATCCGCCCAGACGCTCGCGAGCTTTCCCTTTCGCTCGATCTGGACGTTCTCGAGGACTTCTTTGATCTCGCGCCCGCTCTCGAAATAGCGCCGCTGCGCCTCGTAGAACTCTTCGAGCGTTCGCTCCCCGACCGTTCCATCCTCGCGCGTCGAGGCGACGGTGAAGTGAGGGAGGAAGAGCTTCTTCCACTCGGCAAGCGTGTCGCGCCGATAGAGGCCAACGTAGTCGGCGACGACCTTTTCGAGGTCGGAGGCCGGCGCCGGCGCCGCGAGGAATGTCGCCGCGAGCAAACCAAGGGCCGCGAGTTTCATGGGAGTCCTCCGGAGGGGAATCTTACTGTGCTTACGTTTCTGCGGCCGCGGGCCGCAGCTTCCGAACGTATTGCATCACGGTGAAGGCCACGGGGCCGAGGAGCAGCAGCGGAATGCCGAACCGGGCGTGCTCGCCGAACGTCAGCACGAGGAAAACGACCCAGGTGATCCCGGGCAGGATGGCGTTGAGCCAGAGGCCGACCTTCCCTCCGGGAACGCGGAACCCTCCGTCCTGGAGCGAAGCTTTCGAGCGCGCCCGGATCAAGGTGGCGTGCATGATCATGGTGTAGGCGCCGCTCACCCAGATATCCGCGACCAGGATGTGCTCGAACGGAAGCGCCGCCATCGCGCAGTACACGATGGCGTAGACCCAGAGCACCCGGTAGGGCGTCCCGTACTTCGGATGGAGCCGGCTGAACCAGGACGGGAGATTGCGGTCCTCCGCCATCGACCACGCGATGCGCGACATCCAGAGAAGGTAGGTGAGAAAGATGACCGCCTGGCTCGCGACGGATCCGAAAAAAGCCCATCGCCCGAGGGTCGATCCGCCGAGCTCGGTACCGATGGCGACGAACTGACCCGAGCTCCAGCTCTCCCAACCGCCGACGGAGACGAGCCCGGCAATCACCGGCAGACTGTAGGTGAGGATCACCACCGGAGTGACGAGCAATAGCCCCAGCGGGATGTTCCGTTGCGGCCGCTCGACTTCCTCCGCGACCGTGCTCACCTCGCCATACCCCGAGTAGAGCCAGAGCGCGAGAGCGAGCGCGGCGCCGAGGTCGGAGAGGAAGTTGGTACCGCCGACGTGAAACGGCTCGAACGCTGAGAACCGCGCGCCGCTGAAACCGGCGATCACGATCCAGATCACCGGCGCCAGGAGGAACAGGTTGAGCGCGACCGCAGTCGCACCGGTCACCACGATCCCCCGGTAGTTGACGAAGGTCAGGGCGAGGATGAAAAGCGCGGCGGCCCCCCACTGCTCGAAGCGCCCCATCTCCGGGATGACGAAGGCCAGCGCTCGGGCGAAGATCACCGGGTAGAGGGCGTTGTCGAGAAACGACGAGAGAACGCTGCAGATCCCCGACTGGAAACCCCAGAACTCGCCGAGGTGCTGCCGCGCCCAGCGGTAGTACCCGCCCTCGACGGACTGCCGCGACGAAAGCTCCGCCGAGGCGAAAGCGGCGGGCAGTCCCCACAGCCACGGAGTCACGAAGAGGAGAGTGATGAAAAGGCCCGGCCCGACGCGCGCGACGAAATCTTCCATTCCGTAAGGGCCGCCGCAGGTGGACGCGAAGAGAAGTCCGATGAGGGTAAGGAGCCCGGCGCGAGTCTTGAAACCCCGACTCTCCGACGCCCGGCTCTCCGGAAGGAGGCCTCCGATCGCGCGCACGCTGGACGAATCGGGAGGCGTCATTCAACGCGGAAGATTAACGACGGGGGCCGCGTTGTCAAGAAAATTGCGAGAGCTTCTCAGGGCTCCACCGATTCCGAGCTGGTCGCGGAGCGGGACTCGCCGACCGCGATCAACCGATCGTCGCTCCGGAGGAAGATGCGGCCGCCGGAGATCGCGGGCGACGCGAGAAAACGGGCGTTCATCGCGTTCTGGGCGAGGATCTCGAACTCCCGCTTCGCGGCGAGGACGAACGCCTCGCCCGTCTCGCTGACGAAATAAATCTTTCCGTCGCCGGCGACGGGCGCGGCCGAAAAGACACCGCCCGTGCGGCCCTGGAAAAGCCTCTCGCCGGTCGCCGCGTCGACGGCCTGCACCACACCGGCGTCGCTCGCCATGTACACGACACCCTGGTAGTGAACGACGGAGGAGACGTAAGGGGCACCGGTCGGAACGTGCCAGAGCAGGTTCTCGGACTCCTTCAGGTCGCCCCGGGCTCCCGGACGAATCGCCATGTAGGGACCGCTCCGGTAGCCGCGGCTCGTATAGATGATGCCGTCCGCGAACGAAGGCACCGGGATTGGAAACTGGTTCGGCTCGACGAGAAACCAGAGGAGCTTTCCCGTCTTCGGGTCGTAGCCCTCGAGCTTCTCGCTCGAGTTCACGACGAGCTCGTCCCCGGCGGGACCGGAAACCACCGTGGGCGTGCTGTAGGAGCGAAGGCCTTTGCCGCGGTCGGTCTTCCACCTCTCCTCGCCGGTCTTCTTGTCGAGAGCGAGAAGGTACGAAGCGGGCTCGTGGTCGCAAAGGAGCAGGAGGACGTCCTGATAGACGGTCGGGGAGCTCGAATGACCCCAGGGAATGTCGAAGGGAGCGTAGTCCTTCGCGACGTTCTTCTGCCAGACGAGCTTCCCTTGAAAGTCGAGCGCTACCAGTTGGCCGGTTCCGAACCACGCGTACACGCGCTCACCGTCCGTGACCGGACTCGGGCTCGCGAGATTGTGCTTGCGATGGACCGGAGGAAGGGCACCTCCTTCCGCCGTCGCCGCGTCGAGGCTGTATTGCCAGAGACGCCGCCCGCTCTCGCGGTCGAAGGCTTCGACGAGGAAGCGGACTTCCCCTTCGGCCGAGGCGGGGCTTTCCCCAAGGGCGCCGAGAGATTTTTCCGACGGTTTTTCCTCGCCTCTCATCAGCGTCGGATGGTTTCCTTCACGCAGGACCCCTCGCCCCGCCTGCCCGGTCACGAACACCCGGTCTCCATGAATGATGGGCGTGGAAACGCTCAAGCCGGAGAGCTGCGCCGTCCACGCGACGTTCTCGTCGTCGGCCCAACGCAGAGGAAGCCCGGACTCGCTGCTGACGCCGTTGCCGCGCGGTCCGCGCCACTGAGGCCAGTCCTCCGCGAGCGCTGCCGAAGAGACGAGAACCGCGACAAAAGTCCAGGAAGCTCGCATGATTCTTCTCCTCCGGTCATTGTAGGAGCGGCCTCTCCCTTCACCGGTCCACGGGCCGCGTACGCTCAGCGGCATTTCCTTCGTCGCGAGCGCGGCTCGCTCGCGCTCCACTTCCGCCTTCGGTATTGCGCGCCCTTCATCCAGACCGGCAACCCAGACTTGCGCGAGGAAGTGGTCGTTCCCGTACCGATGAACACGAGCTTCGTCTCCGGCGCCGGACCCGTGCGCCGGTGCTCGGGGACAGTGAGCAGGAGCTCGTGCTCGGGACCATTTCGATCTTGAATCGTCAGAAGTCCTGACTCGCTCGTCTGGTCGACGGTGAAGACGTAACTTCCTGGTGGAAAGACGCGCTTGCCCGCGTGGAACGCGAACGGAACCTCCGCGCGGATCGCCGTGCCGTCTCCCGTGAATCCCGGAGCCGCCGCGACAGAGAGAGAACTCCCGCTGCGATGAGAAGCTTTCCTCGATTCATTGAGCACCTCCTTTTCGGTGTACCCGCCGTAAATGCAATCGACGTACCACGAATCGATCTCGATCGAGAACGGGTCCGTGGTCCCCGGGTACTTTCGGGTGAATCCGGGCTTCCCGTCCCATTTGTCGCGCAGACCCTGCTCCACGCTCTTGAGAAACGTCTTCTGGCTGGCGGTGATCCCCGGGGTTCTGCTCGACGTCGTGAACCAGAAGGTGAACGGCCGATCCCGGCCTGGACTCAGGTTCTCCGAAGCGCGCTCTCCGATGCGAAAATCGAGAATGCCGTCGAGCACCACCTTCTCCGGATTGCTGTGGGAACCGTTGGCGCAAAAGATGTAGTGATCCGCGGTGACGAGCTTGCAGAATTCCTCGGTCACGTTTCCCGGCGGCGCCGTGGTGCTGGACTTTCAGAACGTCGACGTGCAGTCCCTCGGTGTCGGTCACGAGTCCGTGCTGTCGCAGTCCGGAAAGAAGCTCCTCCGAGCGCGCGTCTCCGGTCAGGAGAACGCGGTGGCTGCCGTCATCGACCAGGAGAGTGAGCGATGCGACGTTCGGCTCTGTGACTCCCTCGCTTCCCTCGCCGAGCTTGTCGGCCTGGTTGAGCAGGATGCCCAGAAGCGCCCGCTCTTCGCTGGTGCCGAGCGTCCGCGATTCTTCTTCGGCGGCCTCGCGCAGCTTCGGCACGTCGAGGTCGTTCCTCTCGAGCCACTCGTTCCAGAAGACCCGAAGCGCCTCGAGCTCCTTCACGGTGGGACCGAGGACTCGCACCTCGAACTCTCCCACCCGGTGGGTCTCGTTCGCTTCCGAGAGAACCATGAGCTTGTCCTCGCGGGCCGAAGGCAGGTTCAGAATCCCCTCCATCCGTCCGAACCGAAGGCGGTAGTTGAGCTCGAGCGTGTCTTTCACACCGGTGGTGAGATTCTCGTAGAGCTCGAAGAGCTCGAACGCGGGTTCGCTCAAAGACAGAGTCCGCGTCGCGAGGTCGAGCGCGCGCTCGATGGTTCCATCGTGATCGTCGACGAGCTCCGCGAATCCGTTGTGCCAGATCTGTTTGATGGCGGCCGGGCGATCGAGCGCGGGTGGTCTCCCGGTGAAGTCGTCCTCGCCCTGGTGGAAGTCGAACACGTCCCAGGCCACCTTGTTCTTCACCAGCTCGAGAATGCCGGAAAGATGATCGTTGTCGATGTGGGAGACATAGACCAGGTCGATGTCGGTGCCGAGGGTGGGAAGCTGCAAACGAGACGAGACGTTCTTCTTGAACGCATCCCCGCGCCCGCCGTCCACGAGGATCACCGTGTCCTCGTTCCCCCGGATCAGGAGGCAATCGCCGTCCTTCGCGTGAAAGGCCTGGATTTTCAACTTAGCGCTCCGGAGTTTTTTCCCGCTTCTCGTTCAACCGCGCCACCTCCTTCAAGCAGAGATCCGCATCGATCGCGCCGAACCCGGCGTCGTCCTGCCACTGGTAGTCGATCCCCGGGAGCGGCCGCGACGTTCGCTTGAGCATTCCGGTAATCTGCGCCGCGGTCAGCCGGGGTTCCATCGCGAGCATGAGCCCAACGACTCCGGCGACGTAGGGGCTCGCCATGCTGGTGCCGGTCATACGGACCCACGGACGAGAAGGGACGTCGAAGCCGTTGGCCGCGATCACGTTGGTGCCGGGCGCGGCGATGTCCGGCTTGAGCCGGGCATCGCGGGTGGGGCCGGGACTGCTGGAGAGATGAATCCTCTCGGCCGCCACGTCGAGGTTCGCGACGGCGATGACCGCGTCACCGGACGCGAGCGAGTTCACGGTGTGCGTATCGACGGCAGTGCCCCGCGAGAAGAACGAGGGAAACCCCCAACCGCTCTCGACCCCCACCCGACGGAAGCGCCGCGGGTCGTCGCGCTCGATCCAGGCGTGGTACGTACCGTCGCGAACGTCGCGGGCGTAGAGCCGCAGCGTCCAGACCCCCGCCGCGACGCCGATGACGCCTTCCTTCGAGAAAAACGGGCTGAGAAAGCAGGAGATCTGGTTATGGCCGTTCGACGGCGAGTAGACCTCGTTGAAGACGCTCAGCACCGTTCCGCTCTCGAGCACGCGGTTCTCGATGAACTCCCCCGGCTCGACCGGCCCGATCCAGCGGCTCTCTCCGGGCGGTTTGATCTCGATAGCGAAGCGATCCTGCATGCCGTACCAGAGCTCGAGCTCGTTCTCGGAGAGATCCCCGACCCCGTTTCCCACCACGACCCATTCGATGCTTCGACTCAGTCCCGACGCGGACAACTTACCGGTGGTATGGACGCGACCGTCGAGAAATCCCAGATCGCCGCGGGTGAGTGGAGCGAGCCGTCCGGCGTTTCCCGCGGCAACCGCGACGGAGCGCCCCGGACTCGCGAGCGCGTGATCGAGCCATCGGTTCAAAGCACTCGTGCCGTCGTGGGCGTGGCCGTTGGTGCCGAGACTCACGTTGATCGATACCGGGAGGCCGAGGTCGTCGCCCAGCGCGAATAGGTAGTCGATGGCATGGGCGAGACGGGTGGAGTCGTAGAACGTTTTTCTTCGATCGGTATCTTCTCGAGGCAGAGCGAGCGAGACCCCGGCGAGGACAGCGTTCGGGCACGTCCCATGGTTGCCGCGCGGCGATACTGGCGACGTGCGTGGCGTGGGACGAGCGGGCGCGAAGCGATTGAGGCTCGAGCTCGGTCGCCGGCAGGAAAGACTTTTTCCGTTTGGCGTGAGCGAGCGCGCGGTTCAGATGCTTCGCCTGGAGCAGAGCCCCGTACTTGAAGCCCTCGGGAGGAGGACGCGTATCGGAACCCTGGTCCCAGATCGCGTGAAACCTCGTGCTTCCGTCGTCCGCAAGGAAGTCCCGGTGCGCGAAATCGAAACCTCCGACGTCGATGACGCCGATGAGAACGTCTTGCCGCCCTTTGTGGACGACGTCCGTCCGGATCCGTTTCTCCGGTTCGTCCACGGATTCCGCCACCCGCACGTTGAAAGGCGGGGAGAAGTGGACGCGCTCGGCGATCTCGATCGAGTGCACCTTCGGATCCCGCGCCATCGCAGCGACGCTCGAGAGCGGCGCCTCCACGGTGACCACGTTGTCGCGAGTCCGGGTGACTTCGTAGGACGCCCCGATGGACTCCTTGTCCTTCGCTTCGGACATCGTCAAGAAGAGATCGACGATCACTTCTTTCGCGCCGCTCACGGGGTCTTCCCAGGTCTTTTTGGGAATGTGCTCCAACAGATCGGAAGGGGCCGGCGCCGCGCCCGGTTCTCGCAGGAGGGTGAGACTCGGGTCGGCCTTACGAATGCAGACCGCCGCGGACCGCTCCGACCGGATTTGGTTCACGGTCTTGCTGCTGTTCGCGATCACGCGAAGCTTGGGGTCGAGCTTCCAGACGCCTACTTTTCGAGCCGGCGATCGTTTCCGTGTCTTTGCCACGGCCGCACCTTACATTCCTTACAGGATATTAGCAGGAGCTTTACAGCGCGCGAAGGTCCTTCCGGAGGAGCATCATCTCATGAGCACAACGGAAATCGGAAGGCGACACGCGCTCGGCAAGATCGGTTTCGCCGGAGTCGCCCTTCTCGCTTCTTCCCGGTGCGGCGACGGAACCACGACCGCGCCAACGGAGTCCGGCAGCACGACCACCACCACCGTATCCCCGACCGCGGCTTGCGTTCTCACGCCCGCGATGACCGAAGGACCTTTCTATTTCGACGCCGGGCAGATTCGCCGCGACATCACCGAGGGCCGGCCGGGAACGCCGCTTCTCCTGGCGCTCGAAGTCGTGAATGCCGGGACCTGCAGCCCCATCCGGGACGCCGTCGCCGACATCTGGCACTGCGACGCTTCCGGTCTCTACTCGGGCTACGGGAGCGAGGGCACGGCCGGGGAGAGGTTCCTTCGCGGAATCCAGGTCACGGACGCGAACGGCCGGGTCGAGTTCGACACTCTCTACCCCGGCTTCTATCGAGGGCGGACCATACACGTTCACCTCAAGATTCACCTCGACGAGCGCACGGCCGTCACGTCGCAGCTTTACTTCCCGGAGTCGGTGAACGACGCGGTGATGGCGACGAGCCCGTATAACGCATCCGGCACCCGCGACACCCGAAACTCGAACGACTCGATCTTCTCGTCCGCGACCATTCTCGATGTCACGTCCGACGGCGGGGGCTATGCCGCCTCTCTCGTCATCGGAGTTTCCACCTGAGGAGCACATGCGAAATCATCTCGCTTTGATTCTGATCGTCTTCCTCGGCGCCTGCGGCAGCGAAGGACCGACCTCGAGCTCCGGCTCGGGCTCGACCGACACCCGGACCGTCCAGGCGAACCCGTCGTTCGCTTCGACCATCCAGGAGATCTTCAACCGGCGCTCGTGCACCAGCTCGTCCTGCCACGGCACGGCGCAGATGGCAGGCCTCGACTTGCGCACGGGCGCTTCCTATTCCGATCTCGTCTCGGTCCGCGCCCAAAGCGAGCCGATTCTGCGGGTCATTCCGGGTAATCCCGACGGGAGCTACCTCGTGATGAAGCTCGAAGGCCGCCAATCCGTAGGCGATCGCATGCCGCAGACCGGCTCGCCCCTGGACAGCATCGATATGGCGAACATCCGCAACTGGATCTCGCAGGGCGCTCTCAATAACTGACAGCGCCGTTTCGATCTAGGATGGGCGATCCCGAAGGGAGGTCGCTCTGCATGAAGGCGCGCCTGTCGCTGGTCTCTCTCCTCGTCGCTTGCCGCCTGCTCGACTCCGGAATCGCCTCCGCCGGAGACGAAGCGGGTCGAGGTCCGGGAGACGATTCAGGGGGTCGAGTACGTCGATCCCTATCGGTGGCTCGAAGACCAGGAGAGCGCCGAGACACGGCGGTGGATCGACGAGCAGAACGCCTACGCCGAGCGAATCGTCGGCGACACGGAAACGAGGACCCGTCTGCGCTCGCGGCTCGAAGCGATCCTGCGCCAGCCGGAGGTCGGCTTCCCGCGGAAAGCCGGCGCCTTCGAGTACTTCACCCTGAGGCGCCGAGACGACGAGCTCCCCGTGATTTACCGGAGGCCAGCGCCGCCCGACGGCGAGGTCCCGCCCATCGACGCCGAAGCGGCGTACGAGGTCGTCCTCGACCCTCATCCGATGAGCGCCGACCTCACGACGCGCGTCGACATTCTCTCTCCGTCTCCGGAGGGAAAGTATCTTCTCTATAGCGTCCGCGACGGCGGAGAAGACGAGATCGAGGTCCGAGTGCGCGATCTCGAGGCGGGAGCCGACCTGCCCGACCGGCTTCCGCGAGCGCTCTATGACTCGGTCTTTTTCTCGAAGGACGGCGAGGGCTTCTACTACACGCACCGCTCGCGCGAGACCGGCTCCCGGGTCCGCTTTCATCGTCTGGGCTCGCCCATGGATGAGGACCGGATTCTTTTCGGAGAGGGCATCGCTCCCACGAGCTTCGTCGAGACCCTCGAGCTCGAAGACGGCGAGCGCCCTGGTCTTCTCCGTCCATCATGGTTGGGCGAGGAGCGACCTCTATTACAAGGAGCGGGACGGTGAGGCCTCTCCGATCGTGGTGGGGGCCGACGCGCGATTCTATCCGCAGATCCACGAAGGCCTTCTCTTCGTCCGAACCAACCTCGACGCTTCCTCGAACCGCATCGTTCGCATCGATCCGAGAAAACCCGCGCCGGACGGATGGAAGGAAGTCGTTCCCGAGAACGAGGACGTCCTCGCTGAATTCGCGATCCTCGACGGAAAGATTTACGCGAGCTACCTCCGCCACGGAACCACGCGAATCGCGATCTACGACCTCGACGGCGCTCCCCAGGGAGAAATCCCCATCCCGGAGCAACACACCGCCGAGCTCCGAGCCGCCGGCCCCGGACGAGCCTTTCTCACGCTGACTTCTTTTACTCTCCCGCCATCGACGGTTCTACTCGACCTCACGACCGGAGAGCGGACGTCCTGGGACGAGAGGACCTGGGACGTCGACCCGGAGAGCGTGGTCGTGCAGCAAGTCCGCTACACGTCGAAAGACGGGACCGAGATTCCGTTGTACCTCTTCTACCGCCGCGGCATGGAGGCGGACGGCAAGAACAAGACCCTGCTTTTCGGCTACGGGGGGTTCAACGTCGCGCAAACGCCGCAATTCGATCCGATGGCCGCCGCCTGGGTCGAAGAGGGCGGCCTCTACGCGATGGCGAACCTGAGAGGCGGAAGCGAGTACGGCGAGAAGTGGCACCGCGCGGGAATGCTTTCGAACAAACAAAACGTCTTCGACGACTTCCTCGCGGCCGCCGAGTTCCTCATCGCGAGCGAGTACACGCGGCCGGAGAAGCTCGCGATCCGCGGGGTGAGCAACGGGGGCCTTCTCGTCGCGAGCGCGTTCACGCAGAGGCCCGAGCTCTTCCGCGCCGTGGTCTGCGGTTTTCCGGACCTCGACATGGTGCGCTTCTACAGCTTCACCGAGACCAACAATCTCCCCGCGCTCCTCGAGTACGGCGACGGATCGAAGCCCGAGGAGCTCGAGTTCTTGAGTAAGTACTCGCCGTACCAGGCCGTTCGTGACGAGACTCCGTATCCGGCGGTCCTGCTGACCTCCGGCGACAAGGACACCCGGGTCTCTCCGCTCCAGGCTCGAAAGATGACCGCGCGCCTGCAAGCGGCGTCGTCCTCGGGACGGCCCGTGATCCTGAGATATCACCCGAAGGCCGGCCACGCGGCAAGCTACGGGATGCCGGTGTCGCAGACCGTCAAGGACATGGCGATGGAGCTCGCGTTCCTCTGGAACGAGCTGTCCCCTCCCGAATCGTGAATCTCGTCAGGAGCTCGGCGTTCCGGCTGGCTTTCGGCTACGTCGCGCTCTTCGCCGTCTCCGCGATCATCCTCCTCGCGTTCGTCTACTGGCTCACCACGACGTACATGCAGCGGCAAGCGGACGAGACCATCGAAGCGGAGATCGACGGGCTTGCCGAGCGCTATCGAATGGGCGGTCTCGCGGGCCTCACCGCTTCGATCCGCGAGCGCCTCTCCCGCACTCCGCAAGGCTCTTCGATCTATCTCCTCGCCGACGCCTCAGGCGAGCCTCTCATCGGGAACTTGAATCGTTGGCCTTCGATCCCGGCGGGCGCGGACGGGTTTCTCGACTTCGAGCTCGTGACGGGGCCGGGCGAGTCCCCGCACCGCGCGCGGGCGAAGCCGTTCGTGCTCCTCGGCGGTTTCAAGCTCCTGGTCGGCCGCGATCTCGTGGAGCTCGATTCGTTTCGCTCTCTTCTGGTGCGGACCATGGCCTGGGGGCTCGCGCTCATCCTGGCGCTCGCGCTCCTCGGAGCCGTGCTGGTAGGCCGCAGCCGCATCCGGCGCATCGCCAAGATCGACGACGTCATCGGTGATGTGATGGCGGGCGACTTGTCGAAGAGAATCCCGCTCGAAGGCGCGAGAGACGACATCGAGGACCTCTCTCTCAACCTCAACCGCATGCTCGGTGAGCTTTCGAGCCTCGTGGAGGGAGTGCGCCGCGTGTCGGACGGCGTCGCTCACGACCTCCGCACGCCTCTCGCCCGCTTGAAAACGCGGCTCGAGCGACTGCGGCTCGCCCGTCCCGACGAGGAGATTGGCGCCGCCATCGAGGAAGCGGACCGGCTCCTGGCCACGTTCGGAGCGGTTCTCCGGATCGCGCGGATCGAGTCGGGTGAGCGCGGTCGGGGAGTATTCTCCGATGTCGACCTCACGTCGCTCATCGACGACGTGGCGGAGCTCTACCGCCCCCTCATCGAGGAGAACGGCTCGCGGCTTTCGCTTCATAACGCGCCCGCGGTGGTGGTGCGGGGCGACCGCGACATGCTCTTCCAGGCGGTCGCGAACCTCGTCGACAACGCCATCAAGCACACGAAGGGAGGCGGTCGTATCGAGATCTCTCTCGCTCCTTCCGATGGAGGGGCCGCGATCGCGATCGAGGATGACGGTCCGGGGATTCCGCCGGAGGAAAGGGACAAGGTGAGAGAGCGGTTCTATCGCCTCGACCGCAGCCGCTCGACGCCCGGATCGGGGCTCGGGCTCACCCTGGTCTCGGCGGTCGCCTCGCGTCACGGTGGAGAGCTTCGCCTTCTGGACGGCGAGCCGGGACTCCGCGCGGTCTTGATTCTTCCGCGATGAGCCGTTCGCGGGCGAAGGCTGTTAGCCACTTCACAATCGACTCCGTTTCAGACTTCTAGAATGCGCGCGTGATGAAAAAGCTCCCTTCACTCTTCGCGCTCCTGCTTCTCTCCTCCAACGTCTCGGCGCAGCCGGTCATCGAAGCGACGGAAGAGCTCGCTTTCGACGCGCCCGAATCGTGGGCGATGAAATACTACGCGTCCCTCGCCCTTCTTACCGGATTCGGTGTACCCGAAGCGATGGGTGCGGGACGGATCGACCTGGGGTTCGAGGGCGGCATCGTGCCGCAGCTCAGTGAGGAGCAGCGCCGGGTCGGATTCGGCGGGGTCAAGGTCGAGGACCTCAACCGCACGCCTTTCTTCGGCCGACTCCGCGCGAGAATCGGCATTTCGGAGAGCGCGTCGCTCGAGCTCGCGTACCTTCCACCCCTCGAGATCGACGGAACGAAGCCACACATGTTCTCCTTCGGCGTGGGGCGGCCTTTCGCCGTCAGTGACACCTGGAAGATCGGCGTCCGCGGCTATGGGCACTTCGGCTCGATCGACGGAGACATCACCTGCAGCACCTCGGACCTCGAAGGGCCGAACCCCTATGACTGCGCCGCGCCGTCGAACGACGATCTCGGACAGCGCGCGTTCGGGGTGGAGGTCACGACCGGCTACGTTTCGGCGAGCCGGTTCCGCCCTTACGTCGGGGTCGCGGTCAATTACCTCGACCTCGAGTTCCAGGTCGACGCGATGCACTCCGGAGTCCACGATCGCACGCTTCAGCTCACCGACGGCGCCACGGTCTATCTCACCGGAGGCGCCACCTATGCCGCCGGGGACAAATGGCGGCTGACCGGAGAGCTCTTCTATTCGTGGCTCTCCGTGGTGAGACCTCCCGAGACCGCGTCCGAGAACGACGGTCTCTTCAACTTCCGGTTTCTCGTCACCTATCGGATTCACTGAAGTCCGTGGAGCCGCTTCGCTCCCCGGTAGAGACAGTAGAGTCCTCCCAGCTGGATGCCGTGATACAGATCGTTCTGGTTGAAGTGCGGATGGGGAGATAGCTTCAAGACCAGCACGGCGAGGCCGAGAAGGCTCACTGCAATCGCGCGCTTCAACCAACGATGCCCGTCGCGCCTCGCCTTTTCGTCTTTCACCTCGGGCCTCATCGCAGAGCGAATCCCGGCCGCGATGAGGAGCGCGGCGCTCGCCGCGATGGCGACGACCGTGGTCTTCCAGACGAAGGCGAATCTCTCTCCGAGCGGAAGGCGAAACCCGTGAGCGGTCCCGCCGGCGAAGGCGGCGAAGGCCGTCACCAGAAAGGCCGTGACCCAGAGTCCTACCCCGCGATCCTTCGCGCTGCCGAGGAGCGAGAAGGCGAACCAGGCGCACACCGCGGTGAGCGCGTAGTCGGTGAGCATGGTGGCCGGCTCGGTCACGATCATCGGGGCAACGGCCACATAGTGGCGCAACTTCGACGGGCTTGCTAAAACATCACCCACCAGGAGGTTTTTGATGCGCGGACGATCTCGTGCGACTCTCGTTCTCTCGTTGCTTCCTCTTCCTTCCCACGATCGGCCTCGCTCAGGAGAGAGGTCACGCGGCTTTCGTTTTTGGCTGGACATTCGGCGATGAGAGCAGCACTCTCTATGGGGCCCAGTTCGGCGCGGGCCTGGGACGCGGCTTCTCCCTCGTCGGTGGAATCGAGAGCCTTCAGGACGTGCTCACAGGACGCTATTCGCTGTTCCTGAATGAAATCGCGGGCCTGCCGGGTGTGAGCGTCGACGCCGAGATTCCCGCCGTGTATTACGGCGGCGGGCTGCGATGGATGCTCCCGGGCGGCGGCGTCTCGCCGTTCGCTCAGGTCGAATTCGGCGGGACGAAAGTCTCTCCTGAGATCGCGTTCACCCTCAACGGGCAGGATGTGACGGACCAGATCCTCTCGCCGGGAGAGTTCGATCAGACTGCGTTCACCTTCGTGCTCGCGGGGGGTTTGCGCGGGAACATCGGGGATCGATTCCTCGTCGAGGTCGCGTTCAAATTCTTCGACATCATGACCGAGGAGGAGCTTTCTCTGAACAAACTGAGCTTCGCGGTCGGCGCGAGATTCTAGCGCGCGATGCGCTCCTGGCTGTTCCTTCTGGGGCTTCTTGTGCCCGGAGTGCTGCTCGCGCGGCCCAAGACCGACGTCGTCGTTCTCGAGAACGGCGATCGAGTGACCTGTGAGATCAAGAAGCTCGCACGAGGAAAGCTCACCGTATCCACGGACGCTTCGGGCACCATCACGCTCAAGTGGAGCCGCATCGTCGGCATCGAGACGACTCATCTTTTTCAAATCGAGCTCGATTCGGGCGAACGCCATATCGGCCAGTTCGACCTGCCGCCGGAGCTCGGCAAGATTGCCGTCGCCCAGGGGGAGGAGCGGGATATGGTCGACGTGGCCCGGGTGGTCTCGATGATTCCGATCGAGGCAACGTTCTGGAGCCGGCTCAAGGGGTCCATCGACGCCGGCTACGACTTCACTCAGGCGACCACCGCCACCACCTGGTCCGCCTCCGCGGATCTGGACTATCGAACGCCGCGCTTCGAAACGAGCTTGTCGTTCGATTCGAGCATCAAGGAGCAGGAGGGAGCGGAGAACATCAACCGCCAGAATCTCCTCGCGCAGTTCAACCGCTACTTCGAGAATCGTTGGTTCGCCGCGGTCATCGGGCAGGGGGAGAAGAGCGCGACCCAGGGGCTCGATCTCCGCGCGCTCGTCGGAGGAGGTGTCGGAAGAAGATTTCTCCAGACCAATCGCTCGAACATCAAGGGGGTGGCGGGCGCCGCTTTCTCGAGAGAGAAGTTCGAAGACGAGGAGGATTACGACTCCAACGCGGAGCTGGTGTTCGCTCTCACCCTCGAGACCTTTCGATTCGACAGCCCCGAGCTCGACCTCAGCGCGAGCGTGGTCGTCCTTCCCAACCTCCTGACCGGGGGCCGCTACCGGCTGCAAGCGAACGGGCAGGCCCGGATCGAGATTCTGAACGATCTCTATTGGTCGCTGAGCGTCTACGAGACCTTCGACAGCGACCCGCCGAGCGCGACTTCGAGAAGGAACGATTTTGGTATCACCACCTCACTCGGCTGGTCGTTCAACTAACGTCCTGCTGAGGTAACCTGTCGATAGAAGGCCATGTTCGTCCCCTTCGCGGTGAGCGCCATCCTGAGCGGGATTCTCGAGTCTTCGTGCGGTGACACCGTGCGGATCCGGAGTCTCCGATCCCGCGCCGAAGCAGGGGAGCATCAGCGTCGTCGAAGTGAGAAGCGAGACTCCCCTCACCTCCGTCGGCGGGCTCTTCGAAGGGGAAGAGCTTCACTTCTGGAGTGACGGCGAGGGACGGCTCTTCCAAGCGCTGGTGGCAGTGGATCTCTACGAGAGCCCGGGAAGCGCGGCGCTCCGCGCGAACGTCGTCCCGGAGTCAGGCCCGTCCGTCGAGTGCCGGATCGACCTCCGAGTCACGGATGGCGGATTTCCCGTTCAGAACCTCGAGGTCGAGCCGAAGTACGTGGACCCGAGCCCGGAAGACGCGGCCCGGTCGCAGCGCGAAGCCGCGGAGCTTCGCCGCATCTTTTCGTCCACCACCGACGAACGGCTCTGGCAGCGAGGCTTCGAGACTCCCATCGCCGGGCACGAGCCTTCCGGAAGTTTCGGAAAGAGGCGAATCTTCAACGGAAAACCGAGGAATCCTCACAGCGGAGAAGACTTCGGCGCCCCGGCCGGAGCTCCGGTTCGCGCGCCGGCGCGCGGTCGCGTGGTCTTGGCGAAAGGCCTCTTCTTTCTCGGCAACACCGTGATCCTGGATCACGGCTTCGGGTTGTATTCCTTCTATGGACACTTGAGCGCGATCGACGTCGAGCTCGGAGCGATGGTCGACACCGGCGCGCTCCTCGGCAAGGTGGGCGCGACGGGCCGAGTCACCGGAGCGCATCTGCACTGGGGTGTCCGGCTCGGAGACGCGCGCGTGAACCCGATGGACCTGCTCACTCTCGGTCACGGGCGCTGAACGGTGCCGACACGTCGATCGTTTCTCGCTCAAGGAGCGGCGTTCTTGGCGACGCCCTGGCAGGAGCCGCCGATCCGATACCCCGATCCGCGAGTCAAGGTTCTCGATCCCCGTTTCGCGCGCTATCGCATCGGAAATACGCCGCTCCAGCGCCTCTACACCGGAACGCTATGGGCAGAAGGTCCGGCTTGGAATGGCGTCGGCCGCTACCTGGTCTGGAGCGACATTCCGAGAGACACGCAGCTTCGTTTTCTCGAAGAGGACGAGCACGTGAGCGCGTTTCGTCACCCTTCGGGAAACAGCAACGGGAACACCTTCGATTTCGCGGGGCGTCAGATTTCCTGCGAGCACGGGACGAGGCGCGTCGTGCGCTACGAGCACGATGGCACCGTCACCATACTCGCGGATCGCTGGAACGGAAAACCGCTGAACGCTCCCAACGATGCCGTGGTCCATCCCGCGGACGGCGCGATCTGGTTCACCGATCCCGGCTACGGGAGCATGGGGTATTACGAGGGCGCGAAGCGAGAGCTCGAAGTCAAGGAGGCGGTGTATCGGATCGACGCCGTTACCGGAGTCATGGACGTCGTGACTGACGACGTCGCGAAGCCGAACGGCCTTTGCTTCTCACCGGACTATACGAAGCTCTATGTCGCCGACACCGGCGCTTCGCCGAGAAACATCAAGGTCTGGGATGTCGTCGACGGCCGACGTCTCGCGGGCAGCCGCGAGTTCGTCTCGATGGCCCCCGGCGCCGCCGACGGCATCAGGGCCGATGAAGACGGCAACATCTGGGCAGGCGCGGGCTGGGCGGGCGAAGGATTCGATGGCGTGCACGTGCTCGCGCCCGACGGCGCTCGGATCGGTCAGATTCTACTCCCCGAGATTTGTTCCAACCTATGCTTTGGAGGCGCGAAGAGAAACCGACTCTTCATGACCGCGAGCCAGTCGCTGTACGCCATCTATGTGGAAACGCGCGGCGCGCATATCACTTGAGGCATTCATCCAGATGGTCCGGATCGCGCGCGTCGGTGATCCAGTGGGAAGAATCTTCGCAAGACTCGGCGCTACGATCGCTTCCCGGCTGAGAGGCTCCCGACAGCGAGTCCCGCGATCGCGGCGAGACCGCCCGCGGGAACGTCGATGCCGTGGTGATAACGCCCGTAGACACACGCGAAGCTGAGCCCCGTGGTGAGCGCTCCCAGAACGACCGCCAATCTGGGATGAAAACGGGCGAGACCGAGAACGGTGGCCCAGCTCGCGGCGACGTGAGAGCTCGGAAAGCATCCACCCGAGACCGCGCCCTTGTCGAGGAGCGCCTCGACGAGAGCAACGAAGAGCGGGCCCTCGATCGGGGTGAGCGTCGCCATCAACGCCGGGTTCTCCCACGGTCCGCGCGCCGGAAGGAAGGGATACCAAATGAAACAGAGGAGGAACGCGGCCACGACCGAGCTGATCGTGGTCTCGAAAGCGGGACCTGGTTTTCCCGAGCCGCGGCCGATCCAGGCGAAGACCACGCCTCCGACCACGATGAAGTAGTACGAGAAGTAGAACGCGTGCGTCAGCTCGTTCGTCACGATCCCGACGGAAGGATTCAGGAGCTTCGAAGGTAGATCTCCGAAAAGGAATCGATCCGCGGCGTAGAGATGGCTCTCGAACCAGTAGCGGGCATGCGGCCAGAAGGCGTTCACCGTCCATTGGACTTCCTCGAAGTAGAAGACCATCAGGAGGAGCGGGTAGGTGTACCGGAAGAATCGGAGTCCCCCACGCAGGCTCCGCTTTCCGACCGCTTCGCCCGGCGGCGGCGATTCCCACGACGCGCCGCGGGGCGCCCAAATCGAAAGAGCGGTCATCACTGCCAGCACTACCGCGTGAAACAGCAGAATGGCCCGCCACTCCGGAACGTTTTCTCTCGAGACGACGACCAGTAGAGCTACCCAGGCCGTGTAGGCCATCACCATGCGGTCGAGAAACATCGAGGTCATTCTACACTTCACGATCGGGCAGGCGTTTTGCATAGCCCGCGGACGCGGGATAACGGGAAGGATTTTGAACCGATGATCAAGCCGACTTTGCGTCTTGGGGCAGCAGTTGTTTTTCTAGCGCTCAACGGAGGTTGCGAGTCGACCACTTCGACGACGGAGCTCGAGAGCCGGGAACCGGCGAGCCCGGTGGGCTCGTGGTCCCTGATCGCCTTCGACCTCGCGGGAGGACAGACTGTCCTCGTTCCGGCGCCGGAGCGCTATTCGCTGGCCCTCGGCTCGGCGCTCGACGCCCATGTCCGCGCCGACTGCAACTTCTGCAACGGAAGCTACCGCGTTTCGGGATCCGCGCTCGACATGGGCCTCCTCGCGTGCACCCTCGCCGCCTGCGCGCCGGGCTCGCTCGATGGCGAGTACCTGCGGGCTCTCGGCTCCGCGTCTTCCTTCGCTTTGAAGGATGGAGAGCTTTCCATCACGTATCCGGACGGAGTGCTGCGTTTCGGCCCGACGTGAGTTAGCGCTCCTGACGCGGGCTCTTCTATGATTCGGCCATGAGCCTGACCCGTGAGGAAGCATGGGCCCACCTGTGCGCTTGGACGGATACCGACTCCCTGAGGAAGCACGCTCGCGCGGTCGAGCTGGTGATGCGTCAGGCGGCGCATCGATACGGCAGCGGCGCTTCGGAGGAAGAGGTGTGGGGCATCGCGGGCATGCTGCACGACGCGGACTACGAGAAGTGGCCCGAGGACCATCCGAAGCGAATCGTGGCCTGGCTTCGGGAGCGCGACGAGGCTCGCATCGCCTACGCCATCTCGGCGCACTACACGAAGTGGAACGTCCCGTACGAGAGCCCGCTCGATCGAGCGCTTCTCGCCTGTGACGAGCTCACCGGTTTCGTCGTGGCCTGCTGCCTGGTGCGTCCCGAAGGCGTTTCGACGCTCGAACCGAAGAGCGTGAGAAAGAAGCTCAAGGACAAAGCGTTCGCGGCGAAAGTGGAACGGAGCGAGATCGAGGCGGGGGCGTCGCTCCTCGGAGTCGAGCTTTCGGAGCACATCGGCTTCGTGATCGAATCGCTCAAGCCCCACGCGGAGGAGCTCGGGATTACCGGCAGGAATCTCTTGGCCTGACCTCAAACGGCCTGGGTCAGCGTCCTTTCGCTCAGGTGCTTCGACAGCACTTCGGGGCCGATGCGCTTGCTCACGTAGACTTTTGACTCCCGGTTGTCGAGAAGATTCCTCTCGTACTTGATGACGTCGAAGCTCAGGTGCGTGAGCGTCGCCCGCATGCCGTAGAACTTGTTCTTGGTCTTGACCACGATCTCCTTGAAGCCGTGCTCGAGAGCCCAGGCCTCCTGCTGCTCGGTGAGAGCGCGGAAGTGGCCCTGGCCGCGCCAGTCGGAGCGCGTTCCTCCGATCCAGCTATAGAGGATGCGGCGTCCCTGGAACTCGACGGCGCCCGAGAGGCGATGGACCAGGTCCGCGAGATGCGGGTCCTTCTCTTCGGGGAAAATCTCATGGCTCACCTTGAAGGAGACCGGCACCAGGAGCCGCGGGATCATCCGGAAGACGCGCCTCGGCCATGAGGATGCAGTGGTCCCGGGAGGCGAGCCGCCTCTGGATCTCCGCCGCGGTCTTCTTGCGGTCGAACTCCCCGAAGAACTCCTCGATGTACTGGATCTCGAGCGCCCCCTTCTCGAGGGGATATTGCTTGATGTGGTAGGTCCGTTCTGGCCCCATGGGGAGGGATTATATTCCGACCGGGCTAAGTTAGAATTCCGCGCATGAACCGGGACCAACGCAAAGAAGTTTCCGTCTTTCTTTGCGTCTCTGCGCCCCTGCGCCTCTGCGTTAGTTCTTCTCCTCCCGTCCTAAAGGAGTTGGCTTGAGATCCAAACGACGACCGCTCTTTCTTTTCATTCTCCTCGCCGCCGCCACGGCGGGCTTCGTCGCGAACGGCGCTCCTTCCGCCGAAGACGCTCTCGCGAGGGAGATCTTCGAGGAGCTCATCGAGATCAACACCACCGATTCGATCGGAGACAACACCAAAGCCGCGGAAGCGATGGCCCGCCGGCTGCGGGACGCGGGCTTTCCCGAGGAGGACGTTCGGGTCCTCGGCCCTGTGCCGCGAAAGGGAAACCTGGTCGCCCGCTTGAGGGGAAGCGGCAAGCGGGAGCCCATACTGCTCCTCGCCCACCTCGACGTGGTCGAGGCGCTCCCCTCCGACTGGTCCTTCGACCCCTTCACCTTTCTCGAAAAGGACGGCTACTTCTACGGCCGCGGCACCTCCGACGACAAGGCCATGGCCGCCATCTGGATCGCGAACCTGATTCGCATGAAGCGCGAGGGTTACGCGCCGGACCGCGACCTCATCGTGGCCTTGACCGCGGACGAGGAGGGAGGAAGCGCGAACGGCGTGCAGTGGCTCCTCGCGAACCATCGGGATCTCATCGACGCCGCCTACTGTCTCAACGAGGGCGGAGGCGGGCAGATGAAGGATGGAAAACGGCTCTCGAACAGCGTGCAGCTCAGCGAGAAGCTCTTCCAGAGCTTCACCGCTCGAGGCCTCGAATCCCGGCGGCCACAGCTCGAGGCCCCGGAAGGACAACGCCATCTACCAGCTCTCGCAGGCCCTCGTTCGGATCTCCGCAGCATGAGTTTCCGGTCGAGCTCGACGAGATCACGAGCGCGTACTTCGAGAAGATGTCCGCAATCGAGAGCGGCGAGACGGCGCGCGACATGATGGCCGTCGCGCGGCGGTCCGACCCGGGTGCGGCGGTCCGGCTCTCGGCCTCTCCTTATTACAACGCGGTGCTGCGCACGACCTGCGTCGCCACCCAGCTCGCCGGCGGCCACGCGGAGAACGCCCTTCCCCAGACGGCGCGGGCCACGGTGAACTGCCGGATCTTTCCCGGGAAGGATCCGAAAGACGTTCAGCGCTCGCTCCAGGAGGTGGTCGCCGACGAAGCGCTGCAGATTGTCGCCGGTCTCGCCGGCGAGCCCGAGCCTTCCCTCACCGCTCCTTCCCGAGGTCATGGGCCCGATCGAGCGAATCACCGAGGAGATGTGGCCCGGCGTTCCGGTCGTTCCCACCATGAGCACCGGAGCGACGGATGGGCTCTTTCTCCGCAACGCCGGCATCCCCACCTACGGGGTATCGGGAATCTTCGGAGACGTCGACGACGCGCGCGCCCACGGAAAGGACGAACGACTCCTCGTTTCCTCGTTCTACGAGGGCCGGGAGTTCCTGTACCGGCTCGTCGTCGCCCTTTCGAGCTCGAACTGAGCTGAACCTTTTGGGACCTCACGTCGTCCCATGAGGCATGGATAGGCTCATCCTGGATCTGCGGTACTCGCTGCGGATGCTGCGAAAGAGCTCCGCTCAGCGTTTCAGAGACTGAAGAAACGCGAGAAGCTCGCGATGGAACTCCGCGGGCTTCTCGACGTAGCAGGGATGGCCCGCGTCTTTGAGAATCACCCGCTTCGCGTCTTCGAGGACCGCGGCGAGGGCGTCCGACTTCTCCATCGGAATGATCTCGTCCTTCTCGCCCCAGACGACGAGGGTCGGAACCTTCACTCGCTTCAGCAGGCGAAGATATTTGTCGCTTCCCGCGGGGGCGACGGGAATGAACGCGGCGACTTTTTCCGGCGTGCGAATCAGAAGGGGAAAACTGAACTGGCCGCTCATGGAGGGGGACACGATAGCGGCGGATTCGAGCCCGAGAGCGGACATCGCCTCTGCGAGGAACATCTCCGAGTCGAAGGGCGAGACCTCGGAACGGCCGTAGCCGGGAAGGTCGAGCGCGATCGACGTGGAAGCCTTCCTTCGCGAGAACGTCGAGGGTCGATAGCTTCCTCCACGTCTCCGAGTCGTACCGGGCTCCATGAAGGAGCAGGACCGTGAGGCCCGCGGGATTCCCCGCCTCGAGATAGTGGACCTTCTTTTCCGAGAGGCGGAGCTCGCGTTCCTGGATTGCCGTCCCCTGGAGGGCGAGGAAGAGAAGCGCCTCGAGCCCCATTTTCTCGAACTCTAGCACAGGGCCTGGTCGAGGGCGGGAATCCAGCGGGAATTTCGTCTTCATGAGGGAGGGCGAACGGAAGGAGTCCCCATGCCCCCTCTTGTGCGGCTCGAGCCGTTCCTGCTCCACCGGTGCGCCCTGGTGCGGGACAGCGTGGGCTTTCATTTCTTCGAGTCCTGGTCCGGGGAGGCAGAGCTGGTCCCCCTCGTTCTCGAGGCCTGCCGCCGCTACGGCGAGGAGGCGACGCTCAATCTGCTGAGCTTCGGATGTCGGTTTCCGCTCTCGACCCGAAGCCTGCTCGAAGCGCTCCGGGTACTGACCGAGAGCCGGCCGCCGTTCGTCGAGGCATGGGTATCTCTCGCGCCGCTGAGCCTGGTCAGAGGTAGGGCCGACCTCTTGAGCAGCATCCTCTCGCAGCGCGCGATCGCGAGACTGGAGCGCCGGAGCCGATTTCATCGCGAGACCCCGACCGAGCTCTTTCGGCGCCTCGACTCCCTTTGCCGAAAGCTCGGCTCGATCGACGCCCTGCCGGGCGAGCGCGACGAGGTCGACGACCTGCTCGAAGCCCTCGCCGCCGTCGAGCGCCCGGAGAAAGTGGCGGAGAGGATCCTGGACCCGGAGGGGATATCTGGCGACGCGCGATGGGCCCTGGTGGAGCTCGCCGGGATGATGCGGCTCACCGAGCGGATCGAGGCCCTGGTCGATCTTCTGGGAGGCGCCGAGGAAGCGGTAGCGCGGGCTTCCGTCGAAGCGCTTTCGCGAATCGGTTCGGACGCCATCGTCTCGTCCATCGCCGCACGATATGGCGGAAGCTCGCGGAGCTTCCGGAGGTTCGCGCTCGCCGTATTGAAGCGGATCCCTCGCGACGCATCCGAAGCTCTCTTGCGAGATCTCGCCGGGACGAGTCTCACCCGGCGCTGCGCGGACGCATCTTCGACGCCCTCCGCTTTCACTTCACGGAGCGCTCCGAGGCCCTTTTGAGGCAGGAGCTCGAGCGATCGACGTCCTGGATGAAGCCCCGAGGAGATCGAGAAGGCGCTCTATGTTTTCGGCGAGCTCCGTGGCGCCGCCGCGGAGCCTCCCCGGAAAGCGACATCTATTTCCACATCCCGTTCGCCTGGGACGAGGAGTGAGCTCGGGCGTCTCCGGGGCCGCGATGGATCTTGCCGCCTTTCATGACGAGCACGATCTTCCGCAGGCTCGAGATGTCGCCGGTGGGATCGCCTTCGACGGCGATCAGGTCCGCGAGGAGTCCCGCGCGCACGCTTCCGACCTCGTCCTCCAGGTGGAGAACGCGCGCGTTGACCGAGGTCGCCGCTTTGAGCGCGGAAGCAGGGGTCATCCCGTACTCCACCATGAGCTCGAGCTCCCGGGCGTTGTCGCCGTGCGGGAAGACGCCGACGTCGCTTCCGTTGCAGATCGACGACGCCCGCGTCGAGAGCGGCGCGAAAGGATGCTTTCGTCTCGACGATCCGCGGAGGATCGGGCTCCTGCCCCTTCTTCCAGCCGGCATAGCGTGACGTGGCATCGGTCGCCGCCAGGGTCGGGACAGAGGGCCACCCCGCGCGAGGCCATGAGACGGAAAATCTCGGGTGTTCCGCCGTAGCCGTGCTCGATGGTCTCGATCCCCGCTTCCACCGCGCGTCTCATTCCCTCCGCGGTTCCCGCGTGGGCCACGACCGATCGTCCGCTCGCTTGCGCGGTCGCAACGATGAGCGCGAGCTCATCAACGGAGAACGTCGCCCGCGACTCGCCTTTCGCGCCCCAACGATAATCGGCGTAGACCTTGATCCAGTCCGCGCCTTTTCCGATCTGATCGCGCGTCACCCGCACCAGGTCGTCGCCATCCGCCGGTTCGGCGCCGAGCGGAACGTTCCACTCGGGATCGAACCCCTTCGGACCATAGCTTCCGGTGGCGACGATGGCGCGGGTCGTGACCAGCATCCTCGGCCCGACGAGAATCCCCTGCTCGACGGCCTGCTTCAGCCCGACGTCGTCGTACGCGGCCCCTTCCGTTCCGAGGTCGCGAATCGTGGTGAACCCCGCGAGGAGGGTATCCCTCAGGTGATTCGTCGCCCGGGCGACGCGGAGCGCGCGCGGCTCCTTCAGCACCTGGTCGTTCCACGAAGCTTCATCGTAGGCGTGAAGAAGGACGTGGGAGTGGGCTTCGATGAGGCCGGGGAGAAGCGTCGCTCCCTCGAGCGCGATGCGCTCCGCCCCGGGCGGGGCCGCGGTCGACGCGAGAGGGCCCGCCGCTTCGATTCGCTCTCCCCGTACCACCACCCGCCATCCGGAGTGGAGGCTTTCGCCGTCGAAGACCCGCGAAGGCTCGAGGACATAGAGCTCCGCGAGTAGAAGACCAGTGGCGCCGAGAGTGCCTAGAGTGAACGACATATCGTCGATTTAGAACGGAAGGCCCGAGATGTCAACTCCGCTTCCGAGTGGCATACTGGAATTCGTGGCGGAAGAAAAGACATCCGAAGAGCCATTCCTTCTCTCGATGCTCCCCTTCGCGGGGCTCGGCCTCCTTCTGCTGGTGGCGGTCTTGTGGCGCTACGTCCCGCGGGACGAGCCGGTCGTTCCTCCGCCTCCGCCTGGACCGACCGAGGAGGAAAAGACCGCGCTCGCCGTCGCGAACTTCGAGCAGATGCCGGAGCGTGAGATCGAGCTTTCGCCCGGCGATTTCAGTCTCGGCCCGAAGGATGCCGCGGTGACGATCGTGGAGTTCAGCGACTTCGAGTGCCCGTTCTGCCGCTCGGGCGCGAAGACGGTCCAAGGAGGTGCTTTCGAGACACCCGGGGGACGTGCGATTGGTATTCAAGAACTTCCCCATCGACATGGCCTGCCACGAGGAGCTGCGTGCAGCAGCTTCACCCCTTCGCCTGCAAGGCGGCCCTCTTCGCGCGCTGCGCCGGGCGCGACAACCCGGATCAGTTCTGGCGGGCGCACGACCTGCTCTTCGGTGAGGGCGAGCTATCGGATGACGTGATGCGGAAAATCCATGCCGAGCTTTCGCTTCCCGGCGCGGAGATGGATCGCTGCATGGGCTCGGACGAGCCCCTTCGGAAGATAAAGGAAGATATCGCTCTCGCCAGAAGTCTCGGGGTCACCGGCACTCCCACGTTTTTCGTCAACGGCCGGCGAGCGCCCGAGTACCAGGGGAACGCCCTTCTCAAGCTCGTCGAGCACGTCCTCGCGAATCCCGTCGCCGGCCCCGCGCAGAAGTGACATACTCGCTTCCGGAGTGACGGAATCCCCCATCGCCGGACGAGTCATCGGGACCGAGGACTCGACTCCGCTCGAATTCTGGGTGGCCATCGCCGACGGTCAGTTCCTTCAGCTCGACGACGTGGTCGCGCTCGAGCGAAAGCTCCCGAACGGCGAGACGGTCCGGATCTTCGGGATGGTCACTCAAGTGCGGGCGCGGCACGAGGGAGCTCGATTCGACTCCGACGTCTTCCTGATCGAGAACGGGGTCCTGCCTGCTCAGGTGAGCCAGGCAGCCCGGATCGTCACGACGCGGTTCGAGCCCGAAGTCTTCGTTCCACCCCTTCCCGGCCAGGAGGTGCGGCGGGCGAGAGGCCGCGATCGGGAGCAGGCGCTCTTCTTCGACGGAATGGAGGAGTCGAAGCGCCTCGCGGCGGGCCTTTCGCGGGACGAGGAGCCGGTTTTTCTCAACCTCGAGTTCCTCGACGGGACGCGCGGCGCGCACGTCAACATCAGCGGCATCTCCGGAGTCGCGACGAAGACCACCTACGCGAGCTTCCTTCTTTATAGCCTCTTCCATTCGCCGGTCCTCGGCGCCGACCGACTCAACACCAAGGCTCTCATCTACAACATCAAGGGGGAGGACCTGCTCTTCCTCGACCATCCCAACTCGCGGCTCGAAGATCGGGATCGGAGAAAGTACGAGAAGCTCGGCCTCACGCCGGACGCCTTCCGGAGCGTCGAGCTCTGGGCGCCGCCGCGGCGAGGAGATCGAAACGCCGCCCCCGACGTGGCGACGCGGCCGACCGGAGTGCGCTCGTACTTCTGGAGCCTCTTCGAGTTCTGCCGCGAGGGCCTGCTTCCGTTCCTTTTCACGGACGCCGAGGACGACGAGAAGCAGTACACCCTCGTGGTCGCGAACGTCGCCGCGCGGCTCAAGGACGCCGAGCCTCTCGGCGAAGGAGGGGTGCGGGTCGCGGGCCGCGAGGTCAGGACGTTTCTCGAGCTCGCCCGGCTCATCGCCGAGCACGTCGACGACGACTCCACCCGCCGGCTCTGGGCGGGCCCGGCGATCGGACAAGGCACGGTGAACGCCTTCATGCGCCGGCTCCACGGCGCGGTCGGGCACGTCGAGCATCTGGTCCGCGGCGACATTCCGCGCGCGGAGGCTCACAAGATCCGACGCGAGGCCCAGGTGACGGTCGTCGACCTCCACAACCTGAGCGATCGCGCCAAGCGTTTCGTGGTCGGGGTCACGCTCCGGCGGGCGTTCGAGGAGAAGGAGCGCTCCGGACAGCCGCGGCCCCTACTCTTCGTGGTGCTCGACGAGCTCAACAAGTACGCTCCTCGGGATGGCGGCAGCCCGATCAAAGAGACGCTTCTGGACATCGCCGAGCGAGGCCGTTCGCTCGGAATCATCCTCATCGGGGCCGAGCAGACCGCGAGCGAAGTCGAAAGACGCATCATCGCGAACTCCGCTATCCGCGTCGTCGGAAGACTCGACACCGCGGAAGCGGGCCGCGACGAGTACGGGTTTCTTCCCGCCGCGCACCGCCAGAGGGCGACCATCGTGAAACCCGGGACGATGATCCTGTCGCAGCCCGAGCTTCCCGTCCCGATGGTGACCCAGTTCCCGTTCCCTTCGTGGGCCACCCGAAGGAGTGAAGTGGGAGTTTCGGAAGGCTCCGCGAAATCCCCGACCGCGGCGGCCTCCGATCCATTCGAAGGGCTAACATAGCGTTCGCATGCGCTTTCTCCACACCGGCGACTGGCACGTCGGGAAGACCCTTCGAGGAAAGAGCCGGGCCGAAGAGCACCGGGAAGTGCTCGCGGAGATCGCGGCTCTCGCCCGCGATCGCAAGGTGGACATCGTCCTCGTCGCCGGCGATCTCTTCGACGGAGCGGCCCCGGGACCGGAGGCGGAAGAGATCGTCTACCGCGCTCTTCTCGATCTGTCGCGCGCGAGCGAATGGGTGGTCGTGATCTCGGGAAACCACGACAACCCCAGGAGGCTCGAAGCGGTCGAGCCGCTCCTCCGGCTCACCAACATCCGCGTCCTCGCGAAACTGGCTCGCCCCGCGGACGGCGGCGTCCTCACCCTCCAGACGAAAGTAGGGGCGGCATCGATAGCACTTCTTCCGTTTCTCTCCCAGCGGAACATCGTGAAGGCCGACGACCTGATGGCGCGCGAGGCGGCGCAGCATCAGGGGGAGTACGCGGAAAGGGCGACGCGCATCATTTCCGAGCTCTGCGCCCTCCCGCCCCCGCCGAAGACGGTGAACGTTCTCCTCGCGCACGCCATGGTTCACGGCGGTGTCCTCGGGGGCGGCGAACGGCAGGCCCACACCATCTTCGAGTACAGCATCCCGGCGACGGCGTTTCCCGGGACACTCCACTACACGGCGCTCGGCCACCTCCACCGTTCGCAGAGGCTCCCGGCCGCCTGTCCCACGTGGTACTCCGGCTCGCCGCTCCAGCTCGACTTCGGAGAGACCGAAGACGTGAAGAGCGTGAACCTGATCGAGGCGGAACCGGATACACCCGTCGAGGTCGAGGTGGTCCCGCTGCGTTCCGGGAAACGTCTTCGACGCGTGAGGGGAACTCTGAACGAGATCGAGCGGCTGGCCTCCGAAGTCGGGGACGCGTATCTGCGGGTCGAGGTGTCGGCTGCCAGAAGCCCCGGGCTCGCCGACAAGGTCCGCGAGATCCTTCCGAATGCCGTCGACGTGGTCATCGCGGGAGAAAAAACGACGCCGGGTCCGGAGCGGGCGCCGCGGCTCGGGCGATCTCCGCGGGAGCTCTTCGCCGAGTACCTGAAGGAGCGCGGCGCGGACGACGTCCAGGTTCGATCGCTCTTCGACGAGCTCTTCGATCAGGTCCATGCGCCCGATTAGGCTCGAGCTCGAGGGGTTCACCGCGTATCGGGAGCTCACCCTCTGCGATTTCGAAGGCGTCGACCTCTTCGTTCTCACCGGCCCCACTGGCTCGGGAAAGTCGAGTCTCATCGACGCGCTGACCTTCGCTCTCTACGGCAGTGTTTCGCGCTATGGAAATCCGAACCTGGTGCACCCGGTCATCAGCCAGGGGAAGCTCGAGGCTCGCGTGCGCTTCGACTTCTCGGTGGAAGGCCAGGAATACACGGCCGTTCGGATCGTTCGCCGGACCCGGACCGGTGCTACGACCAAGGAAGCGCGGCTCGAATCACGGGGGAAGACCCTCGCGGGAAACGCGGACGAGGTGACGGCGCGCGTGCGCGAGATCCTCGGGCTCGACTTCACGCAGTTCACGACCTGCGTCGTGCTGCCCCAGGGGGAGTTCGCGCGGTTTCTCCACGATACGCCCTCGGATCGGCAGGATCTCCTGACGAAGCTCCTCGGGGTCGGTGTCTACGAAAAAATGGGAAACCTGGCTCGCATCCGCGAGGCGGAAGCGGGGCAGAAGGCGGCCCTTCATCGCGAGGAGCTCGAAAGAATGGACGCGAGCGAGGAGTCGAAAAAGACAGTGAAGGCGCGCCTGCGCGAGCTCGAAGCCTTGAAGAAAGAGATCGAAGCGAAAGAGCCCGAGATCGAGGCGCTCCGGGAGCGTTCGCTCGAGCTCGGAAAGGAAGCGGAAAAACTGGAGAAGGAGATGCGGCTCCTCGAAGCCGTTCCGGCGCCGACGAACGCGGCCCCTCTTTCGAAGAGGATCGAATCGGCCCGCGAAGAGCTCGCCCGCGCGCGGGGCGAACGGGCCGCCGCCGAGGAAACGCTTCTCGCGGCGGAGGGACTCCTGGCGCGGCTTCCCGATGCCAACGTTCTCGCGGAGCTCCGGGAGAGCCGCAAACGGCTCTCCGCCGCGGCGCGCGAATCCGAGGCAGCGCTCTCGGCCCTCGCGAAGAACGAAGAGGCGAGAGTCTCGGCCGCGGACGAAGAACGGAAGGCCCGCGAACTTCTCGAGGAAGCTCGGAGAAAGCTCGTCGCCCACGACCTGAGAGACCACCTCATCAAAGGTGCGTCCTGCCCGGTATGTCACGCGCTCGTCGAGAAGATTCCCAAGGAGGCGCGCCCGCCGGCGCTCGCGGGTGCGGAGAAGGCCGCGGCGAAAGCGGCGAAGGAGAAGAGCCGGGCCGACGACGAATGGCAGGAGGTTTCGAAAACCGCGGCGCGCGCATCCGAGAGGTTGCGGGGAATCGAGCGGGAGATCGAAGCGCTGGAAACGAAGCTGAAGCAACCTCGGTCCGACGCGGAGATCGCTTCCGAGCTCGAATCGATTGCTTCGGCGCGCTCTGCGAGCGAGCGCGCGCGGGAGAGGATCCGACTCGCGCGCGAGGCGGAGACTCGGGCGGAGAAGGAGGCAGAGAAGCTCACCTCGGAAGAGCGGCGCGCGTTCCGACGATTCGAGGAAGCGCGCGACCGCGTGGCCCCCCTTGGACCTCCCCCGTCGGACCGGGAGAACCTGCTGAAGGCGTGGCAGGAGCTCGCGGACTGGGCACGGGTAGAGACTCGAGAGCGGAAGAGCTCGATCGAGAAGGCGGCGGAAGCGGCCAGAGCCTCCGTTTCGGAGCGCGAGCGAAAGCTCGACGAGATCGCTTCGCGCTCTCTTGGCCTCGAGGTTCCTTTGACCAACCCGCCTCGCGACGGCGTCGTGACTGCCCTCGCGAAGGCGGAGCAGGAGGCCGAGCGCATCGATCGCGCGCTCGAACGGGCGTCTTTCCTTCGCGAATCCGAAAAAAAGGAGACTCGGGAAGCACGGGTCGCGGCCGCGCTCGGTCAGCACCTGCGATCCACGGGCTTCGAGCGGTGGCTTCTGGAGGAAGCCTTCGGAAGACTGGCCGCGGGCGCGACGAAGATTTTGAACGAGCTATCGAGCGGGCAATACTCCTTCGAGTACGACGATCGTCTGAACTTCGAGGTCGTCGATCACCGAAACGCCGACGAGAGACGCTCGGCGAGAACGCTCTCCGGAGGCGAGACCTTTCTCGCGTCTCTCGCTCTCGCGCTTACACTCGCGGAGCAAACGGTCGAGCTCGCCGCGGAGGGATCCGCTCGCCTCGAGTCCCTGTTCCTCGACGAAGGGTTCGGCACTCTCGATGACGAGACTCTCGACATCGTGGCATCGGCCATCGCGGAGCTTGGCGCACGAGGACGGGTGGTCGGGGTCGTGACCCATCAGCAGAACCTCGCTGCAACCATCCCCGTGCAATATCGCGTGAGCAAGAACCCGGTGACTTCCACCGTAACCAAAGTCGTGGTCTAGTTTCATCGCGGGTATGGGTTCCTCGACACGGCCCCGGATTTTCATAGAGCCGTGGGACTCGGACTACGGCAGCGCGTTCGCGGCGGGAGAACTGACCGCCTCCGTCGCCGAAATCGATCCCTCGGTCGAGGTTCCCAAGGAGAGCTGGAGACCGATTCCACCCGAGCCTTGGTCCGGTGGTGCGGATAGAGTCGCGTTCATCGACGGCGTACGCCGTATCGACGCTCTCATCTGGATCGAGGAGGCCGACGGAAGTTTCCGGCCGGGCCTTTGCGCTTCCTACGCCGCCGGCGTCGTTGCCACCGAGAGCCGCGCGGAGATTCGGGAGATCCGGGTCCGGCGTGGACTTCTCACTGCCTCCGCGAGCGCCGTCGCTCTCGAGACGGAGGCCGGAACCTACGCTCCGGAGCCCGTTCCCGGCGGTTCGCTCGAGCAGCTCTCCGCGGGGCTTCAAGAGCGCCTGCGCCGGCTCGAAATCGAAGTCGCCGTTTTCGAGAGAAACGTGGACCTCCTCGTGGTCGACGGCCCTCTTTCTTCCCACCACGCTCGCGAAGGCGTCATCGGCTACGTGAAATCGCACTACGTGAGCTACCTCGACCCGGATCTCGAGCGCATCGTGGGACGGCTCGGGGCCTTCGAGCGCACGCCTTTATTCCTGACGACGACGTCCTACCCTCGCTACTCGACGTACCTCCGGCTACCGGGAGAGAAAACACACCCTTTCTCGGGCGTGGTCCGACTCGAATTCTCGGCGGAGGTGCCCCTCCCGGACGTGCGGCGCCTCGCGAGCCTCGCGGCGCGGGCGCTTCCGCGATTCGGGTCGCTGCCTCACAAAGAGCCGCGCGCTCCACAGAACCTCTTTCCCGTGGGCGCCCTCGAACGAGAGCTTCGACGGCGGCTCGGCGACCCCGCGATCGTGCACCGCGCCCTCCGGGCTGCAGCAGATTTCTCGCGCCTCTAGCGTTCGCGCTAATCTCGCTTCGTGAGTCTTCTCGCGATCGCGCTCTCGGCGGCCCTCTGGGGCGGACTCGAGGCGGGACCGCACGCAGTCGGGTTCGAGCAGATCGAGTCCTTCGACTACTCACGCCCCTACCGCGCCGAGGGAGACCATCGCGCGCGGCCCATCACGATGTCCATCTGGTATCCCGCGTCGGCGACCGATGCGTCTCCCCTGAGATTCGGCCGCTACGTCGACGGCGCCGACGGGAGGGAAAGGTTTCGCGAGCGTCTCAACAGCTACGGATTCTCGCTCTCCGAGTCCGAGCTCGACGCGCTCATCGCATCGGAGACCGCGGCGATCGAGAAAGCGCCGCGCGCCTCGGGCCCTTTTCCGCTCCTCCTCTTCGGAACCGGCCTCACCGGTCCCTTCTACCTCAATACCGTTCTTTGCGAGTACCTGGCGAGCTACGGCTACATCGTCGTCGCCATTCCGTCTCTTCCGGCGCGTGAGGACGTCGAGGCGGCGTTTGACGCCTTCGCCGTGGACGCCCAGATTCGGGACATGGAGTTCGTCCTCCAGGAGACGCACGAATACCCGGAGCTGGATCGCGAGCGCATCGGCCTTCTGGCCTGGAGCCTCGGCGGAGTCGCCCAGGCGCTCCTTCAAATGAAGAACCCGGATGTCGACGCGGTGGTGAGCCTCGACGCCGCGACCGGCTACGCTTACGGCGAAAAGCTCCTCGAGAGCTCGCTCTTTTTCGAGCCGCGGCGCTCGACCGCCGCCTTCCTCCACGCCACCGATTCACGCGAATCCGCCCAGGTCGAGAAGAGCTTCCGTTACTACGACCAGGTCGTTCGCGGGCCGTCGTTTTTCCTCACCATCGAAGGCGCGACCCACGCGGAGTTCACGTCGATGGCCAATGTCGTTCCGCTGCGCGTGGTATCCCGCGATGGCTCGCCGGCGTCGCTCGAGCGTTACCGCCGCCTCTGCCTCTATACCCGCCGATTTCTGGACGCGACGCTCAAGAACGACGCTTCCGCCAGCGAGTTCCTCGAGGACGCGCCGACGCGCCACGGCTTCGACGGGCTGGTGCTCTCCCGCAAGCGATAGCAGCCACTCTCATCCGCGAGGATGGACCTCGGCCAGCTCCAGCAGGCGCCAACGACCGCGAAGCCGTCCGAGAGAGCACCAGAGCGTGAAGCCGCGGCGCAGATGACGCGTGAGCTCTTCCGGAACGGTCACCGGTCCGATCTCCTCGGGAGCCGCCGATCGATAGACGCGAAGCCAGACCCGGCCCACCTCGACCCGCGAAACGATGTGGGAGTCGAGAGCCACGGCGTCGTCCTCCGCCAGCATCGACGCCTCGACGTGGACGAGACTTCCCGAAAGGCGGCGTAAAAGCGGCGCCAATCTCCGCTTCAGCCGTTCCCGCGTCCTCACTCCTTCGTCAAAGTCTTTCAGCCAGGATAGCGTCACGTAACCGCGCTCGACGAGCCAGCGGCGGAGATCGCTCACGACCTCTTTCGCCTTGCGGACCACTTTTTCGGACGTATGGACTTCCCTCTTCAAGAACACTTCGGTGAAAAACCCGAGCTCTGGAACGAGAAGCTCCGGCCCGAAGAGCTCGAAGAACTCCCGTCCGCCGCCCTCGACGTCGCGGTAGTGGCGTTCGTACCGCTCCCGGCTCACCTCGTCCAGGTTCCGGTGGCCGTAGTTGTTGATGCAAAGCTGGAGGAAAAGGAGGACGTGTCGATACAGCCGGAGCTCGACCGGATCCAGGATGCGGCCTCGATCCTGCAGAAACTCGGAAAGAACGTCCTGAATCGTCGCGGTTTCGATGCCCGCGACCGAAGCGCCTTGAGGGCCCATGTCGACCTCCCGTCGATGGCCCTCACCCCTATGAGAAAGAGACGAGATCGCCGGGGTCGGTCCTCCCTGAACGCATGTTATAGAATCTGGAGGAGATGCCTCTCACGCGGGCGACGTCGCTGCTCCTCAATCTGGGCCACGCCCTCGACCATCTGTTTCTCCTGATCTTCGCGACCGCCGTCGCGCCGATCGCCGTCGAGTGGGGGATGCGCTGGGAAGATCTCATGCCCTACAACGCGGGCGCCTTCGTGCTCTTCGGCCTCGGCTCGCTCCCGGCCGGTCGACTGGGCGACCTCTGGGGACGACGGGCGATGATGCTGATCTTCTTTTTCGGCCTGGGCGTCTGTGGTCTTCTCATCGCGCTCGCCGACGGCGTCTGGTCGCTCGCGGCGGCGCTCACCCTCATGGGCGCTTTCTCGTCCATCTATCATCCGGTCGGGATTCCCATGCTGGTGCAGCACGCGAAAAAACCCGGCTTCACCATCGGCGTCAATGGCCTCGCGGGCAATCTCGGAATCGCGGTCGCCGCCATCCTCACGGGCTTCCTGGTGAAGCACGTCGGCTGGCGCGCGGCTTTCGTGGTGCCGGGCGCGCTCGCGCTCGTCTGCGGTCTCTTCTTCGCGCTCCTTACGCCACGAGAGGAGGCCGCCCCCGCGCGGCGCGCGAAAACGATGGTCGACCTGCCGCCGGCGGTCATGGCGCGCGTCGTCGCGGTGATGACCCTCGTCGCGATCTCGGGGAGCCTGATCTTCAACTTCACGACCAACGGCAACGCGCAGCTCCTTACCGAGCGGCTCAGAGGCGTGGTCGAGGATCCTGCCGCCCTCGGAACGCTCCTCGCCGTCGCCTACACCATCGCCTCGTTCGCGCAGATCGTCGTAGGGAAGCTCATCGATCGTTTTCCGCTCAAATGGATCTACCTTCCCATCGTGGCTTCGCAGCCGCCTCTCTTCCTCCTCGCGGCGCACGCCCGGGGCTGGGCGCTCTACGCGGCGCTCCTCGCTTTCATGATCTTCGTCTTCGGTGCCGTTCCCTTCATCGACGCGATGATCGTGCGGTACGTGGACGACCGGATGCGATCGCGGGTCGCCGGCGCGCGGCTCGCGGTGTCGTTCGGCGTGAGCTCCCTCGCCGTCTATCTCCTGGGTCCGACCGTCAAGGAAGCGGGCTTTACGACGCTACTCACGATGATGGCGGTCATCTCGACGTTCACGACACTCTGCGTCTTGCTGCTCCCCGGAGGTGTCCCAAGCTCGACGCTCGTCTCAGAGTCCGCCCCCAGCGCCGCTTAGAATGAAGAAGACCTTCAGAACCACCATCGTGCGCGATGGGGCGATTTGCTTCATTCCCGTGCCTTTCGATCCGCGGCCGATTTTCGGAAAAGTGCGCGCGCCGGTGATGGTGACGCTCAACGGCTACACCTACCGCAGCACCATCGCTTCGATGGGAGAAGGTCCGTGTGTGCCGCTGCGGAGGAGCCACCGCGAGGCGGCGGGAATCGGCGGCGGCGAAACTCTCCGGGTAACCCTCGAGCTCGACGTCGAGAAGAGGGAAATCGAGCCGCCTCCGGAGCTGGTCAAGGCGCTCAAAGCCGTACCCGGCGCCTGGGCGGGTTGGCGCGAGCTCAGCTTCACTCGAAAGCGGGAGCACGTCGAGGCCATCGAGGAAGCGAAGAAACCCGAGACCCGCGCGCGGCGGATCGAGGCCGCCGTCCGCGGAGCCGCGGCACGCGCGGCGAAGGGCCGCCGCTAGTGCCGTTCCAACTCTTTCTTGCCAATAAAACCATTGAGTGTGGACGAGACCGTGTGGGCCAACTCGACCGGTCATTTCGGCCGAACAAGTTGGACGGCACGCGATGGAGCCGGAGAGCCATCACCTCGCCGTGCCGCGGACCGCGCGCTACCTCACGCTCGGGCGGAGAGAGGGGCCGCTCGACGACGTCTGGTTTCTTTTCCACGGCTACGGCCAGCTCGCCTCGGAGCTCCTCGATTACGCGCGGGCTCTCTCCCGAGACCGGCGCCTCCTCGTCGCTCCCGAAGGTCTCTCGCGCTTCTACCACGACGACCACCAGAAGGTCGGCGCGTCCTGGATGACGCGCGAGGACCGGCTCTCGGAGATCGACGACTACGTCCGGTACCTGGATCTCCTGCACGATCGAGTGTTCGAGGGTCTCGACCCATCGAAGACCCGCCTTCGGATCCTGGGATTTTCCCAGGGTGTCGCGACGGCGGCTCGTTGGGCGGCGCGGGGCAAGGCCGACGCGGAGGAGCTCGTGATCTGGGGCTCGCCTCTTCCTCACGATCTCGACGAGCCCGCCATGGCTCGCCTTTCCCGGGTGAAGCTCACTCTCGTCTCCGGGACGCGGGATCCGTTTCTGACCGACGAGCGCCTCCTCGAGCAGTCCTCGCTCCTGAAAGCCCGCGGAATCACGTTCGCGGTGAAACGCTTCGACGGAGGCCACAGGCTCGATGACGACACGCTGCGCGCTCTCGAGCTTCCCGCGACCGCCTCGGTCATGGGAGTCGAAGAGATCCTCGCGCTTTCGCACCCCGAGCCCGACGCCCGCATTCCCTACGGCAACGACCCTCTGCAATTCGGGGAGCTTCGCCTTCCGCCCGGGCGCGGTTCGCATCCGGTCGCGATCGTTCTTCATGGCGGATGCTGGCGTGCGCGCTACGACATCGGCCACACCCGCGCTTTCAGCGAAGGTCTTCGCCGCGCGGGTATCGCGGTCTGGAGCCTCGAGTACCGCCGGGTCGGGAACGACGGCGGCGGATGGCCGGGGACGTTTCTCGACGTCGCTTCCGGCGCCGATCACCTGCGGAAGCTCGCGGACTCCCATGCGCTCGATCTATCCCGCGTCGTCGCCTTCGGCCACTCCGCCGGGGGGCACTTGGCACTCTGGCTCGCGGCCCGGCGCCGTCTCGAGCCCGGAAGCGAGGTGCGCGAGTCGTCGGATCCGCTCGCGCTTCGGGGTGTGGTGTCGCTCGCCGGAGTCACCGACTTGAAACGAGCGGTGGACGAGAGAGTCTGCGAGAGCATGGCGGCAGAGCTCGTCTCTGGCGTCGCCTCCCGCTATTCAGAGGCGTCCCCGATCGAATGCCTTCCCCTCGGAGTGCCGCAGAGACTCTTGACGGGCTCGTTCGACTCCGTCGTGCCGCCACGGTTCGGAGACGACTACGCGAAAACCGCCCGATCCCTTGGCGATGACGCGACGCACGCGCTCCTCGAAGGCGCGGGGCACTTCGAGGGAATCGCGCCGGGAACGGACGCGTTCCGCGCGGTCGTCGACGCGATTCAGGAGCTTTGCCGCTGAGCTCTCAGGCCGCCGCTTCCGCCCGCTCCTCGGAAGCCATTCGGCCCCGCTCCAGGATGTGTGCCGGGACGCGCTTCAAATCCCAGATGAGCCCGAGCTTCGAGAGAAGGAAGAGGCCGTAGTACGTCAGGTCGATCTCCCACCAGTAAAAACCCTGGCGAGTGGAGGTCGGATAGAAATGATGGTTGTTGTGCCAGCCCTCGCCCATCGTGAGGAGCGCGAGCGTCAGGTTGTTCTTGCTCGTGTCGGTGGTCTCGAACCGGCGTCGGCCGAAAATATGTGAGAGAGAGTTGATGGTGAACGTGCTGTGCGCGAGCACCACCGTCGAGACGAAAAACCCCCAGACGAGCATCTGCATCCCGGAGGTCCCGAGCGCGGGAGCCTTCACTTCGAGAAGAACACCGAGAGCAAAGCAGCAGGTTCCGGTGAGGATGGGAATCAGTACGTCGAATTTGTCGAGCGCGCGCAGCTCGGGGAACCTCGCGAGGTCCGGTATCAGGCGCACGCGAGTGGGAGCGTTCGCCCGATCGAATACCCAGCCCATGTGGGAGTAGAGGAAGCCCCGCTTCGTCGGTGAGTGCACGTCCTCGTCCTCGTCGGAATACTGGTGATGGTGACGGTGATGAGCGGCCCACCAGAGCGGGCCCTTCTGGACGCTGGAGTTCCCGAGGACCGCGAAGAGGAATTGAAACCAGCGCGACGTCTTGTAGCTCCGATGCGAAAGGTATCGATGGTAGAAACCGGTGATGGCGAACATTCGCACCCAATAGAACGCGAGACAGACGAAGAGAGCGATAGGGCTCCATCCGACCCAGAGAACACCCAGGGTCATGAGATGGAGAAGTATGAAAGGAATCGTCGAAGGCCAGGAAATCCCGCTGTTCGCGGGGATGGAACTGATGTTGGGCGAATTCATGCTCAACGAGTCTCTCCTGTTGCGGGAGTTGCAGTTAGATTAGTCGGAACGCCTCACGGGAGGCCCGATTCACGGGGACCATTGGCTCCTAGCGTAACATGAACCGAGCATGCAACCAATTCTGGGCCGTGGCCGGAGGCGGACGCCGCGGGACCCCGGCGGGCATGGGCTCTGCCCCGAATCCGTGCCGCGCCCGGTAACTGCCTCTGCCCTCTTCGGTAACGACCGGCCGCTCGAGCTCGAGATCGGCTCCGGGAAAGGAACGTTCCTCCTCGCGGAGTCCGGCGCCCGGCCGGAAGTGAATTTCCTCGGAATCGAGTACGCCCGAAGGTACTGGACCTTTGCCGCCGATCGCCTTCGGCGCGGCGAGCGCGCGAATGCCCGCGTGGTCCTCGCCGAGGCGTCGACCTTCCTGCGGGAGTTCATTCCGGACGAGAGCCTGTCAGCGGTCCACGTCTATTTCCCCGACCCCTGGCCCAAGACCCGCCACCATCGGCGGCGGCTCCTGAACTCCGCATTCCTGAAGCTGATCGCGTCGAAGCTCGAGCCGGGCGGGCGTCTTTCCATCGCGACCGACCATCGCGAGTACTTCGATAAGATCGCGCTCGCCGTGAAAGGAGCCCCTCTGATGGAAGTCGATTTCAGGAAGACCAGCGCCGCGCTCGAAACGGAATCGGTGGGCTCGAACTTCGAGCGCAAGTACCAGCGCGAAGGCCGCGTCATCCATCGGATGGCAGCGACGAAACCCACCGACGAACTGACCGCTGGATAAGCTGAAATGGCTGAACCTGTGCGCCTGGCTTCCGCTCGTCTTGTCGGTGTAGGCCTTTTCCGCACTCCGTCGGAGAAACCCCGCGAAGGCTCGCACTCTCCTTCTATATGAATCAAGCGCTTAAGCTCATTTCTGTCTGGCAATTTTCTTGCAGTTTCCCGCCGCGTCTTCCCCCCAGGAAGGCGTTCCTAGCCCATGCAGTGGCAGAACCAGAAGAGCCTCTTCCGCAGAGCGATGGATCTCCTTCGGGAAGGACGGGGAAAGGACTCCGCCGCCCTCTTCCGCCAGATCATCTCTTCGGGAAGCCGCGACCCGAAGCATCTCTCGTTCGGAGGACTGGTTCTGGCGACGGAAGAAGGCGATGTGAAGACCGGTCTTGCCTGGTGTGAAAGGGCGCTCGAGCTCGCCTTCTATGACCCGCAGATGTATATCAACCTGGCCCGCCTTCACGAGCGCACCGGATGGAAGACGCAGGCGGCGCACGTGCTCCGCCGCGGGCTTCGCATCGATCCCGGAAACAAGAAGCTCCTCGCGGAGCTCAACCGGGTGAATCCGCGAACGCCGAACGCGATTCCGGCGCTCCCCCGCAATCACCCCCTGAACCGCTACTTCGGAAAGCGGCGCGCGGACCGGTCGGCAAAGGGCAAGCCCCGCGTCAAGCCGAAGACCTCGCCCACCTATTCGTAGCGAAGCGCCGTCACCGGATCCATTCGCGCCGCCCTTCGGGCGGGAATCGCGCTTGCCGCGAGGATCGAGGCTCCCAGCACCAGCGAGACCAGCGCGAGCGTCCACGGATCGGAAGGCGATACCTGGAAGAGAACACTCGCGAGCATGCGGCCGACGAAGAGACTCCCGGCGAGTCCGATCGCGAGACCGAGACCGAGAATCTTCCACCCGTCGGCAAGAGACCGCTCCAGAATCTGCCGCGGGGTCGCCCCGAGCGCCATGCGAAGACCGTTCTCCCGCGTGCGCTCGGCGGCCTGGTAGCTCACGACGCTCGCCACTCCGCTCGCCGCGATGACGAGCGCCACCACCGCGAAGAACGACAGCAGGATCGCGTAGAGCCGGGGCCGCGCGACCGACTCCTCGAGCCTCGCCTCCATGGTGCGGGCGTCGGCCAGGGGAAGTTCGCTATCGAGCGCCGCGATGACGGCCTTCACCGATTCGAGGACCCCGGCCGCGTCCGGATCGTAACGCACGACGACGCTCAGCCTCGAGAGCGCCTCGCCCATGACGTCGGGCACCTGGCGGTAGTCGAGGTAAATCTCGGGCTCCGGTTCTCGATCGAGCCCTTCCTGCCGGAAGTCCGAGACGACCCCCACGATTTCTCCCGAACGATGAAGCCGCGCTGCCAACGGATCATCGCCTTCGAAGTAGCGTCGCGCGAGCGATTCGTTGACAACCACTACGGGAGGGGCCCCGGCCTGGTCCTCCTCTCCGAAAGCGCGGCCGGAGGAGAGCCGGATTCCCATGGCGCGGAAGAAGCCGGGGCTCACGATGCGGACGCTCGCGCGCGGCATCTGCATGCGGTCCGCGGGACGAGGCCGACCCTCGATATCGAGGAAGGTCACCATCCGCTCCTGGTCGAGCGGAAGCGTATTGACGAACCCCAAGTCGGCGACGCCGGAAAGCGACGAGAGCCTCGCTCTGAGGGCGTCGAAGAAAGCTCTCCTCCCGGGACCGTCCGGATACTTCGTCTCGGGAAGATTGAGGCGGAAGGTCAGGACGTTCCGGGGCTCGTAGCCGGGATCGTTCCGGGCGAGATTCATGAAGCTTCGCAGCATCAATCCCGCCGCCACGAAGAGCACCAGGGCGAGAGCGACCTCGGCGACCGCGAGGGCATTTCGCGAGAAGCGCCCCCGTCGTCCTCCGCTCGCGCTTGCTTTCAATCCGCTCACGACGTCCACCCGGGATGCCCGAAGCGCGGGAAGGAGACCGACCAGAAGCGCGGTCAGGAGCGCGACGCCGAGGTTGAACGCGAGGACCGGCGCGTCGAGGGCGACCTCCTCGAGCCAGGGACTCGCGGGAAGCGCGGCGCGTACCATGCGGAGTGAGAAGGTGGCGACGGCGATCGCCAGGGCGCCGCCCAGGAGGGCGTAGACGAGGCTCTCGGTGAGAAGCTGCCGCGCGAGGCGGCTCCGGCCCGCGCCGAGCGCCGACCGCAGAGCCATCTCGGTCTCCCGGCTCTCCCCGCGAGCGAGAAAGAGATTCGCGACGTTGGCGCAGATGATCAGAAGAACGAACGTGACGGCGACGAACAGCACCAGGAGCGCGGGACGGATCGGCTGCGCCAGCTGATCGTGAAGCGACGTGAGGTGAATCGAAACGTCCCGCTCGAGCTCCGGCGGCGCGGGGCTCGTTCTGCGGTAGCCGTCGAGAAAGGACGTCCCCGCCGCCTCCGCTCGCTCGATCGAGACTCCCTCCCGAAGCTTCGCCACGACGGGAACGAGCTCGATGCGCATCGCGCCGGGAGGAAGGGCCTCCGGGTTCGCGTCGGCGAGAGGGACCCAGAGCTCGACTCCGGGATCGGGAAAACGAAACGTCCGCGGCATGACGCCGAGGACGTCAAAGGCTTCGCCGTCGAGTTGAATGGTCCGCTCCAGGACCGCCTCGTCACCGCCGAAAACCCGCTGCCATAGCCCGTGACTCAAGACCGCGACGCGGTCCCGGCCAGGCGTCTCCTCCTCTTTCGAGAACGCCCGTCCGAGGATCGGCTCTACCCCGAGGAGCGCAAAGAGCGAGGGCGAGACGCTCTGCGCCTGGACACGAAGCGGCTCCGAGCCGCCGGTGAGATTGAAGCTCCGATCCTGGTAGACCGCCATCGCATCGAAGACCTCGGTCGAGTCTCGCCAGGCGCGGAAGTGATCCATGGAGAAGGCGGCGATTTGCGCGGAGTCCGGGCCCATCTGGGGCCGCGATTCCCACACTCTCACGATTCTCTCGGGGTCCCGATACGGAAGAGACCGCAGCAGCACCGCGTGAACCAGACTGAAGATGGACGTGCTCAGCCCGATGCCGAGTCCGAGAGCGGCGAGGACCGCCGCGGTGAAGAAGGGCCGGGACAGTACGCCCCGGAGGGCCCGCCTCGATTCGGTTACGATCTCCATACGGATCTCCTCGCGCATTCAACGCGCCAGACGCCGGATGGTTCCGCTACTTGTACGACATCGCCTCGAGGCCCAGGTAGCGCCGAAGAAGCGCCACCTGCCCGAGATGATACGAGTCGTGCTGGACGAGAAAGGCAAGACATCCGAGAAGGGTGGCTCCGCCTTCGATCGGGAAGGCGAAGGGTGCGGGCTTTTCCAGGTCGGAAACCCCGAGCTCGGCGATATATCTCGAGAGGCGCCCCCCCACGTCAACCCAGGCCGCCCGCACGTCCTCGAGCGACGGGTACTCCTTCACGTCGTCGATACCTTTGGCTTCCTGAAGCATCGCCTTGAAAGGCGATTCACTCGCGAGTCCGAGGGCGCGGGCGAGGTAGTGCCGCGAGTCCACCAGATGGCAGGCGAGAAAGAGCGCGTGATTGGTTTTGTCATTGGGCCGAATCCTTGCGGCCTTCTCGTCGATCCCGTCGAGGGCGTTCAGGAGGAGCCTGGTATTCAGCTCGAGTGTCGAGACCAGCGGACGTAGGATGGGATTCACGGCGATATCTTCTCCTTTCCACGAGCGTCCTGAATCTGGAGAAGGCCCTCTTCCCGCATCAGCGCTTCGATCTGGTCCATCTCCATCGGCAGGAAGTCCGTGAGAACTTCCGCGCCATTCTCCGTAACCACGATGACGTCTTCGAGGCGGACGTAGATCTTCTCTTCGGGAACGCGGAACTGGGGCTCGATGGTGAAGACCATTCCCGGGACCAGGGTGCCGTCCGCGAGGCCGACGTCGTGAACCGCCATCCCGACTCCATGCCCGAGGCTCGCGGGCCCCCTTTGCGCGCTCTCCTTGAACTCCGAGACGAAGTGCTCCGCCGCCTCCCGGTAGGCGGGCTTGGTGAAGGGCCAGCTCGCGACGAGCCGATCCATCTTGGCGCCGGCCTCCTCGATCATCCCCGCGACGTCGCCCGGCCGGATCGACTCCAGGATGGCTTTGTAGTACGCGAGATAGAACCCGTACAGATCCCGTTGCCACTCGTTGAACTTCCCGTTCACCGGCCACATGCGCGTGACGTCGCTCGAGTAGTACGAGACGTCCGGAGCGTAGTCCATGAGGAGCAGCTCTCCGTCGCGGAGATCGCGCTTGCCGCGATGGTAGTGGGGATACCAGGCGTTCGGACCCGTGGCGATCAGGGAGTAGTAAGCGTCTCCCTGGGCGCCGCCGCGATGAAAGACGAGCTTCGCCAGAGCATCCAGGTCCGCTTCCTTGATTCCAGGCTCGGTCGATCGCATCGCTTCGATGATGGCGACGCCAGAGAGACGCGTCGCCTTCCGGATGAGCTCGATCTCCCGCGGGCTCTTCACCATCCTCAGTTGATCGAGCGTCGGCGAGAGATCCTCGATGTGAAACTGTGGAAAGCGCTCCCGGATCTTGGCGAGGAAATGCGCCTCGCGTGTCGGCCTCCCGTCCCACGGATCGTTCGCGATATCCGAGGCCGCTCGAGTCGCGAGGTCGCGGCTGGTGGCGACGCCTTCCGCCGGCTTGAACGGTGTATGCAGAGGAGGGACCTGGCCGCCCCAGGCGAAGCGCGCCAGGTGGTCGCTCAGGAGGTCGACGCCGTAGACCGCGTCGATGCCCGTGAGCTCTTTCACCAGATCCGCGTCTTCGGCGGAGAGGAGTTTTCCCTCGCTCGACTCCCGCCGTTCGTTGCGATGCGGAAGGTAGAGCGACGCCTCTCGGCGGCCGGAATCGAGGAGAAGGTACGAGTGCGGGCTTTCGACACCGCAGAGGTAGTAGAACTCGTTCGACTGCCGGAAGCGCACGTAGCCGACGGGGGAAGGAGCTCCCTGCACGAGCGCGAGGGTGCGTCCACCGAGCGCGTCGTAGACCTTCTCGCGCCGGGCGCGGAACTCTTCGGGCGGAAAGTCCTCGGTGAAGAGGGGAACGTCCTGCGCCGCGGCGGCGCCCGCGACGAGAATGGCGAGAAGGGAGATTGGGACTCTCATGGTTCTGTCACTCCGTTCGCGGGTATGCGGAGAGCGGAGCGATCGATGACCGCTCCGGCCTTGATCACCGCGTGAATCTTCTTGAGGTTATCGATGTCTTCGGCCGGATTGGAATCGAGGAGCACCAGGTCGGCGAGCTTTCCTTCCTCGATGGTCCCGAGATCCCGCTCCCTGCCGAGAAAGAGAGCGCCGTTCCTCGTGGCGATTCCGATCGCGTCGAGCGGCGGGATCCCGCCCTCGACCAGGAGCTCGAGCTCCCGATGGACGGCGGGGCCGAGGCTCTGGTCGGTGCCGACCACGACCACGCCGCCCGCCTCGTGGAGCCGCTTGAGGTTCTCTTGCGCAACCGGAGTCATGACTCTCATCCACTCGGTCCAGCGCCGCGCCTCCCACTCCTTCCGCGTCTTGGTGCGGAGCCGCTCGATCTGTTCAGCACTCAGGGTCGCGCGATAGAGCGGCTGGTCGAGAAACTCGGGATGGTCCACCAGGCGCGAGTAGCCTTCCCCGATGGTGAGCGTCGACACCTGAGGAACTCTCTTCACCCTCATCATGTTCAGATACCGATCGCAGACCGGTCCTTGAATCACGGGATGGGCGAGAGTGTCGATGCCCGCGTAGACCGCTTCCCAGGCGCGGATCTCGCTCGACACGTGGATGGTCGTGCGTATCCCGTGCTCGTGGTAGTAGCGGACGATTTCTTCGAGAAGATCCGCGGGCAGATATCGGATCATCGGCCGCGTGCCCCAGCCGTGCTCGTCCTGGGTGATCTTGAGGACGTCGGGCGCTCGCGCGATATGCTCGTCGAGCTTTCCGCGATCACGGACGAAGTCCTCGATTTCCACCGACCCCTGTCCGCCGTGCCCCCCGAGAGCGGTCACGACCGCGCCGGTCGCGAAGATGCGAGGAGAGACGATCTCGCCTTTTCTCTCCTTGTCGCGAAGGGGAAAGATGACGTCAGGATCGTTCCCGGCGTCGTATATCGAAGTGACGCCGCAATAGAGGTAGCCGTGAAGCGACGAAAGGCCCCCCTGGAGATGAACGTGCATGTCCATGAGGCCGGGGATGGCCCACTTGCCCGTTCCGTCGATGCGCGTGCCGCTCGCTTGCCGGACTTCCCTCGCGGATGACACGGAAACAATCCGGTCCCCCTCGACGACGACGGTGACGCCTTCTCTTGCCGGGCGCCCGGTCCCGTCGATGAGAGTCACGTTCTCGATGAGGAGCGTCAGCAGAATGGCGGCGGGCGACATGATTTTCCGCGACTATAGCGGCCCGGAACGGGGTTCGCCAGCGAGGCCGCGCTCCGTTAGAATCGCTGCAACACTCGACGGGAGGACCGCCATGAAATCGGTTCCGCTTCTGATTCTCGTGCTCTCTACGACGGCGAGCTCGGCATTCGCCGAGAGCGTTCCCTACCGCATGCCGCCGAAGGCCATCGCCGACATCGCGGATGCGGCCCCGACACCTCAGGTGATCCTCGACCCTTCGGGCGAGTGGCTTCTGGTGCTCGAGCACGAAGCCCTCGCTTCGATTGCGGACCTGTCGCAGAGAAGAGCTCCGGCTCGCGGGGATTCGCCTGAATCCGCAAACGAACGCCCGGAGCCGGAGAGACGTCGCCATCCGCGCCGAGCTTCTCCGCGTCGCGGACGGCTCCTCGCGCGCCATCCAGGGCCTTCCCGAGTCCCCTCGCATCGACCACGCTTCCTTTTCGCCCGACGGCGCCTCCTTCGCGTTCACGCACACGACCGGTGACGCGCTCGAGCTCTGGGTCGCGAACGTCGCGACAGGCGACGGCGAAACGCGTGGCTCCGAGGCTCAACGGCGTTTTCGACGACATCTACCAATGGCGGTCCGACGGAAAGAGCCTGATCGTGCGAACCGTTCCTCAGAACCGCGGGCCCGCGCCCGAAGCGCCGACGCGTTCCCGAGGGACCCGTCGTACAGGAGACGACCGGAGAGACCGCCGCCGCGTGGACCTACCAGGATCTACTCGAGAGCCCTCACGACGAGGCGCTCTTCGAGCACTACGGAACCGCGCAGATCCTCGAAGTGGACCTCGACGGCAAGGCGACACCGTCGGCGCTCCCGCGCTCGCGTCCCGAGCGGAGCCCTCCCCCGACGGAAACGTGCTTCTGGTGGAGCGCCTGGAGCGGCCTTTCTCGTATCTCGTCCCCTATACCCGGTTCGCGAAGCGCGTCGAGATCTGGGAGCGTTCCGGAAAGATGGTGCGGGAAGTCGCGCGCGTTCCCCTCGCGGAGAACGTTCCCCTGGGACGGAACGCGGTTCCTCTCGGCCCGCGCGCGATTCAATGGCGGCCGGAGCGAGGAGGCGACGCTCTTCTGGGTCGAGGCCGCGGACGGCGGCGACCCCAAGGCGGCGGCGAGCGTTCGAGACAAGGCTTTTCTCGTTCCAGGCTCCGTTCGACTCCGAGCCGCGGGAGCTCGCGTCTCTCGGTCTCCGCTTCGGCGACGCCTTCTGGGGTGACGGCGGGGTCGCCCTCGTGCGCGAGTGGTGGTGGTCCGACCGGCGCGAGCGGCTCTGGAGGCTCGATACGTCAGCGGATTCGCCGGCTCCGAAGCTTCTCTTCGAGTACTCCTACGAGGACCGATACAACGTCCCGGGAAGCCCGATGGTCGAGAAGAACTCACGCGGGTTCGAGGTTCTCGTCACCGCCGACGCCGGGAAGACGATATTTCTCACGGCGGAGGGAGCGTCTGCCCGAGGGCGATCGCCCCTTCGTCGACGCGCTCGATCTCGAGAGCGGCAAGAAGACCCGAATCTTCCACTCGGAAGCGCCTTACTACGAAGAGCCCGTCGCGTTCGTGGACGTGGCTTCACGAAAGCTTCTGACGCGCCGCGAGTCCGCGGAGGATCCGCCGAATTACTACGTGCGCGAGCTCTCATCCGGAAAGCTTCAGGCGATCACGAAGTTCCCGCACCCGTACCCGGGTCTCGTCGGTGCGAGCCGCGAGCTCGTTCGCTATGCCGCGGCCCGACGGAGTGCAGCTCACGGCGACGCTCCACCTCCCGCCGGGCTATGCGAAGGGAAGCCGGCTTCCCGTCTTCGTCTGGGCCTATCCCATCGAGTTCAAGAGCGCCGATGCCGCCGGACAGGTCACGGAGTCTCCCTATCGCTTTCCCCGCATCTCCTGGGGCTCCCCGCTCTACTGGCTGACGCAGGGGTGGGCCATCATGGAGAACGCGACCATGCCCATCGTGGGAGAGGGCGACGCCCAGCCGAACGACACGTACGTCGAGCAGCTCGTCGCGAGCGGTCAGGCGGCGGTCGACGAGGCGGTGCGGCGCGGAGTCGCCGATCCCGATCGGGCCGCCGTCGGCGGCCACTCCTACGGCGGCTTCATGACCGCGAACCTGCTCGCGCACTCCGACATCTTCCGGGCCGGCGTCGCGAGGAGCGGGGCCTACAACCGCACGCTCACTCCCTTCGGATTCCAGTCGGAGGAGCGAACGTTCTGGGAAGCGCCGGAAATCTACTTCCGGATGTCTCCTTTCATGCACGCGGACCAGATCAACGAGCCGATCCTGCTCATCCACGGCGAAGCGGACAACAACTCGGGGACCTTCCCGATCCAGAGCCAGCGACTCTTCCACGCGCTCAAGGGACACGGGGCCAAAGCCCGCCTCGTCCTTCTCCCCCACGAGAGCCACGGCTATCGCGGACGCGAGTCCGTGATGCATACCCTCTGGGAGATGAACGAGTGGCTCGACAAGTACGTGAAGAACGCTCCCCCGCGCAAGGGAACCAGCAACTGAGCCCGGCGGAGAAACTCCGGCGACTCCTGGGCCAGCCGGGCATTTTTCCGTTTCCCTGCTGCTACGACGCGCTCTCCGCCCGGCTCATCGAGCGGGCGGGATTTCCGCTGACCTTCATGAGCGGGTTCGGCGTGTCCGCCGTACGCCTCGGCCTCCCCGATACGGGGCTCATCTCGTATGGGGAAATGCTCGCGCAGGGGAAAGATATCTGCGCGGCCGTTTCCATCCCGATCATCGGCGACGGCGACACGGGCTACGGCAACGCGGTGAACGCGAAGCGCACGGTCCGCGGATACGCTCAGGCGGGATTCGCAGCGGTCATGATCGAGGATCAGGTCTCGCCGAAGCGCTGCGGTCACACGCGCGGAAAGAGCGTCGTTTCCCGGGACGAGGCGCTCATGCGCATCCGGGCCGCAGTCGACGCGCGCGACGAGGGCGCCGACATCCTGATCCTCGCCCGCACCGATGCCCGCGAGGTCGACGGGCTCGATGAGGCCCTATGGCGCGCCGAGGCGTTCGCCGACGCGGGCGCGGACATGCTCTTCGTGGAGGCTCCGAGGTCGCGGGACGAGCTCCGGGAGATCGGAAGGCGGGTTCCCGGCCATCATCTCGCGAACATGCTCGAGGAAGGCCTGACCCCGATCTGCTCCGAGCGGGAGCTCGAGGACATGGGTTTCAAGCTCGTCGCTCATCCCTTCGCGCTCCTCGGCCCGAGCATCCTCGCGATGAAGCGCGCGCTCCGAGCGCTCAAGGAAGGCCGCGCTCCCGAAGAGACGATCTCCTTCGAGGAGCTGAAGGAAGACGTGGGCTTTACGGAGTACTACCGCGAAGAGGAGCGCTACGCGAGAGGGAGGGAATAGTGAACCCGACCTTCTGCGTCGCGAGCTCATGTTTTCTCTTCCTGAGCCTTGCAGCTCAAGCGGGCGCTTTTCCAATTCCTCCACAGCCCCTTTGGGATCTCATCACGCAGTCCGAGCGTATCGTGTTCGCGCGCGTAGAGCGGATCGAGGAGGAATCCGAAGGGGGCTTCGCAGTCCTACGCGTGATCGAGACCTGGAAAGGTCCGCTCAGCGACAGGGTGCGTGTCGATCTCCAGAGAGAGGTGGCCTGCCCTCCGCCGCCTCGATACATCGAGGGAAAAGAGGTGCTCGCATTTCTACAAAGCCCGCGTCGCGATTCGACCGGCGGCGTCTGGGAGACGGTTGGCGATTCCTACGGAGTCCTTTATCTCAAGGTCGAGGAGCGCCAGGATTTCTTTCGCCTGGTTCAGAGAATCCAGAGCGAGACCTCCCCGATGGGGCCGTTGTTCGAAAAAGACTGGCACGTGGAAGCGGTAATGTACGTCGCTCGACCCGGTGGCATGGGCTATACGGTCTGGTTCTGCGCGCGGATGAGATTCATCGCTTCCGTGCTCCGAGGGGCAGGACCGACCTCTTCGATCTCCTTTCCACGGAAGACCTGGAGAAAATCGCGCGTGGCTTTCTCGAGGAACCGTCGAGCGACGTGACGTTCCCCATGACCCTCGAGATCCTCCACGGTTTCGAGAGCGACGAACTCGATAACATCGCGGTCGCATTCGTCGAGGGATTGCTTGTTGGCTCTCGCCCTCCCTGGACGGCGCGAGCGATAGAAACGGTCTTGAAGCGATTCGGGAATGAGGAGTCGTTGGGCCGCTTGTGGTTCCCTAGTGAACCAAACCAGGTTTTCGACTCGCTCTCAAGGGGCCATTATGACGGCAGGCTTAGAGAGTTCTGGGCTTCGGCCGCGAGAGAGCTCGGAATTCCCTTCGTAGAACCGCTCGTGCCGGAGGACTACCGCTAGGAGCGGTCAACCCGCTAACCGGTCGCTCACCATCAACGGGTGTCAACGCTCGTCGGCAACCGGAAAGTGTCCTTTGAAGTCCGCACCACCTCACTCATTCACGGGCTGTCGCAATGGCCCTCCGGATCGCTCTACGTTGAGCTCCGGTGTCAGGTGTCACCATGATGCCAGACTGTCACTTATGTCTTCGGTCTGCACGCTTTTTCTCTTGACAACTTCTCGATGCGGGTCCGAACAAATCTCTCGGGCAAATCCACAATGCCCGCTCTCGCGCGCTAAAGGCCGTCGAAAGGACGCGAATCGACCGAGGAAGCTCAAACGATCTCGCCTTCTCCGCATACCGATCACAGGCGATCCGACGCGCGAAAAAAAGCGGGTGCTATACAAGAAGCATGCAGTACACGAACCCGGTTCAATCACTTTCGGATGAAGAGCTGCTTCGAAGTCTCGCAGAGCTCGTGCATCGGTCGCGGCGGGTAGAAGCGGAGCTGGTCGCGCACATCGGCGAAGTGGACGAGCGGAGGCTCTACGCACGCAAGGCCTGCTCCTCCATGTTCGCGTACGCGACGGAAATCTTGCACCTCAGTGAGGCGGAGGCCTATCTGCGCATCGCGGCCGCTCGGGCAGCGCGAAAGTTCCCGACACTGCTTCACAGGCTCGCGGATGGTAGGCTTCACTTGAGCGCCATCGCGCTTCTCGCACCGCATCTGACGGAACAGAACTGCGACAGAGTCCTCGGTCAGGCCGAGCACAAGTCGAAGCGCCAGGTGGAAGAGTTCGTGGCCGAGCTGGCTCCGAAGCCCGCCGTCCCCTCGGTCATTCGACGGTTGCCCGCCCCGGCGGCGCCGGTCGCGCAACTCCGTCCGGAAAGAGTTGAACCGGCCCTTTCCAATACGCCGCCACCCGCTCCACCGGCGAGGCTCGTGCGACCTTCGAAGCTTGAGCCACTTGCTCCGGAGCGGTACAAGGTCTCGTTTACCGCGAGCGGAGAGCTTCGGGACAAGCTGGAACGTTTGCAGGAGCTGATGGACGAGGATCTGGCGGCGGTCATTGAAGCCGCGGTGACAGAGAAGCTCGAAAGGCTCGAGGCAAAGCGCTTTGGGACGACAACACGTCCGCGAAAGACCCTCGCCGAGTGCGACACATCACCGTCATCCCGCTATATCCCCTTGCCCGTGAGACGCTTCGTGCGCGCTCGTGACGGAAGTCGATGCACCTTTGTTGATAAGAGCGGCAGGCGATGCACTGAAAGTCGAGGGCTCGAGTTCCACCATGACGACCCATATGGCCGGGGCGGCGACCATGATCCATCGCGGATCAGGTTAGTGTGCAAAAGCCACAATTTGCTTCTCGCGGAGCGGGTTTATGGGAGGGATCGCATCGAGGCTCATCGGCGGAAAGCCGACCGGGTTTTGGAGCCCTCGGCCGTTTATTACTTTGTGGAACCATCGCCGGTCGTCCACGTCCGTCCGGAAAGGGTTGCCCCCGGCGGGTCCGAACAGCAGCGAGAAAACTTCCGGCATGAGAGGCGCGAGAGCGGATTCGGACTGCGACCCAGCGTCAGGAAGATTGCGAGCCAGACGCTCTGGGACCTCGCCTCGAGTTCCGAACGCCTCAGCGCTTCAGGACTCCGGACGCGCGAAGAGGCTCGCGGACTTCGGGTTCAACGTGACCTTCGCGATGCGCGTCGTCGCCGCCGGCTTTCCGTCGTGGAAGATGCGGATCTCGCTCGGATAGCTCTCGCTTCCGAAGCCGGAGAACTCCCTCTTCTCTTCGACCGGCACGCCCTCCAGGCTGGCGCCCGCGAGGGTGAGCGAGAGCAAGCGGCCCGTTTGCGGATCGAAGCTCCCGCGCATCGCGACCCCGTCGACGTCGAGCGCGACGTCCGCGGCACCGTCGAGCGCCCGGGCGGAAACGCGCCCGTTGGCCGCGGCCCAGAGGAGACCCAGATAGTGCCGATAGAGACTCTCGCGCGCGCGGCGCTTCTGGTCGGTGTTCAAGTCCTGAGTCCCCGCGGAGTCGTCGCCCAACCGGTGTCCCCGGAGAGTGTGGTTACGACTTCGCCGAACGGGAGCACCGTCGCTTCGCGGTAGCGATCGGGCTCCTCGAAGTCGACTTGAAACTGAGCCGGGAGCTTCCCCTGCGCGGTCTCGATCTCGCTTTCACCTTCGAGCCGGAACCCCTTGACCGCCTCTCCCGATGAGGCGACGAACTTCTTCAAGACTTCGTTTCCCAGGGCAGCGTCGCCGGCGCCGGATGGCGGCGCCTCGGCAGCGGGCGGAGTTGGAATGGTGACGTCGATGGTCCGCACCTCGCCGAGAGTCGAAAGAGGAGCGTCGAAGTCGTCGTCGCGGCCGACGGCGAGAATGACCAGGTTCTCCGGGCTCACGTGCTTCGCCGCCGCTCGTTGGACTTCCTCCGCGGTCACGCGCTCGATGCTCTTCTGGTACGTCTGGAGGAAGTCTCGCGGGTAGCCGTAATAGTCGTAGGTCATGAGACGGCTCACGATTTCGCCCGTGCCGTCGAAGTTGAAGACGAACGAGTTGAGGATTCCATCCTTGGCGAGGCGGAGCTCCTCGTCGGTCACCGGCTCACGGACCATCCGCTCGATCTCGTCGACGATCCCTCGAATGGTCTCGACGGTCGTTTCCGACTTGGTGCTGCTCGCAGCGGCGAAGCTTCCCGGGATAGTCGTAACCGGCTCCCCAGCGAGCGCTCGCGTGATAGGCGAGGCCGCGCTGGGTGCGGATGGTCTGGAAGAGGCGCGAGGAGAAAGCCGCCTCCGAGAATCTCCGCCATCACCGAGAGTGCGAAGTAGTCGGGATCGTCGATGCGCCCTCCGAGATGGCCGATGCGAATCTGCGTCTGGTTGACGTCGTCTTTCTCGACGAAGGCGACGACGCGGCCTTTCTTCGCTTCGACGTGGGGAATCGGATCGAGACTGGCTTCGCTCGCCGTCCACGAGCCGAAGTGCCGCTCGACCAGCGTTCGGACCTGCGCTGAGTCGAAGTCGCCCCAGAGCCCCAGGAGAATCCGCTTCGGCTGGAAGTACTTCCGATGAAATTGCGACGAGGTCCTCCCGCGTGATGGCCTCGATGGTCGCGTACTCGGTCACGCGCGCGTAGGGGCTGTCCGCGCCGTAGAGAAGCTTCGCGAACTCGCGGCCCGCGATTTCGCCGACGTCGTCGTTGCGGCGGGCGATTGCCGTTCGCTCCTGGACCTTGGCGAGCTCGATCTTGTCCTCGGGAAGCGCGGGGTTTCGCACCAGGTCCGCCAGGATCTCGAGGACGAGCGGAAGATCCTCCTTGAGGGCGAAGAGAGACGCGCTCCCCGACGTGACGCCGATATCGGTTTCGACCGCAGGCGCCTGCGTTCTCGAGGAGTCGATCGACTTCGTCGCCCGATCGGCTCTCCGAGCCTCCGGTGCGGATCACCTGTCCGAGGACGCTCGCGAGCCCGGACTTCTCCTTCGGCTCGAGGCGCGATCCGCTCCGGATGAGCATCCGTCCTTCGACCTTGGGGAGCGATCGATCCTCGAGAAGATAGAGCGAGAGCCCGTTCGGAAGCTCGATCTTATCGACGTCGGGAATGGTCAGCTCGCGAAGCGGCGGGTAGACAATGTCCTTGTAGTGCTTCTGCGCGGAGGCGGGAAGCGCGAACGCGAGGCGGATTGCGGCCAAGAGCATCGAGCGCATCACTCGCCTCCCTTCCGCTGGAACCAGGTAGGCGATGCTCCGGTTCGACTCGGTGAAATACTCCTTCGCCACTCTCTGAATGTCCTCGCGGCTCACTCCGTCAATCGATTCCAGGCGGCGAAAGAGGTCGCGCCAGTCTCCGGTGAGGACCTGGTACACCGCGAGCTGGGCCGCGAGCCCGGTGTTCGAATCGAGCCCGTCGACGAGCTGAGCCCGGGCCCGGGCCTTCACCCGCGAGAGCTCCTCTTCGGTCACGAGCTCGGTCTTGAGCTTCTCGATCTCCGCGAGCATCGCCTTTTCGTTCTCGTCGTTGTCGTGTCCGGGCGCGGGAAACGAGAAGAAGAGGAAGAGATTCGGGTACTTGTTCCCGGGGAACCCGGGGAACCCGCCGGCGCCGGCGGAGATTCGTTTCTCCTGGACGAGGCTTCGGTAGATCCGCGACGTGCGCCCGCCCGACAAGACGTCCTGCACCGCGTCGAAGACCGCGTCGTCTTCGTGAAGGGCGCTCGGCTTGTGGTAGCCGATGAGGAGGACCGGCTGCGACTGCGCGTGAATCGTCGTCGACCTCGGGCCCTCCTGCGGAGGCTCTCGGGTGAGAACGGGCTCGGCCCGCTCGCGCTTGGGAAGGCGTCCGAAGTAGGCCTCCGCCCAGGCGACGGCCTGCTTCGGATCGACGTCGCCCACGATGACGGCGGTCAACGTCTCGGGAACGTAGTGCTTCTCGAAAAATTCCTGCGCCTTCCACCGGGTCAGACTCTCGAGATCCGAGCGCCAGCCGATGCCCTCGCGGCCGTAGGGGTGGGCGCGGTAGGCGAGAGACAGCATGTTCGACACGAGCTTTCCGACGGGTTGGCTCTCGACCCGCATGCGCCGCTCTTCCATGACCACGTCCCGCTCCTTGTAGAACTCGCGCAGCACGGGATCGAGATACCGCGCGGATTCGAGCGAGAACCAGAGCTCCGCCTTGTTCGAAGGCAGGCTGAGGTAGTAGCGGGTGGCGTCGTTCGAGGTGGAGGCGTTGAGCCCCGCGCCTCCCGCCTGTTCGATGACCTGAGTGAACTCTTCGCTCTTCGCGTACTCGCCCGCCTCCGCCTGCAGCCGCGCGAAACGCCTTCTCGAGCTCTTCGATTCTCGCGGGGTCCGGCTTCAGCTCGAGCCTCGCGGCGCGAAGTCGCCGGTAGGCGTCGTCGACGCGGTCGAGGGCTTCCTTCTCCCGCGCGTAGTCCCGGGTGCCGATGTCCGGCGTTCCCTTGAACGCCATGTGCTCGAACATGTGCGCCATGCCGGTTTGCCCGACCTCTTCGTCCACCGATCCCACGTCGGCGTAGAGGTGGAAGGAGACGACGGGAACTTCGTGACGCTCGACGATGAGGAAGGTCATCCCGTTCTCGAGGCGGTGCTCGGTCACCGTTTTCTCGAAGGAGGAGAGGTCCTGGAGCGCGAGCAGCAAGAGCGTAGTGCCTAGCATTCGCAAAGTTTAGCTCACCCGCACCGCATGCTAGTATCCCGGCCATGCGAACCTCTTGTCGCTCTCGTTCTCGCGAGCCTCTGCGCCGCGTCGGCGCTCGCTCAAACCCCGGACTGGTCCCGTCTCGAGGCCGAGACCATGGAGCACTTCCAGGCTCTCCTGCGATTCGACACCACCGATCCGCCCGGAGGCGAGAAGCCGGCCGCGGACTATCTGAAGCAGGTCCTCGAGAAAGAGGGAATCGAAGTCGAGACCTTCGCGCTCGAGCCGCACCGTCCGAACGTGGTGGCCCGACTGAAGGGAAACGGAAAGAAGCGGCCGCTCCTCATCATGGCGCACACCGACACGGTGAACGTCGATCCCGAAGAAGTGGACGTTCCCGCCGTTCTCCGCGACCCGCGACGGCGGCTACGTCTACAGCCGCGGCACGGTCGACGACAAGGACAACGTGGTCGCGGCGCTCATGCTCATGCTGCAGCTGAAAAGGATGAGCGTTCCCCTCGACCGCGACGTGATCTTCCTCGCGGAGGCAGGAGAAGAAGGGTCGACCCGGGTCGGAATCCAGTTCATGGTGAATCAGCACCTCCCGAAGATCGAGGCCGAGTACTGCCTCGCCGAGGGCGGCGGCATCACCCGCGGCGGGGGGAAAGTGAAGTACGCCTCGGTCCAGACCATCGAGAAGATCCCTTACGCCGCGGAGGTGATCGCCCGCGGCGTCGCGGGACATGGATCGGTTCCGCTCAAGACCAACTCCATCGTTCACCTTTCGAGAGCGGTCGCGGCCATCGCCGACTGGAGCCCGCCCATCCGGCTCAACGAGACCACCAGCATGTACTTCGAGAGGCTCGCCTCGATCTCGGCGCCGGAGGAAGCTGCGCGCTACCGGAGCGTTCTCGATCCCGCGACCGTGAAGGAGGCCGACGCAGTACTTCCTCGAGCACGAGCCGCGGCACTCGTCGATGCTGCGCACTTCCGTTTCACCCAACATTTTCCAGGGCGGCTACCGAGTGAACGTCATTCCTTCCGAATCGCGGGTGACGCTCGACATCCGCGCGCTTCCCGACGAGAACATGCAGAGCTTCCTCGACGAGATCCGGAAGGTGGTGAACGACCCGACGGTCGAAGTGAAGTTCGCCGAGCGCGACGTCCGGCCGGGAAGCCGCGAGCAGCCGCTCGACTCCGACGCGTTCCTCGCCATCGAGAGAAACGTCAAGAAACACTACGACGCGCCGACTCTGCCGTCGATGTCGACGGGCGCGACCGACATGGCCTACCTTCGCGGAAAGGGAATTCAGTGTTACGGCATCGGCCCCGCCATCGACGAAGAGGACGGGCCCAAGGGCTTCGGCGCCCACAGCGACCAGGAGCGGATCCTCGAGAGCGAGCTCCACCGTTTCGTCCGCTACCACTGGGACGTGGTGACGGAGTTGGCCGGAGCGAAGTAGGCGATCGCGGATTTTCCTCCTGCACGAAATCGCATATACTTCCGCGCGTCGCGGGTCGAGCTCGCCCCCAGGGACTGACCCACGACGGATGAAGTTCGTCCTAGCCAGAGGGGGGGGGTCAAAAATGACACGCGCTCGGGTTCTTTTCGTCGTTTTTCTTCTTGGCTTTGTCACCAGAATCGCCAGCGCAACACCCATCCGAGTGAGCGCAACCGGCTTCGTGACGCAGGTCTTGACACCGGATGCGTTTGGCACCAGTGTCGGCGACCCATTCACGCTCGAAGCGCGTTTCGACTCGAGCGCGCTCGTCGATATCGACAGCCTTTTCGGGATGAGCGTGCCCGGGGTGCAATTCGCGAGCCTCGCGACAAGTCCTGAGGCCTCGCTCCTGATCACGCTGGGCTCGCGAAGCTGGAACGCCCTGTCGGAACCTTTCTTCGGCAGCGACTTCTTTGGTCTGTTTCCCACGCCACTGCCGCACGTCGTCCTCCTGGATGGAGCGTTTTTCGGGCTCAATTTCTTCGGTATCGGTCCCTCGGACGACGTGTTCTTCAACGATTCCACGGGCCTGCTTTACTTCGGCGCAACCCCGGGCGAGGTTCTCGGTGGCGACTCGAACCCGAGCCACCCTCCGGCCTGGGTCGGAATGTGGGACCTCGCGAACGCGACAGTGCAAGTGCCGGAACCTGATACTTATTCCCTGCTGCTGGGATTCGCCGCGCTCCGTTTTCGCCGCCGGCGGCGCGTATAGCGACCAGGAGCGGATCCTCCAGAGCGAGCTCCACTTCCCCGAGGCCGGGGGACCGACTATACTTTCCTCTCCCCAACCTGAAGAGAGTCGTGAAGCGGGTCGTTCCTCTCAATTCCTGGAAGGATATCGACCGGAGTGGCTCGCCTTCGCCGGCGGACGCCCGCTTCGAGGAGCTCCTTGCCCGGTACGGGGCCTTTCTACGAAGGACCATCGCCCGCATGGTCCCCGGAGTCAGAGGGCATCTCCTTCGAGGACGTCGAGCAGGAGGCCCGGATCGAGCTCTGGCGGGCCCTCCAGAATGAGAGGGAAATCTCCCATCCGTCCTCCTACATCTATAAAGTGGCGATCACCTGCGGCTCTTCGCGGCGATTCGCCGGGCGAAGGCCCGGAGGGAAACCCCTCTCGAGGACGAAGGGTTCGACAACCTTCCGAATGCCGCCCGGACCGCCGGATCCCGAGGGGCTCGCGAGGCGCCAAGAAACACTCAGAAAGCTCGACGATGCTCTCGCGAGGCTCACCGAGAGACCGGAGGCTCGCCGTTTCCCTCCATCTCCGTGGAATGACGACGACCGAGATCGGCGAGATCCTGGGCTGGAGCGAGGCGAAATCGAGAAACCTCGTCCACCGCGGGCTCAAGGATTTGAGACGAGAGCTCGCTCGCAGAAGGGATCGACGACGGCCCATGACGACGGACGAGCTGAAGCGGACTCTGGCAGGAGCGCTCCCACGCGAGCGCCGGCTCGCGCGCGGGATGCCTCGACGAAGAGAGCTTCGCGGCGCTTCTCTCGGGAGACGATGAGCTCAAAGGCGCGGGCGGAGGCAGGAAGCCACATCGCGCTCTGCCAGGACTGCGCGGACGAGTTCCGGGCGCTTCGCTCTGCTCGGGGCGTGTTCGAGCGAAAGAACGCCGTCAACGGTCGTGGCGTGCTCCCCAGGGCCTCGCGCTCGCGGCGTCGCTCCTCGTCGCCGCGGGACGTTTCGATAGCGCTTTTCCGGTATCGGGGAGAGACGGAACGCCGCTCGGCCGAGCTCGCGCGGCAGCACCGCGAAGGACAGATCGCCGCCCTCGTCGAAGCGGAACGATCCCATGAAGCCGAGGTCGCGGATCTCCGCGAGCGGCTGGAGTCGGCCGTCTCTGCCCGTCTCGACGTTCCCATCCTGGACCTCGATCCGTTTCACGCCACCCGAAGCGTGGGCGAGCGATCCGGTGGCAGTGGTCGATATCGGAGAGGGAGTGGATCTCGTCACTCTGATCCTGAACTTTCCGCCGAGACGGCTCTCGGGAGGTTTTCGAATCGAGGTCCTCGACGAAGCGGGAGCGCTTCGGTTCCAGGGAATGGCGATCTTCCCGGCGAGAAGGGGCGAGCGTCAACCTGACTCTTTCGCGGGCCGCGGCGCCGGGCGGCCTCTACCGCATCCGGCTCTCCGATGGCGGCGAGGAAATCGCGGAGTATCGAGTGCGCCTTCGCTACGCCGGAGAGCCAAAGTGATGTCCGCGGCCGCGGCGCCTTTGATCACTCTGCTCCTCGCGGGAGTACAGCCGACCGAGCTCGTCCCGAGCCACACGATCGAAGGCCGGGTCGCGCCGGGCGCCACGCTCGAATACACGATCTTTCTCGACGCCGGCCAATACCTCGCGCTCGAGCTCGAGCATGACGCCGTTCCCGTTTCTTTCTCCCTGCGCTCGCCGTCGGGAACCACCCTGGTGAGCGTGGGAGTCAACCATCCTCTCCGTCCCGAGAGACTCGCCGCGGTCGCCGAAGAGACGGGAGCTCATCGGGTCGCGGTATCCGCCCGCGCGGAAGGAGAGGAGGAGGCAACGCATCGGCTCTCGGTCACAGCCCTCCGGGAGGCGACTCCGTCCGACCGCATCCGGGCGCGAGCCCTTCACGTCGTGGCCGAAACCAGGGAGCTTCGCGAGAAATCGGACCGCGAGTCGCTTTCGAAGGCCCGTTCCCTTCTCGAAGAAGCGCTCGCCGACTGGCGCGCACCGGCGATCGGCTCGAGGAGGGGGAGACACTCTCTTTTCTCGGATCGGTCAGCTATCGACTGCAGGAACCGGGCGAGGCGCTCCGCCGACACGGGGAGGCGCTCTCCGTCTATCGAGAGATCGGATTCCGCCTGGGCGAGGCCGAAGCGCTGAACAACCTGGGAACGGCGCATTACGCGCTCGGAGACTTGCGGGAGGCGTCCCGACACATGGAGATGGCAGCGCCCATCCGCCGTGAGATTGGAGATCGAACGGGGGAGGCGTCGAGCCTCAACAACCTCGGCTCGATCTACTGGTCCATGGGCGAGCCCATGCGGGCGCTCGAGCAATACCGCGCCGTTCTCCCTCTCCGGCGCGCGCTGAACGACGCGAGTGGAGAGGCCCGCACACTCAACAACATCGGAACCGTGTACGAGGATCTAGGCGAGAGTCAGCTCGCACTCGAAGCCTATCTGGAGTCCCTGCCGCTCCGGCGTGCCGCGGCCGACCGCCAGGGGGAGGCGACGACGCTCGTCAACCTGGGCCTTCTTTACGAATCGCATGGGCCGCTTCGAGGAGTCCTTCGACTATTACGAACAGGCGCTTCGGCTCAACCGTGCCGACGGCAATCTGGCGGGCGAGGCGACGGCACTCCGCGCGCTCGCTCAGGCGCAGCGCGCTTCGGGAAAGTCGGCTGAAGCGCTCGAGAGCGTCGGACGCGCGCTCGGTCTCTTCCAAGATTCCGGCAAGCGGCGCGACGAGGCGCTCACGCTGACGTTGAAAGCGCAGGCGCTGATGGACTCCGCGAGAGCCCGGGAGGCGCTGTCCGCGGGCTCTTCGGCGCTCACACTCTGCCGGGCGGCTTCGATCGCGGCTGCGAGGCGGAGGCGCTCGACGTTCTCGCTTCCGCCCACGAAGCGCTCGGTGACTACGAGAGCTCCGGACCCTTGAGGGGTGAGGCCCTGACTCTCCGGGCAGGGCTCCTCGATCCCGGCGGCGAAGCGCGAACGCGGCTCGCGATGGCCCGCGCCGCTCGTTCTCGGGGTCGTCTCGAAGAAGCCCACGATCAAACCGTGTCGGCCCTCGAGCTCATCGAGTCCGAGCGAGCCCGCATGGCCTTTGCCCCCATGAGAGCCACATACCTCGCCGTGCACCGGGACGCGTACGAGCTCCTGGTCGACGTTCTCATGGCCCTTCACGTACGGGCCCCGTCCGCGGGCCACGACCGGGACGCCCTCGACGCCAGCGAGCGGGGACGGGCGCGCGGTTTTCTGGACCTCCTCGGCGAATCGACGCTCGAATCTGGAGGAGGGCGTGGACCCCGAGCTCATCCGAAGCGAGCGCGCGCTGCGCCAGAAGCTCAACGTTCTCGAAGCGAATCGATTGCGAGCACTCTCGCGGACCGGCAAGGATACGGAGACGGAGCCGCTCGAGCGGAAAATCCAGACGGAGCTGCGAGAGCTCGAACAGGTTCAATCGCGGATCCGCGCCTCGAGCCCACGCTACGCAGAGAGGACGGCGCCCTCCCCCGTCACCGTGACACGGATTCAGGACGAGCTCCTCGACGACGGGACGCTCCTCCTCCAGTACTTCCTCGGCGAAGAGCGCAGCTTCCTCTGGGGCGTCACCCGCGGCTCTGTTCGGTCTTACGTCCTGCCCGGGCGACGCGAGAATCGAGTCGAAAGCCCGGCGGGTGTACGACCTCCTCAGCCGCAGCCACCAACGACAGGTCCGACGGGAAACGGAGCTCGCGATCGAGGAGCTCTCTCGGATAGTGGTAGGCCCGCTCGGGAACCTCGACAAGCTCGCCATCGCGCGCATCGCGGTCGCGAGCGACGGCGCTCTGCAATTCGTTCCGTTCGGAGTGCTGTCCGTCGAGGGCGCTCCCCTCCTCGCTCGACACGAGGTCGTCCATCTTCCGTCGGCCTCGGTCCTCTCCATGCTGCGCCGCGAGCTCGCCGCCCGGCCACCGGCTCAAAAGACTCTCGCCGTGATCGCCGATCCAGTCGTCGAGACCGGCGACCCGAGAGTCGGAAGCAGCGCTTCCGAGCCTTCCGATGGCGGGGATCGAAAGAACGGGGAGCTTCTCCAATCGGCCGCCGATACGGGTCTCGCCGCCATCGCGCGGCTGCCGTACACCCGCGAAGAGGCTGAAGCCATCCTGACGCTCGCCGGTGAGGCGGAGAGCCTCCGCGCCCTCGACTTCGAGGCCAGCCGGACCGCGGTGCTGGCGGGCAATCTTTCGCAGTACCGGATGGTTCATTTCGCGACACACGGCATCCTCAACAGCCGGCATCCGGCGCTCTCCGGTCTCGTGCTCTCTCTCTTCGACTCGAACGGCCGCTCCGTCGACGGCTTCCTTCGGCTTCACGACATCTACGGATTGAAGCTTCGCGCCAATCTCGTCGTGCTCAGCGCCTGCCGCACCGCGCTCGGCGAAGAGATCGAAGGAGAGGGGCTGGTGGGGCTCGTTCGCGGATTCATGTACGCGGGCGCGCCGCGCCTCGTCGCGACTCTCTGGGACGTCCGCGACGAATCCACGGCGTTGCTGATGAAGCGCTTCTATCGAGGGATTCTCGAGGAGGGTCTGACCGCGTCGCAGGCTCTAAGAAACGCACAGCTCCATCTGTCGTCCCAGGAGCGATACCGCGCACCGTTCTATTGGGCCGGGTTCGTGCTCCAGGGCGAGTGGCGCTGAGACTTTTTTTCGCATCCAGGTGAGAGGATTCGGCCGCCGTCCGACTCTTTCCGATTAGACGGGAAAGAATCGGAGGGGACCTTGGCTCGAATCGACACGCGCGCCGTTTTTTCGAAAGCTATTGGTCTTGCAGTCGTTCTGATCTTCCTGCGTGATTCCGCGCTCGAAGCAAGGCAGATCTTCAACCCCTCCGACCCGGCCTTCGCCTCCGCAGTGACCGTTCCGCTTCCTCCTCCCCCGGGGCCTCCGCCGGGACCGAACGCCTTCGTGTACGAATTCACGAGCGACGGGGTCACGTTCCGGTTCGAGAGCTTGAGCACCCGGACGCTGACCGGCGGAGCGACGGCGCCAACCGCCATTCTCGTGTTCTCGAGCGGCTCCGAGGGTGGAGTCGCGCTCAGCATCAACCCACCCGTGGAAGCGATCGCGTTCGTCGGCATGCAGCTCGACGGATGCCCCGGCGCGGATTTCGTGGGATCGAGCGGCGTCGAGAACATTCACTCGCTCGGCGGCTGCGGCGGGGTTCCCGTGTTCTACGGCGCGGCGGGAATCGGTGGAATCTCGAGCGTTCTCCACAGGAACCCGGGGTCGGTCTTCGTCATCCGGTCCATGACGTTCGTGCCGCCCGGGGTGGTGCCCACGGACACGGCGGACCTCTCGCTCGAGAAGACGGAGTCGCGGGGCCCGAACGGTCAGGCACTCAACGGAGAGATGCTGACCTACCCGATCGACATCACCAATGACGGTCCGGATCCGGCTGCCGACGTGGTCGCGACCGATTTCCTGCCGCGGAACGTCCCCCCGGTGAGCGTGACGGGATCCGGCTCGGGCTCTGCCGTCGTCGATCCGGCTCAGAACACCGTCCGTTGGGACGAGCCCTCCCTCGCGGACAGCGGCGTTCTGAGCATCCAGATAGAGTCGACCACCCCCGCCGACCCACGCGCGTTTCACTGCGACGCACGCCTGACGAACATCGCCCTCGTGGGCTCGGCGGCCGCCGATCCCGATCTCGCGGACAACGTCTCCGTCGTGACCACGTTCTTCGACAGCGGCGCTCTCTTCGGCGAGCCCGAAATCTGCGGGGACGGCCTCGACAACAACTGCGACGGACGCTCCGACTGCGCCGACCCCGTCTGCGACTGCAGGCCGACCTTGCCGCCCGGTCCAGGCGGGGATCCGCTTTGCTTCACCGGTCTCCTCGAAGGCGTCCCCGGATTGCCGCCGACTTTTTTCTCGTCGTGCTCGCCGGACGCGAACGAAGCTCCGAACCATCAATGCCGCGTTCCCCGAGGCGCTTGCGGCGAACGGGTGCTTCCCGCCTACTGCTGCGATCCGGGACGGCTCTCCGATCCCAGCCTCGACAACCTCCAGCTCCTCCGCGCGTGCAACCTCGGAGTCCCCGGTTGCGCGCCCGTGGATCCCAACTTCAAGGAAGCGAGCCCGGGGGTGAATGTCGCGGGCTATGGCTTCACGACGCCGGGGCGCACGATGCGCTATCGCACACACTACGAGAACGTGGGAAACGCCGACGCGCTCGACGTGAAAATCATCGACGTCCTCGACCCCGATCTGGACGAATCGACGCTGGCAATCGACGGCGGTGGAGTGTACGACCCGACGAGCCGTTCCATCGTCTGGACGGACCCGGTCCTTCCGCCCGAGGAGCCTCGCTTCGTGAGCTTTCAGGTGCGCGTGCGAAACAACGCTCCCCCAGGCACGCGCGTGCGAAACGACGCCACCATCGTATTTCCGAACGCGGTCCCGCCCTCGCGCGTGGATACGAACTTCGTCGAGCATGTCGTGCCCGACGCGCGATTCGCCGTCGAGCCGATCTTCCGGATCCGTGGATGCCACGAGACTTCGAGCGGACGATTCGAGGTAAATCTCGTGAACGAGGGAATCGGTTTCGCGTACAACGCGACGGCCTCGATCGTGCGGACGTCGCCCGCGGTCATCGTCAGCGACCCGCTTTCGGAGTTCGCGCATCCCGATGACGAGAATCCCGCGATGCTGGCGACCCTGATTCCGAATGCGACGACGGCGAGCGTCGAAGGCGTCGCCTTTACGAGCCCCACTCCGGGGGATCCCTGCTCGACGTTCGACTGGAGCATTCAGTGGGAGAGTCTCGGGGGGGACGTCTTCAGCGACATCGTTTCGGGAGCGCCGGACGGCGACGACGATGCGGTGGCGGACGAATCCGACAACTGCCGCACCGTTTTCAATCCCGATCAGGCCGATGCCGACGGAGATGCGGTCGGAGATGCTTGCGACGTGGCGGAGCCGCCGGCTTGCGACGTCGACGGCGACGGGAACGTGGACCGCGACGACATCGCGCTCATCACCGCCGCGCGGAACCGGCGCGCGAGCGGGCCCGACGATCCCCGGGATGCGGATGGCGATGGGAGGATCACCGTGCTCGACGCCCGGCGGTGCTCGCTCGAATGCACGCTTCCGCGGTGCGTGCGGCGATAGAGGAGGTTTGAAATGAGGCGAACTCTCGTTCTCGTCGGTGTCGCGTCGGTTCTGCTATGGGGTGCGCCCTCGAGCGCGGCAATCATCATCGATTTCGTTCCCAGCGACCAGACCGTGGGGCTCGGCGCGGATGTGGGCGTCGATCTCGTGATCTCCGGTCTCGGAGACTTCACCGCGCCTTCTCTCGGCGCCTTCGATTTCGACCTGACCTACGACGAAGCGATCCTCTCGCCGCGGTCGGTCACCGTCACAACCCGTCTAGGAGACGGCACTCTCGGTCAGACGATCGAGGGCTTGGACATCTCCTCCGCCGGGCTCATCGATCTTTTCGTCGTTTCGCTGCTGTCGCAGCAGGAGCTCGAAGCCCTGCAGCCGGAGTCGTTCGTGCTGGCGACGTTCTCGTTCGAGACGATCGCCACGGCACGAGTCCTCTCGCTCTCACGCAAGTCCTTCTGGGGGATGCTCTCGGCGCGGAGCTCGAGGTGGTCGCCGGGTCGGGCAGCGTGACCGTGAGAGACTCCGGATCGGGGGTGCCGGAGCCGTCCCTTGCCGGACTCCTCCTCACGGCGGCTCTCGGCCTCGCCACCGTGCGGCTCCGAAGGCCTGGGGAAAAACGCGTTCGTCTATTTTGATTCAGTCCGTCGAGAGTCTTCGGGTTGCCGATAGACCACTCGCCCGCCGATTACCGTCATCACCACTTCGGTGTCCCGGATCTCTGCCTCGGGAATCTTGAGGATGTCCTTCGAGAGGACCGTCAGATCCGCGAGCTTCCCTTTCGAGATCGAGCCTTTGAGATTCTCCTCGAACGCGGCGTACGCGGGATTCTGCGTATACATCTTCAACGCGTCGAGACGGCTCACCTTCTGCGCCGGATACCAGCCGCCCTCGGGTTTCCCCTCGGCGTCCTGGCGCGTCACGAGGGCGTGGATTCCCCAGAGAGGATTGTTGTACACGACGGGGAAAGAAGGAGTGTCGGATCCCGCCGCCACGCGCGCGCCCGAGGACAGCAAGCTCTGCCAGACGTATCCGCCCTTGATTCGCTCGGGACCGACCCGTGTTTCGGCGAATCCCATGTCCATCGTTGCGTGAATGGGCTGCATCGAGGCGATGACGGCAAGGCTCCCGAAACGCGGAATGTCTTCCGGGGAAAGAATCTGGGCGTGCTCGATCCGCACGCGGAGGTCCTTCCCGGGGAGCGTCTTCTGCGCTCGCTCGACGGCATTCAGCGTCGCCCGGTTGCCCCGGTCGCCGATGGCATGGATCGCGACTTGATAGCCCTTCTGTCCCGCCTTTTCGATCAGACGGGTCAGCTCGTCCTCCGAGTTCTGAATGAGGCCCGTCGTATCGGCTTTGTCGCTGTAGGGCTCGAGGAGCGACGCTCCACGCGCGCCGAGCGCGCCGTCCGCGTAGGCTTTGAAGCACCGGATGGTGAGCCGATGATTGCCGAGGTCGATCTCCGGAGGATGCTCGAGGTACGAATCGAGGACCGCGCCCGCATCCGGCACATCGAGCATCACGTAGAGCCGGAACGGAAAGGCCCCCTCGGCGAGAAGCTCCTTGAATAGGCCAACGGTCTCCGTGTTGGAGCCGGCGTCGTGCATGCCGGTAAGGCCGAAGCGGAGCGCGGTCTCGATACTTCTCCGAATGTCCGTCTTGCGGCTCTCACGGGTTTCTGGAGGGAGGAGCCGCGACACGAGGTCGAGCGCTTCCTCGAGAAGGATCCCGGTGGGCTCGCCGGTGTCGCTTCGCTTCAGGATCTGCCCTCCCGGCGGGTCGGGCGTATCCTTCGTGATTCCGGCGAGCTCGAGTGCTTTCGCGTTCACCCAGGCGGCGTGGCTCGCCATTCCCACGAGATAGACGGGATTGTCGGGGGAAATCCGGGTGAGCTCCTCCTTTCCGGGGTAGTCGCTCCCGTTCCAGGCCACCGTATGCCAGCCCTGCCCGACCAGCCATTCCCCGGGCGCCAGTTTCTCGAGCTCGCGCTTCACGATCTCGAGCGCTTCCGCCGCGCTCTTCGTCTCGTCGAGAAATACCTGCTGCACCCGCTTTCCGATAGCGGGAAAGTGCTCGTGTGCGTCGATGAGTCCCGGCACCACCGTGAGGCCCTCGAGGTCGACGACTTCGGTCCCGTCCCCGCGGTGCTTGTCGATCTCTTCGCGGGTCCCGACGGCGACGATGCGCTCGTTCCGAACCGCGATCGCCTCCACCTCGGGTGTCGCTTCGTCGAGGGTGATGAACCGGCCGTTCACGAAAACAACTTCCGCCGGCTCCGGGGTGGGAGCGCAGGCGGCGACGAGGAAAAGCAGAACGATTGGGACTCGCATGGAAAGATTCTCCTTTGGCCGAGCCGGCGACATTCTACGTGAGGCAAGCGCCCCATGTATCATGGAGCGAATGGCGCCTTCGCGAGTGCGCTTCTGGCTGATCCTGGGCTCGTGGACCGTGCTCGCCCTTCTCTTCGGGGCGCAAATCCAACTCATCAACACCCGCGTTCTCGGGGGCAACGGTTCCTGGTCCGAAGCGCTCGCCTGGTCATTCTCGTATTGGTACGCCTGGGCGGCGCTCGCCCCCGTAGTCGTCTGGCTGAGCCGCGTCTTCCTCCGCGAGGGAACGCGGTTCCTCCAGAGCCTGCAGCTCCATCTTCCCGCCTGCCTTCTGATCTCATTCGCACACCTGGCGGTCCTGGTGGTGGTGACCCGGGCTACCCACGCCGCAGTCGAGCCTCTGCGCGCGGTCTACGCGGTCCACATGCAGTGGAACGTTCTCATTTACTGGGTCCTCGTCGGCGCGACCCATGCGCTCCACTACTACGACCGATTCCGCGAACGGGAGCTTCGCGCGACCCAGCTCGAAGCCGAGCTCGCCCAGTCGCAGCTCCATCGGCTGAAGATGCAGCTCCACCCGCACTTTCTCTTCAACGCGCTGAACGCGGTCTCGAGCCTCATCGAGACCGACCCCGAGCGCGCGGACCGGGTGCTCTCCCAGCTCGCTTCGCTCCTGCGGGAAAGCCTCCGGAACGACGCGCCGCACGAGGTGAGCCTGAAGGAGGAGCTTTCGTTCCTCGACCGGTATCTCGAGATCGAGAAGACTCGCTTCACCGACCGACTCTCCGTGGGATTCGACGTCCGTCCGGACGTACTCGAGGCCCGCGTGCCCACCTGGGTCCTTCAGCCGCTGGTGGAGAATGCCATCCGTCACGGCATATCCAGGCGCGCAAGCGGCGGGCGGATCGAGGTCCGCGCGTGGCGAGAGAACGGGACGCTCCGGCTCGAGGTGAGAGACGACGGTCCCGGCCTTCTCGAGCCCGCGAATCCGTCCGCCGGGATCGGGCTCGCCAACACTCGCGCGAGGCTCGAGAGACTTCATGGAAGAGATTACGGACTCGAGCTCGCGAACTTCCCGGGTGGCGGCGCCGTCGCGAGCGTGAGGATCCCGTTCGTATGATCCGAGCCCTCATCGCCGACGACGAGCCCCTCGCGCGCAAGAAGATCCGGACTCTTCTCGCCCGCGAGCCGGACGTCGAGGTCGCGGGCGAATGCGGGTCGGGCCCGGAAGCGCTCGCGCTCATCCGCGATCTCGATCCGAATCTCGTGTTCCTCGATATCGAGATGCCGGAGCTCGACGGCCTCGCCCTTTTGCAGGGGCTCGGACCCCGCGCCGCGCCGGCGGTCATCTTCGTGACCGCTTACGACGAATACGCCGTGCGCGCCTTCGAGGTGCAAGCGCTCGACTATCTCCTCAAACCCATCGACCGCCGCCGGTTCCAGACCGCCCTCGAGCGCGCTCGCGATCACCTGCGAATGTCGGGGGAACGCGCCGCGCCGCCGCTCACGCGGCTCCTGGTCAAAACGGGCGATCGAACCCAGGTGCTGAAAGTCGACGACGTCGACTGGGTGGAGACGGCCGACAACTACGTGAAGGTCCATGCTCTGGGGCAAACCCACCTGTTGCGGGAGACGCTTGCCCATCTACGGTTGCGGCTCGACCCCGCGCGGTTCGTCCGCATCCACCGCTCGGCGATGGTCAACGTCGATCGTATCCAATCGCTCTATCCCCTCTTTCACGGTGACCAGATGGTGGTGCTCCATGATGGGACGGAGCTGCCGCTGAGCCGGCGGTATCGCCAGGAGCTCGAAAGTCTCCTCGGCCGTCCCGCTCGCCCCTGAGATCGTCCCGCTCGCCCCCACTTCGTTGCCGAGAATCTTCCGCTGGGATTCCATTCATTCATGTCCCAGCTTCTTGCCACCAAGCCCCTCGACGACGTCGTCCGCGAGTCCGAAGGCGAAGGCGATCTTCGCCGGGTGCTCGGCCGGTGGGACCTGGTAGCTCTCGGTATCGGCGCGGTCATCGGCGCCGGCATCTTCATCATCACCGGCACCGCGGCGGCGCGCTACGCGGGCCCTTCCATCGCCCTTTCTTTCGTTCTCGCGGGGCTCGGATGTGCTCTCGCCGGGCTGTGCTACGCCGAGTTCGCGACCCTCATCCCCGTCGCGGGCTCCGCCTATACCTACGGCTACGCGACGCTCGGCGAGATCTTCGCCTGGATCATCGGCTGGGATTTGATCCTGGAGTACGCCTTCAGCGCGGCGACCGTCGCTTCCGGATGGAGCGCGAACGTGGTGAGCCTCCTCCAGGACTTCGGTCTCCACCTTCCACCACGCTTCACCGACACTCCCGGCACGGTCCTGGTATTCTTTGAAAATCGCTGGGAGCCGATCGCGACCATCGCGTCATCCGGCGTCGATACGGCTTCCCTTCCCACGGTCACCGCGGCCTTCAACGTCCCCGCTTTCGCCGCGGTCCTCGCGGTAACGACGATTCTCGTCGTCGGCATCAAGGAGTCGGCCCGCTTCAATCTCGCCGTCGTCTTCGTCAAGGTCGGCACCGTCTTGACCTTCATCGTGGTAGCCGGAGCGTACCTCCTTCGACGGCCCGAAGTCGCGGCCACGAACTGGACTCCTTTTCTTCCTCCGAACGAAGGAAGCTTCGGGGCCTTCGGGCTTTCGGGAATCGCTCGCGGAGCCGCGGTGATCTTCTTCGCCTACGTGGGCTTCGACGCGGTCTCGACCGCGGCCCAGGAGGCGCGGAATCCGCAGCGCGATATGCCCTTCGGGCTTCTCGCGTCTCTCGGGATCTGCACCGTTCTCTACATCGCCGTCGCCGCGATTCTCACCGGAGTCGTTCACTACTCGCGGCTCGACGTCGCCGCTCCGGTGGCTGTCGGCATCGATGCGACCGGAGTCGCGTGGGGAAGCCTTCTGGTGAAAGTGGGCGCGATCGCGGGCACCAGCACGGTGATGCTGGTGACGCTCCTCGGGCAATCGCGGGTCTTCTTCTCCATGTCACGGGACGGGCTTCTTCCTCCCTGGGCCGGCGCGATTCACCCGAAGTTCCGAACGCCATGGATCTCTTCGATCATCACCGGACTCTTCGTCGCGGGATTCGCGGGGACCATGCCCATAGCACTTCTGGGACAGCTCGTGAGCATCGGGACTCTCCTCGCGTTCGTCATCGTCTGCGCCGCGGTCATCCTCCTGCGGAAACGAAGGCCCGATCTCGAAAGACCCTTCCGGACTCCGTTCGTCCCCTACGTGCCTCTCCTCGGAATCCTCGTCTTCCTGCTTCTCATGGTGAGCCTTCCACTCGACACCTGGATTCGGCTCGTCGTCTGGCTCCTTCTCGGTTTCGCTATCTACTTCGGCTACGGGATACGGCACAGCCGCCTGCGTGCTAGACTCCCCGGCCAGTGACCGGAGAAGCCGAGCTTCCGCGAAAGCTTTCCGTCCTCGATTCGGTGGCCATCGTGGTGGGAACCGTGATCGGCTCCGCGGTTTTCATCGTTCCGAGCTCCGTGGCGCAGAGCCTCCCCACCATTCCCACGTTTCTCGGGGTCTGGGTCTTCACCGGACTCCTGAGCTTCTTCGGAGCGCTCGCGTACGCGGAGCTCGGCGCCATGATGCCGACGACAGGCGGCCAGTACGTTTTCCTGCGCCAGGCCTACGGACCGCTCCCGGCGTTTCTATGCGGCTGGGCGTTCTTTCTCGTGATCCAGTCGGGGTCGATCGCCACTCTCGCGACGGGCTTCTCGATCTATCTCTCCTACTTCGTCCCACTCGGGCCCGCGCTCGCGAAGTTGGTTGCCGTCGCACTGATCCTCGCCCTCACTTTCGTGAACATTCTCGGCGTTCGCCAGGGCGCCGCGGTGCAGACGACGTTCACGGTGCTGAAGCTCACCGGCATCGCGGTTCTGCTGGCGAGCGCTTTCGCCGCTTCCGGAAAGCCGGCGCCGGTCGCGGCAGCAACCACGGCTCCCTTCGCGTTCTCACAGTTCGGAGTCGCGATGATCGCCTGCCTCTGGGCCTACGAGGGGTGGTACTGCCTCAGCTTCGTGGCCGGTGAGGTCAAGAATCCGCAGCGGAACATCCCGATCGCACTCGCCCTCGGCGTCGCCACGATCATGGCGATCTACGTCAGCGCGAACGTCGCGTACTTGAAGGTTCTCCCTCTCGGAGAGATCGCACAGACCGAGCGCGTCGCGGCGACCGTCGCCGAGCGCACACTCGGGGCGCTCGGGGCCTCCTTCGTCTCCCTCACCATCCTCTTGTCCATCATCGGCTCGACCAACGGAACGATCCTCACGGCGGCGCGGGTCTATTTCGCCCAGGCGCGCGACGGACTGTTCTTTTCCCGGGTCGCCGAGATCCATCCCCGCTTCGAGACGCCGGCCTTCTCGCTCATCTTTCAGGGAGTCTGGGCCTCGATCCTCGCGGCTTCGGGCACCTACGAAACGCTCTTCTCCTACGTCGTCTTCGCCGCATGGATCTTCTACGGCATGACCGTCACCGCAGTGCTCATCCTGAGGAGAAAGGAGCCCGACCGGGAGCGGCCCTATCGCATGTGGGGATATCCGGTGACTCCGGTTCTCTTCGCCGCGGTTTCTTTCTGGTTCGTCGGCAACACTCTCGTGACGAAACCTGGATCCTCACTCCTCGGGCTCGCGATCATCGCGACCGGGATCCCGGTCTATTTCTACTGGCGTCGGGCCGCGCTCAGGACCGCTCGTAGCGCCGCGACGCCACCGCGGAAGGAGCGCCGCAAAACCGACGAAGAGCGCCGTCCCCACGATCATCTTGATCTCGTACTGGAGGGAGGATGCGACCGTCGCTGGCGGAACGAAAGCCGTCGCGAGCGCGAGGAGCGTCGCGAGCAGACCCGCGAGACCCGCAATCCGAGGCACCAGGGGATTCTTGTAATGACCGCCGGGCTGCCCCGCCACCCGAATGAGACCCAGGTAGAGATACACGAAAGGAATCAGCTGCAGAACGACCGCGAGCTCGAGAAGGGTGAGGTACGCGTCGCGCACTCCCGCCCCGATGAAGCTCATCGCGATGAAGAGGGAGGAGGCCGCGGCATGGGTGATGAGCGCCACGTGCGGCGTGCGCCACTTCGGATGGACCCTCCCGAGCGCCTCGGGAAGGTAGTGGTCGAGGCCGGCGACGAAAGGAATCCGCGCCGATCCCGAGAGCCAGGCCGAGGTCGCCCCGGCGATGGAGAGAGACAGGACGAGAGCGAGAGGGGCGATGAGGAGCGCGACTCCCGCGAGAGAGCCCAATCTCTCGAAAGCCTGGAGAATGCCCTGGACAACCGAGAGCTCTCCGGGCGGAAGCGCCGCGAGGAGCGAGAGCGTCGCCGCGAGGTAGAGAATTCCGCAGACGAGGCCTCCCACGAGCGCCGCGCGGGGGATGTTACGCCTTGGATCGCGCACCTCGTCCCCCATCACCGAGCCGAGCTCGAGTCCGACCAACCCGAAGCAGATCACGCTGAAGGCGGACACCGTCCGCCACTCGCTCAGAGTCGGAAGAAGGCCCGAAACGCCGGGAAGCGAATGGAGTCCCTGGCCGCCGGAGCGGGTGAAGGCGGCGGCGGCGACCGCGAGGAGCACCAGGGTCGCGCCGACCGCTCCGATGCCTCCGAGGTTGTTGACCCATTTCCCGACACCGAGGCCGAGGACGTTCAGCGCGGTGAAGCTCCAGAGAAGCGTCATCGCGAACGCGAACACGAAGGCGCGGTTGTCGGCGAGTGGGAGCGTTTCCGGCCCTCCGACGTAGACGGCGATTCCGACGAGATAGAGGAGGAGCGTCGGGATATAAAAGATGTTGTTCGTCCAGTAGCACCAGCCGCTCACGAAGCCATGGGAGTCTCCGAAGACCTTCCGCGTCCAGACGTAGATCCCGCCCTCCTGGGGATAGCGGGTCGCGAACTCCGAGACCGCGATTCCCTGAGGCAGGAAGAACAAAAGGAGTGCCGCGAGCCAGAGGGAAATCGAGGGAAACCCGCCGGAAGCGGCCACCGGAACCAGATTCAGGTTCAACACGGCGACGATGTTCAGAAGGATGAGGTCCCTGAGGCCGAGAGAGCGGGGAAGCTCGGGATGCGCTTCATTGGTCACGGGGCGGGATTCTGGCACGAGTCAACGCGGTTCGACGAATGTCGTGTACCCGTCGACGGGGAGATTCTCGAACGTCTCGAGGCGCCCCGTGGGCCAGCGGATCGAGAGCCGATCGATTCGCGTGGCCGAGCCGAGGCCGAAAAGAACGCGCAGGTCGCTCTGCGCGAGGTAGCTCCCTCCGCTCTTTACTTCGCGGATTTGATTCGACGCGCCGACCGAGAGAGTCAGCCGAGCGCCGAGCGCGTCTCGGGCGCTCGCCCGGCCGATGAGCCGGAACCCGGCCCAGTGGTTCTGCGAGCGGCCGTCGTCGCGGATCAGGGAGATGGGCTCGTTCATGTTGGTGACGGCGATGTCGATGTCGCCGTCGTTGTCGTAGTCGGCGAAGGCCGCGGCCCGGGAGGCGTGCTTCGCCGTGATCGCGGGACCGGAGTCGGACGAAACGTCCTCGAAGCGCTTCCCTTCCCGGTTCCAGAAGAGAAGCGCCCGCTGCGCATACTCACTCTGAATTCGCGCCGACGGCCACCTCCGGATAGACGTGGCCGTTGACGACGAAGATGTCGAGCCATCCGTCGCGATCGAAATCGTGGAAGCCCGTGCCCCAGCCAAGAGAGGCATAGCTCGGCTCGCCGATTCCCATCCGATAGCTGAGATCGAGGAAGTATCCCTCCTCGCCCATGTTCCGATAGAGAGTGTTGTGGTCGTTGGCGAAGTTCGTCTTGTGGATGTCGAGCCAGCCGTCGTTGTCGTAGTCGCCCAGATCGACGCCCATGCCCGCCTGCGCGCGCCCGTCTTCGTTGAAGGCGGCGCCGGCGGCGACGGCGATCTCGGTGAACCGGCCTCCGCCTTCGTTCCGGTAGAGGTTCGACGCCATCTGATCGTTCGCGAAGTAGAGGTCGACGTCGCCGTCGTTGTCGAGGTCGCCCCAGACCGCGCCGAGACCGTAGTAGGCATCGACGGCGACGCCGGAGCGTTCTCCGCTCACGTCTTCGAACGTTCCGTCGCCGCGCCCGTGATAGAGGATGCTTCGCGCGGGAGGAAGGCCGCGCGGGCCGCACATGACAGGAATCCCCATGAAGAAGCACGTGGGCGCCCCGCCTGGACCGGGAGTGGTCGCGAGATCCAGATCGACGTAGTTCGCGACGGCGAGATCGCTCGTCCCGTCCTGGTCGTAGTCCGCGAAGGCGGCGCTGGTGCTCCATCGCGGATCGGCGACGCCGGAGGAGGCGCCTACTTCGGTGAACGTGCCGTCGCCCTCGTTGCGATAGAGGAGGTTCGGTCCGTAATAGGTGACCAGTAGATCCAGATCGCCGTCGTTGTCGACGTCCGAGACCGCCGCCCCCTGCCCCCAACCCGTGTGCTCGAGCCGGGCCGCCGCGGTGACGTTGGTGAAGGTCCCGTCGCCTTCGTTCCGATAGAGACGATTCGAGGAGCTCTGAAGCTCGCCGTAGTCGAGTCGCGTGCCGTTCACCAGGAAGAGATCCTGATCGCCATCCTCGTCGTAGTCGAAAAACGCGGCGCCGCTTCCGGTGGTTTCCAGGATGAAACGCTTCTTCTCGACTCCTCCGAACATGTTGACGAAGTCGATGCCCGACGGAGGCGGCGACGTCGACGAAATGGGGAGGGGTTCCGGTTTGCGTCGGACTGAGACCCAGGGCCAGGGCGGCCGCGAGACCGGATCGCCTCATCCGCTCGATCAGGGCCGCGCCGCGGCGGAAAGCTCCTGGAACCGCGCGAGCGCCCGCCCGGCGGCTTCGTGATCGCCGCGACGGCGGTGAATGAAGCCGAGCTGGTAGTACGCTTCCTTGTAGGCGGGATCGGCGGCAACCGCTTTGTCCAAGAGACTCGCCGCCCGATCCAGCTCGCCGCGCCGCTCGGCGATCTTGGCGAGATTGAAGTAGCCTTCCGCGAAGGAAGGATTCCTTTCGATCGCTTTCTGGAAGAGCCCCTCCGCCCGGTCGAGCTCATCGCGGCGAAGCGCGATGAGCCCCATGAAGTGATAAGCCTCCATCAGGTCGGGGTCGCGCGCGATGGCCTTTTCGAGAAGCTCGAGGGCACCGGGGTAGTTCCCGAGCCGCCACTCGATGTATCCGAGCTGCAGCGGGGCTTGTGCGGAGCCGGGGTCCAGAGCCCACCCGCGCTCGAAAGCCTCTTTCGCCGGGCCGAATCGCTCCTGGTGGATGTGCGCGCGCCCGAGGCTCAGGAAGGCGTCCGCGCTCGAAAGGCCGAGCCGAATCGCTTCTTCCAGCGACTTCTGAGCGAGAGCCCACTCGCTCGAGTCCAGGTAGAGCCTTCCCAAGTAATAATGATATTGAGCCTCCCCGGGGGCGAGGGCGATCGCCCGCTCCGCTGCTCCCACCGCCTCCTCTGTCTTTTCCAGAAACTGAAGGACCACCGAACGGTAGTAGTGCGGCTCGGGCCGCTCGGGAGCATCGCGGCTGACGCCCTCGAAAAGAGCCAGCGCCCGCGGATAGTTCTTTTCCTGCGCCTCGATCTGCCCGAGGCCGATGCGCGCGTCGACGTTCCGAGCGTCGAGGGTGAGCGCCCGCTCGAAGTAAACGCGCGCTTCGGCCGGTCGTCTCTCGAGGAAATACGCGAGGCCGATGCGCGTCTCGAGCTCCGCGCTCGGAGGCACCGCTTTTCGCACGCTCTCGAACAAGGAGGCCGCTTCCGGAAATCGGGCGAGGCGCACGTAGACCGCACCGAGCTGAAACTGCGCGGGAGCGTACGCCGGGTCGGCGGTGAGTGCGCTCTTCAGGGCCGCCTCCGCTTCCTCGAGCTTCCCCTCGGCGTACAGGCGCGCTCCGAGCTGATAGCTCTTCCTCCGGAGCTTGAGCCAGGAGGAAGAGGAGCGTCGCCGGGAGCGCCTGCATTCCGGCTTCGAGGCTAGCACCGCGATTCGCAAGGGTCAAAGAATAGCTGCTATAATCCGCGGACATCGGGACGTCAATTCAGCACGACTTCTGAGTGATGGGCAGAATTCTTCTCGCAAATTCTCAGGAAGGTGAGGAAGAAATATGAAGAGACTCAGGCCTTGGAGTAGTTACGCCTTGTTCGCGTTGCTCCTCGCAGGAGCGGCGGAGGCTCAGCAGACCGGAACCATACAAGGTAGGGTGAACGACGGAACCGGGGCATTGGTACCCGGGGTCACCGTCACTCTCGAAAGCCCGGTGCTATTGACGCCTCAGGTTCGCACGACCGACCAGAACGGAAGGTACGTCTTCGTCAACCTGAATCCCGGCACGTACAGGCTGGCATTCGACCTCGCGAGCTTCCAGAGCGTGACCCGGGAAGGGCTCGTCGTTTCCGTCGGAAGGACCATCACCATCGACATCACCATGGAGGTGGCCGGGGTGGCGGAAGCGGTGACGGTCGTCGGATCGACTCCCGACGTGGATCTCTCCAGCACCAAGGTAGCGACCACTCTCGATCAGCAATTGTTGCAGGAGGTGCCGACATCGCGAGACGTGTGGTCGCATTCTGCAGACGCAGGCACCGGCGGTCGTGCTCGACCGCGAAGACGTCGGCGGATCCGAGGGCGGGTTGCAGGCGGTCTTCTCGGTGCGCGGCACGACCTGGCACCAGAACACCTACAGCATGAACGGGGTCAACGTCACCGACCCCGCGGCGACCGGCGCCACGGACTTCTACTTCGACTACGACAGCTTCGAGGAAGTCGAGATCTCGACGGGCTCGCACTCCGCGGAGGTCGCGACCCCCGGCGTGTACCTCAATGTCGTCGCAAGAGTCGGGAACCGATACGTTCCGCGGCGGCGCGGCCTACTACTACGAGAACGGCAGCCTCGTCGAGCGACAACATCGATCAGGAGCTCATGGACGCAGGGCGTGTCCCGCGGGAGCTCGATCAACCTCTTCAGCGATTTCACCGCGCAGCTCGGCGGACCCATCATCAAGGACAAGCTGCGCTTCTACACCAGCTGGCGCGACTGGCGCATCCACCGGAACGTGGTGAACGTCCCGATCTCGGAGAACACGGACCTCTTCAGCGGCCTCGGGAACGTCACCTGGCAGGTGAATCCGCGGAACCAGATCACCGGCCTCTATACCGTCCAGACCTACTTGAAGCCGAATCGCAACGTCAGCGCGAACGGATGCTCGTCCGCGATCGACCTGGATCGAGGACGACGTCTTCACCATCGCCCAGGGGACGTGGACCTCGACCATCAACGACAACAACCTTCTCGACGCCCGCGTGAGCTATTCCCGCATCAGCTTCCCGCTCAAAGCGCAGCCGGAAGCGATGAACGCCGGCGAACTTCGATCTCGGCGACCGGTGTCACCTCCCGCGCGGCAGACGCTTCGACTACGATCCGACCCAGATCCGGGATCGGCTGTCGATCAATGGGGCCTGGACACGCGTTCGTGAGCGACTCGAGCGGAAGCCACGACTTGAAGGTCGGCGCCGAGTACCAGACCGCCGGCGACGAGAACGGTTTTTACCTTGATCGATGACGTCGTCACCTACACCGTCAGTGGCGTCCCCATCGGGTCGAGCTCTACAACACGCCGGTCCTGGAGAACAAGCAGCATTTCAACGAGCTCAACCTCTTCGCCCAGGACAGCTGGAGGCCGAACGACAAGATGACGGTGAACCTCGGGCTCCGATTCGGATCTACCCAAGGGTATCTCCCCGCGCAGGGCTCACCGGCCGGGCCATATTCTTCCCGGCCCGCGATTTTCCGCAGCAGGACATCTTGAGCTGGAACAACTTCGCGCCGCGCCTCGGCCTGATCTACGACCTGAAGGGGGACGGACATGCACGCCGTCAAGGTCGCCTATGGCCGCTACCAGCACGCGGTCAGCACGGGATTCATCGGAGGCCCGAACGCAAACAACCTCGGCGCTCGCGGTCCAGGTGTGGAACGACCCCAACGGGGACACGTTCTTCCAGCCGGGAGAGGAAGGGGCGCTTCTGTACCAGTTCGGCGGAAGCACCCAGACCGTGGACCCGGACCTGGGGCAGCCCCACACCGACGAGTTCGTCGTGGGGATGGACAACGATGATCTTTCAGGACACGCGGCTTTCCGTCAATTTCACCTACCGGACGAAGACGAACCTCATCGCCTTCGTGGACGAGGGAGTTCCGGACAGCGCCTACGACCTCGTGGACGCCATCGATCCCGGACGTAGACGGCGTCACCGGAACGTCCGACGACGCGCGGATCAGGTGTTCAACATGAGGCCGGAGTTCGCGGGGCAGAACCGCCTGGTCGAGACCAATCCCGGAGGGCTTCGACGGCGACTACAAAGGTATCGAGATCGTCGCCCAGAAGCGCTTCAGCAACCGCTGGCAGTTCCTGGGCTCTTACGCGCTCGGCAAATCCACCCTGGAGAGGACCTCGATCAGCAACAGCGCCTTCGGCGGTGAGGAAGAGGGCGCGGGCGGTGTCGGCTTCGGCGCCGGAACGGGCGCTTACGTCACCCCGAACAGCGGAATCAACAACCACGGAGAATCGGACTTCTACGATCGCACCCACATCTTCAAGCTCGTCGGGAAGCTACCAGATCCCGGATTGGGACGTGAACATCGCCGGCGTTTTCAAGTCACAAACGGGGACACCCTACGGCCGCATCCTGGCGCTATCGACGGACGCGAACGGAACCGCCTTCAACCAGGGAGCCATCAGCATCTTCGCCGAGCCGCGCGGCACGTATCGCTTTCCCACCATTAACGGGTTCGACTTCCGCGTCAGCAAATTCGTCAATTTCGGGAGGAACCGCGTCGAGTTCATCATGGACATCTTCAACGTGATGAACAACAACGTGGTGACGGACTTCAATGTGAACTCCGGAGGCGTCTTCCAGGATCCGACCAACGTCTACGGACCGCGGGTGATCCGCTTCGGAGGACGCTGGCTGTTCTAGACGAACCTTCCTGTATCTCGATCGCCGCGGGTCAGTGAAGGCCCGCGGCGATTTCTTTTACCGTCTCCGCGAGTGAATGGAGTCGCGCCTTGTCGCGGCCGTCAGCCTTCGCACTGTCCGCCTCCAGCTCTGCGGCGAGAGCGTCGAGCCCCGAGGCTTCTCCGCGGGAGAGCTCCGCCTCGACCTTCCGTGACCCGCTCCTCGGAAATGGCGCGGCTCCTCCCCAGCTGGTCGAGGTACGCCCGCGCGACGGCGGGGCTCGCCGGCCAGTCGATGCGTCGCTGCTGCTGCGGGTTGAATCTGTCGGGCGAGACGAGAGAGGCGGCCTCGATCTCGTTCTCGGTCAGGTGCTCGCTCGGCAAGAAGCTTCAGCACGTCGAGTCCCCGGGCGATCTCCGTGCCATAGATGAAGCCGTCGTACCAGTACGCCGACCAGTAGCCGCCCATCATCAGGTGCTTCGCATCCATCGGGCCGCGGTCGAAGAACGCGATCTCGACCGGCTTCGACGGAATCGGTGAAGTCGAATATCGAGATGCCGCCCTGGTACCAGGCCTGGACCATGATGTCGCGTCCGGGCACGGGCACGAGAGATCCGTTGTGGGCGACGCAATTCTCCTGCTCCGTCTGCGGGGCGGGCAGCTTGAAGTAGCTCCGGAACTGGAGCTTGCGATCGACGATGTCGAAGATCGCGTCCGCTCCCCAGTTCGCCGGGTCGAGCGCTCGACACCGCGGACGTCCTCCGCCGCCCCACTCATCCGTGAAGATCACTTTGGTGCCGTCGTTGTTGAAGGTCGCGGAGTGCCAGTAGGCGAACGTCGGATCCGTCACCTGGTCGAGCCGCACGGGTTTCGTCGGGTCGGAGATGTCGAGGAGGATGCCGTTTCCGGAGCAGGCTCCCGCCGCGAGGCCGAGCTCGGGATAGACGGTGATGTCATGGCACATGTTGGTCTCGGAGGTCTTCTGCGTGCCGGGTCCATGGTCGCCCGCCCCTCCATAGGCCCGCGACGGCTCCGGTCTTCGAGTCGGCGAAGATGCGCGGGCGGCTCACGATGCGCGCGTCCTGCGGTCGAGCCAGGGGGACCTGGATCACGTCGATGCTGAAGAGCGCCGTGTTCGGATCCGCCGCCGGGTTCGCGTCCGAGCACTCCGGCGAGCTCCTCCTTCGGGCGCACCGAGCTCGTGCCGGAGTTGTAGACGTAGATGTTGCCCTTGTCGTCCGGGTCGTTCACCAGCGTGTGGGTGTGCGAGCCGCGGCAGGTCTGGACCGCCGCCACCTGCTTCGGCATCCGCATGTCGCTGATGTCGAAGATGCGAATCCCGCGGAAGCGCGCTTCGCTCTTCGGCTCGGCGACACCCTGAACGCCGCAGTCGAGCCGGCCGCGCGTCTGCTCGACCGACATGAAGAGAAGGTTCCCGTAGAGGGAGACGTCTCCCTGGCCGCCGGGACAGACCACCGACGCGAGGAGCTGCGGGCGTCATCGGATCCTCGATGTTGTAGGTGTTGAATCCGTGGTAGTTGCCCTCGATCACGACGTCCTTGCTGAATGCGAGATCGGTATTCGCGAAACTCAAGAGGCCCGGTCGCGATTTGTCTTCGTCTTCCTTCTCGTCCTCCTTGGCGCTTCCTGGCGGTCTTCTCCGCCGGCGCTTCGGCTCGTTCCGTTCCTTTCTCTTTTCCGGCTTCTTCTCCGGAGGCATGGGCCGTCCCGCGGGCGTGCTGGGATCGTAGAAGCCGTCCGGCTTCGGAAGGGTCGCCACGCGCTCCAGATTCAGGGCCGCCTCGCCGGCGTCCCGGAAGCCGGCCTTGAGGTTCACTCGCGGGTCGGTCGAGAGCTCCCTCAGCATGACGTCCATCCGATCGATCTCCGTGCTCCGATCGAACGCGATGTCGGAGGTGAGGTCGAAGAGCTGCGAGTCCTGAGCGCGCGCCCTGCTGAGCGAGAAGCTCGTTCGACCATCGTGACCGCTCCGCGGTGACTCTTGATCATGAGGGCGAGGAACTGCCGATCGAGCTCGATCCCCCGCGCGTTCTCGAGCCGACTCATCTCTTCCGCGCTGAGCATGCCCGACGTCGGGGACGCCTCGCTTGCGACGCCCGGTGTCTCCTGGCCGCGAGCGCGGAGCCACTCCTGCATCGTGTTCAGCTCTCGTCTCGCTCGGCGAGCTCGATGCCCTTCGCGAGCTCGCGCGTGACTTCACGCTCGCTTCGCGACTGAAACGAGTCCCGATCATCTCGAGCGCCTGGGCGTGGTGCGCGATCATCTCCTGCACGAAGCGCACGTCGGCCTCGATGTACTGGGTTCCCGCGAGGTCGGAAGCTTCCGCGGCGGAGATCACCCGGGCGGATTCACCGGGAGGGCCCGGCCGGACGATAGGAGGCGGCGGCTGAGTCTGGCTCTCCGCGGTTCCCAAAGCGACGAAGCTCAAGAGGATGGCGATGAGATGGCGCTTCATGCGATTGACCTCCACTACTCCCGCGCCTCGGAGGCGCCGGGGACGCTATTGTATTCCGACGTCGCCGCTACCGGAGGCCGGAGCACGCTCGAAGCATCAGGTACACCGCGCAGGCGAGCTCGCCGACTAGCGACGCGGCACGGGTTGGTCATTCGGTCCCCCCCATTGCTGACTGAGCGAGCCTGCGGTCGACGCCTGCGCGTACCACATGCCGTCGCCGTCGTACCATACGACGAGATCCGTGCGGCCATCGCCGTCGAAGTCCGCCGGCACCGGCATGGGGAACGAATACATGCCCGGTCCACCAGTTGTACACGGCGAGATTCCGAATGTGGTGGTGATGGGAGTGGTGTACTGCGTGCTGCTCCGAAGGACCGACCACTTCCCCATCGCGAACGTCGCGAAGTCGCTCCGGCCGTCGCCATCGTAGTCGCCGATGACGGGCGACGACGAAAGTACCGCTACCAGTCATCTGCTTGCTGCAGGGGACCTCCTTTCGGTGCGCAGGATGTGTGAAGGTCGACGTCGCGCGTTGAACACGCCAGGATCCGCCCGCAGGTCGGAATCGAACTGCCCGACCACCGGCGTGCCCGGGCCCACCTGGCGGGCCTGGTCCGGGCCGCAGGTGTCGCTCTTGATGAGAACCTGCTCGAGCGAGGGCCGATACACCGCGAAGTCGATCTCGCGATCGCCGTCGTAGTCGGCGGCAAGAGGGATGTCGCCCGCGGTGCCCCACTGTGTGACCTGAATACGGTTGGTCTGCGACAGGATGACCCACCAGTTGCCGTCGACCGGGACGCCAGACCGCGACGTCGGTGAACCCGTCGCCGTCGTAGTCCGCGGGTACGGGCATGTCCCCCGCCTGTCCCCACTGCGAGCTCGTCGAGGTGCCGTTGTTCCACAGGACGTAGAACGTTCCGTTGCTCGGCCGCCACACCGCCCAGTCCGCGGCAAAATCCGGGTCATAGCGAGCGCGTCAAGGGCGGCACCACGACGTTGATCGCCGCGGCGCCGAACGACGACAGGAGCGGCGGGAGATCGAGCCCGCGGTTGATCCATGCGTCGACGAACTGCTGCAGCGTGGGATTGGTCCCGATGTCGAGCTCGCGATCGAAGATCTGGAAGATGAGGGTGTCGATCGCGAATCCGCTCGAGCACATTCTATCGCCGGGCTCGACGATGTTAGCGGTGTCGATCAGATCCCACAGCGCGCCGCCGACGTAGTTCTCGACACTTTCTGGAGTCAGCGATGCCCCGCATTTGATCGGACGGGTCCTCCAGATCGTCGACCGACGTGGTGGCGAAGGAGCCGTCGGGTGCTGCCGTGATCTGGCCGGGGAAGGTGCGCGCGACCGTCTGCGCGAAGTAGTCGGCGAAGCCCTCCATCCACGCGAGTCCGGGGCTCGCGACGTTCACACCCCACGGAGGCTGGGCGCTCAGCATCTGGCAGCCGTCATGCGCTGATGCCTGCGCGTGGAAGCCCGAGATCTTGTGCTCGAGGAAATGCGCGTACTCGTGCACCACCGTCAGATCGCTGAGCGCGTTCGCGACCGAGATCCGGATCCGCGACGACACCGGGTCGTAGTAACTGTTGGCTGAGTTGTTCTGGATCTGGACGTGAAGCCAGTTTATCGGATCGGTCTCGCGCGGATCGCGTCGGGCGTCGGCGTAGGCCTTGGCCAGTCGGACCGCGTGCGCCGCGTTGTAGTGCGCCGCCGACCACTCGTCGGGGAAGGTGTGGCTGAACTGGAGCACATCGCTCGCCGCCATGGTGACCCGCTGGATCTCGGCGCTCGGCCAACCCGGCTTCTGGTAGAACGTCTGGAAAGGATCGTCCTGCTTGAGCACCTTGACGGCCGCGTTGTCGGCGTAGACCCGCAGCGACGTGAGGACGTTGCTGCCGGCGAACGGAAGCTGGACATTGATCGAGCCGTTATTGTTGGTCGTCGTCATCAGGTCCATGCTCCAGCCGATCTGGCCGGGGCGATGGCGGTAGATCTCGACGGTGGCGAACCGAATCGGCGTCGGGCCGCCGCGGTCGGCGTAACGGAACGTGCCGCGCACGCGTTCGGCATGAGCCGTCATCGCGGACGAGAACCATAGCGAGACGACGAGCAGCAAGCAGCGCGTGGAGAAATTTCGTGTTTTGGAAAAGCGACTTTTGTCCATGACTACCCTCCTGACAAAAGACGCGGAAATCGAGCGCGGATCGTTTCACGCGCGAATCACTTTCATTTCAAACAGACGGGGACTGTAGCGCGCCCGTCTACAACTGCATGGCGCCTCGCCGGGTGTAGCGGCGCGAGCTACATCTCGCCGCGCGGCATCACACGTCGAGAGCGCGCATTCTTCGAAGCTCGAGCTCCTCGTAACGCTTGCGAATCCCCGGGAGGGAGAGTGCGGGAACGGCGAGCGCGATCGCCGAAACGAGAAGCAGGGGGTAGAAAATTCCGTAGGGAGCCTGTCGATAGAGACCAATGAGCCCGAGCGCGATTCCTACGACTCCCACCGCCATGAGGCCTTTGAGACCCGCGAGGACAAATGCCCTTGCACGGCCTGCGCCCGCGAGCAATCCCAGGAGCGCGCCGCTGAGGCCCAGGATGCTGCCGGCGACGCCGCCCCAAAAGCCAGGAGTCCGCGGCGCGGTGACCGGGTCGAGGTCCACGAGCGTCAGGTTCGAGATCGACACCTCGCCCGATTCCGGAAGCACGAGCCCGACGGTGAGTTTCTCGGGCGGTGACTTCGCGCCCGTGGCGTCGAAGTAGAGGCCGAAATCCCGCCAGTCCGACGTTCCCGTGATCCTCTGGAGGGGACCCGCGTCTGCGAGCGTGCGGGTGAAGTAGTGGCTTCCATCGGCGAACCAGTTCCACATCTCGAGATAGGCGTTTCCTCCGACTCCCCGGTACCGGACGCGGCCCCGAACGACGTATCGATCCCGTGTGATGCCAGGATTCGGGATCTCGACGAGCGTCACCGAAAGGCCCTCTCCGGCCTTGGAGGTCAGAAGGAGGCTTCCATCGTCCTGGACCTGAGAGTCAAGAGGGAGGGCACCTTGATCCCGGAGCGCGATCCAGGAGATCTCGCGAAGATGTTTTTCCGCAGCCTGAAGCCCGGACGAGACGACGAGGAGAGCCGCAACGGCCAGTATCCGGTTCATGGTTTTCCCTCCATTTCGTTTCGGTGAGCTTCGAGAAGGCGGGTCATCGTGTCCATGTCGAGTTTTCCCTGGGAGTACTCGATTCGCACCGCGCGCTCGAACTCGCTCGGGACCGCATCGCTGCTGAGAAGCTTGATCTTCTCGATGAGGCGGTCCAAACGCACTCGAACCGTCGGATAGCTGATGCCATAGATACTCGCTATCTCTTTGAGCGACCCCGAAGTCAGCACGAAGCGTCGAATAAAGGCGAGATCCTCGCTGTCCAGGTTCTCAATCCAACTTCGCGAGTCCCCCACTTTTTTAGTTTTATTGAGGTACAACTCAATAATACTATAAATTTAATTCATAGACAACTCAATTTTATTGAGAGACAAGGAAGTTCAGAGTTCACTTGAGGTTTCGTTTCCGCGGAAACGCTCGAAACTCACCGGAGTCGCAGAAGGCGACCGTCCGGCAAAGCTTCCGATACACGCGTCCTATCGGTCCGTCGACAGAGGTCGGAGCTCGTTCCATCTCTCGATGAACCGCACCGCGGCAGAAACGAAGGCCTCCGTGTCAGCCTTGCCGCTTTCGATCGTGGCCTCCTTCGGATCGCGCTCGCTCCAGACCCCGGTCGTCGACATCTCGCGGGCGCTGGTGTGTTTCCCGGTCTCCTTTGCCTTCAAGGCTTCGGCGAGAAAGACCCGGTTCGCGGTGGCGTCCCCGGCCTCGATGGCCGGGAGCATGGCTTCGAGATGGTCGGGCAACGTGAGCTTCGCCGCGACCGCGGCCTCGAGGTTCACGAGCGAAGGAGTGAGATAGAGAGAGCTGGACGTCTCGCCGACGCCGCCATGGCGATCGAACTTCTCGGGGCTCGAGCTCCGCTCCCGCTCGCGGAACGGGGAAGCGGCCTCTCCGAGCTCGACCGCAATTCCTGCCGTCTCGTGATTGATCCGATCGGCAATGAACCGGGAGACGACGGCGTTTCCGCCGTGCGAGTTGAGGATCAGGAATCGCCGGAACCCGTGCCGCAGGAGACTTGCGGCCGCCTCGACGTAGACCCGCTGGATCGTTTCCAGCGAGAGGGTGATCGTGCCCGGAAACTCCATGTGGTAAGGCGAGTTTCCGGGGAGGAGGATCGGCGCCACGAGCACGTCGGCGCGCTGGGCGATGAGCTTGGCACGCTCGATGCCATTCAGCGAGTCGGTTCCAATGGGAAGCTGGTGACCGTGCTGCTCGAGAGAGCCCACGGGGATGATCACCATATCGGTCCTCTTGGCGAGCGCCTCCACCTCGGGCCAGGTCATGTGCGGGAGGTAGTTCTTGACCTTCCCCTCGTTCCAGAGGGGGTTCGGCTGGGAGGCGACGGGAGCGGCCCAGCTCAGGCCGAGCAAGGCCACTCCGCCGATGGTTCGTCGAATTCTTCGCGTCATGATTCGGTCTCCTTCGTGGCTCGGGTCTCTCGCCCGGACTCCGAGAGCGTACCTGATTTGGGAAGAGGTATGGAGGATGACCGGAGCGATGGGGACGGACTTACGAACGAAGCTCCCGAAGCGCCCTTGCGACTTCGATCTTCGCCATCTTCTTGCGGTACGGATAGGTGAGGTCTGTGTTGTCGAGGGGCTTCGCGGGACGGTACGCGAGGGTAGAAGCTTCCTCGATGACGTCGTCCGTCAGCTTCTTCCCCACGAGATGCGCTTCGGCCTTCTCCGCCTCGACGGGAGCCGACTCGACGGCGGTGAGCACGATGCGAGCTTTCTGAACCATGCCGTCCTTCGCGGTGGCGATCGCGACGGCGACGCCGAGGATCGGAAAGTCGATGCTGCCGCGCCGGCGAAGCTTCCGATATACCGCTCGCAGCCCGTTCGGGGCGGGAACATGGATTGCGGTCAGGATTTCCTCGCGCCTCTTGGTCACGAAGTCGATGCCGTCCTGCCGGTAGAGGTCCTTCACCTGGAGCCGGCGCTCGCCGGCGGGACCAACCAGCGTGACGGTCGCGTCGAGCGCGATCAGGACCGGCGCGGTGTCGGAGGAGCTGACCGCCCAGCAGCGCGGGCTTCCCGGCGCAACCCAGCAGATGGCGCCGTCCTTCTTCATGCAGAAGTTGATCGCCTTCCGCCACTCGTAGGTCTGGTTGTAATACGTACAGCGGGTATCGACAGCGAGGTTTCCACCGATGGTGCCCATGTGACGGAGGATCGGCGAGCTCACGAGCCCCGCAGCGGTCGCGAGCGCCGGGAACTCCGCGCCGAGATCCGGACTCCTCTCGAGAGCCTGGAGAGTCGTGAGGCCTCCGATCTCGAGGCTACCGTCCGCGAGCCTCGTGATGTTCCGTCCCCCTTCGAGCGCGCCGCAGTCCCACCAGCACCTTCGGCTCGAACTGCCGCCGCTTCATGTTGGGGTAGAGGTCGGTCCCGCCCGAGACGGCCATCGCTTCGTCGGGCGCATGGTCGGAGAGCATCTGCGCCGCCTCCCGCGCCGACTTCGGCTTCAGATACCGGAACGGAGGAAGACGCATCATAAAGGAGGGACCTCGAGCGGCGGGGGGAACTCGTAGGAAGGCACCCTGGGCGCCTTGTACTTTCCCTCGAGAGCGAGAAGGATCTTGTCCGGCGTCACCGGAGTGTCGTCGACTCTGACTCCGAGGGCGTCGTGAACGGCATTCGCGACGGCGGGGATTACCGGCAAAAGCGGACCCTGCCCGCACTCTTTCGCGCCGTAAGGACCTTCGGGGTCGAGGGTCTCGACGAGGATCGATTCGACCGGAGGCATTTCGAGAAAGGTCGGACTCTTGTAGTCGAGAAGCGACGGGATCTTGTGGAGCCCGCGGCGAAAGACCTGCTCTTCGTAGAGCGCTTCGCCGAGGCCCATGTAGACGCTCCCCTCGACCTGGCCGATGGCGAGAAGAGGGTTGATGGGCTTTCCCACGTCGTGCGCGATCCAGATCTTCTCGACGCGAATGATTCCCGTTTCTTCGTCGACCGTGAGCTCGAGCGCGCAGGCCGAGTAGCTGTACGTCGCGCTCGGGCCGACCCCGGCGCCCTTGTACTTCGCCGCTGACTTGGGCGGCGTGTAGCTCCCGGTCGACCCGAGGGTGCCATACTTCGCTTCCGCGAGAACGACGGCTTCCGCGAAATCCAGCCCGACTTCGGGATGCTCCCGATCGAAGATGCGCCGGTGCGCCATGCGAAGCCTTTCGACGGGTATCGCGAGCTTCTGCGCGGCTTCGTCGAGAAGGAGCGGCTTCAAACGCCGCGCGGCCTGAATCGCGGCGTTCCCGGTCATGAGCGTGACCCGGCTCGAGTAGCTCCCGAGATCGACCGGCGTGAGGTGAGTGTCGGCGGTCACCACGTGTACGTCTTCGACCGCGACCCCGAGCTCTTCCGCCACGACGTAGGCGAGCACCGAATCCGATCCCTGGCCGATGTCCGTCGATCCGCAAAAGGCGGTGACCCCGCCGCCTCGATCGAGCTTCAATTGCACTCCGCTGTGCGGAAGCTGGTTCCAGTAAATGGGGAGGCCGGCGCCGGTGATATAGCTCGAGGCCGCGAGGCCGATGCCCCGGCCGCGAGGAAGCTGCCCGTGCTTCTTCTTGAACTCCGATCGGTCGCCGACGCGCTCGAGGCACTCCTTCAACCCGACGGTGCGAAGCCGAAGATGGTTCGCGGTGGTCGAGAACGGCTCGACCACGCGCTCGATCCGCAGGTCGAGGGGGTTCTTTCCGAGGGCTTCGGCGATCTTGTCGAGATGGCATTCGATGGCGTAGCGCGGCTGCACGGTGCCGTGGCCGCGCTTCGGGCCGCACGGGGGTTTGTTGGTGAAAACCCGGAGCCCCTCGAACTTGTAGCGGGGGACTTTGTAGGTGACCGTCTGAAGCGCTCCGGTGTAGTAGAGGCTCGCGACCCCATAGCTTCCGTAGGCGCCGCCGTCGAGAAACGACCGGAAGTGCATCGCGGTGATGGCACCGTTCTTCTTGACGCCGGTCTTGATCCACATCGCCACGGGATGGCGCCCGCGGTGGCAGTAGAAGACCTCCTCGCGGTTGAGCGTGACCTTCACCGGACGCCGGGTTTTCATCGAGAGCTTCGCCACCACGATCTCGTGGTTGAAGGGATCGCTCTTCCCTCCGAAGCCGCCGCCGTTGGGGCAGGCGATGATCCGGATCTTCGAGGGCGGCATCTCGAGAACTTTCGCCATCGCCCGGTGCACGTAGTGCGGCGTCTGGGTCGAAGACCAGAGAGTGAGCTTTCCGTCAGCGCCGAAGCTCGCGAGAGCGGAGTGCTGTTCGAGAGGCAGATGAGTGTTCCCCTCGAAAAAGAAGGTGTCCTCGCGGACGTGGTCGGCCTCGCGGAAGCCTTCGTCGACGTCCCCGAACTGGAGCGCTACCGCCTTCTGGACGTTTCCTCGATAGCGTTCGTCCTCGTGAATCGGAGGCGCGTCCGCGGCGAGAGCTTCCTCGATGGTCATGACGGGAGGGAGGATCTCGTACTCGACGTCGATAAGGCGGAGAGCGCGCTCGGCGGTTTCCTCGTCGAGCGCGGCGACCGCGGCCACGGGATCCCCGACGAAGCGCACTTTGTCGGGGCAGAGCGCGTGCTCGTCCTGGGAGACAGGAAGGATGCCGAAGGGAATGGGAAGCTCCGAGCCGACGAGAGTCGCGGCCACGCCCGGCATCGCCTGGGCTTTCCGCACATCCACCTTCACGATGCGGGCATGCGGATGCGGGCTTCTCAGGAGCTTGCAGAAGAGCATCCTTGGAAGCGCGAGGTCGTCGGCGAAGAGAGTCTCCCCCGTCACCTTCGCCATCGCATCGACCTTCATGTTGGGCTTGCCGATGATGGAGAGAGGCTCCGCCTCCCGGGCGGTCGTCGTCTCGGAAGGCTCGAGCTCGGTCGTCTTGGTAGACATGACTACACCGAGATCGGTGTACCCACCTCGCCTCGGGACGCCCTTTCGACCGCCTGAAGGATCTGGATGTAACCCGTGCAGCGGCAGAGGTTTCCCGCGAGAGCTTCCTGGATTTCGTCGCGAGCGGGGAGCGGGTTTCTATCGAGGAGAGCCTTCGCGGCGAGAAGGATTCCCGGAGTGCAGTACCCGCACTGGGCCGCGCCCATCTCGGCGAACGCGATCTGCAGCGGGTGCGCGCGGCCACCTTCGGTCATCCCCTCGATGGTGAGGATCTCGGCTTCCTGAAGTTCGACAGGGAGAGCGAGACAAGAGAGCACGGGCTCGCCGTCGACGAGCACGGTACAGGTTCCGCACTCGCCCAATTCGCAGCCGTGCTTCGTTCCGGTGAGTCGAAGGTCTTCTCTCAGGACCTCGAGAAGCGTCTTGTGCGCGGGGACGGCGACCTCGACCGGCTCACCGTTAACGTGCAGACGCAGCAACAGTTTCTCGCTCACTGCCATTCAATGTACCACCGAAAACGAAGCTTCAGGAGACGGGTCCCAGGTACCTGTCTCTGATGGCGACTACGCAACCAAGCTGCGAGGCGAGATCGGGAAAATCCGTGGCCATGAAGTCGAAGCGTCCCGGCTCGGGCGCCGTCGGGGTCCGCGCCGGCCCGAACTCGAGAGGCCGATGGACGTATGCCGTGCGCAAGCCGAGCGCCTGCGCGGACTCCAAATCGCCCAGGTGGGCCGCGACCATCATCACCCCTGAGGGCGGCAAATCCCAGAACTCTCCGGGCATGAGGTACGTTTCCTTGTCCGGCTTGTAGCGGCGCACGAGCTCTGTCGAGAGAATGGTGTCCCACGGAAGTCCGGCGAACTTCGCCATATTGGTCAGAAGCGAAACGTTGCCGTTGGACAGCGGTGCTACCACGTACCGCTTCTTCAGACGGGTGAGCCCTTCCACCGAGTCAGGCCACGCGTGAAGCCGATGCCACGCGCGATTGAAGTGATCCTTCTCGGCCTCGGTCAACCCTTCGATCTTGAACTCGGCCAAGAGCCCCTCGAGCGTCATGCGATGGAGGACATCGAGCTTCGTCCAAGGCAGCTCACCGGTACGCACGCGGTTCATCGCCGGCCCGTAGCCGCCGCGCCACGCGTCGGCGAACGCGACCCAGTCGACCTTCAGCCCCTTCGCTACGCCGAGCTTCTCCCCTTCCGCGATGACCGACGACCGCCAGTCGACGACCGTGCCGAAGGTGTCGAAGACGAGGAGCTCGACGCCGCGGAGCGCCTCGGGGGTCGTGCGCGACACGGCTCCCGCGCGCTCGCGGAGAAGCGAAGGGATGCCGCCGGCGATGACTCCGGACATGAGAAAATCTCTTCGTTCCATACGGGAGAAGATACCGTTTCCGCTCCGGAGATTTCCACGCGATCCCTGTCGTCGGAGAGCGTCCTCCCCCACGTGACGTCGCCTGAACCTCGGGCTAGGATCGACGAATGATGGGGCTACTGCTGCTGTTGGTGCTCCAACTCTCATGCCAGCCCGCAGGCGAGTCGATCCCCGAGCTCGAGCTCCGCATGGCGGAGCTCGTGAACGTCGAGCGCGAGGCCCGCGGACTGCAACCCCTTGCCCTCTCCCCCGCCCTTACGGAGTTGGGTCGAGCCTACAGTGCGAAAATGGCGAAAGCCCGGATCGTCCATCACGAGCTGGACAGGCCTGTCGAGGACAGAATCCTTGCGGCCCTGCCGAAGACCTGCACCTTCGGCGAAAATCTCTCGAAGCATACGACGATCGATTATTCGCTCGGCGACTTGCTGACGAGCCCCGGGCACCGCGCGAACCTCCTGAGCGATCGCTTCACGCTCCTCGGCATCGGGATCGTCCGCGACGAGGACGGATTCCTCTACATCACGCAGGAGTTCGCCCGCCCCTGCGACCCGCCGCGCAAGCGCAAAAAATAGGCGCGCCGAGGCTCACTTCCGGGGCCCGTCGAGAGCCTCGAAGGTCGCGTTCGAGGGAGGCCGCTCTTTTTGAAGCCGCACGGCCACTTCTTCGGCCTTCGCGAACGCGCGCACGAAGTTGGCGCCGGCGAGCTTCTTCAAGTCCTCGTCCTTCCAGCCGCGGCGGATGAGCTCCGCGATCAAGTACGGGTAACGGCTCACGTCTTCGAGTCCTTCGGGCATTTCGACTCCCGCGAAGTCGGAGCCGATGCCCACGTGATCCACTCCCGCCACCCGGGCCGCGTGCTCGATGTGATCGGCGACGTCGGCGAGAGTCGCCTTCGGCTTGGGGCCGGCCACCTTCTCGTGCTCCTTCTCGAGCCGGGTCATGTCCTCGATGGTCGTCGTACCCTGGAGCTGCACGGCGAGAGGTCCTTCCCACTCCATGACCTTGGTCGAGACGAACGCCGGGATGAACGTGATCATGACGACACCGCCGTTCTTCGGAAGCCGGCGGAGCACGTCGTCCGGCACATTGCGGGGATGGTCGGTCAACCCGCGCGAGCTCGAATGGGAAAAGATGATGGGGGCTTCGGAGACGTCGAGGACCTGGTTCATCACCGCGGGCGAGACGTGCGAGATGTCCACCAGCATGCCGAGTCGGTTCATCTCGCGGACCACTTCTTTTCCGAACGCGCTCAGGCCGCCGAGCTTCTCCTCGTCCGTGGCGGAGTCGGCCCAGTCGGTCCGCCGGCCATGAGTGAGGGTCATGTAGCGCATGCCCAGCTCGTAGTACGCGCGTAGGGTGCCCAGGCTGTTCTCGAACGCGCGGCCGTTCTCGCCGCCGAGGAAGGACGCGATCTTGCCCGCGCGCCGGGCCGTCTCGATGTCGCTCGACTTCGTCGCGAGGACCAGCGCTTCCGGGTAGGCGGCGATCATCCGTCGCGCGACGTCGATCTGCTCGAGCTGCATTCGGGCGCTTCCGGAATCGACCGAAGGAATCCAAACGCTCCAGAACTGGACCGACACCTGGCCCTGGCGCAGACGCGCGAGGTCGGTCTCGTGAGGCCCGCGCTCGCGAAGGTCGTACTCGCGAACGTCCCCTCCCGCGTGCTCGCGGATGAGCCAGGGGAGGTCGTTATGAGTATCCACGAGAGGCACTTCACGGAGGAGCTCCCGAGCGTGGCGCAAGGCCGCGTCCTCCTGTGCCGACACGAGTCCGCTGCCTGTGACGACGGCCACGAAGAAGGCCGCGACCACGGCCTTGCACTGCGAAAGCATAGAAATTCTCCTTCCCACGCGCGAGGGGACCTGCCACCCCGGCCACGAAGGAGAGTACCATCACGACCATGAAGTCGAGACCTGGTTTCCGCGCCCGCGGCGGTTCGCAGGACGAATCCCGCCGTGAGTTCCTCTCGGCGGCCGCGTTGGCTTTAGCCGGAGGAGCGGCGGCCCCGGTCATCCAGGAAGATGCGATTACCGCGGCGTCCATCGTCGAAGCCGCCAAAATCCACGCTCTACCTCTCCCCGATGGGTCCGCCGAAGAGGTGGCCCGGACCATCGAGGCGCAGGTGGCCGCGGTGAAGTCCGTTCGAATGGTCTCGCGACCATTGGAGCTCCAGCCCGCGCTCGTTTTCGATCCTCGGCTCCCGGGCGTTCACTACCCGCCGCAGGTGAATCGCGTGGCGCTCCATTCGATCGGGAGATTGGAGCTTCCCGCCCGCGACGAGGACATCGCGTTCGCCCCCGTGACTCACCTTTCCCAGTGGATCCAATCCGGCAAGCTCGAGAGCCGCCGCCTCACCGAGATCTACCTTGCTCGAATCCGAAGGATCGACAGCCGTCTACTCAGCTTCATCACGGTGACGGAGGATCTCGCTCGAAGCCAGGCGGATCGCGCCGATCGAGAGAGGAAGGCCGGTCAGAACCGCGGTCCGCTGCACGGCATCCCGTATGCGATCAAGGACCTCTTCGACACGGCGGGTATCGCGACGACCTGGGGCGCCGCGCCCTATCGCGACCGGGTTCCTGAAAGCGACGCCGCCCTCGTCACGAGGCTTGCGGAAGCAGGAGCTGTTCTCCTGGGGAAGCTTGCGACCGGTGCTCTCGCGAACGGAGCGACCTGGTTCGGCGGCCAATGCAGAAACCCGTGGAACACCGAAGAGGCGGCTGGCGGATCGAGCACGGGCTCCGGATCCGCTACCGCTGCCGGACTGTGCGGATTCTCGATCGGGACCGATAGTCTGGGCTCGATTCTGAATCCCGCGGATCGATGCGGCGTGGTCGGGCTGAGAGCCACGTTCGGCCGGATCCCGACCGCCGGCGCGATGCCGCTCACTCCGAGTCTGGATCGAATCGGTCCACTGGCCCGGGGCGTCGAAGACGCGGCCCTCGTGCTCGCCGCGATCCACGGTCCAGATCCGACGTCGGCGACGTCGATCGACATGGGGTTTGCCTACGATTCCGCGATCGATCTCAGTGAAGTCACCGTCGGCACATCGCCCTCGTGGTTCGAGAACGGGAGCCCGGCCCTCGCGAATGCGCTGTCCGCTCTAGGGTCGTTGGGTGTGAAGGTCGTGGACATCGAGATGCCCGATCGACCCTACCTCGCCTTGATCAACAATCTGATGGTCGAAGCGGCGGCGGTCTTCGAGGAGCTCACCCTGACCGGGCGCGACCGGGAGCTTCCCGTCGATAACCCGGGCGCCTGGCCTCACAGTTGGCGGCAGGTTCGGTTTCTGTCGGCGGTGGACTATCTGCAATTCGAGCGGCTGAGGCGGCTGGTGATGCAGGATTTTCATCGGGTCTTCGAACGGGTGGACATGCTCTTCGGACCCACCTACGGGAGCTTCGAGCTTCTGCTGGCGATGAACTTCACCGGTCATCCGGGCCTCGGCATGCGGGCGGGATTCGTCGAGACGCCGACGCGGGGACTCTCCCCGGCGACACCGCTCGACCCCGCCGGCCCGAAGAAACGGGTGACCCAGAACGTGGTGTTTCATGGACGGCTCTTCGAGGAAGGAAAGATGATTTCCGTCGCGAGGGCGCTCGAGGAGAAACTCGGCGTGTGGGCCGAGCGACCGCCGCTTTGACGGGGAGGCAAAACACATGATCGATCGACGAAGCTTTCTGCAGTCGGCTGCACTGGGCCTTTCGGCTGCCGTGCCCGCGCGCGGCGAGTCGCTCGCCGCCGAGACGCCGCCGTTCGGCGACGTCACGCCCGCCCGCTTCGGCAGGAAGACGGGCGCTTCCGGCACTCGCGGGATGGCCATCACCTCGCATCCCTTCGCCACGCGCATCGCGGTGAACGTCCTCCGAAGCGGCGGCAACGCCTGCGACGCGGCGCTCGCCGCGTCAGTAGCGCAAACAGTGTGCGAGCCGCACATGACGACGATCACCGGTGTGTTGAGCATGCTGTACTTCGACGCGGGCTCCGGGAAAACCACCTACGTCAACGGGGGCATGAACGTGCCGCTCGCCGGACTCCCGGGATTCTCCGGTGCCGATCTCAGAACGGGACGCGGCGTGGGAGTGCCGGGATTCTGGGCGGGATTCGAGGCCGCGCTCGCCAAGCATGGCTCCAAGCCGCGGGCGGAGCTGCTCGCGCCTTCGATCGCGATCGCGAGGGACGGGTTTCCCATCCACCCTTTTCTCTACGGCGAGATGTTCGCTCAGCTCGATGGGATCGGACTGACGGATGCCGGACGGCGGATCTTCATGCCGGAAGGGACGCTCCTGACACCGGGCGCGACCCTGAAGCAAACCGAAGCCGCCGAGACTCTGGAGAAGCTCGCGGCTGACGGTAACGCGTACTACTACCACGGCGAGTTCGCGCGACAGTTCGCCGCGGTCGTGAAGGAGGCCGGAGGGGTGATCACTCCGGAAGACTTCGCGCGGTACGAAGCCCGATGGCAGGAACCGGCCAGAAGCACCTATCGCGGCCACGACGTGGTCGCTTCACCGCCGCCGGACAATGGCGGCACGCACATCATCGAAGCGCTCAACATGATCGAGCTTCTCGACATCGCGAAATGGGGACCGGCGACCGATTCTCCGGAGTCGCTCTACCACCTGATCGCGATCACGAACGAGGTGATGGATGCGGGCGCCCGGCAGACCGATCCGCAAAGCCACCGGGTCCCGCTCGAGGTCATCGTCTCGAAGGAATACGCCAGGAATCGCCTCGATCTGCTGCGGATGACGGACCCGGGCGAGGGGCCGAAATCGATGCCGCCGGCCGGAAGCAATCACGTCACGGTGGCGGACGGCGCGGGGAACGTAGCCACCATCCTCCATTCGGTGATGGCGCTCCCGTGGACGAACGGTCTCTTCGTCGGCGGGTTCGGCATCGCCGCTTCCGGCGGCCACTTCCTGCGGGTGATGCCGAAGCCGGGTCACCGCGCTTCGGCGTACGTCGCGCCGAACATCATTTTCAAGAACGGCCGGCCGGTGCTCGCCTCGGGATCTCCGAGCGTCGGTTTGATCGCCAACATTCTCCAGAACACGACGAACCATCTCGATTTCGGGATATCGCTTCAGGACTCGGTTCATCGACCGCGGTTCGGCGGAAGCTCCATGTCCATCTCCGGGGCGAACTACGTCGAGGTCGACGTGGACGAAAAAGTCCGCACGGCGGTCGCGGCCCGAGGCGTCGTCTTTCATCCGGTGAGCCCCTGGCACTTCATGAACGGAAGCTTCGAGGGAATCGCTTTCGCTCCGGACGGGACGATGACCGCTTGCGGCGATCCCCGCCGGAACAGTCAAGCCGAAGCAGTCTGACCTCGCGCGGCTCGAGGCGAGAGACTTTCCGCGCGTCACTATGGGATGCGGAAGTTCACGTCACTCTGATCCGTGACCGCGGAATTCGTAGACCAGGTCGCGCGCAGGCGCGCCTGAGTCGTCGACGGTTCGGTCACCGTCCCGTGCGGTCGACGTTCGCGAACAGCTGCTCGAGGGTGTTCAGGTGGCCGGGAACGGCCTTCTGGACGGCAGCTCGGAGGAAATCTCGGTCGGCTCCCGAGTCGACGATCGCTTCCACGTCGGCCAGGTCCTGGGTACGCCCGGCGATGAGCTTCATGATTACGATCGTGTCCACCGGTGCAATGGGCACTCCGTCGCTCACCTGCGCCCGGTCGAGTCCGTCCTCGATGACGGCCAACGCCTCGGTCAGCGGAACTTGATCCACGTCGATCCCGTCGAATTCGATTACGGGAACCCGCATGGTAACGAAGCCACCGGCATGGGTTTCGAACGCTTCGCTCCCGACCAGAAAGTCGATGTCCTCCGTCGTGCGCGGCCGGTTCCGGTACGCGTTCGCGCCGAGCGCACCGACCAGCGCATGGCGGATGCGTGCCTCGAAGAACATCTTCGAGACTTCCCGGACGGCCCGCTTGAACGAGGGGACGGGCCGCAGCGCGCGATCGAGCTCGGGTTCACGGCTAGTTTTCATGCGGGACCTTCTGTGGAGGGCAATTTCGGGTCGCATACTCGGCGTCCGTGAGCTTCTTTTCTCCCTGGCGATCGTAGCACGCCGGCCGTGCCGAGTTCGACTCTCAGCGCCGGGCGCTACTGGATTCTGAAGTTCACGTCGCTGTGATCGGTGACCGCGGAATTCGTTGACCAGGTTGCGCGGACACGCGCCTGAGTCGTCGGCGGTCCAGTCACCGTCCAGGCGAACGTTCCCGAGGTGGCCGAGGTCGTGGTGAAGCTCGTGATCGGCGCGAAGGTGACACCGCCGTCTCGGGACAGCTCGAGGAGCACGACCTGACCGATCCCGAGGTTGTGCGCGAAGGTCAGATTGCGGCTGGTCCCCACGGTCCAGAGCACGTTCGTGTTGGGGGCGGTGACCCGGACAAAAGGGTCGGCCATGGTGAAGGGTCCGCTCGTCCGGCTCACGGCCGAGCTCCCGGTCCATCTCACGCGGAGACGCGCAGTCGTCGAGAGGGGTCCCGGCACCGTCCAGTCGAAGGCGCCGCTCGTCGAACCGGCGGCGACGGCACGCGCGACCGGGATCGGGAACGTCGCGCCGTTGTCCATGCTGAGGTCGATGTCGAACGTCTGACCGGCGCCGAGCGTGTGGTTCCAGGTCACGGTCCGGGCGGTCCCGATGGCCCAGATCGAAGCGCCGGTGGGCGCCGTGAGTGTGATCGTGCCCGAGATGGTGAAGTCCACCGCGCTCACGCTCTGGATGTTGGGGTCGGTCGTCCAGCTCACGCGCACGCGCGCCCGGGTGGTCGCTGGCCCCGTCACGATCCAGGCAAACGAGCCGGTCGTGGCCGTCGCGTTCGGGACGTTGGCCGCAATCGGGCTCCAGGTCGCCCCGCCGTCGCGACTCAGATCGATGTTGACTCGTTCCGCCGTTCCGAGGTTGTGGCGCCAGTTGATGTTGCGCGTCGATCCCGTCGGCCAGCTCACGGCCGTGTTGGGCTGGATGACATTCACGCGGTCGAGGATCGTGAAGTTCATGGGGCTGGTGCTGGACACGGACGGGTTGCCCGACCAGGACACGCGGACGCGCGCTTGCGTCGTGGCGGGCGCTGTTACCAGCCAATTGAATACACCGACGGTTGCGCTCGTGGTCACGAATGCGGGGTGGACAGTCTCGAAGGTTGCTCCCCCATTCCGGCTCAGCTCGATGACGACCTTCTGGCCGACCCCGAGGTTGTGCGTGAAGCGGATGGCCTGGGTGTCGCCCGCCCTAAAAGTCAGGGAAGTGACCGGTCTCGTCAAGTTGAGGGAAGCGCTTCCGGCGACCACGGTGAAGTTCGCGGGCGACATCGCAGACGCGCTATTCCCGGCGGCGTCCCGAGCGGTGACGCGAATGCGTCCCTGAGTTGTGACCGGTCCGGGTGCGGCCCATGTGCAGCTCGAGGCCGCGCCAGAGAGACCCGTGCATCCCGCGATTGGACCGTACGTCGCGCCACCGTTGCTCGAGAATTCCACGTCGACTGACATCACGCCGACGTCGTCCGTGGCGGTCCACTGCACGACGTAGGGAGTGCCCGAGAAAACGCGCTCACCGCCGACGGGCTTGGTGAGGCTCACCACCGGCGGCAGAATGTCGGCGCTGGAGGGCATGAAGGTCAACGCATAGATGTTGTTGTCGCCAAGGACACCATCGTTGGCCGCCCAAATAGAGCGGATGTCGCCGTTCAGGAGCACGGTGACGTCGTTCAACGTCTCGTTGACCGCGGGCGTATCTGTCACTCTGATAGAGCGTGTTGGTCGCGATGACATAGACGAAGAGGTCCGCTGCGCTCCCGCCGGCAGTCAGGCTCTCGAAGGAGACGACTCCGCGGCTGACGCTCGGGTTCCGTTGGGTACCCGGAAGCGCGAGCCGGACCTCCGCGCCGCCAGCGACTGGCCTCCAGGTAGATGTCCGGACCGTTCGTGCTGTCGACGCGATCGCTGTCGTAGACGATCCACGTTCCATCGGTGTCGGGGTTTTGTTCATAGGCGCTGGTCGTGGCCACGTCCGACGGGAGCCAGGACCCACCCGATCGCATCGCCGCGACGATGTCACAGTGCGTGAAGTTAGATGAACAGCGCTGCCACACAGCGGTGTTTCCATCCGGCGAAACGGCCATGGACGTCTCGATCAACGGTGAGGCCGTGCGAAGCTCCTCGGCGGCCGTCGCTAGGTTCCACAGAAGGATGTCCCCGTTGCCGATGGCCAAATCCAAGAAGGCGAGCGTGTCCCCGCCAATCGCGGTACCGAATACGACGCTACCGGGTGGATCAATCTCGACCAACTGCGAAGTGGCCGAGTCGAACACGATGGCCGATCTCTCGCCCGTCGCGTCCTGTCTCGTTGCGCTGACACGGCCGTTGTTTACGTCGGACAGCGTATAGGTGTCTCCCTCCACCAGGAGTGGAATCGCATCATCGACTTGAGTTGCGAAGTTGTAGTAGCGCACCTCAGGGCTGCCCCCGTTTTCGTCCGTGTACGATGCCAGATCGCCGTCCACGTGGGGGTCGAGGTGCTGGCCCGGATCGTCGTTGATCGTGACCCGAGGCGCAGTCACCATCCCGCCGTCCACGGGAACGAGCTCGTCCCGGGCAATCGTGACGGTCGCAACGTTCGACGCTCGTCCCATCGCCATCGTCGTGTACTGGAAGGAGTCGACCGGGAAGGCACCGTTTGGCGCATACGTAAACGACCCGTCATTGTTCAGCGTGAGCGTCCCCTGAGCAGGGCCTGTGACGAGCACCGCCGTCAGCGCATCGCCGTCGGCATCGGAATCGTTTCCAAGAACGCCTGGCGTCAGTAATCGTGAGAGTGGTTCCGCTGATTTGATAAGCGTCGTCGGCCGCAACCGGCGCGTCGTCGACGGGCGCGATCGTAAGGAAGACCGTCGCGATGTTGGACGTCACGCCGCCAAAGCTAAGGCTGTAGGTGAAGCTGTCCGAGCCGAAGAAGTTCGCCGCCGGCGTGTAGTCGAACGAGCCGTCCGCGCGCAGGACGAGCGTGCCGTGGGACACGTCGTCGGCAACAAGACCGACGGTTCCGCCTGTCGCGTTCGAGTCGTTCGAGAGGACGCCCGGCGCTGCCTCGACGAGCGGTGAGTCCTCGTTGGTCGTATAGGCGTCGTCCGTCGCGACGAGCGGCGGTACGGGCCCGGATGGCGTGAATGTCACGGCATAAACGTTGTGGTTGCCAAGCACGAGGTCGTCATCCGCCAGCCAAACGACGCGGATGTCGCCATTCGCCAGTACGCTGACGTCGTTGAGGCTTTCATGCACGGAGGGCGTGTCCGTCACCTGATAGAGTCGATTGGTCGCGATCACATAGGCGTACACGTCGGCTGGAGCCGAGGACGTGGCGGCGCTCGAAAACGAGACCACTCCGCGGTTGATGCTGGCCCAGAATTGGACTCCCGGGACGGCCAGGCGGACTTCAGGCCCGCCCTGGACTCGCGTGAGATAGAGATGTGGGGAGGCCCAGACTCCCGTCCGATCGACGGCATGCGCAATCCATGTTCCGTCCGTGTCGACGCTGAAGGATCTTCCGCCGCCGCCGGGGACGGGCGAGACCATCCACTGGCCAGCGGATCGAACGGCTTTCATGACGGTGCAGTGGGTCCCGCTGGAATCGCAGCGCGGCCAGGCGATCACGGCTCCATCGGGTGAGATCCCAGGGGTTAGGTCCAGCAGCGGCGATGCGTCCAGGACGTCCAGAGTGGAGGTTCTCAGGTCCCAGGCGTACACATCGCCATTGCTTGTGGCGTAGTCCGTGAAGGCGACGACGTCGCCGCCGATGACGGTGCCAAACCTCGTGCTCCCGGGCTGAGGATCGATTTCCGTAGATGCGAGGGTCAGCGTGTCGAACAGATAGGCTGATGTAGTGCCGTCTAGCGCTGTTCGACTGAACACAATCCTGCGCGCATTGACGTCCGAGAGCACGTCGTTCTCTCCCGGGACCCCCGCTGGTACGAACAAATCCGACCCCGTCGAAAAGGAGTAGTAGCGGATTCGGGAGCGCGCCGAGTCATTTTCGGTGTAGGTAACGAGATCGCTGTCGACACGGGGCTCAGTTTGATCACCAAAGCTGTTGTTGATCGTGACCCGAGGCGCCGCAACCACTCCCTGGAAGTCCGGGGCGATTCCGATGCGCACGGTCGCAACATTCGACGGAACACCCGCCCCGACGGCACGGTACGTGAAACTGTCGCCCGGAGCTCCTGACGGCGTATAGACGAACGAGCCGTCGAGGTTGAGCGTCAACGCGCCCCGGGTCGGTCCCGAGACGAGCTCGGCCGTCAAGGCATCGCCCTCGACGTCCGTGTCGTTCCCAAGCACGCCCGGTGCGGGCTCGCTGAGCGGCGCGATCAGCCCTGCGGCATAGTCGTCGTCGGCCGCAACCGGCGCGTCGTCGACAGGGCTTACCGTCAGCGTAACGCTTGCGATGTTCGACGTCACACCGCCGATACCGACGCTGTAGGTGAAGCTGTCCGATCCGAAGAAGTTCGCCGTGGGCCTGTAGTCGAAGCCGCCGTCCACGCCGAAGGTCAGTGTGCCGTGCGTCGGTCCCGCCACGAGGATGGCCTCGCCATTCCCGACGTCGGTATCGTTCCGTGAGCACACCGGGAGCCGCGATGCGCAGCGATGCGTCTTCGTTGGTCTGCGTACGCATCGTCGACTGCCACGGGCGGCGGGCGTGACGGTCAGGTCCGCAAAAGCCTTGGTGGCGCCCACAACGAGGCTTCCGGCGAAGTCCGCGCGCACCGCTCCTGGATACGTACCCGGCGTGAAGCCAGCCAGGGAGACACCGGGAAGCGTCGCCGTGCCCGAGGCGTTGGTCGAGGCCGATCCGACTTGGGTTCCGTTCAGTGTGAATGTGATCGACTGATTCGGAGCCGGCTGTCCGAAGAGCGTGAGCGTCGCCGGAAAGTGTGGTGGTCCCGCCACGACGGCCGACGGCGGGCGCGACGGTGAGCGTCGGGACGGGGACAGGAAGCCACGCGACCGCGTGGGCAACGCCGGACGCGGTATCCGCCTCGCCGACGATGAGACCGCGGTCGTTGATGGCGACGGCGCTGCTCCGTGGCGCCGCCGAGGGTCCCGAGATCGCGCAGCGCCCCTCCGGATGAAACGAAGGCGCGATCGTCGGAGATCCCGACCAGAAGTCCGGAGTTGCTGACGTCGGCCGCCTGGCTCGTGCCACCCGCGAGCGTACCCAGTTCCGTGAATTGACCGCTGGAATAGAGGAATGCGTTTCGCGGAGAGGGCGGTTCCGGGTGAGTTGCCCCCTCCGGCAGAAAGGTCCAGCCCACGACCTGCCCCGCATCGTTGATCGCGAACGGCCGTGCTCGAAGGACCGTCGACTCCCGCGATGTCGATGAGCGGGCCGCCCTGCCACAGGAATGGATGCGCGTCGAAGTCGCCGGCGAGATCCGACGTACCCGCGACCTGCCCCGCATCGTTGATTGCGACCGCGCGGCTCGTCGTGCCCCCGAGCGTGCCGAGGTCCAGCCACGGGTAGGTGTAGTAGCCGGCGTGCCGCGTCCCATCCGCGAGGTCGGCGAAGCCGGCGGCGAAACCGGAGGAGTTGATGGCGAGCGCGGCGCTATTCGCGCCGCCCAGCGTGCCGAGGTCCGCCATCGTTCCCGAGTCGTAGAGGAATGCGTGCTCTTCACTGGACGTATCGGCGAAACCCACGACCTGGCCGGAGTTGTTGATGGCAAGCGCGCGACTCGTCGCGCCGCCGAGCGTTCCCAGATCGATGATCTGGCCGCCCTGGTACAGGAACGCATGCGGGACGAGGTGCCCGGACGTGCTCGAGACGCCGACGACTTGACCGGCTTCATTGATGGCGATGGGAAAGGTGGTGGTTCCACCCAGGTTGCCGAGGTCCGCGAGGCCGCCGCCGCTGTAGAGAAAGCCGGTGCTCCTGGGGGCCGACTTACAGGGCGCGAAGAGAAGATGTACCCCACGACCCGATCCGAGTTGTTGACGGCGGTTGCCGTCGACGGATCGGTGGAGGTGGGCGTCAGATCGACCGTGACGTAGTCGCCCTGGGCCACGGTCTGCGACAGTGGGCCCGTTGCGCTCGCGAGGTGTGACGCGTCGCCGCTGTACTGCGCCGTGATCGAGTGCGTGCCCACGCCGAGAGTGGCGCCGCCCATGACGGCGATCTGGAGTCCGCCGCGCGTGAAGACCAGCGAACGGCCGATGGAAACACCGTCGGCGAAGAACTCGACCGTGCCGGTCGCGGGCCAGGGCGCTGACGTTCCCACGGTGGCCGTAAAGATGGGCGGCCGGGTCGTGATCGAGAGCAGGCCGGACGAGGCCACGCGTCGTGGTCGTGGGCGCCGGCGTCACGGTATGCGAGATGAACGCGGAGCCAGGCGAAGAAGACGGCGTTCCCGGATAGCTCGCGGTCACGTGAGGTTCCCGACAAAGAGCTCGGATGTGGTGAGAGTCGCCGTACCGGAAGCGTTGAGAGCGACCGTGCCCAGGACGCGGGAAGAGGACGTTCCCGGGACTCCGATACGAGAACTCGACGTCACCTGTGGGAACGCCCAATGGCGAGGTCGCGGTCGCTGTGAGGGTGACGGGGTCGCCTCCCACCGAAGGGTTGGGGGTCGACGCCAGCGTCACCGTGGTGGCGATGATGGTCACCTGTGGAGTGTCGGTGACCGTGATGTTCTCCGGCACCGTGAGCATCACCGAAGGCGTCACGGTCACGCGTATCGGTGACGGTGATGGTCTCTCTCGACATGACGGAGCGTCCACGATTGGCGTCGGTCGGATGGTCTGACGACGTGCTCAGCACGTCGTCGGACATGAGCTGCTCCCGTCATGCGTAGCGTCGCCTGAATAGACGGCGGTGATCGAGTGCGAGCCGACCGTGAGAGAAGAGGTCGTGAAGGTCGCGTGCCCGGAGGCATCGAGATTGACCGTTCCGACGGTGTTCGGTCCGTCGTTGAAGGTGACCGACCCTGTGGGAGTGCCCACGTTCGCCGTGACAGTCGCCGTGAACGTCACGTTCTGACCGGAGGTCGAGGGATTCGGCGAGGAGCTCAGAGTCGTGGACGTCGACCGGGCCGGATCGACCAGCGTGAATGTCAGGGCATGGATGTCATGTTCGAATTCGTTCGTCGGACTCTCGTCGGCAGCCCAGACCACCCGGACGTCGCCGTTCGAAAGGACTCTGACGTCGTTCAGGTGCTCGCCGATCGCCGGAGTATCGGTAACCTGGTAGAGGGTGTTCGTCGCGATGACGTAGACGAACATGTCCGACTTCGCGCCTGGCGAAGTCGAAGCGCTTTCGAAGCTGACGACTCCCTGGTTGATGCTCGGATTGCCTCTGAGACCCGGAAAGCGCGAGGCGTAGCTCCGGCCCTCCCGCCACGGCCCGCAGGTAGATGTGCCGTTCGTCCGCGCGGGTCGAGTCGTACACGACCCACGTGCCGTCCGTGTCGGGGTTCTCTTCCGGATCGGTCGTGTTCGCCACGGGAGTGGCCGGCCCCCAGATCCCGCCCACGCTCCGTGACATCAAGACATCAGCGCCGGTCGGGGGCGACTGGCGCACCCAGACGAGCACGGTTCCGTCGGGCGAGACGCTCGGGTTCTCGTCGGTTTCGGTGGATGCGCTCACGTTCAGCCCGATCGAGCTGGAAAGGTCCCAGGCGAAGATGTCGCCGTTCCCCTGGTTCGCCTCTACGAACGCCATCGTATCGCCGGCGACAGAGGTGCCAAACCTGGCGGTGCCCGCATGCGGATCGATCTCGGTCAACTGCGAGTTACCCGCGTCGAAGAGAAGAGCGGCTGTGCGATCCTGCAAGACCCGCGAGAAGACAATGCGCTCGCCGCTGACGTCGGAAAGCAGGTCAGCGAAACTGCCCGCCGTCGGGATCCCGACGTCCACGCCGTTCGAGAAGCGGTAGTAGCGGATGCTCCAACCCGGCGCCGACCCCTTGTTCGTGTACGAGATCAGATCGCCGTCCAGGTGGGGATCGTCCTGATCCCCAGAGCGTGCGTTGACAGGTACCAGGGTCCCCGAGACGAGGCCCCCGGGCACCGGGGTCACCGGAATGCTCTCGGGGCAGTCGACGGTCACCGTGACGGTCGGCTTGTTCACCGAGATCTGTCCGGCGGCATCCGTCACCGTCAACGTGTAGATCGTCGAGCGTCTCGGGGCTCGCCTCGGGCGTGCAGGAAGTCGGATCGTCGAGACCGCAGAACCGGAGACCAGGAGCACGAAACTCCGCCCGAGCCCGTGAGAAGTGTCGAGGCGCCCACGCAGATCGTGGCGGATCCGGAGGCCACCGCCTCGGGCGCCGAGAGGCCGAGCGCCAGACGGAACGCGACGCCCTTGTTCGAGTGCCCCGCCGAGCCAGGCGGTCCCGTAGAGGTGTCCGTCGCTTGCCTGCACCAGCTCGCCGAGCGGATCGGCTCCGCTCCAGAAGTCGAAGGGGTGGAGAACCGTCAGCGCGCCCGACGTGTCGATTCGGAAGATCGTCCTCGTCCACCGCTTCCGTCGCTTACGGTCGTTCCGTAGAGTTTGCCGTCGCTCCCCTGGATCAGACCGGCCCGCGGGCCGCCGCCGCCCGCGCCGCCGGTGAAGCTGTGCAGAGTCGTGAGGCCGCCCGACGAGCTCGATCTTGAAGACTGTCCCCTGGTCGTCATCTCCACCCTGCAGAGTCGTTCCGTAGAATTCGCCATCGACGGCCTGGATCAGATTCGTGCAGGGATACGAGCCGTCAGCGCCGCTGAAACTGTGGAGCACGGTGACGTCTCCCGAAGGCTCCATTCGGAAGATCGTGCCCAGATCGTCGTCGCCACCAGAGACGGCGGCTCCGTAGAAGGCGCCGTCGCTTCCTTCGGTAAGACCGAGCGGACTCCTCCCGTCGTCTCCGTCGAAGCTGTGGAGGAGAGTGAACGCTCCGGTTAGGCTCGATACGAAAGACGGTCCCGTCGAAGAACTCCCCACCACCGCTCGTCGTGCCGTAGAGATGCCCATCGGAAGCCTGAATCAGCCGCGCGCGCGGAGACCGCCGTGAGAGAAATCGAAGTGGTGGAGCACCGTCACCGCTCCCGAGGGGTCGACGCGGAAAATCGTCCCCCAACCGCTGAAGCCGCCCTCGGAAGCGACGCCGTACAGGTTGCCGTCGGTAGCCAGGACGAGAGACGCGACCGGAAAAGACCCGTCGCTCCCCTGAAAGCTGTGCGCAACGTTGATGGTTCCCGATCGAGCTCATTCGGAACAAAGTGCCGTAGCCCGCCTCGCCGCCGAGCGAGCTCGTGCCGTAGAAGTCGCCGCCGGGTGCCTCGATGAGGCTGGCTCTCAGGTTCGGCCGGCGCTCCCGTCGTCAACCGGTGGAGCGTCGTCAGGCTACCCGCGGCGTCGATTCGGAAGACAGTGCCGTTTCCGAAGGCGGCGTCGTGGCCGCTCGACGAAGTGGTGCCGTAGAGGTTCCCGTCCGCGTCCTCGACGAGGCTCGCCTGCGGACGCGCGCCGTCGACGACCGTTGAAGGCGTGAATGGTAGCGAGATGGCCGTCAGGGGAGATGCGGAACACCGTGCCCGCGTCGGCTTTCGCCGCCCCGCGTGGTGCCGTAGAAGTTCCCGTCGGCGCCGAGGAGAAGGCCGGCCGCGGGCTCTCCGCCGTCGGCTCCGTTGAACGTGTGGACGAGTCGTGTACACGCCCGATGCGTCGATCCGGAAGATGCTCCCCCAGGTCGTTCGGGCCGCCGGCAGCTCAACGTGCCGTAGAAGCCGTCCGGGTCCCTCGACGAGAGCGCCTCGCGGGCTCCTGCCCTCGGTGGCGTCGTCGAAAGAGTGGAGGATGGTGACGTTTCCAGGATGGAGTCCAACGGAAGACCGTGCCGTTGCTGTGATCGCCCCCGATGCGTCCGTGGTGCCGTAGAAGTTTCCGTCGGCGGCCTCCAGCAGGGCGGCCATAGGCACGGCTCCGTCCGCGCCGCCTTGGAACGTGTGAAGTAGTGGTGAGCGCGTCCGAGGAGATGTCCCACCGGAAGATCGTTCCCAGTTGCGGCTGCGAGCCGCCGAGGTTCGTCGTGCCGTAGAGAAATCCGTCGCTTCCCTCGATCTAGCGGCGCCGAGGGATGAGCGCCGTCGCCGTACGCGAACATGTGGATCGTCGTGACCGCGCCCGAGATGCCGTCGACCTGGAAGATGCGTGCCCCAGCCGATGCCGCCTTGCTCCGTCGTGCCGTAGAGGTTTCCGTCGCTCGCGAGGAGCAGCGCCGCCGCGGGGTTGGCCCCGTCAGCAGCCGTTGAAGTCGTGAAGGTTATCGAAAGTGTAGTCTCCCGAACCGTCGGGTCGGAGGACGAAGACCGAGCCAAGGTTGTGAGCGCCGCCGTCGTAGGTCGTGCCGTAGAGAGAGCCGTCGGGAGCGAGCGTGAGGCCGCCGCGTATCGAGTCCAGGTCGCCGCGGAACTCGTGGAGAAGCTCGAACTGCGCGGAAGCCGTTCTCGCGAGCAGGGAAGCGAGAACGAGCGGAATGAGACTTGCCGCGCGTGCCGCCGTCTTCACTTAGACCTCCCGTTCGCTCGGTTCAGCTCGTAATCAGGAGAAGCTGATGACGACCTTGACCGTGATGGTCTGACCCGCCGTCGTAGTCGCGAGATTGCCGCCGGGCTCATGGTACGTAAGGCTCCGCCGAAGAGTCCACTTTGATCGCAGCGCCGCTGGAGCCACCGTGGGGGCGCACGTGCCAGCTTTCGTCTCGACCGCGTACGACCATCAGCTCCCCACGGGGCCCAGAGTGCCCATGAGGACGAATTTGCCCGCGTCCTCTCCGGAAGTGGGCGCTGACACCGTCAGCCTCCCCACCCCCGGTTCAAGCGGCGAGGACTCGTCGAGGTAACAGGGCCCAAAACCAGTGCATTGCCTGTCCGTATGAACAGCCACTTCCACTTCCCGACGGCCGCGTCGCGCGAGAGAAGCCTCGTCAGGAATTGCGCGCCACTTCCTTGGCCCATGTCCGGCGCCAGTGCGTTTTCGAACTCCGTGCGCGAGACGAGCGTACCGTCTGGTTCGCGTACCTCGATCGTCCAATGGCCGTGGACCTTGATCCCCTCGCTCGGGCCGCCGGCGGGTTTCTCCTGGGACGAGCCCGCAGTCGCGATGGCCAAGAACAGCGCCGCTGCAAGTGCTTGTGTTCTAAGGTGGTTCCTCATTGCTCCTCCTCCAGCTCGTCCTTCCCCGGATCGAGCCCCGCACTAGGACGCGGAATCGGGTGGGAAAAAGTCTCAGAGGAAATTGAGGAAGGGCCGGGATTCGTTTCTCAGACGCTCACAGAACCGACTGAATCTCGCCCAGGAGGAAAATCGAGCCCGCTACCAGCACTTCACCGTCGGGGCCGGCAAGCTCTTTCGCCTGCGCGAGAGCCATCTCCGGAGACCGCACGGCCTCCGCAGGGACTCCCCGCTCTTTCGCGAATCGCGCGAGCTCACGGGGGTCGCGGGAACGGGACATCTCCGGCCGCGTGGCGATGAAGTAGCTGACGTACGGAAGGAGCTTCTCGAGCATCTCCCATACCCTTTTGTCCTTCATCACCCCGAAGAGCAGGACGCGGCGGGGATGCGGATGGGACGCCAGATACCGCACGAGGGCCTCGGTAGCCATCACATTGTGCGCTGCATCGAGAAGAAGCGCGGGCCTCCCTTCGATTCTCTGGAGACGGCCCGGCCAGTCGGTTGCCGCTACGCCGCGCGCGACCGCGTCGACGGTAAGGGACGGCGAAAAGCATTCGACCGCGCGGACCGCGAGCGCGAGATTGTCGAGCTGGTGCTCGCCGGTCAGGGGAAGCTCGAGAGCGCCATAGTCCCGTGAGGGCGTCGCGAGCCATACCCGCTGGCCTCTTTTCGATTCCTCTCCTCGAATCTCGATGCCTTCGAGCGCCGAGACGAGAGGCGCTTCTTTCGATTCCGCTTCCCGGCGGACGACCTCGAAGGCCTCGGGCTCGAGACGCCCGACGACTACCGGACGACCCTTCTTGATGATGGCTGCCTTCTCCGCGGCGATGGCGTCGAGCGTCCCGCCGAGAAATCGCTCATGGTCGAATCCTATCGGCGCAATGACGGAAACCTCGGCGGGTGCGATGTTCGTGGCGTCGAAGCGCCCGCCCATACCCACTTCCAGGATCGCCGCTTGAACTTCTCGCTCCGCGAAAGCGACAAAAGCCGCGGCGGTCATCGCTTCGAAATAAGTAGGGGCGGAGCAGTCCGTGTCTCCCGCGAAGATCCGCTCCGCGGTTTCCGCCACGCGAGAAACGGCCCTCGCGAGCTCCTCCCGGGGAATCGGCTCTCCCTCGATAAGAATGCGCTCTTCGACGAAGCGGAGATGGGGCGACGTGTAGCGTCCCGTGGAAAGACCGCTCGCCCGCAGGATCGACTCCGATAGCGCCACGGTCGAGCCCTTGCCGTTCGTCCCGGCCACGAGGATCGATCGGTATTTTCGCTCGGGGCGACCGAGGGCCTCAGCCAGACGATCGATGTTCGCGAGGCCGAACTTGATGCCGAATTTCTCGCGGCCCTTGAGGTAGACGAGGGCTTCGTCGTAGGTCATCGAAGAAAAACCGGGGAAGAACGCAAAGGTCTCTTCGCGTCTTCGTGTTCTTACTTTGCGTCTTTGCGTTGAAAACGCATCGCGTCAGGCGGATTCCTGCGGGGTCGGTCGGGGCGCCGGCACCGGCAGCTCCGTCGGCGCCACCCGAATCTCGAGCTTCGGCGGCTTCGCTGGCGCGGTGAGGAATCGAAGGAGCTTCGAAAGCGTCTCCTTCATCACCCCGCGCTCGACGATCATATCGAGCATCCCGTGCTCGAGGAGATACTCCGACCTCTGAAAGCCGGCTGGAAGCGGCTGGCGGATGGTCTGCTCGATCACCCGCGGACCGGCGAATCCGATGAGGGCTTTCGGTTCGGCGAGGTTGAAGTCGCCGAGCATGGCGAAGCTCGCGGTAACGCCCGCCGGTCGTCGGGTCGGTCAGGATGGAGATGTAGGGAACTCGGGCTTCGTCGAGCTTGGCGAGGGCCGCGCTGATCTTGGCCATCTGCATCAGGGACATAGCCCCCTCCTGCATCCGTGCCCCCCCGGACCGGGAAACGATGAGAAGCGGCGCCCGCTCTCTCAACGAGCGTTCCACGGCCCTCGTGATCTTCTCCCCGACCACGACGCCCATGCTGCCCCCGATGAAGGCGTACTCCATGACCGCCATGACGACGGGAATCCCGGAGATTTTTCCCCGCACGATGAGTACCGCGTCGTCGAGGCCGGTCGCCTGCTGGCTTCTCGCGAGCCGAGCACCGTAAGGTTTCGTGTCGGTGAAGCGCAAAGGATCCGTCGAGCGCATCCCGCGCTCGATCTCCTCGAATTTTCCCTCGTCCAGGATCGACCTAGCTCGCTCGCGCGACGTCAACCCCATGTGGTAGTTACATTTAGGGCAAACGCTCAGGTTCCGGACGATCTCTTTCGTATAGAGGATCTCGGAGCATTCCCGGCACTTCGTCCAGAGCCCTTCGGGCATCCGGCTCTTGCGAAGAGGGGAAAGAGGGGTTTTTTCCTTCTTGAACCAGCTCATAGGGCGAAGTTCGACGATCGTACCAACGTTCGGGGAGTCAGGTCAAACCGGGGGGTTTGCCCCCCTCAGTCCTGCTCCAGGTCGTTCTCAATCCCGAGCATGGTGCAGGCCGCGTCGTAGACCTTGAGCGCCGCCTTCCGCTTTTCCTGGAGGGCGTCGATGCGCTCGCGAACCTCCCGGAGCTCCTTTTCGATCTCCTGGTCGATTCCCTCGAGCTGTTTTCGGACCATGGCGAGCCGCCGCTCGAAGAGGAGGGACTCCTCCTTGGTCAGCGGAACCATGCCTTCGGGTACTTTCGTGGTCAAGGATAGCTCTCCTATGCGTCGAGCTCGAAAAGCCGTTTGACGAATCGGGAAAGGTCCCCCGAGGCCACCGCCGGGCGCCGGCGGAGGTAGGAATCGAGATCGAGGAGGACTTCCGAAGCGTCCTGGTACCGTTCCACAGGGTTCTTGTTCAAAAGGCGCATCACCACCGCCTCGAGCTCGATGGGAACCGCCGGGTTCAGTGACGACGGAGGCACGAAGCGGGCTTCGCGGACCCGCTCGAGGACGCTCATCTCAGAGCTGGCGCTGAAGAGGAGGTGTCCTGTCAGAATCTCGAAAAACACCGCCCCGAGCGCGAAAAGGTCGGATCGCTTGTCGAGGGGCTTCCCCCAGGCCTGCTCCGGGGACATGTACAGAAGCTTTCCCCGAAGCGAGCCGCTATCGGTGTGGGAAGCCTTGGTTGCCGCTTTCGCGATTCCGAAGTCGACCAGCTTTATTTCGCCCTCGTCCGAGACGAGGATGTTCTGAGGGCTCACGTCCCGGTGCACGATGCGGAGCTCCTGCCCGTCGCTGTCGCGATGGCGATGCGCGTACTCGAGTGCCGCGCTGACCCGGGCGGCGATGAGCGCCGCCAGATCAACCGCCGGAAGGGCATTCCGATTCCGGGCGCGGGTGAGGATGGTCCGGAGGTCCTTCCCTTCGACGAACTCCATCGCGATGTAATAGGTCTCGTCGACTCGACCGAGGTCGAAAATCTGGACGATGTTCGGGTGAGAGAGCGAGGCGACCATTTTGGCCTCCTCGATGAACATCTCGACGAAGTCCTTGTTGCTCGAGAGGTGGGGCAGGATGCGCTTGACCGCGACCACCTTCTCGAAGCCTTCGACTCCTTTTCGCTTGGCGCGAAACACCTCTGCCATCCCGCCAGTGGCCACCCGTTCCAGGAGGGAGTATCCGCCGTAATCCGAGCTTCCCTCCCGGGAAGCATCCGCCGTTTCGAGCTTCTCGATTCTCTCCACGTCCTTGTGGAGGTGTGAGTCCTTGAGAAGCGTCGAGTAGGCGGCGTCGAGAAGGCTGTACCCCTTTCCCCCCTCGAGGGGCTTCGGCGTTCCCGGTGTAAAAGGATCGGTTCCGGCGGACTCGAAATCGGGCGGGCGAGGGGCCATCGTCTCGGGTGCCGCCTGTTTGGAGCGAAAATCGTCGATGATGTCGCCGAAGAGATCGCTCGAGGTGAGAAGGTCGCGCCCTTCTTCGGGCTCGCGCCGCACCTTCTCCTTGACGACAGCCGGATCGACCCCGAGGATGTCGCTATAGGGAGAGCCGTCTTTGAGCGGCTTTCCGTCCTTCCTTTTGGCCATGATCCCAGGGCGCGCTCGAGAGAAAGGGGTAATGATACGACAATCTCGTTCGTTTGCGATCGTTTCTAGTGCACGGTGAGGGACACTGGCTCGGGCTCACGGGTCGTACCGCCCACTTCCGGGCCGATTCCGAGGAGGGCCTCCTTGCGCTCGAGCTGCTTTCGAATCAGCTGCCGGAGCTCGGCGGGGTCGTCATCGAGGGACTCGATCGCCCTCAGCTCCTCCACATCCGTCTCCGCCTGTTGTCGCAGGCTGTCGAGCATGTTGTTGAAGGCCACGGAAACGTCTCGAAGGAAATCCCCCTGGCGGAACTGCAGGTGGAAGCCCCACTCGCCCCGCCCCACGCGATCGAGGCCCCTCTTCGTCCGGTAGAGCGGGCCAGCGATCTGGTTGCTCATGTAGACCGCGACGAGCCCGAGGACGACGAGGCCGAACACGAGCACGAACGCCACCGAGAGCGCGAACAGGGTCGAAGGGGTCATCAGGGGAGCGAGCCCTGGCCGGGGCGCCAGATCGTAGAACCGAAGCAGGTGCCCTTCGTAGAAAAAGTACAGCACGAGGCTGAAGAACACCGAGTGCGCGAGCCAGACGAAAAAGAGCGTCCGCAGCAGCCGGTACTGAAATGGCTCGTCGACGATATACCGCCGCTTGTAGAGCGCCGGACGTCTCGAGGGGGAGTCGATCATGGAAACCTCCGCCAATCGGCCGCCGCGAGAGAGGCGGGATGCGAGGAATTGATTGTCCGATGGATTCAAGAAAAGGGTAGCATGCCGAAAGGCGCTCGAACAAGCCTGGCGGGCTTGCCCGCCCTATTCGGCGGACGGCACGTAGTATCGCGTGCCCCCCGGCATGAGCCGGATCTCCTGCACCAGGTAGTCCAGATTCGTCTCCGGACTCGCGAAATCGACCGTTCCGGCGTTCACGACCAGAAGCGGTGTCGCCGAGTAGTGGAAGAAGAAATAGTCGTAGGCCCGCACGATCTCGCGCATCGCGGAGTCGTCGGGAACGAACCCGGGGCTACGCCGGAGCCTCTTGATGAGCGTTTCCGCGGGCGCCTGTAAGTAGATCACGAGCTCCGGCGACGGGACCTCGACGGCGAGTGTCCGGTAGATCTTCTCGTAGAGCAGAAGCTCGCTGTCGTCGAGGTTCAAGTAGGCAAAAATCTTGTCCTTCGCCAGGACGAAGTCCGAGATCTTGACCTGCGAGAACAACTCCCGCTGGGCGAGCTGCGAAAGCTCGCGGTAGCGGCTCAGCAGAAAGAAGACCTGCGCCTGGAACGCGGCGCCCGGACGACCCGCGTGAAAGTCCTTCAGAAACGGATTGGCTTCGCTCTCGAGGACCGTTTCTCCATCGAGGGCTTCCGCGATCCGTCTCGCGAGGAGGCTCTTGCCCACCCCGGGCGGACCTTCGATGGCCAGGTACCGGTAGCGCATCAGAGAAGCTCGACCACACTTCGATCCGGACAACGGGAGAGCAGATCGCGCATGGAGAGTCCCGAGACCGGATCCGGGAGCTCCGGCGCCAACTCGACCATCGGGACGAGCACGAAGCGGCGCTCGCGAAATCGCGGATGGGGAATGGTGAGCTCGGGGGAATCGAGCACCCTTTCGCCGAAGAGCAGAATATCGAGGTCGAGCGTCCGAGGAGCGTTCTTTTCGCCGCGCTCTCGTCCGTGGCGCGACTCGATCGACCGGCAGACGCGAAGCAGCTCTTCGGGCTCGTCCTCGAAGCCGACTTCCGCGACGGCGTTCACGAACCAGGCCTGCGGCGGGCCGCCCACGGGCTCGGTACGATAGAGGCGGGAGGCGCGCACGACGGAAAGCTCGGTGAGAGCGTTTTCGAATCTGCGCACGAGGATTTCCAACGTTCGAGCCGAGGCCCAGGAAGGAGCGAACCATTCTCTCCGGATTATAACCCGGGGCCTTATGCTAACATCCCTCGCAAGTTGAGGTGCGTCATGGAGTTCGAGACACTGAACCAGCTCTTGACGAAAGCCGCGGCGTCTTACCGGAAAGACGACGCCCTGCTCTATAAGAAAGATGGCGCGTGGCAGAAGATTTCCTCGGAAACCTGGCTCACGCGCGCGCGGCACCTGGCTCTCGGACTCCACGCCCTGGGCATCGAAAGGGGCGATCGTGTCGCTCTTCTCTCCGAGAACCGCCATGAGTGGTTTCTCGCCGACGCCGCTCTTCAGATTCTGGGCGCCGCGAACGTTCCCGTCTACGCCACCCTTCCCGCGGCACAGGTCGCCTACATTTTGAAGGACTCGGAGTCGAAGGCGGTAATCGTCTCCGACGCCGTCCAGCAGAAAAAGATCGCCGAAATCCGCGCAGGGTCTTCCGTCTCTCCAGAAAGTCATCACGCTCGATTCCGCGAGCGGGATCGAAGCGACTTCGATCGAATCGGTCGAGGCTCTCGGACGAAAGGAAGCGGATGCGAAGCCGGGCGCGGCCGAGAAGCTCGCGAGCGCGGTCCAGCCCGAAGATCTGGCGAGCATCGTTTATACCTCCGGGACCACGGGCGACCCCAAGGGAGTCATGCTCACGCACCGGAACTTCGTCTCGAACGTGAAGGCCTCCCGAAAAGTGCTTCCGCTCGATTCGAATGATCGGGCGCTCTCGGCCCTCCCTTACTCGCACGTCTTCGAGCGCATGGTGGGCCTCTATCTCTACCCTTCCGCCGGAGTCTCGGTGGCTCTCGCGGGAAGCATCGACACGGTCATCGAGGACATCGGCCAGATCCGGCCTACGGTCATGACCATGGTGCCCCGCTTCTACGAGAAGATGTACGCCCGGGTGAAGGAATCCGCCGCGGCGGGAAGCCCGACCAAACGCAGAATCTTCGACTGGGCGATCGCGACCGGGAGAGAGCACGGTGAGTATCGTCTGAGGCATGAGGCCCCGCCTTTCGCTCTCTCCCTCAAGTACAAGATCGCGACAGCCCTCGTCTTCAAGAAGCTCCACCACCGGCTCGGCGGCGAGCTGCGGTACTTCGTCTCCGGTTCCGCGCCGCTCTCGAAAGAGATCGCGGATTTCTTCTGGGCCGCGGGCATCACCATTCTCGAAGGATACGGCCTCACCGAGACCTCCCCGGTCATCAGCGTGAACCAGCCCGACCGGATCCGGTTCGGAACGGTGGGGCCGCCGGTGCCGGGAGTCGAGGTCGAGATCGCTTCGGACGGAGAGATCCTGGCCCGCGGAGAGAACGTGATGAAGGGTTACTGGAAGAAAGAGGCCGCAACCCGCGAGGCCATCGACTCCCGCGGATTCTTCCACACCGGCGACATCGGCACTCTGGATCGGGACGGCTTTCTCTCCATCACCGATCGCAAGAAGGACATCATCGTCACCGCGGGCGGAAAGAACATCGCGCCCCAGGTCATCGAGGGGAAGCTGAAGACCAACGCCTACATCACCGACGTCGTGGTGGTGGGAAATCGGCGGAGCTTCGCTTCCGCTCTCGTTTTGCCGAACTTCGAGAAGCTCGTGATCTGGTGCCGGGAGCAATCGATCCCCGCGGGGAGCCGCGAGGAGATGACCTCGCATCCCCGGGTGTACGCTCTTCTCATGGAACAGGTGGAGAGAGTGAACACCGAGTTCGCGCAGTACGAGCGGGTGAAGAAAATCGTCCTGCTCTCCCAGGAGTTCAGCATCGAGAAGGGAGAAATCACGCCGACGCTGAAGGCGCGGAGATCCGTCATCGAGGCGCGCTACAAGCACCTCATCGACGAGCTCTATCACGAGCAGCAGCCGGCATGACCGAGTACGAGACGGTCATCGGTCTCGAGTGCCACGCGCAGCTTCTCACCCGAACCAAGCTCTTCTGTGGCTGCCGGGCGGGTTTCGGCGACCCGCCGAACGAGAACGTCTGCCCGGTTTGCGTCGGCCTTCCGGGCGCGCTCCCCGTTCTGAACCGGCGCGCGGTCGAGCTCGCGGCGCGGATGGCGCTCGCCGTCTCCTGCCGCGTCAACCGGCGTTCCATCTTCGCGCGAAAGAACTATTTCTATCCCGACCTTCCGAAGGGGTACCAGATCTCGCAGTACGACCGGCCGCTCGCGGAGGAAGGCGTCGTCGAGATTGAGACCGCGTCGGGCAGAAAGCGCGTCGGGATCGAGCGCATCCACATGGAGGAGGACGCGGGCAAGCTCCTGCACGAGGGTTTTCGAGATTCGTCGACCAAGAGCGGCGTCGACTTCAATCGGAGCGGCGTCCCCCTCATCGAGATCGTGAGCCGGCCGGAGCTTTCGAGCCCGGAAGAGGCCGTCGCCTACGCGGAGTCTCTGCACGAGATTCTCCAGTACACGGGTGTCTCGGACGCGGACATGGAGAAGGGAAATTTTCGCTGCGATGGGAACGTCTCCCTCCGGCCTCGGGGCGCGCCGGAGCTCGGGACCAAGGTCGAGATCAAGAACCTGAACTCGTTTCGATTCCTCGGCCGGGCGCTCGCCTACGAGGTCAAGCGGCAGTCGGCCGTCCTCGACGCGGGCTCTCGCGTCGTTCAGGAGACGCGGCTCTACGACCCGGATGCGGACGAGACCCATCCGATGAGGAGCAAGGAGGAGGCGCACGACTACCGGTACTTCCCCGACCCCGACCTTCCGCCGCTGAGTCTCGGCGCCGAAGAGGTGGACGAGATCGGAAGGAACTTGCCCGAGCTTCCCGCGGCGAAGCGTGCCCGCTTCACGGCGGAGCTCGGCCTTCCCGCCTACGACGCCGAGGTCCTCACCGGCTCCCGCGCGCTCGCCGACTACTTCGAGGCTGCCGCCCGCCAGTCCGGAAATCCCAAGGCGGCGAGCAACTGGGTGATGTCGGATGTTCTTCGCAAGCTGAAGGAGGTCCCGGGTCCGATCGATGCCTTTCCCATCAAGCCCTCGGCCCTGGGGGATCTCGTCGCGCTCGTCGATCGGGGAGCCGTGAGCGGGAAGATGGCCCGCGAAGTCTTCGAAAAGATGTACGCCTCCGGCGAGCCGGCGGCCGCAATCATCGAGCGCGAAGGTCTGAGCCAGATCTCCGACCCGGCGGCGATCGAGGCCGTCGTGCGCTCACTCGTCGACGCCCGCCCCGACCTCGCGGCTCAGTACCGGAGCGGCGACGAAAAAGTCCTCGGATTTTTCGTGGGCCAGGTCATGAAGGCGACGAAGGGACAGGCGAACCCGAAGCTCGCCCGGGAGCTCCTGGTCCGGATTCTAACGGTGAGTCCTGCTTGACCGGAGTCGGTGCGAGCGGAGCGAGCCGGCGGAAGCGGCCGCGCCGAGCGGGGCCGCGGAGTCCGCGTCCTCGAGCGAGGGAGCGAGCCGGCGAAGAGCGAGCGAGCAGTTAGGTGAGTCCTGCTTGATCCAGACCTTCCACGTCTCGAAGCAGTACAGCCGCGAGAACGTTGCCCTGACCGACGTCACCCTCGAGATCGACAAAGGGGAGTTCGTGTTCCTCACCGGCCCGAGCGGCGCGGGAAAGACGACCTTCTTGAAGCTCATCTTCCGCGAGGAAACGCCCACCTCGGGACAGATTCTCGTGAACGGCCGGAACGTCTCCGCGATCCCCGAAGCGAAGATTCCGTACCTGCGGCGCGATATCGGAGTCGTATTCCAGGACTTCAAGCTCCTGCGGAGAAAGACGGTCTTCGAGAACGTGGCGTTCGTCCTTCGCGTCATGGGAGTCGACGCGATGGAGCGGAAGCGCCGTGCTTTCCAGATCCTGAAGCAGGTGGGCCTCCACCACCGGATGCACAGCTATCCGCTGCAGCTCTCGGGAGGCGAGCAGCAGAGAGTCGCCGTGGCGCGAGCGCTCATCAACGAGCCGGTGCTCCTTCTCGCCGACGAGCCCACGGGAAACCTCGACCCCGATCTCGCCTACGAGATCATGTCGCTGTTCCAGGAGATCAACGCCCGGGGCACGACGGTTCTGGTGGCAACGCACGATCGGGAGCTCATCACCAGAATGGGGAAGCGTGTGATCGTGCTCGAGCAGGGTCGGGTGGTCGAATCGTGAACGCGATCACCATCGGCGTCGCGGGGGGAACGGCTTCCGGCAAGACGAGCTTCTCGAGAGCGGTCGCGTCGAGAGTGGGACCGGAGAAGGTTGCCATCCTCTCGCAGGACGCGTACTACCACGACCCCAGCCACCTGCCGTTCGAGGAGAGAGCGCGCATCAATTACGACCACCCTCGCGCGTACGACTCCGAGCTCCTCACCTCTCACCTGGACTCGCTGAAGCGCGGCGAGCCGGTGCCGAAGCTGGGCTACGATTTCGTCGCCCATGCGCGGGTGGTGCTCGAAGGAAAGGTCGAGCCCCGACCCGATTCTTCTCCTCGAGGGAATTCTCATTCTCGACGATCAGCGCCTGCGGGATCGGCTCGATATCAAGATCTTCATCGACACCGACGCGGACGTCCGTGTCTTGAGGCGGCTCCGGCGCGACATCGAAGAGCGCGGACGCACGCTCGAATCCGTCACCCGCCAGTACCTGGAGACGGTGCGCCCCATGCACCTCGAGTTCACCGAGCCCTCGAAGCGCTATGCCGACCTCATCGTCCCCCAGGGCGCGGAGAACCGGGTGGCGCTCGATCTGGTAGCAGCGCGAGTCCTGGAGCTCCTCCCCCCCTGACTCGAGCTTGCCCGTTGAGGGCGCTCGCCGTTACTGGAGCTGTGCCACGGCAGCGACGTAAAGATTCCACGACACGTCGCCCCCGGAGGGCTGAACGAAGAGCTTCACCCGGTTTGCTCCGACCTTCACTACGTAGGTGCCCTCCGGAATCCGATCGTTCGCCGAGCCCCGGAACGAGATGGTGAACTGTTCCAGCCCGGGGCTCGACGGGACCACGCGTACCGCGCGGATCTCACCGAGATGCCATTGAGCGCCTTGAAACTCGACCTTGGAGCCGAGGCGCTTTCGCCACCAAAGGGCGCTGTACACGCCACCGGCGGCGGCGCCAACACGGGCGAAAACCGTCGGCACCCCCGCCGCCACGAGCGTCGCCGCGGCGGCGTTTACGAAACGTCGTCGACTGACCATGGTCTTTGTCTCCTGTTTCCGGGAATTGCTTTTCGTCGCGTGCCCGGTTCACCCGATCGATGCCTGACTTGCTCGAGCTCGGTCGGCCTGCTCGTCACTGGACCCCTTCGCACATGGTATAAGAAGAACACCCGCGAGCTGGAAAGGACGACGAGCCCGCATGGATCTGCGAAGCGTGACCCACGTAGACTTCGAGCCCCTGGTCCACCAACGATTTCGAATCGAGGGCGAGCCGGGCATCGAGCTCGAGCTCGTGTCCGTCGACGTCCGCGCTCGATTCGATCCTTCCGCCCAAAAACGCCGCCCGTTCGCCCTCCTGTTTCGCGGTCCGCGAGAGCCCGTTCTGAGCCAGCGCATCTACGCCCTGAGCCATGCTTCTCTCGGCGGGCTCGAGATCTTCCTTGTCCCCGTCGGACCGGACGAAACCGGCATGCTCTACGAGGCCGTCTTCACCTGAACGCAGCTCTGAAACCATCGTCGGGTCAGCAGGCGCCGCCCGCCGCACCGTGCTCGAATCTCGGGCTCAGTCCGGGCGGGATCCAGTGCATGAGCTTGTAGAAGCTCACTTCGCCGGCTACGAGGAACCCCATTCTTTCGTATAGGCGCTTCGCGGGGTTTGCGTCCTCCACATGCAGGCTTACGAACTTGCGCACCTCTGTGGCCTCCTTCAGAACCTCTTCCAGCAGCGCGCGGCCGATGCCTTGCCCCCGATGCTCGGCGAGGAGAGCGATATCCATGATTCGGATCTCGTTCTTCATCCGCTCCACGTAGAAGCGGCCGACGGACTCCCCGTTCTTCTCGATGACGTCATAGCGCGCGTTCGGATAGTGGGTCTGGTAATGGTGGTGCTGGAGGCGGAATTGATCCCGGAGAAAGGCCTCCTTCAGGGCGGGATCCCAATCGATCACGACGCTCATCTCACGCTCGCGCGACGAGGCGTAGACGCGAAAGAGGAACTCGGTGTCGTGAGCGGTCGACGGTCTCAGAGCCACCGTCACGCTGAGGCTGGAAGACGAAGGCGCCGGCCTCGACACGCGGGACTCAAGCTCGACGGCGGCGCGCGCGAAGCGCGGCCACCGCGGCAAGGCCGGTCAGAAGCGAAAGAGCCGTCGCGGGCTCGGGAACCGGGTCCACCACGGAGGGCCGGGTTTCGATCCGGAGCCGGGCGAAGTCCAGACCCGCGCCGTTGTTGGGCAACTCGCCCACCAGGCCTGGCGTCGGCCCCTGAAGCATCAGCGAGAAGATTGCGGCGCCATCCGCGAGGCTTCCGAATGCCGCCGCGGGAATCGGGAGAAAGTAGACGTCGTACTGATTGTTGGCGCCCTCGCCGGCCACCTCGAAAAGCGCGTTCAGGTTCGACGTGAGTCCATTGCCGTCCACGGTGAAGCTCAGCAACTGCGTGCCGGCGTGGGCAGAATCGTGATCGACGATACCGAACTCGATCGATGCCGAGACGAAGATGTCCGTCGGGGCGAGGAAGTAGCTGTACGACCAGGTCGCCGCGAAATTCGGTCCAGGCGAGGGGTCGCTCCCCTGGAACGCGTCGAACGGAGACGGCTCGCCGCTCGCCGCGGTGTTGAACGTGAACGGAAAAACGAGTGCTCCGTCCACGAAGTCCTGAGTACCAAGGGTGATGTCGATCACCGCGGCGCTCGCGGAGCCGGAGAGTAGCAGGGCGGCCGCGATTCCTGAGAGAGTGAGGCGCTTGCGATCCGTCATCGATGTCACTCCGAAGGCGTCTTAGTTCCGTGAGGGGAAAATCCCCTCGAGGGCGATGATGAACGAGATGCAGAGAAACGGCTGCAGGTTGTCGTGCGGCTGACTGCCTCCGGCGGGCCCGATCACGCTCCCCATCGTCGAGCCGTCATGCGCCGCGTGGAAGCCCGCCGAGTTGCCGCCTGGATCCGTCGACCAGTAGTTTCCAACAGGCGTGATCGAATTGCCTCCGGTCGCGCTTCGCGCGGGATGGCTATGAGCTGGGATCTGGTTCACGCTGAGGGTGACGCTCTCGGTGCCGCCCGTCGATCCCAGGTCTCGGTTCGAAAGGCCGGGACCCTGGCCTCTATGGATCGGGATCCGTCCCCGAAGGTCGGGTAGGGCAAACGTCGTCTGACCATTCCCTCCGTACGTCGTTCCCAGCAGGGAGAACAGAGCCGTGTTCTGAGCAATCGAAAGCAGCTGCCCGCTACAGAACGCATAACTGCGAGGCGCGAAATTCCCCGCGAACATTCTGATTTCACCGACAAAGGGTTCAGTCATGGGATCCGTCTCCGCTGTCGTCTTCAGTTGCGCGACGGGAAGATTCCCTCGAGCGCGATGCCGAAGTTCAGAGTCAGAAATGGCTGCATGTTTTCGTGCGGCCTGGCCGCCCCCGGAGCTCGTGACCGCGCCCGCGTTCAAGGCCGCGTTCGAGACCGTCGAGTAGACGGCGATGGCGCCGTTCGATTCGCCGGCAGAAACGTTGCCGACCGGCGACTTCGATGTTCCTGGGACGTTCGTGCATTGTGCCGGATGCGTGTGGGCGGGAAGCTCCGCCGCAGAGAGAGTGTGACTTTCGGCTCCTCCGCTCTCGCCGAGAACAGGGCCCGAGTCGAAGTGGATGGGAGTACGTCCTCGGAGGTCGGGCAGTGCAAACGTCGTCTGGCCGTTTCCTCCATACGTCGTTCCCAGCAGGGCGAACAGAGCCGTGTTCTGGGAAATCGAAAGCAGCTGCCCGTCACAGAACGCCCACCCTCGCGGTGCGAAATTGAAACCGAAGATTCCGATCTGGCCCAGAAACGGTTCGCTCATCTCGTGATTCCTCTTCGATTCGCTAGTTGCGCGATGGAAAGATGCCTTGGAGCGCGATACAGAAGTTCATCGCGAGAAACGGCTGCGTGTTCGGATGAGTCTGCCCGCCGCCGCTCACTCCGATGGCGTCCGCGGCCATGCTCTCCCCCCCGGTCGCGGCGTACATCTGCGCCGGGCCGATTTCGGTGGCGAGGAACGTGCCAGAAGCGCTCTGAGAATTCGCGTTGCCGGAATTACACTGCATGAGGTGGCTATGGAGCGGCATCTGAGACGGCGTGAGCGCCACCGCGTCCGCCCCCGCGCTCTCGCCAAGACCGCGGGGCGTGAGGCCCGGGCCAGAACCGTGATGCATCGGAGCCCGCGATTGAAGGTCGGGGAGAGCGAACGTCGTTTGTCCGTTCCCGCCGTAGGTCGTGCCGACTAGCGAAAAGAGCGCCGTGTTTTGCGCGATTGGGAGAATCTGACCATTGCAAAAAGCCCAACCTCGAGGCGCGAAGTTGAAGCCGAAGATTCGAATTTCAGCAACGAACGGTTCCGTCATCGGGTTCGTCCTCTTTCACTCGAAAGCGGAGAAGCATCAATAACGTCTCCGCCGAGCGTCAGGATAGGGGTAGGGAGCCAATCCATGAACCGACGAAGGCGATGCATCATTTGTGCCCGACGGGAAAGGCATTGGGTTTCCTGTAGATCCCACCGAGTGCCGCCCGCATGCGCGGGAACAAGTGTAAACCCCGCCTACATCTGGACGTCGATCCTCATCCGACTTCTGGAACATTAGGCTCTTCGAATCAGTTACTTGAGGCGGAGAGATCCTAGGACGACCCCCTCCGTAAACTATTCCGACGGGACGATGCGCGGCGCAGTAGCGAGACGCTTTACGGGCATAACCAGTGGATCATTCGTGGGTAGACCGATCCTCCATTGGTGCCCGTCATGCCTCTCCACACGAGAATCGGGACGCCGATGTACCGGCCTTCCGAGAAGTTCTCAGCGAGGCACGCCGAGTCTCCCTTGTAGCCGTCCGGATGAAACAGCACGTCGAGTGGGAGTCCGAGGTGTCGGCTTGCAGCGAACGACCACGCAATCGCAGCCATTTCGTATCCTCCGTCGCTCCCGACGTGGCCGGAAACGCGCCGCCGCTCCGAAGGTGGGAGAATCGCGAGGTGTCCCGCTTCGTGAAGCAGGTCTCCCGGGTACTTGAGTCTCGAAGGATCGAACCGAAGAACGCCTTCCCGTACAGAAATTCCGGGAAGAAAAGTCGTCTCCGGAATGTCGTGCTCCTCTATGGGGAGCCCGATCTCAACGAGGAAATCAAAGATCCGCTGCGTGGTCTCGTCCACACTGGCTCCTTCGCTGCTCCTCGAGTCGTCCGTAGAGAGACCGGAGGAAAGCCAGATCGACGCCGGTTACGGCCGGGAGCTCTTCCTTTCGGAACGTTTCCTGGGGCGTCTTGGCGTGATAGCCGCAGCGCTCTCGAATCCGCCCAAGGCTCTCCTCGCCAAAATCCAACCCAAGCCGCTCCGCCGTGCGCAGGAAAGCGCCCGGGAACCGCTCGTCGTAGCTCACGAGCAGACAGTTGGAGTCCGAAAGCGCGATCTCCAGCATGGCGTGGTAGAGCCGTTCGAGGACGGACCCGGCGTATTGATCCAGCGTATGACACTCGGGGTCGTAGTCTATCGACGCCGACGTGCCGGTGACGAGACCGGGAACCATCTGCATCCCGCGGGCTCTCCGGTGTGACGCCAGCACCGCCTCCGGGGATCGGTAGAGCAAGACAAATGGAGTGTGAGGATAGAGACGTCGCAGGGTGGCGGCATCGAAGAGGTGCCAGCAGTCCGTTTTGATGAAAGCTTTCCGTTCTGCGCCGAAGCGATGGCGGCACAAGAGACGGAGAGTCGCGACGAACAGCCGCTCGCGGTCCGACAGGCCGGATCGCAGCACTTCGTCGAGGATTGGAGGCTCCGACAGCACGATGGCCCGCTCGTCGAGACAGAGAAGCTGACAGAAGAGCGTCGAGCCGCAGCGTGACACGTGGAAGAAGAAGGCCGAGGGTTCCACGCTGGACGTCTCGGCGGCCCGATCGTAGACCTCCTGGAGCGAGGATATCGACTGGGCCGGCCTGTCGCGCCGCCGCCTGGCCAGGGTCATATCGAAAAACGGTTCTGAATATCGAACGTCGCCGATATCTATCCAGCGGCAGCGAGTCTCTTGAGGGCCACGGACGAGGCGTTCGGGAATCCAGTGGGACTGGGCTCCCGAATCGCTCATCGGCGCGCGGACTCGCGCTCGAGCTCGTCGGCGAGTCGCAGATCCGTTTCGGTACCTCGCGCGCGAAGCGTCTCGATCACTCGGCGGGCCGTGTCCTCGTCCATCGATCGCGCGCGCGCGTCCTCGACAAAATCGTAGCCCGCCTGTTCGAAGAGCCGATCGGACCAGGCATTGCGGAGACCATCGATCGCGAGGTGAATGCGATCGGTCTTGCCGCCGTTGCTCACGCTGTGGGGGAGGCCGAAGTCGGCGTACCAGCATTCGCCCGGCTGCATCATCAACCTCTCGCCATCGACCACGAAGCGGGTTTCGGCGTTGCTCGTGATCGGAATGTGCAGGCGAAAAAATCCGTCCGCATAAGACGCTCCGGGGTCGCGATGCTCGTGAATCACGCTGCCCGCCTCGAGTCGGAGGAGCCGCACCGTCTCCTTGTCGCACAGAAATCCGTCGAGGACGGCTCGGAAGTACGGGCACTCGTCGAGGAGAGCCGTGTCGCGATAGTCGCGCTGACCCGGCACGGACAGGATGTCGCTGGCCTCTCCGGACGCGGACCTCAGGGCGATGCTGCTCCACCGCCCCGAATAGTCACGGGAGTTGAAGTGCTCCGGCCACTGCGCCCGCAGGCACCGCTCCGCGTCCCTGAGAAGGAGCTCGCTGTGAAACGTCAACGGGAGACGCAGAAAACGATTCGCCATGAGTAGATGCTACTTCCTCAGAAGACGGAGTTCCCCGGAACCTCGTTCCAACCGGGACGCAGCATCGTCAGATTATACCGGAGCGACTCGCAGTCCCCGACGGTGAAGCGGCACAAGGCGTACTACCTAGGCCCAGAGGCGGCTCACTTCGTTCGGCGGGACAGTCCTTCGAGGCCGCGCATCCAGGTCTCGATACCGAATCGAAAGAGCGCGTCGGGATCGTCCTCGGTCAGGTCGTCGGCGAGCTCGACGAGGGTCGGGTATTCCTCCCGCGGCAATGACTTGAAATGTCTACGAGCTTGCGCGAACACCTTTCGACGGCTTCCGGCAGGCTCGGCGGCGAACGACGCGAACCGCGCTTCGTCGGCGGCGAACTCGGTCACGAAGTTGTTGCAGTGGTAGGCCGCGCGCGCGGCATCCCGACGGCTCAGGCCGCCCGAGCGCAGGATGCGCAAGATCGACTCGATGTGCCTCAGCCGGCGCGGTCCGAAAGGAGGAGTCGCCGCGAGGAGGCGCGCTGCGTCCCGGTGGGCGAGAAGACCGCGACGCACGTTCCAGGCCACGTTGGTCAGCTGTTCTCGCCAGGATCCTGATGGAGGCGTGACGGGAATCTCGCCACTGATCTCATCGCCCAGCAGCACGAGAAGCTCGTCCTTGTCGCGCACGTGCCGATACAAGGAGGCCGCCTTCACCCCCAATCGCTCCGCCAGCCGCCTCATGGTCAGCTCGTCGAGGCCGACTTCATCCAGTAGAGCGAGCGCGGCGCGCACCACTTGTCCCTGGTCGAGGGGCCGGCGTTTCCGCCGACGGTCGGGTTGGCGATAGGGCACGATGCTCATCTTCGGGCGGCGCTTCGCCGATGCTAGCAGCCCTGCCTTGACGGAACAACGCTATTCGCGTTAAGCTAACGATGTTCGCTAAATGGGACGCACGTTCACTATCGAGAGGAGTGCCGCCGTGGCAACGGAACAGAAAGCTTACAAAGGGATGGCGATGGAGGGGGTAGTCGCGACCTGGTACACGAAAAACACGGGCCGCGACCTGCGCCGGTTTCAAGCAGCCGCTCGCTCGGTCCTCGAGCGGGTGCCGCCGGGCGGCCTGGTCTTGGAGGTGGCCCCGGGTCCGGGGTACCTCGCCATCGAGATCGCGAAAGCGGGCCGCGCAGTCGCCGCCTTGGACATCAGCAAGTCCTTCGTCCGCATCGTCCGCGAGAAAGCGCGGGAGGCCGGCGTCGCAATCGATGTCCGGCACGGCAACGCCTCCGCGATGCCGTTCGACGACGCCTCCTTCGACTTCGTCGTCTCGATGGCGGCGTTCAAGAACTTCGCGGATCCCGTCGGCGCGCTGAACGAGATCCACAGGGTCTTGAAACCGGGCGGCCGAGCGTCGATTTACGACCTTCGCAAGGACGCCGCTCGAGAGGACATCGACGCCGAGGTCCGGGCGATGCGCTTGTCGGCGTGGAACGCGCTACTGACCCGCTCGATCTTCCGGTTCGGGCTTCTGAAGAGCGCCTATACGCGGGAGCGCTTCATGGAGATGGTGCGGGCCAGTCGTTTCGGCCGGTGTGAAATCCTGCCGGACGGAATCGGCTGCGAGCTCCAGCTCGTCAAACTCTCCGAGAGAATCCGCGTCCCGGAAAAGGCCTCGCTGGTTGACGGGATGAGCTCCGGATCATAACGTTGATCTAATCAAGCCTCACCAATCCACGCATCGCTTTTGACTCATCGGCGGTCCTTCGCCGCCGATGCGCCGGGAGGTCTCTCATGCCGATCCCGCATCGCCGGACCCTTCTCGTTTTGAGCCTGTCGATTCTGGCGCCACTCGGCGCGGGCGCTCTCTGGTCCCGAGCGCCCTCCGCGCGCGCCGCCGCGGGAACGGTTACCAGGCAGAGGCCGAGAGGGCCCGCGACTCCGGGCGTTCGGCCATGGCCCATCGGACCTCGGGTTCACACCGCGGAACGGGAGAAGTTCTTGCGCAGGCTCCTTCCCCGGGTGGGAAGCGACCTCATCCTGCGCAAAATTGCACGCGAACTGGGTGTGACCGAATGGCACGGGAAGCGCCTCGACGTCGATCCCCCTGCGCGTGCCACGGATGGCCGGACAATGGCGATGGACCAGCTCGTCGACAGCTCCCTCGGAAGCCAGAATGAGCCGAGCATCGCCGTCGATCCCACCGATGACTCGAGGGTCGTGGTATTCGCGCAGAACGACGACAACTTCAACGCATACGACGTAGCCTGCTCCATCTATCTGAGCGAGGACGGAGGCACGACCTTCCGCTATATGTGGGACGCTCCCCTTCTCAACCCGACCGATTTCTGCTCCTACCCCGTCGTCCGGTACGCTCCCGATGGAAGTGTCGTCTATTTCAGCTATTTGTCGGTGAGAGACGACGTCAGTGGCTCGGATGTCATGGTCACTGTCGGAGACGGGGAGTTTCCGACGCTCTTCGTGAACGGCCCGACGGTTGTGATATCGACGGGCACCGACTTCAACGACAAGCCCTGGCTCGGCGTCCACACCTATGACTCCGCGGACGGGGTCTCCGATGGCGCCGGCTACGTCTACGTCGTCACCAGCCGCATGCACTCGACAGGAACCTGTGGTGTCAACCTCAACCACTCGACGAACTACGGGGCCAGCTGGGTCGGCATCGGCGGCTTCGGCTCGCTCCAGTACTCGCTCGATTGTGACCATAATCTCCCGCATGGGGCGCGGGTGGAGGGCGCACCGGGCTCGCAGGTTCTCGTCTGTTACTACGACTCGGGCCCGGACGGCTACTCTTCGTCGGGGTCCGCGCCCACCCTCTTGAATCGTTTCGACATCAGCTGCCGGAGCTCTTCGGACCGCGGCGTGACGTTCGGAACGATCTTCAAGGCCGCGCGGAACGTCCCCTACGAGGTCAACTACTACCTCGGACCGAACGCGCTCTATCACCGCTGGATCGGTGCGATGTTCCCGTCGATGACCATCGACCATAACGGGACCGCTCACCTTGTCTTCACTGCGGACCCGACGGCGAGCCGAATCGACGCCGAGGCGGGAAACGTGCAGTACGTGCGAAGCACGGCGAGCGCCTCGGTTCCCCCGTACAACACGTGGACGCCGAGGGTGACCATCGGCTCCGGGCCGAGGGCACAGGGATACCCGACCATCGTCGCCCAGCGCTCGCTTCTGACGACGAAGCCTTTCATCTACATCGCGTACTACGACCACTATCGTTCGCCGCGAGCGACCCCCAACCTCTTCTACGACGTTCGTTACCGGAAGTCGATCAACGGCGGGATGACGTTCGCCGCGCCGATCACGGCGACGAACGGTCCTTCCTTGAGCGACGCCTCGTACATCGGCGACTATTTCGACTCCGCCGTCACCATGCGCCGATATCACCTGGTATGGACGGACCGCGCCGACAAGCTCAACGTCTTCGACCCGGAGGACGACGTTCTCGCCGACAGCCGTTGAGCCGTTACACCGAGCTCGCCAGAAATTTCCGCACCGAGAGAAGGCTCCCCACGAGTCCCACCAGCATTCCGCCCGCCACGATGAGGAGCCAGGTGGTGGGCGGAACGAAGTGCAGCCAACTCGTCGCCGGAAGGAGCTGAAACGAACGAAGCGCCTCGGTGAGCAGGAAATGGTGAGAGAGGTAGAGAAACGCGAGCGCCAGGAGCCCGCCGAGTCCGCCCTGGAGGATTCCTTCGACCAGGAACGGCCCGCGGATGTAAGCGTGCGTCGCACCGACGAGACGCATGATGCCGATCTCATCCTGCCGGCCATAGACGGTGAGCTTGATGACGTTGAAGATGGTGAAGACCGAGGCCAGCACCAGCGCCGCGCCCACCGCGAGCCCGAGCACGCGCGTGAGCTCGATGATGGAAGAAAGGCGCTCAATCCATAGGAGGTCATAGTCCACCTCCGCGACGCCCTCGATCGTGCCGAGCCGTCTCGCGAAGGCGCGCACCTCCTCCGGCTCCCGATAGGCCTCGGCGACGCTCACCTCGAACGACGCGGGGAGCGGATTCGAGTCGAGCAAATCCGGCAGGGCTTCGAGCTCAGGAAAGTAGGAGCGGAACCGCGACACCGCGGCCTCTTTGGAAACGTATTCGAAGGACTCCACCTCAGGGCTCTTCGCCAGGAGATGACGAAGAGCCTCCTCTCCTTCCCCCGCGGTCGCCGCGTCGAGGTAGAGCGTAATCTGCACGCGGCTGGCCCATCCTTCCATGAGCTCGTTCAGGTTCGCGGAGATCGAAAGGAAGATCCCGAGAATGAAGAGCGAGACTGCGATGGTGGCGATGGAGACCAGGTTGACGAGACGGTTCCGCCAGAGCTCGACGACCGCCTCTTCGATGGAATAGCCGAGCGCCCGAAGGAGTTTCATGCCCGGACGATTATTCTATCGTCCCGGACTCAAAACTCGTAGGTTCTTCCCTGCTCGATGAGCTCGACTCCGTCGAGACCGAGAGCCACCAGCTCCTTTTGGATCCTCGGCAGGTGGCCCGGCTTGGTATGGGTCACCAGCACCGGCACTTTGCCCCGGAGCTTCCGGAGCTCGGCAGCTAGAATTTTCGGGGTCATGTGCCCGCTCGCTCGCGCGAGGGCATCGTCATCGCTCGCGAAAGAGATCTCGGTGATCACGCATTTGAGCCGCTTGTGAGAGGAGGCGACCTCCCATACCCGCTCCGTCGGACCGGTATCGCTGGTATAGAGGATGGCGCCCGAAGCATCCTCGACCAGAATACCGACGGTCGGGATCAGGTGATCGACGGCGATGGGCGTGAAGGTGAGGCCCGCGATAGCGAAGGGCTTCTCCGCTTCAATGATGGAAAAGCGCAGCGTGGGTTTCTCTTCCGAAGGGAGCTTCGCGAAGTCAGGCCAGAGCTCGTCGTTGAACATGTGGGTCTTCAAGCTCTCGACGACGGGCGAAGTCCCATAGGCGATGATGGGCTCGTCGAGCTGGCCGAAGACGTTGTCGAGAAAGAACGGAAGACCGCAGTTGTGATCGAGATGGGTGTGCGTCACGATCACGTGGCGGATCCGGAGCTGCTCTTCGAGAGTGAGCGGCCCGGTGAGGCCGCCGGCATCGAGAGCCACGGTATCGTTCAGGAGAAAGCAGGAAAGAAAACGGTCCTTGACGCTCCCGCCGGAACAGCCCACCACTCGAAGTCTCATGACGCCGGGTCGAAGTTACCGGACGACTCTACGTCGCACACAGGATGGGCGGCCATTCGGGACGTCCGTTTTGTAATCCTTCTAAGATTGGGCGGCTCTTGAACTTCGAATATATCTACTAAACCGAAGGAATGTCAACGCTTCCGCCGCTCCTGGTCGCTCTCGCTCTCTGGAATTTCCTGGTCGGTCTCTTCGCGATTCGCTCCGCGCTTGGATATCGGAAATACGCGCGGAGGGCCGTCCAGGCCCGCGCGGCGGCGCCCCCGACAGACGCTCCCGCCGTGACCCTGATCGCGCCCTGCTGCGGCGACGAGGCAGGGCTCGAGGAGAACCTCGAGGCTCTTTTCTCTCAGGACTATCCTGATCTTTCGATTCGACTGGTGGTCGAAAGCGCCGACGACCTCGCCATTCCCGCGATCGAGCGAGCTCTCCGCCGGCACCCGGGAAAGGGCCTGCTCGTGATCGCCGGGCCCGCTCTGGGGCGATCGCAGAAGGTTCAGAACCTTCTTGCCGCTCTCGAGAGCAGTCCGCCGGCCGAAGTGCTGGCATTCGCCGATTCGGACGGACGGCCCGAGCGCGACTGGCTCCGACTCCTCGTCGCGCCGCTCGCGCGAGCCGGCGTCGGCGTCGCGTCGAGCTATCGCTTCTACCTTCCCGAGCCCGCGAGCTTCGCGACGCTTCTTCGCTCGGCGTGGAACGCGGCCGTGCTCACGGTCTTGGGCGAGCACGATCACAACTTCGCCTGGGGCGGAGCGATGGCGATTCGCCGGGAGGTGTTTCAGCGGATTGGCGTCGCCGAGGCCTGGAAGGGCGCGCTCTCCGATGACTACGCGATGACACACGCCGTGCGCCGCGCGGGACTCCGGGTCGAGTTCGTCCCTTCCTGCCTCGTCGGCTCGCGCGGGGACGTCGGCATGCGGGAGCTCGCGGCCTGGTGCGCGCGGCAGATCGCGATTACCCGCGTGTACTGGCCCGCGCTCTTCGCCGTCGCCGCCGCCACACATCTGGTGTACGGGGCGTTTCTCGCGCTCGCGCTCTTTCAGGGACGTTTCGCTTTGATGGCCATGGTGCTCCTGCCCGGGATCGTTGGCGGAGGCATCCGGGCCAAAGCGATCGCGGAGCTCGCGCCGCAGTGGCGTGAGACGATCTTCCGATACCTCTGGGCTTACGCTCTCTTCGTGCCGATCGCCGGAATGCTCACTCTACTGGGAGTCCTTCGCGCGCTCTGGTCGCGTCGGATCGAATGGCGGGGAAAGCGCTACGAGATGCGCTCTCCCACGCGAAACGAGAATCCTTCGATCGTGACCGGCGCTACTCGTATCGAAGAGCCACCATCGGATCGACGCGGCTCGCGCGCGCCGCGGGGATGTACCCGGCGAGCGCCGCCGTCGCGAGAAGAACGAACGTCGCGAGAAGGATCGCCATGGGATCCCGCCCGCTCAAACCGTAGAGCTCGCTCTCCACGAGACGGCCCGCGAAGAAACCCGCGGGGAGCCCGATCGCGACGCCGAGAGCGGCCAGAATCGCCACCTCCCTCAGCACGAGAACGAGAAGTCCCCTGCGCTCGGCGCCCAAGGCGACGCGAATTCCAATCTCCCGTGTGCGTGCGGCGACGGTGTAGCTCAGGACCCCGTAGAGCCCGACCGCGGCGAGCAAGGTCGCGAGCCCGCCAAACGCGACGGAAAGCGCCGGCGACCATCCGCTCGACGTAGAGTGACTCCTCGATCTGTCGATCCATCGTTTTGAGATCGGTGACCGGAAGCGAAGAATCGACATCGGGCAACCGCCTCCCGGACCCGAGCGCCGAGGGTCTCGGGGTCGAGGGACGCTCGCACGTAGAAGGTGACGCTCGCCCAGATCCCGCGACTGCGTGTACGGCAGGTACAGGAAGCGCTCCGGCTCTTCCCGAAGCGACATGGATTTTCCGTCGCTTACCAAGCCCACGATGGTAATGGGCCTGTCATCGCGGCCGAACATGAAAAACCGCCGCCCGAGCGGGTCGTCCTTGCCGTAGAAGTACCGCGCGAAGCTCTCGTTCACGACGGCCACTCTCGGCGCCTCGAGGTCGTCGCTCTCGGTGAAGTCGCGCCCGGAGAGGAGCGGGATGCCGAGGGTCGTAGAAGAACTCGGGACCGACACCGTTCAGCCCCGGGTTCATGTCCTCGTCTTCCTTCGATTCGTATCCTTCGACCTTCACGGTGGAGCTCGATCGACTGTTGGTCATGAGCGCCACTTCGCCGAGCGAGACGGAACGCACACCGGGCACGGCGGAGGCCTCGTCGCGGATTCGGGCGATCACGTCCAGCCGGCGCTCGAGCTCGTAGCCATTGAGCGCGGGATTCACGGCGAAAGAGAGAATCCGATCCGGCTCGAAGCCGGGGTCGATGGCGCCCAGGTTCGAGAGGCTCTTTACGAAGAGGCCCGCCCCGATGAGGAGGAGGAGCGAGAGCGCCACCTGCGCCACCACCAGACCGCTCCGGAAGCGGCCCGAGGACCGCGACACGAGGGTTCCCGCCTCGTTCTTCAGCGTCGGGGCCACCTCGGGACGGGTCGCGGAGAGCGCGGGTACCGCCCCGAAGGCGAGTCCGGTCGCGAGAGAGACGAGGAATGTGAACAAGGCGACTCGCAGATCGGGCTCGGCTTCGAAGACGCGTGGGGCGTTCTCGAAGGGAAGGCTCCGCAGGAGCGCGTCTCCCGTCCAGATGGCAAAGATGGTTCCGAGGGCTCCCCCGCCGAGCGCGAGGAGGACGCTCTCGAGGAGTTGCTGCCGCACCAGTCTCATGCGGCTCGCTCCGAGAGCGACGCGCAGCGCGATCTCGCGCTTCCGCACGGACGCGCGCGCGAGAAGGAGATTCGCGACGTTGGCGCAGGCGATGAGGAGGACGAGGCCGACCATGCCCATGAGCACCAGAAGCGGGGTCTCGGATTCGTAGCGCAGACCGGAAATCCCCCGGCCGCCAGGGAGCAGCACGAGCTCCTTCGCCGCGAAACGTTCCCGAAAGCTCGCGGAGTTGGAGGTGATGCTCTGAAGGTCTTCCTGCAGGAGCTGCCGGTACAGGACGTTCGCTTCCGCGCGAGCCTCGTCGAGCGACACTCCTTCCCGCAGGCGCGCCATCGGCGTGAGCCATCTCGACCGGAAATTGCCGATGGCCGGCTGCCGGGTGGGCAGGATTTGGGCCTGCATCATCACCGGAACGTAGAGGTCGATCGAATCGCCGACTTCCACACCATGGAAGCCCCGCTCCGCCACGCCGACGACGGTCATGGGATGCCCGTTCACCACGATCGCGCGAGAAACGGCTGCCGGATTGCTCCCGAACCGGCGCTCCCAGAATCCATGGCTCAGCACCACGACAGGGTGGCCGGATGGACGGAGGTCATCCTCCCGGGTGAACACACGACCCAGCGCGGGTCCGACTCCGAGGGTCTCGAAGAAGGTGCCCGAGACCAAATTGGCGCTCACGCGCTCGGGAGTTTCTCCGTCGCTCACGTGCACCAGAGTCGAGTAGTGGACGAAGACGCCCTCGAAAACCTGGCTTCGATCGCGGAGACCCTCGAACATCGGGTGGGAAATGGGGGTGAGCACATCGCTATTGTTCTGCGTGGAGCCGGAGTAGGGGCCGGGGGCATCGAGCACCACGAGCCTTTCGGGATCGCGCACGGGCAGGGGACGGACCAGGAGCTGATCGATGAGCCCGAAGATGGCGGTATTCGCGCCGATCCCGAGCGCGAGCGTGAAGACGACGACGAACGTGAACCCCGGGCTCTTCCCGAAGGTCCGGAACGCGAAGCGGATTTCTTGAGCGAGGTCCTTCATGGCGAAAACGTCATAGCGATTCCCGTGCCAACGAATTTCCTGGAATTTTGCGGCGCCCGCGGCATCGGGCGTCCGGATCCGGACGGAGAACGTCCGGAACGGCGCATGGATAGTTCCCAGAGAACTTGGCTGCGTCAAAGACACGCGCCTATATAATGTCCGGATGGCCGCTCGGGAGCTGGACACGCTCATCTTCTTCGTCACCTCCCGATGCAACTCCCTCTGCCGGACCTGCTTTTACTGGGAAGAGCTGAACGGGAAGGACGACCTCTCGTTCGAGGAAGTCGCGAAGCTTTCGTCGACCATGCCTCGCTTCAACGAGATCTGGCTCTCCGGCGGCGAGCCGACCCTCCGGGACGAGCTGGTTCCGATCGTCGAGACGTTCTACCGCGCGAACGGCGTCCGCTCTATCAACTTTCCGGCGAACGGTCTGCTTCCGAGGAAGCTGCGGGACACCCTCGAGGGGATCTTCGTCGCGTGTCCCGAGATCCGCGTAAACCTCAACCTCGCTCTCGACGGGATCGGGGAGACCCACGACCGCATCCGCGGCGTCCCCGGAAACTTCGACAAGGCTCTCGAGAGCCTGCGCCTCCTCACGGAGTTGCGCCGCCGCGAGACGCGGCTCCGGCTCCATGTGAACACCGTCGTCTGCCGTGAGAACGTCGCCGAGATGCTCCCCCTCGGAGAGAGGATGCGCGACGAGTTCGACCTCGACGGCCACTATTTCCAGATCATCCGGGGCGAGCCCATGGACCCGGCGCTTCTCGAAGTCCACCGTGACGAGCTCGAGCACCTCTACCGAAACCTTTCGCCTCTCTATCGGCACTACGGGGAGAAGCTTCGAAAGCGCAAGGGGATTCTCGCCATGGCGGGATATCGGGGCGTCCTCAGCCTCTACCACGAGATCCAGGCGGCGAACTTCGACCGGCACCACCGCTGGCCCATGCCCTGCACCGCCGGCAGGAACATCGCCGTACTCGACGCGAACGGGGACATCCGCGCCTGCGAGCTCCGCGAGCGCTTGGGAAGCGTTCGTGACTATGATTGCGACTGGCGCCGCTTCTGGGAGTCGCGCGAGCGCGCCCTCGAGGTCGAAGCCATCGAGCGCGACGGCTGCTGGTGCACGCACGTCTGCTTCATCCACGCGAGCCTGAAAGCGAGCCCGAAGGCGATGCTTTACGACGTTCCGCGCGCTTATCTGAACTCAGGAGGATCTCTTCATGGCGGAAGCCACGCTCCGCATCGGGCATAGTCCCGACCCCGACGACGCGTTCATGTTCTGCGCTCTCTCGAAGGGCGCGGTGCGCATTCGCGATTTCCGCATCGAGCACGCGCTCGACGACATCGAGACCCTGAACCATCGGGCCCTCAGAGGAGAGCTCGAGGTGACGGCGGTGTCGGCGCACGCCTATCTGGATCTGGCCGAGAAGTACTGGATCCTGGCGACGGGCGCGAGCATGGGAGAGGGTTACGGACCCGTCGTGATCGCGAAGACCCCGATGAAGAGAGAAGACCTCCGGGGAAAGCGCGTCGCGATTCCCGGCGAGAAGACCACCGCCGCCCTCCTCGCACGCATCTTCCTCCCCGAGTTCGAGCCGGTGGTGCGGCCGTTCGACAAGATTTTCGAGACCGTGGCGCGGGATGAGGCGGACGCGGGAGTGCTGATCCACGAGGGGCAGCTCACCTACGAGAAGGAAGGGTTCCACAAGGTCGAGGACTTCGGCGAGAGGTGGGAGCAGGAGACGGGACTTCCCTTGCCGCTCGGACTCGACATCGTGAGAAAGGACCTGGGCCGCGAGCTCGCCCGCGAAATCAACGGCGCCCTCCGCGAGAGCATCGAGTGGGCCTACGAGAACGAGGACGAGGCGCTGACCTACGCGCTCCAGTTCGGCCGCGGCCTGCAGAGGGAGCTCGGACGGCGCTTCGTCAAGATGTACGTCTCCGATCTCACCAAGGACATGGGTGAGTCGGGCGAGAAAGCCCTCTCGGGAGCTCTACTCGACGGGCGCAGGCGGCGGGAATCATTCGAAAGGCGCCGGCTATCGAGCTGATTCGCTAGCTAATATTGAGCTCGTAGATGATGCGAATCCCCTCGAGCGTGAGCCGCGGGCTCACGATGTCGATGACTTCCGTCCATTCGGCGATCATCTCCGCCATGCCGCCCGTCGCGATGACCTTCGGATTTCCCCCGAGCTCCGCCTTCAGCCGCGCGACCAGTTCCTTCACGAGACCCACGTAGCCAATCACCAGGCCGGATTGCATCGCGGCGACCGTGTTACGGCCGATGGCGCTTTCCGGAAACGTCAGCTCCACTTTCGGGAGCTTCGCCGTGCGCCGCACGAGAGCGTCTGCGGCGATGCCGAGCCCGGGTGCGATGGCGCCTCCGAGATAGTCGCCGTCCTTCGAGACCACGTCGAAGGTCGTCGCCGTTCCGAGGTCGAGCACGATCGCGGGACCGCCGTGGAGCTTGTGGACGGCGGCGGTGTTCGCGATGCGGTCCGCGCCCACTTCCCTCGGATTGTCGATCTTGATCTGGATCCCCGTGCGAACCCCGGGCCCGACCACGACCGGCTTCTTCCGCAGGATCCGAACGATGAGCTCCTCGAAAGTCGCCGTCAGCGGCGGAACGACGCTCGCGAGAGCGGCGCCCGAGAGTTTCTGGAAAGAAAGATCCGCGTCCTCGAGGAGCGACTTGAGGAGCACGTAATATTCGTCCGCGAGGTGATCGAGATGGGTCGTGACCCGCCAATCCGCAATCCACTTGCCGTCGGAGTAGACCCCGACCATGGTCTTGGTATTGCCGACGTCGAGGACGAGGAGCACAGAGACATTCTACTCTCCATGCCGGGAACGTGATAGAGATGGAGCCATGATCCCTCTTGCCGACATCGAAGCGGCGCGGGACGCGATTCGCGGAAAAGTTCTGAGAACGCCGCTGGTCCGTCTCAATTACCCCGAAGCCGGCAAGGAAATCTACCTGAAGCTCGAGAACCTCCAGCCGATCGCCTCGTTCAAGATCCGCGGCGCCGCGAACGCGTTCTCCCGGGTCCGGCGTTCCGACATCGAGGAAGGGGTCATGACGGCGAGCGCCGGGAACTGGGCCCAGGGACTCGCGTGGGCCGCGCGCGAAGCGGGCGTTCCCGCGACCATCATCGTTCCCGAGGACGCGCCGAAAACGAAGCTCGCGGCGATCGAAAGGCTCGGCGCTCGCTACGTGAAAGCGCCCTTCGACCGCTGGTGGCAGTGCATGACCGAGCGCCGCTTCGAAGGCGTCAAGGGCCGGTTCTTCCATCCGGTCGAGGACGAACCGGTCATGGCCGGAAACGGCACCATCGCTCTCGAGGTCCTGGAAGACCTCGCCGGACGTCGCAGGCGGTGGTCGTACCCTGGGGCGGCGGCGGACTCGCCGCGGGAATCGCGAGCGGGCTTCGCCAGCTCCAGCCGAAAGTCGAGGTCCACGCCGCCGAGGTCGAGACCGCGGCGCCGCTCACGCCGTCTCTCGACTCGGGCGAGGTGAAACGCGTCGATCGCAAAGCCTCTTTCGTCGATGGCATCGGAAGCACCACACTCCTTCCCAAGATGTGGCCTCTCGCGAAGAGTCTCTTGACCGACGCCCACACCGCATCCGTCGCCGAGATCGCGGCCGCGGTGAGACTTCTGGTGGAGCGCAACCGAGTCGTAGCCGAGGGCGCAGGGGCCTGCTCGGTCGCGGTCGCTCTCTCGGGGAAGGTGGCGGCATCGAAGATCGTGTGCATCGTTTCCGGTGGAAATATCGACACCGAGGTTCTCAGAAGGATCCTTGGCGGGGAGCAGGGCTGATGGAGATTACCCGGATCGAGCCGTTTCTCGAGTACTACGAAAAAGTGCGGCAGCGCACCCGGCGTCTCCTCGACCTGGTCCCCGAGGATCGCTGGGACTACTGTCCCATTCCGGGGAAGTTCTCCTTCGCCGACATCGTTCGCCACCTGGCCGGGATCGAGCGCTTCATGTACGCCGAGAACGTCCAGGGAAAGCCGAGCCTCTACGGCGGCTGCGGCAAGGAGCTCGCGGACGGAAAGGACGCGCTCTACGGTTTTTTCGATCGCTGCCACATCGAGTCGATGGCGATTTTCGCCGCTCTCACCCCGGAGGCTCTTCAAACGAAGTGCAATACCCCCGCGGGAACGCCCATCACCGTCTGGAAGTGGCTGCGTCTGCTCCCCGAGCACGAGATTCACCACCGCGGCCAGTTCTACCTCTATCTCGCGATGGTGGGAGTTCCCACGCCGCCCCTCTACGGCATGACGTCGGAGCAGGTCGCCCGCGCGGGGCGCTAACTGATGCCGAGTCGCTTCCGGAGAGCGGCGACGCTGCCGGGGGCCTTTTCTTCGACGTAGGCCTCACGCTCGAGCGCGATCTGCTCGAGGTTCGAGAGAAATCGCGGGTTGGCGTAGGCTTCACGGAGAACGGGAACCAGCTGTCGAACCCGTTCCCAGATCACCGTCAACTCGCCATTGGTCTCGAAGAAGAGCTCCTTGTCCACGAGGTGCCGCTTCACGATCGAAGCGATCATGTCCCAATAGCTCGTCACCTGCCGGAAGAAGGCGTTCTCATCCGATCCCGGCGGGCAGAGCTCGTTCAGCTCCTGAAGGGTCTTGGCCTTGAAGCGGCTCACCATGAATGCGCGCGCGTCCCGGAAGCGCGCTTCGCGCCGCAGCTCGTAGAACTGAAGAATCAACTGGGCGTCTTGAATCTGGCTCATGAGTGTCTCCCGACGGCGAGTGGAACCTCCGTCCGCCATAGCCTATCATCTCGGAGGAGGCTCGAGTGATGCTGACGAAGGACTTCAGTATCGTCTGCCCCTGCTGCCAGACCAAGATCCTCGTCGATCACAAGACCGGGGCTGTGGTAACGCACGAGCAACCCACTCGCGGTCACAAGAAATCGTTCGAGGAAGCTCTCGCCGACGACAAGAAGCGGAAGTCGGAGGCGGAGGACGTGTTCGCCCAGGCGTTTCGCGAGCACGAGCATCGCGAGGAGCTCCTGGAGAAGAAGTTCAAAGAAGCGCTGGAGAAGGCGGAGAAGGACAAAGGTCCGAATCCGCCGCGGCCGTTCGAGTTCGACTAGTGCCGTTCCAACTTGTTCGGCCGAAATGACCGGTCGAGTTGGCCCACACGGTCTCGTCACACTCAACGGTTTTAGTGGCAAGAAAAGTTGGAACGGCACTAGCGGGTCTGTCCCCTATCGGCGGAACCGCACCCACTTCACGACGCGGCGCTGCGTCACTTCCGCCCCGTACAGGTTTCCCTCGTCGTCGACGGCGATGCCCTCCGGTCCGCTGTAGCCGTTCACGTTGACACGGTCATCGGGAATGAAGTGATTCACCCAGCCCGTGCGCGCATCACCGATGCGAATGCCTTTCTCCCACCCCGCGTTTCGCATCCCCATGTACTCATCGGGCGCGGGGCTCGATTCCGAGTCCGCCACGTAGATCACGTCGTTCTTGTCGATGTAGATGCCGCTTGGCCTTCCGAACTGCGTCCAGATGGCGAGGAACTTTCCGGTCTGGTCGAAGATCTGGATGCGGTTATTGTAGCGGTCGCCGACGAAGAGCCGCCCCTGCGAGTCCATGGCGAGCGCATGCGGATCGCGGAACTCCTTTGGTCCATACCCCGGGCCTCCCCAGGTCTCGAGATACTTCCCGTCCGCGGCCCACTTGGTCACGCGGTTCTGGGACTGGTCGTGCGCCTCGACGATGTAGATCTCGCCGTTCGGCGCGATGAGCACGTCCGACGGCCGTGTGAGCCGCTGCGGCGGATCGCCCGCTTTCCCCGGCTCTCCGATCGTCATCAGGAGCTCGCCTTCGGGGCTGAACTTGTAGACGACATGGCCCGTCGTGGTCGCGCCTTCGGCCCAGGCGTCGGTCACCCAGAGGTTTCCGCCGCGGTCCACGCCGACACCGTGGGGCCAGGCGAACTTTCCCGATCCGAAGCTTCGGACGAGCTTGCCTTCCTTCGTGAAAAGGAGAACGGGATCCACGCTCGACCCGACGCAGGTGTTGGCGCCGCACCGCTCGACCACCCAGATGTTGCCGTCGGCGGCGATTTCGACGGCGCTGGTGGACCCGAAACTCCGGCCCGCGGGAAGCTCGCTCCAGTTCACGATCGGTCGGAACGGGTTCGTCGTCACCGACTGGGCCGAAAGGAACCCGCTCGACGACAAGGTGACCGCTGTTGCGATCGAAAGCATTCCGAATACTCGAGTGATACGCATGGTCGTTTCTCTCCTCATCGAAAGAGCTTCTAGAAGGGTAAATCCCCGACCGCCCGATCCGCGGCGCGCTGGATCAGATGAGGCTTCGCAGAACGGTATGAAGAATCCCGCCGTTCCGGTAGTAATCGACCTCGATAGGGGAATCGAGACGGGCAAGAACATCGAATGAGACGGTGGAGCCGTCTTCGCGCTTCGCGGTAACGGTAAGATTCGTTCTCGGAGAGAGTGCCGCGAGCCCGCCGATGTCGAGCACTTCGCGGCCGGTGAGCGAGTACGTCGATGCGTCTTCGCCCGGGAAGAACTCGAGCGGAAGCACTCCCATTCCCACCAGGTTCGAGCGATGGATGCGCTCGTAGCTCTCGGCCAGAACGGCGCGCACGCCCAAAAGGAGCGTTCCCTTCGCAGCCCAGTCGCGCGAGGAACCGGTGCCGTATTCCTTTCCCGCGATGACCACGAGCGGCGTTTTTTCCTCTTTATAGCGCATCGCGGCGTCGAAGATGCTCATCCGGTCGCCGCTCGGAACGTGCACCGTTACTCCGCCTTCGATACCCGGAACCATCTGGTTCTTGATGCGGATGTTGGCGAAAGTCCCGCGCAGCATCACGCGATCGTTTCCGCGCCGCGATCCGTAGGAGTTGAAATCCTTCTTCTCGACCCCGCGCTCTTTCAAGTAGCGTCCCGCCGGGGAATCCTCCGCGATGTCCCCCGCGGGGGAGATGTGGTCCGTCGTCACGCTGTCTCCGAGAAACGCCAGGATCCGCGCGCCGCGAATGTCCTGAATTTCGGGGAGATCGCGAGTCAGATTCGTGAAAAACGGAGGCTCCTGGATGTAGGTCGAGGATTCTTCCCAGCGGTAGAGCTTTCCTCCCGAGACCGGAATGCGGTTCCAGTCGTCGTTTCCCTTCCAGACGTTTCCGTACATCCTGGTGAACATCTCCGGGCGGATGGCCTTTTCGACCGTCTCGCGCACTTCCTTTTCTGAAGGCCAGATATCGCGGAGATACACTGCTTTGCCTTCGGCGTCTTTTCCCAGAGGCTCCGTGGTGAGATCGATGTCGACCGTGCCCGCGAGGGCGTAGGCGACAACGAGAGGAGGTGACGCGAGGTAGTTCGCGCGCACCAGCGGATGCACCCGACCTTCGAAGTTCCGGTTTCCGGAGAGCACCGCGGCCGCGACGAGCTCGCTTCCTTCGATCGCTTTCGCCACCGGCTCGGGGAGGGGCCCGCTGTTCCCGATACAGGTCGTGCAGCCGTAGCCGACGAGATGGAAGCCGAGGTCGGCGAGCGAGGGAAGAACCCCCGCTTCCTTGAGGTACTCGGTCACCACCTTCGACCCCGGAGCGAGCGACGTCTTGACGTAAGGGGCCACCTTCAGACCGCGCTCCGCGGCTTTCTTCGCCACGAGACCCGCACCCACCATGACCGATGGATTCGAGGTGTTGGTGCAGGAAGTGATGGCCGCGATCACGACCGCGCCGTGGCCCAGGTTGAGTTTTCCGCCGCCGTTGAAACTCGCGGTCGCGGTTTTCGAGAGCTGCGCCTGCGAGAGACCGAAGCCCCGGTCCTTGACCGGCGCCTGGAGCGCGTCACGGAACTGAGACTTCATCGACGAGAGAGCCACGCGGTCCTGCGGCCGCTTCGGTCCCGCGAGGCTCGGCTCGACGGTCGCCAGATTCGAGCTCGAGGGTGTCGGTGAACTCCGGGTCTCTGGTCTCGTCGGTGCGGAAGAGACCTTGAAGCTTGTTGTAGGCTTCGACTCGATCGACCTCCGCTTGGCTCCGGCCAGTGCGCTCGAGATAGCGAAGCGTTTCTGCGTCAACGGGGAAGAACCCCATGGTCGCGCCGTATTCCGGAGCCATGTTCGCGACGGTCGCGCGGTCGGGAAGGGACATTCGCGAAAGCCCCGGTCCGTAGAACTCGACGAACTTTTCGACGACGCCCTTCTTCCGGAGCATCTGGGTCACGGTGAGGACGAGGTCGGTCGCGGTCACTCCTTCACGAAGGCTCCCGACGAGCTTGAATCCGACCACTTCCGGCATGATGAGGTAGGAGGGCTGCCCGAGCATCGCCGCCTCGGCCTCGATCCCGCCGACGCCCCAACCGAGGACTCCGAGGCCGTTGATCATCGTGGTGTGCGAGTCGGTTCCGACGAGAGTGTCCGGGAAGAGATAGACCTCTCCGTTCTTCTCTTCACGCATCACCACCTTCGCCAGGTACTCGAGGTTCACCTGGTGGACGATGCCCGTCGCGGGAGGAACGACGCGGAAGTTGTCGAACGCCTGCTGGCCCCACCTCAGGAACTCGTAGCGCTCGCGGTTGCGCTCGAACTCGATCTCGGCGTTGCGCTTGAGCGCGAGCGGAGTTCCGAAGACGTCCACCTGGACCGAGTGATCGATGACCAGATCGACGGGAACCGCCGGGTTGATGCGGGCCGGGTCGCCTCCGAGCCGCTCCATCGTGCCGCGCATCGCGGCCAGATCGACGACCGCGGGAACGCCGGTGAAGTCCTGGAGGATCACCCGCGCGGGAAGGAAAGGCACTTCCTTCGAACCGGGCTTCTTGGCATTCCAGCGCGCGAGCGCCTCGACGTCGGCTTCGGTGGTGACTCGCCCGTCACAGTTCCGGAGGGCGGCTTCGAGAAGGATCTTGATGCTGAAGGGAAGTCTCGCGAGCGATGGGAGCCCGGCTTTTTCGAGCCGCTCGAGCTGAAATACCGTGACCTTTTCGTGCTCGCCCGCGGGGAATGCCGCTCTCGAGCCAAAGGGGTTTCGTTCCGATTCCATCATCTTCATTGAGCTCCTGAATCCGAACTCCTAACTTTAGACCCCGCGACCAGACGGATCAAGAACGCATTGATGACACTCGTATCTCATTGCCGGAACGGCAGTTTGTTGCTATAAGGTTAGTACAGCCATGGAAACGGCCGAGCAGGTCGAGGCGCTTCGTGCGCCTCTCCCCTTCGACATCACGCGCGCATTCACCTTTTTCTTCGAGGACCCCGAGTGGATCCCGAAGCTCGCCGTCGGAACGCTTTTCGCTTTCTTGAGCCCGTTCTTCATCGGCGCGATTCTCGTCACCGGGTACGCGGTCTCGCTCGCGCGGCGGGTGCGAGAGGATCGCGTACCGCAACTTCCGCAATGGGACGACTTCCAGGAAATCTTTCTCGAGGGACTCCGAGGTTTGGCCGTAGCCCTCGCCCACAAGCTTCCTCTGATCCTTCTCGGGGTATTGGTCATCCTCGCCCTTGCCGGCGGGATCTACCTCGGCCGGGAGGCGGAGGAATTCATGTTCCTGGGACTTCCGGCTCTCTTCGGGGGCTTCGTGGTGGTCTTCGTGCTCGCACTCGCCGTCCTCGTCTATCTCCCGGCGGCGATGATCCGTCTCCTGCAGACCGACCGGGTCGTCGCCGCCTTCGATGTCTTCGCGAACGTGGACTTCATCCGGACCCACCTGACGCGGTACTCACTCGGCCTTCTCGCGATCGTTCTCGCGGGACTGGTCTCGCAGCTCGGTATTTTCGTGTTCTGCATCGGAATCTTTCCGGCCTCCTTCTGGTCGATGTGCGTCATGGGGTACGTCGTGGGCGAGCTTTCGAAGCTCGACCCCGGCCGGCCCGGTGGCCGAGCCGCCGAACAGGAGAATCTCTCGTGATGAGGACATACGCGTTGGTTGCCTCGGTAGCGCTCCTTCTCACGACGAAAGAAGAGGAACGCGTCATTGAGTCGGCGACCGTGGTGAAAGAGATCCTGGGTATGCCGGATGGAATTCCCCAGGATCTTCTCGACAAGGCGGAATGCGTCGTGGTTCTCCCTTCGGTCAAGAAGATCGCCATCGGCATCGGCGGAAGTTACGGACGAGGCGTTCTCGTCTGCCGGAGCGGCGAGGATTTCAAGGGCGCCTGGGGTCCGCCTGCCCTTTATGCGCTCGAAGGCGGAAACATCGGGTTCCAGCTCGGCGGCCAGGCGACGGATTTCCTGTTTCTGGTGATGAACACCAAGGGCGTCGATTCTCTTCTCAAGAGCAAGGTGAAGCTCGGCGCCGACGCCTCCGCCGCCGCGGGCCCAAAGGGCCGTGCCGCCGGCGCCGCAACCGACGCCGCCATGCGGGCGGAGATCCTCACCTACTCGAGAAGCCGCGGTCTCTTCGCCGGGGTGTCCCTCGAAGGCTCGACCCTACGCGCCGACAACGACGCCAACGAGACCCTGTACGGACGAGAAATCAGCGCTTCCGACATCGTGCGACGAGGCAAAGTCGGAGCTCCCGCGTCGGCCCAAGGGCTGGTGGCGGCTTTGAACGGCGCCTCGCCCAAGAACCTGTCGAATTAGACTCGGCTTCTGCGCCTTCAGCTCCTCCAGCTCTTCCAGGCTTTTCGGCCAGTCTTCTTTGAGCAGCCGCGATAGAGCGCGGTCCGCGAGGAGTTTTCCTCCGGTCTGGCAGCGCGGGCAGTAGTTCGTCTCGTTCTCGGCGTACGCGATGCGTTGAACCGGTGTGGCGCAAACGGGACAGGGCTCGCGATAGCGCCCGTGGACCGCCATCTTCGGCCGGAAGGCGGTGACCTTCTCCGGAAACTCATCGCCGGCCTCGCGCCGGAGCTCCTCGGTCCACTCGAGAAGCGTCTCGCGCGTCGCGCGGTAGAGCCTCTCGGCATCCTCCTCCGATAGCCTCGACGTCAGCGTGACCGGCGAGAGGCGCGCCCGGTGAAGGATCTCGTCGGAGTAGGCGTTGCCGATTCCACTGAAGAGCCGCGGATCGGTGAGCGAGCGCTTCAGCGTGTGGTTCTCGCGGGCGAGGGCGCGCCGAAACTCGTCGAGGGTTGCCGACAGAACCTCGAGACCTCCGCGATCGAGGAAAGCCAGGTTGCTCTCTCCGCGCACGAGGTGAAGCGACGCTCTTCGTTTGGAGCCGGCTTCGGTGAGGGTCACGCTCCCTGTCGAGAAATCGAAACGGGCGAGACCACGCTTCTTCGGCAGGTTCGGCCGCGACAGCCCCGGCCTTCCAATGGAGACGGCCCGCGATCATGAGATGAATCACGATGAAGAGCTCCTCCTCGAGGCCGATCACCACCCTTTTTCCCAGGCGCCTGAGGCCTTCGACTCGCTTGTCGACGAGGTCTCCTGGCGCGGGCTCGATGGTGCGCAGGAGAAACGGGCTACCGAGCTCGAGACCCTCGAAGCGCGCAGCCTCCGATGCGCTTTTCGAGAGCTTCGAGATAGACCGTGACGTCGGGTAGCTCGGGCATACCGGTCGTATTGTCGCACGGGCGCGGAACGGGTTAGGCTTCGCCGGGAGGCTCAAGCATGGACAGACGTTTCGAGGGGAAGGTGGCGCTGGTGACCGGCGCGTCGAGCGGGATCGGAAGAGCCACGGCCGAAAGGCTCGCGAGCGAAGGCGCGAAAGTCGCGGTGACGGCAAGGCGGGAGGACCGGCTGTCGGAGGTGGTTTCGCGGATCGAGTCCGCGGGAAGCCCGGCGAAGGCGTTCGCCTGCGACCTGACGAAGCGAGAGCGATCGAAAGCGTCTGGTGGACAGCGCCGCCTCGCACTACGGCGGGCTCGATGTGCTGGTGAATGCCGCGGGCATCATCGGCTTCGGCACCATCGAGGACACGACGCTCGACGCGTGGCAGCGCATGTTCGACGTGAACGTCGTCTCCATCTTCCATTTGATGCAGCTCGCGCTTCCGCACCTCCTCCCGCGAAAGGGAAACATCGTGAACGTCTCGAGCGTCAACGGCATGCGCTCGTTCCCGGGAGTCCTCGCGTACTGTTCGAGCAAGTCCGCGCTCGATCAGCTCACGCGCTGTTCCGCTCTCGAGCTCGCGGCCAAAGGGGTCCGGGTGAATGCGGTGAGCCCGGGAGTGGTCGTGACCGAGCTCCACCGGCAGGCGGGATTGAACGAGGACGCTTACAACGCCTTTCTCGAGCGAAGCAAGACCACTCACCCCATGGGCCGCGTGGGACAGCCCCAGGATCTCGCCGCGCTCATCACGTTCCTCGCATCGGACGAAGCGGGATGGATAACCGGCGCTACCGTCAACATCGACGGCGGGCGCCACCTGACCTGCGCGCGCTGAGGGACGGAGGCCTCGATGCAACCCTTGAAAGGCTTCCGGGACTTCTACCCGGAAGAAATGGCGCGCCGCAGCTATCTCTTCGACGCGTGGCGGCGCGTGGCGAGGCGGTTCGGATTCGTCGAGTTCGACGGCCCGCCTCTCGAATCGCTCGAGCTCTATACCCGGAAATCCGGAGAGGAGATCGTCGAACAGCTCTACACCTTCGAAGACAAGGGTGGGCGCGCTGTCGCCCTCCGTCCGGAGATGACTCCCACCCTCGCCCGGATGATGGCCGCGCGCGCGTCCACGCTTCCGAAGCCCATAAAGTGGTTCTCCATCCCCCAGCTCTTCCGCTACGAGCGGAACCAGCGCGGGCGGCTCCGCGAGCACTATCAGTTGAACGTCGACATCGTGGGAGCGCCCGAGGTGGAGGCGGACGCCGAGCTTCTGGCCGTCGCGATCGAGATTCAGCGCGAGCTGGGTCTTCAGAAGACCGACGTCGTCGCCCGGGTCAACGATCGGCGCGTCGTTGCGGGAGCGCTCGCCGCGCTCGAAATCACTCCGGAAACGATCCCCGCGGTCTATGCCGGCATCGACAAGTTCCGCAAGGTCCCTCGGGAGGCTTTCGAGCAGATCCTCGAGGAGGCGCAGGTATCACCGGGCGCGGCCGCCGAGATCCAAAGACTCTGCTCCGGCGAGGCCGATCTCCTCGACTGGTGCGACCGGAACTTGAAAGAAGGCCCGGGCCTCGACGCCGCCATGAGTCTCGCTCGGTATCGCCAGCTGCTGGCAGAAATGGATCTCTCGGATTTCGTGCGAGGTCGACTTCTCGATCGTGCGCGGTCTCGCCTATTACACCGGCATCGTGTTCGAGCTCTACGACCGCAAGGGCAAGGAGCGCGCGATCTGCGGCGGAGGGCGCTACGACGAGCTGATTCAGTCCCTCGGCGGACCCAAGCTCGAGGCGCTCGGTTTCGGAATGGGGGACGTCGTCCTCTCGCTCATGCTCGAGGACCGCGGGCTCTTTCCGGCAACACCTCCGCGAATCGAGGTGGCGGTGATTCCCGTCGGACGCGAGCTCGCTTCCGCCGCTCGCAAGGTCACGGCGATGCTTCGGCGCGCGGGCCTCTCGGCCGAGACATCCTTCGCCCCGGCGGGAGTCGGAAAGGATTTGAAGACGGCGAACCGCGACGGCGCGCGTTTCGTGGTCATCATCGGACCGGACGAGTGGAGCGCGAAAGCGGGCAACCTGAAGAATCTCGCGGACGGGACGGAGCGTCGCGTCTCGCTCGATGACTTGCCGGCGGCCATCCGGAGTGCCTAGTCGACCCGCTCGACGCGAACCCGGTCTCCGGGCTCGGGTCCGACGCGGAGGCGCACTCCCTCGGGAAAGAGGTCGGGGTTCCGGAAGGGCGGAAGCGGCCGTTTGCGGGTTGCGGACGAAAAATTCTCCCGAAGGGACGATGAGCGCCGATGAAAAGGAGCTCCCGCCATTTTCGACGCGGTAGCGAGAACGAGACTCCCTCGCCGACGACGTTCAGATAGTCGTTCTCGTCAACCATTCTTAATGCGAGCGCGCTCTTCGCGCGCTCGCCCCTCGCTCACGCTCGGGGGATCGGGCCCTCCGGGCCCGCTCTCTCTCCACACCCTTTTGTCGCTCGCCTAGAATAAACCATGGCTCGCGTGCGCGTCGTTCTCAACCGGCCCGAGAGCGCCTCGAACGTCGGGCGCGGTCGCCCGGGTCATCTCGAACACCGGGCTTTCCGGGCTCGACCTCGTGCAGCCCTGCGATTTTCGGACCGTCGAAGCCTGGCGCATGGCATGGCGCTCGGAGGACGTGCTCGAGCAGATTCGCGTCTTCGAAAGCCTCGAGGAGGCTCGCGCGAGCGCGGTGTACGTCGCGGGCTTCGCCGGACGCGAAGGCAAGAAGGTCGAGCCGATCACGCCGAGGCAGATGGCTCAGGAGATCGCGTCGCTCGACGAGAACGCCGAGGCGGCCATCGTCTTCGGCTGCGAGTCCCGCGGCCTGACCGAGGAAGAGCTCGGCCTCTGCCAGAGACGGGTCCGGATTCCCTCTCACCCGAGCCAGCCCTCTCTCAACCTGGCGCAGGCGGTAATGGTCGCCGCGTACGAGATCTTTCGTCGCCTCTCGGGAGGCTCCCGCGCCGGGAGGCCCCGCAGCGCGCCACCGCGGGCGAGGCCGAGCGCGCCCTCGGCGCGTTCCGGGAGGCGCTCCTCGAGATCGGCTTTCTTCCCGCGGATCACCCGGAATCCCGCTTCGTCGAGTGGCGGGAGCTCTTCGGGCGGGCGGGACTCACCCCCCGCGAGACGAGGGTTCTCCTCGCCCTCGCCCGGCGGATTCAGAACGTCGGAAGACTCGCTAAGACTCGAGAAGCTTCACCAGAGCGTGAAGCGTCCGATTGACGGGAGTCGGGATTCCGAGCTCGTCCCCGAGACGGGCGACGTAGCCGTTGAGCGAATCGATCTCGGTCGGCTTTCCTCGAGCGACGTCCTGCGCGGTCGAGGAAATCGTGAGCTCCATCCCTTCGCCGAGCTTCCAGGTCGGCCGCCAGCGGATCGATGTCGGGAAATCTCACGCCGTGCGCCGTCCCGACGGCGACGACCTCGTCGACGACTCTCCGCATCACCTCACGAGTCTCGGCATGGCGCACGATGCGGCCGTAGGTCGACCCGGCCGAGGGCGGAGATAGCGTTGTAGGCGCAGTTCAAGATCAGCTTCATCCAGAGATCGCCATCGATGTTCTCTGAGACCCTGACGGGGATTTCAGCGCGGGCGAAGAGCGCCTCGAGCTCCGGACTGTTTCGCGATGACGAGGTCGCCTCGCGCGGTGTGCTTCACACGGCCCGGGCTCGGTCACCTCCGCCCCCACGTACACGACGGCGGGGATGGCCTCGATGCCCGTGGCGGCACGGATCCGGGTGACGTTGTCGACACCGTTTTGAAGGCTCACCAGCAGGGCACCCTTCGCGAGATGCGGCAGAAGGCCTCTCGCCGAACTTTCCGTGTCGGTGGTCTTCACGGAAAGAAGCGCGACTTCGGCGCCCGAGGCAGCAGCCATTACCGCGTCGGCTTCGACCGGGATGGTCCGCGTGGACGTCGGCGCTCTCGATCGTCAAGCCCGTTGGCGCGGAGAGCCTCTAAACTGACGCCCGCGCCCGATGAACATGACCGGCGCTCCGGCGAGAGCGAGCTTTCCGCCGAAGTAGCAGCCGACCGCGCCGGCGCCGACGACCGCGACCCGGGGCCAATCGCTCACTTCAAGTGCTTCTCGAAGAAAGCCTGGACCCGGCTCCACGCTTCGGTCGCGGCCGCGACGTCGTGGACTTCTTTGCGCGTGTCGTTGAAAAACCCGTGGTCGACCCCGGGGTAGATCGTGAAGTCGGTCTCGACGCCTGCCTGTTTGAGGTCGGCTTCGAGCTTTCTCACCGCGGCCGGAGCGACCCAGGGGTCCTTCTCCGCGAAGAGCCCCAGGACCGGCGCCTTGATGGCGGCATAGTCCGGCTTCACGTTCGGATGAATTCCATAGAAGTCGACGCAGGCGCCGATCGCATCCGTTCCTGCTCGCCGCGTAGAGCGCGAGCTGCCCCCCATGCAGAAGCCGACGACCCCGAGCTTTTTTCCCGTCGACTGGGCGAGAAGGTAGGTCGAGGCGCCTCGCAGATCCTTCTCCGTTTCTTCGATCGCGAGAGCCATCATCAGTTTTCCCGCTTCGTCGGGAGACTTCGTGGATTCGCCGTGGTAGAGATCCGGCGCGAGCGCCACGTATCCCGATGCGGCGAAACGGTCCGCGATGTTCTTGATGTTCTCGACGAGCCCCCACCATTCTTGAATCACGAGAACCCCTGGGCCGGATCCACGCTCCGGCTTCGAGAGATAACCGCGGGCCTTTCGCCCGTTCACGGGAAACTCGACGACCGCACCCTTGAGCTCCGCCACGACCCCTCCAACCCGACTTTCTCCGGGACCGGGATGGTACTTGACGCGGGCGCCGCCTTCAAGACAATCAGGGTCTAGGGAGCTCTGGAAAGGCGGCGAGCACGCCCCTTCCCAGGAACGACCGTCGCCCGCGGCTCCTGATTCCAGCGATTGGCGACGGACGTCACCGAGCCGTCCCGCAGGGGGCGGGAAAACAGGTGACCAGCCGAGGTTAGCCGCGAAAGCGTGGGTGGCTCCGTTTGTTCGGAGCCCGTCACGGGGCGCGAGTTCACCGCGTCGAGAGAAACGATTCTGGAATGCTACTCAGCCGCGAAGAGATGACGTTCGACTTCGGAGCGGCTCGCTTCGAAGTCGACCGCGATCGGGATCTCCTGGTCTGGATCTTCAGCCAGTTCCTCTACGGAGAAGTCACGGGAATCCAGGTGGGGCACTGGCTCTACCGGGCTCCGACTCTCGATGCGGCGAACTTTCTCGCCCGGCAGGCGGTGGAGGAGCTCTCTCACGTCGACCGGTTCCGGGACATCCTGCGCCACCTCGACGGAACGCCGGTGCCGGCTCACCGCGCGGTGCGGTTCCTCTCGTCGGGAATGATGGGCGACGATTGGGCCGAGCACGTTTGTCTCGAGATGGCGCTCGGAGAGGGCTACGTGCTTTCGGTGCTCTACGCTCTCATCGATACCGTCGAGCACGACGAGATTCGCGCCATCCTGAGGCGCGCCACGAAGCAGGAGGAGCGGCACGTCGCTTTCGGCGAGTCGGAAACGCTGAAGGCTCTGACGGCGAGACCGGCGGCTTCGCCGCCGGCTCCTCGGCCTCGCTCTCTGGTCTCTTCTTGGGAGTCTCGGCCCTCGCTCGCGCGGTCGAGGCGAGGCGCGAGCGACGAGCATCCGGTGCTCGCGCGTTTTCCGGAGTTTCTGCGCCACGTGCGCGCGACGACGGAGCTGCGGCTCGAACGGCTCGGGCTCCTCGAGGGCGCGGTTTCGAGGATCCCAACCGCGGCGCGATGGAGTAAGATGATGGCCTCCGCTGCGGAACATGGGGTGCGGCGAATCTGGCCTTCGAGAGTACCGCTCTTGACCCGGACCTATCTCTCGGATGAGAGGCTCAACCCCGAACGCGCCGAGGCGGAGCCCGGGCTCAGGTACAGATCAAGGTCGTCGTTCGCGTGACGCCCCGCAACCCACCGATCGAGCCGGCGACGAGATGAGAGAATTCTCGAATCTCCGACACCTCGACGAGCGCGACGATGTCGTACGGACCGGCCACGGAGTCTACGGAGAGCACCGTGGGAAGGCGCCGCAGCGCGCGAGCGACGCCTTCGAGGCGGCCGGGAAGAGTCTGGATGAGCACGTACGCTCGAAGTCGTCCGCGTGGGCGGCGGATCGCTCTTTGGTTACCGTTTCTCGTTTCATTCTCGCTGTCCCTCTGATGATGATTCAATCGTACTTTTACCGCTACCAGGAATCTGCTGAGATTCGCGATGAGAGCGGTCATGCGAGCTCTCCTCTCGTCCTCTCCGGCAGGGTTCTGGCTGCGGCGCAATCACCTGCCTCTTGATGCACGACGTCGACCCGCTGCGAATACTTTTGGTCCGATCCTGCGGAGAACGCCGCGAACGTGTTGATTCCTCCGACTTCCAGTGAGTGCCATGAATACTATGACACGAATGCCACGAATGCCATGAATGCCATGAATGAAAGCATAGCGACATCGACCCAAACCGCCGAAGGTGTGCTCGAGCTGGATCCTCAGGGAAACGGCCATCTCCGGCAGATCAGCAATAACTTCCTTCCGTCCCCTCAGGACATTCGCGTCCCCAATCGGCTTGATCCAGAAGTACTACTTGAAGGAAGGCCTCTTCCTGCAGGGTCCGACCGGAATCGCCCGGAGGCGCAACAACCGCCGCGGCGGCGGAGGCCCACCGCACAAGGAGCTCCTCGAGATCGACACCATCAACGGCTTCAAGTTCGAAGAGCTTCCTCCGCCGCGGCACTACCAGGAGCTCGTGAGCGAGCATCCCTCGAAGCGGCTGCGCCTGTCCCAGGATCCCGAAGGACCCATCTCGCTTCGGGTCATCGACCTCATGACCCCGATCGGCCGCGGCCAGCGCGGCCTCATCGTGGCCGCTCCCAAAACGGGAAAGACCATCCTCCTCGAGCAGATCGGCTTCGCCATCGGCGAATTCTATCCGGAGATCCACCTCTTCGTGCTGCTGGTCGACGAGCGTCCCGAGGAAGTGACCCACATGAGGCGCGCGGTGAAGGGCCAGGTCATCGCCTCGACTTCGGACGGGACGAGCGCGAACCACCTTCGCATCGCGAAGCTGGTGCTCGAGCGATCGCGGCGGCTGGTCGAGATGGGAGAGGACGTGGTCATCCTCCTCGACTCCATCACCCGCCTCGGCCGCGCGGCGAACCGCGAGCAGAAGGGCCGCGGCAAGACCATGACCGGCGGTATCGACTCGCGCGCTCTCGAGTTCCCGCGGCAGTTCTTCGGCGCCGCGCGGAACATCGAGGACGGCGGAAGCCTCACCATTCTCGGCACGGCGCTGGTCGACACCGGAAGTCAGATGGACGAGGTCATCTTTCAGGAGTTCAAGGGCACCGGCAACATGGAGCTGGTCCTCGATCGGAAGCTCGCCGAGTCCCGGATTTTTCCCTCCATCGATATCTCCCGCTCAGGAACGAGAAAAGAGGAGCTGCTGCTCGACGAGGAAGAGCTCCCGCGGGTTCATCTCCTGAGGCGCGCTCTCGCCGGCCTGAAACCGACCGAGGCCATGGCGCTCCTCCTCGACAAGATGAAGAAGACCAAGAGCAACAAGGAGCTCCTCGATCCGATCAAGGTCAAGTAGCCGCCGCGGCCTCGATCCGCTTCACGTGCTCGGGAGCGACGCCGACGTCATCGTGTTTGGCGTAGAGGTAGATCTCCCGGACCTGGCTCACTAAGCGCTTCGCCAGCTCGCCCGCCCTTCCAATCTCGACGTCGCTGTAAGGAGGAGTTTTTCTGAGACGAACGTAGGCGAAAGGGGCGGTAACCGCCACTTCGGTGGGCTCTTCGATTTCGAGCTCCGCGGCGGCGAGGGCCACACCCGCGTCGCGCGAGTCGAGAAGCGACTTCCGGAACGTTCCACGATTCGTGGCGGAACTCCATCGCGTAACGATGCCCCGCGGGGAGATCGCGAAGGAACGCATCGAGCCTTTCGAGGTCCAGCTTGAAAAACGGGGGGAGCTGGAAGAGCACCACTCCGAGCCGCGGACCGAGAGGCATCAGCGCGTCCATGAAGTCCCGCACGGAGGCGCCCACGTGCTTGAGCCGCGACATGTGCGTCACGCTCTGGTGCATCTTGAACGAGAACTTGAAGCTCTCGGGCGTCGCATCGGCCCAGGACTGAATCATGTCCATGCGCGGGAAGCGACGGAAGGTGTGATTGATCTCAACGCTCGAGAGCTTGGACGCGTAGTAGCGAAGGAACTCGCCCGCGGGAGTCTTCTCGGGGTAGAAGGCTCCGATCCACTCTCGAAAACTGTAACCCGAGGTGCCGGAGTAGATCACCGCGGTGAGACCACCCAGCGGAATCCGAAGTCCGCGTAGTGGAAGCGAGGCGGGAGCGAGCTTCGCGCGGCGCACGGGGTTACGACGAGCGCGTGCCTCCACGATCCGCCGCGGGCCGAGCGGCGCTCGCCTTCGGACGCGCAAGGATTGACCGCGGGAGAAATCGAATAGTAGTCCGGAACGTAGAAATCGAGGCACCACTCGTGCACCGTGTCCGCCATGTGGTACAAGCCGTACCCGTTCGGAGGCGTCGAGAGGACGGGCTCCGGATGGGGGAGCGGGCCCCGAAGAGTCCGGTGTCCTCCCGATGCCGGGATCGTCGCCCCAGGGGAAAACCGCGCCTTCGATACCGCCGCGAGAAGCCTTCTCGCGCTCGGCCTCGGTTGGCAGGCGGAGGGGAAGCCCGGTCTCATCGGAGAGCCAGGCGCAAAAACGGAGCGCCTGATCGAAGTTCACTCCCACGACGGGCTGATCGGGCGCTTCGAAGCCGGGAGCGCCGAAGAAAGGCGGGCTTTCGTCTCCGGTCGCGTCGAGGAACCTGCGGTACTGAGCGTTCGTCACCGGCGTCGTGGCCATCTCGAACTCCGAGACGTAGACCCGATGCACCGGCTCTTCGTTCGCGCGAACCCCGGCGCGCCCCATGAGGAATTCGCCCGATGGGACGAGAACGCGATCGAGGAGCCTGTCAGGACTTGAAGAGGTTGTGGAATGCGCTGCGCGCGTCTTCGGCGGTGTTCGCTCGGCGGCCCGTCGCGTCGAGCGCCTGGACCGGTTTGAAGAGCGAGCAATCATTCGCCGCCCACTTGTCCGCGATTCGCGCCGGAACAGCTTCGCGGCACTCGAAGCGAGCGTTGGGGTCGAAGTGCTTGCAGTGGCGGCAGGAGTGGAGCGGCGTCGCGCACTTCGAGCAGGTGGTCTGGTTGTCCACCTCGAGCTGGCTCGCGGGCACCTGATGCCCGCATTTCGCGCATCGCGTAACCAGGATCGTTTCCCGGTCGATGGCATGGCGTAGAGAGCGGATCTGCTCCCGGTTTCCGAGGTCGGGAGGCTTGTCGTCGCTTTTTCGCCTCTCGACGACGGTCCTCGGCGTACTCGTCGTCCCGGTAGCCTTTCTGACGGTATTTCATGAAACAGAAACCTCCTCGCCCAGCGGTGGACTTCCGTCCTACCCAGTCGTGGAACCGAAGAAGAGATAAGGGCAACCAGCAGGGGGGAGAGCCTGGCGCGCGACCCCAGGGCGAACACTACGGTACCGAAAGCTAGGCCTACGATAGCACGGGTTGTCAAGAGTTCGCCAACCGTAGCCGGGCGATTCTCCTTGCGGGCCGCGGCCAGAAATATCGCGTCGGATGCCTCAGATCGCTTCGAGGGCTCGGCTCAAGTCCGAGATCAGATCTTCCGGCGACTCGACTCCGAGAGCGAGTCGCACCAGACCGTCCGCGATACCGGTGCGCCGTCGCTCTTCAGGGGACAGCATCGCGTGTGATGTGAGGCAAGGAATCGAGAGAAGCGATTCCACCGAGCCGAGGCTCGGAGCCACCCGCACGAGCTCGAGGGCATTCGCGAAGCGCTTCGCTTCTTCGAGCCCGCCTTTGACCTCGAAGCTCAGGACGCCGCTCCCGCCCTTCATCTGGCGGAGCGCGAGCTCGTGCTGCGGGTGCGATGCGAGCATGGGGTAATGCACCGCGCGCACGCGGGCGTGGCCCTCGAGAAAGCGCGCGACCTCGAGAGCGTTCGCGTTGTGGCGCGTCACGCGAAGCTCGAGCGTCTTCATGCCGCGAAGGAGAAGATAGGCGGCGTGCGGATCGAGGATCCCGCCGAGGACGCGGAGGTGCGATTTGACACGGGCGACCAGCGCGGCGCTTCCGGCGAGGACGCCCGCGAGCAGGTCCGAATGTCCTCCGAGGTATTTCGTCGCGGAATGCAGCACGCCGTCGACGCCGAGCTCGTGCGGCCTGGTGTTGAAAGGGGACGCGAAGGTCGAGTCGATGAACGTCGGAATCCTTCGCTCGCGCCCGATTCGAGCCACGCGCTCGATGTCGACGAGCTTCAACGTGGGATTGGTCGGCGATTCCAGGTAGAGCACGCGGGTCTCGTCGCGGAGCGCTCGCTCGATTCCGCCGATATCGTTCGCTTCGAACCAGCCCACGGAAACCCCGTAGCTCGGAAGGATCTCGGTCGCGAAGCGGTGCACGCCGCCATAGATCTCCCGCTGGAAGACGGCGTGGTCGCCCGCTTTCAGGTGCGCGAGGAGCGTCGTCGTGATGGCCGCCATGCCCGAGCCGAAGACCGCGGCGGACTCCGCTCCCTCGAGGCCGGCGACCACCGACTCGGCGAGGCTCAGCGTGGGATTTCCGTAGCGGGTATAGAAGGTGTCGGCCTTTCGCTCTTCGAGCGCCACCTGCTCGTCGATGTCCTTGGACTCGAAGGTCGAAGAAAGATGGACCGGGGGCACCACGGGCTGGTTTCGACGTTCACCCGGTGGGCCTCCATGGATGGCGCGGGTCGATGGAGTCGTTTCTCGTTTCATGGTTTGGCCTTCTGGCAGCTCGGACAGAAAAACGTGGAGCGTCCGCCCTGCACGATTCGCGCGATGCGGCGTCGACACCGCGGACAAGGCTCGCCGCCGCGGGCGTACACGTTGAAGTCTTTCTCGGCTCCTTCGTAGAAGTAGGCGCCGCCGGTCGAGCGATAGCGCTCGATCTCCTGTACGAGCGTTCGGCGAAGCGATCGGACCAGCCGCGCCGCCTCCGCTGCGGAAAGCGAACGCGTTCGACGACCGGGATGGATCCGCGCGAGAAAGAGCGCCTCGGCGGCCTGGATGTTTCCGACGCCGGCGATCCGGCGCTGGTCCATGAGAAAGATCTTGATCGGCGTGTTGGACGGTTTGGGAGAGCTCGCGAAGTCTCGCGCGCCGTGAAGTCGGGGCCGAGGGGCTCGACTCCGAGAGCTTCGATCCTCCGCTCCTCCGACTGGTCCAGGAGCCGAAACTGGCCGAATCGGCGCGCGTCGCAGTACACCACGCGGCCTCCCCGGCCGACGTCGAGCGATGCGCGGGCGAAGCGCGGAAGCGCATCCGAGCGGGGCTGCTGGACGAATCTCCCCGTCATTCCGAGATGGGCGACGACTCTCGCGCGCTTGGCGCCGAGGTCGAATAGCAGGAACTTCCCCCGCCTCAGAACCGCGCGCACGGAAGCGCCCTCGAGCGCCGACTCGACTTTCCGCCGGGACTGCCCGCCGCGCATGCGGGCATCGGCGACCTGCGCGCGCGCGATACGTCGGCCGACGAGCCACCGCTCGAGGTTCTCGCGCGCGATCTCGACCTCGGGGAGCTCAGGCATCGTTTCCCTCCGGTCGTCGCGCAAAGCGAGCGAGACGCCGCCAAAGGGCCAGCATTTCGCCGTAGGTGAAGTGGGCATTCCGGCCGCTCGGATTCGGAAGGACGAAGAGGGTTGTCTCTCCGATGGTCTCATCGCGGGGGCCGCACGGGATCCGTTTCGGGGGAGCACCGCTCTGGAAGGCGGGCCAGAGCTCGCGGAAAACCGTGACCCCGACGAACGCCGCGGTCCGCGGCCGGTAGTTCTGGATCTTTCTCAGAAGTGAGCTTCGTCCCCCTTCGAAATCCGGGCGGCTCAGCTCGCTGCTGGATCGCGAAGGCCGGTCCACGATGTTGGTGATTCCGATTCCATGCTCCGGAAGCCGGAAGTCCTCCTCGTAGCTCATCCTTCGCGGAACCAGTCCGGATTCGAAGAGAAGATTCCAGAACTTGTTGCCGGGCCCCGCGAAGTGGTGCCCTTTCTCGGCAGACCGCAGACCTGGATTGATTCCCGACGAGAACGAGGTCGAGCGACGGCGCAAGGTAGTCGGGGAGCCCTTCACGTCGCATTCCATCACCGCCATTCCTCCGGCGACCTGAATGGCGCCTCTGAGGTCGTCGACGGCGAGCACCACGTGGCCCTTGGTCGTGACATAGACCGACTCGATGTTGATCCCCGCTTCCGACATGACGAGCGCGACGTCGCCGAGCATCCCGGGCTGATCCAGCACGCGCACGATCAGCACGTCCCTTCGCGTGAAGGGCAGATGGGCTTCGTCGAGGACGTGCGCGGCATGGTCCGCATTGTCGGTGATGAAGTGGACGACGCTCTCCTTCGTGCCGCTGCGGCCCTGGATGGCCTCGATGTTGACGTCGGCCTCGCCGAGGACGGTCGCGAGCCGCGCGAGCGAGCCAGGCTGGTTCTCGAGAGAGACTTCGAACTCGATAGCCATGATTCCACCCTCCTCGAGCTCGCCGACGGAATCCGGCTCCCCATTCTAGGCTGCGATTCGGCCGTCATAAGTTCCCGGGGAGTCCGCTGCTTGTGCCCCGAGAACCGGGTGCGGCCGGTACGGCGCCTCCGATCGCTTGGACGTGATCCTCGTCGAGCGTCAGTTCGACCGCCTGGGCGAGCTCTTCGAGCTGCTCGAGCTTCGTCGTTCCCACGATCGGCGCGTCGACCCCGGGGCGGACAGAAGCCAGGCGAGAGCGACCTGGGCTGGTTTCTTCCCCAATTCCTCCGCGACCTCGACGAGCGTGTCGACCACGGCCCAGTCCTCGTCCCGGAAGTACATGTCGTCGGCGAATCGAATCATTCCCCGCCCGGGTCGTCGGCCCTTTTCCTTCCCGCTTTCTGCGTCCCGGAGAGGAAACCGCGCGCCAGAGGACTCCAGGGAATGAGGCCGACGCCCTGGGTGAGACAGAGCGGAATCATCTCGCGCTCCTCTTCACGATAGACGAGGTTGTAGTGGTTCTGCATGGAGACGAAGCGATGGAGGCCGTTCTTGTCGGCGAGGAAGAGCATCGTCGCGAACTCCCACGCGGCCATGCTGCTGGCGCCGAGATAGCGCACCTTTCCCGCGCGCACCAGCGAATCGAGCGCGTCGAGCGTTTCCTCCATCGGTGTCGTCGTGGTCGAGACGGTGGATCTGGAACAGATCGATGTAGTCGTGTCCCAGGCGCTTCAACGATGCGTCGCAGGCCGCGAGGATGTGTTTCCGCGAGAGCCCCTTGCGGTTCGGACGGTCGGCGATGGGGTAGAAGCACTTCGTCGCGAGCACGTAGTCCTCGCGATGGGAGAGCTCCTTCAGGATTTTTCCGGTCACCTCCTCACTCATCCCGTTCGAGTACATGTCCGCGGTGTCGAAGAAGTTGAAGCCGAGCTCCAGAGCGCGCGCGAAGTGCGCCCGCGCTTCTTTCTCCGGCAGGATCCAGGGACGCCAGCCCGGGATCTCCGTACGTCATGCAGCCGAGGCAGAGCCTCGAAACTTCGAGGCCGGTCCTGCCGAGCTTTATCGTCTTCATGAGTTCTCCAGAACGATCCCACAGTGCCGCTCGAGTGCTTCGTGGAAAGCGCTTCTCGTCGGGAAGGAGCGTCTCGCTCCGGTTTTTCCCGCGGCGCAGGATGATGCGATCCGGCGTGACCGTGACCCTTCCATCGTCGAGAGCGCGGGTCGCCACGACTTTCTGGGTGAACGTGGAGTCCGGCGACGTCTGGTGGTACTCGCAGCCGCCGCGGTAGTCCGCGAGACGGCGCGGAGCGGTGGTGAATCGATACTGCACTCCGTATTCGTCGGCGTTCAGAGGCGCCCGTTCGAGATGCCAGTACACATCGTGGCGACGGAGGCGGTAACGATAGTCCGGCTCCTCGTGGACGTCATCCTCGGCGAAATCGAAGCGGGTAGAGGAAAGAATCCCCGAATCCCACGTCGGCGAGCCACAGGCCGCCATCGGCTTCGACCAGAAGCGCCATGTGGTCGAACGGGATGCCGAAGCCGCCTTCGGGTCGCGCGACCTCGGCGCTCAGAAGCGTGACGCGGTATCCGAGCTCGCTCAGGAGCCATGCAAAGCCAGAGTTGAGCTCGTAGCAGAATCCTCCACGGCGATCGGTCACCAGTTTTTTCAGGATACGGTCCTGTTCCAGGACGATCGGGACGCCGCGATGAATGTCGAGGTTCTCGAAAGGAACCGTTCGGAGGTGCGCGACGTGCAGGCGACGAAGGGCATCCATCGTGACGCCCTTCGGCGTCTCGGCCCCGATTCGAGAGAGATAGTCTCGCGCGTCGAGCAAGGGAGCCCATCATAGCGATCGGGGGTTTTGGGTACAATGGCCGGCTCATCGATGAAAGCCTGGCACCGCCGCTCCGACGATGAGCTTCTCTCTCTGCGCTTCAGAGACCTCCCTCTCCATTCGACCGATCGACTTATCGCTAGCGCAGTCAAAGAGTTACACCGGGAGCTGAAGCGCCGCGGACTGCGGTTTCGTCCTCACGTCTGGCTCTCGGACGAATGGTTTTCGCCCGACGGGGTCCCCGGCTTCGCCATCCCTTTCTATCTGGCTCATCCCCGGCTGAGGAGGCTCGAGCGCCGGCAGATGCTCGAGGTCGAAGGCGGCACGCTTCGAAGCTGTCTCCGGCTGATGCGGCACGAGACCGGCCATGCCATCGACAACGCCTATCGGTTGCGGCGGCGCAAGGAGCGTCAGCGGCTCTTCGGGAGCTCGAGCGACCCGTATCCGCGCTCCTACGCCCCGAGGCCCTTCAGCCGGCGATTCGTCCGGCACCTGGAGTTCGGCTATGCGCAGTCTCATCCCGACGAGGACTTCGCCGAAACGTTCGCGGTCTGGCTCGATCCCGAGTCGCGGTGGCGCGAGCGCTACGCGGACTGGCCGGCGCTCGAGAAGCTCGTCTACATCGACGAATTGATGCGGGAGATCGGCGAGCGAATTCCGCCCGTCGTGAATCGGCGGCGGCCGTACTCGCTCCCCGCTCTGCGGCGGAGCCTCTTGACCCACTATCGGATCAAGCGCGAGCGCTATCGCGTGGACTTCTCCCAGAACTACGACGAGGACCTTTCTCGGATCTTCGGGCACAAGGGAGAGACCAGCGCCTCGCGGTTCCTCGATCGCCACCGCACCTTCCTGCGATTACGAGATCGCGCGCTGGACGGGAATTCCCGGATACGGCGTCGAGCAGGTCCTGAGGGACTGGATCGAGCGAAGTCGCGAGCTCGAGCTCCGGGTTCGATACGCTCCGGAGAAGACGCTTCGCGACGTCGTGACCGCGCTCACGGTGCGGGTGATGCAGTACCGGGAGAGCGGGAACTACCGGGTCGCGCTGTGAGACGAAAGCTCGCTCCGGGTGCTGGTCCTGGTGCACGAGGAGCTGGTGCCGCCGAAGGACGTGAGCGGGTACGACCTCGCGCAGGTCGAGTGGAAGATGGAGTTCGACGTCATCGAGACGCTCGGGCTCATGGGTCACGTCGTGCAGTGGTCGGCCTGAGGAGCGACCTGACGGTCCTCGATCGCGCCTTGAAGCGTTTTCACCCGGACGTGCTCTTCAACCTCCTCGAGGATTTTCACGACATCGCGGTGAACGATCAGAACTGGGTCTCGTATCTCGAGCTTCTGCTCATCCCGTACACCGGGTGCAACCCGAGGGGACTCCTGCTCTCCCGCGACAAGGCGCTGTCGAAGAAGGTTCTCTCCTATCACGGCGTGCCGCTTCCGCGATTTCGCGGTGTTCCGGCGCGGCGAGCCGTTCGCGGTTCCGGAGGAGCTTTCTTTTCCGCTGATCGTGAAGTCGTTGATCCTCGACGGCTCGGTCGGAATCTCGCAGGCGTCCGTGGTCTCGACGGAAGCGAGGCTCGAGGAGCGGGTCGCTTCGTGCACGACAACATCGGTAGCGACGCGATCTGCGAGGAGTTCATCGAAGGAAGAGAGCTCTACGTGGGAGTGCTGGGAAACGACAGGCTCACGACCTTTCCGGTGTGGGAGCTCCATTTCGGAAAGAGACCCAAGAGCACGCGGCTCATCGCGACGGACAAGGTCAAATGGAGCGATCGGTATCAGAATCAGGTGGGAGTGCGAACGGAGGAGGCGTCGCTCGGAGAGACACAGGCGAAGAAGGTCCGGAATCTCGCGCGGAAGGCTATCGCATTCTCGGCCTCAGCGGGTACGCACGCATCGATTTTCGGATGGGAGCCGATGGCAGGCTTTTCTTTCTCGAGGCCAATCCGAATCCTCAGCTCGCTTACGGCGAGGACTTCGCGGAATCGGCGGAAAAGGCCGGCATCGGCTACGAGTCGCTCGTGCAGCGCATCCTGAACCTCGCCGTCACGAGGCGCTGGGATTGAGCGTCATGCCCTGACCGCCCTGACCAGAACGAGCAAGAGCACCGCCCCGATGAAGGCGGTGAGGATGGCGCCCACCAGTCCCGCCCCCGGAAAGAGCCCGAGCTGGCCCAGCAACCAGCCGCCTACGAAAGCGCCGATGATCCCGACGAGGATCGCGCCTCCGAGACTGAGCGCGACACCCCGGACGACGCGGTCGGCGAGAAGACCGGCAATCGCTCCGATGACGATCCAGATAAGGACGGTTTCGAGTGACATCATTTCCTGCTCCTTGACTCAAATGGAGGTTGTTACCGAGCCGATGAGGAGGAGGAGACCGGAAAGTCCGAGAGCCCACTCCCCAGAGCTGCCCGAGAGAGCCACGGCGCCCAGGATCACATCCGCGAATCCGACGATCCAGAGCAACGCCGCGAGAACCACGGTAATCTCGCGAGGCGCTTGCGTTCGAAAATTTCCTCTGCGAGCCATCGGTTCACCCCCCAGGAGAGTCGATTTTGGCGGATCCTCCTCGGCGCTCCCATACATCGAAGACCCCAGCCAGAACCGGGATGAGCCTGCAGAAAAAGAAAAACCCGGCGAGCCGGATGGCCCGTCGGGTTTTGTATACTCCCGGCGACGCCCTACTCTCCCACAAAGTCACCCTTGCAGTACCATCGGCGCTGGAGGGCTTAACTTCCGTGTTCGGAATGGGAACGGGTGTGGCCCCTCCGCTAATGCCACCGGGAATCTCGTTTGAATATCCGGCACTTGGGTGCTTGCCCGCCGAAGCTTTGGCGAAGGCGGGCTGCGCACGCGCGACGATCGAGAGCTTTGCTCTCTGTAAATTTTATGGTCAAGCCGCACGGCCGATTAGTACTCGTAAGCTGAGGTGATTACTCACCTTACACATCGAGCCTATCAACCTGGTAGTCTACCAGGGGCCTTTAGGGACCTTACGGTCCGGGAGATCTCATCTTGGGGTGGGCTTCGCGCTTATATGCTTTCAGCGCTTATCCCTTCCGAACGTGACTACCGAGCGCTGCTCCTGGCGGAACAACTCGTAAATCAGAGGTTCGTCCAGCCCGGTCCTCTCGTACTAAGGCCAGCTCCTCTCAAATCTCCTACGCCCACGACAGATAGGGACCGAACTGTCTCACGACGTTCTAAACCCAGCTCACGTACCGCTTTAATGGGCGAACAGCCCAACCCTTGGAACCTGCTACAGCTCCAGGATGCGATGAGCCGACATCGAGGTGCCAAACCTGGCCGTCGATATGAACTCTTGGGCCAGATAAGCCTGTTATCCCCGGCGTACCTTTTATCCGTTGAGCGACGGCCCTTCCATACGGGACCGCCGGATCACTAAGTCCTGGTTTCCCACCTGCTCGACTTGTTTGTCTCGCAGTCAAGCGCGCTTGTGCCTTTACACTCTACGGCTGGTTTCCAATCAGCCTGAGCGCACCTTCGAGCGCCTCCGTTACTCTTTAGGAGGCGACCGCCCCAGTCAAACTACCCGCCTAACAGTGTCCCCGACCCGGGTAACGGGTCTAGGTTAGAACTTCAGTACGATGAGGGTGGTATCTCACCGTTGGCTCCCCCAAGGCCAAAGCCCTAGGTTCAAAGCCTCCCACCTATCCTGCGCACAACGCACCAAAATTCACTGCTAGGGTATAGTAAAGGTGCACGGGGTCTTTCCGTCTAGTCGCGGGTAACCGGCATCTTCACCGGTACTACAAATTCGCAGTGCCCCTCGTCGAGACAGCGCCCAAATCGTTACGCCATTCGTGCAGGTCGGAACTTACCCGACAAGGAATTTCGCTCGGGTTTCCTGCTGATTGTCCGCACTTCACGCTTTGTCACTCGTCAACCCAAGAAGGGCGTCAGCGAGTAGCGGAACGATACTCGGATGTTCCAGCATACAGCCAGATTTATTTAGCGTAACTACAACCTTAGGACCGTTATAGTTACGGCCGCCGTTTACCGGGGCTTCGATTCAGAGCTTCGCCAAGATTGACTCCCAGCTAACCCCTCCTCTTAACCTTCCGGCACCGGGCAGGCGTCAGACCCTATACGTCGTTTTCGACTTTGCAGAGTCCTGTGTTTTTAGTAAACAGTCGCTTGGGCCATTTCTCTGCGACCTCTTCGGGCTCGGGACGCGAAGTCCTTCACCCTACAAAGGCACCCCTTCTCCCGAAGTTACGGGGTTAATTTGCCGAGTTCCTAAACGAGGGTTCTCACTTGCGCCTGTGGATTCTCTCCTCGCCTACCTGTGTCGGATTGCGGTACGGTCACCCTTTTGACTCGCTAGAGGTTTTTCTCGGCAGCGTGGGTTCAGTTAGTTGGTTTGTCCGAAGACGCACTTCCCCGCGGCTCTCGGTGTTAATGAGACCCGGATTTACCTGAGCCTCCACCTACGACCACGGCCGCACACTTCCAACCGTGCGTAAACTTACCCGTCTGCGTCGCCCCATTGCTCAAACGTCTCGAAGGTGGTGCAGGAATGTTGACCTGCTGTCCATCGGCTACGCCTTTCGGCCTCGCCTTAGGCACCGACTAACCCTGAGCGGACTGACCTTCCTCAGGAAACCTTAGGCTTTCGGCGTCCAGGGTTCTCACCTGGATTATCGCTACTTATGCCGGCAGGGTCACTTCCATACCGTCGACTGGTCCTTGTCGGTCCAGCTTCAACCGGTATAGAACGCTCCTCTACCACTCCCGCGAATCCGAAGATCCGCTGAAGTCCGCAGCTTCGGTAACATGCTTGAGCCCCGTTAAATTATCGGCCCAGAGCCGCTTGACCAGTGAGCTATTACGCTTTCTTTAAAGGATGGCTGCTTCTAAGCCAACCTCCTGGCTGTCAGAGCGTCTCCAGATCCTTTCCCACTTAGCATGTATTTTGGGACCTTAGCTGGCGGTCTGGGCTGTTTCCCTTTCGACCACGGAGCTTAGCCCCCGTAGTCTGACTCCCGGAATACGGTTCGCAGCCTTCGGAGTTTCGTTGGATTCAGTAACCTGGTAGGGCCCCTAGTCCATCGAGTACTCTACAGCCACGACCGATCTTCCGAGGCTAGCCCTAAAGCTATTTCGAGGAGAACGGGCTATCACGGAATTTGATTAGCCTTTCACCCCTACCCTCAGCTCATCCAAGTTGTTTTCAACCAACACTAGTTCGGGCCTCCACACGGTGTTACCCGTGTTTCACCCTGGCCAAGGGTAGATCATCCCGCTTCGCGTCTATTATCAGCGACTGAACGCCCTGTTCGGACTTGCTTTCGCTACGGCTCGCTTTGAAGCTTAACCTCGCCACTGACAATAACTAGCCGGCTCATTATGCAAAAGGCACGCGGTCAGGCAACACGACCAGCCGAAGCCAATCGCAAACGCCCTTCCACTGCTTGTAGGCATACGGTTTCAGGTACTCTTTCACTCCTCTAACAGAGGTGCTTTTCACCTTTCCCTCACGGTACTAGTTCACTATCGGTCGCAGAGTAGTGTTTAGCCTTGGAGGATGGTCCCCCCAGATTCCCACAGGGTTTCTCGTGTCCCGTGGTACTCGGGAACTCAGCTTGGAAGTCATGAGCGTTTTCGTCTACGAGGCTTTCACTCTGTATCGCCGGGCTTTCCAGCCACATTCGACTAACGCCACGATTGGTAACTTCCCGGCCCGTCCGTAACCGAGCCATGCTGAGCCCCACAACCCCGCGATGACAACGCCTACGGGCTTGACATCATCGACGGTTTGGGCTCGTCCCCGTTCGCTCGCCGCTACTTGGGGAATCGCGGTTGCTTTCTTTTCCTTCGGGTACTGAGATGGTTCACTTCCCCGAGTTCGCTTCCGTCACCTATGAATTCAATGACGGATAATGGGACATTACTCCCATTGGGTTTCCCCATTCGGACATCCCCGGATCAAAGCCTGCTCGCGGCTCCCCGAGGCTTATCGCAGCCTGCCACGTCCTTCATCGCCTCTCTGCGCCAAGGCATCCACCATACGCCCTTAGTAGCTTGACCATAAAATTTGCGAAGAGCAAAGTTCATGGTTTATCGCCGCACTGCGCAGTAACACCCAATTATGTGCCAGATATTCAGTTGTCAAAGAGCCTCGCCACAGGGCGAGTACAAGGCCGAGCCGTTCCACGTCGGAACAACCCGGCTTCGCGCTCGCAGTTGGTGGAGAATACCGGGATCGAACCGGTGACCTCCTGCGTGCAAAGCAGGCGCTCTCCCAGCTGAGCTAATTCCCCGAACCTCGAGCGCACTCCTGAAAAGCTGGTGGGCCTAGGTAGATTTGAACTACCGACCTCACGCTTATCAGGCGTGCGCTCTAACCAACTGAGCTATAGGCCCACTTCGCTCAGGGAATTCGACAGCGCAAACCCGACGAGAGCGCTGTTCTCTCAAAACTAGATAGAGCGACCCCCGCCTTCGCCTCGCTCTTTCGAGCTCGGCGTCGGCGAGGTTTAATCCAAGAAGCGATCGACCTAGTCGATGTGGGCGTGTCTCCGAAGAGACTTCCCATATCTCCTTAGAAAGGAGGTGATCCAGCCACAGGTTCTCCTACAGCTACCTTGTTACGACTTCACCCCAATCATCAACCATACCGTCGGCGCCTGCCTCCCTTGCGGGTTGGCTGGGCGACTTCTAGTACAGCCAACTTTCGTGATGTGACGGGCGGTGTGTACAAGGCCCGGGAACGTATTCACCGCGGCCTGCTGATCCGCGATTACTAGCGATTCCACCTTCATGGAGTCGAATTGCAGACTCCAATCCGAACTGGGGCCGGCTTTTTGGGATTAGCTCCACCTCGCGGTTTTGCGACCCTTTGTACCGACCATTGTAGCACGTGTGTAGCCCTGGACATAAAGGCCATGAGGACTTGACGTCATCCCCACCTTCCTCCGGTTTATCACCGGCAGTCCCCTCAGAGTGCTCAGCATTACCTGGTGGCAACAGAGGGCAAGGGTTGCGCTCGTTGCGGGACTTAACCCAACATCTCACGACACGAGCTGACGACAGCCATGCAGCACCTCTACTGAAGTCCCGAAGGAAAGACGCATCTCTGCGCCGGTCCTCAGCGGTTCAAACCCAGGTAAGGTTCTTCGCGTTGCGTCGAATTAAACCACATGCTCCACCGCTTGTGCGGGCCCCCGTCAATTCCTTTGAGTTTCAGCCTTGCGACCGTACTCCCCAGGCGGAGCACTTAATGCGTTAGCTTCGGCACGGCGGGGGTCGATACCCGCCACACCAAGTGCTCATCGTTTACGGCTAGGACTACCGGGGTATCTAATCCCGTTTGCTCCCCTAGCTTTCGCGCCTCAGCGTCAGTACCGGTCCAGAGAGCCGCCTTCGCCACCGGTGTTCCTCCCAATATCTACGCATTTCACCGCTACACTGGGAATTCCACCCTCCTCTCCCGGACTCAAGACAGACAGTATCTCCCGCAGTTCCACGGTTGAGCCGTGGGATTTCACGAGAGACTTGTCCGCCCGCCTACGCGCCCTTTACGCCCAGTAATTCCGAACAACGCTTGCCCCCCCCGTATTACCGCGGCTGCTGGCACGGAGTTAGCCGGGGCTTCCTCGTAGGGTACCGTCAACAGCCGAGGATATTAGCCTCGACCGCTTTCGTCCCCTCCGACAGAAGTTTACAACCCGAAGGTCTTCGTCCTTCACGCGGCGTTGCTTGTTCAGGGTTTCCCCCATTGACAAAAATTCCCCACTGCTGCCTCCCGTAGGAGTCTGGGCCGTGTCTCAGTCCCAGTGTGGCCGTCCGCCCTCTCAGGCCGGCTACCGATCGAAGCCTTGGTGAGCCATTACCTCACCAACTAGCTAATCGGGCGCGGGCTTCTCCTCAGGCGCCAGGCCCCGAAGGGTCCCCGGCTTTGATCCTCTCCTCGTATGGGAAAAGGATGTCATGCGGTATTAGCTCAAGTTTCCCTGAGTTATTCCACACCCAAGGGCAAATTACCCACGTGTTACTCACCCGTCCGCCGCTATACTCAGGGACCGAAGCCCCCTTTCCCGCTCGACTTGCATGTGTTAGGCACGCCGCCAGCGTTGATTCTGAGCCAGGATCAAACTCTCGAGTTTAAGTGTTTCCCCTCGCCTTCGCCTTCGGAAGGCTACGACGAGGAATCTCGAGCCCTCTTCGGCCTGGCGGCCTAAGAGGTTTCAATCCTAGTAAATACTCGCTTGGCTTGGACTCGCTCTACCTAGTTTTCAAAGAACAGGCCCCGTCAGGGGCAATTGGCGAGATTACACCATGGGTAAGGGGTCGTCAAGAGAATTTTACGCAAGAGTCATGTTTCGAGCCGGTATAGAGTGGTGTGAGGTGACCGATCCATGAGAATCCACGGCGTCGCTCTCGCGGTGACTCCTTCTCCTCGCCTCGGAAGCCGCGTCGCAGCCCGACGCGCCGAGTCCTTCGATTCGAGTCACGGGAAGATCGACGCTCAGCGTCCAGCCGGAGCAGGCATCGGTCGACGTCGGAGTCGTGACCGAAGCGTCGGACGCGAAGGACGCGGCCCGGCTGAATGCGGAGAAGCTCGACTCCGTCCTCAAGGCGCTCCGAACCACGCTTCCCGGCGCGAAGTTCGAGACCGTGAGCTACTCGCTGAACCCGGTGTACCGTATCCGGAGACGCAACCGCTCCGGTACTGCGGGGGTATTCCGCGATGAACGTACTTCGAGTCAAAGAGCTCGCTCTCGAGAAGGTCGGCGAAGTCATCGACGTCGGCGACGGCCGCGGGTGCGAACTCGGTCTCGAACATCGCCTTCGGTCTCAAAGATGAAAGCGCCGCGAAGGCCCGGGCACTCCGAGAGGCGGCGATCGACGCCAAAGCCAAAGTCGGACGCGCTCGCGGACGCGCTGGGCGTTGCGGTCCTCGGCATTCTCTCGGTAACCGAAGGGGAGCCGGACATCGTACGGCCCATGCCGATGTACCGACGCCGAGATGAAGATGGCCGATGACGCGCCGACCCCGATCGAAGCCGGCCCGATCGAAGTCCGGGCCAGCGTGACTCTCGTGGTCTCGATCAGACCTTAGCCACGATCCGGACGAACTTCCGTCTTTCCGACCTTGAGGACCAGCCCGCCGGGCGCCGCGATCGTCACCGCGTCGTCTCCTGCCGCGCGCCGTCCGTCGACCGAGACCGCGGCCTGCTCGATGAGCCTCTTCGCCTCCGTCCGCGACGCCGCGAGCTCCGACCATCAAGAGGAGCGCGCTCAGGGCATAGGTGCCCGGCGCCACTAGCCTTCTCCGGAACCTCGTCCGGCATCTCCTTCTTCCGGATGACGGAGTCGAAATGCCTCGACGCTTCCTCCGCCGCCGCTTCGGAGTGGAAGTCCGCGACGATTCGACGGGCGAGGTTCATCTTCGATCGTCATCGGCTCTCCCTTCGCCTTCAGCGTCTCGATCTCGACGAGACTCAAATCCGTCAGGAGCTCGTAGTACTTCCACATCAGCTCGTCGCTCACCGACATCACCTTCCCGAACATCTGCTCGGGAGCCTCGGTCACGCCGATGTAGTTCCCGAGGCTCTTGGACATCTTCTCGACCCCGTCGAGTCCCTCGAGAAGCGGAGTCGTCAGCACCACCTGCGGCTCGAGCCCGTACTCGCGCATGATGTCGCGCCCGACCAGGAGGTTGAAGAGCTGGTCCGTGCCTCCGAGCTCGAAGTCCGCCTGGAGCTCCACGGAATCGTAGGCCTGCGCGAGCGGGTAGAGAAGCTCGTGGACGGCGATCGGCTGCTGCGTCGTCGAACCGTTTCTGGAAGTCGTCGCGCTCGAGCATCCGGGCCACGGTGTAGCGAGAGGCGAGCCGTATCAAGCCGTCCGCCCCGAGAGCTCCGAGCCATCGGCTGTTGAAGTCCACGATGGTCTTTTCCGGGTCGAGGATCTTGAAGACCTGCTCCTTGTAGGTCTGGGCGTTCTTGTCGATCTGCTGCCCGCGTCAACTGCGGTCGGGTCTTCGACTTTCCGCTCGGATCGCCGATGAGCCCGGTGAAGTCCCCGATGAGAAAGACCACCTCGTGCCCGAGATCCTGGAAGTGCTTCATCTTCCTCATGAGCACGGTGTGGCCCAGATGGATGTCGGGAGCCGAAGGGTCGAACCCGACCTTGACCTTCAGAGGCTTTGTCCGGCGCGGCTGCCGACCGCTCGAGCTTCGCCTTCAGCTCTTCGCGGCGGACGACGTCCACCGCGCCCTTGGTGAGGTAGGCGATCTGTTCGTCGATGGTCATTTCGTTTCTTCGGAACCGCAGCAGGCCGTCGAGGACGAGGGCGATCGCCTCGGGATAGATCTCGTGCTCCTGCTTCGAGGATGCGCGCGGAGAGCGACTCCTCGTCGTCGCCTTCGAGCACGGGAACGACGCGCTGCAGCAGGATCGGCCCGTGGTCGAGCTCCTCGTCCACGAGGTGCACCGTCGCGCCCGTCACCTTGACTCCGTGCTCGAGCGCCTGCCGCTGCGCGTGCAGGCCGGCGAAACGCGGGCAGGAGGGACGGATGGACGTTGAGGATGCGCCCCGGGAAAGCGCGCACGAAAACGGGCGAGACGAGCCGCATGAATCCCGCGAGGCAGACCAAATCCACCTCGTGCGTCGCGGAGGCGGCCCACGAGTGCGGCATCGAACTCTTCGCGCGAGGACGAATCCCGGTGCGAGAGGACGGCGGTGGGAACGCCCGCGCTTCGCGCGCGCTCGAGTCCCGGGGCGCCCGCGACGTTCGAAATCACGACCCCCACGCGCGCATCGAGCCTTCCGTCGCGAATCGCATCGAGGATCGCCTGAAGGTTCGAGCCGCGGCCGGAAATGAGGACTCCGAGAGTCCTCAAAGACTCCCCTCGTAGGACACACCGGAGCCCGCAACCACGTCGCCGATGGTCCATCCGCCCGGGACTCGCGCGGCGTCTTCCGGCGCCACGATCACGACCATCCCCACTCCCAGGTTGAACGTCCGGAGCATGTCGTCCTGGGGCACCGCACCCTTGTCCATCATGTAACGGAAGACGGGCAGAGGCTTGAGCGACGCGAAGATCGATGCGAACGCCGAGTCCCTAAGGCAGCACGCGGGGAACGTTGTCGGTGAGACCGCCTCCGGTGATGTGGGCCATCGCATGGATGACGTCCGCAGTCGAGAAGCGGCTCGAGATCGCGGAGGTAGCAGCGGTGGCGCGCGAGAAGGATGTCGCGCGACGGTGCCGCCAATCGCGGGGACGTGGCTTCCCGGAGCGAGGCCCTTCCTGCTCGAAGAACATCTTGCGCGCGAGGGAGTATCCGTTGGTATGAAGACCCCAGGATTCGAGAGCGACGAGCCGGTCGCCCTAGCGAACGCGCGAGCCGTCGAGGATCCGCTCCTCCTCCACGACCCCGACGATCGTCCCGGCGATGTCGTAGTCGCCCGGCTGATAGAAGCCCGGCATCTCCGCCGTCTCGCCTCCGAGAAGAGCGAGCCCGAACTCCCGGCAGGCTTCCGCCATTCCCGAGATCACTGCCGCCGCGACGTCGGTGTCGAGCTTCCCCATCGCGAGGTAGTCGAGAAAAAAGAGCGGGCCTCGCTCCCTGGACCAGGATGTCGTTGATGCAGTGGGAGACGAGGTCGTAGCCGACACTATCGTTCCGGCCCGGTCGCGAATCGCGATCTTGAGCTTGGTTCCGACGCCGTCGGTCGAAGCCACCAGGACCGGCTCTCGGTAGCGCGCGGTGTCGAGCCGAAAGAGTCCTCCGAAGCTTCCGATGTCCGAGAGCACTTCGGGACGAAACGTCGAGCGAGCGAGCTCCCGGATCTTCCCGACGGCCTGGCGTGGCGGCGTCGATGTCGACGCCCGCGGAACGGTAATCCATCGTCGGCTATTATAGGCCGCATGCGCCCGTCCCTCGCGGTCGTTCTCATCACGCGAGACGCGGCGCACCTCGTTCGAGCGAACCCTTCGAGCGGTCTCCTTCGCGGACTCGATCCTCGTCGTCGATTCCGGCTCGACCGACGGGACGCGCGACGTCGCGGAGAAACTCGGAGCGCGGGTGGTCCTCGCAGACCGAATGGAAGGGCTACGGACATCAGAAGAGCTTCGCGCTCTCTCTCGCGGAGGGGGACTGGATCCTGGTGCTCGATGCGGACGAGGTCGTCGATCGAAGCGCTCGCCTCCGAGATCCGCCGCGTCACCGCGACGCCGGGGAGAGGTTTCCGGCTACTCGATGCGCCGGGTGAATTTCTTCGGCGACGATCGGGTCCGCTTCGGCCACTCGCGTCCGTCTCGTACGTGGATCGTCTCTTCCAGAAGGGGAAGGGTCGGATCTCGGATCATCGCGTCCACGAGCGGGTGCTGATCGAGGGACCGGTCGAGACGGCTCGAAGGAGAGCTCCTGTCATTTCACGACGGAGTCGATCGCCCACCGGATCCGCAAGAACGACGAGTACGCCACGGTCGCCGCCGAGGATTGGTTTCGCGAGGGCCGAAGCAACGAGCCTCGTCGAGCTGCTCCTCGTCGCGCCCGCTCTCCATCGCCCGCGACCTCGTTCTCAAGGGCGGAATCCTCGAGGGCAGGACGGGTGTCGTGCTCGCGACACTCGGAGCGTTCTACTCGTTCAGCAAGCACGCGAAGCTCTGGGAGCTTGCCAACGGCGGGCGGTGGCAATGGGAGATTCATGCCCATGAAAACGGGCGTCGATTCGTGGACTGCTCGCGATTTTGATCTTGATGTCGTCCGCCGCTCGCCGCGCAGGAACTCTCCCGGAGCTGACTACGGCAAGCTCCGTTTCCGCCACATCGGCCCGGTGGGAACCGCACGATCTCGGTCGCGGAGTCGCCGGGCGACGAGACGACCTACTTCGTCGGCGCCGCTTCGGGCGGGATCTGGAAGACGGAGGACGCCGGGCTCATCCTGGAAGCCGGTTTTCGACAAGCAGCCCGTCATGCCATCGGCGCTCTCGCGGTCTCGCCCTCCGATCCGAAGATCGTCTGGGCCGGAACGGGCGAGACGTTCATCCGCTCGAACGTCTCCATCGGAAACGGCGTCTGGAAGTCGACCGACGGCGGCGAGACGTGGAAGCACATGGGGCTCGAGGGACGGGTCGCATCGGCCGCGTGATCGTCCATCCCGCGAATCCCGACATCGTCTACGCGGCGGCTCTCGGCCACGGCTACGGCCCGCAGCCCGAGCGCGGCGTCTACCGCACGAAGGACGGCGGAAAGACCTGGGAGCGCGTCCTCTTCGTGGACGAGAAGACCGGCGCCTCCGATCTCGTCATGGATCCGAAGAATCCACGCATCCTCTTTGCGGGAATGTGGCAGCTCGAGCTCAAGACCTGGACCCGAGAGAGCGGAGGACCGGGAAGCGGAATCTTCGTGACGAGAGACGGCGGCGACACCTGGAGCGAGGCTCCAGGGGAACGGCCTTCCGAGCTTCCGGTCGGGAAGATCGCGCTCTGCATGACTCCGCGGACTCCAACCGTCTCTACGCTCTCATCGAGACCGGCGACGGCGTTCCGTGGCATGGCGAAGAGACCGAGAGCGGCGAGCTCTGGCGCTCGAGCGACGGCGGGAAGATGGTAGCTGGTGAACCACGACCGCGAGCTCGCCGGACGAAGCGCCTACTACTCCCGCTGCGCGGTCGCGACCGACGACCCCGACGAGGTCTACTTCCTCGCGGCGTCCTACAGCCGCAGCCTCGATGGCGGCGTCTCCTCCGAGACCGCCGAGGGCACGGGCTCGTCGTTTCCCGCACCCGGCTGGGATCACCACGACATGTGGATCGATGCGTCGAACTCCGATCGCATGGCGGTCGCGCACGACGGAGGAGTCTCGATCTCGGAGAACCGCGGGAAGTCCTGGCTCAAGGTTCAGCTTCCCATCGCGCAGATGTACCACGTCACGGTCGACGACCAGGTACCTTATTACGTGTACGGAAACCGGCAGGACGGACCTTCGTTCCGCGGTCCGAGCAACAGCCGGACCGGATGGGCTTCGGTGCGACCGGCATCACGCGCGACATGTGGCACTCGGTTGGCGGAGGCGAGAGCGGATTCGCGACGCCCGACCCGGTCGACCCCGACGTCATCTGGTCGAGCGCTTCCGGCGCCGGCGCGCGCGGCGGCATCGTGGTGCGCTATCGCGAATCCACCCGGCAGTTCCGCCAGGTCGAGGTCTGGCCCGAGAGCACCGGCGGCTGGCCCGCGGCCGAGCTTCGTTATCGCTTCCAGTGGACTTCCCCGTTTTGGTCTCACCCCACGATCACGAGACGGTCTTCGTGACGAGCCAGCACGTTCATCGCACCCGGAACGGCGGCCAGAGCTGGGATGTCATAAGCCCCGACCTCACCACGAACGACAAGTCGAAACAGGGCATCTCGGGCGGGCTCACGCCCGACAACATCGGAGTCGAGTACTGCTGCGTCGTCTACGCCTTCGATGAATCTCCGGTGACGGCGGGGGTCTACTGGGCCGGCTCGAACGACGGGTTGGTCCACGTGACCCGGACGGCGGAACCACCTGGACCAACGTCACGGCGAACCTTCCGGGTCTTCCTCCTCGGCACGGTCCGGAACATCGACGCCTCGAAATGGGATGCGGGGAAGGCGTACCTCATCGTCGATCTGCACGAAGTGGGAAATTTCGATCCCTTCGTCTACAACGAGCGACTACGGGAAGACCTGGGCGAAGATCGTCACGGGAATCGCGGACTATCCTCTCAGCTACGCGCGCACGTCCTCGAGGATCCGGTCCGGCCCGGGCTTCTCTACCTCGGAACGGAGAACGCGCTCTACGTTTCCTTCGATGACGGCGACATTGGCAATCGCTCCAGAACAACCTTCCCGCGACGCCGATGTACTGGCTCGTGGTGCAGGAGCATTTCAACGATCTCGTCGTCGGCACCTACGGCCGAGGGTTCTGGATCCTGGACGACCTGACGCCGCTGCAGCAGCTCACGCCGGAGGTGGCCCGCTCGGAAGCGCGCCTCTTCGAGCCGCGAGCCGCCTACCGGTTCCAGCCGATCACCTCTCCCATGACGATGTTCGACGATCCCTCGGCCGGCGAGGACCCCGCGTATGGAGCCTCGATCTCCTACTGGCTCGCGAAGGCGCCTGAACAAGAAGTCAAAGAAGTCAAGGAAGTCAAGGTGAGGATAAGGAACGCCAAGGGCGATACCGTTCGCACGCTCGACGGTACGAAGAACGCGGGCATCAATCGGATCACCTGGGACCTCGAGGGCGAGCCGTCGACGCAGATCAAGCTCCGCATGAAGCCCCAGTACGCGGACTGGGTCGAGATGGGAGACGAAGGCTGGCGCGCCGCGGTCGAGGGAAGGATCCGAATCCTGCAGCCGCCGGGCGATTACACGGTGTCCCTCGGTCGCGGGCGAGGAGTCAGACGGCGAGTCTACGCGTCCTGAAAGACCCGCACTCCGATGGATCGGAGGAGGACATCCGACTCCAGACCGAGATGCTCGAGGAGCTTCGAAACGATTTGAACCAGGCCGCCGATGCCATCAACCGGATCGAGTGGATCCGGAAGCAGCTCTCGGACCTTCGCGGCGTGGCGAACGCGTTCGGCGCCACGAAGTCGAAGGTATCGTGTCCGCGGCCGAGGAGCTCGATGGGACCCTTCTCGCTCTCGAAGAGAAGCTCTACCAGGTGAAGCTCACCGACCGGGGTCAGGACCGAGTGAGGTGGCCGGCGATGCTCACCGGCCGGATCAACTACCTGGCGGGCGCGGTCTCCGTCGCCGACTTCCGGCCGACCGATCAGCACCACGAGGTCCATCGGATTCTGAAAGAGAGGCTCGAGACCTACCGCAGGCGAGCTCGACTCGCTCATCGAGAACCAGCTCCCGGCGTTCAACCGGACGCTTCAGGAGCGGAATCTTACCGATTGTGGTGACAGGAGAACAATAAAATGATGATCGCTGGTCGCCCCGCCGAAAGCGAGTACGCGCCGTTCTACGCCGGCTACGTGTCTCTGGTCCCGGAGGACGACATCGTCACGGCGCTTCGGGAGCAGACAGCCGAGATCACCGCCATCGCGAGAGGAATTTCCCCCGAGCACGAGACGATTCCGCTACGCGCCGGAGAAGTGGAGCGTGCGGCAGCTCTTCGGGCACATGGTCGACGCGGAGCGCGTGTTCGGATACCGCCTGTTCTGCATAAGCCGCGGCGACACGAACCCTCTTCCCGGCTGGGACGAGAACTTCTACGTCTCGGGGGCGGGTTGTGATTCCCGACCTCTCGGGGAGTTGGCGAAGGATTTCTCGTTGCTGCGCGAGGCGAACTCCCGGCTCCTCGAGAACCTGGACGCCACGGCCTGGCCGCGGGAGGGCGTTGCCAACGGAGCCAAGGTCACGGTTCGCGCGCTCGCCTACATCATGACCGGCCACGCGCGTCACCACCTGGCGGTGCTCCGGGAGCGCTACGGGATCGGCTGAAGCCGTCGCCGCGTGAACCAACCCGTGGCGCTCAGCCGATCGCGGCGCGAAGGCAGCACCTCGTGGTAAAGCCTTCCGCTGAAGAAGCACACCAGGGTGCCGCCCGCAGGCTGAACGTCCTCGAAGGGCTCTGATTCCGGCTGTTCGAGATGAGCCTCAGGGCTCCTCCGTCCTCCGCCTGCCCAGTGGAGGTTGAGATACAGGCTTACGGAGAGGATCCGATTCTTGCCTCATCCTGGAACCGGTCGAGATGGCAGCGGTCACGCGCCCGGGAGGATAGAGCCCGAGGTGCGCCTCGAACCCGAACAGCCCAAGGGTGAGCTCCCGGTTCAGGCTCTGCCGCAGAAGCTCCATGAGAACGAAATAGCGTTTCTCCGAGGGCGTGGCTCCCGGAGGGTCAAGCCACCGAACGTAGTCCTCGCGAACCTCGGGGCGGACTCGGTGCCCTTCGCCGCGACCGACTCCCGCAAGCCGAAACTCGCCGTCGCGGAACGCGCTCTGCGCTTCGCGCGCCCCGAGCTCGACCTCGCGAGAATCGAGGAACTGCGGCTGAACCGCCCACCCATGCTCCGCGATCCGCGTGGCGATCGTTTTTATACGGCAGCCACTTCTTCAAACGGGCGGAGAGCCGGTGCCTGGCTCCTCGTGCCGCACCACGCTCTCGTCCGTCACCCAGTTGAGCTGAATGGCACGCCGCTCGCCCACGTAAGGCGTGTGCCCGTGCCAGGCGTTGTTCGTGCAGCGAAAGAAAACCGCGGTCCCGGCCTCTGGCGGAATCTCCGCGAAGTAGTCGTCGAGGCTCGCCTTCGACCGAAGGAGGCGAAGACGACCGCCTCGTCTTTCCATCCGGGGTTCAGGTACAAGAGCACGGTCACCGTCTTCCTCTCGGTATCGGTGTGGATGCGGCCGTCCTTGGCCCTAGCGTGACCCCGCACGGTGACCATCGTCGGTTTTCCCCCGAGGTCGATTCCGAACTTCTCGCCACCGTCGCCCGGAGCTCGGGCCCGCGAAGCTCTTCGAGAAGACCCGCGAAGCCCGGGCCGACCGAGAGCTCGCTCTCGGGGAAGCTCCCCCCTTGCCGATAGCCGGAAATCCGGAGAGCACCGGCTCGAGCGAGCCCGGCTCGATGAAACCGGGCACCACGAGATGGTCGAAAGGCTCGCTAACCAGCGGGGTCGTCCGCAACCGTTCGTAGTCAATCATTTCCCGCCGAGCCTCTTTCTCACCGCGCCGAGGACGTCGTGAACCTCGATCGCGGTGGAGCAGATGTTGCCGTACCCCGGGCATCGGGGCTTGTAGCAGGGCGAGCAGGCGACCTCTTTTTCCAGACCACTTCATCGCCTTCGCCGAAGGGGCCGTTTCGCGCCGGGTCCGTCGGGCCGAAGATTCCGACTGCGGGGACACCGCAAGCAGACGCGAGGTGAAGAGGACCGCTGTCACCGCTGACAAAGAGGCGCGCCCTCCTTATAGGGGACGAGTTCCCGGAGAGACGTCCTCGGCGCGAGCCGCGCCGCGCCCTCTGAGGCCGCTACGACCTCCCGCGCTATCCCCTCTTCTCCGGGTCCCCACACCACGAGGCTAGGGATCTTCCACTCGCGTTCGATTGCGGCGGCCAGCCCCACCCGAATCTCTCCGGACTCCACCTCTTGGTCACCCATGAGCCCCCGGAGTTGAGCAGGACGTAATCCTGAAGTTTCATACGGGCGAGCTCGGCCTCGACGGCGGCTTCCGCCGCCGGAGGAACCGAAATGGGAAAGCGGCGCTCTTCCGGTATCGATACCGAGAGCGCGCAGAAGATGCAGGTGGCGATCGATGACGTGGCGCCTCCCCCCGTTCGCGGAGACCCGCTCCGTGTACAAGAGAACCTCGCCCGCTCCCTCAGGTGGCCCGGGCCGAATCCGATGCGCGGTCGCTGCGCGCGAGAAAGGCCGACACCGCGGACTTGATGGTGCCCTGGAAGTCGAGGACGAAATCATAGCGGCGCTCCCGGATGGCGCGGATTGATCGGCGGATTCTTGCCAAGTCCGGGGGGAGAGGAGTCTTCGCCTCCAGCCGAGGGTGTCGACCTCGATGAGTCCGCTGAGGATTGGGGTTCCAGAAGGACGTCTCGATGCCGGGTCTCGACGAGCCAATCGATGCGCGCGTCGGGAAAGCGCTGTCTGAGGGCAGCGACCGCCGGAAGAGTATGCACCAGGTCGCCCATGGAGCTCAGGCGGACGACCAGGATGCTAGGTCCCACGCCGACGAGGTTAGCGTTCGCGGGGGAGCCGAATCAAGGTCAACCTCCTACGAGAAGAAGGCGTATATCAATCGGACCCCGAAAGCCGTCAGGACGACGCCGGCAATCAGGAGTCCCACTGCAAGCGGGGCGGACATCCGATAAGGCCTCGGCAAGAACCGCCGGTCAACCCAAAGCATCGCGAAACACCACAAACCCGATAGGCGAGCAACGCTGAGAAGGATGGCCGGAGTAAACAAAGTGACGGGATCCCACCGGGTCCAGATGAGAAGGAGCCCGCTCGTGACTCCGTAAAGGACGACGAAACGCCGGAAGCTCGATATCGTGGCCCGCTTCCATCGATTCGACACCACGCGCCCACATTCGTAGAGCGCTCGCGTCTGGAGCTCGAAGGAGCCATAAATCGTTCCCAGGAACACCGTGACGATGCCCACGATGTAGAGGGGGGTCAGCCGAGGGTGGAGCTCGGTGAGGAAGCGCGCCTGAACGCTCAGGAGCTCGGATTCGTGCGGCACCAACCGGGCGGGAGCGAGAATCGAAGCCCCGAGCACGAGGAAGATGATGGAGAACATCGCGACCATGGAAAAGGAGAGCAGCATGTCGGTCAAAGGCGCGCGCAGCCAGAGCCGTCCTTTGAGGATCTTCCTCCGGATCGGTCGGCGGCAGAAGTCCCCCTGCCTCTTCGGACTCGGTGAGTCTTCCCGCAAGGCCCCACTGCTTGTCGCGCAGGAAGCTCAGTACGCCATGTAGTCGGTACTGTTTCCGCCGATGAGTCCGATGAAGGTCATCGCTTCGACCCAGGGCGGGCGCGCGGCGATCCCAAGATATTCCGCACCAAATCCGGATAGTCGGGGAATGAGACGATGAAGCGCTCTTCAGCAGCATCCAAACATCTGGCCGCAGCGCCACGAAGGAAGCCGCGATGAAGGCAAGGAAAAGGAGGATGATGGCCGTCTGACCGACCTCCAGGGTGCGGTACGTACTTTCCCATCGCGGAAAGCGCACAGACGACGAGAATCGCGCTCGCGATCAGATTCAGATGAGTTTCGTAGGCCGGTAAGTCGGGACCTCGCTCGAGGAGCTGCATCAAAAGAGTCGCGAGAGCCTTGGGGAGTGCTCCGAACGTCGAAGCCATGATGAAGAGGGCCACGATCCCGAGAAGCAGGGGAAACCAGCCTTGGGGCCCGTTCATCCTGGCCCAGTAGTGCACGGGGTGCCTACCCGTGAGCGTGATGACACGCATACCCGAGTACGCCTGGATCGCCTTCAACGCCGAGACGAGAAGGAGGCACCAAACCAGGGCGTAGCCGAATGTCGCTCCAGCGCGAGCGGCGAAGACCGTTTCACCGCTGCCAATGGTGACGGACGCGATGATGGCTCCCGGGCCGTAGAACTTCAGATAGCCGAGTGGACTGCGGGAGCGCAGCGCGTCCGGGACTGGAGGAAACGCGGGGCGGGACTCATTCCTGCCGGCGGATTAGTTCACAAAAACTCGCGGGAGGCTATCGAGTCGATATCGACATCATCGACTAAGGGCCTTCTCCGCTTTGCGAATATGGGCCTCGATCGCCCGGGCGGAGACTCCACCTTCGCTGTCGCGTCTTTCGACGGAAGCGCGAAAGTCGAAGGCGGAGGCGACGTCGGAGTCGAACTTCGGGGACAACGTTCGAAGGTCTTCGAGAGGAAGCTCGAAGGGCTCGACTCCTTTCTCTTCGGCCCGGGCGAGCACCTCGCCCACGATGCCATGGGCGCGCCGGAAGGAAACACCTTTCCGGCACCGAGGTATTCGGCAAGGTCCGTGGCCAGGAGGTCGAAGGACAGCGCTTTCGCCATCTGCTCCTCCCGGACGACGAGGGAGCCGATGACTCCTTCCATCACCGGAAGCGTGAGATTCAGCGTATCGAGAGCATCGAAAACCGGCTCCTTGTCCTCCTGGAGATCGCGCTGGTAGCCGGTGGCAAGACCCTTCACGGTGGTGAGAAGCGAGACCGAATCGCCCAGAAGGCGCCCCGTCTTTCCTCGAACGAGCTCGAGGCCGTCGGGGTTCTGTTTCTGCGGCATGAGGCTCGAGCCGGTGGCATAGCTCTCGTCGAAAGAGACGAACGAGTACTCGGCACCCGACCAGAGGATCAGATCCTCGGCCATGCGCGAGAGGTTCACCCCGAGAATCGCGGCGGAGGAAAGAAACTCGAGCGCGTAGTCCCTCGAGGACACGGCGTCGATGCTGTTGGGAAGGACCGTGGGGAACCCGAGTTCGCGGGCGAGGCGATTGCGATCGACGCCGAAGGGATTTCCCGCCAGCGCCCCGGCGCCGAGTGGAAGCTCCAGCGCCCTTTCGCCCGCGGCGGTCAGCCTCGCGCGGTCGCGCTCGAGCGCCCAGAACCAGGCGAGAAGATACTGGGCGAACACCACCGGTTGGCCCCGTCTCATGTGGGTATAGCCGGGGAGAAGAACGTTCGCCGACACCTTTGCTTTCTCGACGACCATCTCGATCTTGCGGACGTTTTCGAGGATGCCACCGCGATCGCGACGGCGAGGTGCATGCGGAAGCCCGTGGCCGCGAGGTCGTTTCGGCTTCGACCCGTCGGAAGCTTGGCGGCGACCTCGGGGTCCTCGATCACTTCGGCGAGAACGCGCTCGACCGCGGTATGGATGTCTTCGTCCGCGAGGGGCGGGGTCTCGCGTAACTTGGACTCGACCGCTTCCAACCCCTTCAGGATTTGCTCGAGCTCCGCGGCCGAGAGGATGCCGACTTCCTTGAGCTCACGCGCGTACGCGCGATTGATGAGGACGTCCTCGAGCCATAGCCTGCGGTCGAACTCGATCGATCGGGAGAGGGCTTCGAGCTCTGGAGCGGTAGGCTTTCGGAATCGGCCGCCCCAGAGCTTTTTCATCTTAGTGCTCGCGCGCCTCCTCGGCGCGCTCGCTCCCGCGCTCCTCTATCAGCGCCGCGGGGCCCCACCCCCCGCGGCTGTGGGCTGAAGGCTCCGCGCGGGGAGGACGGGCCCTCCGAGCCCGGTGCCCAGGCCCTCGACCCGAGCCTCTTTTCTCCAGCGAGGCCTTCTCCTGCCATTTCTCGAGCATCGGCGAAAGCTTGCCCTGGTTCGCTTTGTGGGTCAGGTGGCGGATCCGCTGCGGAAGCCCGAAGAGACGGATGAAGCCCTCCGCATCCGACTGGCGATAGACCTCGTCCTCGCCGAACGTCGCGAACTGCTCCGAGTAGAGGCTGAAGGGCGACCTCCGCCCCACGGCGGATGCAGTCCCCTTGTAGAGCTGGACAAGGAACCTCACCCGTCACGGTGTCCTGAGTCGTGTCAACAAAGCTATCGAGGGCCTCGCGCAGAGGCAGAACCACTGTCCGTCGTACACCAGGTCCGCGTAGCGGCTCGCGATGACGGTCTTGAAATGCGAGGTTGCGCGGTCCAGGGTGATGCTCTCGAGCGCCTCGTGCGCCTCGTGAAGGATGAATCCACCGGGAGTCTCGTAGACCCCTCTCGACTTCATCCCCACGAGCCGGTTCTCCACGATATCCAGCCGTCCGACGCCGTGCTTGCCCCCGAGCTCGTTGAGCTTCTCGAGAAGTGCTATGGGGGAGAGAGGCGTGCCGTTCACCGAGAACGGAATCCCGCGCTTGAACGCGACCTCTACGAGCTCCGGCGCGCCGGGAGCAAACTCCGCCGACGCGGTCAGCTGGTAGAGGTTCGCCGGCGGCGGCGACCCGGGATCCTCGAGAACTCCGCCTTCGTGGCTCAGGTGCAGGAGATTCTGGTCGCGGCTGTAGATATTCTCCTTGCTCTGGCTCACGGGAACGCCGTGAGCCGCGGCGTAGGCGAGAGCGTCCTCGCGCGAGCGTATGTTGCAAATCCGCCAGGGTGCTAACACCTCGAGCTCGGGTGCTAACGCCTGATAGGTGAGCTCGAAGCGAACCTGGTCATTG
>CAWGBY010000012.1:0-654633 GCA_963820855.1 uncultured Acidobacteriota bacterium
GAGCTTAGCGACCGCCCGGTGCGAGGCGGCGTAGCCATCCAGCGTGATCACCCTCGGAACTCCATGCTGCTTGGTGGCCTTGGAAAAGAACCGCGTAGCCGCAGCCATATCACGCCGTCTGCTCAGGAGGAAGTCGACCGTGCGGCCCGCTTTATCCACGGCGCGATACAGGTAGACCCACTGGCCTCTGATTTTGAGGTAAGTCTCATCCACGCGCCACGAATCGCCCACCGGCCGCGCATACCGGTTCCAGCGCTTCTCAAATTCCGGCACGTAACGCTGCACCCACCGCAAGATGGTCGTGTGGGTTAAGCTGATGCCCCGTTCGGCCATCATTAGGTTGTGTTCACGAATTCTTGATTATGATAAAGGCCGCTACCAAGTAGAGAGCGGCGAAGAAGGTTTTTGCGAGTTTGTCATAGCGGGTGGCAATGCGGCGGAAGTGTTTGAGTTTGTTAAAGAAGCGTTCGATGCGGTTGCGCTCACGATAACGGGCGTGATCGTAAGGCAGTTTGCGGGCGCGCGTTGGGAGCGGTGGTATCACCGGCTCCACTGCCTCGTAACTCAAGCGCTCGCGAATGCGGTCGGCATCATAGCCTTTGTCCATCGTGGCGGATTCGAGCACATTGTCGGGATCCAAACTCTCATAGAGAGATTCAAAATGAGGGCCATCGTGGGCATGCCCGGCGGTGAGGTGGAGGGCCACGCTACAGTTTTCGTCAATGGTCGCCGCGTGGATTTTCGTGCTCAGTCCTCCACGAGAGCGTCCCAAAGCCTGATCGCCGCCGTTTTTTTTGGTGCTCCTGCCGCGTGTTGGTGGGCGCGAACTGTCGTGGAGTCCATCAACAGATGACGGGCCTGAGCAAAGCTTTCGCTCTGAAGCCGCTGCCAAAGCCGCCGCCATACTCCTCGCTCTTCCCAGCGTCGAAATCGCATGTAGACCGCATGCCAGTAGCCCAACTCCGGTGGCAAATCCCGCCAAGGGCAGCCCACACGATTCAAATACAACACAGCTTCCAGAAAATCGCGATCACTCAGCTCGGCAGGTGCTCCAGCACGCGAATGCTTGGCCTCTTCTAAGGCTGCTTTGAGCCGCTCCCAAACACGATCGCTGATCATTCGACGGGGATGTTCTATTGCCATCCCGAAGCATAAATTAGGGCTCCTCGACATTTTCAGTGGGTGGCAGGAACTGATTTGATGGGGGTTGTGCGCCCCCAAATCCCGCACCGCTCGCCGCGGCAGGCGTTCGGGGAGAAATTTGGATGAGTGGCCTTCGGCCAAGGCAGGGAGAGCTGGTGCTCTCCGGATCGGGAGGGCAGAATCTCCGCTATGGATGCCAATGTTCTTTTCAGCAAGGCGCTGGGTTTGGGAAGTGGATGGAAAGTGGTCGAAAAGCGAGATGGATGTGGGAGGACGAGAGTTGAAGCTCTGGCTGGATTTCGAGCCGGGCAGCCAGTTCGCTTGCCCGCAATGCGGGGAGTTCTGTCCGGTTCACGACACGGAGAGAAGAAGTGGCGGCATCTGGACTTCTGGCAGCATCGCACCGAACTCAACGCCCGGGTACCCCGCACCAACTGCCAGGAACACGGAGTCTTGCAAGCCGCAGTGCCATGGGCTCGGGCTGGCAGCGGATTTACCCTCATGATGGAAGCCATGATCTTGTTGCTGGGCCAGCAGATGAGCGTGTCGGCGACGGCTCGCCACTTGGGAGAGCGACAAACGGCTCTGGAGAGTGCTCGAGCACTATGTCATGGAAGCCCATGGGGCCAAAGACTGGAGCCAGGTGCGTCGGATCATGATTGACGAGACAAGCGCAAGGAAGGGGCATCGCTACGTTACCGTCGGTCAGTGCGGAGCCGCTGTTCCAGGGGCGGCGCCGAGCACCGAGATGGGGGCAAGCGCGAAGAACGCCGCCACGAGCATCACCCCGACGGCGTTGGAGCGGACATAGAGCGGAGAGTCGCGCATGCGGCTCACGCTCGGCGATGACAAGGGACATCGCGATTACGAGATGTCCATTCCAGAAGGTTTTGCGCGGAGAAACACTTCGACCGATGGAGGAACACGAGATTTCTCCAGTTGCTGCCCCAAGCCCGGCAGCAACACCCAACCCCACCTGAAAACCGTCGGCATTCTGCACGAATGCCCACGCCTTGTCAACGCTTGCTTGCAAAAAAAGACAAGAAATTTCTTGGCCGCCGAGCATCGGCTATCTCGGAGATGACGATGGCTTCAACGGCATCATCATTAGAATGACAATGCTCAAGACGAGCCTCGACGCCGGCTCTGAACGGACCGCGCCGCGCGAATTAGAACATCCTTAGAGTCTTCGTAGGGCGTTGCCGGGGAACGCGCCGTAGATCACTACATAGACACAACGGCGATTCAGAACATGGCGCCCGTCGAAACCGATGTCAACGGGCAAAAGGAGACTCGATCATGAAAGAGATTCTCATCACCCTCGCCCTTGCGGCCGCTCTCGTTGCGACCGCCTGTACGGACGAAAGCCCCCTCAGTCCGGACCCGCTGCGCGACCAGCAGATGCGCGACCAGCAGAACTCCTGCCAGGACTCAGAGCGGCACTGCCCCGACGACCAAACAGAAACAGGATCATAACGACGACTGCTCTGACACATGGCCGCAGCCGGCGCGGCACCAACCCCGGCGACGCCGGGCTCTTCCACTTCGGGGAGCCCGGTGATCCCGTCGAGCGAGCCTTCCGGCCCGAAAGACGCAAATCTCAGAGTTCTCTGAGAAGTTCGTTAGAACTCCGCCCGGTTCCGCGTCGTATAGTTCGGCCCGGCGTTGGCGCCCTCATGTTCCAGCGAAGGAGCGCGTCGAGCGAAGACGGGAGTGAGAGCGGTAGGTGATCTCGATTGCGCCTACGCGGATCTCGTCCCCGTCCTGGAGCGGCACCGATCCCTCGATCCTGGCGCCGTTCAAGTTGGTGCCGTTCTTGCTGCCCAGGTCCTCCAGCATCGCCTGGCCCGCGTCGAGAAGGATACGCGCATGATGGCGCGAGATCGTGGAAGATCCGAGACTGACCCGACAGTCGCTGCTCCGCCCGATCAGGTTCTCTCCGGGGGCGAGGATGATTTCCTTGGTTCCCCAGAACAAGCTCCCGCCGGCCTCCTCCGGAGAGGCATCACCGGACTCCGTATCGTCGACGGGTCCGTGAAACGCGTATCCGTACCGGTGCAGCGTGCGAATGAAGCGAGGGCTCCGCGGATCGTCGCCGAGGGCGGCGCGCAGCTCGGCGACGAGGTTATGGAGGCTCGCGTCGGAAACGAACGTATCCGGCCAGAGAAGGTGGAAAATCGCCTCCTTGGAGAGAGCCTGGGGCCGCTCGTCGAGGAGAATCGTGAGAAGCTGGAAAGCCTTGGGGGAGAGAGGAACCGGCGCACCGCTCCGGCGCAGCACTCGGGCCCCCCGAATCAGCTCACAATCACCGAAAAGGAGAGGCATGAGCGCGAGCCAATGCTATCGAGCCTGAGACCCGGAGGCAACGCGAACAGGGGGAGTGCATGAGAGATTCCCTTCGTCATACCTTCGCTTTCGCCTTCGTCCTGTACGCCGCGAGCCCCCTGGCTGGACAGACCTATCACGGCGGCATTCGGGGCGAGGTTCGAGACGTCGACGGCGTCATTCCCGGCGCGACGGTCGTGGTTCGGAGCGAATCCACGCTGACGAGCCGCACCACCGTCACCAACGACGCCGGTCAGTACGCGTTTCCCAGTCTTCAGCCGGGGACCTACACCGTTGCGGTCGAAGTTCAGGGATTCAAGCCCTACGAGCGGCCCGGCGTCGAGGTGGGAGTCCAGAGCTTCTTCGTGGTGGACGTTTTGCTCGAGATCGGCAGTATTGCCGAGTCCATTGTCGTGAACGCCGCATCCCCGGTGCTGGAAACCGCGGACGCCTCGCGCGCTTCGTCCCTCGATAGCGTCGAGCTCGAGACTCTGCCCACCGCGTCCCGGAATCCCTTCTACCTGGCGATCACCACTCCCAACGTCGTTCCGAGCGGCGTTCCCGAGTTCAACCGCATGCAGGACCAGAACGCCACCGCCAACTTCTCCATCGGCGGCGGACCCAGAGGCGCCAACAACTACACCATCGACGGAATCTCCATCACCGACGTGAGAAACCGGGCGGTCATCATCCCCAGCATCGAAAGCGTCGAAGAGGTCAAGATCCAGGTGAGCACCTACGACGCGGAAATGGGACGGACGGGAGGCGGTGTTTTCAACACCCTTCACAAGTCGGGCTCGAACGCGTGGCATGGAAGCGCCCTGGTGCAGAACCGGCCTCCATGGGCGACGGGCCAGCTCTACTTCGCGAAGCAGGCGAACCAGCCGAAGCCCGATGGCTACTACTGGCTCTACGGAGGGTCGGGGGGAGGTCCCATCATCCCGAACCGGACGTTCTTCTGGGCGTCGACCGAGGGGTACCGCACGAGCGTCGCCCGGAATACCCTTCTCGTGCTTCCCACGGCGGATGAAGCGCGCGGAGACTTCTCGCAGTCGAACCGGATCCTCTACGATCCGCTCACGACGAGGCCCGATCCGAATCACCCCGGCCAGTACATACGCGATCCTTTTCCCGGAAACGTGATCCCCGACGACCGCCTCAATCCGGTCGGTCTCAATCTGGCGGCTTTTCTCGCCGCGCGCGGCTCGGGCCAGGTGAGCGCGAGCGCTTCCGTGGTGGACGCCGCCGATCAGTTCTCGTTCAACCTCCAGCACCAGTTCAACGAGCGAAACTCGCTGAGCGCGACCTACATGTACTACGACTCCGACGAGCCCTTTCCGCTCTTCTACGGGGGCCCTCGGATCCCAACAACGGGGAGCTCTTCCGCCAGGTCAACTTCCTCGCCGTGAACGACACCTGGGTCGTGAGCGACGATACCGTCGTCTCACTTTCGCTACGGGTATTTCGCGTTCACGGACGAGTCGCGCTATCCCACCTACGATCCAGGACAGCTCGGTTTCTCGTCGAACTACCTTTCCCAGATCACGGGCCAGGTCTTCCCCGAGATCTGGGTCGCGGATTACGGCGGAGGAGGTCTGCCCACTCACGGCACGTGGGATTCGGACGACGTCCTCTACACCTCCCATGAGGTGAACGGCACCGCCTCGAAGCTCGTCGGCAATCACACCCTCAAGTTCGGGGCCGGCTATCGCCGGATCGGCAACGACGTCTTCGCTCCCGGCCCCGCCGCGGGGAGCTTCCGATTCGACCGGGGGTTCACCGCCGGCCCCGATCCCACGAACCCGGACTCGGGACTCCGGCGATACGCTGGCGAGCCTCCTTCTCGGCTTTCCCTCGAGAGGCGAGCTGCCGCGTACCACGGCTTTCGAGTATCTCATCGACTACTTCGGAGGATTCATCCAGGACGACTGGCGCGTGAGCGAGAGCGTCGTCCTGAACCTCGGCCTTCGCCTCGAGCACGAGACGGGGCTCCATGAGAAGAACGACCAGTTGGTCGTTGGGTTCGATCGCGAATCTCCCTGGCCGGTGCAGCCCGTCGAGGGCATGACGCTCCGCGGAGGCCTCATGTACGCGGGGGTCGGCGGCAACCCGACGGAGGAGGGCGACCCGACCGCTCTCAAATGGGGTCCGCGGGCGGGACTCTCCTGGTCGCTCGACGAGAGAACGGTCTTGCGCGGGGGATTCGGCTTGTTCTGGGTCCCCTACCAACCCACGTCTCCCACCGCGCGGACCCGCGGATACAGCGCCCTCACGCCCTACCGCGCGTCCACCGACGGGGGGCTGACGCCCGCGGGAACGCTGACCGACCCGTTCCCGCAAGGGGTCGAGGAGCCCGGGGAAGCGAGCCTGGGCCTCCTGACCGGAGCGGGCACGAACGTCGAGTTCCCCGATCAGTTTCGAAAGTCGGCCTACGTTCAGCAGTATTCCATCGAGGTGCAGCGGGAGCTTTCCGGATCGCTCGTCCTCTCCGCGGGCTATCTCGGAAGCCGTTCGGAGCGGCTCGGGCTCAGTGGAGGACAAGTTCAGGCCACGGTCAATATCAACCAGGTCGACCCGCGGTTCCTCGAACTGGGCTCGGGACTTCTTGCGCCCGTTCCGAACCCATTCTATGGCGACCCGACGTTCGGGACGCTGAGCCAGAGTCCGACGACCACCCGGTCCCAGCTCCTGCGGCCTTACCCGCAGTTCCTTTCGCTCTCGGCCGGCCAGATGAGCGAGGGCCGAAGGCGATACGACGCGATGACGTTCGAAGCGGAGCGGAAGTTCCGGAGGGGATGGGGAGCGCGGGTCAACTACACGTTCAGTCGCACCAGTGACAACGTCGCCGGAGAGATCGAACGCGTTTTCGAATCGGCCGCCTTCGTTCCTGAACAGCTACGACCTCGATGAGGAGTACAGTCGCTCGATCACCGATACCCCCCATCGATTGAACGTCTCGGGAATCGTCGAGCTTCCTTTGGGTGTGACTTTCTCGGTCACCGGCTACCTGCAGAGCGGCTTTCCCGTCGCGGTGTTCCAAGGCCTCAACAACACCGGTCTCCTCGGCGACCTGCAGAGACCGAACGTAGCGGCCGGCGTCGAGCCGGGGCACGAGGGAAGCACGGAGGAGAATCTGGGAAGCTTCCTGAACCGGGCGGCGTGGACCCAGGCCTCGGCCTTCACATTCGGAAACACGCCGCGAACCGATACGCGGGTGCGGACGCCCGCGCGCAACAACTGGGACGTCGCGCTCCAGAAAGATCTTTCCGTCGGCACCGGGAGCCTCCTGCTGAGGGTCGAAGTCATCAACCTGTTCGACCACGCCGACTTCAGCGGTCCGGTGACGTAACTTCAGCTCTCCGAATTTCGGAAAGATCCTGAGCGTCGGGGGATTCCCGCGGCTCGCCCAGTTCACCGTGCGCTATCAGTGGTAGGGACGCGGCGCTTCAGCTCTTCGAACCAGCCTTGAACCAGCTAGATGCGGAGCGGCTCGAGTTCCTCCGCGCCGGGCTTGATCATGAGGAACCGGCCATCGGGTGCGATGTCGTAGCTCGAACCATACGAAGATATCCGACGTACCGCGTCCTTCGAAGAGCTTCTGCGGTCTGCCGCTCCTCACGGCGGCGCGGTTTCGATGGACACCGCCATGATGGTTCGAGTCTGAGCCGAGGGCAGCGTATAGAAAATTTCGCGGCCGTTCGGGGCCCAGAGCGGGCTCCACCCCGCCGCCTTCGCTCGACACTTGCCGGGGACCGCCGGGTCCCGGGAAAGGCTGAATGAAGAGTTCCTGATTCCAGTTGTATGCGATCCAGCGACCGTCGGGAGAAAATCGGGGCTTGTTCTGAGTTCCCGAAGCCTTCGCGAAGGGCTCGGTTCGGGGACTCGCCCTCGGGCCGGAGGATTCCAAGAGACCAGTAATCCGATGGGATCGGTTTCCATGAACACCAGAGCCTTCCCGTCGGGAGACCAGTCGTACGGCCACTGGCGAAGATCGCTCTCGCGTCAGCCGCTCGGCGATGCCCGTGCCATCCGCGGGTTTCCAGAACAGGTTCCGGATCCCGCCCGAGCCGGATGCGAACGTGAGCCGGTTCCGTCCGGCGTCCAGACGGGGGCCTCGTTGAAGTCCTCGAACGTCACCCGGTGCTCGGTCTCGCCGCTCGAGGTCGTAGACCCAGATGTCCTGTCCGTCGGCGTTCTCGATCGCGACCGCCAGCTGCGTCCCGTCGGGCGGAGAGCCGCGGAGTCGAGAACGCGCGCGGGGGACAGGCCGAGCCGCTTCTTCTTTTCCGTTTCGATCGACCCATACGAGAGACCGTCCTTCCCGAGCGAGGGTCGGGAACGTAGACCAGCGTTCCGTCCTCCGCGATGCTGAAAGTAGACCCAGCCATCGTTCGGGACTGCCGCTCACGTTCTCGACGACGAGGACCGACGGACCGAGATCTCCATGCGGCCGAGGTCGAAGGGCGCGGCGAAGAGCGAGTGTCCCCTCGCATAGACGAGATGTCCCGTCGGGCGAAACGAGCGTGGAACGCGTTCGTCCAGGAAGCGTTTCCTTTCGCCGTGTCTTTCGAAGGAGTAAACCTCGATGCCGAAAGCGCCGCTCTTGTCGTGGCGCGTGACGAGCATGTCGTCGCCTCCCGGGAGGAATCTGGGGGGAGTGGAAGTCGAGCTCGCCCTGTTCGGTCTCGGGCGTCCAAGAGCGGCGTCGACTCTCCGCCCTCCGCGGAGACCTGCAGCAGACCAAGGGCGATGCTCCCGAAGACGATGTTCCCGTCTTCTCCCCAGCTCGCGCCGAGGACGTCGTCGGCGTCACAGAGAGTGACCGGCTCTCCGCCGCCGACCGGAACCTTCTTGAGCTTTCCGTCGGCGACGAAGCCAATCCACTTGCCCATCGGGTGAGAAGAACGGCTCGTAAGCACCGTTCGGTCCCTCGAGGAGCCGCGGCGCGAACTGATCCAGAGGCTGCAGGTACAGCGAGATCTCCGCCTCGCGAGCGGCGAAACGAAAGACGCGAACCGTCCGGGGACAGAGTCGACGTCTGCCGGCGAGCGATTGCGTCGGCCGGAGGCTGAATGACGAATCGCCGCACCGGCACGCGGCGGAACGTCGCTTCCGCCGCGGAAGAAGCAACGTCGCGACCACCGGCGGCGCCGACGATCGCGGCGAGGACCCACGGAAGGAGCTCGTGAACTCGCGCGGCGAGGGGCAGCCGGGAGCGTCGACCGCTTCTCGAGGGCGCCCGATTCGAAGTCTCGCCTTCACCTCCTCGAGGTCGTTCCTCAAGTCGACGGCGCTCTGATACCTCTCGGTCAGCCCTTTCGAAAGGCAGCGGCGCACGATTCGGGAGAGCTCGTGCGGGACGCGAGGGTCCACGTCGCTCACCAGCGGTGGCGTATCTTTGAGAATCCCGGAGAGAACCGAGGCGGCGCTCTCCCCCGAGAACGGGTGACGCCCGGCGAGCAACTGATAGAGGATGATGCCCAGAGAAAAGATATCGGATCGGGGATCGACTTTCTTCCCCTCCGCCTGCTCCGGAGACATGTAGGCCACCGTGCCGACAATCATCCCGGGAGAGGTCACCGACTTCGTCGGGAGATGACTCAGGGCCACGGGATCCGAATCTCCGCCCGTCGCTCTCATCTTCGCGAGGCCGAAGTCGAGGATCTTCACCCGCCGCTCGTCCGTCAGCATGATGTTGTCGGGCTTGAGGTCGCGGTGGACGATCCCCTGCTGGTGGGCGGCAGAGAGGGCATCCGCCAGAGGAACGGCAACGTCGAAGAACTCGCGGAGCGACATCCGATGAATGGAAGCAGTCAGCGTCTTTCCGCGAACCAGCTCCATGGTGATGAAATGAACGCCGTCCGCTTCTTCCACCGAGTGAACGGTGACGATGTTCGGGTGGTTGAGAGCCGCGACCGCCCGGGCTTCGCTCTCGAACCGCTGAAGCCGCTCGGCCGATTCCGCCAGCTCGGGGGGAAGGATCTTCAGCGCAATCCGTCGGCCGAGCTTCGAGTCCTCCGCGACGTAGACCTCGCCCATGCCTCCGGCCCCCAGCTTCTCGAGGATGCGATAGTGACCCAGGACCGGCTGCACGGTTATCGCTCGGGAGGCGAGGTGGGGACGCGGCGCTTCAGCTCCTCGAACCAGCCCTGGACCAGCTGAATGCGGAGCGGTGCTACTTCGTCTTCGCTCGGCTTGATCATCAGGAACCGGCCGTCGGCAGCGATGTCAAAGCTCGCGCCGTAGGGCGCGCGGACGTACCTCTGCTCGAAAAGCTTCTGCGGTCTGCCGCTCCTCACAGACGGCGAGGTTTCGATTGCGACCGCCATCACGGTGAATAAGTCCCCGTCGCCTGGCAACATGTAAAGAAGCTCTCGGCCATTGGGCGCCCAAAGGGGATCGCGCCCGCCGTTGATCGAGATTTGCCGCGGGCCTCCTGGACCGGGAAAAGGCTGGATAAAGACCTCGGCGTTCGAAGCATACGCGATCCAGCGCCCGTCGGGAGAGAAACGGGGTTTGTTGTGCCGCCCCCGCGTCCGAGTCAAAGGCTCGGTTCGGGGTTCCCCATCCAAACGTAGGAGCGCCAGCGACCAATAGTCCGTGGGATCGGTCTCCATGAACGCCAGAGTCTTTCCGTCGGGGGACCAGTCAGAGGGCCATTGGCGGAGCTCGCTCTCGGTCAGGCGCTCCGCGACGCCGCTCCCGTCCGCCGGTTTCCAGAAAAGGTTTCGACCGCCGCCCTCGCCGGACGTAAACGTTAGCCGGCTTCCGTCCGGAGTCCAGATGGGGGACTCGTTCTGGCCCTCGAACGTCACCCGGTGCTCGGTGTCCCGCTCGAGGTCGAAGACCCAGATGTCTTGACGGTCGGCATCCTCGATCGAGACTGCCAACTGCTTCCCGTCGGGAGAGAGCCGTGGATTGGAGAACGCGCGAGGGGCCAAGGGGAGCGGCTCTTCCCTTCCGTTTCGATCGACCCACACCAGAGATCGGCCGTCGCGTGAGGGCCGGGGAACGTACACCAGCGTTCCGTCCTTGGCGATGCTGGAGTAAACCTGACCATCCTTGGGAGAGCCGTTCACGTTCTCGACGACCAGAACCGACGTGCCCGAAACCTCCATGCGACCGAGGTCGAAGGGCGCGGCGAGGAGTGAGTTCCCCCTCCCGTAGACCAGATGTCCCGTCGGAGCGAAGCGACCGTAGAACGCGTCCTCCAGCAGGCGCTTCCTCTCCTGCGTCGCGAACGAATACACCTCGATGCCGAAGACACCGCTCTTGTCGTGGCGCGTGAGGAGCATCGCCTCGCCTCCGGGGAGGATCTGCGGGTAGTGAAAGTCGAGATCCCCCCGTTCGTTGTCGGGCTCCAGGAATGACCGGGGCTCTCCTCCCTCCGCGGAGACTTGCCGCAAAGGGGAGTTGATGCTGCCAAAAAAGATGTTTCCAGCGTCTCCCCAGTTCGCACCGATGACGTTGTCCGCGTCGCAGAGTGTGACCGGCTCCCCGCCGGACAACGGCACTTTCTTGAGCTTCCCTTCGGCGGCGAAGCCGACCCACTCCCCGTCGGGCGAGAAGAACGGCTCGTAGGCCCCGTCCGTTCCCTCGAGCGGCCGGGGTGCGAACTGGTCCAGAGACTGCAGATAAAGCAAGGTTCGATCGCCCTGCGTGGCGCGAAACAGAAGCCGCGAACCGTCGGGTGAGAGGCTCACCTCCGTGAGCTTGCTCTCCGCCGGCGGTCGAATGACGAACCGCCTCACGGGCTGCGGTGAAACGTCCCGCCCCGGGGCGAGCAGCATCGTCGCGACCGCCGCCGCACCCAGGATCGCGGCGAGCGCCCAGGGAAGAAATCTCGTCAACTTTCGCGCGGCGGGCGCCGCATCGAGCGTCGCGCGCTTCTCGATCGCTCCCGATTCGATGTCCTCCTTGACCTCCTGGAGGTCGTTTCTCAGGTCGAGGGCGCTCTGATAGCGCCGCGTCAACCCTTTCTCCAGACAGCGGCGCACGATTCGCGCGAGCTCGCGCGGAACGCGGGAGTCGAGCTCACTCACCAGCGGCGGTGTGTCTTTCAGGATCCCCGACAGAACCGAAGCGGCACTGTCCCCGGGAAAGGGGTGACGTCCCGCGAGCAACTGAAAGAGGATGATTCCCAGAGAAAAAATATCGGATCGTTGATCGACCCCCTTCCCCTCCGCTTGCTCCGGAGACATGTAGGCCACCGTTCCGACGATGACGCCGGGAGAGGTCACCGACTTCGTCGGAAGATGACTCGCGGCAAACGGCTCCGAATCCCCGCTCGGCTTCGCTCTCATCTTCGCGAGACCGAAGTCGAGGATCTTCACCCGCCCTTCTTCGGTCACCATGACGTTGTCGGGCTTGAGGTCGCGGTGGACGATCCCCTGCTGGTGGGCCGCCGAGAGGGCATCGGCCAGGGGAACGGCGACGTCAAGAAACTCGCGGAGAGACATCCGGTGAATGGAAGCGGTCAGCGTCTTCCCGCGAACCAGCTCCATGGTGATGAAGCGAACACCGTCCGCTTCTTCCACGGAGTGAACGGTGACGATGTTCGGATGATTCAGCGCCGCGACGGCGCGGGCCTCGCTCTCGAATCGCTGGAGCCGCTCCGGCGACGCCGCCACATCCGGGGGAAGAACTTTCAGAGCTACTCTGCGGCCGAGCTTCGAGTCCTCCGCGAGGTAGACCTCGCCCATACCACCCGCGCCGAGCTTCTCGAGGATCCGATAGTGTCCGAGGACACTTTCCACGGGGCAAATCCTATCGCCGATCGGGACCGAAAGTAATGACCCCCACCTTCTCCAGGAGACGGAAGTACTCTTCTATGTCTTCGAGGGGAGCGGGGCCGTACTCCGCTCCCACCGCCGCGGCAATCTCGCCGAGGGTTCTCTTTCCGTCGACGAAGTTGAGAGTCTCGTAGAGATAGTAGTGGCCCCGCCGCGCGAGGCGAGTCTTCTCGACGAAGCCAGGATCGCCGGTCTTCTCGACCATCCAGTCGCGCCCGTACTCCGGGCGGAAGAAGTTCACCGGGCCGCGAACCAGAGACGTGCGCGACGGCACTCGCTGCGCGATCTCGGGAGCCGATGGCGGCGTCTCTTTCGCGCCCTCGCTCGCGAGCCGGGCGAGCGCCCGAGGAAGCTCGGCTTCGAGCTCTCCTACCCGTGCCCGCAGGTAGTCCTTTCGCGGCTCGGCGGAGGTGAACGCACCGAGACTCGCGAGCGCCTTCGCCTCGTGAGCGTAGGCCTGGCGCACGATGTCGAGCGCGAGGTTCCCGTCAGGGAGCGCGCCCGCAGCGCGCCGCTCCTCGAACGCGAGACGGGCGCGGGCCCTCGCGAGCGCGTTCTGCGCGAGCGCCGGCACATCGTCATCCGCGGCGGTCGCGAGGACGTACGCGGAGGCACCCGCGATGACCTCCGCTCGCTTCATCTGGGTGGCATCCGCACGTTCGAGAGTGTCTTCCTGCGTCCCGATATAGGGATCGGGCCACGTGTTGAGGAGCACGGCGTGCACTCCGAGGCTCGTTTCCGCGATATCTTCGTGGTCGCTCGGGCCCCAGAACGGCTCGATGTAGTAGTAGAAGGGATCCGAGCTTCCCGACGGGTCGAGGATGGGGAGCGAGAACAGGTTCTGGAAAGCGAGAAATCGCCCATTCCGGATCGAGATCGAGTTTCCACGCCCGACGACGTCGAACAGCTCCTCCACCACGTCGTTGATGAAGGACGGGAGAGACGCCGGGGTCCGGTAGAGCCGGAGCACCGACTCGCTCAAGACCTGGTGGTCCCCCACCATGTCGAGATTCAGGTAGGCGAGGATGCGCGAGAGAGCCGCCGGATTCTGGTGCAAGTAATAGATGACGGCCATGTGCTCGGGTCCCCAGGTGAACCGAATCGAGCGGCGCGGACGGGCAAGCCTTCCGTCAGCGACGAGCGCCGCGAGCGACCGGGCCAGGTCGAGCGTCGCCCCGAGACCGGTGAGGTTGTTCCCTCCTCCGGTGTTGCGGTAGTTGGTGTGCGCCTGGATCCAGACTTCGGGCAGCTCGGGCTCCGTGCCTTTCAGGAGAGCCTGCACCATGGAGTAGTGTCCCGCTCTCGTCTCCGCATCCACTTCGGCTCTGACTTTGAGCGTTTCTCCCGCGCTCAGCCGGTCCGAGAGCTCTTTGCCGGCGGCGTAGGACAGGGAAAAGAGGAAGGCGGGCGGCTCGCCCCTCGGGCCTTGGAACGGCTCGATGACCGCCGAGCCGATGAGGTGCGGCCTTTCGATGTGATCGGCCATTCGGTAGACGACGGCGCCGGACGCGCCGTGCTCCCACACGGCCTGGGCGTGGACGGCGCCGGCCGGACCGGAAGCGAGAACGATCTTTCCGCGGACGTCTTTCCCTCGATAGTCTTCGGGACGCATGCCGGAACCGACATCGACGAGCTCCGCTTCGAGCGAGGCGCTGCGGCTGAACCGGCCGAGCACGATTCGATGGGCGGCGAAGCTCGCGAGCCGCTCCCGGGTCGCGCCGGTCTTCGCGTCGAGAAGCAGGAGCTCTCCTTTCTTCGCCTCCCACCAGGGCTCCGTGCGGAAGGACCAGAAAAACGTCGAGCCGTCCGAGGGGAACTCCTCGATGCGCACGTCCTCGAGTCCGAACTCCCGGGCTCGCGCGGCGATGTAGTCCGCCGTTTGCTCGGAGCCGAGAGACGGTGCGAACCCCGAATAGGCGAGGAGCCGTCGGAAGTGAGAAAGCCCGAGAGCGCCCGAGGTCTCCGAGATGATCGCCTCGAGGGCCGCGTTCTCGATCAGAGTCGAGTGCTGCGCCGTCGCGGAGGCCGCGGACGAGGAGAGGAGCGCCAGAAGGAGTGGTATGCGCATGGGGGGACGGTATCAGCGGCCGCGTTTGGCTTTCAAACGCACCCAACCCCGCAAGGGGCGCGCTCTTTCTCGAGAGCGCTCTTCGAGCTCGCGAATGAGCGGCGTGAATCGGGGAATGCTCCCCGGGCCCGACGCGAGGTGGCAGTAGAACGTACGGCACCCGAGCGGCCGGACGGTATAGACCAGACACCGGTCGCCTTCGGAGAGAAACGGGCAGGCGCCGTCTTTTCGAAGCGACGTCCACTTCCGGCCCTGCCGCGCGATCTCGCGCTCGAGAAGCTCCCACTCGGCAGCGGTGACCCACGGCTCGCGTCCCGTGCGCTCGAAATGGCAACACCCCGCGGTGGAAGGACAGCTCCAACCCGAGAGCTCGGAATCGGCTCGCTCGAGAATCGGAAGGGCGCTCTTCACAATACGATTATGAACCAATGTGAGGGCGCTCATTGGACCGGCGCGGCGTTCTGAGCGATTCTCACGGTATGACCCCGGCAAGAGCCCGTCTTTTGTTCCTCGGAGCCATGCTCCTCCCCGGCATCGCTTTCGCGGCACCCTTGAACCTCCGGCCGGTGGTCGAAGGCCTCGAACAGCCCGTCGTCGTTGCCCACGCGGGAGATGGAAGCGGTCGGCTCTTCATCGCGCAGCAGAGAGGAGAGATCCTGGTTTTCGACGGGCGGGAGCTGCTCTCGATGCCGTTTCTGGATCTCTCCGGCTTCGTCTCTACAGGGACCGAGCAGGGACTCCTTGGACTCGCGTTCCATCCGGAGTACGAGACCAACGGCCTTTTCTTCGTGAACTTCACGAACGTGAGCGGCGATACACAAATCGTACGCTTCACGGTCTCGCTCGATCCCAACGTCGCCGATCCGGCCTCTGCCGTTCCGGTGCTCAGCGTGGATCAGCCCTTCGCCAACCACAACGGTGGGCAGCTCGCGTTCGGTCCCGACGGAAAGCTATGGATCGGGCTCGGCGACGGAGGCTCGGCGGGCGATCCAGGGAACCGCGCTCAGAGCGGGAACACTCTGCTGGGCAAGATTCTCCGCATCGACGTCGATCAAGGCCTCCCTTACGCAATTCCAATGGACAACCCTTTCGTCTCCGACCCGGCAGTGCGGGACGAAATCTGGGCCGTCGGCCTCAGAAACCCGTGGCGGTTCTCCTTCGATCGGCTCACCGGAGACCTCTTCATCGCCGACGTAGGTCAAAACGCGTGGGAAGAAGTGAGCTTCGAGCCGGCCACGGGTCCCGGAGGCCGGAACTACGGCTGGAGGCGGATGGAAGGCAGTCACTGCTTCAATCCGGGGAGCAATTGTTCCGATGGTTCTCTGGTGCTGCCGATTCTGGAGTACTCGCACTCCGACGGCTGCTCCATCACCGGAGGCTACCGCTATCGGGGAACCGAAATGCCGGATCATTCTGGAAAGTACCTCTACGGCGATTTCTGCTCAGGCCGCATCTGGGGCGGCGTCGAGAGCGCGGAGACCGGAACTTGGACCGCGACGGATCTTCTCGATTCCGAATTGTCCATCTCTACTTTCGGCGAAGACGAGCACGGTGAGCTGTACGTCGCCGATCACACCGGAACGCTATACCGGATGCACGGCGAGCTCTTCTGCAGTGTGAAGCTCGACAAGAGCCGCTATCGGTCCGGGGACACGGTTCGCGCGACCGGGCTCGAGATCGCGAACCTCTCCACCGCGAGCGTCGCGGTCGAGCTCGAGATCCGGTTTCCGACGGGTAGCACCGCGCCGATTTCGATCGCCGGCGGCGGAGCGGACGGCTCCCTGATTCTTCCCCCGAGCTTTTCGGAAGACGCGGGGCCGATGGACCTGTTTACCGTCCCGGCGGACGCCGCGGCGGGTGACTACGCGTTCGGCTGCCGTTTTCTCGACCCCGCGAGCGGGGAGCTCCGAGCGGAGGACCTGAGCTGGTTCAAGGTGGAGTGAGCGCCGATTTCCATGAGCGCGCCGTCCTCGCGCGGTGGTCTCACTTCACCGATGACCGTGACTCGATCGAGGCGGTCCTGCGCTTCGTCGACACGCGACGCGGGAAGGCCGAAGAGAAGGCCGCCGGACGTCTGCGGATCGAAGAGGAGCTCCAGCCGGATGTCGGCCGCCGCCTCAGGGAGCACCACCAGGCCTTTTCTGGATTTGGCGTTCTCGGCGTGCGACGTGCTTCGGAAACCGCGCGAAAGCAGCTCGACCGCACCCGGCAGCACCGGTAGCGCCGCCACGTCGACGACGGCGCTCGCGCCGCTCGCGCGCAGCATCGCGCCGAGATGACCGGCGAGGCCGAACCCGGTCACGTCGGTCACCGCCCGCGCTCCCAGCTCGCGCGCCACCTGCGCGGCTTCTCCGTTCCCGGTGAGCATGGACTCGAGGCAGTCGGCGAGGGAGCGCCCGGTGGCGCGCCCGAGCATGTCGGCGTGCAGCACCACTCCGGTGCCGAGTCGTTTCGTCAAGAGGAGTTGATCGCCGGCTTCGAGCCGATCGAGTGTCAGCAGGGTCGCGGACGGGGCGAGGCCATCGATGGAGAAGCCGACGAGGAGCTCCACCGCGGTCGTGGTATGCCCGCCGAGGAGCGTGACCCGGTTCTGATCGAAGACGGCGCGCGCTCCCGAGAGCGTCTGGAACAGGATCTCCTCCTGCTCTTCCTCCGATGCGCTCCGGGGCACCGCAACCAGCGCGAGGGCATAGCGGGGCTCCGCGCCCTTCGCCTGAATGTCCGAGAGAGAGTTGAGCGCGGCAACCCTTCCGACGAGGTAGGGATCGTCGACGAAAGAGCGGAAGGCGTCGATGCTGGAGACGACGAGGTCTCCCGCGGGCGTCTCGAAGGCGGCCGCGTCATCGGGACTATCGAGCCCGAGCTTCACCGTAGAATCGCGGGCTCCCGCCGGCAGCCGGGAGAGCGCGCGCTCGAGGACGCTCTGTCCGACCTTCGCGGCGCATCCACCGCAGAGGATCTCCATCCCGGAAGACATCTCGGCCAGGCCGTCGAACTCCTCGGTCAAGACGCCGTCGCCTCCCAGCACCTGGAACAAGCTCATGAAGCGCCGGTCGATCCAATCCTTGAGCCGCATCACCCACTCCCCCTCGAAGGAGCGGCCCCACTTGGCGCCGAGGGCGGTCCCGTCACCGAGGTTGAGGAGCGTCAGAAAGTCGGACTGCGGCCGATAGGAACGTAGGGGTCTTCCTTCGAGGGCCGCTACAAGGTTCTCGATGAGAACCGGCCCCTGGCGCACCGCATAGACGCCCGCTTTCGGCGTATCCGGAAACTCGCTCAGGGTGGCGCAGTCGCCGACGGCGAAGAGATGGTCGAAGCCTTCGACCTGAAGCGTCGAGCGGGTACGCACGAAACCTCGCGGCTCCGTGGGAAGTTTGGATTCGAGGAATAGCGGATGGCTCACGGCCCCGGTCACCCAAAGGAGTGCGTCGGCGCGAATCGATTCCCCGCTGTCGAAGACCACGGAATCCTTTCGGGCTTCGACGACGCGGCGATGGGGCTCGATGCGGATCCCGCGGCGAGCGGCATTGCGATGCACGCGATCGATCAGCCCTTGCGGATATCCGGCGAGCACCTCGCGCCAGCCGTGGACCAGGGCGACGTCGATACTTCGATCCTGCCCCGCGCCGACCCGATGCCAGAGGGTGAACGCGACTTCGATCCCACCGGCGCCGCCACCGACGACCACGATCCGGAACGGGGAACCCGGCGGCCGGCTCCGAATTCGATCCACGAGGGCGTCGATGCGCTCGACCAGCTCCGCAATGGGCCGAGTGGGAAGAGCCCACTGCCGCACGCCGGGAAGATCGAGCCCGGCGACCGTGGAGCCGACGTCGATCGAAGCGAGGTCATAGCGAAGAGGCGGACGATCGGCGAATCGGATTCGCTTCTCTTCGGCGTCGATCCCGACCGCGGCGCTCAGAATCACCCGCGCTCCCGCGCGTCGGGCGAGCGGTACGACGTCGATCTCGAGCTCGTGGCGCTGGTATTGTCCGGCCACGTATCCGGGAACCATCCCGGAATAGACGGCGATGGGCTTGTCGACGACGAGCGTCAGGCGGGTGTCGGGCGGCGGGGCCATGCCGAAGCGGCGCAGCACTTGCACGTGCGTGTGCCCGCCTCCAACCAATACCAGGTCCCGAAGTGACTCTCGCTCGTCAGCGACTCCGACCATTTCCCTCGTACATTAGCTGACCCGCGATCGAGGATCCAGGAGGGGGAAGAGCGCAAAGCGTTGGATGCTAGGCCTGATAGAGAGATTCTTTTGGATCGACGCGGGCGATGCGCCGCGCCGGGATGTAGCTCGCGGCGAGCGCCACGGCGCTCAGGAGGACGACGACGATCAGAAGCGTCCACGGATCGTGCGCGCGGATTCCGAAGAGCTGACTTTCGAGAAGGCCCGCCCCCGCGAGCGCGCCGACGAGGCCGAGAGTGATTCCGACGGCGACGGGGAACATCGCCTGCCTCACCACGAGCAGCACGACGTCCCGTGCCCGGGCCCCGAGCGCCATCCGCACGCCGATCTCGTGCGCCCGGCGGCTCGCGAGATAGCCGATGACGCCGTAGACACCGATCGATGCGAGGGCGAGGCCAAGGAGGCTCAGAGTGAGAAGGAGCGCGGCAAGAAACCGCGGCTGGGCGAGAGACCTCACGACGCGCTCTTCCATGGTGGCGATGCCGTGGAGCGGAAGCGCGGGATCGATGGCACGGACCCTCTCACGAAGCGCGGGCACGATGCTTTCGGGCGCCCCTTCGGCTTTCACCGCGAGAGTCATCGTCCGCTGAATCCAGTCCCAGGCGACGGGCGGCACCTGCGCAATCGGCAGGTAGAACTCCGGCTCGACCTCGGAGCCGAGACCTCTCGAACGGACGTCGCCGACCACCCCCACGATGGTTTTCCATCGCGGGCCCGAAGGAGTGCTCTCGCAGCAGGCGATGCGTTTCCCAAGGGCACTCTCGCCGGGAAACGCGGTGCGAGCGAGCGTTTCACTCACCACCATGACGAGGTCGCTCTCGCGGAGGTCCGCTGCCTCGAAGAGGCGCCCTTCGAGAAGCGGAATCCCCATAGTGCTGAAGTAGTCGGCGGTAACCATCCGCAGGTGGGAGTTGATGACGTCCTCGAAGGTCTTTCCTTCGGGGACGAGGCCGTTCGAGCCGCCGCCCGGTCCCATGGGAACCTGCGAGGTCACCGCGGCGCTGCGCACGCAAGGAATCGCCTTCGCTTCCGAAACGATTCTCTCGAATGTCGAGGCGACGACGGAAGCCTCGGTGTAGGCATCGACAGGAAGGGTGATTCTGGCGGTGACCACGCCCCGAGGGTCGAACCCCGGCTGGACGCGGCCCATCTCGAGCGCGCTCCGCACCAGGAGTCCCGCGCCCGCGAGGAGACCGAGCGCGAGCGCGATCTCCGCGGAGACGAGGGCGAAGCGGATACGACCTTGGGACCGACTGCCTCCCCCGCGGTGCTCCGCTCGAAGAGCCGGAATCTCCACCCGCGCCGCGGAGAGCGCGGGCACCAGGCCGGCGAGAAGGCTCGCCGCGATCGCCAGAAAGAGCGTGAATCCGAGGACCGCGGGGTCGATGCGAGTCTCCTCCAGCCGCGGAACGCCGTCGGGTGCCCAGGCCAGGAGCGTTTCCGTCATCCAGAAACCGAGAGCGGTTCCGAGCGCGGCGGCGATGAGCGCGAGGACCAGGGTCTCTGAAAGGACCTGCCGGGCGAGACGCGCCACGCCTGCGCCCAGAGCCGCGCGCATCGCCATTTCGCGGGACCGCGCCGCGCCCCGGGCGAGAAGGAGGTTCGCGACGTTGGTGCAGGCGATGAGGAGGACGAGGGAGACCGCTCCCATCAATATCAGGAGACGCGTGCGATAGTCGCCGACGAGCCACTCGCCGTACGGAACGATGCGGATGCCCGAGGACTCTTCGGGATAGAGCTTCTCCTGTTCCGCGCCGATGACGTCGAGGCGGGCCTGGGCGGCCTCGTAGCTCACACCCGGCCGGAGACGTCCGAACACGTCGAGATAGTGCTCATCGTGCATCGCCTCCTGGGCGGGAGTGAAGGCCGCGGTGGTCCAGAGCTCCTGATCTCCCGCGGGATACGTGAACTCTTTCGGCATCACGCCGACCACGGTGTGGGGGACGCCGTTCAATCGAATCTGGCGGCCGACGACCGCCGGGTCGGCGGCGTAGCGCCGCGTCCAGAGACGGCTTCCCAGAATCACCACCCGTTCCGCGCCCGGCCGATCCTCGTCGGCGAGAAACCATCGCCCGTGGAGCGCGGGCATGCCCAGAAGCTCGAAGAATCCGTGAGACACGCGGCCACCGAGAATTCTCTCGGGCTCGCCGTCGTCGCTCAGGTTGAAGCTCTCGTAGCCGAGGGCCGCCAGGCGCTCGAAGAGGTCGACGCTCGCGCGCTTCCAGTCGACGAAGTTCCCGACGGAGACGTTGCTGGGCCCGAGGTTCTGCCAGTTCTCGCCGACGAGAGCGATCCGCTCGGAGCTCTCGAACGCCAAGGGACGCAGCACGACGGCGCGGAGAACGCTGTAGATCGACGAGGCGGCGCCGATGCCGAGCGCGAGCGTGAGAATCGCGATGAAGGCGAAGCCCCGGTTGGTCCAGAGCTGGCGAAGCCCGTTCGCGAGATCGATGCGAAGCTCTTCGAAGTAAGCGGCGCGTTTCACGTGGATCTCTCCTTCCTTCCGGATTCGGACGCACTGGGCGCGCACACGGCCGAGATCGCCGAATCGGCGCCGTGCTTCCGACCGGGCTTCGGCCTCGGTCATTCCTTCCTCGACCAGCTCGCGGACCCTCATTTCGAGATGGAAGGAGAGCTCGTCTTCGAGCTCGGAATCGGGGTGCTTCACCTCGTCTCCTCCGGCGCGTCGAGGACTCGCCCCATCGCGCGCGAGAACCGCCTCCAGGCGGTCGACTCGCGCTCGAGCTCCTTCGCTCCTCTCGCCGTCAGCCGGTAGAATCGCGCGCGCCGGTTGTTCTCCGAAATTCCCCATTCGGAAGCGATCAAGCCGCGTTGCTCCAGCCGGTGGAGCGCGGGATAGAGCGCCCCCTCTTCCACCTGGAAGTCGTCCTTCGTGACCTTCCGAAGCCATCGCGAGATGGCGTAACCGTGCGCCGGCCCCCGGCTCAGGGTCTTGAGGATGAGGACGTCGAGACTTCCCTTGACCAGCTCGAGATTGTCGTTTCCCATAAGATTCTCAGGGGAGGCTAGCGCCTCTCCCCTAAGAACGCAAGGGGACCGTAAAAAGTTTCACGCCGCGATGGATGCCGAGCCCGAGACAGACGTCTCCGTCGTAGAACACCGCGAACTGCCCGGGAGCGATGCCGGGATCTTCTCCCACGAGCTGCACTCGTCCGCGGTCGCCTTCCAGATCGAGAGTCGCCGCGTGAAGGGTGCGGCCATGGCGCACTCGGACCAGGAGCTCTCGGCGTGCCGGCGGATCCCCGATCCAATGGAGCGCTTCGACCTCGAACGACTCGCCGCGACCTCTGGTCGAGGCGATCCCCATGGCACACCGTACACCACGTTTCGCGCGACGTCCTTCCCCTGGACGAACCACGGCCCGTGAGAAAGACCGAGGCCCTCGCGCTGTCCGATGGTGTGGAACCAGTAGCCCTTGTGTCGTCCGAGCACGCTCCCGGATTCGACGTCGACGATATCCCCCTCCCGCTCGCCGAGGTGATGCCGCACGAACTCGCGATACGGGATCTTTCCCAGAAAGCAGATCCCCTGGCTGTCGCGCCGATCCTGGTTCGAAAGACCGAGCTCGCGCGCCCGCTTCCGGACGTCGGACTTGTGGATCCCGCCGAGCGGAAAGAGGGCGCGCGCCAACTGCTGCTGGCTCAGCCGCGAGAGGAAGTACGTCTGGTCCTTCACCGGATCGACTCCGCTCTTGAGAACCACCGAGCCGCCGACGTCGTCGCGCCGCGCGTAGTGTCCGGAGGCCACGCGATCGAAGCCGGAGTCGATCTCGTCGAGAAACGCGCCGAACTTGATTTGCTGATTGCAGAGCACGTCCGGACTCGGCGTGCGGCCGGCTTCGAGCTCGGAGACCGCGTAGCGCACCACCCGATCCCAGTAGGGCTTCTGCAGGGATCGGACTTCGAGAGGGACGTCGAGGCGGCGGCAAACCTCTTTCGCGAACCGGAGGTCCTCTTCCCAGGGACAGGTCCCGAGGTGGGAGAGCTCGTCCTCGAGCCAGACCTTGAGATAGAAGGCCGTCACGTCGTGGCCCTCGGAGCGGAGAAGGCTCAGAGCGACGGAGCTGTCCACTCCGCCCGAGAGCAGGGCCGCGATCTTCATTTCAACCCGTGGTTCCCACGGTAGTCCGACCGCTCCGGCGGCTTCCATCCTTCGAGGAGCGGCGCCGGCGCGTCGTACACGTCGACCCCGAGAGGGCGGCAGACTTCGATCGGATCTCTCGCGTCCGGGCCCCAGAGCGGAATCGAAAGGTCTCCTCCCGGACAGGTCGAAATCGCGCACAACAGATCGATCTCCGCGAAGAACTCGAAGTAGTCGCCCTTCTTCGCCGGACTCGCCTTCATGAAGTACCGGTCGTCGGCGAGGCCCGTGACCTGGAAGACGTTCAAGACGTCGTGAACGTCGAGCTCGGTCAGGCGGTACGGGAGAATGGCTCGCGTGAGGTTGGAATGGCAGTGGTTGTCGAGCTCGAGCCCGGTCAGGAGCTTGTTGACGTACGGATCGCACCGCGTTCCGAGAAGGTCGTGGCACCGGCCTCCATCGTCGTCGATTCCGTAGTCGATGGTGTCGGCGATGATGGTGGCGAGAGGCCGGAGGAACGGGAGAGTCGACCACAGGCGGTCGTACTTCGTCACGTGGGCGCGGTGGAGCTGCCGCGTTCGGGCCGCCCAGAAACGCTCGCGCGGATCGTGCAGGTTCCAGCAGTTGAAGTCCGCGACCTGCGGCCCCTCGAGGATCTCGAGCCGGCAGATCTGTCCCGCCTTGACGGGCCAGGCTTTCCCGGAGCGAATGGGTACGACGAAGCGTTCCGCGAGAGACCTCGCTTGGACCTCGCCGGCGAGCCGGTCGCAGAACCGCGGTCGACTTCGAGGGTGGCCGTCGGCCGGGAGGGCAGATAGGTCCAGAATGAGCTCATTGCGGGTATTGTAGCCGCCGCGAGCAAACCCCGCCCCGGGGAGACTCGTCTAACGTCCGAGGAGGATCTCGATGCTTGGATGGAAGCACGCTCTCCGAGGCCTCGCGCGGACCCCCGCGTTCACCGCGGTCACGCTTTTGACCGTCGCCCTCGGGGTCGGCGCGAACACGGCGATCTTCAGCATCGTCCACGGCGTTCTGCTGCGCCCGCTTCCCTTCCAAGACCCGGAACGGCTCGCGACGCTCTGGGAGGTCCATCCCGACGACGCGGGCGTGCCGCGAAGGTGGCGGACGACGGCGGCGAACTTCTTCGACTGGGCGGCCGAGGCCCGCGCCTTCGAGGGAATGGCCCTCTTCGGCTCGGCGGGAATGAATTGGACCGGCGACGGAGAGCCGGAGGAGCTCCTCGGCGCTCGCGTGAGCGCGAGCTACTTCGACGTGCTGGACATCGAGCCCATCCTCGGCCGGACGTTCACGCCCGAGGAAGAAACGCTCGGAAGGCACCGCGTCTTGATTCTGAGCCATGGCCTCTGGCAGAGACGTTTCGGGAGCTCCCGCGGCGCTCTGGGAAAGACTCTGACGCTGGACGGAGAGCCCTACGAGATCGTCGGGGTCATGCCGGAGGCGGTCTATCCGACCTGGCCCCAGGCGACCGGCCGCCTCCCGTTCCTTCCGCTCTATCAGCAAATCTGGGTTCCGATCGCGCTCTCCGAAGAGCGGAGGCAGGATCGAGGAAGCCATGTCTACGGAGCTATCGCGCGGCTCGGCGCAGGAACGACGATCGACAGCCGCCCGCGTGGAGATGGACACCATCGCGCGGAGGCTGAAGGCGGCCTACCCCGACCACGGCGGCGAGGGCGTCGCCGTCGTCCCCTACCTCGAGGAGGTGACGGGCGGGCGCCCGGCCAGCGCTTCTGGTGCTCTGGGGCGCGGTCGCGCTCGTGCTCCTCATCGCGTGCGCGAATATCGCCGGACTCCTTCTCGCGCGCTCGGCGGCCCGCCAGAGGGAAGTCGCGCTCCGAACCGCGCTCGGCGCCACGCGATTCCAGGTGCTCCGGCAGTTCCTGCTCGAGAGCGTTCTGCTCGGCGCCGCCGGAGGGATTTTCGGGATTGGGCTCGCCTATCTGGGAGTGAGCGTTCTCGTGGGCTTGAGCCCTTCGGCCATTCCGCGCCTCTCGGATGCCCAATTGAGCTTGCCGGTGCTCCTGTTCGCGCTTGCGGTATCGCTCGCGACGGGAGTGCTCTTCGGCATCGCGCCCGCGATCCAGATGTCGAGGTCCGACCGCGAGCTCCGATTGAAAGAGCGCGCGCCCAGGGCCGGACTCAGACGCGCCCTCGTCGTCTCCGAGCTCGCGCTCGCGATGGTGCTGGTGGTCGGCGCGTCCCTCCTCCTTCAGAGCTTCGTCCGACTCCGAAACCTGGACCTCGGATTCCTCCCGGAGAACGTTCTCCTCTCCGAGATCAACCTGCCCGCATCGAAGTACGGAGACTGGTCCTCCGTCGCGCGTTTCCATCGCGCGCTTCTCGAGCGATTGAAAACCGTCCCCGAAGTCCGCGCGAGCGGTATCACCTACGATCATCCCGCTCGATTCCAACTGGATCGATAGCTTCACCATCGAAGGCGCGCCGGAAGCGGACGAACCGTTCAGCGCGGCGCTTCGGATCGTGAGCCCGGACTACTTCCGCACTCTCGGCACGGAAATCCGGAGCGGCCGTCCGTTCACCGATCTCGACGATGCCGAGCATCCCGGCGCCGTCATCGTGAACGAGGCTTTCGCGCGCACCTACCTCGGAGGCGGAGACGCTCTCGGCGAAAGCCTGGTCACGACGACTCCACGTGGATACGGGGGCGGCGATTCCCTGCCGAGCCGGTTCGAAATCGTCGGAGTCGTCGAGAACGTTCGCTTCCTCGGCCCTTCCGTCGCGCCCGAGCCCGCGTTCTATCTGCCCGCGGCCCAGTTCCCGGTACAGGAGATGATGGTCGCCGTTCGCGTCGTCGACGAGCCCTCCGCTTTCGCCGCGCGCCTGCGCGAGGAAGTATGGGCGGTCGATCCCGACATTCCTCTTTCGAACATCACGACCATGGAGCGGCTCACGACCGAGGCCCTCGCCCAGCCGCGATTCAACGCTTTCGTCCTCGGCTTCTTCGGAGCGACGGCGCTCGCGCTCGCCGCGCTCGGCATTTACGGCGTGCTCTCGGGGAGCGTCGCCCAGAGAACGAGCGAGATCGGACTTCGCATGGCGCTCGGCGCCCGCTCCGTGGACGTCGTTCGCATGGTGGTGCGCCAGGGGCTCCGCTTGACGGTCGCCGGGCTCGCGATCGGCCTCGCCGCCGCGGCAGCCGCGGCTCCCGTGCTGCGGAGCCTCCTGTTCGGGGTCGGACCTCTCGATCTCCCGACCTTCGCCCTCGTGAGCGCCTTTCTCGCTTCGGTCGCCTTCGTCGCGAGCTACGTTCCCGCGCGGCGGGCGTCCCGCATCGAGCCGCTCATCGCCCTGCGGCACGAGTAAGCTATTTCTTGGAAAGGCTCCGGTAGACGAACTCCGTCATCTGATCGCCGTTGATGAAGCCCTTCCCGAGCGTATCGTCCCAATCCTTCGTCGGGCGAGAGGCCTTGACCTCGTCGAGCGATTTCCCCGACGTCACTTGCGAGTGAATCCGGTCGCGGACCGTTTTCAGCATGTCGCGGTAGGCGGTCAATTCCTTCTTCGAGGAGAGCGGACCGTGACCCGGGATGATCTTCGAAGAGTCGTTCGCGAGCGACAGAACTTTCTCCGCGGCCGCGATCACACCGTCGACCGAACCGCCGGATTCCAGGTCGATGAACGGAAATCCTCCCGAGAAGTAGAGGTCTCCCATGTGGAAGACGTTCGCGTTCTTCCACTGGATGATGGAATCTCCGTCGGTGTGCGCCGGGTCCACGTGAAAGACGTGAAGCTCGTCGCCATTCACGTGAAAGGAAACATCCTCGGCGAACGTCATGACCGGGAGTGCCGCCTTGGGCGAGGCCGGCGTGGTCGCCTTGAAGAACGCGCTGACGTGCTCCTTGGACATTCGGCGCCGCACGTTCTCATGGGCGACGATAATCGCTCCCGCGCCGCCCATGTTCTCGTTGCCGCCGGTATGGTCGCCGTGCCAGTGGGTGTTCACGACGAACCGGATCCGCTCCTTGCTGATCGCCGTTACCGCCGCGCGGATCTTGTCGGTTAGGGGCGCGTACTGGTCGTCGATGAGGAGGACACCATCGGCTCCGGACGAGACACCGATGTTGCCTCCGGAGCCGACGAGCATGTGGACTCCGGGAGCGACGTCCACCTTCTGGATCTCTACCTTGCTGAAATCCTGCTGGGCCGAGGCCACGAAGGCGATAGCGGTCAACGCAGACGATTGCCGAAACCGTGAACTTCATGAAACGATGCTCCTTTCGCCGTCGAAGCATAGCGCAGATTGCGGCTAGAATGAGCGGCGTGGGACGACTCGAAGCGATCTGGATCAAGCGCTTCCGCAAGGGGCCCATGGACCCCAAGAGTCTGGCCGTGCTCCGCGCGGGGCGGGGTATCGAGGAGAACGCGAACCAGGGCGGAAAACGGCAGGTTACGGTGATCTCGAGAGAGGCATTCGACGACGTCGCGGCGGAGCTCGGGGCGGAAATCGATCCCGCGTGGCGCCGGGCGAACTTCATGGTAAGCGGCGTCGACCTGCGAGAGAGCCGAGGCCGCGTGCTCGACGTCGGGGGCGTGCGTCTTCGTATCGTCGGTGAGACGCGGCCTTGCGAGCAGATGGATGAGGCGTACCAAGGTCTGAGGGCGGCGCTGTCACCCGAGTGGAGGGGCGGCGCGTTCGGTGAAGTTCTGGACGACGGCGTCGTCGACGTCGGCGCAACGGTGAGTTTCGTGAAGGAGACGGAATGAGGGCCATTTGGATCGCGGGTCTCGCACTGTTGTCGGGCGCGCCGGCTTCAGCGCAGAAGTATCTCGACTCGGAGGGCAAGCTCAAGGTCGCGCTCATCAAGATGCCGTTCTCGGGCGAGCGCAACGTGCCCGAGTACTCCGGCGGGCCTGACTACCTCGAGGCCGGAGGACTGGTTTCCCTCCTCCAGGGACTCGGCGCGCGCTTGAAGGAGTCGACTCCGACGGTGAAGCTGAGCTCGGAGGAAGAGGACGACTACGGGACCTGGCATCGCCTGGCGCTCGCGAACCGGCACCTCGGAGACTACGTGTCGGAGAACGAGCGCGAGGGATACTTCAGCATCGGCCTCGAAGCGAACTGCAACTCGGTCATGGGAGTCCTCGGCGGGCTCCAGCGGTCCGGCCCGACGAGGCGGCCGCTGAAGGCGGGCCTCGTTTTCATCGACGCCCACGGCGACTTCAACACACCGGAGACGACGCTTTCCGGAATGCTGGGCGGCATGCCGGTCGCAATCTCCGCGGGCCTGTGCCTCCGGAACCTCCGGGAGACGTCCGGACTCGAGCCCGCACTTCCCATCCCCTACCTCGTCCTCGGCGCGGTTCGCGACACCGACCCGCTGGAACAGGAGCTCCTCGATCGCTCGGAAGTCGCGATGATCTCGACCGACGACATCCGCAAGCGCTCCGAGAAAATCCACGCGGAGATGGAGCGCCTCTCGTCACTCGTCGACCGGATCTACATCCATATCGACATGGACGTCCTCGATCCTCGGGAAGTGCCCGGCCATCCGCTGACCGTCCCTGACGGACCGACCAGCGAGGAGCTCGGCGCCGCGCTCCGGGAGATGTTCCGCTACGAGAAAGCCGCGGCGCTCGGCATCGCCTCGACTCCGTACGGCGAAAGGGACAAGGACGGGCTCTCGTTGAAAGCCGCCTACAACCTCATCCGCGGCGCGGTCGAGGGAGTCAAGGAGCGCAAGCCCTAGCTTCCGAAGAACCGGCGCCAGCTCAGGCAGACGCCGGTGAACACCAGGAACGCGGCACCCAGCGAGACCGTGCCCGCGAGCGTCTGACCACCGATACCGAGGGCCTCGCCCGTGTGCAGGAACCGAAGCCAGCCCCGGATTTTCTGCGCGGGGACCTGCTGTGTGTAGGAGTCCATGCGCAGAATCGTGCCGGTGCTTCGATCGACGGTGAGCTGCGCTCTCAAGTCGGGCCGCGCGCCGTTGCCACGATCGAGGGCGAACGGCCAGGGATCCTCGGCCGAGGAGGGGAAGCGCACGGTGATGCTCTTCCATCCGGCGAGCTGCGCGGCCGCGATCTCGAAGCCTTCGTCGAGTCCGCGAAAGTCGGGAGCCGAAGGAGCCGCATTCCCGGGAGCTTTCGGGGGCTCGGTGCGCCGCGCCGGCGGTTCGCTTCCGGTGATGCGGTAGAGAAGGTCGCTCGCCCACGGGTACGAGATGACGACTCCCGAGAAGACGATGACGAAGAGCGGCAGGAACGACCAGAAACCGATGGTATTGTGCCAGTTGAAGTCCCGCGCTTTGCCGGTGAGACCTCGGCGGAAGAAGACGACGCTTCGAAGAGACGACCACCGGAAGCTCCGCGGCCACCAGAGGTAGAAGCCGCTTCCCACGAGAAAGAGAAACGCGAGGTTCGCCGCCCCGGTTATGGCTCGACCGGTGGGCCGCGACTCGCCGCTCCTTCCGAGCCACCGATGCCAGTCGGTCACCGTTCGGAAGAACTTCCGGACGCCTTGATTCCCTTCCCCGAGAGACTCCCCGGTATAGGGATTCACGAAGAGAGATCGGCCAGGTCCGAGGCTGATGGAAACGGGCATTTCCGGATCGGACCGAACCGTCACCGCGAGCGGCAGCTCGCCTTCCCCCGACTCGTACGCCATCGACAGCAGGGTCGTGACCGGAAGCCGCGGCGCCCCCTCCGGCGGCGGCGACCGGAGATCGCGATCGGCCCAGGCGAGGATCTGCCGCTCGTAGGTGAGAAGCACGCCCGTGACGGACATGATGAAGACGATGACGGAAGCGGACAGTCCCGTTCCCAGGTGAAGCCAGAAGAACGTCTTTCTCAACATCAGAGCTCGGCCCATTTGCGGAGGAGGTTGTGATACACGTTGGTCAGCTCGAGGATCGCGGGGTGGTCGGGGCGATCCGAGCCGAGCGACTGTATGGCACGGTCGAGGTCGAAGAGGAGCGTGCGCTCCGAATCGTCCCGTACCAGACTCTGGATCCAGAAGAACGCCGCGAGGCGCGCACCTCGGGTCACCGGCCGCACGTGGTGGAGGCTCGACGCCGGATAGAGCACCATGTTTCCCGCGGCGAGCTTCACCTGGTGCACGCCGAAGTGGTCCTCGACGACGAGCTCTCCTCCGTCGTACTCCTCGGGGCCGGTGAAGAACAGCGTCGCCGACAGATCGGTGCGGATCCGGTGAGGAGTTCCCGGGACCTGGCGGACGGCGTTGTCCACGTGGTTCCCGAATGACTGCCCTCCCTCGTAGCGATTGAAGAGCGGCGGGAACACGCGAAAGGGCAGAGCCGCGGCGAGGAAAAGCGGGTTTCGCTCGAGCGACGAGACGATGGACTCCGAAAGCTCCCGTGTGGCGGGATGCCCTTCGGGGATCTGGAGGTTTCTCTTCGCTTTCGCCGACTGATGTCCCGCGGTCACACGACCATCCACCCAGTCCGCTTCCTCGAGCCGTCGCCGGCCCTGCTCCACCTGCTCCGCGTTCAGGACGTTGCGGAATCTGCAGCAGCATCGATTCGTCAGAAGTCGACCGCTGCGGTGAGCATCAAGGTACGGCCGTCGCCCGGGACGAAGTGCCCTCCGCCGATGCGGTCGATGTAGCTCTCGTTCGGCGAGATTGTTGGCGTTGAGCCGAAGAGTGAGGAGATCGTTGACGCGATAGGAGGCCATGGCGTCGACGAGCCAGTATCCCGGCGCGAGCCGCGTGTCGGTGTTGTTGTTGTATCGATCGCCGACATAGCGAAGGCCGACGCCCGCTTCGAAATGAGTGGTGAGCGTGTGGCTCGACCAGACGGTGAGCGAGTGCTTCGGTGTGTTTCCGAACTCGTTTCCCACCTCAGCGGGTTGTTCGATTCGGTGATCTCGCTCACCATGAAGGTGTACCCGGCGAACAAGCTCCAGCCTTCGGCGGAGGCCCGGTCGCTCCGAGCTCGATCCCGTCCACTCGGTGCTTGCCGTCGAGCACCGTCGGCGGATCGCCGGGGTTGATGCCCGGGGTCCGCGCGTTCACCTTCTCCGTGCGGAAGACGGCCGCCGAGAGTCCGAGCCGCCGCTCCATCAGGTCCCATTTCGTTCCGGCTTCGATGCTGAAGCTCTTCTCGGGAGGAAGGTCCACGGTCGTGGGGCTGAGGGTCAGACCCTTCGCTCGACGGATTGAAGGAGGTTCCGGCGCCAAAGTAGATGGCTTCCGTTCGGCTTCGGACGGTGAATGAGGCCGGCCCGCCAGCTGAGCATGTCGTCGACGTGGCCGCTCGGTATCGACAGTCCGTCCGCGGCCACCGTCTGGTAGTCGAGATCGAATCTCTCCCAGCGAAGCCCGCCGGTCACCTGCCAGCGCTCGTCGAGCTCCACCGTATCGAACGCGTAGACCGCGGTCGAGAACGCGTCGCTCTCGTTGTACGCTCCATTGCGCTGGATGGATCCGGTGTACGGGTCCGCGGGGTTGGGGTCGAACAGATCGGTCGGGCCCGTCTCGGCGCCCGTTTCGACGCGGGTGTAGTTGATCGAGCCTTCACTCGAGAGCTCGAGTCCCGAGGCCACCGCGTGGCGCACGGAGCCCGTCGCGAATCGGGTCACGAGGTTGAGCTGGTTCCCCAGGATGTCGTCGACCTGGTCGCGGGACTTCCAATCCGTGCGGCGGATGTCGGTGGATGTGGGGCTCTCGAATCGCGGCGAGGTGATGATGGAGTCGCGATCGGTCCTTCCGTACCGCACGACGTTGCTCAGGGTAATGGAAGGGCTGAAGTCCTTCTCGAAGTCGAGTGTGGCGAGGTCGGTCGTCGTGTCCTCGTAGTCACGGGCCGATAGACCGTAGAAGTTGCTGAATTCGACGGGCGGTGCCTGGTTCCGGTAGTCGGCGAGAGGAACGTTGTCCACGGGAACCCAGGGGATCCCGTAGTCGGGCAGGTTGTCCTGTCCCAGACGGGAGTAGCTCGCCGTGAACCGGGTCGGAGTGCCCAGGCCGAGAGACAGTGACGGCGCGAATCCGAAGCGCTGGTTCTTGACGACATCTCTCGCCGCGACGTCCGAGTCCGTCCACATCGCGTTCAACCGGAGCGCGGCGCCCGCGACGGCGAAGTCCTGGAACGGGAGATTGAGATCGAACGTGCCTCGTTTGTAGTCGTCGGTCCCCAATCCGAAGGATACCGTTTGGAACGACTCCAGCAACGGAGCCTTCGTCGCGAGATTCACCGTGCCTCCGGTGGAGCCGCGGCCGGCGAAGGACGACGCCGGCCCCTTCGAGACCTCGACCTGTTCGACGTTGAAAGGGTCCCGGGAGTAGCCGCCAAAGTCGCGGAAGCCGTCAACGAAGATGTCGGTCCGAGCGCTGAAGCCGCGGATGGTGAGATTGTCGCCGGCCGGAACTCCGCCTTCACCCGCCTGCATGCTGATACCGGTGACGTTGCGCAGCACGTCTCTCAAGGTCGTCGCGTTCTGCTCTTCGATCACCGTCCGCGGAACGATGGTGATGGTCTGGGGGATGTCGATCAGTGGCTCCGTGTACTTTCGCGACTCGGGCCGCTCTTCGCGGAGCTCCGCTACCTGCACGAACTCGGATACCCGCAGCTGCAGGGTCACTCGCCTTGGTCCGCTCGATTCGAAGGTAACCGTCGTTCCCTCGAGCAGAATCTCGAGCGCCTTCTCGGGGCTGTACAGTCCAGAGACGCCCTGAGTGGAAATCTCGTTCAGCAGCGGATTCTCGATGTGCACGGCGAAACCCGACTGTTCGGTGAAAGCCGCGAGGGCGGCATCGAGCCTTCCCGCGGGGATCTGGAAACGTATCGGCTCCGTCGCTTCCGCGACGCCCTTTGGCGGGAAGGGCTTCTTTCGTTTCCTGACTCTGAAACGCCGCGAGGACGGCGGCTTCGACGCTGTCCGAGGCGATGTCGAAACGCCGCGCGAGAATCCGGTCGAGGACCGGGGGCTCGAGCGCCTCCTGCCCCTCCCCCGCCCACGCGATTCGGCCCGTGACCGCGCCCGAGGCGACGAGCGCCCCCGCTACGAGCCAGTGCTTCGAAGTCCTGTTCATGACGCTCGCTCCCCTCGGCTGAAAATGACAACTGATTTCATGATGAGAGGAATCCTAGGGAAAGAAGGCGGGGCGAGTCAAGAGAAAAATGACATCCAATTTCAACTTCGTGGGGAGATCGCTCCCGCGACGGTGCCGGACGGAAGGGGCTTTACGAGCTGAGGCCGGCTGAGGAGGCTCGGGTGGCCGCGAGGGCCGCGCGCCGCCTCCGGGCCGCAATCGGTTGTAGGAACATCCAGAGGCCGCTCATCCAGAGAAGGAGGAGCACGAGACCGCTTGGAAGGAAAAGCCCGAGCTTGGTCCAATTTCCCGCGAAGAACGAGCCGTCGTGGATGGATTCGATGAGGTCGGATCGGCGGTACGCCGTCTGGAGCACCTCTCCCGTTCCGAGATCGACCTGGACTTCATGACCGTTGTGCAGCCAGACCTTGACCACGCCCTTGCCGGGCCGCACGTCGAGGCGGTTGACGTCGTCCCAGCTCGAGACTCGCATTTCGGGGACGTCTTTCACGCGCGTGAGGATGCCTTCGAGATCGAGAACGGGAGTCGAGCCCGTCCCCTTCTGCTCCGGAGGCTGCACCCATCCCCAGTGCTTCTTCATCTGGAGCATGAGACCGCTTCCGATCATCACCAGCAGCGGAACGGCGACGGTAAACCCCGCCCAATAGTGGATTTTTCGATTCAGTACGCTCGGGTTCACGTCGAAAGACTAACGTGTGCTCTCGAGCTACTACCAGCCCTCGTAGAGACGGCCGTCACGTCGCGTCGAGGAGACCCACCACGATCTGACCGATATCCTCGAGCCGCACGGGCTTGTGCAGAAAGAAGCGTGCGCCTCGGCTCCGCGCCTCACGCTCGATTCGATGAGAACCGTAGGCGGTGAGCACCACCAGGGGCGTGTCGGGACATTGTTCGGCGACGAACTCCGCCAGATCGAGCCCCTCCGTGTCTCCCATCCGGGAGAGCTGGACGTCGGTGACGACGGCGTCATATCGGTTGAGGCTCAGCTTGGAACGAGCTTCGTCGAAGCTCGACGCGCAGTCCACGTCGAACTTCAGAGTGACGAAATAGTCCTGGAGCGTTGCGATTACCGCTTGTTCGTCGTCGACGATCAGAATACGCTTCACACGCAAGCCTTCTGGGACAACACTGCAAAGTCCGTGCCCGGTCGAGGGGCAGGGAAGAGCCCGTATCTCGTTCCAAGACACCGGATGAGCCGGAGATCATTTCAAATTGCAATGAAGGGTTGCTGGAATCTCCCCAGTGGGCCGTTCGCTACCTTTTCATTTCGAATTGGTGCCGGCTGACCTTCCCGGCTTGAGCAATATCGAGCTGATTCACGGCCGGCCCATCGTGGGCCCACCCGTTTCTCGCTGCCGCGGAATCCGCTCCGTGACCGGGGAAGCTGAGGAAATGGACGGTGCGGCTCGGACTGGTACCAGTAGGCGGTGGTGAAAAAGTTGTCCGACCGGTGATTCCCGTGCCCGTGCTCGATGGTGACTTTGATGTCCTTCTGGAACGCGATGGGGGATTCCGTGTGGAACCGGTACACCATCCACTTCGCGCCGCGATCGTCGCCGCCGTTCATCGGATTCCCGTAGCGCGCGTAGGCGAACGTCGGCCGCGTTCCACCGAAGGGATTGATGCCGCAGCCGCCGTAGCACCAGGCGCCGAGGTAGTAATCTTCCGAGCCCGTACCGATGATCCCAGGCGTGGTCTCGGAGTCGACGAAGATCATTTCGTCCCCCTCGCCCCACCAGTCTCCCTGGTTCTGCTGGATGCTGTGCGCTACGCCGACGTAGTGGCCCCGGCCCTCCGCTTCGAGGATCACGTAGTTGTCCGTGCCGTCGGGGTTTTCTTTGTCGTCCACGCTGTCCTCTCCGTTCGCGGTCCAATCGGAGGTCCAGCCCCGGGTCGGCGTCTCCTGCCGGTACTGGGCGTGGAAGTACCCGATGTCGTCTCCGAGAGACGCGTGCTTCTCATAGTCGATGTTGAAATAGAAGGCGCTCGCGGCGGTCGCGCCTTCGTTCGTCACCGTAATGCGCGCCGACCGGCGGAACGGCATCGGAAAGAACGTATTCAATGCTTTCTGCGAGCCGACGGAGAGGACTTCGGATTCGTAGAGGAAGTACTCTCCCAGGCCCAGACCGAAGAAGTCGCCCACGGGCGCCTCGACGCTCGGACTCGCCTCCCCGTCCCAGTACATGCGGAGCACGAGCTCCTTCAGATGCCACTTGGCGGGCGTCGCGATGGTGATCCAGACATGAGAGATCACCGCCGGACCCTCGATCTCGGCGAGAGTCCGCGTCTCCCCGGGCTGGACCGCGTTCTTCCAGTTGCCGTCATCGTTCGCGCCGGTGCGGTCGTAGCTCGACGCGCGATGATTGGTGTAGTCGCGGAATCGCGCGAGGTTCAGCCGCGGCTGAGCGAACGACGATGACGCGATGCCGATTCCGAAAACCCAGCAAAGGAGCTTCGAGCGCATCTCCTACCTCCTCCGTGAAGCGCGACATCATATAGAATCCCGCGATGCGAAAGGCAACCCTGGCACTCGCTCTTCCACTTCGCCTGCGCCGGCCCTCCGCCGGACGAGAAGAAGGAGACCGCGCTTCCCATGAAAACCTACGGAGACGATCTGGCGTTTCTTCAGCAGCATCAGGACGTGATCGAGCTGTCCGATTCGACGGGCATGGCCCGGGTCGCCGTGGTGGCGGAGTATCAGGGCCGGGTGATGACCTCGACCTCGGGAGGAGCCGCCGGACCGAGCTTCGGGTGGCTGAACCGAGAAGCCATCGCCGCGAAGGAAAGGAAGCCGCACATCAACGTTTTCGGCGGCGAGGACCGTTTCTGGCTCGGCCCCGAAGGGGGCCAGTACTCGATTTTTTTCACCGAGGGCGATCCGTTCGATCTCGAGCACTGGCAAACTCCCGAGCCCATCGATTGGGGTCCGTGGGAAGTGGTCGACCGATCTCCTTCCGAGGTCCGCTTCCGGAAACGGATCGACCTCGTGAACTACGCCGGATCGAAGCTCTCCCTCGAAGCGACTCGCGCCGTGCGCATGGTGGAGCCGCCGGCTTCGGAAGCGGAGTCCGTCGCCTACGAATCGGAGAACACCATCACCAATACCGGTGAGAACGCCTGGACGAAGGAAACCGGGCTCCTTTCCATCTGGATTCTCGGCATGTTCAACCCTTCGCCCTCGACCACGGTCGCGATCCCCTTCGTCGCGGGCCCCGAGGCGGAGCTCGGGCCCGTCGTGAACGACGCCTACTTCGGAAAAGTTCCTCCGGAACGACTGGTCCAAGGCGAAGGCGTTCTGTTCTTTCTCGGCGACGGAAGGGAACGCGGCAAGATCGGAATTCCGCGCAAGCGCGCGCGTCCCGCGATGGGCAGCTACGATGCCGATGGCAACGTGCTCACGCTCGTCGAATACACCCTTCCCGCGGACGCGACCGATTACGTGAACAGCATGTGGGAGCTCTCGGATGCGCCGTACGTGGGCGACGTCGTCAACAGCTACAACGACGGACCGCCCGCTCCCGGCGCCCCGCCCCTCGGCCCTTTCTACGAGCTCGAATCCTCGTCCCCGGCGGCGGAGCTCGCGCCCGGCGAGAGCCTGACTCACCTCCATCGAACGCTCCACTTCCGCGGGCCCGAAGCCGAGCTCGACGCGATCGCGAAAAAAGCGCTCGGGGTCTCGATTGCCGACATCACCGCTGCATTCCCCTAGGGAGATCGGCAAGACCGGCCTCCGCGTCACGAGACTCGGGCTGGGCGGGGCGCCTCTCGGCGGGCTTTTCGAAAGCGTTCGCGACGAGGAAGCGCGTGCGACGCTCTCGGCCGCCTACGCCGCGGGAATCCGCTATTTCGACACCGCTCCCTTCTACGGACACGGGCGGGGCGAGATGAGGATGGGAGCTTTCTTGCGCGAGCGTCCTCGCGACGAGTTCGTTCTCTCGACGAAGGTGGGACGGATCCTCGTTCCCACCGAGGGCGCGATCGAGGACCACCACTACAAGGACGTCCTTCCATTGAACCCGGTCTTCGATTTCAGCGCGGATGGCATCCGGCGATCGTTCGAGTCCAGCCTCGAGCGGCTCGGGATCGAGCGCATCGACATCCTCCTCCTGCACGACCCGGACGCCCACTATCGCGACGTGGTCGAGGAGGCTTTCCCCGCGCTCGCCCGTCTTCGAAGCGAGGGAATGGTTCGCGCCATCGGCGCGGGGATGAACCAGTGGGAAATGCTCCGTGACTTCGCGCGCGAGCTCGACTTCGACTGCTTCCTTCTCGCCGGACGGTACACGCTTCTGGACCAGGGCGCTCTCGCCGAGCTTCTTCCCTTGTGCGAGAGGCGACGGATCTCGATCCTGCTCGGAGGTCCCTACAACAGCGGTGTGCTCGCCGCGGGGAGCCGCGGGAGCGGGCACTACAACTACGAGACGCCCGAGACCGCGGTGATCCAGAAGGTGGCGCGACTCGAGTCCGTCGCCGCGCGGCACGACGTGCCGCTGAAGGCGGCCGCGCTCCAGTTCCCGATGGCTCACCCCGCGGTCGCGACAGTCATCCCTGGAGCGAGAACGGCGGCCGAGGCCGAGGAAAATGCGCGCATGTTCTCCCACGGGATCCCCTCCGCGTTCTGGAAAGAGCTGCGCGCCGAAGGACTACTGCCGGAAGAAGCTCCGGTTCCCGATTCGCCCATTTAGGAGGTCTCATGCATCGTGTACTCCCGGCCCTCGCTCTGGTGCTCGCATCGTGCGCCCCGCCGCCGCCACCGGAGCCTGTCTTCGACCCCGCGATCCTCGGTCGCTGGGACGTAACCGTCGCGGGCGAGGACAGCTATCCCCTCTGGTTCGAGATCGCTGAGTCAGCGGAAGGTCTGAAGGGGAGGCTTCAGGGGCGATTCGGCCACGCGCTCGATCTCGAGAGCATCGAGGCGGCGGGAGCGGACCTGACGATGAAGGTCGACGGAACGACGTACCGCGCGAATTTCGACGGCTCGGCGTGGAAGGGAACCGGAGAGCCCAAGGAGGGCGCCCCTTTCGAGTGGAGCGCCGCGCGAGCGCCCGAGTTGGCCGCGCGGGCAGAGGTCTCCTGGGGAGAGCCCATCGCGCTCTTCAACGGGACCGATCTCAGCGGGTTGGGTCCCGCGTCACACCTCGCAGCCGAACCACTGGAAAGCGGAAGACGGAACTCTCGTGAACGAGGCGTCAGGCTCCGATCTCATGACCGAGGCATCCTTCGAAGACTTTCAACTCCACGTCGAGGTGTTGGTCCCGGAGGGCAGCAACAGCGGCATCTACCTTCGCGGCCGCTACGAGGTCCAGGTCCAGGACGATCACGGAAAGGAAGCTCACGCTCGGGGAATGGGTGGGATCTACGGCCAGGTCACGCCGGCCGAGAACGCGTCTCTCCCCGCCGGAGAATGGCAGAGCTTCGACATCACTCTTCTCGGGCGGTTGGTGACCGTGGTCCTCAACGGCAAGACCATCATCGACCGGGAGGAGATTCCGGGGATCACCGGAGGGGCCCTCGATTCACGTGAAGCGGAGCCCGGGCCGATTTTCCTGCAAGGAGACCACGGCCGGATCTTGTATCGAAACCTGGTGCTGACCCCGGCTCTCTAAGTCTTGAGGGATTCCTTGCTGAAATCCCAGTGCACCGTCTCTTCGCGCCGCGCGGACTCGTTGATGAGGTGAGCGCAGGAGGCGGCGCGATGGCCCATGAGCGCGTCCTCGACCGGAGGCTTCCTCGACCGTACGGAGTCGAAGAAGTGCGCGAGGTGGACATAGGTCGCGTTACGGCCCCACTCGTCCCACGTCTGCGCGGCGGCCTTCATCTCCGGCGTCCACGTGTCCGGAGTTTCCTGCGCTTGCACGTTGGGGTCCTCGTAGTACGCTTCCGCGAGAGACGCCTTCCACGACTCGACCACCCAGCGGTTGTCTTCGCTCACGTTCTCCGGGGTGAAGACCAGAGACCCGCCGCGAAAGGCGATCGCCCCCTTGGTCCCGAGGATCTCGAACCCCGACTCGCGGCTCGACTGGTTGTTGAAGGTCGAGCTGAGGTTGACGGTGAAACCCTCGGGGTACACCAGAATCGCGTTCAACGTGTCGGGCACGTCGCGCGACTCCTTCCACCGGTAGAGCTGGCCCGAGGCCATGACGCTCGAGGGCATCTTGGCGCCCATGATGAAGTGAATGGTCGTCACCAGATGCACGAAGAGATCGGTCGCGATACCGCCGGAGTAGTCCTGGTAGCAGCGCCAGCGGAAGAAGCGCTCGAGGCTGTAAGGGTGCTTCGGGGCCGGGCCGAGGAACCGCTCCCAGTTCACGGTGTCGGGAGAGGCGTCGGGCGGAATGGGATAGAATCCAGGCGCCTCCCGCGGTGTTGCGGTTGTACGTCGCGCGGATTAGCGTGACCTGTCCGAGCGCGCCGCTCTGCACGAGCTCTCTCGCTTTTCGCTCGGTCGCCGAGCTCATCCCCTGGCTTCCCACCTGGTAGATGCGAGAGGACTTCTTCACGGCGGCCGCGATCTCGTTCCCCTCCTCGACGCGATAGGTCATTGGTTTTTCGATGTAGACGTCCTTTCCCGCGGCGAGCGCATCGAGAGACATCTGGCGATGCCAGTGGTCGGGGGAGCCGATGAATACCGCATCGACGTTCTGCGCCTCCAGGATGCGGCGGTAGTCGTCGTAGATCTCGGCGCTTTCTCCGGTCATCGCGCGCGCGTGCTCGGCGCGGCCGCGATACGCGTCGCAGACCGCGGTGAACTCGACCCCGGGAAGCTCGAGCGCTTGTTTCATCAACTCCTGCGCTCTCGCCCCCGAGCCGAGGACTCCCACCCGGATCCTCGCCTCGGACGCCTGTTTTCCAAACGCCTCGGGCACCAGGCTCGCGGCCGCCGCGGACAGCACCGTCGTCTTCATGAACTGTCTTCGATTCATGGGAAATTCCTTCTTGGCCTTCTTCTGGCCTTCTTGGCCTTCTTCTGGGGCTACTCGGCGCTCGTTGACTTTCTCCGGGATTGATGCAAAAAACCCCGCTGGAGCCGTACCGGATGAAAAAGTATCAAAGCTCGGCCGTGAATCCAAAGGGATATGACGTCGCTGTCGTGGGCTCGGGAGCCGGAGGCGGGATGGCGGCGAAAGTGCTCACCGAAGCGGGAGCCGACGTGGTTCTTCTCGAAGCGGGACCCCACTGGGACACCGCGACCGAGTCGCGCATGTATGCCTGGAGCTACGACTCGCCCCGGCGGGGTGCGAAGACGAAGGATCGAGATTTCGGTGAGTTCACCGCGACGCACGGCGGGTGGTCTCTCGAGGGCGAGCCCTACACCCAGGGTCCGGGGACGACATTCGACTGGTTCCGGTCCCGGGTCCTCGGCGGAAGAACGAACCACTGGGGGCGCATCTCGCTCCGGTTCGGTCCGCGCGACTTCAAATCGAGGAGTCACGACGGGCTCGGGGACGACTGGCCGATCTCCTACGAGGACATCGCTCCCTACTACGACCAGATCGACCGGCTCATCGGAATCTACGGGACGAACGAAGGCATCGAGAACGAGCCCGATGGCATCTTCCTTCCGCCGCCCGCGCCTCGCTGCTGGGAGCTCCTGGTGAAGAAAGGATGCGACGCTCTCGGCATCACCTGCATTCCCGGACGCCGCTCGGTGCTCACGAAGCCTCACAACGGACGGCCCGCATGCCACTACTGCGGTCAATGCGGACGAGGCTGCGCTACCGGCTCGAACTTCTCGACCCCGACCGTGCTCCTCCCTCCCGCTCTCGCGACCGGCCGCCTCACGCTTTTGACCGGCGCCATGGCTCGGGAAGTGACGACCGACGATCGCGGGCTCGCGACGGGAATTTCGTACGTGGACAAGTCGGATGGAGCCGATCGGCACGTGCGCGCGCGGATCGTCGTCCTCGCGGCGAGCGCCTGCGAGACCGCGAGGCTTCTTTTGAACTCGCGCTCTCCGCGATTCCCGGAGGGACTCGCGAACTCGAGCGGAGCGGTGGGCCGCTACCTCACGGATTCCACCGGCACCGACGCCGCCGGTTACTTCCCGCGGCTCGAGGAGATGATTCCTCACAACGAAGACGGCGCGGGCGGGATGCACCTCTACATGCCGTGGTGGCTCGACAACCGGAAGCTCGACTTTCCTCGGGGCTATCACATCGAGTTCGGCGGCGGCCGCGACATGCCTCAGTTCGGTTTTCTCGACGGAATCGAGAAGACTCCGCATCGGGGCGGATGGGGTGCCTCGCTGAAGAGCGCGTACCGGAAATACTACGGGGCCACTCTCGGCTTCTCCGGACGCGGCGAGATGATCCCGAACCCAAACTCCTACTGCGAGATCGATCCCGATGCCGTCGACCGGTGGGGCATTCCCGTCCTTCGGTTCCACTTTCGATGGACCGACCACGAGAGGCTCCAGGTAAAGCACATGCAGGAGACTTTTCACTCCCTCATCGATGAGCTCGGAGGAACCCCCTTGACGAAGATGCCGACGGCGGAGGAGGAGTACGGAATCCTCGCGGGCGGGCGCATCATTCATGAGGTAGGTGTCACCCGGATGGGCGACTCCCCGCGGACCTCGGTCTTGAACCGCTACTGCCAGGCGCACGACGTGAAAAACCTCTTTGTCGCGGACGGCGGCCCCTTCGTCTCGAACGCTCACAAGAACGTGACCTGGACCATCCTCGCGCTCGCGATGAGGACCAGCGAGTACATCGCGGAGGAGCGGAGAAAGGGAAATCTATGAGCACCACGAGAAGCGGGATCGATCGGCGCCAGGCGCTCGAGCTCCTCGCGTCGATTCCCTTCGCTTCCCTCTTCACGCTCACCGGGGCCGAGGTCGCTCGGGCCCAGGAGGCCGTGCGCTCGGGATTCACGCCGGCTTTCTTCACCGAGCACGAACACCGTACCGTCCGTTTGCTCTGCGACTTGATTCTTCCGCGAGACGAGCGCTCGGGGAGCGCGACCGACGCACTCGTGCCCGAGTTCCTGGACTACATGATGATGGACCAGCCCGAGCGTCAGATTGCGATGCGCGGGGGTCTCGCTTTCCTGGACCTCGAATGCCGGGAGCGGTTCGGAAACGCTTTCGTCGATTGCGGTCCCGACGAGCGGGCGGCCCTCCTCGACCTCATCGCGTGGCCCGATCGCGCGCCCGCGGAGCTCTCGCACGGAGTCGCGTTCTTCACGGCGTTTCGCGACCTCACCGCCACGGGTTTTTTCACGAGCAAGATGGGCTTCGACGACCTCCGGTACGTCGGAAACGAGTTCGTGGCCGAATGGAAAGGCTGTCCCCCGGATGCGCTCCGGAAGCTCGGACTCGGCGGGTGACGAGCCCTATCGTCATTTTCTCACCACGTACCAGTTGTTGAGGATATCGTGGGGAATCTCGTGTTTCTCGACGGAACGGAACCCCGCGAGGCCGAGATACTCGCGTGTCTTCTCCTCTCCCCACATCGCTCCCAGGCCCTCACCCCCCTGCGCCAACGAAACGGTCATGCAATGCAGGCACGAAACCGTGTAGAGGAAAGTTCCCACCGGGTGCTCGACGTTGTTGTATACGTGACTCGAGCCCTTGATGTCCTGCATGAGGTACACGCCGTCCCGCCGGAGAGCGCGATGAATCCCCTTCAGCACGTTCAGCGGCCGCGCCTGATCGTGGATCGCGTCGAACGTGGTGATGAAGTCGAAGGATTCGGGCTCTGACGTTTCGTGGAAGTCGGTCAGGTCGACGGCGACGAAGGCCAGGTTCCGGAGCCCTCGTCTCGTCGCTTCGCCGCGCGCGACTTCGATCGCTTCCCGCGAGAGGTCCATTCCCACGAAGCGGCTCTCGGGGAACGACTCGGCGAGCCGTATCAGGATTCGCCCCTGGCCGCATCCGAGGTCGAGCGTCCGGAGGCCCTGCTCGAGACGGTCCGAAAGTCCGGGCACGAGCGGGAGGACGTGCGACTCGAGCGCGGAGAGGACCGACTGGTCCTCGGCCATCACCGCGTGAAACCGGGGGTACCTCTCGTAAGGGACTCCGCCCCCTTTCTTGAAACAGTCGACGATGTCATCCTCGATCGAGCCCAGGAGCGGCAGGTACTGGGCGAACACCGCGATGTTTTCGGAAAGAGCGGCCCGGGTGAGAAACGCCGCGTGCTCCGGCGGAAGGCGGAACCGAAGCGTCTCTCGATCGACCTCCACGACATCCGCGGTCACCATAGCGGAGAGCCACTCGCGGACGTATCGCTCGTTCAGACCTGCCGAGGCCGCAAGCTCCGCGGAAGTCATCGGCGGAGCGTTCCGCATGGCATCGAACAAGCCCGTGCGATGGCCTATCGAAGCCATCAGGCAGAACGCGCCCTCGTTCAGGGCGCCCAACAGTCGGCCGGCGAAGGCTTCGGCCTTTTGCGCATCGATGGTTTCGTCGTCCATGATGGCTCGATCTCCGTGGCAGTAGCTCAACCTCTAACTTATCATTGACGCACTTGAGTCCATCGACGAGTTGCTGAGAAGTTGAAGCCCGAGGTCACGTTCGCGAGCGCCTGCGAGCGCCTCGAAACGATTCTCGCGGGCCCGCTTCGCTCCCGGATTCTCTCCGAGAGCTCGATCTCGACTCTCGCTGCCGCCTTCCGTTCGAACTCCTTTCCCTCGGTCTCTCTGCAGCGAGTCGTCCGCGGGCTCGACGAGAGAACGCGCGCCGACGGCTTCCACGTGTTGAACGATTGGGACGGAACGAGGGACCAGCTCAACGAGGAGACCATCCCCGGCGAAGTGGCGCGCTACGCTCTCGAACACTGCAGCGATCGGACTTCTGAGAAGTCGGTCGATGCCATCCTTCTCGATTACTACTTCCTGTACGTATTGGCGCTTCTCGCGCTCCGGGCCTGGGACGAGGGAGACGCGAACGAGAACCTCGGCCGGGTGAGCGCGCTCCTCGAGGAGCTGCAGGGCCCTTCGGGCAGCGGCCAGAAATTCGTCGACGACGCGGAGACGCTGATGCTGGTCGCGGTGTCCCACTTCGAGCCGGACGTAACGGCGTACGATCGCTTGCTCGCGAAAGTGCGAACGTTGAATCCAGAGCACGGGACGAGACTCGCACTCGCTCACGCGGCGATCCTCGCGAGCCATCTTCGTTTCGGCTTCGAAGCGACCTACGGCCGGGACATCGTCGAGATGCGCAAGGACAATGCCCCCGACTATCCGTGGCTGCTGCTCGCTCTCGAAACGCTTCTCACCCGTTTCGCCGAAGGCGTCGAGGGGCTCGAACGAGACCGCGTGGTCGAGGGGCTCTTGAACGGACTCACTCCCGATCCGCGGGCGTTCGTCGGCTCTCCCCCCGCCGCCCTCGAGCGTTTCGAAGCGGAGCGGATGCGATTCCGCGTGCTCTGGGAAACGCACCGTGAGGCGCTCCTTGCGGAATTCGAACGACATCGGCCGACGGACGAGGCCTATTCCCCCCTCTCGTTCTTCTTCAACTTTCCTCACAACCTGCTCAAGGGGATCGTCATCGATGCGCTTCTGAAAGGCGAGCCCTGGCGGATTTCTTTGAATGCGCTCTTCACCGGGATTCCGCATGATCCGTCGAAGACGGCGCTCGCGACGACCATGATGGGCTACGCGCGACAAAGCCCGGATCGGATACGGGGACGGCTGCAACCGGTCATCGTCTACGACCCCCGGGCCGGGAGGCGTGCTTTCAAAGAGACCATTGGCCGAATCGTCATGCCCGGCACCTGATATATGATTGTCGGGTCAGGAGGGGAACGAGAAATGGCAAGAAATCACGGGCTCAGCCGAAGGGCGTTCCTGAGGAACGCGGGAATGACGGCAATCGCTGGCGCCGCTGGAACGGCCGCCTCTCCCCGGATCGCGGGGGCTCTCACGGAGAGCGCCGCGGATGACGTGTTCGATTTCGACACCCCTTACAACCGCGTCGGCACGGACTGCATCAAATGGGACGAGCAGATGGCGAAGTTCGGCAAGGACAACGTCGCCGTCGGCATGGGCATCGCCGACATGGATTTCAAGGCCGCGCCCTGCATCGGAAGAGCCATCGCGGAGCGTGCCAAACACGAGAACTGGGGCTACCTCAAGATGCCGGCGTCATTCGTCGACGCCATCGTCGCCTGGAACAAGAAACGCTACGGCCTCGAGATCGACCCCGAGACGGTCGTCATCTCGAGCGGCGTCCATCCCGCTCTCATCGCCGCGATGGAGACGTTCTCTCCGGAAGGATCCAGGGTCCTTCTCACCACCCCTTCGTACAACGGGTTCTATTCGGATCTCGAGTTCGTCCGGGTCACCGAAGCGGACAGCCCGATGAAGGTGGTGAGCGGCCGCTACTCCATCGATTTCGACGATTTCGAGAGGCGGATCAGCCACGACACGCACGTTTTCGTGCTCTGCAATCCGCAGAACCCGACCGGCAACTGCTGGTCGGCCGCCGACCTGATGAGAATCGGGGAAATCTGCCTCGAGCGGCGGGTGGTGGTCCTCGCGGACGAGATCCACTGCGACTTCGTGACGAAGGGGCAGAAGTACACGCCTTTCGCGAGCCTCCCGAACAAAGCCGTGGTCGACAACAGCATCACCTTCAAAGCCGCGAGCAAGACTTTCAGCCTCGCGGCGATGAAGAACGCGTGGTTTTTCTCGACCAACCCGGAGCTCCTGAAAAGGGTGAAGGCCAACCACCGCGCGGACATCAATACCCTCGGCGTCGTGGCGAACCAGGCCGCGCTTACCGAAGGCGCGCCGTGGCTCGATGCGCTCCTCCCCTACATCGACGCCAACCACGACTTCGCCGAGACCTTCATTCGCGAGAAAATTCCCATGGTCAAGTACACCAAGGCGCAGGGAACCTACCTCGCGTGGCTCGACGTGAGCCAGGTGGTCGACCGCATCGGCGCGAAAGCGAAGGCCGCCGAAGCGAGCAAGACGTCGGAAAAGCCGGTGACGCCGGAGATGATCTTCCAGAAATGGCTCGCCGAGAACGCGAAAGTCGTGGTCACCCCGGGGCCCGAGTACGGCACCGGGGGCGAGGGCTACGTGCGAATGAATCTCGGCACCTCGCGCAAGATGATCGAGCTCGCGCTCAACAACATGTCGAGCGCGCTCGCCAAGCTCTAGGGCGGGTCGAACCAACCGAGGGCGAGAGCGTCGCCGCCGGCCGAGGCCGCGGAGGCGATCGCCTTCGAAACGTGATCGAGCGCGACCGGTCTTTCCGCGGAGAGTGAGATGAGGTAGCGGAATCCGAAGATCTCTCCCGGAAGCGGAGCCGAGCTTACGAAGACGACGTCGAGGCCGGCCGCGTGAAGGCTTGCGACGGTCGCCGACAGGGCTTCCGCGCCCGCCGGAGCGTCCAGCGACAGGACGAGTCGGCGGGCTTTCGGGTGTCCAGGGGCTTCGGAGACCCGGGCGATCACCCAGAAGCTCGTGGCGTTCCGAGGATCCTCCTGGATCGAGCGGTCGAGAATCTCGAGCTCGTAGAGCCTCGCCGCCGCGGCGCTCGCCACGGCCGCGAGCGTCCCATCGCCGCTTCCGACTCTTTCGGCTGCCGCCGCCGTGGAAGAAGTCTCTTCTCGCGGCACTCCCGCGTAGCTCGCCTCGAGGAAGGCACCCGCTTCGCCGAGCGCATTCGGGTGCGAGAGGATCCGCTGGATGCGCTCCCGCGTCGCGCCCGGCTTGACGAGAAGGTGGAGCTCCACCCGCACCACCACCTCGGCGACGACACGGAAGCCGGGATCCCGCGCGCTCAGGAGCAGGCGCTGCGACTCGTCGGGGAACCCGGCCACCGTCGATGCGATGGGAAGAATCCCTTTCGAGATCCGTCCCTCGAGGAGCGCATCGACTACCGCGGTCATGGTTTCGAACGGCACTGTATCTCCCACTTCGGGCGCCGACCGGCGATACGTTTCGGCCGCCTCGTCGCTGAAGGTGCCACGCGGTCCGAGAAAGCCCAGGTCGGCTCCGGCGGAAGCCGCCGCGAGGAGAAACGCCAATCCGATCAGGGCGCGACGAGCAGTTTCCCTCGAAGAGACTCTACTCTCCGAGGATCTGCACGAGGAACTCGCGGTCTCGCCCCCGAGTGTCGAAGTCCACCAGAACGATCTGCTGCCAGGTGCCAAGCGTGAGCTCTCCTTCATTCACGGGTACTACGAGCGAAGGACCCAGCATCGAGGCTCGTACGTGGCTGTGCCCATTGTCGTCGCCCCAGCGTTCGTGATGCCGGTACTCCATCTCCCGCGGATAGAGCCGCTCGAAGGCTGCCTTCAAGTCGTGAACCAGTCCCGGCTCGAACTCGAGCGTCGTGAGAGCCGCCGTCGAGCCGGTCACGAAGACCGTGGCGATCCCCTCCGCGATGCCGGAGTCGCGCACGGCTTCCGCGACCTCACGGGTCAGGTCGAGGATGTGTCCGTTGCCGAGGGTCTTGATCGAACGCCGCACGGTCTGGACTGGCAAAGGATCTACTCCACCTTCTCCCGTACCCAGAAAACGTAATCGGTCGCGGCGGGCTTGCCGCCGAGCTCGCGCACGAGAGAAGCCACCTGCCCGCGGTGATACCAGGAGTGCCCGAAGAGCTGGGTGGTGATGTCCTCCACCCGGTTGCGGTAGCGGTCTCCCTCCAGGGAGCGATACTCGAAGACGCGATCGAGCTCGCTCTCGTCGAGCCCTGCGAGATAGTCGTCCCACTCCCGGTGTACGTCGCGAAGGCGGGCATCGAGATCTTCGAGCGTGAGACCCTCGGGAAAAAACTCCGCGGCAGTCCCGGGCGCGCTCGCTCGAACGCCGAGCCGGTAGAGCCAGAGCTGCCTCGCGGCGACGAGATGGGCGACGAGGCTCACCGCCTTGTCGAAAGAGGGGTGCGAGCGGCGATCGTCGGAGATGGTGTGAAGGGATTGAAGGGTCTTGTCGTGCGCGTCCTTTTCATACGCGAACCAGCGTCGGTATCGATCGGCGAGGGTGGTCATGGAGGCACGCTAACCATCGGGGGGACCCTCGTCAAGCCGGCTGGTATTCGCTGAAACTGCCGGTGACCTCGAACCCGAGACGCGTGTAAATCGGAAGTCCGTCCTCCGACGCCTGGAGCACCGCGGTCGAGAATCCGCCCGCGCGAGCGTCCCGCAGGGGCCGCACCGTCATCGCCGTTCCGATCCCTTTTTTCCGATGAGCGGCGGCTGTCGTGATGTTGTAGAGCCCGACGATGCCGCCGCCGACGGTGAGCTCCGCGGTCGCCACGGGCTCGTCGCCCAGATATCCGACGTAGAGCCAGAAAGGCGACTTCGGATCGAGAAACGAGGCGGCCGCTCGCTCGTAGAATTCGACGACCATGGGATCCGGCGGCTCCCCGAGGTCAGCGATGAGGCGGCCGAACTCTCGAACCGAAGCCTCCGTTCCGACCCGCTCGATGCGCAGGCCTTGCGGCGAGACGTCGAGAAGGGGACGCTCGAGATGGAGCGCCATGCCGGGCTCCGTGCCAGCGAGCACGAAGCCTTCCTCGATCAGGATGGACCCGAGATCCTCGGGCCGATCGGCCGGCCCCACCCACCAGGCGAACGGGCGGGAGGCGGAACGGAAGTGGCGAAGGACCGAGCGGATTCGCTCGGCGGAGCTCGCGCGGGTAAGGCGCGCCCGGCACACGACGTTGAAGGTGTCCGTCGCGATTCCGGAGTCGACCACGACGAGCCCGTCATCGGCGAACACGTTCATGCCTTTGGTGCGCTCCTGGATCCAGCTCAGGTGAGTGACCTTGTTCAGGTCGTCGGCATTCTCGAGGGCATCGCCCGTGAGCGGCATCATCGAGCTCCGCGGATTCGCGCAAAGCCTGGGTAGAGAGCGGCGAAGCCCGCCGGAGTGACCTCGAGCTCCGCCTCGAACCCGCCTTCGCTCCGATACAAGTATCGCGAATCCGAGAGACGCTGGTACGTCTGCTCGAGCGGCTTCAAATCGAAGCTCGGAAACCGAAGCCACGCCGAGCGCACCGGCGCGTCGCGCCCCACTTCGAGTTCAAGCCTGCGGATGGGAAGAAGGTTCGTCGAAGGACTGAAGTTGAGGTCGAGGTCGATCGCTCCTTCCACTTCCGCGCATTCGTCGCCGTTCAGCGTCCAGCGGCCTTCTACGGCGGCGAGCTCGATTTCGACGGCGCGCCCCCCGAGCCACCCGTGGACGTTTCCGCGCTTCGAATGAAAGCGGCGGTCCGCGATCACGACGTACTCGAGCCGGCAGGCCGCGCCCTCGTGCTCGAAGACCGCGCTTCCTTCGAGGACGACCTCCTCGCGGCTGCGGCGGAGCCGGGCCGATTCATGGCCAGGCGCATCGAGCCGCTCCCAGAGGATCGTTTCCTCGAGCATGGTGGAGCCGACTATACCGCCGCCCTTCCGCTTGCGCGTTACTGTCACAATGACTATAGTCATCGCCGACTGACCTGATTCACTTCGACGGCCAGGTGGAGGTTTCGCATGTTCTCTGCCGGTGCTCCCTTGAAGCCCACGGTTTTCCTCATCCTGGTGGCGCTCGGCGACCGTGAACGGCACGGCTACGGATTGGTGAAGGCCATCGAGAGCCGCGCTCCGGGATCGCGCATCGAGCCGGCGAATCTCTACCGCGCGCTCCGCTCGATGAAGCGCGAAGGGCTCATTGCGGAGTCCACACGGAGGCCGGATCCCGAGATCGACGATTCCCGACGACGCTACTTCCGCATCACCGAGAAAGGAGCGCGCGTCGCTCGCGCGGAGGCCGAACGTCTCTCGAAGCTCGTCCGCATCGCGAGAAAGCTCAGGCCCTCGGAAATCTGAGATGGACCGCGCCTTCCCTTTCGAGAGAGCCTGTCGGTTGCTCCTGCGCCTCTTCCCCGCCGAGTTCCGGGAGGAGTACGGCGAGGACGTGCTGCAGCTCCTTCGCGATCGCTATCGGGAGCTGCCATCGAGCTCGCGCCGGGCTCGCCTGCGCTTCTGGCTGCGCGCCGGCCACGACCTGATCGTGGAAGGAGCGTCGGAGAGGGCCCGACTCTGGGCGGAGGAGCGCCGCCGCAAGGCGCGAAAGAAAGGAAGCGGAATGATCGACTTCGTGCGGCAAGACCTGGCCTACGCGGTGAGGACGCTTTCGAGAGCTCCCGGCTTCACCGATACTCACCATCGTGACCTTCGCCCTCGCGATCGGCGCCAATACCGCCATCTTCAGCGTCCTCAACGACGTGCTTCTCGAGCCGCTTGCCTTTCGGAAGCCCCGAGGCGCTGGTCGCGGTCTGGGAGACGAGCGCCGATCGAAGGCGTCGAGAAGAGCGATACGTCGGCCGGTCTCTTTCTCGACTGGCGCGCGAAGAACCAGAGCCTGAAAGACGTCACCGGCTGGACCTGGGACAGCGTTGTCCTCGAGGGCGACGTCGAGACCGAGGCGCTCGACGCGGTCCTGGTGTATCCGAACTTCTTCGCGGTGCTCGAGCTCGACCCGCTCTTCGGCCGCGCGTTCACCATGGACGACGCCGCCCCCGCGTGCCCGGGGCAAGGTCGTCATCGTCAGCCACGCGCTCTGGCGCGACCGCCTCGGAGCGGACCCGGGAATCGTCGGGAAGACACTTCGCATCGACGGCGAGGCGCACGACGTCGTCGGAGTGATGCGCGAGGACGTGGCCGCCCCCGACTCCTCCGCGGATCTCTGGATTCCGTATTCGTTCCAGAGTCCTATCCGGTGGGAGCGTCATCGACGCCGCTTCCTCGTCTACGGCCGTCTTCGCGACGGGAGTCGACTCGAATCGGCGCAGCAGGATTTCTCCCGGATTGCGGCGGAGCTGCGCGCGGGCGAGTACCGGGACATCTACGAGCACTGGGACGCGCTTCTCGTCCCCCTCCAGGAAGAGATCGTGGGCCGATCCAGGCCCGCTCTCCTGGTTGGTCTCGCGGCGGTGGGGACGGTGCTGCTCATCGCCTGCGTCAACATCGCGAACATGCTCCTCGCCCGGAGCGCGGGGAGGCGCCGCGAGATGGCCCTGCGAACGGCGATGGGCGCCGCGCGAGGCCGAGTCATCTCTCTACTCCTCACCGAAAGTCTGATCCTCGCGGCGGCGGGCGGCGCCCTCGGACTCATCGTCGCCCGAGTGACGCACCAGGGCATTCTGCGATTCCAACCGGGGATCCTTCCGCGGGTCGAAGAGCTCGCTCTCGACCACTGGGCGCTCGGCTTCGCGTGCATCGTGACCGCGCTTTCCGGAGTGCTCTTCGGACTCGCTCCGGCGGCGCAAACGTTGAGGCTTCACGTGCAAAAGTTCCTGCAGCAAGGCGGCGGGCGAAGCGCGACGGAGGGAAGGTCCTTCACCCGGACCCGCGCGGTCCTGGTCACGGCCCAGCTCGCCCTCGCGACGGTGCTTCTCTGCGGGGCGGGGCTTCTCGCGCGGACCCTCGCGGAGCTCGAGAAGGTCGACCCGGGGTTCCGGACCGAGAAGACCTCGCACTCAGGCTCTTTCTCGACCTTCGGCGCTACGATACCGCCGAAAAAGTGGCGGAGTACTTCTCCCGGCTGACCGACCGTCTGTCGGAGCTTCCGGGGTGCCGCAATCGGGGCCTCCTCCGCTCTTCCGATGGATCCCCTCGGCATCAGCCTACGACCTTCCCTATCGTCTCGAAGGCCAGAAGGAGCTCGAGGACAACGAGCTCCCCCAGGCGGACTTTCGCGTGGTCACCCCCGGCTACTTCGAGGCCCTCGGCGTCGTCTCTCGTCGCGGGACGCGACTTCGATCGATTCGACCGCGCCGGGCGCCCGATGGTCGCGCTGGTCAACGAGACCATGGCGCGCCAGGTCTGGCCGTTCGGCGCGCGTCGGGCAGCGCTTCGAGACGCCCTCGAGAAAATGGAACTGGTTTGAAGTCGTGGGTGTCGTCTCCGACACTCGCTTCCACGGACTTCGCAGCGAGCCGCGACCCGAGATGTACGTCGCGCACGCGCAGGTACCGAGCGCCAACATGACGTTCGTGGTTCGCGCCCGGGACGACGCGGGCTCTCTCGCCTCCGTTCTACGGCGCGAGGTTCTGGAGCAAGACCCCTCGCAGCCGACGCACAGCCTGGTTGCGATGGCGGACCTGGTATCGGACACCGTCAAGGCGGAGAAGTTCTACACGGGCGTGCTCTCCCTCTTCTCCGCGCTCGCGCTCACGCTTGCCGCCTCCGGAGTCTTCGCCGTTCTCTCCTACTGGGTCGCGCGGCGCACCCACGAGATCGGAGTCCGGATGGCTCTCGGCGCGACCCGCGCCGTGGTGATGCGCGAGGTCTTGTCGAAAGGTCTCGCGCTCGGCTCGCTCGGAGCGGTACTGGGCCTGTTGGGCGCTGTCTTCTCGACGAGAGTGGTCGAGAGCGTGCTGTTCCACGTGAGCGCCACCGACGCCGTGACGTACGCGGCGGTCGCTCTCATTCTGCTCGCGACCGCGCTCACGGCCTGCGCCGTTCCCGCGCTCCGCGCGAGCCGCGTGGACCCGATGGTTGCGCTGAGAGACGAGTAGATCCCTTACGGCAGCGTCGGCGGTTCGGAGACCGGAGACGGCAGCGGGGACGAGAGCCACGAAATCGAATGCGGCTCGGCTTCTGGCGGGAGGCCGCCTTCGAGCGCCGCTCGAAGACGGGATCGCATTTCCTCTTCGAATCGCTCCGGGTCCTCCGGTGGAAGACGCCGGACCGAATCGGCCCACCGCCGGTCGGGAAAGTCGTGCCAGAACCAGCCGGGCTTCTCGAGAACGGTGAGGGTGCCGCTATCGAGGCGGACGCGGAGCGCCTCGAGCTGAGGCAAGTAGACGAGCTCGATCGCTTCCGGCGACACCACGAGCGGATAGCCGTTGTAGAAATCGCAGCCGAGCGTCCAGAGGGAATCGACGGCCGACGTCGAGAGCTCGCCGACCGACGCGAGCGTTGCCGCAGAGGACACGAGCGAAAGGTCGGGACTCTGTGACAAAAGACCATGGAGGCCGGTCCAGGCCTCCGCCGCGCTTCGCAACGAGTACGCCTGCGCCTCTCGATTCCCTTCCACATGAGCGAGGTAGGCCGACGCCTCGAAGACCTGCGCCTGCCGGAGACCGACCCAGGCGGCGAGATCGACGAAATCCCTTCTGTACAAGGCCGACGCCCCCTCGAGCGCGTCGCCCATCGTCCGCGCGCCGGCGCGCACGACTTCCAGGAGGGCGAGGCTCTCGGGGGCGAGAGAGTACGGAACCAGAAGCCTCTTGCGCGGCGGGCTCATGTACCGGGCGTTGCCCTCTCGAAGCAACGGAACAAAGCCGGCGAGGAATCGTTCCGCGCGCTCACCGTGCCGCGCCCGCGCGTACGTCGATAGCGCCGGCTCCAGATCGAGAAGGGCTCTCGGATTCCACGCGATCCGGGAGACCGCGTGAGAGAGCCAGGGGGAGGTGTCACTCCATTCGGGCCACTGGAAGAATCCCTCACAGCGGCCGTCCGCGCTCGAAGCGAGCGCGTCTCGCGCGATGGCTCGAACGTCGCTCCAGGCGGTCTGAAGGCCGGTCTCGTTTCCGCCGAAGACGGTGAACTGCGCCGAGAGCCATCCTCTCCCGCTCGAAAGCGAAGGTGCCCCGTCCTGCTGTTCTCTTCCCTCTCCTCGATCGCCGAAGACGTTCGCCATCCCGTGCCGCACGTGGACCGCCCGGACGTTCACCGGAAACCCTTCGAAGAGCTCCTCGGCCTTCTCGCCCCAGGTCCACGCGGTTGCCGCCGCTTCGGCGTCGACTCGATGGAGAACGTCGAACGCCTGGAAATAACCTTGCTTCTTGGTGACCGAGCGGCACGGATCGCCGTACGACTGCTCCTCCTCGCCACGATGGCGAATCGCGTACCAGTGATCCGTTCCCAGGTCATCGATCAGCTGGCGCCAGAATCTCCCGGTCATCTCCGGAAGCTCCGGTTGATGGCCACAGAGGAAGCCGTTCTCCCATTGGAGATGCGAATAAAGATCCCGAACCGGCTCGGGAAAGGCACCGTAGCTGAGCACGTACATGAAACGGATCCCGAGCGCGCGGCCTCGCGCGAGGACTCTTTTCGCGAGCTCGTGCTTGACGGCCGCCTTCCAGACCGCGCCTTCTTCGAGTCCCTGTGCCTCAGGGAAGGCGAGCTGCATCGAGCGCTCCTGGGGCGGGTAGAACTCGAGGAAGTTCATCCGGTTTCGCGCGCAAAAGAGGAGAGCGCGCTCCCAATCGTCGTAGCCCCACATTCCCGCGCAGAACCGCCGCGCACCGAGGTAGTTGTCCCAGATCATGTCTCCGCGGACGGAGAACGCGGGCTCCTCCTCCATTTCGATGTCGAGACGGGCCGGTCCGCTCAGAGCGGGAATCGCCTCCCCGTCGCGAAAAAAACTGAAGCCGAGCCGTTCGAGGAGAGCATACAAACCGTTGCGGGCGCCTTCGGCGTCCGAGCCTTCGACCACGAGTCGAGCGGCGTCCTTCGCGACACGAAATCCGCCGGGAGACGAGCCGGCCTTCGTCCGGACGAAGACGTCGAGCTCGCCCGGCGACATCGTTTCCGGAACGATCGGAACGGGAGCTCCCATCGCGCGCTCGAGGAGCGATGCCGCGTCGGCAAGGGCGCTCTTCTCGATTTCCCCGGCGTCGACCGCATGCACGAGGCGAAGCCGACGCCAGGGAGGATTCGCGCCGCACGAAGACAACGCCGTCGCCGCGAACACCGCGGCCGTCTCCTTCAAGAACTCCCGACGGCGCATCCCGAGCTTCGCGGATCAGGGCGAAAGGCCGAGCTTCTTCGCGAGAAACTCCATCCGATCGTGCGGCGACTCGGGATCGTTGAACTCGTGGCTGGTGAAGTACCACTTCACCGCGTGCGAATCCCCCGCCGCCTTCAAGTAATCCCGCGCGGAGGCGTCGCTGATGAAACGATCGTGGCGCGCGAACTGGAAGAGGATGCTCGCGGGCGAAGCGCGGCCCACGAAGAGCTCGGGATTGATAGGCGACAGAACCTCGACATAGAGCTCGAGCTGCTCCCGCTTGAAGGCCTGCTGGAGGAGCTTCGCGTAGCTGTCGTCGCCGAGGATGTCGGTGAGGCGCGGAAGCCCGCCCATCAGGACATAGCCGGCGAACCTCGGTTCGACTCCCGCGAGGGCGCCTCCCCAGGTCGCTCCCAGACTGTGTCCGACGTAGCCGATTCGCTTCGGATCCACATCCTTGCGCGCGGCGAGGAGGTCGTACGCGCGCCTCAAATCGGCGACGAGCTGGATATAGCCGTCCCGCTCCTTCTCGGGCTCGGCGACGAAACTGTACGACTCGATGTCCGGGCGATGGTAGGGGGCATCGATGGTGAGCGAGACCGCGCCCCGCTTCGCGAGTTGGACCGCCTCCGAGAGGAATTCGGTGCGATCTCCCTGTCCCCAATGCATGTAAACGACGCCGGCGAAGGGCCCGTCGCCCTCGACGGGATGAATCAGATAGCCGGGAACGCGGCCCTTCTTCGCGCTGAGGTAGGAAACGTCCTGGACCTTGACCCCCTCGACGACCTCTTCCGACGACACTCGAAAATCGACCGGTGCCGCGCGGTCGTAGTCGAATACCCGGGCGGCGTCGGTCGCGCTCTGGCCCAGCAGAAATGCGAGGACGGAGAGAATGGCGGGCATCGAGACCTCCCGTTTCTTAAGGTAGACTTGAGAATTATGCATCGAGAACGGCGTTCCGTCGTCATCACCGGGGTCGGCCTCTGCTGCAACATGGGCTCGGACCTGGAACGGATCATGCGCGATTTACGCGCTGGCAAGAACACTCCCTTTCAGACGTACGACGAGGCGGTTCGACTCGGAGCGCGTTGTCAGATCATCGGAATCTATCCGGATAACCTCGATCCGGAGACTCTCGGCGTCGCGAAGCAGGAGGCCCGCTTCATGGGCCGCGCGTCGCTCATGGCGCTGAAGGCGGCGCGGACGGCCATCGACCAGTCCGGGGTCGACCCGACGCCTCTCGCGGTCGCGGTCGGAAGCGGGACGGGAGACGTCGATACCCACATCGAGATCGCGGAGAAGCTCCGAACCACGGGAAGCATGAGACGGGTATCGGCTACCGTCATTCCGAAGCTGATGGCCTCGACCGTCTCCGCGAACCTGGTGAATGTCCTCTGCGTCCGGGGGCCGTCGTTCAGCGCGAGCGCCGCCTGCGCCGGAGGAAACTACAACATCGCCATCGCCGCGGGCTGGATCGAGTCGGGAATCGTGGATTCCGCGATCGCCGGAGGAGTCGAGGTCAAAGACCCGCACTTTTTCGCGGGATTCGATTCGATGCGCGCTTACAACGGGCAGGACAACGAGCGTCCGGAGCGAGCGTCGCGCCCCTACGCGCACGACCGCGCGGGTTTCGTGTTCTCGGAAGGCGCGGGAATCCTGGTGCTCGAGGCACGCGAGTCCGCGGAGAAGCGAGGCGCGCCGATCCTCGGCGTTCTCCGCGGCTTCGGCATGACTTCCGATGGCACGGGAGAGATGGTGGCGCCGTCGCCCGATGGGGCGGAAGCGGCGATGAGGCGGGCGCTCGACGACGCTGGCGTATCCCCCGACGACATCGACTACGTCAATACGCACGGGACTTCGACACCGCTCGGCGACCTTTCCGAGATTCGCGCGATGCGTCGTGTCTTCGGTGAGCGGCGTCTGCGGTACTCGTCGACCAAGGGCTACACGGGCCATCCCGTATCCGCGGCCGGCGCGATCGAGGCCATCTTCACGCTCTCCATGATGCGCGAAGGGTTCATCGCGCCATCGGTCAACGCCGAGCCGCTCGACCCGGAGCTCGAAGACTATCCTCCGGTGCTCCGGCCGACCGATGCGGAGATCCGCCTCGCTCTTTCGAACTCGTTCGGTTTCGGCGGGACGAACGCCTGTATCGTGCTGGGAAAGTCCTGAGGAGATTCGCTCAGAACGTGATCGTCAACGCGAGCGAGAACTGACCTCGGTCCACGCCGACCGTGGGAGACACCCTGACCCACTCTTCTCCTGGATTCAGGGCTCCGATCGCGGCGCCGATGAGGCCGCCGAAGAGCGCTCCCGACCAGGCCCCGAGCGCCGCGGCTTCCCCGACACTCGAGCCGTCCTCTCCTACCTGCTCGTGCTGAAATGCGAGAGTCGTGCCGGAAGCGGCTCCGATGAGGGCCCACCATTTCGCGGTGGACCATGCGCCCCCACATCGGCTTCGGGGGTGGCCTGTCTCGAGCCTCTTCACGTCGACGAGGGGAATCGATCGCGAGCCCTCATCGTCGTCGAGCTCGATCACGAACGCATCGGAATTCATCTCTGCCACGCGGCCCGTCAGGCGGTCGCCGGCCGTGGTAGTGACCCGAACCCGCTGTCCTCCTTTGATATCTTGCTCCTCGGCGACCGAGAGAGGCGGCAGGACGCCGAGAACGAGAAGGACCATGAACGCTCGCGCCATGGGTGACCTCCGAAAGACTCGAGTCGGTTTTTGGGGCTCGAATCCATTGTAAGTCACTCCCGACGATTCTTCACTCCGCTCGAAGCGTCGACCAGGGATCCGCCCTCGAAGCTCGGCGCGCAGGGAGATAGCTCGCGGCGAGAGCCGTCGCGATCAACACCAGTGCCGAAACCCCGAATGCGAGAGGATCGTGCGCGCTGACGCCGAATAGGAAGCTCTGAAGGTAGCTTCCGAGAAGCCAGGCGGTAGCGCCGCCGAGCACCACCCCCGCGCTCGCGAGGACGAGCGCCCGGCCAAGTAGAGCGTGCTTCACCGTGGCGGGTCGGGCCCCGAGCGCCATTCGAATCGCGATCTCGCGCCTTCTTTCGCCGGCCGCGCATGAAAGAACCCCGTACGTGCCCACCGCAGCGAGCGCGAGGGCCAGAAGCGCGAAGGCGCCGAGCGCAACGAGGACGAATCTCTCGGAGGCCACCGCTTCCTCGAGATCGGCTTCCAGGGGACGCATGGCGGAAACGGGCAGATCCGCATCGAGGCTCCAGACTGCTTCCCGGAGCTTCGCCGGAAGCGCTCCATCCTCCGCCTCCGCGCGCACGACGACGTTCATACTCCGGTACGCAAACTGGCGGAACGAAAAATAGAACGCGGGCTCCGCCTCGTTCTGGAGCGACGCATTCTTGACGTCGGCCACGAGCCCCACCACCTCGAGCTCGAGCGACTCCGGCATCACCCGGCCGAGAGGCCCGAACTGGCGCGCTTCGGTGAGCACGCGCGCTCCGATGGGATCCTCGTCGGGCCAGTACCGCCTGCGGGCCGCGTCGTTCACCACCACGACTCCAGGACCCTCGGCGAGGTCGCGATCCGAGACGTCCCGCCCGCGGAGGAGTGGAATTCCAATGAGACGAAAATATCCCGGGCTCACGGAGTGATACTGGACCTTGGGCTCCTCGCCGTCCGGAACGGGTGCCCGTCCCTTGACCGCGAATGGGATCGGCCAGCCCGGGTCGAGCGGTAGAAAAGCGGTCACCGCGGCGCCCCGCACACCCTCGACCTCCCCGGTCCTTCCGAGAAGGCGCGCGTAGAAATCCGAGACCTCGGTCCAATCTTCGTAGCTCGAGGACGGCACCTGGAGATTGAAGGTGGTCGAACGAAGCTCCGTGAAACCGGGGTCCTCGCGCAAGAGCCGCTCGAAGCTCCTCATGAGGAGGCCCGCGCCGACGAGCATCAGAAGGGCGATCGCCACTTGCGTGACGACGAAGACGTCGCGCGTCCGCCGCCCCGTGACGCGCCCTCCGCTCGGTGCGCCTTTCGACGTTTGCCACGCCGGAATCGTTCCGAATACGAATGCCGTGAGCACCACGATCGCGAGCGTAAACCCGAGCACGCGAAGATCCACTCCCACCAGCTCCACGCGCGGGCACGAAACCCGGCACGATCCGCTTCAGTGCCGCGACCCCATAAACCGCGAGCGCGAGACCGGCGACGCCGCCTACTACCGCGAGCGCGAGGCTCTCGGCGAGAAACTGCGTGGTCAGCCGCGCGCGGCTCGCTCCGAGCGCGGTCCGGATCGCGACTTCGGAGCCTCGCCCCATGCCTTGGGCCATCAGGAGATTCGCGACGTTCGCGCACGCGAGGAGGAGGACGAAGCCCACGGCCCCGAGGAGCACGAGGAGTCCCTGGCGGGTGCGACCGAGCTCCGAGTGGAGGAGCGGAGTGACGGAAGCTCCCCATCCCGCGTTGGTCGCCGGAAACTCCTGCGCGAGACGGAGGGTGAGCGCGTTCATCTCCGCCCGCGCCTCCTCGAGGGTCTTCCCTTCCGCGAGGCGGGCGACCACTCCAAAAAAGCGCGCCCCTCGATTGTGCTGCGCCGGGTCCCATCCGAGAGGGCGCCACACTTCGGTTTGCCTCGGATAGTTGAACCCGGGAGGAGCGATGCCGATGACGACGTTCTCCCGCCCATCGAGGAGAATGGGCCGGCCCAGAAGGCCGCGGTCGGAGCCGTATCGCCGTTTCCAGAGATCGTACCCGATGATCACCACGGGCTCGGCGCCGTAGCGATCCTCGCCCGCCGCGAAGGCTCTTCCTTCGACGGGGTCGACACCCATCACGGAGAAGAAATTGTCGGTCACATCCGCGGTCGCGATGCGCTCTGGCTCCCGGTCGTGCCCGGTGAGATTGAGATCCGGATACCACCATCCCGCAACGTCGTCGAAGCTCGAGAGATCTTCCCGGAAGTCCGCGAACTGGACCGGAGAGACGTCGCTCTCCGCCTGCCCTTGAGCGTGGTTCACCTCGCGAATGGTGACGAGGCGATGGGGCTCGGGGTACGGCAGGGGGCGAATGAGGAGAGCGTCCACCGCGCTTACGATCGTCGTGGTGGCGCCGATCCCGAGCGCGAGCGCGAGAGCCGCGGCGGCGGTGAAGCCGGGACGTTTTCGGAGGTTCCTGAAAGCCGAAGCCGAGATCGCGATGCAGCTCCATGCGCGGCTCCTTTCTGTGTGTTGGAAATTTAGCACATGAGACGCTTGCGGCGGAAAGCGAGGACGTCCGATCCGGCGGAGATACCCGCGAAAAGCTTGGTAGCCATAGTGCACTCTTTGGTGTAATATGATGCACTATGAGCGCGACGGACGCCGCCGGCCGGGTCGGGGCCAGGCTCCGCGAGCTCCGTGCCGCCCGCGGCCTGTCGCTGGACACGGCCTCGAAGCGGATGGGAATCAGCCGGCGCCTTCTGGTCGCTCTCGAGCAGGGCGACGGCAACCCGAGCCTCAGCACGCTTCTCCGCCTCGCGAGCGGCTATGGTATCGGCCTCGCCGACCTCGTGGGGCGCTCGGAGACGGAACCGATCAACGTGCGGAGCGAGTCGGAGGCGGAAACGCTCTGGTCGAGCGAGCGCGGAAGCGAGGCTCGTCTCCTGATCGCGCGGGACGACCTCGAGCTCTGGAGCTGGAGGATCGCCCCCCGTGACGTCCGACGAAGCGGCGCGCACCGCAAAGGGACGCGGGAGATCGTGAGGGTTACGCGCGGGCGACTCGCGATTACCGTGGGCGGACGCCGCGAAGAACTGCGCTCGGGCCAGGTGGCAATCCTCTCGGGCGATCGACCCCACCGGTACGAGAACACCGGCCGGACGACCGCGGTCTTCACGCTGGTCGTCCACGAGCCAATGCGGTGAGCGGGCGTATGGGTTACCTGGGATCCATCACTCTCGTCGTCGTGAGCCTGGTCGCCTACCAGCTCGCGCAGCGGTCGGTTTCCGCTCGCGGCAACCCCTGGGCGCCGCTCTTCGCGGCCTATGTCGTCGGGGCCGCCATCTGTGCGGCGGCGCTTCTGTACAGCTCCCGGTCGGTCGTGGCCGAGGTCCGGGGGCTGTCGCTCGGAAGCGTGGCCCTCGGTCTCGCGGTCGTGGGAATCGAGTTCGGCTACCTCCAGGCCCATCGCGCCGGCTGGAACCTAGCCACCGTCGGCCTCGTCGGGAGCGCGGGAGGGTCGCTCGTCCTCGCCCTGCTGATGGTCTTCGTCCTTCACGGGACGCTCACCGCCCGCCAGGTGATCGGTATCGGGGTTTGCTTCGTCGGGCTGGCGCTGCTGACCGCGAGCTCGCGTTGAGTGCCGGCAGCCGCGGCGGCGGTTCCGTGACAGTCGCCCAGACTTCATCCCCGGCGACGCGCCTGGAAGGTGAGCCCGGTAGCGTTGTATCGTACGCACGTGCTCCAGGATTTACGAATCGGATTTCGGCAACTGGCGCGGCGGCCTACGTGGTCGCTTGCGATCGTCGTCGTGCTCGCGCTCGGCATCGGCGCGAACACGGCGATGTTCTCGGGGTTCGAGGCCTGGATCCTGCGGCCTCTCGATTTCCCCGATCCCGAGCGGCTCGTCTGGATCGCTGAAGCGCAGCCGAAGCTCGGGCGAGGCTACATCTCCGTCTCCCCGCAGAACTACGGGGACTGGAGGGAACGACAAGTCTCTTTCGAGAGCCTCGGGTCTCTTCACCGACACCGCTACAACCTGGCGGACGAAGGCGAGCCGGTGCGCCTCGATGGCGCGTTCATCAGTGCTTCTCTCTTTCCACTCCTCGGCAAGACGCCCGTCGTGGGCCGAGGGTTCGACAGACGAGGACGACCGGCCCGGCCGTCCCGCTTTCGTCGCGCTCATCTCCGACCGGATTTGGCGCGAGCGATTCGACGCTTCTCCGGACGCCATCGGCAAGCCGATCCGGCTCGACGGGCGCGTTCACGAGATCGTCGGCGTCATGGAGCCTGGCTTCCGTTTCCCGGAGTAGGCCGAGGTGTGGACGCCGCTCGGACTCGACGTTTCGCGCGGGCGAGCGCTCCGATCGCTGGCTCAGCGTCTACGCCCGGCTCGCGCCGGAGACTTCGATCGAGAGCGCCGAGAGCGACCTCGAGGCGATCTCGAGCGCAATTGGAAGCGGAGTACCCTCAAGCGAACCGCGGCTTCGCGGCTCAAGTCCGTTCACTCAGGAAGGCGTTCGTCCCCGACGTGGTGGAAACAGCGCTCACCGCGTCCCTCGGGGCCGCTCTCTTCGTCCTCCTCGTCATCTGCGCCAACGTGGCGAGCCTGATGCTCGCCCGGGCCTCGGCGCGAGGAGCCGGGAGACCGCGGTGCGGACGGCGCTCGGCGCGAGCCGCTCTCGACTCGCGCGACAGAGCCTCGCCGAGGGGGTTCTCCTCGCGATCCCGGCGGGCGTCCTCGGAGCGCTCTTCGGTTTTCTCAGCGTGCGATCCATGCTCGCTTACGTTCCCGTCGAGCCTCCGTATCTCTTCCAGATGTCCTTCAGCCCGGAAATGGGCCTCTATACCCTCGTTGTTTCCCTCCTGGCCGGACTCGTCTGCGGCCTCACCTCCCTGGTGCGGAGGCTCGGGAGTGCGGCTCCACGAGGCGTTGAAGTCGGGCGAACGCGAGACCGGGGGCGGACTTCTGGGAAGACGCGCCCGGAGTGCCCTGGTCCTCGCCGAGATCGCGCTTTCGACGTCGCTCGCCGCGGCGGCGCTCTTGATGGTGAGAAGCTTTCTCGCTCTCCAGGCGGTCGATCCCGGCTTCGAGTCGAAGGATGTCCTCACCGCGGAGCTCTCGGTAGCGGGCCAGGATCTCGAGCTTCCGGCCGAGCGAGTAAAGCTCGCCGAGCGCGTGGTGACGGCGCTGGGACGGATTCCCGGAGTCGAAATCGCTTCCGCAGCGAGCCGGCTTCCCGCGAGCCAGTCCAACGAAATGTGGGAGGTCATTGCGGAAGGAAGCGGTCTCGAGGCGAACGAGGCCGTGACGAACGATGGTACAGGGGATCGTCGGACCCTATTTCGAGGCCTTGGGTATTCGCACTCCTGGCGGGAAGAACCTTCACCGAGACCGAGATGCGCGAGGGTGGAAAAGTCGTCGTCGTGAGCGAGGGCCTGGCGCGAGGCTCTCTGGGGATCGAAGGACGCGGTCGGCCGCCGGCTTCGAGGAGCGCGGTCTCAGAATGCCGACGAGTATCTCGTGGTGGGAGTGGCGCGGGACGTGGACATCGGCCGCGACATGGTCGACACGAGCCTTCCGGGCGTTCAGCTCTATCTACCTTACGCTGAAGATCCGCGGGATTCGCTCGCGATCGTCGTCAAGGGGAGAGCGGACGTCGCCTCGCTCTCCGCTTCTCTACGGGACACGGTTCGGCGAGCGGCGCCGGGAATCCCTTTCTCCGAGGTCCTCACCATGGACGAGGCCATCTTCCGCGTGAGATGGGTGAGCCGTTTCTTCGTGCGCCAGCTGGCGAGCTACGCCATGCTCGCGGTTTTGATCACCGTCGTGGGCGCGTACGGGCTCACGGCGGATTCCGTCGTGCGCCGCACGCGCGAGCTCGCGATTCGTTTCGCACTGGGCGCCAGCGAGAAGGGCCTCGTCGCGCTCGTCATGAAGGAGGCGGTGGTCCTGGCCTCGGCCGGAGTCGCTTCGGGACTCGTTCTCGCTCTCGCCCTCGGCCAGCTCGTCTCCCAAATGTTCGTGACGGTGTCGCCGCGCGACCCGTTGACGCTCGTCGTCGTTTCGGCGACTCTCTTCACCGTGACCCTGCTGGCCGCGTTCTTTCCGGCCCGCCGCGCCATTCATATGGATCCCACGACCGCCCTCCGAACGGAGTAGAGGTGATCGCACCAGAGCGATTCGCCAGGGTCGATGAGCTCTTCGATGCTGCTCTCGACCGCCCCGCCTCCGAACGATCCGTCTGGCTCGATCGAGTCTGCGGAAGCGACCCGGAGCTGCGCGTCGAAGTCGAGGCACTTCTCCGGCTCACCGAGAGCGACGATGCGCTGGTCGACAGCGGAGCTCTCCAGGGGCCGGTGTGGGAAGACGTAGCCCGCGAGCTCGAGTCCGTCGACGAGTTGTCGCCCGGGGACCGCGTCGGACTCTACGAGATTCGCGGTCTCATTGGACGGGGCGGGATGGGCGCGGTGTATCGAGCGAGCGATCTCACGCTCGGGCGCGACGTCGCGATCAAAGCGCTCACCCGGGGATTTCTGCAGGACGCGTCCACGCTCCGCCGGTTCGAGCGGGAAGCGAAGCTCCTCGCGAGCCTGAACCATCCGAACATCGCAGCCATCTATGATCTGCTCCAGGTCGATGAGCGAACGTATCTCGTCCTCGAGCTCGTCGAGGGCGAGACGATCTCGCAACTCCTCACCCGGGGCGCGTTCGAGCTTCCGGACGCGATTCAGGTCGCGACCCAGCTCGCGGAGGCTCTCGAGGAGGCCCACCGGAAGGGCGTCATCCACCGTGACCTGAAGCCCTCGAACATCAAGCGAACGCCGGAAGGACGGGTCAAGGTACTCGATTTCGGCCTCGCGAAGGCGCCCGAGTCGGACGACGAGCCGGATCGCACACCGACCGCGGCGGCGCCGACCACTCGTTCCGGAGCCATTCTCGGAACACCGGGCTACATGAGCCCCGAGCAGGTGCGCGGCCTCGCCGTCGACAAACGCGCGGACATCTGGGCCTTCGGCTGCGTGCTCTACGAAATGCTGACCGGAGCGAGAGCGTTCGCCGGTGGAACCGTCTCCGACGCCATCGCCGCTTCGCTTCGGGACGAAGTCGATTGGAGTCGGCTCCCTCGCGCGACACCGCCAGGCCTCAGACGCCTCTTGAGGCGCTGTCTCCGTCAGGACACGCGAGAGCGGCTGCAGGAGATCGGGGATGCTCGCATCGAGCTCCACGATCTCGCGCGCGAAGACGTGGCGGAGTCGAGACCCGAAGCGCGGAGAGCGTGGCGGCCGTCCGCAGCCGCCTTCGCGACGGTGAGTCTTCTCGCGGTTCTCCTAGGCGCCGCGCTCTTCCGCGCCCTCGACGACCGCGGCCCCGGGACGAGGAGTGGAACGCTTCGCACATCGATCCTGATCGATCCCGCGGCCCGGCTGTGGCAGGGGGCTTCGTCGGCGATCGGCATATCGCCCGATGGATCCCGGGTGGCCTTCGTCGGTGAGAAAGGAGAACGGACGAGCCTCTACGTTCGCCGCCTCGACACTTACGAGGCTTCCGAGGTGAACGGAAGCGACGGGGCCCGCGATCCGTTCTTCTCACCCGACGGCGAGTGGGTCGGGTTCTTCGCCGGGGGAGAGATACGACGGGTCCATCTCGCGAGCGGATCCCCGTCGTTGATCGCGGAAGCGATCCTGCCGCTGCGGGGCGCGAGCTGGGGACCGGACGGGCGGGTGGTGTTCGCGCAGGACGGCGCCAAGGGGCTCTTCGTCGTGCCAGCGACGGGCGGGACGCCTGAACTGCTCCACGCGCCCGAACCAGGTGAGGAGGCGGTGGACTATCACTGGCCCCAATGGCTTCCCCGGCAGACGGGAGTGCTCTTCACCACGATCACGCTGGATGCCTCCGGGATCACCGACCAGTTGGCGGTGCTGGATCTCGATTCCGGAAAGGTCCAGGTCATTGGCCGGGGCCGGCAAGGGATCTTCGTTCCGAGTGGTCATCTCGTCTACGCCACGGGAGGAACCCTCGAAGTGGTGGGCTTCGACATCGATCGGCTTCGGGAGACGGGAGGGAGCTTCCGGATCGTCGAAAGCGTGAACGGTTATCCGACCGGGGCGACCTCCTTCAGCGTTTCGCCGTCAGGGGCGCTCCTCTACGCCGAGCCTCCGCTCGCGGCGACCATCGACTGGATCGATCGCGCGGGAGCGAGGGTGCCCGTTCAGATACCGCGGGGGACGCCGGGCTGGCCGCGCTTGTCGCCGAACGGAAGATTTGCCGCGATCCACGTGGGCGTACCGGAGACCCGCGATGTGTGGATCCTCGATCTGGAGCGGCCCGGCTCGCTGCGACAGCTTACCTATCGAGGAGGCGGATTTCCGGTCTGGAGCCACGACGGTCGACGCATCGCCTTCATGAGCCGGCAGGAAGGCCGGGGGGATCTCTATACGGTGCCGGCGGACGGAAGTGGTTCTCCCGAGCGGGTCGTGTCCGGGGAGCGAACCAAGATCCCCGTGTCGTGGAGCGCGGAAGGTGTTCTCGCCTATTACGAGATCGGCGAAGCCAACGAGCGGGACATCTGGAGCGTCGATCTCGAAGGCGATCGAATTCCCCGACCGTTCGTTGCCACGCCCGCCAACGAGCTCTCGCCTGTCTTTTCTCCCGATGGACACCACATCGCGTACGTATCCGGCGAGACCGGACAAAACGAGGTGTACGTCCGTCCGTTTCCACCGCCCGGTCCGGTCGCGGCCGTCTCGATCGACGGCGGCAGCGAGCCGGTCTGGAGCCGCGACGGTAAAGAGCTTTACTACCGGCACGGCGACACGCTGATGAGCGTTTCCGTGCGCTACTCCCCCCGTTTCGAGGTCGGACGACCGGGAACCGCGATCGACGCGCCTCTGCTTCCTGGATCCGGAGGCAACGCATCGTACGACATCGCCGCGGACGGCCAGAGCTTTCTCATGCTGAGGCCGCCCACCGACACCCACGTGGAACAGCTGCGGCTCGTTCTGAACTGGGCGGAAACGCTTCCGCCCTGAGGCTTTCCAACGGGTCCGACGGGCCTCTACTCGGACCGGAGAGCCTGGATCACGTCGACGCGCGACGCCCTCGCGGCCGGCACCAGTGACGCCAGGATCGCCGCGACGGCGAGAATTCCCGCGGCGCCGATGATGGGACCCGCGCCGGGAATCCGGATCTCCGGGATGTAGCCGCCAGCGAGTCCGGCGAGCGCGAGACCGCCCAGAACTCCCGCGAGGATGCCGATGCCGGCAATCACTGCTCCTTCGCCGAGGACGCCCGAGAGCACATCCCGCGGCGACGACCCGATCGCGAGGCGGATGCCGAACTCGCGCGTGCGCGCGCTCACGGAGAACGCGAGCACTCCGGCGACGCCGACCACGGCGATCGCGAGCGCCACGGCGGCGAACCCACCGAAAACGAGAGCGTTCAGCCGATCGGGAGCGAGCACTTCCGCCCGCACATCCTCGAGCGTCGCCGCACGTTCGACCGGCTGGTCGGGCGCGAGCTCGCGGATGATCTCGGTAATCGGGGGTACGAGCGCGTAAGGATCGGTTCGAGCGTGAACGAAGAATCGGCCGCCGCCGATCTCCTGCTCGACCGGGTGATAGACGGTCATCGCGGGACCGGGCACGACGTTCTCGTCGTCCACGTCCGGGACGACGCCGACGATCCGCCGAGGTCCGGTGCTCACCTCGATGAACTCCATCACCGGATCCGTCCAGAGAAACTTCCGGTTCAGCGCCTCCTGCGCGGGAAACATCCGCTGTGCCACGCTCTGGCTCACGATGACGACCGGCTCCTCGTCCTTTCGGTCGGCGTCGTTGAAATCGCGGCCGGCGATGACGGGAACCCCGAGCGCTTCGAAGAAACCGGGCGACACGGTGCGAAATCGCGCGCGGGGATCCTCTTCGCCGTCCGCCTTCGCATAGCCTTCTACCGAGAACTGGAAGCCCGGCCCGAAGATTCCGGCGTCCCGCCAGGGCACGGCGGTGCCGACCGCCACCCGCTCGACGCCGGGGAGCTCGGCGATCCGCCGAATCGCCTCCCGATAGAAAATCGCCAGGTCCTTGGGATCGCGCTCGTAGGAGATCACGGGCACGTTCACCGCGAGCACGTTGCTCATTTGGAAGCCGGTTTTCGCCGACTGCAGCGCGAAGAGCGTCGTCAGCAGCATCGCGGCCCCGGCCAGGAGCACGAACGAAGCTCCGATCTGGGTAACGGCGAAAAGCCGCAGGCGTCGGTTCGTTCCGGACGTGATGCGGAGGCTTCCGTTCGCGAGACCGGGCCCGGTCGAAGTCTCCGCGGACGGGAGCCGGGGGACGAACGCAAGAAGGGCCGCCGCCATCAGGGCCAGAATCACGCCGACCCAGAGGAGGCTCATATCGACGGTCACCTCCAGTGCGCGCACGGAAAAACGAGCCGCATACTGGGAAAGAATGGCCACCATCGGGCGCGCGATGGCTACCCCGAGGATCGCGCCCGTGCCGCAGAGAAGGAGGCTCTCGGCGAGAAGCGTTCGACGGAGCGCCGCGGTGCTCGCGCCGAGCGCCGCGCGGACCGCGAGCTCGCCTTCGCGCCTCACGGAGCGGGCCAGGATCAGGTTCGCCACGTTCGAACAGGCGATGACGAAAACCAGTGCCGAAGCGGCGAGGAGCACCAGCAGCACCGTTCTCGCCGGCGAGGCGATCTGATCGCGCAACCGCACGGCGTCGATGCGAAAGTCGCCCTCCTCCGGATACGCCTCGCGATGCTCCGTCAGCATGGCCCCATGGATCGTGCGGAGCTCGGCGCGTGCGGCTTCGAGATCGGTGCCCGGCGCCAGCCGACCGAAGAGCTCGGTCATCCGGTGGACCCGGCCGTCCTGCATCGTCGCGGACAGATGGTGCGGACTGGTCACGATGTTCGCGATGATCTCGGTCTCCGCGGGATAGGGAACGGACGGCTCCAGGACTCCGACAATCGTCGCCGAACGGTCTCCGAGGGTCACCGTCTTTCCGATCACGGAGGGGTCGCTTGCGAGCGTGGTGGTCCAGAATCGATGGGTGAGGACCGCGGCGCCCGCCGCCTGAGGCCCATCGTCGATGGGACCGAGGAGTCGGCCGAGGACCGGGCTGAGTCCCATCACTTCGAAGTAGGACCCGCCCACCACACCCGCGCGGAGCTCGCGCGGCTCGCCCAGGCCAACCATGGTGAAGTCGATCACCGAAAAATCGCCAAAGGCGGACAACGTCTTGACGCCTTCGTGGAGGTCCACGATCTCCGGGACCGAGAAGTTCGCGTTCTCGACGCCGATCCCGAGGGCGCTCTGGCGGATGTAGACCAGGCGGTCTTCATCCCGATTGTTGAGCGGTCTCAAGAGAACTCCCCGGACGACGCTGAAGATCGCCGCGTTCGCGCCAATTCCGAGCGCGAGCGTGAGAATTACCGTGGCCGCGAGCCCCTTCACCCGGGCGAGCGAGCGCAGCGCGAATTGAAGGTCCTGAATCATGGTTGTTCCTCTCTACCCATACGTCGAACAGCTCCGCGCTCGATCGACAAGCCCATCGAACTTTTTTCGTCGCGCCGTTCCATAGAGCAACCTTTCGGTTGCATGTCGAGCCTAGCGCGAACGGCGGACATACGCAATCAAGAAGTTGCCTTTCCGGCGGCGGAGTCGGCCCGACGGGCGGCCAGGAGCGAGAGTAGCTCGTAGACGACGTGGGAGGCGGCCATCGACGTCACTTCCGCGTGGTCGTAGGCGGGTGATACTTCTACCAGATCGGCGGCGGTGAGATGCAACCCGCGAAGACCCCGGAGGACACCGAGGAGCTCGCGGCTCGTAAGCCCCCCGGCCTCCGGCGTTCCCGTTCCCGGCGCCGTACCGGGGTCGAGAACGTCGATGTCGATGGACACGTAGAGAGGCGCGTCGCCGATCCTCGCCCGCACACGCGCCACGATCTCCGCGAGTCCCTGGGTCTCGAAGTCCATCGCGGTCACGATCCGGAAACCGAAGCTCTCGTCGTCCACGAGGTCCTGGGGCGAGAACAAGGGGCCGCGGATCCCCACGTGCATGGAGCGGTCCTCGAGAAGAAGTCCTTCCTCGAAGGCGCGGCGAAAGGGCGTCCCGTGAGTGTAGGCGGCGCCGAAGTAGGTGTCCCAGGTGTCGAGGTGCGCGTCGAAGTGGAGCAGGGCTACGGCGCCGCTTCGCTCCTTCACGGCCCGTAGCAGCGGAAGCGCAATCGTGTGATCGCCGCCGATCGCGACGAAGCTCTCGCACCTGCCGTAGAGGGCCTTCGCCCCCGCTTCGATCTGACCGATGGCCTCCTGGATGTCGAAGGGATTGCAGGCGATGTCCCCCGCGTCCGCGACCTGCATCGACGCAAACGGGCGCACGTCGAGGGCGGGGTGGTAGCCCCGGAGCAGGCGGGAAGCCTGCCGCACCGCGATCGGACCGAAGCGCGCGCCGGGCCGGAAGGTCACGCCGCTGTCGAAGGGAACGCCGACCACCGCCACGTCCGCGCGCCCGACTTCATCGAGCATCGGAAGCCGCGCGAAGGTCGAGGGGCCGGCGAAGCGCGGCACCACGAGGGGATCGAGCGGTCCTCGCGGCGGATTCCTCTCGTCGCCCATGCCGGGCCTATCCTATGGCGGCTTCGGAGCAAATGCAGCTGGAAGGCCACGCGGCCCCAGGTCGGCGAACCGTTCAGTGCCGCTTCGTCGGCGGCTTGCCCGGCCCGGGAGCGGGACTCGTCGACTTCTGCTGCTGCAGGCTCCGGTAGATGCGGCTCGCGAGCGCCCGTTCCTCCCGGAGCTCCCGGGTCGCCGCCTCGGCGCGCTGCAGCGCGAAGTCGAGGCGCGCGAGCTTCTCCGCCACGTGCTCGACGACGGTGCGCTGCTCCTTCAGGTTCTCGAGGTTCGCCTCCACGTCCGCGATGACGTTCGCGAGGTGCTCCATCTTCGCCTGGGCCTGGTCGACGCTCTCCCGCCGGCGATCGAGCCCGTCGTATTTCGTTCCGAGGACCGATGCCTCGCGAAGGAGGAGCTCGAGCTTTCCACGGGTGTCGAGAATCTCCTGCCGGGCGCCGAGGACGGCCATCGCGTCGTTTCGAGTCTTCTCCGTCGATTCGAAGAGCATCTCGAGCTGCTGCTTGACCTGTTCCACCGAATGCTGCCGCGTCTCGACCTCGAGGATCTTGTGATCGAGGCCGGAGAGGAGCGCCTCGAGGCGCTCGAGCCGGCCTTCGTGCTGCGTGATGCGGCTCTCGGAAGCGGCGAGCTTTCCACGTTTGTCCTCGATCGCCACGGCGAGCGACTGGAGCTCCTCGAGCTTCCGGGCCGCTGAGGACGCCTGCTCCTGGATTCCCCGCTGCTGGTCCGCCACCCGGTGCACCTCCTGGAGCCACTCGCGCCGGCTCTGGTTGAGCTCCCCGATCTCCTGGCTCACCACGCTCACCCGCTCCCCCTGCTGCCCGATCGCGCTCGAGAGCGCTTCGAGCCGGATCGAGAGCTCCTCGGCGCGCTTCTCACGGTCTCTCATCACTTTTTCCACCAGCTCGAAGCCTTCGAGCTTCTGCTGGAGGACGCCGAGCTCGCGTCGAGAGCGCCTGCGCCCGGCCCTCCATCTCGGGGAGCGCCTTGTTCTCCTTCAGCGAGCGCACCAGCTCCTGCACGTCTTTCACCTGGGAGGACAGGCCGTCGAGCGAAACCTTCATCGCATCGAGCTCCGCCTTCCTCGCGAGCTGTCCGTCGATGCGCTGATCGACTTCCCGGCTCGATTCGCTCAACCGATTCAGCCGGGACTCGACGCTCTCCACGAAATCGACCCGCGGCCGGAGCTCGTCCACCTTCTCCTGAAGGCGCGTCGCGAGGTGGTCCAGGGTCCCGATCCGCGTCGAGACGGTGTCCACCACCTGGAGCCGCGGAGTCATCTCCCGGATCGCGGCCTCCGCGGCAACGCTGGCGTTGCGGAACTCGCTCAGGAGCGTACGCGCTTTTTCAGCGTCCTCGTGCGCTCGGCGGACGTTCTCGAGCTCGCTCTGAATCTCCGCGCGAGCTTCGCCGAACTCGGAGAGCTGCCGCCGCGTCTCCTTCACCATCTCCTCGTTCGCGGCGACCGCCTCCGCCTGCGCGGAGACTCGGTCCGCGACCGCCTTCATCGAGTCGAGCCGGCCCTCGAAGGCTTTCAGGCCCTCCACCTTGGATTCGAGGCCTTCCACCTCCCGCTGCTGCTTCACGATCTTCGCCTGAAGCTCCTCCGCCTGCTGGAGCGCCCGGCGAAGGTCCTCGTCCCTCGCGGAAAGGCCCTTCATGTGCTCTTCGAGCTTCGCGATGTTGGAGTAGACCTCGAGCGCCCGCTGGTTCGCGACCTCCACCTCCTCCTTGAGGAGGATGGCGCTCTCGAGGCGCTGCTGAATCTGGGAAAGCGTCCCGGAGATGGCGACCTTCAGCTTCTCCCCTTCGTCCTGGAGCTGGCCTTTCTGCTGCTTTCCGGTCTCGACGGCGGTGGAGAACTCCTTGGCGAGGTCCTGGAAGCGGTCGACGCTCCCCTCGATCTCCTTGATCCACTGGCTCTCTTCGTTGATCTTCTTGATCTTTCGATCCACCTCCCAGACCAGCTCGTTCACCTGGTTGAGCTGAAGGGAGGCTCGATCGACGATGTCTTTCGTCGCGCCGAGCGATCGGAGCTTCTGGCCCACGTGCTGCGCGAGAGCATTGAGCTGACGGAGGTGCTCCTGGGTCTGCTTGCCCACGGCCTGCGAAGTGGTGAGGCTCTTCACCACCTCCTCGATGCGGTGCGTGGTTTCCTCGGCGCGATCGAGCTCGGTCTTCACGAAGCGCGCCTTGTCGTCGATGTTGCTCGACTCGCGCCGCACCGCGGTCACCGTGTCCTTCAGTCGCTCGTAGTCGTCGCGGATGAGACCGAACTGCGAATCGAGCTGGTCGAGGTTCTCGCGCGCCTGGCGAACCTCGGATTCGACACCGGCCATCTCGCGGGCCTGCGCTCCGAAACGAGCGACCTTGGCTTCCGCCTCCAGTCCAGACTGAATCAACTTCTCGATGCTCTCGCGCGCCTCGGTGAGCTTCGAGCCTCTGGATTCCACCTGCCGGATTCGCGAGTCCGCCGAGCTCACCGTCTCGTTCAGCGACTGGATGCGCCCCTCGAGCGCGGCCGCCGCCTCCGTCAGCTCTCTCGCCGCGGCCACTCGATCTTCGAAAGCCCGCAGGCTCCCGTCGGCGGCATGGAGACGTCCTTCGACCTGCTCGAGGCTTCCGCGAATGCCGGCTTCGCTGCGCAGCTCGCGTTGCGCGCGGTCGATGAGCTCCGCGAGCCGCATCGATTCCTCTTGCGCCAGCTCCGCGACTTGCCGCAGCTCGTCGGCGGTGGGTTTGGGGTCCGTGTCCCGGCGGTTCAGAAGCTTGTCGATGATGGTTGCCATGGGTTCTCCTCGGTCTTTGCTGGAAACGAGAGGAGAACGCAACTGCCGTGCCAAGGGAGGAGGCGCTCGAGGCGCTGCAAGCGCTTTCGATCTAGGCGCTTAGATATCGACGCGCATCTTTCGCGCGGGCGTTTGTAGGGCATGGGCCTACGCGGCGTAGGGAGAAACCCTCTTCGCCGCTCGCGGGTCTTGAACCGATCGGACCGGTCCACTATGCTCACCGACGCCGATGGCCTTGAAGCTCACCGAGCGCCAGGCGACGACGGTCGCGACCGCCCTCACCATTCTCGCCGCCCTCGTTATCCTTCTCGCGGTCGTCGGCCTCCTGTGGCTGACCGCATTCTTCCTGCGCACCTTTTCAGGCGTCTTCCTTCCGCTCGCGGTGGGAGCGGTCGCCGCCCTCGTCTGCCAACCTTATTATGAGTGGCTTCGGAGCAAAGCCCGGCTTCCACGACCTCTCGCCATCGTCGCAGTGCTCCTTTCGTTCGTCCTTCCGGTCGGCGCGTTTCTCGGGTTCTTCGGGACCCTTCTGGTGCAGCAGGTGATTGAGCTCGCCTCTCGAGCGCCCGAGTGGTGGGCGTCTGCGTCCGCGAGCCTTCAGCGAAACTGGCCGGAGCTCCAGGAGTTCCTCCAAACGCCCACCGGGGCAAGAATTCGCGACGTACTCACGAGCATGCAAGACCAGATCCTCACGGGTCTCGGCGGCGTCGGCGGCACGGCTTTGTCCGCCGGCGCCGGAGTCGTGCGCGGAATCGGGGGGATTCTCGGATGGGTGGTCCTGCCGGTCTACTTCGTGTTCTTCCTCATGATCGAGAGGAGGCCAGTCGATGCGCGACGGGCGCTCCCCTTCCTGAAACCCGAAACGCGTAAGGATGTCATGTACCTCCTTCAGGAGTTCGTGAACATCGTCGTGGCGTTCTTCCGAGGACAGCTCATCATCGCCTTTCTGCAGGGCCTCTTGTTCGCCATCGGCTTCACCATCGTCGGTCTGCGTTATGGCTTCCTCATCGGGCTCCTGCTGGGCTTCCTGAACGTGATCCCCTATCTGGGAAGCATGATCGGTCTCGGCATTTCCCTGCCGCTCGCACTCTTTCAAGAAGGGGGGGGCTTCACGAAGCTGGCCCTCGTGCTTCTGACCTTCGTCATCGTCCAGCTCATCGAAGGCTACGTGCTCACCCCCCGCATCATGGGAGAGCGAACCGGCCTCCACCCGCTCGCGATCCTCGTGGCGATTTTCTTCTGGGGGACGGCCCTCGGCGGGATCATGGGCATGATCTTCGCCATCCCCCTCACCGCCTTTCTCGCGTCGGTATGGCGGCTGGCGAGGGAGAAGTACGTTACCGAGCTGGTCTAATCTTTACCGGGTTTACTGGCCTGGAGGCGCCGACGTGGCGGACTGCGCGCGCTTGGCCATCTGTTTGGCGGTCAGGTCTTCCTTGTGCGTCGCGATCGACCACTCGTGGCCGAAGGGGTCCTTCAATTTGCCGTATCGATCGCCCCAGAACATATCCTGGACCGGCATGACAACTGTCGCTCCGGCGGCGATCGCCTTGTCGGCGACTGCGTCGACGTTCTTGACGTAGAGCAAAACGCTGGCGCCGGACCCGCCGAGCGTCTCCGGCGATTTCGCGCCCGTTTCCAGCGCCTCGTCACCGAGCATCACCCGCGAATCCCCGATCTGGATCTCGGCGTGCGCGACCTTGCCGCTCGGCCCCGGCATCCGCATCTTCTCCTTCGCGCCGAACGCGCGCTTGTAGAAATCGATGGCGCTCGCCGCTCCGCGGCATACGAGGTACGGCGTCACCGTGTGGTAGCCGGCGGGAATGGGCTGGGCCTTCTTCTTGGAGGACGCCTTCGCCCTCTTGTTCGACTTCTTTTTCGAGACCTTTTTCTTCGAAGCCATCGTCTGTCGTCCTCCTCGAAATGGGGCGACATCGTAGCACCCGCGGCGCGCGGCGGCAAGAAGCGGCTTTCAGATCGTCGACCCGTTACGGATTTGTCGCCGCCTTCGATTTGGCTTCCGCAACCATGGCGCGAACGTCCGCGAGGAGCTTCTTCGCGTCGTAGACGATTCCATCCTTGATGGTGTACTTGACGCCGCCGACCCGGGTCGGCCGGTTCGATTCGTCGAGCCGGATGGCGCCCGTTCCGTAGAGCACCTTCAAGTTCCGGAGCGGGTTCTCCTCCACCACCACGAAGTCCGCGAGCTTCCCTGGCTCGATCGTTCCGATGCGGTCCGCGCGCCCGAGTGCCTCGGCGCCCTTCAACGTCGCGGCGCGGATGATCTCGAGCGGGTGGAATCCCGCTTCCCGAAGGAGCTCGAGCTCGCGGATGTAGTCGAAGCCGTAGAGCTTGTAGATGAATCCCGAGTCCGAACCGGTCGCGACTCTCCCGCCCCGGTTCTTGTACTCGTTCACGAACGTCATCCAGAGACGGTAGTTCTCCTTCCAGGCCACTTCGTCTTCCGTCGTCCAGTCGAACCAGTACGAGCCGTGCGCCTTGCGGTTCGGCGCGTAGAAACTCCAGAGCGAAGGCAGCGTGTACTCGTCGTGCCACTCGGCCCGATAGGCTCTCATCACGTCGCGGCTCGCCTCGTAGATGGTGAAGGTCGGCACCAGAGTGAAGTCGAGCCCGATCAGCTCGTTCATGACCTCGTTCCAGCGCTCGCTGTAAGGCGGCGCGGCCTGGGCCCAGAGCCGGCCCGCGTTTCCGAATCGGTCCTGTTCGTTGCTGTAGTTGTAGTCCGGCGGAAAGTGCTGAATGGTTCGATCCACGAAGAGCGCTTCGGGAAGCCCGTACCAGTGCTCCATGCTGGTGAGCCCGGAGCGGGCGTTATCGAGAACGTTGTTCCACGCGACGTTCAACTGCGAGTGGTGGCAAGCCGTCCGGAGGTTCTGTTTCTTCGCCTCGTCGAGCGCCGCGTGCATCACGTCCGGGCGTTCCCCGAGGAACTTGATTCCGTCCGCTCCGGAGGACGCGATTTCTCGAACCCAGGCCCGCGCCTCCTCGGGAGTCGAGATCGCGGTCTCCGTGCCCTGACCGAAAAAGACGTAGGCCGCGAGCCGAGGCGCCGTGATCTCGTTCTTCTCGCTCTTCGCGCGATGCTCCTGCATCCAGGCCATTCCATTCGAGCTCCCGGGATCGCGAACCGTGGTGATGCCGTGGCCCATCCAGAGCTTGAAGACGTACTCCGCGGGGGTTCCCTGCGGCGCTCCGCCCACGTGGCCGTGCATGTCGACGAAGCCCGGAAGAAGATACATCCCGTCCAGATCGAGCTCCTTGTCGGAGGGCCCTGCTTTGGGACGAGCCGCGGGATCGATGGCAACTCCGGGATAGCCGACGCTCTGGACGGAGCGGATGACGCTCCCCTCGACCACCACGTCCACCGGTCCGACCGGCGGGGCCCCGGTTCCGTCGATGAGCGTCGCGCCGCGAAGGATGAGCCGGGTGAACGGGCCGTCGCCTTCGGCGCGGGGAGGAGCCTTCGGCACCGACTCAATCGAGGTGATATCTTGCTCCTGGCCCGCCGCGAGCGGAGCGAGCGCGAGGAAAACCGTGAAGAAGCGCCTCATTTCGTCCTCCTGGAAAGTCGCCCTTATCTTATTCCCGATCGCGGCGGTCGTCGTCGCTTCTCCGGAAGGCGAAAAGATGCTCGACGAGGCGATCGCCGCTCACGGCGGTCTCCCGCGGTTCCGCGCGGTCCGGAGCTGGCGCATCGTCGCGGATCGAAAGCTCGAGGGCGAGCCCGTCGTGAACGAAGTCTACGAGGAGTATCTCCTCCGCGAGGGAGGATGCCGAGAAGACCCTCCTCGTCAAAAAGCGCGGCGAATCGACCCTCGTCTTCGGCCACGACGGGGCAGCGGCCTTCGCGCTCACGGATGGTCAGCTGCGGGAGGACGAGAGTGCGTCCGGCGAAGCGTACTATCGCGCTCACGGCGAGTACTATCTGCGCTCTCTTCCCTTCAAGTGGAAGGACCCCGGCGTTCAGGTGGAGTACCGCTGGGCTCGAGACCGCGGAAGGTAAGGAGCTCACCCTTCTCCGCATCACCGCCGACGAGAACGTCGGCAAGGCGTGGAAGGACGTTTGGGTCGCCGCGATCGACCGGAGCACGCATCTCTTATGGGAAGCGCGGCTCACCCACAACCTCGAGAACGAGACCTGGACCACTCCGCGCCCCACGGGCACGACCGAGATCGTCTATCGGTACTCCGACTACCGTGAGGTCTCGGGTCTATGGATTCCGCACCGGATGGAGTATTTTTCCGAGGGCCGCAAATCGGGCGAGAACGTCGTTCGCAGTATCGAGATCGATGCGAACGTCACCGACGCGATCTTCTCTTCCGAAGCTCACCGCACGCGTTGAGCGAGCAGCGAGAGCACCGCCTCGTTCCATCCTTTCGGGCCGGGCGCGCTCGCGCGGATGACTCCCGGCAGATTTCGCAGGACCGCGCGATCGAAGGTCCCGTCACGGGCGGGTAGAAGGACGGCGCGTCCCGCGGCGCTGAGCATCGGGAGGTCGTTCGCGGCGTCCCCGAGCGCGGCCATCCGGCACGGCCCGGCCGCACGGCGATAGAGCGTCATGAGGCGCCGGACCGCGACGCCCTTGTCGCTCCCCGCGAAAAGGTGCCAGAACCTCCCGCCCCTCGTCAGAGCGAATCCCCTCCTCCGCGCCAGGCGGGCGAAGCGCGCGCGCCCCTTCTCGCCTTCCCCGAGGAAGAAGAACGGCTCGTCGTACTCGCGCCTCTTCGCGAGCCGCGCATCGCCGAGCGAAAGACCGGTCTCGTCCGAGACCTGCCGCGCCGTCAAATGATGAAAGCCCCGTACGCGAACGCGCGCCTCGCGGGCGAGGTCGTCGAGCGCCGCCGCGACTTCGAGATACCGCCGACCCAGATCGATCCGACGCGGCGTGCCGCGCCCGAAGTAGCCGCGGGGAATCCCGATGCCTCCGCCGTTCTCGACGATGAACGGATGCGCATTCTTCAAACGCCGGCGCAGGGGAGCGAGCTCGGCTCTCGTCTTGCTCGTGCAGAGGACGAGAGGCACTTTCTTTCGACGGAGCTCGCGGAGCGCCTCGGAGGCCGCGGCGAACGAGTAGCTCTCGGAGTCGAGAAGGCTGCCGTCGAGATCCGTGAATACGACGAGGCGTCTCACAGGTGTTGCAGCGGGTCCTTCTCCTCGTCGGGTTTCGCCTTGACCCGGGATGCGAGCCATTCGCGCGCGAGATCTCGGCCGCCGAGCCCGAACGCGATGGCCGCGGCGATGACGATGCCCGAGAAGAGAATGGCGAAGCTCACCAGGAGCGCGGTGCGGCCGATCTGGAGCTGCTCGAGCGCCACCACCACGGTAAGGCTCATCAGCAGCACCCGAACGCTTCCCGCGATGAAACGGGCATCGGCCCACTGCGCGTTCACCGCCGCGAGGAGCGCGCTACGGGACACGAACTGGCTCAGCGCCGAGCCCAGGAGCAGGACCAGAGCCGCGGTGACGAGGTCGGGGATGTAGTTCACGAATCGAGCCACCAGAGTGTCCGTGACCTCCGTGTCGGCGGCGGAGAGCGCGAACAGGATGATGAACACCCACACCGTTCCCTGCGCGACCCGCGCTCCGAACTCGCTCGGGGAGCGGAAGAGCGCGGTGCGCTGAATCGCCGCCGAGAGTGCGGTGCCGGCGATCAGGCGATCGAACTTGAGGAGAACGAGGAGGCCATGAGTGATTCGCCGCGTCAGGTAGGCGAGGGCGGCTCCCACGAGGAGGATGAAGATCACCGTTACCAGGAACGGAATGATCTGTCCGATCTGCTGAATGAGCCAATGGAACGGCTCCACGATGGCTGATTCCAGGATTCCACGCACGGCTCACCTCCTCACGCTCGCGGAGCGCCAACAGTCCAGGAGATACGGCTTCTGCGCCTCGAACTCCCGAGCCAGCGCCTCGATCTTCTCTTCCACCATCACCGCATCCGCCTCGCGCACGTCCAGCACGAACGATCCGGTTCGCCCGAGGTACAGCGGGATAAGGGACGAAAGCAAATGTTCCCGGTCGAGCCGCCGGCCGTGGTACGCGCCGGCGAACTCGTATATCAGCCGGACCCAGAGCCCGTCCGCCACCCGGAAGTCGTTTCCCGGCCGGAGCGCCGCCTCCTCGAGCCCTTCCATCGTGAGCGGCGACAGGAACGACCGGTAGATCCCGTCGAGGTCCCGCAGTCCCTGCTCGTACGCCCGCTTCATCCTCTCCACGTCGACGGCAATCGGCTCGAGCCCGACGTCGAAGGGGAGACCGAACATGGGAACGGCCTCGGAAGCGTCCACCTTCTGCCATTCCGCGTCGTAGGTCTCCATCAGCGCGAAGAGCGAGCTCACCACCTGGCGGAACATCGCGGTCAGATCGGCGCCCGGGTCCTTCGCGTCGTGGAGCTTGGCGCCGAGATACGACTGTCCGACCCGGAAGCCCTCCGCCATCGCGGTGAGCGTCATCCAGATGTCGATCCCGTAACGGGCCACGTCCGTCTCCCACACGTCTTTCGCCAGGAACCGGGAAGCGACCCGTCCCGACATGCCGAAGTCTCCCCCGATGGGCTGGCGAATCCGCCGTCCGAAGAGCGCTCGGGTCATGGGATAGATGATGCTGTTGGTGATGGTGCCGTCGTATTTGTGCCGCAGGTAGAAGGGCGCGATGTAGTCGAAGCCGCGATCCAGGATCGGCGCGGCGAGGAGCTCCACCCAGTGGGGCGTGATGCTCCGAAGATCGGAGTCGACGACCAGGCAGGCCTTGGCTTTCAGCCGCTCGGTTACCGCGAAAATGGTGCGAAAGGCGCTCCCCTTGCCGGGAATCCCCAGATAGGGCGTGGTGATCCTCTGGATTACGGGCACGCGATGGGCGACGAGAAGGAGCGACTCCGGGTCGATATCCGCGTCCATCACCGCCTCTCGCGTTCCGTCGATCGACCCGCCGTCGGAGTTCACGATGATCGACTTCCGCTCCGGGAAATACTTCGCGAGACCTCCGGCAATGGCCCGCACGACATGGGTGATGGTGCGCGCGTTGTTGAAGCTGGGGATGCCGGCGACGATATCCACCTCGCCCACCTCGTCGAGGCGCGCGCCCAGCTCTTCGTTGAGGAGGCTCACTCGGCGTTGTCCGCCTCGACCGCCTCCTTGAGCTGATCCAGGAACGTGGGAAGCGCGGAGCTCACCCGGTTCCAATTGGGGAGAGGCGGCGCTCCGAGCGGATCCGAGAAAAATTCCTCCGCGGCGAGCTTGAGCGCCTCGGCGAACGTCTCGACCGCCGTTTCCTCCTCGTGGCGGTCGAAGCGCAGGCCGTTGATCATCGCGTCCGCTCCATAGCGCGCTATGGTGTCCTCGGCGGTGCGCACGTAGGTGATGCGCAGCGTGCGCATCGTCCCGCCGTCGAACTTCGCTCCCTCGGCGGCGAGAATGCGGAACATTGCCTTGGCGATATCGACCGCCATCTTCATCAGTCCCCCGCTCGGGTTTCCCGCCGACAGGTCCTGGTGCTTGTGCTCGTAGTTGTCGGAGATATCCACCTGACAAATCCTCTTCAGCGAGCAATTGCGATAGATCTCGGCCAGGACTCCGACTTCGAGCCCCCAGTCGGAAGGAATCCGATTCACTCTCGCCAGGTCCGCGTGCATCGCGAACTCGCCGGCGAGCACATAGCGAAAGCTGTCGATATAGCGAAGGAACCGGATGCTCCCGACGAGCTCGATCAACGACCGGATGAGCGGTGTCAGAAGGAGACGGGTCACCCGCCCGTGCATGCGATCGCTCAAACGCGCGTAAAAGCCTTTGCAGAACTCGAAGGGAAGATTCGGGTTCATCACCGGGTAGCAAAGTCGGGCGAGCATATAGCGCTGGTAGTTGACGATGTCGCAGTCGTGGAGCGCCATGACCCGGGCCCGACCGACGGCGAGCACGTACCCATAGGACATCCAGCAGGAGCGGCCTTTTCCGTCCGGACCGATGTAGAGGCCCTGGTCTTCGAGGCTCTGAAAGAGCTTGGCGACGCGCGGTCCGTCGATCCAGACGATGCTCGCGTCTCCGGGAAGCATGCCCAGCCGATCGCGGGCCTCGCGAAATTGCTCCCGGTTCGCGCGAGAAAGGGCGAGGATGAACTGATCGACGTAGCGCACCCGCTTCAGCTCCTGGAGGATCCCCTCCATCGCCGGGCTCACGAAGTCCTGATGGAGCGCCGGGAGCACGAGCGCGAGCGGCGCTTGCGCGGAGAACTGCTCCAGCTCGAGCTCGAGCGGCTCGGGATTCGCTTCGACCAACCGGTGAAGAGTCGCAATCTGGCCGGTCTGGTAGAAATCCGACACGTCGCACCTCCTCTGGGGCTGGATTGTGGACGGGAGCGGAAAGTCTCCCGGAGGATAACGCCCTCAGCGGAGCAGGGCAACCGTTTTGGGAAGGATCGCGAGGAGTCCCACCATGATCGCGAAGGCACCCAGGAGGAGCGCGGTCTCGGTACGCTCCCATCGCGCGTCGAATCGAAAATCTCGTTTTCCGATCGTCAACGCCGCGGCCGAGGCGAGAAAGAAGCCCGCCGGGTTCCACCACAGCCAGGGGATTCCCGGCGCGAAAACGGCCAGGAGCGCATTGCCGGCGAGCCCCGCGGCAAATCCGATGAGCGCCGCGAATCCAGTCACTCCCGGCGCGAGCACTCCGAGAACGAAGACCGCGAGAACCGGCCCGTAGAATGCCGAGCCCACCATGTTGACGAGCTCCAGGATTCCGGACCCGCTCCTCGCGAAGGCCATCCCCGAGGCGACGGCGAAGAGTCCCCAGGCGAGAGAGGTGAGCCTCCCCGACCAGACCGATTGCCGTCTGCGGCTCCCGAACGAGCACGTCCTCGAGAGTGACCGCGGCGAGCGAGTTGAGCGCGGAGTCGATGGAAGACATCGCCGCCGCCAGAATCGCAGCGAGGAAGAGGCCGCGAAATCCGGTCGGAAGGAAATTCATGATGAAGACCGGCACGAGACTGTCCGTCGGCCTGCCCTCCATCGCGGCCGCGAACGACGAGTCCGCCGAAAGCAGCGCCGCCAGCAGGAGTCCCAGAACGCAGTAGGTGAGCACCAGGGGAAAGCGCAGGAGCCCGTTGAGGAGGAGCGCGCGCCGCGCATCCGAATCGGTCCGGGCCGTCAGCAGACGCTGCGCCTGGCTCTGATCACACCCGTAATAAGAGAGGTAGAGGAAGAGGCCGCCCACGAGCATCGGCCAGAGCGAAAATGCGTCCTCGAGGGGAGCGCCCGGAATCAGCGTCGCTGCCCGCTCCTCCGGGATCCCGCCCAGATCGAGTCCGAAGCGCCAGAGAAGAAGCCCGTTGTGATCAAGGTGCCGCCCCAGAGGAGGACGAGCTGGAGGACGTCGCTCCAGATGTCCGCCACGATACCGCCGAGGCTGGTGTAGGCCACGGAGAAGAGGCCCACCGCGAGAAGGGCCTGGTCCACCGAGCAGCCGAGGGCTTCCGCGACGACGAGTGCGGAGGCGTAGAGGATGACGCCGAGGGCGAGTCCGCGCGCGATGACGAAGCTTCCCGCGAGAGCACGCCTCATCGGGCGGCCGAACCGGCCTTCGGCGTACGCATAGATCGAGACTCCCGGAACCGAGCGGAGCGCGGGCAAGAGGATCGACGCCAGGAGGAGCATGGCAAGGGGAACGGCGAGCTCGTACTGGAGCCAGCGCATTCCGCCCCCTTCGCGGAGCGCGACGAAGGCCGGCGCTCCCACCAGACTCACCGCGCTCGCCTGGTTCGCCATGATGGACATCGCGAGCGGAACGCTTCCCATCGAACGGCCCGCCAGGAAATAGTCGCTCCCGGTGCGCTGTCGCCAGGCGATGACGACCGACATACCGATGACCGCAAAGAGATAGATCGCTACGATCGCAAGGTCCAGAGGAGAGAGCCGCTCGACCATCGCGTCCGCTTCAGCCGTCCGCGTAGCCCTCGCGCCACGACCGCTCGCGGTCGTGGTTCCGGAGATCCACGCCGAAGGCGAGATAGCTTTTCAACGGGAAGAGCACGTTGAGCCAGCCGGCGTGCGTTTCGATCCACTCGCCGGGCGAAACGCCCTCATGGAGGAGGCTCAGATCCGTTCCGCCGCGTCCGTCCGGTGCGAGGGTGAAGCTCGCCGGTCCTCCGAAGTAATCGAGCGAAAAATGTCGAAAAGGCTCACGCCGCAGAATCCGACTCGTTTCCCGGACCCCATTCGAAAACTCGAAATGGATCGCTCCGTCTCGCTCGACGGCTCGCTCCGCCCAGAACGAGGCCCGGCCTTCGTCGCTCGCGAGAGCGCGATAGACGGTCTCGGGAGGCACCGGGAGGTGAATCTTCCAGCGGATGGGTCCGCCTTTCTCCTCTCCCGGCATCGGTCGCTCAGATTCTCTCGACCTGCCCCCGAGGGAGCCAGCCGGTGAGTCCGTTCGCGAGAGTCACCTGAAGGAACCCTTCGCGCTCGCCCTGGATCCTCACTTTCAGGCCTTCGTGAATCTCGGCGAGCCTCGGGCTCGACTCGAGCGGACCGCTCCTCACGTAGGCGTTCTCGGTGACGACGATTCCATCGACCCGGCCCCGCTCGGCCCGGACTTTCACGAGGAGGCTCGCTCCCGCGACGAGGGCGACGGCGCTCGATGCGACGAGGACGCCGAAGGCCGGCGTGCGCAAAGCGGGCCACCGGTCGAGGAGCAGGAGGCTGACCGCGATCCCTCCGACGAAGAACGCGAGTCCCAGAGTCCATGCGAGAGCGGAGGGATCGCTCCTCCGGTACGAGTCGACGATCCAGCCGATCGCGAGCGGGAGCGGAGGCTCCGCGAGCCCGCCCGAGACCAGGGTGTTGGCGAAGGCGAGATTGGCCCGCACGTCATCGTCTCCCGGGAGAAGCTTCAAGGCCCGTTCGTAGCTCACGATGGCGAGCCCCAGCCTTCCGGACTTGAAGTAGGCGTTTCCCAGGTTGTAGTAGAGGACGCCGTCCTCGACACCGCTCTCTCGAATCGACTCGTAGATCTCGATGGCTTCCGCGTACCAGTCTTCCTGGTACAACCGCTCCGCCTGGCCGAAGGCGTCGATCGGCGTCGTGAACGCGGTTTGGAGTAGAAGCAGGAACGCCGGGCTCACTTGGACCACTCCCTTTCGAGCTCGACGATGAGCTTCTCGGCTCGAGCGCGCAAGGCCTCCATCTCCTCGCGGCTCCTCGCTCCCGGAGTGAAGCGGGCTTCTTCGCAGGCGCCGAGCACGACTTCGAACTCTTTGCGCCGGTCGTCGGAAACGGAGCGCTCCGAGAGGAGCGACGCGATACTCGACGACGTGAGTCCCGAGGGACTCGAGTCGGACTTGTCGCCCACGTAGCGATAGAGAGCCGCCGCGATCTCGTCGTAGAAATCTTTCGAGCCTTCGGAGGCGAGCTTCGCGGCCTTCTTCAATCGCCCTCGGGCCATCCGCTGGGCCCGACGGCTGCGGAAGAGGTGCGAGTGGGTTTTTTCCTTTTCCTGCTGCTTCAGATAAGCGAGGAGCGCGACGTTCCAGAAGACGGGCAGCGCCAGGGCTGCGTAAAACCACGGGCTCTCGTGGAACTCGCGGCTCGTGGCGCCTAGCCGCTGCGGCGCGGGTTTGAGGAACCGAATGTCCTCGCGGAGCACGGTCAGCTCGCCCCGCGGCGCCGCGCTTCCGCCGAGCCCGCCTGCCGCCGAGACGGACTCGCCCGTCACCTTCATCGAAAGCGGCCCGACGGACGCGGTGACGTATTTCTTTTCCGCGGGATCGAAATACTGGAAGCGCCAGGGACCGATCTCCTTCACGCCCGGGGACTCGGGCACCAGCACGTACTCCCAGCGCTTCTCGCCTTCGAGACCGGAGGCTCCCGCGCGGGCTTTTTCCTCGGTGTTGGGATCGAACGCGCGGAAGCCTTTGAGCTCGGACAGCTCGGGCGGACCCACCGAGCGGAGATTCCCCTTTCCGGTGATGGCGAGAGTCAAGGTGACCGGATCGCCGGCCGCTACTTCCTCCCGGCTCACTTTCGCCTGGAGCTCGAACCGGCCGACCGCCCCTTTGAAGTCGGGCGATCGTCCCGCCGTGGGAAGCGGCGCCACGTCGATCGGTATCGGCTGCGACCGCAGCGTGATCGGGCTCGAGGCCCTCGCGAAGAACGCATCGAAAGGATCTCCCGACGTGAGTCGGAACGCCATCGAGAAAGTGACCGGAGGGATCTCGAGCTTCCCGCTCTGCGTCGGAAACAATACCCGTTGCATGAGCGGGAAGGTGGCGTACTGCTTTCCGTCGACGGTTCTGCGCTCGGTCGCGGGCTCCCCGCCGAGATCGACCTTCTCCACCCAGAAACCGGTGAGCGGCGGATCGTCCGCGATTTCGGGGCCGAGCGGGGCGAACCGGGTGTAGAGGCGATAGGTCACGACCACCTCCTCGCCCTGGACGACCGAGCGGCTCGAGACTTCGGTTCGTACGAAGACGTCGTCTTCCTTGAGCTCGAGCTCGCGCCTTCCTCTTCCCCCGAAGCTCTCGAAGGGATCGAACGGGCTCCCGAGGCCACGGGGCCGACGCGATACGAGGGAGCCAGGGACGACTTCGACGTGAATCGGGCTCGTGGCATGGGCGGTCCCGTCGACCCGAACGCTGGCCGGACCGATTTCGAACCTCCCTTCCTTCTGGGGAAGGAGCTGATAGATGTAAGAGCGCGTCGACGACATGCGTCCGTTGACGATCTGGATCTGGCTCGAGGTGGATCGAGACGCGACCCGGAAGAAGTCGAGAGTCGGAAGCTCGGGCTCTCCGTCGGCGTCCCCTCCCGAGATCGAAATCGTGAGCTCGAGGACGTCTTCGACCCCGATGCGCTCCGCGTTGACCGAAGCGTCGACGCGCACGTCCTGAGCATTGACGGCCGGCGCGGCGAACGAAAGCGCAGCCCAAACCAGACTCTTCACCAGATCTTGCCCTTCCCTCGGGCGCGGGCCTTTTGCTTCTTCTGCTGCTCCATCTGCTGTGCCTCTTCGATCTGGGCGAGCGCCTCGAGGATTTGCTCCGCTTCCTCCGGGCTCATCTCGGCCTGCTGCGAGCTCGCGCCCGCCTCGTCCGCCGTCGATTCGTCCGGCTTTGGCTTCGGGGTGGGATCCTTCTCCGGATCCTGGCTCTTCTGTGTCTGGTCCTCACCGCCCTCCTTGTTCTCTTCTTCCCCGCCTCCGCCTTCTTCGGGCTCTTCCTTCTTCTCTTCCTCCTCCTTCAGCTTCTGGAGAGCGAGCTCCAGGTTCTGGCGCGCGTCGACGTCGGAAGGATCCAGGCGAAGAGCATCGCTGAAGGACTTCACCGCTTCCTTCCATTTTTCGGCGGCATAGTGGACGTTGCCGGAGTTGAAGTGAGCCCGGCGCGCCGCCTCCGACTTTCCTCCGATCGAAGCGGCGTACTCCTCGAGGGCCTTTTCGGAATCCCCCTTCCGGTACTGGACGTTCCCGATGTTGTAATGGAGCTCCGGGGCCTCCGGATGATCGCACTTGCGCCTTGGTGTAGCTCGAAAGGGCCTCCTCGAGCTTCCCTTCCCGGTAGAGGTCGTTGCCTTCGCGGGTCGTCCGCTCTCTTGCCGGACCGAGAATCTGTCCCAGGAAGAGGGCGATCGCCAGGATCCTCATGCTTTCCTCGCTCTCTTCTCCCTCGGAACCAGAGCCTCCGCCAGGAGGAACGAAAGAGCAAGCCCGAGCGGCCAGTAATAGCGCTCCTGAAATCTCCGGAAGAGCTGCGACTCCAGCTCCTCGCCTTCCATGCCGGAGACCAGAGTCGCGATCTCCTCGATCTCCTGGTCTCGTTCCGAGATCCGGAAGTATTTCCCTCCCGTCTCGAGCGCGATCCTCGAGAGAGTCTCTTCACCGAGCCGGCTCAGGACGGGCTGGCCCGACTCGTCGCGAATGTAGTCGGTGACCTCGCCGTTCTCGTTCCGCACCGGAATGGGCTCGCCTCCCGGAGTGCCGACGCCGATCGTGTGGATCACGATCCCCTCTTCGCGCGCTTTTTGCGCGACGGAAACGGAGCTTCCCTCGGTCTCCTCGCCGTCCGTCAGAAGGACCACGACCTTGAATTTGGAGTCGCGGGCCACGAAGCCGCGGCTCGCGGCTTCGAGCGCCTGGAGGATATCGGTCCCCGGCTCGGGCACCACGCCCGTCCCCACGGTGTCGAGGAAAATCTTCGCCGCCCCGTAGTCCATGGTCAACGGACACTGAACGAAAGCGCTCCCGGCGAAAACGATGAGTCCGAGCCGGTTTCCCCGAAGCCGGTCGATGAGCGCGGAGGCGATATAGCGAGCGCGCTCCATGCGCGAGGGCGGCACGTCCGTCGCGTCCATGCTGAACGAGGTGTCGAGGACCAGAAACACGTCGACCCCTCTCGCGGAAACCTCGTCCGTTCCCTGTCCCCACTGCGGCCTCGCGATGGCGAGCACGAGGAAGAACACTCCCGCCAGGAGAAGTGCTGCTTTCCATCGATCGCGGCTCCGGCTGACGCCGAGAGAGAGCTTCCCGATGAGTCCCGGCTCGCCGAGCCTCTCCGCGGCCCGGACTCTTCGGCGCCCCGACCACAGGAGAAAACCGAGGAGCCCGGGAAGAAGGAGGAGCCAGTAGAACGCGTCCGGCGCCGCGAACTGCATCAGGGAAACCTCGCAAGGCGGGTCCGGGCGAGCAGGAGCTCCAGAACGAGGAAGAGGAGCGCCGCGGTCATGAACCGCGGGGCGAGCTCGGTGTACCGCACGTACTGCACCTGCTCGATCTCCGTCCGCTCGAGACTGTCGATCTCGGAGTACACCGCCTTCAACGATTCGGCGTCCCGGGCGCGGAAGAAACGACCCCCGGTCGCATCCGCGATCTGCGTGAGGTTCTCCTCGTCGATCGGGATCTCGACGTTCTGGTAGACCACGCCGTAGAGCGGGTCGCGAAAGGGAAACGGAACGAGGCCCCCTCGGCCCACGCCGACGGTATAGATCTTGATGCCGAACGTCTTCGCGAGGCGCGCCGCGGTGAGAGGATCGATCTCCCCCGCGGTGTTCTCGCCGTCGGTGAGGAGGATCATCAGCCTGGATTTGGCGTCGGAGTCTTTGATCCGGTTGACGCCGGAGGCGATGGCGTTTCCGATCGCGGTGCCGTCGGGGACGATTCCGATCGCGACGTCTTCGAGCTGTGTCAGCAGGATGTCGTGGTCGAGCGTCAGAGGGGTCTTGGTGAGGGCGTGCCGCGCGAAGACCACCATCCCCAGACGATCGTTGTCCCGCTTCTGGATGAAATCGGCCACCACCTCCTTCGCGACATGGAGGCGGTTGTTCGGCCGGAAGTCCTCGGCCAGCATGCTGCTCGAGACGTCGATGACGAGCATGATGTCGACGCCCTCGGCCACGATCTCTTCACCGGCCGCGCCCTTCTGCGGACGGGCGAGGGCGATGACGAGGAGCGCCACCGCGAGCAGGCGGAGAGCGAAGGGAAGCCACGCCAGCTTCGTCCAGAACGAGGGAGTCAGTGCCGCGAGCGAGGACAGCGCGGAGAAGCGAAGCGCGGGCTCGCGCCCGCGGCGCCGGATTCGCCAATAGACGAGAGCCGGAACCAGGAGGAGAGCGAGGAGGCACCACGGATAGGCGAAACGGCTCACGCGATGGCCCTCTCCGGCTCCGGCGCGGGGCGCGTCTTCTGAATCCAGGAATGGGAAAGCTGGAGCGTTTCCTCCGCGTGCGCCGCCTCGGGCAGGAACTTCGCGAACTTCACCAGATCCGAGGCGTCCAGAATGGATCGCAGCTCGGAGACGGTTCCCGCCGTCAGCTTCTTTGGTTTGAGGTCGAAGAGCACCTCGGACGTCGTTCGCTCCAGGTAGGGCACGTCGAATCGCCTGCCCGCATATCGCTTCATGACCTCGGACAGCTCCGTGTAGAACGCGGCGAGCTCGCCTTTTCTTATCAAGCCCTTTTCCGCGAGCCGTTTCAGAGCGGCCTCCGCTTCGACGTCGGGAGGCGGGAGCGGAGGTGCCGCGACTGAGATGATCGCGCCTTCGGGCTCCTTCCGGAGCTTCCTATAAATAAGATAGGCGACGAGGGCGGCGAGAAGGGCGAGAAGAAGCCATCCGAGGAGCCGGAAGTCCCTCGGGACCACGAGGTCCACCGGCTCCTTGATGTCGTGAATCTCGGTCACCTCCGGCGTGAGGGAAGTCACGAGCGACACGGGTATGGCGTCGGTCGAAAGCGACTCGATCTTGCCCGCCTTCCTGGTACTGAACGGAGAGCGCCGGAATCTCGACTTCCCCGGGAAGCTGGTACGCCGCGAGTCGAAACTGGAGACGGGTTTCGGTCGGGCTCACCTTCTCCTCCGTCCGACCGATGACGTCGAAGGGCGCGAACGCGGTGTCCGGAGGCGCCACGTAGCGTCCGTCCGGCGGATGGCGAAGAACGAGCGTCAAAGTCACGTCCTCGCCCACCTGCACCTGGCTCTTGTCGACGCTCGCGGCGACCGACCAGGCCACGGGTCCTTCCGGAACCGCGGGAGCCTCACCGCTCCCGCAGGCCGCGAGAAGAAGGATAGAGCGCGAGGAGCTTCTTCATCGCCGCAGCCGCCTCGAGCGCATCTGGAAGAACCGCAGAAGCGGACGGTCGTAGGAAACGGACGTGTCGACGTCGATGACATCGATGCCCATCCCGCGCGAGCTCGTCGTGCCGAAGTCGCGCTCTCTCGAGAGGCGTCTCGATGAAACGCGCTCATCGCCTTTCGATCGGACGTATCGACGAGCAGGCGCCGACCGCTCTCCGCGTCCTCGAGCTCGACGCAGCCCGACGCCGGGAATCTCCGCCTCGGCCGGATCGGAGATAAAGATGGAGATCAGGTCGTGCTTCTTCGACGCGACGGCGAGCGGCTTCTCGAAGCCCGCATCGAGGAAGTCGGAAAGGAGGAAGACCACGGCTCGCTTCCGGGTGACTGCGGTTCAAGTACTCGCAGGCGCGCGCGAGGTTGGTTCCGCGACCGCGCGGCTCGAAATAGAGGAGGTCGCGGATCACCCGGAGCACGTGCGATCGTCCCTTCCTCGGCGGCACGTACATCTCGACGTCGTCGGTGAAGACCAGCGCCCCGACGCGATCGTTGTTCCGGATGGCGCTGAACGCGAGAAGCGCTCCGATCTCCGCGGCGAGCTCCCGCTTGAAACGGGAGCGGGTCCCGAAATCCGCGGAGCCGCTCGCGTCGAGCATCAGCAGCACGGTGAGCTCGCGCTCCTCGGTGAATTTCTTGACGTGAAGAGCGCCGGTCCGCGAGGTCACGTTCCAGTCGATGGTGCGGATGTCGTCCCCCATCTGGTACTCGCGCACCTCCGCGAACTCCATCCCGCGGCCCTTGAAGATGCTGTGGTACTCCCCGGCGAGGGCGTCGGTCAGAAGCCGCCGGGTCTGGATCTCGATCCGCCGGACTTTCTCGAGAACTTCGCGGGAGAGCATCGTCGTGACCCGGAGAGATCTACGGCACCTCCACCGTATCGAAGATGCGCTGCACGATCTCCTCCGGCTTCACGTTCTCCGCCTCGGCCTCGAAGGAGAGGATCACCCGGTGACGAAGCACGTCGGGACCGACCGACTTGACGTCCTCCGGGGTGACGTAGCCGCGGGAGCGGATGAAGGCGTGGGCCCGGGCCGCCTGCGCGAGAAAGAGCGTCGCCCGCGGGGACGCGCCGAACTCGATGAGCGGGCCGATGTCGAGGCCGAACTCCGAAGGCTTCCGCGTCGCGAACACGATCGAGAGGATGTACTCCTTGACGCGATCGTCCATGTAGACCTCTTCGACCACCTTGCGCGCGCGGAGGATCGCCTCGGCCTCGACCACTCGCGAGGCCCTGGGCTGGTCCTCTTTCGACATGCGCTCGAGGATCTCCCGCTCCTCCTTGCGGTCGGGGTAGACCACCTTGAGCTTCAGCATGAAGCGATCCACCTGGGCTTCGGGAAGAGGGTAGGTGCCTTCCTGCTCGATGGGGTTCTGCGTCGCGAGCACCAGGAACGGCTCCTTCAGCGGATAGGTGGTGTCGCCGATGGTCACCTGGCGCTCCTGCATCGCTTCGAGGAGCGCGCTCTGAACTTTGGCGGGGGCGCGGTTGATCTCGTCGGCGAGGAGGAAGTTCGTGAAGATCGGGCCCTTCTTGGGAACGAAGGAACCTTCCTTCTGGTTGTAGATCAAGCGTGCCGACGAGGTCCGCGGGCAGGAGGTCCGGGGTGAACTGGATTCTCTGGAACTGCCCATGAATCGCGTCGGCGAGGCTCCGCACCGCGAGGGTCTTGGCGAGTCCGGGGACTCCCTCGAGGAGCACGTGACCCCGGCTCAGGAGTCCGATGAGGAGCCGGTCGAGCATGTCCTTCTGCCCGACGATGACCTTTCGGAGCTCCGCCAGGAGGGTCTCGACGAAGACCGCTTCCTGCTGGACTTTTTCGTTGATCGCCTGGATCGGAGACTGCATAAAGCGCCCGGATTATAGCAACGGTTTGACCCCCGCTACGGGAGGGAGTACCGTAACCACCATGAGAACAGGACTTCTTCTAGGTTTTCTGGCCGTGCCGGCGCTTACGATCGGCGCGGAATCGACCAACCTCGGAGCCATCGACTTCCCGAACTCGGGCGGGAAGGAGGCCCAGGAGGCGTTTCTCCGAGGCGTCGGCGCGCTCCACAACTTCTGGTACGAGGAAGCGGGAGAGGCTTTCAAGACGCGCTCAGGAGATCGACCCCGGATTCGCCCTCGCGTACTGGGGAGAGGCGATGAGCTATAACCATCCGCTCTGGTCCGAACAGGACATCGCCGCCGCGCGCGCTACCCTCTTGCGCCTCGGCGCCAACCGGAAAGAGCGGATCGAGAAGGCTCCTACCGAGCGCGAGCGTCTCTATATGGCGGCGGTCGAGGAGCTTTACGGCGAAGGGGACAAGCTGGCCCGGGACATCGCGTACGAGAAGGCCATGGCGCAGCTGCACCAGCGCTTCCCCGAGGACGTCGAGGCGGCCGCCTTTCACGCTCTCTCGCTTCTCGGCACGGTCCGTCCGGGAGAGAAGGGCTTTTCGCGCCAGATGAAGTCCGGGGCCATCGCCCTCGACCTTTTCCAGAAGCATCCGGACCATCCGGGCGCGGCGCACTATGTGATTCATTCCTTCGATGACCCCGAGCACGCGCCTCTCGCGCTCCCCGCCGCCAATCGGTACGCCGTGGTCGCCCCCGAGGCCCACCATGCCCTTCACATGCCTTCGCACATATTCCTGCAGCACGGGATGTGGGATCGCGTCGCCCTTTCGAATCAGGCGTCCTACGAAGCCTCGGCGAAATGGGTCGAGCGGAAGGGCCTTTCGATCGACAAGCGCGACTACCACAGCCTGCAGTGGAGGGCCTATGCGAACCTCCAGCGCGGCATCTACACCGACTCGCTCGAGGCCATCGAGATCGTCGGCGCCGCCGCGAAAGAGATCCAGTCGCAGCGGCTCGAGCGCATCAAGACCACCATGCTCGCGGCCCACATGATCGAGTCCAATCGCTACCAGGACCTCCCGCTTCCCACGGGAGAACCGGACACGAGCCGGTACAGTTCCACCGCGAACCTGGTCCTCGCCATCGGAATGGGCGCGGCGCAGGCGGGCAACGCGGCGAAGACCGCCGAGGCGGCGGAAATCGTGGCCGGGCTCAAGGGAAAGAGCGACGATCCCTACACTCAGAAAACGTACGCCATCATGGAGCACGAGCTCCGAGGTCTCGCCGCCATGGGTAGAGGAGAGACGGAAGCCGCGCTTCGCGAGCTCGATGAGGCGAGCTCGATCGAAGAAACGCTCGATCCGCCTTCCGGCCCCGCCTATCCCTTGAAGCCTTCGCACGAGCTCTATGGCGAAGTGCTCGCTGCCGCGGGCCGGCATCAGGACGCGATCCGGGAGTTCCAGACGAGCCTCACCAGAACGCCGAACCGCACCGCTTCCCTTCTGGGTCTCGCCCGCTCGTCGGTCGCGGTCGGTGACACCGAGGCCGCCGCGCGCGCTTACGAAACCCTCCAGAGGTTTCTCGCGGACGCGAACCCGGACGTCGTCTTTCTCGCGGAAGTGCGCGGGTATCAGCCGTCGACCGAAGACAAGTAGCAACAATCGCTCATCCCCGGGAGGGTGAACATGAAGCTTCGCTTGTTCCTCTTCGCTCTCACGTTCGCGGTTTCGGCCTCGGCCCACGAGAAAGAGGATCCCGGGGCGGACATGGCGGAGGGCGCCTCACGGCTCCTGCGCTCGCTCACTCCCGAGCTCAAGAGCCAGGCCCTCCTTCCCTTCGATGGCGACGAGCGCTTCAACTGGCACTACATTCCGCGCGATCGCAAGGGAGTGCCCTTCAAGTCGATGACGCCGGCGCAGCGCCGGCTCGCCGACTCGCTACTGACGAGGGGCCTCTCCCATAGCGGGATGAGGAAGGCGCTCGACATCATGTATCTCGATCAGATCCTGTTCGAGCGCGAGCAGAGGGCGATTCGAGATCCGGAGCTCTACTACATCTCCGTGTTCGGTGAGCCGGGAAAGGCGGGCCACTGGGGCTGGCGGGTCGAAGGGCACCATCTGTCGCTCAACTTCACCCTCGAGGACGGACGCATCGTGTCCGCATCACCTTCCTTTCTCGGCGCGAACCCGGCGATCGTGAAAGGCGGCGCGCAGGACGGGATGCGGGTCCTCGCCGAGGAAGAGGTTCTCGGCCGGGGGCTCCTCGACACTTTCGCCGAGAAGGACCGCGCCCGCGTGATCATTCTCGCGGAAGCGCCTCGCGACATCGTGACCGAGGCTTCCCGGCGGGCCGAGATCGGAAAGCCTGCCGGAGTCTCCTATCGAAGACATGACGCCGGACCAGAGAAAGGCCGTGCTTCAGGTCGTCTCGTTCTACGCGGAACGGATGCGCCCCGAGATCGCGCAGGTCGAGATGCGGCGCATCGAAGAAGCGGGCCAGGATGAGATTCACTTCGCGTGGGCCGGCGGCGCTCAAGTCGGTCAACCCCATTACTACCGGATCCACGGTCCGACGTTTCTCATCGAGTACGACAACACGCAGAACGACGCCAACCACATCCACACCGTATGGCGGGACCTGGAGGACGATTTCGGCGGAGTCGACGTCCTCGCGGACCACTACGTGACCGCGCAACACCACCGCCACGCCGAGTAGCAATCCGGAAAGACGCAAAGCCACGGGGTGGTGGTCGTTTCCTCTCCGGAGAACTCACGGGGCAGGCGACTTCGGCGACAAGTTATTCGCAGGAAGGCCAGCGGCAAGTGCATCTTGCTATTCGTGAACCCGCTCACCCGCGATCTGGAGAAAGGCGCTGAGTTCGTAGTGTTCTAAGGAGGAAGTAAATGGAAGTGGTATTCGATAGGAAGGAAGAGAGCGTGAAGCCGACCTACGCGACGCTCTTGCTCGACGAGAGCGGCTCGATGGGCAATATCAAGGGCGACGCGATCGGCGGGTACAACGAGTACATCAGCACCTTGCAGAAAACGGGGCTGCCGTTTCTCTTCACGCTGCTGAAGTGGGACTCGACGCATCAGACGATCGTGCATCGTGGGATACCGATCGCGGAGGTGCCCGCGCTCACGAACGAAACCTACAAGCCGGGGGCATCGACTCCGCTCATCGATGTCTGCGTGAAGGGGATTCGCGCGACCGAGAAGCAGGTCGAAAACAAGGACGTGAACGTAGCCATCACGATTCAGACGGATGGCATGGAGAACGCGAGCGTCGAGCACACGATGGACGAGCTGAACCAGCTCATCAAAGAGAAGACCGAGAAGGGTTGGCTCTTCACGTTTCTCGGCGTGGGGATCGACGCGTTCGCTCAGGCTGCAAGGATGGGGATCGCACGGGAGCACGCGCTCGGCTATCAGGTGAAGAAGATCGGAGCGACATTCGGCAGTGCTGCCAGAGCTGTCGGACGCTACGGAGCAAGTGGTCGGGCGGGAGCTGCGCGCTACACGGCCGACGAGCGCGCCTCTGCCGGCGATACCTACGACCCGGACGATTCGGTAGTGTCGACGTCAACGCCAACGGTCGCGCCCGCGTATCCAGAGAAGAGCGCGAAGGCGAAGGCGAAACCGGATCCGCTCGTCGGCAACATCGAGTTCTGAGATGGACTCGATTGTTCGCACGATGCGTTTCATGGGGATTACTCCGCCTTCAATCGTTCCGCCAGGCGATCGCGGACGCGACTGGCGGAAGCTACCCGCCGCACCGGGACGCTGAGAGATTTCCCATGTCGGACAATTGGTACTGAGGCGATGGCTAGAGCTTCGAGTCGCGTCCGGGGCTTAGGAGTTCTTTCTCATTCCGATTGCGACGCCGAGATCGAGCCGGAAACGTGCGAGCTCTCGCTGAAAGTCGCCGGGGTCGATCAGGACGCAAAGAAAGGACGGTCTCTTTGCGCCTTGACTGGCTTGGCGGCTCTGCGTTTTGTTTTGGTTTTGTCGGAAGCCGATTGAGAAGTTGACGATGCTAAAATCGGATTCCCAGGCCGAAGGAGAGCTCCACGTTGTGTAGCCGCGCCTCGGTATTCGGAGAGGCCGATGAGATCCCCGATGATGCCGATACCCACGTCATCGAGACCGAACGTGGTCACGTGGTCGCGCACATCGACGCGGAACGAGACCCGCGATGCGTTGACCTTGAGCCCCCCGCCGAAGTTATAGCCGAGCTTCGAACGGTTGAAGCTCAAGAGATCGGCGATGTCGAAGTCCAGGTAGTGGAGTCCCAGCCCCGCGGTCACGAACGGCGATATCGGTCCCGGCAGGATGATGATCAAAACGTTCGCTTCCGTGTAGAGGATGCTCGCGTTCGCCTCGATCAGATCGTCGAAGGCGGCTCCGGTCAGACCCGACGGGCTGTAGATGAGCGAACCTTCGAAACCGAAGGGGAAGCCGTACTTTCCGAGGCGGACGCCGAAGAGGGGGCTGTTTTTCACCGCCGTCTCGACGTCGTCGAAATCGAGATCGTCGTTCAGAACCGAGATGTTTCCCGAGATGCTCGCGCCGAAGACGAACGAGATCTCGCCGTCCGCGCGCGCGCTCGATGCGATCGCGAGCGTGGCGAACGACGCCGTCAGAGCCGCCAGAATCTTTCTGCGCATTCAACCTCCATCGAAAACCGGCACTGGCGCGGACTATAACGTGGAAGGACGAACCCCGGCCATGAAAAAAGTGCTAGGCTTCGGCATGATATGCGGAAACCCCGACTGTCCTCACGCCGTGAGAACGGGGGAGCCCGCGGAATATCGGGACGGTATTCGAGAGTGCCAGGACTGCGGCGCGGCTCTCGTCGAGGCCGATACCCTGGCGACGGACACGGTCGCCTACGAAGAGTTCGTTCCCATCCGTGAGATCCTGAACGCCGCGGTCGTTCCTTTCGTTGCGTCGCTCCTGAGCTCGGAAGGCATCCGTTATTTCATCAAGGGCGAGGGCGTCCAGGATTTCTTCGGCTGGGGGCGGCTCGTATCGGGATTCAACCTCATCACGGGACCTCCGGTGGTCTACGTCGAGCCGGATCGGGCGGACGAAGCCCGCGATCTCCTGGCCGACGTCGAGGACGCGCCGGAAAGCGAAGGTTCGCAGGATGGCGACGATACGGCCTGAAGCGCCGAGCGATCGGGAGTCTGATCTACCGGGTCCACCGTGAAGCGTTCGGAGGCGATTCCGAGTCACGCCTGGTGGACGCCCTTCGCGCCAGCGCCGCGTTCATTCCCGAGCTCAGTCTGGTCGCGGTCGAAAGCTCGGAGGTCGTGGGGCACATCCTCTTCACTCGACTGACGGTGCGAGACGCCTCGGATGAGCATCCGGCGCTCGCGCTCGCGCCGATGGGAGTGTTGCCCGCGCGGCAGAACCGCGGGATCGGCTCGGCGCTCGTCCGACGAGGCCTCGAGGACGCTCGCGGCCTCGGGCATCGATTGGTCATCGTGCTCGGACATCCGGAGTACTACCCCCGCTTCGGTTTCCAACCGGCGGCGCCTCTCGGGATTCAGTCGCCGTTCGAAGCGCCGTCCGAAGCCTTTCTCGTGGCGGGTCTCGATTCCGGAGCGCTCGAAGGCGTGCACGGGCGAGTCGAGTACCCACCGGAGTTTTTTCAGGAGTGATCCGGGTTCACCCCTTGGCGCGGCGCTTCGCCGGCTCGATCTGGAGGAGCTGCCGCGTCGCTTCGTGCTTCGGGCGTGTGAGCACCTGACGAGGATCGCCTTCCTCGACCACCCTTCCCTCCGCGAGCACGACCACGCGAGTCGCGTAGTCGCGCACGAAGTCGTCGTCATGAGACGTGAAGACCAGCGTGCGGCCCTGGCTCGAAAGCGCCCGCAGCGCCCTTCCGAGCTCGTTCTGCCGCGCGGGATCGAGCGATGCCGTCGGCTCGTCGAGGAGGAGGAGCGGGGGGTCGACCGCGAGAGCGCGGGCGATGGCGACTCGCTGCGCTTCTCCTCCCGAGAGCTCGCGCGGAAGCGCCTGTGCGCGATGGCCGACCCCCATCTGATCGAGGAGCGATTGCGCGCGGGCCTCGGCGTCGGCGCGGGGAGCTCCGAGCACGTGCACCGGAGCGAGCCACACGTTCGCGAGCGCCGAGAGATGCTCGAAGAGATAGTGGAACTGGAAGACCATTCCCACCTTCTCCACCTGGATCGACCCCTCGTACGCATCGAGGCCGGCGATGGCGCGAAGGATGGTGGTCTTGCCCGATCCCGAAAGACCCATGAGCGCCACCATCTCGGAGCGGCGTACCTTCAGATCGACTCCGCAAATCACCTGACGCTGACCGCGATTGAGCCGGAGCCCCCGGATCTCGAGGACCGTCTCTCCGCCGTTCGTGTCCGTCATGATTCCGTGGATGCTTTCCATCGCGATTCGAGACTCCTCGCGAGATGTCCCAGGGGAAGCGACATCGCGAGGTAGAGCGCCGCGCAGAGGATCCCTGGAATCACCCAGCTCCCGATGTTGGCGGCGAAGATCTGAGTCCTCTTGGTGAGCTCGACGACCGTCAGGACCGAGACCAGCGACGAATCCTTGAGAAGCGCGACGAAGTCGTTGGTCATCGGCGCGAGGGCCAGCCGGAATGCCTGCGGGCCTCGGATCAGGCGAAGGATCTGCATCCGACTGAAGCCGAGGATTCTCGAAGCCTCGAGCTGGCCCCGGGGGACCGCTTCGAGAGCGCTCCGGTAGATCTCGCTCTCGTAGGCCGCATAGTTCAACCCGAGACCGAGGAGGGCGGCGACGAACGCGGGAAGGCGCACCATGGCGGCGAGGCCGTAATAGATGACGAACAGCTGGAGCAGCACCGGCGTCCCCCGCATGAGCTCGACGTATCCGGTGAGGACGGTCCGGGTGAGCGGACCTCCGTAGACGCGGCCCGTGGCGATTCCGACCCCGAGCGCGACGGCGAGCGCCATCGCGAGGCAGGAAAGGGCGAGGGTGACGAGCGCGGCCTCGAAGAGAGACGGGAGGTACTGAAGGGTCATGTCGACCATCCCGGGTCGCGCCGACGCCGTAGTCCCCTGCGGTTGCCCGGCGACGACGTCGCTTCCCGCGGCGAGGACCCTCGCGTAGAGACCCGGCTGATCGTCGTTCCAGACGTTCCACTTGCGGAAGATGGCCTCGAGCCGTCCGTCCGCCATCGCGGCGCGCAGGATCTCGTCGACGCGGTCACGGAGCTCGAGGTTCGAGGGGCCGGTGATGACGACGTAATGCCCCACTTCGACCGCTTCTTCCTGAGTGAAGAGGCCCGAGTTCCGGCGCATGGAACGATCCGCGAGCACGTTATCGAGGAGGACCGCGTCGACCCGGCCGAGGAGGAGGTCCTCGTAAGGATGCACATCGTCGTCGTAGGACACGGCGGTGATGCCGAGCTCGGCTTCCGCCTTCAGCAGGATCTCGTAGGCGATGGTGCCTCCGAGTGTCGCAATCCTTCGCCCCTGCAGGTCGGGAAGGCTCTGGAACCGATCCCGGTCCGCCTCGCGCACGGTGATGACTTCTCGGAACTCGTAGTACGGGAACGCTCGCCGCGACCATCGCGCGCCGGCCGGGAGTGTCCTCGATGCCGCAGAGCCCGACGTCGAAATCCCCGCGAATCGCGGACTGATCGAGCTGCGCGAACGCGACCTGGACGAATTGCGGCGTTCTGCCGAGCTCTCGGGCGATGAGCTCCGCGATCTCGACGTCGAAACCGACGAGCTTCGTCGGGTCGTCGGGGCTCGCCTCCATGAACGGCGCCCCGCCCTCGGCGTCGCCCCCCCAGCGGAGAACGAGATCCTGAGCCGGAACTCCGCTCGGAGCGAGGAGCAGAAGGAGAACGAATGGCCTTACTCGCACTGCCGCGCGGAAGGATAAGGAAAAGCGTCGGCCGAGGCAACCTCGCTTCGAAGCGAAGCGAGAAAGAATGACGAAGAGCGCCGTGTTCAGTAGACCGAGGAGAAGCGTGAGGTCGAAGCCGAAGCCCATGCGCAGCGACGCGATCGAAGCGGCGAGCGGCTCGAGCTCCATGTAGCGAAGACCGTAGAACCGCCCGAGCCCGGAAAGGGCGAGCATGTTGAGAAGGTAGCTGATGGAGAGGAGCGAGACCACGATGCGAAGGCGCTTCGAGAAGAGTCCGGTCGCCGCGAACGCGAGGAACATCGAGTGCGGGTGGTTCTCGTGGACGCCGACGGCGAGGATTCCATAGGCGAAGACCAGCGAGGCGCCGGCGAGACACGCTTTTTTCCCGGCTCGGTTCAGGATGAACGCCGCGGCGCCGAGGAAGAGCGCCGCTCCCGCGAGACCCGCCGGGAACGGCAGAGCGTCGACGCCGGCGTACTCCACGCGGGCCGAGAGCGCGGCTCCATTCACCACGTGCCCGGCGACCCACCAGAGATTCGCGAAGCCTGCGGACAGTCTCTGCTGAAAGAGAATCCGGAACACGTGGGTCACCGCTTCCTCGAGCGTCCCCGCGAGGACGAAGGGAACGAGGGCGGCGGCGACGACGACCGACCCGGCCGTGACGGCGCGAATCCTGCCGCGAGGAAGCGCCGCGAACGCCGCCGGCGCGACGAGGAGAGCTTGCGGCTTGATCAAGGCCGCGAGTGCTACCGCCGCTCCCGCCAGGGCCGCTCGACCCTTCGAGGCGGCCGCGAGTCCCAGGACCGCGAACGGCGCATAGGCCGCGTCGAGAAACCCGAGGACCGCGCTCGGGAGCCACGAGAGAGGAAGCGCCCAGTAGAGAGCGGCGAGCGCGAGACCTCGCCTCGAGGGAAAGAGATACAGAAGGAGCAGTACCGAGAGGACGTCGCCGACGACCGCGGGAAGCTTCACCGCGGCGTTTTCTTTCTCCCCACGGTCGAGGTCGGGAGCGAGAAGGTCGACCATCTTCCACGACCCGCGCCAAAGCGCCATCGCGAGAGGAGGGTAATCGACGACGAAGTCTCGCCCTTTGTAAGCGATCTGAAAGAGCTTCTCGCGGCCGAGAAGGTGGGGGATGAAGTGCCCCTCGGGCGTGGCATCCGGCTCGCCGTAGACGCGCGCGACGCCGGCTCCGACGGCGCGGGTCATCCACGCTTTCCAGTACTCGGTGTCCCACGAGCCCGCCGAAAAGAGAAAGTAGAAGCGAATCCACGCGCCGAAGACGAGCGCGGCGAGAAGCGGCAACACCGTCCAGTAAAACCGCGATCGAAAACCGATGAGAGCGCTCGCGCCGAGGAGAACCGCCGCCGCGGGGTGAGGCGCCGCGGCGAGAACGGCGAAAGCGGCCACGGCGAGCCCCGAGGCGAGTCCCAGACGCCTCGTGTGCTGCCGGCCGATCGCGATCGACGCAGCGAAGCTCACGACGAAGGCGAGTCCGTAGGTCCAGAACGCGGGAGGACTCCCGCTGACTTCGACCCGTCGAAGAACGAGGGGCGGCGTGCCATCAAGGGGGATCAATTGAAGCCGCGCTCCGCGGCTTCCGGTGGGCGGAAGCTCCGTCACGACGACCCCGTCCGGACTCGGCCGGACTTCGACCGCGGCGCCGTTGTCGATGCCGAGACGGAACGGACCCCCTTCGACCTCGAGACGGGCCTCGGCACGTGCCGCGCGACGGACGCCGGGAATGGATACGAGCGCCCGCTCGAGAACCCGTCCGGAAGGCGTCGCGCCGGCGACGTGACGGCGGAACGTCCGATCTCCGGACGCGGCCTCGAACGGTTGCGACAGCGCGGCCCGCACCGCCAGAGCCGCGGCGAGGGAGATTCCGATCTCGAGGAGTGGGATGCGCATGCGCTCAGCCGGAATCGAGAGCCATCGACTCGCGCAAGGCCCCGACGAGCCTTTCGGAGAGAGCCAGACTGTCCGAGATCGATCGATCGTGCGGCAGCAGGTGCGTGGTGTCGGCGGCCACCAGGTTCTCGACCGGCGTCCGGAGAGGCGCGAGCCGCGACGTGAATCCGACCGGACAGACCGGCTGCGCGAACGGTTCGCGGAAGACCCGGTAGTCGACGACGGTCGCCCGATCGAATCCGAGGCACGATGCGCGCGATGCTCTCGAGGGTCTCCTTCGCCACGTCGTCGTCGAGCGCGCGGTAGCGGGCATCGGTCGCGGGAACGTAGAGAGGCGAATAGAGAAGCGTCGAGCCGTCGAACGAAGCCGGAGGGTTCAGGTTCGTGTATTCGATGAGCCCGCACACCGGGAGATCGTCGTTCACGTTGATCCAGAAGTACGGGGTGAGCGGCCTCGTCATCTTCAGCACGATGCAGCGCACGCCGACGTTGCCGAGCGCTACCGCCTGCTCCCGATATCCCGGCGGCAGATCGGGGGCGACGCGCAGGAGGAACGAAAGCGGGATCGTCGAGACGAAAGCGTCCGCTTCGTGGTCACTCCCGGAAGAGCGTGCGCCGCGAGCTCGCGAACCTTCGACGTAGAGCCGTTCGATCGGACTCGCGCAGTGGATCTTCCCGCCCTTGCCTTCGACCGCCGCAACCAAAGCTTCGACGAACGCGTCCGAGCCTCCCTCGAGAAACCCCAGCCATTCCTGGAAGAGGCGGCTCCGCGAGCTCGCGAGACGGTGAATGCGGCTCCATATCCACGCGGCCGAAATACGATCCGTCTCGTCCGCGAACTTCTGTCGGAGGAGCGGCTCCCACACGACGCGATAGGCTTCTTCGCCCGCCCCCTCGAGGAGCCACTCCCGCGCGGGAACGTTCTCGAGCTCCTTCCACTCCGACCGGCGCTTCGCCTTCAGCACGTGAAGCCCGTAGCGCACGCGGGACGCCAGCGACAGAGGAGAGAAGCGGAGGAGCGAGAGAGGATCGCCGAACGGGTAGAGACGCTCGTCGCGGAAGACCGCCATTCCCGTCCGGCGCCAGCGGAGGCGCTTCGAGAGTCCGAGACGCTGAAGCCAGCGGAAATAGACGCGATCGGCGCCGCAGAGGAAGTGATAGAACTTCTCGGCGCGCACGGAGCCGAAATCGAAGGAGCCCGCGAGCCCTCCGGGCCGCTCGGCCGCTTCGAAGACCTCGACCTGGTGTCCCTCGTCGAGGAGGTCGAGCGCGGCGGCGAGCCCCATGACCCCCGCGCCGGCGATCAGAACCTTCAAATGGCTTTCAACGCAAAGACGCAATGGGTACGCAAAGGCGCCAGAAAATCCTCACTCCGGCGGTCTTTCACGGTTTCCCTTTGCGCCCCTGCTTTCTTCGCGACTTTGCGTTGAAAGACATTCAAGCCTCGGAGAGCCACTCTTCCAGGCTCCGGTGGCGGCCGAGACCTGCGGCGTCGAATTCTTCCTGACCGGGCTGCGCCGCGACACCGAGAGCTCGAAGCGCGCGATTGACGGCTCCGCCCCCCTCCAGGGGACCGAGGATCACGTTCGAGTCGCGAAAGACGGCGGATCGCTCGAAACCCTCGCCGCCGAAATACTCGGTCTCGATGTAGGCGACGGCGAGACCGCCCGAGAGCGCCCGCGCCCAGTTCTCGACCGCGGGGGTGAGGAACTCGAAGATGCCCGCGATGTGCTCCGCGCCCTTGGAATCCCGCCATCCGCGCTGGATATCGCGGAGAAGGGACTCGGTGAGAGGAACCATGCCGAGCCCCGCGGAGAGCTCGATCACCCGGCTTCCGGACGCTGCGCCGAGGCGGCTTTTCAGAGTGGAAGCATCGCCCAGAAGCGCGCAGAGGGAGTACACGGTTTCGGCGCGAGTCTATTCGAGGGACCGGAAAGAGGCAATCTGGATTTGCGAAAGCATACTGTTTCGTGATACTTGCATGTTGGGTTTAGGGCGAAGGATGGTCGCCGCGCAGGGGCCGTCCGGGACCGGACACTTCACTAAGGGGTGGATTTCCGATGTCAGACACAGAGAGCCTCGAGCAGGATCCAAGCATTTCCCGGCGCAACTTCATCAAAGGAGTGATCGCCGGAGGGGCGGCGACGTACTCCGCCGGATATCTCTTCCGCAGCGGCTCGGGCCTGATGGCGCAGCCGAATGCGGCGGGGTCGGTCGAGCGGCTCGTTACCCTCCGGGTGAACGGCCAGGACCGGCCGGTGGACGTGTTGAAACAGGAGACGCTCGCGATGACGCTCCGCTACAAGCTGGGCCTCACCGGCACGAAGATGGGCTGCGACCGCGCCGAGTGCGGGAGCTGCACGGTGCTCATCGACGGCGTTCCCAAGTACTCCTGTTCTCTTCTCACGCATACCACCCGAGGCACGGAGATCACGACCATCGAGGGACTGGCCGCCGCCGATGGCACGCTTCATCCGGTGCAGCAGGCGGTCGTCGATGGCGGCGGGTTCCAGTGCGCCTTCTGCGCGCCTGGATTCATCATGAGCATGGTCGCGATGGTGGAGGCGAACCCCAACCCCACGCGCGCGGAAGCGGCCCAGGCGCTTTCGGGAAACCTCTGCCGCTGCTGTGACTACAACAAGATTCTCGACTGCGCGGTGAGCGCGGCCGAGTATTCACGGAGGGTCTGACGTGGCCATCGAGAAGAAGCTCTTCGGACAGGACTACTCGACGCCGGACCTCGTCGCCAAGATGACGGGGAAGGCGCGCTACGCCGAGGACTTTCGCGCGGAAGGCATGCTCTTCGCGAAGCTCCTCCTGAGCCCGATGCCGCACGCCCGCGTGAGGAGCATGGACCTGAGCGCCGCTCTCGCCATGGAGGGCGTGAAGGCGATTCTCACCGCGGACGATCTACCCAAGTCCGAGAACCCGCTCGATGAACGATCCCTGACGAACGAGCCTCTCTATCAGGGAGAGCCCATCGTCGCCGTCGCCGCCGTCGACGAGCCGACAGCGGCCCTCGCCATCGAGAAGATCAAGCTCGATCTCGAGCCGCTGCCGTTCGTGATCGATCCGCTGGAGAGCCTCCGCCCGGGAGGGCCGAACGCGCACTCGCTCGGGAACAACTTCAAGGACCGCACGACGATTCAGGAGATCAAGTGGCCCGCGGAAGTGTTTCGCGAAGCCGGCGAGCACTTGCCGATGGGCACGCCCGATCTCGAGTGGACTCTCGGGGACGTCGAGGCTGGCCTCGCGGCGGCGGATTACGTCATCGACGAAACGCTCTTCCACCAGTCGCAGACCCACCATCCGCTCGAGCCCCGGAGCTGCATGGCCTACTGGCAGGGCGGCAAGCTCTACATTCACCCCTCGACGCAGTCGACCCAGCGCACGGTCCCGAACGTGGCGCGCATGGTGGGAATCGATCCCTCTCAGGTCGTGGTCGTCGCGGAATACTGCGGGGGCGGATTCGGAAGCAAGATTCCGGGCACCATCAACATGGCGATTCCGGCCCTTCTCTCGAAGAAGGCGAACCTTCCCGTCATGCACCGCGTGAGCCGCGCCGAAGAGAACGCTTTCGGTCGCGCGCGGCCCGGCTTCCAGGGTCGGGTGAAGATGGGCTTCCGCAAGGATGGGCGGGTCACCGCTATCGACCTGTACCTCGTCCAGGACAACGGTCCCTACGGCCGGCAGGGCGACTACGAGACCGCCGGGAACATCGCGCACCTCTATTACACGCCGGAGAACATGCGCTTCCGCGGCATCACGGTGCTCACCAACACTCCGCCGCGCGCCGCGCAGCGGGCCCCGGGCGGCGTCCAGATCACGGCGATGCTCGAGCCGCTCATCGACAAGGCGGCGAAGGAGCTGAACCTCGATCGCATCGCGATTCGAAAGTTGAACGCTCCGGACTCCACCACGAAGTACGGCTCGAACCAGCACAACCTGACCTCGGCGTTCGTGCGCGAGGCGTTCGACAAGGGGGCCGAGCTCGTCAACTGGGAGGAGCTCAAGAAGGCCAGCGGACAGACGAACGGGACCAAGGTCACCGGAGTCGGCGTGGCGCTTTCGGCCTACGTCGCCGGGAGCCGCGGGTTCGACGGTCTGATGGTGGTGAAGCCGGACGGAAAGCTCTACGTTCATCAGGGGATCGGCAACCTCGGAACGGGATCGTTCGCGGATACCGCCCGCGTCGCTTCGGACATGCTCGGAGTCTCCTGGGAGAACACGGTCGTTGTCTGGGGTGATACCTCGAAGGGAGTCCCCTACTCGAGCGTCCAGGCGGGGAGCCAGACCATCCACGCGCACACTCGGGCCAACCACGCCGCTGCGACGGACTTGAAAAAGAAGCTCCAGGAGATCGCAGCCAGGGATTTCGGCGGATCGCCGGAGGGCTACGACGTCGGCGGCGGCCGAGTGTTCCGCAAGGGAAGCCCCGGAAGCGGCATGACCCTCGCGAAGGCGGCGGAAAGGGCCATCGCGCTCGGCGGGAAGTTCGACGGGCACGAGGTCCCCGAGGACATCAACGCCGTCACGAAGGAGGGCGCGACCATTCTCGCGGGACAGGGCGCCATGGGAGTCGCCAAGGACAACTACGGCGGTGAGGGCGACCTGTGGTCGTTCGTCGTGGGCTTCGCGAAGGTCGAGATCGATCGGGAGACCGGGCACATCCAGATCGTGGACTACACCGGAATCTCCGAGGTCGGCGTCGTCGCGCATCCCCGCGGACTCGCCGCGCAGGTGTCGGGCGGTTCCATTCAAGGTTTCGGGCTCGCGATGAGCCAGAAGTGGATCTACGACCCGAAGTGGGGCGTCTCCGCCACTCATCGCCTCTACACGGCGAAACCTCCGTCCATTCTGGACGTTCCGTTGACCACTCCACCACGGGACCGTCGAGATCCCGGATCCGCAGAACCCGGTCGGGTCGAAGGGAATCGGAGAAGCGCCGTTCGGCGCAGGGTGCGCGGCGGTGCTCTGCGCGATTCAGGACGCGATCGGCGAGCTCGACCTGAAACGATCGCCGATGATGACCGACCTGATCCTGAACCAGCTCGAGCAGATGCCTCAACCGTACAAGGTGCTGGCGACGCACGTCTAGGCGTCGAGCCGCTCAAGGAGAAACGAAGATGGCCGTGATTAACGACACGATGGAAGCCTTCGAGCTCTTTCAGCCGGCGAGTCTCGAAGACGCGCTGGCCCTCCGGAGCCGCTACGGCAGGTCTTCCTGGGCCTTCGCCGGGGGGCTCGACAGCCTCGACTGGTTCAAGGATCGCATCAAGCGGCCCGAGGTGGTGATCGACCTCGGCAGGCGTCGCCGAGCTCAAGGGAATTCGGGAGAGCGGCGACGGCCTCGAGATCGGCGCGCTCACCACACTCACCGAGATCGCGGGGAACGAGACGGTGCGCTCGAAGTACTCGCTCTTGAGCGATGCCGCTTCCCACGTGGCGACGCCCCAGATCCGCAATCAGAGCACGCTCGGCGGGAACCTCTCCCAGGACACGCGCTGCTGGTACTACCGCGGCGGCTGGCCCTGCTATCGGGCCGGGGGGAACATCTGCTACGCCGACACCCCGACCTCGGTCAATCGCGAGCATGCGATCTTCGAGGCCAAGCGCTGCGTCGCGGTGAATCCTTCGGACACCGCTCCCGCGCTCATCGCTCTCGACGCGAAGTTCGTGATCCATGGTCCGGGAGGCGAGAGGGTGGTGGACGCGGAGGACTACTTCATCACTCCGGCGACCGACATCCGTCGGATGACCGTTCTCGGTCCCTCGGATCTCCTCACCGCGGTCCGCATCCCGGGGACCTGGGCGGGCGCGCGCTTCTACTTCGAGAAGGTCCGCGACCGCCAGTCCTGGGACTTCGCGCTCGTGAACGTCGCGTCGGCGATGAAGCTTTCGGGCAACACCATCGAAGACGCGCGGATCGTAGTGAACGCGGTCGGGCCGCGCCCGCTCCGGCTCCGGGACGTGGAGCGCCAGCTCAAGGGCCAGACCGCGACCGAAGACGTCGCCGAAGCAGCGGGCGAGCTCGCGGTCCTCGGCGCGCGGCCATTGCAGCACAACGCGTACAAGATTCCGCTCATGCGCAACCTGGTGCGCCGCGCGATTCGAACGACTTGAGCCGGCAACGCCGGCAAACGTTGGAGGCCTGACGTCTATGAGTTTCTTTCAACGGGCGGAGAATCCCTGGGGGCAGGCGATCCTGACCCATATTTCCTGGGACCTCTTCTGGCTGGCGCTCGCGGGCGGCGCACTCTTCGTCATCGGGCACCTCTTGTGGCGAACCAAGCACAAGGAAGTGGCCGTCTCGGAAACACCCCCCGCGAAAGCCGCGGCCATCCCGGAGCGGATCCTCCGTCATCCACTCGGCTCGCGCTTGTTTCACTGGTCGATGTCCGCCTCGGTATTCGTGCTCCTGGTGACGGGGTTCTTTCCCGTCCTGGGCATTCAGTTCGACTGGATCACCATTCACTGGATCGCGGGATTCGTTCTCATCGGCACGGTGATCTTCCACATCATCCACGCGTCGTTCTGGCTCCGGCTCCGGGACATCTGGATCGGCGCCCGGGAGTGGAAGGAGTTCCGGCAAGGGATCGCGAATTCGCTCGGAAATGCGCCGGCTCCTCCGAAGCCAGGAAAGTATCCGGCCGAACAGCGGCTCTTCCACCATCTGGTGTCCCTAGCCACCTTCGGCGTGATCCTTACGGGGCTACTCATGATGGTGCGGGTCGAGAACCCGATCTTCGCGCGCAACCCGTACCTCCTCCAGGACTCGACGTGGGGCTGGGTATACGTGCTCCATGGCCTTTCGGCGGTCGGACTCATCGGGATGATCGTCGCCCACGTCTACTTCGCGATTCTTCCCGAGAAGCGGTGGATGACGATGTCGATGATCGCCGGCTGGATCACCAAGAAGGACTACCTCGCCCACCACGATCCGGATCGCTGGGTGGTGACCGAGGAAGCGAAGAATCGATAACCAAATCCCCTCTCCACCCTCGCCCGAGTGAAAAAGTGGAGAGGGGATTTTTTTGCGCGTCGAGCGAGCCATGTCCCTTCAAGAGCTGAAGAAGAGAATCGATATCATCGAAGAGAGCTACGAGTTCATGCTGGCCTACGCCGCTCAGGGGCTCGACGGCGACGAAGGCTCGAAGAGCGGAGGCGAGCTGCGCCGGCTGCTTTCGAGGTGCGATGCCGCCATGGACGGACTCGCCGCCTTCTTCCGGGGTGTGGTCGTGAGCGAAAAGCTCGATCCGAAGGAGAGCTTCGACACCTTCATCGACGTTCTGGAGCGGGACATCGAGAAAGCCCGGGCCGGTCTCCGGTTGACGCTCGTTCAGCCATCGATCAGCTCGCAGCTGGTGGACAACCTGAACGCGTCCATCCATCTGAGGACGCTTCTCACCGACATCTTCCTCGTCGACGAGATCGTGAAAAAGCGCCTCCTGGACCGCGCGAAGAGCCCCTGACTTCGACCGGAAGTTCCGCTATCTCTCCGGCTCCGCGACCACGAGAGCGACCGCGTCGCTCGAGGGCGATATCGCGAGCCGCGAGACCGCGCCCAGATGGTGCGGCGCGGCGTCGAACACCTCGGTCCAACTCGAAGCGCCTCGGGTCCACGAAAACACTTTCGTGCCGCCCGACATGAGGATCGTTTCGCCGTCCGGCATCCACGCCATGTCCCCTTCCGCGTTGCCCTCGACGACCTTCACCAGTGGGTCGATTTTCTTCGATTCGATCTCGATCTGCTTGATCCAGAGCTCACCGGAGTCCTCACGATGCACGAAGCTGACGAGGCGCGTGCCCGGAATCCGGTGGAGCGATCTTCCGATGCTTTGCGCGGCGATCTCCCCCTTGCCCGTCTCGACGTTCGCGATCTGGAGCGTCGAAGGCTCGCCGAGAACGAAGAGGGCGAGCCTTCGTCGCATCCACCCAGGTGTGATAGCCCACCGGGTTGACGTCTTTCAGCACCAGCGCCGGGTTCTGTCCCTGCGCGTCGAAGCGCCACAACCGCTGGACCCGATCCGGCTCCGTCCGCACGACGCTGAACCCGCCCGAATCGCCGACGCCTTCGGGAAGGTACGTGGGAGAGTTCTCGTTCTCCGGAGTCCGAGTCAGTTGAGAAACCCGTCCGCTGGCACGGTCGAATACGAAGACGTCGGTCTGCGCGCCGTCGTGATTCGCGGCGAACAGCATCCGGGCGCCATCGGGGCTGAACATCGGCTGGTTGTCGTAGCCCGGCGCGGTCGAGACCGGCAACGGCTTCGCCTCCTTGAACGACGCCAACCCGCGGCTGAGCGGGACGAGGTAGATGTCGGTGCCGGGCGGTGGCGCTGGCGAATCCGGTTGAGACGCTGTCGGAGCCTGTAGACCCGAACCGAGAGCCGCGATGAAAAGAAGTGCGCGCATGGCGCGAGTATACCCTCCCCCTTATGACGGTCCTGGATTTCCCGCGGATCCGCAGGCTTCTGAGGAGCCTTGCGCACAACGCGGACAGAAGCTTAGAGCGCTGAGCTCCCGACGGCTCATTCCTCAGGAGGTACCACCCCCGTCTGCTCCGTGAGGATCCGGTAGTGCTCGATCCGCCGGTGTTTCTCGAAGTTGAAAATGTTCTCCTTGATGTCGCGGCCGACGTCGAGATCGCAGTCGTAGACCACGAGCTCGTCCCCCTCGGTCAGAGCCTGCGCGGCGATCTCGCCGGTGGGGGCGACGATCGCCGTACCCCCGATGAGACCGAAGCCGTCCTCCCGGCCCGCTTTCGCCGAAGCCACGACCCAGGTCCCGTTCTGATACGCCCCCGCCTGAAGAGACAGCAGGTGGTGGAACATCCTTCGATGCACCGGCTCTCGATGATAGATGTTGGTATCGGGCGTGTTGTAGCCGAGTACCACCAGCTCTACTCCCTTCAGGCCCATCACGCGGAAGGTCTCCGGCCAACGCCGATCGTTGCAGATGCACATCCCGATGATTCCCCCGAAGGCGCGCCAGACGGGAAACCCGAGATCCCCCACTTCGAAGTAGCGCTTCTCGAGGTGCTGAAAGGGCGCATCGGGCCTTCGATCGGCGTGGCCGGGCAGGTGCACCTTGCGGTACTTTCCGACGACGGTCCCATCCGTTCCGACGAGGATCGAGGTATTGAATCGCCGCGCCTTCCCCGGCTCCTCCGCGAGCTCGGCGTAGCCGAGGTAGAAGCCGCAGCCGAGCCTTTTCGATTCTTCGAAGAGCGGCGCCACGGCTTCGTTGGGCATGGACCGTTCGAAGTAAGCGTCGACCTCGGTCCAATCCTCCATGTAGTACCGGGGGAAGAACGTGGTGAGCGCGAGCTCGGGAAAGACTACGAGCTTTACTCCGGCGCCGCTCGCCTCGCGGAGAAGCGCGACCATGCGTCCCACCGCGGATTCTCGAGAGTCGGCGCGATGGATCGGACCGAGTTGCGCCGCGGCGACTTTGAGTCGGCGAGCCATGTGACCTCCTGCGCGAGTTCGCATAGTCTACGCGCGTGTTGCCTCGAGGAGAAGCTTCAGAGCCGAAGGAGCCGCGCCACCCGTCGATCTTCGAGCCCACGAGCCTCTTCCTCGGAATCCTCTTCGCGATCCTGGGAACGATCATCGGGCTCGAGCTTCTGACCCGGCTCGGAGTCGCGCCGAACAGCTCCATCATCGGCGTCATCGCCACGATTGCTCTCTCGCGGATTCCGCTCGCGCCGCTCCGCCGTTTTCGCGACCTCGCGCGGCAGAACCTCGCGGCGACGCTCATCTCCGGAGCCACGTACGGAGGCGCCAACGGCATCCTCCTTCCTTCCGGAGTCCTCTGGCTCATGGGGCGCCGCGATTTGGTCCCGGTCATGATGGCCGGCGCCATCGCCGGAGTCCTGATCGGCGCGATGCTCATGTATCGCCTCTTCGATTCCAGGCTCTTTCCCGCGGATGCCGTGTGGCCCTCGGGAGTCGCGACCGCCGAATGCATGATCGCGGGCGATCGCGGCGGCAGACACGCGCTCCTTCTCGGCGCGGGAGGCGCTCTCGGATGCGCCGGCATCCTTCTCGGGATACCGATGGACGTTTTCGGAATCTGCTGGATTGGCAACATCTGGGCGCTTTTCATGTTCGGCCTGGGCCTCCTCGCTCGCGGCTATGCGCAGCCGCTCTCGGGCGTGGACATCCAGGCGGCGTATCTTCCCCATGGATTCATGATCGGGGCAGGCATCGTGGCGCTCGTTCAAATCGGGCGGTCCCTGCGGAGGCGATCGACGGCACTGGTGACCTCGTCGCTCGAGGCCCGAACGGGAACGACGCTTCTTTGGGCGCTCGGCGTCCAGATGGCGGTCATGCTTCTCATGGCGATCGTGGCGGGCGTCGCGACCGAGATGCCGCCTTTGATGCTCTTCGGTTTCGTGGTTTTCGCCGCCGTCTCCGCTCTCGCCGCGGCGATCCTCTCCGGGATCGCAGCCATGCACTCGGGATGGTTTCCCGCGTTCGCGACGGCCCTGATCTGTCTACTGGTGGGGATGGTTCTCGGATTCCCCCCCGTGCCTCTCGCGTTTCTGGTGGGCTTCGCCGCGTCGATCTCTCCGGCGTTCGCGGACATGGGATACGACCTGAAGGCGGGCTGGATCCTTCGAGGGCGCGGAGGCGATCCACGTCTCGAAGGCGCGGGCAGGCGCGCGCAACTCGACGCGGAGCTCCTCGGCATCGGCGTCGCCGCCGTGGTGGTGCTGCTTTTTCACGCGAGTTATTTCGAGCGGGACATGTTCCCCCCTTATGACCGCGTCGCCGCCGCGACCATCGCCGCCGGGGCAAGCCCTTCTCTCGCGAAGGCGCTCGCCCTCTGGGCGATTCCGGGCGCCTTCCTGCAGGCGTTGGGAGGGCCGGCGCGCCAGCTCGGGGTCCTTCTCGCCACCGGCCTTCTCATCGATTTTCCCGCCGCGGGTCTGACCGCCATGGTCTCTCTCGCCATCCGCTTTTTTCTCAACCGGCGCTACGGCGCGAGAGCGCAGACGCCGATCTATATCCTCGCCGGCGGATTCATCGCCGGGAGCGCTCTCACGAGCTTCGGAGCGGCGACGCTGAAGCTCAAATAGGGGCGCTCGGGATATCATTCGCCTCGCGAATATGGAGCCCGCGTTTCAAAACCCCGACTTTCTCTGGCGAAACCCCACTCCGAAGTCCGCCTATGACGTGGTCATCGTGGGAGGAGGACTCCACGGACTCGCTACCGCGTACTACCTCGCGCGGAACCACCGCGTAAAGAACATCGCGGTCCTCGAGCGCGGATGGCTCGGCAATGGCAACGCGGTGCGGAACACCACCATCATTCGGTCGAACTATCTGCGCGAGGAGAGCATGCCGCTCTACGAGCACTCCTTGAAGCTCTGGGAGTCGCTCTCGGCCGAGCTCGACTACGACGTCCTCTTCGACTCGCGCGGCGTCCTCGCGCTGGCCCATACCACGGCCGAGGCGGCTTCGGCCCGGCGCACCGTGTACGCGAACCGTCTGTTCGGGATCGACGCGGAATGGCTCGAGCCGAGGGAGGTGAAGGAGTTCTGTCCGATCCTCAATATCTCTTCGGATGTGCGGTATCCGGTGGTCGGAGCTTCGCTTCAGAGGCGCGGCGGCATCGCCCGACACGACCTCGTGATGTTCGCATTCGCCAGAGCCGCGAGCACGCTCGGGGTCGATCTTCTTCAGGGCCTCGAAGTGGTGGGCTTCGACATCTCGAACGACCGCGTTCGAGGCGTTCAGCACCTCGAACGGAACCATCGCCGCCGGAAAAGTCGCTCTCGTCGGCGCGGGCAGGTCGCCGCTGCTCGCACGGATGGCGGGATTCGATCTTCCCATCCAGAGCACGCCGCTCCAGGCTCTCGTGTCGGACGGCCTCGAGCCGATTCTCGAACTGCGTCGTCATGTCGGGCCTCCTCCACGTGTACGTGAGCCAGGCCCGAAACGGCGGCCTGGTGGTCGGCGCCGCGCGCGACAACTATGTTTCCTACGCGCAGCGCGGCTCGTTTCAGATCCTCGAGTGGCAAATCCAGGCGGCGCTCGAGCTCTATCCCATCATGAGACGCGCTCACATGCTCCGCACCTGGGCGGGCATCGTCGACGTGAGCCCGGACGCGTCGCCCATCATCGGCCTGACACCGGTCGAGAACCTGTTCGTCAACTGCGGCTGGGGAACGGGAGGCTTCAAAGCAACGCCGGTTTCCGGCTGGGTCTATGCCCACACCATCGCGCGCGGCGACTCCTCACGAGCTCAACGCCGCGTTCAACCTGGAGCGTTTCGAGACGGGTATGCTCATCGACGAGCACGGCGCCGCCGCGGTCGCGCACTGACCATGCTCCTCCTCCATTGCCCTTACTGCGGGCCTCGTGAGGAGACCGAGTTCCGCTACGGCGGCGAAGGGGTTCTCATCCCGCTCGACGCGGACGAACGCGCATGGGCCCGTTTTCTCTACTACCGCGCCTCCCCCGCCGGCCTTTTCACCGAGCGCTGGGTCCATACCCACGGGTGCCGGCAGTGGTTTCAAGTGGTTCGCGACACCCTCACCCACGAGATCACGGCGACCTGTCGCCTCGATGAGACTCCCGGAGAGTCGACGTGAGACGCCTCGCCCAGGGTGGACGAATTCGACGCGACCGTCCGCTTCACTTTTCCTGGGACGGCCGCGCGCTCGTCGGATTCGAAGGAGACACACTCGCCTCCGCGCTCCTGGGCGCCGGTATCGACGTCATCGGCTCGAGCGCGGCGCATCTCAGGCCGCGGGGCATCACGAGCGCTGGTCTCGAGGAAGCGGCCGGATTCGCGCAGATCCGATCGGGTGCGGCGACTGAGCCCCTGGTGCGCACGACCGGAGTGACACTTCACGAGGGCCTCGCAGCGGAGAGCCGGAACGCCAGAGGGATCGTCGCGGGCGAGGTGGATGACGCGCGGTTCGACAAGAGGTACGCCCACTGCGACGTCCTCGTGGTCGGGGCGGGACCCGCAGGCCTCGCCGCCGGCGTCGTGGCCTCGCTCGCGGGCGCGCGCGTCATCGTGGTCGAGGCCGATGACGAAGCGGGAGGCGCGCTCCTCCGTGACGTCGAGGAGATCGACGGAGCGCCCGCCCTCGGTTGGGTCGAAGGAGCGCTGGAAACGCTGGCGGCGGCGCCGGAAACCCGCGTCCTGACGTCGGCAACGGCCTCGGTGATGCTGGACGGCAACGGGGTTCTCGTCGCCGAGCGCATCGCGTGCCGGCTCGCTCCGGGTGAGAGAAGAGGTCTTGCGGAGCAGCGGCTCTGGCATATACGCGCTCGCGCGATCGTTCTCGCGACCGGCGTTCTCGAGCGTCCCCTCGTGTTTCCGGACAACGATCGGCCGGGGGTCATGCTCGCGTCCGGCGCGCGCTCCTATCTACATCGCCATGCGCTCGCGCCGAATCGTGGCCTCGTCTTCACGACTCATGACGACGGTTACCGCACCGCGCTCGATTGGCTCGAGGCCGGAGTGGACGTGGCGGGAATCGTCGATCCTCGCCCTCAGCGGACGAGGAGAGCTCCCGGCGAGAGCCGTGAGCGCGGGGATTCGCCGGTTCGACGAGGCGGTGGTCGACGCGACGTTCGGAGACGACGCGGGCCGGCTTCGAGCCGTGCGCGTGCGAACGCCGCTGGGCGTCGAGACCATCGACGCGGACATGCTCGCGATCTCCGGCGGCTACGAACCGGCGCTGAGCCTCCACTTGCAGCGGAAAGGTCCGACGCGATACGACGAGAAGCTCGGCGCGCCCGTCCCCGCTTCGAACCTTCCCGGCCAGTGGATCGCCGGCGCGGCGGGCGGGCTCATGGCTCTTCCCGACTGCCTTTCGGACGGCGCGCGAGCCGCTCGGGAAGCGCTCGCGGAAGCCGGGTTCGATTCGCCTTCGTGGAGCATCCCGCGATCTTCGAAGATCGAGGAGGATCCGCCGGCGCTTCTCTGGCACGTGCCGGCGCCGGACGGCGACGAGTCGCGTTCGTTCGTCGACCTGTTTCGCGACGTCACCGCATCCGGCGTCGCGCGCGCGGTCGGAGCCGGAATCCGCCACGTCGAGCACGTGAAGCGGTACACGCTCATCGGGACCGGAGTCGAGCAAGGCCGAAGCGCGAGGACCAACGCCTCAGCGCTGACGGCCACGATGACCGAGCGGCCCCTCGCGGACATCGGAACGACGGGGAGCCGGCCGCCCCTCGAGCCGCTCTCCTTCCATCTGATTGCGGGTCGAGCCAAGGGAGAGCGCTTCGAGCCGGTGCGGACCACGGCGATTCACGCCGCGCACGTGGCGCTCGGTGCGATCTTCGAGCCCTCCGGCCAGTGGCTCCGGCCCAACCACTACCCGCGCGCCGGCGAATCGATGCGCGACGCGGTGGCGCGGGAGTGCCGGGCTGCTCGAACGGCCGTCGCCATGATGGACGTCTCGACGCTCGGCAAGATCGACGTCAGGGGAAAAGACGCGGCGTGGTTTCTCGACCAGCTGTACGTGAACTCGATCGCGACCATCCCCGTCGGCAAGGCCCGCTACAGCCTGATGTGCCGTCTCGACGGCTCGGTGCTCGACGACGGCATCGTCATGCGGACGGGTGAGAATCGCTTCTTCGTGACGGCTTCGACCGGACACGCGGCCGCGGTCGTCGACTGGATGGAGGAATGGCTCCAGACCGAGTGGCCGCAGCGTCGCGTCTTCGTGACCTCGGTGACGGAGCAGTTCTCGACCGTGGCCCTCGTAGGCCCACGCTCGCGCGACGTGCTGGCGGTTCTCGCGCCCGATCTGGATGCGTCGAAAGAGGGCTTCTCGTTTCTCTCCGTCCGAAGATCAATCGTCGCCGGAATCCCCGATGCGCAGGTCGCCCGGGTGAGCTTTTCGGGCGAGCTCGCGTACGAGATCAGCGTGCCCTGGGATCTCGGAGAGACGCTCTGGAGGCTCGATATCGGCGGCGGGACGGCCCTTCGGGATCACGCCCTATGGACTCGAAGCGCTCCAGGTGCTCCGGAGCGAGAAGGGTTACATCATCGTCGGGCAGGACACCGAGGCGACGACGACGCCGCAGGACGTGGGCCTTTCCTGGCTGGTCGCGAAAACGAAGGACTTCGTCGGAAAGCGCTCGTTCGCCCGGCCCGCCCTCCGAGCGCCGGATCGGCCGCAGCTCGTCGGTTTTCTCCCGGAGGATCCGAACGAGGTGCTTCCGGAGGGCGCGTGCCTCGTGTCCCAGGTCTCGCCTCCCCCGATGGTCATCCAGGGTCATGTGAGCACGAGCCATTGGAGTGAAGCGCTCGGCCGATCGTTCGGACTCGCCATGGTGAAGGGTGGGCGCGCCCGGCACGGCGAGAAGCTCTATTCCTGCCTCGAGAGCCGGGTGGTTCCGATCACCCTCGTCGACCCCGTGCAGTACGATCCGGAAGGAGCGCGCCGAGATGGGTGAGGGAGCTTCCGCCTTCTCGCTCGATGCGCTCGCTTCGCGTATGGCCCGTGCTTCGTGGAGCGGTGCGACGCTCGCGGCCGCGGGACCGCGGGCTCAGATCAACCTGCGCGCCCGAGGCGAGGCGGCGCGACAGGTCGCGTCGATCCTGCACGCGGATCTCGAAGCACCCAATCGCGTCGTCACGGCGTCCTCTGGCGAGTGCTACTGGCTCGGGCCAGAGGAGTGGCTATGGGTTGGCTCCGCCGCAGAGCGCGGTTCGCTCCTCGGCGCGCTCGAAGGAGCGATCGGGCCCGACGACGGAGCCGCTGTCGACGTGTCGGCGAGCCGCGTCGTCCTCGACCTGTCGGGTATCTCGGCGCGGGACGTCCTCGCGACCTGCTGCGCGCTCGATCTGCATCCGCGCGTCTTCGGGCCCGGACGTTGCGCGCAGACGCTCATCGCGAAGGCGCCGGTTCTGCTCCACCAGGTGGATTCCACTCCGACCTTCCGACTCCTCGTCCGTCCGTCACTCGTCTCCTATGTCGTCTCCTGGATCCTCGACGGCATGGACGGCGTTCGAGCGGAGACGGAACGGGAAGTCAGACGAACGTAGCTCGCGAGCGGCGGGAGCTGTTTCGAAGAAAAATGCGCGCCCCCTTTCGAGGGCGCGCACCGATCGCTGGCGTTGCGATTCAGCTGCTTGATATCGGGCTTATCGGGCTTATCGGCTATCGGAATGTCCGGCGACGGCGCACCAGAAGAGCGGCTCCTCCCAGAATCCATAGCGAAAGCGTTCCGGGCTCGGGAGCGCCCCCGGGAATATCCGTGATATCGGGAACGCCACCGAGCGTCGTGACGATCGTCGCCGAAGTCCCGGTAGAGTTCACATCCCAGGCCATGACCGAGACGATGTCACGCGGACCCCACGAGCCCCCGAGCTGGGGATGGTTCATAAAGGGAAGTGAGGCGGAGATGATGCCCGCGAGAGCGACGTTTTGCGTTCCGGCGTCGATAGCCGGGCGCATCGAGTCGAAAACACCGGCGGCCCATCCCGCGAAGACGGCGTTGTCGAGGCCCTGAGTCGCGTCGAGAGCTCCGGAGTGGCTCACGCCGTAGACTTCGGTATCGTCGATTGTGAAGAGCTCCAGATCGAGCCCCGAGACCGAGCCGCGCGTGAGGAACACGTCGTCCGAAACGCCCTCGATATCCTCATCCAGGTACTGGAAGAACCTGAGATCCCCAAGAGTTCCCTGACTGGCATCGAAGGTGAAGACGCTCTCGAAGATCGAGCTTCCCGGATCGATGGAGCTGGACACGTTCCAATTGATTGTGTTGCCTCCCGAGCCGACGAACGCGCCCGAGCTCGTGACCGAGCCGTCGGCGTTCAGTTGGGCCGCGCTTCCGCTCAGGCGGACGCCTCCTCCGCCGACGTCGACGTACGAGAAGTAGTCGAAGAGGACTTGTTCCGTGACGACGTCTCCGGATGCGAAGCGGTTCGCGGTCAAGCTTGCACTCCGGGACTCGCCGCCGGTCTGGACGTCCACCGACCAGTGGCCGAGAGTGCCGAACGGGACGCCGTTCCCGATGGGAGTGCCAGAAGCGGAGGACGCCCACAAGGCCAGTCCAATCACCAGCGCAACCCAGACGCCGTTGGGATTCTTCATTCGAAGCTCGCCTCCCGGTGTACTCCGACGACTTCGCAGCAAAACCAGTGCCATCGGTCGCAATCGCATACAAGTAATAGTAAATATTGATGTTATCGGACAGCCGGGCACGTGCGATTCGTGCGCGGATCGTCGACAAACCCGACACCTTAGACAGGATCCATTGGCGTCAACTGTCACATACACATAGCCTTAGCGGGACCCCTCCAGGCCTCTTGAAACTGTAAGAATTTCGGACGATCGCACCTGCGACAATTCTTGAAACTCAACACTCTATAGAAGATATGGATATACTCTGGGGCCGCCGGATCCCGGATCGTGACGAAAGACGAGCGCCTTGGCTGCCGAATGTTGGGATGAAGCTCGCGATGCTTTTTCTCGCGAGCGGCGCTCTCGCCCAGGCGAAAAATGCGCCGGTTGTTTTCGTCGGCGTCAACGTGGTCCCGATGGACGAAGAACGGGTTCTCTCGGACCAGACCGTCGTGGTTCGGGATGGGCTCGTCGCCGCTCTCGGGACGAGCGCGACGGTGCCATTGCCAGAGGACGCGGTCCGGGTCGACGGCCGCGGACTCTACCTGCTGCCCGGCCTCGCCGACATGCACGCCCACCTCTCGGGCTACGTGACGGATGCCGCGAGCGACAAGGACGGAATCGCGCGCTCCGAGATGCTCTTGTACGTCGCGACCGGCGTGACGCTCGTCCGCAACATGGTCGGGAGCGAGAGCCACCTCGACTACCGCCGCCGCGTCGCGTCCGGCGAGCTCGTGGGACCGCGCATCTTCACCGCCACGAACACCGTCGACGGGCCGAAACCGGTCTGGCCCACTTCGATCAAGATGTCCGACCCGGCGGAAGCGGACGCGCTGGTGAAAGGCTTCGTCGAAGCCGGCTACGATCAGATCAAGATCTACAACGAGCTTCCGCGAGACGTTTATGCCGCGCTCTTCGACGCCGCCTCGCGGCGCGGAATTCGCGTCGTCGGACATGTTCCCTTCTCCGTCGGCATCGATGCCGCGCTCGCGGCGGGCCAGTACTCGATCGAGCACCAACGCGGCTACGACTACGATTCCGTGCGGCCACAAGCTCTCGCGCTGAACGGCGGACGAAACGCGGAGCGGTTCAGCTCCTGGCAGCGGATGAGCGATGATCGGATGCGCGACCTCGTTCGAAAAACGGTCGCCGCGGGCACCTGGAATTGCCCGACCTTCGTGGTCGACGACATGCTGTCGGATTCCGACGCGCGCGTCGCCTTTCGCCGCCAGGATTTGATTCGCTTCGTCCACCCGGCGGTGAGAGCGACCATCGTCGAAAGCGATCTCGACGCGATGTTTCCCGAGGACGCGAACGAGGCGCTCCGCCAGAGTTTTCCTCAGAAGTACAAGCTCCTGAAGATGCTGAGCGACGCGGGCGCGGGACTTCTGGTGGGTACCGACACCATGGTGCCGTACCTGGTGCCCGGCTACACGCCCATCGATGAGATGGAGCACTTCGTGAAAGCGGGCTTGACCCCGTATCAAGCGCTGCGCGCGGCGACCAGCGAGCCGGCCCGCTTCCTGAATATCGATGCGCAGAGCGGAACCATCGCCGTTGGAAAACGAGCCGACCTGCTCCTCGTCGAGGCGAATCCCCTCGAAGACCTGAAGAACCTCTGGCGCCGCGTGGGAGTGGTCCTGAACGGCCGATGGCTTCCTCGAGCGGAGCTCGACTCGATGCTCGAACGGATGGCTGCCACCTACCCGCCGAGCCCATGACCGAGCCGCCCGACGCCGGCCAGTGGCTCGGTTATCCGAAAGGCGCCTGGCTCATCGTCGGCGTCGAGTTCTGGGAGCGCTTCAGCTTCTACGGGATGCTCGCGCTCCTCGCGCTCTTCCTCACCGGAGACCCGGCGCGCGGTGCCTTCGGCTGGCCGGATGCGAAGGCCCTTTCGCTCGTAGGCCTCTATTCGGGCGCGATGTACGCGCTGCCCGCATTCGGCGGACACATCGCGGACCGCTTCCTCGGGCGCCGGCGCGCCGTCGCGTTCGGCGCCGCGTTGATGCTGGCGGGGCATGTCCTGATGGCATCTCCAGCATTCATCCCGGAGATCCTGAGCGCCTGGCGCGGAGTGCCGCTCGCGGAGGCGCTGCGCGGGCTCGGCGCACCGCTCGGCTACTTGCTGCAGACGGAGGCGATCGAGACCGCGATTCACGAGCGCGGCGCGCTTCTCGGAGTCGAGCGGGGCGCGTCGTGGCTGTCGCAGGCCTACATCGGTGCGGCGCTCGGCTTCTACGCCGCTATCTCCTGTCTCGTTCTCGGAAACGCGCTGATGAAATCGACGATGGTCGTGCTCTGCGGCGACACCTTCGCCCAGGCGGATTCGCGCCGGGAGGGCGCGTACGCCTACTACTACCTGGGGATCGCCCTCGGAGCGCTCCTCTCGGGTATCGTCGTTGGCACCGTCGCGGAAGCGTTCGGCTGGCACTACGGATTCACCGTCGCCGCTTTCGGGATGGCGATCGCCCTCACTTCGTACCTTCTCCTCGGGCGCCGGTGGCTTGGTGATATCGGCGTTCGCCCGCTTCGGAAAGTCCCGGTCGAGCAAGCGGAAAGCCATCGAGTCTGGACGAGGCTCTCCCTGATCCTCCTCCTCGCGATCCTCCTGTGCGTATTCAGCACCGGCTGGTTTCAGATGTACGGAAGCTGGTCGCTCTTCATCGAGCGCTTCGTCGACCGTTCGGTCTTCGGGTTCTCGATTCCCGTGCCATGGTTCGCGTCGTTGAACGCGGGAGTGGTGATCCTGATGGCCCCGCTGGTCGCGGCTCTGTGGGTGCGTCTGGGCGAGCGGAACCGGTCCCTCGACATCGTGCAAAAGTACGCGTTCGCGCTGGCGACGGTCGCCGTCGGGCACGTCATGATGTACTGGTGCGCGATACGCGCCGGAGACGACGGCAAGGCTTCGGTCGCGATTCCACTTCTCGCGGTCGCGCTCATCGCGATCGGAGAGCTGGTGGCCTGGACCTCGACCTACGGCATCGTGTATCGGGCCGCGCCCGCCGGTTTCGTTTCGGCGACCATGGGCGCGTGGTACCTCTTGACGCTCGGTATCGGGGGATATCTCTCGGGCGTGACCGGGCGTTTCGTCGACTCGCTCGGGTATCGCGGGACCTTCGTCACGCTCGCGGCCATCATGGGCGCCTTCGCGATCGCATCTTTGCTGGCCCGGCGTCCCTTGACCCGTCTCGCCGGGAGAGCCGAGGTTACTCTGTAGGCGGTTGGATGTCGGGGAAGAGCGAGCTCCACGCGTCGGCGGCGGTAGCGGCTCCAATCGCGATCGTCGCGAGACCGACCGCTGGCGTGGAGCCAGCCGTGGAATCGCGTCAACCCCGCGAGAGAGAACCGGAGCGGAACGGCGATCGCGAGCGAGAGCATCGCCATCCCGAGGATCGAGCCCAGCCCGAAAAAAAAGATATAGAAGAGCCCGGCGAGCGGACTTGGCGCGGCCGAAAGCGTCAGAACGATGAGGGCCGCCGAGCCGGCCATTCCGTGCATCAGACCGATGGCGAGCGCGCGCCAGGGCACGCCGCGGGTGTGGGGGTGACGATGTTCGGCGTGAGCCGGTTCGCCGCGGTGAGAGTGCCCATGGAAGTGTCGGACGCCTTCCGTGTGATCGTGAACGTGGAAATGCACGCGGTCGCGGACGAGTCGGCGCAGCACGTCGGCTCCGAGCCCTATGAGCATCAAGCCCACCGCGAGCTCTAGACCGGAGACGAGACCTTCGGGCAAAACGCCGTCCACGAGCAGGACCAGCGAGCCGAAGAGGAAGAGGGTGAGCGTATGCCCCACTCCCCAGAAGACGCCCTGCTTCACGACCTCGGCGGGACTCCGCGTTCGGGTAGCGAGGCTCGAGACCGCGGCGATGTGATCCGCTTCGAGGGCGTGGCGCATCCCGATGAGAAATCCCAGGGCCAACAAACCGAACATGGACCGGTCCCTCGATGTGACCGCCGCCACCGTAGCACAGAAGAGCGCGCCGCGCTTCCTGAAGCGGGCGAGAGCTCAGTCCTCCTCCACCGCCGCCTTCAATCGCTGCAGCGCTTCGTCCCACCGCTCGGCGATCTTCTCGAGGGAGCGGCGCGCTTCATCGAGCGGAGCCCGCTCGAGCCGCCAGAGCCGCTCCCGTCCCCGGCGGACGCCGCGCGCGAGCCCCACCTCCGCCAGCACGCGAAGGTGCTTCGCGATCGCCTGTCGCGTGACCTCCGAACCGTCGGTGAGCCGCGCGATGGACAGCGGGCCCTCGGCTCCCAGACGGGCGACCAGGCGAAGGCGTGTCTGGTCACCCAGGGCCGCGAAGACCGTCGCCGACTGCGCGAGGGCCGTGGAACGGCGCCGACTTCCGCTACCCGGCCACATATTTCGCGATGTTCCGGACCTGCTCCTCCCAGCCGCCCGAGTTCATGCGGAACGCCTCCGCTCGCCGCGCGAGCGGAATCTGGTCGAAGCCTGATTCGGTGATCTTGAGGCGCGTCCCCTCGGGGTCGTCTTGAAGCTCGAACACCACGAGGGTGGTCGGCTCTTTCGAGTAGTCCTGCTTCGGATCGACCGCGTACGGGTGCCACCGGAAAGAGAACAGTTCCTCCCGATCCATGCGCTCGACGAGGATCTCGAAAGTCAGATGCTCGTATCCCGGATATGTAATGCGTCCGCGCGCGGGAGCACCGGGCCGGAACTCATCCTTGAACTCCGCCCGAAACCACTCTCCGAACTCCTTCGCGTTCGTGATCGCCTTCCACACCCGGGAGCGGGGCGCCTTCAGTACGATCTCCTTCTCGATGCGGTCCGTGCTGGTCTGCGCCATAAGCAACCTCCGAGTTGCATATTAGTCCGCAGCGCCCAAGAGCGCAACCATTCTTTAGCGACCCGCTCGACTTCGAGGAAGCTCTCCGGTATGGTCCTTCGCGTTCGGAGGAGTTTCCATGAACCGGCGTCAGGCCCTGAAATCTATCGGCGTCGCTGCGGCACTTCCGCTCTCGCCGAGCGAGCTCTCTCTCATCGGTCGCGCGACCCACGCTCACCTGCAAGCGGAGGGCGGCGAAGGCCGCTACGTATTTCAATGCCTCGACTCCGAAGAGAGCGAGATTCTGTCGGCGGCGAGCGAGCTCATTCTTCCCGAGACGGACACTCCCGGAGCGCGCTCGGCGAAGGTGCCGGAGTTCATCGACGCCGTCCTCATCGGCTGGTTCCAGGACGTCGAGCGCCGGCACTTTTTGAGAGGCCTTCACGATCTGGACGCGAGGGCCAGGTCGTCCGAGGGCGTCGGGTTTTTGGCGTGCGAAAGTTCGGCGCAGATTCGGATACTTCAGGAGATGGAGCGCGAGGCCTTCGCATCCTCGGGCGCTCGAAGCCCCAAAAGGCTCGCCCGGCGGGCAGCGCAGTCCGCACCGGGAGCGCCGTTCTTCTCCGTCCTCAAGTGGCTCACGCTCTTCGGCTATTTCACTTCCGAAGCCGGGATGGCGCAGGAGCTCGAGTACGTCGAATTCCCGGGAAGCTACGACGGCTGCGCCCCTCTTCGAGGCAGGTGAGTCCATGGCGGCGATCGTCCAGAAGAAAATCTACGATGCGGTCGTGATCGGCTCCGGGATCACCGGAGGCTACGCGGCGATGGAGCTCACGAAGAAGGGACTCGAGACGCTGGTCCTCGAAGCGGGCCGTCCCATCTCTCCCGAGCGCGACTATGTGGAGCACGTTCCCCCGTGGCAGATGCGGTTTCGCGGGCTCGGCGATCGGGCAGCTCTCCTGCAGGACCAGCCGGTTCAAAGGAAGTGCTACGCCTGCGACGAGTGGTCGAGCAAGTTCTTCGTGAACGATCGCGAGAACCCCTACACGCACGACGCCGACAAACCGTTCGCATGGATCCGGGGCCGTCAGGTCGGCGGGCGCTCCATCATGTGGGGCCGCCACACCTACCGGTGGAGCGACCTCGACTTCGAAGCCAACCTGAGGGACGGCCTCGCCGTCGACTGGCCGCTTCGCTATGAAGATGTTGCGCCCTGGTACGACTACGTCGAGGACTTCGTCGGCATCACCGGGCGGGAGGAGGGGCTGCCGCAGCTTCCCGACGGGAAGTTCCTTCCGCCGATGGAGTTCAACTGCGCCGAGAACGTGGTGCGGGAGGCCCTTTCCCGGAGCTTCGGAGGGGACCGGGTGCTCACCATGGGCCGGGTCGCGATGCTCACTCGCGAGCACCGGGGCCGCGCCGCCTGCCACTATTGCGGGCCCTGTGAACGGGGTTGCATCACCCGCTCGTACTTCAGCAGCCTGAACGCGACGCTTCCGGAAGCCCAGGCGACGGGACGCCTTACCCTCAGGCCCCATAGCGTCGTCGAAAGCCTCCTCTACGACGGAGGAAGGAACCGCGTCGCCTCAGTCCGGGTCATCGACGCGAAGACCCATGAATCGTTCGAAGTCGAAGGACGGGTCGTTTTTCTCTGCGCCTCGGCTCTCGAGTCCGCCCGAATCCTCTTGAACTCGAAGAGCTCCCACTTTCCCGACGGCCTCGCGAACTCGAGCGGGGAGCTGGGAAGGAACCTCATGGATCACGTCATGGGCTGGGGCGCCGAAGGCCGGATCCCCGGAAACGAAGACCGTGTTCCCTGGGGCCGCCGCAACCCCGGAATCTACGTGCCGCGGTTCCGGAACGTGAAGTCGAAGCACGAGGGTTTCCTTCGCGGCTACGGGTTTCAAGGCTCCGGATTCCGCGAGCGCTGGGAGCAGGGTCTCGATACTCCCGGCTTCGGCGCGGACTTCAAGCACTCGCTCCGCAAGTGGGGGCCCTGGCGCTTCTCGTTCTACGGCTTCGGCGAATGCCTCCCCAACCCGCGCGAACCATGTGACGCTCGATCCGGAGGTGCGCGATCGCTGGGGAATTCCAGCGCTCAAGATCCATATGCAGTGGGGGGAGAACGAACGGGCGCTCTTGAAGGACATGGCGGTCACCGCGGCCGAAATGCTCGACGCGGCAGGCGCGAAGGATATCGAGCTCACTCAGGAGGACAATCCTCCGGGTCTCACCATCCACGAGATGGGAACAGCGCGCATGGGGAAAGATCCCAGGTCGTCGGTACTGAACGCCTTCAACCAGGCCCACGACGTTCCGAACCTGTTCGTCACCGACGGATCGGCCATGACCTCCTCCTCCTGCGTGAACCCGTCGATCACCTACATGATGCTGACCGCTCGCGCGTGCGACTACGCGGTGAAGGAGATGGAGCAGGCGAAGATCTGAGTCTCCTCAAGACTCGCGAAACCGGTAGCCCACCCAGGGCTCTGTCATCACGTACTTCGGATGTCCTGGGTCGGGCTCGATTTTCTTCCGGAGGGAAGCCATCAGCACGCGAAGGTACTGCGGCTCGGAAACGGCGTGGGGGCCCCAGACGGCCTTCAGAATCGTCCGGTGGGTCAGGACTTTCCCCGGATGCCGCGCGAGAAAGGCCAGGAGCTCGAACTCCTTGGGTGTGAGCCGTATCTCCTCATCGCCTCGGATCACGCGGTGGCGCTCGAAGTCGATGGTCAAGTCGGAACGGACGAGAGTACCCGTCTCTTCCTCGTTCGTCCCCTGCGCTCGCCTCAGGCAAGCGCGCACGCGCGCGAGAAGCTCGTCGGGGCCGAACGGCTTGGTCACGTAGTCGTCAGCGCCGAGATCGAGCGCCGATACTTTGTCCCTTTCGGAGCCGCGGGCCGAAAGCACGAGGATCGGGAGGGCCGACCGCTCGCGCACCCGCCGGCAAACCTCGAGTCCATCGATGTCCGGAAGCCCCAGATCCAGGATCAGTAGATCGGGAGGATCGGCCGCCACTTCCCGGAGAGCCTCCGTACCGCTGACGACGCTCCGCACTTCGTAGCCGCGCGACCGCAGGAGCGGCGTCACGGCTCTGAGGATCGGAAGCTCGTCGTCCACGATCAGGATGCGCGCTTCCCGGTTCACGATCCCCCCCCCGGTGCGAGGGCGATGGCGCGGCTCCGGGCCGGGACCAGCATCGTGAAGCATGCCCCGTCGGGGGGCGAGTTCTCGGCCCAGACCCTTCCCCCTTCGGCGGCGAGAAGCCCGCGGGTAATCGAGAGGCCGAGCCCCACGCCGAGGGCGTGCCGCGACGAGCCCGCGCCTCGATAGAACGGGTCGAAAAGGCGCTCCAGGTCGGCAGGGTCCAGCCCCGGTCCCCTGTCGAGAACGCTCACGTTCAGCCCCTCGTCGTCGACCCAGGCGCGCACGCGGATGAGGGAACCTTCGGCAGAGTGCTGCGCGGCGTTCTCGAGGACGTGGGCGAGCGCCCCCGACGTGAGCCGCGGATCGACCTGGACTTCACGCTCGGAATCGGCATCGACCTCGACAAGGTGATGGGAGAGACCCTGGGCCACGAGCGCGACCGCCGCGTCGACGACGTCGGCGGCGAGCACCCATTCGCGCTCCGGCGAGATTCCGGCGTCCACCTGCGCCATCTCGAGAATGAACTGGAAGAGACGCCTCAGGCGGTGGACTTCCCGCTGGGCGACGTCGGCCTGCCCCGCATGCTCTTCCTTCGAGATCTCCGGGTCGACGAGATTGGAAATCGCGACCTGGATGGCGGTCAGCGGCGTCCTCAAGTCATGGCTGAAAGACGCCAGAACGGCGGAAGCGAGCTCCGCGCGCTGCCTCTCCAGATCGGCTTTCTTCCGGTCCTCGAGGAAATGCGCCCTTTCGACGGCGACCGCGGCGAGGCCCGCGACCGCGTCGAGCGTCCCGGGTTCGACCCCGCGTCCCGCCGCGCTCAAGAGGCCGATCGCGCGCGTTCCAATCCGGAGCGGCACGATCTGCTCGACGACGCCGTCCGGCCCTTCCCGCTGTCTGATGACCTCCGTAGGTCCGGAGATGAGCATCGAACTCGATGGCACCCCCCGCCATCGCCAGTATGCGATCCAACTCCTTCTCTTCGAGCGCGCTCGGACGCACTCCGCCCTCGTGTCGCTCCCAGCCTTTCTCCCGCGGGAGGAAGAGCGCCAGCGTATCGAGCTCGAACCGCCGAGCGGCGTGCCGTGCGAGCGACGGGAGCGCCGAGGCGCTTTCGGTGGTGAGAAGGATATCGCGGCTCAGGTCGAACAACCGCGTCACCTCGTCGCGGCGCGAGATCGCTTCCTTCGCGCGCGCTCGCGCCACCGACGAAAGATTGCTCGCGACGACGGCGACGACGAGGAAAGACCAGGAGCGCTACCCAGTTCTGCGGATCGTTGATGGTGAAGGTCCCGACGGGTGGAAGGAAGAAGAAGTTGAACGCTCCGGTCGCGACGACCGCGGTGGTCACGGCAACCCAGAGTCGGCCGCGCGTGGCCACGATCAGGATCACCAGCAGAAACGAGAGCGACACCGTGGCCGCGTTCTCGCTCGGAAGCCATTTCCGGTAGACGAACACGACGAAAGCTATGCCCGCGTTCGCGAGCAGCAGATCGAAGAGGTCCCGGAGCCTTCCGGCCGCCATGACGTGTGGCGGCTATTCTATCCCCGCGCGAAACAACTTCGACATCAGGTCGTCGGTCGTGGTCTTCGAAGCCTCTCTTCCGGTACAGCTCCGCCGCGGGGAAGTTGTCCTTTTCGACCTCGAGATGGAGTGCTTCGACCGCAAGCTCCCGGCACGCTTCGTCCATGGTCTCGAGCGCTCGCCGACCGAGACCGCGGCCGCGATAGGCCGGCGCGACGAAGAGCTCGTCCACGAAAGCATCCCTCCCGCCATACTCGAGACTCCAGCCGAGCGTGAGAACGAAGTAGCCGACGGCAGCGTCGCCGTCGCGGTAGACCCACGCTCGACCGAGCGCGGGATCGGCGAGAAACGGCTCGAGGGCCCCGCGAGCCTTCTCGCGATCGAAAGGATAGCTCTCTCCGGCGTAGAACTGCTCCATCAAGTCGAGCACGGTCTCGCAGTCGCCGGGCCCCGCGAGCTCGACATCGATCGTCATTTCACGCTCGCCACATCCGCCCATACGCCCGCGTGCGAAGAGCGGAGCGCCGCGCCCGCCGGGAGCAGGATCGGCTTCCCGGAAGAAATACTTCTCTCGAAAGACGAAATCGAACCGGTCGATCGAGAGGAGGAGCCGACTCGTTCCATCGGGCGAGACGGCTTCGACCCGAAGGGGACGCTCGTCTCCTTGCGACGGATAGAGGGCAATCAGCCGGAGCGGAGCCGCTACCGGAAGCAAATGGTTCTCGATCGGAACGGAACGGATCGCCGCCGCGTCCTTCTCGAACCAGAGAGCGAGGGCCGTTCGATCCGTCAGCCTCTTTCCTTCCTGGCCCCAGCCCTTCACGTAGTAGAGCTCGATCGCGAGGCTCGACGACGCCAGGAGCTCGCGGCCCACTCCCTCGGGGAACGCGACCCGACCACGATCCGGAAGCCAGGTGGCGAGAGGTTCGGCTTTCGAACAGGAATCACCGACGAGTATCGTTGCCCGGCGGAGGGTGGATGGAGTGCCCGGCAACACCTCGAGGGCGGCCACCACCCGTCGAGTGGGAAAGCCCGGTTCCCAGCACGAGACAAGCCGTCGTTTCCGAAGAGCCTTCTTCGAGAACGACCGCCTCCGCCCGAAGCACGAGATCGGGCTCGCGAGACGGCGCCGGGCGATCGGGAGTCACCCGGCGCGGGCGATTCGCCTTCGGGAGTGGCCCCCCCCGCCCAGTCGACCAGCATGTCGAGCTCCTTCGCGGTCAGCCTCCGTGCATCCCGGAAGGGTCCGCCTTCGTCTCCGGGAAGAAACGGCGGCATCCGGCTCTCGAGAAGCGACAGCTTGATCGCATTCGCCCACGGCACCGCTTCCTGGTAGTCGAGAAGCGACATGGGCGCGACGCCGCCCGCGCGATGACATCCGCCGCAGTGCTCGAGGAAGATCGGCCGGGCGTGCTCTCCAAAGTTGAAGCGGGAGAGCGTCGGCTCGTGGGCCTCCGTCGCCGCGGACGTCCCGATGAAAAGGACAACGAGCGCGACTCTAGTTCGCATGGACCGCGGAAAGCTCCCTGATGGCCTCCTCGAAGAGACGATAGGCAGCCTCGACTTCGAGGCGGTTGCCCCGATCGCCATGGATATCGAGAAGCCAGGCGGCCCGCACCAATCTCCTTGCGGCCCGCTCGACGCTCTCGCCTTCCTTTTCGCGGAGCGCCATCACCAGGTCCTTCGCTTCGAGAGCGGGGATATACAGGTCCGCCCAGGCGCCTTTCTGGATCAGGTTCTGCACGCGTTCGTTCCGGCGCAGGATCTCTCGATACAGCTCCCGGGGCGTCTCGGGAATTCGATGGTCCGGAAGAGTCAGGCTCTTGTCTTCGGAGTCGGCGAAAATGAAATCGAAGCGGGCTGCCTCGCGCTCGTCGGGAAAGCGGAGGTGGAGCACGACTTCCACGGGCTCGACCGTCCGATCCCTCGTCGCCCAAAGGAAGCTTCCATCGGAGGAAGGCTCCATGACCGCTTCGCCCGCCCGGGCCTCGAACCCCTGAACGGCGATGGGCCGGGTGAAGTCGTCGTAGAGATACACGCGGAACGTGCCGTCCTCCTCGGAAAGAGTCCCCTCGAGGTGGTGATAACCGTTCGGCGCCATGAACAGGATTCCGCCGTGTCGAGGGTTGTGATCTCCGTGGGCCATGGCCACGGTCCTCGTCTCCATCGGACTCCCGTCGGGACAGAGACCCGCGGCGGTCGAGACGATATCGGCCCGACCCGGACAGAACCACTGGACTTCGCGCGTCGTCCGGGAAAGCCTCATCCGGCAGAACGGACAGCTTCCTTCCGTCTCTTCGTCGACCGCCGGATGCATGGGACAGGAGTAGCTCGGGACCAGGATCCGGAGGACGAGGTCGCGGCCGCACGCGGGACAACGGCCGGGCGCGGTTGCCTGCTGATCGGAATGGAGCGGGCAGAGGTACGTGGGGAACGACTCGCGCTCTTGCTCCACTGGCGCCGTCGCCAGAACGACAGACAAGCCGAGCGCTATCGCCGCAAACGTCTCCACCGGCTCATTCTAACGCGCCCTCCGGGACGACCGGCCGGTCCCGCTTCCGTCAGGTTGACGACGATCGCCCCCGCGGCCCGGACGAGATTCCGCGGGGTGATGAGAATCTCGTTCCCCCAGACACCGGCGCCGACACCGAGCATGGGCTCGCGGGTCAGCGCCTCGTCGAGAAAGGACCGGAAGCCCGCGGGCTGCCAATGAAAGGGCGGTATCGATCCGATCTCGTACCCCGTCGTCTCCCGCACCGCCTCAGGCGACGCCATCTGAACGTTTCGATCTCCAAGGGCCTTCTTGAGGTGAGAGGAGAGAGCGCTCCGGTCTCCCCCGACCATCACCAGGACGCGCTCGCCTTTCCCGGTCTGGAAAAGAAGCGTCTTGACCATCTGGTGCTCGCGGAATCCGAGGGCCCGCGCGACGTTCGAAGCACCCTTCTCGGTTTCCGGGGGGAACGATTTCGCTTCGTACGCGATCTCGCGGCGGTCGAGGTACTCGTGCGGCGGAAGCTTCATGAGAGGAGGTGAGAAGCGGCCTATGGCTTCGCGCTCTGAAACAAAGCGCGACCCACGAAGAACGGCCCCATCTTCTCCATGAACTCCGACGTCTGACGGGTCTTGCGCATCCTCTGGACGAGGTGGGAGAGAGGGTGGAGGTCCTTGCCGACGAGGCCGATCACGAACTCGTTGTCGTTGGTATCGATGCCGAAGCAGGCGAGGCGGATATCGTGGGCGAGTCCCTGCTCTCCGTAGAGCCGGCCGATGCCGCCGTGCTCGCGGAGGATGCTCTTTTGCTCTTCGTCGGGGAGCGCGTTGAAGGCGCCTATCCGGCGCAGCGGATACCAGATCGCCCACGGCCACTCCGGATCGAGCACGTTGCGCCTCGGGCGGCCGAGAATCCAGTCTTCGACGTTCGGCTCGTATCCACTCGCGTACGTGCGTCCCAGCATCGCGAGCTCGGGCCGGAAGGTCAGCGAGCGGAACGGCTCCTCGTTGAGCAGAGGCCTCACCGCCGTAACGAACCGCGCCGGATCCTCCGTCATCGTGAGGAGCCCTACTCCCCGCGGATCGTTCACGTCGAGATAGACGACGGCCTCGATTCCGCTCGCCTTCACTTTTGCCGCCACCGCTTCGGCATCGCGGCACCCGGTGAACACCTGGAGCTGCATGAAAAGGCGGCGGTCCGTCGTGCTCCGGCTCCCATCGGGCGCGAGCCCGTGCTCGTCGACGTCGATGCGGTTCTCGGGCTTGCGCTCGGAGTGGGTTTCCGCGCGAGTGGTGCTCATCGCCTGGATTTTACTCTTTTTTCTTCTTCAGCAAACCCTTGAGGGCATCCGTCGCCTTTTCCGTGACTTCCCGCTTCACCCCCTGGCCCGTCTGCGACGCCAGGGCCTTCACGTCGGGGCGGACTTTCGGGTCTTCGAGGGTGCCGGTGATGGCGATGGGAACGGGGACCCAGCCTTGATCGTCGGCGAGGACGTCCAAAACGCTCGAGCCCGCCCCCTCGATCTTCAGCCCTTCGCGGGGAGTGGCGAGCGACAGGTCGAAGTCGATCGGGCCGTCGAGGCTCATCGTGCCCTGCAGATCGAGACGGGCGTCGCCGCTCTCGAAACGGAAAGGCGCGAGAACCACCCGGTCGTTCTCCATCCGGAAAGTCGCTTCCGTCGCCTTGTACTTCGAGCCGACGACCGCGTTCTTCCCCAGGGCCGTGTCGATATCGCGGAAGATCTTCGCGTCGGGGAAACTTCCCTCCGCGAGGCGCACCTGGCCGGTCCCTTTCAGGTCCTTCGTATCGCCGCCCGCCCCGTTCGCTTCGAGCGTGAGGGTCGCGTGGCCGAAACCTTCTTTCGCTCCCACCATGCCGTTCACGTCCAGGGGATCCCCCTTGGCATTCATGGTGTAGGTGAAGGGAACGGGATTGAAGTCGAGCTTGGCGTCGGCTTCGAACTTTCCGTGCGGCAGCCGGAACGAAAGCGCCGGGATGGTGAAGACCGCGGACGCGAGCTGAAATTCTCCCGCGGTCTCGGTGAAAAGGAGCGTGTCGAATCTCATCTCGCGGATTGCGAGAGAGCCCTCGCCCGAAAGGGCGGCAAGAGACGCCGCCCCGGGATCGAAGGAAACGTTCCGGAGCTCGAAGTCGAGGCCTTCGAGCGACGTCCTCTCTTCGCCCTTCGCGTTCGTGACGACAAGGCTTCCATCCTCGATCTGGATCTGTCGGATTTCGAGAGCGAGCCCGCCGCTCGCGTCCGACGGCGTCGTCTCGGCCGCTCGTCGCTTCATCGGGCGATTCGGCTTTGCCCGACGCCGATCCTTTGGCCCCGGTTCGGACCACCTCGAACCTGGGCTTCTCGAGAAGGATGCGATCGACGGCGACCGTTCCCGTGAGAAGCGGAAGGAGCCGGTGCTCGAAAACCAGCCGGTCGAGCTGAAAGGTCAGCTCGCGGCCATCCGTCGAGGACTTCGCGTTGACTTTCTCCAGAACCACCCCCTGGAGGAGGTTCAGACGAAACCCCTCCGCTTCTATCTGGATGCCCGTCGCTGAGGAAACTTTGTCGAGAAGCGTCCGGCCGAGCTCGGGGGAATCCCAGTCGCGGGCGAGAAGGAATATCGCGATCACGGCGAGCGCCGCGAAGACGATCAGGAGTTTCTTCAGCATCGCTGCACCTCGGGAAGGATCCAGGCTAACACGCCTATCGCCGGTGCTGGAACGTCAGCCCGTCGATGGCGAGGCTCTCGACTTCGCCCGCAACCCCGAGGCGGAAGGTCACGAACGTCGTTCCCTGCCACTTCCGATCCCAAGCCACCCGGAATACGTCGTGGTGCCAGTGCTCGAGGCTTCCCGCGAGAGCCGGGCCCAGACCGAGGCGCAGCCCTTCGCCGCTTTTCGAGATCGTCGCTTCGCCGGCCAGTGGATCGGAGTAGTTGCCGGCGTAGGCTTCGGGCGGGAGCGACGGCCGCGTTCCGGGGATCCGTTTCGCCTCCACCGCCGCCTCTCTCTCCTCGGCCTCGCTCGCGAGGGATCGGTAGAGCTCGAGGAGCTCCGCGCTCCAGTCCCGCGCGGGTCCGCCGCTCGGAATCGAAACGATCGAAGACGGTGTACATGAGCGCGTGCCGGAGCTCCGCGTGATCGAGATTCGCGAGAACGTACACCCCGAGACGCTCGCTTCGAATGAGACCGTGGATCGCGACCATCCCGTCGATGCTTCCCGTGTGGAAGTCGACCGCGCGCCCCTGGTAGTCCTGCTGGAACCAACCGAGGCCGTAGGTCGTCCACTTCGGGTCGGGTGAGTCGCGCGGTAGGATAGAACTCGTCCCGGTCCACGAGCGTCTGCGGACGAAAGAGCTCCTCGAACGTCTCCTCCTTCAAGAGGCGCATTCCCTCGGGAGTCGTTCCCTCCAGAAGAAAGCGCATCCATTTCGCCATGTCGGCCGCGCTCGACCAGATCGAGCCCGCGGCCGCTACCGGGTCGACGCTCGCGTTCTCGATGACCTGGACCTCGCCGTCGATGCGAAAGTGCGGCGAGGCGACGTTGCCCTTTCCGGCGAGGCCCGAGAGAGCGGTCACCGTTCGCGTCATGCCGAGGGGCTCGAGGATGCGGGAGCGCACGAACTCTTCCCAGGGAATGCCGCTCACCTCGGAAACGACCTCGCCCGCGGCGGCGTACATCACGTTCTGGTACGTGAAGTGCGAGCGGAGGGAGCTCTCCTGGGGCAGATATCGCATGCGGAACAGAATGTCCCGAGGCGCGTTCTCGCGTCCGTACCAGAGAAAGTCGGAGTTGGGCAGTCCCGCCCGATGGGTCAGCAGATCCCGCACCGTGACCTCGCGCGTCACGTAAGAGATCGCGGAGTTGAAACCAGGGGAGGTGCTTCGTCACCGGATCGTCCCAGCCGAGCTTTCCCTCATCCACGAGGATGCCGAGCGCCGCGGCGGTCATCGCCTTCGTCGTCGAGCCGATGGCGAAGAGGGTGTTCTCATCCGCTCTACTCCGGCTTTGCCGAGCTCCAGCACACCGTAGCCCTTGGCGAAGACGAGCTCGCCGTCCTTGACCACGGCGACGGCGAGAGCGGGAACCTCCCAGTCGGCGACGCCTTTCGCCACGACGGCGTCGAATCCCGCGAGCGCCGGGATGTCTCGGCCGCGGCGCGTCTCGAGAAGGAGGCAAAAGGAGCGCACCGGCGAGGGCCATCTCGGATTCGCATCCGCGAACTCTAGCAGAAAGTTGGAAAAGAGCATGGGCTGCGTTATGTTCCTTTCCCATGACCCAGCACGATCTGTTCGATCGGCGGCTCCTGGGTGAAGGGCGCCCGCTATCAGCCGAATCTCAATCCCTCCAACCTCGACGAGACCGTGGGCGAGTACGCTCACGCCGACGAGGCCATCGCGAGAGACGCCATCGCCGCCGCCCGCGCGGCGTTCCCCGAATGGTCCCGGAGCAACATCCAGCTCCGGGCGGACGCGCTCGATCGCGTGGGGACGGAGATCCTCGCCCGCCGCGAAGAGATCGGCCGGCTCCTCGCGCGAGAAGAGGGAAAAACGCTGAAGGAGGGAATCGGCGAAGTGGCCCGCGCGGGGAACATCTTCAAGTTCTTCGCCGGGGAAGCGCTGCGGATCAGCGGCGAGCTGTCGCCTTCGGTCCGTCCGGGAGTCGCCGTCGAGATCACCCGCGAGCCCGTCGGCGTCGTCGGGATCATCACTCCCTGGAACTTCCCCATCGCGATTCCCGCGTGGAAGATCGCGCCCGCGCTCGCCTTCGGCAATACCGTGGTGTTCAAGCCGGCGGAGCTCACTCCCGGATGCGCGTGGGCGGTTGCCGAGATCATTTCCCGTTCCGGCATTCCTGCCGGGCGTCTTCAACCTGGTCATCGGCCGCGGACGCAGTCGTCGGTGAAATCCTCGTCACCTCGCCCGACGTCGACGCGATCAGCTTCACCGGGTCCGTCGAGACGGGACACCACATCCTTCTCGCGGCTACGAAGCGCCACGCCAAAGTGCAGCTGGAGATGGGCGGGAAGAACCCGCTCCTGGTGCTCGACGATGCCGATCTCGACGTCGCGGTCGAGTGCGCGGTCCAGGGCGCTTTCTACTCGACCGGCCAGCGCTGCACCGCGTCGTCCCGGCTCGTGGTGACCGAAGGGATTCACGACGCTGTTCGTCGAGAAGACCATCGCGCGCTTGAAGGCGCTCGCGGTCGGCGACGCCGTCGCGCCGGACACCGATATCGGCCCGGTGGTCGATCAGAGCCAGCTCGACCAGGATCTCTCCTACCTCGAGATCGGACGAAGAGAAGGGGCGCGGCTCGCTTTCGGAGGCGAGCGTGTTTCACGCGCGACGCCGGGCTATTACCTCACGCCCGCGCTCTTCGTCGACACCGACAACCGCATGCGCGTGAACCGGGAGGAGATCTTCGGTCCGGTGGCCACGGTCGTCCGGGTGAAGAGCTACGAAGAGGCGGCTCGCGGTCGCGAACGACACCGAGTTCGGACTTTCGGCCGGTCTCGTCACGACGTCGCTGAAGCATGCCGACGATTTCAAGAGGAGATCCCGCGCCGGGATGGTGATGGTGAACCTCCCCACGGCCGGGGTCGACTACCACGTTCCCTTCGGAGGCACCAAGGGATCGAGCTACGGTCCGCGGGAGCAGGGCCGGTACGCTCGGGAGTTCTACACCACGGTGAAGACTGCCTACGTAAGCGCCTGAAGCCTCAGGCCGTCGCCTGCGGTTTCGGCTCCTTCAGCTCCTCGCCGAGCGTCCGCTTCTTGACCAGCTCGTAGAAGTCCGACTGGCTCCGGACCGCGTCGCCCTTGCGGGGCCGGTACTGATTGGAGAGCTGCTCGTCCAGAATGCGGCCCTTCACGTTGTCGGCCCACTGGAGCTCCAGGAACTCCTTGAGATCCTTCTGGAGCTTCGGGTCGTAGACCGGAAACGTCACCTCGACGCGCCGGTCGAGGTTCCGCGTCATCCAGTCCGCGGAGGAAAGAAACATTTTCTCGCTTCCCCCGTTCGCGAACACCAGGATGCGGCTGTGCTCGAGGAACCGGTCGACGATTCCGATGGCCTCGATGTTCTCCGGATGCTTGACCGCGCTCGGGAGCACGGAGTACATGCCCCCGCACGTTGAGCCGGACCTTCACGCCCGCGTCCGCGGCCTCGTAGAGGAGACCGATCATCTCCGGGTCCGCGATGTTGTTGAGCTTGAGGTGAATGTAGGCTTCCTTGCCCTTTTTCGCGTTCTTCGATCTCGTTCTTCACGAGCTTCGTCAGGCCCTCGCGGAAGCCGAAGGGGGACGACCATCAGGTGCCGGAAGTCCGAGACCCGATAGTTGTCCTGCAGGAAGTCGAAGACCGATTCCACTTCCTTGGTGAGTCGCCGGTCGGTGGTGAAGAGACAGTGATCGGTGTAGACCTTGGCGGTGTCCTCGTTCAGGTTACCCGTTCCGAGAAAGGCGTACCGCTGGAGCTTCCCCTTTCTCCTTTCGCACGATGAGACCGATCTTGGCGTGCACCTTCAATCCCGGCACGCCGAAGATCACCTTCCCTCCTTCCTTCTGGAGCTGGTTCGCGAGGGCGACGTTCGCCTCCTCGTCGAAGCGCGCCTGGAGCTCGATGGTCGCCGTCACCTGCTTTCCGTTGCGCGCGGCGTTGAGAAGAGCGTTGGCGACGCCCGGAGCGGCGCGCGACGCGATAGAGCGTGACCTTGATCGCGGTCACCTTGGGATCGATCGCCGCCTCGCGCAGCAGATCGATCACGTAGTCGAAAGGTTGATAGGGAAAGTGGAGCAGAAACTCCTGCTTGCGCATGGCGGCGAGGATGCTGCCCTGAGACTCGATGAGAGGGAACGGCACCGGCTCCATCGCGGGATAGAGGAGGGCCTGCCGGCCGACGCGGGGGAAGTCGATGAAGTCCTTGTGATTGTGGGTGCGGCCGCCCGGAACGAAGCTGTCCTCGGTCTTGAGGCCGAGCTTGCGCACCAGGAGCTTCCGGAACTCCTCGGAGATGTCCGCGATCGCAGATGAGCCGGACCGGGTTTCCCTCTTCGCGCAGTTTGATTCCCTTCACCACCTTGCGCACGTAGCTCTCGGTGACGTCGTCGTCGATGTCGAGCTCCGCGTCGCGCGTGAGCTTCGCCACGTGCGATTCGATCGATTCGAACTCGAAGAGAGAGAAGATCTCCTTCAGGTTGTAGCGGATCACGTCTTCGAGGAGGATGACGTACTGCTCTCTCCCCACCTGCGGCAGGGTGAGGAAGCGAGGCAGCGCGTCGGTCGGCACCTCGATGAGCGCGAACCGGTCGTTCTTGCCGCCTTTGGTGCGGAGCCGTGTCGCGAGATAGATGGACTTGTCGCGAAGCTCGGGGAAGCGGACCTTGTCGCGGACCATGAGCGGTGTGAGCTTCGAGCGCACTTCGCGCCGGAAGTAGCTCCGGACGAAGCTTCCCTGCTCCGGGGTGAGCTGGGACTCGTCGACGAGATGGATGCCCTGCTTCGCCAGCTCCTCGAGAATCTGGGCGTATGTCCCCTGGAACACCGCCTGCTGTTTCAGGATGATCTCTTTGATCTCGCGAAGAACGGCTTTGGGGTCGTGCCCCAGGAGCTTCTTGCCCTTCCGGCCGAGACGAGCCAGCCGATGGAGCGTCGCGACCCGAACCCGATAGAACTCGTCCTGGTTCGAGGAGAAGATCCCGAGAAACCGCAGGCGATCGATGAGCGGAACGCTTCGGTCGCTCGCCTCCTGAAGCACGCGGGCATTGAAGGCCAGCCAGCTTATCTCTTTGTTTCTAAAAGGATAAGGCATCGTTCCTCGCCCGGCAGGGGACGCCCATTATAACGAAGAGAGTCCGCGAGTAAAGCGGGGCTCAGGCGGGACGGTCGGTGACGACGAACGCGAGCTCCACTCCCCCGACGCGAAACTTGGAGCGGTTCTCGATGACGACGCTTTCCTGGATTCGGTCCTTCCCGACGAACGTCCCGTTGGTGCTGCCCATGTCCTCGAGCATCGCCCTCGGCGCCGCGAATGCGGATTCGCGCGTGGCGCCGCGAGAGCTCGGGGTCGTCGAGAATCACGTCGCAGCCGCTGCGCCCGATCGTGACCAGCTCCTTGTCGATATCGATGACCCGGCCGGTCTCGCTGCCGCTCAGGACGAGGAGCGCGTACTTCTTGTCCGGGGTCGAGACCGTCGGCGCGGCGGAGATGCGGCTTGTGCACCTGGCTGAGGGAGAGCGGAAGGGTCATCTCCGGGAGCGTGAGCGGCTCGTGGCACTCCGGGCAGAGGACGTGAGCGAGGTCGGAGAGACGGGGAAGGTCGTCTTCCTGGATCTCGTGGTCGCAGCTCGTGCACCGAATGGCCATGGGTGGCGGAACCGAGATCCAGTTTAAAGAAAGCTCATACCGGATGACAAGCTCGTCCTGATATGCTTTCACGGTGAGCGCGGCGGGGGGCTTCACTCTGGTCACCGGGGCGTCCACGGGGATCGGCCGGGAGCTCGCCCTCATCGCGGCATCCGAAGCGGCGACCGCTCGTACTGGTGGCGAGAAGCGAGGACAAGCTGTCGGAGCTCGCGCGCGAAATCCGTGACTCGCATGGAGTGCGCGCCGAAGTGGTCGCCCTCGATCTGGGCGCGCCGGAAGCTCCCGAAGCGCTCTTTCGGGAGATGAGACGGCGGGAGCTCGAGGTCGAAGCGCTCGTCAACAACGCCGGGTTCGGAAGCCTCGGCCGGTTCCACGAGACACCTCTCGAGCGGCAGCTCGAGATGCTGCGCCTCAACGTCGTCGCCCTCACCCATCTCACGCACCTGTTCCTCCCGCCGATGGTGGCGCGCCGCCGCGGACGGATCCTGAACGTGGCCTCGACGGCCGGTCTCCAGCCGGGACCCTACATGGCGGTCTACTACGCCAGCAAGGCCTACGTTCTCTCGTTCACGGAGGCGCTCGCCGAGGAGCTGCGCGGAACCGGCGTGACGTCGACCGCCCTTCTGCCGGGCCCTACCCGCACGGAGTTTCAGTCGCGCGCGGACATGGCGGAATCGAGGCTCGTTCGCTTCGGGATGGCGGATGCGCGCTCGGTCGCTGAAGCCGGTTACCGCGGAATGGAAGCGGGAAGGGTGGTGGTGATCCCCGGAATCACAAATAACGTGGGCTCGCTCCTGGTCCGGCTGACCCCGCGGTGGGCGGTGCGCCGTGTGGTGAGCTGGCTCAACCGGGGAAATAGCGGGGAAGAACGCAGAGGCGCAAAGGGAGCGCAAAGACGCAAAGGAGAATCGGAATGAACTTTGCGTCTTATTGACCTTTGCGACTTTGCGATTCTTCTTGATTCCCTCGGGTGAGAATTAGCTCAGGCCTCGGGTCATGAGCTCGGCGATGCGACGCGCGAAGCCCGCGGGGTCGGGTAGCTCAGAGCCCTCTGCGAGGACGGCGTACCCGTAGAGGAGCTCCGCGTACTCGGTCAGATCCGCGTCGGCCGCGCTCGACTCCGCCATCTTCTCGAGCTTCATCACGATCTCGTGATCGGGGTTGAGCTCCAGGATTCGCCTCTGCCGCGGCCGATCGGTGTCCCGTTTCAAGAGCTGCTCGAGCCTCGGGCTGAAGTCGTGCTCGGCCCCGACGAGACAGGCCGGCGAAGCGGTGAGCCTTGCGGAGAGCCGGACTTCCTTGATCCGGTCGTCGAGGGCCTTCTGGATGCGCTCGAGGAGGCCCTGGTACGTCCCGGGACTTCTCGTCGAGCTCCTTCTTCTTCTCTTCTTTCTCTTCCGCGGTTCCCAGATCCACCGTACCCTTGCCCACCGACTTCAGTTTCTTTCCCTGGTACTCCCCGATCGACTCCACTACGAGCTCGTCGACGGCATCGGTCAGATAGAGCACTTCGATCCCCTTGGCGCGAAACGCCTCCAGATGGGGCGAGCTCTCGATGGACGCGCGGGATGCGCCGGTCAGGTAGTAGATCGCTTCCTGCTCCGCCTTCGTCCGAGAGACGTACTCGGAGAGACTGGTGAGCTTCTCCTCGTGATGGGAGCTCTGGAAGAGCAGCAGGTCGGCCAACTTCTCCTTGTTCTCGAAGTCCTCGGAGGGGCCTTCCTTCAGCACCCGGCCGAACGCCTTGAAGAGTGACAGATACTTCTCCGGTTCTTTTTCCTTGAGATCCGCGAGGGTGTCGAGGACCTTCTTCACCAGGCCCTTTCGGATCTGACGAATCTGCCGGTCGTGCTGGAGCATTTCTCTCGAGACATTGAGAGGAAGATCGGCGGAATCGACGACGCCAGTGAGAAAGCGAAGGTAACGCGGAAGCAGATCCGGGCTCTTTTCGACGATCAGCACGCGGCGCACGTAGAGCTTGAGCCCGCTCTCATAGCCCATGTAGAAGAGGTCGAACGGCGCTTCGGAGGGAACGAAGAGGAGCGCCCGATACTCGAGAAGGCCTTCCGCTCTCTGGGAGATGGTCAGGAGCGGCTCCCGCCAGTCGTGGGAGATGTGTTTGTAGAACTCCGCGTACTCTTCCGGTTTCACGTCCGAGGCGGGACGCTCCCAGATGGGCTTCATCGAGTTCAGCGTTTTCTCGCCGAGCACGATGGGATAGGCGATGAAATCCGAGTAGCGCCGAACGATGCGCTCGAGGGCGTGATCCTCGGTGAAATCCTCGATCCCCTGCTCTTCGTCGACCGGTTTCAGGTGGAGCGTGACCGAAGTTCCCTGCGAAGCTCGCTCTCCGGGAGCCACGGTGAACTCACCCGTGCCCGTGGATTCCCAGCGAGTCCCCTCCGGCTCACCGGCTTTGCGGGTCACGACCACGACACGGTCGGCCACCATGAAGGACGAGTAGAAGCCGACCCCGAACTGCCCTATCAGGTCGTTCAACTCCGTCGGGCCCTCCCCCGTTCCTCCATCGCTTTTCGCCTTGCTCTTGCGAAGCCTCTCGGCGAGCTCGCGTGTGCCCGATTTGGCAATCGTGCCGATGTTGTCGATGAGCTCCTGGCGGTTCATCCCTATGCCCGTGTCGTGGACGGTGAGGGTGCGAGAAGCCGGGTCCACCTCGAGCCGTATCTCGAGCTTCCCGCCCCCGGAGAGAAGCTCGGGCCGGGTCAACGCTTCGAAGCGCAGCCGATCGAGTGCGTCGGAGGCGTTCGAGATCAGCTCCCGCAGGAAGATCTCCTTGTGGGAGTAGAGCGAATGAATCATCAAGTCGAGGAGCTGCTGCACCTCGGCGCGAAATGGAAAAGTTTCTGAGGACATGATCGTTATCTCTGCGTCAGGCCCGCTCGCTCTCGGACGATTCGGTAGCTCGCCCAGGCCGTGTCGTTCTCCCAGAGCTTGAGGGTGAGAGCGGTCATGCCCTGGTCTTTCGAGCGCGGTGTCGAGCGAGACGGCCATCGCCCTCGCGACCACTTCGACCCCGGGATTGAGTCCGGCGAGCTCCGGCAGATCGTTGAGCGTGCGATCGCGGTACCGCTCGAGAAGCCCTTCGAGCTCCTCGCGAAGCCGGACGATGTCGACGAGGAAGCCGTGCGGATCGAGCTCCGCGCCCGACACCAGAAGCTCCACCCGGTAGTGATGGGAATGGAGCGACCCTTCGGGACCGAAGTCGCCGCCGATCAGATAGTGCTGCGCGACGAAATCCGCGAGGACCCCGACTTCGAACTCCGCCCATGAGGATGTTCAAGTATAGGTCAAGAGGACCTGGAGGCAGTTCTCCGGCGACTCGTCGAGAAGCCGGTAGGCATCGGCCGCGCGCTCGATCGGGAAGCGGTGGCTTACCAGCTTGCCGACCGGGAAGGCTGGAGATCGCTTCGAGCGCCAGCTTCATACGCCGATCTCTGGTCCAGCGCGCGGAGAGGTGCGGGAGCGAGCCGGCTCACCTGACTCGAACGAATGCTGATCCGTCCGCGGTGAAAGTGAGTGCCCAAGGCGATTCCGGCCGCGCTTGTCGCCGTACCAGGAGCCCACGACGACCCGTCGCCTCGAGACCCGTGGCGGCGACGGCGAGCTCGAGCGCCTCGGGAGATCCAGAGACCTCGAGGGTCAGGTCGAAGTCATTTTCATCGAGGTCCTTGGGGTCCAGGGACCGATCCGCGCCGAGCTCGACCGATAGTCGGCGCCGCTCCTCCCAACGGTCTACGCGTCACGAGCCGGGAGAGCGGGAATCGAGACAGAAGAGCCGTCGTCACGAGCCCGACGACGCCCTGGCCGACCACCAGCACCCGCTCTCCCATCAGCGGCCGAGCGTCATGAACCAGACCCACGGCGGTCTCGAACGGTGGGAAGGAGCGCCGCGGATTCGAACGGCATCTCCTCGGGAATGACGCTGAAGCGCGTCCGGTCGCGCGAGAAACGAGCTCCGGTGGGTCTCGAACGCGAAGACCCGGCGGCCCAGGAGCTCGCCGCGGGAGACGACCCGGCCGACGGCCGCGTACCCATAGGCCAGGGGGTAAGAGGCGTTCTGCGCCAGCGACGGCAGCCTTTCGTCCAGAGGCGTGCTCGAAGAGAGCTGGCCGCGGTACAAGAGCAGCTCCGTTCCAGCGCTGATCGCGGAGAGCTCCGTCTCGACTTCGACCTCGCCCTCCCGTGGCTCCGGGAAGGCTCTCGTCTCGGATCTCGATCCGGCGCGGCGCCTGGAAGTAAAGGACGCGAGACTTCATTCCGGCGGGCGAGACGAGCCCGCCTGCGACGACAAGGTCCTCTCCCACGCGCTCCGATCGCCAGGATACGAGGTTCGGGAACGAGGCGAAGCTCCCGCGATTCGAGCGGGCGGACGCCTCCGACGAACCGAGGCGAGATGGTGAGCACCAGATAGTCCACGAGACCGGACTCGAGAAAACTGGTGAGGATTCGCGCCCCGCCCTCTACGAGCAAGTGCCGCACTCCACGCCGGCTGAGCTCGTTCGAGAAGGGACTCGAGGTCCACCCACCCGTTCTCGAGCGCCGGCATCCGCAGAACGAGGGCCCCGCGGGATTGGAGCTCGGCCTCGGTCGAGCTCGGCGCCGCGTCGGTGGTCGCGAGCCAGACGCCGCGCCCGTTCTCGAGGAGATGGGCGTCGCGCGGTGTGCGGAGACGGCTGTCGACGACGATGGGCCGCGGGTCGTCTCCATTCGCGAGACGCACGTTGAGCCGCGGGTTGTCCGCGAGGACCGTGCCGATTCCCACGAGGATGGCGTCGTGAGAAGCACGGAGCTCGTGAGTCAGCTGGAGAGAGCCGGGAGAGCTGAGAGACAGCGGCCGGTTGCCCTCTCCCGCGATGCTCCCATCGAGGCTTTGGGCGTAGGCGAGGGTGACGAAAGGCCGACTCCGCCGGGATGCGTGGCGAGAGGCCTCCTCGAGAAGCATCAGGAGCTCCGAAAGAATAGAGCTCACCACTCGTTCCGTCATCTCATCCGCGACCTCTGGATCCGTATATCCCACGACCGCGCATGACACAAATGCCGATGGGGTGCCAGGATAAGATGTCGCGGAACGCCGATGAACGATTTCGCACGCTATCTGGCTGCCAAACGAAGCGTCGACGACCGCGCGCTGAACGGAAGGGTCTGGAGACGGCTCGAGAACGAGCTGAAATCGACCGCGACCGAATCGCTCCGTATCCTCGACGCCGGCGCCGGAATCGGCACCGGCGCCGAACGGATCGCGGAGTGGCGGCTCGTCGGCTCTTCCGAAAGTCCGGTACACGGGGGTCGAGCCTCGGAAGGAGCTCCGGGAGGAAGGCCTTCGCCGACTCGCAGCCCTTCCCTTTCCGACCGAGCTCGTCGCGGAGACGCTCGAGTCCTTCGCGGCGCGCGGCGAGAATCATCGCCAGTTCGACCTGGTGGTGGCCCACGCGCTTCTCGATATCGTCGAGCTCGCGCCCGCGATCGAGGCGCTCTGGGCGCTCGCCCGCCCCGGTGGGTTTCTGTACTTTCCCATCACGTTCGACGGCGAGACGCTCTTCGAGCCGGAAGCGGCGCAGGATGAGGAGGTTCTCGCCGCCTATCACGACTCCATGGGCGAAAGCGGCTCGAGCCGCAGCGGCCGGAAGCTCTTTCACCAGCTTCGTCGGCATCCCGGTCGAGGTGCTCGAGATGGGTAGCTCCGATTGGATCGTGCATCCGGCGGGAGACGGGTATCCGCGAGACGAGGCGTTCTTTCTCGAGTTCATCCTGACGACGATCGAGGACGCGGTGCGCGGGCGCGTCGAGGAACCGGCCCTCCGGACCTGGGTTTCCGAGCGCCGCCGCCAGCTCCTCTCCGCCGAGCTCGTCTACTGCGCGCACCAGGTCGATGTCCTCGCGCGCCGATCCCGATGACCGGCTACCTGACGCTCGCGGAGACGGGAGCGCTGATTCTCTCGCTTTTCTTCGTGGGCGTTTCGTTCGGCGGCTCGTCGCCCCTGGTGTCCTCGATTCTCGAGAGCCGCGGTGAGAGCGAGTACTTCACCTCCGGCGTCGTCGCGATGCTGTCTCTCGGGCTCGCGGTCGCGAGCCCCTGGGCGGGACGGCTCGTCGATCGAGTAGGCCCACGGCCAGTCAACGTGGCCGGCATCCTCCTTCAGGGCGTGGGCTTCCTCGGCCTCGCCCTCGCGCTCGCGACCGATGCGCGCCTTTTGTTTCCCGCCCGGCTGTGGCTCGGAGTCGCCGCCGCACTCACTTTCGTCGCCGCCGAGTATGCGCTCTTGAAGGGAAGCAGACCTTCCCATCGGGGACGAGTCATGGCTGCCTATGGCGCGGCGTTCGGCGGCGGATTCATGCTCGGAGTTTTTCTCGGCAACCGTGTCTACGACGACTTCGGCCTCGCCGGCTTCCTGGTGATCGCGGCGATCGCACTCGGGATCGCGCCCCTCGCTTTCTGGGGAATGCGCCGGATGGTCATCGAGAACGACGCGACCGCTCGGGGGCGAGCGCGTGAAGTTTCCGGCGCGCCGGGTGGTTCTCGCGCTCTACGGCGCCGTGGTCTACGCGGTACTGGACGTGGCGATGGTCGGCACCTACCCCGTCGAGGGGCAGAGGCTCGGTCTTTCACGAACCCAGGCACTCGACGTCGTGGGTTGGATGGCGTTCGGCACCGTGGCCATCCAGCCCTTCGCGGGATGGCTCGCCGACGCCATCGGCAAACGGAGGGTTCTCGTCGGCCTCGCGGCGCTCGGGAGCGCCGCGTCCATTGCCGCCGGGGCGATCTCTTCTGGCCACCTCCCGCAGGCGTTGACCGCGGCGACGGCCGCCTACGTTCTGATCGGCGCCGCCGTCGGCGGCATCTTCCCGGTCAGTCTCGCTCTTCTCGGTGAGCGAACGCCGGCTCCCCTTCTCTCCCGCGCGAACGCGCTCTTTTCAACGGTTTTCGGCTATGCGTCCCTCGCGGGGCCGATGGTGGCGGCGTTCTTCATCGATTTCGCGGAGCGCGCGAGCCTTCTCGGTTGGGCGGTCCCGGCTCTAGCGCTCGTCACCTTCGGCGCGGCCATTCCCCTCGCCGTCGTCGACCGAGGGGACACCGCCGCGCGCGACGGCGACGTCGTCGAGAACGACGACGCTCCCCTTCTCGCTCGTCAGGAGAAAGCGGATTGCCGTGAGGTGGGATAGGTCGATGCGCTCGTTTCGAGCGAGAAAGGCGTCGAACGGGATCTCGTAGCTTTGAAGCGTCGGCTCCCACGTGCGGCCATGAGCTTCGCGGTTGAGCCACGCCGTTTTCAGGAACTGGACCTCGAGGGGCATCGCGACGGGCCGGATATCCGCGAGCTCTAACCGGCTCCTCAGACCCGCGAGGTCCTCGATTTCGATCGCGACCGAGGGAGCTTTCCGCGGCGCTTCGGTCTTTTCGCTTTTTTCATCGGTGCTCGCGCCTTCCGTCGACCCGCTCAGAAGAAACGCCAGGCGCGAAGTCGAATCGAAAGGCTCGCCCTCGGAGTGGAGCCGAATGGTCCAGGACGCTTCCGTCGCCGCGCGGCTCTCCGGAGTCCAGCCGAGAACGACCGCGCTCGTTCCCTGCTTCTGATCGTCCCGGAACAGGAGCTCCTCCTCGCGCCAGAGCGAGAGTCCCTCGGTCTCGATACGAGCTCCGGGAAGAGTTGCGGTGAGCACGTCGAGGTCTTCTTCGAACGTCGCGAGGGGAGTGGTGCGCGAGTCGGAGAACTGCGCCACCATCGTCACCTCGGGGAGCCACTCCCGGCCGAGCCGCGGATCGCGGAAGAGAGAGACGTAAGAAAGCCGGTCGTGAAGCGTCGCCTCCAGAAACGCCGCTATCGAGACGAGCGCCACCTGGCGCTGCGTCTCCCCGTCGATGAGAGGGGCGAGGTTCAGGAGCCAGGAGTGGGGCGGCCCGGCATCGCGGCGGCCCCAGATGGTATTGAACTGGCCGTGGTTTCCAAGGTGAAGGTACAAGCCCGTTTTGAAGTGGTAGCCGTCGCCGGGAAACTCGATGCGCCGGAGCTGCCGCAAGCCGTGAAAGCTCGCTTCGTCGCTGTCATATGAGCCCTGGAGCGCGAGAAAGCTCACGTCCTCGAGCTTCATACGACGCGGGTAGCGAGAATCGATCTGAGCGATGGCCACGAGCGCGCGAATGCCGAACCCGTAGTCGAAGGCAACGGTCGCGTCATCGGGAAAACGGGGAAGCCGGTTGAACGCGGCAGCGATGGACACGGCCTCCCCTCCACGCGAGTGGCCGATGAGCGCGACGCGGTCGAGATCGACCTTCCCCTCGGCCGGGTGGCCGCCGGTACGGTTCCACTCACGCCATTGCCGGAGGTGCTCGAGAAGAAGCCACGCCCGAAGAGCCATCTCCTTTCCGCGAAAGTCGCCCGACCACGTGCCGTTTACGAAGTTCTCGTCGACGGAGACCGTGGCGAATCCGCGGCTCGCGAGGTGCTCGCCCAGGTACGCGTAGCCCGGGTCGGAATACTCTTCCATCCCATGGTTCCCGTGGACCACCAGGACCAGGGGAAACGGACCCGCTCCTCGCGGAAGCCATGCCCGTCCGTTGACGGGAGCCTCCTTCAAGGAGAATCCCCAGTACCACTCGCGAGCGCGAGCGCGAAATCCTTTCCACTCGGGAAGGAGCTTCGTCGCATCGAGGGATCGCGACGTCCAGTCGACTTCCTCTCGGAACTCCCGCCGACGGAGATCCGTCCCGCTGCCGTAAGTGACGGCGTCGACCTCGTAGTCCCCTCTCGCTCCAGGATTCGGCAGATCGAGCGCCGGCGGAAGCACCGATCGCTCCGCGGGGTCGTCGACGATCGGGTACGGGTCGCCGCCGTCGCTCGCGAGCCAGCCGATGGCGAGCGCATCGATCGGCGAGAGCGGCGACGACGAAGCCCCACCGCCTGCGCGAGGAGCCCGCCCACGAGGCAGGCCTGAGCCAGGACCAGAACCGCGAGAGAAGGATAGTAGAGTCGTTCGGGAAGGCCGAACTGAAGCTGAAGCACGACGACGACCGCCGCCGCCGCCGCGAGGAGGAAAAGGACTCGAGGCGGAGCACGCCTTCCGAGCGCGGCGATGCCGCGAGCGAGAGCCAGGGCGACGACAAAGATCATCGCGCCGGCGAGAGCGCCGGCGAAGGCGTCGACCACGCGAGGAAGTCCACTTTCCAGGAAGGAGCCCGCGAGCGCCGAGAGCCCGATCGCGGTCGCGGCGATCCCGACCGAGGCTCCCCTCCAGAAGCTCGGGGGCAGACTCACGAGCGGACTACTGTCGCCTCAGGTAGTCGTCCGTCCCGTCGAGCCAGTCTTGACGCGGAGGCGTGAAGAAGTCGACGTCGAGCGTGTCCTCGAGCGCCTCCGCTTTGTGCGGCACGTTCGAGGGCAGTACCAGCACCTCGCCCGCGTTCACCACGATGGGCTCGGCGTCCTCGGAGCCGATCCAGAACTTCAGAGCCCCTTCGAGAACGTAGGTGAGTTGCTCGTTCTCGTGGTGGTGCATGGGCACGACGCACCCCTTCTTCATGTAGACGTGGGTGAGCATGGCCTTGTTGCCGGTGATGATCCGTCGGTCGAGGAGCTCGTTGAGCTTCTCTTTGGGAAGGTCGTCCCACCGGTAGTGCGTCGCTTTTGACTGCTGCATGGCCCCCTTTTTACTAGACCGAGGACGGCTTGACAAGCCGCAGCGTCAGCGACAGCCGTCAGCGATGCGAGCAGCCAGCGAGTGGCGGGGTGCAGCCGTTAGCTGATACTGATCGCTGATGGCTGAAGGCTGATCGCGCTATGAAAGTCGAGAAAGACGGCTGGTTCATCGACATCGAGACCCTGGGTGTCTCTCAGCGCCCGCACTGGGAAATTCGTTGCCTCATCCGCCGGCGCAAGGACCAGATCGAGGAGCAGAGGAAGCACCGTTTCCACGTGAGCGTAGACCTGGCCGAGAAGCTGAAGCTCGGAGCTCTTCCGGAGGGGCGGCGCGAGGATCTTCTCGCCCGGGGAGCGAAGCGAGTCGTGCTGCGGGAGTTCACGGAGATCTTCGCCGAGCCCGAGGGCGGGCTCGATTCGCTGCGGCCCCTCACGGAGGCGGACTTACTCTAGCGCTCGCCTCGGCCCTAGAGGCCCAGCACCTCGAGACCCTGCTCGAAAGTGACGTCGACGGGAATTCCCTTCGAGGCCACCCGTTCCAGGCTCTCCTGCAGCGTCGGACTCGTCACCATGTACTTTTCCTGGAAACGGGCGAGTCCTTCGTAGTCGCCGTCACCCTGGAGCTTGAGGATGGCCGCCGCGAGCTCCCGGACCGCCGGCCCCATCTTCTCGAGCTCGACGCGGTAGGTCTTCGCCTCCCCGTCATAGACGAACGCACCCTTCTCCTCCAGGAACGAGAGCTGCATCAGGTTCGCGCGTCCGTGAGCGGCGGCGCCTCCGAAGCGCACCGAGCGAAAAATGGATGCGAGGAAGGTGACGTAGTTGTCGCGGAGCTGGGTGTCCGTCAGCTCGCCTCGCTTCGCGAGCTCCTCGATCATGAAGAGACCGAGCACGTCCGCCTTCGCCTCCTCGATCGCGGAGGCGTGCTCCTTCAGGGCCTCCCGCACCGTCCCCTTTCCGTCGAGAGTGTTCTTGATCCCGAGCCCGTGCGCCACTTCATGGAACATCACGTTCTCGAAGAAAGGCTCGAACCCGATTCCGTCGCGCTGATCCTCCGCAATCAGCGTCTCGGCGATCGGCACGAGGATGGCGTCGAACTTGGCGCGCATGGCGTTCTTCAGCTGGAGCCTCCGGGCGCCTTTCTGGAGCTGGACCTCCTCGTCGTTGGGCAGATTCACCGCGATCGCTTTCGCGCCCGCGTTTCCGTCCCCGGCATAGTAGATGACGTCGTAGGCGTTCAGGTCCGAGTCGAGGCCGGGAGTCTCGCGCCTGTAGTCGTCGGGCACGGGAAGCGCCTTCTGGAGATCGGGAAGGAGCGCGGCGTAGCGGGAGAGGCGGCCGCTCCACTCCCGATCCTTCACCAGCACGAAAGCTTCGTTCGCCGCCTTGTATCCGAACAGCTGATCCTCGTACGTCTCGATCGGACCGATGACGATGTCGAGGGTGTTGTCCTTCATGTCCATCCAGGCCATGTCGCTCGCCCGGTAGTCATCGGAGAGCAGAGCTTGAGCCCGGAGCTCGAGGTACCGCTTGAGCCCGGGATCTTCCGCGAGACTCGCCGCTTTGCCTCAGCTCGTCCGCGGCGGCGCCGAAGGCTTCCTCGAAGAACACCGAGTAAGGAATCGTCTCGAGGTCGCCCGCCGCGTTCCGGCGGACCATGGTGTAGAGGCTCTTCAGCGCCTGCGCTCGTTCCTCGGACTCGGCGGCCGCCGTCTCGAGCTCCTCCTTGGTCATGTCTTCCGGATAGAAATTCGCGCCCTGGGGCTTGTCCTCGACGCCCTCGACGAAGGGCTCGTTGTCGTCGAGGCGATCCCAGGGACCATAGTTGATCTCCGGCATAGCGGCGCTCGGCCTCGGTCTCGAGAGAGGACAGAAGCTTCTCCTTGTCGCCGTAGGCTTGCTCCCAGTACGTGCGATCGATCGCCTCGGCCGCCCGGATGAGATGCGGAATCATTTTTCGTTCGGAATCGGAGAGCGCCGCGGTATCCGTCGAGAGCCGCACCGTGGTGTATCGGACGAGCCGCGCGGCGGCGTCCGCGGTCGTCTCCTCCGGAACCTTCTCCTCAGGAGGAGCAGCCGTCTCGCACGCGACAACGCAGACGAGAGCGGCGACGGCGATCTGGAGCTTCACTTCGGCCTCCCATTCAAATAGGACTTTCGCAGGGGCTCGGGGAACTTCTCGATGGCGTAGCGCAGCATCGTCCTCGGCATCTTCCGATGATGCGCCCGCAGGAATCGCTCCTCGGCTTCGCGATCCCGGTTTCCAATTTCCCGCAGCATCCAGCCGACGGCTTTCTGGATCAGATCCTCCCCGTCGTCGCGAAGGATGCGCGCGATCGCGAGGGCGTCCTTGAAATCCCCCTTCTTGATGAATCGATACGTCGCGAGCATCGCGATCCGCCGCTCCCAGAGCTTCTTCGACCGCGCCCAGGCGGTAGAGCTGGGAGCGGTCGCGCCCCTCGAAGTAGCCTCCCGACGATGGCCGGCGCGCTTCCGTCGACGAGGTCCCAGTTGTTGACGCGGTCGAGATTGCGACGGTACAGGCGGTAGACGCGGGACCTCTCCCTCTCCTCTCCGCGCTCGAAGCGATCCGCCATCACGAGAAGCGCGACCGCCCGCTCCTCGTGCATCGGCGACGCGAGGAGAGCCTCGAGCTCGGTCTCCGGAAGCGAGCGAGCCGCTTTCGCGATCCGCCGGCAGTCCGGAACGACCACGCCGTAGAAACGATCTCCAAAACCGTAGTCGCCCGGCCCGGTCTTGAAATACCGCGGAAGAAACGCCGCCTTCTCCGCAGTCGCGTTTTCGCGAAGGAGCCGCCGAACCCGGTCGGCGGTGCGGGCTTCGCTCATCAGCTGCCAATAGTCCCACAGAATTCCCTGAAGCGCGCCCACGAGGCCAGCGATCAGCGGGAAGGAGAGGAGCGCGAGCGCGAAGCGAAGGCTCATGCCGGCGCGTCCCTTCCTCAACAGAACCCACGATTGAACACCCACGATCGCGCCGGCGGCGACGGCGCCGCCCGCTCCCGGGTGCGCGCACCACGGACAATGAGGCGGTGAGGCGTGATGGATGTTGCAGGCGGTGGCCGCGCCCGCGAAGAGCGACCGGCAGCCGCAGCCGAAAACGAGCCCGCAGACGTCGATGAAAAAGACCGACGTCAGCAGGATCGCGGCAGCGAGCGCCAGGGCTTTTTCGCGCATGCGACTCAGAATAGCCGCATTTGAGCGTCCACGATCTCCCCGACCGACGTCCCTTTCAACCGGAGGAGGGCATCCGCCGCCGGCGCGAGCTGGCGCTCGAGGTAGTGCTGGTAGTCGAGAGCGCGAGGCTCGTTTTCCAGAGGCTCCGGACCCCGGGTGGTCACGACGTAGCGCACCCAGCGATCGGTGACCGACTTCGAGCGCTTCAGGGCCGCCTGCACGTGCGGAGGAACGTTCTTCTCGTAGTCTTCGACCCTTCGACGGAGCCGTTTGCGGTAGACCAGATCGTCGTCGCGCTTTCCCGAAAGCAGATCCGCTACCGTGCTCCGCACGTACTCTTCGAATGGCTCGTCGAAGAATACCCGACGGTAGAGCTCTCGCTGGAACTCGCGCGCGAGCGCCGTCCAGTCCGAGCGCACCGCTTCGAGGCCGGTGAACTCGACGACCAGATCGTCGCCCTCGGCGCGACAGGCCCGCATAGCGCTTCTTGCTGCCGAGCTCCGAGCCCCGGATGGTGGGCATGAAAAAGCGCAGGTAGTGGGCTTTGAACTCGAGCTCGAGGCACGACTCGACTCGATTCCGCGCGAGGAGCTCGCCCGCCCATCTTTGATTCAAACGGCGGACCAGGTCTTCTCCGATTTCCCGGCACACCTTCTCCTCGGGACCGGGGCCCACCAGCACGAAGAGAGAATCCGTGTCGCCGTAGATGACCCGATATCCCTCGCTCTCGATCCAGTCCCTGCTTCGGGTGATGATCTCGTGGCCTCGACGGGTGATGCTCGAGACGAGTCTCGGCTCGAAGAACCGGCAGCCGGGTGTCCCGAGGACTCCGTAGAACGAGTTCATGAGGATCTTGATGGCGCGCGAGGTCGCCTCCTCGCCGAGCGCTTTCGCGCGATCGCGCGCCCGCCAGAGCTCCTCGATGAGCTCCGGAAGGATGGTTCCTTCCCGCGCGAAACGAGCGCCCTCGAACCCCTCGATCGCGTCCACGCCCGCCTCGACCAGACCCAGAGGGTCCACGCGGAAGGTGCGGATGATGCTCGGGTAAAGGCTCTTGAAATCGAGGACCAGGACGTTCTCGAAGAGGCCCGGCTGCGATTCGAGGACGTAGCCGCCCGGGCTCATCGCCTCGCCCTCGACGGTTTCCACGTCCGGGGCAACGCGGCCTCGCCGATGGAGGCGCGGGAGGTAGAGGTTGTCGAAGGCCGCCACCGATCCTCCCACTCGATCGAGAGCGAGCCCCGTGAGCTGGGCGCGCTCGAGAACGAAGGGCATGAGATGCGTCTTCGCGAAGATCGATTGCACCAGCCGGCAGTCCTCCGCGTTGTAGCGAGCGAGCTCCCAGGGCTCCTCGCGATACAGGCGGCGGATCTCGCGGATGCGATCGCGGGACTTCTCGATCCGCTTTCCCAGCCCGAGAAGGTCGCGCGCCACGGCGTCGAGACCGAAGTCCTCGAAGCTCCAGGTGGCGGTCTTGAGAGTGTCGATGCCGTCGAGGACCGCGCGGCCCGGAATCCGGGCCACTCGCTTGCCTCCCGGGCGATCCGGGCGCCAGGATCGCGGCGCGGTCTCGGCCGCGGCCCATGGCGAAAGGGACATTGGTCCGAAGGCAAACCCGCTCGAGCACCGCGAGGTCGAAATCCACCACGTTCCAGCCGAGGATGACGTCCGGATCCGCGCGAGCGAGGAAAGAGAAAAATTCCCGGAGGAGAGCGGATTCGTCGGAATGGAGCGAGAGCGAGAGGCGCTCTTCCGCGCCGAAGCGTTCCGCGCGAGCGCAGTCCTCGCGGCTCCACGCGGGATCGCGCAGAAGGAACACCCGCGCTTCCGATTCGACGGAAGCGCCGATCGAGAAGAGCCTCTCTTCTTCCCCGTCGGTTTCGATGTCGAGCGAAAGCTGGGTGAGCCCGGGCCGGTAGTCCGCTCTCGATATCTTCGGGTTTCGATATTCGCGAAACGCGCCGTCCTGGCGGAAGGGGCCCTCGACCCGTAAAGCGCCGGTCACGAAGCGCTCCATGAGGTAGCGATCGGACGGCTTCAAGTCGGACTCGTAGAGGCGCACACCCGCTTCGCGAAGCTCCCTTCTTCCGTCGACGAGGGCCCGCTGGCTTTTGAAGTACAGCGCGTCGACGAATGATCCGTCGAACGTTCGCAGATCGAGGGCCCGGACGCGGCAAGCGAGGGCTTCGCCTCGAACGCGGCCGCGCTCCGCGAACGCGACCGCCTCCTTCCGATCCAGACGGATGCGGATCGGGCCGGATTCCGCCCGCGCCCAGAAGACGATCTCGATCCCGCCGGGCGCGTCGCGCCACTGTCGGGTGAGGAGAAACGCGTTCTCGGTGGTCGTCTCCAATCTCAGCGCCGCGAAATCCACCATACGTCGGCGGTGCTTCGATCGCCACCGTCGGCGCCCACGCCTTCGGCGCCTCGCACCGCGACGCCGAGAGCCGCGAGAAACTCCTCGACGGCCCGCGCTCTTTTTTCGGACAGACCGACCGCTCCGAGGCGGTCTTCCTGTGAGGCTGCGTGTCCGGTGATCCAGACTTCGGAAGCGCTCTTGGCAGCGACGCTCAGCACCTTCCTCGCCTCGTCGTCGAGACGATCGAGACCGGAAGCGAAGCTCACCCTGGTCACCGTCGCGGCCCTGGCGCGCTCTCGCGCCGGGAGCGTTCGCAGAAACGGCCGATCCGCGGGGAGGGGGGCGAACCCCGCTTTCGCGATCTCCCTCTGTCCCTCGCTCGAAAGAAGAGAGGAGAGCAAGCGGCGCAGGCTCTCGTCAGGCCTTCCGCGGCGGTAGATCCAGAGGACTCGACTCCAGGGGTATTCGCCGCCTTCCACCGAATCGACGGAAGGCTCGATGGGCGCGTCGGACGGAGCGGCGCGAAGCGGGACCTCTCTCACACCCGAGTGGTCCTGACTCATCGGCAGAAGCCCCACGGCTCTTGGATCGGAGGCCACCGTCGATAGAACGACTCGCGCTTTCGACACGAGCTCGGCCGAAGGAGGATGCCGGAAATCACCGCCCGGCGAGATCCGTTTCAGCGCCTGGTACTCGCCCGATGAAGGCACGGGAGAGAGAAGGCGGATCGGCCGGTCGCTCCCGCCGAAGCCGTACCAACCGACGATCTTCCCGGCGAAGAGCGTCTGGACCTGTTCGAGGGAGAGACTCTCAATCGGATTGTCGGGGTGTACCACCACGGCGACCGCGTCGAGGCCGGCGGGCTCTTCATGAATCTCGAGGGAGAGAAGAGCCGCGAGCTCCCGCTCCCACGGCTCGATCGCGCGCAAGCTCAGAAGCAGATCGGCGGCGCCGTCGAAGAGCGGAGCGAATGACGTTCCGGTCTCGTCGGGAACCCAGTCGATCCTCAAATCGGGATGCCAACGCGCGACGACCTCCCGGAGCGCCGTCAAGCGCGCGACGACATCGGCAGGGCCTCGGACGACCAGCCTCTCCTGCGCCAGCGATGCGCATCGGAAAGAAGGCGAGAACCAGGAGGCCGAGGAGGGCTCGCATCGGCTCAGCGAAACTCGATGCTCAACGTCATCCAGGTGGGCACCACTTGACCTTCCCGCCTTCCCGGCTCGAAGCGGTAGGTCCGCACCGCGTCGAGAACGGCCTTCTCGTGCCGTTCGAATCCAGGCCGCGGGGACTCGATCGCCGCGTCCACGACGCTTCCGTGCTCGTCGATGAGGACTCGGCACGGGATGGTCGGGACGGCGAGGACTCCCGGGAAGCATCGAGGGAGGCTCTCCTTGGACCAGAGTCGGTTTCTTGTCCAGGAGAGGATCGGTGAACAAGTCCGCCTCCACCGGAAGCGGCGTCGGGCTCGCTTCGACCCGCCGAATGAAATCGACGGGCCAGTTGACCTCGATGGGAACCGGGACACCCTCACGAATCGCCGGAGCGAAGTGATACGTTCGCAGCGCCTCCGCTGCCGCCGCCTCGAACGGCGCCAGTCCCTCTCTCGCCTCCCGGGGTCGCTGCGGATAAACGTTGCCTTCGCGATCGATGCGGATGCGATACAGGATGGTGGGATGGAGGCTCGCATCCGCCTCCGCAGGTGCGATGGCCGGACCTCCCGAAAGAAGGATCGGAAGAGCGTCGCGCGGGCCGCCGAGATCCGAAAGACGGACCACCTCGCGGTGCGTGCTCGCGGTGAAGGTCCCGGTGCGAAAGCCGACGACGACCAGCGCGACCACGAGGCCGACGCCGAGCGGCAGCGCCAAAAGGAGCGTCGAGCGTCTCTCGAAGGAACGACGTCGGCGTTTCGGGCTCGGCGAAGAGGAAATGTCCCATCGCTCGGCGCAGCGCCTCGGCTTCGGGGCTTTTCCGCACGTCGTGCGACCTCGGCCTCGGCGGCGTCCTCCGGGTCGAGACGCCGCTGCCCATGGTCACGGCGACCGATTTCGGCTTCTTCAGAACCCCTTCGTCGAATCGGCGCATCGCCTCCATGAGGAGCTCTTGCGCGCTGAAGTTCACCGTCTCGCCCGGGATGTCGACGTTCGCCTCCACGTTGAAGTCGACGGCCTCCTCGGTCACGAGCAGGTAGGCGGCGTCGGCGGCGGGCAGCTCGCCGTACGCGGCGTGCACCACGCGGCCGCTGCGGATGAGTAGCAGTCCGTCGCCCGCGGGCCCGGATAGTCTCAGCCGGAAGTTGCCGGGATCCTGGGCCTTCACCAAGATGAGGTCCGCGAGAGAAAGCTCTCGGGTATTCCCGGATAGTGCCATGTTCGAGCTCCCGTTGTGCGGTTGGGAGTGCGCCTCAACCCAACGCTTCTTTGCGCGGAATTGTATCAGACTTCGGGCGGGGCGCCGTGAGGGCGGCGAAGCCCGTGTTATCATGATGCGTTTCGAACTCGTCGAAATCTACTCGTGCGCCTTCGAGTCGTCTCCTACAACATCCACAAGTGCATCGGCGGTATCGATCGACGATACGACCCGCTGAGAGTCGCGCAGGTCATCGCGCGCTACGAGCCGGACCTCGTTCTGCTCCAGGAGGTGGACCAGCACGCGCGGCGGTCGAACGCGGATCGGCAGGTCGATCTTCTCGGCGACTTCCTGGGCCTGAGGCACCGCACCTACTTCCCCAACGTCAAGGTTCTCGGCGGGGGCGAGTACGGAAACGCCATGCTCAGCCGTTTCCCGATGACCGAGACCTCGAACATCGATTTGACCGTCCCCCCCAAGAAACGGCGGAGCGTCCTTCACGCGCGCTACCGGGTCCGGCTGGGCGTTCTGGCGGGAAGCCCCACCCGCACCATCCACGCCTACAATCTGCATCTGGGTCTCTCGGGCTTCGAGAGAAAAATCCAGCTGCGGAAGTTTCTCGAGAGCCATCCGTTCGTGGGACTCCATCACCAGACTCCAATCCTCGTGGCGGGCGACTTCAACGACTTCTGGGGCACGCTCGGCCGAAAGCTCCTCGTCCCCGCGGGGTTTCGCGGGCTGGGCCCGCCGGTCCGGACCTTCCCCGCGTGGGGACCGATCCGGGCGCTCGATTCGGTCTACGTTCGAGGCAACATTCGTCTTCTTCACGTCTACCGCGCTCGTCTGAGGCTCGCGCGGCGGGCCTCGGATCACCTGCCGCTGGTGGCGGAGCTCGAGATCGACTGATGGACTGGCCGGCGGTCCTCGAGGCCCAGCGGCGGTTCTTTCCGGACCGGCGCGACTCTCGGCTTCGACGTTCCGGCGCGAACAGCTCGAGACGCTCGGGAGGCTCCTTCGCGAGAACGAGTCTTCGCATCGAGCGAGCGCTCGCGGCGGATCTCGGGAAACCCGCGTTCGAGGCCTACGCCTCGGAAACGGGATTCTTGAGAGCGGAGATCGAGCTTCGCTCTGAAACATCTCGCGAGCTGGATGCGGCCGGAGCGCGTTCCGTCGCCCATGCTGCTCTTTCCCGCGAAGAGCCGGATCGAGCGCGAGCCGCTCGGGCGTCGCGCTCATCATCGCGCCGTGGAACTTCCCGCTCCAGCTCGCGCTCGGACCGTGGATTGGAGCGCTCGCCGCGGGGAACTGCGCGATCCTCAAGCCATCGGAGCTCGCGCCTCGACGCGTCGAGCCTCATCGCCGAGCTCCTGGGCGCGAGCTTCCCGCGCGAGCTCGTGGCCGTGGCGACGGGAGGGGTCGAGACGAGCCAGGCGCTCCTGCGACTTCGATTCGATCACGTGCTCTTCACCGGGAGCGCCTCCGTCGCCCGCGAAGTCGCGGCCGCGGCGGCGAAGACCCTGACTCCGCTGACGCTCGAGCTCGGAGGGAAGAACCCGGTCATCGTCGACACGGACGCGGACATCCCGCTCGCCGCCCGGCGCATCGCCTGGGCCAAGTTCATGAACGCCGGCCAGACCTGCATCGCGCCCGACTACGCTCTGGTGCCGGAGGACGAAGAAGGACGCGCTCGTCGCCGGGATCGCGGCGAACGTCGCGCGCTTCTTCGGAGAGGACCCGCGCCGGAGCGAGGACTTCGGCCGGATCGTGAGCGCGCGTCACTTCGACCGGCTTTCCGCTCACCTCGAGCACGGCCGGATCACCTTCGGCGGAGATACGGGATCGAGAACGGCTCTACTTCTCTCCCACGGTTCTCGAAGACGCTCCGCCCGGCTCGCCTCCGCGCGAAGAAGAAGTCTTCGGTCCGATCCTCCCGCATCGTCGCGTATCGCGATATCGACGAGGCGATCGAGATCGCGAACCGCCACCCGGATCCGCTCGCGCTCTACGTCTTCTCGAACCGCAAGGACGTGAGAGCGACGTGCTCCTGCGCGAGATCCCATCGGGAGGCGCCGCGGTGAACGAGCTGGTGCTGCAGTTCATGAACCCCCGTCTTCCCTTCGGAGGGCGCGGCGCGAGCGGCGTCGGCCAGTACCACGGCCGCTTCGGCTTCGAGCTCTTCTCGCACCGGAAGGCGGTGGTCCAGGGCTCGAGGTTTCTGGATATCCCGCTTCGGTATCCGCCGTACGGCGGAAAGCTCCAGTGGCTGAAAAAGCTGCTTCGATAGAGGCGAGAGTCAGCTCTCGCGGGAACGCCCCGGTCGGCGCAGAAATTGCGGGATAGCATGGTGACGTTGTCTCATTGACAACGTCTTCTCCCCATGCTACCAATCTCGTCCACCTCAGAGGCGGTAGCGAGTGCGGGAAGCTTGCGACGCCGTGAGCGGCGTTCGAGTCTTTGCAGGAGTCATTTCCACGAGCTCTCGCGCGCGATTGCCCCTCGAAGGCGCGCCGGAAAAGGAGACGAGAAATGACGATAAAGAGCGATTTCACGGCAGAGGAGTGGGATGCGCTGCGCGAGGCGCCGCAAGCGATTGCGCTCGCGGTGATGACCGCCGGGTCGAGCGGGATCCTGGGTAGCCTCAAAGAGGGCTTCGCATCCGCGGGCTCGGTAGTGAGCGCCCTCGAAGGAGGCAACGAGCTTCTCAAGGCCGTCCTGGACCGCGACGAGCTCAAGGCCGCTCAGGACACCATCCGAAACTCCATGGGCGATGTGAAGGACCTCAAGGGTCTTCACGAAAGGCTCGGCGACATGGCGGTGGCAAAAGCGAAGACCGCCATCTCGATTCTCGAGAAAAAGGGACACGCCAACGACGCGGAGTCGTATCGACACTTCTTGCAAGGGATCGGGCCGAAGGTGGCCGAGGCCGCAAGCGAAGGAGGATTCCTGGGGTTCGGCGGTGAACGTGTGAGCGCCGGCGAAAGGCAGATGCTAGCGCGTCTCGACACGGCTCTCGGCGGACACTAAGGATCCAGCCGGGGAGCTCGTGCCTGCCGCCGGTGGCGTTCGCCGCCGGAGTCGGAGGAATCGAGGCGGGCGCGGCGGATGCGGGAGACCTTGTCTGCGAGGTCCGTTGCGCGGAAAGGCTTCTGGATGAAGGCGGAGAAACCGGAGGAGCCGGTGCGCGCATGGGGATCGTCGCTTGGAGCACGATACCCAATGCTAGAATCGCCGCATGTTGAGCCGCTCGCGACCCCGCTTTCGTCCTGACGAAGCGGAGCGGCTCGTCCGCGAATGCTATGGCGTCGACACCGGCGTCGTCTCCGAGCTTCCGAGCGAACGCGACCAGAACTTTCACCTTCGTGAAAGCTCGGGCCGCGAGCTGGTGCTCAAGATTGCGAGCTCGGCGGAGCCCCGATCGATCCTGGAGTTCCAGAACCAGGCGCTCGAGCGCGTCGTCGAGCGCGACCCGGGCCTCCCCGTTCCGCGGCTCTTGCGAGCGAGCGGTGGAGAAGACCTTCGCACGGTCTCGAACGGAAATGGAACCTCTTTCCATATCCGCCTTTTCGAACGGCTCCCCGGGAAGCCGCTCGCCGAGGTACGGCCGCAGCCGGAGCAGCTCTCCTGAGGTCCGTCGGAAACGCCTTGGGCCGGCTCGATCGAGCTCTCGAGGGCTTCACCCATCCCGAGCAGAAGCGCTTCTTGAAGTGGAACGCCGCGAACGCGCGCGCGGTCGTCGAAGAAGCGCTCGAGGTCTCGTCGACTCCCGAGCGTCGCGAGACACTGCGCCACTTCCTGCAGCTCATCATCGACGAGGTCGGACCGGGGCTCCAGTCTCTTCCGCGGGGAGTGATTCACAACGACGCGAACGACTACAACCTTCTGGTAAGTGCGGGAGAGCTTTCCGGGATCCTCGACTTCGGCGACATGGTGGAGAGCGCTCTCGTTTGCGAGCTCGCGAACGCCTGCGCCTACGCCATGTTCGAAAAGGCGGACCCGCTGCGGGCCGCAAGGGCGGTCATCTACGGTTATCACCAGGCGCGCCCCCTCGCGGATGGCGAGATCCGTCTCCTCTTTCCACTCATCGCAACACGGCTCGCCATGAGCGTCTCCATCTGCGCCCTGCAGTCGCGGGACGAGCCCGAGAAGGAGTACCTTCGCGTGAGCGAGGCTTCCGCATGGAAGCTTCTTTCGCGGCTTCGAGCCCAATCGCCGCGCCTGGCCCACTACGGGTTCCGCGCCGCCTGCGGTCTTCCGCCCCATCCCCGAGCCGCCGCCATCGCCTCCTCATCTCGACTCGGTCCCGCGAGCGAGCGTTCTCCCGTGGATGCCGGACTCCGAGAAGATTCACGTCTTCGATTTGAGCGTCGGCTCGACGTCGATTGGAGGCCTCGACGTCGTCGGCGACGTCTCTCGACTGACCGAGGTCCTCTTCTCGCAGATGAAGCAGGAAGGGGCGCGTCTCGGCGTCGGACGCTACGACGAAGCGCGCGTCCTCTACACGACCGAGGCCTTCCGCCCGAAAGAGGGAGAGCCGCGCACCGTCCACCTCGGGATCGATCTCTTCGTCGAGGCCGGTACCGAGATTCGGTCCCCTCTCGAAGGACGGGTTCACAGCTTCGCCTTCAACGACCAGCCCCTCGACTACGGCCCCACCATCCTCCTCGAGCACGATACGGAAGACGGCGATCGCTTCTACACGCTCTACGGCCACCTTTCCGCCGACTCGCTCGAGGGGCTCGACGCGCGGAAAGGCGGTTTCCGTCGGCGAGACCATCGCGCGCGTGGGCGACTACCCGGTCAACGGGAACTGGCCGCCGCACCTTCACTTTCAGATCGTGGTCGACCTTCTCGACAAAGGAGGGCGACTTTCCCGGCGTGGCGGCCCCTTCGGAGCGCGATCTGTGGCTTTCGCTTTCACCGGATCCGAGCCGGCTCCTCGGACTTCCCGAACGCCGCGCGGGCGCCTCGAGAGGACTCGGGCGGCCTTCGACAGCGTCGCGGCGAGCGACCTGTCTCCCAATCTGAGCCTCTCCTATGAGGCAGCCGCTCCACATCGTCCGCGGGTACGGCGCCTTTCTCTACGATGCCGAGGGCCGTCCCTATCTCGACATGGTCAATAACGTCTGCCACGTCGGTCACTCCCATCCGCGCGTCGTCGAGGCCATCGCGCGCCAGGCAGCCGTCCTCAACACCAATACCCGCTACCTTCACCCGCGCATCGTGGAGCTCGCGGACAGGCTGACGTCGGCTCTTGCCTCCTTCGCTCGAGGTCGTCTTCTTCGTGAACTCGGGAAGCGAGGCCAACAATCTCGCTTTCCGTCTCGCGCGGGCGCGCACGCGGAGGAAGACCACTCTCGTTCTCGACGGGGCCTACCACGGGAACCTCACGTCCCTCATCGAAGTGAGCCCCTACAAGTTCGACGGACCCGGAGGCGAAGGGGCGCCGGCGCACGTGCACGTGCTCGACATGCCGGACGGTTATCGCGGCCGCCATCGACGCTCGGATCCGTGCCTACGGCGACCGCTACCTCGACGACGCGAGAGGTCTGATTCAGACGCTCGCGGCGCAGGAAACGCCGGTGGGAGCCGTGATCGCGGAAGCGATCCTGAGCTGCGGCGGCCAGGTCGTGCTCCCACCCGCCTATCTCGCGAAGCCTTTTCCGTGCGGTGCGCGAAGCCGGAGGAGTCGCGATTGCCGACGAGGTACAGGTGGGGTTCGGCCGCGTCGGCTCCACATTTTGGGCGTTCGATGCGGAAGGCGCCGTTCCCGATATCGTCACGATGGGGAAGCCCTTCGGAAACGGGCACCCGCTCGGCGCGGTCGCCACGACGCGCGAGGTGCGCGACGCGTTCCAGACGGGGATGGAGTACTTCAACACCTTCGGCGGCAACCCTGTCTCCTGCGCGGCGGGCCTCGCGGTTCTCGACGTTCTCGAGGACGAGCGATTGCGCGAGAACGCGACCGCCATGGGGGAGCTCCTCCTCGAAGGTCTTCGTTCGCTCCAGGACCGCCTTCCGATTCTCGGCGACGTGCGCGGGCGGGGACTCTTTCTCGGCTTCGAGATGGTGAAGAGTCGCGAGACGCTCGAGCCCGCCGCGCGGGAAGCGCGCGCCCTCGTCAATCGCATGAAGGAGGAAGGAGTCCTCCTGAGCACCGACGGCCCGCTCCATAACGTCATCAAGATCAAGCCGCCGCTCGTCTTTTCCGCCGCTGACGCGGATCTCTTTCCTGACCCGTCTGGCGCGCGTCCTTTCGGAAGACCTCTTTCAGATATGAGCGAACCCCTCCTTCCCGCAGTCGAAATCGATCCCGACGGTCCGCCGACGGCTTCCGTCATCTGGCTTCACGGCCTCGGCGCCGATGGCCACGACTTCGAGCCCATCGTCCCCGAGCTCCGGCTTCCGGACGAAGCGCGGGTACGCTTCGTTTTCCCCCACGCTCCGATGCGGCCGGTCACCATCAACGGCGGCGCGGTGATGCGCGCGTGGTACGACATCAAGACTCTCGATCTCGAGCGCTCGGTCGATGAGGCGGACCTCGAGAGCTCCGCGGCAGCATGCTCGAGGCATGGATTCGGCACGAACGAGCGTCGGGCCTCCCGTCCGAAAGGATCGTTGTCGCGGGCTTTTCTCAAGGCGGCGCCATCGCCCTTTATGGGGGTCTTCCGTTCGAAGAGAGGCTCGGCGGCATCGTCGCGCTCTCCTGCTATCACCCGCTTCCCCGGCGGATGAAAGACGCGAGCGCGGCGAACGCCGGGCTTCCCATCTTCATGGCGCACGGAAGCTACGATCCCATCGTTCCCCTCTCGCTCGCGGAGGCGACCGTGGCGGCTCTACGGGAGGCAGGTTTCCAACCCGATTGGCGCACGTATCCCATGCCCCACAGCGTATCGCCTGCGGAAATCACCGACCTCGGGCGCTTCCTTCGGGATCGACTTCGCTCCTGAAACCGCATACCATCGCCGCGCATGCGGAAGAAGGTCACGCTCGTCACGGGGGCCGCCGGAGAAGTCGGCACCTCCCTGGTCCAGAAGCTTTCCGAGACGTCGCCGCGCACGGTGCTCACGCTCGATCTGACGCCGCTGCCCTCGATGCTTCCGAAGGGCCACGTGCACGTGCAGGGGGACATCCTCGACCAGAGCCTCCTCTCGCGGCTGGTCGCGGAGTACGAGATCGAGTGCGTGTTTCACCTCGCCGCGCTTCTCTCGACGCGGTCGGAGTTCACGCCGGAGCAGGCCCATCGCGTCAACGTGGAAGGCACCCTCGAGCTCTTGAGGCTCGCGTCCGAGCAGTCCCAGTGGCGCGGCGAGCCGGTCCAGTTCATTTTCCCGAGCTCGATCGCCGTCTACGGACTCCCGACGCCCGAGGCGAAGTCGAGGTACTCCCGTGTTCGCGAGTGGGAGTGGACCAACCCCACCACCATGTACGGCTGCAACAAGCTCTACTGCGAGCTCCTTGGAAGCTACCTGAGCCAGCACTACAAGCAGCTCTCCGCGGAAAAGCCGGTGATGATCGATTTCCGCTCGCTCCGCTTCCCCGGACTCATCAGCGCCTTCACCCTCCCGAGCGGCGGCACCAGCGACTACGCCCCGGAAATGGTCCACGCGGCCGCCCGCGGCGAGAGCTACCGCTCTTTCGTCGCTCCCGAAGTCACCATCCCCTTCATGGCGATGCCCGACGCCATCCGCGCCCTCCTGATGCTCTCCGAAGCGCCCAAGAAGTCGCTCTCCCGTCTCGTCTACAACGTCACCTCCTTCAGCCTGACCGCCGCAGAAGTGCGGGACCTGGTCCTGGCGTCGTTTCCCGACGCCCGCATCGAGTTCGCCCCCGACAAGAAGCGGCAGGCCATCGTCGACACCTGGCCCGCGGATCTCGACGACACCGCGGCTCACCGCGACTGGAAGTGGGAGCCGGAGTACGACGCCGAAAGAGCGTTTTCCGAGTACCTGGTGCCGAATATCCGGAATCGGTATCGCTCGTAGGAAAGTCCTCCTCGCGTCCTCACCCACTTCGCCCTTTTGGCGGTTGCCACCCTCGTTGACTCCTGCCTCCGATCCACGTACCCTTTAAGTAGCTCCCAAAATAGCGATGACCCGGGTGCGCCGCTGGATCGGCGGCCATACCTCCGAGTCAAACCATGTCGAAATCCAGAATCGAGAGCGGTGAATGAGCCCTCCCGAGGGCGAGGAGCTGCATTCGACGGACCTCGTGGTCCGCTGGGTGAGCCAAGCCTCCCATTCAGGTCGGGGAGACGACGCTCTCCACGCGCGAGACAGCGCTCCTCGACTTCCTTCGGGCGGAAGCGAACCAGAACCTCACTCCGTCGGAGATCGCGTCGCGGTCTCCACTGAGCGACGGGGAAACGATGCAGGTGCTCTCGAGCCTGATCGCGACGGGAGTTCTGGAGCTCGGCGATCGCGCTTCGGAGCCGTCGCGGGCGGAGGAATTGCTGGTCGTGGACGCCCTTCCGAGAAAGCTGGGCAGATTCGAAGTGGACCGGCTCCTGGGACGAGGGTCCATGGGGGCGGTGCTCCTCGCGCACGACCCGGCGATCGAGCGGGTGGTCGCGATCAAGCTGGTTCAAACCGCGGCCCATCTGAGCGTCGGCCAGCGCGACAAGTATCGGGAGCGTTTCTATCGCGAAGCGAGCGCCGCGGGCCAGCTCCTCCACCCTGCCATCGCGACCGTGTTCGACGTGGGCCACACCGACGACGGGACGCCTTTCCTGGTGATGGAATACGTGAAGGGAGTGACGCTTCGCGAGCTCCTCGAGAGCGGAAAGCTCACCATCGACGAGACGCTCCAGATCGCGCGCGACGTTCTCGAAGCGCTCAGCTTCGCCCACGCCCAGGGAATCGTGCATCGCGACGTCAAGCCGTCCAACATCATGGTCACCGCGGAGCGGCGCGGAAAGATCATGGACTTCGGCATCGCCCACGTCATGGGCTCCGAGCTCACCGCCGGCGGCGAGCTCTTCGGCAGTCCTTATTACATGGCGCCGGAGCAGCTTGCGAAGGGGGCGATCACCGCGCGCACCGACCTGTTCTCCTTCGCGGTGGTCCTCTATCGAATGCTGACCGGGGTCCTTCCGTTCACCGGAGACTCTTTCGCCGCGGTGGCGCACGCGATTCTGCACGAGAAACCCGTCCCCCCGGAGCGACTGGATCCGCGCATCGGAAAGCCGCTCTCGAACCTCGTTCTCCACTGTCTCGAGAAATCTCCGGCGGAGCGGCTGGGAAGCGCGCCGGAGGTCCTGCGCTCGCTGACCGCGGCGGAATCGGGAAAGATCGAGGAGCGCGCGGCGACGAGGGCCCGCGGACCGCGAACGCTCGGGCTCGCGGCTGCGCTCGCCGTGCTCGTCGTGGCGCTCGTCGCCGTTCGGGTCCAGTCTCCGCGGCCGGCCGAGGCGCCCGACACGAGAGTCACTTCCGCTAACGCCCGCCGATTTCGTTTCACCGCGGATGCGAGTCGCGCCGGAGCGCGCCGCAACCCCTCCCAGTCCCCGCGCAAGCGGCGACGCCTCCCCAGGCGCGCGTGGCGTCCCCGAAGCCGGGAACGCCCGCGCCCGAAAGAGTCCCCGAAACCGCAGCCGACGCCTTCGCCCGCGCAGGCCACCGCCGAGGAACTAGCGCGTCCCGGACCGAAGCGGATCTGTTCTACGAAGCGCGGCGTCGCCCTGGAGAAGGGCGAGCTCGAGCGAAGCCGCGCCACCCTCGAGACGCTCCTGTCGCTCGACCCGTCCTTCGCCGGCGCCGAGCGAGCTCTACGTCGCGGTCTCCGATCAGACTATGGGAGCGGCGCCTCCCGATGCTCCTCGGCGCGCGGCACGATCATCGACTCGGCGGATGCAAGGGCGAGCTCTCCCTCGCTTCTCTCGGAGTGCGCTTCCTGTCGACGGACCACGACTGGGCGCTTCCGTCCGGCGGACATCCGGGTGATGGAGCGGCCCGACGAGACGACGTTCGTCATCGAGACTTTCGAGAAAGACACCCTGAGCCTGGGGAAGAACAAGCGGTACCGCTTCGATCTCGAAGCCCCGCTTACGGACGCCGACTTGGGTCCGCTACCAGAGGCTTCTCAGGTAGCGTTCAGCGCCTTCCAGATCTTCTCCGGAGTCAGCGGGGTGTCGATGTGGCGGATGCCCTTGTGAGACAGAGCGTCGACGACCGCGTTCACCACCGCCGGGGTCGAGCCGATGGTCGCCGCCTCACCCGACGCCTTTCGCACCGAGAGGATTGAGCGCGGTCGGCGTCTCGGTGCGGTGACATTCGAACGACGGGAGCGACTCGGCTCGCGGGACCGCGTACTCCATCAGGTTCGCCGTGAGGAGATTCCCCTGTTCGTCATGGTAGGCGCTCTCGAAGAGCGCCTGGCCGATTCCCTGCGCGATGCCGCCGTGAATCTGTCCCTCGACCAGGAGCGGGTTCAGCACGCGCCCGCAATCGTCCACGCTGAGGAACCGTAGGATCCGGATCTCGCCGGTATCGACGTCGATCTCGACGACGGACACGTGCGCGCCGAACGGATAGGTCTCCCCCTTGGGACGAAAATCGGTCTCCGCCGAGAGCTTCTTCCGAAGAGGCTCGGGGGTCTTCTCCGAGTTTCCGAACTCCGCGACCTCTTTCCAGGTGACGCTCCGGGACGGGAACTCCCACCACGTGAAATCGCCCGTCTTCGAGACTCACGTCGGACGCCGCGGCCTCGAGGAGCTGCGCCGCCAGCTCTTTCGCGCCTTCGCGAACGGAAATGGAGCTCTCGAGAACCGCCGCGCCCCCGACCGGAGCGCTGCGGCTTCCGAACGTGCCGATCCCTCGCGGCACCACCGCCGTGTCGCCGTGGAGGACGACGATGTCCTCGAGCGGGATCTGGAGCGTATCCGCGGCGATCTGCGCCCAACTGGTCTGGTGCCCTTGGCCGTGGGGCGATGTCCCGGTGAGAACGGTTACCTTGCCGTCCGATGCGACCCGGACCGCTCCGAGCTCCCATGGGCCGAAGCCGCAGATCTCGACGTAGCAAGCGATTCCGATTCCGAGTAGGTTCCCCCCTTCCTTCCGCCGCCTCCGCTGCTCTTCGCGATACCTCGCGAAGTCCACTCGCTTCAGCGCCTCGTCGAGCGCGAGCTCGTAGTCGCCGCTGTCGTACGTGAGGCCGGTCGCGGTTCGGTAGGGAAAGCGCTCCTGCGGAATGAAGTTCCGGCGTCGGATCTCGATCGGGTCCATGCCGAGCTCGAGGGCCAGGACGTCCATCGCTCTCTCGATGAGGTACGCGGCCTCGGGCCGCCCGGCGCCTCGATAAGGCTCGCTCCAGACTTTGTTGGTGAAGACACCGACGGCCCGAGCCCTCGCGTTCTCGATGTCATAGCAGCCGGTCATCATGAGCCCGGTCAGTGGAGGGATGCCCGGCGTCGCGCGGCTGTAGTACGCGCCGCAGTCCATGACCAGCGACAGATCGGCGGCGGTCACCTTCCCATCCGCGTCCGCCGCGAGCCTCAGGACACCTTTCTGATCCCGCCCGTGCGTCGTGGCGAAGTAGTCCTCGCTTCTCGTGGCGGCCCAGCGAACCGGCCGCATCAGGTGTCGCGCGAGCGCGAGGGCCAGCACTTCTTCCCCGTACACGTTGCACTTCGCTCCGAAACCGCCTCCGACCTCCGGGGCGATGACGCGCATCGACTTCTTTTCGACCCCCAGGATCTCGGCAAGGTGGTCGCGAAGAAGATGCGGCATCTGCGTGCGTCGACCAGAGCGTGTAGCCGGCTCCGCGATCGAAGCGCGCGGCGACCGCTCGGGGCTCCATCGCGTTCGGCACGAGCCTCTGGATCGAGGCGTCGAGCTCGACGACCTTGAAAGCACGGGCGAAAGCTCCGTCGACATCGCCGCCGGAGAGCGTCCAGACGAAGCCTCGATTGCCGTGCGGCGAGGCATGAAGCGACGGCGCATCGTTCCAGAGCGCCGCCTCGGGAGTGGTGAGCGGAGGAAGAGGCTCGTAATCGACGGAGACTGCGGCGGCTCCGTCGGCGGCGGCGTACGGGTCTTCCGCCAGCACGACCGCCACCGGATCACCCACGTGGCGCACTCGATCTCCCGCGAGCGGATACCGTTCGGTCGAGTACACGTCTTCGAACGTGCCTCCGTCCGCCTCCGCGATGACCGGAAGAGGAAGCTTCAAGAGCGGCAGGAGATCGTCGAGCGTGAAGACGGTGAGGACTCCGCGAACCGAAAGCGCCGGCGCGAGGCGTCGATGCGCTTCACCCGCGCGTGCGCGTACGGGCTGCGCACGAAGGCCATCGAGGCGGCGCCCGCGAGAGGGATGTCGGCGGTGTAGTGGCCCGCGCCGCGAACGAGCGCGGGATCTTCGCGCCGCCGGACGCTAGCGCCGATGAACTGCGGAATCGTCTTGGTCACTTTGACGGGGCTTCGAGCAGATCGCGGCCCTCGGCGCCCTCGAGAGTGACCCCGAGGATCGCCGCGAGGGTCGGAGCGATGTCCCGCATGTCGATGCGGCCGAGGTCGAGACCGCGGGGAATGCCCTCGCCCGCGAGGAGGAAAGTCGAGTCCATGTCCGCGAACCGTCGGGAAGATATCCGTGGGTTCCCCCCGACTTTACCGGCACGCACGATCGGACCTTCGAGCGCGCCGCCGCCGCGGAAACCCTTCTTGAGGCCGACGAGGAAGGCCGCTTCCGGGATAACCTCCGAGAGCCCGGGCCTCCTCCTCGAGGGAAGACGCGGTCGATCCCGGAAGACCTCTCAGCAGGGTTTCGACTCGTCCCGAAGCTTCGCGTCGTCGCCGGGCTCTCGGAGGATCGACCATCGCGGAACCGCCCTGATCCCAGGCGAACGCTTTCCAGGCCGTCACGGCGCCGGAAGCATCGACGTCGATGAGACCGGCCTCGCGAAGCGCCGCGTTGAGGTGGAGCTCCCGTTCCGACGGCAGAAAGCCGTGGTCGGAGACGACGCACAGCACCCGGGCCTTCGCGCGGAGTCCTCCCGACGAGCTCGTCGAGGACCTCGAGCGCCTCGAACGTCTCCCGGCTCCCGGGACCCGTCGCGTGCTGCACGGTGTCGAGGCCGGAAAAGTACGCGGTGAGGAAGGCGGGCTGCTTTTTTCTCGAGGACGTACTCGATGAACTCCGTCCTCCGCCGGTCGGCGGCGATGGAGTAGTCGTTTCCGTCGGGATAGGACCCGAGCGCCGCCTCCGCTTCCTCGAGAAGCCCTTTCGTCGATAGCGAGCGGATGACCTTCAAGTCCTCGGCGTTTCCCGCCCGCCAGTACTGGACGATGTTGAAGGAGACGTTCGGCTCCGACGCTCACCGGCCAGTCGACGCTCGCGGCGTGCAGGCCAGCGCTCTCGACCGCCTCCCAGAGCGTCTCCTTGCTTCAGGTCGGAGACGTACCAGTACCAGCCGTCCTGGTTTCTTTCCAAAGGGATCGAAGGGGTGGTTCGAGAAAATGCCGTGCCGCGCCGGTGCGACGCCGGTGAGCATCGTCGCGTGACTCGGGTAGGTGACGGTCGGGACAGACGCCGGTCACCGCCGTCGCATGCGCCCCCTCCTCGACGAGACGGCGCAGGTTCGGGATCTTCAGCCCGTGCGCGTCCGCCGCAAGGACGTAGTCCGGCTTCAAGCCCGTCGATCGAGAGCAGAACGACCGAGGCGGCAAGGAGGGTTACCGGGATCACAGGCCGGGGATTCTATATCAGGAACCTTTGCTTCGGACTTTCCGTTACCCGCTTCCAAGGATACCTTTCGGTCGGAGGCGTAATGGAAAGCTGGACGAAGGATCTTGAAGTTCGGGGCGAAGCTTCTCCTTCGGGACAGAGGATTCACGGCCACCGCGGTTCTGACCCTCGCGGTCGCCCTCGGCGCCAACCTGGCGGTCTTCAGCATCGTGAGGTCGGTCCTGCAGAAGCCCCTGCCGTTTCCCGGAGTCCGACACCGGGTGATGGCGATCCATGAACAGCTATCCCAACGCCGGCGTGTTCGCACCGGAAACTCCGTTCCGGACTATTTCGACCGCAAGCGCGACGTGACCGCGTTCTCGGAGATCGCGATCTACCGTTTTCAGGGGTTGACGGTGGGCGAGCCCGGCTCGACGCGGCGCATAACGGGCGATGCGGGCCACGCCCTCTCTCCTGAAGCTCCTTCGGGCGGCGCCGACTCCACGGGACGGATTTTCACCGAAGACGAGGGCGAAGTTGGAAACGAGGCCAAGGCGATCCTGACCTACCCGCTCTGGCAGGAGCTCTATGGCGGCGACCCGGACGTCGTCGGCAAAGAGATTCGGGTGAACGGGACGCCGCAGGACAATCGTGGGGATCCTTCCTGACGACTTTCTTTTCCTGTCTCCCGAGATGCGCCTCTTCATTCCCGCCGCCTTCACCGAGGAGGAGAAGTCCGACGACTCTCGCCACAGCAACAACTGGGAAATGGTGGGACGGCTCGCGCCCGGCGCCACCCTCGAGCAGGCGCAGTCCCAGATCGACGCCCTGAACGCCGCGAACCTCGAAAGATTTCCGGAAGCGCGGGAGATCGTCGATCAACGCCGGTTTTCATACCACCGTCATCCCGCTGCTCGGACGACGTCGTGCGCGACCTCTCCGGAACGCTCCACCTGCTCTGGGGCGGTGTCGCCGCCGTGCTCCTCATCGCGGTGGTGAACGTTCTCAACCTGGTTCTGGTGCGCTCGCAGACGCGCCTGAAGGAGCTCGCCATCCGGAGCTCGATCGGGGCAGGACGTCTTCGCATCGCGCGGCAGCTCGGAATCGAGATGCTCCTCCTTTCGCTCGGAAGCGCCGCGCTCGGCGTCTCGTATCGGCCTCGCTCTCGATCGAAGTCCTTCGACCCTTCGGCATCGACGAGCTCCCGCGGGGAACCGAGATTCGTCTCGACCTCGTCTCTCTCGGGATCGCCGTCGCGGCCTCGATCGTCGTCGGTCTCGTGCTCTCCGTCATTCCCGTCGTCTCGGATGCTGGGGATGAACCTGAGCGACATCGTTCATCAGGAGGGCCGCACCTCGACCGGCGGCAGGGGCGCCGCGTTCCTTGCGGAAGGCGCTGGTGGTCGCGCAGGTCGCGTTCGCGCTCGTTCTCCTCATCGGGGCCGGTCTTCTTCTCGCGAGCTTCCGCCGCGTGCTCGCGATCGACCCGGACTTTCGCCCGGAATCCGTGCTGACGGCCTCGGTCAGTCTTCCGCCGGACTCGCTACGACGAGGAGAGCGGCGATGGTCACCTTCCACGAGCGAGCCCTCGCGGGCATTCGCTCCATCGCCGGAGTCGAGAGCGGCGGGAGCGACGTCGGTCATTCCTTTCGGCGGGAGCTACAACGACAGCGTGATCATGGCCGAGGGTTACCCGATGGCGCCCGGCGAGTCGCTGATCTCTCCCGCGAGGACGGAGGTGACTCCGGGGTACTTCGAGACGATGGGCATCCCGCTTCTGCGCGGTCGCCTGTTCGAGGAAGAGCGACGACCGGAGCGCGGCGAACGTGATCCTGGTCGACGAGAGGCTGGCGAAGAGGTTCTGGCCCGGCGCGGATCCCGTGGGAAAGCGAATGTACGAGGCCGGAACTCCCGAGGACCTCGTGAGCCCGAGCGAGAACGTGACGTGGCACCGCGTCATCGGAGTCGTGGGCTCGATCCGGCAGCGCGACCTCGTCGAGACCGACGATCGAATCGGCGCGTACTACTTCCCCTATCGGCAGAGTCCCTGGCGCTACCTGACGTTCGCCATCGGAGCGAGCGAGGCGCGGGAGAGCGTGGTCGCGCGAGAGTCGGGCGGTCGTTCGCCGGCGATCGATCCGGAGCTTCCGCTGTTCGATCTGCTCACGATGGAAGAGCGGATCGACCAATCGCTCGTGGCGCGCAAGACTGCCATCCTGCTCTCGGCGAGCTTCGGGGCGTCGCGCTCCTCCTCGCTGCCGTCGGCATCTACGGCGTTCTCGCGTATCTCGTGAGCCAGAGGACGCGCGAGATCGGAATCCGCATGGCGCTCGGAGGCACCACCCGTTCCGCCTTCGAGCTGGTGCTCCGCGAAGGAGCGGTCATCATCGGCCTCGGACTCGCGCTCGGGCTTCGGAGGAGCGCTCCTTTTGGGCGGAGTTCTGGAACAGCACCTCTACGGCGTGGGGGCGTCGACCCCTCGGTCCTCGCTGTTGTCACCGGCCTTCTCGCCGCGGTGGCGCTCCTCGCTTCCGCGATTCCCGCTCTCCGGGCCGCCTCGATTCATCCCGTCCAGGCCATTCGCGGGGAATGAGCGGGATTGACCTATATCCGTCCGTTCTTCACAATGATTAAGATTCACGAGCAGCTGGGGATGAGTCAGACCACCAAAGCCACGAAAAGCGTCTCCGACCACATCCGGAGCCTCTACCAGCGCCTCACTGAGCTGGACTCCCGCGTCTCGCGACAGCTCGAGGCCAGGCCCGAGGGTGGGGCGGGCGTTTCGGGCACTCCCCCGGTCGACGCGGAGATCCTGACCCAGGTGGTCGAGCTCGAGCACCGCCTGAGGCAGCTCGAGACGGAGAACCGCTCCCTCATCGGAGCTCTGCGGTCAGCTTCAAGAGCAGAACGAGGCCATCTCGAATCTCTACGTGGCCAAGCATCGCCTTCACGCCTCGCTCGACGCCGCCGAGGTCATGCGCATCGTCCGCGACATCATGGTCGAGCTCGTCGGAGGGAAGGAGTTCGCCATCTACCTTCTCGATCCGCGGCAGAAGATGCTGCGGCGGGTGACCGGGCGGCGGGACCGCGAAGCATCCCGAGACCGTCGCTCTCGGCGACGGCCATCTGGGGAGAGTGGCGTCCGTCGGGAAGGCCTTTCTATCTCGAGAGCGTGGGCGACGGGAACGGCCGCTCGACATTCCTCTCGCGGTCATCCCGCTCCGAAGCGGATCGGAAAGCATCGGGATCATCGCCATCTGGCAGCTCCTTCCTCACAAGAACGGGTTCACCCCGGTCGACCACCAGCTCCTCGAGCTCGTGGCCGAGCACGCCCCCACCGCCCTCAAGTCGGCCCACCTGCACCAGAAGAGCCGCGCGCGCGGGCGAAAGAGCGATTGATACAATGGCCGGCGCGGTGCGCGTCGGTCTCGTCGTCTACGGAAGCCTCGAGGTCGTTTCGGGTGGAAACCTCTACGACCGAACCCTCGTCGATCACTCTGAAGGCCTCGGGCCACGAGGTCGACGTCGTCTCGATCCCGCAGCGGTCCTACGCGCTGGACCTGGCGCAGAACTTCTCGCCAGGATTGCGACGCCGTCTCGCGACGCCGCCGTTCGACGTCCTTCTTCGAGGACGAGCTCGCGCATCCGTCGCTCTTCCGCCTCAACCGGAACCCTCGTCGCGACTCCCCCTGGTCAGCATCGTTCACCACCTGCGCTCGAGCGAAGAACGAGCCGAAATGGCAGAACGATTCGGATCCGATGGCTCGAGAGGCGAAATACCTCCGTTCGGTAGAGGCGTTCGTCTTCAACAGCGAGACCACCAAGGAGACGGTCGAGAGCCTGCTGGGGAAGAAGACCCGGAACGTCGTCGCGACTCCCGGCGGCGATCGCCTTACACGATCCATCACCCTGACCGGAAGTCGCCGCGCGCGCCGCGGAGCCCGGCGAGCTCCGAATCCTTTTCGTCGGAAACCTCATCCCGCGAAAGGGCCTGCACACGCTTTTGAAGGCCGTCCAGACGCTCGACGGACGCGCCTTCCGGCTCGACGTGGTGGGCCGCGAAGACGCGGATCGAAGCTATGCGGCATCGATTCGTCGCCAGGTGCGGGAGCTCGGACTTTCCGACCGAGTTCACTTTCACGGCGTCGCTCGCGGGAGCGGACCTGGAAGCGAGATACCGGAGCGCCCAGATTCTCGCGGTCCCGTCGAGCTACGAAGGATTCGGGATCGTGTATCTCGAAGCGATGGGTTTCGGCCTTCCGGTCATCGCTACCGCCTCCGGCGCGATCGGACGAGATCGTCCGGCACGAATCGACAGGCTTTCTCGTGCCGCCCGGGCGACTCGTGGAGCCTCGCCCGCCGCATCGAGTCCCTCGCCGAGGACCGGGCGCTCCTTGCGCGCATGAGCGTCGCGGCCTACGAAGCGTTCGAGCGACCATCCGCGGCTGGGAGGCGTCGATGACGGCGGATCGAGCGGTTTCTCGTCGGAGGTTCAGCGCGAGGCGGTGAGATACGAAGAGCCAGTCACGAAGAAACATCGTCGAGGGTCGCGGCTCCGAACGGATAAGGCCGCGATCCGGTCAGCGCTCTCGCGGAATCGGAGGCCAGAGGGCGACCGCGAGAAACCCCATCTGGACAACCGGCGAGTAGCCGCCTCAGGCGCGAGGAGTCGAGGTCGCGGACTGGATTTTCCCAGCGCTCTTCCGCGCTGCGATCCCGAGGACGAAGAGTAGCGCGCGAGGCCGACGGCCGAGTACGCAGAGCGGCAGCTTCCCGAGAAGGATCCCGCGAAAGACTCGCGACGAGGATGCCCGCGGCGTCCACTTCCATGTCGAGCCTCGATCCGAGGATCGTCTCCCGCTTCGCGCGCCGAGCGAGCTGCCCATCGACGAAGTCCAGGATCGCCGCCGCGGAGTAGGCCGGCGCGACGACGTACGGCGCCCGGAGAAATCCCGACGCCATCGCTACCAGGAGGCCCCGGAGCATCGTGATGCGAGTAGGCGCTCCGAGTTCCGGCAAGAGTCTCGACGTCACCCGCCCTGCGGTTCTCGGGAAGGCCGAGACAGAGGAGCCATGCGCACCACGTCCACACGGGAAGCGACCCCGCGAGCGACCACGGCTCGAACGACGCTCGCCGCCACGAGCGCCGCGAGCCCCGCTCCGGTGAGGAGCGTCCACTCGCGGCGGAGCGCTGCTTTCAATCCTTAGCGGTCCCGTCGTATATCTCGAGGAAGCCCTCGAGGAAGTCCGCCATATGGAGCGAGCCCTTCTTCAGCGGCACGAGTCCTTCTTCGAAACCGAGCGCGTCGAACGCGCGCACCAGGTCTCTCGCGCTTGCTGAAGACGTGCATGGGCACGGCCCAGCTGTCGTTGTCGTGGGTCGCGAGCTTCGGCGGCTGATGGTCGCCGAGGATGATGACCAGCGAGTTCTCGGGAACGTAGCTCGGCGAGAAATCCGTCCAGAACGTCGAGCTCGTAGCGCGACCGCCGCCGACATACCAGGTCGAGAGCTCCATCAGGTCCCGATACGCATCGTGCGCCACGGACTTCAGGCCGACGTCGTACGCGGTGCCGTCATCGAACCGGCTCCAGTCGGCGACGTACGCTGGCACCGGGTAGTACGGGATGTGAGTCATGATGAGAGACGCCTTCAGGAAGAGCGGCTTCTCGGCGCGCGCGATTTCCTCCTGGTACACGCGATAGAGCGTGAACTGGTCGGGGATCTTCCACCAGCCCATGGGCGGACCCTGGTAGTCCGAGGGCGTCGAAGTCGTAGATTCGGTCGAAGCCGTAGAACTGGCCGTCCGGCCAGTACCACTTGATGCCCGGCTCGGCGGCGACGGTGCGATACCCCTTCTCCTTCAGGACGTGGACCAGCGTCTTCCGATGGGACGCAAGGAGCGCATCGTAGCGATGCTCGGAGCCCGTATCGAGCCCGGAGAGAAACGTCGCATGGGCGCGCCAGGAACCTGCCGCCGAAGGTCGGAGGACCGAATCTGGGCGGAGGAGAAGAAGTAGCCCGCGCTTCCGTAGATTCGAATCGAGCTCGCGGAGCGGGTCTCGATGCTCTCGAAGTGCTGGGCGTCCTCGAAGAGCGTGATTCCATAGGATTCGACGAAGATCACGAAAACGTTGGCGCCTCCGAGTCGAGAGAAATCCGAGTGCGAGCGTCTGTTCGGGAAACTCGAGCGCCGCGAGCGCGGGTGCTGCGGACGCACCCTTCCCGGAGATGTCCCATCTGCCGCGCCACGATCGCGGATACGGGCTCCCCGAAGGCTCTTCGTCGGCACGACGAAGTAGACGAGGATGCCCGCGGCCGAGAGCGGCGGCGAGCGCGCGACTCCACGACGGGTTCCCGAGCGCTCGATCGACGGCGCCGAGCCCGGCCCAATTGAGCGAGAGCGCGAGCGCGGCCGCGAGCAGGACGACCGAACCCACGAGCAAGCCGAGCGCGGGAGTCATGACTTCGAGAAACATGGCCAGCGACCCGATGGAGGTGCGGGAAGTCGCCGTACAGATCGAATTCGCGGCCAAGGACTCCGATAGGCGGTCACGTCGACGTAGCGGACGAACGGACGCGAGGAGAAGAAGAAGCGCGAGACTCGCCCGGGCGATCCGAGACAGCGAGTGGCCCATTCGCTCTCGCCGCCGCGAGGACGAGGAGCAAGCGCGAGAATCTCGACGGAGACTTTCGGCACGATCCGCATCGACGGCGTCGACGGGACGTTCTCGAACGTGAAGAGCGCGTTCCAGTAGAAGAAGGAAGAACGCGGCGAGGGCGAGCCGCTTCATCGACGGTGGGCTTCGAGCTCGATGAGAAGCTCGACTTCGTCTCCCACCAGACCGTCCGCGACCCCGTAGCTCATCCCGAAATCGCTCCGGCGAAAGCTCCCTCGCGCCGACATTCCCGCGACATAGGGCTTTCCCGGAAGAGGGGACGTCGCGCTCTTGTTCCAGACGACCGAAAGCGAGAGCGGTCGGGTTACGCCGACGAGCGTGAGGCTCCCTCGAAGCTCCGCCCGTCGTCCATCGAGCTTCGTCGTGCCCTTCGATTCGAAGATCATCTCGGGAAATTTCTCGACGTTCAGGAAATCCGCGCTCTTCAGATGCCGGTCGCGGGGCTCGACCGTGGTATCGACGCTCGCGGTCTTCACCACCACCCGGACGCCCGAGATCTCTCCCGCGGTCTCATCGAAGGTGAACCGCCCCTGCGCTTCCGGGAATCGCCCGAAAACCTTGGCGAAGCCGACATGGTGGACGAGAAACCCGAGAGTCAGGTGCTGTGGGTCGATTTCGTAGATCCTCGGCTCCGCGCCGCCCGGGGCGAGGCGCAACGAGCAGGATTGCCGCGAAGATCCATCATGGATCGCATCGACCGACTATGATATCTCGCGGCCGCGACGTCAGGGATTCGGCTTCCGGTAGACCCGGAAACGATACTCGATGAGACGAAGCTTCAGGCATTTCCGTAACGCGTCTCCGCCCACGAGCGAACGCGTCCGAGGAACGTCGGGCAGGAAACGGGCGGACGAGGAAGAGCAGGACCTGGAGCGCTCGGTCCCGAGGACGGTCGAGGGCGAGATGCGGCGTGAGGTCCCTGTCCACCGAAAGGAAGAGCCCCGCCGCCGACGCCAGCCGGTCGACATCCGTCGTGGTCATGAGGGAGGCGGCATGCCAGCCCCAGACGAAATCGCGCAGCGAGCTCCGTGTCCGTAGCGCCGGCGACCAGGAAATCATCGACGAGAACCAGCCGTCCCCCGGGGCGAAGCGACGCGGGCGACGTTCTCGAAGAACGAGCGAGCGTCTGCCCCGTGCACGAACGACTCGATTCCGTAGGCGAGGTCGATCGCCGGCGGGAGGGCATCGCGGCAGAAGTCACCTCGAAAGACAGTGGGGCCAGCGCGCTCCCGAGCCAGCTCGTATTGTTCGCCGGAAACGGTGATGCCGAATCCCTCTGCCGTCGCTCCTATCGAGCAGATAGTGGAGGCTCGCGCCGACTCCACACCCCAGGTCCAGAAGGCGGGGCTGGGTCCAACCGGCGTCCTCGATCTCGTCGAGGATGAGCTCTTCGACGAAGTGAACCGCCGGAATCGATGTTGGAGACGCCGGGACCCCATACGGCGCGGTGAATGGCTCCCGCCTCTCCGCCCTCACCCTGGGAGAGAAATCGGCGCGTGTTGACGTCGTAGTAGCGCGCGACGTCGTCCGCGATCTGGCCCACGCCCTACAGTCTATCGGTCGGGACCCTCCCGTCCAAAGAGGGCATTCGACCAAAGCGGTATATGAGGAACCCGCAAACCCACCTTATAATTCCGCGCTGATGGTCGCCCGCGGTAAGCTTCCGGTCCTCCTTTTCCTCGCGTTCTTCTCCCCCGGCGTCTCCGGCCAGACCCAAAGGCTCAAGGACGACGGCGTGCGCGAGCTCATGGAGGAAGCGAAAAAAGACGTGGAGCGCTTCACGGACGAGATCGACTCCCAGTACCGGAACGCCCGCATTCAGAGCGCCACGAAAGAAGTCTCGATCGACGGCTACCTCAAAGACTTGAAGAAGAGCGCGGAGACGATGCGCGACCGCTTCCAGGAAGATTACGCCGCCGGGCGCGAGGTGATGTCGTTTCTCCGGCAGGCGCGAGCCATCGAGGATCGAGCGGCCGGGGGCGGCGGGCTCTTCGGTGCCGAGAAGGAATGGCCGCGGCTTCGCGGGACCCTCGGACGTCTCTCGCGGGAATACGGAATCGATTGGAGCGCGAGCCCCGAGAGCTGGGTCGCGATGAGGACGAACGACCGCGCGCTCGTGGATTCCATCGAGAAGCTCAAGAAGACCGGCGAGTCGTTCGAGAAGAGCCTGGAATCCGCTCTGGAGCACGTGTCGAACGTTCCTGGCGCGGAGCGCAAGAACGTCATGAACGCGATCGACCGGCTGTCGGGGGCGGCGGACGACCTCAAGGACGCTTCCGAGGACGGCGACGATGCCTCGGGCGAGCTCGGGCTCTTGAAATCGTCGACCGCCGACATTCAGGGCTTCCTCGACAAGTACGGGCTCAGCGGCTCCGTGGGCTCGACTTTCCGCGCGCTCGCGGCCGATCTCTCTACCGTGTCCACTGCTTTCCATTGATCCATAAGGAGGGAATATGAGCTTTCTCTGGTTCGCCATCATCGGAATCGTCGCTGGCTGGCTCGGCGGTCAGATCATGAAGGGCCGCGGCTTCGGACTCGCCGGCAACCTGCTCGTGGGAGTCATCGGCGCCATCCTCGGCGGCTACCTGGCGGGGACGCTCGGCATCGGCGCCTCCGGACTCGTGGGGTCGCTTCTGATCGCGACTCTGGGAGCGGTGGTGCTCCTCGCGATCGTGGGCGCTTTGAAACGGGCCTAGAGGTCGTTATGGGAATGCTGGATGAATTACTCCGTTCCAAGAATCTGGGCAGCATCGCCGGCATGTGCGCGAAAAATCCTCAGATCGTGGCCGCCGCGGTCTCGCTCTTGAGCACCAAGGACTCGTCGGTGGGAGGCTCCGAGGGCCTCGCCGGCCTCGCGAGCGCGTTCCAGGGGAAAGGGCTCGACGACGTGCTCTCCTCCTGGGTGTCGCCGGGGGCGAACAGGTCGATCTCCGCCAACCAGCTCGAGGGCGTGCTCGGGAACGACACGCTCGGACAGTTCGCGCAGAAGGCGGGAATCGGATCGGGCGAGGCGAGCGCCGTTCTCGCGTCGCTCCTGCCGGAGCTCATCAATCAGGTGACGCCAAAGGGAAAGGTGCCGGAGACGAGCTCGCTCGAAAGCACGCTCGGGGGCCTTCTCTCGAGCCTGGGCCGCTAGGGCTTCATTCCGGCGGCGCCACCGCCTGGAGCCCGAGGAGAAGCTCCCCGACGACGTAGAGCCATGCGTCGTCGGGGATGCGCCATTTCCTCCCGGCGTTCGAGACGAGAAAGGGGTAGAAAGCCTCGAGGGCATCGGGGCGCTCGAGAGCGATCGCGAGCCGCACCAGGGATGCCCAGGCCTCGATGCCCGGTCTCTTGTCTCTCGCGATCTCGCCCGTCCGCCCGTAGTACGTTCCTTTGAGCTCGGGCATTCTCGCACTGGCAGAAGTCGAGGACCCGGCGCGCGACGCCCGGTCTTCCCTTGACCGACCACGAGGCGACGGTCGCGCTGTTCGAGATCTGGATCGCGTCGTTCGGAGAGAAGATGGCCATCCTCTCGTCGTCGAGGAGCGTCTTCACTTCCGGCTGAATGATGTCGTACAGGAGGCCGGAGTCGGACTGCGCCCGCTCGATGAGCGCGTAGGATTTCTCGGCGATCTCGAGAAGCGCGGCGGTCGCCGGTCGACTCGGCCACCTCGGCGAGGAAATCCGGCGCGTAGTCCACGAGGAAGGAGTTCGTCGCGAAGCTGCGGGTGCCCAGATTGAAGTAGTTGCGGATCATCCAGATGCCCTGGTCTTCCGCCTGGTGCCTCGCGTAGCCGTCGAGAATCGCGAGAGCGCGTTCCCTGTCCTGCGGCCGGTCGAAGGCGAGGCTTCCCCTCCAGAAACCCTCGGCCAGCCGCAGAGCCTCGGTGGTTCCGGAAGCGTCCGGAGGAGTCCCTTCGCGAACCCGCCAGAGGACGAACCCTCGCGTATAGGGATCGTCGGCGGAGTCGAGCACCAGCTTCGCCGAGGCGAACCGCTCGAGGCTCTGGTAAAGCTCGAAGTCTCCTTCGAGGGCCGCGAAGATCATCAGGAGGGAAACGTCGACGGCGTAGACCCAGCCGTCCTCCCGCTCCAGCTCACCTCGGAGAACTCGCTCTCGGGCGAGCTCATGGAGCTCCTCCTTGGTCTTTCGAGCATCCTCGGGTTCCCAGGGAGAAGGCGAAGGACCGCACGCGGCGAAGGCGAGGGCGGCGAGGAGCGTTCCTCCCAGCCTGCGCGAGGGCATCCGAGAACTATAGCAGTTCCGGATTTTAGGGCCTTCGCACAAAAGGAAACGCGGGCGTCCTTGAGTAGGAACGCCCGCGACTAGCGCGAAAACTTGCTGTTAGCTTCGCTTGCGGCGTGCCGCAAGAAGAGCCGTTCCGATACCGAGGAGGGCGATCATGCCCGGCTCCGGAGTATCTTCCTCTGGGAGCACGAAGCTCAAGCCCTTGAACTTGAACTTGTCGTTGTCATCACCGGGCCGAACTCCGAACACCAGCCAGCTGATGGGGGAGTCGAGGCTCGTTAGGGATACTGTCCGGAAAGACGATCCCGAGATCGCTGTGCCCATGAACAGGTCGTTGAACCCGCTCCCGAGTCCGGCGAGCCCAGTCGACGCCATACTGGGTAAACCGGTGCCGCCCCAGTAGGAGGCGTCATAATCACTCGCCCAAGCGGTGATTAAGGCTTCCGACGCGAGTACCGGCGTGCTGAACGTGATCAGGAACACTTCATCGCGACCGATGTTATCGGTGGCGTGCGGGCCCGTCCCGCAGCCTCCTGTACTAGGATTCTGGCCTGAATTGCACATCCCGAGACCGGTGGACCATTGGCGAAGCGCAGTCGGCGTGAAACTGCCCGCCCCGTCATCCGCGACGGACCAACCCGTTACGGTGATCGTGACACCATCTTCCGTATGAGTGATGTTGTTGCTGTAACCACTACCACTCAAAACGCCTTCTGTATTGAAGGTGATGGTGGTCGCCATGGCCGGCGCCGCTGCCAGTGCGCCTGCTGCTGTCAGTACAAGTAGAGCTTTCTTCATTAGTCCCCCGCCACGCCTGAACCTCTAGCGATTTCCGTGCCATGAATCTGACGACGTCTGTGCACGATAAGCCTTTTCTATAGAATATCTTACAAGCTAGGGTATTCATACCACGGAATTCCTGGTGTTGTCAATTCCGACACTATCGCCAGGGCAGCCACGCCAACGTCAAGTATCGTCTAATAGTTTAGTCGAATCGAACCCGATCGTCGGAAAATCTGACAGTCCCCGCCCTTCCCTTCGCCCGGAAAACCGCCCCACCGAGGCATATGAGACGATGGATCGTGCTCTCCGAGCTCGACCGGAAGGAGGCGCTTCGCTACCTTCCTACGGCAACTCAGGAAGCGCGGGAGGCCTTCGGCCATCGCCAGCTTCGCGCGCGCCGGCGCTGCGCGGCGCTCGTGGCGTTCTATCGGCGGAACCCCTGCCGGATGGCGCGGATTCATCTTCTGACCGCCTCCGCGGTGACGCTGGGCCGATTCTGCGGTTTCTCGGCCTCATTCGATGCGATTGGAGCTGCGCTGATGCCGGTGGACGAGGACGGGCGCGCCCGCACCGCGGCATGGCGGGCCTACGAGGAGGCCTGCGAAAGCCGCCGCCCCTGGGTGATGCGCGACGAGCTCTGGATGATCGCTCACGTCGAAGACATGGAGGCGGTACAACGCGAAGGACTCGACCGAGCGTTCTATCGCGAAAGCGACTCTCGCAGCGACGACCCGACGTGGCATCTCTTGCGCCAACACATGGAGATGACGCTCGGAGCTCGGCTCCTCGATCGCTCCGCCCTTCAAGGCGCCGTACCCTACGAGACCGCGATGGCGCAGGGGATGGCGACAGCCATCTCGCGCATCGTCCGAGGCGGATCGAGACTCGTTCACCGATACGCCTACGAGGCCGCGAGAGCGCTCGTCCTCCCGTGCCGCGAACCGCCGCGGGGGCTCCCGAGCTACCGGCGAAACGCCCTATGGCTCGCGCTCCACTCGTGCACGGCGTGGACCGCATCGGCGGTCTACCGCCGCGGAATCCGCCTTCGGGATCGGGGACTCGTCGCGGAAGACGATGCCTGGCCGCTTCTCTCGGAAGTGCTCGGAAGCCGTGTGAACGAAGTGAATCCGGCGATCGTGCGCTTCTACGAGAACCCGTCCCGATTCGCCGTGAGAGCGCGGCTCGAGCTCAAGACCCTGCCCGCGAGGCTCTGGTCCTGCGCGGCGACGCTTCTCATCGGCCAGGGACTCTACGAGACTCCGGATGGGGAGATAGACGCCCGGTTCCGGATCTATCGACGCGGCGACGGGTCGATGCATTTCGTGCGGGAGCTCTACCTGACGGAGAAGCTCCGCGTCTTCGACTCGGACTTCGTCGTGAGGAGAACGAGATCCGGCCCGCGTCTTTTCGAAGTCTTCGTGGACCACGGGATCGAGGTCGAGATGGCGGTCGAGCCTCTGCCGGACGGAGGGCTCGTCATCCGGGGGGAGCGTGTGCGCGTGCGCGGCCTCCCGCTCCCCACGTTCGGGCTCGTCGTCGAGTTCCGCAGCCGCGTCGAGAAAGAAGAGCGCGTCGCGATCGACGGCGCTCTCTTGATGAGGCCTAGGAGCCGCATCGGCCGCTTCGTCGCGCTCACCCTTCTTCGGCGGCCGGAGGAGCTCGCTGCGATTCGTTACAAAGTGGAACCGCTCGATGCGCGGCCGCTTCCGAGCCAGCTGCTCGCCGCCCCGGGCGCCGGACTCGAAAAGAACAGCCGCCTCAGGTAGAAGACGAGAAAACGCACGCGGCTTCGCCGTGTCTCGAGTGCCTCGGGGTTTCCCGCGCACCACAGCCGGAGAGTCTCGAAGCCCCACTCCGTCGAAAGCTGCAGGAGCCGCCGGAAGACGAGCGCGTCGATCGCGCTGCCCGAGGACGCCGTACCGGCGATCGTAATCGTAGACGGTTTTGAAGAACGTCCCCTCGGGACGGCTCTCATAGATCCAGACCCCGCGACCGTTCCGGATGATCGATTTCCAGTCGTCGGAGTCGAACTCGAACGTGGAGTGCTCGAGAGGCGTCGAATGGAGATATCGGCCGATTCCGGCGACCGCGATGCCGAACCCCACATCCGTGCGGTAGTCGAGCACCCGGAAGCCGCGAGCGTCGACTTCCTCCCGGTAGGAGATATGCGTGAAGCGGATGTCCCAGGTGACGTGCTGCGCCAGGCTCCTGGGTCCGCTCCCACACCAGCTCGACCGGAGCGGGAATCAGGGCCTCGACGACGATCTTGTTGTCGGCCGGCACGATCAGACGCGCGCCGACGCGGCCCGAAACGAGAACCATCGTCTCAGGTCGAAGACGAAGAGACCCAGGGCGGAGACTCCCATGAAAGTCATGTAGGCGCGAAGCCACGCAGGAACGGGTGGAGGGTCGAGCACGATCGCCGTCGGGAGCTGCGCGTCCGGGAGCGCCGCATGAGCGATCGTCGCGAGATAGCAGCCCACGAGCACCGACAGAACGACGTGCATGAAGTACTCGCCGCGGGGAAGGCCGCCGAGAGCGCGCCGGCTGTCGCGTCTCTTCCCAGACGTCCGCCCACGCGATGTAGACGTCCGCCGCGTAGAGTCCGCCGAGCGCGAGAAGTGCGCATGCCGTGAAATCGCAGGTTCGCGATGGCGAGAAACTGGGCCCCGTAGACGAAGTGTCTCATGGTGTGCCAGAAGACTTCTCTTTGACACTCGGGCCGGCGGTGAAGGCCGCACCGATAGATGTGAAAGTAGAGCACGTCGAAAAAGCCGAGGTGGCCGATGACCAGGAGAAGGTAGAAAGCGGCAGCCATGTTGGGGAAGGGTTCTACTTCTATTCTGCTAGAATCCCCGCCCGGAGGTCCAGACCCCTCATGGCGATTCTCGGATTGGTTCTCCTCCTCGCGGCCCAGAGCTATCCACCCCCCTTTCCTCGGGACGGGGCGACGAAAGTGCTCGAGAACGAGAGCGTGGTCGTCTGGGACGTGACCTGGGCCAAAGGGAAGCCCACCCCGATGCACCGGCATCTCGTCGACGTCGTCGGCGTGACGCTCGTTCCCGGCACCGTCCGGGTCACGCTTCCGGACGGGACGACACGCGAGAGCGAGAAGGACACTCCTGGTGCGGTGAGCGCGGGAGGCAAGGGGCTGACCCATATGGAGGAAGGGACGAGCGACATACCGAGGCGCGCGATCCTGATCGAGCTCAAGGGGGCGAAGAAAGAGCGCGCTCACTCCGCCTCCGGGCGCCGAGCCCGCTTGGCCCCGCGAGGGAGCGAAGAAAGTCCTCGAGAACGATCAGGTCGTCGTCTGGGACTATCGTTTTGCGAAAGACCGTCCGATCCCGCTCCACTTTCACGACAAGGACACGGTGGTGGTGGAGCTCGAAGCGGGAGTGACGCGTGGTATTCCGCAGGACGGCCCTCCCGAGGAAAGCATCTGGCAGGGGATGCGCGCCCGCTTCGCGCCGCGCGGACGCCTCCATCGCGAGGAATATGTGAGCGGCTCACCGCACGCGATCGCGGTGGAGATCAAGTAACTTCTTGCATCGCTCGCTCTGGCTTCGCGAGATTCCGCTCGTTCCGGCCGTCCAGCCGGCTCTCGAAGGCGAGGCCCGCGCCGACATCGCCATCGCGGGCGGCGGCTACGTCGGGCTCTGGACCGCCCTCCTCCTGAAAGAGAGCGACCCGGCGTGCGACGTCGCCATCGTCGAACAGGACTTCTGCGGGAGCGGCGCTTCGGGGCGAAACGGCGGATTCGCGCTCTCGTGGTGGGCGAAGCTCAAGACGCTCGTTCGTCTCTGCGGGAAAGAGGACGGCGTTCGCCTCGCGAAGGCTTCCGAGACAGCGCTCTCGGAGATTGAATCCTTCTGCAAGACGCATGGGATCGACGCGCACTTCACCCGGGGAGGCTGGCTCTGGACGGCAACGACCGAGAGCCAGATGGGCTCCTGGGAAGCCTGCGTCCGTCTCGCGGAGGAGCTTGGAGTCGGTCCGTGGCGAAGGCTCTCTCCGGACGAGGTCGCCGCGCGCGCCGGCTCGAGCGCGCACCGGGGAGGCGTTCTCGACACCTCGGCCGCGACGGTGCAGCCCGCGGCGCTCGCCCTCGGCTTGAGGCGCGCGGCTCTCGAGCGAGGTGTCCGCATCTACGAGAACAGCCCCATCCTCGACCTCGACCGCGGGTCGCCGCCCGCTCTCAAAACCGCGCGGGGCAGGCTCGAGGCCGACAAGATCGTGATCGCGATGAACGCGTGGGCCGCGCGTCTTCCGGAGCTGAAGCGGGCGCTCGTCGTGCTCTCGAGCGACATCATCGCGACAAACCCCATCCCGGAATCGCTCCAGAAGATCGGCTGGACGGGCGGCGAATCGATCACCGACTCCCAGCTCCGCGTCGACTATTACCGCACTACGAGAGATGGCCGCATCGCGTTCGGAAAGGGGGCGGGGGCGATCGCGCACGCCGGCCGCATGGGGCCCGAGTTCGAGAAGAACCAGCAGGCGGAGAGGGACGCGGAAGCGGATCTGCGCGCCTACTACCCCGCTTTGAGCGGCGCTTCCGTCACTCACCAATGGTCGGGGCCCATCGACAAGTCGATGAGCGGAATTCCGATTTTCGGCAAGCTCGGGGGGCGCGAGCGCATCGTCTACGGCGTCGGCTTCAGTGGAAACGGGGTGGGCCCTTCGCTCGTCGGAGGAAAGATTCTCAGAAGCCTGGCTCTCGGTGCCGCGCGACGAATGGAGCGAGGGTCCGCTCGTGGAGCAGCGCTTCGAGCGCTTCCCTCCCGAGCCGTTCTGCTACCTCGCGGCGAGCCTCGTTCGCGGCGCGGTGGTGCGCAAGGAGACGGCGGAGCTCGCGGGAAAGCGCGCGCGCGCGATCGACGTGCGGCTCGCGGCCCTCGCGCCCGCCGGGCTCGAGGACAAGTAGCTACTCGTACCGGAGCGAGACCATCGGGTCGACGCGGCTCGCCTGACGCGCCGGAAGGTAACAGGCGAGAAGAGCGATTCCCCCGAGAACGAGAACGAGCGCGATATAGGTCAGCGGGTCGGCGGCCCCCACCTGAAAGAGAAGGCTCGAGAGGAGCCGGGTGAGGCCGAATGCGAGGAGGAGTCCGATGGCGAGTCCCGCGACGACCAATCTTCCGCCCTGGCCCACGACGAGGCCCAGAACATCGTTCGGCCGGGCTCCGAGCGCCATGCGAAGGCCAATCTCCCGCGTCCTCTCGGTGACGCCGTAGGCCACGACCCCGTAAATCCCGAGGACCGCGAGGAGAAGCGCCGACGCGCCGAAGGCGCCGAGGAGCACCGCGTTGAACCTGCGGTCGGCGAGAGACTCGCGAACCACCTCTTCGATCTCGCGGAATCGAGGCGGGATCTCGGGAACGATCTGCCGCAGCGCCTCACGCGTCGAGGCAGTGAGGGCGGCGCCCCCTCGATCGAATCCGATGACGATCGAGTAGTCCTCGGGCGGCCGCTGCCGGGCGTTGGTGTAGAGGGTCGATCTCGAGGGGGCGTCGAGGCCTCCGTGCAGGACGTCGCCGACGATTCCGACGACGCGCAGGAGACGGAGGTCGCCGTCCATGTTTCCGAACTGGATGAGCTTTCCGAAAGGATCCTCGTTCGGCCATTTCTCCCGCACCAGTCCCTGGCTCACGAGCGCCACGTGCGGCGCTTCGGCATCGTCGCTCGCTTCGAAGAGACGACCGCGCACGAGAGGAATCCCCATCGTCTCGAAGTAGCCCTCGCTCGCGGCTCGGTACTCGGCCATTCCCGTGCGGGCGGGATCCTGCGCGAGGCGCTCGAAGTCCTCGAAGCTCTTCACCTCGTCGGGAGAATTCTGGAGGAGGAAAGCTCCGTTGCGATGACTGGTCGAAAGCGGGATGCGATCCACGATGCCCGCGCTTCGAGCTCCAGGGAGCGCGCGGACCCGCGTGAGGATCTCGTCCTGAACTCGCCGGCGAACGTCGGGTTCGGCAGGATCCGACAGGTCGACCACGAGGGCGCTCGACCGGCGAAACCCGGGATCCACTTCGAGGAGACGAAAGAGGCTCCGCGCGAGGAGCCCGGCGCCGACGAGGAGCACGAGAGTGAGCGCGACCTGAGAGACCACCAGCCCGCTTCGGAGCTTCGTCGACGACGAGCCCGCGCGCGAGCGATCGCCGATGTAGGCGCCGATGCCGCGGCTCGTCGATCGGAGCGCGGTTACGAGTCCGAGAACGACGGAGACCAGGATGGCAAGGCCGAGCGCGAACGCGAGCACCGGCAGGCTGACTCCGACTTCTCCCGATCGCGGAATCTTTCCCGGCTCGACGGCGAGGAGGAGAGGCACTCCCCAGAGAGCGAAGAGGACGCCGAGCGCTCCGCCAGCGAGCGTGAGAAGCGCGGACTCCGTGAGGAACGAACGGACGAGCAGGAGGCGGCTCGCACCGAGCGCTGCTTTCACCGCGACTTCCCTCTGACGTCGCGCGGCGCGGGCCAGAAGGAGGTTCACCACGTTCGCGATGGCGACGAGGAGGAGAAAGGACACCGCCGCGAAAAGCACGACCAGCGCCGGACGGACGCTGGCCCACGAGCTGCTCGTGGAGCGGGACGACGGCCGCATCCACCATCCAGGTGTCCTCTCCGAGGGTGGCTTTGAGGTCCTTCGCGATTCCGCTCAGGTCCGCCTGCGCTCTCTCGAGAGGGACACCCTCCCGGAGCCGAGCGACGGCGCTCCAGTTGTGCGCGGTGCGGCTCGGAAGAACCGGCTCGAGCTCCCGCGGCGCCCAGACGTCGGTGTCCGGCGGAAACGAGAATCCGCGCGGCAGAACGCCAACGACGGAGTGGACCCGCCCGTCGAACTGGAGCTGAAGCTTCGAGAGATCGCGTTCTCCTCCCAGGCGGCGCTGCCAGAATCCATCGCTCACGAGGACCGACGGGAGAGCCTCCCTCGCGAAGCTCCTCCTCGACGAAGGCCCGCCCGAGGCGAGGCGAGACACCGAGAGCGTCGAAGAACTCGCGCGAGACCCGGGCAGTCCTCACCCGAACCGGCTCGTCTCCGCCGACGACCGAAGTCACCCCGCTCGAGAACTCGGCGAACGCAGCGAAGCTCTGGTTTCGGTCGTAGAGGTCCCGGAAATTTGGATCTGAGATCTGCCCGCGTCCCCCTTCGTCGAAGATCTGGAAGACCTGGACGATTCGATCGGGGTCCGGGATAGGGAAGAGGCCGGAGGAGCACGCCGTAAACGACGCTCCAGATCGCGGTGGCGGCGCCGATCCCGACGGCGAGCGTCAGGACCGCCGCCCCCGTGGTCCGAAAATCCTTGAGAAGCCCGCGGGAGGCTTCCCGCACCTCACGTGCGATGTCCGTCATACACGTGGATTAGACGGCGCCCGCGCCGCCGAAGTTCAGCGACTTAACGCCGAGAGCCTCGAGAGTCGAGGACCCGGTCCCGCCAGGATGGCCGGCAGACCACGATCTCCTCGTTCCGCGGATTCTCCCGGTTGTAGCGATGCTCCGCGCCCCGAAAGCGTCGTGACCGACCATCCGAGCGCCCGGGCCACCGCCTCGGGCGCGCAGGTGTCCCATTCCTTCAGGCCCTTCTGGTGGACGTAGATATCCGCCTCGCCGAAGAAGAGCCGGCTGACTTTGTAGCCGACGCTCCCGAAGGGTTTCATCTCGCCCCTCATCTCGCGGGTGAAAGCCGCGACCCAATCCGGGGTATGGCTTCGGCTCACGGCCACGACCGGAGCCGAGCTCCCTTCGCTGTCTCCGCGAACGAGGGTCCGGCCTCCGCCTTCGACGCCGGCCCGGTCGCCCTCCCCCCAGAGGACTTCTCCCGTCGCGGGAAGGGCCACGGCGCCGAGGGCGCAGGCGCCGTCGACCGCGAGCGCGACGTGGACCGCCCAGTCCTCCCGGCGTTCGCCGTACTCCTTCGTCCCGTCGAGAGGATCCACGATCCAGACGCGCGACTTCGCAATCCGCCTCGGGTCGCTTGCCGTCTCCTCGCTCAGGACGCCGTCTTCGGTGTAGCGGCCCGCGAGGATTCCCTGGAGGAAGCCGTCCGCCGCCTGATCGCCGACGTCGCCCAGGAGGGATCCCTCCCATCGATTGGACCGGCGAAGTGATTCGAGGCGCTCGCCTGCCGCTCGCGCGGCTTCGACTGCGAAAAGAATGTCGGTAGTTATGGGCTTTCTCCCGCGAGCTTCAGAACGTACTGGAGCTCGCCTTGTTCGATCGCATCGAGGAGTCGGCTTCTCTCGGCGACTCCTTCGGAGAGACGCGCGAACAGGTCCTTCGCGCCCTGGGTCGGCGGACCATCGCCCATCGACGCGAACGACGAAAGTCGCGCGAGCTTGCTGTCGATCCCCGTCGGGTAGTTGATGAGGTCCTGACCCGCGCGGGCGCGGTATTGAACGAGCCGCTCCTCGATGGGATAGAGCTTGTCGTTGAGCTCTCGGAGCGCGTCTTTCTGCGCTTCGGTGCCACCCGCGCGCTCGACCGCCGGCTCCGCCGTCTTCCGCATCTCGCGGATGCGGCCGACGACCCTCATCGTCTCGCTCAGCTTGTCCCGGACGGCGATGAGGAAATCGAACTGCTCTTGAAGGTCGGCGTCCGTGTACTGGAGCCTCGGATCGCGCGCGATCTCGAAGGACTGGCGGCGGCTCTCGCTTCCCGCCACGAGCTCTACCTCATAGGTTCCCGGCGCCGCGACCGGCCCCCGCGCGCTTCCCTGAAAGACGGCGCCCTCGAGGACGCTCGCGCCCGGATACCGCATGTCCCAGACGAAGCGGTTCGCGCCCGCTTCCGCTTTGACCGGCGGCTTCTCCCCGGCGCTCGTGAAGCTCTGGATGAGTGTTCCGTCCTTATAAAAGGAGAGCTTCACCTCCCCGGCCGGCTTCTCCTTGAAGTAATAAGGAACGACGACTCCCGAAGGAGGATTCTCTCCGGATACGCCCGCGTCTCCGGAGAACGCTCCGGCAAGGTCCGCTCCGTCCCGGAAGCGAATGGTCCGGCGCGGCGCGAAGAGATGCGCTGAGGCGCCGAGAGCGTTCGTGTCGAGCTGGTGCAGGAGCGCGACGTTGTCCAGGATCCAGAACGACCGCCCGTGGGTAGCGGCGACGAGGTCGCCCTCCTTCACGACAAGGTCGTGAATCGGGACCACGGGAAGGTTCAATCCGAGCGGCTGAAAACGTCCGCCGTCGTCGAACGAGACCAGGACCGTGCGCTCGGTGCCCACGTAGAGAAGTCCGCGGCGTCCCGGGTCTTCGCGGATCACCCGGGTGAAGTCGTTCGCGGGGATTCCATTCGTGATTTTGGTCCAGCTCTCGCCGTAGTTGGTCGTCTTGTAGAGGTAGGGCGTGTGGTCGGAGAGCTTGTATCGCGTCGCGGCGACGTAGGCGGCCGCGGGATCGTGGGGCGACGGGTCGATGATGCTGATGAGGGCGAACTCGGGCAGATCGGGCGGCGTGCGATTCTTCCATGTCTTGCCGCCGTCCTGCGACACCTGGACGTAGCCGTCATCCGAGCCCGCCCAGAGCACTCCCGCTTTCGCGGGCGATTCCGCGAAGGCGAAAATCGTCGCGTACCACTCGGGCCCGTAGGCCTCTCGAGTGATGGGTCCCCAGTAAGGTCCGGTCTCGGGGTCGAGGTAGGAAGGTGTCTTTTCGAGCGTCTTCGGATCGGCGCGGCTCAGATCCGGACTGATGACCTCCCAGCTCTCGCCCTCGTTCGTCGACTTGTGGACGTGCTGCGAGGTCACGTACAGGGTATTCGGATCGTGGGGCGATACCGCGACCGGATAGGTCCACCAGAACCGGTAGTTGATGTCCGCCGATCCCCAGCCGTAATGCGTCTCCGGGTTCGGCGAGATATCCCGAATCTGCTTCGTGCGGTGGTCGTATTTGTAGATCCAGTGGTGATCGCCGGCGTAGACGATGTCCGGTTTCGTCGGGTGAGGAGCGATGTATCCGTCTTCGCCTCCTCCGACGGTGTACCAGTCCTCCATGGTGATCTTCCCGTAGTCCGAGCGGCTCGGAAGGGAGATGCTGGTGTTGTCCTGCTGCGACGCGTAGACGCGGTACGGTACCTGGTTGTCCGCCGCGACATGGTAGAGCTGCGCCGTCGGCTGGTTCAGGATCGTGGACCACGACTCGCCCCCGTTGTAGCTGACCGTGGCGCCGCCGTCGTTCGCCTGCACCATGCGATTCGGTTCTTGTGGGTCGATCCAGAGATCGTGGTGGTCTCCGTGGGGCGGCTTCATCTCGGTGTAGGTCTTGCCTCCGTCGGTCGACTTCCACATGTCGACGTTGAGGACGTAGACCGTCTCGGGGTCTTTCGGATGGGCGATGATGTGGTGGTAGTACCAGGGTCTCTGCGTGAGGTTCGCGTTGTCCGCGAGGCGGGTCCAGGTCGCGCCCGCGTCGTCGGAACGGTAGACGCCCTTCTTTCCGATGTCCGCGTCGAGAATCGCCCAGACTCGCTCGGGCTTCGCGGGTGAGAGCGCGAGTCCGATCCTTCCCTTCGGCCCGGACGGAAAACCCGGATTCTCGGTCAGCTCCGTCCAGCGATCGCCGCCGTCGGTCGTCTTGAAGATCCCCGTTCCCGGACCGGCGCTCCGGAACCCCCAGGGAAAGCGGCGCATCTCGAGAAGAGACGCGTAGAGGACATCGGGGTTCGCCGGATCGATGGTGAGGTCGATGGCGCCCGCGTCCTCGTCGCGATAGAGGACCTTCTGCCAAGTTGCGGCCTCCATCCTTCGTGCGGTACACGCCGCGATGCTCGCTCGTTCCGAAAGAGTCTCCGAGCGCCGCGACCCAGACGATGTCCGGGTTCTTCGGGTGGATCTGGATGCGGCCTACCTGCCGCGTCGCCTCGAGACCGACCCGGGTCCAGGTTTTTCCCGCGTCGGTGGACTTGTAGACGCCGTCCCCGTGAGTGGCGTTGCCCCGGAAACAGGCCTCCCCCATTCCCACGAACACCACGTTCGGATCCGAGGGCGCGACGGCGACCGCCCCGACGGAGCCGGACCCGAAGAACCCGTCGGAGACGTTCCTCCACTGAAGACCGCCGTCCTCCGTCTTCCAGACCCCTCCGCCCGTCGTTCCCTGATAGAAAACGAGCTTGTTCACCGGGTCGCCGGAGACGGTCACCACCCGCCCTCCGCGCGTCGGGCCGATCGAGCGCCATCGCAGTAGCTTCAAGTACGACTCGTCGACGGGCTGAGCGGAAGCGGCGGCGACGACGAGGCACAGCAAAACAACGAAGCCGAGGACGCGTTTCATGGTCAATCCCCTCCGGAAGAGAAGTGGGCGGGATTATAGCAGGGCGCTACTGAATGAAACTCGAGGCGGGCTGTGAAAACAACTGCGACGGCTTCCGCTCCGGATTGGCGGAGAGAAAATCCCCCGTCATGGCGAAGCCGATCGAATAGCCAGCCCAGCGAGGGATCGATCCTCCGCCGAAGAACCAGGCGTCGTGGCTGTAAGCCGTGTTGTACCACTCCTCTTTCGCCCGCGCGGACCAGACCTCGAGCTCTTCCTCGCTCAGCGCCATCGACCACATCGGAGGATCGATTCCGGCGACTTCGATTGCGAACTGATCGGCGAGACCCTCGCTGACCATCGCCTCCAGAAGATTCGTTCCGTAGCCGACGCTTCGGATTCGGGCGACATGGTGCATCTCGTGCGCCAGGAGCGGGAAGAGCTCCGTCGGGATCGAGTCCGGGATTCTTGCGGAGTTGGGGTTCACCACGAGCGCGAATCTCACGCGGCCCGTTCGTCCGCCCTCCGAGACCGATCTCGGGAATCACGAAATTCGTTCCCGCGCTGACACGAATCGTGACTCCGTTCACGTCGATCAGACGCCGCACGGCGGTGACCGTCTCCTGGACCTCACCGACGATCGCATCCCGGTACGCGATGAGCGCTCCCCCGTCCTCGAAAACGAGGCTGTTCCCACCCTCGAGGGCGATACCCGGCACGACGTCCGTCGTATCGGTGCTGGACGGACTCGAACATCCGACCACCGCGAGGACAGCCACCACCCACCATTTCGACATCCTTATTAGGATAGCTCGAAGGCTAGTCGGCACGAAGGGCGGTGATCGGATCGACGGCAAGGGCTCGCCGCGCGGGGAGATAGCTCGCGAGCAGGGCAACCAGGAGGAGCGTCCCCAGAATCGAACCGTAGCTCCAGACGTCGAACGGTCCGACACCAAAGAGGAGGCCGGAAAGAAGACGGGCGGACAGGAAGGCAGCAAGAACCCCGAGGAGCGCGCCCGAGAGCGCCAGCTTCACCGCCTGGCCGACGACCAGACCCAGGACTTCCCTGTGCCCCGCTCCGAGAGCCACGCGAAGACCAATCTCACGCGTCCTCGAAGCGACGGAGAACGATATGACTCCGTAGAGGCCTAGCGCGGCGAGCAGGGTCGCCGCCGCGGCGAATCCGATGAGAAGCCGCGCGCGAAAACGTGGCGCGGCAACGGCCCCACGGCCGGCTTCAGCGAGCGCTTCGAGCGGCGCGAGAGGCACGTCAGGGTCGAGCTCTCGGAGGATTCGAAGAACCTGCGCCTGAAGCGAAACCGGATCGGCGGACGCGCGAACCAGCAGGTGCATCGACGGCCACGGAGACTGACCGTGGGGAATGTACAGGGCGGGCTCCGGCTCCCGCTCGAGGGCGTAGTAGCGGAAATCCTCGGTGACGCCCACTACCCGGCGCGCGCTCGCGTCGTCGGGCAGGAGAAGCAGATCGTGCCGCACTTCCTTTCCGAGCGGATCCTCGTCCGGCCAGGCGGCGTTCGCGAATCCCCGGCTCACGATGACTACGGGAGCTCCTTCGCGATCGTCACGGGAGTCGAATCCCCGCCCGCTCACGATCGGAACGGAAAGCGTCTCGAAGAACTCGGGGCCAACGACGTGGAGCGCCGCTTCGGGTTTTGGCCCCGCATCGGAATCAGGCCGGCCCTCGACCGTATACGGACTTCGGGTCACGAAGAACTCGGCTCGGGGATCGAAGGGAAGTCCGAGAGAGATGCTCGCATTCTCGACTCCGGGCGTCGCGCGAACCCGAGATTGAATCTCGTCGAAGAACCGCGCTCGAAGATGGCCCTCTCGATAGCGCGTGAAAGGAAGCTCGACGCTCGTGAAGTACACGTTCTCCGCTCGGAACCCGCGTTTCCACGCGGTCGAGGGCACGGAAGCTTTTCAGCAGCAGCACCGCCGAGACCAGAAGCGTCGATGCGAGGGCCATCTCGAAGACCACCAGCGCCTTTCGGGCGACCGCGCTTCCCCCCTCGACTCGTCCTCCGGGACGAAGAGTGGTCGCGAGATTCCTTCGGCGTCCGAGGAGGGCGGGCGCGGACGCGAAACCGAGGAACATCGGAAGGAGCAACGCGAAGGAATAGAGCGGGGTACGGACCTCCGGGCTCGATTGCCGGAGGGATGGGAAGACCGGGCGGCGCCGCGGCTCGAGATCCCGCCGCGATCCACGCCCCCACGATGCCGCCGGCCACGAATCCCAGAATCGAGACCACGAGCGCCTCGGCCAGGAGCTCGCGAAAGAGGCGTGCTCGCGAAGCGCCGACGGCGGCTCTCACCGCGAGCTCTCGCTCTCGTCCCACGAGGCGGGCAATCCAGAGACCGGAAACGTTGGCGCAAATCAATAGAAGCAGCAGGAACAAAGAGCCGCCGAGAAGGAAGAGCGGGGCGCGAAGCGGTCCTCTCTCCACCTCTCTCATGTCCTCGACCTCGAGCTCGTACGCGAGGTTCGAATCCGGATACTCCCGCGCGAGTCGGGCGGAGAGCGCCGCGATTCGGACTCGTCGCCTGCGCGAGCGAGGTTTCGTCCTGAAGGCGCGCGACCACGTTGAGAATTCGAAAGCTGCGGTAAGGGCTCCCTCCCTGGTCCGGCCGGTCGCGGGGAAGCCGAAGGGGGACGTAGAGCTCGGTCGAAGGAGCCGGGTAGGAGAAATGCTGGCGGTGCGATCCCGACGATCGTCGCCGACATCCCGTCGAGTAGCACCTCGCGGCCGACGACGCCCCGATCGCCCGCGAATCGGCGCTGAAAGAGTCCGTAGCCCAGAACCGCGACCCGCGGCGCGCCGGGCCGGTCGTCCTCGGGAGTGAAACTCCGTCCTGCGAACGGCGCGATCCCGAGGACTTCGAAAAACGCGTGGGACACGGTCGCCGCCAGGAGCTTCTCCGGCTCGCCGACTCCGGTGAGCGTCACGCTGGGGCTCCAGTACGCGGCGACGCCGGCGAACACGTCCGTTTCTTCCGCCAGATCGAAATAGTTGGGCGGGGACAGACTGTCGCGGCTTTCGCCTCTGACCTGAAATACTCGTACCAGGCGCTCCGGCTCGGGATAGGGAACCGAGCGGTTCCAGAGCGCGTCGACCCACTGGATCATCGCCGCGTTCGCGCCGATGCCGAGCGCGAGGACCGTGCCGGCGACGATCGCGAACGCCGGCCTGCGCCGAAGCGACCGAACTCCCGAACGAAGATCGTCGAAGAGCGCCCCGGACGTTCGTGGCCGGCGCTCCCGGTACGTCCAGGCGATGGAGAGAGCCTGGCGAAAGGATCCAGAGCCGGGATGCGTCCGTGGCGCTCGTAGTCCTCGAGCAGGTCCCCCACGATCTCCTCGCGCACTGCCGCCGGGAAGAGCGCGATTGAGGATCGCGAGCGCGAGGCGCGGCGGCTCTCCGGCTTCATGCTCCCTCGAGAAGCGGCGGCAAGCCCTTCCTGGAGCCGATCCAGGTCGGCGAGCGTCCGTTTCAGGAGGCGCAGTCCGCGCGGCTTGAGCCTGAAGTATCGTTTCGCACGACCGCCTCGGATGGGGGTGGGATCGCCCCGCTCCGAAGCCGAGGAGACCTTTGGCCTCGAGCCGGTCGAGCGTGATGTAGACCGAGCCCCGCGCCACCGGCCTGCGGCGTCCTCCGAGCGATCTCTTCCAGGATCGACGCCCCGTAGGCGTCGTCGCCCAGCCGGAGCACAGCGAGGAGAACCAGGAGCTCGAACTCTCCCGAGGAAGTCTTCACTCATTTAGTCAACTACTTTGACAATATCGAGAGCTCCCGTCAAGGATATTCTTCTCTCATGTCCCCAGTACCGAAAGAGACCTGCAATCACATCGACGCCGTCGACGGCATCACTCACCCGAAGAAGAGGGTGTGCGACGAGTGCGTGAAGACCGGAGGAAGCTGGGTGCACCTTCGCACCTGCCAGGAGTGCGGCACGACGCGCTGCTGCGACAGCTCCCCGAGCCGGCACGCTTCTGCGCACGCGCGGGAGAGCGGGCATCCGGTGGTCGCCTCGGCGGAGCCGGGAGAGCGGTGGCTGTACTGCTATCCCGACGAAGTGTTCGTCGAGTATTGAGAGGGCCCCGCCTCAAGCCTCTCCGAGGAGGTCCTTGAACGCCGCTCGCTTCCCGAGAGACGTCTTGAAAGCGTAAATCGCGAGCGCGAGCATGAAGCCAATCACCAGGAACGACGCGTAGGCGTGCCATGAGGACAGGTCCGTAGTGAGCGGGAACCCGCTGAGCGTGTCCATGGCCATGGTGGAAACGAAGATGGGAACCCAACCGAACCGGTAGAAGACGACATGCCATGCGGTGATGGCGACGGCGATGGCGAAGTATCCGAAACCCGAGCCGTACACGAGGACGTAAAGAATCCAGTGGAGGGCGACGGCGATCGAGTTCTTGCGAAAGATGATTCGGAGAAGGAGGAGCGCAATGAAGAGAAAGAGGATGTGGGTCGAGATGTTGATCTGAATGGCGATGAGCTCGGCTACCGATTCCCGAACTCCGCGAAGCGCGAGCAATTCCGCGGGATGGCGCGGCAGATCCGGTCTCGGAGGCACCCTTCCCAGCCAGAGGGGCAAAATCCGCGAGAGCCAGAAAATCACCCCGACCGATGCGCCCTGGACGAGGCCGACGAGAACGTCCCGCCCGACGATCGGGTCGCGGAATCGGCCGTGGAGGAGACGCACCCAGGAGACGAGCGCCCTTGGCCAGAGCTTCCGCGCGTACGGCTCGAGGGCGAGGTACAGGAGCCCTCCGATGCCGAAGACGAAGAACGCGCGGTAGAGCCCGCCGAAAAAGATCTGGAGCTGAGCCCCGTCAGGCACGTGATGGGCCGCGAGAAGCCATTGCGCCATCATCAGTGCGGAGAGAATCGCCGCGAAGCGGAATGCCAGTTTCCGGTCGCTCCGTCCGAGTTTCCAGTTGCGTTGCGCGAGAACGGCGAGGGTGATTATGAAGAGAAGGTGGAAACCCACGTGCGCGATCCGGCCGGAGGCCGAAGGGACGACGCTTTCGGCTCGCACCCATCCATCGGAGGTCATCCCGAGAGGCTCCGACCACGGCTCGACGACGCGAAACGCTACGGGCCGGCCGCGATAGGCCGCCGCTTCGATGCGCACACTGACTTCGGGCGCCTCGGGGAAGACGCCCTCCCACGCGGCGCGGCGGTCGGAATGGGTCGGGGGAAGCCAACGAGGCTCCGTCGTTTTGAGAGTCGAGGGAACGAATCCGGCGGCCTCGAGGAGAGTCGTCCACTGTCCCTCTTCGGAGAGGGCTCCTGGATCATCGCGCTCGGGCGGGACGGCCGCCAGCCGGCGCAAACGACCCTGGGGATCGAGCTCGACTGTCACCATTCCGGGAACGTTCAAAGGAGGATCGTGCTCCTCCGGAAAGAACTCGGTGATGCGATGAGCGACGAGGAACTGCGGACTCTCACGGTACCAGAAGCGAATGACGCTGGGCTCGCCGCGAGAGAGAAGCCGCCACCAGTCGGGGGAGCGATCCTCGTCCTTCACCAGGTGATCGATATAGGTCGTGTCTCGCACGAAACCAAACGTGCTATCCCGCTCGGGTGTGGGATACCCGAGCGAGCGAAGGAGATCGCGCGCGTCCGCGACCAGCACTTCGGGGGATTTCGGCAAAGGCACGATTCCGGAGAGCCGCGCCTTGCTCCCGAGCCAGACCGTGCCCGCGATCGCGAGGACGATGGCGCAGAGGCAGGCCCAGGCGATCGAAGGTGAGAGGCCCGAGTAGTCCCCCGCCTCCGCGACGAGCGCGGGAGCCGGAGTCTCGCCGCGCGCGACGGCCGCAGCGAGTTGGTCTCGTCCCGGAAGCGCGACGCGCACCGCGTTCGCCGATTGCGGACGGGCCGCGGGGTCCTTTTGGAGGCACTGAAGGATGATCCTCTCCACCCGGGGGTCCAGGTCCGAAACGATGCTCGAGGGCGGAGGGATCTCCTCGTCTTTCGGATCCGAGCGCGCGCGTACACCAGTGAACACCTCGTAGAGCACGAGGCCCAGGCTGTAGATGTCGCTTCGTTCGGTGACCTCTTCGCCCGCCCACTGCTCCGGCGCCATGTACACCGGAGTACCGCTTCGGATGTCGCGGCTTTCGACCGTCCCCACCGCGGCCGCGAGACCGAAGTCCGTGATTCGTGCCTGTCCGCGCTCGTCGATCATCACGTTCGCGGGTTTGAGATCGCGATGCAGCACGCCCCGGTCGTGCGCCGCGGCGAGGCCCGAAGCGATCTGCGCTCCCACCTCGACCGCTTTGTCCGCCGGAAAGCGGCCGATGCGCCGCAAGAGCGACCGCAGGTCCTCGCCGCGGATGTACTCCATCGAAAGGAACTGAAACCCGTCCGCCTCACCGATGTCGTAGACGCGGCAAAGATTGGGATGCGAGATCTGGCGCGCGATTCGGACCTCGTTCCGAAACTGCTGGAGGGCCGCGCGCGTTCCTGGAGAGCTCCTCGGGAAGGAACTTCAGCGCGACGGATTGATCCAGGGTGAGGTCGTCGGCGCGGTACACCTCGCCCATGCCTCCCTGCCCGATGCGCTCGATGATCCTGTATCGGCTCAGAAGAATGGCGCCCGGGAGGAACCGTCCGTAGGGGAGATCGACGGCGCGCGCAGGCGCTGCGCGCCCGGAAGGGACCTCCCGCGTAGGATCGACGGATGCTCCTCCCGGGTTTTCGAGGAACCCCGCGTGCTCGTAGCGAAGGAGCGACTCGACTTCCTCACGCAGGCTCTCGTCTCCCTCGCAGGCTTCGCGAAGGAAACGCGCCCGTTCGACCCCTCTTTTTTCGAGGGCTTCGTCGACGAGCTGTTTCACCCGATCCCAGCGCTCGCTGCTCAAGGAACTACGATCCTCTTTTCAAATCGTAAGCGACGCCGGCCGTTTGTTCCACCACCCAGCGAAGCCGGATCAGCGCGTCGAGCTCTGGATTCAAGACGACATCGCGGCCAACGCCCAGAGCACGCGAAACACCTTCCGCCTGGTGTCCCGTCAATGGCTTTCCGAACGGAGCCGTGCGAAACAGCAACATCACAGCGATCTTCTCCCCGAGCCGTTACCTGAGAGGCGGCGCGCAGTACTATGAAACGGTATGGCTCCGATTACCCGACGGAGGTTCCTCGAGCGCGCTGCCGCGCTTCCCGGCCTCGCCTGGAGTTTTTCGCGCCGCGAGCCGACGACCTGGAAGCCGGAACGTTTTCGCCGATCCTCGGTCGGAGCCGCTCTCGAAGCAGGCGAGGCGCTTCCCGCCGGCATCCCGGGCGACCCGCTGAAGAGCATCGCGACCGAACCGCTCGGCGAGCGATTCGCCGACCTCTCCCGGCGTTTCGTTTTCGAGTACTACCCCTGGTACGCGCCGCGATCCCTGGCGTCACTGGAACGAAGCGGGTCGCCGCCCCCCCGCCGATCTCGCCACGGAGTATTTCCCGCTGCTCGGCGCTTACGACTCCCGTTCGCACCACGGTCATCGAGCGGCACGCCCGCTGGATCGCCGAATCGGGTGCGGGCGCAATCGCCCTCTCCTGGTGGGGACCCGGAAGCTTCGAGGACCTTCTCGTTCATGACGTGATGGACGTGATGAAGGATCACGGCATCGCCGTCACCTTCGGTCTCGAGCCTTATGCGGTCGATCGCGGGCACCACTTTGCGAGCGACATTCTCTATCTATTGACGACGTACGGAGAGCGGAGAGGCTGGGACGCGTTTCTGGTCCTGAGAAACCCGGACGGGAGCGAGACTCCGGTACTCAAGGGCTTTCGGTGCATCCTGCCCGCGACGATCGTGGACTGCCACGGAGCCATCCGCGCCATCTCCGGACTACACACCGGACGACGTCTGGGCGCGCCAGATCGAGATCGTCCGCCGCGAGCTGCGATGGGATTTCGACCGCATCGTTCTCCTCGCCGATTCGCTCGATTTCGGCAGGACGCCCGCTTCGGGCTTCGACGGCGTCGGAATCTACGACAACTTCATCGGGCCCGAGCGATACCATCCTCTGGCCCGAGCGGCTTCCGAGAGAGACCTCCTCTTTTCGTTCAACGTCAATCCCGGATACGACGAGATCCTTCAGGAGTACGTCCCCCCCGACAGTTGCTACGAGCCGCGGCCGTTCTCGCCCGCTTCGGATCCGCCCATCGATTTCGATCGGTTCGATCACCGCGAGCGCGCGGCGGAGCTCTCCGCGGGCCGCATCCGGGATTCGCTCGCCGCGACCATCGCGGCTCAAACCGACGAAACGCTGACCAACCACCGGAGAGGTTTCTTTCTCACATACGTGAACTCGTTCAACGAATGGCACGAGGGCCACGCCTTCGAGCCGATGAAGGACGAGGCTACACTCACGGATGCCGAGCGGCTACACGGTTACCACAACCCTCGCTACGGTGATTACCGGATCTTCGCGCTTTCGAATGCGATTCGTCTTGGAAGAGCGAATGAATTGAAGCAATATGGAAATCATGAGTGGAACCGCGACCGAGCTCGTCGAGAAGATGAAGACCTACCTGCACGACCAGTTTCCCGGACAGGAAATCAGCGAAGAGCTGGACGCTTCGCGTGACGTCGTCGAGCTCCGCGTCCAGGAGCCCGACGGCCGCACGCTTCTGGCCGAGATCCCCTCGAAGCATCTCGAAGGAGCGGACGGAAAGGAGATCGTCCGCTCCCTGGATCGATGGCATCTCGCGGATGAGCTGCGAGAGAAGCTGCGCATTCAACTGACACCGGCGGGACTCGAGCCGCTGCCGTGGAAGCAGCTCGCGGCGGACCGCGACGTCGTCGAGGAAGCATCGGAGGAGTCCTTTCCCGCGAGCGACCCTCCGGGACACTCCCGGGCGACTCCAGAGCAGCGTCGGTAGCTCTACCCAATTCCACGCTCCTGGCGATAGAATCCTCGGGCGGAACGCGCCCTCATGAGCCACTTCTTCGCCTACCTCTCGCGGATGAAGTTCATCAAGCGATGGGGCTTGATGCACAACACCTACGCCGAGAACGTGCAGGAGCATAGCTTGCGCGTGGCGCAGATTGCGCACGCCCTCGCCCTCATCCGCAACCGGAAGTTCGGAGGCTCGGTGAGCCCGGAAAGGGTGGCGGTGCTCGCGCTCTACCACGACGCCGGCGAGGTGCTGACCGGCGATCTTCCCTCCCCCATCAAGTACTTCAACCCCGAGATTCAGAAGGCGTATCACCAGATCGAAGCTTCCGCTTCGGCGCGGCTCGTCGAGATGGTGCCGAAGGAGCTCGCCGACGACTATCGGCAGCTCCTGGTGCCGGATTCCTCCGACTCCGCGCATCTGGAGCTCGTCAAAGCGGCGGACAAGCTCTGCGCCTATATCAAGTGTCTCGAGGAAATGGCGGCGGGGAACAAGGAGTTCACCAAAGCGGAGCAGGCCCTCGAGCGCTCGGTCCGGGAGATCGGACTCCCCGAGGTGCGCTACTTCCTCGAAGTCTTCGTTCCGAGCTTCCGCCTCACGCTGGACGAGCTGGGTTGATCCGATGAGCGATAAGCCCCGCGGTCAATTGTCTCTTCGCACGCTCGCCATGCCCAAGGACGCGAACCCGAGCGGGGACATCTTCGGAGGCTGGGTGCTCTCCCAGATGGACATCGCCGCCGGCATGACCGCGTCGCAGCGCTCCCAGGGAAGGGTGGCGACCGTCGCCATCGACGCGATGTCTTTCAAGCTTCCCGTGTTCGTAGGAGACATTCTCTGCGTCTACACGGACATCCTCGGGATCGGAACGACGTCGATGAAGATCCACGTCGAGGCCTGGGTGCTTCGGGACAGGCTCGGGGATCGCGTGAAAGTCACCGAAGGCTTGTTCACCTTTGTCGCCATCGACCAAGACCGGAAGCCGCGGCCCGTTCCGCCGCAGTAGGAAGGGACAGATGAAACGTCTCTGGTTGCTCCCCGTTCTTCTTCTTGCCGCGAGCTGCCGGCCCAAGGAGCCCGCCGATCTCGTGCTACACAACGGCAAGATCGTCACCGCGGACAGCGCGTTCTCCGTCCACGAAGCGGTGGTGGTGAAGGACGGGAAGATCGTCGCCGTGGGCGGAAACGATCTTCTCGACGCCTATGAGCCGACGCGCGTGGTGGATCTGAAGGGCAAGATGGCCATGCCGGGCTTCAACGACACCCACATTCATGTGCGCGGCCAGGCGCGCCGTGCCGTCGACCTCACCGAATCGAAGTCGCTGACGGAGATCTTCAGCGCGGTCACTTCGAAGGCGCAGGAGCTCGGCAAAGGCGAATGGATTACGGGCTACGGCTGGTCGGAGGACCAGCTCGAGGAAAAGCGCCGGCCGCTGCGCTTCGACCTCGACGAGGCAGCACCGGACAATCCCGTGATCCTCACCCGCGCGGGAAGCCACAGCTCCGTCGTGAACAGCATGGCCCTCGAGCTCGCGGGAGTCACGAAGGCGACGCCCGACCCCGACGGCGGGGTCATCGAGAAGGACGAGAAGGGAGAGCTGAACGGAATCATTCGCGAGAGGGCGGGAATCGTGAGCCGGCTCGTTCCCGCGGCGACTCCGGACGAGCTTCGGGAGAGCTTCGTCGAGGCGCTTCGCGAGCTCTTGAGCCTCGGAATCACCAGCATCATCCAGGCCGGTGTTCCCCCGGAGAGCTATGCCGAGTGGGAGCGGGTCTACTCGGAGCAAGGAGAGGAGCTTCCGCGGGCGTCGGTACAGATCCGGTTCCCGGAGCCCTCGGCGATCGCGTCGTTCGGAAAGAAGACCGGAGACGGAAACGAGCGGCTGAGAGTGGGAGCGGTAAAGATCACCGTGGACGGCGGGTTCACCGGCCCCGCCGCGTACACCATCCTTCCCTACAAGGACCAAGGTGACTATCGAGGAAAGCTCAACTACACCGAGGAAGAGCTCCGGGCGATCATTCAAGCGGGCCACGAGGCCGGCTGGCAGCTCGGGTTCCACGCCATCGGAGATGCCGCCATCGTCCTCACCGTCGACGCCTTCGCGGACGCGCTCGACAAGCTCCCCCGGGACGACCACCGCCATTTCCTGAACCACTTCACGATCATGCCGCCCGAGGAAACGATGAAGAAGATGGCGGCATACGACATCCTCATCGCCCAGCAGCCCAACTTCACCTACACCCTTGAGGGCCGCTACGCCGCGAACCTCGAGGACGAGCGCCTGCAGCACAACAATCCGCTCCGAACCCCGATGAACCACGGGATCTTCGTGGCCCTCGGAAGCGACATCCTTCCTATCGGACCTTTGGTCGGGCTCTACGCCGCGGTGACCCGGAAAGGAATGTCCGGCGAAGTCTATGGCGCGGAAGAAAAGATCACCATGGAGGAAGCGATCACCGGCTACACGGCGAAAGCGGCCTACCTGACCCGCGAGGAGAACGTCAAAGGAACGCTCGAGCCCGGGAAGCTCGCCGACATCATCGTTCTCTCGGACGATCTCCTGACCATCGACCCCGAGAAGATTCTCGATGTGAAGGTGCTGATGACCATCGTGGGCGGGAAAGTGGTTTACGAGCGGAGCGAATAGCGTCAGCGGAGGCGATGTTCAATTCCCTTCCCGCGGCACTCTCTCGTCGCTCATCGCCGCGTGGTAGAGAAACGTCGCGAGGATGACGGCGTTCCTCCTCAAGTCCTCGGGTACCAGCCGGTCATAGACGTCCATGTTCGAATGATGGGTCCGGGTGTCGTAGTCGAGAGGGTCCTGGATGAACTGAAACGCGGGAAGCCCCGCCATGTCGAAGCCCTCGACGTCGACGCCGAAAGTGTGGTCGATGGTGAGGGTGTCCATCTTGAGGTCGCGCAGCGGCGCCATCCAGCCGCCGAAAAGGTCGCGAACCCGCTCGTTTCCCTGAAGGTAGACGCCTCGAAAGGCGCCCGTGCCGTTGTCCACGTTGAAATAAACCGAGAGCGTCTCTCCTCCCGCCGTCGCGACGTTCGGACCGAAATGCTCCTGGACGTAGCGGCGGGAGCCCACTTTCCCGCCCTCCTCCCAGCTCCAGAGGGCGACGCGGATGGTTCGCCGCGGAGCGACGCCGATGGTCTTCAGAATCCGAACCGCCTCGAGCGCCACGGCGCAGCCGGAAGCATCGTCGGTCGCACCCGTGCCGGTGTGCCAGGAGTCGAAGTGCCCCCCGACCATCACGAGCTCGTTCGCGAGGTCCGTCCCCGGAAGATCGCCGAGAACGTTGTAGGCCTGGGGGTCATCCGCGTCGAGCTGATTCCGCACCTCGACCTCGAGCTTGACGGGAATGCCCCGATCGACGAGGCGATAGATGCGGTTGTAGTGCTCGACGGCGAGCGCGATCCGGACGGGAGCCTCGAGGGCGCCCTGGAGGGAACGGTCGTAGCGGCTTCCGGGGCGGCCGTCGATGAAGACCGTGCCGTCCCGGCCCGGCGCCGGGTCGAAAACCGCGGCGACGCCTTCTGACTTGTAGAAAGCCTGAACCTCGCTGCGAAAGTCCTCGAGCTCTTTGCGTGACGGCCCGAGAGGATCCGGGCGCTCATCTTCGAGGACGAAAGACATCACACGCTCGTCCCAGACGTAATCCTCACGACCCGCTCCGAATCGGGAAGCGATGGTGGACTCCTCGAGGTCGCGGAGCTCCTCGCTCGAGAACCGGACGGAGTCGGCTTCGAACCGCGGAGGCACGCTCCTCGAGTGCGCACTCAGCACGACCTTTCCCCTGAGCTTGCCGCGAAAGCGCGCGAGGTCCTCCCGCTGGCGGATCACCGCGATCGCGGCCTCCGCCGTCAGCTTGCCGTCGGTGCCCGGCGTGAACGCGTAGGGGTAGCCGATGAGCGGCTGGTAGTCGGGCTCGAGGAGATGGAGCGAGGTATAGAGGTTGTCCCAGCTCGCTTCATGCGCGCCGAACGGCTCCGCGACGACGTTCGAGAGGCCCATCTCGCGCATTTTCGATTGCGCCCACTCCTGAGCTTTCTTCTCCCCGCGCGAGCTCGTAACGCGCGGGCCGAGAACGTCGGTCATGTGGAACGCGATGTCCATCACCTGAGACCGCTGGAACCCCTCTTCCCGGATGCGGGCGAGGACTTTGTCTTCGGCGAGGGCCGGGAGGGCGGAAAGGACAGCGATACAGATCAGTGCGAAATTCCGCATGACGGGGCGGATCTATTTCTTCGACACGAACGAAACCATCCGGTCGAACGCCGGATCACCCGGGGCAAGGTTCTTGAAGATCCCCATGTGGTCTCGCCCGGCGATCTGCACCGCCTCGACCTTCATGGCTTTTCCCATCTCGACGTTCTGCTCACGGCGCCAGGGATCGTCACCGTCGGCGTAGAGGAGAAGGGTCGGCGGAGCCCCAGCCGAGACGTACTTCGCGGGTGAGGCCTCGGGCCAGAGCTTGGGGTCGGCTCCCCAGACGTCCTTCGGCCGATCCGGAGCGACTTTCTCGACCCAGAAGAACGCGCTGATCGGAACGACGCCGGCGATGCTCTTCGTCGAGAGCCCCCGGGCTTTCAAGTAGCGCACATCGGTCGAGAGGAGCGACACGAGGTACGCGCCCGCGGAATGCCCCGCGAGGAAAATCCTGTCCGGATTTCCACCGTACTCCTTGATGTGTTCCCGAACCCAGGCGACCGAGCGGGACGCATCCTCCACGTGCGCCGGATGAGCGACCTCGGGCGAGAGGCGATAGTTCGCGACCACCGCACCGACACCCTGGCTCGCGAATGCCCGTCCCACGTGCTCGCACTCGTTCTTGTCTCCCTGGCGAAGACCCCCGCCGTGATAGAACACCACCACCGGCACATCCTTGGCGCCTTCGGGAAAATACAGATCGAGGCGGTCCTTGCCGTTCTTGTACTCCTGGCCGTCGACGTAATCGACGTCTTTCACGACACGCACCGAATCGGCCGTTTCCACGTGGCTCAAGAGCAAAAGCAATGCGGACGTGATCATGGGGGCCTCCCTTGGATTTTCCGGCGGATTCTACTCCAGATGCGCGCGGGTCAGGTTTCGATGGCCGTTTTCGGTGACGACCACGTTGTCCTCGACGCGAATCCCGCCGAATGGAGAGAGCTCGTCGATGAGCTTCCAGTTGAACCGGCTCGACGCTTCTCCCTCGCGGAAATCGCGGAGGAGCATCTCGATGAAGTAGAGGCCCGGCTCGATGGTGAAGACGTGGCGGGCTTCGATGGTGCGCGTGTTCCGGAGGTAGGGTGCTCGGGCGGAGGCGGCATTCTGTTCCCCTCGGGATCCTTCTGGTGCCCTCCGACGTCGTGCACCTGGAGTCCCAGGTGGTGACCGAGACCGTGAGGAAGAAACGGCCGGGTCCACCCCTTCGCTTCCGCTTCCTCGGGATCCGCGCGGAGCACGCCGCTCTCGGTCAGTAGCGTCGCCACTTTGCGGTGTGCCGCTCGATGCAGATCGCCGAAGGGGACCCCGGGGCGGACGTCTCGACAAAGCTCCTGCTGGAGCTTTTCGACTCCATCGCGAAGCGCGGTGAATCTCGGATCGCATTTCGCCGAAACGTGAGTCCGGGTGATGTCGGAAGCGTAGCCTCGCGCCTTTGCGCCGGCGTCGATCAGAAGCACGCTCCCGTTCCGCGTGCTCCGCTTGTTGTGATAGTGCAGGAACGCTGCCTTCTCGTTCAGGGCAACGATGGTCGGGTACGGAAGCTCGTCGTCCGTGGCCTCCATCGCCTGAACGAAGGCGTAGTGGATCTCGAGCTCGGAGGCGCCTGCCTCGAAGGCCCGAAGCGCCGCGCGGTGTCCCTTCGCGCCGAGAGCGCTCGCTTCGTCGAGCGTCTTCAGCTCGTATTCGGTCTTGTACGCGCGGTCCCAGTCCAAGCGGGAGACGAGCGCTTCCGGGTTGGGCGCGAGCCCGGCGGATCGGGCGCGATCCACTTCGTTCCCCACGTACGCCGCGCGCGTGGCCGGACCGAGCGCCTTCCAGACCGCGTCGAGCGTGCCCGCTTCCACGACGTCGAGCTCGGATGACCAGAACGGATCGCCGAGGCCCTTCCGCTCGTACCAATAGTCTTCGGGCGCGTAGCGCACGAGGCGCGGCTTCTTCCCCGGCTCGATTCGCAACAGGTGATGCGGACCCGGAATCGGGCACCAGTGCGCGAAATGGGCGACGGGAACGAAGGGGGCGTCGTTGTCATCGGCGAAGTAAGTGAAGGGGGCGCCGCTCGAGAGCACGAGCGCGTCGAAGCCGGTCTTCGAGAGCGCGTCGGCGGCCTTGGTCTTTCGCTCGGCGATGTGGTCGCGAAACAGCTGGGCTATCATGGTTGAAGATGATTCTACCGCTGGTCGTTCTGCTGGCGACACCCGTGCAGACCTACAAGATAAAGAACACGTATCCGCACGACAGCTCGGCCTTTACGCAGGGACTGGTGTACGCCGACGGTATCTTGTACGAGAGCACGGGGCTTCGCGGGCGCTCGAGCGTGCGGCGCGTCGCGCTCGAAACGGGAGACGTGCTGAGCCAGACCAGCTTGCTTCCGGAGTACTTCGGCGAGGGGATCGCGGTCTTCGGGGATCGCATCTACCAGCTGACCTGGACGACCGGCGTCGGGTTCATCTACGACAAGAAGACTCTTTCTCTGCTCCAGGAGTTCCGCTATGGGACCGAAGGCTGGGGCATGACCCACGACGGGAAGCTCCTGATCGTGAGCGACGGCACGTCGATTCTCTATTTCTGGGATCCGAAGACGCTCCGCGAGGTGAAGCGGCTCCCGGTCACGGACGGAGGCATGCCGGTCGAGAACCTCAACGAGCTCGAGATCGTGGAGGGGGAAATCTATGCCAACGTGTGGCAACAGGATCGAATCGCGCGCATCTCTCCCTCGACTGGAAAAGTGCTCGGATGGATCGATCTCTCCGGTCTGCTCTCGGCGAAGGATCGGCGCGGCGGTGAGGACGTCCTCAACGGGATCGCCTACGACGCGGCGAAAAAACGCCTCTTCGTCACGGGCAAGCAGTGGCCGAAGCTCTACGAGATCGAAATCGTCGGGAAATAACGAATCCATCGAATTGACAATCGCCTCCAGCGGGAATAGATTCCCGCTCGCATACGGAGGTCCCTTCCATGCGACGAATCTCTGCTCCTCGCGGGCATCCTCGCGTTCTCGGCTGCCATCCCCCGCCGCCCCCGCCGGAGGAAGAGCCGCCGAGACCGCGCCAATGAGCGACGAGGACAGCGATCCGCGCTCGCACCGACGAGTTCGAGCAGGCCGTGAGCAACGGCGACGCGAAAGCGATCGGCGCTCTCTTCGTCGAGGACAGCGACCTCGTCGACCAGGCAGGCGTCATGCATCACGGACGGGCGGCGATCGAAGAGCGCTACCAGAAGCTCTTCGACGGCGCGTACAAGGGACGCCCAGGCGAACCTCGAGGTCACGTCGATCCGTTTCGTGCGTCCCGATATCGCCATCATCGACGGGACCTACGAGCTCAACGGGATGAAATCACCCGACGGCCTGCCCCTCGGCTCGATCACCGGGATGTTCACCAATATCTTCGTGAAGCAAGACGGCCAGTGGATGCTGCACTGCTCACGGCCGATGCTTCCGTTGACCTAGCGAGACGGAGGAGATCATGAAAGGAATCGCGAAACTTTGCTTCGCCTTGTTGACGGCATCCTCCGCCGGCGCACAGGACCCAGCGTTGGAAAAGGCGGTCGACGCCGTCGAGCAGAAGTACTCCGTTGCGTGGAAGGCCGGAGACGCCGCGGGTTGCGCCGCGCTCTATAGCGACGACGCGGACGTTATCGGCTTCGACGGCGTCGCGACGAAGGGGAAAGCGGCCATACAAGAGAGCCATCGCGCAAAGCCTCGCCTCGTTTCCCGGAAGCTCCCTCCAGATCGTTCGCACCGGAATCCACGTGGTCTCTCCCGACGTCGTGGTCTCAGACGGAACGTGGGAGATCACCGGCGCGCAGCCCGCCGAGGGAGCGCCGACGAAGGGCTTTTACACCGTCGTGCTGGCCAAGCAGGGCGACACCTGGCAGATCGTCGCAAATCGGACGAAAGTTCCGCCGCCCACGAACTGAGCCTCACTCGGAGCGCAGCGTCGCCACCGGATTCACTCGCGCCGCCCGGAGCGCGGGAACGAACGAGCCCGCGAGCGCCGTCGCGAAGAGAACCAGCGGCACGGACGCGAAAGTCAGCGGATCCGCCGGCCGCACTTCGTGCAGGATCGCTCCCATGAACGACGTCAAGACCAGAGCGGCAGCGCATCCGGCGACGACGCCGAGCCCGGTCGCGACCGCCACCTGTTTGCTCACGACGGAAAAGATCGAGGAACGGCTCGCCCCGAGGGCCATGCGGATTCCAATCTCGGCGCGGCGCTGGCTCACGATGTAGGACACGACGCCGTAGACTCCGACGCAGGCGAGGAGGAGCGCGAGCGCTGAGAAGGCGACGAGGAGGGCCATCGTGAAGCGCGAAGGAGCGACCGCGCTCCCGACGACGTCTTCGAGGGTGCGGATTTCGGCGAGGGGCACCTTGGGATCGATGCGGCCCACGATCGACTTCACCTGGGGCACCAGCGTTTCCGGCTCGACGGTGGTTCGTATTGCCAAGGGTCATCGAGCCGGGAGTGAATCCGTGCGCGAACTGGGCTTGCGGAAGCGTGACGAACATGCCCGCCTTCACCTCGGCGGTGACACCGTTGTGGCGGATGTCGCCGACGACGCCAACCACACGGCTGTATTTCGAATCGCTGCCCACCGATTCCCACTCGCCTTCCGATCGCGCTCTCGCCGGAGAAGTATCTTCGAGCGAACGCCTCGTTGACGATAACCACAGGCTCCGAATCCGGGCGATCCGCATCGGTGAACGTGCGGCCTTCGAGCAGCCGGACTCCCACGGTCTCGAAGTAGCCGGGGGTGACGATCTGCCAGTCGGCGGAGAGGATTTCGCCTGGCTTGGGAACGTAGCCCTCCGGGTTGACGCCCCAATCGCCGATCTGGGTCGCGAGCGGGAGGATACGAGTCGCCCCCGCGCTCTCGACGCTTCCGAGGCTTCTCACTTCGCCGAGGAGCCGCTCCCAGAAGGAAAGGATAGGAGCCGCGTCGGTGTATGCCGTCGAAAGGCGCACGGTGAGGACCCCCGTCGAGCGAAATCCAGGATCGATGGCGACGAGGTTCGCGAAGGTGCGGATCATGAGGCCCGCGCCCACCACCAGCACGACCGCCATCGCCATCTGGAGACCCAGGAGCACGAATCGAAATCGCTGAGACGCGAGCGTCGAGCTCGAGCCGCGGGAAGCCTCCGCGAGCGCGCCGCGGATTCGCGTCGCGGCATGCGCCGGGACGAGACCGAAGAGAAGCGCGGTCAGAAGCGTGACGCCGAAAGCGAAGGCCACTACCGCGGGATCCAGACGCGCTTCCGCGAGCCGAGGAATGCTTCCAGGCTCGAGGGCCTTGAGCGCTCCGAGGCCCCAGTAAGCAAGGAGAAGTGCGAGCGCTCCACCCAGGACCGCGAGAACGAGGCTCTCGGTCATGAGCTGGCGGAAGATCCGCAGGGTGCCTGCCCCGAGAGAGCTCCGGAGCGCGATCTCGCGGCGGCGCTCCTGCCCCCGCGACAACATCAGGTTGGCGACGTTCCCGCACGCCATGAGGAGAACGAACCCGACGGCGCCCGAGAGAACCCAGAGAGCGGTCCGCGCCTCTCCCGCGACGTCTTCGGCCACGGGAATCACCAGCGTTCGAAAACCCATGGCTTCGGGATAGATCTCATCGTCCGTCATTCGCCGGTTGAAGAGGAGCACTTCGGCCTGCGCTTCGTCGACGGAAGCTCCCTCGCGAAGCCGGGCCGCGGCGAAGTACCCGTGGCTTCCGCCCATTACGGGAATCGGAGCCGTGCCCTCGGGAACGCTTCCCGCGAGGTAGACGTCGGTGCGCGTCGAGGCTCCGAAGTCGGTGGGAAGCTGAAAACCCTCGGGCAGCACTCCGATCACGGTCACGGGCGCGGAGTCGAGCTCGATGCGGCGGCCGATGACGCCGCGATCCGAACCGTACCGTCGTTTGCCAGATTCGATGGGACAACAGAACCACGTCGGCGGTCTCTCCCGAATCCAGATCGAGCGACTTCACATCGTCCGCGGTGAACGCGCGCCCCAGAGCGGCTTCGACGCCGAAGACCTCGAAGAGATTCGGCGTCACCCTCGCGATGCCCACGCGCTCGGGCTCGTCTTCCGTGAGGTTTCCGCTGTCCCTCGCATAGAGGGCGACGTCGTCGAAGCTCTCGAATCGTATCGCGGTAGAAACGATACTCCTCGAGGGCGACCCAGGTCTTGGGAAAGCCTTCCCACCGGCTCCAGATGGACACGATCCGATCCTCGCCGCCGTAGGGAAGCGGCCTCAAGAGCACGGCGCGTACGACACTCATGAGAGCGACGTTGACGCCGATGCCGAGGCCGAGCGTCGCGACCACGACCGCGGTGAAGCCGGGGCTCCTCAGGAGCGATCGAAACGCAAAGCGAACGTCCTGCAGGAACAAGCTCATGAAATCCTCCCGAAGCTCCCGGTGGAGTCGGAGCCAGTCGATCGAGAAAACCTGACGGAACGCCCAGCCGAGGGCGCTCACCCACCCGCGGGACTCGCGCCGCTCTCGATAGCCCGTGTCCAGATCGTCGAGCATCTCTTCGCGCAGGGCGCGCGGAGCCACGGCGGACGAGGAGCCGGCGAAGGACCGTAGGCGCCATCAGCGGGCCTTGAACTCCGAAAGCCGGGAGACGGAGCGCCACATCCTGTCGAGGGTCGCGCGGGACTCCTTCAGAGCATCGACTCCCTTCGGAGTCAATCGAAAGTAGCGCTTCGCCTTGCCCCCGCGGACAGGAGTCGCGCCCTCGCGGCGGGATTGTACGTAGCCCTTCTTCTCGAGACGGACCAGCGTCACGTAGATCGTCGCAATGGTCGCGCTCCGGCCCGCCGTCTCTTCGAGCGCCTTCTGGATCTCGACTCCGTAGGCCTCGTCGCCGAGGCGCGCGACGGCCAGCATCAGGAGCTGCTCGAGTTGTCCGAGTGTCTCTCGTGTCATGGCTTCATATTATTGACAAAATCAAGAAATAGGACGAGGTGGGACGGCGAAAGGTTGCTTTGTTTTCTCTACGGCCTCGAAGCTTCTCGGGCGGCCCGGAACTCGCTCGCCTCGCTCCATTCCGGCCATTCTTCGGTCGTCGCGAGGTGGCGCCCCATGGCGAAGATAGAGCTCCAGGTCTTCGATCGCCCCCGGAGAGATCCCACCACTCCTTCACTTCATCGGAAGGCTTGTGGTAGTCCTCGGCGGTGTAGCGCTCGCGCTGGGTTCTCCCCCAGCCCATGGGCTTTCCGAGGAACTCGATGCCGGAGTCGGCGTAGAACGCCGGGACCCCGACCTTGGCGAGCTCGAAATGGTCCGAGCGGTAGTAATAGCCCTTCTCGGGCTCGGAATCGGGAACGAGGACCCGGCCCTGTTCCGGCGGCGAACCTCCGAGCCAGATCGTCCAGGTTCGACTGTCCCATTCCGACGACGGTCACGTCTCGCGTGCGCCCCCAGACGTTGAGGCCGTCCATATTGATCGCGGCGACCGTCTTCGCGAGGGGGTAGAGCGGGTTCTGCGCGTAGAACCGGGAGCCGAGAAGTCCCTGCTCCTCGGCGGTCACCGCGAGAAAGACCACCGAGCGGCGCGGCTTCGGATCGAGGGACGAGAACGCGCGCGCGAGCTCGAGGAGCCCGGCGGTTCCAGTGGCGTTGTCGGACGCTCCATTGAAGATCGTGTCGCCCTCGACCCTCCTGGGTCCCGAGGTGGTCCCAGTGCGCCATGTAGAGAACCACTTCGTCCGCCGCTTCGGTCCCTTCGAGCCGGGCCACGACGTTTTTCGACTCGACCGTTCGCAGAACGTTCTTGATGTTCGCCCGGAGCTTGCTCCCAGAGCGCACGGGCCGGAAATCGGCGCTCTTCGCTTTCTCCTTCTCTGCGGCGAGATCGAGCTTCGCGCGCTCGAAGAGAGCGCGGGCCGCGTCGAGGGAGAACCAGCCCTCGATGGCGACCCGATCCTGGTTCTTGTTCTCCGTCACGAGATCGAACTGCTCTCCGGCCCAGCTTCCCGTGACGACCTCCCACGGATAGCCCGCGGGAACGGTCTCGTGGATGATGAAGGCGCCGGCCGCGCCCTTCTGGGCGGCGATCTCGTACTTGTAGGTCCAGCGGCCGTAGTAAGTCATGGCATCGCCGCCGAACATCTCTTCGGGGCCTTCGACGGGCGGGTCGTTCACCAGCATCACCAGGATCTTGTCGCGGACATCGACGTCTTTGTAGTCGTCCCATCCGTACTCGGGCGCGACGACGCCGTAGCCGACGAAGACGAGGTCCGCTTCGACTTCGACGGCATCGACGACCCGCTTCGTCCAGGCGACGTAGCCGAGCCCCGGGGCGAGCTCTTCCTCGGCCCCTTCTGCTCGATCAGGAGACGGCTGTCATCCTTCGCCGTGATCGAAACGAGCGGGACGTTCTGAACGTTACGTGCCGTCGGGGTTTCCCGGCGCGAGTCCCATTTCCTTGAAACTCTCACTCAGGTACGCGACGGTCTTTTCTTCACCCTCGGAGCCCGGAGCGCGTCCCCCGTATTCGTCGGAGGAGAGGGTCTTGACATCCTCGAGGAGCCGGTCCGCGGACAGCGCCGGGGCCGGATCCGCGGTAGGACCTGGCGGCGCGCAGGACGCGAGCATCGAGAAAAATAGACCGGCGGCGAGCGAATTCAGATTCTTCATCGCGGCGCCATGCTAGCACGGGGGTCCTTACCGGAAGACGGCGGCAACACCATCGAGGATGCGACCGTTTGCGTAGCGGGCGAGCTCGAGCACGTCCGACCCTTTTCCCGCTAGAAGCCCGTCGATCGCCAGCATCGAGATCCCGTGAACCGTCGCCCAGACGAAGTGCGCGAGATGCAGCGGGTCGTCCTGCCGCGCCAGACCCGCCTTCTGCAACGCGATCAAGGCATCGACCAATGCGCGAAAGGCGGCGCGCCCTTCTTCTTTGAGCGCTCCCTGCGGCTCCCGCGAGCCGAGGAATCCCCCGAACATCACGCGATAGTGAGACGGGTTCTGGAGCGCGAAGCGCACATAGGCGAGACCCATCGCGTCGAATCCCTCGAGGCCGCCGCCCCCCTCCTCCCAGGCGCGGACGAGCTTCTCCCGGAGAAGACGGAATCCCTCGCACGCTACCTCCTCGAGGAGGGCACCCTTGTCCGAGAAATGGCGGTAGAGCGCCGTTCGCGACACGCCGAGCGAGTCCCCGATGCCCCGCAGCGTGAGGCGCTCGACACCCTGCGCCTGAATGGTGCGAACAGCCTCCTCCAGCAGGGCTTCTCGGAGGTCGCCGTGATGGTAGCGGTCCGGGCCCTTGCGGCGCGGTTTTCGAATCGCGGAACGAGCCATCGGAGGGGATCGTACACTCTTATGTTGACATCGTCAACACCAGGATTATCCTGATGTTGACTGCGATAACATTTGGCCTCAGGAGGAGACTCATGAGAACTCTCTGGCGCACCGACCGTTCCCTCGTCGGCACCGCCATTTTGATGCTCCCGGTCCTCGCGTTTTCGCTCGCGGGGCTCGTCCTCGACCCGCGCACCATCACCGGTGCGCCCGCCTGGCTGAAGCCGGCGAAGTTCGCCGTTTCGATCGCCCTCTTCACGCTGACCCTCGCCTGGATCTTTACCTACCTTCCGGCAGTGGCGAGGATGCGGCGCATCGTCGGCTGGACCACCTCGGCGACACTCGTCTCGGAAATGATCATCATCGCGCTTCAGGCCTGGCGCGGAACGACGAGCCACTTCAACGTCGGGACGCCGTTCGACGGCGCGCTCTGGATCGTCATGGGAATCGCCATCGCGACTCAGACAGTCGCGAGCGTCGCGGTCGCCTACGCTCTGTGGCGGCAGCCGTTCACCGATCGCGCGCTCGGATGGGCCCTGCGTCTGGGAGTCTCCGTCTCAATCCTTGGGGCGAGCACGGGCTGGTTGATGACGCGTCCGACCTCCGACTCAACTCGAAAGGGCGCGGGAAGAAGGACGGCTTCCGGTCGCGGGCGCTCATACCGTCGGAGCGGCCGATGGAGGAGCGGGACTCCCGGGTACGGGATGGAGTCTTTCGCACGGCGACCTGCGCGTCCCGCATTTCATGGGCCTTCACGCCCTCCAGGTGCTCCCCTTTCTCGGACTCGCGCTCTCCCGCAGGCGCATTCCCGACGCGAGACGACTGCGAATCGTGTTATCGGCCTCCTTCAGCTACGCGGCGCTCTTCTCGATCCTGCTGTGGCAGGCCTTGCGGGGCGACCCGGTCGTTCGCCCGGAAGGATCGATCGCGGCCGCTCTCGCCGCGTGGGTCATCGTGACCTCAGTGGTCATGATCTTCGCGGCGGCCGGGGAGAAGAGGATCCATGTCGCCTCATGATCTGTTCTCGCTCCTGAACGCCATCGCTCTTGGCACCTGGGTTCTTCTCGCGCTCTTTCCGAGCCGACGGTGGGTGGCAGGGGTTCTCGCGGGATGGGCGGTTCCCGCGTTCTTCGCCCTGATCTATGTAGGGATCGTGGCCGTCACTCTCCCGGGAAGCGAAGGCGGCTTCTCTTCGCTTTCCGGGGTCTCGGCTCTCTTCACCAATCCCTGGATTCTGCTCGCGGGCTGGACGCACTATCTGGCGTTCGATCTTCTGGTGGGAGCCTGGGAAGTCCGCGACTCCGTCGAGAGGCGGATGCCGCATTGGCGGGTCCTTCCCTGCCTGGCCCTGACGTTCCTGTTCGGGCCGGCGGGATGGCTCCTTTACCTCATCGCGCGGCGCTTTCCTTTGAGGCCTTGAGGCGAAGGAGCTTCTCCGCGTTCTCGAAGTAGATCTTCCTCCGGTCGGTCTCGCTGAGGTCGAGCTCGTCGAGCACGCGCAGAGTCTCGCGGATGTACATCGGACCCCTCTCGGGATCGAAGGGAGCGTCGGAGGCGAAGAGCACGCGGTCGACGCCGAAGAACGAGAGACCGCATTCCGTAGCGGGGCGCGAGCCGAAGACGGCGGTGTCACCGTAGAACATCCTGAAGTAGTCGAGCGGGCGCTTCTTCAGGCGGCGCGAGCACCTCGCGTCAGATCCTCGTCCGAAGTGCGGGTCCCGAGCTGGTCCCAGCCCGGACCGACGCGACCCTCGAAGAACGGGATCATCGCGCCGAGGTGGTGAGAAAGGATCTTCAGGTTCGGGTAGCGATCGAAGAGTCCCGCGAAGACGATCCGGGACATCGCGACACTCGTCTCGTACGGCCAGCCGAAGGTCCACCAGATCTCGTACTTCGACTTCTCCTCGGTCGGGTAGTCGGGAAACTTCGCGCCACGCGCCGGGTGAAGAAGGATCGGGAGATCGTACCCGGCCATGAGCTCGAAGAGCGGCTCGAACTCCGGAAGGTCGAGAGGTTTTCCCGAAACGTTGGTGAAGATCTGAACGGCGCGGGCGCCGAGATCCTCGACCGCGCGGCGGCACTCCTCGCCACGCGGCGTCGGGAACCGCCATCGGAAGCGAGGCCGCGAAGGCGGGAAATCGATCGGGGTGCAGCCGGACGAGCTCCGCCATGCCGTCGTTCGCGGCGCGGGCGAGGTCGAGGGCGACCGCACGGAGGCCCCATGGCCTCGATGGGCGGCGACGCGAGCGAGAGGACCTGATGGTAGTCCTCGAAGCGGTCCATGATCCGGAAGCGCTCGTCGAGGTCGTAGAGCATGGGAATCGCGCGAACGCGCTTTCCCATGTCCTCGAGGGCCGGGCTCACCTTCATGAGGAGGTCGTAGAACGGGCGCGGGAAGACGTGATTGAAGACGTCGAGCTTCTTCATACTTCACGATATCCGGTGACGACATCCGAGGTCGACACGATGCGAACAGAAACCTCCGGGCACGATTGTCTGGACCGACCTCACGGTCGAAGCGACGCCGAGGGTGTCCGCGACTTCTACCGCGAGGTCGTGGGCTGGAAGTCCGCGCCCTGAGCATGGGGGACTACGACGACTTCAACATGCTGCCTTCCGGGAGCCGAGACACCGGTCGCGGGCATCTGCCACGCCCGGGGAGCGAACGCGAACCTTCCGGCTCAGTGGCTGGTCTACGTCCAGGTGGAGGATGTCGACGCGAGCGCCAAGCGGGCTCGAGAGCTCGGAGGCGCCGTCGTCGACGGTCCGCGCGGAATGGGCTCGTTCCGCTTCTGCGTCATCCGCGATCCCGCGGGAGCGGTCCTCGCTCTAGTGGGTCCTCGCTGCTGGTCTCCGATCCATGACCGAAGTCGCTCTTCGCGAGGTCGAGCTCCCCGATTTCGGAGAGCCCACGGTCGAGCCGTCGATCCCGAGGAGCCGTGTACGAGGCGCGCATCGGCGAGCGCTCGAACGGGCGCCGGGCCGCGAGGTCTCGATTATCTCGTCGTCTACGGCGACCGAGAGCACAGCGCCAATATCGCCTATCTCACCGGGTTCGAGCCCCGATTCGAGGAGGCGATGCTTCTCCTCGCGCCGCAGAAGAAGCCGGTGCTCGTCGTGGGAAACGAGGGATGGGGCTACGTCGGCATCAGCCCTCTCGATCTCGAGAGGGTCCTCTTCCAGAGCTTCAGTCTCCTGTCGCAGCCGCGGAGCGAAAGCCCTTCGATGCACGGGATCTGTTCCGCGCGCAGGGCATCGACAGCGGGAGCCGGGTCGGCGTCGTCGGGTGGAAATACTTCCTTGACCACGAAGCCGAGAGACCCGAGACCACGCTCGAGATCCCGAGCTATCTCGCCGACGCCCTCAGGGAGGTGACGGGCGCGACTTCGCGAAGGTCACGAACGAGACGGCGATCTTCATGAACGCCGAGGACGGTCTTCGCATCGTGAACGAAGCGGAACAGCTCGCCTGGTTCGAGTACGCCGCGACCCACACCTCCGCCGCCATCCGGAGAGTTCTTTTCGGCCTCGCGCCGGGAATGACCGAGCACGAAGCGGTGCGTCTTGATGAAGGTGAACGGGATTCCGCTTTCCTGCCACCTCATGCTCTCGAGCGGTCCCCGCGCGCGCATGGGTCTTCCGAGCCCGAGCTCGAGGCGCATCGAGGAGGGCGATCGATTCACGACCGCCTACGGAATCTGGGGAGCCCTCAACTGCCGCGCGGGCTTCGTGGTCCGGGACGAACGCGGACTCCCGGAGACAATCCGCGACTACGTGGAGAAGCTCGTCGCTCCGTACTACCGCGCGATCGTCGAGTGGTACCGAACGATCGGCATCGGCGTCGAGGGCGGTGAGCTCTATGACGTCATCCACCGCCGACTCGGCGATCCGTTCTTCGGGGTGAAGCTGAACCCCGGCCACCAGATCCATCTCGACGAGTGGGTGAACTCTCCGATCTTCGCGGGATCGAAGGTCGAGCTCCGCTCGGGAATGGCGTTCCAGGTGGACGTCATTCCGGCGACCGGGACCGACTATTTCACGACGAACATCGAGGACGGGATCGCGCTCGCGGACGAAGCTCTGAGGCGAGAGCTGCAGGAGAAATTTCCCGAAGCGTGGGGCCGAATCGAGGCGCGCCGGCGTTTCATGAAGGACGTTCTCGGGATCGACCTCAAGCCCGAGGTGCTCCCCTTCTCGAACATCCCTGCTTATCTTCCACCGTTTCTCCTGAGCCCGAGACGGGTGATGACGGTGGTGCGGGAGGCGAAGATCATGACCGACCTACTTTCCCGAAGTGCGCGAGCGCGATCGCCTACGAAGGACCGGATTCCAGGAACCCGCTCGCGTTCCGCTATTACGACCGCGACCCGCGTGGTCGCGGGAAAGACGATGGCGGAGCACCTCAGGTTCGCGGTCTGCTACTGGCATACGCTCAGAGGAACGGGATCGGACGCTTTCGGCGGCGCGAGCTTCGAACGGCCCTGGGGTACGGAGTCCGACCCCGTGGCGGCGGCCGAGTCCACGCATGGACGCGGCATTCGAGCTCTTCCAGAAGCTCGGCGTTCGCTACTACTGCTTTCACGACCGCGACATCGCTCCCGACGCGGCGTCACTTCCTCGCGATGGTGGGCGAAAGCGGGAAAGCTCCAGCGCGAGACGGGGGTCGACGCTCCTCTGGGGAACGGCGAACCTCTTCAGCCACCCGCGCTACACCCACGGCGCCGCGACCAATCCCGACCCGCGGGTCTTCGCCCATGCCGCGGCCCAGGTGCGCCGGGCTCTCGACGCGACTCTCGAGCTCTGGCGGCGCCGGCTACGTCTTCTGGGGCGGACGGGAAGGCTACTCGACGCTTCTCAACACCGACCTGAAGCAGGAGCGGGAGCAGATGGCGTCGTTCCTGCATCTGGCCTCCGACTACGCGAAGAGCATCGGCTTCACCGGAACTCTTCTCATCGAGCCCAAGCCGATGGAGCCGACGGCGCACCAGTACGACTTCGACGCCGCGACCACTCTCGGCTTCCTGCGCGAGTTCGAGCTCATCGACCGCTTCAAGCTCAACATCGAATGCAACCACGCGACCCTCGCGACTCACACCTGGGAGCACGATCTGCTCATGGCCTCGATCGCGGGAAAGCTCGGAAGCCTCGACATCAATCGCGGAGATCCCAACCTCGGCTGGGACACCGACCAGTTTCCGACGGACCTTCACGCGGCGACGATGGCGATGCTGGTGATCCTGAACCAGGGGGGTCTCGGAGCGGGCGGACTCAACTTCGACGCCAAGGTGCGCCGGGGCTCGTTCGACACCGTCGATCTCTTCCATGCCCACATCGGAGGCATGGACACTTTCGCGCGGGGCCTTCTCGTCGCGGACGCTCTCATTCGGGACGGAGTCTTCTCGAAAGTCCTCGCCGACCGCTATCGCGGTTTTCGAGAGACGGAGATGGGGCGAAAAATCCTCGCGCGGAAGACGACCCTTCCCGAGCTCGAGGCCTGGGCGGAGTCGGCGGGAGAGCCCGAGCGCGTGAGCGGACGACAGGAAGCTCTCGAGAACCTCCTCAACGATTATCTCTATAGCCGCCTGTAGTAACGGCTCTACGGCACGTAGTAGTCGAAGTAGCCGATCTGCATCTCGTCGAACGACTGCTCGCCGAAGCCCACCTTGCGGGTGGGATCGGGATTCGCCGGATTCCCAGGGCTGTTGTCGAACCAGCCCGTCGCGGTCAAAACCGATCCCGCAGGGACGGCGAGCGGCTCCGCGAATTGGTAGTGAAGCTGCCAGTTGAAGTCGTAGCGCGGCACATTCAAGAGGACTTCGCGCCTCTGGTCCGGATAGGTCAGCTCGTAGCGGTACGCTTTCCCGCGAAGGTGCATGTGAGGAAAGAACGAGAGGAGAACGGAGTCCTTCTCGAAGCGGTATACTCGCGGCCACCTCGTGGTTCGGTGAGCCGGGAGGGATTTCGAACTCGACTTCCGCGGCGGAGCCAGTCGCGACCGGGAATCGCGGGCGGCCCGTCGGCGAAGACGAACCCCATGCGCGTGCGATCGGACGCCGGGCTCCCGTTCGGAGTGTAGTGAATCTGGAACTTGAGCCACCGCTCCTTGGGGAAGGAGCTTCGCCATATCCTTCGGATAGACGGTTGGCTGCTGCCCCGGCACCGTGCTCGCGAAATAGCCGCGGAGTCCACCCTGGAACGGCGGCTCGCCGGGCTTACGGTCTGGATCGTCGATGTCCTTCCGTCCCGGCTCCTCGAGGAACACGAGAACGTGATGAGTCACCTGCGGAGCGGTCGGGAGAATCTCCATCTTCTCGATCCAGCGGTCCTCGGGAAAATTCGTCTTCACGTACACGTACTGGTAGTCCACGACCCCTTCCGCCGGCACCGCGATCGATTCCGGGAGTTCCGACGACCGCGTCCGGCGTTCCGATGGACCAGCCGAAGGCGAAGGGTCTCGGCAGCGGAGCATCCGCCGGGATCGCCGGCTGGAGCGCCGTTCGCTGCCCAGTCGCGAAGCGCGCTCCGATCTCTTTCGGAAAGCGTTCGATCGTTCTCCCAATGCCCGGTAGCGGGATCGGCGAACCACGGCGGCATGATTCCGTTCTCGACGACGAGCGCGATCATCGGCGCGACGTCTCTCGCGGCCTCGTAGGTGCCGAGCACGAACGGTCCGGGACCGGACTCCCGGTGACAGGTCTCGCAGTTCCTCTGGAGGATGCGGCTCACGCGGTTGTGGTAGGTGACGCTCTCCGAAATCGCGGCGCGCTCGAGCGAGAGAACGCAGCCCGGGGCAGTGGTCGCCTCGACGGCGATCGCTTCGCTCGATAGAAGACCGTCGATGGCGTCCGCCAAGTAGGACTTCGTCGGCGCAGGCTTCGAATATCCGATCCCGTACTGATCGTCGATGGCGCCTCGGTATCGGAGTGTCCGGGCTCGATCGAAGAGGAATACCTCGGAGGTCGTGGTCGCTTCGAGCGCGCGAGCGAACTTCTCGCCTTCCGCGCTTCTTACGTCGAGGGACGCGAATCCGATCCCACGAGCACCGAAGGCTCTCTTCGAGCTTCCCGAGAGTGGGGCGGTATCGCTGTGAGACGGGACAATCCGTGCCGCCGAGGGCGACGACGAGGCCGTTCGCGCCCATGACACCCATAGGGAGATCGGAGACGAGCTCGCCCACACGGAACGCCTTCGCTCCCCTCGAGCTCCTGCGGGCTCTGGCGAAGCGGCTCCCGGCCTTGCGCGACGGTTCCGGAACCAAGAAGGAGCGACGTCGAAAGAAGGAAGCGTATTTCCAGGGAAAATCTCATCGCACTGGAGTATACGGCGCGCCTCGGCGCGATGCCACGGCCGGAGCGACGGCATCCCGCCTCCGCGGAATGTGCGATCATGAAGAAGACGTGGACTGGATCAAGAGAGGACTTCGCTTCGAGTGCCAGCCCGACTGCGGGAAGTGCTGCACCAACGATCGCGAGGGAAGCGTCTTCGTCGAGCCCGCGGACATCGAGGCGCTGGCGAGGAGGCTCTCCATGACCCCGCGGGCTTTCGCCCTCGCCCACACCACCCGCGAGGAGGGCTGCGACCTCGAGCTGAAGAAGACCCCGGAAGGCCACTGCGTCTTTCTGCGGACCGGACCTGCACCGTGCACGACGCGAAGCCTCTTGCAGTGCCGGGCTTATCCCGTTTCTGCCTCTGGACGGGTTCACTCCCGTCGAATCCGCGTTCACCTGGCGGTACGAGAAGAAGTTCTGCCCGGGCATCGGCAAGGGGCGCCTCTATTCGAAGCGGGAGATCGTGGCCATCAGCCGCGGGCGGGGCAGACGTCACAGGGATTCGCTTGCGATTCGAGGGGAACGAGGCGTAAAAAATGATCATGGGAAATCGAGTAGTCGCTTCCGGTCCTCCTTGGGATTCTCGCAGCGTCCGCGCGCGCCATGGCCCAGGGCCAGTGCACGGTCCTCGACCAGAACGTCTTCGTCCGGGACACGCTCCGCGAGATGTACCTCTGGTATCAGGAGCTTCCCGATCTCGACCCCGCGCTTTACCCTTCCCCGGAAGCCTATCTCGACGCGGTGCGATTCCGTCCGCAGGACGAGACGTTCAGCTACATCTCCTCGGCCGAGGCGACGAGCTCTTTCTATTCCGAGAGCCAGTACATCGGGCCTGGGGTTCTCCATCCATTGGATCGTGGGCGACTCCCGCGCCCGGCTCGCCCAGGTCTTCCCCGAGAGCCCGGCTTCGGAGGCGGCGATGGCCCGAGGCGACTACCTGGTCGCCATCGGTGGAACCGGTCCGATCGAGGAGCTCGTCGACCTCGGGAGCCTTCGACGCGGCGCTCGGACCGACCGAGATCGGAGTCGCCGTCGAGATCCGCTGGCGCAGTCAGTTCGGAGAGGAGCGAAGCGGGGTCCTCACCAAGCGGCCGGTCACCATCCCCACCGTTTCGCAGAAGGAGGTCTTCGACGTCGACGGGCTTCCCGTCGGATACGTGCATCTGCGCAACTTCGTCGAGCCTTCCGTCGGAGCGCTCGATGCCGCCTTCGCCGAGTTCCAGGCACGCGGAGTGACCGACATCGTGCTGGATCTGCGCTACAACGGCGGCGGACTCATCGAGGTCGCGCGGCACCTCGGAAGCCTCATCGGCGGCGTGCGCACGAACACCCAGCCCTTCGTGGAGCTGGCCCACAACGACAAGAACTCGTTCCGCAACCGCACGTTTCGCTTCGACGACCCGGCGCAGAGCGCTCGACGTCCCGAGGCTCGTGGTCATCGCGACTCGCGCTTCGGCTTCGGCGAGCGAGCTCGTCATCGCGGGACTCGAGCCGTTCATCCCGGTCACCGTGGTCGGCGACCGCACCTACGGAAAGCCCGTGGGCCAGTACGGGTTCGACTTCTGCGACAAGGTGCTTTTCCCGGTCTCGTTCCGGAGCCGGAACGCGGCGGGCGAGACGGACTACTTCGACGGCCTTCCCGTCGATTGCCCGGCGTCGGACAACCTCGACCGCGCGCTTGGAGATCCGGAAGAGTCGTCCCTCGCGGAAGCGCTCTATTTCCTGAGGCGAGGACAGTGCAGCGCCGCCGCTCCTCAAACCGCGCAAGCCCAGAGAGAGCCCCTGAGGCCTCGACTCACCGGGTGGGCCCACCTCCTCAACGCGCATTAAGAAGAACGCAAAGACGCAAAGGCGCAGAGTCGCAGGTTCACTACTCAGTCTTTCGATTGATGTACAGACCATGCGTCTTCGATGAACCTTCCACGTAACGACGGAGTTGGGGCTGGAGGTGCCAGAACCACGAAGTCGTCCGCATAGCGGACAAGCCGTGATCGCCCACCACCGCGGCCGTCTATATGAAAGGCCTGTCGAACCAGTGGAGGTAGGCATTGGCCAGCAAAGGAGAGATGACTCCCCTTGAGGCGTGCCTTGACGGCTTCGACGAACTCTCAGTCGCCGTCGTCGTCTTTATCACCACCGGACTAGTAACACATGCGGATTAGCGTCAGTACGCTTCAGTCCGCTATGCGATGCTCCACGGCCTTCATCAGCTTGTCGTGAGGAATCGAATCGAAGTACCCTTCAGGTCGGCGTCGTATACCTCGGTGAGTCCCGCCTTCACGTGCTTTTGGATGGCGTCCAGTGCCTGTTCCGGCTTCGTCTCGGGGAATGAAGAGATTTGAGTGTGAATATCGCTAGAATAAGTGACGGAACTGTGCACGTGTTTAAACGCTGTTGTGTGTAGAGTGAGAGCAGCTTATAATTCCTGAAGTGCTGTCACTTCGTCGAGAGCTTGGAGGCTGAGTGCTGATTGGTATGTACTGTGACTGATGATGGTGCATGATGGTCCAAGCTGCCATAATTGAAGGTAAAAGAAACTTCGCTTTGCTGTTTCGTGCAGTTTGTTAGAGAAAGTTTGGATTTACTCTCTCTTTCAGAGTTGTTATATAAAATTGTAAGAGCTTGCTAAGGTTCTTTCTTTACTAGTGCTGTGTAGGTTTGCTAGGATTAGTTCCTCGCAAAGGCGCAAGGTAATTCCGGTTACTTCTTTGCGTCTCTGGGTTTCCCTTTGCGACTTTGCGTTCTTCCCCGTTTCCTGACCTAAGGTAGAGCCGCGATCGCCTCGATCTCGACGAGCAGGCCGGGGCGGGCGAGCTTCGAAATCTGCACCAGCGTGCTCGCAGGCGGGTGGCCCTTGAAGTACTCGGCGCGAACTTCGGCCGCCCCGAGGAACGCCTCGACGTCGGTCGTGAACGTATTGATCTTCACCACGTTCGAGAAGTCCGCCTTCTGAGAGGCGAGGGCGGTCTTCAGGTTCTCGAGCACCTGCTTCACCTGCGCTTTCATGTCGTTCTCCCCCACCAGCTTTCCCGTGGAGTCGAAGGCCACCTGGCCGGAGATGAAGAGAAGGTTCCCCACCTTGACCACATGGCTGTAGGTCGCGGGCTTGGTGAGTCCCTCCGGTTGGATACGCTCGATGGATTGGGCGCTGGCGAAAGAGGGAACGATTGCGAGTGCGAGAATCTGCGCGAAACGCTTCATGGGATTCCTCCGAATGGTCCATACTTGCTCGGAGCCGAGAGCGGGGTCAAAATAAATCGCGATGTACTATCTGCTTCTGTACGACGTCGTCGACAATTACGTGGAGAGAAGACAGCCACTGCGCGAGCTCCATCTCGAGAGCGCGAAGAAGGCCCTGGCACGCGGCGAGCTCGTGCTTGGAGGCGCCTTCGCCGACCCCGTGGACGGCGCGGCGCTCGTCTTCAAAGGCGAGGACCCTTCCGTCGCCGAGCGGTTCGCCCGAGACCGACCCCTACGTGGTGAACGGACTCGTCTCGAGCTGGAAGGTGCGGGCGTGGAACGTGGTCGTCGGGGGAGAAGCGCCATGATCGCCCGGTCCTGGACCGCGGAAGCGACCCCCGTTCGGGCGCGAGGAATACATCCTTCATTTCCGGCAGAAAGTGCTTCCGGTAATCGCGAGCATCGAGGGACACCGCGGGGCCTACGTTCTGAACGCGAAGCCTGGGAGAAGGTGTCGAAATCGTCATCATCACTCTTTGGGAGTCCATGGACGCCGTCCGGAAGTTCGCCGGCGACGACCCCGACGTCGCGGTGGTCACATCGAGGCACGGGCCATCCTCACGCGGTTCGACGAGCAGGTAGCGCACTACGAAGTGGACTGGAAGAGCTAGCACTCCCCTTGCAACCGGAGTTATACTAATTGGCGCTGGAATGGTTCTGGCTATGCGACCGTGTGTGCCCACGATGCTTCCAGACTTCGTGAGCCTCACTGTCTGGAGGTTGCTTCCTTGAAGATTTACGTGGGAAATCTGAGCTACAACACCAACGAGCAGGCCCTGCGCGACCTGTTCGCGGAGCATGGCGCGGTCGAGGACGTGCACATCGTCACCGACCGTGACACAGGGCGCCCGCGAGGGTTTGCCTTCGTCTCGATGGCGGATCGGGGTGAGGCGATTGCCGCAATCGACGCCCTCAACCGGCGCGAGTTCGAGGGCCGCACGCTCAACGTCAGCGAAGCACGGCCGAAGGAGAATCGCGGCGGCGGCGGCGGTGGTGGTGGTGGCGGTCGCGGCGGCGGTGGCGGCGGCGGCGGATTCTCACGCGGACGCCGCGACTAAGACTGCTCTAGAACCGCTTCCGTCTCGCCTGTCCCGGACTCGATTCCACTCCAAAGACGGTTCACGGATTGCGATAGGGGTGCTGTGTTTCACCTCGAGCTCGTCCCTCGACGTCGCAGCACCTCGATCGACGCCACCTTCGCGGCGCGCCACGCCGGTAGCCACGAGGCGGCGAGCGCGACGACGCTCAGGACATTCGGGGTCCTCGGGGAGTTTTCTTCGCGGATGATGTCGCCGCGCCCAGATTCTCGCGGAGTCCCTCGACCCACGCTTCGTACGCTTCCCGGTAGCGAGGGGCAGTCCCGGGGTCGGGCTCGATCGTCGCCTCGAGCGCGAGACCGCGGAACGCTTCGGAAGGCGACCGATAGAACGCCGCCCCCAGAGCGCGCCCCGCGGCGGCGCCCTTCCGCTCCGTCGGTCGCGATAGAGCTCGATGGCAAGACCCGTCACGCCCGCGAGCGCGTCGCGGAAGACGGAGCTCAGGAACAGGTTTCCCGAACCCGCGCGCAATCGCTTCGGCTGGAGCCCGATCTCTCCCAGGATTTCGATCCCGTAGCGGAAGGAGAATGCGATCCCTTCCTGCACCGCGCGGGCGAGGTGGGCCTCGCCATGAGTGTTGAATCGAAGACCCCGAAAAGCCGCTCCCGGGTCGACGTTCTCGAGCATTCGTTCGGCGCCGTTTCCAAAAGGATAGAAGGAGAGGCCTTCCGCTCCGACGGAAACCGTTGCGCCGGCGTCGTTCAGATCCTCGTAGGCCTTCCGTCCGAGAGTCTGCCGAAGCCAACGATTCGCGCTTCCGGTGCCGTTGATGCACAGGAGGACGCCGAGCCGGACTCGATCTTTCGCGTGATTCACGTGAGCGAAGCTGCCGACGCGGGAGCGCGGGTCGGCGCGGACGACGTCGGTGACACCATAGACCACGCCCGATGTCCCGGCCGTCGCCGCGATCTCTCCAGGCTCGAGCGCGTTCAGCGAGAGCGCATTCGCCGGCTGGTCGCCGGCGCGGAAGGTCACCGGGATGCCGGGGGCGAGCCCGAGAGCGCGCGCGGCCGAAGCCGTCAGGCGTCCCTGCTCGCCGAACGTGGGGACGAGCTCGGCAAGTAAGTCTCTCACCGATTTCGTAGTGCCGTAGAAGGAAATCCGCCGACGCGCTCTTCCGCGAAGTCCCAGAAGATTCCTTCGGAGAGACCCGGTATGCGTCGTCGCCGCTCGTCCCGGTGAGCCGCAGCGCGAGCCAATCGCCCGGCAGGAGGATCTTCTCGATCCGATCGAAGACGTCGGGCTCGTTCAACTTCACCCATCGGAGCTTCGAGGCGGTGAAGTTCGCGGGGGAGTTGAGAAGATGCGTGAGGCAGCGCTCCTCGCCAAGAGCGCGGAAGGCCGCGTTTCCAATCTCGACCGCGCGGCTGTCGCACCAGATGATGGACGGACGGAGGACGTCGCCCGTCCTCCCCCACGAGAACCAGGCCGTGCATCTGGTAGGAGATTCCGATGCCGCCGACGTCTTCGTAGAGACCGACCGGCAGAGACGCTCCGTCGCCCTGACGACCGCGACTCCCACCAGGACTCGGGATCCTGCTCCGCCCAACCCGGCCGCGGCGCCGCGATCGGCATCTCCTCGTCGGGGTGGGAGCTTCGCGCGACGGCGCGGCCGGTGTCGCCGTCGAAGAGACAGGCCTTGACGGAGGAGCTTCCGAGGTCGTAGCCGAGAAAGAGCATCGAGCGGTCAAGGATCTGATCGGTGATCAGTGATCGGCCAACACAGCGATACACTGAGACGTCTTCCTGATCACTGATCGACTGATGGCTGATCACTCCGTCACCATCCTCGATGGCGGTCTCGCGACCGAGCTCGAGCGGCGGGGCCTCGACCTCGAAGATCCCGCTCTGGTCGGCGAAGATCCTCGTCGAGACTCCCCGACGCGATCGAGGCCGTCCACTACGACTACTTCCACGCCGGGGCCGACGTCGGAACGAGCGCGAGCTATCAGGCGACGTTCGAGAGGCTTTGCCGCGCGTGGGATCGGAGCGAAGTGAGTCGGAAGCGCTTCTTCGTCTCTCGGTCGAGCTCGTGGATCGGGCGCGCGATCGATTCTGGAGCGAGCCCGGGAATCGCGCCGGGCGGAGCTTCCCTCTGGTCGCGGCCTCCGTCGGCTGCTACGGCGCGTCGCTCCACGACGGCTCGGAGTATCGCGGAGACTACGGGCTCTCGCTGAAGGAGCTCATGGACTTCCATCGCCCGCGGCTCCGCGTGCTCGCGGATTCCGGGAGCGGACTGTCCTCGCGTTCGAGACCATCCCCTCGATGCTCGAGGCGGAAGCCGATGGTCGCGCTCCTCGAGGAGCTCCCGAAGGCTCCCCCCGTCGTGGATCAGCTTCAGCTGCCGCAACGAGGTCGAGGTCTGCCACGGCGAGCCGCTCGCCGAAGTGCTTCGCTGCCGCGGGCGCGTCCGGGACCGTGCTCGCCGTCGGGATCAACTGCACGCCGCCGCACTTCGTCTCCGGCCTTCTGGCTTCGGCCCCGGCGCCACCGGGAAGCTCGTGCGTCTATCCGAACAGCGGGGAGATCTGGGATGCGCGGCGTCAGATGTGGACCGGAGAGAGCTCGGCTCCGGATCGAGGAGCTCGCACCCGAGTGGCGGCGGCTCGGAGCTCGCCTCATCGGCGGCTGCTGCCGCACGACTCCCGCTACCATTTCCGAGCTCCGAGCAGCCCTTCAGGAAAGCAGGTTGTATCGGACGACGCACCAGAGCGCTCGAGCCCGTCCCGCCAGCCGATCTTCTTTCCTTCCGCGTAGGTCCGGCCGGAGTAGGAGATTCCGACTTCGTAGATGCGGCAGCCCATGCGCGCGACTTTCGCCGTGACCTCGGGCTCGAAGCCGAACCGCTCCTCGCGGAGGTCGATCTTCTGGATGACCTCCCGCCGGAAGGCCTTGTAGCAGGTCTCCATGTCGGTGAGGTTCAGGTTGGTGAACATGTTCGAAAAGAGCGTCAGGAGCTTGTTGGCAGCGTAGTGCCAGAAGTAGAGGACACGGTGCGATTCGCCGCCGGCGAAGCGCGAGCCGTAGACCACGTCCGCCTTCCCCGCGCGGATCGGCGCGAGGAGCTTGGGGTACTCCTTCGGGTCGTATTCGAGGTCCGCGTCCTGGACGATGACGACGTCGCCCGTCGCCGCCCGGAAACCGGTTCGAAGCGCCGCTCCCTTTCCCGCGATTTCGCTCGTGGAAGATCACCTTGACGTCCGGCCTGGCCGTCGAGCGACCGGAGCTTCTCGCGCGTGCCATCGGTCGAGGCGTCGTCGACGACGAGGATCTCCTTGTCCCGGATCTCGCTCGCGCGCACCGCGTCGAGGATGGCCTCGATGGTGGTGACTTCGTTGTAGCAGGGGATGACGACGGAGATCTCGGGCACGAGGCCCGTACTATATCAAGCTCAGGCGCGGGGTTTGGAGACGGCGAATGCGAGAGAGGTAGGTGCGCGCGACCTTCTCCTCGTCGAGACCGAGGCAGCGCGCGATCTGGAGGGTGAAGTTCTTGAGGTAGATCGGCGCGGGGAGCCGGTCGAGCCTTTCGGTTTCGATGTACTCCAGCATGGAGCAGCCGATCTTGGTCTCCTCGGAGATGGTGCTCGAGGTCGAGACCGAGCGCTTCCCTCGCGAGACGCAGGAACTCGCCCGTGGCCTCCTCGGTCAGGCCGAGCTGAAGCGGGCTTCGCCGCGGCTCTCGGGAGAGGCGCTTCGGGCGGCGCCGGAGGAGCGTCGGGAACGTTCTCCGGCAGGCGTTCCCTCGGCCTCGGTCGAGCGCCTCGGTGTCGAGGGGATTCAGGGGGCTCGAAAGGATGAGCGGGCGTCTCGCGCCTTTCCACGGTGATCCGGGTTCGAGACGGACCCTTCGAGGAATCCCGAGGCTCTCGTCGTAGAGCCTTCGGCTCTCCTCCGCGATGAGCGTCTGGTAGGCCTCGGCGATGCGCTCGTAGGTCTTGCCGCCGCTCCGGCTCGGTCAGGATCGAGACCGAGACCAGCGCCTCGTGGCTGTAGATTTCCCGCGCGTCCTCGTAAGCGGATTGAATCTCCTCCGGGCTCGCGTCGTAGACTGACCTCGAGGACCTGGTAGAAATCCTGCTCGGAGAGCCGGCGGAACATCAACTCGCCCTCGCCTCCTTCGCCGCCGGAGCTCGCCGTCGCGTAGAGGATGGCGCGCGCGACCTGCTCCAGAGAACGCCCGGCCGCGGAGTCGGGGAAGTCGAGCATGAACGGCCGCTTCTTGCGGTTCGCCTTCCAGACGCTTTCGTCGAAGCCGACCGCGCCGATGGATTCGATGTCGATGCCGAGATGCTTGCGGCAGACCGCGGACATCGAGTGGCCGAGCCGCTCGTCTTCCGGGTAGCGCACCTGGTTCACGAGGAGCCGGGGGCGGAACTCGAGCGCCGTTCTCCTTCAAGAAACGACCGGAGGCGGCGTCGATCCTCTCGACCGCTTCCAGCAGGTCGAAGGGAGACCGGATGCCCACGTGGTTCTTCTGATCCATCGCTTCTTCGACGACCTTCCGCGCCGGGCTCGCCTTGAGGGAGCGCCACAGGTGGCGGTAGAAGCTCATCTTGAGGAAACGGTAGGCGTTCTCGATCGAGCTCGGCTCGGGAATCACCACCAGGATTCCCTGCTCCGCGAGAAGGAAGAAGTCGACGATGTTGAACGAGATTCCCGCGCCGATGTCGAGCAGGATGATGTCGGCGTCGACCTGACTGATCCGCGAAAGGAGGCGGGTCTTCTGGAAGTATTTCATGTTCGAGGCGGTCAGGTGGTCGTGCGCGCCGCTGATGAGACCCGAGGTTGGCGAACACCCGTCTCGGCGATCACGTCCTCGATGCGGCTGACCCGGCGGTTGATGAAGTCGGAGAGCGTGCGCTCGGGACTGTTAAGGCCGAGGCAGGTGTGGAGGTTCGCCCCGCCGAGGTCGGCATCCACCACGACGACCCTTCGCCCGTGCCGCGCGAGGCTGATCCCGAGGCTGCTGGTGACGAGGCTCTTCCCGACTCCGCCCTTTCCCCCTCCAACGGCGATGATCCGCGCCATTCGCCGGGTGCGACCCGACGACGGCGCCGGCTTCGGCGCCGGGAGCGGCGGAGCGACCGAGGCGTCCAGGACCGCGGCGGCGCTTCCGCGCCAGCATTTCCGGTCCATCGGACCAGAGAGACGACCCGCGCGCGGGTGCGTCGACCCCCTCTTTCAGTTCCGAGTCCACGGTGTTTCCCCTCTTTTTTTACGCTGAAATGGCGAAGACTGATGGATCGGTTCGGAACGACGACGGTTCCGGGCCGGAATGTAATGAAAAGTATGAACTGGAACGATTCCCGCGGCGCAGCGGGGAAAAACCTGCTTTTTTTAATGCTACCGAAGCGGCCCGAGGTGTGTCAAGCCGATACGACCGCGGCGGGGAAATCGAGCTTACTGTCCGGTCTCCTCGCCCTCTCCCATGGTGAGGAGCGCGGGGATGGGAATGCCGTTCAGACTCGCCGGAGCATAGGTCGCTCGGACCAGCGAAACCATCATCAGGGGTGTCTGCCCGGAGCTGTTTCCACCGACATGCGCGGCGACCACCTTTCCGCGGTGATCGACGAGGACCGCGATGAAATCCGACTCGCCGGAACGGCGCGAGCCCATTTCCTTCGGCGGGGGACGTCGAATTTCACCACTCGGGGAGGCTCATAGGTACCCTGCCTCGTTCTCGAACACCGCGCGCATGGCGATGGCGAACGGAGCGACGTCATGGAGGAGGTAATCGAAGTCGGTCTGGAACGCGGCGCCGAACTGCTCGAGCGCCTTTTCCCTCTGGTCCTTCAGGGCATAGAGGTAGCCGAGATGCAGGTGCGCTTCGGAGTCGTCCGGCAGAGCCTCGGCGAGCGCTTCATAGAGGTTCTGGGCGTCGGTGAGATTCTTGTTGTAGGCGTGCGACCGCGCGAGAAGCCTGAGCGCGCGCAGCTCCTTGGGGTTCGCGAGCAGGACTTCTCCGAGCTCCTCGATGGCTTCCGGATAACGGCGCGTCACCGAGGAGCGCTTCTCCGACGAGAAGACGAATCTCGTGCCGTTCGCTGTCGTTCGTGGGCATGAACGTCTCGAGCCAGGCCACGGCCTGTTTGAACTTCCGTTGGGCGATGTACTCGCGGGCCTGCCGGATGGGATCCTCGATTCCCACGACACTCTCGAGGGGGTCGGCGCGCTTGGTCGGCTTGAGCATGAAATGCCGCGCCGGCGCGATCCCGTCCTGCTCGAGGCTCTTGGTGAGCTGCGGATAGAAGCTCGAGAGGCTCTCGAGCGCGTCGTCGTAGTCGTCGTACACCCGAAGCTGATGGCCCCGGTAAACGACCCCATCGACGGCGATCGCGGCCTCGATGGTGCCGATGTAGACCGGTCGATCGGGAGGAACCACGAGGAGCGCTTCGCTTACGTCGCCGGTCTTCGGCCTCACCCCGAACTTCTGGCGGATGGGCCGGTACTTGTCGGGCTTGAACGGCCGGCTTCTCGGAACGTAGACCGCCTCGATACCGATGACGCTGTAGGTGCCTGGGGGAACGGTTTCCGCGATATAGCCGACCCCGTCATCGACGTTGAGGAGTGTCTCCTCTCCCGTCGACTGGTCGCGAAGGCGCACGCGACGCGAGCTGAACTCGGCGCTCTCGAACTTTCCGACGAACCTTCCGAAGACGAGCGACTCACCGTGGGAGACCAGGTCGCGCCAGGAGGCGGAGTCGCCGGGGTTGTCGGCGAAGGCCGACGAACCGAAGACGACGCCAAGGATCAGAGCGACGAAAGTTCTCTGCACCGTCTTCTCCCCCTCCGGCCGCCCCTCCGTCGAGCCGCCGGGCCGTTTCCCGGATGATACTACAGGTCAGCGGCGGCGTATCGAGCGAAGCTCGGCGAGGGTCGCGGCGGTCTTCTGGGCCTCGGGGCTCGACCGGTCAGTGAACTCGGAATCGGCCTTTTTCAGCGCCTCTTCCGCCAGAAGGTACTCCTGCTTCTGGAAGTGGCGGATTCCCACGCGCGCGTGGACCATGGCGATCTCCTGCTGGATTTTCGGGTCGTCCGCCCGGAACACCTGAGCGAGCCGGAACTGCTCGAGGGCGGCGTCGAGCCGGTCGCGCGGACCCGCGAGAAATCGGCCGTAGGCGAGGTAGTAGTCGGGAGCGATCTCCGGGACCACGCCGGCCGCCTCGACGGACGCCTTGTACGCGGCCTCGGCCTGATCGAGTTGTCCGTTGCGCTCCAGAAATCGAGCGTAGTGCTGCTGCGCCTCGGGAAGCTTGGGATCGATTCCGACGGCGTTCTCGTAGGCGGCCAGCGCGAGCACGTAGGGATCCTGAGGGTCGTCGCTCGCGGATTTCGATCGGCGGCGGCCGGCACTCTTCTCCCATACAGATCGCCGATTCCGATGGCCGAAGGCGCGTGCCGCGGGTTGATGGAGAGCGCCCGCTCGAAGCTCTCGAGGCTCGCTGCCTCCTCTTCGGAGAGCGGCGCCTTCAGATCGGGCTCGCCCGCCCTGGCCAGATGGCAGAGCCCCTTGTAGTAGAACGCGTCCGCCGACCCGGGTTCGATTGAATCACCGCGGCGACCGTCGATAACGCCTCGTCGTACCGTCCGCTTTCATAGAGGTTCTTCACGGCCTCGATCTGCGGGTCGCCGCCCTCTTCCTGCTTCGGGGCACCGGTCAGCTGGTCCTTCAGAGCCTGAATGCGGTCGCAGCCCGCGGTCGAAAGACAGAGAGCCCAGCAGGAGAAGAGTCACCGGGTACGCGCATCGAGACCTTCCTTCCGCGATTCTCCGCGCTAAAACGGGATCGAGCTCGCCGACAGGTCTCCTTGCTGGAGCCTCGCGATCGCGCGGTTCGCGCAGATCCGCGACCTCCGTGTTGGGGTCGGAGAGCAAGCGGCTTCAGATAGGGAATGGCCGCGGGATCCCCGATCTCCATCAGGACCTGCGCCATCTCCTTCCGGACTTCCGGCACCGGATCCGACAGGTAGGTGACGAGCTCGTTGAGGAGCGGGCTTCCGAGCTCGACGGCGTACTCGTGGGCCTGGTCCTGAAGCTTCTTGCTCCCGAGATGAGAGCGCGATGCGGTCCACGAACTCGCGCTGGCCGAGCTTCGTGAGCGCGAAGCAGTACGCGAGCTGCACGGACGGATCGGGCTCTCTCAAGAAATCCTTCATCATTCCGGGGATGAGGCTCTCGTCGGAAAGCCGACCCAGCCCTTCGGCCGCCCATCGCCTCTGCTCGGCGAGCTTGCTCGTCATCTGGTAGTAGAAGACTCCCCGAGCCTCGGGCGCGCCCATCAAAGCGAGGGATCGAAGCGCCCGATCGCCGAGGTTGCTCACGTTCCCGTCGTAGATGGAAACGAGCTCGGGTCCCGCCGGCAGGTACTTCATCTCGCCCGAGCGCATCGACGACGTGTCCGGAGAACGACGCGTCCGAGGCCGCCATCGAAAGAGCTCCTCGAAGGGCTTCGCCCGCGGGCGGCGTTTCCAATCGCCGCGAGGGCGGAGACGGCCTCCATGCGGACGTCCTTGTCCGAATCGCCCAGAGCGGCGCCGAGGGAATCGACGGCGTCCGGGGCCTTCAGGACCCCGAGAGTATAAGCGGCGCGACGCCTCAGCTCCGACTCCTCGTCCTGAAGTCGGGCTTCGAGAGCGGTCACGACTTCGGAGTGTGACGGGGATGAGGCCGTTCAGCTTGGGCGTCTTGTAGCTCGGACCGATGAAGAAACGTGAGCGGTCCCCCGAGGTCGGCATTGCCGGCCCCGACGAAGATCTCGAGAAGCGCGATCATCGCCTCGTTGCGGATGCCCTTCTCCTCGTCCCGAAGCCCGATGAGAAGCCCGTCGATGGCCTCGGTCGAGTTGAAGCCGCGGAGGCTGACCACGGTCTGCTTTCGGACCTTCAGCTCCGGATCGCGCATCGCTTCGGTGAGCGCGGGAATCGCCTTCGGGTCTTTTCGATTCACCGAGGGCTTTCGCCGCTTTCACGCGGGTCGAGACGTTCGGACTCTTCAGGTTTGCGATCTCGTCTTGAAACGAGCTCTGGATGGCAATCGCGGGCGAGGAAAGAATGATGGCGGATACAACCGTTGCCAGGACGGAAGAATGCACTCGTCCCATTGCATGAACCTCCCTGAAGCGAGTTACAAAATTTGTCAGAATCGCAACGGGTTGTATGTTAACAGAAAGCTGACGCTGGATCTAGTTGCCGCACCTCAGGGCTCCTGCGGTTTCGAGGCATCTCCTCCCTCCCGGCCCTCCGCGGCCACGCGCTTCGCGTAGGCGGCGGGGTCGCTCAGGAGTTGAGCGGCATCGGGAAGGGACTTGAGCGCCGATTGGATCTGGGGGTCGTAGGTGACGGCGATTTTCTGGGCAGCCTCCGCACCCCAGAGCGCGTTGAAAATCTCGACCTCGATGCGCAGGGAGAGCGCGTCGCGTGCCGCGAGTAGCTCTTCCCGCGAGTAGGGAATCTGCTCGGCGTCGAGGAAGCTGAAGAAGTCCTCGAGCACCTCGTCGTTGACGCGGAATCGCTCGTCGACCAGGCGAACGTTCTTGGGCCTCGCCGTGCGGATCTCCTTGGGCTGCACGCCGGCGCCCTCGACCGACCGGTTGTCGTCCTTCGCCGCAAACCGCGTCCCGTACTTGAAGAACGCGTTCCGGCTGTTGAGGGTAAGGATGGGCTGCGGAAGGCGCGGATAGCTCACATGGATGTCGGGAGCGATACCGCCGCCGCTGTAGACCTTGCGGCCGGAGTCGGTGAGCTTCTCCTCGCCGTGAGGCGGCGGGAGGCTCTTCCGCGCGCGCGGTGTAGTAGTAGTCGTCGATCGAGCCCGAGTAGTCCCGCTGGATGCTGCGCCCGCTCGGCGTGAAATACTGGGCGGTCGTGAGCGCGAGGCCGTTTCCCTCGCTGATTCGATAGATCGACTGCACCAGGCCCTTGCCGAAGGTGGTCTCGCCGACGATGAGGCCGCGATCGTGATCCTGAATGGCCCCGGAGACGATCTCGGAGGCGGAGGCGCTTCCGCGATTGACGAGGACCACGAGCGGCATATCGAGGTGCGAGCTCGCGCGGTTCGCGACGTAGTCGTAGTCCGACCCGTCGGTGCGGCCGCGGGTGTAGACGATGAGCGCGCCCTTCTTCAGGAACTTGTTGGAGACGGCGACCGCCTGGTCCAGGAGCCCGCCGGGGTTGTCCCGGAGGTCCAGCACGAGCTGCTTCGCGCCCTGCATCTGGAGTTTCACGAGGTTCTCGTGCAGCTCGTCCTCGGTGGTTTCCGTGAAATCGGAGATGCGCAGATAGCCGACGTCGTCCTTCAGGAGGAACGCGTAGAGGACGCTTCGGAGGTCGATCTTGTCGCGAACGATGGTGAAATCGAGCGGCTCGTCGTAGCCCGCCCGCGTGACGGAGATGGTGACTTCGCTTCCTTTCGGACCGCGAAGGCGCTTCACCGCGTCGTCGAGCTCCATACCGCGGGTCTCTTCGCCTTCGATCTTCGAGATCACGTCGCCCGAGCGGATGCCGAGGCGATAGGCGGGCGTTCCCTCGAAGGGGGAGATGACGGTGAGGCTTCCGTCCCGCATCTGGACCGAGATTCCGAGACCGTGATAGCTCCCCTGCTGGCGCTCCTGGAGCTGCGTGTACTCCTGCTTCGGCAGGAAGTTGGAGTGCGGGTCGAGCGTCCGGAGCATTCCCCGGATGGAGGCGTGGACCAGCTCCTTGGGGTCGACCTCGGTGACGTACTCGTCTTCGACCACTTTGAGCACGTGTGTGTAGCGCCTGAGGAACTCGGTGTACCGATCGGCCTTGGCCTGGGCTCGGCTCCCGAAGAGTCCGCCTACCACGGCGCCGGCGATGACCAGAGAGAACGCGACAGCGAGGGCTGATTTCTTCATGAAGGAACGCCTCGATCGATGAAAGAAGACCGTTGTGCCACGAAGGAGAGCATTTTTCCCATCCTAGCAGAGGCGTCGGAGCGTGTAAAACCGGCGCCCGCGAGCGGTTGGTTTAGCCCGACCCTCCGACCTATAATGACGCTCGCCAGGGAGGACGACCAATGTTGGGCCCGATAGGAATGCAAGAGCTCATCATCATCTTTGTCATCGCCCTCATCGTCTTCGGGCCTCGCAAGCTTCCCCAGCTCGGAAAATCGCTCGGAAAGAGCCTCGCCGAGTTCAAGAGGGCGAGCAACGAGCTGCGGAGCACCCTCGAGGAGGAGATTCGAGTCGAGGAGACCCGCCGCGAGATCATGGAGCCGATCGAGAGCATCGGACGCGAGGCGAAAGCGCTCGTCGAGAAGGCCGAAAAGGAAGCGGAAGCTTCCCTGGCCGAGTCCGATTCGGAGGAGACGACCAGAACCGAGCCGACGGTCGCAGCCCGAGCAGCAAAAGGTCTAGACGCAAGCTCCTTCCCGCACCCTTCGATGGCAGATACCCAGGCCTTGCCGCCGCCTCGGGAAGAGGTGTCTCCAGAGAAGATGACGTTTCTGGAGCATCTCGACGAGCTCCGGCGACGCATCATCCGGGCGGTCCTGGGCCTCTTCGGGGCTTTCGTCCTCTGTTTCACGTTCTCGACCCAGATTTTCGAGTTTCTGATGGGACCGCTCCAATCGGCGCTTCCCCCAGGAGGAGAGCTCATCGCGACCGCGGTCCCCGAGATCTTCGTGCTCCATCTGAAGATGTCGTTCTTCGTCGGGATTTTCCTCTCCTCGCCGGTCTGGCTCTCGCAGGTCTGGCTCTTCATCGCTCCCGGCCTCTACGAGAACGAGAAGAAGTTCGCCGTTCCCTTCATCATGTTCGGGAGCTTCTTCTTCATCGCCGGCGCGGTCTTCGCGCACTACGTGATGTTCCCGATCGCGGTCGAGTTCTTTTCCACGTTCGGAAGCCAGGACGTCGCGATCCGGCTCACCGTCTCGGAGGTGTTCTCCTTCTACAGCAAGGTGCTCCTGGCCGCGGGCGCTGGTATTCCAGATTCCGACGGTGATCTTTCTCCTCGCCCGGATGGGCCTCGTGACCGCGTCCTTCCTCTGGAAGAATTTCAAGTATGCGGTCCTCATCATCTTTATTATCGCCGCCGTCCTGACTCCGCCCGACGTCGTGACCCAGACTCTGATGGCGACCCCGATGATTCTGCTCTACCTTTTCTCGATCGGGGTCGCCTGGCTCGTCGGGCGCGATCGCCAGAAGCCTCGTCAAACTAGCGGCACGAAGCGCACCGCGCCCAGGCTCTTCACCCGGAATCCGGAGGGCGCGCTCGCGTCGCGAACGTGGAGCTCGAGCTCCTGCTCGGCCGAGGGACCGACCGGCAGCACGAGTTTGCCGTCGGCGGAGAGCTGCTCTCGCAGGAGGGGCGGAAGGCTGAGCGGGGCAGCCGCTACGAGGATTCCGTCGAAAGGCGCTTCTTCGGGCCAGCCCTCGCCGCCCGTCCGCGACCCGGTAGCGGACGTTCTCGTAGCCGAGCTCCTTCGAGCGCGTTTCGCGCGCGCTCGGTCAGCTCCGGCAGGATCTCGACCGTGTAAACGACGCGCGCGAGCTCCGCCAGGATCGCGGTCTGATAGCCGGAGCCCGTTCCGATCTCGAGGACCTTCTCGTGTCCTTCGAGGCCGAGCGCTTCGGTCATCAGAGCGACGATGTAGGGCTGGGAAAGCGTCTGCTCGTCCCCGATGGGAACGGGAAAGTCGCCGTAAGCGTTCACCAGGTGGGCCTCGGGGACGAAGCGATGGCGCTCGATGCGCGACATCGCGTCGAGCACTCGTCGATCGCGAATCTCCCGCCGGACCAGCTGCTCTTCGACCATGCGCGTCCGGCGCGCCGCCATGACCGTATCGACGTCGTCTCCGCGGCCGTTGCCGTTCATGGGGCTGGATCTCGGGCGCGAGCGTAGCACGAGGGAGGTTCGGGGGTCTCTTTCTCGTCCTTCGCGATCGAGAGTCGATGGCTCTCAGGAGGTGACTTTTTGAAAGTGCTGGTTTTCGTGTTGTTGTCTCACCCTGGTCTCCGCGGCGCTCTACGCGCTGGATCTGCCCTCGCTCGCGCGGCGCGAAAGGGCGCGGCGGAGCGCCGTCCGCAGCTCGCCGTCTCAGGAAGAAGCGCGCGGTCGTTCGGCGACGACGACCTCGAGCGAGTACCGGCGTCTTCGGGCGCCGGACTCGACAACGGTGACGCGTGCCTGCGGCGCCGCCGCCCGCCGCGGCGCCCCCGAGAGACCTGACGCGGGAGCGGGTTCATTGGCGAAAGGAAGCGCAGCAGCACGATACGGGAGGTCGCGAGGGTCGAAGCGAGCCTGAGGCGGCTCGAGTGGCGCCTCAACGAGAAGCGAGCGAGGAAGCGCAACCGCGATTGGCTCACGGAAGACCCCTCGATTGCGCTTCTCGAGGATTCGATCCGTTCCTTGTCCGAGGAACGGAATCGGTTACAGGAGCGCTTTCGCGAGCGCGCGCGAAAGGAAGGGGCTCTCCCCGGATGGATTCGCTGAGCGGGACCGCGTCCCCGTTTTTGCTAAGCTTGCGGCCGCATGAGCCCGTCCGCCCGCATTCGAAGCCTGCACCGTCGCTCCGACCCCTACCCCGTATACCTCGGGGAGGGTCTCCTCCACGAGCTCGGTTTTCACGCGAGAAAACTCTGGCCGGGGCGGCGAATCGGGGTCGTGAGCCAGTCGAGGATTTGGAAGCTCCATGGCAGCGAGCTCGCCTCGAGCTTCCTGCGCGCCGGGGTCGACATGGTGCTCCTTCCGATGCCCGAGGGAGAGGAGCGTAAGGTTCTCGAGACCGTCTCGGGTCTTTACGACCGCCTGTTGAGTCGAGGGTTCACTCGCGAGGATGCCCTCGTCGCCTTCGGAGGAGGGACCGTCGGCGATACCGCGGGCTTCGTCGCGGCCACGTACCTTCGAGGAGTCCCTTACGCCCAGGTGCCGACGACTCTTCTCGCCCAGATCGATAGCGCCATCGGCGCGAAGGTCGGGGTCAATCATCCACGAGGAAAGAACCTGATCGGCGCCATTTACCGGCCGCAGGCGGTCTTCCTCGACCCGGGTCTCCTCAAGACTCTTCCCGAGCGTGAGTTTCGGTCAGGCCTCTTCGAGCTCATCAAGTACGGATTCATCGGACGGCCGCGGCTCTTGAAGCGGATCGAATCGGAGCGTCTTCGTCCGGGTGAGCCGGCGCTCGTCGAGGCGATCGCGGACGGCGTCCGGCGAAAGCTCGAGGTGGTGCGGGAGGACGAGAGCGAGCGGGGGCTCCGTCGGATCCTGAACTTCGGCCATACCATCGGGCACGGGCTCGAAGCGGCGGGAGACTATCGGAAGCTCACGCACGGAGAGGCGGTCGGCTGGGGAATGATCGGGGCGATCCGACTCGCTCACCGGTGGGAGCGACTGAGTCGGCCGCTCGCCGCGAGGCTCGAGGCAGCGGTGCGAAGCGTCGGCTACCTTCCGTCGCTCCAACGTCTTTCCAAGCGCCGGATCCTCGCGGCGGTTTCCCGAGACAAGAAGATTGGAATGCGCGGGCTCCGCTTCATCCTTCCCGTGGGCATCGGACGGGTCGAGGTGGTGGAGTCGTTTCCAAAGACGCAAATCGCGTGGGCCCTCGATAGCCTCGGAGTCGGAAAGCGCTGATGCCCGAAGCATCGGCCATCAAGGAGATGTTCGAGGGCGTCGCCCCTCGCTACGACTTTCTGAATCGCGTCCTGAGCCTCGGCATCGACCGTGGTTGGAGACGCCGGGTCGTCGAAAGCCTCGAGCTCCGTCCCGAGCACCGTGTGCTCGATCTCTGCTGCGGCACGGGAGACCTCGCCCTCGAGATCGCGCGGTCGTCGCCGCTGCACCGCCTGCGACTTCACCTGGAACATGCTCACCCGGGCCCGGGCAAAAGCGAAATCCAGCAACCGTCCCATCGCCGTCGCCTGCGCCGATGCCCTCGAGCTTCCGTTCGCTGACGGCCTTTTCGATCGGGCCACCATCGCGTTCGGGATCCGGAACCTCGAAAGCATGACCTCGGGCTCGCCGAGATCCACCGCGTGCTGAAGCCCGGAGGACGACTCGCGATTCTCGAGTTCTCACAACCGAATCGAGGCTGGCTGAAGCTCCCCTACCGAATCTACCTCGACTGACTCCTTCCCGCGCTCGGAGGTCTTCTGTCGCGAAAAGAGGCCTACCGATACCTCGCGGAATCCATTCAAGGCTTCCCCGGTTCCGGAGGTTCTCGTCGGTCTTCTGGAGGAGGCGGGATTCTCCGAGGTCCGCTATTCGCGACTCAGCGGGGGAATCGTGGCGCTCCACGTGGCGAGGAAGTAGTCGAAAGCGTCAGTGGCCCAGCAGCAGATACAGCAGCGCCTTCTGGACGTGCAGCCGGTTCTCGGCCTGTAGCCAGACGGCGCTCTGCGGGCCATCGATGACTTCGTCCGCAGCTTCCTGTCCTCGCGTGAGCCGGGAGGCAGTGCATGAAGAGAGCCCCCGGCTTCGCCGACGACATCAACGAAGCGGTCACCTGATAAGCCCTGAAACGCGTCCCGGCGCGTTTCTGCTCTTCCGCTTCCTGACCCATCCGAGACCCAGCGTCGAAGTGTAAACGGCGTCCGCGCCCTGCGCCGCGGCGGCGGGATCCTGCGTGAGCACGACGTTCACCCCGGCGCTCGTCGCTTCGCGGGTCGCGCTCTTGACGATGATGGACTTCGGCTCGTAGCCCGGCGGAGTCGCGACGTCGATGTTCATTCCGACTTTCACCGCGCCGTAGATGAGCGAGTGGCACATGCTGTTGCCGTCGCCGATGTAGGCGATCTTCCGGCCACGGAGATTCCCCTTCTTCTCCATCAGCGTGTAGTAGTCGGAGATCGCCTGACAGGGATGCAGCAGATCGGTGAGACCGTTGATCACCGGAACGGACGAGTGCTTCGAGAGCTCCACGAGATCGGCGTGCGCGCTCGGTGCGGGCCACGATCCCGTTCACATAGCGCGAGAGCGACCGGGCGGTGTCGGCCAGAGTCTCGCCGCGCTCGAGCTGAAGGTCGCGAAACGCGAGCGGCAGCGCGAATCCTCCGAGCTGGAGCATGCCCACCTGGAACGAGACGCGGGTCCGGGTCGAGGGCCTCTGGAACAGGAGCGCGAGCGTCTTGCCGGCGAGGACGGAGCCGAACTTGTCCGGAGATGCCTTCATCTCCGACGCGATGCGAAAGACCTCGGAAACGTCTTCCGACGTCAGATCGCGGATGGAGATTAGATGCTTCGGTTCCATCGAGTCATCGTTTCGGCGATTCCAGGATCGGTCTTCGCCAAGGTTAAATCGAATGAAATCCGAGTTTAGGAGTTCGACGAAGAGATTGTCAAGCTTTGGCGAAACAGGCTGCGCCGGCCTCTCGCAAGAGAGAGGTGAGACCCGGCGCGCGAGTGAAGTGGAGCTCCCGGAACGGGACGGCGGATGCGAGATCGGCAAAGACGTCGAGGATTCGCGAGGCGGTTTGCGGGGAGGTAGTACGGCACGATGGCGCGGGCAATCAGCTCCGGGGCGAGAGTCGGAGACGATGGTCCGAGCGCAGTGGAGCGCGGCCTTTCTCAGAACGAACATCCCGGCGAGAGGATGGGATCGATTCGAAACGACGTTTCCCGTCGCCGGGCCACGGCGTGCCATAGGCGAAGAAACCCTGCTCCGTCCTGCGAATCGCGATGCGCTCGTCGGAAAGGAGCGGCGCTCCCTCGTCTTGCGAGAAGCCCCGCGAGCGTCGATCTTTCCGTCACCGGAATGTCCCGCGAACACGAATCCGCGATTCGAAACGATGGCCCCGCAGGCGTGGAAGAGAACCGTATCGCGGAGCGCGAACGCCGGAACGAGGAGAAGCTGTTCGAGAGGATAAGGGAGCTCCCAGTCGCGCGTCCGGCCGTCCGAAGGAGCCAGCAGATTGCGCGCCGATTCCGAGAAGAGAACTTCGACCCGGGTGAAGTCCTCGATCGACGTCGGGCCTGGCAGTAGAGGATTCCGTCGGCGGGTGGACGAATTCGAAGACGGTCGAGTCGTCCGCGCGCCGCGCGCGCCAGTGGAGCTTGGAGTCGTAGAGTCGCCGCTCCGCGGGCCCGTCGAGTCAGCCGACCCGCGACTCGAAACCTGGATCTCGACGTCGTGCTCGCCCGCGAATCCACGAAGGTATCGAAGCTCCTCGGAAAGACGGAGCCATCCGCCGAACCGCGGGTCGACCTTCGAAGGCGAACGCCGTGCGCCGGCGATCGACAAAGCTGACGGACTCTCCCGCGGAGATCGAGAGATGATTTCCAGTCACGTCGAGGAATTCGGCCGACGAGTGTCAGCTTCCGATGTTGAAACAGCTGGTGGCATCGCAAGGGCCACCGCCGGTCCACCGGAAGCGCTGGTGGAAATCGTCTTGCATCCCGCGACGAGACTTTCTTCGGGCTTCAGCTGGACGCGACGAATCTCGGGCTTGACGTAGGGCTTGCGATCCTCCTCGGTTTGCTTTTTCATGACCTTACTCCACCTCCAGAGACTCAGGACGGCAAGACCGGCAGGAGAATCTTCGCTGCTCGCGCATTCGCCCGATTGAATTGGTCGACCGGTCCGTCGTAGTGACCGAGCTTCTGCGCTCGTCGATGGCCGACTTCGCAGGACCACTCGATGCGGGCCTCCATGTCGCCCTTTTCCATCTGGGACCAGGCGGGACACTTCCCGCAGAGGGAGCACCAGGTTGCAGGAGTTGCACTGATGGTCCGGAGTTCCTCATCCGCGAGTAGACCGGTGGAAACATCTCGTTCCAGATCCTCTCGGAAGCTCATGTGTCGGAGGCTGAACTCCGGCTCCCGGAGCAAAAGGCACATCTTCATGTTTCCGTAGGGATCGACGTGAAAGGTGCGGCTTCCGGCGCCGCAGGAGAAGAGCCGGCTCGAATCGGAAATTTTTTCGCGTCTCGAAATACTCCCGATATTCTTCGAGCCGGCCGGGAAACGAAAACTCGAACTCGACGGCTTCCTCGGGGCTCATGCGCACGTTGCAGGGGAGCTGAGAGCGATCGAAGTTGGGGTTGATCATCGTGTCGAACTTGAACCGCAGTCCCTTGCGCTCGGCGAAGCCGCGCCATGTCCGTGAAGCTCGTGGCGGTTGGTTCGCATGGCGACGGTCTTGAGCTTCAGAGGAACGCCGCGCTCCCACAAGAGCTCGACGCCCCGATAGCACTTCTCGCGCGAACCGGGGATCCCCGTCACCGCCTCGTACGTCTCCTTGGTGAAGCCGTAGAGCGATATCTCGACGACTTCTGGCGGGTCCTGCTGGAGTCGGTCCGCGATTCGCTCGGTAATCATCGTCCCGTTGGTGAAGAGCGTCACGAGAAGGCCGAGCTTTCGCGCGTGGTCGTAGATTTCGAAAAAGTCGGGACGGAGGAAGATTTCGCCTCCCGTGAGGAGAAGCCAGATCGTTCCGGCCTTCGCGATCTGGTCGAGGATGGATTTGACCTCGTCGGTCCCGAGGATTCCCTCGGGCCACTCGCCGTCCCGGTAGCAGTGGAGGCAGCGGAGATTGCAGCGCAGGTCGAGCTCGATCGAGCCGCTCAGACGGAACACGGTTCTCGATCCACTTGCTGACGACGTCGCGGCCGAACTGATCGAGTGGAAGGTCAGGAATCTGCGCGCAGGCCATGCCGTTCGATTTCGGTTTTTACGAAGGGAGACACTGCGAAACGAAGCAAGGCCGGTGCCAGCCCGCCTACGAACAGCTGCCGATTGAAACTATTGCAGAACAATAGTTTAGTGGCTCGCAGCCGAAGCCGCAGTGGGACTTCGGCGAGGGGAATTCACCGCACCCTCTGCTTTTTTGCAGGGGTGCGGTTTCCGAAACGCTACGGCAGTCGCGGTGATGGTCCGATACTCGATTCCCGCGGTCACGTTCCGCGGGTTCACGTTGGTCGAGAACGTCTTCCGGATGAAGTCGTCCGTTCGGTCTCCCACGAAGGCCCCGTCGTCGGCGCCTGCGAACCCCGCGGTGACCGAGCGCCCGGTGATACTAATCCGCACGCTCGAAAGGATGTTCTCCGCGGTCAGAACGGTGTTCGGGCAGATCCGTGACCGGATCCGGCGGAGTGTCCTGCTCGAACGGGAGCCGTGACTCCGATGAGGTAGCGGATCTGGAAATCCTCGATGTAGCTGACGGCCTGTTGGATTGCCGCGAAAATCGATTTCCCTCAGAAGAACCTCGGGCGGCGGTCCGGCATAGACTCCGACGGTGTCGGGCTGGGTGGAGTAGCGAACGACCGAGACTCGCGTGATTCTTGGGCATCTGCTCCGGGAGGACTCCACGCGAACTCGGCCGGGCACTCTGGAAGCGGTCCCATCGTTGGGCCGAGCTGTACTGAGGGTCGTACGCGCCGTAGTTCAGAGTCATCCGGCGCTCGTGGGCGCGGCGTTCTCCGTGACCAGTCACTACCTGCGCGAGTTCCCACTGAGGCAGTCCTTCCCGCCCGTGGCATCGAAGTTTGCCACGTTGTTGTAGAGCAGCACCATGCCTTCGTCGGTCGAGGGTGTCGCCGGATCGTCAGCTCGAGGTTGCTGGTATTTTCTCGAAGGATCACAACGCCAGCGAGGTCCACGCTGGCCACTTCCTCGGGCTCGAGATAGACGTTGCCCGCCGACTGGAACGTCCCGATGATCTCGAGGACGTCGGTCGGAGCAGAGTCGCCGGCCCCGTTGATCCTCGAGAACGCCGGAAATTCCGGAGGAAGTCCGGCTCCCGCCTGCAGGATGTCCCGGGTCACCAGGTCGAGCGCGGTTCGGGCGCTCTGCTGGAGATCGGCGATCTCCGGCTCGCGCTCGAAGGACTGCTGCCCCCTCGTGAGGAGCGTAAAGACCGCCCCCATCACGACAACGGTGAGCGCGATCGAAATCAATACCTCGATCAGCGAGAATCCGCGCTCGGACTCGACGCTGAATTGTTTTGCCTCACGTTACTCATCGTTCTTACTCCCGGTTCGTGAGGTCGCGACCTCTCTGGGGCCGCCCTCCCGCTCGGTTGGGTCACCAATCGCGAAACCCGTCGAAACATCATCGCGGGAGCTGCTCGTCGGAGCGAGGCCGTACTCCCGCATTTTGTGGAGAAGCGTCTTGCCGCTCACCTTGAAGCGCCTCCGCGGCCCGAGCCCTGTCGCCCGCGACCTCCTCGAGGACCGTGGTCGATCTTTTCTCTCTCCGCGATCGCCGCGGCGCGACGGCCCACGTCGGCAAGGCTCCCCGTGAGGTCGAAGCCCTTCGGAAGCCGCGGGGCCGCTCCGTCGAGGCCGAGATGTTCGGGTCGGAGCCGCGAGCCGTCGCAGAGGATGACCGCGCGCTCGAGTCAGTTCGCGAGCTCTCTCACGTTCCCCGGCCAATCGTAGCGGCGCAGGATCTCGAGGCAGTCGTCCGGGATGGCGATGGGCGCCTTGTTCATCGCGCGGCAGAAGCGATCCACGTAGTGGCGCGCGAGGTGCGGAATGTCGCCCCGCCGCTCCCGGAGGGCCGGAATCGAGATGGGGAAGACCGAAAGCCGAAAATAGAGGTCCTCGCGAAATTCTCCGCGCTCGACGGCCTGCCTCAGGTCGCGATTGGTCGCGGCGACGATGCGCACGTCGACGGTGAGCGTCGACGTCCCGCCCACCCTCTCGAAGGTGCGCTCTTGCAGCACCCGAAGGAGCTTCGACTGCAGCGCGAGCGGAAGATCCCCCATCTCGTCGAGAAGCACCGTTCCGCCCGAAGCGAGCTCGAGTTTTCCGAGCTTCCGGCTGGTCGCTCCGGTGTAGGCGCCCTTTTCGTGTCCGAAGAGCTCGTTTTCGAGGAGCTCGAACGGTATCGCCGCGCAGTTGAGGGCGAGAAACGGCCCCTTGCGTCTCTGGCTCAGCTGGTGAAGGGCACGGGCGAAGAGCTCTTTTCCCGTGCCGCTCTCCCCGAGAAGCAGCACCGTCGCGTCCGAGCCCGCTGCGCGCTGAAGAGACCGACTCACCTCGAGAAGCGCCGGGTCCTCACCGATGATCTGGGGAAATCCGAATCGCGCGGCGTACTCCTCCTTGAGAACGAGGTTCTCGAGCAGGAGGCGTCTCTGTTCGACCGCGCGTTCCATCAGGAGGAGCAGGTGATCCGTGTCGACGGGCTTCGACAGGAAGTCGAACGCACCGTCCTTCATCGCGAACACCGCGTCCTGCACCGTCCCGTACGCGGTCATCACGATGACCGGCATGTTGGGATCGACTTCGCGCGCGGCCCGCAGCACGTCGAGCCCGCTGGCACTCCCGGGAAGTCGCAGATCGGTCAGGACCACCGAGATTCGCGAGGAGGCGAGGACACGGCGGGCGTCTCCCGCGGTGCGGCTGTCGACGACCGAATAGCCCTTTCCCTCGAGCGTTCTCCGCAGCATGGTCCGCAGCGAATCCCGGTCTTCGACCACGAGAACGTCGAACGCACCCGCGGCGGTCTCGGGATTCGCTTCCAATGCGGCTACCACCATGATTTCACGCGGTCCTCGAAGGGTCCTCGCTCAGCGCACCCACCCGGGCGGAACGCCGGCCTTGCGCGCTTCCGCCTGGATCGCGGCGAGCTCGGAGCGGGCCGCGGAGAGTTGCTGCTCGACCTGCTGCCGGGTGCCGAGGTTGTTGGCACCCCGGGGATCGACGCCGACGCGCTGGCCCTGGCCCCAGTCCTCGGACTGGAGCTGCTGCTCCAGCTTCGCGATCTTCTCCTTCGAGCCCTTTACCCGATTCTGCCAGTAGGCCTGGGTCTTGGTTTCGTCCTGGGCCGCGTCGCCTTCCTGACCCTCAGCACCGGCGGTGGTGCCGCCGCCCTCGGCAGCGCCGGAGGCAGGCGTCTGAACGGTCGAGGAGGCCGGCGGAAGACCGCCGAAGCTCGACGCGAGCTCACGATCGGTGATGGTTTTCGTGGACGCGGTCGTGTTCTTGTCGCGGCGCTTCTTCTCCTTCTTCGCCACTTCAGCGAGAGACTGCGAGGAGGCGACCGCCGCGCCGAATCCGAGGACCAACGTCGTCAGAACCAGGGTTCGAAAACTTCTCATCGTGTTTGCTCCTTTATGTCTCACCCTTGGCGCGCTCCCGATTTTGCTCCGCGAGGGCCTTCTTGGCGATCGCGAGTCGCTCGCGCACCACTTTCGCCCGCGGGTCCGAGTCGCCCGCTCGCTTGCAGATAGGCTTCGTAGGCGGCGAGGGACTCGGGAATTCTGTCGAGCTTCTCGTAGGCTTGCGCGAGGCTGAAGCGGAACTCGCCGTTCTCCGGCGCGCGTGGCCACCGCTTGCTCGAGCGGCGCCACCGCCTCTTTCGCTTTTCCCGACTGAAGCTCGGTCATGCCGAGGGCGTGCTGCGCCGCCGCGGAGCCGGATTGAGCTCGACCGAGTTCTTCAGCACTTCGATCGCCTCATCGAGCCTTCCCGCCGCCCTCAAGCTCACTCCGTACTCGTACTGGAACTCAGGATTCGCCTTGTCGTCGTTCGCGAGGAACTGCCGCCTGCTCGAGCGCTTCCTCCGGTCTTCCCGCTTCGCGAGCGATGCGCGAGAGCTCGACCCGCGGCCCTCGCTGGCTCGGGTTCCTCTGGATGTACTCCCGAAGTGCCGCGGACGCGCTTTCGAGATCTCCCGCTTTCTTGGCGGCGGTGACATAGTCGTCGAGAATCTCGAACGAGTCCGGCCGCAGCTTCCGCGCTCCCGCGAAGGCCGTCATCGCTTCCGGAAACTCCTGGCGGTGAAAATACGAAAGCCCGAGATATTGGTAGGCCTCCGGATTGTCGGGAATCTCCTGAATGACTTCCTGAAAGAGTCCGATCGCGGTCGAGTAGTCCTGCTGCCGGAATGCCGCGAGGCCGGCATTGAAAGTCTCGAGAAGGCCTCCTTGGAATCGATGCCGGTCACGTTCGGGGCCTGCGCGAGGCGCCAGGTCGGGAGCGGTTCCCGAAGAAGCTTGTACCGTGGGAGCCCCGCCAGTGTCCGATTCGTTCCAGGAGCCTCGGTCAGAATGCCCGACAGCGGCGAGAAGGACGACTCCCAGAATGCCGCCGACGAGGAGCTTCGATGGCGCGCCTCGGTCTTCCGGCTAGCGATTCGCTCGCGGAACGCTCCTGCATCGAGAGGCTCGGAGCAACGAATGCAATACTCGAAAGTTCCTTTGTTCTTCGCGCCGCAATGAGGAGCAGCGTTTCATCTTGCCTTTGGCCGAACTTCCCGAACTTCCCGAACCGGGGGCGTTCTTCCGAGTGCCCGCCTTCGCCTGCTGGGGTGATTCCATAGGAGCCTCCCGAACCCTCCGCTCGCTACCGAGGGAGTCTTTTTTTCCTTCTGAGTACCCCCTAGCCTACTCGTTTCGTCTGCCAAAAGCGACAAGGCTGCCCGGGACCGCGAGGTCCCGGGCAGCCGTAACCCATTGTCCCCTATCAGAACGGCGAGATGCGGAAGCCGTCCACCAGCACCTGGATGGTGATGCCGCTGCCCCCGGTGGAGACGTCGTCCGAGAAGTCGCCGTCTCCGTAGACCGTAACGCCGCCCGCGTTCGCTCCGAGCCCACCGCTCTTCGAGACGTAGACAGTTGCCGTCGAGCGGGCGTAGAGCCCGGTGATCTTCGAGTCCGGTGATCGCGACGCTCTCGTCGGCGCCTCCGCCGTCCGAGGTCGACCTCGGCCTGGCCGGAGAGGAGCCCGAGGGCGTAGAGACTGCTGTTGAAGAACCCCGTGCAGGTCTGAGGTATCGAACCCCGGCGCCGATGCGGCGAAGAACACCAGGGGCGTCGCGGCTGTCTCGACGGTGCCGACGGTGACCGGCGAGACGTACACCCGCTCCCGCTGGATTCAACGCCTTGGACCAGAAGGGGGTCGACCCGAGCGCGTACTGCGTGGTATTGGCGCCGTCGGGATCCACGTCGATGAACGTCGACGACCTTGAAGACGTGCCCGTCGCTGGAGACGCGGAGGTCTCCTCCGGTTCCCGCCATCACGTAGACCCGCTGATTGTTGGGATCGTTCATCAGCGCGATGGGAGCGGTGATGGGCTGGTTCTTTCCCAGCTCCGCGAACTTCCGGAACGTCCAGTTGGTCGGGTCGAGGTCGGTCGTGACCAGCTTCCAGATCACGCCCTGAACGTCTCCCACGTAGGCTCTCGTGACGAAGTCCTTGTTGTCGGCGACGTCCTGCTGGTGCGGGTTGTAGAGGGTCGGCATCGTCACCACGGCGTTGCAGCGGGATGGCCGCCGTCGTGTCGTTCGTCACCTGTGCGCGGTGATAGACCGAGCCGTTCTCGAGCCGCACGGCGAAGAGGTACTGGCCTTCTCTCGCGGCGTTGTTGCAGCCGTAGCCGCCGCCGAAGAAGGCGAGCCACTGATCGGTTCGATCGGGGCTCGACGTGGGGTTCGTGGTCTGGACGTTCCCCATGACCGGAGTCGACCAGGTCTCTCCCATTCCGTCGAGAAGCCCGTCGTTCAGACCCTTCCCGATTCACGATGTTGAACCGGAGGCGGGGAGCCAGCGGATCGGTGACGTCGAGGGCCGAGAGGGCCCGGCCGCCGCGCCCGCGTCCGAAGGTGAGCATGGTGTGCCACTCGTTGTCGCCGCCGGACATCGGAGCGGAGAAACGCGTCCTTGACCGTGGGCGCTCCGGACATCGTGAACTGATGGTTCGTGGATTCCGTTGTTCTGCGCCACGACCAGCTCCACGAACTCGGAGAGGAGGTCCCGGCTTCCCGCGACTTCGCCCGGCGCGAGCCCCATCACGTCGTCGGGAATGTAGGCGAACGATCTCGTCGCCGGTTTCCCCGTCGAATCCGTGCAGCATGCCGCCGTTCGTCGGGAGATAGACCATGGTCCTGCGGTTGAAGTGGTCCCAGTAGAACCCGTCTCCCGCCCCGGTTCCGCCGACGCCGTACTTGTCCGCGTGGTTCTGCGGCGGATCGAAGTCGGGCGACCGCGGAGGACTTCCCACCACGGCCGGCGCAGCGATGGCGTCGTAGAGCTTCCACGTAGGCTGTCCGTTCGCGCCCAGGGTCGAGAAGTTGATCGTGCCGTCGGGACGGTAGAGCGTCCCCGTGGTCGGGTGCTTCGAAAGCCGATAGCCCCGAACGACTCCGACGACCATGTCGCGCGCGTGGTTCGCGGTCAAGGCGCCGACGCCGTCGATGGTGTTGAGATAGCCCGTCGTCACTCCGAGGTCCGCGGGGTCACGTTCGCCGTCGTGAAAGGCAGGAGGTTCGTCTGACCCCGCTTGTTGAAGAGGATGTTGCGGCTGTCGGGCGTCCTCTGCTGGAGCACGCTCCCCCGCGTCCCAGATCTTCGTGAAGTCCGCCTGACGCGCCGTCCGAGGCATTGTTCGGATCCGTCACGCGATACACGTTGTGAGCCGTGAAGTGGCCGAGGAAGTTCGGGATCTCGACGGAAGAGCCGAAGAGCACGTTGTCCTGGTGGTTCGCGCGATTGGTGCGCGCCTCGCGGATGTCATCCGGATCCGGCGTGGCCCGACGTCTCCGACGAGCTCGGCCGGGCGCAACGGATGAGTTGGTGTACTGGGGAACCACTTCCTGCACCGTCCCCACCGTGGGCGCGCCCAGAGTCACCGTCGACGAAGGAACGCCGATCTTGGCGAAGGCGTCGCGAAGAGCGTTCTTGAGCTGACCTTGTTGTTGGCGAAGAGCGCCGGGCCCACGTTCGGGATTCCCGTAGAACGCCCCCGAGGCCTCCCAGGCCATGTGATTGGCTCGCGACGGGCTGATCCCGGCGAGACCCAGACCGATGACGAACGACCCGCCCTTGGCGCCGGTGGCGCGATCGGTCGGCGATGGGATTGAGCCGCTCGTAGAGAAGACGCCCCTTGGTACCGGCGTTCGCCGCCTGGATGTTCGCGGCGATTTGTTGCCGCCGGTCATGTGGATGGTGTAGTTCGAGTTGGCGCGCCACCGCGGAGCATCCTCGGAATCGCGTTGCGCGGCGCGAGGCAACGGGCGGTGAAGCGGGGGCGTGGGAGTCCAGACTCCGTCGACGATCGTCCCTGCGACTGTCCTAGCGTGGTGCTGTCGCACTCGCAGGTGTCGTCACCGTCCGACACCAGGATGACGAAGTTCTTCTGGTTCGGGAAGGAGACCGGTGACGAATCCATCGCGTCACGATGCGCTCGCTGATCTGATCCATCGAGACGCCGTTCGGCGTGTTGCCGCTCGTGGGCGCGTGCGTTGATCGCGTTCTTGACGGCGGTGGCGTTGCTCGGGTGCGCTGCACGGCGGCGGGTTGATGAGCCCGTTGAGGTTCAACCCTGCGCAGCCGTTCGGGGCGTGCGGGAGCGCTCGTTGAGGGCTTGAGGAATTGGTAGCTGCACGCGGTCGTTGTTGCTCGGCGCGCTAGTTGTGCGCCCGAAGCCGCACGACGAACCCCAGTTCACGAGCGGCTTCCCCGAAGAGTCCACGAACTCGTCGATCACCTCGGTGAGGGTCTGCTTCGCCACCGTCATCTTCGACGGCGTGTCGTTGCCGCCGTTCATGTCCTCGGCCATCGAGCCCGAGGAGTCGAGAACGATCCAGACGTTGTGCCGCACGCCCGAGTTGAGCGACGTCCAGCGGATCCTGACCTCGCTCGATGAGACACGGCGACTGCGTCTGTCCCGTTCTCGTCCAGCTGAAGGCCAACGCGGCCGTCACCAGCGCGAGCGCGCTTCTCTTCAGTATCGTTTTCCAGAACCTCATGTTGCCCTTCCCCTTCCTTGCTGTCTCAAACTCTCCGAGCGGTCATGGGGTGACGCCGGAAAAATCGTTCACGGTACCGTCGTCTGTCCGCCGTACGATCGCGCCCGGCGTGGAATCGTCGTGGGGATTGCTGGAATCGTCGTACTTCGAGCCCTCGACTCCCGAGGTCGGAAGCCTCAGCGACATCTCGAGCCGCCGCATGGAGGTGGGCTTTCCCGCCCCCGCACCGAGCGCGCCCGGAGCGGTGCCTTCGGCGGTCAGGATCACTTTGTCGTCCTCGTTCGGCAGAGAGCCATAGTCCCGCGTTCCCACCACCGGGCGGCGCACCCAGAGGGTGTAGGTTCCCTCGATGTCGGCCGCGCCGTCGTTGTCCAGATCCCCGGCTGTGCCTCCGGGAGCTCGAAAGTCCCACATCGCCTGGGTACCGTCCTGGCGGCGGAGCACCCGCCCGATGTAGGTCCGCGTGCAGGGCCCGGCTCCACCCGGCTGGCATTGGTCGATGAAGTACTGGTAGTCGCGGCAACCGGCGGTCGCGGGGTTGCACGCGGCGTCCGGCGGGACCGCCGTGCCCCAGGCGGCGGCGCTGTTCGGCACCGTCGCATCCGGGCGAGCCTGAGGCAGAATCGCCGTGAAGTCGCTGTTCAGGAGCGCGTAGGAAGCGAGCACGTTCTTTCCGTACTCGAGCGCGGCGTCGGCATTGAAGAAGGCCTGCTCGCCCCAGCGGTGGTTGATGGCGATGTCCTTCTCGGTCGTCGTGGTGAGCATCAGCGCGAGGCCGAGGACACTAAGAACGAAGAGGACGAGGATCGAGATGACGAAGGCGGAGCCTTCGCTTCCCGCCATTCTCCTGGCGATTGCGGTAACCGCGTTTCTCATGAGGATTCTCCTGATCTCTCGGCCTCAGCCGACGTTGGCCGTCCGGAAAGTGGTGAAGCGGGCCTCACCGATGATGCTGAACTGGTCCGCCCCGGTGGCGGCGTGACACCGAACCTGGATCCGCACCATCGCGAGCGGGAGCGCCGTCGGGACATCCGCTATCTGCCATCGGACCTCGTACATGCCCGCTGCCATTGGTGGGGATTCCTTCGGGGTCGTAGAGCTGCGAATAGCCGCCGACCGTGGCGTTGATGTCACCGCCCGCGGCCAGGATGGGATTGCGGAGAAGCGCCGCGGGATCGGTGTAGAAGGGCGCCGCCTTGATGCGCTCGAGCTGCTCTTTCGCGAGCGCGCTGCAGGACGTCATGCGCCCCGAAAGCGTGTTGGAGTTCGTGGCGACCACCATCATCTGCGCGAGCGAGAGGAGCCCGACCGTCAAGATCATGATGGCGACCATGACCTCGATGAGCGAGAAGCCCTCGTCGTTTCTCCGGGTTCTAGAAGCGGGCATCATGGTTTCTCCTGCCGAGCGCATCAGTTCTCGGTCAACACTCGGCCGTTTCGGCTGATGGTGAGGGTTTTGTTGATCTGTGTGTTTCTGTCGCGAAGCACGATCTGGAAGTCCGGCCCGACGACGTTGATCGCCGCCGGCGCCGCCGCCGGCCGCGTTTACCGCCCGAACCGAACCGTCGGCCCGGAACAGGAGCGCGTTGAACGCGCCGGCATCGAACTGGACGTCGTTCGGAAGGACGACCGGAATGCCGTGAGGAGACATGACGCCGATCGAGGGATCGGGGTCAGCGGTGTTGTTCGGCGGCACGGGGACCGCGCCGAAGTTCGCCATGTTCTCGGTGTAGCTGAGCGGAGCGTACGTCGGGTACACGCCTCCGTCCCACGTTCCCGTCACGGGGCTCGGGTCGAGGCTCGTGAACTGGTACATGCCCGCCTGCGGATAGTTGAAGTTGAGGAGAATTCCGCGATTGGTGTTTCGCTTCACCGCCTGCCCGCGCGACATCTGCATCTGGGCGGCGACGTTCTGCATCGCGCCCGTCACTTTGTAGTGGCGCACGAAATTGAGCCCTGCGGGAATGGACGCCGCCGAAACGATCACGATGATGGTGACAACCACCAGGATCTCGATGAGCGTGAAACCCTCCGACTGCTTCAGTGAGCGCTTAGCCACGTAGCCTCCTTCCCGGGAGCCGCATCTGCGATTCGGGTTCGTCATGACGTCGAGCCCCCTATTGCAATCGGGAGACCAGGTGTTCACGGGGAAGCGATCACGGCCGTATCTTGTTGCGCAATTGATATTTATGAGCTCTGTTGCGTTCAGGGACGAGGCAGTCGTCGAGGGGCGGGCGGTTACCGGAGGTAACAGGTCGGGAAGCGGCCTTCTGACGTCAGACCCATTCTTCCGGCGGTTCGGCGGCGGTGCCTGGAAGAGGCAGCCGGACGAGAAAACTCGCGCCCTCGGGCGTGTCCTCGAGCTCGACCGTTCCGTTGTGAGAGACGACGATCTTCTGCACGACGGAGAGACCCGAGACCCGTTCCCTTCTCCTTCATCGTGAAGAACGGCGTGAAGATTTTCTCGCGCGAGCCCGCATCGACGCCCGGTCCGTTGTCCCGCACTCGGATCGCGGCCGAGCCGTTCGACTGGTTGACTTCCACGCAGAACGCGCCCGCGCTCGGCCGGACGCTCGACGAGGGACTCGATCGCGTTCTGGACGAGATTCGAGAACGCTTTTCGAAGCAGGAGCTCGTCCGCCTCGACCTGCACGGGCTCGCCCCGTGAGCGCGAGCTCGACTCCGCCCGCTCGAGCGCGCGGACGCAGGTCATCGAGCACACCCGCGAGAAGCGCGTTCAGGTCCACGCTCTCGAGATGGAGCGGCTCGGGCCTCGCGAACTGGAGGAACTCGGTCACGACGCGCGCGAGCGAATGGCTCTCCGCAACCACCGCGTCGACGATCGGCTCCCCGGCTTCGGAACGGCGAGAGCCTTTCAAGAGCTTCGCGTTTCCGAGGATCGTCGCGAGTCCGTTGCGGAACTCATGCGCGATTCCGGCCGCCATTTCGCCCAATCGCGCCAGATTCTCCTTCAGGAAGAGACGCTCGCGGAGCTCGACGATCTCCGTGAGATCGGCGAGAAGAGCGAGCGCCCCTCTGGGCTCGCCTCCGCGGGACAGGAGCGGGATGACCGAGACTCCAAGATGGAGCGTGCGACCGTCTTCGAGGCGGTACCGCGCCTGGCTCCTGCGGTGATACGCCCCTCGGGAAAGCGCCTCTTCCACCCGTTCCCGGAGCTCCTTCGAGCCGACGAAGACGTCTCCGAACGGCCGCCCGCGCCATGCCGACGCCTCGAGGCCGAAGATCTTTTCCGCGGCCGGGTTGACCACCGCCACCCGGCCCGAGGGATCGAGGCTCACGAGACCCGTGGTCATGCTGCGGATGATGTCGGTCGCGAGCGCCTCGGTCTCGTCGGCGCGCGTTTTCTCCCGCAAGTGGAGCGTCTTGGAGCTCCCGTTCCTTGTCCTTGAGCCGCGCGACGACGTCCTGGAACGTGTGGAGCAGGAATTGACCCTCGTCGTGGCTCTCGCCCGCCTCGCCCGCGGACGAGCTCCGTCGCGACGGAGCGCGCCTCCGCTACGAGCCTCCGGTGCGGCGCTACCAGACTATGGACGAAAAGGACCACGGCGAGAAGAACGAAGCTCAGCGCCGAGATCTGATAGATGAGGGTCCTTCGAAAACTTCGGTTCGCTTCCGCGATCTCGGGAGCTCCGCGAACGACCCTCAGCACGGTCTGGGACGTCGCATCGTCTCCGCCGGCGCCGAGTGTGAGATAGCCCGTCGCCTCCGCCTTCTCGATGTCGTAGGGGTGAGCAATCCCGGTCGCCGCCCAACCTTCTTCGAGGAGTCGCAGGCGGCCGGCGCGATCGAGGCGATCGAACGCATCGCCCCTCGCGGGCGCACAAGATCCTCCCGTGAGAAGACGCGCGTTCCAGTCGAGAAGGCAGGCGGAGCGGAGGCCCATCGCTGCGCGCCAATTCCGGCAGCGCTTCCTCCCCGGCGGCGAGCGCGGCGGCGACGAGACGCGCGCGGCTCTCGAAATTTTCCTCGAAGCTCTCGGTCAGAAGCGCTCGCGATTCCGAGGAGACCTGAAGGCTCTGGCTGTTGACCAACACCAGCACGAGCACGAGGAAGGCGAGGAAAAGCCGCGCTCGGCCTTCTCTGGAAAGCATGGCGTTTCAGTACAGACTCTGATACCAGCCTATCAAACGTTCTCCCGCGTACACCGTCGCGATGGCGCCCATCCCGAGGAAGGTCCCGAACGGAAGCTTCGTTCGCAGGTCTCCCTTCGACGACGCCATGACCACGAGGCCCACGAGCGTCCCCGAGAGCGAGCCGAGAAAGAGCGTCAGCAGGACCCCCTTCCATCCGACGAAAGCTCCGACCATCCCCATCATTTTCACGTCTCCCATGCCGAGGCCCTCGATCTTTCGCAGCCGGAAGTAGACCTCGGAGACGAGGAAGAGCAGTCCCGCGCCGAGAAGCGCGCCCAGGAGAGCGTCTCGAAAAGAGACGTCCAACGCGGGGGCCCGCAAGCGCGAGCGCGACCGCCGTTCCGGGAAGGGTGATGCTGTTGGGAAGAATCTGGTGATCGAAATCGATGAAGATGAGGGCCACCATCGCCGCCACGAACGCGAGCTCCGCGGCATAGTCGAGGCCGACTCCGTGCCGGAGGAAAGCGAGCGAAGGACGCGGCGCCGATCGCCGCTTCGACGAACGGATAGCGGAGCGGTATCTTCGCCTTGCAGTTCCGACAGCGGCCGCCGAGAAGAACGTAGCTGAGCAGCGGGATGTTGTCGTAGGCCGCGACGGGTTTCCCGCACGAGGGACAACGGGACCGCGGCGAGACGAGAGATTGTCCAGTCGGGAGCCGGTGGATGACCACGTTCAGAAAGCTCCCCCAGAGGAGACCGAAGAGCACGGCGAAGGCGGGCAGGAGCCAGGAAAGCTCGGGCGGCGATAGCTCCGTCACCCTGGTCAGTGCGCCGGAAGACGCCCGAGCTTGCTCTCGGGAGACGGAGCGACGTCGCGCTTCTCGGGATCGAGAACGTAGGGAGCGCCGGTGGGGTCGATGGGAGTCGTCGGCAAGAAATCCCGCCGGAAACCAGCTCGGCCCAGCTCGACGGATAGCGGCCCGTTCGCTCTTCGAAGAGGGCGGCGACGCGACGGAGCGCGTCGATTTGATCGAGCGCGTCGAGCTGCCCCAGATGGATCGCGGCGTTCTCCCGCTGCTGCGGGGTCTCGGCGGTGTCGTGAAGGATCTGCCACAAGCCGCGCGCCGTCTGCCGGTCTCCGTCCTCGAGTGAGGGTCGCGGCCGGCGGTGGTCTTCATCCAGAAGGGAGCGCCCTCGAGCTCTGCTTCCCTCGAGAAAGATCTCCGCCGCCTTCTCGTAGTCCTGCAGGTACCAGAAGTAGAGGAAGCCCTTGTCGAGATAGAAGCGCCAGTGGTCCGGATGCTGCCGGATGCCTTCGTCGATGAGCGCGACCCCCTTCGAGGGCATCCCCGCCCCCCTGGGAAAGGGCTCCGAGAGGAACGTCGCGCCGTAGGTGTAGGCAATCTTGAAGTTGGGGTCGAGCGTCACCGTGATCCGCAGGAGCGGCTCCAGAAGGTCGAAGTTCTTGTTGGTCACGTCGCTGCCTCTTGCCTCCGAAATACTGCACCGTCCGCAGCCAGTAGAGGTCGGCGGCCACGTTCTCGAATCCCAGCAGCAGCTTCTTGAGGAGATCCGGGGGTTGTCGATATAGAGGATCTCCTCCGTCGAGCGGTACTACGCCGAAGCGCTCGTCGATGCTGAGACTGAACGGCATACGACGGCGAGGAGGAGGGCGCCGATCGCGAGCGCCGGCTTCATGGCGCTACTTCAGGTTCCTCTGCCGGAAGATCCAGCAGGAGGCCACGAGCAGAAGCGCGACGTAGATCAGCGGCGTAGGCCGTCGCCCAGCCGAGCTGGCTCCAGGGCACCGGGTCTCCCGCGACCACCGCCGCCTTGACGTCGAAGTTCTTGAAGTTGGGAAGGACGTAGTAGAGGACCCGGGTCACCTGCGGCAGGAACGCAGACTCCACCACGGTATCGAGATTCTTCAGGTCGGAGGAGAAGTAGCCGGCCACGTAGACGAACCCGGTGAAGAGCCCGGCGAGGATCGACGAGGTGAAGGTGCTGAAGAGGATCGCCACCGCCACCAGGAGCGCGAGCTCGAGGTAGATGAGGAAGATTGCCTTCAAGAGAGCGGGGTCGAACGGATGCTCCATCAGGAACAGAAGGAGGTAGAGTCCGACGGTCATCACCAGCACGTTCACGAGGAGCGTGAGGCAGAGACCGAAGTACTTCCCCAGCAGGAACTGAGACCTCGAGATCGGCTTCGGAAGGACGCTGTAGAGCGTTCGCTTCTCCATCTCCTTCGACACCAGCCCGATGCCGATGAAGATCGCGATGACCATCCCGAAGACGGAGATTGCCGCGAGACCGAGATCCTTGATGATCTTGATCTCCTGGTACACGGAGATCGCGCCCAGGACGTAGCTCGAGCCGATCATCAGGAGCGCGAACAGGACGAGGTTGTAGAGCACCTTGTCCCGGACCGTCTCGCGGTAGGTGTTGAGGGCGACGTAGCCGATCTTTCGAAGCGTCCCGGGCCTCCGCCGAGACGCCGACTCCTTCGATGGGGTCGCTGGCGACGGCGTTCATTCGCGCTCTCCCGCCCCGACCTCGCGGATGAAATGATCCTCCAGCGTCTCCTTCACCGGATTCACCGAGACGAGATGCGCCCCGCCTTCGAGCAGGACCGGAAGCGCCTTCTCGAAGCTCGGGCATGTCGGGAAAGGAGATGTGGCTCCTCGAGCCCTGCCGTCGAAGATCCCGAAGCGACGCCTGCGATCCGACTCTCGAGCTCCGGGCTCAGACCTTCGACCACGACTTCCACCGCGCGCAGCGAGACGTCGATGATCTCTGAGAGTCGACCGGCCTGCGACCAGCTTGCCCCGATTCAGGATTGCGACACGATCGCAGAGCTGCTCCACGTCGGAAAGGATGTGGGAGCAGAAGAAGACCGTCACCCCCGAGTCATGGAGCTCGCGGATGAGAAGCGACATCTCCCGGCGCCCGACGGGGTCGAGACCCGACATCGGCTCGTCCAGAAATACCAGCGCGGGCGATTGACGAGGGCCTGGGCGATTCCCAGGCGCTGGGTCATTCCCTTCGAGTACTTGCGAAGCGGCACGTCGGCCGCCTCGGTCATCCCGACCTTCTCGAGGAGCTCGCGGCTTCGCGCCGTCTCGCTCCCGCCGGGAAAGTCCGAAGAGCTGTCCGAAGTAGTTCAGGAGCTCCCGGCCGGTCAGGTAGTCGTAGAAGTAGGGCTGCTCCGGAAGGTAGCCGATCTGCTGCTTCATTTCCGGATCGCCGAGCGGTCGCCCGAGGATGCGCGCCTCACCCTCGGTCGGGAACACCAGACCCATGAGAAGCTTCAGCGTCGTGGTCTTTCCCGCGCCGTTCGGACCGATGAGCCCGAACGTTTCTCCCTCCTCGACCTTCAGGTCGAGAGGGTGGAGGGCTCGCTTGGGCTTCGGTAGGAGCGAGCCTGACGGCGTAGTCCTTGGCCAGTCCTCGAGTCTCTACCGCGCGCACGTGGTTTCGATTCGGCGTTCTATCGCGGGCCGAGCGAGCCCGCGGTGTCGTATGTCGCTTGCCAGAAATGTTAGCACAGAATCCCGGCGGCCGACGCTCAGCTGATGGTCGCGCGTTCCCGGGGGAGGCGGACAGGGAGAGCGCGACGCCGCCTGGATCCATGAAGATCGGCTCCGGCGGCGCTTCCGAGGAAGCTGCGGACTCCCGGTCAACATCGATGACGGAGACGCGATGTAGCAGTAGTCTGACGACGCGAATTGGGATCGCACGACGCACCGCACCGCTCGCCGCGAGCTCCGATCGTCTCGATAGTCGCGGATGTAGCCGCTCTTCTGATACGGAGTGGACTCGCGCGAGATCGGCCCGAGGAACTGGGGACCCGTCGCCGGGTAGTTGGGAATGCAGATCGCGCCGCCTCCCTCTTTGGTCATGCAGCATCAGGTTGGCCGCGAAAAACCCGCAGTTCATCGAGGCGTAGGTCGCGCTCGCGGACATCACCGTGCGGGTGTCTCCGATGGCCTGGGCTTCGTTCGCGGAGACCCGAGCCCGCAGAAGACTGGGAATCGCGATCGCGGCAATGATTCCGATGATCGCGACGACGATGAGTAGCTCGATGAGCGTGAACCCAGTCTGTTTCTTGATGTATTTTGACGCCATGGATGACCCCCAACCCCCCGGTCTCCGCGTCCAGGGGTGGCGCCCTTTCGGGCGCCACCCCTGTTCGGCGAGTATCTCGAAGCTTACTCGAGGAACGTGACGTTCCGCCGGGACCACCGGGCAGGCGCTCGCGATCGCAGCACCGGTCTGGATCCATGTAGATGGCGCCCGCGCCCGTTCCCGAGAAGGAACGAACACCGGTGAGCGGGCTGGCCGGCGTCGACGTGTAGCAGTAGTCGAGAACGCTAGCCGGATCCTGCCTCGTGGTGGCGTCACGGCGCCCGGAACGGCGATCCAGTTCCGGGTGTAGCCCGACTTGGTGTAGGCGACCGCACGGCGCGATGTCCCCACCGAGGAACTCAGGAGCCGTAGCGGGATAGCCCGGGATTCCGATACCGCAGCCACCGCCGTTGCGGGAGAGGTTGAGCAGCGGTGCGAAGAGCCCGCCGTTCGCGGAAGCGTACGTCTGCTCGGCCGAGATGACCGAGCGAGTGTCGCCGATGGCCTGGGCCTCGTTGGCCGACACCCGAGCGCGCAGCAAGCTCGGGATGGCGATCGCGGCGATGATGCCGATGATCGCCACCACGATCAGGAGCTCGATCAGGGTGAAACCTTTGTTGTTCTTCATTTGCTTTTTCTCTCCTGGAATCCGCGCGCCTCCTGGCCCGCGGATGAATTGCCTACCCGCTGTCTCCGACCCCTAAACTGGATTCCCCAACGCGGGCCGAAGCCAATCTGGTAAGCAGAGCTTAGTGACCACGGCAGCTCTAATAGCAACCGACGTGCCAGCGGGAGCGGTCTGGCGCTCGAGCGCAGCTCACGACATTAAGTGCTTTGATATCAACGTGTTCCGGCGTGCGAACCGAGCCCTGTGGAGAAATCACGACAGTGCCGATTCCTGACAAGGTTCCCATTTTTGGCAGCGATCCGATGCCACTAATTTGCATGCCAGTGTGTAATTCTGGTGAAAGTATGGCAGCGGTCAACGAAGTCCGTATTTTTGAAGGAGGTAGCGGAAGGACCGGAGGTTCATGTTCAGGAGCCGGGCGGCTTTGGTCTGCACTCCACCCGCCTTCTCCATCGCGCCGGTGAGAAGGGTTCTCTCGAGGCTCGCGACCCTTTCGCCGAAATCGACGCCCTCGTCGGGAAAGACGTCGTTCGAGACCGTCGTCGGGACGGCCAACGGCGGCAGTTCCGAATTCGCGGACCTTCTCCGGGAGCCGCTCCGGAAGGATTACGCCCGAGGTCTCGAGCGCCACCGCCGCGCTCGATGACGTTCTCGAGCTCGCGGACGTTCCCCGGCCAGTCGTAGGCCTGGAGCCGCTCCATCGCCTCCTCCGAGATCTTGGTGACGTTCTTCTTGGTGGAGGCGGAGGCCTTCGCCAGGAAATGCGCCGCGAGAACCGGGATGTCCTCCCGCCGCTCGCGCAGCGGCGGCATGTGGATGGGAATGACGTTCAGCCGATAGTAGAGGTCCTCGCGAAAGCTCCTGTCCTGAACCCCGCGCTCGAGGTCCTTGTTGGTCGCGGCGAGGATGCGAACGTCGACCTCGAGCTCTTCCGTCGAGCCGATCCTCCGGATCTTCTTCTCCTGCAGCACCCGAAGGAACTTCACCTGCATCGTCGGGCTCATCTCGGCGATCTCGTCGAGAAGGATCGTCCCGCGATGGGCCACCTCGAAGAGCCCCTTGTGGTTGGTGGTCGCCCCGGTGAACGAGCCCTTCAAGTGGCCGAAGAGCTCGCTCTCGAGAAGGGTCTCGGGGACGGCGCCGCAGTTGATGGAAACGAAGGGCTCCCCCGACCCGGGGGCTCCTCACGTGAATCGCCTTCGCCGCGAGCTCCTTTCCCGTCCCGCTCTCGCCGGTGATGAGGACGGTGCTGTTGGTCGATTGCGACGGACTTGATGTGCTCGAAGAGCTCGAGCATCACCCGGCTTCCGCCGAGCATCGAGTCCAGCCCCTGGGTCTTCTTGAGCTCGCGCTTGAGGGTCTCGTTCTCCCGCTTGAGACGCACCTTCTCGAGGGCGTTCCGGATGTTGGCCTTCAGCTCTTCGAGCTTGAAGGGCTTGGTGAGGTAGTCGTAGGCCCCGAGCCGCAGCGCTTCGACCGCGGTCTCCGCCGAGGCGTAGGCGGTGACCATGATGACCGGCACCGAGGGGTCGGTCTCCTTGATGTGCCGCAGCACTTCGACCCCGCTCATGTCCGGCATCTTGATGTCGGAGATGACGAGGTCGAAGGACGATTTGTCGAAGATCTCGGTCGCCTTGCGGCCGGACTCCGCGAGGGTGAGTCGATAGCCCTCCTTCCCGAGAGCGATCTCGAGAAGCTGGCGCATGGACTCTTCGTCGTCGACGACCAGGATTCGACTCAATCCAGTGTCCTCCGGTCCAGGGGAAAGTGCACCGAGATCACGGTGCCCTTCGAGGCGACGCTGTCCACCTGAATCATTCCATTGTAGTCCTTGACGATGCGGTAGACGATGGCGAGACCGAGCCCGCTTCCGCGCTTGAAGCTCCCGGAGAACGGCTCGAAGACCTTGTGCACTTCGCCACCCGAGATCCCGATGCCCTGATCGCGGAACGTCATCACCACTCCGCCCGAGCCGTTTCTCGCGAGCGCCATCTCGAGCCGCCCTCCGTCGGGCATGGCCTGAAGGGCGTTTCTCGCGAGGTTCCAGGTGATCTGCTTCATCTGGTTGGGATCGGCGAAGAGCAGCACCGGGGTCTCGGGGAGCTCGAGAGCGATCTGGTGCTCGGGAAGCACCTCCGAGCTGTGCTGGAGAAGCGCCGCCGTCTCCTCGACGACGCGCCGGAGGTCGATCTGATCCGGCTCGAAGCGCGGAGGTCTCGCGTAGGCGAGAAACTCGGTGAGCGTTCCGGACAGGCGCTCGGACTCGCGAACGATGATGTCCATGAGCCGCTTCTGCTCCTCGGTGAGCTCCTCCGCCTCGGCGAGAACCTGCACCGAGCCGCTGATGGAGGCCAGGGGATTCCGGATCTCGTGGGCCATTCCCGCGGCCATCTCCCCCATGGTCGCGAGGTTCTCCTTGAGCCTCACCTCGCGCTCCAGCCGCTTGATCTCGGTGAGGTCCTGGAAGATGAACAGGAGCCCGCTCTTCTTCTCGCCGTCGAACAGCAGGTGCGAGACGCTCATCCCGAGGTAGATCTCCTCGCCCCGGCGGTTCAGATAGGCGCCCTCCATCCTCAGGAAGCGCTTTCCCGCGAGCTTGGCCTTGAGCCGATCGAGGAAATCGTCCTTTTCGCCGAGGAGCGCCTTGACCTCCTGCCCGATCGCCTGCTCGGACGGCCACCGACCAGGATGTTCGACGCCGCCTCGTTGAAGAAGTTGATGCGACCCTCGACGTCGGTGGTCATCAGGCCGGAGGTGATGGAATCGATGATCGTTTGATTGAAGGCCTCGAGATCGGCGAGGGAGTCGGACGCCTCCTCGAGCTTCCTTCCCGCGAGCCGCAGGCTCTCCGACAGATAGCTGGTGAGCAGGGCCACGGTGTAGAACGCGAAAACGTTGAGAAAGATGGTGTACGCCACGACCTGCGCGGGCAAGACCGTGGCCATGGGCTCGGCCGCGGAGGGGTACGAGCGTATCGCGCCCGAGGTAGAGCGCCTGGACCAGGGTGCCGTAGAGAACGGAGGCGACGGTCGCAGCGACGATCCCGCCGCGGCCGAAGAGGATGATGCTCGCGGAGATGATGCTGATGAGATAGAGGAAGGAGAAATTGCTCTCGATGCCCTCCGGTGGAGTGGACGATCCCGGTGACGATGAGGAGGTCTCCGAGCACCTGCACGTAGGCGAGCTCGCGCCGATGGGCGGCGGTGAAGGGCCAGGCGAGCGCGTAGAGAAGCGTCAGCAGATAGGTGAGCGCGATCAGGAGGTAGAGAGGCTCTCCCGGCTCGCTCGGCCGGGCGAGGACTTCGGCGACCACCGCCGAGCCCAGGAGGGCGGTCACCACCACCACCCGCAGGACCATCAGCCAGACGAGAGCGTTGTCGGCGATCCTGCGGGCGGAGTCCGCTTTCTTCTTCGGCATACCGAGGCTCGCCGGCTTCGGTCGAGACCGAGCTCGGCCGAAGAGCTCGGCCGATCCGCCGGACGATCGACCTTACGTCAGCTGGTTGATGAGGCTGAAGATGGGCAGGTACATCGAGATCACGATGCCGCCGACCACCGTGCCCAGGAAGAGAATCAGGATGGGCTCCATCAGAGTCATCAGGTTCGCGACCGCGGTGTCGACTTCGTCCTCGTAGAAGTCGGCGATCTTGGAAAGCATGGTGTCGAGAGCGCCGGTCTGCTCTCCGACGGAGATCATCTGCACCACCATCGGAGGGAATACGTCCGTCTGCTTGAGCGGGAGCGGCGAGAGACTGACCGCCCTCGACGCTCTTCCTCGTCTCCATGATCGCGTCTTCGACGATGGCGTTGCCCGAGGTCCTGGCGGTGATCTCGAGCCCGTCGAGGATGGGGACGCCGCTCGAGATGAGGGTCGAGAGCGTCCGGCAGAAGCGGGCGACGGCGATCTTGCGAAGGATCATGCCGATCACCGGCACCCGGAGCATGATCCGGTCGATGACCCGCCGACCCTTGTAGGTCTCGTAGTAGCGCTTCAGGAAGAAGGCGCCCGACGACCCCGCCGATCACCATGGGAAGCATCAGGCGCACCAGCCAGTTCGAGAGCCCGATCACGATCCGCGTCGGAAGCGGGAGCTGCGCGCCGAGACCGGCGAAGAGAGACGCGAACGTCGGGATCACCTTCCACAGGATGACGCCCACCACCAGGCCGGCGATGGAGATGACCGCCGCGGGATAGACCAGCGCCGACTTGACCTGCGACTTCAGCTTCACCGACTTCTCGATGTACGTGGCGAGCCGCTTCAGGATGGTGTCGAGAATACCTCCGGCCTCACCGGCCGCGATCATGTTGGTGAAGAGATCGTCGAAGACCTTGGGGTGTTTCTTCATCGCGTCGGCGAGGGACGCGCCCCCTTCCACGTCCTGGCGCACGTGCAGCAGGACCTTCTGGAAGTTGGGATTGTCCTTCTGGGTCCCCAGGATCTCGAGACACTGCACCAGGGGGAGACCGGCGTCGATCATGACCGAGAACTGCCGGGTGAAGATGGCGACGTCCTTGGGCGTGATGCCGCTCGCCGAACTTGGGAAGCGCGATCTCCTTGCCTTTCTCCTTGACGCTGGTGACGAGGATCTGCTCCCTTCGGAGCATGGCGATGACCGCGTCTTTCGAGTCCGCGTGTCCTCTCCCCCGACGTCGCCGCGCCGCTTCGCGTCTTGCCTTTGAATACGTAGGCCGGCATGAATTCTCCTCCTTGTCGCTAGGAGATAGCGCGCTTACCGAGTGCTTCGAGAATCAAGGTTTGAAAGGGCATGGAATCAGCGCTTGACGACACCCGGGCGCGTGGTGGTGGCCGTCGCACCGGCGGTCATCGGTCGCTGCTGGACGACGGACGGCACTCCGGTCCCGCGATTGATCATGTCCTGGAGCTCGTCTGGAATCGACGACATGGCGAGCGCGAGCTGCAGCGAGATCTGCTTCTTGAAGTAGAGCGTCGCGAGCGCCTGGTTGAAAGTCTGCATCCCGTGCTTTTCCTGCCCGGTCTGCATGGTCGAATAGAGCTGGTGGATCTTGTCCTCGCGGATGAGGTTCCGGATAGCGGAGTTCGGAATCATGATCTCCATCGCCAGCACCCGCCCCGAGCCGCTCGCCTTCGGAAGGAGCGACTGGCACAGGATCCCTTCGAGCACGAACGAGAGCTGGGCCCGAATCTGCGGCTGCTGGTGGGCGGGAAAGACGTCCACGATTCGATTGATGGTCTGGGCGGCGGAGTTGGTGTGGAGCGTCGCGAAGGTCAAGTGGCCGGTTTCGGCGATGCGCAGCGCCGACTCGATGGTCTCGAGGTCGCGCATCTCTCCGATCAGCACCACGTCGGGGTCCTCGCGCAGCGCGGCGCGAAGGGCGTTGGTGAAGCTGTGCGTGTCCGAGTGGATTTCGCGCTGGTTCACCAGGCATCCCTGATGGTTGTGCAGATACTCGATGGGGTCCTCGATGGTGATGATGTGCTCGCGCCGCTCCTTGTTGATCTTGTCGAGCATCGCGGCGAGGGTCGTGGACTTGCCGCTGCCGGTCGGGCCGGTGACCAGCACCAGGCCTCGCGGCTTCTCGCAGATCTGAGCGATGACCGAGGGAAGCCCCAGTTCCTTGAAGCTCCGGATCTCGTAGGGAATTGTCCGGTAGACGGCGGCGACCGCACCTCGCTGCATGAAGTTGTTCGCCCGGAACCGGGCGAGGTTCTTGATGCCGAAGGAGAAGTCGAGCTCGAGGCTTTCCTCGAAGCGATGCTTCTGGTTGTCGGTGAGAACGCTGTACGAGAGCTGCTTGGTCTCGACGGTAGTGAGCGGAGGCATGTCGAGGGCGCGTAGCTTTCCGTCGACTCGAATCTGCGGCGGCGAATTGTTGGTGATATGGAGATCGGAGCCGCCCATCTCGAGCATGGTCTTCAGCAACTGGTGCAGGCTAACCGCCATGGGGAGTCCTCGCTTCCGCCTCCGCCCTTCGGGCTACGGCGGACCCGCCGAAGCCTCGCGAAGGCGGGTCGATCGGGCGCATTCTGGGGATCGGGAGAATTCGCACCGCGCTCACCTGTCTATTTCACCGTCTCGCGCACGACCTCTTCCAGAGTCGTGAGTCCGTCTCGCACTTTGGTGAGCCCGCTTTTCCTCAGTGAAACCATGCCTTCGTCGACGGCTTTCTGCTTGAGCTCGATCGCGGAGGCGCCTTCCAGGATGAGCTGGCGAATCTCGTCGGTGAGCTCGAGAACCTCGTAGAGGCCGACCCGGCCCTTGTAGCCGGTGTTGTTGCAGTTGCTGCACCCGCGTCCCTTGTAGGCGGTGACGTCTTTCGCATCCTCCGGCGTGAAGCCCGCGTCGATGAACCCCTGAGCCGGAACTTCGATGGGCGTCTTGCACTCCTTGCAGATGCGGCGCACGAGGCGCTGAGCGCAGATGAGATGTACCGAGGTCGCGACCAGGAAGGGCTCGATGCCCATGTTCATCGAGCCGGTTGATGGTCGAGGGCGCGTCGTTGGTATGGAGAGTCGAGAGCACCAGGTGGCCGGTGAGCGCGGCCTTCACCGCGATCTCCGCCGTTTCGAAGTCTCGAATCTCTCCCACCAGGATGATGTTCGGGTCCTGCCGCAGAAAGGAGCGGAGAGCCGCGGCGAAGTTGAGTCCGATTGACTCCTTCATCTGGACCTGGTTGACGCCGGCGAGGTTGAACTCGACCGGGTCCTCCGCGGTCATGATGTTGGTCTCGGGGGTGTTGAGCTGAGCTGATGGCGGAGTAGAGAGTGTTGGTCTTGCCGCTTCCCGTCGGCCCCGTGACCAGCGCCATTCCCCACGGCTTGAAGATCGCTTCTTCGAACTTCTTGAGCGAGCTCACCTCGAACCCGAGCTTGGTCATGTCGAGCATCAGGTTCTCTTTGTCCAGGAGCCGGAGCACGACCTTCTCTCCGAAGAGAGTCGGGAGCGTCGAGACGCGATAATCGAGCTCGCGCAGCTTTCCCTGGTTGTTCATCCGGATCTTGATGCGTCCGTCCTGTGGAAGCCGGCGCTCGGAGATGTCGAGCTTCGCCATGATCTTGATGCGCGAAATGATCGCGTCGCGAAGCTTCATCGGGGGATTCATCACCACGTAGAGCACGCCGTCGATGCGGAACCGGACGCGGAACTCGCGCTCGTAGGGCTCGATGTGGATGTCGCTCGCGCCTCGCCTCAGCGCGTCGGTGAGGACCAGGTTGCAGAGCTTGACGACCGGCGCCTCTTCCGTGCCCTTCTCGAGCTCGACCAGGTCGATGTCGCCGTCGTCCTCGAGAACCTCGACGTCCTCGTTGAAATCGTCGGTCTCCACCAGCTTGTCCATCTCTTCCTTGATCTGGAGAGAATGGACGGAGCCGTAGTACTTCTCGATCGACTCCATGATGGCGGTCTCGGAAGCCACCACCGGCTCGACGTTGTACCCGGTCATGAACTTGATGTCGTCCATGGCGAAGACGTTGGTCGGGTCGACCATGGCGATGGTGAGGTTGGCGCCCGCCCTCGAGAGAGGAATGATCTGATACTTCTGCGCCGTCTCCGCCGGAACCAGCTTGATCACCGACGGATCGATCTCGAATCGCGCGAGGTTGATCGAAGGAACTCCGTACTGCCGAGACAGGAGTTGAGTGATCTCCTCGTCCTTGACGAATCCCAGCTTGACGAGATTAAAACCAAGCTTCCCGCCATGCTGCTTCTGGTACTGCAATGCTTCTTGAAGCTGCTGGGGTGTGATGAGATTCTCTTTCACCAGCAGCTCGCCGAGCTTTATTGGCATCCAACCACTCCGCGGGCTGTAGACCGACCGGGCTTAAATCTTAGTGATCACAGTGGATTTCCGTGTTCAACCACTGTACCGGTTAGCCCCCGAAGTTGTCAAGGGCAGGGATCAGTCATGAGCCATCCGCCGTGAGCCAAAGCCCGCGGCTTCGGTCAAGGAGACACGGTCAGACCGAACCAAAGGGCTTCGTCGCGGGCTTCGCTCGAGCCCTGGTAGGCGGCCTCCAACACGAGAAATCGAATCCTGACGGCCGCCCCGGCGCTGAACGCAGGCCTCGTTCGCCTCCGTCCCGCCGGCTTCCGCTCGCAAACCGGCGCGGAGCGAAAGCGCGTCTTCGAAGAAACGCTTGTCGAGGCCGAGCGACAGCTCGCGCCAGGTCTCGTCGAATCCTCCCTGTGAAGTGAGATCGAAATCGAAGGCGACGGTGGTCGCGCGGGGCAGGAAGAAGGCGACTCCGGCGCGGCCATGCCGCGGAAGGACGAGCTCTTCTCCCGAGGGCAGCGAGAACGAGGGCTCGAAGAGCCGCCGCCACATGAGACCGAGGCGGAGCCAGTCGTTCGGCTGGTAGAGCGCTCCGAGGTCCAGGCTCGCTTCTGAGCTGGTCTCCCCTTCCGTCGCGAGAACGCGCTCGCGTACGGCTTTGGGTGTGCGCTCCTCCGGCGAAAGCGAAAGGAGCGGCTCGAGGAGCTGGTGCGCTTCGCCCCTCAAGTAATGAACGTTACCCGCGATCACCAGGTCGTCGACGGGGAGCGACTGCAGGATCGAGACCGAGAGATCGAAGGTCTCGAGACCGCGGCTCGAGAGAGCGTCGGCCGCGACATTGGACGCGCTCTCTTCGAAGAACGTGCCTGCGACTCCCATGAAGGTGACCCCGAGAGAGAAGCCCGCCGCCTCGCCGTCGAAGGTGGCCCCGTCGCCTCGGTCCATCTCCGCTTCGCCCCACTGCACCCCGCCGTGGGCCGCCGGACCGAACGCGTAGCCCGCCGGATTCCAGTAGAACGCGGTGGTGTCGTTCGCGACGGCGGTGAAGGCGCCGCTCATCGCCGCGGCTTTCGAACCGAAGTGAAAGAAGCGCTCCTGCGCTTCCGCCGAGACCGCGAACGAGAGGCCGATCGCCGCCGCGAGGGGAAGCCGCACGCGCGACACTATAGCATCTGCATTCGCCGAGATTGACAGGGGCCCGCGGGAAGACTATTCTCTCTCGTACCGTTCTTGAAGATCATGGGAACGAACGGCTGAATGCGGACGATCGCGGTCATCCCGGCCCGCTACAGCTCGAAACGTCTCCCCGGAAAACCCCTCGCCGAGATTCATGGGAAGACCATGATCGAGAGGGTGCACGAACGCGTTTCGCGCGCCGCGCGGCTCGACGCGGTGCTGGTCGCGACGGACGACGAGAGAATCCGCGACGTGGTGTCGAGCTTCGGGGGGAAGGCGGTAATGACGTCGTCCTCCCACCTCAGCGGAAGCGATCGCATCGCCGAAGCGGTTCGCGATTTGGATTACGATCTCGTCGTGAACGTCCAGGGAGACCTGCCCCTTCTCGCGCCCGGCGACATCGACGCCGCCGTCGGCCTCGCCGAGAAAACCCCCGGGGCCATCGCCACACTGCGACATCCGATCGCCGATCGAGCGACGGTGCTGAATCCGAACGTGGTCAAGGTGGTCACCGACCTTCGCGGATTCGCGCTCTACTTTTCGCGCTCGCCGGTGCCCTGGCCCGGCCCGGAAGGTTCTCCCCTGCCGCCGGGAATCTATTTCAAGCACATCGGTCTCTATGTCTATCCTAAGGAGAGGCTCCTGTCGCTTTCGGCGCTTCCGCCGACCTCGCTCGAGCTCCAGGAGGGCCTCGAGCAGCTCCGGGCGATGGCCCACGGAGTGCCCATTCGTCTGGAGGAGGCGGCGGAGGAGTCCGTGACCGTGGATACCGAAGCGGATCTGGAACGCGCGAGGGAAATGGTCGGCCAAGAGCTGTCAGCCCTCAGCGATCAGCCATCAGCGGGGCCCGGAGGGCCCCTTCCTCCCCGAGCGAGGAGCGAGGGGAGCGAGCGGAGCGAGCAACTAACTATGGAGAAAACACAGTAATGGCCAAGTTCATCTTCGTCACCGGCGGCGTCGTGTCGTCGCTCGGCAAGGGAGTGGCGTCCGCTTCCGTGGGACGCCTCCTGGAGTCGCGGGGCTACCGCGTCAACTTCCTGAAGTTCGACCCTTACATCAACGTCGATCCGGGCACGATGAGCCCCTACCAGCACGGAGAGGTTTTCGTCACCGACGACGGCGCAGAGACCGATCTCGATCTCGGGCACTACGAGCGGTTCGCGGGAGTGGAGCTCTCGCGCACGTCCAACGTCACCACCGGTCAGATCTATGAATCCGTGATCTCCAAAGAACGTCGCGGGGACTACCTGGGCGGCACGGTGCAGGTCATTCCGCACATTACCAACGAGATCAAATCGCGGCTCGAGCCCGTCGCGAAGAACGCGGATATCGTCATCGTCGAGATCGGCGGAACGGTCGGAGACATCGAGAGCCTCCCTTTCCTCGAAGCCGCGCGCCAGTTCCGCATGGACGTGGGCCGCGCCGGAGCGGTCTTCATCCACCTGACCCTCGTGCCTTTCATCGGGAGCGCCGGCGAGCAGAAGACGAAGCCGACGCAGCATAGCGTCCGCGAGCTCCGGGCGATCGGTATCCAGCCGGACATCCTTCTCTGCCGCGCCGACCGGCCACTCTCGCGCGACCTGAAATCGAAGATCGCGCTCTTCTGCAACGTGGACGAACGGGCGGTCATCACGGCCCAGGACGTGGACTCGATCTACGAAGTGCCGCTCCTCCTCGGCGAGGAGCGCATCGACGAGATCCTGCTCGAGATGCTGCAGCTTCCGGTGCAGCCGCCCGATATCGAGGACTGGCGCGAGCTGGTGCGGCGGATTCAGAACCCGAAGGGCGAGGTGACCATCGGGGTCGTCGGCAAGTACGTGAGCCTCACCGACGCCTACAAGAGCTTGAACGAAGCGCTCGCGCACGGCGGTGTCGCCCACAACCTCAGAGTGCGCCTCACCTGGGTCGAAGCGGAAGACCTGGAGCAGGGCTCGCTCTCCTCGCTCGAAGGTATGGACGGAATCCTCGTTCCCGGGGGCTTCGGTCCTCGCGGAACGGAAGGAATGGCGGCAGCGGCCGGCTGGGCCCGCCGCAACCGCGTTCCCTACTTCGGAATTTGCTACGGCTTTCAGTGGGCGGTCGTCGAGTACGCGCGCGCGGTCTGCGGGCTTTCACAGGCGAGCTCGACCGAGTGTCATCCCGATTCGCCCCACAAGGTCATTCTCAAGCTCCGGGAGCTCCTGGGCGTCGAAGAGATGGGCGGTACCATGCGCCTCGGGGCGTACGACTGCGTGATCGAAGACGGGTCCCTCGCTCACCAGGTCTATGGCAAGACGAAGATCTCCGAGCGCCATCGCCACCGCTACGAGTTCAACCAGGAGTACGAGCGCATCCTTTCGGAGCACGGGCTCCGCTTCTCCGGTCGGACCCCCGACGGCAAGTTCGTCGAGATCGCGGAGATCCCCGACCATCCGTGGTTCCTCGCGGTCCAGTTCCATCCCGAGTTCAAGTCGCGCCCGCTCTCCCCGCACCCGCTGTTCCGCGAGTTCATCGGTGCCGCGTGGAGGCACAAGAACGGCGAGCTTCCCGAAGCAGCGGTAAGAAAGGCCACTCGCGAGGAATCGTCCGTCGCGGGTCGCCGGTGAAGACGTTGAGCCTTTGAAACTGCCGAGAGCTTTCGCGAGTCCCTAATCCATGCCAACCGAATCCGTGGCCGTTGGCGACGTCCTCTTCGGAGGAGGACGCCGCTTCGCTCTCATCGCCGGTCCCTGCATCATCGAGAACGACGAGCACCCGTTCTTCATGGCGGAGCGGATTCGAGATATCGCGGTCTCGCTCGGCGTTCCCTACGTGTTCAAGGCGTCGTTCGACAAGGCGAACCGGACTTCGATCGAAGGGTTCCGCGGACCCGGCCTCGAGAAGGGCCTCGCCATCCTGCGCGCGGTCCGGGAGCGCTTCGGCGTCCCCGTGACCACCGACGTCCACGAGCCCCACCAGGCGGATCGCGTCGCGGAATCGGTGGACCTTCTGCAGATTCCCGCGTTTCTCTGCCGCCAGACCGATCTTCTTCTCGCCTGCGCCCGTACCGGCAAGCCGGTGAACGTGAAAAAGGGGCAGTTTCTCGCGCCCTGGGACATGAAAAACGCGGTCGAAAAGATCCGCGCTTCGGGAAACCCGAACGTGATCGTGACGGAGCGCGGGACGAGCTTCGGCTACAACAATCTGGTCGTGGATCTGCGGGGCTTCCCCATCCTGCGCGAGACCGGAGCGCCCCTGGTGTTCGACGTCACCCACAGCCTCCAGCTCCCCGGTGGCGCGGGGAAATCCTCGTCCGGGCAGTCGCGCTTCATCCGCGAGCTCGCGTCGGGAGGCGTCGCCTGCGGCGTCGACGGCGTCTTCATGGAAGTACACGACCGGCCCGCGGAGGCGCTCTCCGACGGTCCCAACAGCTGCCCCTTGAGCGTCCTTCCGTCGGTCCTGAAGAGACTCGTCGCCATCGAGCGGGCCATCGCGGAAGACGGGACTCCGTGAGCCGCGATCTCGCGCGGCGCGTTCTCGAGATCGAGGCCGAGTCCATCCGGAAGCTGATCGACCGGCTCGACGAGAGCTTCGAGCGAGCGGTGGACCTCGTCTCCGGCTGCAGAGGCCGGGTGGTGGTCACCGGCATGGGGAAGTCTGGAATCATCGGGCGGAAGATCGCGGCGACCCTGAACTCGACGGGGACTCCCTCGCTCTATCTCAATCCCGCGGAGGCGCTCCATGGCGACCTCGGTATGGTGGTCGCGGGAGACGTGGTGATCCTGCTCTCGAACAGCGGAAGGACGCGCGAGCTGGTCGCGCTGGTCGAGCCGATCAAGAGGCTCTCGGTTCCGCTCATCGCTCTTCTCGGAAACCGCGACTCGACCCTCGGCGAAGCGGCGGACGTGGTCCTCGACGTCTCCGTCGAAGAAGAGGCCTGTCCCATGGGACTGGCGCCGACGGCGAGCACCACGGCCTCTCTCGCTCTCGGCGACGCGCTCGCCATGGCCGTTCTCGAGAAGAAGGGCTTCAGCCCCGATGACTTCCGCACCCTCCATCCGAACGGACAGCTCGGATTCAAGCTCATGCGGGTCGAAGACGCGATGCACCGCGGCGACGAGATCCCCAAGGTGAAAACCAACGCCTCGATGCGCGACGTCATCTACGAAATGTCCCGGAAGGGACTCGGCGTCACCAGTGTCGTGGACGAGAACGATCGTCTTCTCGGCGTCATCTCCGACGGAGATTTGAGGCGCCAGCTCGAAAGAGATGACCGCCTCCTCACCAAAACCGCTTCCGACTGCATGACCCGAAACCCGGTGACCGTCTCGGCCCGAGAGGCGGCGACAGCGGCGCTCGCGCTCATGGAAAGGCGCCGCATCACTTCCCTGATGGTCCCGGACGAGGAAGGCCGCATCGTGGGAGTGCTGCACCTGCACGATCTGTGGCGCCTGAGCGAATATTTCTAAGAAGAACGCAAAGCCGCAAAGAGAGCGCAAAGACGCAACGATGAAACTCGCTTCCATCGATTCTTCTTTGCGCCTTCGCGTCCTCTTGGCGTCTTTGCGTTCTTCTTGGATTTTCGTATGAACGACGAGTTTCGAGCCAAGGCCGCGCGCATCCGCATGCTGCTCTTCGACGTCGACGGGGTCCTCACCGACGGGACCTTCTGGCGCGTCGGAGGAGAAGAGGTGAAGCGATTCCACTCCCGCGACGGGGTCGGGCTCGTGCTCGCGCGACGCGCGGGGTTGAAGCTCGGCCTCATCTCCGGACGACGCTCCGACGGCGTCGCGGCGAGGGCCGAGGAGCTCCAGATGAACTTCGTGCGCCTCGGCACGGCGGAGAAGATCCCCGCGCTCGAAGAAGCGATGGCCGTAGCGTCGCTCACCGCCGCCGAGATCGGCTTCATGGGCGACGATCTACCCGACCTCGCCGTCATCCGCCGGGTGGGCCTTTCCGCCACCGTCGCGGAAGCCCCCCTCGAAGTTCGTTCTCGGGTAGACTATGTGACGCGGGCCCGAGGCGGCCACGGAGCCGTGCGCGAGTGGATCGAGCAAATCCTCATGGCCCAGGGCCGCTTCGAGGAGCTGGTGAAGACTTTTCTGGAGTGACCCGTGGGCATCATCAAATCGCTCTTCATCCTCCTGGCCGGCGCGGCGCTCGCCACGTTTCTCTGGTCGAACTACGAGCAGAAGGTCACGGTGTACTTCACCGGGCAGTTCCGCACCGTCGAGCTCCCGCTCGCGGCGGCCCTGGTGGTGGCTCTGCTCGTGGGTCTCCTTCTCGCCGTGGCGCTCTCGCTTCCGAACCAGTTCCGGCTCAGAGCGCGCATCCGCGAGCTCGCGCGCAAGCTCGAGCGGCTCGAGAACGAGAACGCCGAGCTGCGAAAGCTCCCCCTCGACGACTCGCTTCCCGAGAGCTCCTCCTCTTTTCGCGAGTCCCGCGAGTCCCGTGATGGAGTCAAATCCCAGCGCCGCGACGCGCCTCTTTCGGCGACGAAGCCACCCGGGGCCTGAACCCCAGTTCAGCGGGCGAGCGGGAATGAGCATTCAGGACGAGACTCTCCTTTTCATCCTCGTCGCGTTCGCGGCAGGCGTCGCGCTCGGACGCGTCTGGACCGCCATTCGGAAGCGTCGCGCGGCCCGGGCGGATGCGCGGCGCGCTTCTTCCATTCATTACATCCTCGGTCTCGACCTCCTCGCTTCCCGCCAGATCGACCGCGCGGTATCGGAGCTCACCAAGGCCGCCCGGGAGAACACGGAGGCGACGGAGATTTATCTCATCCTCGGAAATCTCCTCCGTGAGAAAGGCCAGCTCGAGCGGGCCATCCGAGATCCACCAAAGCATCCTTCACCGTCCCGGGCTCCCACGGAGCGAGAGAGCGCACGCCCTCCTCTGTCTCGGCATGGACTTCAAGAAGGCAGGTTTCCGCTACCGGGCGATGGACACCTTCCGCGAAGTCGTGGCGTTCGAGCCGAAGAACGCCTATGCCCTCGCGAATCTCCTCAAGATCCACGAAGAGGAGCAGGACTGGGAGAAGGCGCTATCGCTCCAGGAGGAGCTCGCGAAAGTCACCGGCACCGAGGATTCGGTCCGGCGCGCGTTTCTCTACGATCAGATCGGCCAGGCCGCCGCCGCCTCGGGCGATGAGCAGAAGGCGGTCCGCGCGTTCGAGGAATCGATGCGGGTCGGGCCCCGCGTCCCCGCCGCCTATCTTCACTATGGAGATCTGCTCGAGAGTGAAGGCCGCGCGGACGAAGCGGAGGCCCAGTGGAGCCGCCTCGCCCGCGAGAACCCTCCTCACGCTCACCTCACTTTCGAGAGGCTCGAGCGCGTGCGGAGAAAGCTCGAGCGCAGCGAGAAGATGGAGAAGCTCTTCGAGGAGGTGCTCCGGGCGGACGAGTCCGATTGGCGCGCCCGGCTCGCTCTGGCCCGCCTGCGACGGAGCCAGGGGCGGGGCGAGGAGGCGTTCCAGCTGCTCCTCGAAGCCGTGCGAAGGAACCCTCACGCTCTCGCGGTGCATATCGACGTCTGGAGGTTTCTGGGCGCGAGCTCTTCGAACGGCGACGCCGCGCGCTCCTGGCGCGTTACCTCGACGAGGTCTCCCGCGCCGCGTTCTTCATCGACCCCTACGTCTGCATCAAGTGCAACTACCGGGCGAACGGAATCCTGTGGCGCTGCCCTCACTGCCAGGAGTGGAACACTTTCGTCGAGGAGCGGCTCGAGACCGTCGAGTCCTGACGTTCAGCGGGCCCGGAGCTTCGCCGCGAGATCGTCGACCTGCTTCAAGGTTTCCTCGATGGTGCCCGAGGTATCCACCAGAAAATCCGCGAAGGGAAGCTTCTCTTCGATCGGCATCTGAGCGCGGATGCGGCGGAGAGCGTCTTCCCGGGAAAGGCCGTCCCGGGCCATCAGGCGCTCGAGCTGCAGCTCCGGGCGGCAGTGAACGACGACGAGCGCATCGTATCGCTGGTAGGACCCGGTCTCGATCATGAGCGCTGCGTCGACCACCGCCACCGGATCCGAAGCCTTCTCCCGATCTTCGAAAAAGCGCTCGATCTCGCGCCATACTCCCGGGTGAACGATCGCATTGAGCTTCTTCCGCGCCTCCTCGTCGGCGAAGACGATTGCGCCGAGGGCCTTTCGATCGACGCTCCCATCGGGGGCGATGACCTTCTCTCCGAAACGCTCCCCGATCCGCCGGGTCACGTCCGTTCCGGCCTGAAGGAGCCGGTGCACGACGGCATCCGCGTCGAGGGCCGGAATCCCCCGCTCCTCGAGTCTCCGGTGCACCACGGTCTTGCCGCAGGCGATCCCTCCGGTGAGACCCACCTTCAGCACGGAGAGCTCGCCGTCACCCTCGCCGGGCCTTCGCGAGCTCGAGCGTGTTCGACAGCAGCATCGCGATGGTGAGCGGCCCTACGCCTCCCGGGACAGGAGTGAACGCCGATGCGATCGCCATCGCATCCCTGGGGTGGACGTCTCCCACCAGGGTCGAGCCGTTCTTGCGAAAGACCTCGAGCCTTCCCGCATCCTCACCGAAGTAGTCCCGCACCTGCTCTTCGGTCTCGGCGCGGTTCATCCCGACGTCGATCACGACAGCGCCCGCTCCGATGTACTCCCGGCTCAGGATCGCCGGCCGCCCGATCGCGGCGACCAGAATTTCCGCTTCCCGTGTGACCGCCGCGAGCTCCCGGGTTCGCGAATGACAGATGGTGACCGTGGCGTGCTCGTGGAGAAGGAGCATCGCCATCGGCTTTCCCACGATGTCGCTCCGACCGACCACGACCGCGCGCTTTCCTTTCAGCTCGATTCCTTCGCGCTTCAGGAGCTCCATCACCCCCGCCGGCGTACAGGGCCTCGGGGCGGGTCGGTTCTGGACGAGCTTTCCGACGTTCACCGGATGAAATCCATCCACGTCTTTCTCCGGTCGGATCCGCTCGAGGAATTCCTCGGAGTCCAGGTGATCCGGAAGCGGGAGCTGCAGGAGGATGCCGTCCACGTCGTTCCGTTCGTTCAGCTCATCGAGCTTCGCGCCGAGCTCCTCGCGGGTGGTGCTCCCGGGGAGGAGAACTCCTTCGGAGAAAAGACCCGCTTCGTCGCAGGCGCGGGTCTTGCTCCGGACATAGAGCTGGGATGCGGGATCATCGCCGACGAGGACGGCGGCGAGCCCGGGCACCACTCCCCTTCCGATCAGGGGTTTGGCTCGCTCCTTGACCTCGTTCCTGATTTCTTGGGCTACTCTTTTTCCGTCGAGAATCTTCGCAGTCAATCATCCTCCATCGCGCGCTCGGCTAAGCACCTCGCGCCTATAGTGCCAGAAACTTCCGGGCTTCCGCTTCCATGTCTCCGGTTTTCAAGGCAGAGATTACCGCGACACCGTCGACTCCCGCCTCGAAAAGGGCAGGCGCCTCCTCGAGAGAAATGCCTCCGATCGCGACGAGCGGCTTTCTCACCACTGCCCTCACCGCCCGCGCGCCTTCGACTCCAAGCGCAGTCCGCCCGCTGATTTTGGTGGAAGTCTCGAAGATCGGTCCGATGGCGACGTAGTCGATGGGGGCCAGCGCCGCGCGTCGGGCCTCGTCGACGCCGTGGGTCGAAAGGCCGATGATCGCCTTTTGGCCGAGGATCTCGCGCGCCGCCTCGGGAGGGAGATCCTCCTGACCCAGATGAACGCCGTCCGCGCCCGCCACGAGTGCCACGTCCGCGCGATCGTTGATGAGGAGCTTTACCCCGACCGCGCGCGAGACCTCGAGCGCCGCGAGCGCCCAGCGGTGAAACTCCTCGTCCGAGAGCTCCTTCGCTCGCAGTTGAAGGAGACGGCAGCCCGCGCGCGCCAGCGCCCGCACTCCGAGAGTGAGAGTGTCGAGCGTTTCGAGCGACGCGTCGAGGATCGGGTAGAGCCGTGAGAACGGCGCGCGCCTCGACTGCGGAATCTCAGGCAAACCTTTCGAGGAAGCGCGTGGTGTACCGGCCCGCGCGGAAATCCGGGTCGTCGAGGATCCGGCGATGGAGGGGAATCGTGGTGCGAACGCCCTCGATCACGGTAAGGCTCAGAGCGCGCTTCATCCGCGCGATGGCTTCCTTGCGATCGCGTCCATGAACGATCAGCTTCGCGATGAGGGAATCGTAATAAGGCTGCACCATGCAATCCGCATGGGCGGCGGTGTCGACGCGCACACCGGGACCTCCAGGAACGTGGAAGGCATGGATCTTCCCGGGTGAGGGCGCGAAGGTCACCGGATCCTCCGCATTGATCCGACACTCGATGCTCGCGCCTCTCACCACGATGTCCCTCTGCCGGTAGCCGAGAGGCTCGCCCGCGGCGACCCGGATCTGATCTTTGACCAGATCCGCGCCGGTGACCATTTCCGTCACCGGATGCTCGACCTGAATACGCGTGTTCATCTCCATGAAGTAGAACCGTTCGTTCTCATCGAGAAGAAATTCGACGGTGCCCGCGCCCACGTAGTTCACGGACTGCGCCGCCTGCACCGCCATACGGCCCATCTTGTCCCGGAGCCGCTCCGAGACGGCGGTCGAGGGTGCTTCCTCGAGAAGCTTCTGGTGGCGCCTCTGGATGGAGCACTCGCGCTCGCCGTGGAAGACGATATTGCCCTTCGAGTCGCCCATGATCTGGATCTCGATGTGCCGCGGGTTGGGGAGATATTTCTCGATGTAGACGTCGCCCGATCCGAAGGCCGCTTCTGCTTCCCGCTGCGCCGCGAGGAAAGCCTTCCCGAGACCGGCTTCGTTCTCCACGATCCGCATGCCGCGGCCGCCGCCGCCGGCCGCCGCCTTGAGCATGACCGGAAAGCCGATCACCTGCGCGACCGAGAGCGCCTTGTCGGGACTCTCGACGGAGCCGTCCGATCCGGGGAGCACCGGCACTTTGGCTTTCCGCACCGTGGCTCGGGCGAGCGATTTGTCGCCCATGAGACGGATGGCGCGGGGCGAAGGCCCGATGAAGCGAACGCGGCAGGCCTCGCTCACTTCGGCGAAGTAGGCGCTCTCCGCGAGAAACCCGTAACCGGGATGAATGGCGTCCGCTCCGGTGATCTCGGCGGCGGAGATGATGCTCGGGATGTTCAGGTAGCTTTCGGCGCTCCGCGGCGGGCCGATGCAGACTTCCTCGTCGGCGAATCGAACGTGGAGTGAATGGGCGTCCGCCTCGGAATAGACCGCAACGGTCTTGATGCCGAGCTCGCGGCAGGCGGAGATGACGCGCAGCGCGATCTCTCCGCGATTGGCAATGAGGACTTTTTTGAACATTCGAGGGTCGGCGAGGGGAAGGACCTCGAGAAGATCGCTTCGCTGGCTAGGCGCCTCGAACCGCGAACAACTGGTCTCCGTACTGGACCGGCTGACCGTTCTCGACCATACACTTCACCAGCTGTCCCTCGTGCTCGCTCTCGATCTCGTTCATCAGCTTCATCGCTTCGATGATGCAGAGCACCTGGCCCTTCTTCACGTAGTCACCCTCGCGGGCGAAGGGCTCGGCCCCGGGCTCCGGCTGGCGATAGAAGGTTCCCACCATCGGCGAGGTGATGTAGATGAGGCCGTCCTCGAGCGCGGCCGCTCTTTCGGCGAGACCGCTTTCGGCGGAAGAGGCGGCGGTCTCCGGAATCCTTACCGCGGGCGCGGCCGCGGGCTGCGCTTCCGGCGGCGGACCTGCGTGGCTCTTTCGGATCTTGAGCTTCGTCCCTCCCTCCTCCAGCTCGAGCTCCGCGATGTTGCGCTCGGAAACGAACTCCAAGAGCTCCTTGAGTTCTTCGATATTCAAAATCTCCTCACTCGTCTCGAAAAGGGGATTCAAAGTAGCACAAGGAGGAAAGCAGGCGCAACGCGGCAGGAATGGAAGGACCTTACAGGAACTCCTTCTCCAGGAGAAGGGCGGCGCGCTTCATGTAGAACCGCGCTTTACCGTAGTTGCTGCCTTTCGAGAGCGCGCCGAGCAGGATGTACTCTTCGGTGATGGCCACGGCGAGCACCGTGAACTCTCCGGTCGCGAAGCTCAGCTCCCGGAGCGGGCCGGCTCCGAGCTCTTCCGAAGCCTGTAGCGTGCTTCTCAGGAGGGTCGTGCTCTCGGTCGCGATCATGTCGAAATTATGCCGTCGGTCGGCGATGAGCCTTTCGATGGGAATGCCGTCGATTCCCATCACCACGTAGCCGATCGAGCCTTCGACCCGCGAGGAGACCTCCGAGAGAACTTCCGAGAACACCATCAGGGCGCCTTCGTGTTGCGGATGGCTTCGAGCCAGTCTTCCAGCACCCGAACGGTATGCTCGTCCGCTCCGTAGGAATCGTCCGCTCGCTTCGAGGTCGCTTTCGGCGCCGCGGCGGCCCGGGACAGCATGAGGAGCTCTTCGATTCGGGCGCGGTACTGCGTTTCATTCGGCTGCCGCTCGACGATTCTGCGGTAGACCGCGAGCGCCTGGTCGAAATGGCCCTGGGCCGCGTAAATCTCCGCCATGGTAGCAGTCTCGATTTCCGCCGCCGGCGCCGGGGCCACGGGGGCCACGGTCGGGGGCGGTGGAGCCGGGGGAGGCGGTTGTGGGACCTCACCAGGCGGCGCGGGCGGCAGCTCGAAAATCGTCGGCTCGAGCAGATCTTCGGGGTCGATCTCCTGGAACTCCGGCGCGGGTGGAGGGGCGGGTCGCGGGGCGGGCGGAGTCGAAGGCGCGCTCGGCGCCTTCGGAGGCGGGATGTAGTCCCGGCCCTCGAGAACCATGGGCTCGTCGACCTCGACGAGCGGGATCGGAGGCAGATCAATCATCCGCGCCGTGCGCTCGATCTCGGGCTCCGGCTCGATTGCCGCGATGGGAATCGGTGGCGCCGGCCGGATCGGCACGGCCGCTGGAGCGGGACGTGGAGGGTCCGGCGGACGCGGTGCCGGCGGCGCGGCTTCGACGAGAGGAATGGGGGGAGCGGGAGGAGCGGGAACCGAAACGGGCTGGGGAGGCGCGGGACGAGGGCCACCCGCGATCTCCGCCTGCACCTCCTGGATGCGCTCACCAAGCTCCGTGTCCTCGGGCGCGAGGGTGTTCGCGACCCTGTACTTCTTGAGGGCTTCGTCGAGCCGTCCGAGCTTCCGGTAGGTCTCGCCGAGGAACTTGTGCGCCAGGATGTTGTCCGGCACCTGCTTCAATACGGTCTCGAACTCCGCGCTCGCCTTGTCGAGCGAGCCCGACTCGAGAAGCGCTCTCCCGAGAAGGACGCGGGCGCTCGGGTACTGCGGGTGTTTCTTGAGACCTTTTTCGCAGCAGTCGATCGCCTGCTCGAGCATGCCCGCCTTGCGATATTCCTCGGCGAGCTGAACGAACATGCGCGAGCTCGGATCGGCGGCGAGCCGTTTTTCCAGCTCTTCGATCCTAGACATGGGCGGTTCATGGTCGCCTATTGTCGCGCGCGGCTCAGAACAAAGAGGCGGCGGACCGGAAGAATCCGGTCCGCCACGCCCCTGCGTTGATGACGATGACTAACGCTTCCCTACGTGAGGGCATGTGCCCACGACCTCTGCCTGTACCGACGTCGAGGCAGTGGCGCCGCAGTTATTGACCACGATGACCGTGATCGATACTTCGAAGCCCTCCAGACTGGCGTCAAAGCTGTGGCTGGCTGTTGGATTCCCTCCAGTTTGGAGGAGCGGGGATCCGTTGCCGAAATCCCAGACGTAGTCGGTGATAAATTGACCAGTACCAGGGGTCGAGGCAGACGCATTCGTAAAAATAGTTCCGCCGGATTTGACCTCGCCGCCGCCGCAGAGGCCACTGACCTCGAGTTCGGCCGCCGGAGCTTCGCATCCCGGCAGAGGTGTGCGGGAACGGGCTCGGAGTCGGACGGTCCGCGGCGCGGAGGAAGATATCCGCTTGACTCATTGCTTGGAGCGTCTGGCGGAAATTCGTCCCCGCTTCGCGGGCCAAGATCGTCACGATATCGTTCTCGCGGCTTCATCGCGAAACGGCGCCCAGTATCGTGCTCGGGCGACGCCGTCGCCGTCGGTGATCGCGGTTACCTGGGCCGGCCTCGACACCGCCGTACGTTGGTCGGGCCCCGTTCAGAGGAGCCAGGTTACCGAGATCGACGAACTCCTCTGGATGATCGAAGAAGATGGTGACGCCCGAGATGCGCTCGCCGTTCGGACCTCGGCAGCACCGCCTCGATGACGGAGCTGGACAAGCCGTCGGATACGAGCTGTCGGGAATGGCGCGCACCTCGATGGAGCGGCCGAGCGTCGACGGTCCCTCGAGCTCCGGAGTGTCCGGATTATCGAGAAGACAGCCCGCGGCGAAAAGAGCGAAGCGACGGGCAAAGCCCGCCGGCACGTCTTCAACATTTCTCCTCCTGGAGAAAACGCGACAGCTCATAGGGCTCATCGAGCGCTCCTCGGTTACTCTTCGTTCGAGAAGTCGCGCGAAAGTGATGTTCACGTAACCGGTGACCATGACCGCGCGTCCCGCGCCGTCTTCGCCGTAGAAGTCGACCTGGGCGATCACCGAGAGAATCATCGAGGTCGATTCAAGGTGATTTCCTTCAGAGGGGGATTCCGCCTTCGCCTGATGCCGCACGAGGAGGAAGCCCCGCTCGACCTCGGCACCGGTCAGGGGCACGGTGAAGTTCGCCACTCCGTCGAAGGGGTAGGGGACGTCGACACCAGGCACGTTCCGACCGTCCGCGCGAACGTAGGTCACTCGATAGCGCTCGAAACGTCACGTCGGTTGATGTCCGCTCGAGAGCTGCTCGCGGTCCTTGGGAAAGCCCCTCATGGTGACGACGCCGTTGTCGTTGAAGAGCGTACAGGCGGGTGTTCTCGATCCGCGAAGCAGACGTCGGAGAAGAGGTCGGCCGCCGCATCGCTTTCCCCTTGGAAGTCATACGACGTCGCCGCCATGCTCACGATCTGGACCAAGGCATTGCTCGCGTCGTCGGTTACCGTATCCGGCTCGGTGATGCACGCCGGCGCAACCAAAACCACGAGAGCGAGGAGCGAGAGCCGTTCGCCCTGCAACCTTCACGCGTTCTCTCATCGCGATCATACGTTTCTCCTAAACCGTTTCCTTGCGGATGCGGGGCGTGAGGAATATCAGCAGCTCCTCGTTCCGCGTGTCCGTGGACTTTGCCTTGAAGAGGTACCCCAGGATTGGGATCCGATGCAGGAGCGGGACGTAGGTCTCAGTGTCCTGCTGGGTGTTCACGAAGACGCCGCCGATGACGGTGGTCGAGCCGTCGTCCACCAGCACCTGGGTCGTCGCGGCCTGGGTGATGATGCTCGGGATGCCGTTCACCTGGCGGCCGAAGTCGAGCGAGTCGTTGTTGACCTCGATATCCAGAATGATGGTATCGGCCGAGGTGATCTGCGGCGTGACGGAGAGGTCCAGCACGGCATCCTTGAACTGCACGGTGATGGTGTTGTTCGCGACCACCTGGACGGGGAAGGTCACACCTTGTTTGATCTCCGCCGCCTTGTTGTTCTGGGTGATGATCTTCGGGGCGGAGATGATGCGGACCTGACCGCGCCGCTCGGCCGCCGAGATCGCCGCATCGATGCTGAAGGCACCGGAGATGCTGCCGAGAGAAAGGCCGACGGCGCCGGTGGGAGCTCCCGCGAACGGGAGGTTCACCGCGTAGCCGCGCTGCACCTGGTCGGTGCCCTCGTTCACCTGCGGCGCGAGGACCCCGCCTTCCGGCGGCGGCGCGCTGAACTGCCGCTGCGCATCCGATCCGATGGCCTGACCGTCGAGCTGGATGCGGTTCGGGAACACCAGCTCCGTGGTGTTTCCGAGAGTCTGGACCTGATTGCTGGTGAAGCCCCATTGCACGCCGAGCTGCCGCGCGAAGGTTCTCGTGGTCACGACGATGCGGGCTTCGATCTCGACGCCGGGAATCGGCGTGTCCAGAGTGTCGATGAGCTGGTTGATCGCCGCCACCTCGTCCGCGAGATCGGTGTAGATGACGGTATTGGTGCGCTCGTCGATCACGATGTCGCCGCGTGGAGAGAGGTTCCGCTGCAGAAGCTCCTGCAGCTCGGACGCCTTCGAGTACGAGAGAACCCTCGTTTGCGTGAAGAGGTCGCCCGCGAGCGCCTTCTCCTCGGCGAGTCTTCGCCGTTCCGCTTCCTCGGCGGCGAGCTCCGCGAGAGGGGCTATGCGGATCACGTTGCCCTCGACCGCGTAGCCGAGCTTGTTGGTCTTGAGGATGAGCTCGAGGGCCTGGTCCCACGGGACCTCGACCAGCTTCAGCGTGATTCGACCGCTCACTCCGGGCTGGACCACGATATTGAGTCCGCTGATGTCGGCGAAGAGTCGGAAGATGTCCTGGATGTCGCCGTCCTTGAAGTCGAGGCTGATGAGCTCCCCGGTGTACTGGCGAGTGCCGAGATCCTGTGAGCCCGGCATGATGACCGTCTGGCCCCCGATCTGCGGATTTCCGGGCTGAACCGGTTGCTGGGCAGGCGGCGGGGGCGTTGGCAGAGCGGGTGCCGGGTTCGCGAGCGAAGCCGACAGGTCCTGGGCGGTGAGCGTCACCGGCTCGAACGAGCCTCCCGAAGAGCCCGAAGAAGGTGTGTAGGAGGCGTTCTGTACGACCCCGCCGTAGCTCGTTCCATTGGAGTTCTCGATGATGATCGTTCCCTTGGCGGGCGCCTCGGCGACGCTCGCATCGTCCATGGCCGCGAGGGTCGGCGATTGGAAGGCGGCTTCCGAGCGGGCGAACGCCACTTCGAGTCCACCGTCCTCGGCGACCGCGCGATGCGTGACGTCGTCATCGAGGTCGAAGACGACGCGCGTGATTCGCGGCTCGGCGGTGCGGAACTGCGCGACCCGCACCCGCGAGACTCCGAGCTCTTCGATGGTGACCGCGGCCTTCGAGACCGCGTTCAGCACTCCGTTGAAGTCGAAGACCAGCCGTTTCGGGGCCTCGAGCACGAAGCTCGTGTAGTTGAGCCTTCCATCGGCGAAGAGCTTCACCCGCAGCACGTCTCCCATGAGCTCATGGGTGATGGAGCTGATCGCCGACGCGGGATGCGCCGGGGACGGAGCGCGGGCTTCTTCGGCGGAGTGATGGTCTCTTCACGGATGTCATCGGCCGGCTTATCAGCCTCCCGCGCCGGAGCGGGAGCCGGGGCGGGTGCGGCCACCCGCTCCACAGTCGGAGCGGCGGCAGCGACCAGCGCCTCGGGAGAGCTCGAAGGCGCGGCCTGAGAGACCTCGACACCGTCGAACACGATATTCAGCGCCTGCTCCGATCCGGTGATCTGATAGGGCGCGAGCGCCGCGAGCTTGATCTCGATCCGGGACAGCTTCTTGCCGTTGACGCCGTCGAGACTCGTCGCTAGGACCGACTCGACTTCGCGGCTCCCCACCACCGTGCGGGGCGAGAGCGCCTTGATGTCGACACCCGGGAGATCGACCACGAGGGTTAGCGGGTCCGGGCTGTAGTGGGTATAGAGGACGGGTCCGGTCGTTTCGAACCAGACTCGAGTCTGACCCGGCTCGACATGGAATCGAACCGCGCGGATGCTGGCCAGGTCGGGAGGCCCCGCTCCGCCGACTTGAGCCGACACTTCCGTCACCTGCGTCAAGGCCGCTAGCGATATGAACGTCAGGAGACGGAGAAGTGACCTCGAAGGAATCATCGTTTGCCCTCCTCCACCGGATGAAGCGTTTTTTCCACGGTCTGGAATTTCTCGATGCGCAGCGGGTCGTTGATTTCCTGGCGGAAGACGACCCGCGCGTCGTCGATGGACTGAATGTTGCCGTCGTAGAGCCGTTCGCCGTCCTTCGCGAAGTAGCTCTTGTTATCGGTGCCCTGGATCATGGCGATGTAGCCGTCCACCGTCTTCACGATCCCTCGGAGACTCACTTCCTGGATGAGCATTCCGGCGAGGCCCGGAGGGCGGACGTCGGGCGATAGCACGTCGACGCCCAGGGCGAGACTCACGAACGGATCGCGCCGTCCGCGGGCCTCGTAGCGGAAGCCCGAGCCTTCGGTGATCTCGATGGCCTCCGGAACCGGCTCTCCTGCTTCTGGGGGGGGTTCGCCTTCGGGAGTGGCGGGCTGGGCTTCCGGCGCCGTCTCGGCGGGCGCGGTGGTCGTAGTCTGCGCGGCTGCGGTCGCCGCAAGAAACAGCACCACGATCGCGAACGCGCCTCGTCCGACGCTCGTTTCACGGGTCGATGAACACATGGCTCCTACCTCGCGCGCGAAAGGCATACTGTCTTTTCCCAACTCACCTCGGGGCCGGCGCGGGAGCCGCAGCGGCAGGCGGGGCTCCAGGCTTGCCGGGGACAGGCGGAGCCGGCGGAGGCGACTCGATGAAAACGAAAGTGGTCGCGGTGCAGGTCGCTCGGATGGTGGAAGCGATGCTCGGTTCCTGCTTGGCGTCGACTTCGAGGTTGCTGACGTTCACGATGCGCGAGAGCCGGCTCAGCCGATCGAAGAAATAGGCGAGGTTGTGATAGCTCCCGTCGAGCTCGAGACTGATCGGCCACTCCGCGTAGAAATTCTGGGGCTTGGTGGCCTCGGGCTTGAAGCGGAGCACGTCGAGACTCGACTCGGCGGCGAGCTGCTGCACCTTGCGGAGCAGATCGTCCACTTCCTTCTGGCTCGGAAGGATTCGCGAGAGCGCCTGAAGAGTCGCTTCCTTGCGCTCCACCTCCCTGCGGAACTCGGGAAGACGCGCCGCAGTGGTCTTGGCGTTGTCGACTTCGGCCTGAAGGTTCCGTTTTGTCGCGGTCTTGTTGTCCCGTTCCACCTGCATCGGAGAGTAGAAGAAGTACCAGAACACTCCGTAGAGGAGGACGCCGATGATGGCGAAAACGACGACCTGGGCTCCTAAAGACATCCTACCCATGGCTATCTCCTCCTCACCTCAACGGGCGCCCGACGGCGCCGCGGCGGCCGGGGCGGGGGCCGCACCCGGTGGAGGCGGCACGTTGGGAGAAACAATCTGCGTCCGGAGCTGGAACTCGGTGAACTCCTGCTCCTGCTGCTGATCCACCTTGGCGTCGATGAGCTCGACGTTCTGGAACCATTCGTTGTCCTCGAGCTTGCGGATGTAGTCCGCGATGCTCACGTAAGACGCCGCCATGCCGTCGATGGTGACCTGGGGGCCCCGCTGCTGGAGCTCGGTGAGCCAGACGAAATCGGGAAGCTCCGACGAGAGCGCGTCGAGCATGCGCACCGGACCTTCGCGCTCGCTCTTGAGCCTTTCGATGAGCTTCTCCTTTTCCTCGAGCTCGGCGAGCTTGGCTTGATATTTCTGCACTTCGAGGATGATGGGCGCGAGACGGTTCTTCTCCGCGGTGAGCTGGTTGATCTCCTCGTCGAGCTGGCTCAACTGGCGGGTCATCGAAAGCCACTGCACGACGATCGCCGCGACGGCGAGCCCCAGGATGGCGACGGCGACGAAGATTCCCTTCCGCTCCGAACGCTCTCCTCCGGCCGGGCCGGAATCGATGACCGTTCCACCCCCCGCGGGGGCCTCCTTCGTTCCCAGGAGATTGACTCGGATCATCACTCACCACCCTTTCTCATGGCGAGCCCGACGGCGATCGCGCAGGCGGGCCCGACTTCCTCGAGAAATTCGGCATCGAAGTCCTTCGGGTTGTAGGACATGTTCTGAAATGGATTGAAGATCTCGACGCGCGTGTCGAACCGCTCGCCCATCGCCTCGGAGAGTCCGGGGATGCGGGCGCTGCCTCCGGAGAGGACCACCCGGTCGATCCGGTCCTCGGAAGTGGTCGCCTTGAAGAAGTCGAACGTCTTCTGGAGCTCGAGCAGCACCGAATCCGTCGTCGACCGCAGGATTCCCTGAATGGAGTTGGCGTTCTCTCCCTGACCCTGCTTCGCGTTCTCCGCTTGCTCGAAGCTCACGTTCAGGTCTTTCTGAATCGCTTCGGTGTACTGGTTACCGCCGATGGTCGTGATGTCGCGGGTGAAGATCGAGGTCTCCCCGCGAACGACGTTGATGTTGGCCTGGCTCGCTCCGATGTTCACCATCGCCACGACGCGGCCCGGTTCCACCCCGTAGTTCATCTCGTACGCGTTCTGGAGGGCGAAGGCGTCGACATCCATTACAATCGGGTTTCGCCCCGCCTGGGTCACGACGCTGGTGTAATCGTTGATTTTGTCCTTCTTGGCCGCGACGAGAAGGATGTCCATGTTCCCGCCGGCGGCGCTCGCGTCGAGCACCTGGTAGTCGAGGTTCACTTCCTGGATGTCGAAGGGGATGTACTGCTCCGCCTCCCAGTGGATGGATTCGGCGAGCTCCTGCTCGCTCATCGCCGGGAGCTGGATCTTCTTGACGATGACCGAGCTTCCGCTGATCGACGTCGCCACGTCCGTGGTCTTGATCTTGTATTCGGAAAAGAGGCGCTGGATCGCGTCGATGACGGACGTCGAGTCCATGATCTGCCCGTCGACGATCGCCTCGGGCGACAGATACTCGAGACCGATGGTCGTGAGCTGGAACGTGTCGCCCTTGCCGGGCTTCAGCTCGACGGCTTTCACCGAGCTCGAACCGACATCGAGACCCACGAGGTTTTTCTTCTTGCCGAAGAGACCCATGCGATCTGGCTCCCTTACTTCAAGTTGAAGTCAGCGGATACTTACTAGGAAGAAGTTAAAGTACTTTATGAGCGTACAGTATGAAGAAACGGGCTGTCAAGAAAAAATGCAGCCGCAAATGTACTGGAATCTTTCAGTTATTATGATCGACTTCCGACGAGTCGTCAAGCGGGAATTGTCATTTCGGAGGAGTTTCCCCATGGAAAAAGGAGGCATGAGGGAGAACCCAACCACATGGGGAGCTGTGGGGGAACTACCCTACATTTTGTGTCTTTTGCGCGGGCGAGGTCCTTTGAGGCCGTTTTCCCTTGACAACTATTAATAGAGGTCCTAAATTACGCGTTTGGGCGATTTCCGTCGCCCAAATTTTTTTTCCAAGAGGACGAATGTCGACCACGTTTCCCAAGAAAGCGGAGCTGAAGCGAAGCTGGCACGTCGTGGATGCCGACGGCCAGATCCTCGGCCGCATCGCGACCCGGATCGCGACCATCCTCACCGGCAAGAACAAACCCGCGTACGTCCCGTTCCTCGACACCGGGGATCACGTGATCGTGGTGAACGCGGAGAAAGTCCTCCTCACTGGAACGAAGGAGCTCGACAAGAGCTACTTTCGATTCAGCGGATATCCGGGCGGAATTCGAAAGACCGCCGCGGGAGATATGCGCGGCACGTTTCCCGAGAGACTGATCGAGGAGGCGGTCCGAGGAATGCTTCCGAAGAACCGCCTGGGCCGGGCCCAGTTCCGGAAACTGAAGGTCTATCGGGGAGCTTCGCACCCGCACGAGGCGCAGAAACCCGCGAAGCTCGAAGTGCCAGTAAGTAAAGCGCGCGCGGCGCGCTCCTAGAGACACTCTCTTTTCGTTCAAGGAGCTCGATTCTTGGCAACACTTCAGTACTACGGCACCGGCAGACGCAAGTGCTCGGTCGCCCGCGTTTATCTGCGACCGGGAAACGGCACGGTCCATATCAACGAGAGGGCCTTCGAAATCTACTTCCGGAGCGAACAGCTGCGGATGGTGGTGCAGCAGCCGCTGCAGCTGACCGAGTCCTCGGGAAAGTTCGACGTCTACGCCAACATCCAGGGCGGCGGGCTCACCGGCCAGGCCTGGGCGATGCGGCTCGGCATCAGCCGCGCGCTCTGCGAGTTCAATCAGGAGCTCCGGCCCCGCTTGAAGCAGGGCGGATTTCTGACCCGCGACGCACGCATCAAGGAGCGCAAGAAGTACGGCCAGCCCGGAGCCCGCAAGCGGTTCCAGTACTCCAAGCGCTGAGAAAGCCTAAGAAAGGAAGACTTCTTGGCAACGATTACGATGAAAGAGCTGCTCGAGGCGGGGGTCCACTTCGGGCATCAGACCAAGCGCTGGAATCCGAAGATGAAGGAGTACATTTTCGGCGAGCGAAACGGGATCTACATCGTCGACCTGCAGAAGACGCTGCGGCTCTTCCGCGAAGCGCTCGGCTTCGCGACGCAGCTCGGCGCCGAAGGCAAGACCATCCTGTTCATCGGGACCAAGCGGCAGGCCCAGGAAGTCGTGGCCGAGGAAGCGGCTCGCGCGGGGATGTATTTCGTGAATCAGCGCTGGCTCGGCGGCACGCTCACCAACTTCGTGACCATCCAGAAGAGCATCGGGCGCTTCAAAGAGCTCACGGAGCTCATCGATGGCGGCGGAAGCGACCTGACGAAAAAAGAGCTGTCTCGCGCTCGACAAGGAGCGGAAGAAGCTCGAGAAGAACCTGAGCGGCATCCAGGAAATGCAGCGGCTTCCCGACGCCATCTTCGTCGTCGATGCCGGACGGGAGCAGATCGCGGTCCATGAAGCGCGCAAGCTCGGAATTCCGGTCATCGCCATCGTGGACACCAACTGCGATCCCGACGTCGTGGACTTCGTCATTCCGGGAAACGACGACGCGCTCCGCGCCATCAAGCTCTTCACCTCCCGCATCGCGGAAGCCGTCATCTCCGGCAAGGACATGACCAAGGTCGCTGGCCTCGGGCAATGGCGGACCACATCGCAAGGCCGAGAGCGAGATCGTCGCGAAGCCCGCGAGCGGAGACGTCGCGCTCCGCCGCTCCAGAGGCGCCGCCTCTTCCTGCCTAGTTACAGTTTCTTATCCAACTTCCGCGGCGCTTCGGCATCGCGAGAACGAGGTCATAAAATGGCGAATATTTCTGCGCAATTGGTGAAAGAGCTCCGGGAGAAAACCGGCGCCGGCATGATGGAGTGCAAGAAAGCGCTCGAGGATGCCGGCGGAAATATCGAAGAGGCGGTCACTCTTCTTCGAAAGAGAGGCGTGGCCTCGGCGGAGTCCAAAATGGGCCGTCAGACGTCCGAAGGCCTGGTCGGCTCCTACATCCACCCGGGCGGCCGGGTCGGAGTCCTCATCGAGGTCAACTGCGAGACGGATTTCGTCGCGGCGACCGAGGAGTTTCGCGATCTCGTGAAGGACCTCGCGATGCAGGTCGCGGCGGCGAGCCCCGCCCTCGCGCGCTGGGTCCGCCGCGAGGAAGTGCCCGGCGGACGCGCTCGACAAGGAGCGCGACATCCTCAGGAGCCAGGCGGAGGGAACGGGCAAGCCCGCGAACGTGATCGAGAAGATCGTCGAGGGCAAGCTCTCGAAGTTCTACTCGGAGAACGTGCTCCTCGAGCAGCCGTACATCAAGAACCCCGACCAGACCGTCGAGGAGTACCTGAAATCGAAGATCGCGGTCCTCAAGGAGAACATCCAGGTGCGGCGTTTCGTCCGCTTCGAGCGCGGCGAAAGCTAGGGAGTTGAATCCGGAAGAGCCTCCGAGTACAAATCACCCCACGGTGATGTCGGAAAAGCCGATCTTCGATCGGGTCCTGGTCAAGCTCTCGGGCGAGGTCCTGATGGGCTCGGAGTCCTTCGGGATCGATCCCGACGTCGCCCAGTCGATGGCCCGCGAGATCCATGGAGTCCATGCCCTCGGGGTCCAGATCGCCGCGGTCATCGGGGGCGGGAACATCTTCCGGGGAATCGCCCCCTCCGCTCGCGGCATGGACCGGGTAGCCGCCGATCACATGGGAATGCTCGCGACGGTCATCAACGCCGTCGCCCTCCAGGACGCTCTCGAGAAGCTCGACATCCACACCCGGGTGATGTCGGCGATCGAGATGCGCGCCATCGCCGAGCCCTTCATCCGGAGGCGGGCGATGCGCCACCTGGAGAAGGGCCGGGTCGTGATCTTCGCCGCCGGAACGGGAAACCCCTACTTCTCGACGGACACCGCCGCGGCGCTCCGGGCGATGGAGATCAAGGCCGACGTGATCATGAAGGGAACCCGGGTCGCCGGGATCTACTCCGCCGATCCGGAGACCGACGCGCACGCGACGTTCTTCGAGAGCATCTCCTACCGCGAAGTGCTGGAGAAGAGACTGAAGGTCATGGACACCACCGCGATCTCGCTTTGCATGGACAACAAGCTCCCGATCATCGTGTTCGACGTGCGCGAGCCGGGCAACATGAGGCGCGTGGTCCTGGGCGAGCGGGTGGGAACCAAAGTCACGGGCCCCTAGTCCCGAGGGCCCCGTCGGAGGCTCGAATGCTGAAACAGATTTCGGAAGAAACGAAGCGGCGCATGGACAAATCGATGGAAGTGCTCCAGAAGGAGCTCGCCTCGGTCCGCACCGGGCGGGCGTCTCTTTCGCTCCTCGATCACGTTCGCGTGGACTATTACGGCACCCCCACGCCGTTGAACCAGGTCGCGAATCTCGCGGTTCCCGAGGCGAGCCTCATCACCGTGCAGCCGTGGGAGACCCCGATGCTCGAGAAGATCGACAAAGCGATCCGCGCCTCCGGCCTGGATCTCAATCCCACCAACGACGGAAAGATTCTGCGAATCCCGATTCCCTCTCTCACCGAGGAGCGGCGGAAGTCCCTGGTCAAGCAAGTGGGAAAGATCGCGGAAGAGAGCCGCACCGCGATCCGGCAGGTGCGCCGCGACGTCAACGACCGGCTGAAAAAGCACCTGAAGGACAAGGAGATTTCCGAGGACGACGAGAAGAGGGCGCTCAAGGAAGTCCAGGACGTGACCGACGTTCACATAAAGAAGGTGGACGAGATGGTGAAGAAAAAAGAACAGGAGCTGATGACGGTCTGAGGCGAGCGAGCCATCGTTGATGACCACCGAGCGGCTGTATCTCACCGATCCTTACACGCTCGAGTTCGAAGCCGACGTCCTGGAGCGTCTCGAGACCGCGGAAGGCCGCGCCCTCGTATTTCCAAGCACTTATTTCTATCCGGAGTCTGGCGGCCAGCCCCACGATCTCGGCTCAATCGACGCGGTCCCCGTGATCCGCGTCGTCGAGACTCCCGAGCACCGCGTGCTCCACTACGTCGAGAAGTTTCCCGCGGGCGACCGCGTGCGCTGCCGCATCGACGGGGGCCGGCGGCGCGACCACATGCAGCAGCACTCCGGCCAGCACATTCTCTCCGCGGCCTTCGTGAAAGAAGTCGGCGCGAACACCACCTCCTTCCACCTCGGGCCCGTCAGCTGCACCATCGATCTGGACAAACCCGGGCTTTCCGACGAGGACATCGCTCGGGCCGAGGAGTCGGCGAACGGCGCCGTGCGGCGGGCGCTTCCCATCCGCAGCCACTTCGTCGCGCCTTCGGAGGCGGGCGCTTTCGATCTGCGCAAGCCCGCCCCCGACGCCGAGACCCTGCGCATCGTCGAGGTCGAGAGCTTCGACAGTCAGGCGTGCTGCGGGACCCATCCCCGATCCACCGCGGAAGTGGGACCCATCGTCGTGCGGGGCTCGGAGAGATTCAAGCAAGGGACGCGGGTCGAGTTCCTCTGCGGAGATCGCGCGCTCGCGGATTACCGCGCGAGCGTTGCCCGCATCCGAGCGCTCGCGAGCGTCCTCAGCAGCACCGAAGCGGAACTGGTGACTACCGCGGAGAAGCTCCGCGAGGAGCGCAAAACCGTGGGGAAGGAGCTCGACCGGGTGCGGCACGACCTTCTGTTGTCCCGTGTCGAGGATTGGATGGCCGAAAGCGCGGACGGCCGGCTCCTGGTCAAGGAAGTCCCCGACGTCGGGCCGGCGGAGCTTCGCGCGGCGGCGAATGCTCTTACGGCCGGACCCGGGCGCATCGTCCTCCTCGGAAGCGTAGAAGGCGGCCGCGCGCATCTCGTCTTCGGATGCTCGGAGGCGGTCGAAGCCGACATGGGCGCGCTTCTGAAGGAAGCGGCGCCTGACGTGGAGGGCCGCGGTGGAGGCTCCGCGCGCATGGCGCAAGGCGGCGGTCCGAAGACGGAAGGCCTGCGGAGCGCTCTCGAAAAAGCAGCCGCCCTCGTCACGAAATGAGAACGACCCTCGGGATTCTTTCCGTGCTTCTGGCGTGCGCGTGCGGAGCGCCGCAGTCCCGGGACGTCCGTCCGGAACCGGGTGAAGAGCCGATCGAAACGGCGAGCCTTCCCGACGAAGAAGTCGTCCCCCTCGAGCCCGAGTCGACGACACGCCGCGCTCCGGCGAGCGAGCGTCCCTGCGCCTGGGCAAGCGCGTGGTCCGATCCCGCGACGCCGGATCCCCTCCTTGCGGGGATCGGCGGCGCTCCGGTTCCCGAGAGAGTGGATACGAATCCGGTGCGTCTGCCCGCGCGACCGTCCTCGCACGCGGGCGCGATCTCGATCGAGATGGTGGTGCTTCCCGACGGAAGCGTCGCCGAGGCGGTCGTCGTTTCGACGACCGATCCTCCCTGGCCCGAGGGAGAGCGCGCGGCTCTCGATGCGGTGAAGTCCTGGCGCTACCAGCCGCCCCTCCTGGGAGGAACGCCCATCGCGGTCTGCGCGTCGATCTCGATCAAAAGCTGACTTGCCCGATCAGCTGCGTCTCTTCTCCCCTTCCGAGGAGCCCTCCCCCGTCGGTCCTGCGCCGGTAGATCCCGAGCTCGCCTCCTTTGCGACTCGTCTTCCCGCGGACGTCTATCTCGGAACGTCCTCGTGGTCGTTTCCGGGCTGGAAAGGCATCGTCTACGACCGCGAAGTCTCTCAGAAGACGCTGTCGCATCGCGGTCTCGAGGCCTACTCGCGAAACCCCCTCCTCCGCGCCGTCGCGATCGATCGAACGTACTACGGTCCGATCCCGGCATCGGAATTCCGCGCTTACGCCAACCAGGTGCCGGCGAGCTTCCGCTTCCTCGTCAAGGCGCACGAAGCGCTCACCCGGCCGGGCCGCCAATATCTCGATCGCGGTTACGCGGCCGAGCGAAGTCATCGGCCCCGCCGTCGAGGGTCTCGCGGGAAAGGGCGCCGTTCTGCTTTTCCAGTTTCCGCCGCAGAGTGTCCGCGGCCTCGGGGGGCCGCAGCGCTTCGCGGAGGATCTGGACCGCTTCCTTCGAGATCTCCCGGGCGGGATTCTCTACGCCGTCGAGCTTCGAAACGCAGAGCTCCTCACGAAACGCTATCTGGAGGCGCTCGAAAACTCGCGAGCCTGCCACGGCTTCAACGTGCACCCTTCGATGCCGGACGTCGCGGAGCAGTCGAGCCTGACGGCAGGAGCCCGCTTTCCAGCGCTCGTCGTGCGATGGATGCTGCGGCGCGACCGCGACTATGAGGAAGCGCGAGAGGACTTTCGACCGTTCGACCGCCTCGCGGCGGAGGACAAGGGCTCGCGGACGGAAATCGCGAAGCTCTGCCGCGAGCGGTCGAGGCCGGCCTTCGTGATCGTCAACAACAAGGCCGAGGGCTCGGCGCCCCTTTCGGTATTCAAGCTCGCCGAGGAGATCTCCCGCTACCAGGCGATTCCGTAGTCCTCGCCGTGATTGCTCGAGCCGCCCCAGAAGCTCCCGTGCTTCCAATCGAAGAAGATGGCGTTGATGGGACCCGAGGTGCGCGCGTCGAAGTCGAGCCGGTAGCCCATCCGCGAGAGCTCGTCACGAACCCACGGCGGCACCGATTCGTTCAAAGTGAGGCGTCCCGGCTCGGACTCGTGCGCGCCGAAAGAGCTCTGCATCTGGTAGCTGTTGAAATTGGCCGCCTCGACCGCTTCCTGCACGTTCATTCCGAACTCGACGACGTTGAGAAAAAACTGGAGCAGGTTTTGATCCTGCGAATCCCCGCCCTGGACCGCGAAGGATAGATACGGCTTGCCGTCCTTCAACGCGAGCGTCGGAGTGAGAGTGGCACGAGGCCGCTTTCCCGGCTCGAGCACGTTGAAGGGATTGATTCTCTCGTCGAGAACGAAGCTCTGCATCCTCTGGCTCATGCCGATGCCCGTACGACCCGCGAGGCAGGACGGGATCCAGCCGCCGCTCGGCGTCACCGAGACCACCCAGCCCTCTTCGTCGGCGGACTGGATCGACGTCGTTCCCGCGAAGAACCCGCGATCGAACGCGAGGGCCTGCGCCTCCGTCGTCGGAGTTTTCGTTCCCCAGCTCTCGAGGTAATGGCGGTACGGATTCGTTCCGCCCTGAAACGGATAGGGATCGCCCGGTTTGATGCCGGGATCGTTCTTCTCCCATCCGATCAGTTTCCGCCGCGCCGCCGCATAGTCCTTCGACAGTAAGCCCGCGGATCGGCTCCTCGGGCGGAAAGTACGGATCGCCGTAATAGAAGTCTCTATCGGCGAAAGCAAGGCTCATCGCCTGGTAGAGCGCGTGGATGTAACGGCTCGAGTTGTAGCCCATCGACTTCACGTCGAGAGGCTCGAGGAGGTTCAGCGTCTGGAGGAGCACCGGGCTTTGCACCCAATGGGTCAGCTTGTAGACCTCGATGCCCTTGTACGACGTCGAGACCGGCTCCTCGATGTGGACCTTCCAGCGCGCGAGGTCTTCCTTCGTATGAAGCCCTCCCTGCTCCTGCGAGCCGCGCGCGAACTCCTCGGCGATGTCTCCCCGGTAGAAACGATCGTAGGCGGCGTAGATCGCTTCCTTCCGCGACTTGCCCTCGGCGAGAGCTTTCTCTTCGGCCTCGATCAGCTTTCGCAAGCGTCGCCGCCAGATCGCGCTGCACGAAGATCTCTCCCGGATAGGGCGCTTCGCGCTCCTCGTCGCCCAGGTGAGGCAGAAGCACCGCGCGCGAGTAGGGCCACTCCTTGATGAGCTCTTTCGACTCTCGATGGAGTTCGCTGTCGAAGGCCTCGATCGGATAGCCGTCGGCCATCTGAATCGCGGGCTCGAGGACATCCTTCAAGCTGAGCTTGCCGTACTCCGCGAGCATGGTCATGAAGCCCGCCGGGCGTGCCCGGGAGTCACGGCGGCGAGCGGGCCGAACTCCGGCGGGTACGTCCATGCCTCTTCTTGCGGAAGAATTCGGGAGTCGCGCCCGTCGGAGCGACGCCGAGGGCGTTGATGCCGATGACCTTCTTCTCGACGGGGTGATAGATGAGGGCCTGGGTCTCACCGCCCCAGCTCAGAGCGTCGAACATCGTGGTGGTGGCGCCGAGCATGGCGCAGGCGGCATCGACGGCGTTTCCGCCCTTCTGGAACATCATCGCCCCCGCGGTCGCGGCCAGAGGCTTCCCGGTGATGGCCATCCAGTGCCGCCCGTGGAGGACCGGCTTCTGCGTCGGCTCCGAAGCGGCCCAGGAAGCGACGAGACAGAAGAAGCATCGTAAGGAGTCGTTTCTTTGGCTCACGTTCGACCTCCGTTGGCGATCGTGTCACCCGTCCGCGATCGAAGCGAATCAAACGCTTGCCCAGGGGGTAGCCCCCTGCTAGCATGGTGCGTTTTCTCCGAGGGGCGGCTAGCTCAGCTGGGAGAGCGCGGCGTTCGCAATGCCGAGGTCAGGGGTTCGATCCCCCTGCCGTCCACCATCCACTCATGTCTGAACCGCTGATGGCGGACCTCGTGCGCCGTTTTTACCGGGACGTCTGGAACGCCCACGACCGGGCTGCGACGGCGGAGCTCCTGTGCGATGACTTCCGCTTTCGAGGCTCGCTTGGACGGGAGAGCGAAGGGCTCGAGTCTTTCGCAGAGTACGTCGACTCCGTTCACGAGAGCCTCGGAGAATATCGCTGCGAGATCGAGGAGATGGTCTCGGAGGGCGACCGCTGCTTCGCGCGCATGACCTTCTCCGGTATACACCGCGGTCCCCTCCTCGGTCATCCCCCCACCGGAAAACGGGTAGCGTGGTCAGGCGCCGCTCTCTTCCACGCGAGAGGCGAGAAACTGGAGAGCCTCTGGGTCCTCGGGGACCTCGACTCTCTCCGAGAACAGCTTCGAGCCGGTCCCTGGGAGATTCGCCGGGCAACCATCGGTGACGTTGAAGTCCTCGCATCGCTCCACGCGGAGAGCTGGCGTAGCGCTTATCGCGGTCTCCTTTCCGACGAGTACCTCGACAATCGCGCTCTCGCGGATCGCCGCTCCGTCTGGCGGCAGAAACTCGAGGCAGCTGACCCTTCCTCCATTCTGGTGCTCATCGCCTCCCGCGACGGGGAGCCTGCCGGGTTCGTGTGCGCGATACTGGACGTGGACGAGGACTCGGGCGCGCTTCTCGACAATCTCCACGTGCTTCCGGCCTGGAAAGGAAAGGGCCTCGGCAGGCGATTGATGATCGAAGCCGCCCGCTGGATCTCGAGGGAACGTCCGGGCTCCGCGCTTCATCTCTGGGTGATCGAGCAGAACCAGGAAGCGGCTTCCTTCTACGAGAAGCTCGGCGCCCGATCCCGCGACCGCATGCTCTGGAAGCGCACCGGACGGTCGGAGCCTTACCCTCGTGCGGTACGTGTGGAAAGACGCAACCTGTGTAGAATAGGCTCATGCTCCCCTTCGTCCTGGCGGCAGTGGTTTCCGCGCCGCTCGTTCAGGACCGACTCCCCCAAATCGTCGAGCAGATCGAGCGTCATTACGACTCCACGAGCGACTTCGAGGCGAGCTTCACGCAGCGCTACGAGAGGCGGCTTCTCCGACGCAAAGTGGAGGAGAAGGGCAAGGTCTCCGTCAAGAAGCCCGGCCGCATGCGGTGGGAGTATCGTTCCCCCGAGGAGAAGGTGTTCGTCACCGACGGAACGAAGACGTACTTCTATCTCCCGGCGGAGAACCAGGTGATGGTCAGCCATCAACCGCAGGGAGCGATGGGGATGGAGGCTGGCTCGCCCTTCGAGCTCCTCGCGGGCCGCGGGCGCCTGAGCGACAGCTTTCACCGCGGCTCTATCCGACGAGCCCGCGACCGCGGGAGGGATCGTCCTCCGGCTGGACCCGAAGAAACCGAGAGAAGAGTTCGAGGTCGTCGAGCTCGAGGTCGAGCCGGGCGTCGGGCAGGATCCTGCGCGTGGTCTTGATCGACAGCGCTTCGAACCGCACGGAATTTCTCTTCGACGACGTTCGTGAGAACGTCGGCCTTCCGGAATCGCTATTCCGCTTCGCCATCCCCTCAGGGGTCGAGGTCGTGGTGCAGCAGTCCGACAACCCGAACGGCGCGCCCTAGCGCGCCCCAGAGGTCGACAATGTACCGTAACACCGCACTCGCCCTCATCCTCACTGGGCTCACCGGGCTCGCCGGGCTCTCCGGCTGCGCCACGACGTCGATCACGAAGGACGCGGAGCGCGCCGAGAAGGCCGGTCGCTACGACCAGGCCGTGGCGCTCTACACGCAGCTGCTCGCGGACAGACCCGATGACACGCGCGTGCAGCAGAACCTTCAACGCGCGAAGCTCCGCGCTTCCTCCGCGCACGCTCTCGAAGCGGCGCGCCGGCTCGGCCGCCGGAGATCTCCTGGGCGCCAAAAGCGAGCTCGAGGTCGCCCTCACGCTGAACCCGTCGGAAACGGCGCTGGCCAACCAGATCCGGGAGCTCGATGCGCTCATCGCCGAAAAAGGCGCTGAAGCGGAGCGCAGCTCGATCGCGACCCTCAAGCGGAAGGTGAGCGAGGCGCCTCTCGGGAGCCTCGACGTCGCGCCCGGAGCCGAGGCCCCCGCGGGCTTCGTGTTCCGCGATGCGAGTCTCCGCGACGTGCTGCTCTCGCTCGGGACGCTCGCAGGAGTGAACGTGGTCTTCGACCGGGATTTCGTCGACAGTTCCGTCACCATCGATCTCGAGGACGCCACGTTCGACGAGGCCTTCCGGTCGCTCACCACCGTGAGCCGCAACTTCTATCGCGTCGAGGGCGATCGACTCATCACCATCGTTCCCGATACCGAAGCCAAGCGGCGCGAGTACGAGCAACAGGTGACCCGCACCTTCTATCTCTCGAGCGCGGATCTCAAGGAGACCATCGATCTTCTCCGTATCGTCCTCGGCGCCCGCCGTATCGCTCCGCTGACAGCGGCGAACGCTCTCACCATCGTGGACACGCCCGAGCGCGTGAAGGCGGCGGAGACCATCATCGAGTCCCTCGACAAGAGCCGGAGCGAAGTGATCGTCGAGATGGAAGTACTGGAAGTGAACCGGAACCGGCTGGTCGAGTACGGAATCCAGCTCCGCTCCGCGGGTGAGGAAGGGATCGTGACCTCGATCTTTCCCGGCAACACAACGCTCGACCAGCCGCTCTATTCGCGGGAGAACCTCTTCGTCGCAGGACTCCCGGGAGCGGTGCTCAGCCTGCTCCGCACCGACGGCGACACGCGGGTTCTCGCGAACCCTCAGCTCCGCGCCGTCGACGGCGAGTCGGCGCAAGCGGAGTTCGGCGAGCGCGTGCCGGTTCCGATCACCACCTTTACGCCGATCGCGACCGGGGGCGTCCCCCAGCAGCCGGTCACGACGTTCCAGTACGAGAACATCGGGGTCAATATCCTCGTGACCCCTCGGGTCCACCACAACAACGAGATCAGTATCGCTCTCGAGGTGCGGCTCGGCACGATTTCCGGAGAGGGCTACGGGGGGCTTCCGACGTTCGGAAATCGAGCGGTCAATACCGTTCTACGGCTCGGCGACGGGGAGACGAGTCTTCTCGCCGGCCTCATCAGCGACGAGGAGCGCACCTCTTTGAACGGCACTCCCGGACTCGCAAATGTGCCCATCCTCGGTCGGCTCTTCGCCGCGAATCGCAAGGAAGTGAAGGAGTCGGATATCGTGCTGATGATGACTCCCCGCATCATCCGCCGGGCCGACGTGACCTTGAAGGACCTCCTGCCGCACGCCATCGACGGCGTCGGAGGATCCAACATCCTCTATGAGCCCCCCCAGCCGCTTCCGCGGCGCGAGGGCGAGGAGCCGCCGGAGGGTGAGCGCAGGAGGCCGCCGCCGAATCGGCCACCGGGAAACTAGCGCCCTCGATTCGGACGAAAGCGCGCTATTGGAGAAGCGTCGCGCGAGTGCGCTCGCTCCGCTCCCGCCTACGCCCTTCGGGCTTCGGCGCGGTTTCGCCGAAGCGCTTCGCGCGAAGGCGAACGCTACCGCGCCATCTTGAAGATCACCGGCACGCGGCAGAGCGTGACTTCGTCACCGGCTTCTTCCAGTGCTCGCCTCGCTCTTCGCTCGGCTCGCTCCCCTCGCTCCTCGCTCGGGGAGGACGGCCGGACTCCCGCGCGCTAGCGCGCGCTTCCTCCCGGCCGGGCTCGCTCCGCTCGCTACCGCGCCATCTTGAAGATCACCGGCACGCGGCAGAGCGTGACTTCGTCACCGTCCTTGATGGGAGTGAGGACGCCGGTCGGGATTCGATTGCCGTTGATGTAGGTGCCGTTCATCGTCCCGATTTCTTCCGCGATGTAGTACGTGTGATCCTTGTGGAGCAGGCGCGCATGGCGCCGGCTGACGTTGCGGTTGTTGTCCTCGTCGGTGAGGTCGACTTCGGGACGATGCCCGGTGACGGAGTCGTAGCGGCCGATGAGGACCTCATCCTTATAGATCGGGGTAGATCTTGCCGCTTTCCTTGGCGACGAAGTAGGCGCGCGCGGTGGCGGTCGACGGGACGGTTCCCTCCGGCGCCTTCGACGGCTTGTCGACGTCCGGGAGCTCCGGAATCTCCTGCGCGCCGGCAGTGCCCGTCGCTCTCTGCGCAGCGAGGTTCTCGAGCTGCTCCGAGTACTCGCGCATGCGCATCGAGTACTTCCGGAGCATGCGCACGGCGATCTCCGGGTTCGATCGGATCATCTCTCCGAAGGTCTGGCTGTTGATGCTGATGATGCCGGCGTCCTCGAGCACCTCAGCGTCCGCGGTGCGCGGGAGTCTCTCGAGGATGGACATCTCTCCGAAGAAGTCCCCCTTCTCCAGCACCGTGACTGTGGTCCTCGTTCCGCCGATCTTTTTCTTGATCGCGACCGACCCCGACTGGACGATGTACATCTCGTCGCCTTCCTCGTCCTGACGGAAGACGAAATCGCCCTTGCGATAGTGGGTCAGGAACTTGGCAAATGGGCTTTCCTTGCCAGACATACTCGATTGGCTCGCTTGGCTCGCTCGGTGTCGGTCGGTTTTCCTCGGAGGTCGAGGACCTACGTCCTTATACTTCAGGAAGATAGCATGGGGTCGCGAAAGCTGTCAATTCTTCCGCGGTCTTTCTCAACCTGTTGACCGCGAAAGGGAAAGCGTGCTAGCCTCCCAAAACCGGTGAAAACATTGGTTTTCGTCGACTCGCAAGCGACCGCGCTCGAACGAGCATGAGGAGCACCATGAGTCCGCGCGATCCCGCCGAGTACATCGAGAAGCTCTCCGCCGTTCTCGAAGTCACCAAAGCCTATCGGAGCATCATCCATCTCGACGTGCTGCTGCGAACCATCGTCGAGACCGCGGCAGCGACCCTCGGCGCCGAAGCGGGCTCGATCCTTCTCTACGACGAGCAGGCGCGCCTGCGCTTCCATACCGCCTCGGGGCAGGCGGCTTCCGCGGTGAAGCCTATGTACGTCGAGGCGGGACAGGGAATCGCGGGCTGGACCGCGTCGACGGGCAAGCCGGCGTTGGTGAACGACGTCGCGAACGATCCGAGATTCGAGCGACGCTTCGATCGAGCGACGGGTTTCGTGACTCGCTCCATTCTCTGCGTTCCGCTTACTTTCGAGGGAAGGGTCATCGGAGTCCTCGAGCTCCTCAACAAGAAGAACGGCGCCGGCTTCGACACCGACGACGAGACGCTCCTCGGAAGCCTCGGGGACCAGGCGGCCATCTCCATCGAGCACGTTCGACTCCAGGACGCCCAGCAGAACTACTTCACGCACGTGAGCGAGATTCTCATCGGCGCCATGGACACCCACGTGCCCATCAAGAACGGTCACGCGAGGCGCGTCGCGCGCTACGCGCGCCTGCTGGGCGGAGGAATCGGACTCTCCGAAGAGGCCCAGAAGGACCTCTACTTCGGCGGTCTCCTCCACGACATCGGTCTTCTGAAACTCGACGCCATGGAGGACTGGACGCGGGAGCGCATCGAGCTCCACCCCGTGCTCGGCTACGAGATGGTCAAGGACATCATCTTCTGGAGGAGTCTCGCGCCCTTGATCCTTCACCACCACGAGAGGTGGGACGGCCGCGGCTACCCGGAGCGTCTGGAGAAAGATGCCATCCCGCTCGGTGCCCGAATCATCGGCGCGTGCGAGGCCTTCGACGTCATCACCAGCAAGAGCTCGTACAAGTCGCCGCTTCCGTACGAAATGGCGCTCCGGGAGATGGACGCGCACGCGGGGACCCAGTTCGACCCCGAGATCATAGCGGCGATGAGAACGAGCATCTCGGAGGAGGACACCATCGAGAAGCGCCCGACGCCCCCTCCGACCCGATGAGCCGGTTCGCTACGGAAGCGCCCTAGACTCGCCCTCGTCTTTCACCGCTCCTCTCCTCCGTCGGCTCCTCCGACGCGCGCCCCTGCAGCACCCCTCGTTTGTTGACTTCGCGGAGAAGGGTCTTGAGATACGTATCGAAGCGGTGAGCGATCTGGAGAAGCCCCGGGACGCTGTCGCACTTGAGGATCTCCATCGCGAACGACTCGAAGCTCGACCAGTCGCGATACATGAGAAAGCGCAGCGAACGATCGTAGAAGCGGGAGATGAGCCGCTTCATCGTCTCCGCCCTCTCCTCCGTCTTCTCGTCCGAGAACCTCCTCACCGTCAGGATGAGAGCCACCAGGTCTCGCCGGAGCACCTGGGACTGCTCGAAATGCGTCTCGTAGTGCGAGAAGATACGCTCCCCGTCGATGTCCGGGTCGAATCCTTGCGCGAGCTGGATGATCGCCTGCTGAAAGCAGTCCCTGAGGATCCCGTGGGAGTTCTCGAGCCGCATGTAAATCGTGTCGGCCTGCTTGTAGGAAGTGAGCTCGGTGAGCTCGGTATTGATGACCTTCCGGAGCTCGAGCGGCACGCAGTATACGAAGCTCTCGAAGGTCTCGGGGAACCCCGAGTGGGGACCGAGCCGCGCCTGTTCCTTCTGGATGTAGTCGACGAGCGCGCGGGTCTCGGAGGCCACCAGCGAGAAGATGAGCACCGACGTGCGGAGCTCCTCCAGGTGGCGCTTCCGCGGATCGGCGTACTCCAGATAGTGCAGGAGCCGGAAGAACTGGAGGAACATGTTCGCGACGAGACGTCGCCGGTCGCGATCCTCGATGCTGCGGATGAGCTCGGCGATGGCCTCGGCGGTGATGCGATCGGAGGCGGGCTTGAACTTCTTGTCCATCAGAAGGGCGAGGTAGTCGTTCCTGCGCACCTCGCGGTAAATGAGTCGACCGACGCTCTGAAACGTCGAATAGGGGATCCGCGCGAGCTTCGAAAGCTCGGTCAAGAGGAGCTTCAAATCCTCGAAACTCTCGCGCAGCAGGGTGAGCGCCGACGCGGGGCTCGCCTGGCGTAGAAGGCGCGCGACGTAGGGGTCCGCGATATCGTCCCGCTTCAGAAAGTTCTCGACGTACTTGTCGAACCTATCGTGGCTGACCTGGTCCTCGCTCGAAAGGAGAGTGCAGAGCTTGGTCACGCGCTCGATGGCATGCGCGACGAGGCCGATTTCCTCGTAGAAGCTGCGGATGGCGAGAGTGCGGGTGGAGTCTTCGGAAAGCGGCTGGTTCCGGATGCGGAAGTACCTCTCGAAGCTCCGGAGCCACATCTCGAGCTCGAAGAGGTACTCGCTGCGGCCGGTCTCCGAGAGGCGATCGACCCACTGAGACATCTGCCCGAGCAGGAATTCAGCGCGCTGGGACAAGCGGTAGCTCCGCCTTCGCCAAGGCCACGGCGGGCAAGCCACACCCAATCCGTCCCTGGGAACAAGTGATCTTAACATGCCGCCCGCGCCTCAGGTATAATTAAGGCCTTCATACCCGTCTTGACCGTGATGGGGCCCGGTGACCGACCCGGCTCCGGACTCATGAACGATCCATCGGGCGAGCTCGAGCGCGCCGAAAGGCTCGAGCTCCTGAGCGCCGCCGGCCTGGCCATGGCGGGAAGCTTCGACCTGCGGGCCATCCTCGAGGAGACCCATCGCGCGGGATCGAAGCTTCTGGGCAACCGGCCGTTCGACGTGCTCTACCTCGGGCGCTCCTCGATCCACTCGAGATCGCTCTGGTTTCCCGTGGCGGCCGGTCCGTCCAATCTCTCCGCCGCGGAGCGGGACGCGCTGGAGCGGCGCCTGACGAACGGGTTCGGGGCCGAGGCCGTCTTCTCGGCAGAGCTTGCGTCTGGACGATGCGCGATGCCGCTCCGCTACCAGGACGATCTTCTCGGGGCTCTGCTCTTTCACGCCCCGGATGATGCCCGCGGCGAAGCAGTCAAGCTCCTTTCACTTCTCGCGCAACACGCCTCGACCGCCCTTCGCAACATCCACCTGGCCCAGGAGCGTATCCACTTCGAGCGGCTTTCCGCCATCGGCCGGATGATTGGCACCATCGTCCACGATTTCCGCGGTCCTCTCACCGCTCTCCGGGGATACGCGGGTATGGTCGCCGGCCTGTCTCTGAGCGAAGCGGACCGCCGCGAATACGGCCGCTTCATGCTCGAAGAGTGCGACCGCCTCGGCAACATGGTATCGGAGCTTCTCGAGTTCACGCGCGGCGGAAGGCACGAGCTCATCGCGCGGAGCGTCGATCTCGGCGACTACCTCGGCGGCTTCGCGGAGAGGCTGCGGCGCCAGTATCAGGACCGCGGCATCGTCGTCGAGCTCACCTCCGCCCCGACCCGCGAGGTCCGCCTGGACGGGGCGCGGCTCGAGCGCGCGCTCTGGAACATCGCTACCAACGCCTGTCAGGCGATGCCCGGAGGAGGGGTTCTCTCCATCCGCGGCGCGAGTGAGGCCGACGACGCGATCATCGAGATCGAAGACCGGGGCTGCGGAATCCCGGAAGAGATTCGGCACCGGGTGTTCGAGCCGTTCTTTTCCTTCGGCAAGTCCGAAGGAATCGGCCTGGGAATGGCGACGGCGCGGAAGATCGTGGAAGAGCACGGAGGGGAAATCGGAGATCGAGAGCTCTCCCGGGCGCGGGACTCTGGTGAGGTTCCTTCTTCCGCTCGAAGGCCCGAGAGAGCCGGCGGCGAGGCGGAAGTCGCTTAACGCGCGAAAGCGTCGAGAAGCTTCTGGTGGAGGCCGCCGAAGCTCCCGTTCGACATGACGAGGACGACGTCCGAGGGCTTCGTGTCTCTATCGAGCCGGGCGACGATCTCGTCCACTCCGGAAACGAACGCCGCCTCGGTCCCCGAGGACGAGAGATCTCCGATCAGCTCCTCCTCGGAGAGCTCCTCTTCCGCCGGAAGACGATGGGACGAGAACACCGGCGCGAGGATCACCTCGTCCGCGAACGCGAGCGCTTCCGCCATCTCCTTCTGGAACACGCGGCTTCTCGAGGTGAAGGATCGCGGCTCGAAGACGGCGAAGAGCTTTGCGCCGGGAAAACGACGGCGGGCGGCGAGAAGCGTCTCGCGGACTGCCGTCGGATGGTGAGCGAAGTCGTCGACTACCGTGACGCCGCGCGCCACTCCTTTGACCTCGAGCCGCTTCCTCACGCCGGAGAAGGTCGAGAGCCCCCGCGCGATATCGTCGCCGGACGCAGCCCAGGAAATGTGCCGCCGCAGAAGCCGCGAGCGCGTTCCGGAGAGCCGCGTTCCCCCAGAGCGGCGCGAGCGGGACGGCGATCTCGACGCCCATCCGGCGAAGCCGGAAGCGCGTTCCCGAAGCGCCGCTTTCAAGGACCTCGGCGGTCCAGTCTGCCGCGCCTGAGACCGCGAAGCTCGTGACCGGACAGAACGCGCGCTCCGCGACGCGGCGGGCGCGCTCGCTCTCGATTCCCGCGATCAGAAGCCCGTTCGAAGGCACGAGGTTCGCGAGAAGACGAAACGCTCTCTCGACGTCGTCCGCGTCTCGATAGATATCGGCATGGTCGAACTCGACGTTTCCGACGATCGCAACCGCCGGGAGGTAGTGAAGGAACTTGGGCCCTTTGTCGAAGAACGCCGTGTCGTACTCGTCGCCCTCGACGACGAAGGGGTCGCCGCCTCCGGAGCGAAAGCTGCGGGTGAAATTCGTGGGCACGCCGCCGATCAGAAACCCCGGGTCGAGGCCGGCGCATTCCAGAATCCAAGCGGTGAGAGACGACGTGGTGGTCTTGCCGTGCGTCCCGGCGACCACCACCGGCGTGCGGCCTCGAAGGAAGAGGTCCTTGAGGATCTCGGGCATCGAGACGTACGGAATCCGACGCTCCAGGACCGCTTCGAGCTCCGGGTTCCCGCGCGAGAGCGCGTTTCCCACCACGACCAGGTCCACCGCCGGGGGCAGGTTGGCGGCGGAATAGGGGGAGCGCACTTCGATTCCGAGCTCGGCGAGAAGCGTCGACATCGGCGGATAACAATCATTATCCGACCCCGTCACCTGGAACCCGCGCTCCTTCAGCAGCCCGGCGAGGGACGCCATCGCCGTCCCCGAGATGCCGAGGAGGTGAATGCGGAAAGACGGGGGGATGATTCCAATCACGCGACCGCGCCCTCGAGCAGAGTCAATCCGTCGGCGTCGAGCCGGGCCTGCGCTCCGAGCGGCAGCGTCAGTCCTTTCGAGCGGGTGTGGCCGGAGGGAAACCCGAAGAGCACCGGCACCTTCAGGTACGACGTCCAGTCCCTGAGCATTTCCTGCAGGGTGTAACCCTGATCGGGGTGCTGCTCGCAGCCCGGCATCTCGCCGAATACGAGGCCGCGCACTCCATCGAGAAGGCCCGAGAGGCGAAGCTGACTGAGCATGCGATCGAGCTGATAGGGCTTGGTCTGCGTATCTTCGAGGAAGAGGATGGATCCTTTGAACGAAGGAAGGAAACGGGTGCCGGCGAGAGCCGCGACGATGGAAAGACACCCACCGAGGAGCCGTCCTTCCGCAGCGCCGTCGTGAAGGCGCTCCGAGGTATCGACGAGGATTCTGCCCGGTGCCGACGTCGATCCGAGAACCGCCAGGAGGTTTCTGCTGTCGTAGTCGCCCCTCGCGATCTGCTGCGCCACCATCGGCCCGTGGAAGCTCACGACACCTGCCCCGCTCATGAGGAACTGGAGGAGTGCGGTTACGTCGCTCGAGCCGATGACCACCTTGGGGTTCTCCCGAGCGCGCTCCGGCGAAAGATGAGGGAGAAGATCCATGCTCCCGTAGCCGCCCCGGGCGCAGAAGAGCGCGTCGACCGCGGGGTCATCCCAGAGATCGATCCAGTCCCGGAGCCGCTCTTCCGCGCTCCCCGCGGTGTAGCGGCCCCGCTGGTAGACGTTCTTTCCGAGGCGCGCGCGGAATCCCAGCCGCTCCAGCTCGGCGATTCCGGCTTCGATGAACTCTTTCCGTACCGGGCTCGCGGGCGCGGCCACTCCGATGAGCGACCCGGGTCCGATCGCCTTCGGCTTCAAAACGGAGGTGCTCAAGAAAGCTTCGCGCGCACCATCGCGTTCACGGCCTTTCCGTCGACCGTCTTTCCCGTCGTCTTGAGGCGCGAAAGCGCCTCCTTCATGACGGCGCCGACGTCCTTCGCCGACGTCGCGCCGAGATCCTTCACCACTTCCGCCACCACTCTTTCGACGTCGGCTTCGGAAACCGCCTCCGGGAGGTAGGCGCGGAGGAGCTCGCGCTCCGCCGCCTCTTTCTCGACGAGATCGACGCGGCCTCCCTTTTCGAAGCTTTCGATGGACTCGGTGCGCTGCTTGACCAGGGTCTGGAGGATCTGAATCTCCTCCTCCGGGGAGAGAGGCCTTTCGGAGCTCGATCTCCTTGTTCTTGAGCGCGGCTTTGGCCATGCGGAGGACGCTCACCTTGAGCGCCTCCTTGCGCTTCATCGCATCCACCAGATCGATCTGAAGACGCTCCGAAAGACTCACAGCGTGAGCCCTTCGGCGACCGCTTCCTCCGAGACGGAGGTCAGGATCAGGCTGCACTTCACGCGGGCGAAGGTAAGCTCGTCTCCGTACCGCAGAGTGGCTTGGGTAACGACCTGGCCGTTCACCCGTGTTTTGTTGGCGCTGCCCAGATCGAACAGGGTGACGCTGTGGTTCGAGATGATGATTCTCGCGTGGTGCTTGCTCACCAGGGGATCGCGAATGCAGATGTCGTTCGTCGGCTCGCGGCCAACCGTGGCTTCTCGCCCCCGGATGACGTGTCGAACGGCGCCTCCGTCGAGTCCGGAAACGACGAGGCAAGGATACTTCTTGGGACCGGCGGCATTGTTCATAGGGTGGTGCGGTTCGGAAGACACCGCGCGCAAGCGTAGCACGAAGGCGGGCGCGCCCTCAATGCCGGTTCTGAACGGACGACTTCCGGGCCTCCAGCGACTCCGCTCCGGAAATCGCGCGGCGCGCGGCAAGAACCCGGTTGAGGCTCGACGCGAGCTGGGAGAGCTCGCTGTAAGGCCGTTCGACCGGAAGCGGAGCGCCTCGCCCCTCGCCGAGCGCGTCCACTTCGAGGCGCAGGTCGTTGAGCGGGCTGACCGTCATCCGTCTCGCGATCAGTACGACCGCCGCAACCGCCATCGCGAGGAGAAGCGAACCCAAGAGTAGAGCGATGAAGGGGAGCCCCACGCCCGGCGAGCGCATGCTTCACAACCGCGATCCCCACGCGCAGGCCGCGATGCACGATAGGCTGCGCGAGAGTTCGATCGCCGTTCGCATCCCGACTCTCCTGAAAGCTCCGGATATGGGTGACGTCGGCGGAAAGACCCTCGACTTTCGACGCCTGCCCCGTGTCGTCATTCGGCGCCAGGACCTTACCCGTCGGGCTCAGAACTTGCGCGCGCAAGACACCGGGCTCCGAAGCCACGCGATCTACGGAGACGTCCTGGACGCGGTCCTCGGCAAGGGCCGTCTCGTTCGCCGCCGCCAGCAGATCGACGAGAGCGCGACCGCGCGAGCTGGACTCCTCGCCGAGGGCCGCGCTCAGGATCCGGAGCAGCGGAAGAGCCACCACCACGAGAGCGAACGCGCCGAGGGCCGCGGCCAAAGGCGCGAATCTCAAAGCCCAGGCGCGCCCGGCGCCCGCCCCGGGATCGGGGACGTAGGTGACGGACGCCGTGAACGATTGCTCGGAAGCGTCCTGCTCCTCTTCTTCGACCAGGTCGACCTCTTCGAGCGGCATCAAGGGCGCTTCTCGCGGAGCCAGGCGCGTGGCGGGCTCCTGAAGGCTGGGGTCCGCCTTGCCGCGAAAAACAACCGTACCGGTGTCGTAGAGCTTCCCCGGCAACTGACCGGGCAGGACCACGGTCTTCTCGGGCTCCGGTTTCTTCAACGTCTCGTCGCCTTCGTCGAGCGGCGTGAAGACGCCTGTTCGGGAGGACGAAAGAAATACGGTCGAGGAGTCGTCGCCAGAGCGCGGCTTTTCGACGTCGGCCACCGCGAGCATCATGGTACCGGCATCGCGGTCCCGGGTCTCGTCGGCGAGAGCGGACTCGCTCGGCGACCCCGTCAGATAGACGGTGGATTCGTCTCCCGGGTCCTCGTCCCGAGCCGACTCTCGCTCGATGGTGATGCGGAGACCGCCGAGTCGGATCTCGTCGCCCGGCGCGAGGTCTCGGGCATCGATGCGCTCCTCGTTGACCCAGCTTCCGTTTCGGCTTTCGAGATCCACGAGACGGTACGAACGGCCCAGGCGTTCCACCCGAGCGTGCTTCCGCGAGAGTTTCTTGTCGGCGAAGAACAGGTCGCACTCCGGGTCGCGCCCGATGGTGAGCGGAGCATCGGCGAGCTCATGCTCCGTCACCCGATCGCCGTGATGGATGATGAGCTTGTCCACGAGTATTCTCCCTGCCTGCGGGGGAAGACAGTATGGATCGAATTCCCGCCCGGGATCCACGCCCTAGCCGCCAGAGGCTCCGCGACGCCGCTCGACGATTCGGGGAGAGATCTCGACGAAGCGCAGGAGCCCTCGACGAAGGCTCACTGCCACGCGCTTGGGGGGAGAGGGCTCGGACTTCCGGGGCGGCGTTACCGTTGTTCTTTGAGGAGTCGGGGACAGAGGCTCGACCACGACAACGGCACCCCTTCACGCCCCCTCGGGGGGCGGACTGACGTGAAGCGACTTCTCGGAGGGCGGCGAGAGTACCACAAATTGAGAATGGGAGGAGGATGCTTTTTCAACGCAAAGGCGCAAAGTGGGAAAAGGGCGCAAAGGGAATCCGATTGCGACTTTGCGCTCCTCTTGGCGTCTTTGCGTTCTTCCCCGATTCTTCCCCGTTACCTGCCGGCTTCGCGAAGCCGGCGCTGCGCGAGCGGCACGACGCGGGGTCCGTCGTTCGATTGGATGGTCGCCCCTTCGAACGCGAGCGCCTGCTGAAAAATCCTGGCCGCTTCCGCTCGCTCGCCGAGACGAAGGTAGGCGAGGGCCGTGTAGTAGTGCACCGTTCCCTGTGAGATCCCCGTCGTCTCGGCAAGGGTCACCTTGGGGAGATATTCCTTGAGCGCCGTCTCGTAGTCGCCGAGCTGCATATAGCAGAGAGCGACGTTCAGCCCGGCGAGCCCGGCGACTGCGGGCTCCACCACCATGCGGTGCCGGAGATCGACGATGGCCTTGTTGTAGAGATACCCGTCCTCGTTCAAAGGAATCTCGAGAGGCGTCGTTCCCACCGTGACGGATACCGTTTCGGAATTTCCCGCCGCGTCCCAGCGTGAGCGCGAGACTCGCTCCCGGCTCGAGTCCGCGCACGGCGCGCAGGATATCGACGGCCTTGCTCACGGCGGCTCCCGCCACCGATTGCACGATGTCGCCCATCTGGACCCCGGCCTTCGCCGCGGGGCCTCCCGGATCGACCGCCAGCACGATTGGCCCTTCGGTGATCCGGGTGTCGATGGCGGTGAGACCGATCCACGGACCGTGGAGCCGGGTCGGGGTCGAGAGCTTTTCGACGAAGGCGGGAAGCGCATCGCGGTCGAGATAGTTGAGCGCATACCGGTCCGGCGCCGGCGAGCCGACCGCGAGGAAATGCAGCACCACGTCTTTGGTCAGTCGCTGGGCCGGCACGTAACCGAGAAGCACCGCTTCGACCTCCAGGCTCTTTCCCAGCTTTTCCGTCGCCTCGCGGATGTTCTCCGGTGTGGCGGTCGACGGCGCGAGCGCGGGCACGAGGTTCCGCGCACCTCCTCCGCCGACGATGCGCGTCACCGCATCGTTTTCCGGAAAAACGACGTTCATGACGGCGAGCTTCCGAAGCTCCGAGTTCAGCTTCTGTCGGATGTCCTCGACGTCGCGCCCGGGAACGCCTTCGTCCGCGATCAGGTCGAGGACCGCGAGCGTCGGCCGGATCGGACATTCGAAGGAGAGCGATTCATCGGGGCCTACGGTGATGTCCTCGACGTACTTGCCCGTGGGATGCTTCACCTCGAGCCGGTGGTCTCCCGAGCAGACGCGGGGGAGCTCGAGCGGGGTATTGCCTTTCAGCTCTCCATCGAGGAACACCCGCGCGTCACTGGGATTGCTGGTGACGGAGACTCGCCCCACGGAATCGTTCAGCTTCACGATCTGCGCGGTGTAGTCCCGCGGCTCGTCGGCGCGGAAGGGGAACCGGACGCTCTCGTAGCATTCGAGGCGGAGCTCGATGTCGTGCTGGCCCAGCGGCAGGGACATGAGCTCGAACGGCGCCGACAGGCGTGACGGGTCGAGATCCGGAGGCATGAAGCTCCTCAGGTCCGGGGGCAGGGTTCCGGAGGTCACTCCTACCACCTCTCCGTCGACCACCACTTCCACTCCCGGCGGGTCGGTGATGATCGGAAGACGCGCGCTGGTGCGGGTGAGCACGAGATCGATCGTGTTGATCTCTCCCGGCTCGATGCGCAGGTTGTCGTCGACGTACCCCTGGTAGCCCTCGAGCGTGATCTCGATTCGGGCGAGCCCGGTATGGACTTCGACGGGAAAGAAGTTGGTGATTCCGACGAAATTGCCGTTCACGCTCACCCGGGCCCCGGCGGGGTCGGTGGTCACCGCGACGTAGCCGATGAGCTGCTTTTTCTGATCCTCGAAGAAGTCGACGATCTTGGGGGACAGGGATTCCGGCGTTCAGCGTGTAGCGCGGGTTGTCCAGGAGCAGGTGGCGGAAGTCGTCGCCCGCCCCCTGGAGCTGGCCGGCGTCGAAGAACGCCCGCGCCCGCAGCTCCAGGGCCTGATGCTGCAGATCGAGGATCTCCGGCGGCACCTGGGCTCCGGAACGCCGGCGTTCTTCAATCTCGTCGACGATCCGTCCCAGGAAATCGATCGATTGCGACTGGCGCTGGGGATCTTCGAACAATACTTTCGCTTCGTTGAGCTGCTGCGAAAGGCGGAGCAGGAGCTCGTCGTCCTGCGCGAAAGCCGTAGCCGAAAGCGCAAGCGCCAACAGGAAGCCCAGCGACCGGAGCGGTAGCCTTCGCGCGAAGCGCGGAGATCGACCGGGCCCGGAGGGCCCGATCCCGCCGAGCGTGAGCGGAGGGCCGAGCCGGCGAGGAGCCGGCTCGGACTAATGAAGATGAATGACGGCTTTCTCTTTCTCGTCGTAGACATAGAGATCTCCGGAAGCGTCGACGTCGAGCGTGACCGGCTTCACCAGCGCACCGCCCCCCAGGTTCTGCTGGGTCAAAAGGGTCACGAATTGATAGGAGGCGTCGAAGACCGCGATCTTGGCCTCCTCCTCATCCAGGATGTACAGGTAGCCCGCGGGGTCGAGCGCGATGTCGACGGCCTTCTTCATCGCCCACTGCCCTTTCGCGGTCTGGATGCGGGCGACGGCCCGTCCTTCGGGACTGAGGACGCTCACGTCGCGGTCGCGCTTGTCGAGGAGCAGCAGATTGCCCATGGGATCCATGTCGACCCTCGAGAGCTCCCGCGGCGTCGCGTCGGGAAAGGGCCCGACGAGGTCGCCGGAGGGGTTGAATCTCAAGAGCTTTTTCTCGCTCTCGTCGTAGACGTAGATGTCCCCCAGGCGGTCGCGCACCGCCCATCGGATCTTTTCGAGCGGCTTCGGTCCCTTTTCCGAGGGCACCGCAAAGGTGATCGGCTTCCCCTCGATGGTGACGGCCCTCTCGTTCGCAACCACGAGATCCCCGCGCGCATCGACGAAGAGTCCGTAGGGCTCGACGGCCTGCTGAGTGCCGGCGAGCTTTCCCTGACGGTCGAACGTCATCACCCGCTTCTTGTCGCGCTCGAGCACATGGATGCCACTCGTCGAGGCGCGAACCGCCACGACGTCGCTGAGCTTGTCCTTGAGGACGGGGTTGAACCCCGCGTCGCGGCGGAAGGTGACGTTTTGTCCGAGCATGCGCGTCCCGTAGAGACGGAAGAGAAGCGTGAGCCAATCGAGGGCGGACTCCGCTTCCTTGCCATCGGGGTGGGTGTTGCGCGCCTCCTGAAACTGCGCCATCGCCTCCGCCGGATCCCCCTGGCGCACGAAACTTCGCCCCACACCGAGCCGGGCGCCCCCGGTCCACTCCGATCGCGGATGATCGACGATCACCTGGAAGTAGGCGTCGACCGCTTCTTGAAACTTCCCTTGCCGCTCGAGCGCCGCGCCGGTCGAGAAGAGCGCCGCGGGAACCCAGGGATTGTCGGGGTAGAGGAACACCCTCTGGTAGTTCGCGAGCGCGTCGTCGAGAGTCTTGCCCGTCCGGTCGGAGCGGTAGGTGACTTCTCCCAGGTAGTAGTACGCGCCGGGCGCCGAGTCGCTGGTGGGATAGCTGCGCAGGATGGTGTCCAGGTTCTCTTTCGCCTTCGCGAAGTTCTCCTCGACGTCGAGGTAGTAGCGCCCGATCCGGAGAAGAGCGTCGTCGGCGAACTCGCTCGTCGCCATCGAGGAGACGATGATCTGAAAGTCGTTCAGCGCCTGGTTGTAGCGCTGCTGCTCGTAGAACTGAATTCCGCTCTCGAGATGCTGGCGCGCGAGATCGGACGGCGCCTGCGCCGAAGCACTCGAGGCCAGGGCGACGAGGATCACGAAAATCGCGGCTCCATCCGTTCGTCTCATCGACCCCCTCCCGAATCGCTCACGGGCTCAACGCTTTTGACCGATGACATAGCTTGGCTTCCCTACCTGGACTTCGACCCGCTGCACGTCTTTGACGTCGCCCGGCCAGGTGAAGACGAACTCGTGCGAGCCGGCGACGATTTCCCGGTTCATGAGAGGCGGAGCGCCCGCGGAGATTCCGTTGATGGTGAGCGTGCAATTGCCTGGATTGGCTCGAACGTTGACCCGTCCGAGCGGCGGCGCCGAAACGACTGGTGGTTTCGCCTTCGCGCACCTGCGCCGGCACCACGCGATCGAGAAACACGGACTCCGCGATCAGGCGGAGCTCGTAGGAGCCCGGCCGGAGCTGCACGCTCGGACTCGGCGTCGCCGGAACGAGCTCGGATGTGCCGCGCCGGACCGAGACCGGATAGGTGGAGTCGACGGCGACCGTGCCAGGCTTGCCGAGCGGGGTGAGCACGACCGGCTCCGCGGGGAACGGTTCGCCTCCCCCGATCCGAATCGTCGCGGTCTGGTGCTCGGCCTTGGTGAACGCGATCTCGTGCTCGCCGTCCGGAGGGAGCTCAATCGAAAGCGGAGTCACTCCCTCGAGGGGCTTCCCGTCGAGACGCACCGATGCGCCCGAGGGCGAGGTCTGGAGCTCGAATTTTCGCACCGTCGGGGCGAGGACGAACTCCAGCGGATCCGGCGCCGCGACACCGAGCGCCACTTCCGAGGAAGCCGACTCGTAGCCGTCCAGGCGCATCTCCACCAGGACCGAGTCGTTCACCAGTCCCGGACACAGGAAGCTCGACGCCATCCTCGTCGGTCGACGAGCCCCGTCTGACGCCCGTTCAACGTGACGCCGGCCCCGATCGGATCGGAGTACACCCGAAGAGTGTAGGCCACGGTCTTCGGCCCTTCGGGCTCCCGCAAGAACATCCAGTAGAGTCCCGCCTCCGAAACCGAGAAGGACGACGATCACCAGCGCCCAGATCGGCGCGGCGAGCGCGCGCACCGGATCGGAGCTCTTTTCCTCTCGGCCCTCTCGGCTTTCTCGCCCTTCTCGGCCCTCGAGCGTCTTCTCCGCCGGGCTCCGGCCGACACCCAGGGCCTCGGGAGGCCTCTTCGTCGGCGTCGCCCACCTCCGTTTCCGCGAGCGCCGAAGGCCCGCGCGCCGTCACCGCCTCGCTTCCGTAGAGCCCGGTGAGCTCGTCGTAGATTTCCTCGAAGTGTTTGGTCTTCTCCGCGGACGACTTCTGGCTTGTCGCTCTCCTCCTGGTGGATCTCACGAAGCGCGCGTCGCAGGATGCGGCGCGCCTCGTCGAGCTGCGGATGCTCCTCCAGGAGCTTCTTGGCCTTCTTCGAGACCTCTTGCCAGTTTCGCTCCTTCGCGAGCGCCTGAATCTCCTGAGAGGCTCTTCTCGTGGGCCGAGGTGGTTCGAGGAAGGGTCTTGCGGTAGACGGCGAGGATCTTCTCCAGCTCCTTCGCCATCGTCCCCCGCGGTCGCGAATCGATCTTCGGGTTTCTTCGCGAGCGCACGATCGATGACGCGCTGGACCTCCTGGGGAAGGTCCGCGTTCTTCTCGATCACCGGCTTCGGCGTCTCGTGGACGATGTTGTAGAGAATCGAGGTCGCGGACTCCCCCGCGAACGGCCGCACGCCCGCGAGAAGCTCGTAGAGGATGCAGCCGGCGGAGAAGATGTCCGTCCTGCCGTCGAGCTTCTCGCCCCGGATCTGCTCGGGCGACATGTAGTGGAGGGTGCCGATCATGACACCGCTCTTGGTGATCTGATGGCCGCCTTCGACCCGGGCGATGCCGAAGTCCATGATCTTGATCTGGCCGTCGTCGAGGTACCGCAGGTTCGCGGGCTTGACGTCGCGGTGCACGACGCCCTTCAGGTGGGCGAAGTCGAGGGCCCGGCAGAGCTGGACGACGATGTCGAGCGCCTCCGCGAGCGGGACGCCGCGGCTGCCGCTGACGAGCGCGGCGACGTCGGTTCCTTCGAGGTACTCCATCACGATGTACGGCTTTTCCTTGCCGCCGAAGTTCCCGAGCTCGTAGACGGTGACGATGTTGGGGTGCGCGAGCTTGGCCGCGGCCTTGGCCTCGCGCTCGAACCGGCCGCGGGACTCCGCGTCGGCGATCGCGTCCGAGGTAAGGGTCTTGATCGCCACCCGGCGGTCGAGCGCCGGATCGTGCCCTTCGTATACCGCCCCCATCCCCCCTCGACCGAGGCGCCTCAGGATGGTGAACCTGCCGACGTGAAGCTCGGTTTGTTTCTCAGCCATCGCTTCGCAGCGGAGATCGGACATGAGGAGCTCTTCAAGTGCGAACTTGAAGCAGGATGGCGGTGGTGTTGTCTTCACCGCCGCTCTCGTTCGCCGCCTGGATCAGCTCGTCGGTCTGGTCGACTCCGCCGTCGCCGCCGAGCACGATGCGCAGGATTTCCTCGTCGTCCAGCATGGTGGTGAGCCCGTCGGAGCAGAGCAGCAGCCGGTCGCCCGACTGCATCTCCAGGCTCTGGACGTCGACCTCGAGGTCGGGCCGTGCCCCCGAGAGCCCTCGTGACCACGTTGCGGAGCGGATGGTTTCGCGCCTGCTCGCTGTCGATGACTCCCGATTGCACCTGCTCGTTCACCCACGAGTGATCGCTCGTGAGCCGGGCGATCTTTCCCTCGCGGACGAGGTAGAGACGGCTGTCGCCGACGTGGGCGATCTCGGCCACGTTGTCCTGCGACCAGCACCGCCACCACCGTCGTCGCCATCCCCTCGCAGCCGGCGCTGGTCCGCGCGTGTTCCAGAAGCTTCTGGTTGGCGAAGCGAATCGAGGTCTTCAGGCGGTTCCCGTTGAGGGACAGGCGTCTCGTCGATCCCATACGGCCAGGTCACGTCGGTGTCCCCCGAGGTGAGCTTGATGAACTCCTCGATGGTCTCGACGGCGAGCCGAGAGGCGACCTCGCCGTGGGCGTGGCCGCCCATTCCGTCGGCGACGACGTAGAGGCCCTCGTCGACGTTCGAGCAGAAGCTGTCCTCGTTGAGGGGACGTCTTCAGCCCCACGTGAGTGAGCGATTTGGAGTCGACGCGCATCGGACCGTTCGTTCATCGTCCTCGCGCCGCGCCCTTCTTCTCCGCCGCGATCGGCTTCCGCGAGCTTCCGCTTCAAGATCGGGATGATGGGGAAATTGCTTGAGCGCGGTCTCGTAGACCCGCTTCGCTCGGAGGTGCATGCCCGAGCGCATGTAGAGGGTTCCGAGCTCGAGACAGGGCTCGGGCGACGCGGGGTGCTTGGCCATCGCCTGTTCGTAGAGCTCCGCCGCCTGGCGCTGCTTTGCCCTTGTCCATCGAGAGGATGCGTCCGGCGGCGAGCATGTAGTCGAGCTTCTCGGGCTGAATGCGCATGGCTTCGTAGTAGTACTTCAGGGCGTTGGTGTATTCCCTCGACTGCTCCTGCAGCTCGCCGTTCTTGAAGAAGAGACGGGCCTCTTCTTCCGGTGTCCGGACCTTCCGGTCGAGCGTTCTATCATACTCTCGGCGGGCCGATTCATCACGCAGCTGATTGTAGGCTTCGGTGATCAGCTGGAACCTCCGATCGGCCTCCGCCTTCTGCGCGGGATCGCGAATGCGGTCGGGATGGTTGTCCCGTCGCGAGCTGCAGGTACGCCTTCTTGATGTCTTCGGGCCGCGCCGATCTTGGCGATGCCGAGGATCGCGTAGTAGTCGTGATCCATGGTTCTCTACTTCGTCCGCTTGGTCAGCTTCTCCGCCTGCCTGCGGATCATCTCGGGCACGTTCCTATCCTGCGTCAAGGCCTTCAGGTCCCGCGCGGCCATGCGGGGCAGGAGCTGCGATGACACCTCGAGAGGGGTCTTGGGGTTCTTCACCAGCTCGTGCGCCACCTTGTAGCGCTTCACCCATTCCTTCTTCTTTCCGATCTCCCGCAGCACGTCGGGAGCCACGTTGCGCATCTGAACGATGGCTTCGGCGTCGGCCTCGTTCATGTTGGGACTCGAGAGGACCGCGCCCCAGACCGTGCGATTGCGGTCCCGGATGAGCATCATGCGCTCCTGGCGGTTCCCCTTGAGTCCCATGATCATCTTCTCGCTCGCGCTCGCGGTCATGATCTTCGCGAAGACGCTCTTTTTCTCCTCTTCCTCCTCCGGGCTCAGATCACCGTCGGAGTGCTCTCGGAGGCCGTAGAGCGCCTCCGCCTCCTCACGCGATTTGGGCGGCGGCTCGTCCTCTTCCGCCGGGCCTTTTCCGAGATCGAGCTTCGGCGGCGGCGGAGGCGGAGCTTTCTTCTCCTCCCGGAATGACGCCGATCTTGAAGTCGTGCTTCAGCTCGCGGAGCCGGCGCAGCTGATCCGAGTTCAAGTTCTCGTTGGCCTCGAGGGCGTCGATGATCGCGGTGTGCCGAAGGAGACGGGTCTGGTTGACGACGATGAACTCGAGGTTGGTCTCGGAGAGCTTCGGCACCATCTTGCGGATGGCCTCGTCCGGAGTGTTCGCGTTTCGAACCACCGCCTGCTGCACTTCGTCGGAGTCGGTGTGCTCTCCCAGGAACGCGAGGGCCTCCGCGGGCACCGTCGGGTCCTTGAGAACGGCGGCGAGCGCTCCCGGACTCACGCCGAGAAGGCTCTTCTGCGCCGTCTTCGCGACTTCGTCGTCGCTGTCGCGGGTGAGGAGGAAGAGGAGCTCGACCTGATCGAAGGGCGTGAGGGGGAGCGCCCCCGAGGCGCGCGGTGAGGCGCACGTCGCGCGAGATTCCGCCCTTCTTGAATTGATTGACGAGAGGTGAGCTCAAAGGTGCGTCCTCAGGAACGATCGGACGCGGACGACGAAGTCCCGGTAGTTGTCGAGAGTGATGGTGAGGTCCTTTCGCACCTGTCCCGATCGGCCGAGCGGTATCGCCGGCTGGTCGTTCAGGATGAAGCTTGACGCCTCCCGCGTTTCCGAGCCAGAGCCGGAGCTCGCGAAGCGCCGTCACTTCCTGTTGGAATCCCTGGTCCTTCAGACCGGAGACCACCACTTCTCCCGTCCGCAGCGATCTCGAGCCAGCACGACTCCTCGACGGAAAGGACCAGCCGAAGCTTGCCGTCTTCGGGCAGCGGACTCCGACGGCGAACGGAGAGGGCGCGAGTCCGATCGCGGCGAGAACCGTGCGCGGGAGTCGGGGAAGACTCTCTGCAGGCGGCGCTTTCGGCTCCGGACCGCCGGCGGGAATCGGGCTCGCTCTCTCCGGTCGACGAGGGCATCGCTCGCAAGGAGTAGAACGAGCGGGAGTGCCGATGCGCGAGCGCCGCGCCGGCCCACTTGACCCAAGGAGGAAGCGCGGGAAACGACGCCGCGCTCGATCGACGAGTCCGCGGCGCTTCACCGTGAGAGGCTTGTCCTTTCGGGAGAAGTCGTAGACGTTCAACGCGCGGTCTTCGTCGAGCCCCAGGTAGCGGGCGTAGGCGCGAAGGTAGGATCGCCGATAGAACTCGCCGGGAATGATGTCGAGCCGTCGTCTTCGAGCGCTTGAAGGAAACGCACTCCGATTCGCGTCTCCTCGGAGATCTGCTGCAAGCTGATGCCGCGGAGCTCTCGCTCGCGCTTCAACCTCTCGCTCAGCGATGCCATGACACGACGTCTTCGACAGGGAGCACCTCTGGCGCTCCCTCTGGATTGCGTAGGAGTTTTTCAACAGCCGTCCGACCCCACTCCATCGCTTCCTCCGACCGCCAAAGGAAGCGAAGCTTCTATCCCTTTCAGGCGACGGCATTTTTGCCGCTAGACCACCCTGCGCCATTGTGTCAGACCGGTCGAGCGCCTGTCAACGCGCGCGCCTTCCGCCCGAGGTGTTTTCACCACTCAGAATCCTTTCCGCGCCGAAGCGAACTGACGGGCGGAAGCGGTTTTTCCGGCGAGGAGCTTTCGAATCTCCCAACGCGGGCATCGCCGCGAGCACCTTGAGCGCCGAATGGACCGGAGTGCGCGGGTGCGCGAGGACGCGCGTCCCGCATCGATGGCCGCGAGATCCAGCGCTCGCTCGCCGCCACGACCCGCAGGACCTCGACCGGGGTCTTCTCGCGCCGCACGATCGCCACGACGTCGGCCTCGCGAGCCGCGGGTTCGACAAGGACCGCCGCGACCACGCGGTGGCTTTCGTCGCAGGCGAGGATCGGGAGAAGTCCGGGAGGCGCGGTCCGCGCGAGGGAAATCTTCTCGCCCAGCTCGAGCTCGGAGAGTCTCTCGCGGAGCCGGCTCTCCGCGGCGGCGCGAAGAGGCATCTGGAGTCTCATAGTCGGTCGCGACGCGCAGTTGATCGCGCCAGAGCAGGAGGCTGAGGAGGCGGAGGGACAACGTCCTGCGGAGTCTTCGCGTGCAGCACGATGGCCGCGCGAATCGAGATGGCGCCCGTCCCAGCGCTCGTGGCGCGCGACGGCTTCGATGACCGAGCTCGGAAGCTCCCGTTTGCGGAGGAGCCGCAGAAGGTGAGCCTCGTCCGTTTCGGGATGGTCGAGCAGCGGGGCCACGTCCTCCGGCGTGCTGTGAGGACCGACCGCATCGACCAATTCCGAAGGCGTCATGATCGCTCGAGCCGGTCGAAGAGCGCGCGAAGGCTCTCCTCGTCCTCGAAGACGGAGATCCCGGCGATCCCGTGGGCGCCGGTGTCTTCGATCGGAGAGATCCGCTCCGGCGTGATCCCACCGAGGGCATACACCGGAATGGGGACCGACGAGACGGCAGCCGCCAGCGCCGAGAGCCCAACCCCCGGATGACCGGGCTTCGACGCGCGTGGGAAAGACGGGCCCGAAGACGACGAAGTTCGCGCCCTCGTTCACACGCGCTCTCGACTTCCTCGCCGCCAATGAGTGGAGCGGGAAACGATGAAGCCACGGGGGCGCCGCTCGTGAGGACCGCCGCGATCGGAAGTCCGCGCGCCGGAAGGTGAACTCCCTTGGCGTGCGACGAGAGCGCAACGTCCAGCCGGCCGTTCACGAGGAGCGCTTCCCGGGCGCGAGCGGAGAGACCGACGAGACGCTTCGCGAGGGCTTGCAGCTCGCGCGCGGCGATGTCGCGTCTTCGAAGCTGGACGTAGTCCACCCCGGCCGCGAGAGCGCGCTCCACCTGGAGCAGAAGACGATCCTCGGCGACATCCGAGGTGATCATCATGGTGCGAAGCCGACGGCCGAGTCATGCTTCGAGACTCTTCCGGGAAAAGAACGCAAAGACACGCAGGGGCGCAGAGACGCAGACGAAAAATACCCTCTCTTGCGTCTTGCTTTGCGCCTCCGCGCCTCTGCGTTCGATTCTTGTTCTGATTGGAAGAGGCTGGTCACACCCGATCGTCGGAGGCTACCACCGCTCGGCGTGGAATCTCGCTCTCGCGGTCGGACCTTCGCTTCCGGTTCAAGACCTCGCTCAAGCCCATGTAGATGTTCGCGAGGCCGAGCCCGGCGACCGCTCCACGCAGCGCCGGCGCGAGCAGGAAGGCGCGAAGCGTCGGGTAGGCCTCGAGAAAGTAGTTTCGCTCCCAGATCGCCGACCAGGGAACGAGGGTGAGGAAAATTCCCACTTCGAGGCAAACCACGACGTACAGGATGAACCACTGACGGTCTCCCATGATGATGTGGTCGTGGTCGGCGCCAGGAGCGACGGTCGGGGAGGCCCCTACTTCCGCGCCGCCTGCAGCTCCTTCACGCGCTCCTGGACGTCGCGGAACTTGATATTCTCACGAAAGATCTCCATGTACAGCTCGAGCGCGCGCTCGGGCTGTCCCGCGGCCTCGTAGGCCTGGGCGAGGTCATAGCGCAGCCCGTGGTACTCCTCTTCCCGGCGTCCGGGAATCGCAAGGCCCTTCGAGAACCACTTGATGGCGATGTCGGGCATTCCCTTCTCCATGAAGCAGAGCCCGAGCATGCTGCAGCACTCGAGGCTTCGGACTTCATCCTTCGCCGCAAGCTGAAATTCCGCGATGGCCTCGTCGAGGAGCCCCATCTCCTTGTAGGCGATCCCGAGGTTGTAGCGGGTGTCGTAGTCCTCGGCTCCGAGCTGCTTCTCGACGCCTTTTCGGAACTCCCGGAAGATCTGGTCGAGTCCGGGATCGGTGAGCGGGCCCTCGGGCTCCGCGTCCTCCTCCTCGACGGCGCTGTGGGTCCCGAAGATCTCCTCGGAGAGCTCCGAAGCGAGGTCGATGAAGTCGGTCTCGGCCGCCGGCCTCGCCGCGGCTCGAGGGACGGCTCGGGCTCGGGCTCGCTCAGATCGACGAGCGACTCGAGCTCGTCGCCGAGCGAGGCTTCGGCGAACTCTTCGACCTCCGACTTCCTCCAAAGGCTCGAGAGGCTCGACGAAGGCTCGAGAGGCTCGGGAGGCGCCGCGGCCGGTTTCGCTTTCGGCGGCGCTGGAGCGGGCGCTTCGGCCGGTTTCTTCTTCTCCCGGGCGTCCGCGACGGGAGTCTTCAGCAGACGAGCCGGCTGCTCCGAGCTTCCTTCTGAATCTGCTCCGAGGAGAAGCCCAGATCGTCTATCTTCGCGAGAATCTCCGGTTGTCCCGGGTGTTTCTTGAGGAGATCGCGGAGCGTGTCGCGCGCATCCTCGTAGAGTCCGAGCGCGATGTACTCGTCCACTTCGGCGAGCTCGGCCGAAACGGGCGAGCGTGCCGGGGCGGGCGGCGGCGGGGACGCCTTCGGCGGCGGAGACGCCAACGGCTTCGGGAGCCGGCGGAGGCGCCGTCGCGGCGGCGGGGATGCTTTTCGGCGGCGGCTCGGGAGCGGGCGGCTCCTCGATCTCGACCGCGACTTCCTCCTCGATCCCGAGGCTCGACAGATCCGTGCAGATCCATCTCGCGGTACCGACGCCGGGATATCGATCTGAAAGTCGGATTCGTCGTCTCCGGTGGAAGCGTCGAAGGTGGGTGAGAACGTCTCCTCTGCTTCGGGCTCGGGAAGGGAGACGGCGACCTCGTCGACGGCGGTCCCTTCGTCCTCGCCCAGGTCGACCGAGAACTCCTCTTCGAATCCCGACGAGGACCCGCCGGCTTCGGGCTCGTCCGCGACATCGACCTCGAACTCCTCGTCGAGTGCAGCGGCGGGCGCCTCTTCGAAGTGCGGGGGACTCCTCCGGCTCTTCGATGGCGATGGCGATGTCCGCCGACGAGGCTTCCAGGTTGATCTCGATGTCCTCGGAGTCCGACTCCATCTGGATCTCGTCGTCGCGAGCGGGCGAGGCGAACTCGACTTCCTCCGGAAGCTCGTCGTCGAGTGAGACCGAGATCTCCTCTTCCACCTCCACGGCGCCGGTCAGATCGATGCTGTCCTCCGACGAGAGGCTCTCTGCCGCGGCCGCGAAGTCGTTCTCGGCGGCGCCCCAATCGACCTCGATGGGCAGCTCGAGCGACGGCGCCTCCGCGGCAGGCTCGTCCAGGCTCACGTCGATCGATGGCTCGTCGAAGCTCGCGCCGTCGAACGAAATGGGAATGTCGGACTCCGAATCCTGACCCAACCCCGAGAAGACAGGCCGGTCCTCCTCCATTGACGCGATGTCGATCTCGATTCCCGCGTCGCCGAGATCCGACTCCGTCTCGGGGGCGAGGATGAGCTCCGGTTCTTCCTCGACCGCGATCCCAGCGGCCTCCGCCTCGAGACGCGAGAGCCGGGTTCAGCTGCGCCGCTTCCTGGCGCGCCGCGCCGCGCGTCCTCGGCCCGTCCGAACTTGTCGTAGACCTGTGCGAGCTGCATCAGCTGCTCGCCGGCCTCTCGGTTCATCCCCTGATCTTTGTAGATCTCGATGAGCTTCTCTCTCGTCTCCCCGTGGTAGCGGAAGCTCTCGAGCACGTCGACCAGCTGGCCGATGGCTTTGTCCACGAGCCCGTAGCGGACGAAGACTTCGGCTTCGGTGAGCTTCTCCTTGATGTTCTCCTCTTCCTCCTGGGTGAGCTCCACCACTTCGCCGAGGTCGATGGGACCCGAGGCCGAAGCGCTCGGCGGACTCACCTCTTCGAGACTCAGGTCGGAGAAACTGTCGGAGTCGGACTGGCCGAGATTCGCCGAACGAGCCGAAGTCCGGAATATCGGAAATCTCCGAGATGGGGGATTTCGGAGGTGGCGCCGGAGCAGGTGCCTTCGGTGCGGGCGCGACCGGCCGGGCTTCGACTCGCGGAGGCCGGGGCGGCGGCCTTCGGCGGTGGAGCGGGGGCGGGCGCCGGGCGCGAAGGCGGCGGAGCCGGCTTCGCCGCGGGCTCGGGGGCGCGCGCCGGGCCCGCGAGCTTCGACTTGAAGAACTTTACGCGGTCCTTGTGCTGCGAGCTCTCGGGGTCGATCTCGACCAGCTGCTCCGCGACGGAGACCGCTTTCTGAAAGTCCCCCGCGCGGCTGTAGGCTTCGCAGAGGCTGTCGTAGGCAGCGACCCGCCCCGTCTCCTGCTTGAGTATGGTGTGAACCTCCGCCAGCTTGAGGAGGGTCTTGATGTGATGGGGGTCCTTCGAGAGAACTTTCGCGAGGAGCTCCGTCGCCTTCTGCCCCTCCCCCTGCGTCACGTAGCGATCGACCAGAGGTCCGATCTCTTCGAGGGCGGTATCGAATTTCGCCTTGCGCGATGCGCAGGTCGGCGAGCCTCAGGATGTTCTCGGGATTGCCGGGCTGGACGGACGACAGCTGCTGGAAAATCGACTGCGCGTCGTCGGTGTTGCCGGCGGCGAGATAGGCCTCGCCGAGCCGAGCCAGAATCGTCGGATCGCCGGAAGCGCTCTTCCTCACCTCTTCCAGAAGGCGGATGGCCTGGGCGTGGTTGCCCTGCATCGTGCAGGCGTGGGCCAGCTTGATCTTCAGGGCGGGGTCCGCCGTCTGAAGCGAGCGGCCCTGCTCGAGAATCTTGATCGCTTCATCCACCAGGCCCTGACCGATGAACGCGTCCGCGATGCCCACGTACTCCCGCGCCGCTTCGTCGGGCTTCCCGTTCTTGTTCAGGAAGTCCGCGTACTTGTAGCGGATCTTGACGTCCTGGGGATCGATCTCCGCGAGCTTCTTGAAGACTTCAGCGGCGAGACGCTTGTGGCCCTGCTTGTTGTAGAGCTCGACCAGGGTCTGATAGTAGGACTTCGCCTCCATCAGCAGACCCTCTTCGGCCTGGAGCTCGGCGAGGTTTCTCATCGCCGGCTCGTTCTGAGGATCGAGCCTCAGGACCATCTTGTAGGTCGCGATGGCACGGACGTTGAAGCCGTCCTTGCGGTAGTGATCGGCGACCTGCGCGTACTTCTTGATGGCCTCGTCGTTGCGGCTGATGCGCGCGTAGAGGTCTCCGACGGTGCGGATGATGTTCCAGTCCTTCGGGTTCTCCTTCAGCCACGACTCATATTCCTGGATGGCCTTGTCGACCTTGTTCTTCTTGATGTAGGTCTCCGCGGCTTTGAAGACACGGTCTTTGTTCAGGGCCATGTGCCGTTCTTCCTCATGCCACCGCGGATGGAATCAACATCTTCGGGCGCTCGCTCGACTTCAGTTGGTCCGCTTCTCCCGCAGCCGGGCGGCCTTCCCCTTGCGCTCGCGCATGAAGTAGAGCTTCGCGCGCCGCACGTGGTGCGAGCGCACGCACTTCGATCTTGTCGATGGTGCGCGCGTGGAGCGGAAAGATGCGCTCGACTCCGGTGCCGAAGGAATTCTTGCGGACGGTCATGGTGGCTCGGGCTCCGCTTCCCTTGAGCGCGATCACCGTGCCCTCGAAAACCTGCACCCGCTCCTTGTCGCCCTCTTTGACCCGCACGTGGACTTTCACCGTGTCTCCCGATCGGAGCTCGGGGAGATCGCTCTTGAGCTCGCGGGCATCCAACTTGTCGATGACGTTCATGGAAGTGCTCCTCTTTCTATTTCAGATGTTTCTAGACTCGCTCGTAACTCGATAGGCTCAACGCGGGTCACGGATGAGCTCCGGACGGCGCGACCGGGTGTCCTCGAGAGCCCGGCTCTCCCGCCACTCGCGAACCGCGGCGTGGTCACCGGAGAGGAGCACCTCGGGCACTCGCGAGCCGCGGAACTCCGCCGGACGGGTGTAATGGGGATAGTCGAGAACTCCGCGGCTGAAGGAGTCTTCCTCCGCGGATTTCGGATCGGAGATCGCTCCGGGAAGAAGGCGCGTCACCGCGTCGATCACCACCATCGCAGGGATTTCGCCGCCGGAGAGCACGTAGTCGCCGATCGACATCTCCTCCGCGGACGTGAGCTCGACGAAACGCTCGTCGACCCCTTCGTAGCGGCCGGCCACCAGGATCAGATGCTCCGCCCGGGCGAGCTCCTGGACCTTCGCTTGATCGAGGGGTGCCCCTCGGGGACTGAGAAGGACCAGGCGAGCCCCGGCGGTCGCGAGCGCTTCGACGGCTTCGACCAGCGGCTCGACTTTCATCACCATGCCAGGTCCGCCGCCGTAAGGCGTGTCGTCGGTCGAGCGATGGCGGTCCTTGGTCCACGAGCGAAGATCGTGCGCCTTAACGGCGAGAAGCCCCGCCTCGCGGGCGCGGCGCACGATACCGAACTCGAAGACTTCCCGGAACATGTCCGGGAAGATGGTCACGACGTCAATTCGCATTCAAGCTCACGAGTCCTTCGGGCGCGTCGATGTCGACGCTTCCCTCGATCGGGTCGATGTTCTTCACGATCTCGTCGCACAGGGGAACCAGGGTCTCGCCGCCGTCCTTTCCGCGCACTACCAGGAGGTCCGTACCTCCGGTCTCGAGGACACTCTCGATGACGCCGATCTCGCCCCGGATTCGGTCCTTCACGGAAAACCCGCGGATCTGGAACTGATAGAACGTCCCCGCGGGAAGAGAGTCGAGCTCGCTTTCCGCGAACGCGAAGCTCCCGGCCGCGGAGGGCTTCCGCCTCGCTGATGTCCGAGATTCCGTCGAACTTCACCACTGGCCGTCCTTTGTGAACACGCACCCTCTCGACTTTCAACGCCGAAGGGCTCGAGTCGCCGCCTTCGACGAAGATCCGGGCGAGCCCTGCGAACCTTTCCGGCGCCGAGGTCCACGGACTCGACCGCGACCTCGCCTTCCCGTCCCTGGGCTCTCGCCACACGCCCGACGGCGACCAGCGACTCCCAATCCACCTGCTCCGTCACTCGATGATTTCCAGATGAAACCGCTTCCCGATCTTGGTGCCTGCCGCGGAAAGCAGCGTGCGGATGGCCCGGGCGGTCCGCCCCTGTTTTCCAATCACTTTTCCCAGGTCCTCCTGCGCCACGCGGAGCTCCAGGATGGTCGTCTGCTCCCCTCCTACTTCCGAGACCGAAACGTCATCAGGCTTGTCCACCAGCGCTTTGGCAATGAGCTCCAACAATTCCTTCATAGCGGCTCCCTCCTGCACCCGCGCTTCGCAGAAAAGATCGGCCTCAAGCAGGAATGTTCTTGATGAGGCTCTTCACGGTATCGGTGGCGGTCGCGCCCTTCGAGAGCCAGAAGTCGATGCGCTCGCGCTTCAGGCTCACGGTCGCGCCCTTCGATTTCGGCTCGTACACGCCGACGTTCTCCACGATGCCGCCGCCCTTCCCGTACAAGGAATCCGAGACGACGACGCGATACTGCGGGTGCTTCTTACTTCCTCTTCGTGCCAGACGTATGATCAACATGAACTGTCTCCTCACCTCCCTCCGCGGGGATTTGGAACCTGGGTTATCTGCGAAAGAGGACTCATCGGGCTTTGAATCCTCCCAACATGCGGGCGAGCTTTTTGCGGCTCCCCGCCGATTTCTGGACCATCGAGAGCTTCTTCACCATCTTCCGGGCCTCGCCGAAGCGGCGGAGGAGCCGGTTGACGTCGGAAACGCTCGTTCCGCTGCCCTGCGCGATGCGCCGCCGCCGCGAGCCGTTCACGACGGCCGGATGCGATCGCTCGAAGACGGTCATCGAATCGAGAATCGCCTCGAACCGGCGCATCTCTCCTTCGTCTACTTCCGATGCGAGCGCTCCGGCGCCCGGAAGGAAGCTCAGAATCTCCGAGAGCGAGCCCATGCGTTTGACTTGCCGGAGCTGCTGGCGGAAGTCCTCGAGGGTGAGCTCGTCGCGCTCTATCTTGCGCGCGAGCTCCTTCGCCTCTTCACGCTCGACGGTCTTTTCGGCGCGCTCGATGAGAGACAGCACGTCGCCCATCCCCAGGATGCGCGACGCCATTCGGTCGGGACGGAAAGGCTCGAAGGCGTCCAGCTTTTCTCCCGTTCCGGCGAACTTGATGGGGACTCCCGTCGAGGCGGCGATGGAGAGCGCGGCGCCGCCGCGCGCGTCGCCGTCGAGCTTGGTCAGCACGTGTCCGGTCAGGCGAACCTTCGCCGCGAAGCTCGAAGCGCTCTTCACCGCGTCCTGTCCGGTCATGGAATCGGCGACGAACAGGGTTTCCGCGGGGGCCGTCTTCTCTTCGATAGCCGCGAGCTCCCCCATGAGCTCGTCGTCGACGTGGATGCGGCCGGCGCTGTCGACGATCAGAACGTCGTAGCCCCGGTCTCGCGCCAGACGGACCGACTTCGACGCTCTCTCCACCGGATCCATCGAGTCGGGGGAGAGACAGGGAATCTCGAGCTCTCGCGCCAGGACCGCGAGCTGCTCGATGGCGGCCGGGCGCCTCACGTCGACGGACACGAGCGCCGGGTGCTTTCCCTCGCTCCGGAGGTAGCGGGCGAGCTTCGCCGCGGACGTAGTCTTGCCCGAGCCCTGGAGCCCCACCATGAGAACGACTGCCGGCCACCCCTTCGAAAGATCGAGCGGACGCTCCGAGCTTCCGAGAAGCGAAACCAGCTCGTCGCGCGTGACCTGAATCACCTGCTGGGCGGCGGTGAGCGATCCCAGGATCTCTTTCCCCACCGCTTTCTCGCGCACGCGCGATGTGAAATCCCGGGCGACTTGAAACTGCACGTCCGCTTCCAGCAAGGCGAGACGGATCTCCCGCAGGGCTTCGTCGACGTGCTCCTCCCGGAGCACGGATCTCCCTCGGAGCTTCTTAAAAACGCCCTGAAGTTTCTCGGAAAACTGCTCGAACATGGTCGAAAGGCGTGCCTGTAAGGACGGATCTCCCCTTTAAGTGCTGCAACAAATCATGTTAGAAGAGCCCCTGATCAAAGTCAAGGACCATCCCCCGGACGGTGATGGGCCCTTCGTCTTTTCTCGCGGCCCGGTTCGCCGGGCCGACTCAAGCATCACTTTAGCTCCTGGAGTGGGGATTTCTCCAGAGAAGACGTGGCTCAGAACACGCGGGAGATGGTGAAAAGGGTCGAGAACTTGTCGTTGGTGTCGCGCACGCGCTGCGACAGCGTGCGGGCGAAGGCCCAGAGGAATTTCAGCGCGACTTCCGGGCGCGTTTCGAGGTGGGATTTCAAATCGGCGTTGCGGAGCTCGAGGAGCTTCGCCCCGTCATGGGCGATGGCCCGCGCGGAACGGGGGTGATCGTCGAAGAACGACATTTCGCCGAAGAAATCTCCCGCGGCCAGGATGGTCAGTGCCTCCTCCCCCATCTGGTGGAAATTCTTGCTGATGCGCACCGAGCCGTCGTAGATCACGTAGAACGAATCTCCGGGCGAGCTCTCCTCGAAAATCACGTCGTCCTTGGCGTACTCCTTCACCATTCCCAGCATGAGGAGCTCCGCGAGCTCGGGCACTTCGAGCCCCTCGAAAAGCCGCACGCGCCTCAGAAAATCGACGTTCATGAGGGCGACGACGAGCCGGCTCACACCTTCTCGAGCAGGTGCCCGAGCCGCTCCTTCTTGGTCTTGAGGTAGGCCGCCGACACGTCGTTCGCGGCAATCTCTATGGGAACGCGCTCGGTGATGGTGAGACCGTAGGCCTCGAGCGCGACGAACTTGCGGGGATTATTGGTGAGGAGGCGGATTCTCCGGACGCCGAGCGCCGCGAGGATCTGGGCGCCGATCCCGTACTCGCGCTGATCCGCCTTGAACCCGAGGCTCTCGTTGGCGTCGACCGTGTCCATCCCCTCGTCCTGGAGCGCGTAGGCGCGGATCTTGTTCACGAGGCCGATGCCCCGGCCCTCCTGGTGCAGGTAGAGCAGGATGCCGCTCCCCTCCTCGCCGATCTTGGCGAGCGCGCGGTCGAGCTGCGGACCGCAGTCGCATCTCTTCGAATGGAAAACTTCGCCGGTGATGCATTGGGAGTGCACGCGCACCAGAACCGCGTCGTCTTTCTCGATGTCGCCGAGGACGAGCGCCAGGTGAGTGGCCCCATCGTTCAGGCTCTCGAACGCGGCGATCTCGAAAACTGCCGTAGTCCGTCGGAAGCGACGCGCGCGCCACGCGCTTCACGAGACTTTCGGTGCGCAGGCGATGGCGGATCAGGTCCGCGACGGTGATGAGCCGGATTCCATGTTCCCGGGAGAACTTCTCGAGGTCGGGCACCCGAGCCATCGAGCCGTCCTCGTTCATCACTTCGCAGATGACTCCGGCGGGATAGAGCCCGGCGATGCGGGCGAGGTCGACCGCCGCCTCGGTCTGCCCCGCGCGCTGGAGCACCCCTCCTGGACGCGCGCGCAGGGGAAACATGTGGCCGGGCCGCACCAGGTCCGCAGGGGCGGTCTCGGGGTCGATGGCCGCGAGAACGGTACGGGCGCGATCGGCGGCGGAGATCCCCGTCGAAACTCCCTTCTTCGCCTCGATGGAAACGCAGAACGCGGTCCCGTAGTTCGAGGTATTCTCCGAGACCATCAGCGGGATGCGCAGATCGTCGAGCCGCTCGCCGGTCATCGGCATGCAAATGAGACCGCGGCCGTAGCGCGCCATGAAGTTGATGGCTTCCGGAGTGACCTTCTCGGCGGCGATGGTGAGGTCGCCCTCGTTCTCGCGGTCCTCGTCGTCGACGACGATCGACCATCTTTCCAGCGCGAAAATCCGCGAGCGCGTCCTCGATGGAAGAGAGTCTGGGAGGTTTCCGCGTCGGCGTGGCTCTCGCGCAAGCTCGTTCTCCCCGTTACTCGCTCCGATACGGTTCGGCCAGACGAGCGACGTACTTGGCCAGTATATCGTACTCGAGATGGACGCCGTCCCCGGGAGCGAGACGACCGAGAGTGGTGACCGCGAGAGTGTGCGGAATGAGCATGACTTCGAGCCACGCCGGGCCGGAGGCCATGACGGTGAGGCTCACTCCGTCGATGGCGATCGAGCCCTTCTCCACGACGAACCGGCTCCTGTCGCGCGAATGCTCCACCCTCAGCACGTGATTTCCCTCCCGCGGCCCGGATTCGCGGCGACGCGCCCGACCTCATCGACGTGCCCCTGTACGATGTGGCCTCCGAGCCGGTCCGTCGCGCGAAGAGGGAGCTCCAGGTTCACGAGAGCGCCTTCCGCGAGCGAGCCGAGCGAAGTGCGCCGCTCTGTCTCCCTCGCGACTTCGACGTGGAACGATCCCGCGCGGATCGCCGTCGCCGTCAGACACACTCCCGAGACGGCGACACTCGCTCCGATCTCGAGCTCTGTCGCGATGCGCGTCGCACGCGATGACGAGCTCACGCACGTCGCCTCGAAGACGGGAGGACTCGAGGCGCCCGACAGCTTGCACCAGACCCAGTAAACATACTTAGGCTCGCTCCGCGCATCAGGCGGACTCAGCGCTGACGGGCTCGTCGGCTGACGCGCTGACGGCTGTACTCCGAGCGACCCTTCGATGAGCCAGCCGTCGCCCACGCGGGTCGAGCGCACGCGGCTCAGGCCGACCGCGCCGGCCGCCGTCCTGACCCCTTCGCCTCCGATCCACGGCCGCGCTTCTCGCCCTCCGAGAATTCGCGGAGCGACGTAGAGCACGAGGCGGTCTCCCAACCGCCGATCCAGGAAGCTCCCTTCGAGCTCTCCTCCACCCTCGACCAGGAGGCTCGTGATGCCGCGCCGTCCGAGCGTTCGCAGGAGCTCTTCGAGATCGAGTCTCCGGAACTTCCGCCCGCGCTCAGATATCTCCTCCACTTCCACACCCAACGCCTCGAGGGCGCGACGCCGCTTCGGCGAAGCGCCGGGTCCGCAGAATACCAGTAGCAGGTCCCAGCGAGCCGGCTCCGCGCGAGCCGGCTCCGGGGAGAAAGACGAAGGACGCGATCCAGGACGACGCGCAGGAACGGGCTCGTCCGAGCGGCGAGCGCGGCCTTCGGTCGAGGCGCGGGTCGTCCGCCAGGGCCGTGCCCGTGCCGACCAGAATCGCTTCATGCTCGAAGCGCAGGAGCCGCGCGTGACGGCGCGCGGACGCCGATGTGATCCATTTGGAGTCGAAGGTTCGCGTCGCAATCCGGCCGTCCAGGCTCGAAGCTCCCTTGAGCGTCACGAGCGGAAGCCCGGTGCGCGCGTGCTTGACGAACGCTTCGTTGAGCCGGAGCGCCTCGTCCCTGAGGAGTCCCACCTCGACTCTCACCCCCATCCGCCGCAGCGCGCGAAAACCGCCTCCGTTCACTCTGGGGTTCGGGTCTCTCATCGAAGCGACGACGCGGGCGATGCCCGCTCGGACGATCCGGTCGACGCAAGGGGGCGTCCTGCCGGTGTGGCAACAGGGCTCGAGCGAAGTGTAGAGCGTCGCCCCCGATGCTTTCGCGCCCGATTCTTCGACACCCATGAGCGCGACCGTCTCCGCATGGGGTGCTCCCGGCCGAAGGTGGTATCCCTGCCCGATCACGTTCGTCCCGCGCGCCACGACCGCACCGACTCGAGGGTTGGGCGCGGCGCTGCCGGTTCCGAGGACCGCGAGCGCGAGCGCGCGGCGCATCATCCGCTGGTCGATGTCGCGCTTTCGAGAAGACATCGCTACTCCGAGACCAGCGCATCCACGAAGGCCTCGGCCGAGAACGGGAGGAGGTCCGAAGCGCCCTCACCAACTCCGACGTAGCGCACCGGAATGGCGAGCTCCTTGGCCACCGCGACGACGATGCCGCCGCGCGCCGTGCCGTCCATCTTCGCGAGCACGATGCCCGTCACTTTCACCGCGGACGTGAACTCCCTCGCCTGCCGTAGCCCGTTCCCGCCGACGGTCGCGTCCAGGACCAGGAGCGTCTCGTGCGGCGCCTCCGGTATCACCCGCGCGGCGATGCGCGCGACCTTCGCGATCTCGTCCATGAGCGGGCGCTTGGTATGGAGTCGGCCAGCGGTATCCACCAGCACCTCGTCGAAGCCTTCGGCGACGGCGCGCGTGAGGCCGTCGTGGACGACCGAAGCGGGATCCCGACCGGGATCTCCTCCCGCGATCTCGACGCCGGTACGGTCGGCCCAGACGCCGAGCTGCTCCTGAGCCGCGGCGCGAAAGGTATCGCCCGCGACCACGAGCACCTTGCGGCCCTCCGAAACGAGCCTTCGCGCGAGCTTCGCGACACTCGTCGTCTTTCCGGCGCCGTTGACTCCCACCACCAGAGTCACCCGCGGGCGCCCTGGGCGTGGTGAGGGCGCGCCCGTTGACGGACGGGAGACGATGTCGAGAAGAACCGCGCGAAGGTTCTCCCGGCGATTCCCGTTTCGAGAACGCAGAGTGTCGATTATCTCGCGGGCCGCCGGGAGTCCGACGTCCGCCGACAGCAGCGATTCTTCGAGGACTTCGAAGTCGAGCTTCTTCGTCGAGCGAGCTTCCGAGACCGAGTTTTTCCCGGGTCCGGCGAAAGCTGTCACGAAGCCGCTCGGTGAGCGTCATGGAAGCATCGGACGGCGCGGGTAGACTGCGCTCAGCTCTCTTTCAAAGCGTCGAGGCGGGCGAGCGCCATCTGCCCGAAGGTCGAGGCGCGGTCGATCTCGACGACGCGGCGATAGAGGTTCCTCGCCTCCGCTATCTCGCCCTTGTCCTCGTGGATTTGCGCGAGCTGAAAGAGACTCTCGGCATCCTCCGGAGCTATCTCCACCACCTTCTGGAACTGGGCCACCGCGAGCTCGACCTGGTTCAATTTGAGATACACCTTGGCGAGGCCGCGATAGCCGAGCGCGAATTTCGGCTGTTTCTCGACCGCCCGCCGGAAGTGCATCTCCGCGAGCTCGGTGTTGCCGTCCTCGAGATAGAGGTTGCCCATGTTGTAGAGAGCCTTCTCGGGAGTGGTGTAGTTCGGGTTACGCACCGCGCGCGAGAAGGCCTCGAACGCTTTCTCTTTCGCGCCCTGCTCGGCGTAGACCATCCCCATGTTGTTGTAGACGTCGGTGAGATCGGGATTGATCGCGAGCGCCTGGCTGAATGCCTTCAGCGCAGGTGTGAAGTCACGGAGCGCGGCGTAGGCGAGACCGAGCGCATTGAAAACGAAGGGGTTCTGATCGTCGAGCTTGAGCGACTGCCTGGTATTCCTTGATCGCTTCTCGATACTGGTGCTCCTGGTGCAGAAGCTTGCCGCGGTTGAAGACCCGCATCGATTCCTCGATGTTCTCTTCACTCTGACGGCCCGGCGCGCCCTGGAGGCGACTCGGATATGCCGTCGCCAGCGACAACCCCAGGAAGACCACGGCCGTAAGTCTTCCGCGTTCCATCGTTTCCTCCCGAATGTGAGCCCTGAGTCGCCGTATTGTACCGCGAAATCAGGCTTTGAGGCGCAAGTCAGCGAGAGCGGTTGATGAACGCGGGAGGCGGGCCCATTCCGTGGGTCTCTTCGACTCTCATGGGAGCTGCACCGGCGGGGGCGGAGCTTCTTGCGGGAGCGCCGACGGGCACCGCCGGAACGGCCATTGCGGGCGGCGTCATCTCGAACGAATGCGCCGGTACGGCGAGAGTTTCTCTCGCCATCTGAGGCACGGGGAGATCGCGGGTCTCACGCGCGGGGGCAACCGGCGAGGCCGCGGAGGGCGCCGCTTTCAGAACGCTTTCGACTTTCATGTTGGGCCGGATGAGCCCCTCTTCATAGGCGGTAATGAGCGCCTCCACCAGGTGCTTCTCGAACTTCTTTCCGATGAAGCTCCGCATCCGCGTGAACACGTACGTGATCTCCATCGCCTTCTGGTACGGGCGATTGGTGGTCATCGCGTCGAAGGTGTCGGCCACGCTCACGATCTTGGCGATGAGCGGGATCTGGTCCCCTTTCAGCCCTTCGGGATAACCCGACCCATCCACGTTCTCGTGGTGGTACTTCATTCCGGGAATCATCGATTTCAGCTGAGGCACGTGCTCCATGATGGCAGCGCCCTTGGTCGGGTGGGTCTTCATCACCGCGAACTCCTCGTCGGTGAGCGGTCCCATTTTGCCGAGAATGCTGTCCTGGATGCCGATCTTGCCCACGTCGTGCATGAGGGCGGCGATGCGGATGTTCTCCACCTCTTCATCGGGGAAGCGGAGAATCTTGGCGATGGTGGCGGAGTAGTGGGCGACGCGCTCGGAGTGGCCCGCCGTGTACGGGTCCTTCGCGTCGATGGCGGCGGCGAGGGACGTGACCGCTCCCATGAACATTTGCTTGTTCTCTTCCGCCGCCTTCCTCAGCTTTTCGATGAACCGCCGGATCTCTGAGACCATGAAATTGAAAGTCTCGGCGAACTCTCCGATCTCGTTTCCGCTGGTCACGTCGATGTTCTGCGAGAAGTCGCCGGAGGCCAGCCTCCGCGCGCTCTCCGCGAGCTTTCCGATGGGCTGGGAGAGCCGTCCGGCGAAAATCACCGCGAGCGCGACCGAGAGCACCGCCGCGAGAACCGCGATGAACACGCTGTCCTTCACGATCTCGCGGGCGGAGAAGAAGACCGCCTCCTCTTCCGCCTGCACGATCGCGCCCCAGCCGAGCGTCTTGAGAAAGGGAAGCGTCGAGCCCAGGTCGCCTATGGGCGTGTAGGTCCCCAGGAACTTCTTGGTCTTGCCCGCTTCCGTCAGCTCGAAGTTCTCCGACCCGCTCGCCTGGCCCCGCGACTCTTGGAACTTCTGCACGATCTCGGTCTTCGAAAGGTCGACTCTCTTGTAGAGCGTCGCCGGATCCGAGTGGGTGACGAGCCGTCCCCCGATCGTCGACGACGTAGACGCTTCTTCGCTCGTTCCCCTTCTGCTTGACCATTTCCTCGATGGGCTTGAGGCTGACCATCGCGGCGACGACGCCCTCGACCGGCGGGGTCCCTTCTCCGCCGTAGAACGCGCGCACCGGCGCGGACATGATGACCACGGTATCGAGGAGAGGTTCCGAGACGTGCGCGGGCGAGGTCCAGGTCCGCGCCTGCAGTCCCTGAACCAGCGATTCGCGAAGCGACGCCTCGATCTCGGGATCGTCCAGGGTGTAGCCGGCGGTCACGAAGCGGCCTTCGCGATCGAACACCGTGATTCCGCGCACCCGATCTTCCTCGATGAAATCGAGAAGCGCCTCGGGAGTCACGGACTGGAGCCGCGTGCGAACCGCCCGGGGATCGGATCCGATCTCGAAAGTCTTGGCGATGGCCTCGAGCTGGTTGTGCATCGATTGCAAATAGAGACGTGCCTGCTGGGCGATGGAGCGGGTTTGATCGAGCTGCAGCAGGCGTTCGGACGCCTCGAGCGCCTCGCGGTTTCGGCGGACCAACCAGACCGCGGTCAGGAGAAGCGGCAGGAGTCCGGTCAGGAGCATCAGGCCGATGAGCGAATAGAGAATTTTCCCGCTGCGCTTCGTCCTCGGCCGCGGAGGCGCAGGGGGCGATGGCGGCTTCGGCAGGTCGCGGGGCGGCTTCGGCAGGTCGCGGGGGCGCTTCGGCAGGGCCGTCGGGCTCATGTCGACTTCTCCGAAAGTACTTCGTAGACCCGCACGCTCTCCTTCCGGCCCTTGAGCGCGACCGTGCCGAGGTCTCTCACTTCGAATCGGTCCTTGACCAGATCGTAGGTCCTCTCCCCGATCACGATCTGGCCCGATTCCGCGACCATCGACTCGATGCGCGACGCGATGTTCACCGTGTCTCCGAGGACGGTGATCTCCTTGCGCTTCACCGAGCCGATCGGCCCCGAGACCACGGGACCGCTGTTGATTCCCATCCGCATCGAGATCGAGGCGGGACCGCCCCTCTCGGCGTTGAGCTCGTTCAGCCGCTGGCGCATATCGAGCGCGACCCGGACCGCGCGCACCGCGTGATCGGCCTGCGCATACGGCGCGCCGAAGACAGCCATGATGCAGTCGCCGATGAACTTGTCGAGCGTTCCGTCGGCCTCGAAGATCGGCTCGGACATCCGCGAGAAGTACTCGTTCAAGAGCCGCGCCACCGACGGAGCATCCATGCGCTCCGCGATCCGGGTGAATCCGACGATGTCGGCGAAGAGCACCGTGGCCTCCAGCTCCTGAGCCTCCTTCTCGCCCTCGGAAAGGATTCGCGTGGCGATGGAGGGGGAGAAGTATTTCTCCAGCCGCTCTCGGGCCACTTTCTCCTGCTGAATCTTCTTGTTCAGGCTGGCCTGCTGGATCGCGACCGCGGCGTAGTTCGAGAGTGCGGAGAGGAGCTCGAGATCGTCGGGAGTGAAGGTCTTGGTCTGCATCGGGCTGTCGACGTGGATGATCCCGATGACCTCGTCGCCCTTCCACAAGGGAGCGCACATCGCCGAGCGAATCCCATGAAAGCGGATGCTGTCGCCCGTGGCGAACCGGGGATCGACCTGCGCGTCGGAGGTGAGAATGGCGACTCGATCCTGCACCACTCGGTCGGCGATGGTCTTGCTGATGGTGATCTTCTCGTCGTCGCCGTGGCGATGGTGGACCACCCGGGGCTTCAAGTTCCCCTCCTCGTCGAGGAGCATGAGAAAGCCTCGGTCCGCCGGGATGTGCTCGAAGACCGCGCCCATGACGCGGGCCGGGCACCTCCTCGGGCTGCGCGGAGATGAGCGCTTTGGCGAGCTCCGAAAGGCTCCTCAGGACGCGGTTGATCTTTCCGAGCTCCGTCTCGACGGGCGCGGTTTCGCCCGTTCTTCCGGGGGCGGCCACCGGGCGGCGCTGCTTCGGCTCGGCGGGCGGCTTTTCTTCCAGGAAATACTTGGAGAGCTCCCCCACGCTCCGGATGACGGTTCCCGCCTCCTCGAGCATGGGCTTTTCCTCGTCGAGCACGACCTGCTCGTCGAGCGTCTTGCGGAACTCCAGCTGGAACTTGCCGAGGAGGATCTGATCGCCGTCGTTCAGAATCACTTCGAGCACGCGGACGCCGTTCACCTGCGTCCCGTTCTTGCTCTTGAGATCGACGAGGCGGCAATCCTCGCCGTCGATCAGAACCTCCGCATGGCGGCGCGAGACCCCGAAATCCTTGATGACGACGTCGCAGTCGGGAGAGCGGCCGAGAACGACCCCTTCCGGGCGGATCGGGACGATATGCTCGCTCCCGTCCTCGAGAAACGCCAGCTCGAACATGGATTCTAAAGAGGGTAAAAACCTTGTAACACGAAATTATACCAGCCCTTCCGCTGTTATCCCACCAGAGTATGGGAGGAGGTCAAAGGAAAGACGCGCAGCCGCCGGTACCTCGCGCCGGAGGAAGAAAGCTCGCTTTCGAAAAGGATCGCTTCGGTGACGGTGCTCATCCCGAAGTCCCGGTCCCGGAAGGCCTGAAGGATGGAGCCGGGGTCCCGCTCGCGCTCCCGAAATCGCGCCACGGTGAGGTGAGGCTCGAAACGCCGCTTTTCCGGTGCGAATCCCAGGGCGCGGGCACATGCCTCCGCTCTCGACTGGAGCTCGAAAAGCGCCTTCGGCGGCGAAGGGAGACCCACCCAGAGGATGCGCGGCCGTCCCCGCTCTGGAAAAACCCCGCATCCGCGGAGCGCGAGCGCGAACGCCGGAAGCCCCGCGAGCGCTTCCGCGAGCGCCGCACCGAGCGACTCGACACCCGCGACCGACACTTCACCGAAAAAACGAAGCGTCAGATGAAGCGCTTCGGGGCGGACCCACCGCGCGCGGCGTACGAGAGACGGCTCGCTCCCGACGCCCGCGAGCTCCGCAATCCGGCTCCGGACAGCATCGTCGAGGTCGATTGCGAGGAAAACCCGCAATCACCTGCTCCGCAGGAGCTCGAGCCGCGCCAGATCGAGAGCGGTCTGCGCGGTCGAGCGTTTCACCACGCGGCGCTCGCCCGGGAACTGACGCCTCTCGACCCGCGCCTCTTGCCGGGTCGCGATGCCGATGTACACGAGGCCGACGGGCTTCTCGTCGCTGCCGCCAGTCGGGCCAGCGACTCCGGTGACGGCAATCGCGATGTCGGCCGATCCGCGCTCGAGGGCTCCCTTCGCCATGGCGAGGGCCACTTCTTCGCTTACCGCGCCCACGCTTCGAAAGAGGTCCGGCGGGACGCCGAGGAGCGTCGGTCTTGCTCTCGTTTCCGTACGTGACGAATCCGATCTCGAAGTACCGGCTCGAACCCGGAGACCTGGGTGATCCGGTGCGCGATGAGCCCGCCGGTCAGCGACTCCGCGACGGCGATCTTCATTCGCGCTTCGAGCAAGAGAGAGCCGACCACGGCCTCGAGGCTCTCTTCGCGCTCGGAGAACAGGAAATCTCCCAGAATCGCGCGGAGCTTTCCTGCCAGCTCCTCGTTGAGAGCATCCGCCGCCTCGGGGCTTCGCCCGTTCGCGGTGAGACGAATCTCCACCTGGCCCGGGCGACGCGAGGATGGTGGTGAGCGGATTCTCATAGCTCTGATAGATGGAGCCGATCTTCTGCTCGAGTGCGGATTCGGGAAGGCCGGCGACCCAGAGCTTTCGAGTTCGATAGAAGACTTCCCCGGCACTGCATCGCGAGCCGCGGCCGGACTTCCTCGTCGAACATCGGCTCGAGCTCCCGCGGCGGACCGGGAAGAAGCGCGAGGACCTTTCCGGTATTTCCAGGAGGGATCTCGAGCCAGAGCCCGGGCGCGGTTCCCCGCCGGTTCGGAAGGATCGGACGCTCCCTCGGGAACCATCGCCTGCCGTCGGTTGACCTCGGGCATCTCGATTCCCCGCTTCGCGAATCGCTCCAGGAGTTTCTCGAGAATTCCCTCGTCGAGACGCATCTCGATACCGAGAGCGCGGCGACGCCGCATCCCGCGTGCGATCGTCCGCCGTCGGGCCGAGGCCGCCCGAGACCAGCACGAGATCCGAACGATCCAGCGCCTGTCGGATCGCGTCCGCGATGACCCTTTCGTCGTCTCCGACGATTCCACGAAAGACGACGGGGATACCGATCGCGCCGAGCTTTTCCGTCAGGTAAAGAGAGTTGGTCTCGACTCTCCCCGGTGCGAGGAGCTCCTCGCCGACCGCGAGTATCTCGGCTTGCATCGCCACCATCTTACGCCGGGCGGCGGGGCGCGACGCGCAGTGTGGTCGTCTCCCCCGTGAGCTTGACCAGTCCGCGGGGAGCGCCCTTGATCCGGCTCACGTTTCGCCGTTCGGTCACGATCACGTCGACCGCGGTGTTTTCCCTCGCTTTGCTGTAGTACGCCGCGAGCTCGGCGGCCTCCTGGAGCTCACGCTCGTCGGCGGTCTCGCCCGGAGGCAACGCGAAGGACCACGTGAGCGCCGGGGACTTCCGCCGCGTGGAACCAGAGATCGTGCGGCTTCGCGACGTCGAACGTCAGCTCGTCGTTCGATCTTCCCGAGCGTCCGACGAGGATCGTGCTCCCGCGGTGCGAACGGAAGCTGCGGGGCCCGAGCGCCTCGGGCGGGCGCTTTTTCTTCGAGGGTCTTTCGAGAGTCGGAACGGAGAGACCGTCCTCGGAAGCTTCGCGCTCGAGGGACTCGATCTCGCCGAGCGTCGCGGCGTCTCGGAGGTCGCACTCGAAGCCTTCCCAGAACGATAGATCCTTCTGAACGGCCTCGAGCCTCGCCCCGAGCTCCTCTCGAGCGCGCTCTGTTTTCCTGGCCCGGGTGAAGAGCCGCTCCGCGTTCTTCGGAAGGGAGAGACGGGGGTCGATCTCGATTTCGATCTCTCGCTCTTCGGGATCGAACGGGTCGGGGAGAACGACCGACTTTCCGTCCGCGCTCTTTCGAGCCCGGGAGAGTCCTGCGAGAAGGAGCTCTCCCCTTCGGCGAAGGCGCTCCGGGTCTTCGAGAGAAGACCGGTCGCCCCCGAGCCTCTCCGCGAGCCGACGGGAGCGATCGAGCCGCTTCCCGAGGGCGCTCTCGAGCCGGGCGCGGAGCGAGGAAAGCTTCCGCGCCTCCGACTCGAAGGAGACGGCCTCCGCCATCGCGCTCGAGAAACTCGAGCGCTCTTTCGGCTCGAGCTCGCTCTCGCTCGCGAGCTCGAGTGGAGAGAGAATCGAATTTCGCTTCGAGCGAGCCCGCGGGAGATAGAGAAACGGCCGCTTCTTTTCGAGCTCCGAGCGGAAGCTCATGAAGGCGTCGCCCACGCTCATTCCCCCTGTCGAAACGAGCCACTCGATCTCGCGAACCGCGAGCGGAGTGGACCCGGTCGCCGCGAGGAGGGCCGCGCGTCTTGCCTGGGCATTCCCGCGAAGCCGCTCTTCGACTTCCGCGGCGCTTTGGGCGAGCGGCGAGGCTCCCGGCGGCGGCGCCGGCGGCTCGTACCGCTCTCCTGGCCCCAGGCGCGGTCGAGACGACGAGAGGGCCTCCACGACCGTGCCGGATTCACCGTCGACCACGTAGACATCGGCGCGCGGCCCGATCGATTCGAGAACCAGACTCGATGCCGTGGCTCGGCCGCTGAAGCGCCTGCCCTCGAGCGAGAGCGTGACGATTCGATCGAGCTCTGCCGCGGCGATGGCCGCGATCCGTGAGCCTCCGAGCTTCTTGAGCCCGGGAGTCGTGACGCACTCTGGCGGCGCCCGCGTGACGTCGAGGAGGTACAAGCCGGGAGCTTCTCGGAGGAAACTGAGCGCGAGCGTCGCCGTTCGCGGCGGAGCGAAGATGATGAAGAGTTGAGAGGACGAGCGGTCGAGGTGGACCGATCGCACGCGGCGGCCGACGACATCGGGCCGGATCTCGTCGACCAGAGCTCGAAGAAAGAGGCGGTCCAACGAAGGCGCGCTAGCCGCGGATCACTTTGGTCCCGGCGATCCGATCGTGCCAGCCCCGGCGCTCGCGGTCGGTCCAGAGGCCGATGAATCCCGCTCCGAGCGGAAGCGCGGCGACGAACACGGCGCCGAGCCGCATGGCGGCGCGGCCGAACCCGAGGGCGCCCCCCTTGCGGTCGACGACGCGCGAGCCCGTGAGAAGCTTTCCGAGCGTCTGACCCGAGAGGCTCCAGAAGAAAAGGAAGTAGGACGCGGCCATGACCGCCCCGACCAGACCCATGGCGACGAGCGCCGAACGGGGAAGTGCGCCCACCCTCTGCGCGACGAGGTGCGTCGTGAGATAGAAAAGCGTGAGCTGAATGAGCCCGACGAAAATCAGATCGATGGCGCCGGAGATCACTCGTTCCATCCCGGAAGAAAGCCCGAGCGGGAGGACGGGCTCGACGGCCTCGTCGCTCTCGGCCTCGGCGAACGGTATCTCGAAATCGAGGGGCGGCGCGATCGGCTCGTAACGGTCCGTTCGCGGGTCCGGCTGTGCGCGCGTCTCCGGCTCCGGCTCCGGGGCGAAATCCCTCGCGGCCGCGAGCGCGTTCCCCCTTCCAAGTGGAATTTCGCCCGCGTCGATCGCTCGCCCGGGGTCCCGCAGCGCGCGCGGAGCGCTGGCGCGTCGGGACAACCGCTCTTCGACCCGCGCGCGAATCTCCGCACGCCGATCCCGGGCCGCCTGAGCTTCCGGATCCACCACCGACTCCTCGGGAAAGATCGAGAGCTGTCTCCCGTCGTCGTCCCGCTTCTCCAGCTGCGAGCGCTTCCTCTCTCGATGCCGCTGTACGGACTCGCGCACCTGATCGTGCCAGTTTCCGGGATCGCGCCGCGCTCCACACGCCTGGCAGATCGAGGCCGACGCGGCGAGGTCGCTCCCGCAGGACGCGCAGATCACGCCGTCACCGCGCCGCATTCAGTTCCTGCCCGGTTTCGGTCGGACCCCTCAAAAGGCGGTCCTCGATGCGAAGAATGAGGCTTCGCGCCTCGGAGACGACCCTGGAGTCGCGATCCACGCGGCGAAGCTCGACGAGCGCTTCGCGGTACCGGCCGAGCGCGTAAAGCCGCTCGCCGTTGTAGTAGCGAATCTCGGAGAGCTCGGGTGCGGAAGCGGGGAGTGAATCAGGAAGGACCGCAGCCGCAGAGCCACTGCTTCGTCCGAGCGCGCCCCCGCTGACGATCGCCTCCCAATTCACGCTGAGGTACAAAGCCGAGGCAGCGAAGAGAACGAGAGCTCCCGTGACGAACGCGGCCATCTTGAGCCGGGAGCCTCGTCGCGCGGCGCGATTCCCGCGCGGTCTCGGACTCTTCGGCACCTTGAAGACCACGCCCTTCGCGGGGGGAGGCTTCTCGGCGCCTCGAGCTTCTCGACAACCTCGCGTTCGGGTGGCGCGAGCGGCGGCGGCTCGCTCTTGCGATCCAGGACGTCGATCGCCGCGGCGAGCGTCATCGCTTCACTGTGGCGCGCATCGATCGAAAGGACCGACCGGACGTGGGCGCGAGCGGCTTCGATCTCTCCCGCGTCGAAGAGCCCCTTCGCTTCGGCAATCTCCGCGTCGAGCCTTCGCTGACGCTCCGCTACCGCTTCTTTCGCCTTGTCGATGCGGAGCCGGGCTTGAGAATTGCCGCGGTCCAGAAACAGGATTCGCGTCCAGACGTGAATCGCCTCATGGTAGAGCCCGCGGGCGAAGAGATCCTCGCCCTGTTGCAGCAGCTCGAAGGACCGCGGAGAAGGGTCGGGGTTCTCCGGACGAACGTCGATCTCGTCTGATGTGAGGTCCGTCTCTCGTCGATCCAAGATTTACGTCGGCGGGGCGAGGGCCCGGCCGGACGATCTCCAAGTAAAATATACTGCCATCGAAAGGCGAATGGTAGTGTTTCCGTCGGTCGAGTTGGTTCCGAACGTAAGCGAAGGCCGATCGGAGCAGGCCGTGGCCGAGATCGCCGCGGCCTTCGCCCCGGGGGAAGGAGTCGAGCTCCTCGACCTCCACAGTGATCCTTCTCACAACCGCTCGGTGCTCACGGCGGTCGCCAAGGACGGCGCGGTCCTCGAAGCCTCGCGCCGTCTCGTCGAGCGCGCGGTGGCCCGCATCGATCTCCGGCACCACCGCGGAGTGCATCCTCGCATCGGCGCCGTCGACCTGCTGCCGCTCGTTCCGTTGGGAGGCTTCTCGCCGGAGCGGACGAGGATGCTCGCGCGCGACGTCGGCCGCGACGATAGCCGAGTCCTTCGATCTGCCGGTCTTCCTCTATGCCGATTCCGCGGTGAAGCCCGAGAATCGAGACCTTCCGCGGCTCCGGCGGGGAGGGTTCGAGGCGCTCGCGGATCGGATGGCGGCATCGGAGCTCGTTCCCGACTTCGGCCCGAAACGGCCCCACCCGACCGCAGGGGCCATCGCCGTCGGAGCGCGATCGATTCTCATCGCGTACAACGTGGAGCTGAAGACGCCGGACCGCGCGACGGCACAGGCCATCGCGCGCCGGGTGCGCGGTTCGAGCGGAGGACTTCCGCACGTGAAAGCGCTCGGCTTCGAGCTCTCGAATCCAGCCCGGGCGCAGGTATCGATGAACCTGACCGACTTCCGCGTCACGTCTCTCCTGACCGCGTTCGACACGGTGGAAAGAGAAGCCGCGAGGCTGGGCGTTGAAGTCGCCCGATCCGAAATCGTGGGCCTGATCCCCGAAGCGGCCGCGTTCGAAGGAATGGTCGAGCGCCTGTCGCTTAGGGAAGCTCCAGGGATCCTGGAAGAACGAATGCGCGAAGCCGGCTTCGCCTGATCACTGATCACTGATCACGGCTGACGGCTGATGCCTGACCGCTACTTGATCCCGTATGCCCTCATCTTCCGATAGAGATGAGACCGCTCGATCTGGAGCGCCTCCGCTGTCCGCGAGACGTTACCTTCGTTGTCGCGGAGCTTCCGGAGAATGAACTGCTTTTCGTACGCTTCACGGGCGCTCGCGAGCGAGGGAAAGTCTCCTAGCCCGTCCGACGCCTCCTCTTTCCCCTTGCGAAAGGGCGCCGGCAGATCTTTCGCGCCCACCTCGTCCGAGGCCACCATGATCACCAGGCGCTCGATGACGTTCTTGAGCTCCCGCACGTTCCCCGGCCAGGGATAGGCCATCAATAGCTCCATCGCCTCGGAGCTCGCCTTTTTCGCCCTCTTTCCGTACTCCGCGCAGAAATCCTCGATGAAATGATCGACGAGGGCGGGAATGTCCTCGCGCCGATCCCGTAGCGGAGGCATCTGGAACGGGATGACGTTCAGCCGGAAGAAGAGGTCGTCGCGGAAGTTGCCCGCGGCGATCTCGCGCTCCAGGTCCTTGTTCGTCGCGGCGATGACGCGGCAGTCGACGCTGACGCTCTCCGCGCTTCCCACGGCCACCACTTTCTGCTCCTGGAGGACGCGCAGCACTTTCGCCTGCGTCTTGAGACTCATGTCCCCCACTTCGTCCAGAAAGAGCGTTCCGCCGTCCGCGGCCTCGAACTTTCCCTTGCGAGCGGCGACCGCGCCGGTGAACGCACCCTTGACGTGCCCGAAGAGCTCGCTTTCGATGAGCTCCTCGGGAATCGCGGCGCAATTGACCTCGATGAAGCTCCCGTTCTTTCGAAGGGACTGCGCGTGAATGGAGCGCGCGACCAGCTCCTTCCCGGTGCCGTTCTCGCCGATGATGAGCACCCGGCCGTGAGTCGGGGCGGCCATGCGGATCTGCTTCCGCAGCTCCCGCATCGCGTCGCTCTCGCCGATGAGCACCTGCTTCGACTCGACGCGCGCGCGCAGGTATCGGTTCTCCTGCTCCAGGCGCCGCTGCCGCAGAGCGCTTCCGACCGCGATGACCGTCTTGTCGAGGGAAAGCGGCTTCTCGACGAAGTTGTACGCTCCGAGCTGGATGGCTCTCACGGCGTTCTCGATGGTTCCGTGCCCGGAGATCATGATCACCGCGGCGTCGGGATCCCGTTCGCGAATCCGCTCGAGGGCGGTGATGCCGTCCATACCCGGAAGCCAGATGTCGAGAAGGACCAGATCGTATCGTCCGGTCGAGATCCGGCCGAGCGCCGCTTCCCCGCTCTCGACCGTGTCGACCCGGTATCCTTCGTCCTCGAGAATCCCCTGGAGCGAGCTCCGCACTCCGGCTTCGTCGTCGACTACCAGGATCCGCTCGGAAGACAAATGGCTAGCTTTCGCGGGTCAGCCGCGCCTCGACCGGATCCGGCTGCGGTGAGGACTCGAGCGGAAGCTCGATGACGAAGCGGGCGCCGCGCGGCCGGTTCTCCTCGACCCGGATTCGCCCCCGGTGCTCGGCGACCACGCGTTTGACGATGGCGAGGCCGAGCCCGCTCCCTCGGAGCTTGGTCGAATAGTAGGGCATGAAGAGCTTGTCCCGGTCCGCGGGCGCGATACCGGGACCATCGTCGGCCACGTCGACGCGGGCCATCTGAAGGTGGCGATCCCAGGAGGTCGAGACCACCACCTGGCCCCCGCCTCCGTTCGCCTCGATGGCGTTGTCGATGATATTGATGAAGACCCTCCGGATGAGCTCGGGATCGACCATCACCCGGGGGATATCCGGGGCGAACTGCCGCGTGAGGGTGAGCCCCGAGAACAGGCCGTCGTAGAGGTCCAAGGTCGCGCTGACCAGCGGGTTGAGGGCGTGCGGCGCGGCCAGAACCGACGGCATTCGCGCGAACTGCGAGAACTCGTCCACCAGGTTCTTGAGCGAGTCCACTTCCTCGATGATGGTCCCCGTCCCTTCCTCCACCACGCGGGAGAGGTCGGGGGAGCGGGAGCGGAAGTGCTTGCGAATCCGCTGGGCCGAGAGCTGGATGGGAGTCAAAGGGTTCTTGATCTCGTGCGCCAGCCGCCGGGCGACCTCCCGCCAGGCCGCAACTTTCTGGGCCCGAAGGAGCTGCGTCAGGTCGTCGAGGACCATCAACAAGCCCGAGGACTCCTTCGCCTCCGCTCCGGAGATGGTGGTGATGTAGACCGAGACGTGCAGCTCCCGATCTCCGAGCGTGAAGTCGAGCTCTTCCTCGAGCGCCGGCCGGCCCTCGGCCCCACCCATCGCGTCCAGCAGCTGGCGAAAGGGCGCGAGAGCCTCGCCGCGGAAGACGTCCCGATAGTGCCGGCCGGTGAGGCCTGGATCGAGATCGAGAAGAGCGACCGCGCTCTGATTGATCCGCGTGACGAAGCCCTCCCGATCGCAGGAGACGATGCCGGTCGCTATGTTCTCCAGCACCGTCTCCATATAGCGCCGCCTTCGATCGAGCTCACGGTTCTTGGTCTCGAGATCGGAACGCGAGGCCTCGAGCCGATCCTGACTCGCCTTGAGCTTCGCCGTCATCCGGTTGAAAGATTCCATGAGCTGAGAAAGCTCGTCGACGGCTGGGCCCGACACCGGATGATCGAGGTCCCCCGCCATCACCCTTTCGGTCGCTTCGACCAGCTCGCCGACCGGTCCGGTGATCCTCTTCGCCAGATAGAGACCGATCCAGGTCGAGGCGAGAAGGAGGAGGAGAGACACCATGACGAAGTACGAGAGGTAGAGATCCTGAATCGGCTCCTTCTGCGCCTCCGCCTGCTGGTAGACGTTCGCTTGCTGGTTCACGTCCTCGAGAGTGGCGGCGAGCGCGCGGGGGATGAAGTAGGAGGCCACCACCGCGCCCTCGATCGCGCGGCTTTGCTTGCCGAAGATCGGCGAGGCGTACTGGACGAGAGTGCCGTCGCCGAGGTTGTCCTGATGCAGGGTCTCCTCGCCGCGCAGGGCGGTTTCCGCGAGGCGGATCGTGGAATCCGGGTTGTATTGAGGCAGGCCAGGTCGTGCCGAGGTCCAGAGCGCCTGCGTCTTCGAGAGCACGGTGATCATGTCGAGCTGATAGAGGGTGAGCCTCGCCTCCATGCTTCGACCGAGCATCGAGAGATGCTTCGCGTCGAGGAGCTCTCCTTCGCCGATCTCCCGCGAGAGCCTTCGCGCATAGAACGTCGCGCTCTCCTGTTTCTCGTGGTAGTAGCGCTCCACGATATCCTGGGCTCCGACCAAAACCGCTTCCACCGGATGCGAGAACCACCGCTCTACGGCGGTCGAGATGAGGTTGCTTCCCACGATCATGATGAGCGCGGAGGGAAGGAGAGCGAAGCCGATGAAGATCACCACCAGCTTGGTCTTGAACGTCGCGCCCCGCACGGACCGGCGCCGCTCGATGAAGAGCTTGATGAGGTTCCTCCCGAGCACGAACACCAGTACCAACAGCATCGTGAGGTTCACCAGGGTGAACCCATAGAGAAAGACGCGCGCGAGGAAATCCGGCTTGAACTGAGCCGACTTCCCCACCAGGTAGGCGCTCAGGAGCGCCACGCCCGACACGAGGAGCACGATGAAGGAAACGAGGCGAAGGCTGCCTCTCGGATCTTTGCGCTCGGTTTCCGCGCTCATCTCTCCGGACTCGATGGAACGTAGTCGAAGCGCGCCTCCTTCCACCCGGTCCCGACGTCCCAGGGAATCAGGAGGAGCAGGTTGCGCTCCCGCATCACGCCTTTGACCCGGACGTAGTAGGAGTCATTGGGCTCGAGCTCCGAAAGCTCGAAAAGGCGCAGCGACTCGAAGGTGGTCATGAATCGCCTCATCGCCTCGGCGTCCGCCACTATCTCGGTGCGGTCGATCTTACCGTCGATTTCCCGGCTCAGCTTGTAGCGTTTGGTCAGGTTGTCGTAAGTGACGGTCGCCGAGATCAGGCGCCGCGCGATCTGTCCGTCCGGCCAGATACCCCGCGGCCTCTTCAGCTCCACATTGTAGCGGAAGTTCACCTCGAGCCCGGTTTCGATGGCGCGGTCGATGTCATCCGAGAAGGCGTCGCCCGCGCGGAAGCTCACGAAGACTCCGTCGCTCCGCACGAGCGGCACGAGGTCCTCGATCGAAGCGCTCTCCGTCGAGACGCTGGCTGCGCCCAGGAGCAGGGTGACGACCGCCGCGTGCCGGAGGCGTCGGGCCATCGGCTTATTCGCCGCTCACTCCGAGATCGTGCCGTCCGAGGAGAGAGCGGATCGTCTCTACGAACTCGTGGGCGTCCTTGAAGTCTCGATAGACCGAGGCGAATCGCACGTAGGCGACCTGGTCCAGCCCCTTCAGCTCCGACATCACGAACTCGCCGATGGCCGTCGTGGCCAGCTCCTTGTCCGGGCTGTCGTGGAGGCGCTGCTCCACCTGATCGACGATGGATTCGAGCCGGGTCACCGGGACCGCCCGCTTCTCGCAGGCCTTGAGGATTCCGCTCATCAGCTTCTCGCGATCGAACCGCTCGCGGCCGCCGTCTTTTTTCACCACGCGATAATCGATGCGATCGAGCCTCTCGTAACTGGTGAAGCGCCGGCCGCACTTCAAGCATTGTCGGCGGCGCCTTATGGCCTCGCCTTCCTTGCTCTCCCTCGAATCGACTACCTTGTCCGCCAGATGACCGCAGAAGGGACATTTCACCTGTGCTTCTCCTACTTGAGCTCGGCTACGGTGAGGCCGGCCTTCACGAACAAAAAGATACCCAGGATGGTGACCGGAACGAACGCGATGGCGTGAGCCAGGAGCGCCGCCGCGGCGGCGAGGCCCGGCGCGACGTTGAAGAGAGTCGTGAGAGCGAGCGAGCACATGTAGTGGTAGCCCCCGATCGCTCCCGGGGTCGGAACGGCGACTCCCACGGTGAGAAATCCGATCACCAGGAAGGTATCGCCGAAACCCAATTGCACGCCGAGGGCGCGCACCGAGAACCAGAACGAAAGGCAGATGCCGAGCCATAGCACGACCGACGCCAGCGATCGCCTTCAGAAAACCCCAGCCCTGGACCACGACCCCGAGCCCGGCGCGGAACGACTCGAGAAACGTCACCGCCCGCGTCTCGAGGCGGCGCGGGAGCGCGCGAAAAAACCAATGGGCGATGGGCGTCGCTCGAGCCGGGTAGCGCGCGACGAAGAACATCGAGCCGAGGAGCAGTGCCGCGAGCAGCAGGCCGAGAAATCCCCCGAGTCGCAGCGAGGAAAGAACCTCTTCGTTTCCCGACTGTTTCGGACCGGCGAGAAGCCAGAACGCGACGAAGAACACCACCGTCACCAGGTCGAGGATGCGCTCGAGTAGAATCGTCGCGAATGCGCCGGAGGCGGAGAATCCTTCCTGCCGCGCGAGGAGAAAGGGGCGCGCGATCTCTCCCAGCCGCGCGGGCGCGAGGAAGTTCACCATGAACCCGATGACGGTCGCGTTGAAGCAGTTGCTGAGACGGGCTCGTCCGAGCGGAAGGAGGAGTCCCTGCCAGCGGACCGCCCGCATGAAGTACGTGGCCATGGTGGCGACGAGCGCCCAGAACAGAGGAGCCGGTCGCGCGCTCAGGAGGCTCTTCTGAATGTCCCGGACGTCCACTCCCCGCAAAAAGAGCCAGAGCAGCAGGAGGGTGACGACGAGGATGAGGGCGGTATGCACCTTCGATGAGCCGGCCGTTGATTTCACGAATTCGAGTGTATGAGGGAGCGGCCGAAAGACCGCCGCCGCTGGCCGGGTAGATTTACTGCAATGACGAGAGAAAGTCAAAAAGTACTGCAATTTAGCGCGATTCTCTTTGGCGGAACTTTACGGACGGTAAGCCCGTTCTTGGGGTTGGACTTGGCACGAAATCGGAGACGGGCCCGTTGCTAGAAGACGGAGAGCTCGCGCGGCGATGCGCGAGCGGCGACGAGGACGCCTGGAAGGCTCTCGTCGAACGCTTCCAGAGAAAGGTGTGGAATGTCGCGTTTCAGTTCACCGGGCGAGCGGACGAGGCGGAGGAGCTCGCTCAGGAGATCTTCCTCCATCTGCTGTCCGCCTTGCGCACCTTCGACGCGAGCGGGAGTCTTCCCGCCTGGCTCCAGCGGGTCGCGCGCAACTACGCCATCGATCACTACCGAAGGCGGCGGCGGGAACGCTCGATGGTGGTCGACGGCGAGGAATCCGAAGAGCTGGTGGCCGTGGCACGAGACCCGAAGACCTCGAACGATCCTCACCGCGCGCTCGAAGAGAAAGACCTCGCGGGCTGGCTCCGCCAGATCATCGACCGCCTTCCCTCGGAGCTGGGTCAAGCGGTCATTCTCAGGGATTTGCAAGGGATGAGCTACGAAGAAATGGCTATCGATTCTCGCGATTCCGCTCGGCACGGTGAAATCCCGCATCAACCGGGGCCGCATCGAGCTGGCGAAGCTCTTGAAACGCCGGCGTACCGAGTGGAGCGCCGTCCTCGGAGAGAGAGGCGAAGCATGAACTGCCGGCGCAATCAAGAGCTCCTGTCGGACTATCTCGAAGAGACCTTGTCGCCTCTTCTGAGGCGGGAGGTCGAAGACCATCTCCGCTCCTGCGGCGAGTGCCGCGGCCTCGCGGAGTCCATGAAGCAGGTCCTGTCGCTCTTCTCGAGCTTGAAGGAGCCCGAGCCTCCGTCGAACCTCGAAGAGCTCATTCTCGCGCGCACGCGGCCCGGCGCTCCTCGCCGCCCGGAAGGCGAATCTCGCGTTCGAGTCCGAGCCGACCTTCTGGCGGAGCTTCGGGAGCGGGCTCGCTGCGGCCGCGGTTCTCGCGATGGTCCTGGTTTTCCGTCCACCCGAGTTTCTCGCAGGCTGGTCGCGCAGCGTCTCGCAGTCGGCGCACCAGGGCTACAGCCTGGGAGTCCGCACCTATCACCGCACCGCCCGCTGGATCGAGGATCTCAACGCGCTCCGCATGACCGTCGGAGTCGCTTTCGAGAACCGACTGGACCGGCTGAACGAACGGCTTCGCGACCTCGAGGAGCTGCGCCGCCGGAGCGGCGGCGAAGAGGAGCCTCGATCGGGCCTCCCGGCGAAGCCCAGAACTCCCACCAGGCCAGCCGGGCCCGACAGAAATGCAGCGGGATTCAATTCGGAAGTAGCAAGGAGTGTCTCATGAAACGTTCTCCCTCCGCGGCCGTCTTTCTTTCTCTCCTCCCCGGCCTCGGGCACATCTACGTGGGTCAGGTTGCCAAGGGGTTTCTCATCGGCCTCACGTTCGCGCTCACGATCCATATGGTGGATGAAGTCGCCGGGCCCTTGGGGATCCTCATCCCTTTCATACTGCTCTACGCCATGGTCGACGCGCACCGGTCGGCGGTCGACGTGAATCGGATCGTGGCGGCAGGCGGGATTCCGCCCAAAGCTCCGGACTTCGGACTCACGAAATGGTGGGGCTACATCCTCATCGGCCTCGGCGTCCTCTTCACGCTCGATAACTTCGACCTCATCGAATTCGATTGGATCCTGCGGCTGTGGCCGCTGGGACTCATCGCGCTCGGGGTCTTGATCCTCAGGCGGCCCGCGCCCGCGAGCCCCGTGCTTCCGGCTTACCCCGAGCTGCCGCGAGAAGAGGCACCGGCACCGCAAGACGAGACCCCGAGCGAAGAGCACGGCAATGTCTGAGGCCTCGACTCCCCCGGTCGTTCGTGAGAACCGGAGCGGGTGCGCTCTTCTCCTGGGGGTTCTCCTCATCTCGACCGGAGTGCTGTTGCTGGCGCAAAACCTCTTCGATCTCACGCTCTCTTCCGCTCTTCCGGCAAGCGCTGATCCTCTTCATCGATTATTGGCCTCTCCTTCTCGTGCTGTGGGGGGCGTCGAAGATCTATCAGCGCTTCGCCCATCCCGAGCGGGCGCGCGTCGGCGCCTTCGAGATCGTGCTTCTGGTCTTCCTCGTGCTCTGCGGCCTCTCCCTGAGCGCGGGGCGCCGCGCTCTGGAGCGAGTCTCGGGCGAGAAATTGGAAGACATCGTCGGGTTTTCGAGCGCGTCGTTTCTGGGCGCGCCCACGCATCGGTTCCCCGGGGAGGCGCGCTTCGACATCGGAGCGGCTACGGCTCTCACCGTGGTGAACCCCGGCGGGGAGGTAACGGTGCAGGGAGCGGATGTCTCCTCGATCGAAGTCTCGATCGAGAAACGGGTGCGCCATGAATCCGAGGCCGAAGCCTCGTCCATCGCGGAAAAGGTCGAGCTCGATTTCGAGGCGAGCGGACCTGGCTCCCGGCTTTCCGTCGTCCTTCCCGAAGGCAGGGTGCCGGTGGACTGCGACTTGAGCGTGCGGCTTCCCCGGACGCTCGCGGTCACGGTCGAGAATCGCCGCGGCCGGGTCACCGCTCTCGACCTCGAAGGAGCGGTTTCGATCGAGACCGCGCACGACCGAATCGACGCCGAGAACCTGACCGGGGGCCTCAAAGCCACGAACCAGCACGGAGAGATCCGGGTGAGGAACGTCCGGGGCGCGGTCGAGCTCATGACTCGCGGAGGCTCGATCCTCGCTGAGAACGTGGAGGGGGACCTGAGGGCGGAGACCACCAACGGCAGAATCGTGGCCGAAGACGTCGCCGGGACGGCGACGCTCGAGAACCGGCACGCTCCGGTCCAGGCTTCGCGAATCGGAGGCGAGCTCAAGGTGACGGCGCAGCACGCGGAGGTTTCGGTCGAGGGCGCTCGTTCGTCCGTCGTCGTTCTCAACCGCCACGGGTCGATCTTCGTCCGGGACGTCGGCGGAGATCTGACCATCGAAGCGATGAACGCTCCCATCCAGGCCCGCGATGTCGCGGGGAACGTCACCATCGAGAACCGCGATGAGAAGGTAACTCTGGTCGGAGTGCGCGGCTCCGCCCGGGTCACGTCCCCGCTTTCTTCGGTGACGGTCGAAGAGGTCGAAGGTCCGATCGAGATCGAAAGCTCTCATGACGACGTTCGGGTCGCGGCCTTCGGCTCGACTCTGACCGTTCGATCCACGCACGCGCCGCTGAGCGTCGCGACGAGCCGGCTCGCGGGAAGCGTGACCCTCAAGACGACCTACGGAGACATCGAGCTCCACCTGCCCCGCGGGGCCTCGCTGAGCTTCGAGGGACTCTCCGAGGACGGAGACTTCCACTCGAGTCTGCCCGATCTCGAGATCGCGGAAGGTCGCCGCGGAGAGCAGCGGCTGTTTCAGGGCGCGCTCGGCTCCTCCACCTACAAGGTCCAGGTGGAGACGAGCTACGGCGACATAAACCTCGAGCCGTCCGAGTCATGAGGCCCGCGCTCGCGCACGCTGCGTCGCGCTCCTCGCGCTCGGCGGCTGCGACCCCGAGCGGGTCGAAGAGACCGAGATCGAGGAGGTCCGGTTCGAGCTCGGGCCCGAGCGTCCGAGGATCGAGGTCGAGATCGACGAGGGCTCTATCGAGATCGAAGGCGTCGAGAACACGCGGGAGATCGAGGGCGAGTTCGTCAAGCGCGCCCGCTCCGTCGACCGCGAGACCGCTCGTTCCCTCCTCGCGCGCATCGAGGTGTCTTCTTCCGAGGAGAACGGACGGATTCGTTTCGAGGGCCGCGTCGAGAGAATTCCGCCCTTCGGTGGAGATCTGGGAACCGACCTGGTGCTCCGCGTCCCGCGTATGGCCGAGCTCCAGAATCTCGACGGGCGACGGCAAGATCCTCGTCCGGGGAATCGACGGAACGGTGCGCGCGGAAAGCGGCGACGGCGACATCGAAGTCGAGCGAGCCTCCGGCGAGCTCCGGCTTCTGACCGAGGACGGCTCCATCGTGGGAACGGACCTCGACGCGCGGGTCGACGCATCGACCGGCGACGGCAGCATCGAGCTCGAGGGAAGCTTCGCCCGACTCGAAGCGAGTGACCTCGGACGGAAGCATCCGCATCGACTGTCGCGAATGGAACGACGCGACGGAATCCTGGACCGTCCGAACCGCCGACGGCGCGATTCGCGTCCTGCTGCCCGCTTCGGCGGCCGCCGAGATCGACGCCACCGCGAGCGACGGACGCATCGTGAACCGGCTCTCCTCCTTTTCCGGCCCCGACCGAGGTGAGAACGAAAGCCGTCTTCGCGGGAAGCTCGGCGCCGGAGGGCCTCTTCTGTTGTTCAGCACCATGGACGGCCGTATCGAGCTCGATCAGAGCTGATACCCGAGCGTTCCGTTCGCGTCCGTTTCCCGGGGCTTGACCTCGGCCCCGCGCGTTCCCTAAAATACGCCCCGCTTTCTCCGAAAGAGAGAGAAGAGGCTTCCGGGCGGCGGTAGAGGCCGCGGCGGAAACTCCAGGTGCCGCCACACTCGCCCGAAGGAGGGGTCGTCTCCAAGGTGAGCGATAACGTTATCGTCGATACTCGTCTCGACGGGCTCGAGCTCCGCTCGAGAGGCAAGGTCCGCGACATCTACGAAGTCGACGGAATGCTTCTCATCGTGACCACCGATCGGATCTCCGCGTTCGACGTCGTTCTTCCCACCGGCATTCGAGACAAAGGCAAGGTACTGAACCAGCTCTCGCTGTACTGGTTCGAGCGCACCCGTGGAATCGTGCCGAATCATGTGATCGAAGGGGACTTCGATCGTTTTCCCGCGCGGCTCAAGCCGTTCGAGAACGAGCTTCGAGCCCGGTCGATGCTGGTCCGCAAGCTCACGCCGGTTCCCTTCGAGTGCGTGGTTCGCGGATATCTCTACGGCTCGGGATGGAAGGAGTACCAGAAGACGGGAAGCGTCTGCGGCATCCCTCTCTCGAAAGGGATGCGCCTCGCGGACCGGTTCGAAGAGCCGCTCTTCACCCCCTCGACGAAAGCCGAATCCGGACACGACGTGAACGTGAGCGAGGACGATATGGCGCGATCGCTCGGGGCGGAGAGAACGAAGCAGCTCAAAGAGATCTCTCTCGCGCTCTACCGGCTCGGAAGCGCCGAAGCGGAGGCCAGGGGCATCATCATCGCCGACACGAAGTTCGAGCTCGGTCACGATCCGCAATACGAACGAGCTCTACCTCATCGACGAGGTGATGACGCCGGATTCGTCGCGCTTCTGGCCGAAGGACCGTTACCGTCCCGGCCAGGATCAGCCGAGCTTCGACAAGCAATTCGTGCGCGAGTATCTGGAACGGCTCGACTGGGACAAGACGCCTCCCGGGCCTGAGCTGCCGCAGGACGTGGTCGCGGGCACGCGCGCCCGATACCTGGAGGCCTACCGGCTCCTCACGGGAAGGACCGACCTCGAGCGTTCCAGCCCTTCCTGGAGGGCGGCTAGACGCATGAGTCCGCGCGCCGCGATCGACGGGAAGATGCCTCTTCGAGAACGACTCGACAACCTCATCGAGGAGATGATCGTCGGCGGCATCCGATTTCCCGATGCCAAGCGGGAGTTCGAAAAGCGGTTTCTCGCGCAGGTAATGGAGATCGAGAAGGGCAACCTGTCGCGGGCCGCCAAAGTCCTTCACATCCATCGCAACACCCTCTCGAAGAAGCTGCAGGAGCTCAAGCTCTGGAGCAGGTGACGCTTCTGGGCTAGTATTGACGGCATTCGATCGGCCGCCGCTCGCGGCCTGGGTCGGACCTGGACTCGATTATCAAGAAGGAGATTGCACACATGGACATTCGGCCGCTGCACGACCGGCTCTTGGTGAAGAGGCTCGAGGATTCGGAAGAGAAGACCGGCGGAGGGATCATCATCCCCGACACCGCCAAGGAAAAACCTCAACGCGGAAAAGTGACCGCCGTCGGAAACGGCAAAGTGCTGGACGATGGGACCCGCGTCGATCTCGAGGTGAAAAAGGGCGATCAGATCCTGTTCGGCAAATACGCCGGAACCGAGGTGAAGATCGACGGCTCCGAGTACCTCATTCTCCGGGAAGACGACGTCCTCGCCATCCTGAGCAAGTAGCAAAAGAAGCCGTCAGCCGTCAGCGACGAGCGCTGATAGCTGACGGTTTTTTGCTGATGGCTGGTGGCTGTCGTTGTCAGCGCCTGCGTGGAGGCCGTCGGCGACGATCGGGCCGGTCGCCTCCGCCCCCGCCTTCTTCACGCCAACCGCCGCCGCCTCCGCCTCCGCCGAATGGGGTCTCGGCTGTTGCGGCTCCTCCGGCGGCAGGCCCGCCTGCTCGCGAATGACCGCTTTGCGCGACAGCTTCACCTTTCCTTGCGGGTCGATATTGATGACCTTCACCAGGATCTGATCGCCTTCGGAGAGCTCCGAGCGGACGTCCTTGACGCGATAGTCCGCGACCTCGGAGATGTGGACGAGACCGTCGGTTCCCGGAAGGATCTCGACGAAGGCGCCGAAGTCGACGATGCGCTGCACTTTTCCGAGATAGGTCTTGCCCATCTCGGGAACGGCGGTGAGCTCCTCGATGATCTGGATCGCTTTCTTGGCGGAGCTCTCATCGGTGGAGGCGATGGCGATGGAGCCGTCGTCCTCGACGTCGATCTTGACTCCCGTGCGCTCGATGATGCTGCGGATCATCTTTCCGCCGGGCCCGATGACGTCGCGGATCTTGTCGGTCGGGATCCGTATGGTGAAGATTCTCGGAGCGTATGCCGAGATCTCTTTCCTCGGGGCGGGCATGACCGCGGCCATCTTTTCCAGGATGAACATACGGGCGCGCCGCGCCTGCTCGAGCGCCTCCGCCATGATCTCCCTGGTGAGGCCCTTGATCTTGATGTCCATCTGGAGGGCGGTGATCCCGCTCGCGGTGCCCGCCACCTTGAAGTCCATGTCTCCAAAGTGATCCTCAGCGCCCGCGATGTCGGTCAGGATCGCGTAGCTGTCGCCTTCCTTGACCAGTCCCATCGCAATCCCCGCGATGGGCGCCTTCAACGGCACGCCCGCGTCCATGAGCGCGAGACATCCTCCCGTTACGCTGGCCATGGAGGAAGAGCCGTTGGATTCGAGGATGTCGGAAACGATGCGGATGGTGTACGGGAACTCGTTCTCGTCGGGCACGATACCCACGAGCGCCCGCTCGGCGAGGGCTCCGTGCCCGATCTCGCGCCGCCCCGGACCTCGCAGGAACTTTGCCTCTCCGACGGAGAACGGGGGGAAGTTGTAGTGGAGCATGAACCGCTTTTCCGATTCGCCCTCCAGCCAGTCGAGGCGCTGGACGTCCTCGGAGGTTCCCAGGGTCACCGTCACCAGGGCCTGGGTCTCGCCTCGAGTGAAGATCGAGGACCCGTGAGTGCGTGGGAGCACGCCCACCTCGCAGGTGATCTCTCGCACCACGTCGAAGGCTCGTCCGTCGAGACGGCGCCGATGTTGAAGAACCTCCTCACGCAGCACCTTCTCCTCGAGAGCGCCGAAGACCCGCGCCGCCTCGACCAGGACTTCGGGCTCGCGTCCTTCGAGCTCGACGAGGAGCGCTTCTTTCACCGCGCTCACCGCCCGCTCCGCGCTGTGCTTGCCTTTGGTGCGCATCGCGTCCTTGAGCCGGGAGTAGATCATCCCCTCGACTTCCTTCTCGACCGCCTCGCTGCGGGCCCGGGGCTTGAGTTCGATCTTGGCGGGCGCGATCGCGCGATAGAGCTCCTCCTGGAGCGCGACCAGTTTCTTGATCTCCTGGTGAGCGAATCCGAGGGCGTCCACCATCTGCTCTTCCGTCACTTCGTCGGCGCCCGCTTCCACCATGACGATGGCTTCGGCGCTTCCGGCGACGATCAGATCGAGGTCGCTCTTCTTGAGCTGCTCGAAGGTGGGGTTCACCACCAGGTTCCCGTCGATGAGACCGACGCGGACCGCCCCGATCGGAGTGTGGAACGGGATGTCCGAGCAATAGAGAGCGGCGGACGCGCCGGTCACCGCCAGGACGTCGGAGTCGTTCTCGCGGTCTGTGGAGAGGACGAGGCCGATGATCTGGGTCTCGCGGTGCCAGTTGTCCCCGAACAGGGGGCGGATGGGCCGGTCGATGAGCCGGCTGGTGAGAATCTCTTTCTCGTTCGGGCGTCCTTCCCGCTTGAAGAACCCGCCAGGTATCTTCCCGGCGGCATAGAAGTTCTCGCGATAGTCGACGGTGAGCGGGAGGAAGTCGATTCCGACTCGATCGTCCTTGGAAGCGCAGGCGGTGACCAGCACCACGGTGTCTCCCATGCGAACGACGGCCGCGCCGTTCGCCTGTTTGGCGATTTTGCCCATTTCGATGGACAAGGTGGACCCGCCAATGGCCACCTCTTTCTTGTGAATCATTGTTTTCTCCTTGGAACAGAAGGCGGGAACGGCGGGGGCTCGAAGCGCCGCGCGACCGCTCGCGCCGAAAATAGGGGGGCGTCGTACGCGGACGGCGCCTTACCAGGTAAGGTTTCGCTCAGACGAGTGGGATCGAAGGACCGGCGAGCGCTCGATTGCATGGAGGCCGATCGGAGGACGACGCGCGGAAGAGCACGAGAGCGACTTCGAATCTTGCTCCCCTGCGTTCTGCGGGGCCAGGCATGAAGTTATTTGCGGATGCCGAGCCGCTGGATGACTCCGCGGTAGCGGTCGACGTCTTTCTTCTTGAGGTAGTCGAGCAGCCGCCGCCGCTGGCCCACCATCTTCAGCAGACCGCGACGGGAGTGATGATCCTTGGCGTGCGTCTTGAAATGTTCGGTGAGATAACCGATTCGCTCGCTGAGGATTGCGATCTGCACCTCGGGCGAGCCCGTGTCGTTTCCATGAAGTCGATAGGCTCCGATGAGCCCGGTCTTCTTCTCCTTCGTGAGCGTCAAATAGAGGTCCTCCGTTCTGGACGGTTTTTTTTCTTCGTCTTTTACTCGCGGCGAATGGTAGCACAGGCGATTGAAAGCAGTAAAGGACTACACCCCTTGGGCTTTCCTTCCAGGAGGCGACTTGAGAACGACGTCCGGGCGGAGCGCGCCCGTGCCCCGAGGAACGTGAGCGACGGAAACGAGCTCCCCTCCTTCACCGCAAACCCGAACCGGCCCGCCCGCAATGCCAGGCCCGGCCCAGGCCCCGGCGGGGACGTCTCTCCCGTGGATCAGGAGCTTCTCGGCGTCTGTGGACACGTCCACCCGAGGGAGCTCCCGCAGGAGCTCCGCTGGAGAAATCAGGCGTTCGGAAAGCCTCCCCTGGTGGGCGAGCCGGCTCAAATCCTCGAGGGTCGACCCCTCTTCCAGAGCGAACGGCCCGATGCGCGTTCTCCGAAGCTCCTCGAGGTGCGCTCCACATCCCAGCTTCACACCCAGATCGTGGGCGAGCGAACGGACGTACGTGCCGCTCGAGACCGATAGCGACAGACGCGCGAGGGGCGGCTCGAGCTCGAGGAGCTGAAGATCGAGGATCTCCACCCTCGAGGCGGCGGGCTTTACTTCCATCCCGGCGCGCGCGAGCCGGTGCGACCTCTTGCCGTCGATCCGCTTGGCGGAAAAGAGCGGCGGGTGCTGGTCTTGAACTCCGCGGAACGCTTCGAGAACGGCCAGGAGCTCCTCGCGGCCCGGGCTCGAGTCGGAACGCGGCCCGGCGGCCTCTCCCGTGCGATCATAGGTGTCCGTCGAGAATCCGAACCGCACCGTGGCGACATAGCTCTTCGAGGTTCCGCTCACGAACTGAGCGAGCCGCGTGGCTCTGCCGAGGCAGATCACGAGGAGGCCCGTGGCGAACGGGTCGAGCGTCCCGGTGTGGCCGCAGCGCCTTTGCCTCGCGAATCGACGCACCGTGGCGACGACGTCGTGGGAGGTGACCCGCCCGGGCTTGTCCACGAGAAGAGCGCCGTGAAACGTGGCCTCTTCGAGATCCCGCTGTCTCACTCGCTCTCGGGCTCGCGCTCCGGCTCGGTGTCGTCCAAAGGCGATCGTTCCTTCTCCGATTGGAGGAGCTCCTCCAGCCGGATCCCGTACTCGATGGACGGATCGAATACGAAACGGATCTCCGGCGCCGAGCGAAGCCCGAGTCGCTCGGCCAGGAGCCGACGCACGTAGCCAGTGGCTCCCTCGAGCACTTTCATCGTCCGAGCCTTCTGCGCCTCATCCCCGAGGACGCTCACGTAAAGCTTCGCGCTCTTGAGGTCGTTCGTCACGCTGACGCGGGTGCAGGTGACGAGCGGGAGTCGGGGATCCTTGAGCTGGCTCTGGAGGATCAACGCGGCGTCCATGCGGATCTGCTCCGCGAGCCGCTCGGGCCGGACCCTCTCACCGCGATTTCTGGACACGAGCCAGGACTCCAGCCAGGGAGGATTTCAACGCAGAGACGCAGAGACGCAGAGACGCAGAGCAGGGAATTTCTTTGCGCCCCTGCGCCTCCGCGCCTCTGCGTTTGTTTCCTGGTCTTGTCTTCATTCGATGAGCTCGAAGCTCGTTCCTACCAGCTCCGAAGGAAAGTGATTCTCGAGCTCGCGGCTCACCGCTTCGAGCTCCGATTCGAGAATCGAGCGGGTGCCGTTCACCGACACCGCGGAGAGCTCCGCTCGCTGCCAAAGCTCGAGATATCCCGTCTCCGCGATCGCCACGTTGAACTTCCGGCGCAGCTTGTCCTTGATCGACTTCACCACCATGCGCTTCGCCTTGAGCGATTGCGCCTCGGGGAAATGGAGCTCGATTCTGAGAACCCCGATGATGGGAGCTCCCGCCTCGAAGCCCGCTTTCTTACGGCTGGACATCTCTAGTGCGAGCGCGCTCTTCGCGCGGGCTGCAGATCCATGGCTCGACGGCCTCTTACAAGCCGGTGCCCGTCACCTTCTCCATGGTGTAAGCCTCGATGATGTCGCCTAGCTTGACGTCGTTGTATCCGGCGATGCCGATGCCGCACTCGAAGCCCTCTTTCACTTCCGAGACATCGTCCTTGAAGCGGCGGAGACTTCCCATCTTTCCCTCGAACACCACCACGTTGTCCCGCAGGAGCCGCACCTGAGCGGTGCGCGGGATGCGCCCGTCCGTGACGTAGCAGCCGGCGATCACCCCAATCTTGGGAACGCGGAAAGTGTTCCGGATCTCCGCATGGCCGGCCACGATCTCCTTGAAGGTCGGCTCCAGGAGGCCTTCCATCGCCTTCTTGAGCTCGTCGGTGATGTTGTAAATGACGGTGTGGAGGCGAATGTCGATGCTCTCCTTCTCCGCGAGCTCCTGGGCCATGCGCTCGGGCCGCACGTTGAACCCCACGATGACCGCGTTCGACGCGGAGGCGAGGTTCACGTCGGTCTCGGTGATGGCGCCGGCGCCGGCGTGGATGATCCGCACCTTGACTCTCTCCGTCGAGAGCTTGGTGAGCGTGTCGGTGAGCACCTCGACCGAGCCCTGAACGTCGGCCTTGAGCACGATTCCGAGCTCCTTGACGCTTCCCTCTTTCACTTTCTGATGCAGCTGATCGAGGGTGAGGCGCGCGCTCGTCGAGAGCTCGCGCTCGCGGAGCTTCTGCTGGCGGAACTCCGCGATCTGTCGCGCTTTCATCGTGTCCTCGAAGACCTGGAACTGGTCGCCCGCCCGGGGAAGCGAGGTGAGACCTAGAATCTCGACCGGCGACGACGGGCCCGCTTTCTTGGCCTTGTGGCCCCGATCATCGAGCATTGCGCGCACCTTGCCGTAAACCGCTCCGGCGACGAAGGAGTCCCCGACGGAGACGCTCCCGTTCTGCACCAGCACGTGAGCGACGGGACCCTTTCCCTTGTCGATCTTCGCTTCGAGCACGGTCCCCGTTCCGGCCCGGCCGGGGTTGGCCTTGAGCTCCAGAATGTCCGCCACCAGGAGCACCATCTCCAGCAGGAGATCGAGGCCCTCGCGCTTTTTCGCCGAGACCTGGCAGAAGACGGTGGTTCCACCCCAGTCCTCGGGGATGAGGTTCAAGTCCGCGAGCTGCTGCTTCACCCGATCGGGGTTCGCGTTCGGCTTGTCGATCTTGTTGATGGCCACCATGATCGGAACGCCGGCCGCCCGCGCGTGGTCGATGGCTTCCTTGGTTTGAGGCATCACGCCATCGTCAGCGGCGACGACCAGAATCACGATGTCGGTCACCGCCGCTCCGCGGGCGCGCATCATGGTGAAGGCTTCGTGGCCGGGAGTGTCGAGGAACACGACGCTCCGGCTGTTCACAGCGACGGTATAGGCGCCCACGTGCTGCGTAATCCCGCCCGCTTCCTTTTCCACCACCTTGGTCTGGCGAATGGCGTCGAGAAGGCTCGTTTTGCCGTGGTCGACGTGGCCCATCACCGTGACCACCGGACCCCGCGAAACGTGGTCCTCCGGCTTCTCGTCGACGATCTCCTCGCGGAGCACGTCCTCTTCGAAGGAGAGAATCTCCGCCTCGGCGCCGAAGGATTTCGCGACCGCGGTCGCCGTCTCCGCGTCGAGCGTCTGGTTGATGGTCGCGAGAAAGCCTCTCGTCAGGAGCGCCTTGATGACGTCCTTGTGCTTGATCTCGAGCTTCTCCGCGAGCTCTTTCACCGTCACGCCTTCGGTGAGCGTCACTTTCCGGAGGACCGCCGGGACCGAAGGCCTTCGATCGTCGAAGCGCGGAGTCGGCTCGGGAAGCGACGCCTCCATCGCTTCGGCCTGCTGGGGCCGTTGCGGGCGCTTTCCTTTGCGTTTCGGCTGCGGCTTCGCCGTTCCCGGTGGTTCGGGGCCGCGGGGCTTTACGGTGCGAATCGGCGCGGCCGGACGGGGCGGCGGCGGCACCGGCCTCATGTCCTGGCGAGGCCTCACGACCGGTGGGCGCGGCCGGATATAAGTGGAGGTGGGTCCCGGAACGAAGGGCTCGCGCGGCGAGGGCGGCCTGAGCCCGCCGGGAGGAGTCATCGAATGGCCGGTCGCCGGTCGCGAGGGTGAAGGAGGAGCTGCCGGACGCGGGCGCTCGTCTCCACTCGGCCTCGCCGGAGGCGACGGCGGCGCGGGCGGTCTCGTCGGCGTTTCGGCGACGGGCGGCTTCGCGGCGATCGCGGGCTCGGCTTCGGTCGGACCGGCCTCGACCTGCGCCGACTTCGCGGGCTCCTGCTCGACGACGGCGGTTTGTCCTTCGAGAGCCGCGGCGGCGGCCGCTTCTTCAGCGGCGCGATCGATCGCGAGGAGGGCCTCGCGCGCGAGCTCGTCCTGGACCCGCTGCCGCTCTTCCTCAGCAGCGCGCTCGGCGGCGAGACGCGCCGACGCCTCGGCCTCGATCCTCGCCTGCTCTTCCCGCTCTTTGCGCTCGCGCTCCTGCTCGGCGGCGCGATGGACGGCTTCCTCCTCGTCCATCATCTCCTGAAGGAGCGCCTGACGAGCTTTGTCCGCGCGTTTCCGCCGCGTGACCTCGCCGCCGCCGTTTCCCTCCTCGGGAATGACGACGGCCGCGGGCTCGGGAGCCTCTTTCACCGCGGGCGCGCCCTCATCGCCTTCGAGGCGAATCATTCGCTTCAGCTTGATGGCGGTGTCCTCCTCGATGGTGCTCGAGGCGGACTTCACTCGAATCTTCAGCTTCGACTTGAGGAGCTGGATCGTCTCCGGGCTCGATTTACCGAGATCCCGGGCCAGCTCGTAGACTCTCACCTTATCCATTAGCGCTCCCCTCCGGTGCCGTCGGACCCATCGCCTCGGTCGGCGCCGTCGGGAGTCCCCGAAGCGCCCTCGCCGACGAGAAGCGCTTCCTCTTCGCCGTCGTCGCCTTCATTCCCATGGGCCGCCGTCGGCTCCGCGTCGTCCGTCTCGAGGCCCAGATGTTCGCGGGCCAGCCGGACGATCTTCTCCGCTGTTTTTTCCCCTACCCCGGGCACCTCCACCACCGCCGCGGGCGACGCGGCGATTTTCTCGAGCGAAGTCACACCGTGGGCGATGAGCTTTTTCAGGGTCTTCTCGCCGATTCCCTCGAGGACCCGCACGTCGGTCTCCGCCGTAGCCATGGCGGCATCCATCTGCGATTGGACTTCACGCTTCTTCTCCTCCTCGCTCTTGATGTCGATGCGCCACCCGAGAAGGCGCGCCGCGAGGCGCACGTTCTGTCCGCGCTTTCCGATCGCGAGAGAGAGCTGCTTGTCCTCGACGATGACCTCCATCACCTTCTCTTTGTCGTCCACGATCGCGACCCGGCTCACCTTGGCCGGATTCAACGAGTTGATGGCGAAGGTGCGGACGTCGTCGCTCCACTCCACGATGTCGATCTTCTCCCCGCGGAGCTCGCGGATGATGTTCTGGACCCGCGCGCCTTTGATGCCGACGCAGGCTCCCACGGGATCCACGTCCTTGTCCTTGGAGAAGACCGCGACCTTCGCCCGGTCTCCCGGCTCGCGCACCGCGTTTTTCACGACCACCGTCCCCTCGTAGATCTCGGGAACCTCCATCTCGAAGAGGCGAGCGAGAAGCGATGGATCCGTGCGCGAGACGATGACCTGCGGGCCGCGGGCGGTGCGGGAGACCCGCACGATGACCACGCGGACTCTCTCGCCGGGATTGAAGACCTCGGCGCGCGACTGCTCGCGGCGCGGAAGAAGGGCCTCGGTCTTCCCGAGGTCCACCACCAGGTCTCCGCTCTCCGCCCGCTTGACGATTCCGGTCACCAACTGGCCGATGCGGTCTCCGTACTCGCTGAAGATGTGGTCCCGCTCGGCCTCCCGGACTTTCTGGAAAATCACCTGCTTCGCGGTCTGCGCGGCGATGCGGCCGAGCACGTCCGTCGGTTTGTGCGCCTCGACCTCGCTGCCGACCTCCGCCTTGGGATCGACTTTCTTCGCTTCCTTCAAGGAGATCTCGGCCGTTGGGTCCGCGACTTCCGCGACCACCCGCTTCACCAGGAACACCTCGATCTCACCCGACTCCTGATTGAAGCGGGCCTGATAGGGCTCCTCCGTGCGGTAGTACTTCTTCGCGGCGGTGAGGATCGCGTCCTCGAGCGCATCGATGATGATGGCGGCGTCGACGCCTTTCTCCCGGCTGATTTGCTCGACGAGCTGATAGAGCGGACTCATGCGCGCTTCCTCGAATTTCTGGATTTCCGCCCGAACTCCACTTCCAGCCGGGCGCTTTCGATCGAAGTCAACGGGAGAGACACTTCGCCGACCTCTTCGTCGTCGATTCGGACCGCGTCCGCATGGACGCCTCCGAGGCGTCCCACGAACCTCCGGCGACCGTCGACTGCGGTCTTCGTCCGGATCCGGGCGAGGCGGCCCTGGAACCGTTCATAGTCCCGCTCGTTCCGGAGGGGCCGATCGAGTCCCGGCGTCGAGACCTCGAGAACGTAAGTGGATTCGATGGGATCCTCCACGTCCAGGAGGAGGCCGAGTCGCTGCGTCAGGCGCTCGCAATCGGCGATGCTCGCGCTCGCATCCTCCCGCTCGATGAAAACCCGGAACACTTGAGATCCTCCGTGACGTTTGAGCTCGATCCACGCTATCTGAAGCCCTTCCGCCTGAGCCGCGCGGCGGGCCAGCGAGTCCAGCGTCTCGTCGAGAGCGTCGGTCATCGTACCGACCGCCTCTTCAGAGAAGCGAACATCGCTCCGTTCACCTGGTCCGACCACCTTCGCTTTTCTAGGGAGTCGCGCGAAAGAAGCTTCGAGCGTTCAACCAACAAAAAAAGTGGGCACGGTGCCCACTCCGTGAAACCCTGAAAAAGGATCCCAAATATATTCTAGGGGGGACTCGAATTCAAGCCGGATCTAGGGAGACGACCCGGCCCACGAGGTCGTAGGGATGGGCCTCCAGGACCTCGACGTCGGCGAAGGCTCCGGGAGCGGCCACGCCCTCGTTGATCAGGACGACGCCGTCGATTCCGGGCGCCTGGTGCTCCGCCCTGCCTTGGAGAAGCAGCTCGGTCTCTTCCGAAGGCCCTTCCACGAGTACTTTGAGAGTCGAGCCCACCCGGGCGCGGTTCCGTGCGAGCGAGATTCGACGCTGCTGGCGCATCAGTTTGTCCCGGCGGAGCGTCTTTTCCTCCTCCGAGATCGCCTCTTCGGAAACGAAAGCCGCGGTCCCCTCCTCGTTCGAGTAGGTGAAGACGCCCAGGTGATCCAGCTCAGCTTCCGCGCAGAACCGCAGGAGGGAGTCGTAGTCCGCGGAGCTCTCCCCCGGGAAGCCCACGATGAACGAGCTTCGTACGGCGACTCCGGGAACCGCCTCGCGGATGCGTCGGATGAGGGAAAGGTTCGAAGCTCCGGTGCCGGGCCGCTTCATGGACTTCAAGACGCGGTCGCTCGCATGCTGGAGAGGAATGTCCACGTAGCGGCAGAGCTTCGCCTCGGAGGCCATGGCCTCGAGGACGTCGTCGTCGACCGTCGTCGGGTAGGCGTAGAGAAACCGGACCCATTCGATGCCCTCGACCTTGGCGAGCTGCCGCAAAACCGTCGCGAGACCGTGGGTGAGGCCGAGCTCGGCCCCGTATCGCGTCGTGTCCTGGGCGATCAGCACCAGCTCCTTCACCCCCTGGGCGGCGAGCGATTCGGCTTCCGCGAGGATCGATTCCGGATCGCGGCTGCGATACGACCCACGAATCTTGGGGATGATGCAGAACGTGCAGGGATAATCGCAGCCTTCGGATATCTTTATATAGGCGTAGTGCGCCGGAGTGGTGAGGACCCGCGGCGAGAGATGGTCGTACAAATAGGCCGCAGAGCCGTCGGCCCGGACGTTCTCGACCCGCCGGGTGTCGCTCTCGCTGGCGTCGACGATGGTATGCAGTTGATCGAGGCCGAAGACGACGTCCACCTCGGGGATCTCGCGCGCGATGTCCTGGGCGTAACGCTGTGCGAGGCAGCCCGTGACCAGGAGCCGCCGGCAGTTGCCGTCGGTCTTGTGCTTCGCCATCTCCAGGATGGCGTCGATACTTTCCTGCTTCGCGGCCTCGATGAAGCCGCAGGTGTTCACGACGATCACTTCGGCTTCCTCGGGTCTCTGTACCGGCTCGTACCCCGAGCGAGTCAAATGCCCGAGCATCACCTCGCTGTCCAGGAGGTTTTTCGGGCACCCGAGGCTGACGAAGCCGACTTTCTTCATTGAGTTCTCGCCGAGGCCGCGAATCGTTCTCGCGCGGCCTCTGGATCCGCCTAGCCTAGCTCAACGGGAGAGCCGGGTCTATACTTCCGCCGTGGGGAGCCTTTTCCTCTGGATCGTTCTCGGCGCGGGCCAGGACCTGGTCGCAGCGGCTCGTTCGGGCGACGCTGTCGCCGTCGCGTCGCTCCTGGCGTCGGGAGCGGAAGTGAACGCACAGGACCGGGAGGGCTCAACCGCGCTCATGTTCGCGGCGATCCGCGGAGACGCGAGAATGGTCGCAAAGCTTCTCGCCGCCGGAGCCGACCCGAACCTGAAAGACGCGAACGGCGAGACCGCGCTCATTCTCGGCGCCTCGCACGGGGTCGAGATCGTGCGGTCCCTGCTGTCGGAAGGCGCCGACCCCAATCTCGCCGACGGGGAAGGACAGACCGCGCTCCTCGTGGCCGCCGAGAACCAGGCGGCGACGGTGCGGCTTCTCATCGAGAGTGGCGCCGACGTCAACCACCTCGACAAGTTCGGAGTCGGCGCGCTCACCATCGCGGAGGCTTCGGGCGCGCAGGAGATCGTCGCCATGCTTCGGCAGGCGGGCGCGAAAGCGAATCTCGCGGATCGGCTGCACGACGCGATCGAGGCAGGTGACCTCGCGCTGGTTCGGCGTCTCCTCGCCGAGGGCGCGGACGTGAACGGCTTCGACACCGCCTACTACGAAACTCCCCTCATGGCCGCGCTGCGGCATCGGCGCCTCGAAATCCTCGAGGCCCTCCTGCAAGCGGGCGCGGATCCCGCGGTCGAGGCGAGGGAATTCGAAAACGCCGGCGATACGGCGATCGTGGTGGCGGCGCGGGGAAACAGCCCCTGGGCCGTTCGCGTCCTGCTCGGGGCGACGAAACGACCGGAAGACCGCGACGCGGCACTCCTCGCGGGGTGCGCTCACCCCGCCGTGATTCGAGTCGCCCTCGAGATGAAAGCGCGCGTGAACGCGAGGGGCGAACGGGGACGGACGCCCCTCGCCTGCGCCGCGGACGCGGGAGCGCTCGAATCGGTGACGCTTGCTGCTCGCGGCGGGCGCCGATCCGACGGCGAAAGCGGACGACGGATCGACCGCGCTCGGGCGTGCGCTCCAAGGAGGCCACGCCGAGGTCGCGGAAGCGCTCAAGAAAGCGCTCGCGCGGTAAGGCCGCGAACTGGCCGACGGTTCCTCAGGGCGTCAGCCGATACAGCATCCTCGGAAACGGAATCGCCTCTCTCAGGTGCTCGAGCTTGGCAATCCAGGAGACGAGCCTCTCGATCCCCATCCCGAAGCCCGAGTGCGGCACGCTTCCGAACCGTCTCAGGTCGAGATACCACTGAAACTCTTTCTCGGGAAGGCCGTGCTCCTCGAGCCTCTGCTTCAGGAGCGCGAGGTCGTGGATGCGCTGGCCGCCCCCGACGATCTCGCCGTAGCCCTCGGGGGCGAGGATATCGACGCCGAGCACCCGGTCGGGCCTCTCGGGATGAGGCTGCATGTAGAAGGCCTTCACCTGGGTCGGGTAGTAGGTGACGGCGAGAGGACGGTCGAGCTCCTCGGTCAGCACGGTCTCGTCTTGCGCTCCGAGGTCGTTTCCGAGCTCGAATCCCGTCCCCTTGTCCTTCAGCTTCACCGCCGCCTCGTCGTAGGTCATCCGATGGAACGGCTTCTTGACCGATTCGAGCTTCGAGACGTCGCGCTCGAGGACTTCGAGCTCGGTCCGCCGGCGGGTCAGGACCGACTCGATGATGGCGAGATGAGGTCCTCCGCGAGCGAGATCGTGTCCTCGAGCTCCGCGTAGGCCACCTCGGGCTCGATCATCCAGAACTCGATGAGGTGCCGTCGGGTCTTCGACTTCTCCGCGCGAAACGTCGGGCCGAAGCAGTAGGTCTTGCCCACCGCCATGGCAATGGCCTCGTTGTAGAGCTGTCCGCTCTGGGAGAGGTAGGCGGACTGGTCGAAGTACTTCGTCTCGAAGAGCGTGGTCGTGCCTTCGCAGGCGTTGGGAGTGAAGATCGGAGTATCCGAGCAGAGAAACCCGCGGTCGTCGAGGAAACGGCGGGCCGCCATGATGACCTCGTTCCGGATGCGCAGGATCGCGTGCTGCCGCTTGGAGCGGAGCCACAGGTGACGATGGTCGAGGAGAAAGCTCGTCCCGTGCTCCTTGGGCGTGATCGGAAACTCTTCCGCGATCTGAAAGACCTCGAGCCCGCTCACGGTGAGCTCGTAGCCTCCCGGCGCACGCGGGTCCTTGCGCACGGCGCCCGTCAGGACGAGCGAGCTCTCCTGCGTGAGGGCGTTCGCCTGCTCCCAGGCGGCTTCCGGGACGTCGGCCTTGGAGATGACCGCCTGCATGAAGCCGGTGCCGTCGCGGAAGATCAGGAACTGAAGCTTCCCGCTCGAGCGCCGGTTGTGGAGCCAGCCCTTCATGGTGACGGTCTCGCCTTCGTGGCCGGCCAGCTGATCGATATAGACCTGTGATTGAGTTGGCATAGCGTTCAACGAAGCTCGGGCAAGTGCCGCGCGAGCCCCGACCTGAGCCTATCCCACCTCGGGTTCGCCTCCAAGTTGGCGCGCACCAGGGCGAGCGTGTGGGGGATGTAGCGTCGGTAGACGTCGTTTCTCCGCTCCGCGATCTGATATCCGAACGTACCGAGCGCTTTCAGGTTTCGCTGCAGCGCCGCGACATCGTACTCGGCGCCGACGTCCGCGCCGGCTCGGGCCGCGAAGAACTCCTTCATCTCGCGGACGAGCGAGCCCTGCGTGCGAGCAACGTAGGAGTCGTTGAGAAGGAGGCGAGGTCGTAGCACCTCGGTCCCATCCGGGCATCCTGATGATCGATCACCGCGAGCTCGTCGCCGCACAGGATGAGGTTGCGCGAGTGGTAGTCGCGATGACAAAGGGCGAACGGTTGCGACGCGAGCTCCGACGCCAGAGCGTGCGAAGCTCGGAGTCGAGCTCGTCCCGGTCGCGTCGCCGGGAGCACCCGCTCCCGAGAAGCCTTCGAGGAAGTGCCGGCGGAAGAAAGCGAGCTCGTCGCCGAACTTCTTCTCGTCGAAGGCGATTCGAAGCGGCCCGAAATCGGCTCGCTCCCGGGACAGCTCCGCTCCCGCGGGCCTGGAGCCGCACGAGCATCGAGATCGACTTCTCGATAGAGCGCGTTCTTGCCGATCGTCCGTGCAGTCCTCGCTCCACGGCATCCTGGAGAAGGAGGTCACCGAGATCCTCGAGGAGGAGGATGCCGAGATCTCCCGTCGACTTCGTGAATCTTCGGAACGCGCAGCGGAATCGCCTCGAAGAGCTTCGAGACGTCGAGAAACGGAAGCTCCCGCGGATCGAAGGGCGCGGGCAAGAGCGCGAGGATCCGCGTTTCGCCTTCGGACGGCTTCGACCCGAAAGTAGAGACGGTTCGACGCATCTCCGGCGAGCCGTTCGTGAGCCGCGCCGCGGACAGATCGGGAGATCGCGGCCTCGCGAGGAACTCGCTCACCCGAGAATCGATCAAAGAGACGCCGTTCTTCCGCTCTTGAGCTCGGCCACCACGAGATCGTCCTGGATTTCGCGCCGCCTCAAGTCCGGACCGGTCGGCGCCGAGCTTGAGGATCACCTTGTCCTTGAGCTCGGACTCCGGACGGCAGCACCACTCCGTCGGTCACGACACAGTTTCCGAGCGACGCACCCGAGGGGATGGAAACGTCGTCCCAGCAGACCACGTTCTCGAGCTTCGCCCCGTGAGCCACGTGGCATCGCGCTCCGAGAATCACGGTGCCTCGGAAGCGAACCCCTTCTTCGACGCGCGTATCGGCTCCCGGTCGAGAACGCGCGCCGACGTTCCGTTCACGACCGCGTGCGGCCGCCTTCTCACCGCCCACTCGTCCTCGAAGATCCGGTCGCGGACCATGGTGAGCGACGCCTCCCAGTACCGGCGCGGGGTGTCGATGGTGATCCATCGTCCGTCCTGAACCGAACCGAAGGCGCTCTTCTCTTCGATGAGCCGCGGCAGCAGCTCTTCCTCGAGCCCGCACGGCTCTCCCGAAAGGAGGTCGATCACCGAGGAGTCGAGGAGCCATACCCCCGCGAACATCAGCTCGGCGCTCGTCTCGGCCTCCCGGCCGTTCTCGATGCCCAGGATCTCCCCGCCGCTTGCCGACGCGAATCCCGGAATAGCCGCCGCCGCGCCGGCCTCGCCCGCAGCAGCAGAGTCGCCCTGGCCTTGGAGCGGGCGTGGACCTCGGCCATCTTCGGGAGGTCGAAGTCGCGAAAGCGTGTCCCCGTTCAGGAGGAGAAAAGGCCCCTCCCCCAGGTAGCTCGGCCGCTTTCTTCAAGCCGCCGGCCGTTCCGAGAAGCTCGGTCTCGAGCGATCGATGAATGGACAGCGTCTCGGCCGCGCGCTCGAGGGCCGGCTCGAGCGTCTCCGGCCGATGGTGAAGGTTCACCACCACCTCCCGGATTCCCTGACGGGCGATTCTCCGAAGCGTGTACTCGATCATCGGTCGGCCGAGAAGCGGAAGCGCGGGCTTGGCGTAGTAGGTGGTGAGCGGCCGGAGTCGCTTGCCGAAACCGGCGGCGAGGACCATGGCCCGATGCGGCAGCTTCGAGCTCAAGCTCAATGGAGGCTCATGGTGAGACCGCGGTCTCGCGGGCGAACACCATGAACTCGGGAGCGCCCGGGTTCTCGGCGCGATGGAGCTGGTAGAGCCGCGGATAGGAGAGGCTCATCGCCTCTTTCATGTCGAGCGACAGCCGTTCCGCCACCTCCGCGATCTCCTCGGGCGTGCCCTCGATCTCGAGAAACGCTCCGATCGGCGTCTCGTCGCAGCTCACCTCGGCCTCTTTCAATCGAAAGGACGCCCGGTATTTCTCGTAGCGAAAGCGGACCTCGAGCCCGAGGGACTCGAGAATCGACTCCATCGCCCGACCGTCGCCGAGAAAGGTTTCGGACTCGCGCCGCTGTTTGATCTTTCCGCTCCCGTGGTTCGGCCCTTGTAGGTGAGCCAGGCCTCGTCTCGCAGCGAACCGGAGCCGCAGCGCCGAGTCGCGCTTCCCGATGCGCGAGTCGGAGTAGTCGAAGAGCTGGTTCGACTCGAAGTGCCGCGGGCGGGTATCGGCGCACCGCCCGCCGCCTCGATGCGGCGGATGCCGTCCTCCCAGGAGGAAAGGCGAAACTTCACTTCTTGTTCGAGCTGCATGGTCAAGGTGAGAGAAAGTCTAGCGCGGCCGGTCGTCAGCCGGCTACCGCTTCGACGGCGGCGGCGCGGCTCTCGACCAGACTCACCGAGACCAGCTTCGAGATTCCCGGCTCCTCCATGGTGACGCCGTAGAGCTGGTCGGCCATCTCCATCGTCTTCCGGCTGTGAGTGATGATGATGAACTGGGTCGTGTCGCGAAGCTCGCGGAGCATGGTGAGAAATCTTCCGATGTTGGCGTCGTCGAGCGGCGCGTCGACCTCGTCGAGGAGGCAGAACGGCGACGGGCGGTAGCGGAAAATGGCGAAGAGGAGCGCTATCGCGGTCATCGCCTTCTCTCCACCCGAGAGCAGGAGCACGTTCTGGAGCTTCTTCCCCGGGGGCTGAGCGATGATGTCGATGCCGCTCTCGAGGACGTCCTCCTCGTCGACCAGGCGCAGGCCCGCGCCTCCGCCTCCGAAGAGCTGCCGGAAGGTGAGCTGGAACTCGCGGTTGATCGCCTCGAACGCTTCCTTGAACCGCTGCCGCGAGTTCCGGTCGATGCGGCCGATAGCGGTCTCGGTCTGGGAGATCGCGTCCAGGAGGTCCTGGCGCTGCTTGGTGACGAAATCGTTGCGGGTCTCGAGCTCGCGGTACTCCTCGTCGGCCATCGGATTGACGGGACCGATGGCGTCGATCTTCTCCTTGACTCGCAGCGAGCTCGGCCTGCGTCGTCGGCGTCGCTCCTCGCGAGCTCGTCGGGCGAGCAGGAGCGAGGCCGCCTGCGAAAGCGAGATGCCGTGCGCTTCCTCGAAGCTCTGCCGCAGGTGCTCCCGATCGGACTCCTCCCGCGCGAGCACCACCTCTTCGGAGGAGCGGCGCTCGCGCACCGCCTCGAGCTCGCGCCGACGCGACTTGAGGGCGGAGTCGGTGATCTCGATGCGGCGCTTCAGGATCGAGACCTGCGTCTCGAGCGAGCGGCCCGCGGTCGACCTTCTCCGACCGTCGAAACGACCGAGACCTCGAGCTCCCGCCTCGCGCGCTCGATCGCCGTCCTTCAAGCTCGATTCCCGCTCGGCGAGACCCGCCTCTTCCCGCTTCGAGGCCTCGACCCGCGGCGTGAGCTCCGCGACTCCTTCGCGGAGCCGCTCGACGTCGAGCGAGAGCGCGTCCCTCCGCTCGCGGAGAGCGGCGAGCCGTGACTGCTCCTCGGCCGCTTTCACCTGGAGGGATTCCACCGCCTCGCGCCTCGAGCTCATTTCCCCGCGGAGACTTTCGAGCGCGGTCTCCGACGACTGCCTTCGATCGCTCCTCGCTCTCGAGCGCCGCTTCCATCTCGGTGCGCTTCGGCCGCGAGGACGCTCCTCTCGGACGCGGCGCGGGAGCGCTCGCTCTCCAGCACCTCGCGCTTTCGAGAGGCGCGGGCGGAGTCCTCCGTCGAGCTGGCTCGCGCGATGCTCGAGCGACACCAGCGTCTTTTCGAGCGCGTGGAGCTCGTCGCGCAAGGACGCGGCTTGTCGATCCCCTTCGGCGAGCTCGACCTGGAGCGACACGGCGCCGCTCCGAGCCGTCCTCGAACCGGGTCTTCGCCGCGGAAACGCCCTCCTCGAGCTCTCGAATCTCGCGGCGGCGTCGCGAGAAGCCCCGCGCTCGCGCCTCCCGGGACCGAGAGCGACGATACCCGGCGGCGCCACCACCTCGCCCGAGAGGCTGACGTAGGGGGCGGGAATCTCCCGATAGCAGCGAATGGCGAGTCGAGGCTCGAAACGACGATGGCGTCGGGAAGCCCCGCGGCGGGGGCATCCGAGGTGTAGCGCAGGCCGTCGCTCAGGAGACCCGACGACCCGTCGAGACCGCGAGCGCGAAGCTCGGAGACGACGGAGCGAAGGTCTTCCGCGGCCGGCTTCGCGAGAGACTCCACCAGGAGCTCGGAGCGGCCCGTCTCCTTCTCCGAAGCGAGGAGCTCGAGCGCCCGCTTCGACGTCGCGCCTCGTTCTGGACGCGGACCCGCTGCAGGGCGGAGTCGAGAAACGCTTCCGCCGCCCGCTCGAGACCGGGCTCGACGTCGATCGCGTCGGCGACCGACCCGAGGAGGAAGACGCCTCTTTCGCGCTCCCTTGCGTGAGGAGCAGACGGGCGCCCGCTCCGAAATGAGCCCGGGCGGCGACGAGCTCCTCGAGAGACGACCAGCGGGCCTGAAGTCCGGAAAGCTCGTCCTTGCCCCGGGCGAGCTCGAGGTCGAGGACGATTCGAGCTCGGCGCGCCGTCTTCTCGAGCTTCGCTCTCGAGCGCTTCGCGCTCCTCCGTGAGGCGCTCGCGCTTGCCGCGCTCGCTCTCGAGCTCGCGCTTCCTTCCGCCGAGGCTTTCTCGAGCCGCGCCCTTTCCGGCATCGACCTCGGCGACTTCGGCTTCGAGCTTGAAGAGCTCCGCCGATACTTTCTCGGCGTTCGCGAGGACGCCCTGAAGGAAATTGTTGAGCGCGGCGATTTTGCTGATGCGGTGGACGATCTCGCCCCTTCGGTCCTCGATGCGAGGACTCGAGCGAGACGAAGAGACGTCGAGGCCTGCCTTCAAACGCCCCTGCTGGGTCTCGGAGTCCTTCTCCCGGCTACCGAGCTCGCGCGCGAGATCGCCTTCTTCCTTCTCCCTCGCCTCGAGCCGCGCCATGCACCGGACCGCGCCGCTCCTCGAGCTCTTTCGCCTCGACTTCGAGCTCCTCGCGACGCTCCGCGAGCTCCACGATTTGGCGGCGATCGCGTTCGATGCCCTGATCGAGCCTCTCGATCGTGAGCTCGAGCTGATGGAGCGATTCGCGGGTATCGGCGAGCTCGCGCTCCCGCTCCGCTTCGAGGAGCCGGGCGCGCTCGAGAAAGGTCTCGGTGGTCGCGAGACTCGCGACTCCGTCGAAGCTCTTCGTCTCCGATCTGCGCGAGTCGCGGCTCGGATCTCGGAAAGGCGGAAGTCGAGGAGACGGGTCTTCTTCACCGCCACGATTTTCTCGAGCCGGGTGAGGGCTTCCGACAAGCCTCCGGTAGCGGCGGGCCTTCCCGGCCTGTCGCTTCAGGGAGTTCATCTGCCGGGTGATCTCGTAGACGATGTCGTTCACGCGAAAGAGATTCTGCTGCGCCGCCTGGAGCTTCAGCTCGGCGGCGCGGCGGCGAGACTTGTACTTGGTGATCCCCGCCGCCTCTTCGATGAGCGTCCTGCGATCGGTGGGCTTGCTCGACAGGATGAGACCGATCTTGCCCTGCTCGATGATGGCGTAGGCCGTCGTCCCCACGCCCGTGCCCATGAAGAGCTCCTGGACGTCCCGGAGCCGGCTCGACGACGCCGTCGATGAGGTACTCGCTTACCCCGTTTCGGTCGAGACGCCGGGTGACGACCACTTCCCCCCGGGCGCTCTTGCGGCCTCTGGCCGAGGTCCTCGTCCTCTCCGGCCGGGAACTGGATGTTCGACACATGGAGGTTGACCTCGGCGAGCGACAGCGGAGGCCGCGCCTGGCTGCCGTTGAAGATGACGTCTTCCATCTTCTGTCCGCGGAGGCTCTTCGCGCTCTGCTCGCCGAGCACCCAGCCGATGGCGTCGGAGATGTTGCTCTTTCCGCAGCCGTTCGGGCCGACGATGGCCGTCACCCCCTCGTGGAAGGTGAGCTCGACCTTGTCCCCGAAACTCTTGAATCCGCTGATATCGAGTCGTTCGAGCTTCATGCTTGTTCGAGCGGGGAGTCTAGCACAGGAGTCCCTCGAGCCACTATAGGTGGTGGAATTCCGTCCCTCCAGCCCCAATCCGTGGTGAGGTGGTGCCTCCTCGACGCCTGTGCTAACTTGCGCTCGCGTTTCGTTTTCAGACGAGCATGTTGCGCATCCTCGATCGCTACATTTTGAAAGAGGTGACCCCCAGCTTTCTCCTGGGGATCGGCGTCTTCACGTTCGTCCTACTGCTTAACGAGATTCTACGCCTGGCGCAGCGCCTGGTGACGCAGTCGGCCACCGCTTCCGAGACGGCGGGTATCCTCCTCAATCTCCTCCCGAGCGTTCTGTGCCTCACCATCCCGATGGGATTTCTCCTGGGAGTGCTGATCGCACTCGGCCGGCTGTCGGCCGACAGCGAGATCGTCGCGATGCGCGCGAGCGGCATCAGTCTCTATCGCCTGCTGATTCCCGTGTCTGATGACCGCGGCCGGCGGGCTGGCTTCTCGACGTCTCATCTCATCATCTCCGTTCTTCCCGACTCGAACCAGAGGGTGCGTCAGCTCCTGTTCCAGGTGATGACGTCGCAGGCGGGAACCGAGGTGCGGCCGCGCGTCTTCTACGATCGGCTCTTCCCCAACCTGATGTTCCTGGTGATGGACACGCCGACCGGCTCCGAGTACTGGCAGAACGTCATCCTCGCGGATCTCGCGACGCCCGACTCTCCGCGGGTGACCTTCGCGGAGGAGGGTCGTCTCCTCGTCGACCGCGACAAGAGGACGGTCTCGTTCTATCTGAAGAACGCGGAGCTTCACCAGGTGTCTCAGCAGAAGCCCGAGGACTACCAGCGGCAGGCGTCCGCGGAAATCTGGCTCCCGCTTCCGACCGCCAATTTCTTCCCGCCGGAGGACTTCGACGTGCCCGCGGGGCGCGCGCGAGCTCGGCCTCGCGCAGCTCCAGACGGCGTACACCGAGACGGGCCTTCCCGTCTATTTGACGGAGATCCACAAGAAGTTCTCGATTCCCTTCGCCTGTTTCGTGTTCGGAGTCCTCGGGCTCGCGCTCGGCATCCAGCAACCGGCGCGACGGCCGATCGTGGGGCTTCGTCCTCAGCCTCTCCATCCTCTTCGTCTACTACGTGCTCATCGACGTGGGCGAGAGCATGGCCAACAACGGAAGGCTTTCGCCGCTCCTCGGGATGTGGACGGCGAACCTGGTGTTGGGAGCGGGGGCGCTCATCCTCCTGGTGCGCGCCGCCCGCGAGGCGCCGATTGGCTTTCCCTCTCTCCTGGGATTCACCCGGGGCATCGGCGGCGCGTCTTTCTTCGCGCGAAGCGCCGGGCCGGGCGAGTCGCCGGTGGTGGTTCTGCGCATTCCGCGATTCTCACTTCGTTTTCCCAACACCATGGACCGGTACGTGGCGCGGGAGTTCACGCGCTACTTCGTTCTCATCCTCGCCGCACTGGTGGTGGTCTACGTTCTCGGGCTCCTCATCGACGTCATCGCCGACACGTTCCAGAACCGGATCAAGGGAAAGGTGGTCCTCCAGTACCTCGCGTTCGAGCAGCCGCAGATTCTCTTCTACATGCTTCCGCTCGCTACGTTGATGGCGACTCTGGTGAACTTCGCCATCTTCACCAAGACCAGCGAGCTCACCGCGGCGAAAGCAGGAGGGATGAGCCTCTACCGGCTTTCGGTCCCGGTCGTGCTCATGGGGCTTCTCATGAGCGGGGCCTGCTTCGCGCTCCAGGAGTACGTGCTGCCCTACGCCAACCGGCGCGCGGCCGAGCTCCGCGACGAGATCAAGAATCGGCCCGTCGAGACGCTACAACGTGCTCGACCGGCGGTGGATGATGGGTCAGGAGAATCAGATCTACAACTACGCTTTCTACGACCCCGGCGCGGCGCCGCTTCAACGGTCTCGCCGTCTATCGGTATCGAGCGAAGCCCTTCGGCCTCGTCGAGCGGCTCTACGCGCGCGAAGCGGACTGGGTCGCGTCGGAGGGGGCCTGGACGTTCAAGAACGGCTGGCGGCGGGATTTCCGCGAAGGGGGGAAGGTCGAGGAGTTCGACGAGCGGAAGGTCCCCGGCATCGAGCCCCCGTCCTACTTCCTCAAGGAAGAGCGGCGCTCGGAGCAGATGACGTACCTCGAGCTCAGCCGTTACGTCGCCGACATGAAGCAGGCCGGCTTCGACGTGGTGCGTCTCGAAGTGGCGCTCCAGTCGAAGTTCGCGTTTCCCGCTGGCCGCGCTGGTGACGGTCCTCATCGCGATTCCGTTCTCCTTCACGCCGGGAAAGAAGGGCGCGCTCTACGGGATCGGTATGGCGATCGGAATCGGACTCTCCTACTACGTCGCCACGCGGCTCTTCGCCTTCATGGGGGAGACGGCGATGCTTCCGCCGGGAATCGCCGCGTGGGCGCCGAACGCTCTCTTCAGCATCGGCGCCCTCTACGGCTTGTTCAACGTGAGCACCTAAGGGAAAAACGCAAAGAAGACCGATACCAGGGCGATAAGGGATAGGAGGTGACAAGAGGATAAATCCGGAGTCATCTCGGCGTTCCTCATATCTCTCATCTCCTGGCGCCCTTTCGTTACGCTTTTTTCTTTGCGTTACGGCGCTGCTTTGCGCAGCTCGTCCGCCTTGTCGGTCTTCTCCCAGGTGAACGTGGGCTCGTTCCGGCCGAAGTGGCCATAGGCCGCGGTCTTCTTGTAGATCGGTCTCCTCAGGTCGAGATGGGCGATGATTCCCTTGGGAGTCAGCGGGAAGTGCTCGCGGATCAGGTCCGCCAGCTTCCGCTCGCCGAGTTTCCCGCTTCCGAAGGTGTCCACCATGATGGAGACAGGATCGGCGACGCCGATGGCGTAGGCGAGCTGCACTTCGACTTCGCGCGCGAGCCCCGAGGCGACGATGTTCTTCGCGATGTAGCGCGACATGTAGGAGGCCGAGCGATCCACTTTCGTCGGGTCCTTCCCCGAGAACGCACCTCCGCCGTGGCTTCCGACGCCGCCGTAGGTATCGACGATGATCTTGCGCCCGGTGAGACCGCAGTCTCCTTGCGGTCCGCCCACCACGAACCGGCCGGTGGGGTTGATGAAGTAGCGGGTCTTGTCGTCGAGGAGCTCCGCCGGGATCACCGCCTTGATGACCTGCTCCTTCACTTCGTCCCGGAGCGTCTCGATCTTCACGAGGTTGCTGTGCTGGCAGGAGATGACCACCGTGTCGATGCGCACCGGACGGCCCTGGTCGTACTCGACCGTGACCTGGCTCTTGCCGTCGGGACGGAGGTAGTCGAGCGTCTCGCTCTTCCGCACCTCCGCGAGCCGCCGCACCAGCTTGTGGGCAAGGATGATCGGCATCGGCATCAGCTCTTCGGTCTCGTCGCAGGCGTAGCCGAACATCAGCCCCTGATCGCCGGCCCCTCCGGGGTCGACGCCCATCGCGATATCCGGAGACTGCTCGTTGATGGTGGAGAGCACGGCGCAGGTCTCGTGGTCGAAGCCGAACTTGGCGCGCGTGTAGCCGACGTCGCGGATGGTGTCGCGCACGATCTTGGGAAGGTCGGCGTAGGTCTTGCTCGTGATCTCTCCGGCGACGATGGCGATTCCCGTGGTCACCAGGGTCTCGCAGGCCACGCGGGAGTTCGGATCCCCGGCGATCAGCGCGTCCAGAATGGCATCGGAAATCTGGTCGGCGATCTTGTCGGGATGTCCCTCCGTCACCGACTCTGAAGTGAATAAATGTCTACCGTCCTGGCTCATCGGGCTCCTCCGCTCCTCCTGTGAGATTGTGTCGTTGACTTCGGCGAAACGTACGTTTTTAGCACAACGGCGGATCGAGATCAAAAGATACTCAACGCGAAGCGGTGGCGACTTGAACCGGGGCCCCCTATGGGATTCAATCGCCGCGTGCCCCCGAAAACTCAAAAGAGGAAGGCCGACCCGCCGCCGCACCGCCCGTCGAAAGGGATGAGCGCCCGGGTGCACCGGGCGCAGGCGCGGCCTCCGGACCCGCCCGCCCCACTGCGGAACTACTCTGTACGCCGCGTTGATCTACGCCGTCGCGACCGCGGTGCTCAGCTATCCTCTCGCCTTCGATCCCGCGCGCCTTTCGCGGCTCGACAACGGCGACGCCCGCCTGAACGCCTGGGCAATCTCCTGGGTCGCCCACCAGGTGGTCCACGATCCCCTGAGTCTCTTCGAGGCGAACACCTTTCACCCCCTTCCCCACTCGCTCGCGTATTCCGAGCATCTCGCGCTTCTCGGAGTCCTGGCTCTTCCGCTTCTTCGCCTCACCGACGATTTGGTGCTGACGAACAATCTTCTCCTGCTCTTCTCGATGTGGGCGTCCGCGATGGCGATGTACTTCCTCGCGCGCACTCTTACCCGCCATCATCTCGCGTCTCTTCTCGCGGGGCTCTTCTTCTCCTTCGCCTCTTTTCGTTTCAATCGGCTGCCTCACATCCAGATGCAGCTCTATGCGTTTCTTCCGCTCTTCCTCGCCTTCTGGCATCGCTACATGGACGGGAGAAAGACGCGCGACCTCGCGCTCTCCGGAACTGTTCTTCGTGCTGCAGGCACTCTCGGGCACCTATCTCGGGGCCATCGCCGCCGTCGCGCTCGGGACCACGGTCGCGACGCTCCTTCCCTTCTCCGGACTCTCGCGCAAAGAGTATCTCTCCGTGGCGCTGACTCTCGTCGGCGCCGCGGCGGTTCTCGCCCCCTTCGCCGCGCCGTATCTCTGGGTCCATCGCGAGCTCGGAATCGAGTGGGACCTTCCCGGTGTGCTGTCGCTCTCCGCCACTCCGTCGTCGTATCTCGCGTCCTCTTCTCATCTCTATCGCGCGCTCAGCGAGCATCTCCTGCGCGGGACCGGCCCCCGACGGACTACCTCTTCCCCGGGTTCACCATCGCGGTCCTCGCCCTCGGCGGAGTGGTCGCTCTCGCGCGGGCGCCGGGCCGGCGTCGATCCTCCTCTGCTATGCCTCATCCTCGTCGTGGGCGTCTTGATCTCGCTCGGTCCGAGGACGCCTTTCTATCCGTTTCTCTACGAGCACGTCGTATTCTTTCGAGGTCTGCGCGCCCTCACGCGTTTCGGTCTCCTCCCGCTCTTGTCGCTCTCGGTCTTTTCCGCGGCGGCGCTCGAATGGCTCCTCCCGAAGCAAGGGGGACTCGGCCGGCCGAGGCTCGTGAGCGCCGCGATTGCCTTTTTCTTCATCGCGGAGACGACCGCGGTTCCGTATCGCCTCGAGCCCTGGATCGATGAACCACCGGACGTCTACCGGTGGCTTTCGAAGGCGAAGCCCGGCCCCATCGTGGAGCTGCCCTTCAAGGTGATCGACACCCAGTACATGTTCTGGGCGCGGCACCATGGCTTTCGGCCCATGCTCAACGGCGACAGCGGATTCGTTCCGATGTCGCACCAGTGGATCAAGAACGCCTTCGCGCGCTTCCCTTCCCCCGACGCCATCGCCCTGCTGCGGCGCCTGAAGGTCCGCTACGTCGTTCTCCACCTCGGCGCCTTCCGGGAAGGTCCGCTCCTTCGGCTGCTGGGAGAAATGGACAAGCACCGCGCCGACCTCATTCCGGTGCGCGATTTCGGAAGAGACCTTGTTTTCGAGGTAGTCCCCCGCGTCAGCGAGATCCCGGCGCGCGGCATGACCGCGGCCATACGCCTCCCCGCTGCCGGCTCAGAAATCACGATCGACCTCCCCGGCGGAGTGGTGTTGGGAGGACTGCGGTTGCACCATGGTCCTGCCCCCCGGGTGCCCGTCGAGCGCCTCGAGATCAGGAGGGAATCCACGAGCGGTCCGGAGACCCTGTGGTCCTCGCCGAACGATTGGCCCGCGGTAACGGAGCTGGTATCAGGTCTCCTCGAGACGCCACGGGACGGAACGCAGACCATCGCCGTGGCTCCCGCGAATCCGAATCTGACCGGCCGCCTTCTACTTCGGATCTACGGCCTCGACTCCCAGCCGCCGGAGCTTACCGAGATCGAGGTCCTGAGCGCGGCGGAAAACCCTTGACGTCGGGAGGCGACGAAGGCCTCGACACCCAACGAAGGAGACGGAGGCGTCTCAGTCCCGGCTGAATACCGGAAATGCGATCGACAGCTCGAAGCCCATCGACCGGTACAGGTCGAGCGCGCGATGGTTCTCGCGGCTCACCATCAGCGACAGTCCGTCGTAGCTCATTTCCTGGAGGCGGTCGATGACACGGGAGAGGATCCGCCGCCCGAGGCCGCGGCCCTGGTACTCCGGGGCCACCGCGAGCTGCGCCAGATGCGCTTTACGGGGAGAGGTCTCGGTGACGACCGCGAACCCGACGGCGCGATCGGTGCGCGAGTCTCGGGCAACGGCGGACACATCGAGGATCGCGGAGCCGCAGCCGCGATGCCGGAGCACGCTCGTCAAGAGAGAGCGGCATCCCTCGCTCGAGCGATAGAGCTCGTTCATCCGCGCGTCGATCCCCGAGACGTGCGCGCTCTGCATCAGCGACGACGCCTCGGTCAGGTTCCAGGACCTCCAGCTTCGGTAGATGAAAGGGCTCCGCGGCGGGCGGCTCCGTCCGCGCGCATCCCGCCCTTTCAAGCGAAGCCGGCGGAACTCGCGGACGAACGTCTCGAATCCCTCCGCCTCGAAGCAGGGAGCGAGCCAGGGCGCATCGAAGGAGAGGAACTGGCTTTCGATGCGCGAGACGCCGCGAAGCGCGATCTCCCGGATCATCGCGCGCACCAGGAGCGGACCCACGTCTCTTCCGCGCCATTCCGGGGCCACCGCGAGGCCGGTCAGGACTCCGCGGCCGGACTCCACGAGGAAGTAGCCGTAGGCGGCGGTGGACGAGCCGCATCGAACCGCCTTGCCCGAAACCCCGCCGCGCTCGAGGGCCCGGCGAAACGAGGTGACCGCCGAAGACACGTCCCAGGAGAGCCGGTCGCGCCAGAGCGCGAGCTCCCGGCGGAAGAAACCCTCGAGCTCCGATGGCCGCACCGAGTCCAGGTCCACGATCTGGAGCTCCGGCTCGTGTGCGGAGACGAGCAAAGTGCTCATGGTCGGTCAAGTCTACTCCCACCGGGTGCCGAAGAGCACGTCGGCACCCGGCGCGCGCCGAGCGCGCCCGGCCGGGAGGAAGCGCTCGCGCCAAAGGCGCGAAAGCGCGGAAATCCGGCCGTCCTCCCCGAGCGAGGAGCGAGGGGAGCGAGCCGAGCGAAGAGCGAGGCGAGCATGATCGATGTCGTTTTCGCCTGCTTGCGCCGTGCTACCATCGAAGTCGATGCAAGCGGTCATCATGGCCGCGGGTCGTTCCACCCGCACTCACCCTTTGACCGCGACCCGGCCGAAGCCCCTGGTGCCCGATCTGGGACCGCCCGCTTCTCGAGCATCAGCTCGGTCAACTCGAGGGGCTGGCGGACGAGGTCCTGTTGGTCGTCGGTTTCCTGCGGGACCAGATCGAGGCCCGGTTCGGCGATTCCTTCCGAGGAATGCGGCTCCGTTACGTGGGGCAGGAGCGCCAGCGAGGCACCGCGGACGCGCTCCTCGCGGCGCGGCCTCACGTCAAAGGACGCTGCCTCGTCCTCAACGGCGACGACTTCTATCACCGCGACGACTTGCAGGGACTCGCGTCGAGAGGTCGTGGACTCCTCGTCTCCCGGGCGAAGGACCCGCAAAACCGCGCGGTGGTGCGACTGGATGGCGACGTCGTCACCGGCATCGTCGAAAAGCCGAAGGATCCGCCGCCAGGACGCGTGGTGCAGCGTCGGGGGATACTGCGTCGAGAAGGACGACCTCCGTTTCCTCGACGACGTCGTCGAGAGCCCTCGCGGCGAGCTCGAGCTCCCTGACTTCATCCTTCGTCTGGTCGAGGAGAGCGAAGTCCGGGCGAAGACGCATCGAGCGATTCTGGCTTCCCATCACCTACTCCTGGGACGTCCTGCAAACGGCGCTCTTCCTGTGGGAGGACTGCCCGAGCGCGCGCGGGAGCTCGGAGCTCGAAGGACCCATTCATCTCGGAGCGAGGCTCACGAGTGTCGACGAAAGCGCGCGCCTGGTCGGACCGATTGCGATCGGCTCCGGAGCTGCGCATCGCCGCTTCGGCCGTCGTCGAGCGATCGATCCTTTTCGACGATGTCGTGATCGGCGAAGGCGCTCGGGTGGTGGATTCCGTTCTCGGCAGCGGAGTCTCGGTGGGCGCTTCGGCGAGAATCGAGAGCCGCCCCGGATCGGAGCTCGCGATCGACGTCAAGGGGAAGAGAGTCGTTCCCGAGATCGCGCGGCTGGGCGCGGTCGTGGGGGACGGCGTCTCGATCGCGGCGGGCGCGGTCGTGCCGGCGGGAAGCCTGATCTAGCGGAGCCAGCCGGGCGGAATGCCGGCGCGCCGGGCTTCGTCCTGCATCCGCTTCCAGTCCCCCTCGGCCGCCGCGAGCTCCTCTTTCGCCTCCCGCGTCAGGCGCTGCAGCTCATCGACCGAGTCGATGACGGTATTGCCGTGCGCGTCGACGTATCGCTCGTTGGGACCCAGGAAGAGCTCCTCGAAGAACCGCACCCGTTCGCTCGCGGACGTCGATCCGGGCGCGCGCGTCGGTCGCCTTCGAACGCCATTCCGCTTCGCTCCGCTTCCGCTCGCGGCTCTCCTTGTCCCGATCGACGCCGTCCGGCGCCGTCGGCTTCACACCCGGGAATCTCAGCGTCCTCGACGGAGTGGCTCGGCCGGCTCCGTCTCCTCGCCGCTTTCGCACTCCGGCGCCGGCTCCTCTTCCTCGTCTCTCGCCGAACACCTCCTCCTCGGTGATCTCGCGAGCGGCGACCCCCTCTTTCTTGTTCTTGTCGCGTCGTTCGCGCTCTTTCTTCGCGACGTTACCGAGGCTCTGCGCCGCCGACGCGAGGGGAAGGGCGAGACAAATGATGAGCGGGAAGAGGATCCGAAAAGTTCTCATGGTACACCCCGCCAAGGAGATCTTACCCTACGAGGGTAGCACCGGACGCTCCCTTTGCCAAGGACACGGTCAGTTCTTGTTTCGCGACAGGGAGCGGAAGTACTCCTCGACGAGCTGACGGTAGTCCGCCGGCACCTGGTCCGAGCCCGCGAGAAAGAGCTGCTCTTCACCGATTCCTTCGAGCTCGCGCCGGAGCCAGTACTCGAACTGCTTCAGGTCGGCGAGCACGTCCTCCTCGAGCTTCTCGAGACCGAGCGGATTCAGGAAGATCTGTTTCTTCTCGAACTCTTCCATGCGCCGGATGATTTCTCCGAGGTCGGGCACTTCGAGATTCTGGCGGGCGAGCTCGCGCCTCAGGTTCTCGGCGTCTTTCACGCGCTCGCGGAACTCGCTTCGCAGCTGGCGGATCTCCTCCGTCGAAAACGAGCCCGGCTGATAGCTCGGTCCATCCGGCGAGCCGGAGCCGACGAACGCCTCGCCGCCCCCGCTCTCGTCGGAGCCCGCCGGCTGGGAGCCTCCCGGCTGGGATCCTGACTGCTGCGACTCGGAGCCTTCCGCGCCTTCCTGCTGCCCTTCGCCGGCCTCTCTGGCCCTGCTGTTGACCTTGCTGCTCGCCTGGCTTCAACCCACGACGCTCCCCGGGCTTATCTCTTGCTGGCCCTGCTGGCCCTGCTGGCCTTCTCGACCTTCCTCGCCCTTCTCACCGCGCTCCCGAATCCGCTCCGAGAGCGACTCGAGATTTCGTACCAGATCCCGCGTCTGATCGATGGCCTCGGTGACTTTCGTCTCCTCCGTCTTGCCCGATCGATCCCGCTGCGTCCTCGAGCTTCTGTCGCAGGTTCTCGACGTCCTCACCGATGAGGCTCTCGAAGTTCTGCGCGTACTCGGGCGAGCGACCCTGGACCACGCCCTTGGAGTAGCGAATCTTCTCTTTGAGCTTGCTGTCGCGAATGGAGTTGGCGGCATCCTGGATTTTTCGAGACGCCTCCTTCTGCTCGCTCCGGCCCTCGCGCGCCATCCGGTCGAGCTGCGATTCGAGGTTCTCTACCTCTTCGGCGAGCTCGTCCTTGCGCTCGAAGATTCGCTGCAGCTTCTCGCCCGTCGCGCCCTGGCCTTCGCCTCCTTCTTCGGCGAGGCGGTTCACGTCGGAGGCGACCTTCTCCTGTTGGGACTGGATTCGCTCCATCTGCTCTCGCGCGTCCTCCATGTCCCTCTCGAGACGCACCGAGCGGTTCTTGTCCAGGAGCCGGCGCGCATCCTTCAGCTTGTCGAGGGCAGAGAGACCTTCGGCGAGCGCTCCCGCCTCACCCCTCGCTCCGGCCTGGCGCATCGAATCGGCCGCCTGCTGCAGGCGCCGCGCGGTCTCTTCCAGGTTCGGGATGGACTGTTCACGAGCGAGCCGCTCGAGCTTGCGCGCGAGCTCTTCGGTCTCGTCGGCGAGATCGCTCTGTCCGCCTCCGCCCCCGCCCCCCTGGCTCTGGAGGCGATTCGCCTGGCGCTTCAATCGCTCGTTCTCCTGCTGCTGTCGGCGGGCCAGCTCCTGGAGACGCTGCAGCGCCTCGTCCACTTCGTTGTCCGCGGATTGCTGCTGTCCGCGCTCGACCGTCTCGTACTGGTTCCGGAGCTTGTCGAGCTCGAGCTCGAAGAGATCCGCGAGATCCTCCGCGCTCGCCGCCTGACCGCCCCCGCCGCCTCCCGACTGGAACGACACCTGGACGTCGCGGAAGTAGGCGTCCGCGCGCTGGAGATGCTGGAGGGCGCGCTGCTCGGGAGGGAGCGCGTCGTCCGGGTCCTTCGCCGCGAGCTTCTCTTCCGCCGGTCCCATCTCCTCGAGCGCCTTCTTCAGCGACTCGCTGATCGTCGCGAACTCTCCGTCCATCTCCGTAATCCCGCGAGTGGTCATACGGCGAAGGAGGTTCTCCACCTGTTCACGGAGCCTTCCCTGCATCAGGGCGACGGTGGTGAGGTTCTCCTCCCAGTCTCGGTCCTTGTACTCCGTTTTGTCGCGGATGAGCTTGAAGGTGGCGGCCACGATCTGCCGCTGGCGGACGGAGAGCGTCCCTTCCATCCCACCTCCGCCCCCGCCGCCGGGCATCCCACCCTCCGCCTGGCTGTAGCGGCGATCGAACGGCCGGGCCTCGATGAAATAGATGTCGGTGGTCGCGATCCGGGAGCCACCGGCATCGGTCGCGCGGGCGAAGTAGGAGATGAAGTCACCGGGCGCGAGCCCGTGGTCCTCGAGGAAGAAGGTGTGGCCCGCGACCATCTCTTTCTTGTTGCCGCCCGCGTAGAGCCGGACGGTCTTCTCTTCGGATCCGTTCACCGAGTAGACCAGCTCCACCTTCCCGAGTCCGTAGTCGTCCTCCGCCTTCACTTCGGCGAAAACTTCCTCGATCGGGCTCACTTTCGCGTCCCGGCCGGGCTTGGTGATGGAGACGGACGGAGGCTGGTCGGCAAGCACTTCGATGGCATAGTCCGGAGACGCGGGACGCGAGTTGCCGTCGAAGCCCTGGAGCTCGATGCGATAGAAGCCGTCCTGCTCCACGTCGAGCGTCGCGACGAGGCTGGCATTCTCCCCTGGCGCACCCGGATCCCCGGGCTCGAGCGGCATGGGCTCGGCGCCTTCGACCTGAAGGTGGCCGCCCGGGACCTGAACCGTCGGATGAACGATCACCTTCACTTTCGTCCCGCGGAGCGCGGCCACGTCGCCTCCATCCTCGACCCTCTGCGGGGAGAGCCCGGTGTACTCCGGGAACACGTACTCGAGATCGATCTGGCGCACGTAAGGGAGATCCGAAACTCCGATGCGGAAGAGCTCCGAGCGGACACCGTTCGATTCGACGAAATACTCGGTCGTGGACTCGAGATCGAACATCATGTAGGCGTAGCGGCCCTCGGCCTCGTCGAAGGTCATGGGCCATCGCTTCCACTCGCCCGACTCGAGCTTCGTCGCGATCTCGATCTCATCGCTCGCGAATCCCGAGAGCGCGGCGGTCACGAGCTGGTCGGCGCCGCGAGCGACGTCGACGTTTCCCGGCTGGACCTGAATCGCGTAGGGGCTCGCGGCCTGGGCGCTTCGAAGTGGGTTCAGGAGAAGGGATGCTCCGTAGCGCAGGAACCCGGGACTCAAGAGCGCCGCCAGCATTCCCGCGACCGCCACTCCGAAGAGAACGGCGGAGCTGCGCTTCAAGGCGTCTTTCTCGATGCCATGCCCGTAGTCGATGCGCTCACACCGCTCGACCGTCTGCTGCACCAGCTTCTCGACCAGCCGCGGCGACAAGAATTTCTGCCCGTCCCCGCTTCCGTCGATCGGCCTCCCCACCTCGACCGCGGTCGAGATGGCTTCCTTGAGGGAAGGATCGTGCTCCTCCATGTAGCGCGCCACCTGCTCGTCGGTCACCCGCTTCGCGAGCGGACGATAGATAAAGCGCAGGAAGAGCCCGAAGAGGGCGAGGTACGTGAAGATGCGGAACAGGCGCACCGACCAGGCGGTGTAGCGGAAGTGCTCCATGCCGTAGGCCGAGATGGCGAACGCCACGAGGCTGAACAAAATCAGGAATGCGACGCCCTTGAGCACGTTTCGGAGCCGCCACCGGCTCCGCACGTACCGTACGACGCGAATCAGCTGCGGGTAGCCCTCGGTTCCCAGGATGCTTTGCATGGCTCACTCCACCGGGGTCGTTTGCTGCCAGTATAGCCCTTCAGCGAGCCGCCATCGAGAGGCGGTTGGAAAGTAGCGTCTCGGTCGCGAGAAGGAGGAGCGCGCCTCCGAGCAGGAACCACCAGTACCCCTGGCGTCCTTCCTGCGCCTCGCGGCTGTCGCCCGGCTCGCCGCCGGCGGCGCCCGCGATTCCCGTTTCACGAAACGCGACCGACGCCACGAGTTCCTCGGGATCGAGGCGCGAGAGGTCCGACTCCGCGGTTTCCAGGTTCACGGCGACGCTCGAGGACGCCGCCGGCGCCCCCGATCCCCGCGCGCCGGACGTCGTAGAAGCCTTGTTCGTCGAGGGGCAGGAGCGCGCGCTCTTCCGTCTTGGAAAGAATGGTCTTCCGCGCCGAGGGCGAGGTGATGACGAGGTCGTACGCGCGGCCGGGAGATTCGTCGCGCGATTCTCCTTCGAGCGCCATCTCGAGATAGCGGTCGACGTCGAGCACCTCCCCGACCGTGTGCCAGGAGCTCGCTTCCGCGTAGGACGCGGCGTGCTTCACGAGTTGATGCATGAACGGGAGGAACACCGGCTGCCTCGCGAGATCGTTCCAGAACGTGTCCAGAGTCGAGGTCCAGATCAGCACCCGACCCGAGCCGAGCCTCCGCTCGACGAGCGCCGGGAACTCCATCGTCGTAGCGCGCGAGGACCCCTTCGCTGACGGGAGCCTCGAAAGCGCGATAGCGAAAGAATTTCGCGGCGGAGAAGTCGCCACTGTGAGGAGCATTGAACACCTCGAACACCGGGCTTCCGTAGTCCAGATACGAAAGGGTGCCCCCCCAATCGGAAGCCCGATCGACCACCCCCCCGAGCGGGGCCGGAAAGAGACCCCCTTCCGAGGCGGCGTCGGAGAACGCGTTTCTCCCGCTCGACTCACCGAGCACCACGACCAGTCCTCCGCCCTTCTCGACGAAACCGGTGAGGAGCGCCGAGAGAGGCGGCTGGAAGCGACGGGACGTCGTTCAGAAACACCACGTCCTTGCCGGCCAGGTCCGATTCTCGAAGCTGTGAGAGCAGCTTCGTGTCCGTCCGGAAGGAAGGTCGATCGCCGATCTCGAGCGCCCGCTCGACGTAGAAGCTCCGCCGGGTCCGACGCGCGCCTTCCTCGACGCTCAAGACCGAAAGCGCCTGTCCCGAGGAGAGCACGAAGTGGTACAGGTTGTCCTGGGGAAGAGCGTCTTCGGAAAGCCGAACGGTTCCCCGGGCCTCTCCGGCCGGGATGGTCACCGGATCGAAGCCGACCGTGAGAGAGGTGTTGGGCGCGAGCTCGACCGGCTTCGTCTGGAGCGACCGCCCGTCGATCTCGAGGGAAATGCGGGTCGAGATCGGCGCGCTCTCCGGCGGAGCTTTTCGCGTAACCCGAGCGGAGGCGGTGAGCCGCTCTCTTCCCGAGGCCTCGTCCCGTTCGAGGCTCACGCTCGTAACGGAGAGGTTCTCCGTCTCGGCGGAGCTGAGATCGACCGGCGTGAGAGTCGTTCCCGCGGGAAGCCAGACATCGTCGTCCTCGTCTTCGAAGCCGAGGCGCTGGAAGTCCGTGAGGAGCACGACCTCCTTTCTCGAAAGCTCGGACTCGTCCAGGATCCGCTTCGCGAGCTTGAGGCCGGGACCGAAGCTCGTCGGGCGCGCGGACAGAGTGATCGCGGACACGGCCGACTCGAGCGCCGGCTTGTCCGACGTCGGCTGATTCAGCACCTCCGCCCGGTCCGAGAAAACGACGATCGAGGCGCGATCGCTCGGAAGCGAGAGACTGAATGCGGCCGGAGGCTTCGGCTTTCGCGCGTGAGAGCCGGTCTTCGTAGCCCATGCTGTAGGAGTTGTCGACGAGAAGGACGACTTCGCGCGGCCCGAGGGACGCGGCGGCGGACGCGCTCGAGGATTCGAAGAATGGCCGGGCGAAAGCGAGGGCGATGAGAAGGAGCGCGAGACAGCGGAGCGCGAAGAGGAACAGGTGCCGGAGCTTCTGCTTTCGCACGGATCGATAGGGGATCTTGCGAAGGAACATGAGCGACGGAAACGGGATCACGTCCTTCTTCTCGCGATGGGTCAGGTGGATGATGATCGGCACGGCGAGGGCGAGGGCCCCCAGGAGGAAGAGCGGGGCGAGGAAACTCACCTTGTCCTCGTCAGGCGCTCGCGGCTCGCGAGGTAGTGAAAGAGCGCGTAGTCGAGCGGCATCGAAGTGTCGAGAAGCGAATAGTCGATCTGGTTGTCTCCGAGCGAGCGCGTGAGCTTCGCGACGTGCTGCTGGACCAGGCTGCGGTACTCGTCGCGCAGGTAGTCGGGAATGACCGGCACCGCCTCTCCCGACTCCAGGTCCTGGTAGCTCGCCGCTTCCTCGTACGGGAAGGTGAGCTCGGCCGGATCGAGCACGTGGAACACGATGAGGTCGTTCCCCTTGTAGCGGAGTCCCTTCACCGCGTCGAGGATCGCCTCCGGCTCGTCGTAGAGGTCCGAGATCAGGACCACGATCCCCCGCCGGTTGATCGCTTCCGCGACCTTCAGGAGCGGCCTCTTGTAGTCGCTCGGCTTCTGCGCCGAAGCTCGATCGATGGTGTGGAGCACGATCTCGAGATGCTTCGCCGAGGCAGGGACGAAGTCCACGATGTCCTCGTCGAAGGTGACGATTCCGATGCGGTCGCGCTGCTTCTGGGAGAAGACGGCGAGCGAGGCCGCGAGAAACCGGGCGTAGTCGAGCTTGGTGAGGCCCCGGCTCTGGAAGCTCATGGAGCGCGAGACGTCGAGAAGGAGCGTGAAGCTGGTGTTGGTGTCCGCCTCGAACTCCTTCACGTAGAACCGGTCGGTGCGGGCGAAGAGCCTCCAGTCGATGCGGCGGATGTCGTCCCCCGGCATGTAGGCGCGGTGCTCGGCGAAGTCGACGGATCGCCCGAGGTAGGTCGAGCGGTGGAGGCCGCTGATGAACCCCTCCACCACCGAGCGCGCCAGGAGGTTCAGGTTCGCGATCCGCGCCAGGACGTGCGGGTCCACGAAACGGTACAGGCGCTCGCTTCCCGCCGCCTCCCCTCGATCGGATCGCCGGGCCACGCTACATCCTCGACTTCGGCGTCGACACGGCCTCGAGGAGCTGCGCCACGATGCGCTCCGACGTCACCCGCTCCGACTGCGCGTGGAAGTTGGTGAGGATGCGGTGCCGGAAGACCGGCCGCGCGAGCGCCTGGACGTCGTCGTAGCCCACGTGATAGCGGCCCTGCATCAACGCGCGCGCCTTCGCGCCGAGAATGAGGTACTGCGCGGCGCGCACGCTCGCCCCGTACTCCACCCACTTGTTCACGAAATCGGGGGCGCCGGAGGAACCCGGGCGCGAGGTGCGGGCGAGTCTCACCGCGTAGCGCATGATCGCCTCCGATACCGGGACTTTTCTCACCAGTGTCTGGAACTTGACGATATCCTCGCCCTTCACCACGTTCTCGAAGTGGTAGTCCATGACGGAGGTCGTGCTGCGAACCACCGCGATCTCGTCTTCCTCGGGAAGGTAGTCGATGATGATGTTGAACATGAAGCGATCGAGCTGCGCCTCGGGCAGAGGATAGGTCCCCTCGAGCTCGATGGGGTTCTGCGTGGCGAAAACGAAGAAGGGCTCCTCCAGGGTGTAGGTACGTCCCTGGATGGTCACCCGATGCTCCTGCATCGCCTCGAGGAGAGCGGACTGGGTCTTGGGCGGCGTGCGGTTGATCTCGTCCGCGAGCACGATGTTGTTGAAGATCGGACCGGGCATGAACACGAGCTCGCGCCTTGCCGGTCTGAGGGTCTTCCTGCACCAGGTCGGTGCCGGTGATATCCGAAGGCATGAGGTCCGGGGTGAACTGGATGCGGGCGAACTTGAGATCGAGCACCTGCGCGACGCAGTGCACGATCAGCGTCTTGGCGAGCCCGGGGACGCCGGTGATGATGCTGTTGCCGCCGACGAAGAGCGACAGCATCACCTGCTCGAGCGCGTCCTCCTGGCCCACGATGAGCTTCCGGAGCTCGCGGGTGATGTCGCCGTACGCGCCCCTCAGCCGATCGGCGAGGGCGATGTCGTCTTCCGCCTCGAGTGCGACTTTGCTTTCTTCAGCCAAGGATGACTTCCTTTCTCAGTGCGTCATTCCGTAGATGACGTAGTTCACTCCGAGCTTGAACGCCTCGTTCGAGATGTCGATGGGGACCCAGCCCGAGCCCGACCACTCCCAGTAGTCGCCGATGTCGTGGTTGTAGTTGGCGATGACCATCAGGCGTTTCGCCGGATCGTTGTCCTCGAAGATCCCGAAATAGACCGGCTTCGCTTCGGGAAACGTCGGGTGGGTGAAATCGAGCGTCTCGATGTAAAAGAACGAATCGAAGATGGGATGGGTGACGTCGAGCTGCACGAGGTCGTACCCCGGAAGCACGCGCGACATCTGCTCCTGGAAGTTGTCCCACTGCCAGTCCATGATGAAGTCGTCCACCACCAGGAAGCCGCCCTTGAAAAGATAGGTGCGGAGACTCTCCGCTTCCTCGTCCGTCGGATACCAGAATCCCACCTCGCACAGATAGGCCCAGGGATACTTGAAGAGCTCGGGATCGTCGAGGGCGTAGATGTTCCCCTTTCCCATGTTGGGCTGGATGGTGGTGTGGTGCTGGAGGATGGTCATCAGGTTCCGCTCGCCCTGAGGGTAGTCGTGGTTCCACTTGAGGTCGAGGCCCCACTGGTAGGGACCCCGTCCCCAGCGCGTGGGCTCGAACTTCACGCGCACGAAGGTGAAGTGGCCGTTGTAGGGAAAGTTCTCGTAGGGAACGTCGAAGCCCTGGGAACGACTCGCGGCGAGAGGGAGCGCGGCCCCGATCAAAAGCGCGAGCGCTGCGAGACGGCGAATCATCCCTCGCTCCTCGGCGAAAGCTTCACCAGGAGCGCGAGACCCTCCTTGAATCCGGGCGCGATCTCGAGGGCTCGCAGGAGCTCCCGTTTCGCGCTCGCCGAGTCGCCCGCCTCGTAGTACGCGACCGCGAGGTCGTAGAGTCCCTGAGCCCGGTCGCTGGTGAGCGCGAGAAGGGCCTTTCTCTCGACGATGACGTCGTCCTTCCGCCCCAGCTCCTCGTAGAGCGCGGCGAGCTTCCGGTGAGCCTCGGGATCGAAGGGATAGATGGCGAGGGCCCGCTCGAGAATCGACGCCGCATCCGTCTTCTTGCCGAGCTTCTGGTAGATCTCGACGAGCTTCATGTGCGCGTCGTAGTGGTATCTCGTTGATGTCGACGAAGCTCTGGAGCTCGCTCGCGGCGCGCTCGAGGTCGCCCCGCTCCTCGTAGATCCCGGCGAGAAGGGGGTAAGGGCTTCCTTCCTCACCGTACTCGGGAAAGAGCGACTGCGCGCGCTCGAGATGTTTCAGGGCCCGCTCCGTCTCGCCGTCCTCGAGCGCCTGCCGGCCCGTCTCGAGCTGCGCGATGAAATCGAACTCGTCCTCCTCCGCGCGGGCGCGCAGCTCTTCGGCGGTGACCGCGGGCGCGGGGACACCTTCCTGCGGCTCCTCCGGCGGGAGACGAAGCGAGTTGGCCTGGGCTCCGAAGCGCTCTTCGAGGTAGCCTTCGAAGGCGGTGTCGAACTCGGCGAGCTCCATCTTCAGCACCTGCCGGAAAACCTCGACGGTCGCGAAGCCCGCGCCGGTACGCGCCCAGCATGTCGCGGATCGCGGAAAACCCGAAATCGCGCTCGATGAGCTCGGAGACGAGGGACGCCTGGTAGTACGAGATCCCGATCTGCTGGGGATAGGTCGGGCGCATGAAGCCGTTGTTGAGCTCCGCGATTTTCAGGAGCTTCCCGCGCTTGTAGGCCGCGAGAAACGCGAGGCTCACGTCGTCGCCCCAGCCCGGGCGGGCCCGCCGCTCTTCGAGGACCGAAAGACCTTCCGATAGCCACCGCGGCACCTTGTGATCGGTCGCGCCGAGCGTGACGGTATGGGCGAGCTCGTGCCACAAGCGTCGAGGCCCAGTTGAACTGGCCCTTGGGCCGCGCCGACGGCGAGTCGACGGCGATGACCGGCCCGAAGCAGACGCCCGAGCGCTCCGAGCCCGGGAAGTCCGAGCGTACGGACCGAGAAGTCGCCGTGAGACGGATAGACCTCGATGCGGATCGGTGTCTCGGGCTGAAACTCGTAGCGCTCCGCCAGCGACTCGTAGGCCTCTTCCGCAATCCGCTCCACGTAGCCCGTGAGAAGGTCCGACTCTTTCCCCTCGATCACGATCTCGAACCGCGGCGTCCTGGTCGTGACGTAGCTCGGATAGGTGTCCATCAGATCGAGAGTGTTCTTGATCCAGACGTTGTAGGGATCGCCCTCGAACGAACGATCGAGGCTCTTTCTTCCCGCCCTCGATGTCGCGAAGGCGGAGCTGATTCAAACCGAGAAGGCCGTAGCCCTTCGGACGAGCGCGGGTCGAGCTCAACCGCCTTGGCCGCGAAATCCCTCGCCTCGCGATACAGGCGGTTGTTGACCGCGATGTTCGAGAGCTTGTTGTAGAACGGAGCGTCTTTCGGGTTGCGCGCGAGCGCGCGCTCCTCGACCGCCCGGAAGGCCGCGGCGTCGCCGCTCAGGAGCTCGGCCGCCGCGAGGATGGGAAGCGCGTCGGGAGAGACCGGGTTCACCTCGAGGGCCGCCTCGGCCTCCTTGCGCGCTCCCTCGTAGTCCTCGATGCCCGATGAGCTGCTCGGCGAGAAACGCGCGTGCGGCGACGTAGCGGGGATTCACCGAGAGCGCCTTCTCGGTGAGGACCTTCGCTTCCGACGAGCCGTCGAACTCCATCACCTGCGCGAGCCCGAGAAGAGCCTCGGGATGGTTGGGGTTCACCGCGAGAGCTTCCTGAAAGCTCTCTCCCGGCGTCGGGGCTGTTGTACTTCTCGAGGAGGAGCTCACCCGCGCGGATGGACGGGGCGAGGCTCTCCGGATCCTTCGCCTTCGCCTCGTCGAGAGCGCGAAGGGAGTCCTTGAACAGCTGATGGTCGGTGACGCCCAGGTACTTGCACGCGATGGCGACCGCCACCAGGTCGTCCGACGAAAGCTTCGAGCTCCGGTTGTAGACGTCGATGAACCGGTCGAAGCGCGCGAGGGCTTCGTCGGCCTTTCCCTCCTCGTGAAGGAGGATGGCGAGATTGAGCTCGGCTATCGAGCGCGTCCTGGGCCTTTCCGGTGACGGCTTTCTCGAACGCTTCGCGCGCCTCGGCGATGCGTCCGGTCTCGTAGAGGATCTCGCCGCGAAGATTCGAGAGCGCGACGGATGCCGGCTCGCGACTCTCGAAGCGCTGAATCGTCGAAAGCGCCTCTTCGTAGGCGCCGGTGAGCCTCAACGCGGAAGCCCAGCCGCGATAGACGGCGGGGCGTTGGATTCGCCACCGACTCTTTCTCGAAGCTCTCGATGGCCTCCGCATAGCGTCCCTGGCGCAGAGCCGCCGGTCCGTCGTCGAGCGACGCCGAAACCGGGCCCTTGACCATCGCGAGGTAGCCGAGAGCGCCGAGCCCGATGACGGTCAGTATCGCTTTGACGCTCACGACTTCGACCGCTCCTCGATCCGCTGGTTGACGGAGGCGAGCTCCAGAAGGAGCCGCTCGAGCTCCTGGAGATACGTCTCTTCGGGCATCGAGTCTTTCTGGAGCTTCAAAGCCTCCACCCGGCCCTCGAGGTCCTGCCGGCTCTCGACGAGCCGGGCGAGCTCCGGGTCCGACGGCGAGGTCTGCGGCGACAACCCGTCCGCGCCGCGGTCGCGGCGAGAAACGCCGCCGCCGGCCCGGGCGTCCTCTTTCATCGAGGCTTCCGCGACGGCGCCGTCCCCGTCATCGAGCTGCGCGTGCTCGGTCATCAGCAGGTTCTCTTCCTCGTAGAAACCCGCGACGCGCGAGCCGCGCGTATTCGAAGGCCTCGAGGACCGAGACGCGCTGGTTCTTGTCCGTGTCCGATGCGTCGCCGGAATAGGCCTCTACGAAGTACTTTCCGAACTGCGCTTCATTCCGCTCGAAGCCCGACTTCGTGGCGGTGACCACGACGCGGTTCGGCTTCGCGAGCGCCGCGAGGAACGCCCCGCTCGCGCTCGCGGTATTCACGAACACGACCTGCTGCTCCGAGAACGGCAGCGAGGAGCGAGTCGAAGTCAGCGGCGCTCAGGTCACGTCCCGGGAGGTTGAAGCGCGCTTCCTCGTTGTCGAAGCTCCCGTGGCCGATGAGCAGGAGGTAAATCTGATCTCCGGGGGCGACCGCAGGTCTTGAGTCTTCGTGAGCAGCTCGGCGACGTTCTCTTTCGTCGACTTCGCATGGATCGCCTCGGGCGCGAGCTCCGGGCTCTCTCCGAGGTAGAACACCCGGGAGGGGTCGAGTCCGTGGCGCGAGACGGCGGCGTCGCGCATGGCCATCGACCATTCGTGAAAACGTTCGCGATGGGCGTCGTCCCCGCCGATGCCGGCGATGATGACGAGGTAGGTCTCCTTGGCCTCGAGCGTGGAAACGGTGCCGACGAGCAAGAACAAAATGCAGAGGCGCAGAGACGCGGAGAGCCGGAGATTTCCGTTGCTCCTTTGCGCCGTTGCGTTCGATTTCACGCCAGCCCCCGGTACTTGCGGTAGCTCCACTCGGCGCTCACGAGGCCCTATCATTAATAGGAACAAAACCGGCATGTCCCAGAGGTCGCGCCGTTCCCGCACCGTCGTGCCCCCTTCGGTGTAGCTCATGTCCTCGGGGAGCCGCGAGACCGTCTCCGGCGTGTAGAACGCCCCGCCCGTCTCTTTGGCGATTCGATCCAGGAGCGGCGCCCTCATCTCCGCCTGGAAGTACTCGTCGTCCAGGTCTTCGATCTCCATGAAGCTCGTCGCCGTCCCGAGGACGGCGCCCTCCCGCTCGGCTTCGACCGCGACCTCGTAGATTCCCTTCTCCGCCGGAAGGAAGCTCGCCCGGTACTCGCCGTCCTTGTCGACGGTCCACTCCATCGTGAGCTCGGTCTCTTCTCCGGAGGGAGATCTTCACCGTCGCCTGAACACGGGCGTTGTTGACCTTCGAGAAAGCGATCGTCGTCGACTTCCGCGGTCAGCACCACGTTCTCTCCCGGAGCGTAGCGGCTCTTGTCGGTCGCGATTCCCACCTGATCGGGCACGTAGCTCACGAGCCATCGCAGGAGTCTCCGCCAGAAGAGCTCGTGGGTCATGTCTTCGAGCGGAATGTCGTGGTGCATCTGCCACTGCCACGAATCGTTCACCGTGAGCGCGATCGCTTTCCCACGGCCGTAGCGCTGGAAACGTCAGCACCGGCTGGTCCGAGACGCCGTCACCCGAGCCCTCGAGGAGCGTCGTCGCTCCCGGCTTCACCGAGCGGACGTCGTTCAACGTCGATAGCGGCGGGAGGGTCGAGAAGCGCGAAGCGCTCGATTCCAGGTCAGCGCCGAACTGCGTCACCGGGTGCGTCGTGCCGAACGGCGTGGGCTCGATGGCGAGAGAGGCGAAAAGCCCCGGAGCGGCGGCCTCCTCCGTCTCGGGAGAGATCTCGACGGGCTCGAGCACGACGGGAAGGACCTCGTCGACCGGTGTGCCCGCATAGCCGCCTTCGGAGAACGAGAGCCGCCCGCCGAGGGCGAGGAGACCGCCACCGCGCTGGCTCACGAAGTCCGCGATCATGCGGAGCTGGTCGTGGGTGAAGTGGCTCGCCTCGATGCTCCCGAGAATGATTCCCCGATAGCGGAAGAGCTCTTCGCGGGTCTTGGGAAAACCGCTCGCCAGCTCCTCGGCGTCGTCCACGTCGAGCCGCAGGAACTTTCCTTCGGCGGTGCGCTGGAGGCACACCAGCTGCAGGTTCTCGTCCTCGGCGATCGCGCGTCGGATGAACTTGAGCTCGAATCGCGGCTCCCCCTCGAAGTAGAGGATCTTCTCGCGGCGATCCTCGACCTCGATGAGCTGCTCGCGCGCGTTGTTCTGGGAGACCATCTCTCCTTCGGCGACCGCGACCTTGAAACGGAATACCCGCGCGCCGGGCTCGGAGACGGTGAAGTGGACGCGCACCGTCGTGGCCTCCGCGTCCCCGGTGAGAGTCACGTCTCTCGAGTTGACGATCCGGCCGTCGTCCTCGACGTCGAGGCGCACCGTTTCCCCGTCGAATCCGCGCTGCGAGAGGGTCACGTCCACGACGAGGGAGGACCCCTCGAGCACCGTGCGCGGCGCTTCGACGCGGGAGACCTCGATGTCCCTGGTGAAGCGCTCCCGCCCGAGGCCAACGGTATGGACCGGGACCTTCCGCGCCTGGAGGTCCAGAAGCGTATCGCTGATGGCGTCGGTCGAGTTGTCGGCTCCATCCGTCATCAGCACCAACCCCGCGAGCGGGACGTTCGAAAGCTCGCCGAGACTTCGCTCCAGGGCGCGCGCCAGGTGAGTGCTGGTGCCGGCGAAGCCGAGAGCTCGCGGGATCGGAGAGCCGATCCGCGGAATCGCGAGAAGCGGAAGAACCGCAGCATGAATTTTTCGGAGAGGGCCGACGGCGAGGGCGCTTCCTTCCGGCCCGAACGTTTCCTGGATGAAGGCCCCGCGAGGCTTCTCCTCCACGTCCGCGATCTGCATGCTGCGCGAGTCGTCGAGGAGAATGCCGACGAAGCTTCGCTGCGGCACGACCGTCGAGAGCACGAGCGCGGGCCGGAAGAGGCAGAAGAGCACCACGAGAAGGATCGCCACGCGCAATCCGGTCAGGACCAGGCGGTCCCGCGTCGATGCCTTCCCCTGGATCGACGCGGTAGCGAAGGAGCGTGGGAACCGCGATTCGCGACCACGGCGACACTCGCGAGCGAGAATCGGCCAGGAAACACCGAGGTCGATCTCTCCTCTCTCGTACAGCAGCGGACGGTACTTGAAGAGGAACTCGAAGAGACGTTCGAGAGTCATTCGTCCCTAATGGCTCATCGCGTAGATGATGAAGTTCACACCCATCTGGTAGGCGTAGGTCGAGAACCGAAGCGGGTAGTACGGATTCTCCGCCCACTCCCAGGCGTCGCCCAGGTCGGTGTTCCAGTTGATCACGACCATGAGTCGGCCGTCTTCGTCGAAGATGCCTTTGACCTCCGGATAGTAACCGTCGGACTCCCAGGTGGGGCCACCCTGCATCCCTTGCCCCACGTTCGGCACCTGCACGATCTCCTTGACGTCGTAGAAGCAGTTGAAGATCGGATGAGTCAGCGGGATGTCGACGATGGGATAGCCGGGGAGGATCCGCTGGAACTGGGCCTGGAAGTTCTCCCATTCCATCGTTCCCCAGAAATCGTCGACCACCAGGAACCCCCCCGCCAGCAGATAGCGCCTCAGACCTTCGACCTCGGCTTCGGTCAACGCCATGTAGCCTACCTCGACGGTGTAGAGGAACGGATATTTTCCGAGCTCGGGGTCGGTGAGACGAACGGGATTCTCGAGCTCGTAGGCGTCGAGGTTGGTGAGACGCCTCAGGCCGACGAGGAACTGCCGGTCCGCTTTGGGGAAATCGACGCTCCAGCTTCGGAAGTCGCGAAACCGGTAGTAGCCGGTGTACGCGGCGCGGGTGAAGTAGAACTGCCGAGGACCGGCCGACGGCTGCGGAATGTAGTCGAGATCTCTCCTGCCCGGGCGCGAACGCGTCGGGAAGGGAGAGGATCGGGGATTGGGGCGGCGCCGAGAGCCGGCGCGGTAGAGGGCGAGCGCGAGCGCAGCGAGATGCGATCCGCACCGTACCGAAAGTTATCCCTTCTGAGCTGCACCACGCCCTCCAGCAACGACTCCCGCGAGGCTTGGCCGGGCGCGCTTAGCGGGATCGCAGCTAACCTCGAGCCCTCTGTTTTTAACTCTACCTCAAATTATACGTCACGGGTGCCGCGAAGCTATGCACTCCCCTACAGGTTGCGCTTGGCTTCAGCGCGCGCTTTCTCCTAGAATCGGCGCCTTGCGAAAGCCAGGAGGGCCCATCCCATGAACGCGATCGAGGATTTGGAGAACCGTCTTCGTTGCGGGCATCGCCGCTCTCATCGGGGCGTGCGCCCCGGCGGCACGCGAGGAAGCCCCGGCGGAATCCGCGCCGGAAAGCGCGGAGCCGGCGTCGGAAGCCTCGTCGGACGTGCCGACGCCTCCCGCCGCTTTCGGCGTCGTGCCCATCCCCGCGGATAACCCGGCGACCCCCGAGAAAGTCGCGCTCGGACGACAGCTGTATTTCGACAGTCGTCTCTCCGCGGACGACAGCCGCTCCTGCTATTCGTGCCACGTCTGCGAGAACGGTCTCACCGATGGAAAGCCTGTGGCCGAGGGAGCCCTCGGCAAGAAGCTCACCTCGCAGCAGTCCGAGCCTCTGGAACATCGCGTATCACACCGAGTTCTACTGGGACGGCCGGAGCCCTTCGCTCGAAAAGCAGGCGATGGCGGCGTGGACCGGCGCGAACATGGGCGCGAAAGCCGAGGAGATCGCGACGAAGCTCAACGCCATCGAGGGCTACCGCACGCAGTTCCAACAGGTATTCGGCGCCGACGCGACGCCCGACAACATCGTCCAGGCCATCACCTCCTTCGAGCGCACGTACCTCTTCTGCTCGGACACTCCTTATGACCGATGGCAGGCCGGGGATCAGAGCGCTTTGAATGACGCGGCGAAGCGAGGCGCCGAGCTCTTCGTGGCCAAGGCCGGCTGCGGCAATTGCCATTCGGGCTCGCTCTTCACGGACATGAAGTACCACAACGTGGGCATCGGCCTCGACAAGCCGGAGCCCGATCTCGGACGCCACCGGGTGACGAACGCCGACGCCGACAAGGGGGCGTTCAAGACGCCGAGTCTTCGCGACATCACGAAGAGCGCTCCTTACTTCCACGACGGAAGCGTCGCGACTTTGAAAGAGGCGGTCGACCTCATGGTCTCGGGCGGGATCGACAATCCCAACATCGACCGGCAGAACCTGAAGAACACCAACTTGACCGAGGAAGAGAAATCCGACTTGATGGAGTTCCTGAAGGCGCTCGAGTGTCCCTGTTCGCTCGAGGCACCTCCATTGCCGGCATCCGCGCAGTAGCGCGACCGTTCTCGAGAGGCGGCCTCGCTCGAGGCCGCCTTCTCCCTAACTCAACCAGCGGTGGTCAACGATGAAGGAGAAGTCCGGCTTCAGCTTCCGCACCAGGACCTCGGCTGCCAGCGATCGGCCTCCCGCAGCGACCAGCAGGTCGTCGACCGAGGGACCACTTCGCCGCCGCCATCTTCTGCGCGGCGTCGAGAGCTCCCTGCGTGAATTGAAGCGTGCCGCGCACCGGTCCGTTCTGCCCCGACACCGTCGCGGTGAACGGGTGGTTTTTCTCGCCCTCGCCCGGCTCGCGCTTCTCGAGTGAGAGCTCGTACTTCTTGTTCCTGACGGTAAACGTCGTTCTCATGACGGCGGAATCTACAACATTCAACGCAAAGGCGCCAAGACATTCAACGCAAAGGCGCAGAGAAGATCTGGGCTTGTCAGAATCTGGTTCCTCAAGGCAGGGAAGAGAAGAAGAACGCAGAGACGCAGAGGAAGAATTGGATTCCCCTTTGCGTCTTTCCAACCCCTTCGCGTCTTTGCGTTGAAAGAGATCCACGCTTCCCTCGGGGGGAAGAGTTCCGGGATTTCCTCTTGCGTCCTCCGCGTCTTTGCGCCTCTGCCTCGAAAATCGTCTTCCCTTGGTTCCTTAAGCGGGAACCTTTAAGGGGGTGAGCGTGACCGCGTGACCAAGCTTCTCGAGCCGTCGCACGAGATACCTGGTCAGGCGCCCGGGATCCTGACGTTCGAAGAAGTCAGCACCGAGTTCAACGTAATCGATCTGATTCTTGAGCATGGTATAGACGATCACGAGGACCGAATGCCCAACGGCGACAAGCGCTCGTTTTTTGCCACGCTTGGCAACCAATCGGCGGAACTGTGCCTGCAAGTAAGTGTTCTTGCTGTGGCTGGCGGCCCACGCAACCTGGGTGAGGGTGCGACGAAGCCATCGGCTTCCTTTGCGTGTTTTTCCGCTCTTTTGCTTGCCAGCGCTTTCGTTATTCCCGGGACACATCCCGGCCCAGGAAGCGAGGTGCGCTGCGGTGCGAAATCGGCTCATGTCGGTTCCGATCTCGGCAAGAATATTCTCCGCAGTAACTCGGTCGACCCCGGGAACTGTCGAGAGTCGTCGTATCGCTTCCTCGCTAGGGCGGAGCGTTTCTTCAATGCGAGCCTCCAGTAAATGGACCGCCCTATCCAGATGGTCGAATTGCTCCATCAACAGCTGCAGCATGAAACGATGGTGTTCGTTCACTCGTCCATGAAGAGCCAACTTCAACTCCGGGATCTTTGCCCGAAGGCGCCCGCGGGCAAGCGTGGCGAGTTTCTCGGTATCCGTTTCGCCAGCGACCAGCGATCGAATCATGTCGCGCCCAGATACTCCCATAATGTTCGTGGCAACAGCGCCCAGCTTGATGTTCGCATCCTCCAGGATCTTGTGAATCCGGTTCGCCATTCGATTCCGATCCTCAACCAGCGCAACTCTCTGTCGAGTCAGTTCCCGCAATTCGCGCTGGGGTCGTTCCGGAACGAAGCTCGGAAGAATCAGGCCAAATTGAAGCAACTGCGCGATCCACTCGCAGTCCTTCACATCGGTTTTCCGTCCAGGCACATTCTGAATATGACGCGCGTTCGCCAGAATCAATTCGAACTGACCCTCAAGAATATTGAACACCGGCTTCCAGAACACACCCGTCGATTCCATCGCTACATGAGTGACTTCTTCTTCTCTCAGCCAGTCCGAAAGCTTCAGCAACTCCGCCGTCGTCGTGCCGAATGTCCGGACCTCCTTCTGCACCTCCCCACCGCTCAGCAGATGTCGCACGCATGCCGTGATTCTCGCCTTGTGAACATCCAGACCAGCGCAGTGTGGATACATCACGTCCATCGCAGCCCCCTTTTCACCGCGCCCCAGCCGCGGATGGACACCGAGAAGGGCATAATCTGCCTCGCGTGCTGTCCGCCTTGCCTATTCGGTCACGGACGCAACAGTTCCAGGTTCATCACGATGTCCGGGTCAGACTGCGTTGCGGGCTCACAGCACCACAGAGACGCGACCTCTTTCCCGGCCAGGGCGCTGGTGACAACACTATCCAAACTAGACCATATTTTCATGGTTCCAGGTGCCGCATCGCGGCATGAACGACTGCGTTGAAAAGAATTCTTACGCTGCCCTCAAGGTAGGAGGAGGAGAGGAACGCTGGGGGTCAGCGCTTCGAGCCGGGCTCTTCCGGGGAGGGGCCGAAGTAGCCCTTCCGGGCGCGGATTTTCACGTCCTCGCGGTCGACCTCGACTTTGATCTTCCGGTACTTTCCATCCTGCCGGGGGTTGGTCGAGACGTAGCCCAGCGTGTACTGGCTGAAGAGCTCCTCGAGGAGCTTGTCGTAGAGCTCGTCGAGCTGCTGCAGGCTGTCGCCGAAAGCGTAAGAGCCTCCGGTCTCACTCGAGAGCTGGCGGAGGAAACGCCCTTCTTCGAAGCTTCGGGTGTTCCGCGCCTGCGAAACCCCGAAATGGATGGTGTGAATGGTGGCATCGGACATCTTCACCATGTCCATCACGTCGCCCACGGAGAGCGTGCTCCGGGAATCGACGCCGTCGCTGAAGACCACCAGCGTCTTCTTTCCGTCGAGCGCATAGATGCGCTCGAGAAACGTCGCCACCGCGTCGTAGAGAGCGGTCCATCCCTCGGCGCGGACGTCGTAGATCCGATCGCTCAGGAGGCGCTGGTCGTCCGTCGAATACTGGGAGAGGCGGATGTTCTCGTCGAAGTCCATCACGAAGAGGTTCTCGGTCTTCGGAAGGTTGGTCAGGAACTTCAGCGCGGCTTCCCGGACGAGGCGGATGTCCGCCTCCATGCTGCCGCTCGCGTCGAGCAGAAGGCCCACCACCTGGCGGCCCGACAACTCGTCCTTCAGCTCCGGGGGAAGGCCGACCCAGGACTCCTTCGAGGCCCGCGGCGAAGAGTCGAATCTCCTGCCGCACGCCGTCTTCGAGCACGGTGAAGTCCTCGACCTCGAGCCCGGTGATGAAGTTCCCTCGTCGTCGGTGACCGCGACGGCGACCGAGACCATGTCCACCCGCGATTCGAAGACGTAGGGAACCTGCTGATCTTCGCGCTCCTGAGCCAAACTCGCCGGGAGGAAGATCTCAACGCAGAGACGCAGAGACGCAAAGACGCAGAGAAATTTCTTCGCGCCTTTCCGCCCTCTTTGCGGCTTTGCGTTGTTCCCGTCCGGGTCATTCAGACGATCCCTTCGATCACCCGCACCGCCAGCTCGAAGCGGTTGAACGGAGGCATGAGATACGCGCCCTCGGCGAGATCGCGCGCCGCGCGCAGCGATTCTCGCGCGATATCGATGCCGACGCTCTGCGCCCGCTCTTTGGAGGGTGCCTTCTGCAGCAGCTCGCGCACTTCCGTCGGCACCGCCATACCCGGAACCTCGTTGTGGAGGAACTCCGCGTTGCGGTAGCTCGTGAGCGGAAGGATGCCCGACGAGTACCGGGATGCGCGAGCCCTTCACGGCGGAGAGAAACCGCTCGAGGTACTTCGGCTCGTACACGGGCTGGGTGAGGCAGAACTCCGCGCCCGCCTCTACCTTCCTCTCGAACTTGCGGATCTCCGACTCGAAGTCCGTCGCCCCCGGGTTGGCGCCGACACCGATATGGAGCGGCATCGCGGGGCCCAGCGGATTTCCCGCGAGGTCGAGCCCGCGGTTCAGCTGCGACAGGATCTTCACCAGGCCCACGGAGTCCACGTCGAAAACCGCGGTCGCATAAGGATAGTCGCCGAGCTTCGGCGGGTCTCCCGTCACCGCGAGGATGTTCCGCAGGCCGAGAGCGTACGCCCCGAGGAGGTCGGACTGAATGCCGATGAGGTTCCGGTCACGGCACTGATAATGAAGGATGGTCTCGACGCCGACCTTCTGCTCCAGGAGCACCGCGAAGCTGAGAGCGCTCATCCGCGCGCTCGCCCGCGGCCCGTCGGCGACGTTGAGGAAGTCGACTTCGTTCTCCTTCAGCCAGTGAGCCCGGTCGAGGAGCGGGCCCGGGTCCGCGCCCTTAGGCGGATCCATCTCGACGGACACCACGAACTTTGCGTCCGAGGCTTCGCGCGAGATGAGACTTCTCGTCGCGCGGGAACGGACGCTGCTCCGGCTGCGGCTCGCTTGCCCGGTTGGCTCGATTACCGTCCGCGAAGGGCCGAGCGCTCTCACCACTCCGACGATGGCGCCGATGTGTCCGGGAGTCGTCCCGCAGCATCCGCCGATGAGGGCGACACCGGAGGCGAGGAACCGCTTCGCGTAGTGCGCCATGTACTCCGGCGAACAGAGGTAGAGGACTCTTCCTTCCACGACTTCGGGAAGACCCGCGTTCGGCTGAACCGCGAGCGGAAGGGTGGTCGCGGCCCTCATCCGCTCCATCACCTGGAGCATGAGCTCGGGTCCGACACTGCAGTTCGCGCCGATCACGTCGACGTCGAGACCGGAGAGCGTGCGAGCCACGTGCTCCGGCTTCGCCCCGAGAGGCGTCGCGCCGTCGTCGCCGAACGTCATCTGCGCCACGAGCGGAAGCTCTTTCGCGGCGGCGCGGACCGCGCGAACGGCGAGCGTGAGCTCGCGCAAATCGGAGAAGGTCTCGAGCAGGATGAGATCGACGCCACCTTCGACGAGGCCCTCCGCCTGCTCGCGGAACGCGTCGAGCGCGCGTTCTTCGGAGACCGTTCCGATGGGCGCGATGGGCTTTCCCAGGGGCCCGATCGATCCCGCGACCAGCACCGGGCGGGAGACCGACTCGGCGCATTCGCGCGCGATCGCGGCGCCCAGGCGGTTCACTTCACGCACCACGTCCCCGAAACCGTGGGGCTGGAGCTTGAATCGGTTCGCTCCGTAGGTGTTGGTCTCGATCATGTCCGAGCCCACGTGGAGGTACTCGCGGTGCACCGATTGCACGAGCTTCGGGTTCGAGAGGTTCAGCTCGTCGAAGCAGCGGTTCACCATGACCCCTTTGGCGTAGAGACTGGTGCCCATGGCCCCGTCGCAGACGAGCGGGGAGAGGCTCAGACGCTCGCGGAGGGAGTCGCGCTTCACACCTGCTCCTGCGCCGGGCTTTCCGATTCGCTCAGGCCGAGAATGCTCTTCCCGACGCTGAGCGATCGGTCTTCGATATGCCCGGCCAGGATGCGCCTGGCTTGTCCGTAGAGCTCGCCGGGAACGACGAGCCTCGCATAGCCGGCTCCGGTGAAACCGCGCTCGGTCCGCACTACCAGGACCACTTCGCGGTTTCTCGAGCCAGTTCAAAGCCCGCACCCGCGCGTAGGGCACGAAGCCGCCCTCGGCCCAGATTCCCGAGGCGTAGAGCCCGCGCCGAATCTGGAACGACAACGGAAAGAGGACGGTGTAATAGACGGCCATGAGCGCCTGGGCCACGACGGTCAGAATGGGGCGGTCCAGAAGGAAGAGGGAGATCGCGGTGAGGCTCACCATGAAGAACCCGATGCCGAGACAGAGGTTGTAGAACCAGGGCTTCGCCGGCGGCCACGTGAGCTCGCCGGTGCGCGCGATGCGGCGGTACGCGAGCGTACTGGAACAGGCAGACCGAGTTCCATACCGCGAAGAGCGCGGCGAGCGCGACGAAGGAAAGTCCGAGCAGATCGTCCATGCTGCTTTGAATCGAGGTCACCACTCGCGATGAGCCGTGCGTCCGCCTCATCCCGAGCTATGTCTATTGTAGACTCTAAAGCTCCTTCGGGCCGGCCTGCCATTCCCGATCGATTGGCACCGTGTTCTCCCGCGGAAGCGAGCTCAGCTCCTCGCCGAGAACGGGCCGCACGAACAACTGCTCGACATCGCGGGCGCCTTGATCGACGAGCGCTTTCGGCGAGAGGCGCCCTCCGCCTGTCTGAGGCCGGCCTTCGAGCTCGTAGGGTGCGAGCCTCTCCGATCTCCGGCCGAACGACGAAAACAGGCACCTCGGTGTTTGCCGCGGCCCACGCCAGATCCCGCTCCAGACTCGCGCGCAGTCCCGCCGTCGAGATTCGCTCCCATAGGTTTCCGGATACGCGGCTCGAGGCGGCGGCCGAGGTGACGTAAAAGATCTGCTCGGCGCCGGCGGCGACGGCGTCCCGCAGGCTTTCGCCTCCGGTGGAAAGGCTCGAGGCGAAGCGGTGCACTTCGCCTCCGAGCTTCGTCCCGCGCGGAAGCGGAATGCCGACCGCGGGCGCGAGTCCGGGCGGACTGACGGAGGCGAGGAGGGCGTCGAACAGGATCGAGGCTCCTTCGCCCGAGAGATCGATCGGCTCTTTTCGACCCGCGTCGGGCTCCGACACCATTTTCTTCGCGAAGCGCTCCTTCAGCGCGATGAAGGGGGTTTCCTCTCCCGTGTCGGTATCGAGAGCGTAGAAAACGATCTCGCGAAAGCCCTGCTGACCGAACCCCGAGGTCAAGAGTTTCACGTAGGCCTCCGAGAGCGCCGCCCGATTGCGGGGCCTTTCCTCGATGTCCGTGCCTCGGGAAATCTGCCAGAGACGAGCCGCCAGAAGACGGTCCAGTGGATGGAGCTCGAACGGAGGCGGAAAGAACGCGGTGAGACGTCCTCCGCGCAAGAGGCGAACCGCGCGCACCGAAAGGGCGACGAAGAGCACGATCAGCGGCAGGGCGACCGCGGGAAGGTAGTAGGGCTCGACAAGATCAATCAGATTCGAGAGCCAACCCGGATTCGACACGGCGGAGTCCGGCAGAAGACCGCGCAGGAGCGCCTGCACCGGAAGGACCACGACGGAGACGAGTCCCAGAAGCGCGGGCGCCGCGAAGAAGGCGAAAGAGATCGCGAGCGCGCGCGCGGCGAAGTGGTAGAGGGGCGCGACGCGAAAAGGCCGCCCACTGGACACGGCGTCGAGGAGGCCTCCCTCGGCGTCGATCTTGTCCTCGGCGCTCAAACCCGAGAACGCGGCGACGACGGCGCCGGCGCCCCTTCCGAGCACGAGATCGATGCGAACGCCGGCGGCATCGAGAGCCCTCATCGCTCCGACGAGATACGCAGCACCCGTGCCCTCTCCCGCGAGGACCACCGCCGTCCGCCGCCTTGGACTGAAGTGCGTCGAGCGGCCCCCCGAGCTCATGCGCGTATCTTACATTAGTGCCCGCCTCGCTTTGATTAGTGCTCACTCGCCTCTTTCCTCAGCGCGCTGGCCCCCCATCGCTTCTGGCTCCGGGACTCGCTTCGCTCGCCCTGCGCTCGGGCCGCGGCGCTTCGGCTCGTTCGCTCCCCTCGCTCTTCGCTCGGGGAGGACCGGCCCTCCGGGCCGGTTGCTTCTCGCCACGGTCGCGCCTTCCCGCCGATGGTTGATGGCTGGCTGAACGCTGACGGCTGATTGCTGTTGGCTGATGGCTGTCGGCTGACGGCTGTTGGCCGACGTGTATAATCGCGCGGATGAATCAAAGAGTGCGCGCGAGAGTCGAACGAGCACTTACGGAATCGGTGCGCACCCGCTTCGGCGTCGAGCTCAAAGACGTCGTGAGCGAGAGGCCGCCCCGGACGGAGTTGGGCGACCTCGCGTTTCCGGTTGCCTTCGAGCTCGCGCGGACGCTGAAGAAAGCTCCGCGCAAGATCGCGGAGGAGATCAAAGACGCGCTCTAAACCGTAGAGGGTGTTGCCCGCGTGGAAGTCGCCGGAGCCGGCTACCTCAACGTGTACTTCGATCGGGCACGCTTCCTCGAGAGCTTTCTCGCGCCGTCGGAAGAGCCAGAGCGCCGCGGGAAGGTCATCGTGGAGCATACCAACATCAATCCGAACAAGGCGGCGCACATCGGACACCTGCGCAATGCCGCTCTCGGCGACACCTTCGTGAGGACACTGCGTTTCCGCGGCGAGACGGTCGAGGTCCAGAACTACATCGACGACACGGGAGTGCAGGTGGCGGACGTGGTCGTCGGGTTCCTTCACCTCGAGAAGAAGACGCTGTCCGACGTGGAAGCCCTCATCCGTTCGGAGCGGTTCGACTATTACTGCTGGGATTTGTACGCCCGCGTGTCGCAGTATTTTCAGGGGGACCGCGAGCGCTTGAAACTTCGCGAAGCGACGCTGAAGGCGATCGAGGAGCACGAGGCGCCGGAAGGCCCGCTCGGCGCCCTCATCGCCGACAAGATCGTGCGCTGCCACCTCACGACCATGGACCGTATCGACGCGCGCTACGAGCTCCTTCCATGGGAGAGCGACATCCTCCGGCTGAAGTTCTGGCAGAGAGCCTACGAGCTGCTCAAGGAGCGGAAAGCGATCCGGCTCGCCGACTCGGGAAAAAACCAGGGCTGCTGGGTGATGGATCTCGGCGACGAAGCCGATGACGCGGCCGGCGAAGCCGCCCCGCCGGATGGCGGAGACGAGAAAGTCATCGTGCGCTCGAACGGAACGGTGACTTACGTCGGGAAAGACATCGCCTACCAGATGTGGAAGCTCGGGCTTCTCGACCGGCAGTTCGGCTTCCGTCCGTTCCATCGTTATCCCGACGGCGTCATCGTCTGGTCGACTGCGGCCGAATCGGCGCCGGACGCGCCGACCTTCGGGGCCGGCGAGCGCGTCTACAACGTGATCGACGTGCGGCAGTCCTACCTCCAGGACATCGTGCAGCGCGGCGTGGCGCTACTCGCTTCGGAAGAGGCGCGCGAGCGCTCGCATCATTTCTCGTACGAAATGGTGGCGCTGACCCCTGCCACGTGCCGGGAGCTCGGCTTTCCCGTCAGTCCCGAAGAGGAGACGAAGCCTTACATCGAGGTTTCGGGACGGAGGGGCCTCGGGGTGAAGGCCGACGATCTTCTGGATGCGCTCGAGGCGAAAGCCGGGGCGGAGGTGGCGAAGAGAAACCCCGAGCTCGCCCCGGACGCCCAGAAGGCGCTCGCCTCCGCGATCGCGCGCGGAGCGCTGCGCTATTTCATGATCAAGTTCACGAAGAACAAAGTCATCGCCTTCGATTTCAACGAGGCGCTCTCCTTCGAGGGAGACAGCGGACCCTACGTGCAGTACGCGGCGGTGCGTGCGGCGAAGATCCTCGTGAAACTCGGGAGAACGGCTTCCGATCCCATCGCGCTCCCGCGCGACGTCTCCCGTCTCTTCGCCTCACTCTCCCCGGAAGAAGCGGAGGACCTGTGGTCTCTGGTGCTCGGCGCTTCGGATCTCGACGACGTCGTTTCGACGGTCGTGCGTACCGAGGAGCCGGCGCACCTGGCGCGGCACGCTCTCAATCAGGCGCAGGCCTTCAATGCTTTCTACCATCGCTATCGGGTGCTGAACGAGCCGGACGAGAACCGCCGGGCGCTCCGATTGCTCGCGGTCGAGATCTTTCACCGCCAGCACGTGAGAACGCTCGGCCTCATGGGGGTTCCGGTGCCGGAGAGGATGTAGAGCGGAATCAGCGCTCGCTCTAATTTACGACGCCGATGTCGCGCGGCGGCCAGATACGGAGAAAGGCCTTGCCGTAGATGTAGCGTTCGGGCACCAGCCCCCAGCTCCGGCTGTCGTTGCTGCCCTTGCGGTTGTCGCCGAGGACGAAATAGTGACCGGGCCGCACCTCGATTGAAGAAAAGGTCCGCAGGTCGGCGTTCGCCCCCGCAACGTATGGCTCCTCGATGAGCGTTCCGTTCACCAAGACCGCGCCGGAGCGGATCTCGACGGTCTCGCCCGGAAGCGCCACCACGCGCTTGATGAACGAAAGCTGGGGGTCCTCGGGGTACCAGAACACCACCACGTCTCCCCTCCCGATGTCGCCGAAGTAGTACAAGAACTTGTTGACCAGGATGCGCTCACCGTCCCGGAGCTCCGGAGACATGCTCGTTCCTTGCACCTTGAACGCCTGGACCACGTAGGTGATGAGGAGCACGCAGACCACGACCGCGATGGCGAGGTCGTGAAGGAGGTCGACGAGGGACTGAAACCTCTGGGGTTTGACGGGCTCAGCCGCCGCCGACGCCCGCGGGAGATGGCTCGGGCGCCGCCCCGACGGAGTCCTCGCTCACGACCTCTTCGACGATCTTCTCCGAAGCGCCGGTCGAGGAGCTCACGTGCTCCTCACGACCCGGGTGCCGGCGATGCGATCGTGGAGCCCGCGCCGATCGGGGGAAAAGGCGATGAGGAGAAAGCCGATGCCGAAGAGGAACGAGCTGACCGTGTAGCCTACGAGGCGAAGGAGCGCGCGGCCATAGCCGATGGGAGTTTCTCCCGCTTCCGTGACGACCGTCAGACCGAGAAGGCTCTTTCCCGGCGTCGCCCCCCGGGCTCCCCAGAAGTAGATGTAATAAAGAAGACCGAACAGGCTGTAGAGCGAGACGGCAGCGCTCACCAAGGTCGGGGTTGGAGCGACAGGGAACGACATCGAGGCGAGCCCTCCGAGGAGAAGCGGGATGCCGAGGAGCATTTCGTCGACAAGGAACGCGAGAAAGCGGATGCCGAAGCCCGCCGCTTCTCCCGCTTTCGCCTCGGTCGCGACGGCCGGCCTCGGACGGGGCCTCGGCGCGGGCGAAGCGGCGGGCACGACCGGAACTTCATCGCTTCCGCCTTTGACCAGGTCCACCTCGAGCTCCGCGCGGCGATGGGGCCGCGTCGACAGGAACGGAGGCTTCTCGCGGCCCGAGAGCGCTTTCCCGCAGCGCCCGCAGAACTCCGCCGGTAGCCGCACTTCGTTCCCGCATTGGGAGCAGAGGATGGTCTTCTTCTCGACGGCGAGCTCGCGGCCGCAGCCCCGGCAGAACCGATCGCCGACAAGGGCCGTCTTACCGCAATGGCCGCACCGGATTTCTCCTTCGACAGGGGCGCGCACGGGCGCGGGAGCCGGCTCGGGAGGCGCCGGCCGGGACTTCACGGCGACGGCGACGGGCACCGATGCCTCGGCGGTCTCATCGAGCTGGAACAGTAGTCGCGACGATCCGATGGCGACGAGGTCGCCGTCGCGAAGAGGCTTTTCCAGGTCGACGCGGTCGCCGTTTACCATCGTTCCGTTCGAGCTGTTGTTGTCTCGAAGGATGTACTGGTTGTCACGGTGCTCCAGGATAGCGTGGCGGCGCGAAACCATGGAGTCCGACAACACCAGATCGTTCGAGGGGTCTCGCCCGATCGAGATCACGCGCGTCACGATCGGGATCTCCTTCTTCGTGGCGGACGTGGGGTTGATGACGAGCTTCGCCAAGAAGATCTACCGTCCTTGCTGGAAGCGGAACCTCTGGACCCAGCGCATCTTCACGCGCACGCCGTGCTTCGTCGCCGGCTCATAGCGCCAGCTCGTTCACGGTCTCGAGGACGGCGTCATCGAACACTTCGCCGCCCGACTCCACAACCTGGAGATCGCTGACCTCACCATTCTCATCGATGAGGAAGCTCAATTCTACCGATCCCTGAATTCGAGCTCGCTTCGCCGCATCGGGGAAAGGGACGCCGGGACACCGAATGCACTTGGGGTTCGTGACTCCCGGTCGATCCTCTCTCGACCAGCTCTCCCTCGACCGCGCGCGGCGGCGCAGGCGCGGGCTCGGGCTCGGGAGGGGCGGGCGGAGGCTCGGAAGCCCTCGCGGTGAGAACCGCGTCGATGGTCTCCGACCTTCCCGCCCGGGCTCGGAAGGTGTCCTCCCAGGGAAGAAAACCGTCGCGAAGCACGCGAACCACGCGCGAACCCGCGTCCACCTGGAGGCGCTCGATCGGCGTCACGCCGACATCCTTCCCATCGATCGCGACGCGGGCGCCGGGGGGATCGCTCCGAACGCGGAAGATGGCGGGCTTCGGCGGGGCGGGCGCTTTGGGAGCCTGCTGGCCTGAGCGCGACGTCGAGAGAAGCGGCCGGGGTCTCCGCGGTGATCGCGGCCTCGAGCTCTTCCGGCTCGAAGCCCGCGCGCTCGATTCGAATCTTGTACGTTCCGAGCGGCAGAGCTTCGAGAACGAGCGGGCTCGCTCCCCGCTCCTCCCCGTCGATCGAAACCGTGGCTCCGTCCGGTTGAGTCGAGACGCGCAGGCTTCCCGTCGACGGGGGCGGCGGCTCCGCCGGGACCGGAACGATCGGTGCGGGAGCGATCTCTTCTCGGGATGGCCGGCTCAAGAGAAGAGCGCCGAGTCCGGCGAGAAGGAGCGCCGCGGCGCCGATCGGCAGCAGGAATCGCTTGAGACCGCGCGGCTTCCGGATGGTGACGGTCATGGCGGGACGATCGGGAGGCGCCGCCACGAGCGTTTCGTCTCCCATCCCGGGCTCGCTCGCGGGCTCCGCGTAGAGCGTGCGCTCCGCGTCCGGCGCGGGATCGGCGATGGTCTCGTCGAGCTCGCCGAGTTTCGGAGACGCGAAGTGAAGGGTCTCGGTCGGCCGGTGAAGCGCGGGAATCGTGGCCGTCCTCGGTTCGAACGAATGGACTTTCGGAGGCGTCGGCGGCGCCAGAATCGTTTCCTCGCTCGCCCTGGCGAGAGACGGCGGAATGGGCGGCGGCACGAAGACCGTCTCGTCGGAAGTCGAGCTCGAAGCCTTCGCGAGCTCCGTGGGGGACAGCACCGGCTCGTGGAGAACCACCGTCTCTCCCTCCAGGGCCCCGAACCACGAGCCGAGACAGAGCTCGAGGCTCTGTACGAACGCGGCCGCAGTGGGATACCTGTCGGAGGGGGTCTTTGCCAGCACTCGCGAAAACACCTCGTGCCACTTGTCGGGAAGGAGCCCGAGGACCTCGAGGTTGTCGGGATGGATGGGGTCGGAATGAACGAGCTTGTACAGGATGGAAGTGACGTTGTTGCCGGGAAAGGGCTGCTGGCCGCTCAGCATCTCGAAGGCCACGACTCCGAGAGAAAAGATGTCGGTACGGCCGTCGAGGTCCTCTCCCATCGCCTGCTCGGGAGACATGTAGCTCGGCGTTCCCATCATCAGCCCGGAATGCGTGGCGTCGGCGTCCATCAGCTTCGCGATCCCGAAGTCCGTGACTTTCACCTTCTCGCCGCCATAGACGATCACGTTGGAGGGCTTTATGTCCCGGTGAACGACGCCTTCTCCGTGCGCGTAGTCCAGGGCGCTCGCGATTTGGGAGACGAGGCTGATCACGACCTCGGGCTTGAGCTTCTCTCCCTGGAGGAGCTCGGCCACCGTCTCGCCATCGACAAACTCCATGGCCAGCCACGGAACCCTTTCCTCGGTATGTCCGACGTCGTAGAGGGTGACGATGTTCGGATGAGAGAGCCGGCCCGCGGTCTTCGCTTCGACCTGGAACCGGTCGAGAAAGGCCCGATAGTCGGGACTCGAGGGCGGGACATCCAGGCGGATGGTCTTGACCGCTACCGGACGCTTGATGATCGGATCGATCGCTTTGTAAACAGCGCCCATGGCGCCGTATCCGATGGCCGATACGACCTCGTAGCGATCGATCTTCTGCGGAATCTCGCCGCCCTGTTGCGTCAAGGAGACCTCGTCAAGTTTCGAGCCGACGGGAGCGCTTCATTGGACCCGAGGGGGCCGCGGTTCGAAGGGCGCCCCCGGCGTCGAATCGAATGCCCCGTCGACCGGGTCTTTCGGCCGAACGGAGCCGGCGGCGGTTGGAACGCACAACCCAAATTTCAGTTAAGTTACGCTAGCATAACGTTTTTCGGCATGTCAACGTGCACGGGCCCCGGAAGAGCCCCGGGCCTTTTCTTTTCGTTCTTCGAGCTATGATGGGCCGCCCATTTTCCTCACCGAGCCCGGGGGGGTCATGACCGAAATCGCGCCGCTCGAATACAGCAAGCTCTCGTACAGGCCGATCTTCCTCGATTACGTTCACCGATACGAGAAGCTGAAGGAGCACTTCTCCGGCGACCCCCGCGAGCGCGAGTCCTGGTCGAAGGTGGCCCGTGCGATCGATGCGGCGACGCACCCGCGGGCCGAGGTCTCCCGGGTGCTCTTCCAGCTGAACCGCGGGCTCGGAGCCGACGACCAAGCCCTCGCGAGCGTCGGCGCGCTCGAGAAGGGAGCGCTCGCCGTCGTCACGGGCCAGCAGGTCGGCATCCTCGGCGGCCCTCTCTATACGCTCTACAAGGCGCTTTCCGCGGTTCGGATCGCGCGCTCGGCTTCGACCCTTCTGGATCGGCCCGTCGTGCCCCTTTTCTGGATGGACACCGATGACCACGACTTCGACGAAATCGCGCAAACGCACGTCTTGAACGCCGCGGGAGAGCTCTCGTCGGTGCGGTACGAGTCCGAAGCCCGGGGGAGCCGTATTCCCGTCGGTCGGCTGAAGCTCGAGCCCGCGATCGAGAAAGTCGTCGAGGCCCTCTCCCTCGCGCTCCCCGCGTCGGAGTTCCAGGAAGAGCTCCGGGAATCGATCGCGGCCTACGCGCCGGGGCGAGGCATCGCCGAAGCGTTCGGAAGCTTTCTTCTCCGGCTCACGCGGGGAACCGGCCTCGCGATCGTCGATCCCTACGACCCCGCGTTGAAGCGGCTCGCGGTCGATCTGTTTCGTCGCGAGATCTCGGACGCCCCGGAGTCGACGGAGATCGTTCGGGCGGCCAGCCGGAATCTGACGGCATCCGGATATCACGCGCAGGTGACACCCGTCGATTCGCAGCTCAATCTCTCGTACGCGAACCCGGCGCGACATCCCATTTCCGTCGAGGGGAGTCTCCTCCGACTTTCTCCAGACAAAACGCCGGTCCCTCGGGCGGAAGTCGAGCGCCTTCTCGAGCAGGAGCCGGAATGTTTCAGCCCGAACGTTCTCCTGCGCCCCTTGTACCAGGACACGCTTCTCCCGACGCTCGCGTACGTCGCGGGGCCGAGCGAGCTCGCCTACTTCGCGCAGCTCCGCGGGCTTTATGCTCATTTCAAGGTCGCCATGCCGCTTCTCGCGCCCCGCGCGAGCCTGACCGTGGTGGAGCGCCGGGAGGCGCGCTTTCTCGAGAAGTACGGAGTCGAGATCACCCGCCTCAAGGCGAACGATGAATCGGTCCTCAACGAAATTCTCCGGCGACATTCTCCACCGCGGCTCGAGGAGGATCTCTCGCGCGCCCGCCACTGCATCCAGGACATCACGAACGCTCTCGAGCGCGATCTGGCCGAGGTCGACCCGACCCTGGTTCCGACCGTCGCCTCCACCCGTGGGAAGCTCTTTCACCATCTGAGCGAGCTCGAATCGAAGGCGCTCCGCGCGGTCAAGCGCAAGAACGAGACGGTCCGAAACCAGTTCCTGTCGACGCGCACCGCGCTCTTCCCCGAGTTCGAGATGCAGGAACGAAAGCTGTCTCCTCTCGTCTTTCTCAACAAGCACGGAGCGCATTTCGTCCGGATGGTCGAAGAGGCCGCGGACCCGGCGGTCCAGGCGCATCTGCTCCTTTACACCTAAATCCCGGGGGCCAAAGTGCCGATAGATCCACCGATGCCTTCGAGCCCGGAACCAAGCCGAAGGGCGGAGACGCCCGCCGAACGGGCTCTGCGAATCTCCTGGATACGGGAGAAGGTGGCCTCAGGCGTCTACTTCGTTCCCGCCGACGTCCTCGCTCGAAGCATGCTCCGCGGCCTTCGTGCCCTACGGGGGGACGTCCTGGGCCTTCAGCACCAGTAGTCGAAGACCTTCTTGTCGTCTTGGATCGGATCGACGACCTGCCGGACGAAGCGCACATGGTCGGGATGGACCTGGTAAGCCTGGAGCGCTTCCGCGTCCTCGAACTCCATCACCAGGCCGTAGGGATAGTCGACTTCCGCCCTCTTCCCTAGCCCACGCCCGAGGCGGAAGTTCCGGACCACCGGGATGGGTGCGAGGAGCCTTCTCGCCTGCTCCAGGAGCTCGATGCCGGCGCTTTCAGGGAGGTCTCTTCGGAGACGGATCAACACCACGTGGCAAATCATGGGCCGGAATAGTAGCAGACGAACCGCGCTACGCGAGGAGCGCGGCCGGGCGGATGTCGCGCCGGAGGCGCAACCGGAGCGTCGCGATCGCCTTCCCGTGGATCTGGGACACCCGGGACTCGTTGACCCCGAGGACCGCTCCCACTTCCTTCATCGTGAGCTCCTCGTGGTAGTAGAGCGAGAGCACGAGACGCTCGCGGGGCGGAAGGCCGTCGATAGCGCGGGCGAGCAGCTGCTCGATCTCGCGGCGCTCCAGTACCTCGTGGGGATCGGGCGATCCGGGATCGACGGTGAGCGCGACGACGCGATCGAAGCTCTCCGTGTCGAAGGAGGCGAGCTCCGCGCGGCGGACCTGCTCGCGGGTGCGCTTCAAATCCGCGAGCGACAGCTTCATCTGCAACGCCAACTCGTCGTCCGTCGGCTTGCGCCCGAGCTTCGCTTCGAGACTCCCCTCCACGCGCTGCAGCTCCCGTCGTTTTCGGCGAAGCGATCGGGGAACCCAATCGAGGCTCCGCAAGCTGTCGAGGATCGCGCCTCGTATACGGAGCTCCGCGTACGTGCGGAAGAGGACGCCTTTGCCCCGGTCGAATTTGTCGGCCGCGTCCAGAAGACCGATGACTCCCGCCTGCGTGAGATCCGACATCTCGACCGCATGCGGAAGCCGTGCGCCGATGGCGCCGGCCACTCTCGCGACCAATGGCAGCGCTTCCTCGACGAGCTCGTCCCGATTCACGGAGACCCGAAAGTGCAAGAACATTGCCAGAGGGAAAACCCATAGGAACGGCGGGTTGACGCGCGTGGTGAGGGGAAACCTCCCCTTCGGCGGCGGTCGAGGGGTTTAAATCTTTAAGCCCGCTTCTCCGCCGAATCCACGAAGGTGGCGTTCACGAGCTGACCCAGAAGGTTCGTCGACGAGCGGAGCATGTCGAGGGGCCGCTCGACGCCGAAGACCAGCGCCGCTCCCTCGAGGGGAAGCCCGAGAGCCGTCAGGAGAACGGCGAGGTTCACGAATCCGGCCGCCGGGATCGAGGCGACGGCGAGCGCCGCGAGGGTCGCGGTCACCATGAGAGTCAGAAGCGCGGTGAAGCCGAGCTCCACTCCGTACACCTGGGCCACGAAGAGAACGGTGACCGCTTGATAGATGGCGCTTCCATCGCGACCGATCGCGGCCCCGAGCGGAAGGACGAAGCTCGCGACCCGCGGTGAGATTTCCATCTCGGCCTCCATGCTCTTGAGCGACACCGGAAGCGCCGCCGCGGTGGAACAGGTCGCGAAAGCGATGAGGTAGGGTGGCCGCGCCGCCGTGACGAATTTTCCGATTCTTCCGCGCGCGACGAAAAACAGGACCGACCCATAGACGAGAACGACGTGCGCGACGAGAGCCGCCACCACCACCAGCACGTACGCTCCCAGGATCCAGAGCACCGAGAGACCGGACCGCCCGACGACCGCCGCCATGATGCCGAGAACGCCGAAAGGAGCGAGATGGAGGATCCATCTCGTGACCTGGAACAGGGCCTCGGCCAGGCTCGTCGCGAGCTCTACCAGAGGCTTCCGTCTCTCGTCTCTGAGAGTGCTCGCGGCGAGGCCGAGAAGGATCGAAGCGAGCAGCACTTGAAGGACGTTTCCCTCGACGGCGGCTCGGATCGGATTGTCGGGAACGACGGCGAGAAGGGTGTCGACGAGCGACGGGCGCGAAGCGGAGTCCATCTGGGGGACGCGCTGACCCTCGAGGAGACTCGCTCGAGCCTCGGGCGTGAGCCCTGTCCCCGGCTCGAAGAGAAGACCGAACGCGATGCCGATCGAGAGGGCGAGGATCAGGCTGACCAGAAAGAAGCCAAAGGCCCGGATTCCCATACGTCCGAGGGCGGCGCGGCCGGGAAGGCCGGCGATGGCCATGATGAGTGTCGACGCGATGAGCGGCACGACCACCATCCGTATCGCGCGGATGAAGAGCGTCCCCAGGGGCTCGAGCACCGCGGCCTTCGGACCGAAGAGAACGCCGACGGCGATTCCCGCGAGAAGCCCCGCAAGGACCTTGTGATGAAATTTCACGGCGGACGCGAAGCTATCACGGCGTGGCGTTTTTTCGACTATGCTTGCGTCGCAACCACGAACTTGTTATCACCATAGAGGATGTCCACCTACCCTGAGTCGCGCTCGGAGCGGCAACTTAGAGAAATCTGCGCCCGGCGGATTCTGATCATCGACGGAGCGATGGGCACGATGATCCAGAGCTACCGGCTCGACGAGGCGGGATATCGCGGCGCGGAGCTCAAGGACCACCGAGGTCGCTCAAGGGGGCGAACGACGTCTTGTCGCTCACCCAGCCGGGCATCGTCGAAGAGATCCACCGGAAATACCTCGACTCCGGCGCCGACATCATCGAGACCAATACCTTCAACGGCACCAGCGTCTCGATGTCGGACTATGGGCTCGAGACCCACGTCTACGAGATCAACCGGCGGGCCGCCGAGATCGCGCGCCGCGCCGCCGACGAATACACGCGCAAGGACCCGGAAAAGCCCCGTTTCGTCGCGGGCTCCATGGGCCCCACGACGCGCACGTCCTCGATCTCGCCCGACGTGACCAATCCAGCGTTCCGGGCGATCCGCTTCGATGAGCTCGAGCGCTCGTTCTACGAGCAGGCAAGAGGCCTTCTGGACGGCGGTGTCGATCTCCTCCTGCCCGAAACGTTCATCGACACGTTGAACATCAAGGCGGCGCTCTCCGCGATCCAGCGGCTCTTTCGCGAACGAGGGAAGAGGATTCCGGTCATCGCCTCGGTCACCATCGTCGACGAGAGCGGCCGGAACCTCTCGGGGCAGACACCCGAAGCGTTCTGGATCTCGGTCGCGCACGCTCCTCTTTTCGGAGTCGGCATCAACTGCGCGCTCGGGGCGGAGGCGATGCGGCCTTACGTGGAGGAGCTCGCAACCGTATCGAACGTCTTCGTGAGCTGCGTTCCCAACGCCGGCCTCCCGAACGCCTTCGGCGGCTACGACGACACTCCGGACTACATGGCGGAAGTGCTCGGCGGGCTTCGCGCGCGAGGGGTTTCTCAACTTCGCGGGCGGCTGCTGCGGGACCACGCCGGACCACGTCCGCGCCATCGCGGACGCGGTGGCGGCCGTGGCCCCTCATCGTCCCTCGAGCCCTCCTCGGTTCACCCGCCTCTCCGGCCTCGAGCCCCTGACCATCCGGCCGGACTCGAACTTCATCCTCGTGGGCGAGCGGACCAACGTGACCGGTTCGGTGAAATTCGCGCGGCTGGTGAAGGAAGGAGCCTACGAGAAAGCGCTCGAGGTCGCGCGAAATCAGGTGGAAGGCGGCGCGAACATCCTCGACGTCAACATGGACGAGGGACTGCTCGACTCCGAGCGAGTGATGACCACGTTTCTCAACCTCGTCGCGACGGAGCCCGACATCGCGCGCCTCCCCATCATGGTGGACTCCTCCAAGTTCTCGGTGATCGAGGCCGGCTTGAAATGCCTCCAGGGGAAAGGGGTGGTGAACTCCATCAGCCTCAAGGAGGGCGAGGAGGTATTCAAGGAACAGGCGCGGAAGATCCGGTCCTACGGCGCCGCGGTCATCGTGATGGCCTTCGACGAGACCGGTCAGGCAACGACGGTCGACCACAAGGTGGCGATCGCGGAGCGCGCGTTCCGCATCCTGACGGAAGAAGTGGGATTCCCTCCTGAAGACGTCATCTTCGATCCCAACGTGCTCACCATCGCGACGGGTATCGAGGAGCACAACGGCTACGCGCGCTCCTTCATCGAAGCGACGCGGCTCATCAAGGAAAAGTGCAAGGGCGCCAAGGTCTCCGGCGGCATCAGCAACCTCTCGTTCGCCTTTCGCGGCAACGACTACGTCCGCGAGGCGATGAACTCCTGCTTTCTCTATCACGCGATCGAGGCGGGGCTCGACATGGGCATCGTCAACGCCGGCCAGCTCGCGGTCTACGACGACATCGATCCCGCCCTCCGGAAGCTCATCGAGGACGTGCTCTTCGATCGTTCCCCGGAAGCCACGGAAAAGCTCATCGTTCACGCCCAGCAGCACGCCGGGCCGGGGAAAAAGCAGGAGAGGGACGAAAGGTGGCGCGAGAGCTCGGTCGAGGAGCGGCTGAAGCACGCGCTCATCCACGGCATCGTCGAGCACGTCGAAGCGGATGCCGAGGAAGCGCGCGTGAAATACAACCGCCCGCTCTCGGTGATCGAGGGTCCGCTCATGGACGGGATGAACGTGGTGGGCGATCTCTTCGGCTCGGGGAAGATGTTCCTCCCCCAGGTGGTGAAGAGCGCCCGGGTCATGAAGAAGGCGGTCGCCTACCTCGAGCCGTTCATGGAGGAGGAAAAGAAGGCGAGCGGCGCCGTCGAGCGAGAAGGCCGTCATCGTGCTGGCCACGGTGAAGGGCGACGTTCACGACATCGGAAAGAACATCGTCGGCGTGGTCCTCGCCTGCAACGGATACCGCATCGTCGACCTCGGAGTGATGGTGCCGGCGGAGAAGATTCTGGACACCGCGGGGAAGGAACGCGCCCACCTCATCGGTTTGTCCGGGCTCATCACGCCCTCTCTCGACGAGATGGTCCACGTGGCGATGGAAATGGAGCGGCGCAAGTTCCAGGTTCCCCTCCTCATCGGAGGCGCCACGACGTCGCGAAAGCACACCGCGGTCAAGATCGCTCCCGCTTACGGGAACCCGACCATCCATGTGGCGGACGCTTCACGCTCGGTGACGGTCGTGGGGGACCTGGTGAACGAATCTCAACGCGCCTCGCTCGTGACGAGAAACCGGGAAGAGCAGGAAGCGATCCGCCGCGATTTCGAAGAGAACGCGCGAAAGCTCGTGCCCTACCCGGAAGCGAAGGCCCGCGCCTTCATCGGATCGCAGAACGGATCCTCCGTCGCCGTCCCGGAGTTTCTCGGAAGCCGCGTCCTCGACCCCGTCCCCCTCGAAGAGATCGTCCCTTACATCGACTGGACCCCGTTCTTCCACGCCTGGGAGCTCCGCGGGATCTACCCGGACATTCTCGACCGGCCGGGAGTGGGCGAAGCGGCGAGAGAGCTCTTCGACAATGCCCGCACCCTCCTCGACGAGATCGTGGCGGGGAAGAAGCTCGTAGCGAGGGCCGCCTACGGGTTCTTTCCGGCGGGACGGAACGGGGACGACATCGTTATTTATGAGGACGCGGGCCGCTCCCGGGAGCGAGCCCGTCTCCATACGCTCCGCCAGCAGCAGGAGAAGCGGGACGCTCTTCCCTACCTCGCGCTCGCGGACTTCGTCTCGCCGACCGACTACCTCGGCGCGTTCGTGGTCAGCGCGGGCTTCGGCTGTGACGAGCTCGCGAAGCGGTACGAGAGGGACCGCGACGACTACCAGTCGATCATGGTGAAGGCCCTTGCCGATCGGCTCGCGGAGGCGCTGGCGGAGAAAATCCACGAGCAGGCCCGCCGCGACTGCGGGTTCGGCAAGGAAGAGAAGCTCACGCAAAGGGGATTTGCTGCGCGAGCGCTACCGGGGAATCCGGCCGGCGCCCGGCTATCCCTCGCTTCCCGATCACACGGAGAAGGCGATGCTTTTCGAGCTCCTCGACGCGACCTCGAGCCTCGGCGTCGAGCTCACGGAGAGCTACGCGATGCTTCCCGCCGCTTCCGTTTCGGGTTTCTACTTCAACCACCCCGAAGCCCAGTACTTCAGCGTCGGGAAGATTGGCCGCGACCAGGTCGAGGACTACGCCCGACGAAAAGGGCTTTCGGTGGAAGCCGTCGAAAGGTGGCTTCGCCCGAATCTCGGTTACTGACGGCTGAACCCCTCGTGCACGATGGTGATCGTCTCGATCATGATGTCGTTCCCTTTTTCGTCGTCGCTCGAGACTCTTCCAGGACGAGGGCCAGCACTCGAAGAGGTTGTATCGAGCTACTTCCGTCCCGCGGCCGTTGAGAATCACCAGAGTGAGGTTCTTGCGGAAGCTCGGAGCGCCCGCCTGGACCTGTTGAATCCAATTCTCGAAGAACGACGGATTCACGAACCCGCGCTTCAGCGTGAGGTCGATGATGCTCACCCGGCCGGGCAGCTTCCGCGGAGTCGGATCGCCTCCGTCGCGGAACTCAACCACCTCGATCGAGACACCGAGGCCGTCCACGCTCTGGAAGAATCCGAGCGAGGTCCCGTCGAGCTCGAGCCGAAAGCTCGTGTTGGCGCGATCCGGCCGCATCGGCGCCATGAGAACGAGTGCCGCGAGAGAAACGAGAAGCGCGGGCCAGAGGCGATTCGATAGTCTCATGTCATCTTTCTCCCTGTTTTCGGGGCAGTAGTTTCGCTCCCGCGAGCTGGGCGACTCGCGGCGAGCGTCGTCTGGGCGGCGTTCAGGCCGAGCCGGAAATCGTCGTCGGTGAACGTGGAATAGACATCCGTCGGCTGGTGCCAGTGCGGATCCCAGCCCGCGCCGATCTGCGCTCCGCGCTCGTTCTCCCGGAGGCTGATCGACGGGACGAGGTTCATGAACGGCGTCGAGTCGGTGTTGGTCATGTGCGGCCCGACGGTCGCGGGATAGTCCGTCGCGTACTCGTCGTTCGCCGCCTTGAAGAAAAACGCCAGATCGCGGGCCTCCTCGGCGAGCTCCGCCGTCGATTGAAACTCGATGTTCACGTCCGCCTCCGGCCGCTGATCGCGGCTCACCGTGCCGTCGGCCGTCGGGGCGCCGTGGTCGAAAAGCATCATGTCGTGCTGGATCATTCCGAGCCATCGAGGCTCGGGATAGCGTCCCGAGCCCGGCGGGTCCTCGCGACCTTGCAGCGCTCTGGCGCTGCTCCACGTAGGCTCGCGCTCCATTCAGGCCGGTCTCTTCGTTGTTCCAGAGGAGGAAGCGGATCGAACGCTCGGTCTCGACGTCGGGCGCGTTGAAGAATCCGCGCGAGCTCCATGACAAGCGCCGTTCCCGAGCCGTCGTCGTTCGCCGCCTCGCCCCAACCGTGTCCGTCCATGTGGGCGCCGATGAGGTACATCTCGTCGGGATGGGTCGTCCCGATCTTCGTGCAGTACACCTGCTGCCGCGGGCCGTTCGTCGAAGGCTCCCGATTGAGCTCGCGGAGCGCCTCGTCGGGCTGCGCCATCGGGTCGGTGTTGACTCCGGTTCGCGCGCGATAGCCGAAGATCGAGGCGCCGCCGGGGCCGGAGCCGTTTCGTCCCGATGCGACCGCCGGTCGGCGTGCCGCCCGCCGGGTTCAGACTCTTCTGGAGAGCGAGGCGGCGCGCCGGGAGATGGGGCCGGCTCGTATGCGTAGTCGAGCCTCTCGGTCGTGGTGCAGCCGACGGCTTCGAGCTGTGCCTCGATCCAATCGACGGCATCGCGGTTTCGTTTCGTTCCCTGACGGCGGTCGCCGAAGCGAGTCAACCCCGAGAGCGTGGTCTTGTACTGCTCGAGGGAAAGACGCTCGACGAGGGTCTTGACGTCGTCCGCGGGCGCCGGCGATGTCTGGGCGAGAACGGCAGTGACGAGCACTTTCGACGAGAATCACGTTCGGAGCTCCTCGAAGCGCCGGACGATCGAACCGAAGACTTGCCTTGAGCTTTTTGACGGCGTCGAGCGCCTGCTCCGTCGGCCGCGCATCCGCTTGCTGCAGCAGCTTCATCATGTAGAGAAATTTCTGCTTGAAGTCCGACGACGGTCTCTGTCCCGGGAGCGGCCTCGCGGATGCTGCCGTACAGCGTGTCGGGGTCGCCGGGCTCGCCTTCGCCGCGAAGCGCCATCCACGCCTCCCGCGTCGGAGTCACTTGTCGATCGCGTCGCGAATCCTCTGCGCTTCCAGGTAGCCGCGATAGCACGCGAGCGTGCTTTCGGTCTGAAGCCGCACGTCCTCGGCGCTCATCTCGACCCGCGGATCGAGACGTACTTCGATGCGTCGCTCGGAAACGGAGCCGTCCGCGGTGAGCCGGACGGTGTAGTCCCCGGGATGAACGAACGGTCCGAGCGGACCGGTCGGCGTGCGCCCGTAGACAGCGGCGATCGAGAGCTCTCTCCGTGTACCGGGCGGGGGCGGATAACGAAGGTCCCATACGAAACGGTGATGGCCCGGCTCGATCGAGAGCGCCGCCGGCGGACGCATCCAGTACGTCGGGTGCCACCAGGTGTCGGCGTCGATCCGTTCCGGCGGATCGCTGCTCGAGTACGCGCGGATCACTTCGTCGCCGTCGAGGATCTCGAGCGTGACTTCGGAAGCGCGTTTTTTCAGGAGGTAGTCGAGAATCGCGCCGTCGGGCGGGTTCTCGCCCGCGGGCTCCTCGGGCGGCAGAGGCGTGTCGAGGAACATGTTCCAGCGCACCCGCGTCGCGAGAGGCGGCGCGAAGAGGTAGGGCCCATCGCCCTCCGCGGCAGAAGCGAGCTCGCGCAGCGGCGAGACGTTGTCCAGCACCCAAATCGAACGCCCATGGGTTCCGACGACCAGATCGTTCTCGTGAATCACCAGATCGCGAATGGAGGTGGCCGGCATGTTTTGCCGCAGCGGTTGAAAGCTCTGCGCCGTCATCGATCGAGAAGTAGACCGCGCGCTCCGTTCCCGCGAAGAGGAGACCGGGCTTCTTCGGGTCCTCGCGCACGACGTTCGTCGGCCCCGCTTCCTCGAGTCCGTTCACGATGCGGGTCCAGGTGGCTCCGCCGTCGTGGGTTCGATACAGGTGAGGCCGCAGGTCGTCGCGGCGGAAAGCGTTGACCGCGACGTACGCGGTGTCGGCGTCGAAATGGCCCGCATCGATCTGCGAGACCTTGTCCCACGAACGAAGCTCCTTCGGCGTCACGTCCTTCCAGCTCTTGCCGCCATCTCGGGTGACGTGCACGAGTCCGTCGTCGGTTCCTGCCCAGATCGTGTCGACCTGGAGCGGAGATGGAGCGACGGCATAGATGACGCCGCGGCGCGGCATCCGCTCGAGATCCTCGGTCGCGAAATCGCCGATGCTTTCCGGGACTTCCGGGTGCACGCGGGAAAGGTCCGGGCTCATGACGCGCCAATCCGATCCTCCCGTCGTCGTCTGCCACAGCACGTTCGTCGCAAAGAGCAGCATCGTCGGGTCCGCGGGGTGAAAGAGGAGCGGTAGCGTTCTCAGCATGCGGTATTGGCCCGAGCGCAGCGCTTCCGGCGCGACGTTCTGCGTCTGTCCGCTGCGCTTGTCGAAGCGGACGACCCGGCCGCCGTAGACGATTTGCGGATTCAAGGGATCGGGCGCGACGTACGCGTACTCGTCCGCCCCGACGCCCATCCAGTCGCGGAACGAGATCTGTCCCCCGTTTCCCCGGCTCGCCGTCCCGATCGCGCCGCTTTCCTGCTGTCCGCCGTAGATCCAGTACGGAAACTGGTTGTCGGTCGAGACGTGATAGAGCTGCGCGGTCGGCTGGTTGTACCAGGAGCTCCAGGTCTTTCCGCCGTTGACGGTGACGACCGCACCCTGATCGGCGGTGAACAGCATGACGTCCGGCTGATCCGGGTTGATCCAGATGCGCTGGTAGTCGTCGCCGCCGGGCGCGCCCTTGATGGACGTGAAGCTCCGTCCGCCGTCGTCCGACCGATAGGCGGCGATCGTTCCGACGAACACCACGTCCGGATCCCGGGGATGAACGCGCACGTCCCCACCCAGGCGAGGATCGGTCGAGACTCTGCGCGAACCTCTCTCCTCCGTCGTCGCTTCGAAAGAGCCCTCCCCCGCCTCGCGCGCTGACCGTCACGTACACGCGCCTCGGGTCGCTCGGCGCTATCCCGACGAAAAGAGGGCCCCACTCGCCCGTCGGGAGGTCCAAGGAGAGGCGCCGCCAGGTGCCTCCGCCGTCCGTGGACTTGTACAGACCCGTGCCGGGTCCGGAGAAGCTCGCGTTCTCCCAGGGACCCTCGCGATGCTCCCAAAGGCCGGCGTACAAGGTTCGCGGATCGGACGGATCGATCTCGACGATGCTCGCGCCGGTGTTGCGGTCGAGGTAGAGGACTTTCTCCCAGGAGTTTCCGCCGTCCGTGGTGCGAAAGACTCCCCGCTCCTCGTTCGCCCCATAGGGATGGCCCATTCCCGCGACGAAGACGATGTCGGGGTTCTCGGGATGGACGACGATGCGGCCCACCTGCTGAACGTCTCGCGAGTCCCACGTGCTTCCACGTGCTCCCGCCGTCGGTCGACTTGAAGATTCCGTCGCCCACGCTCAGGTCGGGACGATGGAGACCCTCACCGGTTCCGACGTAGAGGACATCGGGATGCGAAGGCGAGACCGCGATGTCCCCTACCGACCCGGTGGGGGCATCGTCGAAAATGGGTTTCCAGGTGCGACCATAGTCGTCCGTCTTCCAGACGCCGCCGTTATTGACTCCGGCGTAGAAGACGTTCGGCTGACTCGGAACACCGACGCCGCCGACGGTGCGACTGGCGCGAAAGGGGCCAATCAGGCGGTAGCGAAGTTCCTGGATCAGCGACGGGTCCGATGCCGCGCGCCGCCCGCGCGAAGAGGATCAGGGCGGTCGAGAGCGTAGAGGAGCGACTTCGACCGCTTCATCGGTAGCGGCAGCTTCCGGGATCGGACTCCTCGAGGTACCTCTTGTAGTTGAGCGCCTTCTCATCGGTGCAGCCCACGAGATTCAGGAGCTCCACCTTCCGGAACTCCAGAGGGTGGCTTTCCGCCTGCAGCGAGATGGTGCCGGAGCGCAGGAGCTGGCCGTCCTTTTTCACCGCGGGATCGTAGTTCGAGACCACTCCCCCGCCGATTTGAGATTTCTCGTAGCGCAGAACTTCCTCGCCGTTCACACGGTGGATGATGAGACCGTCGCCGTGCACTTCCGCTTCGACCCGCACCCACTGGTCGCCGTGGAAGGTCTTGGAGCTCGAGTCGATGCAATGCTCGGTCTCGAGCTTTCCGTTCATGACCACGTGCGTGCCCGGCGTGCACAGGTTCGCGGTGTGGCGCTCGTCGATGCCGTTGCCTCCGAGGAACTGGACTTCGATCGAAATCGGAAAGTCCTGGTCTTTCTTCATGCTCGAAGCGCTCTGGCCATGGACCATGACCCCGCTGTTCCGATATGCCCAGTCCGGCGCCCCGGGGGGACCTTCGCCCACGAATCGGTACTCGACGGCCAGGATGTAGCGGGAGAAGGGAGTGTCGTAGAACAGGTGCCCGAACTGGTTCTCGAAGCGCTCGTATTTGTCGTACGAGACTTTCAAGACGCCGTTCTCGACCCGGAAGGTGTCGAGAAAATTCACGCCCGTCTCGTAGCCCGCGATCTTGGGCGTCCATCCTTCGAGACTCTTCCCATCGAAGAGCTGGATCCACTCGCGGTCGTCGGGTCCCGCGGCGGAAGAGAGGTTCGACAGGAGGAGGAGCGAAAGAGAGGCTTCCCGGCGTATTGTTCATGGGCATGATCACGCTCGCGCCGAAGACGATCCACCGATGAAGCTGCCGCGTAGCCCTAGCCGGAGTCGCCTGCGGGGTCGGCTGCTGGTCCTCGCCGCGCTCGACGAGACCGAGAAGCTCCGCGCGGTCGACGTTGACGAACCGATCGAACGCGACGCCGATGGTGTACCGCTCGGTCGCGGGGTTCTTCTGCCGGTAGACGACGTGGCCTTCGATGCGGCAGTCGGGCGGAAGACCCGAAAGCACCGAGACCTCGACCCGGGTATTCGCCTCGAGCGGGATTCTCTTGCTGGTCTCGAACGCGAGGCCGCCCTCGGACAGGTCCTTCGAGTGGAGGTCGACGAACCTCTGAAACACTCCGCCCTTCACGGAGATGTACAGGGGAACCTTGACGGGATAGCGCAGGTACCTTCTCCCGCTCATGATCCGCTCACCGAGGAGGCTCGGTGCGCCGGCGGCGGAGAGCGACTCCCACTCCTTCAGCCGGTCGCTCGAGCGCCTGCTGTTCGACGTCCACGAACCGCGTGAACTCGACGCCCACCGCGTACTGCTTCATGCTCCCGGTCCCGGCGAAGGTAGACCACCATGCCCTCGATGTGGGCCGACTCGAGGAAGTCGCCGAGCTTCCCGATGATGACCTTGGAGCGGGCGTCGATCGGAAGCTTCTGGCGGGTGGTGAACGAAAGGCCTCCGGCCGAGATGTCGCGCGAGTGGAGCCGGAGCTTCTTCTTGAAGACGCGGCCCTCGACGTTGATGAAGAGCGGAACCCGAATCGGGAAGCGGGGGTGGAGGCGGTTTTCGATGGACATGGCCGAACTCCGGAGCTCACGAGCCCGAAGTCGCCGCCGGCGGCGCCTTCAGCCACTTCCGCAGGGTTCCCGCCCCTTCCGCCGCGTCCGCCCGCGTCGAGCGCGGCGACCGTCTCTCGAACCGACCTCTTGAATGTCGGGCCGCGCCATGAAGGACTCCACGTGCTCCGGACGGAGGCCGCCGCGGATCCAGTCGAGCTCGGTGGTCGCGCGCGAGTAGGCGTCGAGGGCCTCGTCCCCTCGGTCGAGCTTTCCGAGCGCCTTGCCGAGAGTCGCGTAGGCGCGGTAGAGAACGGGCCGACCGGCGTACTTGTCCGCCATGCTGATCGCTTCGAGCGCGGCCTTTGCGGGCCTCTTCGCTCTTGCCCTGGGCGAGGTAGACGTTCGCGAGCGCCGCGACGGTTTCCGCCTCGAGAGGCCGCAGCCGGGCCGCATTCGCCTCGGAGCGGGTCCGCGTGAGGAGCCTCTCCGCGTTCTCGAGCTTTCCCTGCTTGCACGTAGAGGCGTCCGAGCTCGATGCGGGACTCGACCGCGACTTCCTTGCGCCGGCTCAGGTTCGCCGCGACGTTCGCCTCTTCGAAGGCTTTCGCCGCCTCCTCGCCGCGCCCGCGGAGCTGAGCGAGCTGGGCCTGACCGAAGAGGATCTCCGGCCCGGAGAACGCGGTATGTCCCGCCGAATGATCCGCCTCGTCGAGCTGCTTCTGCGCTTCTTCGAGGCTTCCGAGGGTCTACCAGGAGACGCCCGAGCGGCGCGCGCGCGTCCGCGAGCTCGTGCTCGGTCGGCACTTCCTCCTCGACGAGCTTCATCTGCTGCTCGAGAGAGGCGAGCGCGTCGCCGTAGCGACCCTGGTTCCCGTAGATCTCCGCGAGGTTCCGCTGGGCGTCGACCACGCCCATGGTGTACTGGATCTCCTGGAAGATGGCGAGCGCGGCGAGAAGCGACTCGAGGGCTTCGCTGTAGAGACCCTGCGCCTTCCGCACGAGGCCGATGTAGTTCAGATTGATCGCCTTCTCTCTCTGGTCCTCGGACTGCGCCAGGTGAGTCTTCGCCTGCTCCAGATACACCAGGGCGTCGTCGTACTGCCCTTTGAGCCGGTAGATGTTGGCGATGTAGTCGAGACGGATGCCGAGATTGGTGTGATCCTGGCGCTCCATCTCGATCTGAAGCGACTCCCGATAGGCGGCGAGCGCCTTGTCGAGGTTCTCGCTCGACTCGTAGGTGCGCCCGATCTCGACGAGGTTGTTCGACTCCGACTCCTGGTCTCCCATCTCGCGCGCGATGGCGAGCGCTTTCTGAATCGACGCGAGCGCCTCCTCCGTTCTCCCCATGTTCACGTAAACCTGTCCCATGTTGGAGAACGTGGTCGCCTGGCCCTCTCTTGTCCCCCGCTTTCATTGCGGAAGTCCGCCGAGAGGCCGTAGTGCTCGAGGGCCTTCTCGAGCTTTCCCGTCTCGCGGTTGGCGGTCCCGAGAATGGAGTGGATCATCCCCATCGCTTCGAGGTCCTCGCGGAACTTCCCGCCCGCGAGGATCTCTTCGAGCGATCGAATCGCCTCGTCGGCGTTGCCGGACATGATCTGCACGAACGCGAGACCGAAGTGGGCCTCGCCGTAGTCGGGAGCCATGGCCACCACCCGGCGATAGGCGTCGATGGCTTCCGGGAGCTTGCCCAGCCCCTCGTACATGCCCGCGAGACTCAGAAGGATGTCGGGGTCCTGCGGATAGAGATTGGAGAGCTCGGCGTAGGATTTCGCCGCGGTCTCGAGGTCGTTCTTCACCGCCGCCGCGGTCGCGTGGATCTGATAGCGCTCCGCGAGGGGAAGGGTCGCGGTCTCGGAGAGGCTCTTCGCGCGCTCGCTCGCCGCTTCCGCTTCCCGCATCTCTCCCGCGTTCAGGTAAGCGTCCGCGAGCTTCGCGTAGGCCATCGCGAAATTACCGTCGAGAGAAGTCGCTTCCTGAAGGAGCTGGATGGCGGCCTGGTTCTCGCCCTTCTGGAGCTCGGCGAGACCGGACTGATAGGAGCGGAGCGCGCTCAGAGAGGAGGAGCTCACTTCCGCGACCGGCCGATCGGTATCGCCCCGGAGCTGGTCGGGGTCGAGGTCGAGCTCCGCCTTGATGAGGCCGGTGATGCGGTCGACGAGCTGGAAGACATCCGAAGCCGGCGCTTCCGCCTGAAGAGGAGTGGGGACTCCCGAGCCGGCTTTGCGAAGCGTGATATCGATCCGGAGAGTGCCTCGCGGACTCGACGTACTGGCCGAAGACCACCGTCTCTGCCGGCGCCCGCTCGGACACCGCGTTCAAAGCCGACTCGTCGAAGCGGGTGTTCTCGGCAATCCCGAGATCCGCCATCACCTTTCGCACCCGCTCTCCCGAGACCGGACGCACGTAGCGGGACTGAGAGATGTCGGTCACCAGCATCTCCGGGAGGCCGGTCCGGAGCCAGTCGAGCTCCGCGGCGCCGGTGGCGTTGGTGAAGGGCAGAATGGCCAGAGTCGCGACCGGGCCCTCGACCGCGGCGGGAAGCTCTTCACTCCGTTCGCGGTTGAGGTAGATCAAAGCACCGGCGCCGAGCGCGAGAAGGACCGCGGCGGCGACGAGCGGCGTTTTCCGCTTCGAGACCGCCCGCTGCACCCGAAGCGTGAACGAGCTATCGACCTTCTGCCGGTCGAGGTCTTCGAGGACTTCCGCGGCGCTCTGGTAGCGAAGCGCCGGGTCCACTTCCATGCACTTCAGAACGACGCGCTCGAGATAGGCCGGGACCTCGAGCGTGATCTGCCGCGGGCGCCCGAGGCTTGTGGGTGAGACGCATCATGACCTTCGAAAGAGGCGTCTCGGCCTGATAGGGAAGGTCTCCGGTCAGCATCTCGTAGAGGATGACGCCGATCGAGAAAAGGTCGGAGCGCGCGTCCGCCTTCTCCCCGCGGACCTGCTCCGGAGACATGTAGTCGGGAGTCCCGATCATGACGCCGGTCCCGGTCATTCCGGAGGTCTCGGCGGAGGAGCGCGCGATGCCGAAATCCATGAGGAGCGGTGTCCCGTTCTCATCGAGCATCACGTTCTGCGGCTTGAGGTCGCGGTGGATGACGCCCTGGCTGTGCGCTTCCTGGAGCGCGCTCAAGACCTGTCGGGCGATCGGGAGCGCTTCGGGAACCGGGATCGCGCCCGCGTTCGCGAATCTCCTGCTTCAAGCTCCTTCCCTCGACGTACTCCATGGTGAAGTACTTGATGCCTTCGGTGTCGCCGAGGTCGTGAATGCGGACGACGTTCTTGTGGGTGATCTTCCGCGCGAGCAGCAGCTCCCGCTTGAAGCGCTGAACGGTCTCGGGGTCGCTCTCTTTTTCCGCGCGGATGGTCTTGAGGGCGATGACCCGGTCGAGCTCCGTGTCGAGCACTTTGTAGACCTGCCCCATGCCCCCTTCGCCCACGAGCTCGAGGATCTCGTAGCGGTTGTGGAAGATGGTGGAGGGAGCGAGGATGCCGGTCGACGACCGGGCGCGGGAGCCCGATGCGGACGAGGAGCCGAACGACCCCGAGCCCGACGTTCCGCCGCGCGGTCTCGAGGGCACGTGCTCGGTTACGGGACTCGGCGGAACCCTTACGAGTGCGGGACATCTGGGGGTTTCGCGCGGTATTCGCCTCGCGCGGCGCCCGAAGATCGTCGGACGTCAGGTCGTCCGCGTCGACCATCGTTTCTTCGGCGGCGCTGCGAAGCGGTTTTCCGCACTTCGCGCATCGCAATCGAACGCCGGCGTTGGATTCCCCGCAATTCGTGCACTTCATGGCTCTTCCCTCGAGGAGGCGCGCCTCTCGGCTCGGAGGAATCCGGGATCGTAGGAAAGCATTGGAGCGAAGTCAAACTTCTCGGCGACAGGGGTGAGAACGAAAGGGGCAGCCGGAGCTGCCCCTTCCTCAGAGAAGCTCAGGGCGTCGGAGGGGACACGAGAACCATCTTGTCGGTCAGCACGAAGATGAGCGAGAGCGTCCGCGCCTCGAGCTCGCGCGTCGAGTGTTCGTGCCCGGCTCGAAATCGTCGCGATTCGCTCGAATCACTTCGAGGAACCTGTCCTCGAGAATGTCCACGGTGCTCGCGTACTGACCGGGTCCGCAGGTGGTTCGCTCGAACTCGGCGATCGCCGCCGCGAGCCCGATCTGAAGCTGACAGCTCGTTCCCACTTCGCCCGTCGCGGTCACCACGAGATCGTTGAAATCCTCGTCCGGAGAATCGGTGCCGTCGTCGAAGAAGAGTGCGAATCGAGTGGGGTCCGCGTTGTTCTGATAGACCGCGATTCCGAGGAGAGGGCTTGCGCTGCGTGCCGTCGGAGAAGATCGGCGTCGGAGGCAGCGGATCCGCCCTCGATGTTCTGGAAGTAGAAGAGATAGGGGTCCGAGCCCGGCACGAACGGAAAGCTCTGTCCGACCTGGCCCTGGCTGTTCGCGACGATCGGCGGTCAGGTTGCCGTACGACGCGCTCGCGGTTCCGAGCTCGTGGTTGAATCCGGCGTCCTTGGCCTTCACCTCGATGGTGCCGCCTCCCACGAGGAACCCGTTTCCGGCCGAGCCGAAGGCTCCTTTGTCCCCCGAAAGAAGAGACCAGTCCGCGCGCGAGCCGAGACCGGCGAGACCGAAGGCGCGCGTCCATCTTTGCCGGCGGTCGAGCCGGCGGGAACTCCTCCGGGGACGGGCGCGCCGACGTTGCAGGAGCCCTGGATTACGGCGTTCGCGCGGGTTTCCTCGATCATGTCGAACTTGAACGCCGCTTCGTCGCACGGACTGTTGGTCGTCTGCACGCCGAAGAGAAGCGACGAGCGGGCCCACGATCCACCGAGCGGATGGTTGCAGGCGAGAGTGACGTCGGTGAAGTCAAATCCCTCGACCGGCTGGATTTCGCCGATGCCGGGAGAGTAGTAGACCGCGGGCGCTGGGCACAGCTCATGGAAGTCGTATCCGATCCAGGTCGTGGTGTGCTCGGTGAGGTCCAGAGGAATTCCGACGTGGTCGCGGATGATGCCGCGAAATCCCGCGCTGGTGTCCATGACGCAGACCTGGAAGGTTTCCGGGCCGGTGGGGTTCTGGGCATCCGTACCCGTACGGAACGCGCGCACGTGCGGCGGAATCACGTTCGGAAGCCCGAGGTCCACGAACGGCGAGCTCCCCGCCGCGCAGGTGAAACCGTCGTAGCGTCTTGCTGGGGTCGCAGAGGTACAGAGGAGTCCAGGCTTCCGATCGGTCGGATCTCCAGGAACTGCCGGCACAGCGCAACAGAGTCGCCGGCCTCCAGGACCTGCTCCACCTCGGTGCGGAGGCCCGGGTTCAGGATTTGCGACACGTTGTCGCCCGTCGGAGTCGCCTGGAAGGCGCCGGTCGCGATACCGATGCCCTCCGGCAGGACCAGACCCGAAACCTTGCCGCAGGAGGCGCCGGACGTTTCGTAGCAATTGACCCTTCCGGGCCTTACCGTCGCGAAGATTCTCTCCTGGAGGTCGTCTCCCTGCACGCCCACGGCGAGCTTCGCGCCGATGCCTCCGAGATTCGCGAAGAGCTGGGACGCGCCGTTTCCGTCGGGGTAGCGAAGGAGCAGACCTTCGAAGGTCGAGATCAGGGCGTCGCCAGCGGAGTTGAAAGCGAGACCGGTCGGGGTCAGGTTCTTCCCGTTGAACTTGATCTGGGACAGGACCGTCGTCGGCGCGGCCCCGAAATGAGTCAGCTTGAGGAGCTTCGCCGGGTTTCGCGAAAGGAGTGCGATGTCACCCTGGCTGAAAGGGCCCCTCGTGACGCGCGCGAACTTCACGTCCACGAAATCCTTGACCCCGGGAACTTTTCGCTTCTGGAACGCCGTCTGGTACCCGCCAGGCCGGCATCCCGGAGAGTCGAAAGTCTGAGCGCATCCCGTGGGATCGAGCTTCACGAGGTCTTCATCGTCACTCACCGCGACCAGCGAGCCGGTCATGCGTGGAGATGTCGAGGCCTTCCGCCTCCTTCAGGGAGACGACGCTCTGGCACTCTCCCGACTCGGGCTCGCATACCTGAATCGAGCCGAGGAGAGTCTTGCTCGCGACGAAGATCAGGTTGTCCTGACGGACCACCAGACCTTGAAAGAAGCTCCCTGGTTTGACGACGACCGTCTCCGCGGAGCCAGGGCCGTTCGGAAGCTGGAACTCGACGACCTTCAGGATCTTGTTGTTGGGCTGGCCGAAGTACACCGTTTCGAACGGCGAGCTCTGGGCCCAGAGCGCGTCGGTCGCGAACATCGCGACGAGCGACAAAGCAAATAGAATCAAACGCCTCGATTGGCGACGGGCCATGGTTTCCTCCGTAATCAAACTTCTCTCCAGTCGCGGTCGGGGATCGCGCCGCGAAAAAAATCGGGATCGAACGGTCGATGAAAGAGCTCTCTCAGCCGATTCCGTTCTGCGAGAACCCGCGATCGTACAGATTTCGATGCCTCTTCCTTGGGGGGGAACGCGGAATACTAGGCTCAGTGGCTCTTGCTGTCAAGAGGACCGAAGTCTCACTCCACGCGGAGCGCGGCGATGGGATCGATGCGGGTCGCGCGCCGCTGCGGGGAGGTAGCCGGCGGCGAGGCACACCGCGACCAGCAGGATCGAAACGGCGAGGAGGCTGGCGAAATCGGCGGCATGCACACCGTAAAGAAGGTGTGAAATGAACCGGCCCAAAAGGAGCGACGCCGCGACTCCGAGTAGAACACCCCATCCCGAGAGCCAGAGACCCTGCTCGAGGACCATTCGTCGAATTTCGCTCCTCTCCGCACCGAGGGCGAGGCGCAGTCCGATCTCCCGCGTGCGAAATGCAACGCCGCACGAAAGAACTCCCGCGAGGCCGACCGCGGCGAGGCCGAGCGCGCACCCGGCGAATATCGACAAAAGTGCGAGTGGCAGGCGCCTCCGAGCGACGTTCGCCGCGAGCAGGTCGTCTCCGGTCGCGATTCTCCCGAGCGGCACATCGCGATCGATCGACGAAACGACTTCCCGGAGAGCCGGAAGGATGGAGAGTGGGTCGCGATCGGTCCGGCAGGACGACGGTAGCGAGCGGATAGGAGGCCTGGAGCTGAGGCCAGAACATCTCCGGCTCGGACGGCTCGTCGAGCGCCTTCTGCCGCACGTTTCCCACGACGCCCACGATGGTCCGCCACGGCTCGTCGCCCACCCGGATGCGCGCTCCGAGCGGATCCTCGCGCGTCCAGAATCGACGGGCCATGGCCTCGTTCACGATGGCGACTCCGGCGCTTTCTCGATCGTCTCCCGCCGTGAAATCACGGCCGCGGAGAAGCGGAATTCCCATGGTCGCGAAGTATCCCGGGCTCGCGAGGTTGAACGTCGCGTTTCGTCCTTCGCCTGGAGCCGTTTCCTCGGCGTTCTCGATCTCGAAGTACCGGCTGCCTGACGGGCCTCGAAGTGGCGGTGCGGTAACGGTGCCGGCGGAGACGACACCCTCGATCGATTGCAGCCGCTCGTGGAGGGCGCGGAAGAACCGGTCCCGCGACCCGTCATCGGGATAGAGCGCGTCGGGCAGGGAGAGCTCGGCCGTCAGAAGACGCTCCGGAACGAAGCCGGGCTCGACCTCGAGAACCAGTGTGAGACTCCGGGCGAGGAGAGCGGCGCCCATGGTCAGAACCAGCGCAAACGCTGCCTGCGAGATCACGAGCCCGCTCCGGAGCTTCGCTCCCCCTGGAGCGAGCGTACCCTTTCCCATCGCCTCGATTCCGCGGGAATGCCGGAGCGCGGAAAAAGCCGGGGCGATACCGAAGGCGAGCCCCATCGCGAGCGAAGCCATGAGCACGAAAAGAAAGAGAGAAACGTCGAGCTGAATCTCGTTCGCTCGAGGAAGCACTTCCTCGGGAAGGCCACGGAGGATGTCGATGCTCCAGCTCGCGAGGATGAAACCGCCGAGTCCGCCCACGAGGGCGAGGAGCAGACTCTCGGTCAGGAGCTGACGGAACAGGCGCCCCCTCCCTGCCCCGAGCGAGACCCGGAGCTGCAGCTCGCGCATGCGTCCGCTCGTGCGGAAGAGCAGCAGGTTGGCGACATTGGCGCAAATGATCCCGAGGACGAGCGCGACCGCGACCCCCAGCATCCGCAGGGCGGGCCGGACCTCGCGAACGATCTCTTCCTTGAGCGGAAGGATATTCGCCCCATGTCCCCGGTTGACCTCGTGCTCGACCTCGAGCCCGGCCGCGATCACGCGAAGTTCCTCTCTCGCTTCTTCGATCGCGACGTTCGGACGAAGCCGCGCGACGACCCGGAGGTAGTGGAGCGCCCGGAGGCTCGCCTCCTCGGGACGAAACGCGAGAGGAACGAAGATCACGCTGCGGGACGACGGCGCGGAGAACGCGGGCGGCATGACTCCCACGATCTCCCGCGGCACTCCGTCGACGAAGACCGTGCTTCGGATGGCGGCGGAGGGACTTCCGAAGAGACGCCGCGCGAGCGAATCGGCGAGGACCGCGACCTTCGCCGCGGCGGGCTCATCGTCGGCGGGCTCGAGCGCTCGTCCGAGCGCCGCGTTCTCCCGAAGCACCGTGAAGAAATCCCCGGATACCAGGGCACCCTCGATCCTCAAAGGGTCGAAGCCGCGCCCGCTGACATTGACGCTTCTTTCGGAGAAGGCAGCCATCGAATCGAAAGAGCGGCTCCGCGCGCGCCAGTCGATGAAGTCCGCCGGGGAGACGTTGCCGCGCTCGCGGCCGATCCGCGGTCGGGACTCCCAGACCTGAACCAGGGCCGGAGAGCCTGGATACGAAAGGGGGTCGAGGAGCACGCTTCTCACGACGGCAGCGAGCGAGCTCAGAGCTCCGATTCCGAGTGCGAGCGTCGCCGCGGCCGCCGCAGTGAGACCCCGCTGTCGCGCGAGCGTTCGAAGACCGAAGCGGACATCTCGAAAGAGCCCCTCGAGTGCCACCACGACGCCCAAAGGTGCAACTCCGATGCCACGCGGTGCGGGGCGAGCCGGGTGGTTGGGCGCTGCCAATTCGGGATGTCGTGGCTGTTAGGGATGAGATGAGCGATCCGGCGTGCTCCGACGAGCAAGGGAGCGCGCCGACGAGATCGAGCTGATCGACTGATGAAGCGTCCGGCCACTCGATCACTGATCACTATGAGTTCCTGACTGATCTCGACGCAGCGCCGGAGCACCAGATCGCCGCGGAGCTTTCCCTCGACGATGCCGACGAGCTGCACCTCCTGCCAGTCGCGGAGCTTCTGCATCTCGGGCCGCGCCAGATGGCACCGGACGAACGTCAGCTCGTAGTCCGTCGCGAGGAGCACCGGCTCGTGAACGTAGGGAGTCCGCTCGACGAGCTTGAACCCGTCGGCGAGGTCCACCATGTTGTGAGGCGCGACCGCGCCCGAGAGCAGGACGGCCTTTCCCCGATAGCGTTCTTCCGCGGCGGCCTCGTCGTTGGGAAAAAGGAACTCGCGGATGAGCGCTTCCGCGGTGCGATAGCGGATCCACCCGTTCCTCGCGCTCTCGATGACCGCGGCGCGCAGGGTCGAAGAGTCCTCGGAGCGTTCGAACTCATCGAGGAGCGCGAGGAGGTTCGCCTGCGCCCGCTCACGGTCGGCGGGAGAGAGAGGCGATGCTCCTGGCCTCGAGCTCCGAAAGCTCGCTCTCCGTGAAGAGCGGCTTCGCGGGCGGTGGAAGCCCCGGAGTATCCCGGGGAGGCCTCTGGGTAAAGCCTTCGTTCAACGGCTGTCTCTCTCCGGGCGGAGGGCCCGAAGGCTGCAGCCGCGATTCCGGCGAGCCAGAGCTCCGTTCGTTGGACGTTTCGCAGGCTGCGAGCGCCAGGAGGAGCGCGAGCAGGATAGGCATCGACTCGTGCCGGAGACTAGCACAGCGCGATTTGACTTCGAGCGCGCCCCATTTTTACTCTGAACCGTGAAGAAACTCTGGTGGCTCGTCGCCCTTTTCGCGCTCGCCACGGCGGTTCGCGAAGGGATCGAATACTTCGGCCCCATGGCCCGCGCGTACCGCGCTTACGTCGACGAGTCGACGGCGGAGACCCGATCGCGGAAAGGCGATGCGCGCTTCAAGGGAATCGAGGGCGACATCATCGAAGTGGGGTACAGCCTCGAGTCGGCGGATCGGCGCGAAGACGGGCGCGTTTCCCTGGTGGTGGTCGAGGCGGTGCACTTCCAGAAGTTCTCGGAGCAGGGTCCGTTCGGCAATCGAAGAGTGGCCCAGACCCGGCAGCACGTGGAGATGAGCCGGGTCGAGGGTCGATGGGTGATGTCGGACCGTCGCGAAGAAACCACCTCCGTGAAGGATCTCAGCTCCATCGCTGGCGACGTTCCCTGATGAAGACGCGGCGTGCTATTCTTCGCCTCCGAGCATGAAGTACCTCACGAGCATTTTCCTCGCCGCCGCGGTTCTCGCCGCCGCCCAGGAAGAGGAAATCCGCTCGGTCCAGAGCGGCGTCTACACCGACGAACAGGCGGAGCGCGGGCTGAAGGTGTTCGAGGGGACGTGCATCGCCTGCCATCAGCCCGAGGAGTTCAGCGACGGCGGCTACATCGACAGCTGGTCGGGCCAGACGGCGTACGACATGATCGAGCATATCCGCGGGACCATGCCCCAGGACAACCCGGGGAGTCTCAAGCGGATGGAATACGTGGACGTCTCGGCCTACCTCTTCCGCCTGAACGGTCTCCCCGCGGGCGACGAGGAGATGGATTTCGAGTCCGCGAAAAAGATCCGGATCGAGGGCCCCTACCACCCGCCCGCGAAATAGCGGCTCATCGCCAGGCGCCGAGGATCGCCCCCATCACCGTGAACGCGACGACGAAGTACCCTCCGTTCACGAGCACGTAGGTCCAGGAGCGGCGCTCGAAGAGCGCCACGATCGCGATCGAGAGCGCCACCCAGCCGAGGCCCGCGAGAAGCCCCGCGGTGGCGCCCCACGCCATGGTCGTGTCCGGTCCCGCGAGAAACGCGGCAAGGTTCGCTGCCATCAGAAGCGAGAGCACGAACGCGAGGCCGAAGATCCTCCCCTCCCCGCCCTTGACGTCCGCCTCGGTGAAGCGGTTCGCTTTCATCCAGGCTTTCGAAAAGAGAAGCGGCGAGTACCAGAGTCCGCCGATGAGAAACGTCGAGAGCGCCGCGGCGACGATCGCCAGATAGTTCATTTCACCCATGAATGCCTCCTGAGGCCAGGGCGAAGACTAGCGGGGCGGCGGGAGCGTGTATTGTAAAAAATCTCCGCTACCGGAGCGGCACGAAGTTGAGGAACTCGCCGCGCCCGGTCAGATACTGGGTGGGCTTCATGCTCGAGAACTCCTCGAAGTCGCGGATGAAATGCGCTTGATCGTAATACCCCGCGTCCTGGGCGACGAAGCTCCACGAGACCCGCGACTCCTTTTCGAGTCTTCGCAGCACCTTCTGAAACCGAAGAACGCGCGAAAGGGTCTTCGGTTTGAGCCCCACTTTTTCCTCGAACGTGCGCACGAGGCTCTTCTGAGTCAGCCCGGCGTCGTCCGCCAGAGAGCGAATGGAAACCTCGTCGGGAATCGTCACCAGTCGATCGAGAACGAACGCAAGGGACGGATCGGGGTCGAGCTGTCCCCGGCCTCGCAGGCGGAGCGCCCGGTCGAGGACGTCGAAGCGCGCCGCGATCGAGGTGGCCGCGAGAAGCCGTTCCCGAATCTCACGCGTTCCGCTCCCCCAAATGGCTTCCGTCTCCTCGACGGCGTCGTTCACCTCGACGACCGGCATCCCGAGAAACGGATAGAGACCGCCGGGGCGGAAACGCGCCCCGATCATGCAGGAATCCTTGGCGGATTCGATCACGATCGAGCGGCGGTGCTGGCCGGAGAGCCAACTCTGCCGCACCGTTCGGATTCGATGCGGTGACGCGGAGTCGTACCAGATCTTGGGCTTGTCCGTGAGATCGAAGATGAGCTCGATGGCGCCGTCGGGGAGCAGCCGCTCGAGCGCGTGGTCGCTCTGGATGCCCTCGTGGTACCAGAGGTTCTCGATGAACGGCCGGAGCGGCGGCGACGGATTCTGGATCCGAAAGAGCACGCGAAAGGCTACACCTTGGGCTCGGTGAAGTCGAAAACGCGCGCCCGGGTGACGCGGACGAGATCCGCGATGCGGATGCGGAGCGTGTGGCCGGGAACGCCGCAGCCGCCGTAGCCATCCGAGAGCGCGAGGAGGCGCTCGTCGACGATCGTGGGAAGAGCGGTCTGAACCAGGGAGACCGTTCCCACGATCGAGCCGGTGAGATCGAGGACGCTCTTGGGCTCCGCGAGAGACACGTTCGATAGACCGAGACCCTTCCGGAGCTTCTTGTAGGAGAGCTTCGTCGCCCCGCTCACGATCGCCGCGAAGAACGATCCGTCCCCCTTGAGTATGAACGTAGGCGCCATATCTTCGAGGGCGCCCATGCCGTACGCGACGCCGTCTTCAGCGGAGTGGAGAGTGGTGCCATGGACGAGAATCTCGTAGTTGCAGCCACTGCCGGAAAGGAGCGCTCGGAGCGCGGTGAGCCGGCTTTCGATCGTCTCCGGCGTCACTTCCCGGTCCTCGACGCCCGAAACGCGGCGAGCGCGCGAATTCGCGCGCTTGTATGGCTGACGATGGGGTCTCTCGGCTCGTGAACCGCTGCCGCATCGATTCCATCGAGCTCGGGCACGTACCGGCGCACGAAAGCGCCCTCGGGATCGAATCGCTTTCCCTGAAGGGTGGGGTTGAAAATGCGGAAGTAGGGAGCGGCGTCGGTTCCGGTCCCCGCCGACCACTGCCAACCGCCGTTGTTCGCCGCGGGGTCGCCGTCGACGAGATGCTTCATGAACCACTCTTCGCCTCGCCGCCAATCCACGAGGAGGTGCTTCGTCAGGAAAGCCGCCGTCAGCATCCGCGCCCGGTTGTGCAGGAATCCGGTCGACGCGAGCTGCCGCATCCCCGCGTCCACCACGGGATAGCCTGTTCTTCCTTCGCACCAGGCGCGAAAGCCCTCGTCGTCGTCTCGCCAGGACAGGTTCCTCGTCTCGGCCCGGAAGCTTCGAGACCGCACTTCGGGGAAGTGGTAGAGGATCGAAAGATAGAACTCCCGCCAGATGAGCTCGGTCTCGAACGCTCGCGCGTTCTCGCGCTCGCCCTCATCCGCCGCTCGCTCGCGACCCTCGAGGGCGGCCGCGAAGACGCGCGACGCGGAGATCATTCCGAATCGGAGGTACGGCGAGAGCCCGGATGTCGCATCGAGATCGAGGCGGTTGCGGTTATTCGCGTACTCGAAGAGGGGCGCGCCCGCGAAGCGCTCGAGTCTCGCGAGCGCTTCGGCCTCACCGGGCGGAATCATCGGCTCCGCCGAGGCGGGAAGCGGCAAGCTCCCGATGGTCGAGGGAGTCGAGACCCTTTCCGGGGGCTCCGACAACTTCAGAGGGCGCGCGCTCGCCTCTCGCCGCCATGCGCGGCTGTAGGGCGTGAACGTGGTATAGGGATCGCCATCCGTTTTGCGCGCATCGCGCGGCGCGAGAACACTGACGCCCCAGACCCTCCGCAGGGGTAGTTTTGCCGCGATGCGCCGATCGCGGCTCCGCGCGTACGGCGAAACGTCCTCTTCCGCGAAAATCGCCTCTGCCCCGGTTTCCTCTCTGAGCCTTCCGAGCTCACGCTCGGGAGGCCCCTCGCGCACGACGAGGCGACTCCCGCGATCGCGGAGAGAACGATGGAGATCGCGAAGACCTCCGAGAAGGAAAGCCGACCGCTTCTCGCCGTTGTATCGGGATTGGAGAAGGGCGGGATCGAGGATGAAAACCGGAACCACGCTCTCGGCCGCGGCGAGGGCTCCTTCGAGCGCAGGATTGTCGCGCAAGCGCATATCGCGTCGGATCCACCAGAGAGCGGTCTTCATCGTTCCGCGCTCAGGGCTGAACCCACCCGAGCGTCCTCTCGACCGCCTTTTCCCAGAGAGCCTGAAGACGCTCGCGCTCGAGAGCCTCCATCTGCGGCTCCCAGCGCCGCTCCGCCTGCCAATGCGAGCGGAGCTCCTTTTCGTCCGACCAGAAAGAAACGGCGAGCCCGGCGGCGTACGCCGCGCCCATGGACGTCGTTTCGGTGACCTTCGGCCGCACGACGGGGACGCCGAGGAGATCCGCCTGAAACTGCATCAAGAGCTCGTTTCGAACCATTCCCCCGTCGACACGGAGCTCGGAAAGCCGGGCTCCCGAGTCGCGCTCCATCGCGTCGAGCACTTCCTTCGTCTGAAACGCCGACGCCTCGAGGCTCGCCCGCGCGATGTGAGCCTTCGTGATGTAGCGGGTGAGACCCACCATCACCCCGCGGGCATCGCTCCTCCAGCGCGGTGCGAAAAGACCGGAGAACGCGGGCACGACGACCATCCCCCCGTTGTCCTCGACGCTTCGGGCGAGCGCTTCCACTTCGGAGGCCGACGACACGAGGCCCAGGTTGTCGCGCAGCCATTGAACGAGGGCCCCGGCGATGGCGACCGAGCCCTCGAGCGCGTAGACCGGTGGACGGGAGCCGAGCTGATACGCGACTGTCGTGAGAAGCCCCGAGGTCGAAGCGACGGGAGTGGCGCCGGTGTTGAGGAGAAGGAAGCATCCCGTTCCGTAGGTGTTCTTGGCGTCACCCGGCTCGAAGCAAGCCTGCCCCATGAGGGCCGCTTGTTGATCGCCCACGTCCCCGCACACCGGGATGCTCCCGCCGAAAGGTCCGTCTTTCCTCGTCGTGCCGTAGAGCTCGGGATCGGATGAGGGCCGGACGCGCGGAAGCATCGCGCGCGGAATCGCCAAGAGCTTCAGGATCTCGTCGTCCCAGTCGAGCCGGTCGAGGTCGAAGAGGAGCGTGCGGCTCGCGTTGGTCACATCGGTCACGTGGGAGCCGCCGGTGAGATTCCAGATGAGCCACGTGTCGACGTTCCCGAAGAGCGCATCCCCTCGCTCCGCTGCCGCTCTCAATCCGGTGACGTTGTCGAGAAGCCACTTCACTTTCGGTCCCGAGAAGTAGGTGGCGAGCGGAAGCCCCGTTTTCGCGCGGAGGCGATCGATTCCGCCTTCGCGAGAGAGCTCGCCGACGATTCCGTCCGTGCGCGTGTCCTGCCACACGATGGCGTTCGCGTACGGACGGCCGGTCTTTCGATCCCATATCACCGTGGTTTCCCGCTGATTCGTGACTCCCACGGCCATAACCTCGCTCGACGATACGTCGGCCTTCGCCATCGCTCCGCGAATCACTTCGGCGGTCTTGCTCCAGATCTCCTCGGGATCATGCTCCACCCATCCGGGACGCGGGTAGATCTGGCGGTGTTCGAGCTGGTGTAGGGAAACGACCCTCCCCTCGAAATCGAAGAAAAGACAGCGCGAGCTTGTGGTACCCTGATCAATAGCGGCCACCAAGCGACGCTCCAAGACAACCTCCTTTTTTTCAATAGTTTACGTAGAAGCCATCGAACGCGTGCCGAAGCGGCCCTCTCGAGTTAAAGTGATTCCTGAAGAAAAGTGGCAAAAACCCTTGCAAACGTGAGATCCAATCGTGTAAGGTTCTCCTACTGCTGGAGGGCGCCGCTCCAAAGAAAAGGCCATCAACGATGCAAACTCTAGCTCCAAAAAAAGCAACCAATCCAGGACGGGGTACACACACGATGGGCCAGGCCGGCGGAACGCGATTTCTGATCGCTTCGGCCGCCCTGGCCCTCGCTTTTGGCACGTCCTGTCGCGTCGAGGAGCCTCTCCTTCCTACGGGTAACACGGGGAGCAGCTCCTCTCAAACTCCGGGAACGGTACCGGGAGGCAGTACATCCGGTCAACTCAGCGCGCCCGTCATCGCGGACCCCTTGTCGGGGAGCACCGTCTCCGAGACTCAGCCGACCTTGACCGTGCTGAACTCGGGCCGCACCGGAGGCACTCCGCCGACGTACCTCTTTCAGGTTTCGACCGAAGCGAGCTTCACGAGCCTCATCGCACAGTCGCCCGAGGTCCCCGAGGGAAGCGGCGGATCGACGGCATGGAGGGTGGAGCGCGCTCTCTCGTCGGGCACCTACCATTGGCGCGTCCGGGCCCGCTCCGGATCGGTCGAGAGCAGCTTTTCGGGGACCGCGACCTTCACCCTCGGCTCGGGCGGAGGAACCACGAACCCGCCGCCCTCCTCCGGCGTCGGGAACCATCGTCAACGACCCTCTCACCGGGGCGAGCCTCGGTGAAGTGAGCGGCGGCCAGTTCACGTCCGGGCGGCTGGCAGGTGACGAGCCCGAGCGACTACATCCGCTACGAAGTTCCGTCACTCTCGGCGGTTGGGTCGAGTTCGAGACGACGGGCATGCGGGAGACGAACCCCTCGGACGACCAGTTCATGCTCTTCGGCATGTGGGACCCTTCCGCCGGGGACTATCGACAGAACCGCTTTCGAGTCCATCTCCAGAAGCTCCATCCCAACCCGCATAACCCGCCGTACCTTCGCGTGCGTTGGATTTCGAACGGCGAGCAGCACGACGAAGGCTCGAATTTCTTCGATTGGGAACCGAGCCGCCGGTACCGATGGCGAATCGAATGGGGACCGTCGGGCGGAGCGAATCAGGCGAGAGTGCTGCTGGACGGCCAGCAGGTGATAACCGTGAACTACAACCGTACCTACGCGCCTGCCGAGCATTGGATCGAGCTCGGCATCGCCGAGCGCGGCGAGTCCGTGGTGGGCGTGCGGTACTCGAACTTTCGAATCGGGAGATAGAGCCATTCCGGGAGACTGACTCCGAGCCTCGGGACCGAGACGACCCCCTCGGCCCGATACCTCCCCTGAAGTCTTGCCCCCCATCGAGACTTCAGGGGAGGCCCCCTCCCGCGATATCCTCCCGACCGGGAGGTCCCCTTGATGTCGAAGCCGCTCCGTTTCGTACTCCTCACCCTCTTCGCTCTCCCCGCGCCCTTCGTCGGGACGGCCCTCGCGCAAGAGGGAATGCCGGCGATCCTCTCCATGAAAGAACGGGCCGAAACCATCGATCGCTGGCTCGAGATCCGCTTCGAGACCGTGCTTCCCCGGCTCATGAGGAGAGAGAACGTCGACATGTGGGTCATCGTCGCGCGCGAGTACAACGAGGACCCCGTGATCGAGACCATGCTTCCCGCGACCTGGCTCGCGGCGCGACGCCGGACGATCCTCGTGTTCTTCGACCGCGGAGAAGCGCTCGGAGTCGAACGTCTCGCCGTCGCGCGCTACGACGTGGGAAAGTCGATTCAGGGCACGTGGAAACCCGAAGAAGTGCCGGATCAATGGGAGCGGCTTCGCCAGGTCATCGAGGAGCGGGATCCGAAAGCCATCGCTCTCAATCGGTCGAAAACGTTCGCCCTCGCCGACGGGCTCACCGACGCCGAGCACGACGCTCTTCTCGAGGCGCTCCCGCCGAAATACGAGGAGCGCATCGTGTCGGGCGAGAGGCTCGCCATCGGCTGGCTCGAGACTCGCATTCCGGAGGAGATGCAGGTGTACCCGGGAGTCGTCAAGATCGCCCGGTCGATCATCGCGGAAGGTCTCTCCGAGCGCGTGATTCAGCCGGGCGCCACCACGACGACCGACGTCGAGTGGTGGTATCGGGATCGCATCGCGGAGCTCACGCTCGATACCTGGTTCCATCCGAGCGTCTCGGTGCAGCGCGCGGACGCCGCGAGCGAGAGCGAGAGCTTCGCCTCCCGGCCGGAGGAAGAAACGATCCTCCCCGGCGACCTCCTCCACGTCGATTTCGGAATCACCTATCTTCGTCTCAATACCGACACGCAGATGCACGCCTACGTGCTTCGGCCGGGAGAGAAAGGCGCGCCGGCGGGCTTGCGGGAGGCGCTCTCGACCGGTAACCGCCTCCAGGACATACTGACGTCGCAGTTCAGAGCCGGTCGGAGCGGGAACGAGATCCTGAAAGCGGCGCTCGCGCAGGCGAAACGACGAGGGAATCCGGCCGAGCATCTACACCCATCCCCTCGGGTTTCACGGTCACGCGGCGGGACCGACCATCGGTCTCTGGGATCGACAGGACGGCGTTCCGGGCGCGGGAGACTATCCGCTCTGGCCTTCGACCGCGCACTCGATCGAGCTCAACGCGACGGTCTCGATTCCGGAGTGGAACGGAAAGGACGTCCGCATCATGCTCGAGGAAGACGCGTTCTTCGACGGCGAGACCGCGTGGTACATCGACCCTCGGATGGAGGAGCTTCTGCTCATCCCGCGCCCCCGACGGTGATTCGATGGTATATACTCCTAGCTGACACCTGAGAACATCGCAACGGGCGCGGGCGGGAACCGTGCCCTTGTATTTCGCATGACGAGCCCCAGTCTCGTGACCGGGAAACCGGAGCCGAAGAACGAGCGTTCGAGCCTCGTCGTCCTCGTCGACGACGACCGCAACCTCTGCGATCTGGTGGAGCGTTTTCTCGACGTCGCCGGCTACGAAGTAGCGGTGTTTCACGATGGCGAGAGCTTCCTCGCGTCTCTCGGCGAGACCATGCCGGACGCGATCTGCCTCGACCTGAGCATGCCCGGGATTGGCGGGCTCGACACGCTCCAGGTCATCAAGGAGCGCCATCAGAACCTTCCGGTCATCATCCTGACCGCCGATCACACCGTGGACAGCGTCGTCGCCGCCATGAAGCGCGGGGCCTACGACTACCTGGTGAAGCCGATCGACCGCACCAAGCTGGTCACCACGGTGCGAAACGCCGTCGAGCGCTATCGGATGTCGATGCGCCTGAAACAGCTCGAGCGGGAAGTGGGCGGCGAGGGATATACCAACATCGTCGGGAGCTCGTCCGTGATGAAGGAGCTCTACCGGCAGATGGACCGCGTCGCCGCGAGCGATATCACCATCCTCATCCACGGGGAAAGCGGAACCGGCAAAGAGCTCGTCGCGCAGGCGATCTACGAAGCGAGCGGCCGCAAGTCCGGGCCTTTCGTCGCCCTCAACTGCGCCGCGATTCCCGAGACTCTCCAGGAGTCTGAGATCTTCGGTCACGAAAAGGGAGCCTTCACCGGAGCGGTGGCCCGCCACGTCGGAAAGTTCGAACAGGCGAACGGCGGCTGCCTCTTCATGGACGAGGTCGCCGAGCTCAGCCTCTCCCTCCAGGCGAAGCTCCTCCGCGCCATCCAGGAGAAGAAGTTCCACCGGGTGGGCGGCTCGACGCAGGTTCACTCGGATTTCCGTTTGATCGCCGCGACCCATCGGAACCTCCTGGACATGGTGAACCGGTCCCTGTTCCGCGAGGACCTCTACTTCCGAATCGCGGTCTTCGAGCTCGAAGTCCCGCCGCTGCGCGACCGGGAAGACGACGTGGTCCTGCTGGCGGACCGTTTTCTCGATCGCTACAGCGGGAAGGGAGCGCCGCGGCCGCGACTCTCGAACGAGGTCCTGGATCTCTTCCGCGCGTATCACTGGCCCGGAAACGTGCGCGAGCTCGAGAACATCATGCAACGCTGCCTGCTCATCGCGAAAGGCAGCCTCGTGCTTCCGGAAGATCTTCCGCCGCGGCTGCGAGTCCCCGACGCGGCGGACGACGCCTCGGCTTCGGACGCTCTCGCGACGGTTGCGGCGGAAGCGACCTCGATCGAGGCGGCTCCGCGGCGAGAGGCGCCCGTCCTGCCTTCGCGACGATCGAACCGGCTCGAGACGCTCGATCTCCAGGAGCTCGAAAAGCGCGCCATCCAGCAAGCCCTCGAGGAAGCGGGAGGAAACCTCTCACAGGTCGTGCGCCTCCTGGGCATCGGGAGAACCACGCTCTATCGGAAGCTCAAGTCCCACCGCCTCCGCGAGTAGAGGCCGCGCCGTGACCGAAAGCCGCGGCCCCCTCGAAGTCGACCTCGCCTTCGACCCGGAGGCTCTCAAGGCCCTCGTCGAAAGCGAACGCCGCTACCGCCGGATGGTGGAGCACGGGGGCGTTTTCATCTGCACCCACGATCTGAAGGGAAACCTTCTCTCGGTGAACCGCGCCGCGGCCGAAAGCCTCGGCTATCGCCCCGAGGAGATGACCGGACGAAACCTCCGTGAGTTTCTCGAAGAGGGGCGAGACGAGGCCTTCGACCTGTATCTGACCGAGGTCGCCTCCGCTCCTCTGGTGAGCGGGCTCATGAGCGTGAAGACCCGGGACGGAGGACTCCGCACCTGGGCTTACCACAACTCCCGCTACCAGGAGGCGGGACAGGAGCCGTCGGTACTGGCCCACGCTCAAGACGTCACCGAGATGAAGAATCTCGAGGAGACGCTGAAGCTCACCCAGTTCTCCGTCGACCGCGCCGCCGACGCGGTCTTCTGGATCGCGAAAGACGGCGGGCTCCGCTACGTGAACGACGCCGCCTGCGATTACCTCGGCTACTCGCGGGAGGAGCTCCTCGGCTTTTCGATCTTCGACGTCGACGTCACTCTCGACAGGGCCGATTGGCCCGCGCACTGGGAGCAGGTCGAGAGGCTCGAAAGACTCACGACGGAGACCCTGTACCGCGCGCGCACCGGCCGGCAGTTCCCGGTGGAGGTCACCGTCAACTTTCTCAGCTTCCGCGGCCACGAATACCACTGCGTCTTCGCGAGAGAAATCTCCTGGCGCAAGGAAGCGGAGGACGCCATCAACGCCACCACCGCGCGGCTCGAAGGTCTTCTCGAGAACCTCCCCGTTGGAATTCTCTTCGAGGACGACCACCAGAAGGTCGTGCTCGCGAACCAGGCCCTCTGCCAGATGCTGGACATACCGGTGCCCCCGCGGGCCCTCGGCGGGGCGGATTCGCGGACGCTGCTCGAGCAGTCGAAGCATCTGTTCCCCGCGCCCGAAAACTTCGTCTCGCGGGTGGAGCAGATTCTCAAGACCGGGAGCCTCGTACGCGGTGAAGAGATGGAGCTCGGCGACGGGAGGGTCTTCGCCCGGGACTACGTGCCCATCCTCAACCAGAACTACCGCGCGCACCTCTGGCAGTACCGCGACGTGACCGACCGCAAGCGCGCCGAAGAGGAGATTCTCAGGGCGAAATTCGAGGCGGAGAAGGCGAACAACGCCAAGAGCAGCTTTCTCGCGATGATGAGCCACGAGCTCAGGACGCCGCTCAACGCCATCCTGGGAATGACGGAGCTCACCCTCGAGACCGGGCTCGGCTCCGAACAGCGGGAGTTTCTCCGGACCATCCAGACCAACTCCGAGAACCTGCTGCGTCTCATCGACGACGTTCTCGATCTCTCGAAGATCGAGGCGAATCGCATGGACATCGAGCAGATCCCGTACGACCTGAGGGAGCTGGTGGAGGAGGTCGCGGAATCGCTGAACGTGCGAGCGGTGATGAAGGACGTCGAGCTCGTCCTCGACGTCGACCCGCACCTCCCGGCGGAGATCGTGGGCGACCCCAAGAGGGTTCGCCAGGTGCTGGTGAATCTCGTGGGCAACGCCGTCAAGTTCACCGAGGAGGGCTTCGTCTCGATCGCCGTCGAGGTCGCAGACTGGAAGCCCGGCGACCGGCTGGATCTCGGCGATCGCGGTACGGGACAGTGGGATCGGGATACCGAAAGACAAGCAGCGCGATCTCTTCTCGAGGTTCTATCAGGCGGAGGGATCGACGACGCGGCGGTTCGGAGGCACGGGCCTCGGCCTGAGCATCTCACGCTCGCTCGTGGAGCTCATGGGCGGCCGCATCGATTTCGTGAGCGAGGAAGGGAAAGGAAGCACCTTCCGCGTCAGTCTCGCCGCCTCGGTCCCTCAGCACGCCGAGCCCAATAGCGCCCGTCACCGCGCGCAAGCTCCGGGACAAGCGGGCGAGGATCGTGCTCTCCGTTCCGAGCGACGGATGGCGCCGCTCGCTCAGCCGAATCCTCAAGGCCTGGGGCTTCGAGGTCGAAAGCGCGTCGACGCGCGAAGAGCTCGAAGCATTGCTCTCGACGGAAACGCCGGAACCGACGGTGACCGTGCTCGAGCAGAGGAACGAGCCGTTCGAGCTCGAGACGCTGAAACGGCTCCGGCAGCCGCCGCGCCGGGAGCTTCTTCTGGTGACCTCGATCGGCGCGAACACGTCGACGGTCTTGACCGAGCGCTGCCCCCACGTCGTGGTCAAGCCCGTTCGCCAATCGAAGCTCGCGGAAACGCTCGCCCGGGCGCTCTCCGTCCCCGATGAGCGGGAGGCGCACCCCACTCCGGCCCAGAGTTCATCGCCAGGCGAGGCTCGGCAGCCGCATCCTCCTCGTCGAGGACAATCCCGACAACCGCCGGCTCGCGGCCCGGGTCCTCGAGGGTGCCGGCGCGGTGGTGGACAACGCCGAGAACGGCGAAACCGCCGTCGCGATGGCGAGAGAGACTCTCTACGATCTCATCCTCATGGATCTCATGATGCCGGTGATGGATGGTTTCGAGGCGGCGGTCCGGATCCGCGAGAACGAGATCCGCTCCCAACCGGGTCCCCATCGTGGCCTTGACGGCGCACGCGACCGAAGGCTTTCGCGATCGATGCCTCGCCTCGGGCATGGACGACTACCTCTCGAAGCCGTTCAAGAAGGAAAGACTCGTGGCGCTCGTGAGCCTATGGGCCGATCGGAGGCCTATCGTGCTGGTAGCCGACGACGCTGCGGACAGCCGCCTCATCGTGAAGCGGTTTCTCATGCTCGGAGGAGGATATCGGCTGCTCTTCGCTGCGAACGGCCGAGAAGCCCTCGATCTTTTCCGCCGCCAGAAAATCAGCCTCGTGCTCCTGGACATGGAGATGCCCGTCCTCTCCGGCTACGACGCCGCGGCGGAGCTCCGTCGAAGCGAGGGCGGCGCGAACGTTCCCATCGTGGCGATGACCGCGCATACCGAAACGTCCGAGCTCAAGCGGTGTCTCCACGGCGGGAGCGACCACCGTGCTGCAGAAGCCGCTCGAACGAAGAAGACTGAACGCGGTGGTGGCGAAGCTCCTGACGTCTCCGCCCGCGTTTCGGGTCGAGCTCGAGGCCGAGCCCGCGGAAATCCTCGATGACGGCGTCGTCGGGATCGACCCCGATATTCAAGATCTCGTCCCCCGATTTCTCGAGAACCAGAAGGCCAACGTGAATCTGATTCTCGGGCATGCAGCGTCCGGCGACTTCGAATCCGCCCGGCGCATCGGACACAACATGAAAGGCACCGGCAAAGGCTACGGGTTCGACGTCATCAGCGGCCTGGGACATTCGATCGAGCAAGCCGCGACGCGCTCGGCCGCAGCCGAAGTCGAGAAGCTCGCGCGCGAGCTCTCCCGCTACCTCGAGTCGGTCCAGTGGCAGCCGCGCGGCGGCAAGCCCTCCGCGGGCTAGATTCGCGACGGGCGCATGGGTATCGAGACCCGCCGTTGTCGGAGGCGTCGATTGTAGTCGCCCGGTTCACACTTTTCTCATCGTCCCCAGCCGGCCGCTTCGTGAGCTAAGTTCGCGTCGAACAAGATATTCCAGTCCTCTCGCGCTTCCGGGCCGGCTTGGTACGGGGCTTGCTCCCAGTCGGCACGATGAGCCGAAAGGAGCCCCGCCGTGCGACACAGTTGGATAGCCCCCGTCCTTCTCTGCCAGTTCCTTTCCTTGGGAGTTTCGGCACTTGCCACGGAGCCCGATAGCTCCCTCCGCATCGGCACGTTCAACGCCTATATGCTGCCCGATCAGGGAATTCTCATCGCGCCGGTCTGGGTCGGGCCGAACCCCGTCTGCGCTGTCGGAGAGCTTACGCCCACGCCGCCCCTTCTGTGCGAGGTCGGCAACCACCCCGTCTACGACTCCGCTCAGATCAACGCGGGGGCGAAAGCTCTCGCGCAGCGGATCATCGCGAGCGGATACGACGTCATCGCGCTCAACGAAGTCTTCGATGGGAGCGCCCAGGGAATCCTGAAGAGCGCGCTCTGGGACGATTATCCGTACTCGATCACCTACGTCGACGAGTGGGGTGGAACGGACCAGGACAGCGGGCTCCAGCTCTTCAGCAAGTTCCCATTCCTCCCGATCACGCCGAACTACAGCGGAAACACGGACTACAACGACTTCGACGCGGACGTCTACTACGAGGGCGTGAAGCTCTACGGTAAAGAGAAGTACTACATGGCCTTCATGCCCTTCGGCGACGATTGCGAAGGCGACGACTGCTGGTCCAACAAGGGCGTCGGATACGTTCGACTGCAGAACCCGTCGACGCGCCGGATCCACCACGTCTACTTCACGCATATGCAGGCGACGTACAAAGAGGACGTCGTGGACGACCCGACCGTGTGGCAGGGAACCCACCATCGAAAGGTCCAGTTCGATCGGCTGAAGACGTTCTTCGAGGCGGGAATCGCGCCCGCCACGAACTCCATTGTCCCCAGCCGGGAGGACGTGTTCATCATGGGGGACCTGAACGTCGAGGGCGACCTCTCGAACTCCAACAACACCATGACCATGTTCACCAGCCCATGGAACAACAAAGGGGAATGGACCAGGTACTTCAACTCCAACCAGTGGCAAAACGGGTTCTTTTCGAACAACTTCGACGATACCTGGGCGGAGCACCACCCACTCCGCGACACGATTCCAACCGGGGCGAAGGATGACTTCGGCATCACCCACGGCGATGGCGACTGCCTCAGCGACGGCCCGGGAGGAGAGTCGGGCGAGAGTGTTCCGGGATGCCGCTGGGACTACATCCTCTACAACGCCCCGATGCTCCGAACCAGAGCTCTCTGCAATCAGCATCCGAGTCTCGGATTCAACCTCTTGAGTGGAAAACCGTACCGGGAAGTGGCGAATCACCGCGGAGGCCGGAACAACTCTTCCGACGGCGTGGGCGGGACTCCCAACAGCGCGAAGTTCGTGAGCGATCACACCGCCGTCAACGGAAACTTCAACGTCAAGTTCGAGCAATGCTCGCCCTTGCTCGAGAAGAGCGCTCTCGCCGTCTATGGCCCCCATCCGACGCCGGGAAAATCATACGGCGCCAAGACGCTCGCGGGAGCTCAAGTCGGCAACAACGCGGACGGATCGGTCGACTTCGGGAACCCGGGACAGCTGCAGCAGGGCGTGCTCACCGCTCCGGGAAGCGTCCAGTGGTGGCGAGTCACGGAGCCCGGGGCTTACCTCATCGGCTTCTGGGACGACGGCAACAAGGCACAGGCGCAAACCAGCCACGAGATCGGCTATCGAGTCCAGGTGTTCCAGTCGGGAAACCTGAGCGTTCCGGTGAAGGACTACAAGGGCGAGGTCTGGACGACAAAAGTGCTCGGCCCGCGCGGGCTCCCTACACCCGTCAAGGGACCCAAGTACATCCTGAGCGAGCCGCCGTACTACATCAAGGTCTATCACCCAAAGCAGCAGCACAAGGATGTGCCCTACAACTCCGCGGGGCACTACTGGTTCGGGATCCATCGCCTCAACTGCACGAACAAGGCGGAAGAGTCCTGCCCCGTGATCCCCTCGATGCTCCAGAGTTACCAGTTCCCCCTGAATCAGGTCGTTCCGAGCTATCCGACGCCGGAGTCCCTGTACTTCAACATTCACGTCCAGCAGCTCACCGTTCCCGACGACCAGGACCTCCGGTTCATCCTGAGCGGATACAAGTCGGACGTGCTGACGTCTATGGTGACCACTCCCAATCCCAACTCCGACGTTGCCGAGTGCGACGGACCCGCGCCTTGCGACGAGAAAGTCAACCTGGGCTACGACGACCGACTCTCCCAGGAAGGCATCACCACGGGGAGCACCGGGCTCGGCACGCTCTGTCCCTCGGGAACCGGGAGCCTCGGGGATCCCCGTTTCAAGGGATGCAACAACGTCATTTCCTGGACGATTCCGCAGCCGTCGAGCGATACCCGCGAGCTTTTCTGGAGAGTGAGTCGGACCGGAGCGCTGAACAAGGTTCCCTTCAGCGCCACCTGGACCACCGACCTCACCGCGTTCTTCGGTGACCAGTTCAGCGGCGCCACATCGCCGATTGTTCTGCACTCGCACGGACTCACCGACGACGTGAGCCCGCACGACGAGATTCACATGAGCTTCAAGGTCGACGGAGTTCAGATCGGTCCGAGCCCGGGCGCGAACGGCTTCGAGATCGGCGACTACTCCGAGGACATGGACAAGATCCTGGACGGAAACTTCGCCGCTCACGTCAAGATGCCCATCCGCTTCAAGCACCAGATCGAGCTCACCATCATCGAGTACGACGACGTGACGAGCAACGAGGAGACGGTTGAGATCGTGGGCTCGCTCGACGACGGTATCGGTCCGCGCTCGAACGAAAAGCGCGAGCATGTCAACTTCCACTGGGACGATGGTCACTACGAGATGGGATTCAACCTCAGCCGAGGAACCCAGTCGTACGAGAAGCCGGATCCGTGAGAAGAGCCGTCTCAACGCCGATCGAGCTTCTTCCCGATCCAGTAACCCAGGAACGCGCTCCCGGCGGTGACCAGAGACCACTCGGCGAGCCGCTGGGTGTCGGAGACGCCGATGCGAGAGTCGCTGAGCGCGACACCCATGTATCCGAGGAAGCCTCCGGCACCGCCCGCGAAGGCGCCGAAGGCGCGCCAACAGCTGCATTCGGTTTTCTCCCCCGCTGTTTCTTCCAGAACCACTCGCTCGACCGTGAAGGGAAAGAAGACTCCGTCGATGGTCGCGCCGGCCTCCGCACTGAAGCCGGGCCGGGTGAAGAACAGCAAGACGCATAACGTGGCCGCTCGTCGAGTGCTCATGTAGCCCTCCTGGGGAGGAGAACGAGCAAGAACCGTTCCCGCGGTTTTGCTGTGTTTGCGAGTTGCGCCACTCACCTCGAGGTTTGCCTCTATCCGATCGGTGAGATAACATGTCGCCTTCATGTTCTCAGGCACTCGCACCATTCGAGGCGGAATCGCGCTCATGTGTATCGGCGCGACTACTCCCGGGTGCGGGCCGCCTGCCTGACGAACGAAAGTTCTCGAAAGGCCCCGCATCCGAAAGGATGACGGGGCCTTTCGCTTTTTAGGAGCCCCGATGACCCAGGAGACCGAGAGTCAGCTTCAACCGGCCCCGCGCCGAAGCGCCATGGATCCGTCGACCGAAGCACTGCACGAGTCGATCGACGAGAACATCCGGCGCCGCGGCCGCGGCTATCTGAGCCCCGAAGGAGAAAGCGTGGCCGTGGATCTTCTGGGGTCGGCCGGCATGTTGAAATGGCAGGAGAGAAAAGCCGCCGCGACGCTCCTCGGCTCGTTCTGCTGGTCGGAGCTTCCTCCCGTGTACGGACGCTACGGCGGCGAGGGATCTCGGACGCTCGTCGCGCGCATCAAGGCGCTCGAGGGAGCGGCGGCGGCGGTCGTGACCGACTCGGGTATGGCAGCCGCCGCGGTCCTCTTCGACGCGCTTCTCGCCCCCGGAGATCACGCGATCGTGGCGCGGAGCCTCTACAACAAGTCGAAGGCCTATCTCGCCTGGCTGGAGCAGCGGATGAGCATCCGCGTGACTCTGCTGAACGACGACGAAGTGGAAACGGCTTTCGATCGCCTGACCGACCGCACGCGCGTGATCCTCGTCGAGATATTCACCAATCCGTTGATGCGCGCGTTCGATCCCGGCGAGATTGGTCGCAGCGGCGCGCGCGGGCCGGGAGCGAAGCCCGGGACTCCGCCTCGTGGTCGACGACACCCTTCTGAGCCCGTGGGGGGTCGAAACGCCTCTTCTCGCTCAGGGCGCCGACTTCGTCGTCGCGAGCGGCACCAAGGCCCTCGACGGCCGGGACAAGAATCTCTGGGGCTATGTCGCTTCGAACCGCGTCGATGAGCTCAACGCCTGTATGGACATCCTCGCGATGCGCGGAGGAATCCTGGACGAGGGGCGGTGTCGTTCGGTTCTCGCCGGCCTCGACCGGGCGCGACCGAATTTCGAGAAGCGCTGTCGGGGCGCCGCCGAAGTCGCCCGCTTCCTCGACACCCACCCCGCCGTTTCGGAAGTATTTCATCCGTCCCTCACCGCTCACCCGGATCGCGAGATCGTGGATCGATGCTTCTCGCTCGCGGGCTCGCTTCTGAGCTTTCGGCTGTCGAACGCGGACGATAGAGCGACCCGTCATTTCTGCGACGTCCTCGCCATGACCGAAATCGTCCGCTACGCCCTCAGCTTCGACGGTCTCGTGAGCAAGGTGAATCACCATCGGTCCGTTTCCGAGCATTTCACGGCCGCGGCCGAAGTGGAGCGTCTCGGTGTCGATCGGCTGGTTCGATTCGCGATGGGCCTCGAAGCGCCTCAGGACGTCATCGCGAGCCTCGACTGGGCTCTTACGAGTTATCGGCGAATCACGGAAGTGGAAGTCTCGAACTGGCAGCGCGACCGCGCGCGAAGCCTCGGAATTGCGCCCGTAGAGGAAGAGGAGGATTGAAGTGACGAAAGACAAGAAGCTTCAGATTCCGGACCTGCACCAAAAGGCGCGGGAGGGTGCTCCGATCACCATGATCACCTGCTACGACTACTCCATGGCGCATCTCGTGGCGGGAGCCGGGCTCGACATGGTCCTCGTGGGGGACAGTCTCGGCATGACTCTCCTTGGATTCCCCAGCACTCTACCGGTGACCATGGAGGATATGGTTCGTCACATCGGAGCGGTTCGTCGGGGCGCGCCCGGCCAGTTCCTGGTGGGAGATCTCCCGTACATGAGCTACCAGCCTTCGGACGAAGCCGCGGTCGTGAACGCCGGCCGGCTCATGGCGGAGGGCTGCGACGCGGTCAAGCTCGAGGGAGGCCGGAGCATGCTCCCGCGCGTCGAAGCGATGGTGGGCGCAGGCATTCCGGTAATGGGCCACATCGGCCTCACGCCTCAGAGCGCTTCCGCGCTCGGCGGCTTTCGGCTCCAGGCGAAGACCGCCGATGCCGCGGCTCGTCTCCTCGAGGATGCGTCGCTCCTGGAGAAGGCCGGGATCTTCTCGCTCCTCGTCGAGCTCGTGCCCGACCGCGTCTGCCGGATGCTCACGGAGAGCGCTCGGATCCCCATCATCGGGCTCGGCTCGGGTCCGCATGCGCACGGCCAGCTCCTGATTTTTCACGATCTCTTCGGCCTCTATCCCAACTTCCGGCCGCGTATGGCGAAGCTCTATTGCGACGTGGGCGCCGCGATCCGCGCTGGCCTGCGCGAATACGTGGACGACGTGCGGGAGCGGCGCTTTCCAGGAGAAGAGCACTCGTTCGGGATCGCGGCCGAGGAGCTGGCGGAGCTCGAGCTTTCCCGGCCCTCGAAACTCGCCGCGGGATAGAAAGTCGGACCGGGACGACTCTATTCCGTCGGCGGGCTCTCTCGGCGACGTGTGCGGCCGACTCCGCTCGCGAGACCGATACCGAGGATTACGAGAATCCCGATGGCGATCCACGTCTGACTGATGCCCACCTGATGTGCCGCCCACGCGCCGCCGGCGATGACCAAAATGATTCCAATCATGTAAACAGCGAGATTTGACATCGGGAGTCTCCATTCGTCAGATGGCGCGAGAAACCCTGGAAGATTTTTCTCATCCTCTTTGAATTTCTCGAGCTCCACTGCCGTGAGAGCAAGGACTATGCCAGGGGGACCGACGGACCATCCCATTGGGGAAGTCAGCTTTCGTGACAGTATGAGCCCGCGTGAAGTACGGAAGAATCCTCGCACCCATCGCTCTCGCCGCGGGCGTCTCGCTGATCCCTGCTCCGGACGGGCTCGCCCTGCATGCGTGGTATTACTTCGCGATCTTCTCCGGCGTGATTCTCGGTTTGATCCTGGAGCCCATTCCCGGTGCCGCCGTGGGATGGATCGGTATCAGTGTGGTGACGCTCCTCTCGCGTTTCGTGTTTTTCAGCCCGGCGCAGCTGGCGGACCCGGACTTCGATCGAGCCGAACAAGCGATTCGATGGGGCTTGTCGGGGTTCTCGAACACGACGGTCTGGCTCATCTTCAGCGCGTTCACTTTCGGGCTCGGATACGAGAAGACCGGGCTCGGCCGGCGCATCGCGCTCGAGCTCGTGAGGCGGATGGGCGGGAGAACGCTCACCCTCGGCTACGCCGTCATGCTCGCGGACGCGATCCTGGCGCCGTTCACGCCGTCGAGCACCGCGCGAGGCGCGGGAACGATCTACCCGATCGTGCGGAACCTGCCGCCCCTCTACGATTCCTTGCCGAACGACCCATCCGCGCGTCGCATGGGCTCCTACATCATGTGGACTGCCATCTCGGCGACCTCCATCAGCAGCACGCTGTTCCTCACGGGAATGGCGCCGAACCCGCTCGCGGCCGGGATGGTTCGCGAGAGCTTCGGCGTGACCATCGGCTGGATGGATTGGTTCACGGCGATGGCGCCCTTCGGAATTCCGATGCTCTTCCTCGTGCCGCTCATGAGCTACGTGCTCTATCCGCCGGAGCTGAAGAGAGGAGAACGATTGCCCGGATGGGCCGCGGGGGAGCTGGCCAAGCTCGGTCCCCTCTCGATCCGCGAGATGGCGCTCGCCTTTCTCGTCGTTTCCGCCCTGGCCCTCTGGATCTTCGGCGGTAGCTTCATCGATGCCACGACGGTGGGTATCGTCGTCGTTTCCCTGATGATCGTGCTGGGGGTCGTGACCTGGAACGACGTCCTCGGAAACCGTCCGGCGTGGAACACGTTCGTCTGGTTCGCTTCACTCGTGACGCTCGCCGCGGGTCTGTCGTCGGTAGGATTCTTGAAATGGGTCGCCACACGGATGACCGCTCATCTGACGGGCTTTTCCTCCGCGTCCGTGATCGTGGCTCTCGCGCTCGCGTACTTTCTCTTCCACTACATGTTCGCGAGCATCACGGCGCACACCACCGCGCTCTTTCCCATGATGCTCGCCATCGGCTCGGCCGCTCCGGGAATGAACATGAAAGAGCTCGCCCTCGTTCTCGGCGGAACTCACGGAATCATGGGTATTCTTACGCCGTATGCTTCGGGCCCATCGCCGGCGTATCACGGAAGCGGCTACCTGCCTTCCAGGGACTACTGGCGCCTGGGAGCTCTCTTTGGCGCCATCTTCCTCGTTCTGTACCTGCTCGTCGTCGTGCCCTGGGTCATTTCTTCGTGACGATGCTCCGGTGAAGTAGCCCGGCGCCTCGATCGTGGTACTCGAAGACGACGGCGCCCGCGGACTCCTTCGTCTTTCTGACCATGGACTCCGAGATCTGCTCCTCGCGATCCGCGGGCCCGCCGGATTCAGCCAGGAACCGAGCCGCCTCGTCCGCGCGGGGAGGCGCCCCGTTCGGATCCGGAGCGAGCGCTGCTTCCCGAGCATAGGACGCGAGAAGCTTCGCCGCGAGGCTCCGAAAGAGCTCGGGTGAGGCATACACGTCCGCGGCCGCGAGCTCTCCTCCGATCGCGGCGATGAGCCCGACCGCGTCCGGAATGGCTTCGATCTCTGGAAGAAGCGCACCGACGGCATCGGTCTCCTTCGACTGGAGGGCAGGATTCTGGACGACGGCGTTATAAGTTCCGGTAGAGGAGAGAGAAGCGAGCTCGGGGGAACCCGCGAGGTAAGCCGCGTGCACCGATTGCTTCGCCACCTCGTCCCAGACTCCGCTCTGATCCTGGTCCCGCTGGATGCGAAGCTTCAGTGGTCCGGACGCCATGGCCCTACTCTCCGCGAAAGCGGCGGTGTCACCCGACCACCGGCCCTGTTCCACGCAGAAAGCGGCGATATCGACAGGGGCCGAGTGCGGAGGGACCACGACGTCCGAGGCGATGGTGCGATCCTGCTTTCCTCCCGTGACGACGTCGGCGGCGTGAAGGAAGAGCCACCGATCCGAGCGATTCTCCACGACCAGCGTTCCCACCTCGCCCTCCTCCGTCTCGCGCAGAGAGACCGAGCCCTCGCGCAATCCCTCGTCGAGCGTCAGGTACGAGCGCGCGTCGCTCCCTTGGCCGCGAACCACGTAGATCGCGAGGTTCGCGTGAACGAATGGTCCCAGCAGGCCCTCGGGCGGCGAGGACTCTCGCGGTTCGGAAGCGCATCCAAGGAATGCCACCAGGCCCAGAAGCCACGCTTTTCCGATCATGGGTCTCCTCCCCTCGATCGTTAGTACCTCCGAAACCGGAGATAGTTCCCGCGAAGAGAGGGAAATTTCGAGCTCAGCGCTTCCAGGCGAGAGCGAGACGCTCGATGCGGATGTCGGATTTCCTCGGGGGGACGGACAGGGACTCGAGATCGACGTCGGAGGGCGCCGCGAGCGCGGCCGTCTTTTCCGCGAGCTCCGCCTCGAGCCGGGCGAGCTTTTCCTTCTGCTCGGCGAGATCCTCTTCCGCGCGGGCAATGTCGCCGTGCTCGCGGGAGGCCCGCGATGCCGAGCGAGCGGTCTCGGTCGCGCGCTTCACGTTCGTGACGCTTCCGAGCTTCCGGCCGAAGAGGGCGCCCGCAAGCGTGAGGCCGAAGTCGACCGCGGTATCGAGAGTGCGGCCCTTGAACTGGGACGACTCGCGCTCGACCCGCGCCTCCGCCTTGCGAATCGCTTCCTTCACTCGAGCGAGCTCCGGCGCGACGCGCTTTCCGAGCGCTTCGCGCTCTTCGTCCCGTTTCTCGCGGAGCCGGTGCGAAAGACGCGCGCGAAAGTCGGCTTCGCTCTCTCCCGGCCGCGACGCCATACGCAGGCTCTTGCACTCGAAAAGCTGGAGACGCCTCTCCCGGTAGAAGTACTCTTTCAATGACTTCTCCCAGGCGGGATAGCTCTTCGGATTCGCGGCGGCCGGCGGGAGATCGGTGAACTCGACGCCCGCCTCGGGCTCGCTCGCGGCCGGCGCGCCCGGCTCGATTCCCTTCGCCCAATCCGGCTCGCCACCGGGCCCGCCGAAAGGCACGAGCCAGCTCACGTGCTCCCAATGGTCGAGTGCCTGAGAAGCAGCGACGTAGTGAACGGACGTCGTCGCGAGAAGCCCCGGCCGATACAGCGTACCTTCGGACCCGAGATAGCACTGGGCAATCGACGACGGAACGATGGGTCTCTCGCCGCCGATCGCCGGAGCGGGCTCGGGAGCGCTCGTCGTGGGCGCGGCCCCGCTTCCGTTGCGAAGCTTCTTCAACTGCTCGAGCGTCAGCGGTCCGCGAAGATACGAGAGCGCCCATCGGGTCTGGAAAACGACCGGCGCGTCCTCGTGTACGTTCTGCATCAGGAACACGCGCTTCGAAAGCGACGTCAGGATCTCTTCGGTCTTCCTGCGATCGAATCCTCCGGACGCCGAGGCGAGCCCATCCAGCAGCCGTTCCCGATCCCTCTCGGTCTGAAGCCGGCCGAGAAACCAGGTGCCGATGTTCGCGAGTCCCTTGTAGTCCAGGTCTACGGGGTTCTGCGTCGCGAGGACGACGCCGAGACCGAACGCCCGCGCCTGCTTCAGGAGGGTCAGCATCGGCGCCTTCGAGGGCGGCGCCGAGACGGGCGGGAAGAACCCGAAGATCTCGTCCATGTACAGAATCGCGCGCAGGCTTCCGGTCCCTTCCTGGGCCCGCATCCAGCCGATGACCTCATTCAAGAACAGGGTCACGAAGAACATGCGCTCCTCGTCCCCGAGGTGCGCGATCGAGAGGATCGCCGTCCGCGGTCGGCCGTCGTCGCCGTACAGAAGGCGCTGAACGTCGAGCGGCTCTCCCTCTCGCCAGGCGGCGAAGGCCGGCGAGGCCAGAAGGCTATTGAGCCTCGCCGCGAGGGCGAAGCGGTCCTTCTCCGGGTAGAAGCTCTCGAGGTCGAGAGCGCCGAGCGTCCGAAACGGCGGTGTCTGGATCGACTTCAAGAGGCTCTGGAGGCTCGAGTCTTCTCGCCCGCGCCACGAACGCTCGAGGATGTTCGAAAGAAGAACGTGCTCGCGGCTCGTCACGGGATCGGCCTCGATCCCGACGAGCCCGAGAAGTCCGGAGACCGTGTTCACGATTCTCTCGCGGAGGGCGTCCCCGTCCTCGAGGATGCGCGCGGGCGGCGCGGAAAGGCTCCGAAGCACCGCGAGAGGTCGTCCGGACGCGCTTCCAGGCGTATAGACTTCGACGGCGCCAGCCGCCGCGAGCGCGCGGATCCTGTCTCTCGACTGCCCCCAGGCGGCGATTCCCTCCTCCCAGTTCCGGGAGGTCTCGCGCGCCAGCTCTTCTCGAGTCACGCCCCGCGTGTCCGCTTCGCGGGACTCGATCCAGGGAAGGAAGTCCTCGGGAGCGAGAGCGGGAAATCGGAGCGCGAGGTTCGCCATGTCCCCTTTCGGATCGATCACGATCGAGGGGATTCCGTCGAGCGCGGCCTCTTCGAGCAGGACGATGGCGAGACCGGTCTTTCCGCTTCCGGTCATCCCCACGATCAGGCCGTGCGTCGTGAGGTCTTTCGAGTCGTAGAGGAGCGGAGCCGGGCTCGCGGCACGCGCCGCTGGATCGTAGGGGCGGCCGAGGTAGAAAGCGCCCAGCTTCTCGAACGAATTCACCGCGCCGAGACGCTATCAGGAAAGCCGACGACGACGCTAGCCCCGTTCCAACTCGATTTCACTGCTGCGGCGGCGACATGGTGCTCGGAGCTCCGTTGGAACGGGGCTAGCGGACGACGCGCTCGTGGCTTCGGCGGAGCCGGAGCGCACGCTGGAGGGAACCGGGGACCAGGCGCTTCAAAAAGAGAGGCGAGGGCACCCGCTCGTAGCTGAGGCCGAGCTTGAAGTCCTTGCGGCCGCCCTTGGTGAGCTCGTCCACGCGGAACTCGTAGCGGCCCAGCTGGATCTTGCTTCCCTGCCGGAGCTCCTGCTCTTGAGCCTTCAGGCCATAAATCTTCGCGACCACGCAGGCGCCGGTGAGCTTCTTCGCGAGCTTCTCGTTGTGGAGCAGATGCACTTTGGCGCGGAGGAAATCGTTCGCCGAGAACTTTTTCCTCTCCGAGGGCGAGCTCGTCAGGAGCCGCTCCACCCGCGGTTCTTCCATGTCTTTCGCGACGTACTCGAGGTTCAAAGCGAAGATCTGCTCGTCCTTGTTTCCCTCTCTGAGCCAGCGCTTCGAGCTTTTCACGAAGCTCCGGCAGGCGCAGGACGATGAGCTCTTGCGATATCGCGTCGAGACCGTCCAGGGCAAAGCCCGTGGGCGGAAGCGCTACCGAGTCCTCCTGAGCGGTGAGCATGGCGACAGCGCTCTTCGAGGATTCGACGAGCGAGAGTCCCCTCCAGCTCCACGCAGGGACGTCCGAGGACAGCCTTCTCAGCCGGTCGACGGCGACCTGGACCGCCTCTCCGTTGCGAAGCTCGACCACCTCTCGATCCCCCGCGCCCGGGTAGGACCTCACACCCACACCAATCAGCATCCCGATGGCGATCAAAAGCGAGCCCGCGATGTAGAGCTCGAGCCTGGGGTTCGCGGGCGCGGCGATGCGCGTGACGACCGGCTCTATTTTCGCGAGACCTTCGTTCTCCTCGACGCGAAAGATGAACCGGCGGAGCAGCATTCCGTCGTCGGCGAAGAAATCCGCGATTCCCTGGGCGTACTCGCTCGCCGCGATGTCGCCGCTCGAGGCGACGACCATACGCTTGATGAGCGGGAGGTCGATGTCCTTGCCGATGACGATCACGTAGAGGGGCTGCCGGATCTGGGACAGAAGATCGATGGTTCGGTCGCCGCCGAAGGACTTCAGGTCCGCGTCCGGCGGTACCTGCTGGTCGGCCCAGTCTTCGGGCGACGGATCGATCTTGCCGTCGGTAATCAGGATCATCTTGAACTCGGTCCCCGCCGGGTACTCCGCGATCAATCGCTGCGTCGCGTCGAAAGCGAAGTAGAAGTCGGTCCACTGGCCCGAGTTCCGGTATTCCTGGGGCGCGTCGATATGGATTTCCTTGCGGCCCCCGAAGAGGACCAGACGATAGGGTTGTCCGGAGAGGAAGCCGTAGATTTTTTCGATCGCCTCCCGCCTCTGCAGCTCCGGGTCGAGCGGCGGCAGGCTCGCGGAGTTGTCGAGCAGGAAGAGCAGCACCGCCTCGCCCTCCTTCGGAAGGAGCGGCGATTTCACCTCGTCGCTCTCGGCGCTCGCGAGCGAGCAGGCGAAAAGGCACGCGGCCAGAAATTTCCCTGGTTTCATGGCAGGTGGACCGAATTTCAGGAGTTGATTCCATTATCCGGGCCGGATCTCGCACTTGCAACCGCTCCGCTTTGGGAGCAAGTTATGGCCCTTCGACGAAGGGGGAAGAGCGAACATGTTCTCAAACTGGCTGCGGGAGTTTCGCGAGTTCGCCATGAAGGGGAACGTGGCGGACATGGCGATCGGCGTCATCATCGGAGCGTCCTTCGGAAAGATCGTCACCTCGCTGGTGAACGACGTCGTCATGCCACCCATCGGTCTTCTCACGGGGAACATGAATTTCAGCCAGCTCTTCATCAATCTCAGCGACACTCCCTATCCCTCGCTCGAGGCCGCCGTCGCGGCAGGGGCGCCGGTCATCAAGTACGGGCTCTTCATCAACAACATTCTGGACTTCCTCATCGTGTCCGCCACCATCTTCCTCATCGTGCGCGCGATGAATCGCCTTCGCGCGAAGCAGGAGACGGCGGCACCGCCCGCGCCCGCAGCCGAGGTCGTTCTCCTCGGGGAGATTCGCGATCTGTTGAAGACCGGGCGCTGAGGATCAGTTCGCGAGGCGGTTGTACTTCGCGAGGAGCCTTCGGAGCTCGTCGTGGGGCAGGCCTTCGATCCGGTGGCCGTCGGCCCCGACCATGGTTCTTCCCGCCACGAGGGCGTTCACGATCGCTTCTTCCACCGACTCGACCGTGGCGCGGAAGATGGGATTGAGCCGCTCGTTCGGAAGGAGGCTCACCGCGCTCGCCCCCTCGGCGGAAGCGGCGCCGGGATTCGCCGTCGAAAACGCGACGAAGATGTCCCCCGAGCCGTTTCCCGACGAGGCGCCGGTCCGGGCGATTCCGAGGGAAGCGCGTCGGGCGAGACGCTTCAACTGATGCGGCAGAAGCGGCGCGTCCGTCGCGATGACGATGATGATCGAGCCGAGGGCCTGCTCTTCGTCCCGCGGCGTCGGCACCGAGGCGAGCTCCATTCCCACCGGAACACCGGCGACGGTGAGCTCGGGACGGCCGCCGAAGTTCGCTTGCACGAGGGCGCCGACCGTCAGACCTCCTTCGACGGCGCGCGAGGCGGTGCCGATGCCTCCTTTGAAGCCATAGCAGATCATGCCGGTGCCGCCGCCGACCGCCCCCTCCGCGACGGCCCCCCCGGTCGCTTTTTCGAGCGCTTCGAGCACGTGCTCTTTCTTCACGTGAAAGCCGTTGATGTCGTTGAGGAACCCATCGTACGTCTCCGCGACCACCGGAAGTGACCAGGGCTGAAAGAGGTATCCCCGCTCCGCCTGCCAGCCGATCACGGTGTCTCTCACGACGCCGACGCTATGCGTGTTGGTGATGGCGATCGGCCCTTCGAGAAAACCCGACTCCTCGACCCAGGTGGTGCCGGTCATCTCTCCGTTGCCGTTGAGAGTGAACCAGCCCCCGAAGACAGGGTCCTTGCTCTTGCCGCGCGGATGGATGACGGTGACCCCGGTGCGGATGGGGCCCTTCCCGACCACGAGCGCGCCGTCGCCTGCGATGAGCGTCACTTGACCCACTTCGACACCGGCGACGTCGGTGATGGCGTTGAGCCTTCCCGGCGTGCCGCCAAAGGGAACGCCGAGGTCGCGGGCGCGCGGGGCCTGCGCGAGCGCGGGAGCGGCGGCGAGAGCCAGCAGGAATACGCTAATACTTCGGAAGCCAGGCGCCGGTCGCGGGATCCCAGGCATAGTCGTAGCTCCTCTCCAGCTGCTCCGTCGCGACTCCGTCGAGCTCCGGGGTCTGGCTCTCGATAAGAAACTTGATGGTTCCCACGTAGGGCTCGGCGTCGTTGCCCGGCTGCGGGCGCACTTCCACCGACTGTATCGTCCAGGTCACGGTGACGCCGAGATTCGGATTCACGTCCGCTTCCGCCTCACGCTTCTCGGTCTCGGCGCGCTGCTTCAGAAGCGCCTCGACTTCGGGCTGTGGTGGAGGGGCCTTCTTCGCCTCGGAGCACGATTCGAGACAGAAGAGCGCGAGGATGATCGGCACGGGGATCAGTTTCGAACGTACCATTCTCTGAGGCTAACAGTGTCTCGATTGGGAGATCAAACACCGCGCCTCGGTTGACGGAGTGGAGGCGGGCAGGCAGACTGGAGAACGACCCACCTTTCGAGATCGAGGCGCGTCGAAAAACGATGGCCGCAAGCGCTGGTACCCGATGGCAGCGCCGGATTGCTCCTATCCGGTGACTCGTTTCCTGCCGCTCGAGACCGTCGCCGTTCGGCTCCGAGCTCCGGCTCGCGCGGACCTGCGGATGGTGTTCGGGATCGTCTCGAACATCTCGGAGACCGGGGGCTGCGTCATCATCAACTTACCCCTCGCGGCCGGAACGGAGGTCAGCCTTTCGATCGAGACGCCGCGGCGAAAGGAAGCGCTCGAGGTCTCGGCCCGGGTCGTCTGGTGCGCGGAGAGATTCGAGCCGGTGAAGGAGATCATCGGCTACATGACCGGCGTATGTTTCGATCCGGAGGCCGTCGCCTCGGTGCGCGATCTGATGAAAAGCGGAGTCTTTCAGGCGATGTCCTGAGCCCTCTTCAGGCGCTCTGCTAGAGACTTCCGATGGCGACGAGCTTTTTCTCGAGATACTCCTCGAGACCCTCCGCTCCGGACTCGGCACCGAGACCGCTGTGCTTCCATCCCGGGAACGGGGCCTCGGCGGCCTGCGGCGCCCATTCGTTCACTCCGACCATCCCGAAGTGAAGCCCTTCGTAGCAGCGGATCGCGGTCTTCAAATCGTTGGTCCAGACGTAGGCGGCGAGACCGTAGTCGGTTCGATTGGCGGCGGCGATGGCCTCGTCCACTTCTCCGAAAGAGGCGACGGGGAGGACCGGTCCGAAGATCTCCTCGTCGAAGACGCGCATCTCGGGTTTGACCCCGGCGAGCACGGTGGGCTCGAAGAAATAGCCTCGACCGCGCTCCCGCGGCCTCGAACCTCCCGCGAGGACCTCGACACCATTGGAGCGCGCGTCCGCGACGAGCGCCTCGACCCGGTCCCGCTGGACGGCGTTGATCATGGGCCCGACGTCGGTCTTCGGATCGAGTCCGTCGCCCACTCTCAGCGCGCGGACGTGCGGCGCGATTCTCTCCGAGAACTCCTCCGCGCGGCTGCGGTGCACCAGAAACCGCTGAGGCGACACGCAGACCTGACCGGCGTTTCGGTACTTCGCGCCGACGGCGGACTTCGCGAGGGCCTCGAGATCGGCGTCGGGAAAGATGAGCACCGGGGCGTTTCCCCCGAGCTCGAGCGAGAGGCGGGTGAACGTTCGCGAGGCTCCGTCCATCAGAATGCGTCCCACGCGGACGCTTCCGGTGAAGCTCACCTTGCGGCAAATCGGCGAGTCGAGAAACGCCTGGCCGATCGAGGCCGGCTCTCCGTTCACGAGGTTCAGGACTCCTTTCGGGAAGCCCGACTTCGTGGGCGATGTTGACGATCTCCATCGCGGTGAGCGGCGTGAACTCCGAGGGACGGGCGACCACGGTGCATCCGGCGGCGAGCGCCGCCGCCCAGGCGCGGACCGGGTTGTACGCGGGGAAGTTCCAGGCGGTGATGACGCCGACGACGCCGATGGGCTGGCGCATCACCGTCATCCGCTTGGACGCGCGGCGCGAGGGGATGGTGCGCCCGTAGGCTCGCTTGCCTTCCTCCGAGTACCATTCGAAGAGGTCCGCGGCCACCTGCCATTCGCCTTTGGCCTGTGCCAGGGGCTTCCCGCTTTCACGAACGGTGACTTCGGCGAGGACGCTCGTCGCGCTCGCGGATGACATCCGAGATCCGACGAAGGTAGGCGCCTCGCTCGTAGGCGGTCGAGGCGGACCAGGAGGACGAAGGCGTCGTTCGCGGCCTCGAGCGCCGACGAGGCAGTCGTTCTCGTTGCCGAAAGGGACGGTGGCGATGGTTTCTTCGGTCGCCGGGTTGATGACGTCCCAGGTCTTTCCGTTCGACGCCTCCGCCCAGACTCCGCCGATATATTGCTTATGGATTGAAGTCATCTCGGGCGGAGCTTATCGCAACCGTGTCCGTGCAGCGAAGAGCGAGGGCACGGCGCGCTCGCGAAGACGCGCAGTGAGCGACCGGGCCCGGAGGAGCCCGATCCGCCGAGCGTGAGCGAGGGGCGAGCGCGCAGAGCCCTCAGCTCCAAGCGGTGGGGCGTGGGGCCCACCGCAGAACGAAGAGCGCGCTCGCATTAATCAATGCCCGGGCTCGAAGACCGAAATCTCTCCCACGACGATCGGTGAAGGCGCCGTGCACCGCCTGATCCGTAGTGCGTCCGGCGCAGACCGCGAAGCGGAACCTGGATTCCCTGCTCGCGCAGCCGGCCGGCGCAGGCGCGCAGAGTGGCGCTCGACGTATAGAGGTAGTCGACGAGCACCACGGGCACGCCCGGGTCGAGCTTTCGAGTCACGGCGAGATTCTCGAAGAGCTCCGCCGCGGTCGAGGAACGGTGGCCGGGCGGCGGCAGCGGCTTCCGCCATCGCAGAGCATCGACGATGTCCGACTCCTCGAGTCCGTTCGACGCGATCGAAATGGCGAGAAGCGACGTCCACGGTCCGGCGCTCGATTCGAGAGTCGTTCGCGACGTCGGAACCGGAACGAGGGCCACGCGCCGCGGCAGGTCGTTGTCGATGACATAGCGCGCGACCATCTCTCCGAACCAATCGATGGAATCGTTGGCGTTCGTCGTCGAGAGCGCGCGCTCCTCGCCTCCGACGGGAATCATCGATTCCGCCGAGATGCGCTCGCCCCGCAGCGCCAGGAGGAAGTTGCGGACGTCGCGGTGCCGCGGCTCCTGACGGAGCGGGTCGGAGACATAGGTGGAGAAGCAAACCACCTGAAGTTCGCCGAGCCCGCGCCCGGACCTGTCGCGGGGATGGTTCGTCCCGGCCTTCCGGTGATTTCTGCGTGTGCATCGCAACCTCCCACTGGCGACTCGTTGCCGAGTCGCCGAGATTCCCGTGATCTAGATCGTGGGGCAGGCTGGGTAAGAAAAGGCTACTAATTTTCCCCATACCTGTCAACGTCTATTTTTGGTATCCCGCTCAGAATCAGTAGATTTAACAAGTGGATGGTACTTGTGAAGATGATGAAATCCCCACACCACTTTCGCTTTTCTTGCGAGGGGTAATTCCGCGGCTGTGCCAAAACGGAACTCGAAACGTGCAGGCAGGGACGAGGAAGGCGACGCCTGACAAAGGGACTTCGACGCCCCTTGTTTCGTTTCGGTGTACCGGTTTTCCTTTTCGATGAAGTCGATGTCCCTCACGAAAAGTCGGGGAGATCCTCAGAATTCTCCCTCAGCCATTTTCCCGGAAGCGGGGCGAGTCCGGCGATTCCCGTCGAGGCGGCGGCAGAGGGATTCCATGCGTCTCCGGTTCGTGCCGAGGTCGGAGTGGCCGACGCGAGAGGCCGAGCGAAAGTCGACGCGCCGCGCAACGGGATCGATTGCAAACTCCACGTCATCGACGAATCGGAAGACGAGACGTCGTGAACTCCGCGTGGATGTAGTCGGCTTCCGCCGTCACCACTTCCGCGCCGCGCGTTCGTGCGAGAACATCCAGAATCGCGGCGCGCACGAGCTCGACCTCACCATCGAATCCGAGGGCCGCCATGCGTTTCGCCGGATCGGTCGATTGAGTCGAAACGCAGTTCGGCTTGTCGGGGCAAGGCGTGAGGCGTCTTCCGCTCATCGAAGCTTCGCCGAAAGTATTGGCGTGGACTTGCCGCTCAGCGCGCGCTTTTTTTCGAGGAGCCGCCTCCAGCGGAAGCGGGCTCAGCGGCGCTTCCCGAAAGGGCCGCTCGGGTCGCCTTTTCGAGCGATTTTTCGAGATCGAGAAGCGCCTCCTGGATCTCCGAGGCGCTCCTGCCCGATGCCAGAATCGCCTCTCGCTTTTCGCGTGCCTTCTCGCTCGAGGAGCTCTCCATGTAGCTCCGCACGACGTCTCCCGGCGGCCGGCCGGTCTCTCTCGTCATCCGGGAAAGAAAGTCGATTCCGGCGTGGTTGACGACATGATTCGCGGCCCCGGTCGCGATGATCTCGCGCTTCAAGCGGTGCTCACCGAAATGCGTCGCGTAGGCCTGCAGGCGGTTCGGAAAGTAGCCGGTGAGAAACGGGGCGCCGGCAGCGCTTTCCGGGAAGTCGCTTTCTAGAATTCGCGAGAAGGCCCAGATCTTCACATGTGAGAGCACGAGCGCGAGGAGAGGCCGCGGGAGTCCCCGGTGCCGCGTCTCGGCATCCAGGAGCTCCTTTCTGGAGGGAACGTCGTTCCCCACCCGGTCCAACACTCCGTTGGTGATGAGCTCGTAGATCGAGATCGACGAATTCCTCGTAGCGCGCGACGCTCCTCCTGCCCGTCGAGCGTCAGCGCCAGCGCCTGAGCCGAGTTGTCCAGGAGCACGAGCCGGGCCACGTCCTCGGTCATCTCCGTCAAGACCGCATCTCTCTCGCGCGCCGTCAGCAGGCTCTTTCTTGATCAGCACGTCCATCAGGATCTTGATGTTCACCTCGTGGTCGGACATGTCGACCCCGCCGGAGTTGTCGATGGCGTCGGTATTGAGGAGCCCGTTCCCACTCCAGTACTCGAGCCTCGCCCGCTGCGTGAAACCGAGATTGCCGCCCTCACCGACCACGCGGGAGCGCAGCTCCGACGCGTCGACACGCACACGATCGTTGGTCCGGTCCCCGACGGCGACGTGCTCTTCCGTCGAGGCCTTGACGTAGGTCCCGATGCCGCCGTTGTAGAGCAGGTCGACCGGCGCGGTGAGGATGCGGCGGATCATCTCCTCGCCGCTCACTTTGTCGGCCTCGATTCCGAGGAGCGCTTTCGTTTCGGGGCTCAGCGGAATGCTCTTGGCCGAGCGATCGAACACTCCGCCTCCCTTGCTGATGAGCGAGGTCTGGTAGTCCCGCCAGCTCGAGCGCGGGAGGCGGAAGAGCCTCTCGCGCTCGACGTAGCTCTTCTCGGGGTCCGGGTCGGGATCGATGAAGATGTGCACGTGGTTGAACGCGGCGAGGAGCCGCATGGTGCGGGACAGCAGCATTCCGTTTCCGAAGACATCCCCCGCCATGTCCCCGATACCGATCGCGGTAAAGGGCTCTTTCTCGACGTCGACCCCCAGGTTCTGGAAATGGTGTTTGATGCACTCCCAGGCGCCGCGCGCGGTGATGCCGACCTTCTTGTGGTCGTAGCCGACGCTTCCTCCGGAGGCGAACGCGTCGCCGAGCCAGAATCCGTAGTGCTTCGACACGGTGTTCGCCGTATCGGAAAGGTGGGCCGTGCCCTTGTCCGCAGCGACCACGAGATAGGGGTCGTCCTCGTCGAGGAAAACCACCTCGGGAGGATGGACGACCTTTCCGTCCGCGATGTTGTCGGTGACGTCGAGAAGTCCGGAAACGAACTCGCGGTACCGATCCACCAGGTACGCATCGAGCGCCGGCCGCGGCGGGAGCTCGCCCTTCAGCACGAAGCCGCCCTTCGCGCCGACGGGCACGATGATCGCGTTCTTCACCATCTGCGTCTTCATCAGCCCGAGGATCTCGGTGCGAAAATCGTCGTGCCGGTCGCTCCAGCGAATGCCGCCCCGGGCCACCTTGCCGCCGCGCAGGTGGATCCCTTCGAGCCTCCGGGAGTGGACGTAGATCTCGAAGAGCGGCTTCGGCGAGGGCATCCCTTCGACTTTGCCGCTCTCGATCTTGACGGCGATGACCGGACGCTCCGGCCTCTGGTAGAAATTGGTGCGCACCGCAGACGCGATGAGATTCGCGAGCGCGCGGAGCACTTCGTCGTCCAGGAGGTTTCGAACTCCGTCGAGCGCCTGGCCGAGCTCCTCCTGCGCTTTTCCGACCCGCCTTCGCGCGCTCCGCGACGGCGGGGTCGAACTTCGCTTCGAAGGCCCGGAAGAGCGCCTTCGCGACTCCGGCGTTCGACAACACCACGCCGTTCACGGTGTCGAGGCTGTAGTGAGGGCGGACCTGCTGGAGGTGATTCCGCAGCGTGCGGAGCACCTCGACCTGCCGCCAGCTCAGCCCGGCGGTCAGGATCAGCGCGTTCACGGTGCCGTCGCTCGCCCGCTCCTCGCTCAGCGCGCGGAGCGCGTCGGCGAGCCGCGACGAGCCATCGACCACGGAGGCGATTCGTTCCGGGGAATCCTCGATCTCGTAGCGATACAGGTGCACCTTCTGGCCATCCGGCTTCCGGATCGGGATGTGAATCTCTCCGGTGACGCGGAGCCCGAGATTCCGGAGCGTCGCCAGCGTCTCGACGAAGGGGAGAGTCTGCACGGAGTAGAGACTGAGAGTGAGATGCTCCGCGCTCCTCGGCGTGACCCCGACTTCCAGCCGATCCTCGAGCGCTTCGAGATGCTCGATGTCGAGCGGGACTTCCGCCGGCGGCGTCGACTCGCGGTAGATGCCGATCCGGGTCTCCGGGGTGACCCAGCGGTTGAAGTGCTCTCGACCTTGCCGTTCGCCGAAATGATCGGTAAGCGTCCGCGCGACCGAGTCCTCCCACGTCGTGATGAGCTCTTCGACGATGCGCTTCGCCGCCTCTTCGTCGATGGGATGCTCCAGACGATCGAGGTCGAAGTAGAAGACCAGGATCTGGACGGTGCTGGCGTCCTCCGAGGCGATCGAATCGACCGGACCGAAGCGCTCCGAGAGCGCGCGCGAGAGCGCCTGCTCCACCCGGTAGGAGTAGCGCATTCGCGAAAAGCCGAAGTAGAGCGCGGCATAGCCGCGGCCGAGCCGGTGGTGGATCGCGATCTCGTCGTCGCCGGTCATCTGGGCGACCTGGTCGAGAAAGGGCTTCAGCTCCGGCGCCGAAGCGTAGAAAAGCTCGCGGCGGGGAAAGCGATTGAACAGCGCCCGGATCTGCCGAAAGGAATGGGACATCGGGGCCGCGTTCGAGTTTTCCAGGAGCCAGCGCTGCTTCTCGCGCAGCAGCGGCACGTCGGCGGAGCGCTGCGCGAAAGAGCCCTGGGAGAACCGCCCGAGTAGAAGTGTCGCCCGGTCGAGGTTTTCGTGCTCCGTCCAGTGCCGAATGACGATGGCGTCGATGGGCTCGAGGTGATAGATCGCCGACGCGTCGCGGCAGTAGTCGATCTCCACGAGGCTTTTGTCATCAGCCGCGGGAACGATCTGGCTTTCGAGCTTCTCCATGACCCCGGGAAAGACCACCGGCAGGAGCGTGGGATCGCGGAAGACACCGATGGCGCTTTCGGCCTGCCGGTCGGGACCGCCGTCGGGTCCGAGCCGATAGCTCACAACGCCCATGAAAATGAAGTTCTCCTGGTTGAGCCATCGCAGAAAATCGCTCGTCGCGCCCGAGGTCCTGCCCCTCCTCCCGCGAACGGAGGCGCCTCGTCGACTCCTCGACCGCCGCCAGCATGTCGTCGAAGTCCTCGAGGGCGAGGAACAGGCACTTCAGCATCGAGAAGATCTCGTGCTGCATGCGCCGGAGACGATCCTTCGACTCCACGTGCTCGATGCGAAAGCGACAGAGAAGCTCCTTGTCGCCTTCCTGGTAGGGGTCGCCGATCCAGACGATGCGCTCCCATTGCCTTTTGACCGTGAGGATGGGATGGATCGCCGAGAACACGCGCAGCCCCGCTTTGCGGAAGTAGTTCTTCAGGCTGTCGAAGATGAAGGGCGCATCCGGAGTGTGCGTCTCGACGATGGTGGTGTCCATGGGAATGGACTTTCCCTGCGGACGGTATGGAGGGACTCCGCCTCGATCGGAATGCCGCACCACGACGTGAAGCCCGGGAAGACCCCGGTAGAGCTGCGTCGGCGGCGGGAGCTCCTTCACGAAGAATCGATAGTTGTCCCCGATCCGCTCGGCCAGGTCCGCGGTCTCGATGCCGAGAGCCATCCAGTCGGGAAGAGACGCGTAGACGACGCGGGTGAACGAGGACAGGAGCTCCCACTCCTCGCCGGACCGCGTCCGCTTCAGATGCTCCAGGACTTTTTCGAGCTTTCGGTTCTTTTCTTCGGGGCTCACTCGGATCATGGGTGCCGCTCCAGCGCAACGAAGAAGTTTACTTGAGGGTCCGGAGGATTTCCATGAACGAGGTCACGGCTCGACGGGCTCGACGACGTTCCCCGAGCCCGCGAGAAGTCGTCCGGCATCCTCCACCTCCGCGGGCGATCCGATGACGGCGACCCGGTCGCCGGGAGCGAGTCGCTCCGAAGGACCGGGTTGCTCACGACAGCGGCATCACGGTTGATGGCCACGATGGAAGCGCCTGTTCTGAGCCGCAAGTTGGAGTCTGAGATGGCCTGACCCGCGACCACGCTCTGGTCGGATACGGTGAACCACGAGACCTCGAGGCCACCCATGGCATGCGCCAAATCCTCGAGAACGTGAGCCCGGTCGTCCCTCGCGGGAAGCGCTTCGAGCCCTTCGCTGCGCACGGCGTCGGCATATCTCTGGATCTCCTGCATGGGAAACTCGAGCCCCATCAACGTGCGGCGCATGATCTCGAGGCCGCCTTCGAGCTCGGGCCGGACGACGTCCGTCGCCCCGGCGTCCTTCAGATGACGAGCCCCTTCCCAGGTGGATGCGCGGGCGATGATATGCAGTGAAGGCGATGGCACGCTGCGGCGGGTCGCCCTCACCACCGTGAGAGCCGCGCTATCGTCCGGCACAGTCACTACCAGCGCGCGAGCGCGGTCGAGTCGCGGTCGTGCCGAGGATCTCCGAGTTCGCGGCATCCCCGAAGAGCACCGGGGCGCCCTTCTCCTGGAGTCGCTTCACCCGGTTCGCATCGGACTCCACGACGAGATACGGCACTCCGATCTGGCCCAGCACTTCGACGATATGTCGCCCCACCCGGCCGCAGCCCACGATGACGATGTGACGATCGAGACCTTCCGCGACCCGCGGCGTCAACGGCCCGTGCCGATCGAGGCGATCCCAGAGACGAGGCCTCCGCTTGAGAAGCCTCTCAATAGGGTCGATCAGCCGGAACATCCAGGGGTTGATGGTAATGGAGACGATGGCCCCCGCCAGGATCAGCGAATACTGCGTCTCGTCCAGAACTCCGAGCGCGACGCCCGCCTGGCCGACGATGAACGAGAACTCGCCGATCTGACTCGAGGCCCGCGCCGACGACGAGCGCGGTGCGCGCCGGATAGGGGAAGGAAGAATCCGATGAACGCCGCGAGCACGGACTTGCCGACGACGACCAGCGCGCTCAGCGCGAGGACCTGCTGCCAGTTCGCCAGAAGGTAGCTGGGATTCACCAGCATTCCGACGGAGACGAAGAACAGCACGGCGAAGGCCTCGCGGAAAGGAAGGAGGTCGGCGCCCACCTGATGGCTGAGAGGCGACTCGCTGACCACGACTCCGGCCACGAACGCACCCAGCGCGAGGGAGACGCCGAAGAGATACGCGGAGGCAAGCGCCGTCCCGAGCGCCGCTGTGAGGGCGACCAGCACGAAGAGCTCGCGCGACTGAGTGTCAGCGATGGCGTCGAGAATTGCGGGAATCACCCGTTTGCCGATGACCAGCATGAGCCCGATGAACAGGAGCGCCTTTCCGATAGCGAGGGCCGGGACGTACCAGCCGGCGGGGCGGCCGGGCGACAGCAGAGCCGGGAGGAGCACGAGAATCGCGACGGTCGCGAGGTCTTCGAGGATCAGCCAGCCGACGGCGACACGACCGTGGGCGGTATCGAGGGCCCCGATATCCATCAAGCCGCGAAGAAGCACGACGGTGCTGGCGACCGAGATGGCGACCCCGAGCACCAGCGCCGACGGGGGAGACCATCCCCAGCCGAGCGCCATCCAGTAGCCGGCGCCGGCGGCTATCGCCATCTGGAGAACCGCGCCTGGAATCGCGATGTCGCGCACTTCCCAGAGATCGCTCAAGGAGAAATGGAGCCCGATCCCGAACATCAAGAGGATGACCCCGAGCTCGGCCAGCTGCTGAATCGATTCGGAGTCTCCCGTGAGTCCGGGAGTGAACGGCCCGAGAGCGACCCCGGCGAGGAGGTAGCCGACAATCGTGGGAAGCCGCAGCCGCCGCGCGACGAGACCTCCAATGAGGGCGTAGGCGAGCGCCAGAGCGATGTCCACCAAAAGAGCTACGTCGTGCATGGCCGGAAGCTCACTGTACTACGGCTCTTTGACCTCGTCGTCGAAGCATCGCGATCGCATGACTCTCGTCGAGCGCGATGAGCGCGGGAACTCTTTCTTGTAACGTGTGTTGACAACGATTGATACAGGTGTTACACAGTGGATATGGAGACGACACTGGTTTCCCGGAGCCGGGTGGCGGAGCTCCTGACCGTCGACGCCTCGATCGAGGCCGTCGAGAAAGCCTTTCGACTGCTGGGCGAGGGTCGCGCGCCGGCGCCTTCAACGCTGGGAGTCCACGTCGAAGACGGCGGCTTTCACGTGAAAGCGGGAGCGGCGGCGCTCGACCGGCTCTGGTTCGCGGTGAAGATCAACGCGAACTTTCCCTCGAATCCCGACCGCTTCGAGCTTCCCACGATCCAGGGGCTGGTCGCTCTCTTCGACGCCGAGAACGGGCAGCCTCTCGCGCTCTTCGATTCGGGAGAGCTCACCGCGCTTCGCACGGCCGCGGCGACCGCCGTCGCCGCGAGAGCACCTCGCGCGCAGGGACTCGACCACGGCGACCGTTGTCGGCTGCGGCCGCCAGTCGAAAGCCCAGCTTCGGGCCCTCTGCCGGGTGCTTCCGCTCGAACGGGCGTTCGCCGTCGACCTCGAAAAGGGGCGAGCCCGGAGCTATTCCCGCGAGATGGCGGAAGAGCTCGCGATCGACGTCTCACCAGGAGAGGATCTATCCGCGGGCGTTATCGCAAACGGACGTCCTCGTCACCTGCACGCCGTCGCGGAAGCCGTTCGTCCGACGGGACGACGTGCGCCCGGGAACTTTCGTCGCGGCCGTGGGCGCGGACAGCGAAGGCAAGCAGGAGCTGGACGGAGCGTTGATGGCGGCGAGCACCGTGGTGGTGGATCTCCTGCCTCAGGCCGCCCTCATCGGAGATCTTCATCACGCCGTCGCGAGCGGGCTGATGCGCGCGGAGGACGTGCACGCCGAGCTCGGCGCGGTGGTCGCGGGCCTCGCACCGGGACGAACGTCGCAGGAGGAGATCACGATCTTCGACAGCACCGGGAATCGCTCTTCAGGACCTGACCGCCGCGGTCGCCGTCTACGAGCGCACCTTGCGCGAGCCGGAGCGTACGGCGCGATTCAATTTCGATGACTGACGAGCGTGCGGGGCGGGGGCGGGTTTTCCCAGGAGGTCGATCGCGGCGCGAACGGCTTCGGCCAGGCGATCGGCCCGGCCCGTCCCGTAGTAGTGAAGAAAGATCACGACCGGCGACATTCCCGTCATGTGATGGTGAATGGCCACGATCTCGATATCCCGACGAGCGAAGCGCCGTCAGCACCGGCGTCACCTCGTGCTCCAGCATGGCGACGTCTCCCGCGACCATCGCGTCCTCATCGCTACCAAAGAATGCCGCCCAGGTGTTGAGGCCCATCCGCGCGTTGATGAGGGCGCCGTGGTCGCGAAGGTCGATGTCCGGGCGGCCGATGGTGATCTTGTAGACCGGTCCGTTGGTCTTCTCCAGGATGGCCCACGATGCGCGCGATCGCGTCGTGGTCCAGCTTCGGCATTGCCGAAGGCCGGGCGGGCGTGGCCGCGCCTCTTTTTCGGGCGGCTTCGTCGATCCAGCCGATCGCGGGTTCGAGCTTCCGCGCGAGATCCGAAAGCCGCGCCGCGGCCGTGCACGTGCATGTAAAAGACGCGCGGCTCTTCCCGGAAGAAATGATTGTGGAGCGCCGTGACCTCGAGGCCGTTCGCGAGTATCAAGGACATCACCGGGATTGACCTCTTCCTCCGTGAGCACCAGATCGCCCATCATGACGTCGTAGCCGCCCGTCGCTTTCGTGAATGCCACCCATCCCCCGAAACCGAACGGGGTCGGCGCCTCCCGACCGGCGATGGTCACGGCGAGATCCGCGCGCGGAACGTTCACTTTCAGGACGGATTCACGAAAGTCCCCCTTCTTGCTCAGGAGAGTCAGGACTTCTTCGTATTCGCTCGGAATCGCCTGCGGAGGCGGCGACGGATGAAACGGCCGAGAACAGCGAAAAGGCCGCGACGACGATCATCGTTCTCTTCCCTCCCGGAACGTTTATCACGAACCTCGACCCCGAAAGCACGAGAAACACGCGCCGCGGCGATGGCTCCTCCTGGTGCACCAACTGCCTTCCACTCCGTCGAATCTTCGGGTTCGAACCTGGCGCCGCCTTCGGCAGCTGGGCGCCGTCGCCGTCAAGCAGGCGGCGTACGTATTGCCGGACTCTCCCTCCACCCGCGAGGACTTCGAATGGCTCAAAGGAGAAATCGAGGCCGCGGGAGGAGAAGCGACCGTTTTCGCGGCGGACAGCGTGGACGGCCGCTCCGACGAGGAGATCGTCCAGGCGTTCCGGAGCTCTCGTGAGGAAAGCTACGGAAAGCTCGGCCGGGAGATCGAGCGCTCCCTCCGGGGCGCCTCGAAGCCGCGAGGCCGACGCCGTCGAGCCTCCTTCTCGGCGCGTCGGCGCATGGAGGATTTCGCGCGCCGCCTGGCGGACATCGAGGCGGTGGACTTTTTCGAGAGCGCCGGACGAGAACGCGTGGCAGCTCTTCTGGATCGATGGAAGCTCGAGATCGAGGGAGGTGTCCGGCCCGCGGGCGACGGCACGCTGCGCGCGCGAGGAATACCGCGGGCGTATCTGGGTGACCCGTCCGCGTCCGGGTATCGATCGAATCGCGAGCGCCTGGCTCATCCGTCGTTTCATCGACCCGAAGGCGCGGTTCGCCTTCGCGCCCGATCCCGCCTCGGCTCCGAGGGATGCCGTTCCCTTCGACATGTTCGGCGTCGAGCTCGGCCACCGGGGCGACCTTTGTACCTTCGAGACGCTCCAGGAAAAATTCGGAGTCGAAGATGCCGGGGTCGAACGCCTCGCGGCCATCGTCCACGATCTCGATCTGAAGGACGCGCGCTTCGGCGCTCCCGAGACGCCGTCGGTCGGTGCCCTGGTCGTCGGACTTCAGAAGACTCTACGCGGAGGACGACGCCCTCCTCGAGCACGGAAGAATTCTCTTCGAGGCGCTCTACCGTGGGTTCCAGCAGTCGCCTCGCCGCACTTCGGCGCGGGGCGCACGACGATGACGCCTCCGAGCGCCTGGAAATTCTACGCGTACTTCCTCCGGCTCGGTGCCACCGGGTTCGGAGGTCCAATCGCCCTTGCCGGGTTCATGCAGCGCGATCTCGTGGAGGAGCGCGGCTGGGTCACGAAAGAGGACTACGTCGATGGCCTCGCTCTCGCGCAGCTCGCACCGGGACCGCTTGCCGCGCAGCTCGCGATGTATCTCGGATACGTGCGGGGAGGCGTCCTCGGTGCCACCATCGTTTCTCTTCTCTTCGTCCTTCCCTCCTTCCTCATGGTCTGGGCCATCTCCGTTGCCTACGTCCGCTTCGGCGGTCTCCCGTGGATGCAGGCGCTCTTCTATGGGGTCGGGGCCTCGGTCATCGGGGTCATCGCCCGTTCGGCCGTCAAGCTCACGCGGCTGACGCTCGGGAAGAGCTCGCTCCTCTGGTCCATCTTCGCCGTCATGGCACTCACTACCGCTTGGACCGAGCGGGAGATCGTCTGGGTCGTCCTGCTCGCGGGCGCTCTATCGCTTCTGATCTGCCCGCAAGGCTTCCTCCTCTGGATTCGTGCTCCTGACCGGTGTCGCGCCCGCGCTCGCGACGGCTGCGTCTCCGACCCTCTCGTCTCTCTTCTGGTTCTTCGCGAAAGCGGGGGCGTTCGTCTTCGGAAGCGGTCTCGCGATCGTCCCGTTTCTCTACGGCGAGGTGGTCGTTACCCAGGGATGGCTCGACGACCGGCAGTTTCTCGACGCGGTCGCGGTCGCGATGATCACTCCCGGACCGGTGGTGATCACCGTGGCGTTCATCGGGTATCTCGTCGCCGGGCCGTGGGGAATGACCGTCGCCGCGCTCGGGGTCTTCCTGCCCGTTTACCTGCTGGTGGTGATTCCGGCGCCGTACTTTCGCCGGCACCGCTCCCATCCGGGAATGAAAGCTTTCGTCGACGGGGTCACCGCCGCCGCGACGGGCGCGATCGCCGGCGCGGCCTACGTGCTCGCGACGCGCGCGATCACCGACGTATGGACGGCGCTGATGGGGATCGCGACCTTCATCGTTCTCAGCCGCTTCAAGGTTTCGGAGCTATGGCTCATCGGCGCCGCGGCCGTGATGGGGCTCGCCATCACCGGAATCAGGGCCTCGGGATAGGTCGGCCTCCGAGCTCACCGGTCGGCCTTCCTTCCCGGAAGGCGAAGCGTCCGTTTACGAGCACGTGCACGGTGCCCTCGGAATAGCGCCGCGGATCTTGATACGTTGCCCGGTCGCGGATCGCGGGCTCGTCGAAGATCGCGATATCGGCGAAGAAGCCGGGCTTCAAGAGCCCTCGATTTCGAATGGAGAAGAAGGCCGCCGGAAGCGAGGTCATCCCCCGGACGGCGAAAGGCAGCGAGAGAACCCCTTCGTCCAAAACCAGCTCCCGCAGTTTCTTGCTGAATGCGCCGTACAGGCGCGGATGCGTATAGCTCTCGGCGGAAGAAGGCGGAATCCCGTCCGTGCAGGTCATCATCCATTCCTTCCTCGCGAGCTTCCGGATGTCCCCCGCGTCGTAGATATCGAGGTTCATGTCCCCGATAGCTTCGCCCCGCTCGAGCACGATTCGGCGCACGGCCTCGGGGACGGACACGTTCCAGACGCGCGCAATCTCCGCGAGCGTGCGGCCGGTGAGATCCTCTGGACCGTCGGTGATGACGATTTTCTCGGCCCCTCCGCGCATCGCGAGGATTTCGGGAATCTCTCGCTCGAGACGGCGCCAGCTCGAAGCACTCTCGAGGTGCTGACGGACGGAGCCCCCCACCCATCGCGGAAGAGTATGGGCGACGAAGCTCGAGGCGGAGGCGGTGTAGACGTGATGTCCGGCCATCACCGCAACGCCGCGATCCCGAGCGCGCTCGATCCGCGCGAGCGCGTCGTCGACGTGAGCGTGGGCTTCTGGACCCAGGGCCCCGAGGTGACTCAGGATGAGCGGCGTCCCGCTTCTTTCGGCGATCTCGATCGCTTCCTCGATCGACGCGAGAAATCCGATTCCCCGATAGGACGCCCCCATGTCCCGATCGTGCGTGTCGTAGATTCCGCCGAAACGGGCGGCGACGAGGTTCAACTCGACCACCTCGTCCGTCGTCGAGTGGAAACCGGGATTGTAGGCGAGCCCCGTGGAGAAGCCGATGGCGCCTTCCTCCATCCCGCGCTCGACGTACTTCTTCATCTTCGCGATCTCGTCCGCGGAAGCGGCGCGGTCGAACGAGGATCCCATCACTGCCGAGCGGGCGGCCCCGTGCCCGACGTAGCGAAGAGCGTTCACCGCGATCCCCTCCGTCTCGTAGGAGGCGAACGCGGATAGAACCTCGTTCGTGCCCTGGCCGTCGATCCCGAGGACCACCGTCGTGACGCCCTGATAGAGAAGCGGGAGGGCGCGTCTCCCTTCACGCGTCTCGAGGTCCGCGTGGCTGTGCACGTCCCAGAACCCGGGCGTCAGGAGAAGTCCACGGACGTCGATGGTCTCGCGCGCCTCTATCGCCGCTTCGCGGGCGTCGCCGACGAAAACGATCCGGTCGCCGCGTATCGCGACGTCGGCACGGACCCACGGGTTTCCCGCTCCGTCGAGGATTCGGCCACCGGAGAGAAGAAGGTCGACGGCCAGAGACGCCGCGAGTAAGGAAGGCATGGGCCCTCGAATCCTATCCCGGTCGGCTTCGGGCTATCATCCGCGCGAGCCCATGGAGGAAGTCGTCACTTTTTGCTGTCCCTCCTGCCTGGAACATTCAGCGGTAACGGTCAGCTTGACCCGCGGCCGGCAGCGGTTCGTGGAGGACTGCCAGAATTGCTGCGAGCCCATCGAGTTCGAGGTCGAGACCGAGGACGGGGCGGTCGCCCGGTTCGACTATCGACTCGCCAACTAGCAGTGCTCCGTCGCCACGTGGCAGTTCTTGCACGTGTCGATCTGCCGCAGAGCGTCGATGCGATGGCTGCCGAGGTCGATGGGGAACATCTCCTCGTGGCAGGTCCGGCAGGTGAAGTCCTTCTCCAGGACGACGCGGTGAACTTTCTCGAAATGAGAGTAGCCCTGTCGTGATGTTGCCAGAAGCGCCGGGAGATCGTGGCAGGACTGGCAGGTTTCGTTCTCGAATGCTTCGCCCGCCGCGGAGGCCGGGGCGGGCTTCGATTCCGCCGTCGTCGTGAGAGATCTCGACTTCGCCATCTCCTTCAGGATGGTCCGGCCGGCGACCCGGCCCGTCACGATCGAAGGTCCGAGAAAGGTCCCCTCGAGCCCTGCCCTTCCGTTGATGCCTCCAAACCCGGTCACCTCTCCCGCGGCCAGGAAGCCCGCGATCGGCTTCTGATCCTTGTCCAGCACTCGGGCGTCGGTATCGATGCGAATGCCCCCCATGCTCTTTCTCGCGAGCGGATAGAACGTCGCAGCGTAAAACGGCGGTGACGCGATCTCGCCTCCGAGCCGACCGCGGCCGAAATCCTTGTCGACACCTTCGCGGACCATCTGGTTGTACCGCGCTACGGTCGTCCGCGAGCGCGCCCCGGGGAAGACCCGCCGCGTCGGCGAGAGCCTCGAGCGTCGGGGCGGATTTCACCAGGTCCGGGTTTCCGAAGATTTTTTCCTCGATGACCCGGAAATCGGCCCAGTCGGAGCCGGTGATCGCGAAGCTGCGCTTCGCCTTCTCGTCGAAGATCGCCCAGTAGCGCGAGCCTTCCTGAGATACCTGCGCGGGGAACTGTTCCTTGTTGCTTCCCTGCTCGTTGACGAAGCGCTTTCCCGCGGCGTTGACCCAGATCGCATCGTCATTCGACGCGTTCAGTCCTCGTTTCCCGTCGGGATACCGCGGATCGGGAAGCCCCGTCGCGTAGTTCCATTGATGGTCCATCTGGTGCAGGACCGCGCCGGACTTCTCGGCGACGACGTGGCCGAAGCCGAGAGAGTTGAGGCCCGAGCCCGCGAGGAGCCGCTCCGGAAAACGCACGTTCTTCGGCCAGTACGCCCGCACCATGTCGAGGTTGCTCTGAAAACCTCCCGTGGCGAGAACCACGAAATCGGACGTGAGAGTCGCCCGCTCGGAGCTTCGCAGATGAACGCCCTCGACGCCGCTCACCCGCCCTTCCTCGACCACCAGGCGGTCGACCTTGAAGTTCCAGAGAAAGCGGATATTCGGGTTGCCGGACGGCGTGTTGATAGATGGGGCTCACGAGGCCGAGCCCGCGGCCCACGGGCTCGTGGAAGCGGGCGACGCTGTTGCCCGGAATCCGGAGGGCGCCCGAGAACCGAACTCCCATCGCGGTGAGCCAGTCATAAATCTGCTCGCGCGAGTTCGCCGCGTAGTAGCGGACCCAGGGCTCGTTCGCATCTTCTCCCCACTCGAGAAAATCGCGCGCCGCGAGCTCGGGAGTGTCGACCACTCCCTGTGCTTCCTGCGTCGGAGTCCCGACGATGACAGAGTCCACCATGAGAAAGGACGGCATGACCTCCGAAGATCGACCACATGTCGACGACGAGGACCGTGGCTCCACCGCGAGCCGCTTCGAGGGCCGAGGAGAGCCCCGCGATTCCCGCTCCCACTACGATGACGTCCGCCTCGCCGGCCTGACGCGCTTCGATACGGCCCGCGGAAAGGACGCCGGCGAGAGCGAAAAGGAGAGGGCGCATCGGCGTGTTATACATCAACACCGCAGGAGCGACTAGTGCCGTTCCAACTCTTTCTTGCCGATAAAATCCTTGAGTGTGGACGAGACCGTGTGGGCCAACTCGACCGGTCATTTCGGCCGAACAAGTTGGAACGGCACTAGCGACCGCGCCTCGGTTCGCGGTAGTTTGCGCTTCGATGGACACCTTCCGGCCCGCGGTGCGCTCGTGGTTCGAAAGAACGCACCGAGCGCCCACCCGAATCCAGCGCGAAGGGTGGCCGGTCCTCGCCTCGGGACGAAACGCTCTCCTCATCGCTCCCACCGGAAGCGGGAAGACCTTCGCGGCCTTCCTCTGGGCAATCGACCGGGTGAGCCGCCTCGACCCCGATGCCAGTCCCGGCGTTCGGATCCTGTACGTATCGCCCCTGAAGGCGCTGGTGTACGACGTGGAGCGAAATCTGCGCGCGCCTCTCGCGGGAATCGTCGCCGACGAAGAGGACGGGCTTCCCTTCCGCAACATGCGCGCCAGCGTGCGCACGGGGGATACCACGTCGAAGGAAAGGCGCCAGCTCTTGCGCGAGCCCGGGGACGTGCTCGTCACCACTCCCGAGTCGCTCTTTCTCCTTCTCGGCTCGCGGGCCTCCGTCGCATCTCAAGACCGTGCACACCGTGATCGTCGACGAGATCCACGCCCTCGCCGGAACGAAGCGCGGTGCCCACCTGGCCCTTTCGCTCGAAAGACTCTCGGAGTTGACGGAGCGCGATCCCCAGCGCATCGGTCTTTCGGCCACCGTTCGGCCCTCCGGACGAGGTCGCGCGGTTTCTCGCCGGCGACCGCGCCGTCGAGGTCGTCGATGCCAGCGAGCCCGCGCACGTCGACCTTTCGATTCGTGTGCCCGCGCCGGAGCAGGCGAACGAGCCCGGTACGCTTTGGGCCCGGGTCTACACCGAGATCCTCGATCTTCTCCGGGCGCATCGGTCGACACTCATCTTCGTCAACAGCCGCTCGCTCGCCGAGAAAACCGCCCAGCGGCTGAACGAGCTCGCCGAGGCTCCGCTCCTCCGCGCTCACCATGGAAGCCTTTCCCACGCGAAGCGCAGCGAGATCGAAGAAGCGCTGAAGCGGGGCGAGCTCAAGGGCATCGTCGCCACGAGCTCCCTCGAGCTCGGGATCGATATGGGGGCGATCGATCTGGTGATTCTGGTGGAATCGCCGGGATCGGTCGCGCGCGGCTTCCAGCGAGTCGGCCGATCGGGGCACTCGGTAGGCGAGAGGAGCCAGGGAATCCTCTTTCCCAAGTTCAAGGGGGATCTGCTCGAGTGCGCCGTCGTCGCCGAGCGGATGCTCGAAGGCGAGATCGAGCGCGTGCAGGTTCCGTCGTGTCCTCTGGACGTGCTCGCACAGCAGGTGGTGGCTCTCTGCGCGGAGCGGCCGCGGCGGGTCGACGAGATCGAAGCTCTCGCGCGCCGCGCCTTTCCGTACCGGGAGCTGACCCGCGAGGTCCTGGTGTCCGTCATCGAGATGCTCTCGGGACATTACTCGGGAGCCGACCTGGCGGACCTGCGGCCGCGTCTCGTCGTGGGATCGCTCCCGCGACATTCTCTCCGCGCGGGCAGGCGCCAAAATGCTGTCCCTCCTGAACGCGGGCACCATCCCCGATCGCGGGCTCTACGCCGTCCACCTCGGCGACGGCGGGCCCGCGCATCGGCGAGCTCGACGAGGAAATGGTCTACGAAGCCCGGAGAGGCGAAACCTTCACCCTCGGTGCCTCGACGCTGGAGAATCGAGGCTATCACCCGCGATCGGGTGATCGTTTCGGCCGCTCCGGGCGAGCCGGGAAAGACGCCGTTCTGGCGAGGCGACGGTCCGGGAAGGCCTCTCGAGCTCGGCCGCGCGCTCGGCCGGTTCACGCGCGAGATCTCCGAAGATCGACCCGCGAGGAAGCGCTCTTCCGCCTCACCCGAGACGAGCCGGCTCGAGCCGGAATCCGCTTCGCATCCTCCTGGAATACCTCGAGGAGCAGAAAGAGCATGGAGGCTCGATTCCCACGGATCGCGAACATCATCGTCGAGCGGTTCCGCGACGAGCTCGGCGACTGGCGCATCGCGATCCTGAGCCCCTTCGGCGCGCGGGTGCATGCTCCCTGGGCGCTCGCGGTTCGGAAATGCCCTGAGCGCGCGCGCCGGTTTCGAGGTCGAGACCACCTACAACGACGACGGCATCATGCTGCGCTTCGCCGACGTCGATGCGCTTCCCGGAGTAGAGCTCCTCATACCCGCGGCCGAGGAAGTCGAGGACCGCGTCGTCGAGGAGCTCTCGGGCTCGGCGCTCTTCGCGAGCGTTTTCCGCGAGAGCGCGGCGCGAGCGCTCCTCCTTCCGCGGCGGGGCCCCGAGCGGAGAACGCCGCTCTGGCAGCAGCGGCTCCGCGCAAAGAACCTCCTCGCTGCCGTGCGGCGCTATCCTTCGTTTCCCATCGTCCTCGAGACGCTATCGCCATTGCCTCAAGGACGTGTTCGATCTCCCCGCCCTCCGGGAGATTCTCGCGGGCATCGCGCGCGGCGAGATCCAGGTGAGCGAGGTCGCGACTGCTTCTCCCTCTCCCTTCGCCCGCTCGCTCACCTTCGCGTACGTCGCGAGCTACCTCTACGAGCAGGACGCGCCCGCCGCCGAGAGGCGGGCGCACGCGCTCTCTCTCGACCGCGGTCTTCTCCGCGAGCTTCTCGGAGACACCGAGCTTCGCGAGGTCCTCGACGCCGAGGCGATCGCCGAAGTCGAAGCCGAGCTTTCCGGCCGCGCTTCCGGATGGCAGGCGCGGAACGCGGACGAGCTCGAGGACCTGCTGCGGCGCGTCGGCGATCTGTCTCCCGACGGAAATCCGCGAGCGCTGCGACCGAAGACCCGACGTCCTGGATTGCGAAGCTTTCGGAGGAGAAGCGCGCGGTCGCAATTTCGGATCGCGGGAGAGGAACGCCGCTACGTCACCGTCTCCGACGTCCCCCGCTATCGGGACTTCGAAGGACTCGAGGATCTGCTCCTCCGCTACGCGCGCACTCACGGACCGTTCACGACCGAGGACGCCGCGGCCCGCTTCGGTCTTCCACCGCGAGCGGGTCGAGCCCATCCTGGAGCGGCTCGAAAGCGATGGCCGCCTCGTGCGGGGCGCGATCCGTCCGTCGGGAAAGGCGCTCGACTGGTGCGAAGCCGATGTGCTCCGACGCCTCAAACGCCGCACTCTCGAGAAGCTACGAAAGGAAGCGGCGCCCGTCGAGCCGACCGTCCTCGCCCGGTTCCTTCCCGCGTTGGCACGGCCTCGACCGCGAGCGGACGCGGATTGAAGCGGCTCGAAGAGGTGATCACGCAGATCGAGGGAGCTCCCGCTTCCGTGGTCCTCGCTCGTCGAGAGCATTCTTCCCGCAGCGCGTCGAGGACTTCCGCATCGAGATGCTCGACATGCTGTCGGCGTCGGGAGCGATCGTCTGGGCGGGAGCGGGCGCTCTCGGGAACCGCGACGGACGAATCGCTTTCTATCGGAGGGAGCGGGCGCCGCTCCTGCTCTCCGCAACCACCGCCTCTCGAGCCCCGCGATCGAGCTCGAAGCACGCATCCTCGAGCACTTGACGCGGCGAGGCGCGAGCTTCGCGATCGAGCTCGCGCCGAGAGAGGACGATCTCTCGCTGCACGCTCTCGAACGAGGCGCTCCACGATTGGATGTGGGAAGGGCGCATCACCAACGACACGTTCTTCCCCCTGCGGAGCCTGGGAAAATCCAGGAGCCGGCGCGGACGTCGCGCGGCGCCGACCGATGCGAAGTACGCCGGCGGACGATGGTCTCTCGTCGACGGCCTCCTCGATCCCTCGATCTCGGATACCGAGCGGGCGCACGCCCGGGTGATGACGCTTCTCGAGCGCTACGGGCTCGTCGAGCCGCGCCGCGGCGCAGTTCGAGGAGATTCCCGGCGGATACAGCTCCATCTATCCGGTGCTTCGCGAGATGGAAGAGCGCGGACGCTTGCGTCGAGGCCACTTCGTCGAGGGGCTCGCGGGATCGCAGTTCGCTCTCGCGGGGGCGATCGAAAGGCTTCGCGCTCATCGCGATGCTCCCGGCGAGAGACCCGGGCACTTCTCGCCGTCGACCCGGCGAATCCCTACGGATCGATCCTCCCGTGGCCGGAGACGTCGCACGGCGGCAGGCCCGCGGCGCGTCCCCGGGCGCCTGGGTCATCCTCCATGAAGGGCGAGCTTGCCCTCTACATGGAAAAGGGGGGGCGCACCCTCCTCACCTTCGGGCGCGTTCTCCGAAGCCCCGGACGTCGCGCGGAGCGTTCTGGAGACCCTGATGCGATCTCCCGCGGCGGCGTCCGCACCGGCTTCGCATCGCTGCGATCGACGACCGGCCCCCGGTCGAAAGTCCCCTCTTCGACGCTCCTCCGCGAGCTCGGCTTCTTCGCCGAGGCTTCGACCATGGTCTATGCCGAGCATCCCTCGTCGGGGCCCGTGATAACCTGGCCCGCATGGCACATACCTATGAAGAGCTGAGCAAGAAGACCGTCGCCGAGCTGCGCGAGATCGCGGCCAGAGTCGAGCACGAGGCGGTCAAGGGCCACACGCAGATGCACAAGGAGCAGGTCCTCCTCGCGATTTGCACGGCACTCGGCATCGACGCCCATGCCCACCACAAGGTGATCGGACTCGACAAGAGCAAGGTCAAAGCTCAGATTCGAGCGCTCAAGAAGAAGCGGGCCGCCGCCATCGAGGCGCACAAAGGCCGACGAGCTGAAGCGGCTCCGCCACAACATCAAGAAGCTGAAGCACCGGATCCGCCGGGCGACGGTCTGATTAGCGCTTGTGGCCGTACGCGTTCGAATGCGCGATGCGATCGAAGTAGCGGTAGGCGAGTGAGCGCGATCTCGGAAATCGCCCGCTCCGCCTCACTGCGCGTCCGCGAGCCAGTTCCCCATCGCGGAGACGATGAACGGCCGATCCGCGAGATAGACGATCCCGACGTCGACTACCACTCCCGAGAGAGTTCCGGTCTTGTGCGCGACCTTCGTTCCCTGCCGGGAGGAGCGTCCGAAGCTGTCCGGGCTTGGGGATGCTGAGGATGCGATCGATCTCTTCGCGGCTCGACGCGGCGAGGATCTCACCTTTGAAGAGGAGCTCGAGAAGGCGTGCCTGCTCGTCGGGAGTCGAGAGGTTCTCGCGGTTCTCCTCCCAGGCGGTTCGGTCCTGCATCTTCCTCTGTAGCTTCGTCGCGGAAAGACCCAGACGGGCCATCTCCGTCGTTCACGTTCGCCATCCCCACGCGATCGATCACCATGTTGGTGGCGGTGTTGTCGCTCACCGTGACCATCAGCGTCGCGACGTCGCGGAGGCTCATGCTCACGGCCCGGGTGCGAGCTGCTGAAGGACGCCGCTTCCAGGAACGATGTCGGAGGCCTTCAGCGTCACCACCTCGTCGAGATTCAGCTCGTCCCGCGTCGACCTGACGCAGGAGCTCGACGAGGACCGGGAGCTTGATGGCGCTCGCTTGCGTGAACACGACCCCACCGTGGACCGTGACACGGTCACCGGTCGCGGGGTCGAGGATGGTCACTCCGAGGACACCGTCGACGCGGGAGGCGATGTCGAGCACGTCCTTCTCGAAGCGCTCCCGTAAAAGCGCCTGCGGCTCGGTGAGGGTGAACGACAGAAAGAGCGCTGAGAGCATGTTCTACTTCTTCCGGGCGCAGACGTCGTATCGGAAAGCAGCCCACCTCGTGGTCGTTCACCATGCCCACCGCCTGCATGTGCGCGTAGAGGATGGTGCTTCCCACGAACTTGAATCCGCGCTTCTTCAAGTCGAGGCTCAAGGCGTCCGATTCCGCGCTCGTCGCCGGAACGTCCTTGATGCTCTTCCGCCGATTGAGGATCGGACGCCCTCCGACGAACGGCCAGACATATTCGTCGAAGCTGCCGAACTCTTTCTGGATCTCGAGAAAGGCACGGGCGTTCGCGACCGCGGCCTGCACCTTGAGCCGGTTGCGAACGATGCCCGGGTTCTCGAGAAGCTTCGCCATTCGCTTCTCGGAATACCGGGCGACCTTGGCCGGGTCGAAGTCGTCGAAAGCCTTCCGGTAGGCCTCGCGCTTATTAAGGATGGTCGACCAGGAGAGCCCGGCCTGCGCCCCCTCCAGGATGAGGAACTCGAAGTGGGTGCGGTCGTCGTGGACCGGGACACCCCATTCCCGATCGTGGTACTCGATATAGAGGTCGTTGCCCGAAGCGGCCCAGGCGCAGCGGTTTCCGGTTTTCTTCGTCGCCATTGGAAGGCCGACTATACTACTTCACCGCGAACACCATCGACCGCAAGCAATTCCCTGGCAACGATCCGCCCTTCCGCAACGTCTAAAAAAAGTCGGTAGATTCGCTGAACACGATAGGCGTCCGTTTCGTACGAGAAATCGGAGTCCCATGCGATTCAAAGAAGACCTGCGCTACGCGACGCGCCAATTCGTCAACGCTCCCGGCTACACGGCGACCGCCATCTTGACGCTCGCACTCGGAATCGGTGCGACCACCGCCATCTTCACTCTCGTGCACGCAGTTTTGCTGAAGTCCCTGCCAGTGGCCAGGCCCGAAGAGCTCTATCGGCTAGGCAACAACGAAAACTGCTGTGTCAACGGCGGTCTGCAGGACGATTGGTCGCTTTTTTCCTACGACAAATACATAACCTTCCGCGACGGGACGAAGGGGTTCCGCGAGCTCGCGGCGTTTCAGGCCGGTCGCGGACTCGCGGGCGTGCGCCGAGTCGGGAGGAACGAGCCCGCGGAGTCGCAGCGAACCCAGTACGTATCCGGGAACTATTTCTCGATGTTTGGCATCGGCGCTTACGTCGGAAGGGTATTCAACGCGGACGACGACCGGAGAGGCGCGGAACCCGTCGCCGTCATGAGCTACGGTACCTGGCAGGGGAAGTACGGGCTCGACCCGTCGGTCGTGGGATCCACGTTCACTCTCAGCGGCCAGCCCTTTACCGTAGTGGGCGTCACGCCCCCGTCCTTCTACGGCGATCGACTGGAAAACACGCCCGCGTTCTGGCTTCCTCTGGAAACGGAGCGACTTCTCGATCGCACGGCGACTCTCCTCGATTTCCCCAACTCGGATTGGCTCGACCTCATCGGACGCATCGTCCCCGGGGCCGATCCACAAACGATCGAGGCCCAGCTGCAGGTGGAACTGCGTCAGTGGCTCCTGAGCCCCGTTGCCGAGCTCGACGACGCCAGTAAGGCGCTGGTGCCGAAGCAGACGCTGCATCTGTCTCCCGGGGGGCGGGGGTCCAAATGATGCGCGAGGAGTACGAGTCGGGCTTGCGGCTCTTGTTCGGGGTCTCCGGTTTCGTCCTTCTGATCGCCTGCGCCAACGTTGCGAACCTCATGCTGGTGCGGGCCACGAGCCGCCGGCAGCAGATTTCGCTAAGGACCGCGCTCGGGGCGCCGCGATCGCGGCAGGTGGCGCAGGTGCTGATCGAGAGCACTTCCCTCGCCCTTCTCGGCGGGATCGTGGGGGTCGTCTTCGCGTTCTGGGGAACGAGCCTAATCCTGCAGCTCGCGTTCCGGAACCAGGCGGTGGCGATCAGTCCCATACCGTCGCTTCCGGTTCTCGGCTTCACGTTCGGCGTGTGCCTCCTCACCGGAATCCTCTTCGGCATCGCTCCGGCGTGGTTGATGGCTCGGATGGATCCGGCTGACGCCCTGCGGGGGACCCACCGTGCTACGGCTTCCGGGGGATGGACGCAGAAGTCTCTCGTCGTCGCCCAGGCGGCCTTGTCGCTCGTTCTTCTGTGCGCGGCGGGACTGCTCACGCAGAGTCTTCGAAACATGCAGCGTCAGGACTTCGGATTCGAGGTCGCGAACCGCTACATCCTTCACATGGATCCGGCGATGGCCGGATATCGGGTCGAGGAGCTCCCTTCGTTCTACCGGAAGCTTCAGGACAACGTCGAGTCGATTCCCGGCGTGAGTCGGGTGAGCTTCGCCCTCTATAGCCCCATGGAGGGTGATAACTGGGGCGAGACCGTCTACATCGAGGGCCAGCCGCCCCCTCCGCCGGGGAGCAACGAGAACAGCTCGTCGTGGTTGCGGGTGAGCGATGGCTACTTCGAGACGATCGGTACGCGGATCGTGAAGGGCCGGGGGATCACGGAGCAGGATACGGCGAGCTCGCGGAACGTCGCGGTCGTAAACGAGACGTTCGCCCGAAAGTTCTTCAAGGATGGCGATCCGATCGGAAAGCGCTTCGGGGACCTCGACCCGAAATACGCGGGCACCTTCGAAATCGTCGGGGTCACTGAGGACACCCAATACCGGGAGGCGACGAGGCGGATTCCGCCCACGTTCTTCCTTCCCCAGGCGCAACAGGTGGGGTACGAGAACCCGCGTTTCAAGGCGTTCGAGGATCGGTCTCACTATCTGAGCGCGGTAGTGATCTTGACGGAAGGCGCACTGTCGGGTCTGGAGCCCGAGGTCCGACGCGCCCTGGCGCAGGTCAACCCGGACCTGGCGGTGATCGACTTCACGACTTTCGCCGAGCAGGTGGACGGGAACTTTGCGCAGCAGACCATGCTGGCGAGGCTCACGTCCCTCTTCGGCGTCCTGGCGCTGGTGCTGGCCTCCGTCGGCCTCTACGGCGTGACCGCCTACTCGGTCGAGCGCCGCACGAGCGAGATCGGGATCCGCATGGCCCTTGGCGCGGATGCGTCGAGGGTGTTGAGGCTCGTTCTTGCGTGGGGCGTTCGCCCAGATTGGAATCGGGCTGCTGATCGGCGTCCCGGCGACGATCGCGACCGGGTACGCGATGACGACGCAGCTGTTCGGCGTGAAGCCCTATTCCCCGGGGATCCTTCTGGTCACGACGCTGGTCTTGAGCCTCGCCGCGCTCGTCGCGGTACTCGTGCCGGCCCGCCGAGCGGCGACTCTTTCCGCCATCCGCGCGCTGCGAACGGAGTAAACCCCTTCACGGCGGCGCGGTCAGTGGGCGGCTTCGTAGGCGCGAATGGCGCCTTCCTGCTCCCGCAGGAAGTCGAGCGGATCGATTCCGTGGAGCAAGCAGTGGCGGGAAAAGCCGTCGATGGGAAATTCGGTCTCACTTCCATCGGGAAGTGTGAGCAACCGTTTTTCGAGATCGACGGTGACGACCCATCCGGGATGCGCGAGAAGCGAGCGGTGGATCGCCTCCGGAACCTCGACCGGCAGGAGCCCGTTCTTCAGCGCGTTGCCTTTGAAGATGTCGGCGATCGAGCGGCTCACGACGGCGCGAAAGCCGAAGCCGAGAAGCGCCCAGGGCGCGTGCTCTCTCGAGGAGCCGCACCCGAAGTTCTCACCCGCGACGAGAATCGAAGCACCTTTCGCTTCCTCACGGTTGAGGACGAAAGCGGGATCGCGCCTCCAATCGGCGAAGAGGCTGTCACCCAGGCCGGTCTTGGTGGTAATGGTCAGAAAACGCGCGGGGATGATCTGGTCGGTGTCCACGTTGTCGAGCGGGAGCACCACCGTCTTCGAGGTGACGATCCGGATCGGGTTCATGTCCCCTCTTCGATCAACGTCCGCGCATCGGTGATTCGACCCGTCACCGCGGCGGCAGCGGCGGTCAGCGGGCTCGCGAGGATCGTGCGCCCGCCCTTGCCCTGCCTGCCTTCGAAGTTGCGATTGCTGGTCGATACCGCGAGCTCGCCCGGTGAAAGCTGGTCCCCGTTCATCGCGATGCACATCGAGCAGCCGGGCTCGCGCCACTCGGCTCCCGCCTCGCGGAAGATCCGATCGAGCCCTTCCGCCGTCGCCTGGCGCTTCACCTCCTGAGAACCCGGGACCACGAGCGCGCGGACGCCTTGCGCGACGTGCCGGCCCTTCATCACCGAAGCCGCGAGCCTCAGGTCGGAGATCCGTGAGTTCGTGCAGCTGCCGATGAACACGACGTCGACGGCCTTCCCCAGAAGCTTCTCACCGGCGCCCAGTCCCATGTAGCGGAGCGACTTCTCGCTCGCATCCCGGGGAATCGACTCCCCGATGGCGACGGACATCCCGGGGTTGGTCCCGTAAGTGATCATGGGCTCGATCCTCGACGCGTCGAGAGAGACCGTGCGGTCGTACGCGGCGCCCGGATCGGTGGGAAGGGTCCTCCAGTCGGCAACGGCACGCTCCCAGTCCTTCGCGCTGGGGCGAGCGCGGTCTTCCCTTCGAGGTACTGCGAACGTCGTTTCATCGGGAGCGATGAGCCCCGCCCGTGCGCCGCCCTCGATGGACATGTTGCACACCGTCATGCGCTCTTCCATCGAAAGCGCGCGAATCGCGGAGCCCGTGTACTCGATGACGTGGCCGATTCCCCCGTCGACTCCGATCTCCTGGATGATCGCGAGGATCAGGTCTTTCGCGGTAACTCCCGGCCGCAGCCTGCCGTCAACGCGCACTTCGAAGGTCTTCGGCTTCGATTGGAGAAGCGACTGTGTCGCGAGCACGTGGCCCACTTCCGTCGTTCCAATCCCGAAAGCCCAGGCACCGAAGGCGCCGTGGGTCGAGGTGTGGCTGTCGCCGCAGACGATGGTCATGCCCGGCCGGGTGAGACCGAGCTCGGGGCCGATCACGTGCACGATCCCCTGACGCGAATCCTCGAGCGCGTAGAGAGGGATGCCGAACTTCTCACAATTGCGCCGCAGCGTCTCGACCTGCGCCTCCGTCTCTCGATTGAAGAACCGCGGACGCCCGGCTTCGTCGAGGGTGGTCGGGGTCGAGTGATCCATGGTGGCGGCGGTGCGATCCGGCCGCCGCACGGAAAGCCCGCGGGCTTCGAGCTCGGCGAAAGCCTGGGGCGACGTGACCTCGTGAATCAGGTGGAGATCGATATAGACGACCGGTGGATGCTCCTCCGTGCCCTCGACGACGAGGTGCCGGCGCCACAGTTTTTCGAAAAGGGTGAGAGGAGTCTTGGCCGTCACTGTCCGAATACGTCCACGAGCTCCTTGTGCGTCTCCCGCATGGCGACGACCCGATTCACCACTCGCAGAAACGCCTCGGCGCTCGCCTGCATGATGTCGCTTCCCGTCGCGCGGCCGCGGTGGCGCTGGCCCAGCTCTTCGACTTCGACGGTGACTTCCCCGACGCCGTTCGAGCCCGGAGGTGAGGCCTTTCACCTGGAAGTCGATGAGGTCGAGCGCCGTCTCGCTCGCGCGGCCGATGGCGCGGAAGATGGCTTCGACCGGCCCGTTCCCGACCGCCGCTTCCTTGACCACGCGCCCGGTGCGATGCTTGAGGCACACCGTCGCCGTCGACGCCGTCTCGCTCCCGGAGCTCAGATGAAGGTCGACGAGCTCCCAAGCGTCAGCGAGCTCTCTGCTCGTGCCCTTCATCAGGATCTCGAGGTCGTCGTCCAGAATCTCCTTCTTGGTGTCCGCGACCGCCTTGAACCGGACGAAGACTTCCTCGAGCTCCTCCGGGAGCGAGATCGTATCCGAGCTCGTGGAGACGCTTCCGGAGCGCGTGCCGCCCGCTGTGCTTTCCGAGGACCAGGGAGTTGTCGAGAAGGCCCACGTCCTCCGGCTTCATGATCTCGTAGGTGAGCCGGTTCTGGATGACTCCGTGCTGGTGGATGCCCGCCTCGTGCGCGAATGCGTTCGCGCCTACGATGGCCTTGTTGCGCTGCACGACGAGACCGGTGATCTGCGACAGGAGCCGGCTCGACGGGTGGAGCTGACGCGTGTCGATGCCCGTCTCGAGCCCGTAGACGTCGGCGCGGGTGCGAAGCGCCATCACCACTTCCTCGAGCGAGCAGTTGCCCGCGCGCTCTCCGATTCCGTTGATGGTGCATTCGACCTGCCGCGCCCCGGCGCCGAGAGCGGCAAGGCTGTTCGCGACGGCGAGCCCGAGATCGTTGTGGCAGTGGACGCTCACGACCGCGCGCTCGATGTTCCGCACGTTCTGCCGCAGGAAGCGGATGCGCTCCGCGAACTCGTCGGGCGTCGCGTAGCCGACGGTGTCAGGGATGTTCACCGTCGTCGCGCCCGCCTGGATCACTTTCTCCACGACCTCCGCGAGAAAGTCGAGCTCGGTGCGCGAGGCGTCCTCCGGAGAGAACTCGACGTCGTCGCAGAGCTCTCGGGCCATCTCGACCCCTTCGACCGCGCGCCGCACGATCTCTTCTTTCGCCACCTTGAGCTTGTGCTCGCGGTGGATCGCGCTCGTCGCGAGAAAGACGTGGATGCGCGACCGCGGCGCTTCCTTCAGCGCCTCCCAGGCGCGCTCGATATCGAGCCGGGAGGAGCGCGCGAGTCCCGCGATCACCGGCCCTTCGATCCGGCGGGCGACTTCGCGCACCGCTTCGAAGTCGCCGTTCGACGCGATGGGAAAGCCCGCCTCGAGAACGTCGACCCCGAGATCCGCGAGGGCCCGCGCCATCGCGAGCTTTCCGTCGAGGTCCATGCTGGCGCCCGGCGATTGCTCGCCGTCGCGCAGCGTCGTGTCGAAAATAACGACTCGATTCGAAGGCATCATCATGGTTCTCCCGCGGCAGTTGGGGCAGCTCGGCGTGAGCGCGGCATGTACTTACCGTCCGGTAGGTAATCTACTTCACACCAGAACTAGCTGTCAAGCGACCCCACATCCGTGTGATTTGACAAGACTTGCCTGGGCTCTTAGTCTTGATTTTAGATGCTGAGAGTGCTGGGTTTCGACGCCGGGGCGACGAAAACCGATTGCCTCCTCGCCGACGAGAAAGGCGCGGTGCTCGCGAAAGCGCGCGGCGGCGGTCTCAACCTCCAGCTCTTCAGCGAAGACGAAGTGGAGTTCGCTCTCTCGTCACTCGCGAGCGAAGTGCTGGCCGTGCACAAGACGACGAAAGTCGACGCGCTCTGTATCGGCATGGCCGGGGCGGGCCGCGAGCGCGACTTTCGCATCATGGAGAGAATCCTCGCGCGCGTCGACGCCGCCCGAGAGAATCTCGTCACGCACGACGCGGCCATCGCTCTCGTCGCCGGAGCGGGCGAGCGTTTCGGCGTCGTCCTCACCGTCGGCACGGGAGCGGCGGCGTACGGCGTCGACCGCAAGGGACGAGAAGCCCGCGCCGGTGGATGGGGTCCTCTTCTCGCCGACGAGGGCAGCGCGTATTGGATGGGACTCCGGGCGCTTCGCGCGGTGATGCGGGCGTACGACGGACGCTCGGGAGCGACGCTCCTGAGCCGGCCGATTCTCGAGCGGCTCGGCGTCGATCACGAAGAAGCCCTGGTGCACCGCGTCTACCGCGAGCTCGCGCGGGAAGAGATCGGCGCCCTCGCGCCCCTGGTGCAGCAGGCGGCGGACCTCGGCGACGGCGAAGCGCAGAGCATCATCGACGACGCCGGCCGCGAGTTCGTGCGCGCGGTCGAATCGGTCATCGGGAAGCTGGATCTCGCTGGAGAGACGTTTCGCATGGTCCTCTCGGGAGGACTCTGGAAAGCGGTGCCCGTGCTCCGGCAGGACTTCGAGCGCCTCATCAAGAAGGTCGCGCCCTGGGCTTCCGTTTCGGAGCTCGACGTCGAGCCCGCGCGGGGCGCCGTCGCGATTGCGCTCGACCACCTGCGCTCGAGAGCACCGCGCGAAGGTCGCCCCCCTTCCGGTCGAGGAGCCGGCGGGCCTCGCGCGAGCTGACCGCGAGCCGAACCATCACCACCGCGGTCTTCACGTCTCCCGCCTCTTCGAGAAGCGCCCCCGCCCGCCGTGCATCGACGGCGCCGAGAGTCTGGACGATTCGCTTCGCGCGATCGCGAAGCTTCGCCGATCCGGGACGAAGCGAGACCATGAAAGGGCCGTAGACTTTCTTGAGCCGAACCATCGCGAGGAGCGTCATGCGGTTCAAGATCAGCTTCGTCGCTGTTCCGGCCTTCATGCGCGTCGATCCGGCGAGCACTTCCGGTCCGACGCGGGCGGCGACGACGACGTCGGCGATCGAACGATTCCTGGGGGCGGCGCAGGTGACGAGAACCGTCGACGCGCGGCGTGCCTTCGCGAAGTCGAGCGCGGCTCTCACGAATGGAGTGACGCTCGACGCCGAGATGCCCACCACGAGATCCTTCGAAGACAGGCGGCGGGATCGCAGATACCGCCGAGCCTCCGCTTCACGATCCTCCGCGCCTTCGATGGCGCGAAAGACGGCGCGGTCGCCGCCGGCCATGAGACCGAGGACGCGATCCGGATCCGTTCCGAACGTCGGTGGGCATTCGGCCGCCTCGAGGATACCCAGGCGGCCGCTCGTGCCCGCTCCGACGAAAAACACGCGCCCGTTCGCCGAGAGCACGCGGGAGAGCGCGAGAGCCGCCCTCGCGATGTCAGGAGCTTCCGCCTCGACGGCGGCGACGACTTTGCGGTCTTCTCGAGAGAGCAGGTCGAGGAGCTTCCGCGGAGACAGGAGGTCGAGCTTCGCGGTCTTCGAATGAAGCGCCTCGGTTTCGAGCGATTCCCAGATCGATCGGCGCCGGCCCATCGCGAGGCGTCAGTCGGTGAGGCTGCCGCGCCGATAGTCTTCGAACGCCTGCTCGATCTCCGCCCGGGTGTTCATGACGAAGGGGCCGTATCGGGCGAGCGGCTCCTCGAGCGGCTGCGCCGCGAGAAGAAGGGCGCGCATCGGACGGCCTCCCGCGGCGAGTCGCACCGACTCTTCGCCGTTTCGCGAAAGCACGGCGAGCTCTCCCGATTCCATGCGCTCGCCCCCGACCTCACCCTCGCCCTCAAAGACGTAGACGAGCGCATTGTGCTCGGCGGGCAATCGGTGCTCGTAGCTCGCGCCCGCGGGAATCCGAAGGTCGAGATAGAGCGGCGATGTCGCGATCCCCTCGACCGGTCCCCGAGCTCCCGCCGCTTCGCCGGCGATGACTCGAATCGATACGCCTCCCTCCGCCTGGACTTCGGGGATCGCGGAGGCGGGAATGTCCTGGTAGCGGGGATCGGTCATCTTGTTCTTCGCCGGGAGGTTCACCCAGAGCTGGAAGCCCCACATGAGTCCGTCTTTTTGAAGCGGCATCTCCGAATGGATGATCCCGCGCCCCGCGGTCATCCATTGCACGCTACCCGGACCGAGCTCGCCGCGGTTTCCCTTGTGGTCCTCGTGGCGCATCGCTCCCGCGAGCATATACGTCACGGTCTCGAAGCCCCGGTGGGGATGATCGGGAAAACCCGCGGCGTAGTCGGATCCTTCCTCCGATTTGAACTCGTCCAGCAGGAGAAATGGATCGTGGTGGTCGAGAGCGGAAGTCCCGAGGCTCCGGCGGATTCGCACGCCCGCGCCTTCCATCGCTTCCTGGGCTCTCACGATCTTGACGGTTTTTCGCGTTCGCATGATGTCCTAGTTTAGCGCCTCGCGAGAAAGACGCCGAGGACGACCAGAACGCCGCCAAGCGCTCTCGCGAGACCGAAGGGCTCGCCCAGGAACGGAACGGCGAGGGCGGTCGTGGAGAGAGGCTCGAGATAGAGGAAGAGCCCGGCTCGCGCCGCTCCGAGCTTCGCCACTCCTCTTTGCCAGAACCACTGGGCGAGCGCGACTCCCGCGAAACCGAGAAATCCAAGGGCGAGCGCGGTCTCGAGGTCGAGCTCGGCCCACGGCGTCCAGCGATCGAGCATGAGCGGAAGGATGAGCGCTGACACCGCGAGCGGAACGGTCATCGTGAACGTGACGACGACGGGATCGAGAGAGCGGCTCGGATCGCGGGTCATTATGGTGAACACCGACCAGGTGACCGTCGAGGCGAGCACCATGAAGTCGCCGAGAGACGACAACGCTCCGAGTCGTCTCAGGTCCCCCCCGGACACCAGGAGCAGAATGCCCGCGCTCGCAAGAAGGATACCCAGAACCGGCGGCCTCGGCTCGTGGAGAAAGAGCGCCGCGAGAAGAGCGATGGTGAGCGGAGTGGTGGTGATGAGCCAGCCGCTGTTGGTCGCGGTGGTGAACTCGAGAGCCCAGGTCTGAAGGAGGTAGTGAAAGGAGAAGAGGACCACCGCGAAGAGCAGAACCTTCTTGTGAGCCCCCAGACGGAACGAAGCGCCGCGCAGCCGCGCGATGACGTAGAGCGCTGGCGCCGCGATGAGGAAACGCCCGGCGACGAGCTGGACGGGGCTCATCACACCGAGACAGATCTTAGTGGCGACGAACGTCGATCCCCAGATGACCACGGCGAGGAGCAGAAGGAGCTGGGTCAAGAAGCCGCGGCCGCCTCTCCTGCCCGGCGGCCGGAGTCTTCCGCGTCGGCCTCGCTTCCGAGACACGCCGCGTCTCCCGCAGCGAAGAGGCCGGGAATCGCGCTCCTTCCGTACCCATCGAGCACGAGCCGTTCGTACCCGAAGGCGCGGTCATAGATCGTCCGGCAGCCGAGGGCCTTCGCGATCGAGATCTGCGGCTCCCGTCCTTGACGCGACCCCGTCGCGAGGATGATCGCCCGCGCGCGGACCTCGCGCACGACGCCGTTTTCCGCTGCCAGAAGGCGCCCCTCGTGAACGGAAACCGGCCGCGGGGAGCCGCGGTCGCGCCGGGAATCGAAGACGACACAGTCGACTCCGGACCTTCGCGCCGCCGCGAAGGCGGCCGAGCCCGCGGGCCCCCCACCGACGACAGCGATCTCGACTTCGAGAGGTCTTTCTACGCCTCGATCGAGCCCTTGGAGGTTCCTCGAGAGCGCGTTCTCTTCTCCCGCGCCTTCCCCGGCGCGGAACGACATCCCCGACGCGAGCGAAAGCTCGCACGAAACGACGTCGTCCACACCGTCGACGTGAAGGGCGCAGTCGCGGCAGGCGCCGTTGCCGCAGAAGAGGTAGGGAAGCTCGCCGGGGGCGGGAAGGTTTTCCCCCTTCCCCGAGGCTTCGAGAAGCGCCGCGCCGGCGAATCGACCTCTGGACTCGAGGAGAATCTCCCTTCCGTTGAAGAAGATCGGGATCGCCTCGCCCGGAATTTGAACCTCCGCGGGCGTCATTATAGTCTGGGGTTTCTTTCCCGGACGCAGGGAGCTCACCCGGGAAAAAACCGCGAGAGGTGCCACATGGCTGAAAAGCGCTTTTCTCCAGGAACCTTCTGCTGGGTCGAGCTCGGAACCACCGATGCGAAAGCCGCTGCGGGCTTCTACAGTCGCCTTCTCGGATGGGGCGTGAAAGAACAGGAGATGCCCGGCGGAATGGGCACCTACACTCTCTTTCAGCTCGCAGGGAAAGACATCGCCGGCGCGTACGCGTTGACGGAGGAACAGATATCGCAGGGCACGCCGCCGAACTGGCTCTCGTACGTGATGGTGAAGAGCGCCGACGAAACCGCTTCGAAGGCGAAGGCCCTCGGCGCGACGTTCTTCATGGAGCCGACGGACGTACCGGGAGTCGGAAAGTTGGCGATTCTGCAGGACCCCACGGGAGCCACGGTCGCCCTGTTCGAGGCAGGCGACCATCCGGGCGCCGCGCCTCTCGACAACCGTCCGGGAACCTTCTGCTGGAACGAGCTCGCGACCAACGACATCAAGGCGGCGCGAAAGTTCTACGAAGGGGTCTTCTCGTGGACGTCTTCGGAGATGGACATGGGGCCCGACGGGACCTATACGATGTTCATGAACGGCGATCGAATGGCCGGGGGGCATGATGCCTATCGCCTCGAGCTGGGGTCCCGTGCCGCCACACTGGGCCGTCTACTTCGCGGTCTCCGATTGCGATTCGGCGGTCGCGAAGGCGACGCGGGACGGCGCCGAAGTCCGCGTTCCTGCGAGGGACATTCCGGACACCGGTCGCTTCTCGATACTCCAGGATCCCCAGGGAGCCTCGTTCGCAGTCATCAAGCTTCTGAATCCGCAGCCGAACTGACCCGCAGTTCTCAGTTCTCGGTTCTCGGTTCTCAGCTGCCGGGAACCGGGAGCTGAGAACCGGGAACGGGTCGGAACGTGACGCTGATGCGCGGACCGGCGTGCTTCGTCTTCGGCACCGAATGCTCGAACGTACGCTGGCAGCTGCCCCCCATGACGAGAAGGTCTCCTCTACCGAGCTCGAAACGGAGGGAGGCTCCACCTCCTGTCGGCCGCAGCAGGAACCTTCGCGGGTGCCCGAGTGACACGATAGCGACGAGCGCCTCGAGCTCTCGTCTGCCGGTGCGGTCCCCGTGCCAGGCGACCCCATCCCGCCCATCGCGGTAGAAGTTGAGCCAGCACGTCGAGAACGACTCGCGATAGCGCTCGCTCAAGACGTCGGCGATCTCGGAAAGCACCGGCCAGCGGCCCCACTCTTCGAGCGTGAGAGGCGCTGAAAGACGCGGCTGGTCGACCATGCGATCGTACATTTCCATCCGATGTTGTCTCCATTCCACCGTCGCCTCGAGATCCTCGAACAATCGATCGGAGCCGCTCACCCATCGGGGCAGAAAGTCGAGCCAGGCGCCCCGTCCGATGTCTCGGCGCTCGATCCCGGCGAACGCCCGATCGATCGACGGGTCGAAACTCTCGAAGAGTCCACGCTGGAGGGAGGCGGTCACGGATTCATGGTAGCGCGCCCCCCGCGGGGGGCATATTCTAGACACTCCTCCGTTCATGTTTCTCTCCCTGGAGCGCGGGCAAACTGTCGGTCACTATCGGATCGTCGATCGGCTCGGCGCCGGTGGAATGGGAGTGGTCTTTAAAGCCGAGGACACCCGGCTCGGCCGGGAAGTGGCGTTGAAGTTTCTCCACGAAGAGATCGCGGCTGATCCGCATGCAGTCGAGCGTTTCCGGCGCGAGGCGCGCGCGACATCCTCTCTCAATCATCCCAACGTATGCACGGTCTATGACGTCGGCGAGCATCAGGGCCGCCACTTCATGGTCATGGAGCTGCTGGAAGGCCGCTCGCTTCGCGACGTGATCGCCGGCAAGCCCCTTCCCCTCGAGCAGGTGCTGTCGCTCGGCAATCAAGTCGCCGAGGCACTCGAAGCCGCCCATACCAAAGGCATCGTGCATCGAGACGTGAAACCGGGGAACGTCTTCGTCACCGCGCAAGGCCGAGCCAAAGTCGTCGATTTCGGTCTTGCGAAAATCGTTCCTGGACCGGACACGGAAACGGAGGCGAGAAGCATGAGCGGGGTAGGTGCAATCATCGGCACCGTTCCGTACATGGCGCCCGAGCAGTTGCTGGGAACGGAAGTCGATAGCCGCACGGACATCCACGCTCTCGGAGCGCTGCTCTACGAGATGAGCACGGGCCTCAGACCATACCGGCAGGAAACGCTGCCTCGTTTGACGGAGGACGTACTGCACACGCCTCCGAAGCCCCCGCGGGAGATCCGAAGTGAAATCAGCCCCGAATTGCAGACGATCATTCTGAAGTGTCTACAAAAGAGTCCGGCCGATCGGTATCCGACGATGGCGGACGTTCTGAGTCCGCTTCGCGCGTTGAGCGCCCCGGCCCTCGTGACGAGACGCGGCTTGCGTCAATACGCTCTTTGGGGAGGGATCCTCGCGCTCCTGTTCGTCGCGCTTGCCGCGGTTCTCCATTTCCGCGGGATTCGTCCGGCGGTTCCCCGCGGAAGTCTGTTCGATTCACTGGCGGTGCTTCCTCTGTCCAACTTGTCTGGAGACCCGGAGCAAGAGTATTTCACCGATGGCATGACCGAGGCTTTGATCGCGAACCTTTCGCGAGTCAAGTCGCTGCGAGTCATTTCCCGCACTTCCGCGATGCGGTATCGGGACTCGGACAAGTCCATACCGCAGATCGCGGAAGAGCTCGGAGTCGATGCGGTGGTGGAAGGCTCCGTCCTGCGCTCGGGACGTCGAGTGCGGATTACGGCTCAGCTGATCGAAGCCGCGACCGACCGTCATCTCTGGGCCGAGAGTTACGAACGGGACCTCGGAGACGTCCTCGCCCTTCAAAGCGAGGTCGCCCGCTCCATCGCTGAAGAAGTGCGTCACACGCTGACCGCCGAGGAGGGTGATCGGCCGCTCGGCCCGGGGCCCGTCGTGCCGGAAGCCTATGAGGCTTATCTGAAGGGCCGCTATTTCTGGAATCGCCGGTCCGCGGAGGCGATGAAGACCGGAATCGACTACTTCGAGACCGCGACGCGACTCGACCCCAGCTACGCGCCGGCCTGGGCGGGGCTGGCCGACAGCCATCTCTTGCTTTCGGTGTATCCGTTGAGCGAGGTGCCTCCGTCGACCGCGCTTCCGAGAGTGCGGGATGCCGCTCGGCGAGCGCTCGCGCTCGACGACAGCCTCGCGGAAGCGCACACCTCGCTGGCATACGAGCGTCTATGGAGCTGGGATTTCGACGCCTCCGAAACGGAGTTTCGACGCGCGATCGATTTGAACCCGAACTACGCGATGGCCCATTTCTGGTACGGAGCCCGCCTGGCCGCGGAAGGGCGCTTCGACGAGTCGCTCGCTCAGGCCATGGCCGCGCAGCGGCTCGATCCGGTCTCACCCATTCTCAAGGCGGGGGTTTCCTGGATGCACCACCTCGCGCGCCGGCATGACCAGGAGATTCTGTGGGCGCGCGAGACGCTCGTTCTCGAGCCGGCCTTCCTGGTTGGACGCTATCGTCTCGGAGAGGGACTCTTGCACAGCGGCAACGCGGCCGAGGCAATCACTGAATTCGAAAAGGCCGTCGAGTTGTCCGACGGGAGGCCCGATCTTCTGGCGTTGTTGGGTCATGCCTACGCGCTCGACGGTGACCGGCAGCGGGCGGAAGAGGTGCTCGTCAAGCTCGCGGAAGCTTCCAAGAACAGATACGTACCCGCATGGGACATGGCCCTCATTCATCTTGCCCTGGGAGACACCGAAGACGCGTTCTATTGGCTCGGCGCTGCCGCGCAGGAGCGCGCACAAGGTCTCGTTCACGCCAAAGTGGACCTGCATCTCGATCCGGTGCGTTCCGATCCACGGTTCGAGGAGCTCTTGCGACGTATCGGGCTCGCGCCCTGAGAGTCACTCGGTGCGCAGCGAGACCATGGGCGCGGCTATCGCGGCGCGCCGCGCGGGTATGAAGCAGGCGAGCGCTGCAACGACGAGGAGCACCGCCGAAGTCGCGGTGAAGGTCCACGGGTCTTTGGGGCTCACGCCGAAAAGGAGGCTCGTCATCCATCGCGTGAGGATCATCGCGGCGCCGGCGCCCGCGAGTATCCCTACCATCGTGGGAATCATCCCCGCGCTCATCGCGAGCTTGAGGACATCCTCGCGCCGAGCGCCGAGCGCGACGCGAATCCCGATCTCGCGTCGCCTCCGGGAAACCATCTGAGACATCACGCCGTAGATACCGACCGCCGCGAGAAAGAGCGACAACACCCCGAAAGCGCTCAGTAGCGTTGCGGCTATCCGCGCGGGAAAGAGCGGAACGGCGAGCCGGTCCGCGAGCGCCCTCGCGCCGAAGACCGCCATCGCCGGGTCGACCCTCTGAATCTCCGCCCGGATCGATGGGAGAAGACGGCCCGGATCGGAGTCGGTTCGGGCGATGAGCGTCGTCGTGCCGGAGTAGACCTGACGGATGGGAAGGTAGACGAAGGGCTGGGGCTGCTCGTTCAGCGAGGCATACTTGCCGTCTTCCGCGACACCCACCACTTCCACCCGGGGACTATCGGCTGACCCGAGCGAGAGGCGCTTTCCCAGCGGATCTTCTCCGGGCCAGAATCGGCTCGCGAGAACCTCGCTGACGAGAGCGACGGGACGGCTGCCTTCCTCGTCGGCCTCTGTAAAATCGCGGCCAGCGACCACGCGCGTCGTCATCGCCGCGAAATAGCCCGGGCTGACGCGGCTCACGAACGTGATCGGCGCTTCACTCACCCGCTGAGGAACCGGTTCGCCTTCGATGAAGAGGCGCGCTCGCGAAAAGTGGAGATCGACGGGAACGAAGTTGGCGACCGCGGCCGCGCTTACTCCGGGGAGGGTTCGCACGCGTTCCAGGATCTCCTTCTGGAGCTCACGCCCCCGGGCTTCCCCGTACCCTTGAAGGCCCAGGTCGAACGAGACCTCGACCGCCCTCGCGGGATCGAATCCGATGGAGACGGCTTGCGCGGCTTGGAGGGCGCGCGCCATGAGACCGCTTCCGACCAGGAGCACGAGCGAGAGAGCGACCTGGAATACGACGAGCCCTCCGCCCCTGGACCATCGGAACGCCCACTCTCCAGAGGGTTCGTCCTGAAGCGCCGCGCGCGGTCCGACTTTCGTCACCCGGAGAGCGGGAAGAAGGCCGAAGAGGGCGCCTGCGACCAGCGAGACGATGAACGAGAAGAAAGCGACGCGCAGGTCGATCTTCAGATCCCACGCGAGCGGAAAGTCGAAAGGCGGGCGATAGAAGGCGACGAGTCTTACGAGCCAAACTGCCACCAGGAGCCCGAGGAGCCCGCCCGCTGACCGAAAGCACGACGCACTCCACGAGGAGCCGGCGCACGAGGCGCAGCCGCGAAGCTCCGAGAGCGAGGCTCATCCCGATCTCCCGGCGCCTCTCGGCGGCGCGGGCGAGAAGGAGGTTCGCGAGATTGGTGCAGGCGAGGAGGAGCGCGAAGGCGACGACCCCCATCAGAAGACCGGTGAAGCCGAGGAGACCCGAACGCATCCTGCCGCTCAGGAATCCCGCGGGAGTGAGCGAGACCTTCTTGCCCTTGTTGATTCGAGGATGCTCGCGCTCGAGCTCGAGGGCGACCGAATCGAGAGAGGCCCGCGCGCGATCCCGTCCCACACCAGAGCGGAGACGGCCCTGAACGTACATGTTCTCGAGGGCGCGGTCGTCGAGCGAATCGTCGTATCTCCTGTCGAGCGCGGCCTGCATCGCGATCGGAAGGAAAACCTCGGGCGCCGCGATGACCTCGGTGCCGTCGAACCCGGGCGCGGCAACACCGACGATGGTGTAGCTTCGTCCGTTGACCAGAATGTCGTCGCCCAGGACCCGGGGGTCTCCTCCGAATCGAGAAAGCCACGAGCGGTGGCTCAGGACCGCGACGGGGTGGCCGCCCGGAAGAACGTCGTCCTCGGGCGAGAGAACGCGCCCGAGCGCCGGCTCGACGCCCAGCACCTCGAAGTAGTTTCCGCTGACGAGGTAGCCCCACATCCTCTCGGCGAGTCCGTCGTGGCTCACGCTCAAGGGCGCGAAACGGTACGCAATCAGCCCGGAGAACGCGTCGCTCCGGTCACGGTAGTCCTCGTAGTTGGGGTAGGAGAACGCGGGAAACATCTGCCGGCTCTGGTCGTTCTGGAGCGCGACGAGATCTTCGGGCGACGCCACGGGAAGCGGCTGGAGGAACGCCTTGTTCAAGAGCGTGAACACCGCGGTGTTGGCTCCGATCCCGAGGGCGAGCGAAAAGAGGCCGACGGCGGTGAAGCCGGGCCGCTTCCGGAGCGCTCGAAGACCGAGGCGCACGTCCTGGGCGAGCGAGTCCAGGAGCGCGAAGCTCCAGGTCTCGCGGCTCTCCTCCATGAGCCGGCTGGTGCGGCCGAACTCACGCTCAGACGCCCGCCGCGCCTCGTCGGGAGTCATTCCCGAAGCGACGTAGTCCTCTCGCTTCATCTCGCGATGGAGACGCATCTCCTCTTCGAGATCGCGCTCGAACTCGTCGCGGCGGAAGTAGAACGAAAGCCGTCGAAGAAGATTCACGACACTCCCCTTCCTCTCACGGGACCCATCAGACGAAGGATGCCCTCCATCAGCCGCTCGAAGTCAGCGGCCTCTTTCTGGAGCTCCCTTCTGCCTGCTGCCGTCAGCCGGTAGAAACGGGCCCGGCGGTTGTTCTCGGACTGCCCCCACTCGGCCTTGAGAAAGCCCTTGATCGACAGACGCTGGAGCGCCGGATAGAGGGAACCTTCCTCGACCTGCAGGACCTCGTTCGAGACGTTCTTGATGAACCGCGCGATGCCGTAGCCGTGCATCGGCTCGGAGGCGCGCTCGAGCGAGCGCAGGATGAGCATCTCGAGCGTCCCCGGGAGGAGATCGAATTTGGCTTCGGACTTTCCCATAGACAGACTATGGGAGAGTAGCCCGCGAGCTTCCGCGCTGTCAAATCGCGGACTCCATGCTACGCTCTCGCGATGGGCGCCCGATTTTTCAAGACCCCCAAAGACTTCGGGAAATGGCTCGCGGCGAACCATCACAAGGCGAGCGAGCTCCTGGTCGGGTTCTACAAGAAGGGAACGAAGCCGAGCATCACCTGGCCCGAATCCGTCCGCGAAGCCCTTTGTTATCGGATGGATCGACGGAGTTCGAAAATCGATCGACGAGGTCAGCTACAGCATTCGCTTCACTCCGAGGCGGTCTTCGAGCATCTGGAGCTCGATCAACATCCGGATCGCGAACGAGCTGGTCGCGGAAGGGCGAATGCGCCCCGCCGGGAATGAAAGCCTTCGAGGCGCGAAAGGAGAACCGCTCCGGCATCTACGCGTACGAGAACCGGCCGGAGACGCTTCCTCCGGAATTTGAAAAGAAGTTCCGGAAGAACCCGGGGTCCTGGAAGGCGTTTCAGGCGATTCCGCCCTCGTTTCGCCGGACCGCGATCTGGTGGATCGTGAGCGCGAAGAAGGAGGAAACGAAGCTTTCCCGATTGGACCGGCTGATCGCCGACCCGTCCATCGCGCTCCCTCCCGCCGAAACGAAGAAGAAGCCCAAAAAAGGATGACCTCATGACCGTTTTCGTTCTCGCCGCTTTCCTCGCCGCGCCCGGCGACGTCTCCCGCACGGAGCTCACGGAAACCATCGATCGGCTCGCGGTCCTCGATCGCATCTCGGGGAGCCCGGGGGAGCGCGAGGCGAACGCTTATCTGAAGAAGAAGCTCACAGAGTACGGCATTCCGTTCGATTCCTACGAGATGGATCTCTACCTGAGCCACCCGATGAGCGCTTCCGTCACGGTTCTGACCCCCGAGCCCGCGAAGCTCGAGGCCATCAACCACGCCTTCTCGCGCTCGGCGCCCTCGGGCGGAGTGGAAGGCGAGCTGGTCTACATCGGCCGGAACATGACCGCCGATCCGTTCGACGCGCCGCTCGTCGACTACCAGGCCGTCGACGTGAAGGGAAAGATCGTCCTCGACGACGGATTTCCCGCGCCCTATCGCGCCTTCGCGACCGAGCAGGCGGGCGCTCTCGCGCAGATATACATCAACCCCGACGATCGCCTGCACAACATGACCGTCACGACCATCTGGGGTGCGCCCACTCCGGAGACCGCCGCCCGTCTCCCGCAGAATCCCATCGTCGCGATGAAGCGGCCCGACGGCGACGGCCTTCGCGACCGGCTCGCGCGAGGCGAGAAGGTGCGGGTGCGGATCGACGGAGTCGTCGATACGCGCTGGCGCAAGACGGAGCTCGTGGTGGCGCGGGTCGAGGGCGGCGCGGAAAAGGAGAAGTTCGTCCTCATCGGCGGCCATATCGATTCGTGGCACGAAGGGGTCACCGACAACGCCACCGGAAACGCGGCGATGCTCGAGGCGGCGCGCCTCCTCCACCAGAACCGCGCGGGACTCACGCGAAGCGTGCGGGTCGCCTGGTGGCCGGGACACTCGCCGGGCCGCTACGCCGGCTCCGCCTGGTACGCGGATCACTTCTACTCCGATCTGAGGCGGAACGCGGTCGCCCACATCAATATCGACTCCATCGGAACCAGGAGCGCAACCCGGTATTCCGCGACGCACATGGCGGAGCTCGAGCGCTTCAACCTCGACCTCATCCGGACCAGGACCGGACAAGAGCCCAAAGGCTCCCGCCCGGGAAAAGTGGCGGACGAATCCTTCGTGGGGCTGGGAATTCCGAGCGTGCGATTCTCGAAATCGATCCCGGAGGGATCTCCCGATCGCGGAGTCGCGGATGGAAGCGGGGGCTCGTGGTGGTGGCACTCGCGCGAAGACAGCCGCGACAAAGTGGACCTGGAGCTTCTCGTCGAAGAGACCGATCTCCTCGTAGCCATGACCGAGGGTCTTGCCGCCCCTCCGGTGATTCCCTACGACTTCCGGGCCACCGCAAAGGAGATGAAAGAGAAGCTCGAGGCGATCGAGCCGTACGACACCGAAGCCGCTCTCGTCGCTCGTCGCGAGTCTCGCCGAACGGGCGGAGGCGCTGGCGCGCGTCACGCCGAAGGAGCGCGCCCGGCTTTCAACGAAGGCCTCATCCGCATCAGCCGCGCCCTGAACTCCGTCTACTACAGCCGGAGTGGGCCCTACGATCAGGACTCGAACGAGCTCATCCCGAGGTTTCCCGGTCTCGCTCCGGCGTCGGAGCTCGCGCATCTGGACCGGGCGAGCGACGAGGCGCGCTTTCTCGAAGTGCGGCTCAAGCGCGAGGAGAACCGCATCGAGGAAGCGATTCGAGAGGCTATCGAAATCGCGCGCCACCTCGAGGAGCATCCATGATCCGGGAGACGGAAGCGCCAAGAGAGATTGAAGATCTGGTCGAACGATTCGAGACGCGGAAGCTGACGCGAAGGGAGCTGGTCGCCGCTCTCACCGCGCTGGTCGGAGGCGCCGGCTCGTCGTCCGCGACTCAGCTGCCTCTCGCCGCAGAGGGACGTTCGTTGAACCACGTTTCTCTGGCCGTTGCCGATGTCGCGCGCTCGGTCGAGTTTTACTCGAAGCTTCTCGGTCTCGAGGTGGTGAGCCGGCCGGGCAACGGCGGGATCAACCTCGGATTGGGATCGAGTTTTCTCGGAATCTACGAGATCCAGGACCCGGGGCGAGTCCATCATTTCTGTGTGGGGGTCGACGACTACGACCCGGGAAGAATCGCGGGGCGGCTGCGCGAGCGCGGGATAGAACCTTCGATCGATCGGAACCCTGCGAATCGGACCAGCGGTGGCGATCAACTGTACTTCAGCGACCCGGATGGAACGCTGGTGCAGATCTCCGGCGACGGATATCAGGGCTGAAGCGTCACGAGCCGCCCTTGTCCAACGCCTTTCGAAGAGTATCGGCGAGGGATCCGAAACTGGCGCTGTGAGTTGCGCTCTCGCGCTCACGATAGTCGCGAGCTTCGTCCCTCTCCGCGGCGTCGAGGAGGGCTTTGCGACTCAGCCGAATCCTGCGGCCGCCGGGGTCCGCTTCGAGGACGAGGACGTCCACGTCGCCTCCGACGGGAAAGATTTTTCTGAGGTCGCCCTCTCGCTCCACACCCGTCTCCTCGAGAGGGATGAGCCCGGTCGCGCCCGGTTTGAGGAAGACGAAGATTCCATAGCTTTCGTGCCGCTCGACCTTGCCAGTGAAGCGCGCGCCCGGCCTCAACGCTTCGGCGCGCTCGGCCTTCGCGGTTCCTCGCTCGACGACAGCGACGCCGATTCTCTTCCGCTCCAGATCGATGCTCAGGATCTCGACCGGCACCGACTCGCCCGGCGGTGCGAGCGCTTTCCACCCATCGGCTTTCCCCGTAGGGGGAAAGGTGGAGACGTGAGCGAGAGCCTCGATGCCGGGGGCGATCTCGACGAACGCTCCGAAGTCCGCCGCGCGCGTGACCAGTCCCGAAAGCAGCTGCCCCACCTCGAAGCCACCCGCGACGGTGGACCACGGGTCGGCCTGGAGCTGCTTCAGGCCCAGTGAAATCTTTCCCTTCTCCTCGTCGACGGACAGAACTTTGACTTCGATCTCATCTCCCGGCTTCACGACCGATGCGGGGTCCGAAACGCGAGACCAGCTCATCTCGGAGACGTGAAGGAGTCCCTGGATTCCTCCCCCCAGATCGACGAAGGCGCCGTAGTCGCGCACCGACACCACGCGGCCCCGAAGGACCGCGTCCTTGACGATGAGCTTCCGGACCTCGACCGCGCGCTCCCTCTCCTCCTCCTCGAGCATCGCGCGCCGCGAGACCACGATGTTCTTGCCCTCCGATTTGTGCTCCACGATGCGAAAGACATAGACCTTGCCGACGTGGATCGAGGGATCCTCGGTGTAGGTAGTACCGATCTGGGACATGGGGCAGAAAGCGCGCTGACCGGAGAATCGAACTTCGTAGCCGCCCTTGGTGACCGCTTCGACCTTGCCCTCGACGGGGAGTCCGGACTCGTACGCGTTTCGGAGCGCTTCCCGGGTCGCGGCGTGGCGGGCAAGCTTGTGAGAAAGCTTCATCCCGCCGGAGGTCGAGACCACGATCGCCTTGACGGTGTCGCCGGGCGACACCTGGAGCTTGCCGTCCGCGTCCTTCAGCTCCTCGAGGTCGATGGTCGCTTCGCCCTTGCCGCCGATGTCCACGAAGGCGACGTCGGACCCGAGCGCGACCACCTTCCCCTCGACCTCGTCGCCTTCCCGGAAAGACTTCGGCTTCAGGGATGCTTCGAACATCCGCGCGAAGTCTTCGTCCTCGGGAGGCGGCTCGGGGTATTCGTCGTTCACGGCTGCGAGCGTAGCACAGTGCTAGCAGCTCATGCAGCGGTGGTTGTTCTTCGACCCGAGCTTCTCGAGGAGCGCGACGGTCTCGGGGAACGGCTGAATTCGCTGCACCGGTCCGTTCGCCATGTCGGCCGTGCTCTGGCCGCTCCGGGCGATCGCGGTCGCATCGGCCCCCTTCGACACCAGGTAGAGGATGAGCTCGTTGTCACCTCTCGCCGCCGCGTGGTGAAGAGGCGTGTAGCCGTTGTGATCGCGGGCGTTCACGTCGGCTCCGAGCTCCTCCACCAGGAACTTCACCGCCGGAAGCCATGCATCCGGAACATGCCGATGGGAGTTCCCCGCGAAACCCTGACCGTAGCCGACACCGGAAGCCGCATGGATGGGGTAGACCGCCGGGCCGCCGAACGGAGCCTCGGGAAGCCCCGAGTGGTCTTTTCCGTCTCCCGCGCCGCCCGCTTCCTCGTCCACCCGCTCCGGCACTTTGATCGTCGGAAGGCTCGGGTCCGCTCCGAAGCGAAGGAGAAGGCGCATCGCCTCGATATCGAGCGCGTAGGCGGCGCGCCAGAACGGCGTCGCGCCCGTTCGATCGACGCCGAGCAGATCGCGGTTGTACGTCGTGTACCAGAGCGTGTTCTCGAGGCGCGCGTTCGGATCGACTCCGGCCTTCAGGAGCCTCTCCATCATCTCGAGATAGGTCGTCTCCTGCTGCATGTAGGCGACGGGCTGCGGATGGCGCGCCTTCGGCGCCCAGTGCATGTTGAGAGCCGCATGGAGCGGCGTATCCCCGGCCTCGCTCGCGAGCTTGGGGTCGGCTCCCTTCTCGAAGAGCAGCATCGCGAGATCGAATTGGCCGTTGATGGTGGCGATGAGCATCGGGGAGAGGCCCGTTCCCTCGCTCACCTGGTTCACGTCGGCGCCTCCCTTCAGAAGCGCGAGAGCGGCCTCGACGTGGCCGTCGCGAGCCGCGAGCAGAGAGCGGCGTGAGCCCACCCTGCGATCCGACCTGACCCGCGTAGTTGAGAGGCTCCGGCTCGTTTCCGCGCTTCTCGGCTTCCTCTCTCTCCTTCTGCTTTTCCGCCGCCTTCGGGTCGCGAAGCGCGGCGATCGCGCTCGTTCCGCTTTCGTCGCTCCGCCCGATCCGCCTTGTCCCGCTCGACGACGTCGATCACCTTCGCGGTGAGCGCGGGATTCGCTCCCTTTTCGAGCAGCAATTCGATGGCTTCGGTCCTGCCCGCGGCGGCGGCGAACATCAGCGGGGTCTGTCCCCAGACCGGCTCCCGCGCGTCGACTTCGGCTCCGCCCGCCGAGAAGCGCCGACACCGCCTCCGCGCTTCCGGAAGCCGCAGCGAAATGGAGAGGCGACGCTCCCGTCGTGGTGACGGCGTTGACGTCGGCGCCCGCCGCGACCAGAACCGCGACCACTCCGGACCTTCCCGACGCGCTCGCCACGTGGAGAGGCCGGTGGTCTCCGAGCCGGGTCTTCGCCTCGAGGTTCGCTCCGGCGCCGATCAGAAGCTCCGCCATCGCCGTGTTTCCCGTGCGCGCCGCGTGATGGAGGGCGCTCATCCCGTCGCCCTGGGCGGCGTTCACGTCGGCGCCTTCCTTCAGGAGCGCGCGCACCTGATCGAGGTCGCCGTTGCCCGCGGCCTCGAAGAGGAATTCCGTCGACGGCGACATCGCGGCAAAGCAGGAGGGCCGCGCTCAGAAGCATCACGCTGTCTTTCGGACATTGCTAGCTCCTTACGACGGAAAGGGAGAACGGCTCCGTGCTGTTGCCGAGCGCTGTCTCGTCGAGGCCCAGCACGTGCATCAGGCTCAGCATCACGTTCGCCATGGGAGTCCCCGGTGCCGCTCGCAGGTGAAGGCCGCCCTCGAGCTTTCCGTTGGCGCCGCCGGCGATGAAAAGCGGGCACCGCTTGTGGTTGTGGACGTTCGGATCGCCCATGGGAGATCCATAGATCACCATGGTCTTGTCGAGGAGGGTCTTCTCACCCTCCTGGATGCTCGCGAGCTTCGAGAGGAAGTAGGGCACCAACCCCACATGGTAGCGATTGATGCGGAAGAACTCCTCGATGTTCCTGTCCTTGTCCCCGTGATGGGACGCGGGATGAAAGGGCTTGTCGACGCCGCTCTCGGGGTAGACCCGGCCCGAGGCGTCCCGTCCCATCTTGAAGGAGAACACCCGGGTCATGTCGCCCTCGAACGCGAGCGCCTGGAGATCGAACATGAGCTTGACGTGCTCGTCGAAAGAGTCGGGGACACCCGCGGGGGCGCTGGGAAGCTCTCGGGTGCCCTCCTGCATGGCGCTCTCGCTGCGCTCCTCGACCTTCTGGATCCGCCGCTCGATCTCCCGGATGTTCGAGAGGTACTGGTCCATGCGGCGGCGATCGACGGGGTCGAGCTCCTGATTCAAGCGGTCGACCTCACCCAGAACGAAATCGAGAACGCTCTTGCTCGCGCGCCGGCGAGCCGCGCGCTCCTCGGCGGTGCCGCCGGCTCCGAACAGCAGATCGAAAGCCGCGCGCGGATCGCGGATCATCGGCAGGGGCTCGGTGGGCGACGCCCAGCTGATGGTATCGGTATAGACGCAGGAGTAGCCGTAGGCGCATCCGCCGCCCTGGTCGACGTTCTCGATACAGAGCTGGATCGAGGGGATCGGAGTGTCCTGACCGAAACGCTGCGCGTAGATCTGATCCATCGACGTGCCGACTTCAACGTCGGAGCTCTCCGTCTGCCGTGGATGGGCCTGGGTCAGGAAAACCGCGCTCGAGCGAAAGTGATCTCCGCCAATCTCCGGGGGTGTAATCGCTTCGGCCCCTTCGACGTCCGTATCGCTCACGATGGTCAGGTATTTCCGGAACGGCTCGAGAGAGCTCATCGCGGTCGGGCCGAGATCGAAATCGCGGCCGGCGGCGGCGGGCGACCAGAAGTTCTGGGTCGCTCCCCACTTGGTCGCGCCCGCCGAGCCGTGCACCATCTCGATGGCGACGAGGCGCGTCCTCTCGAGGGAAGTCGAAACCGGCGCGGCAAACGCCCGCCGCGCGGGCAGCATGGCCTCGAGGAAAGGAAGCGCCACCGTGGCGCCGGCACCCCGGAGAAACGTCCGGCGGTGAAGGTGTTTGCCCGTCAGGATCCTCATCGACTACCTCCGTGCATTTCCGTTTCTTCGGCGGTCGCCGCCGACTTCATCCGAAACGCGTCGCTTCTCGCGATCCCGAGGACGAAGGACGACATTCGATAGTTGTCGGCTTTCGCCTCGCAGACGATGGCCCGTACCGCGGGCATGTCGAAATACTCGACGCGGCGGCCGAGCGCATAGGCCATCAAGTTCTCGGTGAAGGTGCGAAGAAACGAGGTGCTGTGGTTGAGAAGCGCTTCGCGCAGATCCTCGGGGCTCTCGAGCTTCGTCCCGTCATAGAGCTCTCCCGAGGTGTCGACCTCGACGCCGTTGTCCCGGATTCGCCACGCCCCCGTCGCGTCGAAGTTCTCGAGCGCGAGCCCGATGGGATCGATCAACACATGGCAGGACTGGCAGGCGGGGCTCGCCCGGTGCCGCTCCATCTGCTCGCGAACGGAGAGAAGACGTCCCTCCTCCGCCTCCCCCGCTTCCTCGAGCTCCGGCACGTCCGGCGGCGGCGGCGGCGGTGGATTCCCGAGGAATACCTCCATGACCCATTTTCCGCGAAGAACGGGCGAGGTTCGATGCGCGTGCGAAGTGAGCGTGAGGACGCTGCCGTGGCCCAGGATCCCCGGCGCGCGGGGTCGGGATAGGACACCCTGCGAAATTCGGTCCCGACGACTCCCGGAACGCGGTAATGGCGCGCGAGGCGCTCGTCGAGAAACGTGTAGTCCGCGGTAAGGAGCTCGAGAACGCTCCGGTCTTCGCGCACCAGGTTCTCGAAGAAGAGCTCCGTTTCGCGGCGCATCGACTTCTTCAGCTGATCGTGGAAGTCGGGATACATGCGGACGTCGGGGTGCATCGGCTCCAGATCCGGAAGCCGAAGCCACTGCTCCGCGAAGCGCGTCGCGAGCGAGCGGGAGCGCGGATGGGCCAGCATGCGACGCACCTGGCTTTGGAACACCTCCGAATCGGAGAGCCGGCCTTCCTCCGCGACGCGCACCAGCTCGTCGTCGGGACCGCCGCCCCAGAGGAAGAACGAGAGCCGCGACGCCAGGTCGAGATCGTCGATGGCGTAGGTCTCGGAGCCCGCGCTTTTCGTCGCCGGGGGCTCTTCGAGACGGAACACGAAGTGGGGGCTCGCGAGAATCCCTTCGAGCGCCGTCTGGACCCCGGCTTCGAACCCACCCGTTTCGGCGCCCGCGCGATAGAGCGCCATCAAGGCTTCGAGGTCGCGCGCGGAGAGGGGCCGCCGGTACGCCTGTGAGCCCAGCCGCGCCACAATCGATTCGGCGCAGGACAGCTCCTCGCCCGGCGAGGCCGGCCGGCACTGGAAGATCTTTCGGCGGCTCTCCGTCTCCGAGACTCCTGTCGGATCGTAGGGACCGGTGATGGCGAGATCGCGAAGGTGCGGAAGGCTGGTCATGCCGTAGGCGTCGGCGATGCTGGTGCTGGCGATGGACCAATCGTGCGGGCGGATCAGATCCTGAACCGGCCCCTCGAACTGTTTGAGGAACGCCGCGGACACGCGCCGAGGTCCCGCGCGGACGAAGATCGGCTCGGTCCGAAGGTTCACGCCATTCGGGTCCGAGACGTGCATCCAGCGATCGATGGGAAGAAGGGCCGCCCTCTCTCCTTCGATCGAGATCTCGATCTGCTCCGGGTTCTCCGAGGAGGTGTGAAGCGTCGCCTGCCCGCTTCCGTGAAGAGCGCCGGTCGTCTCGTGATGGAACGAAACCCGGAAGAGGTAGTGGCCGTCCGCAGGGAAGTTGTGAACGACGGATACGCCGCCACGCGTTCCATAGGGTGCCCCCTCGACCTGTTCCGTCTGCGAGACCCAGCGCGTCACCTTATAAGTAGCTTCCCGGGCCGTGGCCTTCGGGTCGCCGACGGCGAGTCGGCTCAACTCGCTCGCCCCGCGAAGATAGCCCTCGAGGAGGGTCGCGGAAAGCATCTGGGCGTCCGCGATGTTGTCGAAATTGGCGCTCTTGGTATCCGGCGGGAGATAGTCTCCCGCCTCGATGTCGAGCGCGAGGAGGTCTTCGATCGAGCTCTCGTACTCGGCGCGGTTGAGGCGCTGAAACGTCCTTCGGCCGGGATTGGGATTGCTGCGGGCGTTCTCGTCGAGACGAGTCTCGAGTTGGACGACCAGGGCGTCGAGAGCTGCCTCGTCGGGACGGGGCACGCCGGCGGGAGGCATCATGCCGGCGCGAAGCTTTCGCACCATTTTTTCCGCCAGGTCGGCGGCGGCTTCGGGAGCGTCGACGTCGAATCCGTCGAGAGACATGTTGCCGGCGAGGGAGGAGTCGTTGTGGCAGACCTGGCAGCTCTCTTCGACTACCTCTCTCGGAGTGTCGGCCAAAGGCGGGAGGAGCGCCCCGAAACCCGAGAATCGCCGCCCTGATTCTCATCGCAACCTCGGCCCAGCTTACCATCGATCCCTCGGGACGAGCCAGGACTGCTAAGATTTCCGCGTGGAGCTTCCCGTAAATCCTCCCGTCGAGCCGATGCTCGCGAAGCTCGTCGACGAGCTTCCCGAAGGCGGCTCGTGGATCTTCGAGCCGAAATGGGACGGCTTCCGAGTACTGGTGTTTCGGGACGGAAAGGAGTGGCTCCTCCAGAGCCGCGATCTCGAAGCCCTTGAACCGTTACTTCCCGGAGCTCGAAGCGCCTCTCCTCGAATCGCTTCCGGAGCGCGCCGTCGTCGACGGAGAGCTCGTGATCCAGGGGGAGTCCGGACTCGATTTCGAAGCGCTGCAGCTCCGGCTCCATCCCGCCGCTTCGCGCGTCAAGAAGCTCGCCGGTGAGATTCCCGCGTCGATCGTGCTGTGGGATCTGCTCTGCGCGGGAAGCGAAGACCTGACGGCGATGCCGTTCGAGAATCGGCGTGCCGCGCTCGAAAAGGCACTGGTCGGCGCTCGGCCGCCCGTCCACCTCACTCCTTCGACCCGCGACCGCGCGCTCGCGGCGGATTGGTTCGAGCGCTTCGAGGGCGCCGGGCTCGACGGGGTCATGGCGAAGCTCGCGGACGGAACCTACCAGCCCGGGAAACGAGTGATGCTGAAGGTCAAGCATCAACGCACGGTGGACGTGGTCCTCGCGGGATTCCGCTGGCACAAGAACGGCGAGGGAGAGGCGGTGGGCTCCTTCCTTCTCGGTCTCTATGACGACGGAGGAAGGCTTCAGCACGTGGGAGTCGCCGCGAGCTTCACCGAAAAGAGGAGGCGCGAGCTCGTCTCCGAGCTCGAACCGCTCCGCGAGAACGCCCTCGAAGGACATCCGTGGAGGGAATGGTCCGAGTGGGAGCGCGGGCAGCGCGTGCCCGGAGTGAAGAGCCGCTGGAGCCGGGACAAGACCCTCTCCTGGGAGCCTCTCCGCCCCGAGCGGGTCCTCGAGGTTTCGTTCGATCACATGCAGGGGACCCGCTTCCGCCACACCGCGCATTTCGTGAGATGGCGGCCCGACAAGCCCCCGTCGGAGTGCACCTACGATCAGCTCGATGTGACACCACCCTACGAGCTCGAGCGCATTTTTCGACCCGAAGTGTAGCGACGGCCGCTACAAGCGCGGCGCCCGATCGAGGCTCTTTTCCCAAGAAGAATGAGGGAATTTCTCTGGCACCGGCGTTGCATAGGGCGGAGCCGAAATACGGGAGGTCGCTCATGAAGGTCCTTCGTTCCATCACGGTTGCACTCATTCTCATCGCCAGCTCCGACGTCGCTCGCGCGCAGCATGCCTACACGGGCGTCTTTCGCGCCGGAAACGACGGGCACTATCTCTGGGTCGGCGCCACGTGGGCGAGCTTCAACGCCAAGTGGCAGCAGCTCTCGGGACAAGGCCTCCGCCTCGTCGACTTCGACACCGACGTCGTAAACGGCCAGCGCCGGTACACCGGCGTGTGGAGGGCGGGAAGCGACGCACACTATCTCTGGGTCGGAGTCACCTGGTCGAGCTTCGTCGCCAAGTGGACGGAGCTATCCGGCAAAGGCCTGCGGCTCATCGACCTCGAAACCTACGTCGACGGCGGAGTCCGCCGGTACGCGGGCGTCTGGCGCGCGGGAACGGACGGACACTATCTCTGGGCGGGTGTGAGCTGGCAGGACTTCCTCAACAAATGGAACGAGCTTTCAAAGAATGGCTTGAGGCTGATCGACTTCGAGGCCTACCAGGTCGGAGGATCGTACAAGTATGCCGGCGTCTTTCGAGCGGGAAACGACGGTCATTACCTCTGGGTCGCCACGTGGTCGAACTTCGTGCAGAAGTGGAACGAGCTCTCGGCCGCGGGGTTCCGCCTCATCGACATCGAGAGCTATGTGGACGGAAGTACGCGACTCTATGCCGGAGTCTTTCGCGCGGGAACGGGCGGCCACGGGCTCTGGGCCAGCGCCGATTGGGAAAATTTCGAAGCCCGCTGGCACAGCTGGGGCCAATCCGGGTTGCGTCTCGTGGACATCGAGCGGCTTCCCGGATGCAGCGGCAGCTGCCAGAATCAGGTCGTCTCGCCCGACCCGTACAACTACATGGTCACGGGGGATCGTTTCTACCGCTGGCCGGTCGATTCCGACGCCTCCGGCGACTACGTTCGCCTGACCGCGGTGCACTTCTCCGTGCCCTCGTTTCTCACGCTTCCGTACACGGACGGCGGCGTGAAGCGCCGCGGCACCTGGCGCTACGGCGATGGCGGGTGGCATCACGCCATTGACTACTCCCGCGACGACGTCGCCACGTTCCAGGTGAAGGCCGCGGCCCCCGGACGGGTTGTCCACGTCGGCTGGGACAACTGGTCCGGCAATACCGTCATCGTGAGCCACACCGTCGGGGGCGTCCAGGACGCGTTCCGCACGATCTACATGCACCTGCGCGACGGCGCGAGCGCCGACTGCGACCGCGCATGGGATGAGACCATCCCCACGTTGAGCGGACAGAACCTGACCGACTACAGGACGCATCTCAACGCGACCGGATGCGTTTCGAATCCCGCGAACCGGAATCTGGATTCCTCGCACTGGGGCACGAACAGTCAGACCATTCCCGTTGTCGAGAATCAGCTCGTCGCGAGGGGCACGGTGCTGGCCCAGGCCGGCAATACGGGCCCGGGAGGAAAGCGCGGCGCGGGCGGACCGAACACCCACCTCCACCTTTTCGTGGCCCGGCGCGATCCGACCAATAACGAGTTCTATTTCGTCGATCCTTACGGGATCTACGCGGGACCGGCTTGCTACCCGTCGACGGCGGGTGGCAAGGGGGGCACCTGCGCCCGCTACCCGAACATCTGGATCGCGCCTTGACGGAGCTCTACGACGTCCAGGGGTCGTAGTCCGGGTCCGGCGGCTCTTCGGCGGGACGCTTCTCTTTCGGCACGTTGCGGAGATTGACGCGGATTCGGGTCCAGGTCGTGTAACGCCCCCGCATCGCGTCGACGAGCACGTCCTCCTCCTTTATATAAGGAGAGGCTTCCGGGTGCCGCTCCTTCCAGCGGTCCAGGCCGGTAAGCGCCTCCTCCTTCTTGGCCGCCTTCGCGACGGTAACGAGCGGTATCGACTTCCGCTTCGAGGGCTGCACGCGAGGAGGCTCACCCTCCTGCTTTCGATAGTGCGGGGGCCAGGGCGCGTCGCCGAGGCCTTCGGCTTCGTGCCGCTTCGCGAGCTCGAGGAGCGGTTCGAGCGAGAAGGCGGCGTCCTCCATCGCGGCGGTCAGGTCTCCGAGCTTCGCGTACCGCCCCGGCATGGTCTTGAGCGTGAAGTCCGAGAGCTCGCACTGCGGGAACTTCCTCCCAGGTCAGCGGCGCCGAGACGCGGGCGTCCGGCGTCGGCCGCACGGAATAGGCGGAGGCCACGGTGCGGTCCTTGGCGTTCTGGTTGTAGTCGACGAAGACGCCATGGCGCTCCTCTTTCCACCATTTGCTGGTGATCAGACGGGGAGCGCGCTTCTCCGCCTCGCGCGCGAGCGCGAGCGCCGCGCGGCGCACTTCGTCGAAGCTCCACCGCGCGCTCGATCCGCACGTTCACGTGGATGCCGCGCGAGCCCGAGGTCTTCGGGAAGCCGGTGAGACCGAAATCGCGGATCACCTCGCGCACCACGGAGGCCGCCTCTCGCACGGCGGCGAACGCGTACTCCCGGTCCCGGATCCAGATCCACGCGCAGCTCGTCCGGATGGTCCAGGTCGATCGGCGCGAACGGGATGCGGGTTCAGATCGATGCAACCAAGGTTCGCCATCCAGGCCAGATGAGCGATCTCGGTCGCGACGATCTCGTCCGCGGTCCGCCCCGAGGGGAACGAGAGGCGCACCGTCGTCACCCACTCGGGGCGCTTCTCGGGAGCGCGCTTCTGGAAGAAGAACTCGCCCGCGGCTCCGTGCACGTAGCGCTTCAGGACCACCGGACGGTTGAAGATTCCGCGGAGGGCGCCCTCCCCGACCTCGACGTAGTACCGCACCAGCTCGATCTTGGTGATCCCCGCCGCCGGAAAGTAAATCTTTCCAGGATTCGAGACCTTGACGTCGCGTCCCCCGACCGAGAGGACCTCCCCTTCCGCCGCCTTCGCCATCGCTTCTTCCCGAGCTCGGGGCATTCATTGTAACTCCCGACGCCTCGCGGGGAGCGTTGACCCCGGAGCGTCCCGCTCCGATAGTCTCCCCTACCGGCGCGGACCGCGGAGAGACCTGGGTGCAAGAGTCACTTCGACGATCGATTCTTACGTTTCCTGCTCTCGACCCTCGCCGCGTCGCCGATCGCGGCCCAGGATGGGCCTTCCGAACCAGAACCGCCCGAGGTCATCACCCGCGATGCCGACGGCGGCGCGACCATCCGCGCCGTCCGTCTCGATGCGCCTCTGGTCGTCGATGGAGTTCTCGACGAAGCGATTTATCGGATCCCTGAAACCGGTGAACGGATTCATTCAGCAGGACCCCCAGGAAGGCGCGCTCGCGACGGAAGACAACCGACATGTGGGTTCTCTTCGACGACCACTCCATCTACGTGTCGGCGCGCTGCTGGGACAGCCGTCCGGAGCTCATCGTCGCGAACGAGATGCGCCGGGACAACGTCGGCCTCTACGAGAACGACAACTTCGCCGTGCTCCTCGACACGTTCCACGACGGAAGAAACGCTTTCATCTTTCACATCAATCCCGCTCGCGGGGCTCTTCGACGCCCAGCTCATCGACGAGAATCTCTTCAACCGCGACTGGAACACGGTGTGGGAAGCCAAGACCGCGCGGTTCGCGAAAGGATGGACGCTCGAGATTCAGGTCCCCTTCAAGTCGCTGCGGTACCGGGGCGGCGGGCCGCAGGTCTGGGGCATCAACGCGCGCCGAATCGTTCGCTCCAAGAACGAGTTCACGCACATCACCGCCATCCCCGCGTCCTACGGGACCCAGGGAATCCTGAAGGTATCGTCCGCCGCGACTCTCGTCGGCCTCGAGACGCCGGAGAGCTCCCGGAACCTCGAGATCAAACCCTATCTGCGGGGAGACGTCACGACCGACCTCGAAGCGGATCCGCCGTACTCGAACGACGCCGGCGGCGACGCGGGCTTCGACGTCAAGTACGGGATTACCCGAGGTGTCACCTTCGACTTCACCTACAACACGGACTTCGCCCAGGTCGAGGTCGACGAGCAGCAGGTGAACCTCACGCGGTTCAACCTCTTCTATCCGGAGAAGCGGGAGTTCTTTCTCGAGGGGCAGGGCATCTTCAACTTCGGCATCGAGGGGGGACGAGGGTCCCTCCCGCCGGACAATGCGCCGGTGGTCTTCTTCAGCCGCCGCGTCGGGCTCGAAGGCTCGAGCGCGGTTCCCATCATCGCCGGGGGCCGCCTCAGCGGAAGGATCGGCGATTACTCCCTCGGCCTCCTCCAGATTCGCACCGATGAGTTCGCGCCCGCGGAAGTGGCGGCGACGGATTTCTCGGTGCTGCGGCTCAAGCGGGACGTTTTCGAAAGAAGCAACGTCGGCGTCATCTTCACGCAGCGCTCGCCCCAGCTCGAGGGAGCGGGCAAGAACCTGGTCTACGGTCTCGACACCGACCTGAACCTCGCGCAGGACCTCCGCGTCAACGCCTTCTGGGCCCGAAGCGATACGGAAGGGCTCCGGGAACGGGACCAGGCCTATCGCGCGCGCTTCAACTACGCGAGCGATCGCTACGGAGCTCAGCTCGAGCGGATGGTAGTGGAGGAGCGCTTCAATCCCGAGATCGGTTTTCTCAGCCGGGAGAACTTCGAGCGGAGCTTCGCGCAGCTTCGCTTTTCGCCTCGGCCCGGAGTCTTCGGCATTCGCAAAGTCGGTTTCACCGGAAGCTTCGACTACATCACCGACACGGCTGGGACTCTCGAGACGAGGATCGCCGAAGGCATCGGTTCTGTTCGACTACGAGAACAGCGATCAGATGGAGCTCACCTATACCCGCGACTTCGAGTACCTGCCGGAGCCCTTCGAGATCTATCCGGGCATCGTGCTCCCCGTCGGGAGTTATCAGTTCTCGGACATGCGCTACCGATACCGGCTCGGACCGCACCGGCCGATATCCGGGGATCTCTCGTTTCAGATCGGGAGCTTCTACAGCGGCGATCATGAGCGAGGTTGCGCTATCGAGGCCGAATCGAGATCCTGACCCGGCTCTCGCTCGAGCCCGGGCATACGAGCTCAATTGGGTCGATCTCGCGGAGGGTGACTTCTCGACGCAACTCCTCACCGCCCGCGTGAACTACATGATGTCGCCGCGGCTCTTCCTGAGCGCGCTCGGCCAGTACAACTCTTCCACGGATTCGCTCGAGACCAACATCCGCTTCCGCTGGGAGTATCAGCCCGGAAGCGATCTGTTCGTGGTCTATACCGACGGCCGCGACACGATGGACCCGCTCGACGGGCCCGAACCGCGGCGGGTATCCCGCAGCTCCTCAATCGCAGCTTCGTGGTGAAGCTGACGCGGCTCTTCCGCTTCTGAGCCTCAGTCCTTCCGCCGCACGATGTCGCCGAAGACGTGGCCTCCGTGCTCGGCGGCCATCCAGGTTCCCGCGTAGTGATCGCGAAAGAGAAGCACTCGCGCGCTGTAGGTTCCCATCCCGGGAATCGAGAGATCGGTAAGAGTGATGACCGGAGTGTCTCCCGCCCACAGGATGGTGATGGGGATGGGCACGGACACGTCGCCCGAGCCGAGCTTCATCGTCGTCTGGAAGAGCCATCGATCGCCCGGCGACCCGCGAGACTTTTTCGATCACGTACTCTTCCCTGCCGGCGATTCCCTCCCGGCCGAAGCTCGTCGATTGCCCGACGAGGCTCACGTTGGTCATCATCTCTTCGAAGGCGCGGTCGCGTTCCGCCTGCTCGTCCGCTCCCGGCGGGGCCTGGCGCGAGCAGCGGCCGCGAGCGCGAAGGTCACGGCGAAGGTCATCAGGCATCCTCATGCGTTCACACCTCCCGCGGCGAGCTCCGGCAGTCCGCGGTCGGGAAGCGACACCGTCCAGCAGCCGATTCCCAGAAGCACTACCACCGCCGCGAGCACGTAGAAGATCGAATCGTAGGAGCCCGTGCTCTCGAGGGTCATCGCGAGAATCAGCGGACCGACGGCGGAGGCGAAGACGGTCATCATCTGGGCGCAGCCCTGGATGCGGCCGAGGTGCCGCCGTCCGAAGACCTGCCCCCAGACGGAAAAGAAGACCACGGTGACGACACCGCCGGCGATTCCCATCGCCATCGCGTAGAAAGACGACGTGGGCTCGGGTGGTCGACCGAGGGAAGGGCGAGAAGCGCCATCGCGAGCACCGCCATCCCGATTCCCATCACCCGCTGAATCGAGATGCGCGAGGCGAGAAAGCCGCCGCCGAAGTTCGCGGCGAGCCCGAGAAGCGTCGAGATCACCAGCACCTGGTGGTAGGTCGACGCGTCGAATCCGCGCTCCTCGAGAATCGACTGGTTGAAGAGCGCGATGCCGGAGTAGACGAGCCCGAAGAGCGAGCTCGAGAGCGCGAAGACCCAGAACGCCGGACTTCGCAGGGCGTCCCAGACCGCCAGGTCGACGAGACGGCTCTCGTCCTTCGAGTCGTCGCCGTCGAGAGCGAGCCCCTCACGCTCCGGGTTGTCCCTCACGAGGATCCACGCGAGAGGAGTCGAACGACGGCGACCAGCACGAGACCGACGCCGAGCCAGGCGGAACGCCAGCCCGCCGAGAGCACCGCCGCTCCGACGGCCGGGAAAGGCGGCGATGAAGCCCATCCCCACGAGCACGGAGAAGATTCCCATCGCGACGTTGAGCCTCCGCGCGAACCACATCCCGACGAGGGCGAGGCTCGCGACCGAAAGCGCGCTCTGCCCGAGCCCGCGCGTGAGGGTCACCGTGACGAAGAGCGAGGCGAGCCCGCTGCGCCGTGCTCATGAACAGCACCGTCGCGCCAAGGGCGGCGACGACCGTCGTGAGGACGACCCGCGAGCCGAAGCGATCGAGAAGCCGCCCGCACGGGAAGGCAGAGCGCGGCTCCGAGGAGCGTCGCCCAGAGATTGACGTTCGCGTAGCTCACGCGGTCGATGCCGAGGTCGGCGATGAGGGGCTCGGTCACGAGGCCGAGGCCTTGCGTTCTGCCGGGGAGGGTCGCCACCATGGCGAGCGCGGCGACCCCGAGGTTCGTCCAGCCGTAGTAAAACGTCCTGCGCGCCATGAGCGTGCGCGAGTCTAGCGCACGAAGGAAGAGGGTGCCATGAGCGGCGATGCGATCACGATCTGGAGCGTCCGGATCGCCCTCCTGCTGTACGTGGGAGCCTCGTTCTCCTGGCTCCTGGGCCGCGATCGGTGGCGTCGAACGACTCGCGCGCTCTGGAGCGCCGCACTCTTTCTCTACCTGATCCACGTCTTCTCTGCCTTTCGATGGACTCACGCTTTCAGCCACGAACGTGCCGCCCTCGAGACGGCGCGACGGACCGAAGAGCTCTTCGGTGTTCCAACTTCCGTCGGGATCTGGTTCAACTACCTTTTCACGGCGGTCTGGAGCGCCGATGTCTTGTGGTGGTGGACGAATGAAGGAAGCTATCGCGTGCGACCCCGCTGGATTTCTGTCCTCACCCATACGTTTCTCGCATTCATGTTCTTCAACGGCGCGGTCGTCTTCGCCAGGGGCTTCTCTCGCTGGGTCGGCCTTACTGCGGCGCTTCCGCTCCTTTACCTCGTCCTTCGCGGACAGAGAGTCTCCGAGGTGTCGGAAATCACGACACCGAGACCAGGTTCGACTAAAAAGTTGTGAAGCCTGTGGTTACCGCGTTTCGGCTTTTGGTGAATGTCGGAAGGTCTTACGCGTCTTCGCGACCGAGCGAGATTGAAATCGAGGTATCTTCTTGATCCCGAAGCACGAACAACTCCGCGAATCGATGGCTCGACGCTTGCATCTTTCCCGCATTCGTATCGCGGTGTGAGTCGCTGTCCGCTTCGTGGATTCCTCAGCGTGGTGTGCCGCCCGGGAGCGCCGGACGGGATAGGAGCAGAGTCATGAAACGACGCGAGTTCATCGTGGGTGTTTGCGGGTCGGCGGTTGCCTCCGGCTCAGGGACTTCGGCGGATGTGGCCGCGCTTTCGCGCGAGCATTTCCGGGATCTCATCAAGCGAAGTTTCCGCGTCTACGACGAGGGCTCGCGTTTCCTCGACGAGCTCCAGCTCGTCGCCGTCGAGGATGGATCGAGATCGAAAGATGTGCAGCAGTTCGACCTGATTTTCGAGGGCGTCTTCGGCGAAGAGGACCTTCACGAGGGAACGTACGTGTTGCAAGAGACGCGCTCCCGCCGCGCGTACGCGATGCGCCTCCAGGATCGGGAGACGACGCGCAGCTATCGCGCGACGTTCAGCCTGCTCGCGTAAGAAAGAACCGGGGAAGAACGCAACGGCGCCAAGAAGGGACAAGGCGCAAAGGGAAATTTGGGAGCAATCTCAACTCCCGCGCTTGACTCAAGAAAACGCGGGTCGGTAACGCAGAGGCGCAGGGACGCAGGGGACGCAGAGCGGGATCTCTTTCTCTGCGTCCCTGCGCCTTTGCGTCTCTGCGTTTTGTTCTCTCTTTGCGACTCTCTTCGTTTCTCTGCGACTTTGCGTTTCTCCCCGTTTTCAATCTTACTTGAAAGCGGTGACACCCGCTCTCCTATGCTCGCCCTCATGCGACACCTTTTCTTTCTTCTCTGGGCGGCCTCTTCCATGGCGGCCCAGTCGCCAGAACCGGCTACGGTGGCTATCCGGGCAGGCCGCCTCATCGACGGTCTCGGCGGCGCGCCACTCGCGAACGCCACGATTCTCATCGAAGGCGACCGCATTCGCGAGGTGGGAAGCGGTATCGCGATACCCGCCGGTGCGAAGGTCATCGATCTCGTCGCGGATGACCGTTCTTCCCGGGCTCATCGACTGTCACACTCATATCACCAGCGCCCCGGGAGGGGCCTCGGAGCTCCGCGCGAGCTTCATCGACGCCGCGATCCTGGCGCCGAGCCATGCCAAGGCCACTCTCGAGGCCGGCTTCACCTCGATTCGCGACGTCGGAGCGCCGCAGTTCGTCGATGTCGCGCTGCGGAAAGCGATCGACCGTGGAGACATTCCCGGACCGCGAATCCAGGCGGCGACCCTCCCCATCAGCGCCACGGGAGGCCACGGCGACCTCAATGGGCTCTCGCCCTTCGTCGAGGTTCGAGGGTTCTCAGGAATCGCGGACGGAGTCGACGAGATCCGGAAGAAGGTCCGCTTCGAGGTGAAGTACGGAGCGGACGTCATCAAAGTGATGGCGACGGCCGGCGCGATGTCCGAGGAGGAATCCGTGGAGGCGGCGCTCTTCACCCAGGAAGAGCTCGACGCTCTGGTCGATGAAGCTCGCGCCTGGGGCAGGAGCGTCGCGGCCCACGCGCACGGAGCCGAGGGAATCAAGCGCGCGGTCAGAGCCGGAGTGGTCTCGATCGATCACGGGACCTTTCTCGACGAAGAGGGAGCGCGCCTCATGGTGGAGCGGGGCACGTACCTCGTCAAGGATTCGTACGAGGACCGCTGGTTTCTCGAGCGCGCGCCCGGTTGGGGATATCCGCCGATCATCGTCGAAAAACTCTCGAAGATCGTCGAAGGCCACCAGGCGGCGTTTCTTCTCGCCGTGAAGCACGGAGTCAAGATCGCGTTCGGCACCGACGCCGGGATGATTCCCCACGGCGAGAACGCGAAGCAGTTCCGCGACTACGTCGAGTGGGGGATGAAGCCGATGGACGCGATCCTGACCGCGACCCGAAACGCCGCCGAGGTCCTGGGCTGGAGCGATCGGGTCGGCGCGATCGCCCCCGGCCGGTTCGCGGACATCATCGCCGTCGAGAAGGATCCTCTTGCCGACATCACGGAGCTCGAGCGCGTACGCTTCGTGATGAAGGGCGGCGTCATCTATAAGGAGTAGCACCGTCCTCGCTCGAAGACGTGGCTCCCTCCCCCCGTTCCACTCCTAACTCGTTCAACTCGTTCAGTTGGCGCCATCTTCCCGCCTTGGAATCCAGCTTGCAATCGGATGCTTCCAGCAAGGGGGTAAGGCCATGAGAAGAATCACTTACCTGCTGGTAGGTCTCGGATACTCCACACTCGCGTTCTCGGAGGCCGAAACCCGCGCGAGAGAGATCGAGCTCTCCGGATACGCGGAATGGCGATCGGGCGGCGTCCTGGTGGTGGACGGGCAGCGGGTGGTCCCCGCCGACGACGTGGAATTCGAAGGAAAGGGCGGCGCGCGGCGCTTCGAGGGAATCCCGCTCGGCTATGAAGTGAAGGTCGAGGGGGTGCGCCTCGCGGATGGGACGGTGCTCGGGCGGAAGATCGAAGCCAAACCGAACGGAAGCGCGTTCTCCGAGGGCTCGATTCGCGCCGGTGCGGACGCGATGGAGGCGGAGTTCCGGAGACACGGCCGGGTCGCCGAGTATGACGAACGGGGCCGCGAGCTCCGGAGCTACGGAGAGCTCCTCGAGTCCGGGCCGGAGGTCGCGCGTGCCCGTCGGATCGCCTCTCAGCTCATCCCGCCGTATCTGGAGGAGGAGGCCTTCCGCGTCTACGTCATCGACAACAAAGAGTGGAACGCGATGGCGGCTCCCAACGGGTCGATTTTCGTATTCAGCGGGCTTCTTCGAGACCTGGAAGACGACGAAGTCGCGATCGTCCTCGGACACGAGCTCGCGCACGCGACCCACGAGCACTCCCGCCGCTCGTTCAAGAAATCGATGCTGGTGAGTCTCCTCGGAATGGGCGCCGAAGCGGCGGCGAATACCATCGACCGCGACGGCGCGCGCATCGCGGCGAAGGTCGGGATCCAGGCGAGCACTCTTGCCTTGATGAATGGCTACGGCCGGGCCGCCGAAGACCAGGCGGACCGCGTGGGACTCCGCTACGCGTACCAGGCGGGATACGACGTCGAAAAGGGCCCGGGCCTCTGGCAGAAGTTCGAGAAGAAATATCGCGGACTTCCGAAGGCCATCAATTTCTTCCTCGGTGGCCATTCGGTTGCGAAGGACCGCGCGAAGAACCTGGAAGAGCAGATCCGCTTCAACTATGCGGGTGACACCGGGGCGTTCTCGAGAAAGTAGGCCATCTGGCTCGAAGACTGGAGCGCCCAGTTGAAGCACCGGGGCGGTCGGTTCAGATCGAGCCGAGCCGCCTCGGACAAGAGCCGGTCGAAGCGGCGGCGGTAACGCGCGCGCTGCTCCCGGTCCCGGGAGAAGTAGATCCCCATGGCGAACGTCGCGGCAAGCTCGGTGTCGTGGCGCTCCATTCCCTGCTCTTGAGGACCCGGTGCCTCCGAGGCGCTCTCCGACCCGAAGCAGTCGATGACGTAGTAGGCGCGCGAGCCGTCGGGCTCGAGGCCCCGGCGGTCGAGAAAGTCGCAGAAACGCGTCACCATGGCGGGCACGCGATCGTCGCCGCTGAGTCGCCAATAGTTGAAGAGCGCGTCGAGGAGAATCGCCGTCATCCAGGCGGACGTGGCTCCCGGCAGAAGCGACTCGCTCGGGTCGTACAGCGCCCAGTCCTGGCGGAAGGACCCATCGGCGGGCCGTCCATCGGGAGGGCGGCTCTGATGCTCGAAGAGCGCGTCGGCGTATTCGCGCGCCCTCTTCCAGTAATCCTCGTTACCCGAGAGCTCGAAGCCGTGCAGGACACCGAGGAGTCCGTAGGCCTCGTGGCGCGGCGACCAGAATAGACGTCCCGCTTCGGGATCGAGATCCGGAGAGACCGGCCGGTAACGCTCGGGGCGGTACCCGGGCTCCCATCGCTCGAAGCAGAATTTCGCCATCGCCTCTCCGGCCGCGCGCGCTCTCTCGTCTCCGGTGAGAAGGTAGTGCAGGTGCATCGCGCGAGGGTAGACGTACTTCACGTCCGGACCCTTTGGCAGGAAGGCGCCGGCGTCCGGTCCTTCCATCTGGGTGTGGCGCCGGAGGAAGCCCGCGGCGCGATACGCCGCTTCCAGGTAGCGATGCTCTCCCGTCCGAGCGTAGAGCCGGTAGTAGCAGGTCGTACGGTCGAAGAGCCAATGATGGAACACGGGACTATCGATGTAGGCGAGTGAACCTTGGAAGTTGCGCGCGGCCAGCCGATCGTAGGCGGCGCAGGCGGCGGAGCGAGACGCGGGAAGCTGCGGGCCCGCAACTTCGCTTTCGCAGAGCCACTCCGCGGGTAGAAGGACCGAGACTCGTGGGCCGGAATCGGGAAGCATCTCCGCCGCGGGCGCGATTTGCGCCGTGCGGCGCTTCGAAGCGGCATCGAGCTCCACGCGAAGGGTCGCTCCGGTGTCGACGTGCGCCTGAACCAGGACGGACCGCAGCTTTCCGTCGCGTCCTCCGATGCGCCAGGTCTCGAGCGCCGTCACCGATGACTCGACTTCACGGTCATCCCCGTCTACGAGTCGCAGGCCGTCGAGATCGTCGAGAAAGTCGGGAGGTAAGGGAAATCCGAAGCTCACCCGCTCGCGCCCCCGCACTCCGTCCTGAGGCGAAAGGCGCACCGGTACGGACCGCGGGCGCAGGCGAAAGGCGGAAAGACCGGCCGCGGCGAGGAATTCGCGGCGGTTCACACTCTCAGTGAATCCCGGACATGAGGCTCTTGATCGGCTTCACGAGGAGCAGCAGAACTACGGTCGCTCCCAGGCTGACCAGTCCGACCGCTCCGAAGAGTTGCGGCAGCGGAAGGCGATCGAAGAAGCCCGCGACCGATCCCGCGGTGAAGTTCCCCAGGGAGTTCGAGAGAAACCAGATGCCCATCAGAAAGCCGAGGATCTTCACGGGCGCGAGCTGAGTCACGGTGCTGAGGCCGACCGGAGAGAGGCTGAGCTCGCCGAGCGCGTGGAGCAGGTAGACGCCGATGAGCCACCAGGGGCTCACCTTCACCTGATGCGCCTCGAAGAGGCGGGACGCGAAGACCATGAGAAAAAAACTCACGGAGAGCAGCAGGAGAGCGATCGCAAACTTCGCGGGACTGGAGGGCGCGCTCTTGCCCATTCGCATCCACATCCACGCGAACACCGGAGCGAGGAGGATCACGAACATCGGCTCGACCGATTGATACCAGCTCGATGGGAAGGAGCGGCCTAGAAACTGGTTGTCGGTCAGGCGATCGGCGAAGAGCGTGAGGCTCGAGCCCGCCTGCTCGAATCCCGCCCAGAACAAGGTGGCGAAAACGAAAAGGAGCACGATGGCCGCGATCCTCTTTCGCTCGAGGAGGTTCTCGCCTCCCTTGATCAAGAGCCAGCCGAAGAGCACGACCGCGGATGCGAAGATGAGGTGATCCCGGTACTGCCCGGAGAGGATCAACGCGGCTCCGATGACCAGGACGGATCCAATCGCCAGAAACCACGACTTGGCCGGTGTCCTCCGGCGGCTTCTCCATCACGCCCGCGCTTCCGAGCTTTCGCGCTCCGACCAGGAACTGAACGAGCCCGAGGGTCATTCCCACACCCGCGGCACCGAAGCCCCAATGCCAGCCCACTCTCTGTCCCAGGTATCCGCAAATGAACGGACTGACGAACGCGCCCAGATTGATTCCCATGTAGAAGATGGAGAACCCGGCGTCGTGTCGCTCGTCTTTCTCCGCGTAGAGCTTGTGCACGATGGCGCTGATGTTCGCTTTCAGAAGTCCGGTGCCGAGCACGATCAGAACGAGCCCGGCGAAAAACAGGTCTCGGACGCCGTGGAGCGCGAGGGTGAAGTGTCCGAGAGCGATGAGGATGGCCCCCGCGATCACCGCGCGCCTGAGTCCCAGGAGCCGATCGGCGATGAATCCGCCGGGAATGGTCGCGAGATAGACCGACCCCGTGTACAGCCCGTAGATCGAGGCCGCGGTCTGGGTGTCCAGTCCGAGCCCGCCGGCGGCGGGTGCAGCGACCATGAACAGCATCAGGATCGCCCGCATGCCGTAGTAGCTGAAGCGCTCCCAGAACTCGGTCAGGAAGAGCGTCGCGAGTCCGCGGGGATGCCCCGCGATGCCGCTGCGATCGAGTCGCCTCGTTCACAGAAGCATGCTCACGATCGAAGCCGACATCAGGTTCGCCATGGTCCCCGCGAGCATCGCGCGGATTCCGAGAGAGGCCAGCTCGTCGCGCTGCGTCGGGGCGAGCGCTCCGAGGCCGCCGATCTGAATGCCGATCGAGCTCAGGTTCGCGAACCCGCAAAGCGCGAACGTCGCGATGGTGAAAGAGCGCGGGTCGAGCGACGCTTTCTCCGCGCCCAGGACCGAGAAGGCCACGAGCTCGTTCAAGACCATCCGCGTGCCGAGCAGGTTCCCGACGGAAAGACAGTCCTTCCAGGGAATGCCGATGACGAAGGCGACGGGAGCGAAGAGGACGCCGAAAATCGACTCCAGGCTCTCGGGGAACCATGCGAAGCCGCGAGCGGAAAGAAAGTCGTGGACGCCTCCGAGAAGCGCGTTGGCGAGAGCGATGAGCGCCATGAAAGCGATGAGCATCGCGGCGATATTGAGCGCGAGGTGAAGTCCGTCGGTGGTTCCGCGCGCGATCGCCGCGAGAAAGTTCCGCTCCTTCTCCGTCTTCGGGATCTCGGTCCGACCGGCGGTCACCGGCGTTCCGGTCTCCGGCACGAGCATCTTGGCCATGAGGATGGTCCCCGGCGCGGTCATGATGACCGCGGTCAGGATGTGCTTCGCCTCGATCCCGTAGGCGAGGTACGCGCCCATGATGCCGCCGGAGACGTGCGCCATGCCGCTGGTCATGACCGTCATCAGCTCGGAGCGCGTGAGCTGCGGCAGGTACGGCCGGATGGTGAGAGGCGCCTCGGTCTGACCCATGAAGATGCTGGCCGCGACGTTCAGCGACTCCGCGCCGCTCGCGCCCATGAACCGGGACATCACGTACGCCGCGATGCGAATGACGATCTGCATGACCCCGATGTGGTAGAGGAGCGCGAAGAACGCGGCGATGAAGATGATGGTGGGAAGCACCTGGAAGGCGAAGGAGAAACCGAGCTCCGATCCCTTGGCGCCGATCTTTCCGATGACGAACTCGGAGCCGACGTAGGAGAAATCGAGGAGCCGATTGACGAGAGCCCCCGCTCGTTCGAAGAGAGCGCGGCCGGCGTCGTATCTAAGGACGAAGAACGCGAACGTGAGCTGGAGTCCGAGCCCCCAGAGAACCGTCTTCAGTCGAATCGCGCGGCGCTCGGTGGAAAAGACGTAGGCGAGCGCCAGCATGGTGGCGAGGCCGAGAATGCCGGTAAAACGCCCCATTGGGGCCGAGAGCCTAACACTTTCCGCGAGGGCTTGCTATTCGGCGTCGATTCGGTAGAGATGACGGTAGCCGCGCAGGTACATTTCCTTCCCGGAGAGCACCGGCGAGGCGTCGAACCCGTCGTCGAGCGAATTCCTGGCGAGAACTTCGAGCTTTCGCCCGGCGGCGAGCACGACCGCGTTTCCGTCGCGCCCGAGGATATAGACGCGCCCCGCCGCGGCGACCGGAGACGCGTAGATCTCGGCGACCGGCTCGAGCCGCTCGGGCCCGAAAAGCGGGTCGCCGCGTCTTTGCATCGAGAGCGGTCAGGATGCCCGAGTTGCTCTTCACGAGGTAGAAGACTCCTTCGTAGAGCAGAGGCGAAGGCACGTAGGGAGTGTCGCGATCCCGCCGCCAGAGAATGGCCGGCGAGGTTGCGATGTCCCCCTTCGCGTCCGCGAGGCGAACGGCGTAGGCGACGCTTCCGCGAAAACCGCTGGTCAGGTAGACCACACCTTCGGATTCGAGCGGCGAAGGAATCGCGTTCAGGGTGAGACCGGGTCCTTCCCAGATCACCTCGCCCGTTTTCAGGTCGTAGCTCCGCACCTTGTTCGTTCCCGTGGTGATCACCTGGGCTCGTCCCGCGATCTCGACGACGAGCGGCGTCGCCCACGAAGAGACCTCCTCACGGTCCTGTCGCCAGATCTCTCTTCCCGTCGCCTTGTCGAGAGCGACGACGAACGACTTCCCTTCGTGGTCCCAGTTCACCACCAGTGTCGACCCGTGGAGCGCCGGGCTCGCTCCCTCGCCGAACCCGTTCCGCGTCGTCATGTCGCCGAGATCCGTCTGCCACTTCAGCTCACCCGCGAGGTCGTAGCAATAGAGGCCCCAGGAACCGAAGTACGCGAAAAGATGCTCGCCGTCGGTCAATGCCGAGGCCGACGCGTAGCTGTTGTTCTCTTGCTTGCCTTCGTGCGGAGTCGCTTTACCGGCGGTGCGCTCCCACAACGTCTTTCCCGGTAGCGCGATCGATGGCGAGCACCCGGAATTCCTGCGGGCTTTCGACACCCGGCGCTCGGTCGGTCGCGGCCCGCGCATGGGGAGGAATCGGTGGCTCGAGGCCGTCGGTGCGAACCGCGGTCAGAACGTAGAGGACGTTGCCCCAGAGGATGGGCGTCGAAGAGCCGTGTCCGGGGAGCCGGACTTTCCACACCACGCTTTTCGCTTCGGACCATTCGACGGGCGGATTCGCGTCGGGAGAGACGCCGTTCATGCGGGATCCGCGCCACCGCGGCCAGTTGGGATCCGGAAAAGCGGTGACGGAGATGAGCGAGAACGCGAGAAGCGAAGCGAAGAAGACTCATGCCGGACATTGTACCCGGCGCCGGGAGCTCAGGAGAACAGGAGCAGCGTGCGCTGGATGGTCCAGTAGGCGCCGAGCGATCCCACCACGTAGCCGGGAAGCGCCGTCGCGAACCGCGGCCATCGGATCTCGAGGCGTCTGGAACGAACGCTCGAGGAGCAGCACCAGCGCGACGAACGCGATCTGCCCGACCTCGACTCCGACGTTGAAGAGAAGGAGCGCGAGCGGGATCTCGGCGCGAGGAAGCCCCATGGTGGTGAGGCCGCTCGCGAATCCGAAGCCGTGAAGGAGCCCGAAGGCGAAGGCCACGATCCAGGGGTGGCGGATGGTGAAGCTCGTCTCTCCGCGCCACACGCGGACGATTTCCGGACCCAGGAACAGGATGCTGAGGGCGATCGCGGCGTTCAGCGGCGGAAGCGGCGCCTCGGCGTAGCCGAGGGTGGCGATGGCGAGAGTGATGCTGTGCGCGAGGGTGAAGGAGGTGATGGTCTTCACCAGCATCCATCGATCGGAAACGATGAGAAGGAGGCCGAGGACGAAGAGCAGGTGATCGACGCCGAGGAGGATGTGCTCGACGCCGAGCCGCAGATAGGCTGAGAGCCCGCGCCGCCGCCGTGGTGATCGCTCCCAGCGTCGCGGTCGGGCTCGAGGGACGAAGGAGGTGGCTCTCGACCCGGCCGTCCGCGTGGTGAATGCGGATGAGCACGTCGGTGACGGTCGTCTCGAGCCCCGCGACGCGGAGCGTCTTTCCCGCGATCCCTCCCTCGCATCGGAGCGTCCCCCGAACCAGAACCGAGCCCGGCGTGATCTGCTGCCGGTCGGGAGTCGACGAGCTGGCATCCATCGGGAATGACCGGAGCGATTCGGATCTCGATCTCTCCGCCCGCGGGTTTCTTCCAGAGGAGCTCGTAGCTTCCGTCCGGCGATTCGCGAAGCTCGAGATAGCCCGGACGAATCTCGTGGCCGAGCGACGGACGCCGCGCCCAGCGAGCGACGGCGGCGGCGAGCGCGACGCGTTTCATGGCGAGCGGTCGGCGCCTCCTCCACGACCACGTCGTACTCCGAGAGCATGCGTCTCGTAGGACTGGTCGAGCTCGGCCTTTCCGCCGCGCCGCGAGCGAGGTCGCGCTCGACCTCGTCGCGCACCTCCTCGAGAGCGCGGGAGGCTTCCCTCGATGCGCTCTCGCACCCAGACGAGATGGAGCCCGTAGCCCGACTCGATCGGGCCCTCCCAGCGTCCCGGCTCGAGGCGCAAGAGCGCTTCTCCGCGAAGTCCTCGCCGAAGATACCGGCGACGTCGCTCTGGCGGGACAGCGACACCTCCTGCGGCAGCATGAGTGGATCGCCGAGAGCCTCGATCGCGGCATCGCCTCCGGCTCCGACGGAGCTCGTCGCGAAGACGCCGCGCGAAGCTCTCCGCGTCTTCTCCGATCCGCGGCTGACGTAGACCTGTCGAAAGGCGATGCTCGGCTCGCTGCGAAACGAGTCCGGATGATTCTCGAGCCAGAGGGCGAGGTCCTCGTCGGTCGGAGGATGCGCGTCGAGGCTGTCCTCGATCATGAACTCGAGCTTCTGGCGGAGCCGCCGTCGAATGACGGTGTCGTCTCGATCGAGTCCCATCTTCACCGCCTCCCGGATCGCCACCTCTTCCCGGAGGTAATCGTCGACGAGACCCTTCAGCTCCTCGTCGGTCGGTGGACGGAGCCAGACCGCCTCGAAGCTCTGCGGCCAGATGGTCGATCTGGCCGCGGGTGATCTCGATGCGGCGCTCGCCTCCGACGCCGCCTCCCCACTGGAAGAGCAGGAAGAGAGCGGCGCCGAGAAGCGAGGAAATGGACGAGCGGCTCGCGGATCATCGCGTCGAGCTCCCGAACGAAACGCGCGTCCATCCCGTAGCCGAGGTCGCACGCCTCCTCCAGAAGGCTCCTGCGCGTGGTGGTCCGGCGGACGGGAAGAGGTCGGCTCGGCCGCACCACGTAGATGCGCACTCCGTTCGGAGGCGAGGCCAGGACGCGCGCCGCGTCCCGATAGCGCAGGTGTCGTTCTCGCAGAGCGAGCTTCGTATCGCCGGACTTCGCGAGAAGATCCGGTCGAAGACCGAGAGCAGCGATCGCTTCCGCCGCGTCTCTCAATCGGGCTCGTCAGCACCAGGACCACTTCCGTCGCTCCGAGCGCGATCGCTTTCGCGACCGGGAACCGGGATCGGAGACGCCTCCGTCGACGTAGAGCCGTCCCCTGGTAGGAAACTTCTTTCCGCGAGAAAAACGGAAGCGAACAGGTGGCCCGGATTGCCGTGACCAGGTCGTCCTCGTGGTTCGTGAGATATCGGCTCTCCCCCGTTTCGCAGTCGGTGACTCCGATGTAGAGCCGGGTCTCCGACCGCCGGAGCGCTTCGATGATCGAGAGGGCATAGCCGGAGCGTCACCTCGAACGCGAGGTAGTCGATGTCCATGACGCTGCCTCCCGTCGCGAGGCGGCGGAAACGCACCAACTTGTCGCCGTCGAGAAAATCGAGATAGACCTGCCGGTTTCGCCGCGGCTGTCCCGCCAGGTACGAGGCGGCGACGCACGCGCCCGCGGAGCAGGCGACCACGAAATCGAAGCGAAGCCCGCGTCCCGCGTCGGTCTCACTGAACGCTTCGAGGACTCCGGCGGAATAGACACCTCTCATTCCCCCGCCTTCGAGCACGAGGACACGCATGAGTCAACGGACGGAAGAGCGGGGATTCGAGTCAGTCAGGGTGAGGACGGTGTGTTTCTGGGCAGGTGAGATCGCGGAAGACGAAAGGAACGAGAGAGCTCACCTACTCGCCGTCTTCTCCATCCCAGTCGACTTCGCCCTTCTTCGTCAAGGTCGTCATCGTCATCGTCGTCGTCGTCATCGTCGTCGTCCTCGTCGTCCTCGTCGTCATCACCATCGTCATCATCATCGTCATCGTCATCGTCGTCGTCGTCGTCGTCGTCGTCGTCCTCGTCATCGTCCAGTCGTCGTCGTCGTCGTCGTCGTCCTTGTCGTCCACGTCATCATCGGTCCCGACGCCGTCATCCTCCACGCCCGTCAACTTCCTCCTCGTCGTCGTCGTCATCCTCGTCGTCGTCGTCGTCGAAGTCGTAGTCGAGATCGTCTTCCTCCCCGTTACCGTTGCCCTCCTCATCCGAGCGGGGGGCTGAGCCGGTACGGAACAATGTCCGAGGACTCGTCGATTTGAAAAGAATCGCGTTCGAAACTCATCATGGTCACCGATTATACAGCAGCAAAACAGGTGCGTCAGTACAGAAGGTACGGTTTTCGATCCCGAGCGAATGCCTCGACGGCCGCTCGCTCCCTCTCGAGGATTTGCTCGAGGGGAGCCTCCGCCTCGAGCGCGAGCCGAGGCCGGTCCGTTCCCAACAGCACGTCGATCCAGTATTCTCGATCGTTCTTCACCCAGCGGAATGATCCGGGATACAGAGATCTCAGGACTTCGATGGCCGCGAGACCGGTCCGGAGCGGCCTCGAAGCGCCTGGGTTCCTCGATCGAAAAGGGCCACGCCGTGGCAGAGCTCGCCCTGGAATCGCGGGCGAGGCGCCGCGGGGCCGGCCGTCGGGGTGAAGGTCGCCGGAGAGAACCTCACCCCGGGAATCCGCCGCGCCTCGAGCGCTGCTGCGTACTCGGAGCTCGTCGATCCAGGGTGCGCCGATCGTTTCGAACGTCTCCTCGATGCCGCGACCCTCCGAGATCTCGACGCCTTCCATGAGCCCGAACGCGGCGAAGGCGAGGGCGGCTCGAGCCGTGCGGAGATTCGGAGAGGGCGGGCGCCATTCGAGACCGGTGTCGTCCCAAAGCATCTCGCGCTTCCAACCGCGCATCGAAACCACTCTCAGGTCGAGCGAAGCGAGATCGGGAGTCGAGGCACGAAACAAACGCGCCAGCTCCCCGAGGGTCATGCCGTGCAGGAGCGGAATCGCAGCCGTCCCGACGAACGATTCTCGACCGGGCTCGAGGAGAGGCCCTTCGATACGAAGGCCGCCCTGGGGATTCGGACGATCGAGGACCACGAAGAGAATACCCGATCGCGCCGCGGATTCCATCGCGAGCTTCATGGTGCTGGCGTAGGTGAAGAACCGGACGCCTGCGTCCTGGATGTCGAAGACCAGAGCGTCGAGCCCGGAAAGCATCTTCGGCGTCGGAGCCCGCGTCGTCCCGTAGAGGCTGTGAATGGGAATTCCAGTCCCGGCCTCCCGGCTCTTCCTCGAGCTCGTCGCCCGCGGCGGCGTCGCCGCCAAATCCGTGCTCCGGAGAAAAGAGGGCCTGGACGGAAACCCCGAGATCTCGCAGGACCTGAAGCGTCGGGACTCCGTCGATGGTGCGCCCGGTCGGATTGCTGATGAGCCCGACGCGCAGACCGGAGAGGAGCTCGAGTCCCATCCTCGCGCAGGACGTCGAGCACCCGGCTTCACCCTCGGTTCGGGAGAGGAGAGCCCCAAAGCGAGAATGGCGAGAACCGCCTTCATCAGGCGGGCGAGCTTACACTATTTCTTACTGCTCGCGCGATGCGGATGCGATTTCAAGACCCTGCGATTTCTTCCATCCAGCCGTAGCGGTCTTCCGCCCGGCCGAGTCGGATGTCGTCGAGTCGCTTCAGGAGCGCGGGGCCGACCTTCCGCTCTTCGACCGGCAGGCAGACGGACGACTCCTTCTTCGCTCCCGATCTGGATCACCGGCGAGATGGTGGCGGCGGTGCCGGCGCCGAACGCCTCCTGGAGCTTCCCTTTCGCGTGCGCGTCCTGGATCTCCTCGATCGAGATGCGGCGCTCCTCGACCGGGATCTTCATCTCGCGAAGGAGGGTGATGGCGCTGTCCCTGGTCACGCCCCGCAGAATCGTGCCCGAGAGCGGCGGGCGTCACCGCGACTCCGTCGATGACGAAGAAGATGTTCATGGTGCCGCATTCCTCGGCGTAGCGGTGGTCCTTCCCGTCGAGCCAGAGGACGTTGTGGTAGCCCTTGTCCTGGGCTTCCTTCGCGGCGTAGTAGCTCGCGGCGTAGTTTCCCGCCGTCTTCGCTTCTCCGGTCCCGCCTTCGCAGGCGCGCACGTACTTGCGCGTCACCCAGAGCTTCACCGGCTCGCTGTAGTACGGCCCCACGGGACAGGTGAAGATGACGAACCGGTAGGAATCCGAGGGCCGGACTCCGATGTAGTCGTCGTTCGCGAACATGAGCGGTCGGAGGTAGAGCGCGCTTCCCTCCTTTTTCGGGATCCATGCCGGCGTCGATGCGGATGAGCTCACGGAGACCGTCGAGAAACAGGCTCTCCGGAATGGGCGGCATCACCATCCGCTCGGCGGAGCGGTTCATGCGCAGGAAGTTGTCGCGCGGGCGGAAGAGAACCGGGTTTCCGCGCACGTTCCGGTGGGCCTTCATCCCCTCGAAGATGGACTGACCGTAGTGGAGCGCCGTCGCCGCGGGGGAGAGCTCGAACGGTGCCGTAGGGAACGATCTCCGCCGGCTGCCATTGGCCCTTCCGAAAATCCGCGACCAGCATGTGGTCGCTGAACACCTTCCCGAAGGGAAGGTCATCGAAGTTCACCTGTGAAAGCTTCGACGCCTTCGTCCGGGTCACTTTGATCTCGCTCACGGTGGTCATGGTGACTCGCCTCTCGACTCGCGGGGGATTGAGAGTTAAATTGTTATATGACAATGATTTGTCTTCCCGTGGCGCTCACCTCATTGTACCGCAGTTCGACCTGCTGATATAAAAGCGGACGGCGGCCGCGCGCAAACGGACGCGCTCGCGAGTGAATCCGCCGACGACTTGAAAATCGAGGTTAAGATGATGCGGCCGTGGAGGCAAAGAAGTCGATGAGCATGGGAAAGCTCTCACAGGGATTCGGGTCCTGGACATGACCCACGTCCAGTCGGGACCGACCTGCACGCAGATCCTCGCGTGGTTCGGCGCCGATGTGATCAAGATCGAGCGGCCCGGCGAGGGCGACCCGACGCGCGGCCAGCTGCGCGACATTCCCGGAGTGGACAGCCTGTATTTCACGATGCTGAACGCGAACAAGCGAAGCATCACCCTGAATCCCAAGACCGAAGCGGGCAAGAAGATCTTCACGCGGTTGATCGAGGAGTGCGACGTCATGGTCGAGAACTTCGCGCCCGGCGCCATCGACCGGATGGGCTTTCCCTGGGAGACGATCCAGAAGCTCAACCCGCGGATGATCTACGCGTCGGTCAAGGGATTCGGCCCCGGCCCCTTCGAGGATTGCAAGGTCTATGAGAACGTCGCCCAATGCACCGGCGGCGCGGCATCGACCACCGGCGAGATCGACGGAGTCGCCGATGGTGACCGGCGCTCAGATCGGCGATTCCGGCACGGGCATTCATCTGGTGGCGGGCATCCTGGCGGCGCTCCTTCACCGGGAGAGGACGGGGAAGGGCCAGCGCGTGGAGTGCGCGATGCAGGATGCGGTGCTCAATCTCTGTCGCGTGAAGCTCCGCGACCAGCAGCGGCTCGCCCATGGTCCGCTCAAGGAGTATCCGCAGTATCCGAACGGAAAGTTCGGCGACGCCGTCCCGCGAGCCGGCAATTCCTCCGGCGGCGGCCACCCCGGATGGATCGTGAAGTGCAAGGGTTGGGAGACCGATCCGGATTCCTACATCTACGTGATCACCCAGGCGGCGTCGTTTCCCCAGCTGGCCAAGGCCATCGGACACGAGGACTGGCTCTCCGATCCGGAATGGAGCACGCCCGAGGCGCGGCTCCCCAAGCTGGACCGGGTGTTCGCGGAAATCGAGAAATGGACGATGACCATGGACAAGAAGGAGGTCATGAACGTCCTCAATCCGCTCGGAGGTGCCCTGCGGCCCGATTCTTTCCATGAAAGAGCTCGCCTACGAGGAGTCGCTGCGCCGGACCGGGACCGTCGTCGAGGTGGACCATCCAAAGCGCGGCAAGTACCTGACGGTGGGAAATCCCGATCAAGTTGTCGATTCCCCTTCCGAGGTCCAGCGCGCTCCGCTCCTGGGAGAGCATACCGAGGAGATCCTTCGGACCGTCGTCGGTCTCGACGAGGACGAGATCGAGGCGCGCGCAAGCAGGGGGCCATCTGACGTCCCGGCAGCAGAGAGTCCTCATTCTCGGCGCCTCCTACGGCTCCTTGTTCGGCACCAAGCTGCTTGATGGCCGGTCACTCGGTGACCCTGGTCTGCACGAAGCCGACGGCCGATCTTGATCGGCCGTGAAGGAACTCTCGTGCGCATGCCGATCCGGGGTCGAGACGCGCCGATTGACGATTGCCTCGAAAGACCTCGAGGGCGAGCTTTCCGCGAGCGTGCCGGACGCCGCCGAACCGAGCGAGTTCGACCTGGTGGTCCTCGGCATGCAGGAGCCTCAGTACGGATCCGAAGGCGTTCGGGAGCTGATGGGACGCGTCGCAGCGGCGCGCGTGCCCTGCCTCGCGATCATGAACATTCCGCCCTCTCCCCTATCTCGAGCGGGTTCCTGGCGTTTCGATCGACGCTCTGAAGACCTGCTACGCGGACCCAGCGGTCTGGGACGGCTTCGAGCCGGGGCTCGTCACACTCTCGAGTCCCGATCCCCAGGCGTTTCGCCCGCCGGAGGAGCCGAAGAACGTTCTCCAGGTGGGTCTCGCGACGAATTTCAAGGCGGCGCGGTTCGAAGCCGAGGAGCCGACCGAGATGCTCCGCGGACTCGAGGCCGACATCGATCGAGTCCGGTTCGACCCCGGCGACGGCGCCATCGAAGTCCCGGTGAAGCTCAAAGTGCACGACTCCGATTTTCGTGCCCCTTTCCAAATGGCCGATGCTGCTCGCCGGAAACTATCGGTGCATCCAGCGCGACGACATGATCTCGATCCGGGATGCGGTGCACGGGGACCCTGCCGCCTCCCGGGAGATCTACGACTGGGTTCGGAGTCTCTGTATCCGGCTCGGCGCTACGGACGAGGACCTCGTGCCTTTCGAGAAGTACGCGAGCGCCGCCGAGGGCCTGCGCAAGCCGTCCTCGGCGGCCCGCGCGCTCTTCGGCGGTGCTCTCGCCATCGAGAGGGTGGACTGCCTGGTTCGACGAATCGCGGCGCAGCATGGCCTCCGCTCGGACACGCTCGATCAGATCGTCACCCTCGTGGATCAGCGCCTTCGGGCAGAAGCGCAGCGCGACCGGCTTGATTTGCCGCTCGGCGTCCGCCTGCAACATAGATTACGGCTCGCTATCAACCGTCCGTCTCTCATAACGGTTCGAAGCAAGCGGTTCGTCGTTCAACAGGTGCCGGGACGAAGAGACCCGCGTCACGAGGCAGAAACGTGGACCGCGACTATGTGTCCAGGCGCACTGGACGTTTCGTTCCCGCCACCTCGGTCACGGTGGCCCTTCTTGAAGAGAACCTTCCCGATCGCCTACGGCGTCGTGCGAGACCTCTCCGAGTCGCGGCGCCTGCATCATGACCAATGTCAGCCTGACCCCGGGGAAGAGCTACCAGTTCCGAATGAGCTTCTTCGGCGGCGAGATCCTCGAAGCGGTGGCGCGGGTGGTCTGGCGCGAGAGGCACGGGCGCCGATGGAGCGAGCCCATCGGAGTGCCCCACGGGATCGAGTTCATCGACATCAATGACGCGAACCTCGAGAACCTTCGACGCATCCTGCAGACGCGGGAGTTCGGCTCGAAGGGGCACTGACAGTCACCAGCTCAGCCTTCGCCGTCAGCGATCCGCCAACGCGTTCATCACCGCATCGTGGAACGCCGGTCTCAGCTCCTGATCTTCGGGTTCTCTCTCGTCGGGTGGACTCGGTTCGTCAGGAGGATCGCGAAGAGCTCGCGCTCGGGATCGATCCAGAGGGATGTGCCGGTGAAGCCGGTGTGTCCGTACGAGGACGCGGAGAAGAGCGTCCCGGCGGAGCTCGGCTCGGAGGGCGTGTCCCAGCCGAGAGCGCGGCTGCTCCCGGGAACCAGGTTCGCTCTTCGCGTGAAGAGCGCGATGGTCTCCGGATTGAGGAGGCGCTACGACCTCCGTACGCGCCTCCGTTCAGCATCATCTGGGCGAAAGTCCCGAGGTCGCGCGCGGTCGCGAAGAGGCCCGCGTGGGGGCGACGCCTCCGAGACCGAAGGCGTTCTCGTCGTGGACCTCGCCCGTGGACCAGGCGGCCGCGCCAGGGTCGATTTCCGTCGGCGCGATCCGGGTCGGAGCAGAGGACCGGCGGACGATAGGTCGCGTCCTCCATGCCGAGCGGGCCGAGGACCTCCTCTTTCGCGAGTGTCTCGAGATCCTTTCCCGTCACCCGCTCCAGGATCTCGCCGAGAAGAAGGATACCGAGATCGGAGTAGACCATTTTCGATCGCGGTGGATAGTCGAGCGGCATCTCGTGGATGGCCGATAGATAGCCCCGCTTCGACTCTCCGGGCGTCTTTCCCTCGAACTTCCGGAAAAAGTCGGTCCACCACAGGAGACCTCCGGAATGCGCGAGCAGGTCCTTCACCAGGACCTGGTCCTTTGCCCTCTCCCTCGAACTCCGGAACGTATCGGGAAACCGGGCTCTCGAGATCGAGGAGCCCTCGCTCGTGAAGGATCATCGCGAGCGTCGTGGTGACGACGACCTTGGTGAGTGAGGCGATGTCGAAGAGGGTGTCGGGAGTCACCCGCGCGGCGTCCTTCTCGTAGGTCATCCGGCCGAACGCGCGCTCGAGGACGATCTTCCCGCGGCGTCCGACGAGCACGACCGCCCCCGGCGCGGTACCGTTATCGATCGCGCGCGTGACGACCTCTTCCACGCGGTCCAGACCTTCCGCGGAGAATCCGACCTCGTCCGAGCTTCGGGCGTTCGTCGAGCTTCATGCGCCGCGCATCGAGGAGAATCCCATGATCTCGAGGATACTCCGGCGACAGAGCGACGGGAAGCCTTCCCGGGAAATCCCATCTCGCCGAAGAGAGCGCGAGCGAGGCGCCCGCTGGGAGGCGGGCGCAAAATCGTAGGTCGCGACCAGCGCGGTCGCATCCTGCAGTCGACGCGAGGACGTAAGGCGATCCGAGGCTCGCGAACGAACCGGGACGGCCGCTTTCGAGCTTCGAGCTCAGAGCGCTGAAAGAGCGGTTCCGGCGATCTCGCCCGCGCCCCAGATAGGAACGCCCGCGCGCGTAGCTCGCGAAGAGAGTGACCCTCCGCCGCGGCGCTCGCGATCTCCGCCTCGAGCAGAGCCGCGTTCGAGGCGGAACGAGAGATCCTCCGTATGCTGCCCGCGCGCCTCCGGAGCTCTTCGAAAAGGACGTCCGGATCCGTCTCTCGATCGTTGTCCGAAACGAAGTCGATCAGAAGAATGGACGGCGGCGCCTCGCTTCGGAAACGGAAGAAGGCCACCCTCGTTCCGAAGAAGCGTTACCGCGCGCCCGGCCATCTCGTCGACTCGCTCCGCGGCGGTGGGGCTCGCGAGGCGACGCGGGAGCTCGCGGAGCTCGACCGTGCGTTTCCGGTGGAGTGAGAGCCGCTCCTTCGCTTCCAGAACGCGGCGGACGGAGCGATCGATGCGCTCCTCCGAGAGCTCGCCGCGCCGCACCGCGTCGAGGACGGCGCGGTGAGTGACGAGCGCATCGGGCGGAACCAGGAGCAGGTCGACTCCCGCTTTCAAGGCCTCGACCGCCACCTCGCCGTCCCAGGAGCCTCTCGCGGGCCCCGCCCATGTCGAGGGCATCGCTCACGATGAGGCCGTTGAATCCCATCTCCTCCCGGAGGACTCCCTGGAGGATTTCGGGCGAGAGCGTCGCGGGCCGTCCTTCGTTCCCGTCGAGGGCGGGAACGGCCAGGTGCCCGGGCATGACCGCGGCAACCCCCGCCTCGATGGCCGCTCGGAACGGGACGAGGCTCTCCCGCTCCAGGCGATCGCGATCGTGATGAACCACGGGAAGGTCGACATGGGAATCGACGTCGGTCTCTCCGTGCCCGGGAAAATGCTTCGCGGTCGTCAGGACCCCCAGGCTCTGCGCACGCCGGATGTAGGCGCTCCCGAGTTTCGCGACGCGCTCCGGCGAATCGCCGAACGAGCGCGTGTCGATGACCGAGTTATCCGGATTGGAATTGAGATCGAGGACCGGATTCAACAGGAGGTGGATGCCAAGGGCCCGCGCTTCCCGCGCGGTCACGTCCGCCTGAAGCTCGAGGTCCGCTTCGGAAGCGAACGCCCCCATCGCCATGGCCCGGGGAAAACGGCTAGCACCCTCGACCCGCATGGATGCGCCCCATTCGTAGTCGGACGCCATGAGCAGCGGAAGCCTCGATTCCTCTTGCAGGCGGTTTCCGAGAGCGGCGGTCGCGAAAGGATCCCCTTTGAAGAAGACGACGCCTCCGATACGACCGTCGCGGGCGGCTTCGAGCAGAGTCCGGAAGAGCGGATCGGACTCGTTCACGAAGGCGCCGTTCGAACGGGGATAGATGAGCTGTCCGATTTTTTCCTCGAGGCTCAGCGTCGAGAGCGTCTCCTCTGCCCAGTGAGCTCGTTCCGGCGCCGGAGCGGATTTCGTTCCCGCGCAGCCGAAGGAGAGGAGGAGCAGGATCGTCGAGGCGTTCCTCTTCATGAAGAACGATAGTAGCTTACAATTCCCATGATGAAGCGGCTCGTCGTGACCGCGGACGACTTCGGGCTCAGCTCCGGTGTGGTCGAAGGCATCGTCGAAGCGCACGAGATGGGGATCGTCACTTCGACGTCTCTCATGGTGAACGCGCCCGCCGCCGCGGCCGCCTACGATGAGGCGCGCCGCCTCCCTTCTCTCGCCACCGGCCTCCATTTCGTCCTCACCTTCGGCCGGCCCGTCGGGCCGAAAGAGCCCCTCGGACGACTCGTCTCGCACGATGGCGCTCTTCCGCAAGAACGGCTCGGGATCGCACGCGTCCGTCCGGCCGGACGAGGTGCGCGAGGAGCTGCGCGCGCAGCTTCGCGTGTTCGAGGAAGGCGTCGGCCGACCGCCGACGCACATCGACGGCCATCATCACGTGCATCTTCATCCGGGGATTTTCCGGGTTGCGATCGAGGAGGCGGGGAGGCTTTCAATCCCGCTGCGCTCGCGCGGGTTTCAGGTGCGGGAGCGGCTTCGCCTCGAGAGGATTCGGACCTGCGACCGATTCGTCGACGACTTCTTCGGCGACGACGTGAGCGAGGACCGGCTGATTTCCATCCTGGAATCGCTCTCCGAAGGAACGAGTGAGCTCATGTGCCATCCGGCCCGGGAGGACGGGGAGCTCGCATCTCTGAGCAGTTACGTAGAGCCCCGCTCCCGCGAGCTCGAGACGCTGACCTCACCCGCTGTCACCCAGGCCCTCGTCCGTCTCGGGATAGAGCTCGTCCCGATGTCCCGCGTCTGAGCTTTTCCGATTGAGCCCCTGCGAAGGAGCGGCTCTGCAATGCTCCGGGTTCGTCGAAAGCCCGGGCAGTACCTTGACAAAAACGATATGGCACCCGAAACTTGTAGTAGGTATCTCCAATACCCCAAAACCTAGGAGCGATGCGGCCGATTCGCAGTCGACCGCTTCGAAACATCTGTGCCGGAAGGATCGAAGTCGGTGAGCCTCTGGATTCGCAGTCTGCGTTCAGCGTTTTGCTCCGTTTTGTGTCTCTCCCTCGCTCTTTCGCCGATACCCGTCTTCGGCCAGATTGCGCCGGGTCCGGATCCCGCGGGCGCGGCCGTAGCCGTCGAGGGTCTGATCGTCGGCCGGGTCTACGAGATTGACAAAGCGAAGTACAACCAATACCTCGCTCGCCTCGAAAAGGAACGAAAAGAGAACAAGGCGACGAAAGAGGAGCTCCTGGATCCGGATGAATACCTCAAGGATCTTCCGGATGTGTCGGTCGTCGCGCGTCAGCTTTCGTCCAACACACGATTTACGAGCGATTTCTCGAATCAGGACGGCGAGTACACCATTCGAAAGTCCCCTATCGGCGCCTTCGACTTCACGCTGCTCCACGAAGGAGTCGAGTATCCCATCCGCCAGCACCTGGACCTGAACGTGGAGCTGAGCTATATCGCCGAGCTTTGTTTCGTCGTCGATCGGCAGGACAAGAAGGCCTGGATGATCTCGGAAGGACTGCGGCGCGATTCCGACGCTCCCCCCTTCGTCCCCGAGCGGTGCCGTTCCTCCGTGAGCGCGTGTCTCGCGATGCTGACCGGTGACGACGGTTTCCCGGCCGGTCTCTTGCTCCTCCTCGCCGGAAGCGGCGCCGCTGCGGCAGCAGTCGGCATCCTGAGCACCGGCCAGGACGAGGCGAGTCCTCCCCGCCGACGAAACTGAAGACGTCAGCGGGTTTGCCTCTCTCCTGAACCTCTGCGTCCTCTGCGTCTCCGCGCCTCTGCGTCGAAAAGAATTCTTAGGATGCCCTCAAGGTAAGGATTTCCTTCGCGTCTTTCCGACCCCTTGGCGTCTTTGCGTTGATCGCGTTTGAAAGAGATCCAGGCTTCCCCCGGCGTGATTAAGTTCCGGGATTTCCTCTGCGTCCTCCGCGTCTTGCGCCTTTGCGTTGAAAAGAATTCTTGCGAAGCCCTCAAGGTAGGAGGAGAAAAAGAACGCGAAGTGGGATTCCCTTGGCGTCCTTCCGACCCCTTGGCGTCTTTGCGTTGAAAAGGGATCTAGGACTCTCTCAGCGCCGCCGAGATGGGAAGGCGCGCTGCGCGAATCGCCGGGAACAGCCCACCAATGAGCCCGATGACCACCGAGTAAAAGATGCCTTGAGCCAATAGCTCGGGCGTCACCGCGAAGGCGAAGGTTACCTGCGAGAAGCTCTGCCAGTTCATGGTGGCTGCCCGGTAGCCGTTGAAAGCGATATACGCGAGGCCGGCGCCGAGAAGGCCTCCGATGCACGCGAGGACCAACGCTTCGAGGAGCACCGAGGTCACGATGGCGCTGGATCCGAAGCCGAGCGCGCGAAGGGTCGCGATTTCCCGCGTGCGGGAAGAGACCGCGCTGTACATCGTATTCAGCGCTCCGAAGACCGCGCCGATCCCCATCAACGTCGCGATCAGCGTTCCCACGGTCGTGATGAGCCCGGTGATCGCGGTCGACTGCTCCGCGTAATAGTCCGTCTGTCTCTCCACTTTCACGTTGAGCCGCGGGTCCGTGGTCAGCCGATCCTTGAACGCCTGAAAATGATCCTCGCTCTCGAGCCGCGCGTACACTGCCTGGAAGGTGTTGCCCCGCCGATACGCCGAAGCGAGGACGCCGCCGTCGGTCCAGATCTCCGACTCGGCGATCCCGCCGTTGGCGCTGAAGATGCCCACCACCTCCCACTGATCCTTCCCGACGGGAATCGAGGCTCCGACGGCGAGCCCGGAGAACTCGTTCGCCGCGCCGACGCCGGCAATCACCTCGTTCTTCCCCCACTCGAACCGGCGTCCTTCGATGAGCTCGATGTCGCCTCGAACGTCGAAGGCCGGTGGTTCCACCCCCCGCAGGGGCACGTTCGCGTCCGTGCCAGTGGAACGCTTGGGCAGATTGATGATGACGAAGAGCTCGGACGACGCGAGCGCCACCCCGTTGGTGCGGGCGATGCCCTCGGCGTCGGTCACGACACGGGACTCGTCCCGATTCATGATGCTCGACATCTCCGTATCCGATCCGCTACGGAGCACGAGAGCGGTATCCGGCTTGCCGGAGACGGTCATGGCCCGGCGGAACCCCTCCGCGATCGAGAGAACTCCGATGAATACGCCGACTACGCCTGCGATGCCGAAGATGGCCGAGGCCGAGGAGCCCAGCCGCTGCCGCATCGTGCGGAGATTGAAGCCTGTGAGGGCTGCGATTTGAGACAGCCAGTTCACGCGAGCCTCCGCAGCGCGTGAGCGATCTGGAGCTTGCCCGCCTGAATCGCGGGGAGGAAGCCCGTGGCGAAGCCCAGGCCCACGACGAAGAGCGCGCCGATGACGAGGTCTCTCGCCGGCAGGTAGAACACGGGCATGCTTCCGCGCGTTGGATCCCCGAGGGAGATCAGACCCCACGAGAGGGCGAGACCGGCGAAGCCGCCGATCGCCGCGATGAAGAGCGCCTCCGCGAGGACCAGTCCCAGGACCTGTCCGTTCGTGAACCCGACGGCCTTGAGGACCGCGAGCTCGCCCGTGCGCTCGCGGACGGACTGGGCCATGGTGTTCCCCGCCACCAGGAGGATGGTGAAAAAGACCGCGCTCAGGATCGCCTGCATGATGGCGCCGATGTTTCCGATCTGATCGGCGAACGCTCGGACGAAGGCGCCTTCGGTTTCGGCCTTGGTCTCCGCGGGAGAGTTCGCGAACGTCTGGTCGATCGCTTTCGACACCTCGACCGCGCGATCGGGATCGGAGATCCTCACGATGTACCAGCCCACCCATCCGCGGACGTTGTCCCGTGCCTCGTCGAAGTAGTCGTAACGGAACAGAAACTGAGTTGTATCCACTCCCTTTTTCTTGCCGTCGTAGATGCCGACGATGTCGAATTCCCAGATCTTGTCGCCGCCGCTGTGAGACCAGAACGTGGCTTGAAGCGGAACCTTGTCTCCCACCTTCCATCCGAAGCGATCGGCGGTCGTGCGTCCCACCACGGCGCCCGTGCGGGTGCGAAGCCAGGCTTCCCGCTGCTCGTCCGGGAGCGCGAATTCGGCGGAATACATGTCGAGGTACTCCTCGGGGTTGACCACCATCTGAGGGAAGAAGTTGCGCGGCTCCTGGTAGATTCCTCCGAACCAGCTCGAATGCGTGGCTTCCGCCACCCCGGGAATCTGCTCGATATCCGCCTCGTAGCTCCCGGGGAGTGGCTGGATGATCGACACCTTGTGGCGGACCACGAGGCGGTCCGCACCCGCGACGTCGATTCCGGCGGAGAACGCCTGGCGGATCGCGGCGAGGTAGCCGAAGAGCACGAACGCCACGAAGATCGACGCGATGGTGAGGAGCGTGCGGATCTTCTTGCGCTTCAGGTTCGACCAGACAAGTCGAAGGAACTTCATTCGAGCGGCTCCTGGCTGAGTCGGCCCTTGTCGAGATAGAGCTTGCGGCTCGCGCGGGCCGCGGCGTGCGGATCGTGGGTCACCATGATGATGGTCTTCCCGTGCTCCCGGTTGAGCGCCCCGAGGAGGTTCAAGACCTCGTCTCCCGACTTCCGGTCGAGATCTCCCGTCGGCTCGTCGCAAAGGAGCAGCGTCGGGTCGGTCACGATGCCGCGCGCGATTCCCACCCGCTGCTGTTCTCCTCCGGAGAGCTCGCGCGGGTAGTGCTTCTTCCGATGGGCGAGACCGACCACGCCAAGGGCGGTATCGACGTGCTTTTTCCGCTGCGAGCTCGAGAGCCGCGTGAGGAGGAGCGGAAGCTCCACGTTTCGCTCCGCGCTCAGGACCGGCAGAAGGTTGTAGAACTGGAAGACCAGCCCGATGTGCCGGGCCCTCCAGGCCGCGAGCTTCTTTCCGGAAAGGCGATCGATCCGTTCTCCGCCGACCGAGACCGCCCCCGCGGTCGGAGAGTCGAGGCCTCCGATGATGTTCAAAAGGGTGCTCTTGCCGGAGCCCGAAGGTCCCATCAGCGCGAGAAACTCGCCGTTCTGAAGGCTTGAGATCCAGCCCGTCCAGAACGTGGATCTCCTCCGCCCCGCGCTTGAAGGTCTTGCTGACCTTCTCCACGCGAACGAGAGTCCCGTTGGCATCGCTCATTTCTCCCGTACCTCCACCCGATCCCCGTCCACGAGCTCCGCGAGGCCTTCCACCACGACCCGCTCCCCCGCGGAGACTCCCGCGAGAACGAGCGCCTCGTCGCCCTCCGCGTCCGCTCCGACCGTCACCGCGCGTCTCTCGACGGTCTCGCCGTCCACGACGAAAACCACGTCCCGGCCTTCGTCCTTCGAAAGCGCGCCCCTGGGAATGAATACGGCACGGCGGCTGGTCTGTTCCTGGACCTCGTCCCGAAACGCGACTTTGACTCCCATGTCCGGCAGAATCTTCGGGTCGAGCGACTCGAACCCGATGCGTACCCGCACCGTCGCGCGATCGCGGTCGGCGGTGGGAACGATGGCGATGACTTTCGCCGGAATGGTCCAATCGGGGTACGCGTCCAGGATGGCCTCCACCTCCTGACCCGCGCGTACGCGGTTGATGTAGCTCTCGTTCACATCCACCTCGATCTCGAGGGAGCTCATATCGACGACCGTGCCGATCCCGGTGCGGGTGAACCCACCCCCGGCGGTCACGGGAGAGATCATCTCCCCCGGTTGGGCGTCCTTGGTGGTGACGATTCCATCGAACGGCGCGCGGATGACGGTATCCTCGATCATCTGAGTCCAGACGGCGAGGCTCCTTTCCGCGACCAGCTCTTCTTCCCTCTGCCGGCCGAGCCTCGCCTCGAGAGAGTCGGTCTCCGCCTGCAGGCGATCGAGCTCCGCCTGGCTTATCACGGAATCCTTCACCAGCCGGCGCGTTCGCTCGAGCCGCAGGTGCGCCTCCGCGAGAACGACTTTCGTCTCTTCGAGCGCGGTTTTCGCGGCTCGAAGCTGCGCTTCGGCGAGCTTCAGACTCGCGTCGGTGTTCGATGCGTCGAGGCGGGCCAGGACCTGCCCCTCCTTCACCGCCATGCCTTCTTCGATGAGGACCTCGAGGACTTTGGCCGTGACCTTGGAGGAGACGGTGGCCTGTCGCCGCGCCGTTACGTAGCCCGAGGCGTTCAAGACGGTCTGCCCCGAGGAGCCGAGCTCCGTTTCCCTCGCCGCGATCGCCGTGACCTCCTTTCTCGGCTCATGGAGAAAGAAGTACGCGCCGATCGCCGCGAGGAGGACCAGAAGCGCCAGACCAATCCACAGATAGCCGCGGGACGGCTCATCCTCCGCTCGGCGGTCGATCTTCAAGTCGTCGAGAGAGGGTCCGTCGTCATGTTCACCGTCATGAACAATATGCACGGGGAGACCCCGGTAGCAAATCGCGCTCAGCGACACCGGCGGAAGAACGCAAAGGCGCAGAGACGTTGGGATAATTCCGATCTGTCTTTGCGCCTCTGCAGCTTTGCGACTCTGCGTTGATTTCCGGAGGATTACTCCGCGAAGACCACCTGGTCGTTGAGAACGAAATTGAGCGCGGCGCAGCAGGCGACCGAAGCGATGTTTCCCGGGACCGGGCGCATCAGGAGCTCGCCTACGAAGAGCTGCATGAACGCAAGGTTTCCGACAATCGAGACGAGTCCGATGGTGCCGTTGAATCGCAGAAATCGCAGGAATCGGCTTCCGTCTGCGATCCGATCGCCCCAGGTCCAGCGGTCGTGCCACAGGAAGTTGTGGACGATGGCGGTTTCCACCGCGAGCGCCGTTGCCGCCAGATAGTGAAAGCCAAGAAGTCCGGTAAGCGCCGCGAGAAGACAGAGCTGCAGGGTGAACCCCATCGAGCCCACGGAAGCAAACCGCAGCAGCCGAACGAGAAAGGCTCTCAAGGAAGAGTTTCGCGAAGGTAGAGCGTGCGGGTGTTCCGCACCGCCGATACCAGAAGAGTCAGCGCGAGGCCACCGATGGCGCAGATTCCACCGACGTCGAACAGGAGAGCCCGCGTCCCGAAGACCGTCACGACAGGGCGATGGAGCAGGTAGAGCGTGCCGATCGCGAAGAGGATGCGAAGCTCCGTCGGTCCGAGCCGCAGGAAGTGAATTCGAAACGTGCCGACGGCGTAGGCGGCTAGATAAATCTCGGATACGACCATGAGGTACACGACCATGAGCGCCGCCGCAATCCAGGGAGTCATGAAGGACGACAGTCCCAGACCTCCCAACAGAAAGAATGCTCCGAAGACGTCTACCACGTGGTCGACGTAGTAGCCGTACTTCGGCCGCTCCCGCTTTCTGACCCGGGCGAGAGTGCCGTCGAGACTGTCTCCGAGCCAGTTGAGGGCGAGGAAGACGACGACAGCGATGAGCGCGAGAGGCTCGTCTTTGGCAGCCCAGAACGAAAGTCCGGCGCCGAGCATTCCGGCGAGTCCGAGGATCGTGAGGTGATCGGAGTTCAATGCCAGGGGCGTCCTCTCCGCCAGGAAGACCAGCGCTCGTTTCTCGAGACCCGAGAGAATGCTTCCAAGCTCGCGATGGATTTCGGCCATGAAGCCTCCTTGGGACTCCAGAATAGCAAGGGGCGTACCAGCGAAAAGGGCCGGATTCGGGGGTACGGCGCGTGCCGCTTCTATCTCAACCGTTAGAAGACTCACCGAACGGATAGAATGGCGATCGAGAAATGCCTCGCAGGGAGCTGGTTCTCTGCCGCGGTTTTCGCGGCGTCACTTCGTTCGCTACCGGAAACCTCAGAAAACTCCTCGAGGAGGATCCGTTCGCCCTTACCCGCTCTCTGGTCGTCCTCCCGACCGCGGCGGCGGCGCATCTTTTCCGGCGGGAGCTCGAAGACGCGCTCCTGGGGCGGTCCTCCGCCGCGTTCTTTCCGATGAGCTCGACGTCCGCGACGCTCCTTCCGCTCCTGGCCGCGGGAGCCTCGCCGAAGCTCGAGCTCGTCGACCCCCTCCTTCGCGAGGCGCTTCTCGAGAGCGCCTTTTCCAAGGTTCAGGACGCGGGCATAGCGCCTCCCTTTCAGCTTCGAGGGGGACTCGCGCGCCGCGTGCTCGATCTGGTCGACGCGATCCTCGCGCGCGCCCCCCTCCAGAGCTCGGAGAGCGGGCTCGACCGTTTCTTCGCGCGGGCCCTCGAAGAGCTCGACGCGCCCGACGACGAAGGCGCGCTGAAGCTCGCGGCCCAGACCCGGTTCCTTCGCGCCGCCGTCGAGGAGTACCGCGCGGCACTCGCAGCACTCGGACTCGCGGACGCCGCCGCGGCGCGGCTCGCGCTTTCGGAGAAGCCTCTTCTTTTCGAGCGCGCTTTCGTTCTCGGCGCCGAGACCCTCGCGCTCGCGGATCTCGATCTCCTCTCGACCTCGCCCATCGATCTCCACGATGGTCGTGGCGACCCCGTCGAACGAGCTCGAGAGCGAGCTTTCTCGCCGGTTCTCCGTCGTGAACGGGAACGACGGCGACCAGGACTCGCCGCCGCGGCTTATCACGCCCGGCCGCGATAGCGAGACCGTTTTTCTCGCCCGCGACCGCGAGGAATCGCTCACCGACGTCGCGCGGCTCCTCAAGGTGCTTTCGGACGACGGAAGGCTTCCTCCCCTCCACCGCATCGGCATCGTCGTTCCCCGCCCCCTGACGTACCTGTATCTCGCAAAGAAAGTCTTCACGGAAGCGGGAATCCCGCACCAGCTTCAAGACAGCTTTCCGCTCGCGACCGAACCCTGGGTCGCCGCGGTCGATCTCGTGCTGGAGCTCGTCGCGACGGGGTCCCGGCGCGGCGCCGCGCTCGCTCTTCTCCGAAGCCCGTTCTTCTCGTTCGAGGGAGTCTCCGAGATCGAAGTCGCCGCGTTCGACGAGCTCACGCTGCGGCTCCGGGAGCCCGGAGGACTGGACCGATTCCGCTCCCTCCTCACGAGGTTGAACCGGCCCCCGGTCCAGCCGAGCCTTCCCGGCATCGAAGGGCCGGACCGAACGGCGAGGGCCATACCCGCGCTCGCGGCCATCGTAGCGTCGAGCGACGCTCTCGCCCCTCTCTCCGAGACCTCGCCGCTCCCCTCGAAGATCGAATGCCTGAGACGCTACCTCCGAACGTTCGGCCGCGCGCTGCCGGACAGCGACTCGAGCGGCCGGCGTGCCAAGGCCGCCGTCGATTCGATCCTGGAACGGCTCGATGCGGCTTCCCGCCACGTCTCCGATCCGCCGCGGGACTTCGCCTATTTTCGAGAGAAGCTCCGCCGCGCGGTCGAGCAGCACACGTTCGCGATCCGGAGCGGCGAGAACGGAATCCAGATCGTCGACACCCGCTCCGCGCTTTTCGGTGGATTCGATCTCACGATTCTCGTGGGGCTCAACGAGGAAGAGTGGCCGGAGCGCACCGACAGAAACATCTTCTATCCTCAGTGGCTGCTCCGCGAGTTCGGATTCCCCTCGGATCGCGATCTGCTCGCGGCGGAACGACAACGGTTTCTCGGCCTTCTGGGCCTCCCGTCGAAGCACCTGGCCCTCTTCCGGCACCAGCTCGAGGACGAGATTCCGACCGTGCCCTCGCCGTTTCTGGAAGATGTCCTCTCCTTGCTACTCGATAGAAACGCCACTGAAGGCGCCTCTCGGCGACGTCGTGGTCTCTCGAGCGGAAGCGCTCCGGCGCGGCCTTCTTTCCGTATCGGAAGTCGGACCTCGACGGCCGGGACTCGTCGACGGACCGCTCGGAGTCGCCGAGCCGATCTCGCCGACCGCCTTCGAGCTCTATCTCCGGTGCCCTTTCAAGTACTACTCCCGCTACCTCCTCGGCGTCGAGGAGGAAGAGGAGGTCGAAGAGCAGCTCTCTCCCCTCGAGCGAGGGCGAATCCTGCACGAAGTCCTTCAGCAAGGGTTCGCCGAATGGGACCGGGGCTCGACCTCCCCGCGAAGGAATCGAGCCTGACAGCTACGACGAAGCCGTCGCGGTCTTCCGGAGGGTCGCGCTCTCCATACTTCCGCTCGAGCACCGGGGAATCGAGATGGAGCGGCTCTTCGGCGGCGCCGGTGAGCCCGGCGCGATTCCCTGGCTTCTCCGACGCGAGATGGGGCAAGGCCCTCTGCGCGAGCGGCTGGTGGAGCACGCGTTCGTGAACGCGCTCCGGATAGACGAGGGACCCCGGGGAGAAAAGCCCTGGTACGTGCGGGTTCAGGGCCGCATCGATCGAGCGGACGTCGACGGAAAAGGGCTCCTGCACGTCTATGACTACAAGAGCGGCCGCGCTCCTGGAGATGCCGTTGCGCTCCAGGTCCCGCTCTACGCGATGTGTCTCGCCTCGGAGCGCGGAGCGAAGGTGAAGGAGGCATCCTACCTCAGCTTTCGCGACCGCAAAGCCATCGCGCGGGAAGATTTCGAAAAGGCCCAGGAGCTTCTCGTTCGCACCTATGGACGAATCCGGGAAGGCAGCTTCGTTCCGGAGCCGTACCAGGAACACCTCTGCGCGAGCTGCGGCTACGCGCTCGTTTGCCGCAAGGAAATTCCCGCGCCGTTCACGGTATGACCGACGAGGTCCTTTCGTTCGTCGACGCCTCGGCCCGAGCGCAAGCTTCCGATCCGACGCTCAACGTCGCTCTCGAAGCCTCCGCGGGCACCGGGAAGACGCGGGTCCTCGTCGACCGATACCTGCGCCTCCTGGAAGAAGGCTCGGCGCCACGGCACATTCTCGCGATCACCTTCACCCGGAAGGCGGCGGGCGAGATGAAGACTCGCATCATCGAAGAGCTTCGAAAGCGGCCGAAGCTCTGGAGCGAGATGAGAACGCGCCTCTTCGAGATGCACGTGACGACCATCGACGCGTTCTGTCTCGGGACTCCTCCGGGAGTTCCCGCTCGAAGCGGGGCTCGACCCGGACGTGGCGCTCCTCGACGAGGTCGAAAGCGATCGTCTGCGGGAAGAGGCCATCGACGAGACGCTTTCCTCTCGCGCCGCGGCCGCTTCGCGGATATCCGCTTTCTGGTTTCGCGATTCGGCGAAGGCGCCCTCCGCCGCGGAATGCGCGAGTTCCTCCAGAGCCGGCTCACGCGCGAAGAGGTCCTCCGTCGCTACGTCGAGCACGTCATTCCGTCGAGCGCTTCCTTGAAGGTCAGCTTGAGGCGTTTTTCGGAATCGTCTGAGCTCGGCTTTCCGTGGGCGAGACGGCGTCGACGCGTTTCTCGCGAGCGGACCCGACGAGGAGCCGGCCCCCGGGTTCCGCGCGGTGCGATTCGCTCTCCTGCGCGCGATCGATCCGGAGATCGCGTCGCCGGCCGACGTCGAGGAGATCCGTTCGTACTTCCTCACCGCGGAGAACGAGCCGCGAAGACGCCTCTCGCCCCTCGCGCCGAAGGAGAGCTTTTCTTCGTCCGCGCTCTACGAGCGCCACCGCGATGCGGTCGTGGCGCTCGCCCCGTCCGTCACCCGCTTCCATCGACAGTGGATCCGTGAAAAGGATTTCTACGCCGTTCGCCAGATTCATACGCTGTACCGGCGAGGCGGCGGCCCGATTCCAGGAACTGAAACGGGCGCGAGCCGGACTCGACTTCACCGACGTGCTTCTCGAGGCCGTAAGCCTCCTCGAGAAGAGAGGCGAGTTCTCGCAGAGCCGCTTTCGTCTCGAGTCCCGCTACCACCACCTCCTGATCGACGAGTTCCAGGATACGAACGAGTATCAATGGAGGCTCATTCGCGCGCTCGTCGACTCCTGGGGGGAAGGCTCGGGCCTCGTCCAGGAAGCGATCCTGTCCGAGCAGTCGAAGGGCGACGGCCAGGGCCGCATCCGGGAGCCGAGTCTCTTCCTCGTGGGCGATCGGAAGCAGTCGATTTACGGTTGGCGCGACGCGCGGGTCGAGGTGATGGAGAAGGCGTCCCGGCACCTCCTGCGCATTCGAAACGGCGGCGGACGAAAGCTCACTCTCCGGCACAGCTTCCGCGCCTCGGGGGAGATTCTGTCGTTCCTGAACGATCTCTTCTCGGAAGTCCCTCGGGCGCGCGGCGATCTCGAGTGGTCCTTCCAGTATCGCGAGGCCGACCACTTTCCGACCGCGCCGGTTCTGGCGACAGCCTCGGAGCCCGTCGGTATCGCTCGCTACCGGGCGGAGTCTCGGCGAGGTTTCCGCAGCGGTCGCCGACGAGATCGTCCGGCTTCTCGAGGAGGAGGATCTCCGGCCGAAAGACATCGCCATCCTCTTCCGAAGCCGATCGTCCTACCGCGCGTACGAAGACGCGTTGAACGCTCGAGGCGTTCCGGCTTACGTATACCGGGGCCTCGGATTCTTCGACTCTCCCGAAGTCCTGGACATCCAGGCCCTGGTCCGCTTTCTCGCGGAGCCGGCTTCGAGGCTTCGGGCCGCGGAGCTCGCGCGATCTCGATTCGTCGCCGTCTCCGACTCTGCCCTGATGCGGATGTCGAGGATTTCGGCGCGTCCCAGAGGCGGAGCGCGGAGTCGCCCGTTGCGCGCTGGCTCGGGCGCGGCGCAATCGACCTCGACCTTCCGCTTTCGGAAATGGATCGCGCGGCGGTCGAGAGAGCGTCGCGTCTCATCCCCTCGTTTCTCCCTCTCGTCGATCGCATCCCCGCCTTCGAGCTTCTGGAGCGAATCCTCCGGGAGAGCGACTACGCCCGCTGGTTCGTTCACGACCGCCAGGCTTGGGAGAACCTCAAGAAGGTCATGGAAATGGTCCGGCGGGCGGAGAACCGCGGCTACCTCACGATGTCGCGTCTCGCCGATTTCCTCGAGGCCGCCGCGACCGACGACGAGTCGCGCGCCGTGCTCGAAGCGGTGGACGCGGTGAACCTCATGACGATCCACGCGGCGAAGGGGCTCGAGTTCGACAGCGTCTTTCTGGTGAACATGCACCAGAGGCGGCGCGAGGACACCTCGCTTCCCCGCATTCGAGAGCTCGCGGACGGCGGCATCGAAGTGACGGCGCTCGGCGCCTTCGACAGCGGCCCCGACTCCTCCGATCCCAACGCGCTCGACGCGCCGAACCGGGTCGAAGAAGAAGAGAAGCGGCTCCTCTACGTGGCCCTCACCCGCGCGCGCCGCAGGCTCGCGCTCTCCGCGGTTGCGGCCGAAACCTTCGAGCAGGAGCGCAGCCTTCTCGGCCTCCTCCCGCAGAGCTTCCAGGTTACGCTTCAAGATGTGTTCGATGCGCCGGGCGACGTTTCGTCGATCGAGTGGCGCGGGCATCCGCTGCGCATCCTGAGGCCCGCAGCGGGAAGGCAGTTCCATCGGTCGCCTCCGGATCGAAGGGACGTTCTCCGCCTCGAGCCGCTTTCGGCCGACGCGTACGAGTCGGAGGCTCGCTCGAACGAGCTCGAGACCGGACCCGACGTCCCGGTGCCCGCGGAGCTTCTTGCGTCAGGGGAAGTCCGCCGCCACGTTCCGTTCGCGTTCGCGCGAGGAGCGCAGGTCCATCGCGGCGTCTTCGACCTCCTCGTCATCGAGCCCGGCAGGGCGACCGTCATCGAGCGTCTCGCCGCTCCGCCGAGCGCGGACGACCGGTCGCGGATGGACCTGTACCTCGAAGCGCTTGCCTCCGCGCTGCCCGATCGGCCCGATCGGCCCAGTCGGCCCGATCGGGAAGTGAAGGGGATTTTTCTCTTCGCGGGCGCTCCTCCGGAGTCGATCGAGCGCCGCGACGGCGGACCCCAGCTACGGCTCTTCTAGCATGGGCTTGGCGTTACAATCGGCGGCGCCAGGCATGTACCGGTCGATACAGGCGGACAAGGTCATCCAAACCGCGACGAGCTTGAGAGATCGCGTGCACGCCCGCTTTCCCGAGTCGGGCCTTCTGAAGGTTGCCGACGAGCTCCTCGCCGTCGCCAATGAGTCGCAGGAGCGGTGTCGCTCGATCCTGAGCCCGAACGTACCGCTCCGTATCCTCGTCGGGCTCCTCCTCCTCGGCGGCCTCTCCGGAGTCGTCGCGATCGTGCTCGCGAAAGTCCGCATGACGGAGTCGTTCTGGGATCTGTCCAACTTCGTCGACGGAGTCGAGGCTCTCCTCGCGAACCTGGTTTTCCTCGGCGCAGGGATCGCGTTTCTGGCGACCCTCGAGACTCGCATCAAACGCCGCCGCACGCTCGACGCGGTGAACGAGCTGCGCGCGCTCGCGCACATCATCGACATGCACCAGCTCACCAAGGACCCGGAGATGGTCTTCAGCCGCAGCCAGCCGACGACCGTTTCTCCCGCCCGCAACATGACGGCGATGGAGCTGAACCGATATCTCGACTACTGCAGCGAGATGCTCTCGATCGTCGTCCAAGCTCGGCGCTCTCTACGTCCAGAGCTTCCCCGACTCCCACGCGCTCAGCGCGGTCGACGACATCGAGAGCCTGACCAGCGGGCTTTCCCGGAAGATCTGGCAGAAGATCATGATCCTCGACCGCTACCTCGGACCCGTGCCTCCGGCAGCGGACTCCGCGCGTCGCTGACGGGATCGAGACCCCGGGTCCGCTTACCGGTGCCGGACGCCGCGGCGGATTACCACGGAGACATCCTGCAGGCGATCGATGTGGGCAAGCACGTCGCCTCGGACCGCAATGATGTCCGCGAACTTTCCCTCCGCCACCGTTCCGACGTCGCGCTCGACCTTGAGGTGCACGGCAGGCCAGTACGTGGCGGCGCGAATGGCGTCCATCGGGGGCACTCCGAATTCCCGCACCCAGTAGTCGAGCTCGCGCCAGGTCGAGTCGCTGTGAAACGTGAGCGGGACTCCGCTGTCGGTCCCGATGAGCATCACCACACCCGACGACCGGAGCTGCTGGAATTTTCTCGCGAGCGTCGGATGCCGGAGCGGAATCAGGCGAAAATAGTCGAGCCTTTGCACCTCGTCGAGAGAAGCCCGGATGTCCTCGGTCACGTGATCCGGCAGGCCCTCGCGCCACCTCGGGTCGTCGAGCCTCTCGGGGTACTCGTCCCGGGTGTATTCGTAGAGAAGAAGCGGGGTGATGGTGGGCGTCCAGAAAAGCGTGTTCGCACGGCTCGCCATCAGAGCGTAGACGTCTTCGGGGTACTCGGGCATCGTGCCGAGCCCGGTGTGCTCGAACCCGTCGACACCGGCAGCGATACCCCGGCGGATCTCCTCCGGACGATGAGCGTGGGCCGCGACCGGGAGGTTGTGACGGTGAGCCTCGTCGACCACCGCCTGGACTTCTTCCATCGTCATCTGGTCCTGATCGATGAGCTTGATGACGTCGACACCCGCTTCGGCGAGCTTCTTCACCTTGGCGCGGGCGTCGTCCGGCCCGGAGACCCCCCAACGCTGGTGCTCGGTTCCCGGGTAGGGGGCATGCTGGATGAAAGGGCCGGAGACGTAGAGCGTCGGACCGGGGATATCGCCGCGCTCGATGGCCTTCTTAATAAAGATGATGTCCTCGAGGGGCGCCCCGAGGTCGCGGGCGCTCGTCACTCCGGCGAGGAGGAGCTGCTTCGCGGCCGCGGGCATGATCGTGTCCCGGAACCGCGGCGGATAGGTCTTGTCCCAGTGCTCGTAATTGGAATGGCCGACGATACTGAGATGGACGTGCATGTCGAAGAGTCCGGGAAGGACGCTCATCCCTTCCGTCGAGATGACCTCCGCGCCGCGCGGAATTTCGACCTCGCCGGCTCGCCCGACGGCGGCAATCCGCTCCCCCTCGATGACGATGACACTGTTCTCGAGGGGCGGGCCGCCGTAGCCATCGACGAGCCGACCCCCGATGAGCACCAACGAAGCCAGAAAATACATACCAGCCGATTGTATTTCCCTTTCCTGAGAATTTCCTGAGATAAGTTCGAGACAATTCTTAGCCAGGGGACAGGCTTTTCGGGCCGACCTCCTGGTATGCCGGTCCATGCTTCTCGATGCGCGATTCGTCTTTCGTTCTCTCGCCAAGGCCCCGACGTTCACCGCCGCCGTCGTCCTGATTCTCGCGATGGGGATCGGCTCGACCGTCGCCCTCATGAGCGTCGTTCAAGCAGTCCTCCTGAATCCACTTCCGTATCCGGAGCCCGACCGATTGATGGTCCTCTGGGCCGAGTGGCCCGAGCGGGAGATATTCCGCTTGAGCCACACGGGAAACGACTTTCGCGAGTACCAGCGGAGGGCGCGGCTCTTCGAGGGGATCGCCGCCATCGGCTCTCTCCGCCAGAACCTCGGCGGCGGCGCCGAGCCTCTCCAGGTCCAGGTGGGATGGGTCTCCGAGAATTTCTTCTCCGTCATGAAGGTATCCCCCCTCCTTGGTCGCGACTTCGCACCGGACGAGCCTTCCGACTCGGTCCTCCTGGGACACGCGCTCTGGCAGTCGCAGTTCGGCGCGGATCCGAACGTCCTCGGAAAGGTCGTGGAGCTCGACCAGGAGCCGTTCACCGTGGTGGGAGTCCTTCCGCGCGATTTCCGTCTTTGGCATGCCAGAGACGTCGGAATCAACATGGATATCGATCTTTGGAAACCTCCCGATCCCGTGAGAAACCCGGGCCGCTGGCTGGCGAAGGAGCTCGACCAGTCGACACTTCGCATCCTCGGGAGGCTCGGGCCGTCGGTCACGCTCGAGCAAGCCCAGGCAGAGATGGATGCTGTCTCCGAGGCGCTTCGAGACGCGTATCCCGACCATCTTCGCGTCGGATTTCACGTCGACGTGGAGCCGCTCCATCGCGAAGTCGTGGGACAGGCGCGGACGCCGCTTCTGGCTCTTCTCGGCGCCGTCCTGTTCGTTCTCCTCGTCGCCTGCGCGAACGTCGCGGGACTCCTCCTGGTTCGCTCCCAGCATCGCCAGAGCGAGATTGGAATTCGCGCGGCTCTCGGCGGAACGCCCGGGCACCTGCTGAGGCTACTCCTCATGGAGAGTCTCCTTCTGGGCCTTCTCGGCGGTTTGCTCGGTACGTTTCTGGGCTCGGCCGGCGTCCGATTCCTCCTCTCGTTCGATTCCGGCAATCTTCCGCGTGCCGCGGAAGTTCGAACGGACGGAACGCTCCTCGCCATCGCCCTCGCCGTCACGCTTGGAACCACCCTCCTCATCGGGTTCTTGCCGGCAATCCGCGCCGGAGCGCCCGCAATCGATGCCACGCTCCGACGGGGCACGCCGAGCGCTCGGTCCCGGCGGCTGACCGAAATCCTCGTCGTCACCGAGATCGCACTCTCACTCGTGCTTCTCGTCGGCGCCGGTCTCCTGCTCCGGAGCTTCGTCGGGCTTCAACGAGTCCGTCCCGGCTTCGACACGTCGGGCCTCCTCACGTTCTCGGTCAGCCTGCCGAGCAAGAGCTACCCGCCTCCCGCGGCCACGTCGGAATTCCTGGAGCGGCTCGAGCACCGCATTCGCGAGCTTCCCGGAGTCGTCATCGGCCGGCACCGTCTGGCCGCTCCCGCTCGAAGGCCAGAAATGGTTCGGCTATTACCGCACGACCGAGGAGACGATGGCGGAGGGAACGCTTCCCGTCGCCGACTTTCGCATCTCGAGCCCCGACTACCTCAAGACCATGGGTGCGCGGCTCCTCGAAGGACGGCATCTAAGGCGGGACGACGAAGCGGCGGTCGTAATCGATGAGACGCTCCGCGAGCGCAACTGGCCCGACGGCCGCGCGCTCGAGCAAAAAGTCTGGGTCGGACTCGACGCGGTTCCCGTCGAGATGCGCGTGGTGGGAGTCGTCGAGAACATCCGTCACGCGGACCTGACGCGCGACGGGAGGGAGACCATTTACCTCCCGGCCCGCGCCTTTGCGTGGTCGGACTTCGAGCTCGCTCTCGTCGTGCGCACGGAGTCGGATCCGAGGCTACTGGCGTCGCCCATCCGGAAGACGCTCTTCGAGCTCGACCCGAAGATTCCCATGGCGAAGGTCAGGACGGCGCAAGATTACGTCGACGACGCCGTCGCGCAGAACCGCCTCGCTCTTCTGCTCGCTTCGAGCTTCGCCGCGACAGCGCTCCTCCTCGCTTCCGTCGGGCTCTACGGAGTGATGGCCTATGGCTTCGCGCGGCGCCGACGGGAAGTCGCGCTTCGCATGGCGCTCGGCGCTCGCCGGAGCGCTATCGGACTCCTGGTTCTGGGAAGCGGACTCAGGCTGGCGCTCGCCGGCATGCTGATCGGAAGCGCTCTCGCGTATCTATTGCGGGGCGCGCTCGCCGGGCTTCTCTTCGCGGTCGATCCGTCCGATCCGTGGACGTACTTCGGCAGCAACGGCAATCCTGTCGACGGCGGCGATCGCGGGCTCCTTCGGGCCGATGCGCCGCGCGCTCGCCGTCGATCCCGCGAACACGCTTCGAAGCGAGTGAGCGGCTAAGATAGTCGGAGTGGTAACGCTCAAGAGCTTTCGCGTCGGCGATTGGCGCGTCGAGCCGACCCTCAACCAGATCTTTCGCGACTCCGATCCGGAGCGGCCGGTGCGCCTCGAGCCCAAGGCGATGCAGGTCCTGATCTACCTCGCGGAGTGCGCCGGAAGCGTGGTCGACAAGGACAGCGTCATTCGCGAGGTCTGGGAAGGGGCCTTCGTCACCAATGAAGTCCTGACCAACGCCATCTGGGAGCTCCGGCGGGCGCTCGGCGACGACGCGCGGAGCTCGGTTTTCATCCAGACCATTCCCAAGCGTGGATATCGGCTCGTGGCCCCGGTCTCCGGACTCGAAGGCGCGGAGGTCGCCCCGCCCACCAAGCGCTCGAAGTGGTGGATCGCGGCCGCCGTCGCGGGCATCCTGGCCGCCGGCGCTCTCTGGCTCTACCGTCCGGAGCCGACGCGAGAAGCGGTGGTCCGGTTCGCGGTCGGCGTGTGCGGAACCTCTCGCTCCTTTCTATCTTCCTGTGCTGACAGTGTCCCCGGACGGACGGAGCCTCGTGTACGCGGGAGTCTCAGGCCTGTACCTCCGCCGGATCGACGGCATGGACGCCACCTTCATACCAGGGACCGAGGGCGGCCACGGACCATTCTTCTCTCCCGACGGCGGCTCGATCGGCTTCTTCTCGCGCGGGAGCCTCGAGCGCGTAGAGCTTCGCGGCGGAAGCCCGCCGAAGAAGCTCGCGGAAATCGGCGCTCCGCGAGGCGCGTCCTGGGGCTCGGACGGATTCATCTACTTCTCACCGGGGAGCAACACGGGGCTCGCGCGGGTCCATGCGAACGGGGGTGAAGTCGAGGTGGTGACGGAGCTCGACGAAGCGCGGGGAGAGTGGACGCATCGCTGGCCGGACGTGCTTCCCGGACGCTCCACGGCGCTCGTGACGGTGGCTCGCTCCGAGCTTTCGAGCTTCGACGACGCGGATATCGTGGCCATCGATCTCTCGACCGGAGCGCGGCGCGTGATCGTCGAAGGAGCGAGCTTCGGGCGATTCGTCGAAGGGCGACTCCTCTACGCGCGTGAGGGCCAAATCCTCGAAGCCCTCTTCGACCCCGACGCGCTCGAGATGCGGAGCGCGCCGCGTTCGCTCGTCGAAGACGCGACTCTCTACGCGATCAACGGAGCGGCGCAGGTCGCCGTCTCGCGCGACCTCCTGGTCTACGTGCCGGAGACCGAGAGCCGCGAGCCCACCCGGCTTCTCTGGAGCGACCGAAAGGGCGAGCGGGCGCTCCTTCTCGAGGACCCGCGCGTTCTCTACGATCCCTCTCTCTCGCCCGACGGAACGAAGGTAGCCGTCTCCGTCGTGACCGAAGGCAACAGTGACCTCTGGATCTACGATCGAGCGCGCGAGACCTTCTTCCGGCTTACGAGCTCGGCTGGCGAAGAGGAGCACCCTCTCTTCTCGCCGAGCGGCCGTGAGATCGCCTATGACTATTCGATGGCCGGTCCGTTCCGATTGTTCTCCCGCCCCTCGGACGGCGCCGGTGAGCCGCGGGTGCTGGGGGGCGACGGCGGAAGTGAGAGCCCGGAAGCTTTTTCCGCGGACGGGAAGCTCCTGGTTCTCTCCGAACAGAACTTCGAGACCGGGTTCGACCTTTCGATTCTCGACCTGAAGGAACAGAGCCGGAGGCCGCTCCTCGCGACGCCTTTCGACGAGTGCTCGGCGCGGCTCTCCCCTGACGGACACTTCCTGGCCTACAGCTCGAACGAATCCGGCCGCTTCGAGATCTACCTGACGCCTTTTCCCGAGGCCGGCTCGCGGCATCAAGTCTCCGTCTCGGGCGGTGAGCATCCGCGTTGGACTCGCGGCGGAAGCGAGCTGGTCTTCCTCTCGAGTGACGGCGTGATGGCGGTCGAAGTCGAGACCGAAGGCGATCTCTCCGCCTGCGAAGCCGCGGCTCCTTTTCCCTTTTCGTCCGCCGTCTCTCCGGCTCGAGGGCAACTACCGGAACCCCTACGACGTTTCGTCCGACGGCGAGCATTTCCTCCTGCTCGAAGGAGCCGAGGATCCCGCGTCTTATCGCCTCCATGCGGTGCTTGAACTGGCTCGAGGAGAGATAGCTTGGAGACGAGCTCCCGGTCCCGCTGGAGCGCCATCCTTCGCCGCGAGTGCCCTCGCTGTTTCGAAGGCGACCTCTACGCGGGCTGGTTCCGGCCCCTCGCGTCCTGTTCCAACTGCGGGCTCGTCTACGAGAGGGAGCCCGGGTATTTTCTGGGCTCGTTCTACATCAGCTATGGCATCGGGGTCGCCGTCGGGATTCCCACCGTGCTCTTCGTGCTCTACGCCGACCTCCCGTTCTACTGGCTCTTCCCCCTGGTCACGATTTGGGTCGGCATTCTGAGCCCGCTCATCGTCACCTACGCGCGCACGCTCTGGTACCACTTCGATCATGTCGTAGATCCGCGTTGAGGCGCGTGCTAGCCTTCGGGAATGAGCGATACGGAGCGCGACGCGAACCTGGAGATCCTGCGCGGCACGGAAGCGAAGCTGAAAGCGGTCTTGAAAGAGATTCCGCGCGCCGTCGTGACCTGGACTCCGGCCCCGGGCAAATGGTCGATCCTCGAGATCGTCGGCCACCTCCGCGACATGGAGAAAGACGCGTATCTCGCCCGGTACCAGCGAATCCTGTCGGAGGAGATCCCTCCCTTCCCGACGCGGATGGAGACAAGCTTTCGCTCGAGAACGACTATCGCTCGCAGAAGCTATCCGGCCTTCTGCGGGAATGGAGCCGGCTGCGCCGGGAGTCTCTGCGTCTCCTGAAAAAGGTAAAGGCCGCCGACTGGGACCGCGCGGGGATTCACGAGACGGCGGGCCGCCTGACCATGACCGACCTGGTGCGGCGGCAGGCGGTTGGAAACGACCTGGCCCACCTCGGACAGATCGAGGCGATCGTCCGGAGGTACGCGGTGCTCTCGCGGCTCGAGTCCGCGCCGCCGCGCCTGTCAGCGGCCCTTCGCGCGTTCTCGGAGGAGGCGCTGCGAAGGCCGCCGGCGCCGGAAAAGTGGTCGGCGATCGACGTCGCCTGCCACCTGCGCGACATCGATCGTCTCTACGCCGAAAGAGTGACCAAGGCCGCGTTCTCCGATCGCCCCTCGTTCTGGATGATGGATAACGCTCTCGTTTCCGAGAAGCTCGCGTATCGGACTTCGAACGCCGTGGCGGTCCTGAAAGAGCATCGACGCCTGCGGCAGGATCTGTGCTCGCTCCTTCGCGCGCTGCCGCACGAGTCGTGGCAGCGCACGGGACTTCACCCCACGCGAGGCGAGCTGACCATCGAGAAGATCGCCTCGGTCATCGCCGATCACGACGACCGCCACCTCGCGCAGATCGAAGCCTTATCGAAAGCCTGATCGACTGCACGAAATGCCGTATGATTTCACCGCATGCCACTGGCCTCCGGCACCCGGCTTGGACGCTATGAGGTTCTTACTCCCCTCGGAGCGGGGGGCATGGGAGAAGTCTACAGAGGGCTCGACCCGGGGTTGGGCCGCCAGGTAGCGATCAAAGTCCTTCCCTCTGACTTCTCCGCGGACTCCGATCGCCTGCGCCGGTTCGAGCAGGAAGCGCGGGCGGCCGCGGCGCTCAGCCATCCCAACATCCTCGCGGTGTACGACATCGGCCAGCACGACGGCGCGCCCTACATCGTGTCGGAATTGCTCGAAGGCGCCACGTTGCGCGAGCGGCTGCTCGAAGGGCCGGCTCAACGTCCGTTGCCGCCGCGCAAGGCGCTCGACTATGCGATGCAAATTGCGTGCGGGTTGGCCGCCGCGCACGAGAAGGGCATCGCGCACCGCGATCTGAAGCCGGAGAACCTCTTCGTGACGTCCGATGGACGGGTGAAGATTCTCGATTTCGGGCTCGCCAAGCTCCTCCAGCCGAGCGCGACCTCGAGCGACTCGCCCACTGCGGCTCGCGGTACAGAGGCGGGCGCCGTCCTGGGAACGGTCGGTTACATGTCTCCGGAGCAGGTGCGGGGTCAGCCTGCCGACCATCGGTCGGACATCTTTGCATTCGGCGCCATTCTGTATGAGCTCGTCTCGGGACGACGAGCATTTCAAGAGGAATCCGCTGCCGAAACGATGGCCGCCATTCTCAAGGAGGATCCTCCGGGTCTCGGAGCGGCCGATCCACACCTCCCTCCGACTCTCGCACGCATCGTCGAACGCTGCCTGGAGAAGGACCCGAAAGAGCGATTTCAGTCGGCGCACGATCTGGGATTTGCGCTGGAAGGGCTGTCGACGAGCTCCGATGCCGCCACTCCTCTCATCCCATCGACACGTCCATGGTCTCGCTGGCTTTCATGGGCTCTCGCAGCGGCCACGGCGCTTGCGTTGATTGCGGCGTCGATCCCTCTCATCACGAACTTGCAAGGCGACAGCAAAGCGGACCGAGCGGTGCAGTTCCTCATCGCCCCGCCCGGCCGCGTCAGCGTCAGCGGGAGCCAACGCACGATTGCAGTCTCCCCCGATGGAAACTATCTCGTCTTCGTCGCCACGACGGGTGACGGGACCCCAATACTCTGGCTCAGGGCTCTTGATTCGCTGCAGGCGCAGCCGCTCCCCGGAACCGAAGGTGCCAGGAACCCGTTCTGGTCGTGGGACAGCCGCTTCATCGGCTTCGAAGCTTTTGGGAAGATGAGGAAGATCGCAGTGACCGGAGGATTTCCACAGACGGTGGCCGATGCGCCACCAGCTCCGAGGACCAGCTCGTGGGGCCGAGGCGGAGTGATCCTCGTCTCCAGCGAAAGCGAAGGGATACGCCGTGTATCCGATGCCGGCGGCACCCTTACGTCGGTCAGCGCCCCGGAGCGCTCACGTCAGGAAGACGCGCATTTATTCCCGCATTTCCTGCCGGACGGAAGACGGTTTCTCTTCTGCATCCGGAGCAGCAATCCCGAAAATGACGGCATCTATCTCAGGGCACTCGATTCGGACGAAGTTCGGCTCGTGGTGCGAGCCCGCTCCAACATGGCGTACGTCGCGCCCGGCTACATCGTCTATGCGCGCGTTGGGGTCTTGCTGGCTCAGCAGTTCGATGCCGAGCGGGGCGAGACGAAAGGCGAACCGTTCACGATTGCGGATAACGTGTTGCAACTGCCGGATACCGGTCTCGCGGCGTTCTCGGCATCGGAGGCAGGCGTGCTGGCGTACCAGGCGCCCGTGGCGGTCTCGAGCCGTTTGCTCTGGCGCGACCGGCAAGGCAATCAGGCCGGCTCGATCGGTGAGCCAGGCGCGTACCGCAATCCGAGGTTGTCGCCGGACGGCAAACGGGTCGCGGTGGAGATAGTGGACGCCTCAGGAAATCTGGATCTCTGGCTGATTGATGTGGCGCGAGGAGTGCCGACGAAGTTCACGTTCGACGCGGGCCGCGATTCCGCGCCGGTCTGGTCGGCGGACGGAAAGAGCATCGCATGGCAGGGCAACGCGCACATGTACCGGAAGGCAACGAATGACGGACCCGAGGAAAGCCTGAAAGACGAGCCGTGGATACCTGATGACTCCATTCCCGATGGGACCGCGCTCCTGTGTCACCCGCCAACTCCACGACAGATCTGGCTCCTTCCACTTGCTGGCGCCGATCGAGCCCCGCGCGCGATCGTTGAAGGCCGCGGCGTCGTGACTCATGCGCGGGTCTCGCCGGACGGAAAGTGGCTGGCGTTTGCGAGCAACAACTCCGGGCGGTTCGAGGTTTATCTCAAAGATCTTTCGACTCCCGCCGAGCCGCAGCAGCTCTCACCCGAGGGTGGCATTCAGCCGAAGTGGCGGAATGACGGGAAGGAGATCTTCTACCTGGCGCTGGACGGCACGCTGATGGCGGTTCCGGTAACGTTGGGACCACTGGTCGAGGTAGGCCGACCCAGCCCGCTCTTTGAAACGCGAGTCGAGGCGACGACTGGAGTCTTCTGGCATCAGTACGACGTCGCGCGCGACGGGCGTTTTCTCGTCAATACGCCCGAAGGGGTCACCGCTCCGCTCACGGTGGTAGTCGTCAACTGGCCCGCTCTGGTCGAGCAGTAACCCCCGCCGTCAAGAAACTAAGCGCCCTCGGTCACCTCCTCGAGATGCCGGAGGTCCTCGAATCGAAGGGTGCTGAAGGACATCGGAAACGCGATCGGCGAATAGACGGCGTCCGTCCACGGCCATTCGCTTGCGCGACGAGCCTGAAGTTTTCTACTTTCCTCTGCCATGAGCCTCGGTCCCGGGCAGCGCTTGGGTCCGTCCGGCCGAAGGTGGGGAAGTCCAGGAAGTAACCCGGATTGACCCTGAGCGCAAGGAATTGAACCACCGCTGGCCGCAGATTCTCCCCGGAGGACGCTCCGCGTTGTTCGATGTTCTGTACGAGGACTCACATCACGACGTCGCGGTCGCGAACCTGGAAACGGGCGCGACGCGGATTCTGGTCGAGAATGCCGGCAGTCCCAAGTACGTGAACGGGCACCTTCTCTTCGGACGCGGCGGCATCGTCTACGCGGCGTCCTTCGACGTCGAGCGCTCCGCGCTCTCTGCGTCCGCCGGTGCCCGTCCTCGAGGGCGTCGTCATGTGGAGCAGTCCGGGTGATCTGCGCAGCCTTGCCGGTGAGGTCTACTTCGATATCACGCGGAACGGCGCTTTGCTGTCTCACCGCGCGAGGTGCGTCTTCCCAAGAGAACGCTCGTCTCGATGGATCGGGACGGCCGGCGGAAGGCAATCTCGGAATCGCAGCGCGCTTACAGGTACCCACTCTTCTCGCCCGACGGCCGGCGTATCGCGGTTGACGTTGAGGGCGACGCGCGCTCCTTCAGAGCCATGGTCGTCGACATCGCGTCGGACGCCTGGACCCGCGTCGGAGGCGATGTGGATAGCCACTATCCGCAGGCGTGGATGCCTGACTCCCAGCGTCTTCTGCTGGTGCTGGCTCCAAGTAGTCACGGGCTGGCGATCGCGCCCCTCGATGGAAGCGCGTCTCCCGAGACGCTGGATGTTGGCGAAGCTCAAGGTGTGAGCGTCGTCCCCGACGGCAGCGCCGTTCTGTTCTCGAGGCAGCGCGTAGCTGTGCAATGGGACATCTGGCGCCTGCCGCTCACGGATACCGGTGAGGCCGAGCCGCGGCTCGCGACGCCGAGCGAGGAGTGGGGCCCGAGCGTATCGCCGGATGGCCGCTGGGTCGCCTACCAATCGAACGACTCTGGACGCCCGGAAATCTACGTGCGCGCGTACTCGGGCTCCGGCGGGCGCCACCACGTTTCCACCCAGGGCGGAGTTAGTCCTCGATGGTCGCGCGATGGCAGCGGAATCATCTTCCAAGAGCCGGGGCCAGTGGACGGCCGCCGTCCGCACCTCGCCGACCTTTGCCGCCGACCCGCCCCGGAAGCTCTTCGACCTGTCCGAAGAGATCTCCGGTTCGTGGGACGTATCGCCCGACGGCCAGCACTTCGTGATGGTGGAACTGGACCCCTTCGAGCTGCGCCCTCTCGACCTCGTCGTCGTTCCGGACTGGGTCGAAGAGATGGAAGCGCGCCTCGCGGAGACGAAGTAACTACTGGACGTGGCCGAGGCTTCGGGCACGCTCGGTCTGGACCGGGCGAGCGATTCGGAGTGAGCCGCAAGACCGGCTACAAGTGGGTCGCACGTTACGAATCGGATGGTGTGGCGGGACTGGAAGAGCACTCTCGAGCACCCTTGTCGCATCCCCACGCGGTCACGGATGACGTGGTGGAGAAGATCCTGGCGATCCGGAAGAAACACCCGCGCTGGGGACCGCGAAAGTTGCGCGTGCTTTTGGAACGGCACTATCCGCAGCTCGCGCTTCCGGTGGCGAGTACGATCGGAGAGGTCTGCGCCGGAACGGGCTCAATCGGAAACGAAAGCGGATGCGCCGGAGCTCACCGTACGGCGATCGTCTGGGGCAATACCACACTCCGAATGCGGTGTGGTGTGCCGACTTCAAGGGACATTTTCCCGTTGCCGACGGGCGTTGCCACCCGCTGACCGTCAGCGACGGGTGTAGTCGTTATCTACTGGCTTGTCGGGCTCTTCGCCGTCCACTGTTCAAGCCGACGCAGAAGGTATTTGAATCGGTATTTCGAGAATTCGGTCTGCCGGAGGCGATTCGAACCGACAACGGTGCTCCGTTCTCGACTCTTGCACCAGGAGGATTGTCCCGGCTTGCCGTTTGGTGGATTCATCTCGGGATCCGTCCTGAGCGGATTCTGCCCGGTCGACCCGAGCAAAATGGGGACATGAGCGGATGCACAGCACCTTGAAGTCAGAGACGGCGAAACCGCCCCGATCCAGCTTTCGAGCTCAGCAACGGGCCTTCGACCAGTTCCGGAAGGAATACAACGAAATCCGTCCGCATGAGGCCCTCGGTCAGCAGCCTCCTGCATCGCGCTATCGGCCGTCGCTGCGCCCCTACCCTCGTCAGCTCCCGCACATCGAATACCCGGAGCACTTCCAAGTCAGGCACGCCTATGAGAACGGAATGATCTCTTTCAAGTCCACGCAGTGGTACATAAGCGCTTGCCTACAATCAGAACGGGTCGGTCTCGAGGAGGTCGAAGATGACCGCTGGAAGGTTTACTTCGGTCCCATTGCCCTCGGCATTCTCGATGTTCGGAACGCCGGGAGCGCGGATATCGGGCTTTCGGACTTCTCGTTCCTCTCGACGGGCAAAGCAAGAGACGGTACAAAAGACGAGGCTCAAGAAGGCTCTCGCCATGTGCAGATGAATTATGTATAACATAATAGATGTCCCGCGGCCGGCCCACCGACAATCCCAAGCAGACCCTCGTAGCCGTGCGCTTGGCTACCCGTCATATGCGCGCACTCGAGGCACGCGCGAAGCGCGAGCAGATTGGCTTGTCGGAGGCGCTACGCAGGTGTGTGGACGATTGGGCTTCCTCATCGCCCTCAAACCGCACGTCCGAGCCGCGGCCACGGCCCCTCACGAAGAAAGACCGCGAAACCTTCCATCAGGTCTTCGCGGCGTTCGGACTCAAGCCGCGCCGCCGCAGACGACCTCGCCGCTGAGGCGAGGACAACGGCAGACTGTTACCCATGTTCCCGGTCTGTTTCGTTACCGATCTAGGCGGTTGCACCCAAAAAAAGACTGGCTCTTCGTGGATTCGTGTGGGTAAAAAAAGCCTGTGGAGCCATTCGAAACGCTCGGTCATAGGGCCGGGAGCATGCAAGTCAGGATCTTGAGTCGCAGGTACTCCTCGTCGTGGAGGCCGTACGCCCTGCGCTGGAGCACGCGGATCTTGTTGTTGAGCCCTTCTACGAAGCCTAGGGAGACCTTGTTCTCTGGCTTGCAGTAAGCCGCGATGCCATTCCAGTGCTGGTCGATCATCTCGGCGAACTTCTCGTAAGGCTTGAGGCGCTGCCACTTCAGCGACTGTCGCCAGTTCTCGAAGAAGCGCTGCGCCCAGCCCTCCCGCCTGTAGTCCCAGAGCTTGCCGAACTCCTCCTTGAGGATGTAGGCCGTGTTCAGGCGTCGGTTGGCCTTCAGCAGGAGCCTCAGGCTTCGGCGGCCGTCCGTGGTCAGGTTCTCCCGGTGCGATAGCAGCGCATACTTCTGACCCTTGATGAAGCGCCGCTGGTTGCCGGTAAGCCGGTAGTACTCGGCCTTGCGCACCTTGTCCAAGGCCTCACCCAGGTGGCGCATGACGTGGAACTTATCGAACAGGATGCTGGCCTGCGGCGCATGGGCCTCGGTGGAGTTCCGGAACGCCTTCCACATGTCCATCACCGCCATGCGGATCCCCGCGCTTTTCCTGGCTCCGAGCCACTCATAGAACTCATCCATGCTGGACTCGCTGCGGTCCTTGCCCCCGAACCAGATCGGCCGCTCCCGCACCAGGTCGCTTACTATGATGCGATAGACGTGGCGCTTCTTGACCGATACTTCGTCGATGCCGATCACCTTCGGCGCCGCTGTACCCGCCCGCCGGAGCTGCTCCCGCATGTAGTGCTTGTCGAGCTCCTTCACCGTGTGCCAGTCCAGGTGCAGTTCCTCGGCCACGTCCTTGATCGTCGACGACCGGCACCGACGGCCCACATAAATGGCGAAGCGCTTCGTGTAGTGCGGGTTGTCCGCCAGAAACGAGAGCTTCTCTTGCTTCACCTTGCCGCACTGTGTGCAGTCGACTCGGCGGACTTCGATGTCCAAGTACACACGCAGGTCCCCGCAAGGCTTGTCTCGAACCCGGCGGCGCTTTCGATCGTAGAAGCTCCGCTGCCAGCGCCCGCAGGTTCCACACGCGGTTTTTTTGACCGCCGGTGCAGGGTGACCACCCGTGCATACCGATCCCCAAACACTCCTCTGAGTGTCGAGTCCGGTCGGAAACCAGCGAACCGATACGCGTCACGGAACTGAAGCCTCCGCCGCCTTCTGCCCATCCGCAGAGTATGTCCGGTTTTCGAACGGATGCCAGGCGGCTTCCACCCGCGCTCCAGCGCGGTCGAAAACGTCCTTCTGCCCACAAATTCACCCACACGATTCCGCGAAGACCCGGTGCAACCACCTAGATCGGTAACGAAACAGACCGGGAACATGGGTAACAGTCTGCCGTTGTCCTCGCCTCAGCGGCGAGGTCGTCTGCGGCGGCGCGGCTTGAGTCCGAACGCCGCGAAGACCTGATGGAAGGTTTCGCGGTCTTTCGTCGTGAGGGGCCGTGGCAGCGGCTCGGACGTGCGGTTGAGGGCGATGAGGAAGCCCAATCGTCCACACACCTGCGTAGCGCCTCCGACAAGCCAATCTGCTCGCGCTTCGCGCGTGCCTCGAGTGCGCGCATATGACGGGTAGCCAAGCGCACGGCTACGAGGGTCTGCTTGGGATCGTCGGTGGGCCGGCCGCGGGACATCTATTATGTTATACATAATTCATCTGCACATGGCGAGAGCCTTCTTGAGCCTCGTCTTTTGTACCGTCTCTTGCTTTGCCCGTCGAGAGGAACGAGAAGTCCGAAAGCCCGATATCCGCGCTCCCGGGCGTTCCGAACATCGAGAATGCCGAGGGCAATGGGACCGAAGTAAACCTTCCAGCGGTCATCTTCGACCTCCTCGAGACCGACCCGTTCTGATTGTAGGCAAGCGCTTATGTACCACTGCGTGGACTTGAAAGGAATCATTCCGTTCTCATAGGCATGCCTGACTTGGAAGTGCTCCGGGTATTCGATGTGCGGGAGCTGACGAGGGTAGGGGCGCAGCGACGGCCGATAGCGCGATGCAGGAGGCTGCTGACCGAGGGCCTCATGCGGACGGATTTCGTTGTATTCCTTCCGGAACTGGTCGAAGGCCCGTTGCTGAGCTCGAAAGCTGGATCGGGGCTCGCCGTCTCTGACTTCAAAGTGCTGTGCATCCGCTCATGTCGCCCATTTTGCTCGGGTCGACCGGGCAGAATCCGCTCAGGACGAATCGCGAGATGAATCCACCAAACGGCAAGCCGGGACAATCCTCCTGGTGCAAGAGTCGAGAACGGAGCACCGTTGTCGGTTCGAATCGCCTCCGGCAGACCGAATTCTCGAAATACCGATTCAAATACCTTCTGCGTCGGCTTGAACAGTGGACGGCGAAGAGCCCGACAAGCCAGTAGATAACGACTACACCCGTCGCTGACGGTCAGCGGGTGGCAACGCCCGTCGGCAACGGGAAAATGTACCTAGAATTCGGCACACGCGCACGCATTCGGATGTGGTATTGCCCAGACGATGCGCCGTGCGGTGAGCTCCAGCGTATCCGCTTTGGTTTCCGAATGAGCCCATTCCGGCGCAGGACCTCTCCGATCGTACTCGCCACCGGCAGCGCGAGCTGCGGATAGTGCCGCTCCAAGAGCACGCGCAACTTTCGCGGTCCCCAGCGAGGGTGTTTCTTCCGGATCGCCAGGATCTTCTCCACCACGTCATCAGTGACCGCGTGGGGATGCGACAAGATTGCTCGAGAGTGCTCTTCCAGTCCCGCCACACCATCCGATTCGTAACGTGCGACCCACTTGTGGCCGGTCTTGCGGCTCACTCCGAATCGCTCGCACAGACAACTGAACGGCTCTGCCGCTTCCAGTTTCGACGCGATAAATCTCACTCGTTCATTCATGCCATTCGTCTCTTCCCATGGCATCTGTGACCTCCCTCCCGCCCCAAGGGAGTGTCAACCATGTAGCCGGTCCGTTTTGTCACCTATGTACCCGGTAACCGGACCCCCAAAAGACTTGACAGGTTTTGCGAGGTCCTTCTGCAAACAAGGCAGATGCTCGCGAGAAAGGCTTCCCCCGACTCGGGAATCGCTTCTCGCGGCGCTTGTCAGATGACTTAATCGTTTTCTTCATTTCGACCCGCAAACGCGCCTCTGTAGACACGCGAAGGGCTCCGAAAAGTACGTCGCTACGATCGGGGACGAATCTCGGAAGGGGGGAAGGCCGATGATCGATCGATTCCGAAAGTACTTCGAGACTCTGGAGGAATGACCCACCGAGGAGCTCGACAGCTCGGCGGTGAAGCTGGTGCTCGTCGAGAACAGAAACACGGCGCTCGTCATTGCCCACATTGCGGAAATGTCGCGGAGAAAGGGCGCGCTCGACCGCGGGTTCAAGAATCTCTTCGACTACTGCGTCCGACGTTTGAACTTGAGCGAGGGTTCGGTAGCGCTGCGGCTCCAGGGCGAATGTCTCGAGACGCTTTCCGGAGCTTCTCGTGGCACTCGCCGAGAACCGGGTGAGCCTCAGCGTCGCCGGTCTTCTCGCTCCGCATTTGACCGAGGACAACGCGGAGTCGCTTCTCACGGGTTGCGCCGGAATGACCAAGCGCGAGGTCGAGGAGTACCTGGTCGCGCTGCGACCGAAGCCCGTCTTCACACCCTCGATCCGGAAAGCTCCTTCGCCCCCGTTGGAGCTCCAACCGGTTCCCCTGCCGACCGCCGTCGCGCCGGCCGAGGAAACTCCAAGCCATCGGCCATCGCAACCGCAATCTCCAAGCATCCTCCAGCCGGCAACGTCGACGCAGTACAACTTTCGCTTCGCTGCCGGGAGCAAGGACGTTCAAGGACAAGTTCGAGCGACTGGCGGAAGTGCTCAGGCGTCAGCGAATCCGCTCGTACACATGGCCGAGATCCTGGAGCAGGCCGTTGACATCGCGCTCGACAAGAAGGACGCGAAAAGAAAGCTCGAAAGGCGAAAAAAAAGGCAGGGGGGGAGGATTCTCAGAAAAATCTCGTCCGGACGAGATTCTGCCGGAAGGCGAACATGCCGACTCGCAGATACCTGTCCTCAGAGGTTCAAGAGCGCGTCCACGCCGAGTGCTGGATATCAGTGCGAGTTCCGAGGACCGGATGGGACGCGATGTCGCTCGCGAACGGGACTCGAGATCGAGCATCAGAGAAGGCCTTTTGCTTTGTATCGCACCCACGACGAGCGATATTTGAGGCTTTACTGCAAGGCTCACAATCGGCTGAGCGCCGAGCGCGTGTACGGCATGGATTTCATGAAGAACAAATCGCTGTCTCGCGAAGCCAGTGGCCTTCACGTGTGATACAGACTCCAGCCGTCGGAGGGCCAACATGGAACGAAAGACGCGGCGCGAATTCGTGAAGACGGCAGGAGCGGGGGCCCTCGCGAGCCTCGCGACGCGTTCGGCCGGCCACTGCGCTCGACCGCCGCTCGGAGCGCGGTCATCGTCGGGTCTGGAGTCTTCGGCACCTGGACCGCGTATCAGCTGGTGAAAGCCGGGCTGGAAGGTCCGAGTCGTCGACGCCTACGGCCCCGGCAGCAGCCGCGCCAGCTCCGGCGGCGAGATCCCGCGTGATCCGGATGTCCTACGGCGCCGACGAAATCTATACCCGCCTCTCGTGGCGCTCGCTCGAAATGTGGAAAGAGCTCGCGCGGCAGGTCGGCCATCCTCTTTACCACGAGACCGGCGTCCTCTGGATGGCGCGCGACAAGGACCCGCACGCGCAGAAATCGGTCGAGACGCTCGCGCGCGTGGGCGTCCCGCACGAGAAGCTGAACCGTTCCGACCTCGAGAAGCGCTACCCGCAGGTGGCCTTCGGAGAGGTGAGCTGGGCGATCTGGGAGCCCCACGCCGGCGCCTTGATGGCGCGCCGCTCGGTGCACATGCTTTCCCAGGAGGTGGCGCGCCAGGGCGCCGAGGTCGTGGCCGGGCGTGCCGTCATGCCGACCGGCAAGGGGCATCTCGCCTCCGTCGCGACCGCGGACGGAAGGAGCTTCGAAGCCGACGCGCTTCGTCTTCGCCTGCGGACCCTGGCTCGCCAAGGTTTTTCCCGAGCTCCTCGGCCGGCGGATCTTCCCCACCCGCCAGGAGGTCTTCTACTTCGGACCGCCCTCGGGCGACGCCCGCTTCCGCCCGCCCGAGATGCCGGTCTGGATCGACGACGTCTCGCAGTGGTACGGGCTGCCCGACATCGAGGGCAAGGGCTTCAAGCTCGCGCAGCACGCGATGGGACCCGCTTTCGATCCCGATACCGGCGAGAGAAGCGTCTCCGCGGAAGGACTCGCCGCGGCACGCGCGTTCGTCGGGGATCGGTTTCCCGCGCTCGAGGGAGCTCCGCTCGTCGCCGCCGAAGTCTGCCAGTACGAGAACTCATCGAATGGAGACTTCCTCATCGATCGCCATCCCGATTTCGAGAACGTGTGGCTCGTGGGCGGCGGCTCCGGCCACGGCTTCAAGCACGGCCCCGCTGTCGGCGAGTACGTGGCGGAGCGCGTCGTCTCGGGAGCGCCCGTCGATCCGCGTTTCACGCTCGCGACCAAAGGCACCGAGCTGAAGCGCGAGGTTACCTGAAGCGCTTTTACTCTTCGCTCGAGGACGGCGGCACCAACCGCTTCGCGTGCTCTTTCTGGAGCTCGAGATAGTACTCGACGAGCTTCGCGGGATCGTGCTCGTTCTCTTCCGAGATTTCGTGCCGCGCTTCCCGGATTCGCTGGATGGTCGGGTCTTCGTTCATCAGGCGGCGTCGCCTCCCAGGAGATCGAGCGGCGTCACGATTCGAGGAACGTAGAGTCCCAGCAGCGAGTTGACCCGCCGGATTTTCGCGAGCTTGTCGGCGTTCGCGAGCTGGCGCGAGTTCCACGTCAAGAGAACGTCGCACCGGTGGAACGAGGCCACGGCGACGTGGAGCGCGTCTCCCAGGGGGTCTTTCGGCATGACCCCGTCCAGAACGTAGGCCCTCACGATCTCGGTCAGGGACTCCTCGATCGGAACCAGCGGCACGCTCGCAAGGGTTTCGAGGACGCTTTCCTGCCCTTCGTATTCACCGCGCGAGAGCTCGTCGATGGCGGCGACGCTCGTCAGGAGCTCGTACTCTCGACCGCGCTCGTCCCACCATCGCCGGGTCCATTCGCGCCGCGCGACCATCTCCGGCTCCGTCCGGACCTCATGGTAGAAGGCGGGGATGGTGCTTTCGACGTATACCTTCAGCTTCAAAGCGCGCCTCAAGGGATCGCGAAGACGAACGCGGTGGGCGACCCGGCGTCGCCGTTGGCCCAGAGCGGGGACGGTCTCCCCGACATCACCGCCACGTACTGCTTTCCCTTCACCTCGTAGCTGACGATTCCGCCGCCGATAGGACCGCCGGTGTTGAATCGATAGAGCTCGTTTCCGGAGGCGGCATCGAAGACCAGAAAGTCCCCGGTGAGCTCGCCGGTAAGGACCAGACCTCCGGCGGTCGTCGTCACCGCCGACAACATCGGCCGCGGCGAGTCGTAGCGCCACCGGATGGCTCCGTCTTTTCCGTCGACGGCGGTGAGGCGGCCCTTCCCCGCTCCCTCCATCGTGGTGTAGCCGCCGAGGTAGACCTTCCCGGGGATGAAACGGACTTCCTCCGCGACGTGGAAAATCGTGCACCAATCGACGGCGGAGACATAGAGCATCCCGGTCTTCTCGTTGTAGGCGGGCCCGTTCCACTCGACGCCTCCGAGGACGCCAGGACAGGCGCGCACGCCCTGCGGCGTGAGCGGCGCATCGACGTTCTCGCGCGTCGTGACCTCGGTCTCGAACCATTGCTCGTGAGTCTCGCGATCGAGAACGCGGAGGAGCCCATCCTTGCCGGTGGTCGCCATCAGATTCCGCGCGCTTCCCTCGATCGACGCCTGGTAGAGCGGGCTCACGTGCGTCAGGTCCCAGTCGTGGAAGTCCGCGGGCACGAGCTGCTCGTACCACCGCAGGGCGCCGGTCCTCACGTCGAGCGCGACGGCGGAGTTGGTGTAGAGATTTTGTCCGGGACGAAGCCCCGCCGGAAAATCGGGCGCGGGATTCGTCACCGCGACATAGAGCTCTTCGCGCTCGGAGTCGAGCGAGAACGGCGTCCAGACGGCGCCGCCTCCAAGCACGATGTCCTTGGGATTCCCCCACGAGGGGTCTCCCGGCTCACGCGCGCCCGGCACGGTCTTGAAACGCCAGACGGGCTCACCGTCTTCGAGGCGGAACGCGCCGACCCATCCGGAGATCGCGTTCTCGCTTCCCGCCGGTCCGATGAGGATGAGATCCTCGTAGATGAGAGGCGCCATGGTGAAGGTCTCGCCGATCGCGGCATCCGCGGCTCTTCTCGCCCAGAGGAGTCTTCCGTCACTCGCGTCGAGAGCGAGGAGATACCCGTCGGACGTCCCGCGCACGACGCGCCCGCTCGCGACGGCGACTCCCCGGTTGTTGCGCCACACCTCCGCGAGGAGCGGCTCCCAGGTGTGCCGCCAGCGTGGCCGGCACGTCGCGGCATCGAGGGCGACCGTGGTGCGCGCGGTCGTGATGTACATCGTTCCGTCGTACACGATGGGACCGGTCTGAAAGTTGCTCCGCTCCCCCACTTGATAGACGCACGCGACGCGCATCGCCGATACGTTCCCCGAGTCGATTTGCGCGAGATCCACGTAGCGCTTTCCGCTGTAGTCGCGCGTGTGATAGAGCCAATCGCGCGGGTTCCCGCCCGCCTCCTTGAGGAGACGCGCGGGAAGGTAGCTCTCGTCCGTCGGCCGAACTCCTTTTTCGCCGGCGATGAAATCCGGCGGCCCAGCGGCGAGATCTGCCGCCTCCTCGCGACTCGATGGGGATCGCGCGGAGCACCTCCTCGTCCGCGGTGAGCGGCTGCTCACCGGAGGCGTAGCCGTTGCGCTGAAGGATATAGGCCAGGACGTCGAGGTATTGGTCGGAAGAGAGAGAGCCGGGAGACCCCTGCGGCATCGTCGTGCGAATGACGAAGAACAGGTCATCGACGCTCGAGCCGCCCCAACCGAACATATCCGAGACGCTCGCGCCCGGACGCCAGCTTCGCGCGAAACCGGGCCCGGCGAGCGCCGACGCCGTTCCATCCGTCAAGTCGGGTCCGTGGCAGGAGGCGCAGGCATCCGCGTAGAGAGCCCGTCCTCTCTCCGCCTGGGCGGTCGTGAAAACGCCTTCTGCCGCCGCCTGCGAAATGAGGAGCGCGACCCAGCCGAGCAGATTCACGGCGCGTATTCTACCGCCTTGACACCGCCTCGGGGCGAATGTCACAGTGCCCGCCGTGATCGTCGCAGCCGCGTTCGCCCTTCTGGCCGCGGCGACGGGCCAGCCGAACGAGTACCGGGCGCCGCGCGCGCCGGACGGCCATCCCGATCTGAACGGCATCTGGCAGGCGCTCAATACCGCGAACTACGACCTCGAAACGCACATGGCTCGCTCCGCGATGGCGCTTCGCGAGGGTCCCCACGGTCCGCTCCCGGCGGCGGAGGTGTTGCTCCTCGGGGCGGTCGGCTCCGTGCCGGGCGGACGCGGCGTGGTCGAAGGAGGCGCGATCCCTTACAAGCCGGAGGCCCTCGCGAAGAAGAAAGAGAACCAGGAGAATTGGCTCACCCGCGACCCGGAAATCTTCTGCTACCTCCCCGGCGTTCCGCGGGCCACGTACATGCCGTTCCCCTTTCAGATTTTCCAAGGTGAGGACGCTATCCTTATTACTTACGAATACGCGGGAGCGGTTCGCGAGGTCTACCTGAACGATCCCGGCCCCGCTCCGGTCGAATCCTGGATGGGGCAGTCCGTCGGCAGGTGGGAAGGAGAAACGCTCGTGATCGAGGTCACCGGGCAGAACGATCGGACGTGGTTCGATCGCTCCGGCAACTTCCACGGCGCGGAGCTTCGCGTGGTGGAACGGTACACGCGCGTGGGCCCGGACCATCTTCGTTACGAAGCGACGATCGAGGATCCCGACGGTCTTCACCCGGCCCTGGAAGATCGAAATGCCCCTCTATCGCCGCGTGGAGCCGGGAGCGCAGCTCTTCGATTTCAAGTGCGTCGAGTTCGTCGAAGAGCTGATCTACGGGCAGTATCGCCGGAAGCCGCTCACCCGATGAAGGAAGCGAGGTCGATCATGCACGGTCGATGGATAACTCTTTTCGGCATCGCACTTGCGGCAGACGCGCCGCGGCGCAGGACAAGTCCGTGAAGAGAACGGCCGACGGGCATCCGGACCTTTCCGGGACGTACGACACGGCGACCTTGACTCCTCTCGAGCGGCCGGACCAGTTCGGGGACAAGCTGTACCTCACGCCGGAGGAAGCGGCGGCCATCGAGAAAGAGGAGCTCGCGCTCAGCGAGGAGCTCGGCCGTCCGAGCGATCCGGAGCGCGAGGCTCCGCCCGTCGGAGGCGACGGCTCGCCGGGACCTTACGGCAACGTCGGCGGCTACAATTTCCTCTGGATCGATCGCGGGACCGAGGTCTTCGAGCTCGACGGCCGGAGACGGACGTCGATCATCGTCGACCCGAAGAACGGGCAGCTCCCGCCGTTCACGCCGGCAGCCGCCGAGAGGGCCGCCGCTCGCAGAGCTCTCTACAAGGAGAACTCCGGCGAGAACACGGGAGAAGCCTGGTGGCTCGAGCTCGAGGGACCGGGTCCCTACGACGACCCGGAACAGAGGCCGCTCGGCGAGAGGTGTCTCCTGGGATTCGGCTCCACGTCGGGTCCGCCGTCGCTCCCCGTTCTTTACAACAACCTGAAGCGCATCGTGCAGACCAGGGACTACGTGGTGATTCTCGTCGAGATGGTCCACGACGCCCGCATCATCCCGCTGAACCGCGAGCATGCGCCGAAGGAGGTCCGCAAGTGGATGGGCGACTCGGTCGGCCACTGGGAAGGCGATACCCTGGTCGTGGACACGACGAACTTCGGAAAGACTCCCGCTCTCTTCTCGGCTTCGGAAAATCTCCACGTGGTGGAGCGATTCACGCGCATCTCGGACGACACGATTCTCTATCAGTTCACGGTCGAAGACCCGACGGTTTGGACCGCGCCGTGGAGCGGAGAGTATCCCTGGGTCGCGACCGACGACCGGATCTACGAGTACGCCTGCCACGAGGCGAACTACTCGTTCGGCGGTATCCTTCGAGGAGCGAGGCTCCTCGAGGCGGAAGCGGCCAGAGAAACGGGAGTAGCCCATGCGAAACGATTCGACGCTCGCGCTCGCCGGCTTCGCGCTCCTTCTGGGCGCGGCGGTTCCCGCGGCGGCGCACCACGCGTTCGGCGCGGAGTTCGACCCCAACCGACCGGTGCTGCTGAAGGGGGCCATCACCAAGGTGGAGTGGGTCAATCCGCACGCCTGGATTCACCTCGCGGTCGACAAGGAGGACGGAACGAAGGAGTCCTGGATGGTCGAGGCGGGGACACCGAACACGCTCCTGAGGCGCGGCTTCACGAAAGAGTCCTTGAAACCGGGGACGGTCATCACCGTCGACGGCTATCAGAGCAAGGACCGCTCGAATCGCGCGAACGGCCGCGACATGACCTTTCCCGACGGGAGCAAGCTGTTCATGGGCTCGTCGGGCACGGGCGCTCCGAAAGACGGAAGAGATCCGACCGAGCCGAAAAAGCCCAAGCAATAACTCAGCCGGAGAAACCGATCCAGCGTCCTCCCCAGGCGACGCCGCTCCAGAGGGCGAGCGAGACGAGCCCGGTCAGCTTCGCGCGAAAATCCTCCGACCGGGCGCGCGCCACGCGCCGAAGCACCATGAAGTCGAAGACGACGGCGAGAGCGAGGCACGCGATCTTCACCCAGAACGGGTCGCTGTAGTAGAGCTTCATCGGCTCGGACAAGAAAGAGCAGGCTTCCCGTCGTGACCGCGAGCGCGAGGCTTCCTCGATGCCATGGACGCGCGGCTTCGACGAGACGGGGCGCGGGCTCCGAGCGGAGCACCAACCCCAGCAGGCGCAAATTCACGAGCAGAACCGAGCCTCCCAGGACCGCGAAGGCTACGAGATGGGTTGCTTCGATTACGGGAAAGAGCCAGAGCGAGTCGCGGACCGTTTGGCCCAGAAGCGTCGCTTCACACCATTCGAAGAAAGGAAGGGCGCTCATCCCGGCTCCACGACGCAGCCCGCGGCCCAGTTCACGAGCGCCGGCTGCGGCTGCCGGTCGCAGTCGAACCAGTTGTAGGCGATCATGCGGCCGGCGAAGATGACGCCGATCCAGAGAACGAGCGAGAGACCCCCGGCGACGCGGGCGCTTCTCGGGGGAATCGGGTCTCGATCCCAATCGGCGACGCGTCGCCAGATGCCGGAGTGGAAGACGAATACGTTGATCGCGGCGAGAAGGAGCAGGATGAGCTTGAGCCGGAAAAAGACACTCTGGTAGTTCCTGACTGGAATCGCGTAGAAGAGAAGAAGCCCGGTCGCGACCATCACTCCGAAGCCTGCGACCATCCAGGGGATCAGACGGCGAGCGACGTCCGATGCGGGCAGCGAGCGCATCGCGAATCCGAGGAGCCTCAAATCCAGGAGCACGGCGAAACCCACGAAGAGCGCGAGCGCCCAGACGTGGACGGACTCGATGAGAGGGTAGGCCCAGAGCGACTCGTGGAGCGCGACGCTCCATCGCGTTTCCGCGAGCCACTGGCAGAAGGGGAGGAGCGACATCCGCGGGAGAGTATCTCACTGTCCGCGGATTCCGCGGGCGTGCTAGTCTTCGAGCGCTCCTCGAGAACGAGCATGATGCGAGCGTTCTTCCTTTCGATCGGCCTTCTCTCGGCCGTCGGCTGCGGCGGAGACCCGGGCCCGCCCTTCGAAGCTCGAGGCGACCGTCAAGGAACTGATGGTCTCCGTCGTCGATCCCGCCGCGGACGTCCTCTGGGACTCCGTCGGCACGGTCATCTCCGAGGAGGGCGTCGACGAGTGGTATCCGAAGACCGACGAGGAGTGGGCCTCGGTACGAAACGCCGCCGTCACGATCATGGAAAGCGGGAACCTCCTGATGATGGAAGGCCGCGCGCGCGACCAGGGGGCCTGGATGGACCTGTCGCGGGCGATGATCGACGCCGGGGCAGCGGCGCTCGAGGCAGCGGCCGCGAAAAATCCGGACGCGGTCTTCGCGGTCGGCGAGACGGTGTACGTCGCGTGCGATCGCTGTCACGGCCTTTACTGGATCGACGACAAGGACCGCGGGCGTATCCGGGACACTCCGCGGAGCGGCGCGGAATGAGCTCGGCGCCCACGACCGCGAGGACGATCACCCGCACCGGTCCGGTCTTCATCGGACGGGGGGAACGCCTGCTGAGGCCGTCGCAGACGATCGAGAGCCCCGAGACCAGGCTCCAGTTCCGCGTCGATCGCCTCCTCGGCGAGGGCGGTTTCGGACAGGTCTACCTCGCCGAGCGGCTGGGGCGCTCCCCGAGCGTGCCGAAAGTCCTCTGCGTGAAAGCGAGCACCCGGATCGACGGCTGGCTTCGTGAGGCGTACTTCGGCCAGCTCCTGGATTCTCACCCGCGGGCGATCCGGATCTTCGACGCCTTCCCTCTCTTTCAGCCCGACGGAAGCGTCCTCTACTGCCTCGCCATCGAGTACGCGTCCCTGGGAGACCTCAGCTCGTTTCTGCGGCGCGAGGAGAAAGCCTTCTCCGAAGCGACCACCCGGCGCGAGATCGCGGGCATCCTCGAGGTTCTCGGAAAGCTCCACCGGGGCCAGCTTCTTCACCGCGATCTCACTCCCCTGAACGTCTTCGTGTGCGAGGGTCGGCGACTGAAGCTCGGTGATTTCGGCATCGTCCGCCAGCAGAGCGATCGCCGCGGCATCACCGCGCGCACCATGAACATGCTCACCGCGCCGAGCGACATCCTCCAGGGCGCGGCGCCGAAGTGGCAGACGCGGGACGACGTCTATCAGGTGGGGCAGCTTCTGGGAATGCTGGTGAGAGGCGACGCGAAGACGCGCATCCGCACGTCCGAGATCCGTCACCTCCGCTGCAGCGACGCGCTGAAGGAGATCATCCATCGCTGCATCGGAGAGCGAAGGAAACGATACGAGAGCGCCTTCGAGCTCATCGAAGCGCTGCGCCAGAAGCCGCCCCGGCTCAAGTCGGGCGTGCTGCGGACCCTCAAAGGAGTGCACGTCGCGTTCACCGGTATTCTGGAGAAGCCGAGACGCATCGCCAAAGCCGCAGCGCGGCGCGCGGGCGCGATCGTCCACAGCATGCCCTCGGTGCGGACGACCGTGGTGATCCGCGGAAGGCCCAATACGCTCCAGGCCGCGGGGCGGGACGCGGGCTTGAAGCTGATGGAGATCAAGCGCCTTCGCGAAAAGGGCTACAAGATCACGCTCCTGAACGAAGCCCAGTTCTGGCGCCTGGTGAAGGTGCCTTCGAAACGGCGTCGGCGGTGACGAACGGCGAGTGGCTCCGCTCTAGCCCGGGAACGAGCCGCGTCAACCTGGCATGAGGCAAGTTGATTCCAGTTCTCGTGAGTATGAGAACGGTTTATCATTGAGCCCGGATGCTCGAGCTCAGCCACCTCCTGCTGGTCGAGGCCGTGGCCCGCGCCGGCACCGTGACCCGTGCCGCCGAGGATCTCCACGTCACCCAGCCCGCGGTAAGTCACCGTCTTCGCGAGCTCGAAGAGCGCCTGAAGGTCAAGCTTTTTCGCCGCGCCGGTCGCCGGATGGTGCCGACCGCCGAGGGCGCGCGAGTCCTCGAGACCGCGCGGGCGCTCCTTCCGGAGCTGGAACGGCTCGAGGGTGAGATCGCCGCGCATCGCGAGGGACGCCGCGGCGCCCTCCGCGTGGCGACGGAGTGCTACTTCTGCTACAGCTGGCTCCCGTCCACATTCCAGCAGTTGCGGGAGGCGCTCCCGAACGTCGACATCCAGATCGTACCGGAAGCGACGCGAAACCCCTTGGCCGCGCTCCGCGAGCGCACGCTGGACGTGGCGATTCTGTTCAACCTCCCCGATGACTCGCGCCTTTCGACCCGCGAGTTGTTCCGTGACGAGACCATCGCCCTCGTGCCCGAGAGCCATCCTTTTGCCCGAAGATCTTTCCTCAACGCGCGCGACTTCGAAAGGCAGACACTCGTCTACCACTTCTCGGACTCGGACCGGCAGGACCCGCTCGAGCGGGACGTGCTGGCTCCCGCGGGCGTCAAGGTCGGCGGCGTCCTCGAGATGCGGGTGACGGTGGCGGTTCTGGAAATGGTCCGCGCGGGACTCGGTATCGGTGTCATGCCCCGATGGGCGCTTCCCGACCGCCGCGCGCCGAGCGGGCTCCGGATCGTTCGCATCACGCGCCAGGGACTTTTCCGAACGTGGCACATCGCCGTCCGGCGGGAAGACGTCGGAAGACCGGCCACGGACGCGTTGGTGCGGCTCCTCGCCGATCAAGTCCAGAGCGAAGAGCGGCGAAAGAGCCGCCCCGCCCGTGCTCGCCGATCGGTCACTTCATCGGCGAATAGTCGGTCGCGTCCATGAAGACCGCGTCGACTTTCGACACGAGCTTCCCGTTCGCTTCAGACTCCTTCTGCACTTTCTGCCACGCGGGGTCCTGGCGGAAGCTATCCCAGCTCTTCTTCGCCGCGTCGCGGCTTTGATGGGCCAGGATGTAAATGAGCGTGTTCGACGAGAGCGGAGCATCCTCGGGACTCCAGTAGCCGACGTTCGTCATGCCGTGCTTCTCGAAGAGCTGAACGGTGTGATTGCGGAAGCGCGCGTGCAGGTCGGCGAGCTTTCCGTCGTTTGCGGTGTAGGTTCGGATCTCGAAGATCCGCGCGGGCGCCTGTGCGCTCGCGGCCACTACCGGCGGGAGCACCCGCCCGAGCGCGAATCCGGTCCCAAGCATCGCGAGAGAAAGAACGACGAGCTGTTTTCGAGTCATGTTTCCCTTCCTTTTGAGGCGTCATCTTACCTGGAAACAAACCTCGCGCTACACTCTGCGTGAGTGCGGGAGAGCTTGCGGTGAACGGCCGTAGGAATTCGAACCGGGAGGAGACCTCATGATCTCTCTAAGCGAGACTCGGCGATTCACCCGGTTCCAAGTCCTGGGCGTCGTGCTCTCGGCGGTCCTCTCTGTGACTTCTTTCAGGCCGCCGCCGATCGAGGGCGCGGATTCACGCAAAGCGGTCCAGGCTCCGGCGAAGACCGGCCAGACCATGGCTCCGGTAAAGGGCACGCCGGAGGAGATCGAGCGCTACAAAAAAGAACTGGCGGAACGAGTGAAGGCGGACCGGCGGAGCGCGAAACGAGGAGACGTGCTGACGCCCGAGCTCACGGCCTTTCTCATGAAGAGGTTCCGAGAGATCGCCGAGGGCGAGGACGGCGCCAAGACGCTCGCCCTCATCAAAGAGTCGAACCCCGGAGACCTGCGACTCCAGGTCAACGGGAACTATCCGAAAGACGCCGAGTTGGCCACGATGCCCCCGGTGGTGTTGCAAGGCTTTTCCAGAGCTCCCCGAGGGGATTGAATACCGCTTCGTCGGCTGTCGCGTGATGTTGATGTCCCAGGACTCGCGCGTCGTCATCGACTATACGGAGGAGTGCTTCTGGTGATGATGGCCCTGCGGCGGAGAGCTCGCGGCGCCTGGCTCGCGATGGCAACGGTGCTCGTGTCGAGCTCCTCTTGCGCCGGCCCCGCGACAGCAACGGGCCAGACAGCCGCTCCCGAGCCGAAGATCGTGCTTCCTCTGGCCGAGGGTTCGCTTCGACTCGCCGTGATTGGTGACTCCGGAACGGGCGACAAAGAGCAGTACCAGGTGGCCGATACCATGGTGCGCTTTCACCAGCTGTTCCCCTTCGACACCGTTCTCATGCTCGGCGACAACCTGTATGGTTCGGAGGATCCGAAGGACTACGAAAAGAAGTTCGAGCGTCCCTACAAGGCGCTCCTGCAACAGGGAGTGAAGTTCTACGCTTCGCTCGGAAACCACGACGAGGCCAGCCAACGGCACTACCAGGGTTTCAACATGGGCGGACGCGAGTACTACACGTTCACCCGCGGCGACGACGTCCGGTTTTTCGCCATCAACAGCAGTTACTTCGATGCCGAGCAGCTCGAATGGCTGAGGGATGAGCTCTCGAGGAGCGATGAGCGTTGGAAGATCTGCTTCTTCCATCATCCCATCTATTCCTCCGGCGGCCGTCATGGTCCCGACCTCCCGCTCCGCGAACAATTGGAGCCGCTGTTCATCCAGTACGGAGTCGACGCCGTCTTCACCGGCCACGAGCATTTCTACGAGCGGATCAAGCCGCAGAATGGCATCGCCTATTTCATTTCGGGGGCCGCGGGAAAACTGCGAAAAGGCAACATTCGGACGTCGGACATCACGGTCACGGGGTTCGACAGGGATCGGAGCTTCATGATTCTGGAGATCGTCGGCGATCGCATGCATTTTCAGACGGTCTCGCGCACCGGGTTGACCATCGACTCCGGCGAGGTCTCCGACAGGGAAATCCAACCGACGGATAGCTCGCGCGAAGAGGAATAGCTCGCGGTACCCGCGGAGCGTCATGAGTTTGTTAGAATCCCTCGCCAACGAGGGATCTCACGCTACTCAGGAACTTCTTGTTCGCGGGCTCGGCGCTTCTCACCGCTTCGCTCGCGGCGGCAAAGCCCACTTTCGAGAAAGACATCCTGCCGGTCTTCGAGGCCTCGTGCACCTCGTGCCACGGCGCTGAACGGGAGGAAAGCCGTCTTCGCCTCGATTCCGAAGCCGCGCTTCGAGCGGGAGGGCTCTCCGGACCCGCGGTCATCCCGAACGATCCCGAGGGAAGCCCGCTCCTGAGGCGCATCCTCGGGCTCGACGAGCCGTCGATGCCGTTCGGGGCCGAGCCTCTTTCCGCGGATGCGATCGCTCTCGTTCGAGAGTGGATCGACTCTTTGGACGCGGCAGCGCCGGAAACGACGCCCACGGCGAAGCATTGGGCCTATGTTCAACCTCTGACTCCCGACCTCCCCGAGGTGCGAGACGCGGCATGGGTCCGAAACCCCATCGATCGATTCGTCCTCGCGCGGCTCGAGAAGGAAGGCCTCGCCCCCTCGAAGGAGGCGTCGAAGGAAACCTGGATCCGCCGCCTGAGCCTGGATCTGATCGGACTTCCTCCGACCCTCGAAGAGCTGGACGGCTTTCTCGCCGACGAGACCCCCGATGCTTACGAAAAGCTCGTGGACCGATTGCTCGCATCCCCTCATTTCGGAGAGCGGTGGGCTCGGCCCTGGCTCGATCTCGCGCGTTACGCGGACACCAACGGATACGAGAAGGACAACGCCCGCACGATGTGGAAGTATCGCGACTGGGTCATCGGCGCGCTGAACCGGGACCTCTCGTTCCGCGATTTCACCATCCAACAGATCGCGGGCGACATGCTGCCGGAGGCGACGGCCGAAGAGAGAATCGCGACCGGATTTCACCGCAACACCCTTCTCAATCAGGAAGGCGGCGTCGACGACGAAGAGGCCCGGTTCGAGACTCTCCTCGATCGGGTGAACACCACCGCGACGGTGTGGCTCGGCTCGACGCTCGCCTGCGCTCAGTGCCACAACCACAAGTTCGACCCGTTCACGCAAAAGGAGTACTACCAGTTTCTCGCGTTCTACGATCATTCCGAGTACGAGATTCTGAAGCTCGGCCAGGGTGAGTCCTGGGTGGTGGAGCCCGTGCTTTCCTTGCCGACGCCGGAGCAGGAAGAGAGAAGCCGGCGAATCCTCGCCGAGAAGACCGAGCTCCTGGCTCGCCTCGAGGCATCGACCCCCGAGCTCGAGGACGATCAGCTCCGCTGGGAGTCCGAGATGCGGAGAGTTGCCGCCGATTGGACGGTCCTGTCCCCGCTGGAAAGAGAATCTCTCGGCGGAGCCGCCCTCACTCTCCTCGAGGACGGAACGATTCTCGCCGAGGGAACGAATCCCGACGCCGACACCTACGTCCTTCGCGCCCCCTGCCCGATTCCCGAGATCCGCGCCGTCCGACTCGAGGTCCTCGAGCATCGTTCGCTCCCCGGAAGGCGGCCCTGGCCGCGACGCCGAGGGGAATTTCTTTCTTTCCGCTTTCGAGGCCGACGCGGGTACGGAGCGGATTCGCTTCGCGGAAGCGCTCGCCGACGATTGGCAAGAGGGCTACGAGATCCGGCGCGTCTTGAGCGAGGCCCCGGACGACGGCGGTTGGGCGATCGATCGAACGCCTTCGAAATACCCGCTGGTCCGGCAGGCGGTCTTCACGGCCGCGTCGCCGGTTTCCTGTGGCACCGGCTCGGATCTCACCGTTCGACTGAGGCACCAGATGCCCCGGGCGGCACGGAACATCGGACGATTCCGGATCTCGGTCACGTCATCGGACGACGGCACGCGGATCGCGCGAATCCCCGCGAGGCTTCGGCCGGTGCTCGAGCTCCCGTCCTCCGCTCGCTCCGAGGACGAGAGGACCGCGCTCGCGCGCGTTCATCGTTCTCTCACTCCGATTCTCGAACCGGTCCGCTCGCGGGTCGCGGAGCTCGACGAGGAGCTCGAGAGCCTCGGCATCGCGACCGCCCTGGTCATGAGCGAGAGGCGGGATTTCGAGCGTCCGTCGACGCCGCTCCGGGTGCGGGGAAGCTTCATGAGCCCGGCCGAGCGCGTCTATGCGGACGTCCCCGCGGCGCTCCCTCCGCTCGCCTCCGATCAGATGCCGAATCGCCTCGGCCTCGCGCGCTGGCTCGTTTCGGACGAGAACCCCCTCACCGCGCGCGTCCTTACGAACCGGCTTTGGGAGGAGGTCTTCGGACGGGGGCTCGTCGAGACCAGTGAAGACTTCGGAGTCCAGGGGTCTTCGCCGTCTCATCCCGAGCTTCTGGACTTTCTCGCGGTCGAGCTGATGCGGGAGGGCTGGAGCGTCAAGTCCATTCTCCGCACCCTCGTCACCTCCGCCACCTACCGTCAGTCCTCGGTCGTGACGAAAGAGCTCTGGGAGCGCGACTCTTATAACCGCCTCCTCGCGCGCGGCCCTCGATTTCGCATCGACTCCGAGACGGTGCGGGACCTCTATCTCGCGGCGAGCGGTCTTCTCGACCGCAAGGTAGGAGGGCCGAGCGTTTTTCCTTATCAGCTCGACGGCATCTGGAACCGCCCGTACAGCGACGAGCGCTGGATCATGAGCGACGCGCCCGACCGCTATCGGCGAGGCATCTATACGTACGTGCGGCGGACGTCTCCCTATCCGAGCCTCGTCACGTTCGACGCGCCGAGCCGCGAGGTCTGCACGGCAAGGCGGGTTCGGACCAACACGCCCCTTCAGGCGCTCACCACGTTGAACGATCCGGTTTTCTTCGAGGCGGCGCAGCATCTGGGCAAGCGCATGGTGGACGCGAGCGCGAACGCCTCCGAGCGAGCCGCGCACGGTTTCCGCCTCTCGGTTTCGCGAAAGCCTTCCCGAGACGAGCTCTCCCGCGTGCTCTCGTACCAGGAGAAAGAGCGCCTGAGGTTCGAGGGAGACCTGGAGGCGGCGCTCGCGGTCGTCGAGGAGCAATGGGAGCCTGGAGTCGACCTCGCCGATCTCGCCGCCTGGACCATGGTCGCGAACGTGCTCCTGAACCTCGACGAGACCGTCACCAAGGAGTGAGCCGGATGAGATCTCCCGATCGTCTGCGAGCGGTCACGAGACGTCATTTTTTTCAGCAGGCTGGCTTCGGTATCGGGGGCGCCGCGCTCTTCCGTCTCCTCGAAGGAAAGAGCCGGGCCGCGGGAACGCATTTTCCCGCGAAGGCGAAGAGCGTCATCTACCTTTTCATGGCCGGGGCGCCCTCGAACCTCGACCTCTTCGATCCGAAGCCGAAGCTCCGCGAGCTCGACGGTGAGGATTGTCCTTCGGAGCTCCTCCAGGGGGAGAGATTCGCCTTCATCGAAGGAGTCCCCAAGGTGCTGGGCTCTCCCTATTCGTTCGCCCGCTACGGGAAGGGAGGGGCCGAGCTCTCGGAGCTCCTCCCCCACCTCGCGGGCGTCGTCGACGACATCGCGATCGTGCGCTCCATGCACACCGCGCAGTTCAACCACGCGCCCGCGCAGATCTTCATGAACACCGGACACCAGATCGTGGGACGGCCGAGCATGGGCTCCTGGCTGACCTACGGCCTCGGAAGCGAGAGCAGCGATCTCCCGGGCTTCGTGGTGCTCCTGTCCGGCGAGAACGACCCCGACGGCGGGAAATCCTGCTGGGGCAGCGGATTTCTTCCGACGGTCCACCAGGGCGTGCAGTTTCGCTCGGAGGGCGACCCCGTTCTCTTCCTGCGGAACCCCGACGGAGTATCGGCTCAGGCAAGACGGGAGTCCCTCGACGTCATTCGCGCGCTCAACCAGGAGCGCCTCGCAGCGGTCGGCGAGCCGGAGATCGAGACGCGGATCGCCTCCTACGAGATGTCCTATCGCATGCAGACGAGCGTCCCCGAGCTCATGGATATCTCGCGAGAGCCCGCTTCGATTCACGAGCTCTACGGGACCGAGCCGGGCCGGGAATCCTTCGCCAACAACTGCCTTCTCGCCCGGCGCCTCGTCGAGAGAGGCGTGCGGTTCGTCCAGCTCTACCACTGGGGCTGGGATACCCATGGAACCTCGAGCCAGGACGACATCGCGACGGCCCTACCCGCCCGGTGCGCGGAAACGGATCGCGCCTCGGCGGCCCTCGTCCGCGATCTCCGCGATCGCGGACTCCTCGATGAGACCCTGGTGGTCTGGGGAGGAGAGTTCGGGCGCACGCCCATGAACGAAGGACGCAATCGTTCGAAGTTCATCGGCCGGGACCACCACCCGCGCGCGTTCACGATGTGGCTCGCGGGCGGGGGAATCCAGGGCGGGATTACCGTCGGCGCGACCGACGAGCTCGGTTACAACATCGTCGAAGATCCCATCGACGTCCACGACCTTCACGCGACGGCGCTCCACCTTCTCGGTCTCGACCACGAACGACTGACCTATCGCTTCCAGGGGCGCGACTTCCGGCTGACGGACGTATCGGGGCGAGTGGTCGAGAAGCTACTGGCCTGAAAAGGAGGCACCATGAACTCGATGTCCCGGCGGACTTTTTTCGAGGGAGCTATCGCGCTCTCGATCGGTCGAACGGCGGCGGCGGCGCAAACGCTTCGCCTCGTTTCTCAGATGACGATTCCGAAGCAGTCCGGCGGCGGGGTCTTCCTGAAGCGCGACCAGCGGGTCAAGGTGATTAGCCCGAAGGGACCGCAGGTGGGGGATCTCTTCGCCTTCAAGCGGAGCGAGCCGGATGAGTTTCTATCCCCGAAGATCACCATGTCGCGTCTGAAGCGCATCTACCCGGAGATAGGAAAACCTCTTTACACGAACAAGTTCAACCCGCTCCTCATGCTCGAGGAGGATACGGTGGGAGTGCACGATCTTCTGTATCAGGCGTGCGATCGATACATGTACGGTTCCCGGGGCGATTGGAACCACCCCAACTGCCGTGACAACCTGAACGCCGCGCTGCGGGCGCTCGACTTCACGCCTCCTCCCGGCGCGCACCCAGACCCTCACAACCTCTTTCAGAACTCACCGGTCATCGACCTCGAAGGCCGCGTCGAGGTGCGTGAGTCCAAGGCGAAACCGGGCGACTACGTCCTTCTTCGCGCGCTCGAGGATGCGGTCGTGGTGGTCACCGCCTGCTCCGTGGATCGAGGCGTATTGAACGGAGCGGGACCCAAGGAGCTGGTGCTGGAGGTTTACGAATGAAGGCTCTCCTCTTTCTCTTCGTCTCGAGCGCCGCGTTCGCCCAGAACCTGCACGTCAACGACGGAAGCGCGGACCCTCCGAAGCTCTGGATCGCCATGAACGTCTGGGGGCTCGAGAAGCTTCCCGCCGGCGGCCCCGAATGGTCCCTCGACGAGAAGCTGAAGCGGTTGCGGGAGGCGGGCGGCTTCGATGTCATCGACCGCTACACCGTGGCCGATCCGAAATCGATGGCGGCCGTCGAAGAGCTCGACCAGCTCACGAAGAAGCACGGCTTCAAAGTCGGGATGGCCACCTCGATCGATCGGATGGACCAGCTCGACCCGGCGATCGCGCTCGCGAAGAAAGCGGGCACCCCTTACGTCGACGTCATGACCGGGCCGTACACGCTGTCCGAGGCGGATGCCGTACGGCTGATGACGGCGATTTCGGATCGTTTCAAGGCGGAGAAGATCGCGCTCGCGTTCCAAACCCATCGAGGGCTCGTCACCCAGGACCTCCTGCGCACTGTCCGCTACACCAGGGATCTTCCCGACATGCGCTTCGATCTCGATTTCTCGCACTACTTCGTCGCCGGAGAGATCGGCGAGGACCCGAGCGCAGCGGCGCTCGCCGCATTCGACGTCATTCTCGAAAGAGCGGTGATGCTCGACGGACGGGTCTCGAACGGCGAGCAGGTGCAAATCGACATCGGCCCGTCGGGTGATAACCCGCATGCGCGGCGTTTCGCCGGACTCTGGAAGAGGACCATGGTCTCGTGGTTGACGCGGGCCAGGCCCGGCGACGTGCTTCCTTACCGAGTGGAGCTCGGACCTCCCAGCTACGCGATTCTTGATACCAACGGCCGGGAGATCTCGGACCGTTGGGCACAGACGCTCGTCATTCGCACGCTCGCGGAGCGAGCCTTCAACGAGGCGGTGAAGGAGACCGGTATCGGCCGTCGGCACGAAACGGCCGCGCGCTGATCATGGGGAGCTCGGAACGGTACGAAGTTCACCCCATCGCGTGGGTTCGCTCCCCGTTGAAGCAGCGGTCGGAAGCCCCGAAGCAGGGCTCCGAAGGGGCTCCCGACGCGAGGCTCGAAGTCCTCGAGGAGTTCGCCCGAGGCCTCGCCGGCATCGAAATCGGGCAGGAGATCGTCGTTCTCACCTGGCTTCACGAATCCGAGCGCGCTGTGCTGGAGGTTCACCCCCGGGACGATCCACGCAATCCCCTGACCGGGGTCTTCGCGACCCGATCGGCCGACCGGCCCAATCCGATCGGATTGCACGTCGTGAAGGTCCTCGCCATCGACGCCATCGAGGAAGGACGAGAGCTTCGCGTTCACGGACTGGAAGCGATCGACGGAACTCCGGTTATCGACATCAAGCCCGTTCTTTAGAAGGGCGGCGGTTCGAGTCAGGACGGCCCGCGGCCGTCGCGGCGGCGAGGCGCTCGGGAGCGATGAGCCGGTAGCTCTCGCCGACGAGCTCCTCGACTTCCTTCCAATCGACCTTTCCCACGTCGAGGCGCAGCGCGACCCATCCACGGTGTGACATGTACGCGGGAAGGTAGTATCGCGCCGGGTCGAGTGCTTCGACCTCCTGATTCTCGCCGAGCGGCATCTTGCAGCTCACCGAGACGATGCCGTCGCCATGGTGGTCGTCGAGGTACCAGGCGAACGTCTTTTCGCGCACGTGGAAGCGCGCGTGCCGGCCCGCGAGCTCGCGCTCGGCCTCGGGAAGCGCGAGAGACAGCTTTGTAACGCGGGCGAGACGCCGGTCCTCACTCACGTTCCCAGCAATATCACGACCGGATCATCGAGTCGAACGTTCACTTGTGAGCCCACGGAAAACCGGACTTCCTGGCCCTTCGTCCCGAGCACCACTCCCGTGCCGCTCGCGCCTCCGACCGACGCTCCGATGGCGGCGCCCTTTTTTCCCCCGATGATTCCGCCGACGATGGCCCCCACCCCCGCCGCGCCGCCGATGACCGCGGCATCCTTCTTCGTTCCGCTCTCCGCCTGCTCCGCCACGTAGCTCGTTCGAATCTTCTTACGGCCACCCGGAGTATCCAGTCGTTCGAAGGTGAATCCGAGGACCGCGCGCCCTTTGACCCTACCGGAGGCCTTCGCCTCCGTGACTCGCCCTTCGACGAAAGCCCCCGAGTCGAGGACCAGATCACCTTCGACGTAAATGGGCGAAAGCGTTCTCGCCTGGATCTCGTCGCCGGGCCGGTTCACGCTCGAATCGAGAGCCGTCAGGAGCTCGAGCTCCAGCACGGTTCCCGCCGGTACTTCGACCTCGACGAGCGGGGGCGGCACGGGCTCGACGTTCGGGGGCGGTTCCGGAGCGACCGCGGCAGCCGGCGGTTCGGTTCTCGGAGCCTCACGCACTTCCACCGGCGAAGCTGGAACGGAGGCTCGCGGCGCTTCGACGACGGGAGCCGCGGGTTGCGCCGGCGCACTCGCAGGCTCCGGCTCTTCGGAGACCTGGGGTTTCTCGGAGCAGGCGAACGACACGAGCAAGAGAAGCCAGGGAGCGCGTTTCATAGGTTTTCCCCCTGCATCCATGGTCCGCCAGGATGGAGTCCTGTCCTGTGATCTGGATCGCACGCAGGGTGAGACCCACGTCTCCAAGTGCTACTATGATCCCTAGTGTTTCTCGAGCTTTCGACTCCCGGGAACGGCATTTCCCCGGGCCCAACTCCCCTGACCGCGTGGTGGGGGCAATCGTGTCCGTTCAACCTGAGGACCAACTAGATGTTCAGAAGCTTCCGGCAGTCCCTAATCGTGGGCCTCCTCCTTCTCGGATTGGCATCGTGCGGCAGCGAGTCGCCAACTTCCTCGTCGATTTCCGCGCCGATCCCCCAGAGCCCCGCCGTCGGGTCGACCGTGAACGGAAACGACGTGACGTTGACCGTCGCGAACGCGACCGGCGCCGTCGGTGATCCGACCTATCGTTTCGAAGTCGCATCCGATTCCGCGTTCACGACCCAGCTGGCCGCGGAAGAGGGAATCGGGCAAGGGTCCGGTGGATCGACTGTCCTGGCGCGTTCCCGTGCCGCTTCGTGGCGGCCAGGCCGACGATACGGGGCTCGCGACCTACTACTGGAGGGCGCGCGCGAGCGCCACGGGAGAGACCAGCTCCTGGTCTTCGACCGCGAACGTTCGGGTTCAAGAGGGTGTGCTGCTGCCGGAGCCATCGCCGTCGGGCTTGCTCGTCGCCGATCCGCTGTTCAACGGAACCTCGGTCGGAGAGGGAGAGGGTGGAGAGTTTCGTCCGGGCGGATGGATGGCTACGAACGCCGCAACCTATATCCGCTACGAGATTCCGACGCTTCGAAGCGGCTACGTCCAGTTCGATGTGACCAACCTGCGGGAGCCGAATCCCCGCTCCGACAAGCGCATGTTGCTGATCATGTGGGATCCGACGCGCGGCGACTACACCACGAACCCCTATCGGGTCCATATACAGAAGATGGATGAGCGGACGGTCACCTTCGATCATATGCGGCTTCGCTGGATCTCGAGGGGCCAGGAACGAAACATCGGCTATAGCTTCACCGACTGGGACCCGGAGCAGGTTTACCGCTTTCGTCTCGAATGGGGCGACTTCCCCGGAATCGATACCCAGTGGGTGCGGGTGCTCATGGACGGCGTCGAGATCATGACGCGCAACTACGACTTCCCGTACGTGCCCGCGACGCACTGGGTAGAGCTCGGGGGCGCTCCGCGGAACGAAACGCTCGAGGAAGCCATCTTCTCGAACGTGCTCATCGGAACGCGCTGAGCCCGGGTCGGTCGGCCGTCAACCGCGGGCTCGCTCGATGAACCTTCGGGCGCGCTCGCGGTCGAGCGGATTCGTCGTCCGCCCTCCCTCTTTGAGGGCGGTTCCAACGATGGCGCCGTCGCAGGCCCCGAGGACGTCCGCCACGTTGTCCTCGGTGACACCGCTTCCGACGTAGACCGGAACTCCGAGATCGAGCGCCTTCACGCGGCGCACGTCATCGAGCGAAGCGGGCTCCCCCGTCGCTCGCCCGGAGACAATGAGAGCGTCGGCCAGGCCGCGGAGCACCGCGTCCTCCGCTTCGGTCTCGATCGTTCCGTGCGCGAGGCTTCGCCCGTGCTTCACCTGCACGTCGGCCCAGATCTCGACGTCGACGCCGAGGGCGGCGCGAAGTCGCAGCGTCTCCGCCGCGCGGCCTTCGATGACCCCCTGGTCGGTCGCGGTCGCGCCTACGTGGACGTTCACCCGGATGAAATCGCCTCCGGCGGCGGAGGCGACGGCGAGAGCCGCCGCCGTGTCGTTGCGAAGCACGTTGATGCCGAGGCGGAGATTGCCGATTTCGCGGACCGAACGAGCGAGACGGGTCATCGACGCCACGGTCACCGGGTCCACCTGGTCCTTGAAGAACGGAACGTCGCCATAGTTCTCGAGAATCGCGGCGTCGAATCCGGCGTCTGCCAGAACGCGCGCCTCCGTCGAGAGATCTCGTTCGATGGCGTCGAGCGAGGCGCGACTTCGCGGCGAGCCGGGAAGTGGCGGCAGGTGCAGCATCCCCACCAGGAGCTTGGTCATGACGGGGAGCATAGATCAGGTGACCGGCACTCGACAGAGGTAGAATCCACCTCCTATGATTCGAAAAACGGCCCTCCTCCTGCTCCTTGCTTCCATAACCTCGCCGCTCCTCGCCGAGGACAATCCGGTCTATCTCGTCTACTACTGGCGTGCCCGTCCCGGAAGAGCCGCGCAGTACTCCGAGTACATCCGCAAGGTGGCCGAGCCGATCGACGAAGAAGGAAGGAAAGCCGGGGTCTTCGAAGAAGTGCGAACCTACACGCAGCAGATCGTGACCGGTGCCCCCGGCTCCGACTGGACTCATGTCCGCATCTTCAAGCTCAAGAGCTTCGCGAGCTGGGACCAGTTCTCCAAGGGCCTCGATGAAGCGGCGAAGCGGGCCTTTCCCGATGAAGAGGAACGGAAGAGGCTCCAGGCCCCGGCTGCGGAGATGCGCGATCTCGTGCGCCAGGAGATCTGGCGGGCGTTCTGAGCGTCCGGAGAACATCCGCTCGAGGACGCGGCCGAGTCGATAACCCGCGAGAGCGGCTTGCTTCCCGGCGAGACCGAACGCTTCCTGGTGATAGCGCTCGGGAATGGAGCGCTCCCCTCTCGAGATACGTCGGATAGGCCGCGCTCATGGCGATGGCGGCGCCTTCCTTCACCCACTCGTCGGGAGAGTCGACGGCGACCGCGCGAGAGACAGAGTCTTCGGGATGCGATGCAGCCAGCTCTCCCGCGACGCGAGTGACCCAGCGGAAGTAGCTCTCGCCGTGCGAGGGACGGCGGGCCCGCCTCAGGATCGAGTCCCAGAGCGCGTGGAGGTTCGGCGACTCGAGGTCGCCGAGAGCGAAGTCGTTTCCTCCCCGATCCCCTTTCGGCTCGCGAGAGGTCACCCGCCCGCTCGAATGAAGCGGCTGGTGCGCGTCTCCCGTGAGGTGAAGCACCCAGGCGAGCGCCACCGCCCGATCCGGCGCGGCGAGAGCGGGGTTCGAGGTCTTCGCGATCGATTCTCGAAGTCGAATCGAGAGCTCGCCGAGCGTCCCCCGCTCCGGAAGCGCTCGAGGACCCGCGGGTCCCGGAGTCCAGAAATGATTCACGTAGTGCCAGTCGGGGTGGTCGTAGCGCTTCTTGCGATGGGACCAGACCTCGTCCCGCACCAGGTCCGCCCATCCCTGCGCTTTGATGAAGAGCTCCCGGCAGCGGGAATCGAGGGCGCGCGGCGGAGGGGGCATGAGCCCCGGAAGGTCGGAATCGGAAGGGGCTTTCTGCAAGAGGCTCGCAGACCGCGAGGCGGGTCGGAGAAGAGAGCTCCTCCCAGGCAATCGCGCCGACGACGTGATGGCCGAAGAGATCCCAGGCCGTCACCGGCTCGGATCGGAACGCGAGAACGATGGCGACGACGGCGAGCCGCGCCCGCGTCACTCGGTGCACCGCACGCTCGCGGGCTCCGTATTGCCGCAAAGGATGCTGTCCTCGCGTCCGAAGGCGACTCGGGCGCAGGCGTTGTCGCGGGCGGTGGCGGCGGCCTCGTCGCGGCTCGGTCCGTTCGCCGTGCGGCAGGACTCTTGTCCCTTGAACTCCATGCAGACCTCGCAGCTCACTTTGCCGAGCCGCATCGGCGAGAACAGGATATAGGCCACGACGGCCGCGAGAGCGACGGCGAGGGCGATCTTGACGCCTTTCGACACCGTCACCCTCGCAGGACGGGACGGGTGAGACAGGTCGGTCCGCCGGAGCCGTTGGCGCAGATCTCGGATGCTTCGAAAGTGAGAACTTCGAAGCCCTCGGACGAAAGGCGGGCGTTGGTTTTTTCGTTCTCGTCGATCGCGAGGAGCTTCCGGCTTCCAAGAGCGAGCACGTTGCACGCAAGGCTGTCCCGCTCGCTTTCTTCGATCGGGATCAGGACGAATCCGCGCTTCTCGAGATCGCGGACCGTCTCGACGGCGAGCCACGGAAGATCGACGAGCATCACCTTCTCGTCGAGAACGCTCATGAGCGACATGAGGTGGAGACAGGCCCCCGGCCCCGGCCCGTGGGGAAGAGGGGCCTTCCGCACCTCGACCCCCATGGGTGCGACGAGCTTTTGAAGCTGGCCGATTCCTTCGGCGTTGGTGCGGTAGCCTTCCCCGATCAGAATCGTTTCGCGGTCGAGCCAGATGATGTCGCCGCCTTCCGTGAAACCCGGAGGCTCGATGCGGCCCAGGATGGGGACTCCGAGCGACGCGAAGAGGAGCTCGTGGCGGGAAGCTTCGCCGCGGCGGGCGGCTTTCCCTGGATGCATCAGAACCATCCCGCGATCGGTCGGAAACGAAGAGTCGTGCGTGTAAACGGCGTCGAGCCCGAGCGCGGGATCCGCCGGCAGGAAGACCACCTCGGAGTCCACGGACTCGAGGGCCTCGATGAGCCTCCGGTGCTGCTTTTCCGCCAGAGCCTCCTGGGGCTCGTGGAAATAGCCGAGATCTCGCCACGCCGCATTCGCGCTTCCCCACCCAGCCGCTTTGGGGGAACAGACGAGAACGCGCTTCAAAGACGCCGCCATGGAATGTCCGCCGCAGGATTTCACGAGGAGAATCCTAGCACGGAGGAAAGGCGGCTACGGATGAGGGCCGCCGCCGTCCGGATTCGACGTCGGCGTCGCCTGCGTGAGGAAGCCTTGATAGATCCGCCGCGCCTCCTCGAACTGGGCGAACACGTGCTCCTTCTCTTTCTCGGAGCGCCACCCCGGCCAGGCCTCGGCCATCGCCCGCAGCTTGTCGATCCACTGGATGGAATACTCCGCGGCCGCGCGGCTCCGCACGGGTTTTCCGTCGACGCTCACCCAGACCGGATTGGTGAAAGCCTGCGCGTACGACGCGTCGAGAGGGTATCGGTCCTTGGGGCTGCCTTCCGCGCGAAGGTGAAACCAGCCGCTCTCGCGAACGGGATACGACTTCGACAGATCGAAGCGGGTTCGTTCGCCCTCGACGGGAAACTCTTCCAGGACACGGCCGTTGAACACGAGAACGATTTTCTCGAGCGGGGTGATGCTGCGCACGTGCGCTTCGACGTCGACCGCGGCGCCGCTCTGGATCGGAACCTCTTCTCCCGGGAATCCGTCCGTTCACGGTGAGCTCGACCAGAGGTCCGGTGGAGACGAAAGCATGACCGTCCCGAAGACCCTCGAACCACGCCTCCATGGAGAGCCCGCGCGCGCCGGTATAGACGTAGGTCCGGACCGAGCCCACGAGCTTGCTGCGATGAAGGTTGCTGATCGAATCCTCGCCCCCGGTCGCCGTTACCCGGAGCCCGTTGTTCAGCGTGGCGTACCAGGGAAAAAAGCTGCCCCGTCCGGCTCCGGACCACTCGACTCCGTCGGTCGTCCCGAGGGCCGCGTCGACCATGTACCCCTTCCCTCCTCCGAGATCGCCCGCCAGCGGATCGCTTTCTCCCCCGAAGGCGTGCACGTATCCGACCGTCGCGCCCTGGGCCTTCGCCTTCCGGAACATGTCGGTATTGCTCGGGTACAGGCTCTCGATGGCCGTGCCCTCGTAGCCCGTCACGAAGGGCGAGATCAGGTGGTCTCTCATTCCGAACATGAAAACGTGTCCGTAGAAGGGCGGACGGTATTCCTGCCCCACGACGAGCACGCGCTCCGGCGTCGACAACGGGTGAGCTCCGCCGCCGGGCACGAAGAACTGGTAGTCGAGAATGCGATTGTCTTTGTTCGCGATCTGCTCGTTGACGATGTCCTGATCCTCCGCTTCCGACATCATCATCAGGTTCTCGAGCGTGTTCTGGAGGTTTCCAGCGTAGTTCATGTGCACGTGGGTCGAGCCGCTGTACCATCCCTTCGCGGCCATGTCCGCGATGGGCGCGAGCGAAACGGTAACCCGGCTCACCTCTCCTGACCGAATCTCGACCTCCTCGCGCGCCGGCTGGTACTCGAACCCCTTGACGACCGAAAGGCTCAGCTTGCCCACCGGGACTTCCACTCGGAACTCACCCGAGTGGTGGAAGAGGGGATCCCCCTCGCCGCTCGCGCGCGCGTAAGCGTCCGAAGGCGCGTAGAACTTGCCGTCGGACGCGGTCAGGTGGATGCGGGAGCCCGTGAGCGCGCCCGTCGCCGCGTCCACCGTCCGCACCGACAATATCCCCATGGGTCGCTTGAAGCGCCGGTCGGTGATGCGAACCGTTCGCTTCTCACCGCCGTAGGTTTCCAGGAGCGCGAGCTGCGGCAAGCCGCCCTGGTTGGAAACGTAGGCAATCCACTCGCCATCCGGGGACCATCGCGGATGAAACGCGTCGTGCTGAAAGAACGTCATCTTGTACGGCTCGCCGGAAGCCGTCGGCTGAACGTACAGGTTCGAGAACTGGTCCGCGGCGCCGCCGGTCGAGGAGTATACGAACCGTTTTCCGTCGATGGAGACGTCGGGGCGCGTGCGGTAGAGCGTCTGCTCCTCCAGCACGGCCTTGGCCTTCGTCATCCCGAGCGCTTCCGCGGGGACGCGAATGACGTTGCCGGAGCCGAGGGGGACTCCATGGTTCGAGACCAGAAGGAGCTCCTTTCCGTCAGGGAGCCACGCCGGCGTGATGTGCATGTCCCAGTTGCCGAAGTAGAGGCGGTCTCGTCCGTAGTCGTTGTCCTGGCTCACCGCGATCTCGTCTCCGGACCAGGCGCCGTTCCGGATCGATCGGATGTAGACGTTGAAGTTGCCGCTCGGCTTCGTCGAAACGTAGGCGACCCGGCTCCCATCGGGAGAGAAGACGGGATCGACGTAGAGGAAGGCGTCGTTCGTCAGACGGAGCGCTGACCCCGGTCTCGAGGTTCAGGATCTCGAGCTGGATGGTCCCTCCGCCGTCGTCCGCCGTGTAGACAATCCACTTGCCGTCCGGGGAGACGTCGGGAAGAGAGTGATACTTCCGGTTGTAGGTGAGCTCCCAGGCGCGCCCGTTCACGGGATCGACTTTCCAGATCGAGCCGCTCATCGCGACCGCGATCCACTTTCCGTCCGGCGACCAGTCGGGAGCTCCAGGGAGTCGAGCTGGGCGCGGGCGGGAAGTAGAAGTTGTGCATGTAGTTCCCTCCCTGTTTCGCGGCGGGATACGCGGCGTCCTGAGCCAGAGCCGGTATCGGGAGGAAAAGACCCACTCCAAGGATGAGTCGAGTCGCGAGTCGAGGCTTCGCAGAGTGTAACGGCATCGGCGGATCCTTTCGTCTCGCAGCGGAGACGCGGAATTCTATCCGAGGCGCTCGGCCGGAAGGGTTCGACGCGACGCTACGGAACCCTACTGAACCCTACTGAACGAAGACCGCGGCTTCCCCTTTCGCCGCGACCAGCTTTTCGATCTCGGCCTGCATCATGTCCCGGCGCTCGAGCATCGCTCGGATCGCCCGCTTGTCGAGCCGGTCGCCGACGGCCACTTGGAGCTGCTCTTCGGTCAGAGCCTTCATCCGTTCCCAGAGCTCGCTATCGACCCGTTGCAGGGTGTGGGCGAACTTCTTGTCCGCAGTGAAGGAGCGGGTGTGATCGATGAGGATCAAGTTCCAGGACGGGTCCACGAGCCAGTTTCCGAGGTTCGGGTCCTTGTTATAGATGAGGCAATCGAACATCTTCGCGCGGAGGATCTGTTTGTTCCAGCTCGCCTGGTGCAGCGGCGGAGGAGTCGGCGCCCCTCCCAACTCCTTGAAGCTTTTGACCGGCTTGACCCACATGACCGCGGCGCCGAGACTCCCGTCGACGCGCTTTTCGACGGTCGGGGGAATCATCGACAGCCCCAGGAGCTTGTCGAGCTCGTAGGCCGCGATTTCCGAGTGATAGCTTTCCCAGAATCCGTTGTATCGGCCGGGCTTGATCGCCTTCCACGACATGCTCTCGAGGAGGCCGCCGGAGGCGAAGTAGCCGCGCTGCGGTTTCGTCACGCCCACCGGGATGTCTTCCATCCGATCGAGCTCCGCGTTTGCGAGGAACTCCTCGAACTCCTGCGCGCGCCCGACCCAGACCTTGGCGCTTACCGGCTCCTCGACCGGCGTCTGCGCGGCGGTCGAAGCGACCACGGCCAGAAGAAAAAGGCTCACGAGCGGAATCCAGGAGTGGCTCGGGTGACGCCCTCGTTTCATGGCGGCAACTCCTTTCGAGACAACCGGGACTTCGGTGGCGAGTATTCTACAGGAAGATCCGATACCGGAACAATCGAGCTTCGACGGGTCCCTGAAGAGGTATGATCCCCGGCACCTCGGGAGGAGACACGTGGATCGACGAAAGTTTCTCGGTACGGCGGGGCTGGCAGCGCTCGGGGCCGGACTCAGCCGCTGCAGCTCGCGCTCCGTTCCCTCGGATGCGCCCAGACCCTCGGTTCAGCTCACGCCTGCCGACGTCTCCTGGGAGCGGATCATTCGGACCACCGTCGGCCTCAGGCCTCATCGCGACGCGGGCTTCGTGGTCCGCGCCGAGAAGCTCGATCGCAAGACCGTGATCCACAACTACGGACATGGTGGCGCGGGCATTTCTCTCGGTTGGGGCACCGGTCAGATGGTCTCGGAGATGGCTCTCGCTCATGCCGACCGCACGGCCGCGGTCATCGGCTGCGGCGCGGTCGGTCTCACGTGCGCCCGCGAGCTCCAAAGGCACGGCTTCGGCGTCACGATCTACGCTATGGCCGTGCCGCCCGATACCACGTCGAACATGGCTCTCGCCGGCTTCACTCCGACCGCGTGGCTGGTCGACCAGAAGCGCGTCACTCCCGTGTGGGAAGAGCAGTTCCGATACGCCGTCACCATCGCCTACCGGAAGCTCCAGCTCCTCGTGGGACGCGGCTACGGGGTCAACTGGGTCTCTACGTATACCCCGACGAACGACGCCCGAGCGGCTTCGGGATCGATCGAGCTCCTTCCCGCCGAGGTGCAGACGGGCCAGACGCTCCTCGGAGCCGGAGAGCACCCCTTCCCCACGACGTACGCGGTGCAGGGGCTCATGATCCGGGTCGAGCCATCGATCTACCTCGAAGCGCTCCTCGCCGATTTTCGAACGTTCGGCGGACGCATCGTGATTCGAAAGCTCGACACGCGAAACGATCTCATGTGGCTTCCCGAATCCCTCGTGGTGAACTGCACCGGTCTCGGGGCGAAGGAGATCTTCGGAGACGAGGAGCTGGTGCCGCTCAAAGGACAGTTGACCGTAGTGGTGCCGCAGCCCGAAGTCGGATACTCCACCAACGGAGGTGTTTCAACGCCGAGCGCTGTCCCGGGAAACGGATTGCACATGATGCCGCGCTCGGATGGCATCGTCCTCGGCGGCATCGCGCAGCGCGGGATATGGACGCTCGACGTCGACGAGGAAGAGCGGAAGCGGATCGTGGAAGGCCACGTCGAGCTCTTCCATTCCATGCGCGCTCCGGCCTCACGGGTGAGCTGATGTCGTTCGGCGTTCGTCCGTGGTAAAAACTTCTATGCCCCCAAAGAAGCGAAAACGTTCTGCTGCCGGCCGAAAGACCAAAAAGCCCGTCCGAAAGACCGCCGTGCGACGGCGCCCGGTCAAGAAAGCGGCGAAACCGCGGAAAGCGGCGTCCCCGAAACGGGCCCTCCGGCGCCGGAAAAGACGCAAGTCCTCCGAGCCGGCCAGTGTGCCCGTGTATCTTTTGTCCGTGGCGGTCGAGAACGTGCGCTGCTTCGGGCCGGCGCAGACGCTGCAGCTGTCGCGGCCCGGCGGACAGCCCTATAACTGGACCGTGATCTTCGGCGACAACGGAGCGGGAAAGACGACGCTCCTTCAGGCGGTATGCAGCGTCGCCTCGACTCTCCAGGACCATAAAGAAGTCCCGTCCTTCATTCGGTACAACTGGTGGCCGCGGCGTCGGCCCGGAAAGGCGTCGACCGTGAATGCCGCGGTCCTCTTCCGACCCAGGGAAATCGCGCAGTTCTCCGTGCGTTATGCCCCGGAACGGAGCCGCGTGAATCCGCCGCCGCGCTGGGACTTCAACGGCAGCGGGACTCTCAACTACTTCGGCTACGGCGCCTCCCGCCGCTACCTGAACGCGGCGGATTCCGGGCGAAAGCCGCTCGAGTCCTCGGGGGACGAAAGCTTGTTCGTGGACGAAGCCGAGCTCTTGAACGCCGAAGAGTGGTTCGTGCAGATGAGCCATTTCGGCCCCGCGCGGCGCCAGCTACGGGAAGCGCGCGCGGCGAAGAAGGTCCGCGATCTGCTCAAGTCGCTCCTTCTGGACGTGAGGGACATCCGGATCGCGTCGCGGCAGGGCCGGTCGAGCGTCGAGTTCCTCACTCACTATGGGTGGGTCCCCCTGCGAGAGCTCAGCATGGGCTATCGCACGCTCATCGCATGGATCGTCGACTTCGCGCGCCGCTTGTACGTTTTGAACCCGCGCAGCGCCAATCCGCTCGCCGCGCCGGCGGTGGTTTGTGTCGACGAGATCGACCTGCATCTGCACCAGCGTTGGCAGCGCAATCTGATGAAGTCGCTCTCGGAAGTCTTTCCCAAGACGCAGTTCATCTGTTCGGCCCACAACCGGACCGTCGCTCAGGCGGTGCCCGCGGATTCCAATCTGGTTCTCCTGCGGCGCAAGGGCGATCACGTGGAGATCCACAACAACGCCGCGGAGCTTCTGGAAGGGGTCCGGTAGCCGCGTCCTCGCGACCCCGGCTCTCGATCGATTACCGGCTGAGGTCCCTTTTGGCGCGCGGGTCGGGCGGACGGCGTGCGGACGCCCGATTCGAGGACCATGAGCCGCTGGTTCAGCTGCCGCACGGTTTCGTCGAGGAGTCGGCGCTCCTGCTTCCACGCCTCCTCCTTCTCGTGCAGCACCATCTGATTCTGGTTCCATTCCCTATGAAGCCCGTCGCGTTCCCGCTCGAGCGCGGCCCCATGGGCGAGCGCTTGCGCGAGGCGTTCCTCGACGGACTCCCAGCTGCCCTTCGCCTTGGCCAGCCTGCTCCGATACGCCGCGACGATGCGATTCGTGTCCCGGCCCCAAACGAGCCAGCCCGCGAGGACACCCAGAGCCGCCGCAAGCATCAGGCAGGGCCAAATTTCAATCAGGAGGCTGAACACCGGATTTCCTCCTCGCTCGCGCGTAGCGCTGCGAAACACGGACCGCTCTCGACCGTACACCGCGTCGCCGGCCTGCCCGAGAGCTGTTCCATCACGTAAAAGAGATGGAGTCGAGTGCAAAGCAACGCGAGAGCGGTGACGGCAAGCGCCAGCCACACGAAAATGACAATAGGACGTCGCATCCCAATCTAAACCTCAGCGCCACCGAGACTTAGGGCTCGGCGAAACGCATTCGGAGTACTCCTTAGCGCGGGTTCGATTATCAACACGAATCATTTCCTTTTTCAAGTAAACCTTGGGGGTATCGACCCTGCCCCGCGGCGCTCGATATAGCAGGACTTTCGAGTCGGAACTGTGATTTTTGTCCGTTTTGCGCTTCGGGTGGCTTGTGATTTTCTCAGTCGGAGGGTCGGCGGTTCCGCCCGAGCTCGTTTCGGGCGACCGTCATCGCTGTCATACTCCGGCAGTGGCGGGAGTGCTGCCTCTCGATCCGGAGATCCTGAACCTGGACGATCGAGGCATGGCTTCGTTTCCGGAAGAGATCGAGAGGCTTCGGAGTCTCCGCGAGCTTCACCTCGACGGGAACCTTCTCGAGTCCCTTCCACCTTCCGTAGAGCGACTCTCCCAGCTCGAGGTCCTGCACCTGCGGCGAAATCGGTTCGACTCGATTCCCGACGGAATCGCAAGCCTCACGTCGCTCACGGACTTTCGCATCGGCAAGAACCTTCTGACCGCGCTTCCGGATTGGTTGTTCGAGCTTGCGGGTCTTCAGACCCTCGATCTGTCCGAAAATCAGATTTCCACCGTTTCGCCGAAGATCGAGCGGCTCTCCCGATTGCGCATGTTGGATTTGGGTCACAACCAGCTGAGCTCGGTCCCGGATGAGCTCGGCGCGCTGACTCTTCTTCGAGACGGCCTCTACCTGAGCGACAACCGCTTGAGCTCCCTCCCTGATTCCCTCGGGAGCCTCGTCGCGCTCCGTTACCTGAGCGTCACAGCGAACCAGCTCACGTCGCTCCCGAACGACGTTGGGAGGGCTTGTCGAGCCTTCGCGAGCTGAGACTCTACGACAACCGGATCGAACAGCTTCCCGAGACGCTGGGAGATCTGACCGAATTGAGAGAAATCCATCTCGCGAACAACCGGCTCACCGGTCTGCCGGAGTCGGTCGGAAAGCTCGAGAGCTTGCGCGAGCTCCGGCTTTCGAACAATCGAGTCCGGTCGCTTCCCGAATCGATCGGTAGCTTGCCGCGTCTCACGATTCTCGATTTGAGGAACAACGAGCTCAACCGGCTCCCGGAGTCGATCGCGCGACTCCGGACGCTGACCCACCTCGACCTGCGCGGCAACCGGCTTTTGTCGCTTCCCGACGGCATCTCCGAGCTCCCGAGCCTCGAGAAGCTCGACCTGCGCTGGAATAAGCTCCAGAAAGAGGCGGTCTCGCCTCGAAGAGCTCGAGCGCCGCGGGTGCGCCGTGCTTCGTTAAACGCGGGTTCGAAGCGGGACCGAATATCTTGACTCCAAAACGCGGCGGATGGTAGTGTCTCCACTAACATTGTTAGTATTCCCGGAGGGCCCGTGGGACGAGATTCACTCGGAGAGTTCGAACATCAAGTTCTCCTGGCCATCCTGCAGCAGGGTGGCGAATCGTACAGCGTGCCGATCGTGGTGGAGCTCGAGGAGCGGGCGGGACGTGAGGTGACGCAGGCGGCGGTATTCATCGTGTTGCAGCGACTCGAGGAGAAGGGGTTGCTCCGCTCGCGCATGGAACAGGATTCGGGGCGCTCGCGACGCTACTTCCGGATCACGGCTTCGGGAATGCGCCGCTTGCGCGAATCCCGTCAAGTGCTGCTGCAGATGTGGGAAGGACTGGATGCAGCATTGGACGAGACTCGATGAGTGACCAGCCGCATCCACCGGAAGAACCCCGCCCTTCTCGCCTCGCACGATCGGCGTTGCGATTGCTTTTGCCCCGGGACGATCGCGACGCGGTGCTGAGCGAGCTTCGCGAGCTCTGGCAGCTTCGAGTGGATCGGGATGGCGAGGCCTCCGCTCGTCGTTGGTACGCGCGGCAGCTTCGAGGATACCCGCTCCGGCTGCTCCGCGATCGTTTGCGCAAGCGGACCGTGCCCGCGATGGGGGCGCTTCGCGGCTCTGTCACCGCGCACCAAGACCGTGGCGGAACTCTCGCCGGCGTGAGTGGAGATGCTTCGGCATGCGCTCCGCGGTTGGGCGAAGTCCCCGCTCTCCGCATTGACGATCGTGCTCACGGTGGGGCTCGGTCTCGGCGCGAGCACGGCGATGCTCGCGGTGATTCGAGAGGTGCTGCTGAATCCCCTGCCGTACGAGGACTCGGATCGACTGGTGCGCATCTATCATGCGATTGGGGGCAATCGGTGGAACCTGTCGGTCGCGGACTTTCAGGCGATCGAATCGCAGCAGACGAGCTTCGACGCCGTGGCGGCTTATTCGTCCGACGAGCGAACCCTGACGGTTGGCAGCCTCGTCGAGCGGGTGCGCGTCCGTTCCGTCACCGCGGGCTGGTTCGATCTGTTCGGACTGAGCGCCGCGCGGGGGCGAACGTTCGAGGCAGGTGACGGCGCCGTCGGCGCTCCTTCGACCTGTGTCGTGAGCTGGGGCCTCTGGCAGCGGTCCCTTGGAGCGGACGCGACCTCTCGGCCGCAACATACGCCTCGACGGGCGGGACTTCACGGTGATCGGAATCCTTCCCCGCGAGGTCGGCCCATTCGAGGAGCGGTACGACGTTTTCCCTGTTCTCCAGTTCGAGCCGCCCGCGCGGAAGGGACCATTCCTGCTCACCGTGGTGGGGCGGGTGCGGAAGGGAATCGCTCCGCCGGCCGCGGCCGCCGAGCTCATGGCGATCAACGATCGCATTTTCCCGATCTGGCAGTCGTCCTTTCAGGATACGGAAGCCACGTGGGGGATGATGCCGCTCGACGAGTTCGTGATCGGCCGATTCCGGACCATGTTATTCGCGCTCCTCGGCGCCGTGCTCATGGTGCTGCTCGTGGCTTCGACCAACGCCGCGGGCCTTCTGACCGCGCGGGTCTCCGAGCGGCGCGCGGAGCTCGCGATGCGCGCGGCGCTGGGCGCGTCCGGCTCGCGACTGATGCGGCTGGTCGTCACCGAGAGCGTGCTCCTCGCCCTGGGCGGCGCGGCGCTCGGCATCGCTCTCGCCGCCGCGGTGATTCGCGCGATCCGCACAGCGGGCCCCGACTTTCTGCCGCGGGCTGGCGCGATTGCTCTCGACGGCGAGGTTCTCGTTTTCGCGGCCCTACTGGCAGGCGCGAGTCTGATTCTGTTCGGCGTCCTTCCCGCGCTGGAGCTTTCCGGGGCGCGCTCCGGAATCGCGATGACGCTCCGCGGCTCTCGGCGCACTGCGAGCGTCGGGCCGTCCGCTCACAAAGCTCGCCGCGCGCTGGTTGCGACCCAGTTCGCGGTTGCCGTTCCCCTGGTGGCGGGAGCCGCGCTACTGGTGAACAGTTTCGTTCGGCTTCAGGGGGTCGATCCGGGATTCGACGGGGATCACGTCGTGACCATCGGCATCGCGCGCCGGAGCGCGGCGGAAGGATCGCCGGCCGACAGAGCCTTCTGGGATCGGCTCCTCGAGCGCGTCGGGGCGCTGCCCGGAGTCCTCGCGGCCGGTCTGAGCGACGGGCGCCCGCCGAGAGGAGCCAACAACATCAACAATTTCGATCCGCTCGACCGGCCGACGCCCGTCGGTAAAACGGAGCCAATGGCCGTCTGGTTGATCGCTTCGCCCGGGTACTTCGACGCTCTGCGCATTGGCCTCGTCTCGGGACGCATGTTCGACGAGCGCGACGGGCCGGATCTCGGCTTCACGTCCGCCCTCGTGGACCGGACCTGGGCCGACAACGTCTATCCGGGGGAGAGCCCGATCGGCAAAGAGCTCTACGAAGGCGGCTGCAGGGGTGCCGAGTGCAACCTCGTGAAGGTCGTCGGGGTGGTGGAGAACGTTCGTTACCTCGGACTCGATGACTCTCAGCGCGGCGCCGCGGTCGGCACGGTCTACGTTCCGCAGTCTCAGTGGCTCGCTTCGTCCTCGAACCTGTTCGTTCGCGCGAGCGGCGATCCGCTTCTGCTCGTCGGCTCCATTCGCGCCATCGTGCAGGAGCTCGATCCCGAGGTTCCGCTCACCCACATCGCCACCGCGGACGACCTCGTCGATGACGCACTCGCCGCGCCCCGCAACCTCGCCGTCGTCGTCGCGGGCTTCGCCGCCGTAGCCCTCGCACTGGCGATGATCGGCATCTACGGCGTGATGAGCTACTTCGTGAACGAGCACCGAAAGGCCATCGGGATTCGTCTCGCTCTCGGCGGCCGGCCCGCCGAAGTGCTCCGCCTCGTGGTCGGACGCGGGATGAAGCCGGTGCTGGCGGGGACGGCGGTCGGCTTCGCGATCGCGTTCGGCGTGACTCGCTTCATCACTCACCTGTTGTTCGTCGTCTCGCCGTACGATCCGGCAACGCTCGCCGCCGTCGCTTTCGCGATGCTGAGCACCGCCGTCGCCGCCTGCTGGCTTCCGGCCCGCCACGCGGCCCGGGTCGATCCGGTGCAGGTCCTGCGCAACGATTGATGCGGCGATCGGCCGCGACTCATTCCTGGCGCAATACCCGCGCCGGGTCAACCTTTGTCGCTCGCCTCGCGGGCAGCCAGCTCGCCATCCCCGCCGCCATCACGAGGACGGCTGACGCCAGCAGGAAGACACCCGGGTCGGTCGGGCTCACCTCGAAGAGGACCGCTGAAAGAAATCGGGTGAGCAGCATCGCACCCGCGAGCCCGGCGCCAATCCCCATCGCCGCAACGGAAAGACCCTGACCCAGAACCATCCGGCGAACTTCGTCCGGCGGGGCTCCAACGGCGAGCCGAATCCCGATTTCGCGGAGACGAAGCGTCACTCCATACGACAGGACGCCGTAGAGTCCGATGGCGCCGAGGAGGAGAGCCACCGCGGACGAGCCGGCGACGAGGAGGAAGGTGAACCACCTGCGGGCGGAGGCGTGCCGCACGAGCTCGTTCAGAGTGCGCAGCCGGTAAAGAGGCAGCGACGGGTCGAGGCTTCGAAGCGCCTCACGGATCGCACCCGGCAGGGCGATCGGGTCGCCGCTCGATCGCGCCACGAAGGCGATGTCGCGAGGCTGAAATCGCGGGTCTTCGCGCGGAGGCAGGAGCGGACAATAGAGCACGGGGTCCTCCGGCTGGTCGAGCGCCCGATCTCTCACGTTCCCTACCATCCCGACGACCGTGTACCAGGGCCCGTTCGAATAGATTCGCACCCGCTTGCCGATGGGAGACTCGTTCACCCAGTACCGTTCCGCGAACGCGCGGCTCACGACCGCCTCCAGAGCGACTCGCGGCGGGTCCGGATGGGTGAAGCTCCGGCCCGCGAGAAGCGGGATGCCCGCGGCGGCGAAGTATCCGGGGGTGGCATACAGAACGGGATGGATCCCTGGTAGAGAGCCGGGCGCAAGGGGTCGATCCTCGACGAACACCGCGCTATCCGTCCTACCCTGCTCGTCGAGCGGAAGCTTCGACACCGCACCCGCCGCTTCGACGCCCGCGATGCGGGCAACCTCCTCCGCGGCGCGGACGACGAAGCGGACCGAATCATCGGCGCCTGGATACGAGGCGGAGGGAAGCGCTAGACGAAAGGATATCGCGTTCGAGGGATCGAACCCGGGCGAAACCGACGAGAGGCGCCAGAGGCTTCTCGCCATGAGTCCCGAGCCCACCAGGAGGACGAGAGAAAGAGCTACCTGGAGAACGACGAGCGCCCGTCGCGCGCCTCCGGCCGTCATCGAGCGACCGGTCAGGCTCGAGACTCCCGGATAGGACCATATCCGGGAGCGCAGCGCGGGAAGAGCGCTCACGATAAGCGCGGTCACGAGCGTGAGAACCGCCGCGACGGCGAGCACGGCCCCGTCGAGTCCCACTTCCGGGAGTCTCGGGATATCGATGACGCCGCCGAGCGAGCGGAGCGCCCCGACGACCCCGGCGGTGGCGAGCACTCCGAGGAGGCCCGCGAACGCCGCGACGATCGTCCCCTCGGAAAGGAACTCCGCCAGGATGTCTCGGGACGTTGCGCCGAGCGCTCGCTTCACCGCGAGAGCCCTCCTTCGACTCTCGGCGCGCACCAGAAAAAGATTCGCGACGTTGGCACAGGCGATCACCAGCACGAGCACGGCGGCGCCGGAGACCACGAAGAGCACGCGGCCGACGTCTCCGACCACGACTTCCGCCAGCGGACGAACCGATGCGCGCATGTGAGTCTGGTCGATCGACTCGCGGGTCAACCGTCCCGGGTGCTCGTCCGGGAGCCGCTCGAGGAGAGACTGGAGATCCGAAGCGGCTTCGTCGAGGGCGACATCCTCCCTCAGGAGCGCGATGGCCTGGTAGTCGAAGGTGGCGGAATCGGTCTTCGCCGGGTCGAGACGCAGGGGAAGCCATAGCTCGGTTTCCGGCGCCGGAAAACGAAACCGCGCCGGGAGGATGCCGATGACCTCGTGCGGCAGGCCATCGATATCGAGCATGCGATTCAAGATCGTCGACTCCCCGCCATATTTCCGGCGCCATAACGGTTCGGCGAGCACAACGACGGGTGCGGCTCCGGGACGATTGTCGGAGTCGACGAACAGGCGGCCGTGGAGCGCGGCAGCGCCGAGCACCGGAAAGAGATCGGCCGTCACGAGCCCCGCGGGCACGCGCTCCGAATCTCCTCCGCTCACGGGGCCGATCGCCGCGGCCGTGACCTGGTAGCCGCCGAAGTGCGAGAACGCCCGCTGGTGTCGGCCATAAAAGAGAAGACTGGCGTCGGATTGTTCGACGCGCAGGCTGCCGCCCACCACGAGCGTGTGCGATAGGGACACCAGCCGTTCCGGCGCGGGATACGGTAGCGGCCGCACCAGCACGGCGTTGACGAGAGTGAACACCGCCGTGGTCGAGGCGAGCCCGAGGGCGAGCGTCAGAATCGCCGCGAGAGAGAGCACCCGTGTTTCCGCGAGGCGCCGCGCGGCGTGTTTCAGCGATTGGGTCAGTGACTGCATGTCGACGCCCTCATTCTAGGGTGACGCGGACCTCGAGAGTGAGGTAGAGTTCCGGGCTTCCGACCAGGAGGGTCGAGTCCATGAAGCCCATGAAAAAAGCCCTGCTTCTCCTCGCCGCCGCCGCCGTCATCGCCTCCGGATGCGCTCCGCCACCGCCCCCTGAGCCGGATGGGAGCAAGGCGTTCGTCGGGGTCCGGCTCTACGACGGCACGGGTGCGGCCGCGGTCGAGAACGCGGTCATCGTGGTCCGCGACGGAAGGGTCGAGGCCGCCGGACCCGCGGACAGCGTCGCGATCTCTCCGGGCGCCGAGCGCATCGATCTCGCGGGAAAGGTGGTCGTCCCGGGCATGGTCAACGCCCACGCTCACGTGAGCGACGTCCTCGGGCTCGAGGGCGGCCACTATGACGAAGCGAACCTCCTCCGTCAGCTTCGCCTGTACGCGCGGTACGGCGTCACCACGGTCGTCTCGCTCGGCGGCGACGGACCCGATGCGATTCGCCTGCGGGACGCCGAGAACGCGAGCCTCGATCGCGCGCGGATCCTCGTCGCCGGGAGCGTCGTGACCGGCACGACGGTCGAGGAAGCGCAGGCGCAGGTGGATGCGAACGAAACCATGGGCGTCGACTTCATCAAGATTCGGGTCGACGACAACCTCGGGACCACGGAGAAGATGAAGCCCGAGATTTACCAGGCGGTCATCGCGCGCGCGCACGAGAAGGGATTGAAGGTCGCTTCCCACCTTTTTTATCTCGACGACGCCAAGGGACTCCTCCAGGCGGGAACGGACCTCGTCGCCCACAGCGTTCGAGACCAGGAGCTCGACGACGAAGCCATCGCGTTCATGAAGGACAAGAACGTCTGCTATTGCCCCACCTTGACCCGCGAGGTCTCGGCGTACGTTTACGAGGACGTACCGGAGTTCTTCCAGGATCCGTTCTTCATGAAAGACGCCGATCCCGGAGTGATGACCGAGCTCGCGGAGCCCGAGCGCATGCAGAAAATGAAGGAGAGCGCGGCGGCCCAGGCCTACAAGAAGGCCCTCGTGCAGGCGAACGCGAACTTGAAGAAAGCGGTCCGATGCCGGAGTCACCATCGCTTTCGGCACCGACACCGGCCCGGCGGCGCGGTTCCAGGGGTATTTCGAGCACATGGAGCTGAAAATGATGGCAGAAGCCGGGCTCACCCCCGAGCAAGTCCTGCGCGCCGCGACGACGGATGCCGCGCGCTGCCTCGGACTCGATGAAGTGGGAACCCTCGAAAAAGGAAAGTGGGCCGACTTCATCGTGCTGAACGAAGATCCGTCGGCCGACGTCACCAAGATGCGGAGCATCGACTCCGTCTGGATCTCCGGAAACCGCGTCCCTCAGGGCGCGAGCGAGTAGCCGGCGGCTTCCTTACGCGCTCGGCCCTCCTCTTCGAGCTTGAGGAGCCCGGACAGGAGGGAGCGCTCCGCGAGGTGCGCCACCCGAGGATCGACGTCGTTATAGATCCGCCGGAGGAGCATCTCGAGCGGTTGGGGCTCGCGCGAAAGCGCGGAAAGAATCTGCTCTTCTCTCTCCTTCCGGTGCGAGAGCGTCTTCTGGATCACCGCCCGCCCGTCGCTCACCGGCGGCCCATGACCGGGGTAGAGCGTCCCTCTCGTCACGGTCTCGAGAAAGCGAAGCGAATCGAGGTACGTCGGGAGGTGCCCGTCCGAGGGGTCGACCAGAATCGTCGAGAGCGTCGACACGAGGTCCCCGACCGCGATCGCCCCGTAGCGCGACTCCTGGAAGGCGAGATGACCGCGCGCGTGGCCGGGGACGTGATAGACGCGTAGCTTCCAGTCGGGGCTTCCGTCGGGAGCCCGCCCGAGATCGAGTTCGTCCCCGTGATCGAGGGTCCGTCCGAACTGCGCTTTGGGAAGTCGCGCCATTTGATCCTGGTGGGCGTGAGCCGGCACCGGAAACCGCTCCTGCATCGCGAGAAGCGCCCCGACGTGATCGGGGTGGTAGTGCGTCAGGAGGATCCCCTCGAGTTTCCGGCCCTCGGCGATCAGGTCGTCGAGAAGATCGAAAGAGCCGCTCCTGCTCGGAAGGATCGATGGGCGAGGGGTCGACGACGTAGAGTCGTTCCTCGCCGATGACGAGCGTATTGGTGTGGGTCGCGGGCGGCTGCGTCGGAGTCTTCAGCGGCGCGAGAAGAATCCCCGGCGAAAAGTAGATGCGGTGGAGCTTTCCACTCTCGTACCCGCGAGCGATGGTCCGGACGAGCTCGAGATCCTCGCCCCGAGCCCCACTGGCCGAGAAGAATGATCATCGGAGGGGCGATGAGCCATCTCCCCGCGCTTCCAGCGCTCGAGCGCCGATTGGGGCGCGAGGAAATCTCCCGATACGAGCTCTCCGTCCCAAATCTCGAGAGACGCGTCGTCCGAGACGAGGATCCGGAGAAACTGGGTGTCGAACCGCACGGGCTGAAACGCGGGAGTGGTCATTCGACAGAGAGGCTCGAGATCGCGCGCGTCGAGATGCTGCTTATGCTGCTCGAGGATCGAAAGGAAGGACGCCTCCCCGGCGATCAGCCGGCGTCTCTCCTCTGCCCCAGGAACGGAGGCTCCTCGTCCGATCCAGAGCCCCGTCTCTTCGAAGAGCTCTCGGGCTCCCGCCGCGAGAAACGGGGAAAGTTCCCCGTCGGCCAGACCCTCGATACGTACTTTGCGGTCGTCGTCGTCGACCGCGCCCCCGGGAAACGCGTGAAACCCTCCGAAGAAGCGAAGCTTTCGGCTCCGCTCGACGAGCAGGACTTCGGAAGGCCGACTCCGGCGCGACACCGCGAGGCTCACCGCGGGACGAATCATGGTTCGATTATAGAATGGGCGGATGGTAACCCTTGAAAGCTACGCCTGCGGGGAGTGGAAGAAAGGAAGCGGAAAGCCTCGCGTCCTCCGGAACGCGGTGACGGGAGAGCCCATCGCGGAAATCTCGAGCGAAGGGATCGATTTCGGCGCCATGCTTCGCTTCGGCCGCGAGCGCGGCGGAGCGGCTTTGCGGAAGATGACGTTTCCGGAGCGGGCGGCGATATTGAAGAAGATGGCCGGGGCGCTGAACGAGCGCGGGGACGAGCTCCGGGCGATCGCCGCGAGCTACGGCGCGACGCCGAAAGACGCGAGGCTCGACGTCGACGGAGGAATCGGGACCCTCGCTTTCTACGCGAGCCTCGGAGCGAAGCAGCTTCCCGAATCGCGAATCCTCGCGGACGGCGAGCCGTCGCCGCTCTCGAAGGGAGGCAACTTCGTCGGCCGCCACGTGTACGTTCCGCTCGAAGGCGTCGCGGTCCAGATCAACGCCTACAATTTCCCGTCCTGGGGCATGCTCGAAAAGCTCGCTCCCGCCTTTCTCGCCGGCATGCCGAGCGTCGTGAAGCCCGCGACCCCCACCGCCTGGCTCACGTACCGGATAGTGCAGATCCTGATCGCTTCCGGCGCCGTTCCCGAAGGGACCCTTCAGCTCATCTCGGGCTCGGTCGGCGATCTGTTCTCTCACCTCACCTGCCAGGACGTGGTCTCGTTCACCGGCTCCGCCTCGACGGGCGAGAAGATCCGCTCTCACCCCACGATCGTGAGAAACGCGGTGCGCGTGAACATCGAAGCCGACTCGCTCAACTGTGTTCTCCTCGGTCCGGACGTGGAGCCCGGCTCCCCCACTTTCGAGCACTTCAAGAACGAGGTCCTGTCCGAAATGACGGTGAAAGCGGGGCAGAAATGCACCGCCATCCGCCGCGTGCTGGTCCCCGAAGCGCGGGCGGAGCGACGTCATTCGCGAGCTCCGCGAGAGCCTCCGAGCCGTGAAGGTCGGCGATCCCGCAAGCGAAGGTGTTTCGATGGGCCCGCTCGTCGACGAAGACGCCCTCACCTCCGCGCGCGACGGAATCGAAAAACTCAAGGCCGAAGCGGCGGTCGTCGCCGGGGACCCCGCGCGGCGCGACTTCGAGCCGAAGGGCGGGTTCTTCATGGAGCCCGTGCTTCTCCACTGCCGCGATCCGAGGAGCGCCCGAGCGATTCATGAGGTCGAGGTCTTCGGTCCGGTCGCTACCCTCGTGAGCTACCGCGGCGTCGACGAAGCCATCGAGCTCGCGCGAAAGGGCGGCGGGAGCCTGGTGGGCTCGATCTTCAGTGAGGACGACGACTTCGTCGCGAAGGCCACGCTCGGTCTCGCTCCCTACCACGGCCGCCTCATGGTGATGAACGCGAAGTCGGCGCCCGAATCGACGGGCCACGGTGTGGTGATGCCGCATCTCGTTCACGGCGGACCGGGACGCGCCGGCGGCGGAGAGGAGCTCGGCGGCGTGCGGAGCCTCCATCATTACATGCAGCGCGTGGCGCTCCAGGGCGATCCGGAGAGACTCGAGAAGCTCCTCTCTACTTGAAGCGCGCCACTCGCGCGAGGGATCTCTTCTTCCTGAAGCTCGCGGCAGAGCTCCGTCAGGGCTTCGCGGTCGGCGCCTTTCCACTCGAGCGCGTCGAGATTCTCTTCGAGAGGGACGTCGACCCGCAGGGTCGCGAGCCTTCGATAAAGAAGCGCCTTTTCGCGCTCGTGCTCGAGCTCGGCGGCGAGGTCGTAAGCTCGCCGCGGCTTGTCGCGCCAGTCCCCGGCGTTCCGGGGAATGTCCTCGAGGCGGCCGAATTCGGCGAGCACGGTCGCGGCGGACTTCTTTCCCCAACCGAAGACGCCGGGAAGCCCGTCCGCGGCATCCCCCACGAGAGCCAGATAGTCTGGAATCGACGCGGGGGAAACGCCGAACTTCGCTCGGACCCCGACCTCGTCGAGAACGATCTGCCGCCTTCGATCCCAGAGCACGACCCGCGAGCCTCGCACGCACTGCGTGAGGTCCTTGTCGGGAGAGGCGATGATCACTTGTTCCACCCGGACGTCGTCCGCGAATCGAAACGCCGCGGTCGCAATCGCATCGTCGGCTTCGAACTCCACCATGGGCCAGGTCACGATCCCGAGCGCGCGCGTGAGGTCCTCCGCGAGCCCGAACTGCGCGAGGAGGTCCTCGGGCACTCCCTCGCTCGTCTTGTAACCGGCGAAGAGATCGTTTCGGAAGGACTCGATCACGTGGTCGAAGGCGCAGGCGACGTGGGTGACGTTCTCGTCGCGGAGCAGGAAGAGAAGACTCCGGAGGATACCGGCCGTAGCTCCCACTTCGGGCCGGGAAAGGCCGTTTTTTTTCGGGGCCCCGAAATACGAGCGAAACAGCTCATAGGTCCCGTCGACCAGATACACTTTCATTGGAATGCTTTACCACGGGTGCGTGACGGGCACCACACGGCGGCCGGCCGCTATCCTTTATCCTCGTATCATGCGAAGACTCCGCACCGCAGCGCTGGTTCTTTTCACGGCGGCACTGAGGAACGCTTCGGACGCGAATGCCCAGTCCTGTCCCGCGATCTCGCTCGTGACGGCGGCGAACCAGACGATTTCGAGCCCGATCTATCTGACCCACGCGGGAGACGGAACCAACCGTCTCTTCGTCGTGGAGCAGCCCGGAGCCATCAAGGTCATTCAGCCCGGCTCGATCGCGCCGACGGTGTTCCTTCGAATCCCGGCCAGCAAAATCGTGTCGGGAGGCGAACGCGGTCTCCTGGGACTCGCGTTCCACCCCAACTTCGCATCGAACCGGAGGTTCTTCGTCAATTACACGGCGAGCCCGAATGGCCGCACCGTGATCGCCGAGTACAAGGCGTCGGCCGTCAACCCCAACATCGCCGCGCCGAGCGCGACCGCGGCGACGGAGACCGTCCTTCTGAGCTTCCTGCAGCCCTTTTCCAACCACAACGGCGGGAGCATGGCCTTCGGGCCCGACGGTTTTCTCTACATCTCTTCCGGCGATGGGGGGAGCGGCAACGACCCCGGCAACCGGGCGCAAAACGTGAACACGCCGCTCGGCAAGATCCTGCGCATCGACGTGGACACGCCCAACGGCCCCGTTCCCTACTCCTCCCCCGGAGACAATCCATACGCCGGCGCGACCCCGGGCCTCGACGAGATCTACGCGATCGGCCTGCGCAATCCTTGGCGGATTTCGTTCGACCGGCTTACCGGTCAGCTTTTCGCGGGCGACGTCGGCCAGGGAAACCGCGAGGAGATCAGCATCATTACTCTCGGAGGCAACTACGGATGGCGCGTCATGGAGGGGACCCGGTGCGCCCACTCGGGCGACGCCCTCCCGTGCGACTCGCCGGAGTTCACCGCGGCCGCGTTCGAGTACACGCACGGAAGCGGGCGCTGCTCGGTCACGGGTGGCTACGTCTACCGCGGTCCTTCCGGGGCCCTTCCGGAGGGCACATACGTCTTCGGCGACTTCTGCACCGGCGAGATCTTCGGCCTCGACATCGCGAAGCTGCCCTTCGATCCCGACGACCTGCCGTCCTCGGCCCCGGTGGTGCAGGACACCACTCTCCTTCTCTCCTCTTTCGGCGAGGACGAGGCAGGCGAGATCTACGCGGTCGGTCTCGCGGGCTCGGTCCTGCGCCTCGCTCCCACGGTCGGCATTTCTCCCACAACGGAAGCGTTCGACGAGATCGGTGGGGTGGGCACGGTCGAGGTCGACTCGCCGAACCCGTGCCCCGACTGGACCGCGGTCTCGAACGACCCCTGGATCACGATCGACTCGGGCGCGGACGGGGACGGCGACGGAACGGTCATGTACACCGTGCATCCGAACCCGGGAGTTCCACCGCGTACCGGCACGATGACGATCGCGGGCCACACCTTCGATGTCGAGCAGGAGGGCGGGCCCGCTCCGTTGATCTCGATCGACGACGTGGTCGTGGGCGAGGGTGGCGGCCAGGCGACGTTCACCGTGAGCCTCTCGCCTCGCGGGCGCGGAAACGATCGAAGTCGAGCTCGCGACGACTACCGGCACCGCGACCGAGCTCGACTTCGGCCCCGTGCTGGACACGCTGATATTCGACGCCGGCGAGACGTCGAAGCCGGTCGTCATCGACATCGAAGTCGACGATCTCGACGAGGAGGACGAAACGTTCTTCATCGTCCTTTCGAGCGCCTTCGGCGCCGCGATCATAGACGGAGAAGGATTGGGCACGATTACTGACGACGACGCGGTGCCCTCACTCTCAATCGCGGGGGCGAGCATCCAGGAAGGTTTCGGGGTACGCAGAGTTGCGCTTCCGGTAACGCTCGATTCCGCCAGTGGACGCGCGGTCGTGGTCGGCTACACCATCGGTCCGGGCTCGGCGACACCGGGCGCGGATTTCCGCGCGGAGACGGGCACTCTCGAATTCGCTCCGGGCGAAACGCGGAAGAGCCTCTTCGTCTGGACGAAGGGCGATCGCGCGGATGAAGCGAATGAAAACGTCCTCGTCGAGCTCCAGGGACCGGTGAACGCGACCATCGCCACGGCGCAGGCGACACTCACCATCCTGGACGACGACCCGCCGCCGCGAACGAGGTCGGCGCCCTAAATCATCGCTTGGCTCCTCACGCGGGAGGGCGTAGGATTCCGCCCGGAGGTCGAGCCGTGAGCGTTTACCGCAGAGAGTTTCTGAAATTCCTCGCCGGGAGCCCGCTTCTCCTGCGGGCGAACGAGGACCACCTCATCTCGGCCCCCGGGGAAGCGCTGAGCGTTTTCGAGTTCGAGCCGGTCGCCAAGAAAGCGCTGCCGCCCGCCCACTACGGCTATCTCGCTTCCGGGGTCGACGACGACCTGACGCTGCGCGCGAATCGCGAGGCCTTCGGTAGAGTCCAGATTCGGCCGCGCCGACTCGTCGACGTCTCGAAGGTAGATCTTTCGATCGAGCTCCTCGGCGCTCGTTGGGAAACGCCCATCGTGCTCGCTCCGGTCGGAAGCCAGATGGCGTTCCACCCCGAGGGAGAAATCGCGGTCGCGAAAGCGGCGAGAGCCAAGGGCCATCTGCAGATCCTCTCGACCATGACCACCGCTTCCGTCGAGGACGTCACGGCCGCGCGAGGCGGGCCGATCTGGTACCAGCTCTATCCCACGGCCAAGTGGGCGGTCACCGAAGCGCTGGTCCGAAGGGCAGATGCCGCGGGATGTCCGGTCTTGGTGCTGACGGTGGACCTCCCTGTCATCAGCAATCGCGAGACCGCTTCCGAGCTCGCGCGACTGGACGAACGAGATTGCGCGGCCTGCCACGAGCTCGGCGCTTCCACCTACTTTCGCGTGGACCGAAAGCCGATGTTCGACGGCCTCGATACGAGCGGTCTCCGCGATCTCGACGCTCCCGCGGTCACCTGGGATTTCATCTCGCGCCTGAGGAACGTCACGCGCATGAAGATCCTCCTCAAGGGAATCGTGACCCGCGAGGATGCCAAGCTCGCGGTCGACGAGGGAGTCGACGGAATCATCGTCTCGAACCACGGCGGGCGCGCCGAAGAGAGCGCCCGGGGCACCATCGAGTCGCTCCCCGAAGTCGTCGAGGCGGTCTCCGGACGCATTCCGGTCCTCATCGACAGCGGTTTCCGGCGGGGCACCGACATTTTCAAGGCGCTCGCGCTCGGCGCGGACGCCGTGGCTGTCGGAAGGCCCTACCTCTGGGGGCTCGCCGCCTTCGGCCAGGCCGGAGTCGAAGCGGTTCTCGACATCCTGCGACAGGAGCTCGCGCTCGCCATGCGGCTCGCCGGAGCCACTTCGATCGCGGGAATCACGCGCGACTTCGTGATCCCGCCGAAGCCCTGATGGAGATTCAGGTCCGCGACGCGCGTCCGGACGACGCGGCCGCGATTACGCGAATCCTGAATCCGATCATCGAAGCGGGCGCTTTCACGGCGCTCGATACGCCGTTCACGGTCGAGGCGGAGCGGGCGTTCATCGAAGGGTTTCCGGCGAAGGGAATTTTCCACGTGGCCGAGGATCGAGAGGGACGCCTCGTCGGGTTTCAGGACGTATCTCCCTTCGCCGACTACACTCGGGCCTTCGATCACGTCGGGGTCATCGGTACCTTCGTCGACCTCGCGCTTCGCCGTCAGGGCATCGCAGGAAGACTCTTCGGCGCGACCTTCGATGCCGCGCGTCTCAAGGGGTATGAGAAGTTCTTCACCTTCATCCGCGCCGACAACCCGGCCGCGCTCGCGACGTACCAGCGTCATGGTTTCGAGGTGATCGGCAGGGCGAAACGCCAGGCGAAGACGAAGTTCGGTTATGTGGATGAGATATTGGTGGAGGCGTTTCTCTGAAGCAGTTCTCAGTTCTCGGTTCTCGGTTCTCAGTCCTGACGCCTGCCTCCGGTCGCGGCACAGTTCGCTGAGAACTGAGAACTGAGAACTGAGAACTGCTTTAGAGCTTCCCCTCCATCTTCCTATCCTCCGCGTCCCAGAAGGTCTGGTAGACGCGCTTCCGCTCCTGGAGAGCCTGCGCGAGAAGTCGGTCGCAGGTCGCCGCGTCCTTCGACTGAACGACCAGGTCCGCGAGAAGAGCGAACGCCTGGATGCCTTCACCGGTCGTGACGTCGTCTCCCACGAGAACGAGAAAGAGCCGGCGCCGGATCTCGAGCGGCATCGTCTGAATCATGCGGTACGCGTTGCGGTCATCGGGCACTCCGTTTCTGGCCGACACCACGACCGCGTACTCCCCTTGTTGAAGCCGGATGAGCTTGTCGTCGACGGCATCGAGCTGATCGACGGCGAAGCCGAGACGGCCCAGAACCGAAGCCATGGTGAGCGCCATTTCGGCCGCGGGAAACGAGACCAGAGCCTTCGCCGCGCCGGCGGGTGCGGGCGCGACACGGGGCGGCGAGGGGACGGCGGCGGCCGGGGGGGCCGGCGAGAACGACGGAGGAGCGAGGTTCGGCGGCGCCACGGGAGCCGGCGGCGGAGCCGGACTCGGCGCCGGCGGAGCTTCGGCCATGATCGGTGGAGCGGCGGCGGCGGCGGCGTTGCAGCCGGTGTCGGAGCAGGAGCCGGAGTCGGAGTGGGCTGGGCCGCTCGCCCGGGGACTTTGACCATCCCCTGGCATTTCGGGCACTTGAGCATGAACGGGGTGGCCGGCACTTTGGCGTCGTCGACGACGAGCCGATTCGAGCAGTTCGGGCAATTCGTCTGCACGTCCTACCTCTCGATCAGATTGTCCAGTTCCGACGCCATCATGGGCGCGGGCACGGGGCCGTTCGAAGCTCCCGCCTCCGCGTGCGCGCCCTTTTCCATGGAGATCTTCAGCTTCAGGTTGGGAGCATTGGTGGCGTAGGAGAGGGCGGTTTCCTCGTCGAGGTCACCGGTTTCGATGAGCCGCTTGAGCTCAGCGTCGAAGGTCTGCATCCCCTCGAGAGCTCCGTCCTCCATCGCGTCGACGAGACTCTTGCCCTCCTTTTCGCCTTCACGGATGTAGTCGCGGGTGCGGGAGGTGCCTCGCAGGATCTCGCAGACCGCCATGCGCCCGCCGTTCTTCTTCGGCACCAGGCGCTGGCTCACGATCCACTTGAACGACTGTGAGAAGCGGGTACGGATCTGGCGCTCTTCGTTCTTGGGGAATACGCCCACGATACGGTCGATGGTCTTGGAGGCGTCGATGGTGTGAAGCGTCGAAAGCACCAGGTGCCCCGTCTCCGAGGCCTCGAGCGCCGTCGAGATCGTCTCCACGTCGCGCATCTCGCCCACCAGGATCACCTTGGGCGCCTGCCGCAGGGCGGCGCGGAGCGCGAGAGCGAAGTTCTCGGTGTCGGCGCCGACCTCGCGCTGGTTGATGGTCGCCTTGAGGCTCGGATAGAGATACTCGATGGGGTCTTCGATGGTGATGACGTGGATGGAGTTCTCGCGGTTCATCTTGTTGATGATCGCGGCGAGAGTGGTGGACTTCCCCGACCCGGTCGGGCCGGTCACGAGAACGATGCCGTGCCGCTCCTGTGTGATCTCGTTGAGCTGCTTCGGAAGACCGAGCTCTTCGACCGTCGGGATCTTGTTGGGAATGACCCGAAGCACCACCGAATAAGAGCCGCGCTGCGAGAAGACGTTCACGCGAAAGCGGGTCTTCTGCGCGAGCGAGTAGGAGAGATCGACGGAGCCCGTGCGCAGGAGCCGCTCGGTGAGGTCGCGCTTGCCCCGGAGGAGGCGCATCGCGACCAGCTCGACCTGATAGGGAGAGAGCTTCTCGACTCCGGCGAATGGAACCGGCCGGAGCTGGCCCTCGATCTCAACCTGGGGCGGCTTGCCGACGGAGAGATTGAGGTCGGATATCCCCGGCGCCACGTCCAGCATCTTGGCGAGCAGAGGATTTACGTCGAAATACGACATGGCCGAAGCGCCTCCACAGGAGTTCCCTCATGGGGTTGTCGGGATTGTCCGGAATTGTTCTGAAGAGGAATTATTATACCATGCGCTCCGGGAATTTCGATCCCGCCGCTTTGGAGCTTCGAATGCAAGAATCCATCCCCTTCGCCGGCTTGTTCACCAGGAAGACCGATGGGCGCACTCCCTGGGCCTTTCTCGGAATCGCCGACGACAGTCAGTCCTCGTTCCTGCGAGGGCCGGCCGACGCCCCGGACTGCATTCGCCGGGCCTACGATGGACGCTGCTACAACGCCACGACCGAATCGGGAGTCGATCTCACCTCGAGCGTAACCGACCTGGGAGATCTGAAGCCCCGCCGCCGCTGGGAAGCGAGCGCGCTCGATTATCGGAATCGCGTCGAGGAGATCCTCAGGGAAGGCTTCACTCCCTTCATGGCGGGAGGCGATCACGCGGTGACCGTTCCGGTGGTCCACGCGTTCGCGGTGCTTCGCCGGCCGATTCACGTGATCCAGATCGACGCTCACCCTGACCTCTATGCCGAGTTCGAAGGCAACCCTGACTCTCACGCATGTACCGGGGCGCGTCTTCTGGAAATGGGCCACGTGGCGAGCCTCACTCAGATCGGGATCCGGACCATGAACGAAGAGCAGCGGCGGCAGGCCGAACGATGGTCGGACCGTCTGCACGTTCTCGAGGCTCGAAGTCTCGAGGGCGCGATCCCGAATCTGGCCCACATCCCGGCGGAAGCCGCGGTCTATCTGACGGTCGACATGGACGGGTTCGATCCGGCGTTCGCGCCGGGAGTCTCTCACCCCGTTCCCGGCGGTCTCACCGCGCGCCAGGTCCTCGACCTCATCCTCCGAGGACACTGGATTCTCGTGGGAATGGATGCGGTCGAGGTCAACCCCTCCCGCGACATCCAGTACATGACGGCGATCCTCGCAGGGAGGCTCCTTCACGAGGGAATCGGGTACGCGGCGACCCGCCACCGCGCGAAGCGCTACGGCGAGGTCCCGCCGAAGCCCTAAAGGGCGAAGGCGGAAGGGCCGCTAGATCCTACCCGCTCGCATTTCCTCGGCCAGGTAGTCCGTCGCGCGCCACGAGAGCGCCAGGATGCTGAGCGTCGGGTTCTTCTCCGAAGCGGTCGGAAAGGCAGAGCCGTCCACGACGAACAGGTTCTTCACTTCGTGCATCTGGTTGAACGCGTTCAGTACCGACGTCTTCGCGTCCTTACCCATCCGGCAGGTCCCGTGCTCGTGGATGGCCGAGCCGGGGACGTCGTTGGCCTCCCGGTCGAAGGGCACGATCTCCGCTCCGAGCGTATGGAGAATCTCCTCGCAGGTCTCGTACATGTGCGCGCGCATCTTCCGCTCGTTCTCTCCGAAGGTGACGTCGACCTTCATCAAGGGAACGCCGTACCGATCGGTGCGGTTCGCGTCGACCGTCACTCGATTTTCGGGACGCGGGAGGACCTCTCCGAAAGGATGAAGCGATATCCACGCCGGGTACCGTTTTTTCACTTCCGCCTTGAAGGACGCGCCGAATCCCGGGAGGGCGCGCGCGACGTCGGCCCCCGTCGTTTGCGCCCCCGTGCTCCAGAACTGAAGGCCGAATCCGCGAAGGTAATCCGGCTTCGGGCGGTCCGGACGATGGTTGAATCGCGGCACGTAGACGTGCTCGCCGCTGATGCCGTCGTCGTTGACGTATCCGCGGCCGTAGAGCTGCGGGAGGAAAGCCCGGACGTGGACCATGATCTGCTCGCAGAAGTTGCGGCCGAGCTGATCCGAGCCGTTCCCGAGCCCGTTCGGAAACCGCGTCGATTCGGGAGTTGAGGAGAATGCGCGTCGAGTCCATCGTCGACGCGCCGAGCACGACTACCCTACCCTGCACCTCGCGCTCGGCTCCGGTGTGCCTTTCGAAATACTGAACGCCGGAAACGAGGCCGCGATCGTCCGCGAGGATCCGAGCGACGACGGCGTTCGAGCGGATCTCGAGGTTGCCGGTCTCGAGAGCGAAAGGAATGAGGTGGTCGGCGGAATTGAAAAACGAAGCGGTGTCGCAGCCTTCCCCGCAAGCGCCGCAGTAGTGACACGCGGGAAATCCCCGATGGGGGCGAGTGAAATTCGCGCGCCGGCCGGCGACGATGGGGATGCCGAGTTTCTCGCAAGCCTTCTTGAGGAAGACTTCCCCGCAGCGCGGGGCGGGGGCGGGCATGAGATAGCGGCTTCCCGGAAGGACCTCGGAGTCGTCGGTCCCGCCGCAGACCCCGATGAGCTCCTCGACCCGATCATAATAAGGAGCGATATCGGCGTAGCGGATGGGCCACGGAATCCCCCAGCCGTCACGATCGGCGGACGTGAAATCGAGGTCCGACATACGAAGGCTCACACGGCCCCAGACGTTCGTTTTCCCTCCGCGTCCCCAGACACGCGCGAGGTCGAAAGGGCGCCCTTCGGGAGTGAGGTACGGCTGCTCTTTCTTGTCGAGGAAGAATTGAGGCGGAGCGTCGCCGCGCCGCAGGCGTCCGTCCGCCTCGAAGGGAAGGACGTGCGTCCAGAACTTCGACCGATCGAACGTATCCCCGGCGTCGAGGAGAAGCACCTTGACGCCTTTCTTCGTGAGGTTGTACGCGGCCATGCCCCCCGAAGCGCCGCTCCCGATGACGATGACGTCGGGCATGGCTACTGCCCCGCCTTCCAAGAATGATGCTCCGGATGCGTGCAGCCTTCGAACTCCGTGAGAAACGTGTTCCCCTCGAATCCCAGCTCCTGCTTCATCCCCGATTCCGAGCGGTAGTAGCCGTCGACGGTCAGCCGCTTCACCTCGCTGAAGAACGGCTCATCCTTCGACATCCGCGTCAGAATTTCATCCTGCTGCGGCGGCTCCAGCGTTGCGAACGGCGCGCCAAAAGCTTCCTTGCACCTTCCCTCGACACCGCGGAGCCCGTCGCGAAAGCGTTCCGCGGCCGAAGCGTCGCCGGTCGACAACACGAAGTCGACGTACTGGTGCACGAGGGTCCGCCGCGCGCCGGGAGTGTCGGTCTCGGGGATGATCCTCTCCGCGATGGCGGCCACCGTTTCAACTTCTGCGGCTTGCAGGAAACGAGGTCGCCACTCGCCCGCTTGAGGCGGAAGAGAGGGATGGAGTCGCGGCAAGAAAGGAATCAGCGCGGAGGCCCCGAGACTTTGGATCGCTTGACGACGCCCGATACGCTCGCTCATGGGCCGGTAGTATACGCCCGCGCCTTGAACGATGATGAGATGCGAATCGAGACGACGATCGCCGCGGCAATGAGCCAGAACGGCCATAGGGGCTGAAGCAGAATCCCGAGAATGCGAAGGACCGCGACCAGCACAAGAACCACGATCCTCATGGTCGAGTAGCTCGCGACGAAGGCGCGGTTCGCGGACATCATCAGGAAATCGAGGGGAAAGAACACGAGCAGGAGCTCGTTCCGGCGAAGCTCGGGAAGAACGGAAACGAGCGCCGCAGCGAGAAGAAGCGTCCCGAGGGTCCCGAGAATCGCCGCGCCGAGTCTTCGCAAGACGCGCTGCTTCTTTGGGTCGAAGAGGAGCGACCCGAGAAAAACTCCCGCGACGAGAATCGCGGCAACCAGGATGGCGAGCCGCCCTGATTGGACTCGATAAGGAAATTCCGGCCCCGTTCGCTCGTAGACCGTCACGGGTGCCGCGTCCAGAGTGCTCGCGACTGAGTCCCGCAGCACGTCGGGGATGAACATCGCCGCATAGGCGTCGATGGGACGATCGACCCATCGGCCCATGAGGAAATCGCCCGCGGGAACGAGAAGGGCGCTCGCGCGGGAGAGCCCCTCGGTCCCGTAGTCGCGATAGGTACGTCTTTCCGGGAGCCTCGCGCGGCGGAGAAGACCGCCGGTCGCCCGGTCGATATGGTCGCGCGGACGGGTCGAACAGTTCTCGAGAAAGTGGTTGTAGACGTAGGCGCGGTTCTCAGGCAGCGCGTCGTGCTCGAGTGCGAGCGCGAGCTTGTCGGCTTCTCGTCCCTTCAAGGGAAGCGCCTGGCGGTAGATCGTGCGATCCTCGATCTCGAAGGAAGCAATCATGGTCTCGAGGTCCGAGACCGAGACCCAGAACTGGGAGCGTCCGCGAACCACTTCCCAGCCGAGACCGATGGGCCGCGAAAAATCCGAGGTCCCATAGTTGTAGCAAATCGGTATCTCGGTGCGTCCCGAAACGCAGAGTGCGGCGTGTCCGAACTTGCTGAAGAGGTCGTCGCCGGGCCCCATGGTGTAGAGGTCGATGCGCGTCCCCTCGGCGTGCAGGAGCGGCGCGGCCGCGAGGACGAGACTCGCGAGCGTCGCCGTCCTCATGTGCCGAATATTCTATGCTATCCTCCCAGCCCTCATGGACATCGTCGTTCTTTCTCATGACGACGTGGTTTCACTCCTTCCGATGGCGGACTGCATCGATCTCATGTCGGACGCGCTCTCCGCCCTCGCAAGGGGCGAGGTCACGAACCCGCTGCGATCGGTGGTTCGTCCCGACAACGCCGGCCATTTCTTCGGGCTCATGCCCGCCTACCGGGGTGGAGCGAACGCCGCGTATGCGCTCAAAGAGGTCTGCATTTTTCCGGACAATCCGAAACGCGGTCTCGACGCGCATCAAGGGGCGGTACTGCTGCACTCGGCGGAAGACGGGCGGGTTCTCGCCATCATGAACGCTTCCGCGATCACCGCCATCCGCACGGCGGCGGTCTCGGGACTCGCGACGAAGCTTCTCGCGCGCGGCGACGCGAGGGAGCTCGCCATCGTGGGTACCGGGGTGCAGGCGCGGGCGCATCTCGACGCGATGGCGGCGGCGGGCCATTTCGAGAAAGCGCGCATCGCCGGTCGGACGCCTGCGAGAGCGCGGGAGCTCGTCACGGAGCTTTCGCCGAAGTACAAGTTTCGCGTGGAGGCGGTGGAGGGAGCGGAGCAGGCGGTACGCGGGGCCGACGTGATCGTGACCGCCACCAACGCCGCTGAGCCGGTGCTCCGGCACGCCTGGGTGAAGCCCGGAGCTCACATCAATGCCGTCGGATCGTGCTCGCCGAAAAAGCGCGAGCTCGACACCGAGACCGTCGCCGCGTCCTCGTTCTTCGTCGACCGGCGCGAGTCGGCATTGAACGAAGCGGGGGACTACCTCATCCCGGCGTCCGAGGGCGCGGTCGGACCCGAGCACATCCGCGCGGAGATCGGACAGATCCTTATCGGAAAAGAGCCGGGCCGAACCTCCCCCGAGGAAATCACCGTCTTCGAGTCCCAAGGAATCGCCATCGAAGACCTTGCGTCGGCTCAGTTCCTCTATCGCAAAGCGCTCGAACAAGGCGCCGGCGGCCGGGCAAAGTTCTAGATCCTACTCAACGCAAAGGCTTGTGTTCTTCCCGGTTCTCCTAGTTCCTAACCCTCGAGCGCGGAAGCGTCGGCACGTTGATCTCGCGCACTGGAAGATCGATCTCCCCCGGTCGCGCGGGAGCCTCGAGTCCATCGGTGAGCAGCAGGCCCGATAACGCGACCGAGCTCATCCATTGCGTCTCGAGGGCGGAGACGTATTCCGCCTGGAGCTCGAAAAGCCGTTGCCGCGCTTCGAGAACCTGTGGGTAGGAGGCCAACATCAACCCGAAGCTTTCGCGGCGGAGCTCGTAAGCCCGAAGCGCTCGCGGAAGAAGTTCGTCTCGATAGCGAGCCGTTACGATCCTGGAAGTTTCGTAGATCTCGAACTCACTCGCGGCGCGCTCGCGCAGGACCAGCCCGACACGCTCGACCTCGCGCTCGGAGCGCTCGAGCTGCGCCTCGGCGGCGGCGACGCTCCCCTGGTTCCGGTCGAAGAGAGGAATCGGGACTCCGACCTCGAGAAAGCCCTGGAGGCCGACGCGGGCGCCCGTTGATTCGAGGATCTCCCGGTTGTGCTGCAAGCCTCCGCGAAGCTCGAGGTTGGGAATCGGCTCCTTCTTCGCGCGCGTGATCTCGGCGCGCGCGCGGTTCACGACCTCGTGCGCGATGAGTATCGCCGGGCTCTCCCGGGTAAGCGTATCCAGAATCGCGGACTCGTCGAGCGCCGCGGGGACGTCTTCCAGGTTCCCCGCCGCGGTGCGAACGGGCAGATCGGGCACTCCCACCGTCGACGCGAGCGAACGCCAGGATTGACGAAGCTCGTTCTCCCGGATCGCGACCGTCATCTCCCGATGCTGCGCTTCCACCTCCACGTGCAAGAGCTCGGCTTCGTCCAACTGTCCCAGGTTCCGAAGCTCGCGCGACGTCTCGAGCTTATCGTTCGCAATCGACAGAAGATCGCGCTCGACGTCGAGCATCTCCTGCGCGGCGAGCACCCGGGTGAAGGCGAGCTTCACCGCGTTCCGCACCCGCAGTCGTTGCTCGTTCGCTTCGAGCTCCGAGATCCGCACGTCGTGGCCGGCGATCTCGCGGTTCCAGTCGAGCTTGCCTCCGAGGACCACCGTCTGGGAGACGAAGAATCCGTGCTCGCCGCCTTCGGGATCGCCGCCCCGGATTTCCTCGCCGACATAACCCGCCGTGGGGTTGGGGTAGAGCCCGGCCTGGAGCTCTCTGGCTTCTCCCGTGCGGATCTCGGCGTCCGCCTGCGCCAGCGTCGGATTGTTCTCGAATGCGAGCCGCTCGAGCTCCTCGAGATCGATCAGCGGCGTTACCGGCGACTCCTGTGCCTTTCCCAGGCGCGGGAGATCGGGCGAGGGCATCGCGTGTTGCTCGTGCTGCGCGATCGGTGCGATCGCGAGGGCAAGGAGGATCGCGTTCACGATCGGCCTCCGGCGATTTCGTCGTAGCGTTCATCCTCGAGCACGCGGACCAGAGACATCATGCCCATCATTCCGGCGCTCCAGTTTCGCGCCATCCCCGACGTCTCGGGTTTTTCGACCGCCTGGTCCATTCCCATCTCCATGAACGCGTCCTGGGGGAATCCGGGGACGGAAGCCGCACCGGGATCGACGGCCGCAGGGTGCATGTGCATATGCGCCCCACCGGTTGCCTCGGAGAAAGCCTGCATCTGCTCCTGTGCCCGCCCCTCGTTCGTGGCCGCGGTCGCAATCATTCGATCCTGGAGCAGATCGCTCATGCTGTTCATCATGTGGTGAGGAAGGTGGCAATGGAGCATCCAGTCGCCGGGATAGGTGGCGTCGAACTCGATATCCCGCGCTTGCGCGACTCCGACCAGGACCGTGTTTCCTGGAAACCAGGTGGACTCGGGAGCGCGTCCCCCTTCGGTCCCGGTCACGACGAACTGATGCCCGTGGAGGTGGATGGGGTGGTGATCCATTCCGAGGTTGACGATGCGGATGCGCACCCGGCTTCCCTTCCGCGCGAGAAGTGGAGTCGTCGCCGGGCCCGAGACGCCGTTGAAGGTGAGCCAGTTGAACTCCATTCCCGCCGTGTTGGGCACGGTCGCGTTCGGGAGAATCGCCCAGCCCTGGAGGATGATGCCGTAGTCGTGATCCACGGCGGGACGATGCGGAGCTCGCGGATGGATGATGAACATCCCGATGAGCCCCATCATTTCCTGCATCGCTCCATGCGCGTGATAGAAGTAGGTTCCCTCCTGATGAAGCGTGAACTCGTACACGAACCGTCCGCCGGGAGGCACCGGAGGTTGGCTGATGTACGGCACGCCGTCCATTTCGATCGGCACCTCGAGGCCGTGCCAGTGGATGGTGGTCGATTCGGGCAAGCGGTTCTCGAAGACGATCCGGACGCGATCGCCCTGGTTCACCTGAATCGCGGGACCCGGTGAGGTTCCGTTGTAGCCCCACACCTCCATCGTTTTGAAGGGAACGATCCGCCGCTTCACCGGCTCCGCGGTCACGTGAAACACCTTGACTCCGTTCTCGACCGTATAGGACAGGTCCGGCAGATCCGGCGTCGTCACCGCGCGCGGCGATTGCTGCCGGGCCGCGTGGGCGCGGCCGGCCGCGGCCAGGGTCGCGCCAGCGAAGTGCCGTGCCGCGGAAAAATTCTCGTCTGGATGCTTTCATGGAATCTCCTCTCGAATTCGAACGGATCTGGATTCGATGCTCGGCGAGCGCCGAGATCCCGGGAGGAGATCAAATACGAAGAACGGAGCTTCGCTCGCGAAGAGGCGGGACGTGGAGAACGTCGGCGTTCTGTAACACCGCAGCGGACGACGCGATTTCGATTTCGTCCGCCGGGTTCTCGAAGGATGCCGGGGCGTCGGCTGCGGTCGGGGCAGTTCGATCCTTGACCACGGGCTTCAAGTGTCCGTGGAGATCGCAGCTCTCTCGCTCGCCGCCGTGGTGGCTCTCCGAACAATCCTGCGGCGCCTCCGCCTTGGACTTCAGCTCCACGGGAATGCAGGCCGCGGCGCACGTCGAGTCCAGAAGAAAGGCGAGGAGGAAGAAGAATGCCACGAGCCATTCTACTCCGGCGGCCGAGTTACAATGGAGTCATGAGCAAAGCATTCATTCTCGACGCCGTCCGCACGCCGCGGGGCCGGGGCAAGGCCGGAAAAGGCGCCCTCAGCGGCATTCACCCGCAGATCCTGCTCGCGCAGACGCTGCAAGCGATTGCGAAGCGCAGCGGAATCGATCGGAAAGACGTCGAGGACGTCGTGGTCGGCTGCGTGAGCCAGGCGGGCGAGCAGGGCGCGAACATCGCCCGCAACGCCCTCCTCTCCGCGGACTGGCCGGAAGAGGTCACCGGCGTGACGCTCAACCGCTTCTGCGGCTCCGGCCTCCAGGCGGTGAACTTCGCCGCGATGGGCGTCATGTCGGGCCAGCAGCAGGTCGCCATCGGCGGCGGCGTCGAGAGCATGTCGCGCTGCCCGATGGGCTCGGACGGCGCCGGCATCGACGGCGGAAACGAGCTCCTGCGGGAGAAAGTCCTCCAGGTGCCGCAGGGCATCAGCGCCGACCTCATCGCGACCCTCGAGGGCTTCTCGCGCGAGGACCTCGATCGGTTCGCGCTCGCTTCTCAAACGAAGGCCGAGGCGGCGCGCAAGGAGGGCCGCTTCCCGAAGAGCCTGCTGCCGGTCGTGGATCCTCGAAGCGGGCAGGTCGCGCTCGCCGAGGACGAGCACCCGCGGCCCGACACGACACTCGAGGGGCTCGCGAGCCTCGCGCCCGCGTTCGCCGAGCATGGGCGCGACGCTGGACCCGATCGCACTCGCGTCGCTACCCCGAAGTCGACTCCATTCGCCACGTGCACACCGCCGGCAACTCGAGCGGCATCGTCGACGGCGCCGCAGCCGTGCTGCTCGCCTCGGAGGACTACGTGAAGGCGCACGGGCTCAAGCCGCGCGCCCGCATCCGTGCGACCGGCGACCGCCGGCGCCGAGCCGGTGATCATGCTGACCGCCCCCGCTCCGGCCTCGGAGCGCGCGCTGAAGAAGGCCGGGATGTCGGCTCGGACATCGACCTCTGGGAGATCAACGAGGCCTTCGCCGCCGTTCCTCTGCAGACGATCCGCAAGCTCGGGATCGACCCGGAGAGGGTCAACGTGAACGGCGGCGCGATCGCGCTCGGCCATCCGCTCGGCGCGACCGGCGCGATGCTGCTCGGCACCGCGCTCGACGAGCTCGAGCGCCGCGGCACGGCGACCGCCCTCGTCACGCTCTGCATCGGCGGCGGCATGGGCATCGCCACGGTCATCGAGCGGGTCTAGGACTCCCGCATCTACTGGTCCACGGTGAAGAGGACCGCCCGACCTTGCTCGGCCGCGCATCCGCCGAGAACTCTTAGCGGACCTTTCTCGCGCGTAGCTTCAGCCCTCAACATTCAATTGGTCTTCGGACTCCTGCCCTCGGCGAAAAAGTGTTAGCCGTGTCCCCGGACGTTTTGTTAGCTAGTTTCTGTAGCGAAACTCTATTTCGTGACAAAGAGCCGGGCGGATTTTGTAGATCGGGCAGAGCAGAGTCGACGTCCAAGCACACGGGCGTGGACCACAAGGGCGGCTGCGGTGTGAAGAGAATGGTCTGCCGGGCGAGGACTGCTGAGCCCGGGCGGTGACGGATCAGGCGGCGCGTTTGTGACGATGCTTGGAGGCGATGAGGGCAGCGAGGACGAGGAGGTTGTTCGCGAGTACGGCAAGGCCGAGGAACACCTCGAAGCGTTGCCGCCCGGAGCTGCGGCAGCGGCGCATACCACGACCGCGCAAGAGGACAGAGATGCGGCCTTCGATGCCAGCGCGAAAGCGTTGCCCTTGCCGGAATGGCCGGCTTTTCTCGTAAGCTTGTCGTTCCTTCGTCTTGACGCCGCCGCGCTGCGGGATGCACTCGACCTCGACGCCGGCCTCAGAGCACGCCGTCACGTTGGCGGTGCTGTAGAAACCTCGGTCGGCTGCGTATAGCTGCGGCACTCGGCCGAAGCTGTGCTGGTGGGCCTCGAGGGAGGGCCGGACGTGGATCTCGTCCTGCGGGTTCCCGCTGAGAACGTGGTAGTCCGTGATCAGCCCCGAACCGCTCTCGGCCAGGAAGACCTTGTGACCGAACTCGACAGGCCTGTCGGTCTTGCCGCGGACGATGAGGTCCGTGTGCGGCTCGAAGATCGAGAAGATCTTGTCCTGCACGGGGACCTGCTCCTTGTGCAAGATGCGTCGTCGCGTTTGGGAGATGGCGCGATCCGCAAGCGAGCAGAAATGGTCGATGCGGTTCGCTCGCTCCTCGATGCGCTGCAGCCTGTGAGGTTGGGTGCCGACCAGCGAGGCCGCCTTATTGCGCGCCTTGGCGACCACGGCCCGCGCCGACGCCACCACCTCTTCTGTGAGGCGGATCAGGTGTTTGTACTTGGGCAGCTGTTGGTGGTGCCGCTGCTGGCGAGTCATGCGGCTGATCTCTTGGTATCGACGCCTCGCGCATCGCGTGCGATCGTGGAATAGCGATAATGCCTTGGGTACGTCCGCCAAGAGTCGGTGGGTCTCGCGAGTGATGACTCGGACCGAGTCCCAGAGCAGGCCGCCGTCCGTCGGGAAGTGGATGTCGGTCTCGACCACAGTTGTGTCGACGCGGAGACGCTGGCCGTCCTCAAGTCCGAGATCCACCGCCTGCTTCAGCACGATCTGATTGATCTGCCGGATGGTCTCTGGCATCAGCTTGTTGAACGCCCGGTTGAAGGCGTCGTGACCGGGGACAGCTTGCGCGTCGAAACCGGTGAACACACGCCACGAAACCCCGTCGTCGATCCGGTCACGCAAGCTGCGCAGGTCCAAATCCTCCATGCGGCGCAGCAGGAACGACCTGAGAACCTGAACAGGCCTGAGTCCTTCTCGCCCCACACGTGGGTTCTTCAGACCGGCGATCAAGTCCTGGTGGACCCTCTCGACCAGGCCCGGGGTATGCTCCAGAAGCTCGTCGATCGCCTTGAGCGTACCACTCAGCAAGCCCCGCCCCTTCACCTCCAGGTCGCCGAAAGTCATCTGCTGCACCCTCGACCGGCTCACCCTCGTGCCTTCTTTACTGCCTTCTTTCGTGAAGAGCTTCCATCGGTTCGGCCGTCCTCACCGACGAGCAGACGCCGTCGAAGGAGTTCTCTGTTGATCGCGGAGACTTCCTCGATCAGAGTCCACAGACGTTTGTAGTTCTCGGTCCATTCACTTGCCACAGGCAGCAGCTCGCCGGGTACCGTGACTTGCTCGGCCTTCCCGGCCGCCAAGGTGACGCCAACGTAGCTGGTCCGATGTCCTTCGCCCACCGCACAGTGACAGGTCGGCCGTCCGCAGCGCCGCGTGCGTTCGAACAAAGTTCCCCGGAGCAGATACTCGAGTTCGGGAGCCTGGCGAACGAGCTGTGCGCGTCGTTGCTCAAGTTGCTTGCGCGTCACAAGATGACATCTACCAGAGTGTCAGAAATATGTCAAGAGGCTACCCCTAACGCCAGATTGGTCAGTTACTTCCGAATTCCGCTACAGAAACTAGCTAAAGGCTGTTGCAAAAAGCCGTTTGGCGTCGCGAGCCAGGCTTAGCGGTTACGGCTTTCGCGGGCTTCCTTCAGAATGCCTTCCTTGTTGAGGTCGGCGAGCTCTCGCAGGCGCTGCTGCAGAACTTTGCCCAGGCGGCCGTGCCTTGGCGCGTGGCCCGCTGTGCCGCTTGGGGCACGTAGTAGCCCGTAGTCTTGCCGTCTTCGCCGCGATAGCTCACGTTGAGGTGCGGACCATGCTTGGGTCCTGGCCCCAGGCAGTGACAGCCGGCGTGACCGCAGGTGCGATAGGTCTCGGAGAGAGTTCCGAAGATCGCCACCTCGGCCAATCGTTTGATCTCGCGTAGGAGTTTGCGCCGGCGCTCAGCCACCTCCATCCGCACCGGCCTTTCGTTGCACCAAGGTGCGAGCCATGGATACGAGATTCTGACTGATGACGCACCACCCGACGTAGCGCTGAATCCCGCCTCTCCCTTGTAGGTCGCTCGCACCATGGAAAAGGGATGCTTGAGGGGGTGAGCGTACTGATGCGCGCCTCGATTCCCGCACGCCACCGCAGCGCTCGCTGAAACCACCGCTGCTTCTGACGCTTGGTGCGGGCCTGCGACAAACGCCCCCGCGCGGGCAGGGCCACTCTCTCGACTCCGGAGTCTTCCGCCTCCTTCTCGTTGCTCGCTGAGAAGTAGCCGCGATCCGCCGTCGCCATCCGCGGGGGCCGGCCAAAGCTCAGCTGGTGCTGCCTCAAAGCCGCGCCCCAGGCCTTGGTATCCGCGGCATTGCCCTCGAGGACCTCGTAGCAGCTCACGATCCCGTTTTCCACTTCGTCCACCCGGACCAGCCGCCCGAACTCTGTCGGCTTGTGTGCCTTGCCCTTTCGCAGGGCTTGGCTGTGCGGCTCGAACAGGCTAAGCACCTTGCCCTTCACGTGTCGATTCCCCTGGAAAACGCGCTCCTGCGTCTGCACTACGACCTTCTCGACCAGAGGGACGAAGTGCCGCAGTTGCTCCTCTCGCATCATCACCGATACCACCGAGCCCACAATCGGCAGCCGCCCCGCTTGCAGATCCTCCATGACCGCCCGAGCTTGCCGAAGGGCGCCTCTGGTCGAGCTTCAGAATCTTCTCATAGCCATCCTGAGACGCTGCTGGCGTCGCCTCGGTGAGAACCTTCGCTGACCGGCTGATCTCCAAAAGCCGTCGCTCCCGAATCGGTCATGTCACCACCGCAACCGCACCCGCCTCACACTGCTTCGCTATGCCTCGTAGAGCTCGAGTGAGCACCCGGCTGTCCAGCGTCAACCATCGTTCCCTCTCAGCGACAACTAGAACTCCCGTTGCCTAGTCTTCCTTCTCTGTTCACTTCCTGGCTTCCCTTCGTTCCGGGGCGCGGCGGAGGGAGCGGACGATTAAGAAAAGATGCGAAGCCTCCTTGTCCGCTCCCGATGGCCGGGCCCCGGAACGAGTCGCGGCGCCCGAGGACCGTCTGCAAGAGAGCAAAAAGGGGGGGTACCCTGGGTATGGACCGACCCGAGATCGTCGCTCCTGAGGCGATTCTCGCGGTCGTTTCGGCGGAGCGGGAGGGCAATCACGCCGGTTGCCTTGTTTCGGTGCCCTCGGGCATGGGTCCCCGATTTTTCTTCGATTGCTCGAGCCGGTAGCTTGCAACGTTCAGTTCCAGGATGATGCTGTGGTGCACGAGGCGATCGATGGCCGCGGCCGTCGTCATGGGATCCTTGAAGATCTTCTCCCACTTTGAGAACGGCAGGTTGCTGGTGAGCATGACGCTTGCGCGCTCGTAGCGTTCCGCGAGGAGCGTGAACAAGACCTCCATCTCCTCGCGATCCTGCTGAACGTAGCCGATGTCGTCGATGATGAGAGGGCGGAACTTTCCGAGGCGCTTCAGCAAGCGAGCCAACCGCAACTCCCGCTTGGCCACGAGCAGTTCCTGGACCAGGAGACTGCAGGTCGTGAACAAGACTCGATGCCCCCGATGGATCAGCTCCTGTCCGAGGGCACAGAGAAGGTGGGTTTTCCCACTGCCAGGGTTTCCGAATGCCAGCACGTTGTCGTTACGATTCACGAACGAACCCTCGAGCAACGTGTTGAGTTGCACGTCCACCTTTCGGGGCAAGCGCTTGCGGTCAAACCCCTCCCAGCTCTTCTCCAGCGGCAGTCGCGACTCTCGAAGAAAACGCGACACACGATTCTGCTGTCGGGCTTCTATCTCGAGTTCGACCACTTCGTGGAGGTACTGTTCGTAGATCAACGAGTCCTTCTCGGCGAGCCCGGCCTGCTCCTCATAGCATCGGCGGACCGTCGGAAGCCGCAGGTCCTTCAGGTTTTGATGGAGTTGCTTTTTGGTCTCCGCGACTAGCATGGGCTCACCTCCACCGCTTCCAGCAGGTGGTCGTAGGCCTCGAGCTCGACCTCCGCGATGTGTACATCGTCTACGGCAGAGGGTTCTGGCAGCAGCAGGAGAGCTTCCACCACCTCGATGGTAGGCACTTCACCCGCTCGGAGCAGCCACCCCAGGACGGTCTCCATCGCGGATTCGCTCAGACGGGCCGCGTACTGCAAAATCTGAAGATAATCCTTGGTTGCTCTCTCGGGCGTAAGCGCCAGGCGCAGTGAATCGTAGGCCATTCGAAACCGAGTGCTCGGAAAAAGGTCGTCTCGGTACCGGTAGTTCTCGAACGCCCCAGGCTTTCGAACCAGCCAGTCGATGATGTGCCGATACTGAATGCGGTGCTTACCTGAACCACGTAGCCGAGGAAGCGTGTCCACCTGGTGCTGTGCGTACCACACCTGAATCTCGTCCGCGTACACGCGAGCCTCCACCTCCTCGTCGCTCAGCCGGCTGTCCACGGAGTAGAGATTGCCGTCCACGCGGATCGTGCTTCCGGTCTTCACCCGCACTTTCACTCGCTTGCAGGATTCCAGCCGTCCCTCGGGCAATCGTTTCAGAATCTTCAGCTCTTCCTGCAGACGAGATCGTCGGCCGGTGTTCAGCTGCTCGAACAACCTCCCCAGGAAATCGTCGTACTCTTTGCGCGTTTCGAACTCTCGGCTTCCCCGAAGCATCAGGGCCTGGTCCACCGCTTGTTTCAAACGATGATGTCTCTGCTCGACATCGCCGTTCTCATGCGGCTTGTTGGCCTGGATCCGACGTCCCTCCATCCCGTAGTGCCCAACCAGCGCCTTGTAACGCTGGGTGAACACCTCCGGATGGATCTCTTGATGCACCGCAGCGCTCATGCGATCGGTCCGGTGAGCTTTCGGGACGCCTCCCAGCTCCCACAGGGCGTTCTGCAAGCCCGCACTCAGGCTCTCGAAGCTCTCCGTGAAACAGACCGTCCCCCACTCCCAGTTCGAGTACGTCAGCACGAAGTGGTAGACCAGGTGATCGAAGGCTTGACCCTCAATGCGAATCCCAAGCGCGTTCATGTACGTGAAGTCCGACTGACACAGCTCTCCGGGTTCGTACCTCTGCTCGAAGAACACTTCCTTCGGGGGGCCTTCAAGTGCTCGCCACGTCTTCACCCGACGCTGCAGGGTTCGTAGTTGCCCGTCTTCGAACCCTCCCGGACGCCGGCGCTGAAGATCCTCGAACAGCGTCTTGGATTGCAGCCCTGGATTCACCTCCAGTTTCTCCCGGAGCTCCTCCCACACCTCGGCAAAGGGGTCGGCGCGGGTCCGCCAGTTCCGTTCCGAGGCCACCTCGCTCGGCAGCTTCCCAAGTTCTCGGTATCTTCGTGCCGTCTTCTCGTCCATTCCAGCTTTCGCCGCCGCCAACGACAACGTCTCCTCTTGATTCAACAGCTTCATTAACTTCCTCACCTGACGGTTTGAGACCAACCAAATCTCCTTGTTTGACAGGAGTTTGGACCAACCCCAAGCCGCCCGAAAACCGGGAATTCTAATTGTCGTCAGGCGGGAATTTTGATTGTCGCTGATCAGCCGGCGTTTCGAACGCGTCCGCCCACGAGATGAATCCGCCGTCCTCTTGCACGATTGGCACGTCAGCAGCCGTCTAAACACTCGATTGAGTGGCGTGGCCAGAATCGAGTAAACCACGCTTAAGGAAGGCGTCGCCGGTCATGACCTCTGCCGCTAGACGACGACGAGGGCCACGTGCATTCCAATCGCTTGCTAGAACGCTGCCGCGGACGGACCGATTCGCAGTGTTCCAAAAACCACACCAGCAAGAGTCGTTCACGCACGGCCTGACAGCTCTACACCCACATTCGTTCCAGTCCAGCGGCCCGCCGCGCATCGGCCAGATGTCCGCGATGCATGTACCAGTGGTCGGCCACATACTGCAGGCAGAGGCGGTAGGTGCCGAAGGTGTCTTCGAAGCCCGCGGGCACGTTCACGCTCATTTCGAGATCGTCCTCGGAAAGTGAGTCAAGGAGCGCGATCGTCGACTCGCGCACCTCGCGACATTTCGCGAGGACGTGGTCGAACGGAGGGAACTGGATGATGTCCCCGCTCGTGTCGGCACCGTCGAAGACTCCCTCCCACTCAGCCAATCGGTTTTTTTCCCCGAGCATGAACCCTCGAATAACTAACGCTTCGATGTAGGCCAGGTGCCCAAGCACCCATAGAGTGTGGCACCCTCCGTTCGGCGTCGGGAAGCATAGACAGTGCTCCCGCATTTCCTCGACGTGGGCCAACACGCGATCCCTGCTCTTCTTCAAGTTGTCGCGTATCAGATCAATGGACTTCATGACCTTCTCCAATCGCCGGAGGAAGATTGCGAGTTAGAGCACACCGGGCTGCACTCTTCGGTCAAGTGCCGTGGCGTTCTAAACACGGTAGTTGAGCCGCGGCGCGACATTCGCGGGAATCTTCCCTGGTACTCCAACTGCGCGGGGAGGCACGCGACTTCGTCTGCGACCCAACACGCATCCCCTCGACACCATATTCGAGACCAGGAATCACGATGCGTTCGCCGATCCTGAACGACGCGCCACTGTTCCGTCTCGCCCTCTATCCCGCCGCACACCGCTGCGAGCGCTAGTTCGACGGTGCCTCACCTTACTCCCCATCGATCTCCCAGCCACGCTTTTCGAGAACCGGACAAAGCCGATTGAGGATGCGCTCTTTCGGATTCTCCAGGGCGACAAAACGCAGGCGCCCTGCCTTTCCGCGCGCTCTTAGCAGGGAGCTTCGGTTTCGAGGGATCGCCTCAACCTCTAGGGGTTCCTCGGACACGATTGCCCAGTCGTCGACCTTGATATGCACTTTCTCCAGGATGTCTGCCAGCTCTTGGGTGCTGCGGGAGTCTCCCTCGGGAGCGCTCATGTAGATGTGCATGACTTCCCCTCCCGCCAATCGACCCGCCGCCAGCGGTAGATGCTGGCGGCGAGGACATCTGACATGTTTGGTCGTTGTCTCTCGAACACCGATACCACCGACTGACCCAGCAGCGACGGTAGCTGCTCTCTCTAGTACCGGCGCCCACTGCCGAAGTCAAGTCTTCGCACTCGCGATTGTCCGTCGAACGACGCGTTTGAGCCGCGAAGTCAGTCCTCGCGTGTCGGCACAGCGTTGACCGCAGGCTGAACTCTTTCATACTGGAGTTCCCAGGGTTTTGTGGACAAGAGCTAGCATCCAACGTAGCAGTGGAGGGCGATGCCGATGTCCAGGCGACTGAGTGCCGGGCGCGTCCGCTCGGCGTATGCGTTCATCAAGGCCCATCGAAGCGAGTACAGCGTGCAGGCCATGTGTCACATACTCGAAGTGGCCCCGAGCGGCTACTACGAGTGGCTCAAGAAGCCCCTCTCGAATCGAACCCAGGAGGATGCCAGGCTGCTGCGCCTGATCCGTGCGGCGTTCATGGCGAGTCAAGGGATCTATGGTGCCCCTCGCGTCTTCTTGGACTTGCGTGAGGCGGGAGAGACCTGCAGCAAGCATCGCGTCGCGCGCCTCATGCGCGTGAACCACTTGCGCGCGCTGCATGGCTATCGCACGCGGCGCTGGTCGATCGGCAAGCCTTCCGTCCTGATCCCGAACATCCTGCAGCGGCAGTTCACAGTGACACGCCCCAACAAGGCGTGGGTCACGGACATTACCTACATTCGGACGTGGCAGGGCTGGTTGTACCTGGCGGTCGTCATGGATCTGTTCTCGCGCAAGATCGTCGGCTGGTCCGCCGGTCCCACCATCCGCCGCGAGCTCGTGCTCGACGCAATGTTGATGGCCTCGCCGAAGACGACCGCGCGGCACGGTGATCCATTCCGATCAGGGCACCCAGTACGGCAGCGACGCGTGGCGGCGCTTCTGCCGCTCCAATCACCTTGAACCGAGCATGAGCCGGAAGGGGAACTGCTGGGACAATGCCGTGGCGGAATCCTTCTTCAGCAGTCTTAAGAAGGAACGGATCAAGAAACACATCTACAAGAACCGAGAGCTCGCGTTGAACGACGTGGCTGACTACATCGATACGTTCTACAATCACACACGCCGTCATAGCCATCTAGGCGGCGTGAGTCCCGAGCAGTTCGAAGCGGCTCAGAAGCTGCGTAGAAAGGGTGTCCACCAAATCCTGGGATCTCCAGCATGGTCAGCGACAGAGGCGCTGCGGGTCATCAGTGCTCCACAGCGAACGAAGAGGGCCACGGCCACTCCAACCGCTTGTTATGCGGCCTCTGCGGTTGGACGAACGTCCCGCTCTGCCGGCGCCGGCGCGCTTCTCGGCTCAAGACCGGAGAGCATTGAACCATGAATATGACAGTTGATGCCACCAGGGCGCACCCCAAATTGAGTTGATGACGAGGTGCCCAGTGAATACGACCACTAGGCCGATCAATGTAGTCCGGTGAACGCGCCCGGCGGTCGCTAGGTCGAAGACAACGACGGGAATGAGAATGATGTAGACCCATATGTCGTTGCCCCAATGCCTTGGAAGACCGAAATCTGGAAGCCAACGGATTCGGTCGATGCCTGCTTGGAGGGCCACGGCGATCGAGAACACCATGAGCCTTTTGTGGGTATACGGCTGGCGTCGCGCCAAAAATGCCCATGTTACGAACAACGCGAACAGGCAAATGACAGTCAATTCAGCAATCAGGACATCCCAAAGGAAACTGTCAGCCGGGGGATTAAGGGCCAATCGCACCGGTACCGGCCCGATACACATCGAGAACCACGCCAGCGCGGCAAGGCAGATCCACCGATCCCCAACTTTCGGTGCAACCGGAGGGAACCGGATGCAGCGAGGCTTGCCTGAGCAATGTAGAGCAAGATCCAGCTACCCATGAGCCCACCGTGCACATGGGCGAACCAATGGATTCGAAACGTGCCCGCGACATGGTCAAGATAGCTGGGGGCGAAGCCCGTGATCGCAACAACCAGATAGAACGCACCAAGCGCGACGAAGAAATAGCGCGACGCGCCTACCCGCTGCCCTGCCAGCGGCTCCGACCGTCGACGCCAGCCATGCTCGACAGCACTAGCCATGAGCGTCCCCGGTTCCTCGATCCGCATAACACTGCGGATGAGCGGCGTGGCCAGCCTTCCGCGAACCATTGCTCTCAACGAAAGGGATGACGGTCATGGCAACTCCGCCGATTCCGAAGAGCACCACGTCCGCTCCATCCGCAAGTTCGGCGGGCACGAACCGGGCTCGTTGCTTCAGCAGAATTGAGACGCCACACGGTGATTACCCGCGCTCCCGTGAAAGCCCGCCGGGCTCCTTCCTTCGGATCGCTTCAGCAGAACACTGTGACGCTCACTTTCACGACCACCGACCGCGTTGTCCTCACTTCCTCTTCGCGCTCAGTTGAATCGGCACCGTGTCGATCAACCGGCGGGAGATGATCATGGCTTTGGTTGTCGTCGCGTACTTCTCGAAATGTGCCGACTCGATGTGCGCCTTGTACGCGGCCTCGTCGGCATACATTTCGAAGAACCGAAGCTTGGATGGGTTATCCTTCTCGGCCACCGCGTAGATCGCCAGAACTCCTGGCTCAACTCGAACGGAGGTTTCCATCTCCTCCTTGACAGCCGCCGTGTAGCTGTCGAGCTGAGTGGGGTCGATCTCCAGTTCGGCGATGCGGACGAAAGGCACACTGCGCTCCTCAACGACGACATCGCCGTTCGGCGTTGTGAGGGCAGGGGAACTGCCGGACCCAGAAGCGACACCTTCCCTGTCCGCCTCGCCACACCCTGGAGCGAAGACTGACAGCGATAAGACCGCCGCAACAGGCATTTTCATATCGGCTACCTCCCACTGGTGGTGAAACCCACCGGACGAGCGCCCCCGTCAAGGCTCAAGACGCCGAACACTGCGCTTCAGCGGCGTGGCCGGCCTTTTGGTGGCAGCAATAAGCAGTCGAAGGCGACGTTGTTCACGCTGTCTATGCTATCTGAAAACAAGGGCCACGTCCGCTGCAAGCGCTCGTTAGAGGGCGCCTCAACTAAGGCTACTCGCGGTTCCTCCAGTAGCCTGGCTTCCGCTTCGCGTGAGCCAAAGCGACAATCGTAATCTCCTGCTCGGTCACTCGGTAGATAAGGGAGTAGGGGATAAACCGGAACAGTGCGTCGCGTACCCGCCTCATAGCTGGGCCAGGTCTCGGGCAGCTCCGTGACCTGTTGAACCGCATGATCCAGTTCCGCAACGAACCCGATTGCGGCCTGTTGACTGCGCTCCCTGTACCAATCTGAAACCGCGGCCGCCTCTTGAGCAGCCAGAGGATGAAAGCGAACGCTACGAGGCATCAGGGCCGCGGAGCAGCGTATCCCGAACGTCTTCCCACGGGATGGTTGCGACCGAACCCGACTCTAGCTCCCGAACCCGACGAGCAACTTCAGCTGCCCAAGCGGAGTCGACATCCTCTTTCGCTCAGCCGGAACACTGTCCAGGAGGAGGGCCGCGGAGTTGCGGCACGAGCTTTTGGCTCCAATTGCAGCGCTTGGCGAAGCAATTCGTTTACCGTAGCACTCATCAGATCATGCTAGCACGTACCGAATCAGCTTGGAGCGATCGGCACGCCAGGCGTCGGCGTGCCACGATAGCCGTGAGCCATCTAACACCGGAATTGAGCGGCGGCGGGGCGAGTTGGTTGTCGAAGCCGGTAAGGTTGGTTTGGATGAAGCATGTCCTCACGAAGGCTCGGTGCCGTGCGCTCCGATTCAAGAGTTAGATGTCACCCCGATTAAGCAAGAGGTCACTGCTTGGGTGCACGACTGAGGTACGTGTCAAACCACGAATAACATCGTCCTGGTTTCTTCGTGGGGCAGATCGTGGTCGGAGTCATACCAAATGATCTCTTTCTTCTCAGTTCCAACAAGACGAAACAGTTCTTGCCCGTCTTCGAATGAATAGTAGGGGTCACGACGGCCCATCTGCATGAGGAACGGAGTTCTTATCCTCGACGCATAGTGCTGCGTTCCGATCACCGACAGCTGGAAGGGTATGTCACTCCAACCGAACTCTGCCCAAGATCTCGGAGTCCACGGCAGTGCGGTATTGGCAACCGAGACTTGAACACGGGGCTCGACCGCGGTCAGAACGAGCGTGAATATTCCGCCCATACTGCCACCGACGGAGCCGATACGCGAGGTATCAAGCTCCGGCCGGGACTCGAGGTAGTCGATAGCCCCGGCGATAGTCAACGACCGTATCAACGACAAGGTCTCGCCAGCGGACCGACGACCGTGGGCCGAGCTGAGGCTTTCGCGAAAACCGCGCCGACTTTGCCGCTTGTTATGGGAGGCCGCGTCGAGAGAGAATACTGCAACACCGCGTTCGATGAGAGCGTCGGCGTACGCTCGATACTTCGATTCATGGTCGACAATGTCCTCCTTTCTGCCATTCCCACCCGGCATGACAAAGACAATCGGATATGGGCGGGTTGCACGGACTGGCAGCAAAAGCAGCGAAGGAACGCGATCGCCGCTAGGGCTCGTGAAGACAATCTTTTCTCTAATAAATCCGTCGGCCGTATTATCGTACCGCTCGACAATTCAGCCTGAGGGGCGGCGTGGATCTGGAAAAACTGCAATACCGCCGCATAACGCATCGTCGTCGAGCGGATCAAGAATGCTTTTCTGACGGGCTTGTGCGCCAGTGTAAGCGGTGCAAGTGACGATCCAGATAAGAGCCAGAACCGGCGTAGAGCGCCTCACGATAAGCACCTCCCATGATTTTGCTCGGTGACATCTAACACTCGCGTTCAGCGGCGTGGCCAGGCCTTTGGCAACAGCACGATGCTACCCGGAGACGACGCGCTCTCATTTGAATTGCATTGTCACAGAAGGGAAAGCCACGGCCGCTCCCATCGCGAAGTGACGGCCGGTCCTCATGCTGTCAATATCTGACTCAACTGGGTGGCTTTCATGCGCATGAAGAGCTGAGTCGCTCAGGCCGTC
>CAWGBY010000013.1:0-41924 GCA_963820855.1 uncultured Acidobacteriota bacterium
GCACTCCGACGGACATCAATGGCGACAACCATCTCGACACCGCTCTCAACGAGGTTTACTACAACAACACGTTCGGAGACCCGGGAGCGATCGAGCCGGAAACCCGTGGGGTATCAACGTAGCGCTCCCGGGAATCGACGTCGAGACTGTAGGCCTTCATGAGAATGGCCACTCGCTCGGGATCGGGCACTTCGGACCTCCGCCCGCCGCGGTCATGAATCCGGTCTACGCGGGAATCCGGCACTTACCACGAGCCGTCGACCGCGCCGGTATGTGCGCTGTCTGGTCCTCCTGGCCGAATCCATAAACGTCCCAATTTGCGGGCGCAGCGAGTCACGAAACGCTCGCTGCGCCCTGAGACGGCGCGAATTCCTCGGTCAATCGCTCGCCCCGGCCTGCGACCTCTCGTTCGGCGCCTCGAGCCGGGGCCGGGGGGATGCCGACGGCCTCTTCACGAGGGCGTGCGTTCTGTATCGAGCTCAGCTGCTTGCGGGCTTTCAACTACTCGCCCTGAAGGACGGAGGCTCGCCCACGACGCTGCCCCGCCGGCAGCGCACCGTGGGCGTCCACGAACTACTCGAACTCTACTCGAATCCTCGCATCTGACACCTCAAGCGTTGCGGAGCCAGGCGGTGCTTTCACGCGAGGAAAGTTGCCACTGCGTCCTACCCTTAGAGAGATCGTGACCGAAATCGTGGTGCTCTCCACATCCTGGCCCGAGAGGTCTACGGTGTGCATCAGGTTGGGCGTTGTAAAGCCGAAGGACCGGGGGACGCCGTTGACCGTCAGCGTGCCGGTGCCGCTGGCAAACCAGTAGGTACTCCGTTCAAGGTAACGGCGGCCCGCCTGCCCGTAGATGACACGGGCAATCCGCATCCCGGGCGGCGCAGTGACGGTGACGGTGAAAGTGTCGGCCACTGTCCGGGCGTGAAAGGAGTAGGTCGAGGCTATACACGCCTTGTTGGCCCACGTTTGGTGGCTGTAGCCTGACTCGATTCCGATGTCGACGAAGTCGGGGCCCAACGTGGTCAGGGGGGCGCTGAAGCAGCGGTCGGGTACGAGGTCGTGCAGGTCAGTAAACGTCGCTTCCTGCGCCGCGACGGGAGCCGCGAAGCCCAATAGTGAAAGGGCAAGCGTACGCAGAACGCCCTTGATGAACACGTTCGGTACCATAGAACTCTTCCTCCGGATTCTGGTGTCGCAGGTTCAGCGACGCCTTTAGATGTATGAGACGCGGGAGGCAGCGCGGCGGAACAAGAACCGCTGACCGATCGGGTCCCGATTGAGCGACAACGTCTTTCCCTGCAGATGCTCGGACAAACGCGCCTGTTCTTGAGAGGCCCGCAGCACGTCAAAGAGATCGAATCGCTCGTCTGCAAGGGAGGAATCATGGGAAAGACGTTTGTATGGGCCGTCGCGCTCGTGGTGTTGCGCCGCCCAACACGACACTGAGCAGCGCCTCTGTCGGCGGCTCTCGTGTAGGTCTTCATCTGCTCAACGCGCTAGGAAAACAAGCCGATCTGGTAGACTCCCCCGCACCGCAACGCGGGCGGGAGGAGTGGGCATGATGCTGAAGAGCGCATCCGTGCGCGGGCTGGTCGTTGCCTGCGCCATCCTAATCCTGGCGGCGACGCCGCTGAAAGGGTCGTCGATACTCCGGGGCCGCGTGGGTGATCGGCGGCTCCGCGCAGGCCACCGTGTACTGGGGCTTCTTGCTGCTCGTGTGCGGGCTGCCGGTCTACGTGGCCATGCGTGCACGCGCAAGGCGATCGTCCTGATGTCCTGAACGGAGAGAGACCGATGGCGTATGCAGTAGCGGGCGGCGCGCTGATGCAGAGCAACCTGGGCGAGCACGGCAACAACTTCGAGGCGGTCGTCTTCGCCAAGCTGCGCGGCGACGAGCCGCCCATGCTCGTGCACTACTGGCGTGACACGACGAGGCCGGATCGCGTCTGGACCGAGGGCCGTGTGATCTCGTCGGTGGCCATCGACGCGGGCTGCATCATTCAGAGCAACTTTGGCAGTCCCGGCAATTTCGAAGTCGTCGTGCCGGAACCCGATGGTCTCGCACACTACTGGCACGACAACGCCGACGTGACGTCGCCATTCATCCGCAGCGCGACGATTGCCCCTGGTTCGATCGGACCGGGCTCGATGGTGCAGAACCGCGAGAATGGCAATCTCGAGGTGGTCGTCCGGCACGGCTCCGAGCTGCATCACTATTGGCGCGATCACTCGGGCTGGCGTCACGGCGGCATCGTCACCGCCCGCGCGACCGGCCCGGCCTGCCTGATTCAAAGCACCTACTGGGACAATCTCGAGCTCGTGGTGCTCGAAGGCGCCGAGCTGGTGCACTACTGGCGCGACGAGAGCGAGACGCCGATCATGAAATGGCGGTTTGGCGCCGTCATCACGACGCAGGCCACCGGACCCGCCGGCTTCTGCCAGGGCACCTTCGGAGACGCGCCGAACACGAACTTCGAGGTCGTCGTCCCCGAGGGCGATCGGCTGGCGCTGTACTTTCGCGACAACACCGATGGCAACCTGCCGTGGTACCCGGGTGGACTCGTGACCCGCGGGGCGGGCCCGATCGACGCGGCGACTCTCATCCAGAGCTCGTTCGATCGCAACCTGGAAGTGTTGGCGCAGGAGAACGGGGACACCGTCTATCACTACTACCGGTATTGGCACGGATCGCAGCTTCGATGGTTTCGAGGTGCGTGCCTGAGAGTGCGCGAGCTCGACACACCGGACACGAATTCCGCGGAGGTGCGTTCGACCAAGGTCGTGCAGCTCACCGGCCAGACCGACCATCAGCGACACATTCCCGCGCACAACCGGACGGAGGAGCGGTTCGCGATTCGCGGCACCGACCTCGGCGCGTCGTTTCGCCACCGCGACCGCATCTACTTCTGGTTCGGCGACACGCATTGGACGAACTCGCTGCAGGGGACGCTCGATTCGGTCGCCTCGACGAGCGATACCGATGCGGCGTCCGGTCTGAATCTCGAGTTCCATCGCGCGTATCCGCAGATTGTCAACCCGTCGGTGTCGCAGACCGAGTACGACGTGCCGCTCGACGGCTTCAGTTTCGACGATCAGCTGTACGCGTTCTTCACGACCGATCACTTCGTCCATCGGAAGGTGATGGCGAAGTCCGTGCTCACGCGGTGCAACGATCGGCAGCTCGACTTCCACGGATCCACCGCCGCCAACCCGCTCCCGTTCCAGTACCTCACCGCGTTTTCGGAGATGAAGTTCATCAACATCTCGGTCGAGCGCGTCGGCGCCGAGGTCATTCGCGCCCACCGTCTGCCGGGGACCCACGACGGGCTGCTTATCTGGGGGACCGGCGCGTACCGCTGCGACAACATGTATCTCGCGTTCGTCGCCCTCGACGATCCGCGGACGCGCGATCGGTTCTTCGCCTCGCAGCCGTTTCCACTGAACCAACTGCGCGTGCAGTACTTCACCGGCATCGCGGCCGGCGCGCCGACATGGAGCCTCTACGAAGCGGACGCCGTGCCGCTCTTCTATCCGGCCGCGATCGGCGAGCTGTCGGTTCGGTGGGATCCGGTGCTCTCGCGCTGGGTGTGTCTCTACATGAGCGGACCGTACGACCATCAGGTCGGCCTCTCGGTCCTGATGCGCGTCTCGCGCACGCCGTGGGGCCCATGGTCCCGGCGCCGGGTGATCCTCGACTGGCCGCTCGACGCGCTCGGTAAGCGTAAGGACGGCGCAGGCAAGCGTATCCGTGACGGCTGGTTCATCCACGACGCCGACGTTTCCGCGGTCGAGGGCGGAGACGATGGCCTTGGCGATGACATCATTGGCAACCGCGTGGGCGGCGGAGGAGGCGCGTACGCGCCGTATCAGCTGCCGCACTACAGCCGTCAGACCAAGGACGGCGTTGTCTTCTACTACGTGCTTTCGACCTGGAATCCCTATCAGGTCGTGCAGATGCGCCACGCTGTGCCTCCTGGCACGATCGAGCGTCTCGAGCGGCCGCGCTGACGCCGGCCCTAAGCCGGCGCGTCGCGCGAAGGAGACCCCCACGGGCGATGAATAGATCTGGCGGCTGACGCGAGCGACGAGGGCCTTCGGGTCGCGAACCGTTGGGAGGGCGATGACGCTGGAGAACGGCTTGCCGATGAGATCGACAAGCATGACAAAGGTCTCGCTCGCCCGGATATCGATGGCGACGACCGATCGACGCCGGGCGTTGACGTACAGGAATGTCGGGCGGCGACCGCGCTGGCCTGCCCGGATTCGCCTTCCGAGAGGAGGTTCGCCTCGAGCAGGTCGTTCACGATGAGCGTGACCGCGGCGCGGCTGACACCCATGTGCCGGGCCAGGTCGGCGCGGGAAACTGGCTGGTAGGTCCGGACCAGGTTCAGGACGATTTGGCTGTTGATCTGGCGACTCGTCCCGCGTGTGGCGACTTGAAATCGGGATGTGTTGATGCGGCGCATCGTTACCGCCTTTTGTATAAATTGACAAAAGATACGATTCGTCACTATCTCGTCAACAGTTTTTTGTTCCCGAGGCAGAAGTGGCAGGTATTGCCGGGTACTGCCCGCCCGCCGTCGCCTAAGTTGCCTTATTTGTTAGTTAAATATACTTATGGGGTCCTCCCCCTGCCGCGGTCGCCGTCCATGGCTTCTCGCGCCGCGGAGTATGCTTACTAATTAATAAGGTGGAATAAGTCGGCCGCCGAGCCCTCGAACTGGACATTCCCACCCGCCTTCCCTACTGTTTTCCTAATGCAGCTGAGGCGTTTTTGGAGCTCGAGCGCGGCAGTCCTGAGCCTTCTCGTCCCTCGGGGGACAGAAGCGACGGCTAGCCCACCGGCGGCGACCGTCGCGGTCGAGGCCTACCGCGCCGAGAACGCGCCCTCAATCGACGGTCGGCTGGGCGAGCCCGAATGGGCGGGAGCTTCCGTTTTCTCGGGCTTCGTTCAGCAGCAACCGCGGGAGAACGAGCCCTCGACGGAGCTCACCGAAGTGCGCGTTCTCTTCGACGAAGAGTTTCTCTATGTCGGCGTCATCTGCTTCGACTCCGACCCGGAGCACATCGTCGTGACCCAGAGCCGCCGCGACGGCGACCTCACGGATACCGATTCCATCCAGATCGTTCTCGATACCTACAACGACGATCAGAACGCCTTTCTCTTCGGAACCAATCCGCTCGGCCTCGAGTACGACGGACAGATTGCGTCGGAGGGAGCCGCCGGAGGTGCCCTCGGCGGAGTCGGGACCGGCTTCGGCGGCGGAGGCTCGCAGCGCGGCCAGCTCGCCGGCTTCAACCGCAACTGGGATGGAGACTGGACGGTCGCGGCGAGCATCACCGAGCGCGGCTGGGAAGCCGAGCTCGCGATTCCTTTCAAGACCCTTCGCTACGGGAACGCCTCCGAGCCCGTCTGGGGTTTCAACGTCATGCGCAACATCCGGCGGAAGAACGAACAGTCGTTTCTCGCTCCCGTGCCGCGCGTCTACGACATCTATCGAGTCTCGCTCGCCGCCGATCTCACGGGGCTTCAGCCGCCGCCGCGGCGAGACCTGCGCGCCATTCCCTACGGAGTCGCCGCCAGCAACGAGGAGCGCCTAGGCGGAAGCACCACGCGGGATGCGAGCGCCACCGCCGGATTGGACGTGAAGTGGGGCATCACCCCGAATGTCACCACCGATTTCACCGTCAATACCGATTTCTCCCAGGTCGAGGCTGACGAGGAGCAGGTGAACCTCACCCGTTTCGATCTCTTCTTCCCCGAGAAGCGAAGCTTCTTTCTCGAGAACGCGGCGACGTTCCAGTTCGGCGAGCCGCAGGCGGTCGACCTCTTCTTCTCGCGGCGCATCGGCCTCACCTCCTCGGGCCTCCCCATCGGAATCCTCGTCGGCGCCCGCTTGAGCGGACAGGCCGGACCCAATCAGTTCGGTCTCCTGAACATGCAGACGGAGACCACCGTCGACGACGTCACCGGCTTGCTCCTCGCTCCGGCGAACAACTACACCGTGGCCCGGGTGAAGCGCCAGGTGTTCCCCCGCTCCGACGTGGGCGCGATCTTCGTGAACCGCTTTTCGACCGGCGACTACGCCTCGGCCGGAGGCGAGAACCGGGCTTATGGAGCCGATGCCAACCTGGCGGTGAGCGAGAATGGGAAGATCTTCGCCTTTCTCGCGAGGAGCGACACGCCCGACGGGGCCGGCGGGATTGGTTCGGACTACTCCGGTCGCGCCCTCTACGACTACCGCAACGACGATTGGAATCTACGCGCCGGCTACACCCAGGTGGGCGATCGCTTCAACGCGGAAGTGGGTTTCGTTCCGCGCGTCGGCTTCCGCCGCCCCGAGCTCCGCGTCGAGCTCACACCCGAGCCGAAGGGCATTCCCTGGATCCGTCGCCTGGCACCGCACGCGCTGGTGCAGCGCTTCTACGGGTTCGACGGGGAGCTGCAGACGGCGCTCGGCCACTACGACTTCGAAGTCCAGCTCGAGAACGGCGGTCAGACGGGATTTCTCCTAGAGCGGCGCTCCGACCAGCCCGAGGAACCGTTCACCATCTTTCGCGATCGTGAGGGCAACCAGGTGGTGATACCTCCCGGGCTCTACACCTGGAACGAGTGGCTCCTCTATTTCCAGAGCAACCCGAGCGCCCCGGTCTTCATCGATTCTCTCTACGGATTCGGCAGTTTCTACGACGGGAACTTCAACCGTGTGAGCCTCGACAGCGGCTTTCGCGTCGGGGCCCGTTTTCTCGCGACCTTGGGGTTCCTGCGGAACGATATCGAGCTTCCGAGCGGCTCGTTCGTCTCGAACCTGGTCCGCGCGAAGGCCACCTATTCCTTCACCGTCAATACCCTCATCCAGGCGCTCGTTCAGTACAACAACCAATCGGAGCTCGCTTCGGCGAACGTCCGCTTCGCCTGGCTGAACCGGAGCGGAACCGGTCTCTTCGTCGTCTTCAACGAAAGGCGTGACTTCTTCGTGCCCGGGAGCGAGCCCCTCGGACGCTCCTTCATCGTGAAATACACGCACTACTTCGAGCTCTGAGCGACTCCTCCGTAGAAAACGCAGTCCCCGGCAGGAGGATCAGGCGAGCGCGGCCTCGGCGGTGCCTGGCTGATACGAGCCTACCTCGGCGCGGAACGGGATCGCGATCCGGTTCCAGCCGTTGATGGCAATGACGGCGATCGTCAGGCCGACCAGCTCCGCTTCGGTGAAATGCTCGAGCGTGCGTGCGTAGAGCTCATCCGGCACGTGGTGCGACGAAATCAGCGTCAACGTCTCGGCCCACTCCAGCGCGGCACGCTCGCGGGGCGTGTAGAACGGCGTCTCCCGCCACGCGGACAGTCCGTACAGGCGCTGCTCGGTCTCGCCTTCCGCACGCGCATCCTTCGTATGCATGTCGATGCAGTACGCGCAGCCGTTGATTTGCGACACGCGCGTCTTGATCAGGTGCAGCAGTTTCCGTTCGATGCCGCTCCCGCGCGCGATCCGTTCCAGGCCGTACATGGCCTTCACAGCGTCCGGGTACTTCGTGACGTCGATTCGTGATGACATGATGGTCGGTCCTCCCGCATAGGGCCGGGCGACGTGCCCGGCGGTCCACCCTATAAGACGAGCGCGATCCCGCTGGCGTGACAACCGCTGCCAGCGACGCCCGCCGATACGAGCTCCATTCAGCATCCTTCGGAAATCCGGCATGACCAAATGGCGTCGTGATTCCGGCCGGTCCAGCGCCCTCCCTATCGCGGCGTCTTCACTGCGGCATCTCCCTGGGAGCGCATGTAGGAGCGGAGGATTGCATTGATTCGGGTCTGGTATCCCTTTCCCTGCCTTCGCGAGGCCACCCGTCGGACTTCTTTACGAAACCAGCAACCGGTCTGGCCTCGATCTAATTCCTTGAGCGCCGGAGTCTTCGTCAAACTGTATATGCTGCGGTCGAGAATGTGCGTCGCGTTTGCTTACAGTTGTCGCGACACGGAGTCAAGGCTTCCTCGCTGCAAGTCCCGATGATCCATCACGGATCCAGTCCGAGCACGGAAAGGCATGGCTATTGCACGGATTGCCATTCCTTTGAATCTGGACGGAGGACTACAAAATGGGGAATCTTCGAAGCCTCTACGCAGCCGCCGTTTTTCTCCTTGGCTTTTCGGCGGCCGCTCGAGCTACGGCGATCTTCGACGCCTCTTCGAGCGCGACGTTGAGCATCGCCGGTATCCAGAACCTGACCAGCCCGGGGAGTCTCCTGGGCCTCAGCGTCGGCGGGGAATCCGAAGTAATTGACGAGCAGGCGCTCTTCGTTGGAAACGCATCCGCCAGTACCGGCTCCGGCGCCGTGGTGACCGGAGCGCTTCCCTTTCTCGGGCTCGATCAGCTTGCCGCGGCAGGGGGGACGGCCGGGGCGGTCGGAACCGCCGAAGCTTTCGTGCTCACCGACGGCTTTCTCAGATTCGAGAACGCGTCGACGGACAGCTTTCTCATTACGCTCTTACTCAACTACGCGCTGAGTGCCGCCGCAGCGGTGGACGATGCTTCCAGCGAGGATGCCTTTTCCAGCGCCTTCGTCGACTTGGTCAGCGACTCTTCGACGATCGATTTCTTTTCCTCGGTGGCTGCAGATGCTGTATTGGGTCCACCCTCGGATGACGACAGCGGACAGCTTTTCTTCGAGCTCCTCGTTGGACCGGGCGGAATCGATACCGTGTTTCTTTCCACGTTCGCGGACGGATTCGCCGATGACGTCTCAGGTCCCCGAGGCCTCGACGCTTTCCTCTACGGCGCTCCTCTTCGCCGCGTTTCTCGCGCTCGCACGACAGCGGCGGCGCAATCCGAATCGCGCTAGTGCTTCCCCGGTTCGAGCGGCACGCCGCGACGCGTGGATAGAATGTAGGCTTCCACGGACCTGAGCCGAGGGTCGTTCTCCGGCAGCGGCTTACCCTTCATCGGGTTCTCGATGCACCAGTTGATCATGTCGCGGAGAAGCGAAACCTTCTTGCTCTGCATCTGGAACTTCGGATAGGTCTCGGGGTGAGTGTTCGCGGCGTCGGGATGACACATGTCGCAGGAGATCCCGATCGTGCCGCCGAGAGCCTGCCAGCTGTGAAAATTCTTGTAGCCTTCCGCAATCCACTTATCTTCTTCCTGCTTCCAGAGGAGCTGGTCCTGTGCCGTGAACTTCGTGGCCTGAGCGGGCTCTTGCGCGGCCGGCTGGGCTCGGGCGCGGGCTTCGCCGTCGCGGCCTCTTCCGCTTGCCAGGCCTTCCACCGTTCGTCGCCAGCGGATTCACGCCAGATCGACATCATCTCGCGGGCGATCCGCGAGGCCTCCGACGGCGCGAGGGCTTCGCCCGCCTTCAACCCGGAGAGCATGAACGTCGACCCGCCGTCGCAGAGCGAAACAGTGACCTTCTCCGTACGAGTCTCTTGGGTGGGGACGAGTCCGATGAGAACCAGCCCCATGGTGAGCATCGACTTGTTGAGATCCACGGCTTCACTCCTCCTTATTAGTAAGGGACGTCGGTCTCGCGCGGGGGACGATCGGCGGCGCCGTCCGAATCCAGGTAGCGTGCGCTGACGCGGATGGGATTCCGGCTCCAGAGGCTGTAGTGCTTGTCCACGTGCCCACCCTCGAGAGTATTCACCCGGCCGTGACCACACCCGTCGTACTCATCGAAGGGGTCGGCGCGATTCATGCGCACCGTGAGCTTGGGGAGACCCTCCGGCGCGTAGGGCCAGGGCCACGCCGTCGAGAGCATCCCGTGAAAGTGAATGTTGCCAGCCTTGTGGGAGATCATCTGGTGCGTGTGGCCATGAATGACCGCAACCGATCGGAACGGAGCGAGGATTTTCTGAACCTCCTCGGCATCCTCGGTCCAGAAGTTCCACCGTCGATAGATCTTGTAGAGCGGCGAGTGGGAGAAAACGATGAGCGGCGTCTCCTTGGAAACGCGCGCCAGGTCCTTCTCGAGCCAGTCGCGCTGTTCGATGCCAACCTGGAACGGACGGCCATTGGGGTTGTCGAGCTGGGCCATGGCCAGCATTCGCTCCATGGGAGTCATTCTCGGAGGAGGTCCAGTAGTCGTCCACCAGAACGGAGTTCAGCACGACGAAATGCACTCCCTTGTGATCGAAGGAGTAGACATCGTTGCCGAAATGCTTTCGCCAGCCGTCGCCGAGATCGAAATACCAGTCATGCTCTCCTACCGTCATGTAGAGCTTGGGCCGGAGCGCCTTGAGAAGCTCGGCGCCCTCGGCGATCTCGCCCGGCTGGCCGAGGTGCGCCAGATCCCCACCGAAGATCACGAAGTCGGGCTGGGGATCCAGTGCATTGATGTCGCTGATGGCTCTCAAGGCGGCTCGCACGAAGCGTTGGTTGAGCTTTCTCTCGTACAGGTGCGTGTCGGATAGATAAGCGAAGGTGAACGAGGTTCCCGGCTCTCGCGCGGGGACCACGTCGACGGCCTGGAACGAATGGGGAACGAGCTTCCCCGTGGCGACCGCCGCCGCGGCCGCGCGTCCCGCGGCCTCGAGGAAACCTCGACGGCTCAGTCGAACCACCTGTTCGAAATACTTCAATCGTTCGCCGTGCTCCAACTGTCGTTCCTCGTAAGTTAGAATTCTCGCCGTGTTCCACCTCGTTTTTCCAGTCCTGGCCCTGGCCATCGCGGACTGGCCGCTGTGGCTTCCGGAGGCGAAGCCCCCGTTTCCCGAGGCAGCGGTTGCCATCCCATGGCAGGCTCCCGTCCCGCGATCGAGCTCGCCTGCGCTGCCGGAAGAACAGCCATCCCTCTACTGGACGCGTACCTCGCTCGACCTGATCGCCAAGTACCAGATCAATCCGCTCCGGGCCTCGCGCGTGCTCGCCCTTCTCCACTGTGCCATGCACGACGCGCTGGTGCGCGGTGTCCGAGGCGGCGGGGACGAGCGGGTCGCCTGGGTCGCGGTGCATCGCGCGGCGAGCCTGATCCTGGCGGACCTGTTTCCACAGGAATCGGCGGAGCGACTCGAGGCAAAAGGACTGGTCGCCGCCGCGGCCCTGGCCGAGTCCGACCCTGACCGGGCCCTCGTGATGTGGACCATCGGACGCGAAGTGGCTACGCGACGCTTCCGCCCGGGCGCGCAGCGACGGCTCCGACCGCGTTTGGCCTCTCGAACGTCGCCCCGCTCCGGCGCCGGGACGCTGGATACCCACGCCGCCGATTCACTCGTTCAATCCACTCGAACCCCTCGCCGGGGAGTGGCGGCCCTGGGTGCTCTCGAATGGAGGAGCTCTCGAGCCTCCCGAGCCCGTACCCTACGACAGCCCCGCCTTCTGGAAAGAAGTGGAGGAAGTCAGGCGTACGGCGGATTCGCTCACCCCCGCCCAGAAGGCGATCGCCGACGCCTGGAACCTGGATCGGGGCACGGTCACTCCGGCCGGTGTCTGGAACCTCAAAGCCGCGGACCTCGCGCGGGACGGAAAGCTCTCGCCCCCCGAGACGGTACGGTTGTTCGCGGCGCTCAATGTCGCGATGATGGATGCCTTCATCGCCTGCTGGCATGCGAAATACAAGTGGTGGACGATAAGGCCGGTAAGCGTCATCCGCGATCGGTACGATCCGGAATTCCTGTCCTATCTCATCACGCCTCCTTTTCCATCGTACGTTTCCGGTCATGCGAGCGCGTCGGGAGCCGCCGAGGCGGTGCTGGCGCGGTTCTTCCCGGAGAGCGCCGGCTGGCTGAAAGCCCAGGCCGAGGAAGCCGCGATGTCACGCCTTTACGGCGGGATTCACTACCGGAGCGACAACGATGAGGGGCTCGAGCTCGGCCGTGCCGTAGGTCGTGAAGTCCTTCAGCGCACTTTCGCCGAGGCGACGAGCGCGAGCCCCCGTGGTCCGAATCCCGTGGGGCAATAGGCGCGGACGGCTGCGGTCAGCGTCTCACCGGTCGCGGGAAGAGGAAGTCGGGTCCGTTGTGTCTGGCTCTCCAGCAGGACTCCGCCGTCCGGGCCGAGCAGCACCACGTCATATCGGATCGCGGCCGGGACCGCCGACCACTCGATGTCCCGCCCGTCTTCGCTCGGACCGATCCGCTCCGGCCCCGGGCAGAGCGGTGACGTATCGATTTGAAAGCGCGCGGGCTTCTCCCGGAGCCGGCTTCCGTCATCGATCGGACAGCCCGCGGTGACCCGCACCTTGACCGCGGAGCGGAAATCCGTGAGGGGCTGAGGAGGCCGAAAACTGGTACCGCTCACCTGAGTGTCCAGCGAGACGAGCACCCGCCCTTCGGGAACGCGGCTTTCGATCTCGACACGATACTGACTGGCTCCCGGGATGGCCCGCCAGGAGAGGGTCGGACGAGCGTCCGCCACGATCGCCGAAGGTTCGATCAACTCGGCCTCCGAGCAAGTTGCGTAGCTGCCCAACCGGACGATCCTGGCGAAGGACAGTAGAGCGCCGATCAAAATGGGATCTTCGGAGTTTTCCAGAACTTCGGCCAGCTCGGTGTGGGTGGCAGCTCGGGTGGTGGAAAGGGATTGGTCGTCGGGAGAGGACTGTCTTCCGGCTTGGGCCCTTTCAGAAAATCCGGGAAAGGGGCAAGACAGGTGAACTCGATACCGGCGATCTCGCATTTCCGCGGAGGAGCGGGCCCGGGGGCCGGGCAGAGCCATGGCGGCTTCTCGGGTAGCTCCGTTGGGAACAAATTGATTGGCTTCTTTTCGGGAGGATCCAAGCCAAGAGGGTCATTGAGAGAAACGGGATCGTTCCCGGCATAGGTATACAGATTGACTCCTCCCGCGATACCGATCGGGTCCTCCGAAAGGAAGCGTTTGATTCGAGGATCGTAGTACCTGGCCCGGTAGTGGTAGAGACCCGTCCCATCGTTCTCGCGGGCCGTGTACTGGATCGAGTTGCTCTCGTCGGGACCGACGGAAGTCGTCTCCCCCCAGGCGCTGTAGAGGTACGAGTTCTGAATCGAGCGGTCGGCCCGGGTCTGGGCGATCACCGTGTTCAACGCATCCGTCAGGTAGTAGCGGCTGCCCGCCTGCGAGTAGCGGGCGATCACTTCGTCGATGCCGAGGCTCGTCAGGAGTCCGATCATTCGACCGTCCGTGAGCTCCCCGATGACTTGCAGGCCGTCGTAGATGTAGTCCGTCCGCCGGCCGTTCACGGTCCTTGCGCTCCTCCGGTCGAGCGCGTCGTAGTCGAAAGTCGCCTCGACTCCCGGCCCCATGATGCTCGTGAGCCGGTTCCGGCTGTCCCACGCGTAGAGCGTGACGTTTCCGGGGACGCCTCGCTCGGCCTTGGTCGCGAGGTTGCCGTCCTCGTCGTATCCGAGATCGAAGGTCTCGCCGGTGGCGGTGAAGGTGATGGCGGTCATGCGATCCGCGTCGTCGTAGACCGCGGTGAAAACCTCATCGGGCAGCGGGCTCCGGTCGGATAGCTGGGCGATTCGCCGCCCGTTCGCGTCGTAGCGGTAGGTGATCGCGTCGATGACGGTGTCATCGGGATTCCTGTGGACGATGGCGAGAAGGCGGTCGGCGTCGTCGTACGTGAGCTCTTGACGGATTCCGTTGGGAAGCGTCTTCAGGCGCAGTCTTCCGGCAGGATCGTAGTCGAAGGTCGTCGTTTCGCCGCGGTAGACCATCGACCGAAGCCGGTTGGCGGCGTCATAACCGTACGTCGTGGTCTCTCCCACGACTCCGGTCAGGGTGCGCGAGATTCGGCGATCGAGCGCGTCGTATTGGTACGTGATCTCCGCCTGCACGCCGGCCGTCGTCTGGACTTCACGGATCAATCGGTCCACGGCATCGTAGGTGTAGGTAAGAGTGCTGTCGGGCTCGCTGATCTCGGAGAGGCGCCCGACGGCGTCGTAGCGGAGGCGGGTCACGCCTTCGGGACGAACGATCGACACCAGTCGGTCCTGAGGATCGTACGCGTATTCCGTCTCGAGGCCGCGGCGGTCGGTCATCTTCTCGAGCCGGCCAGCGGCGTCGTATTCATAGAGCATGGATTGGCCGAGGGCATCGGTCCGGCGGCGGAGCCGGTCGAAGTCGTCGTACTCATAGGATTCGATCGACTTTCCGCGGGCGTTGGTCACGGAAGCAGGGCGGCCGGCCGGGTCGTAGTCGAGCCCCGTCACCTGAGCGAGAGCGTCGGTGACATCCGTCAACTGGTCCATTCCGTTGTAGCCGTAGCTTGTCTGGAAGTTTGACGGATCCGTCTCAGCCACCAACCGGCCAGCCCGGTCGTATCCGAAGCGAGAAGTGTTCCCCAGGGGATCGATGATCTTGAGCAAGTCCCCGCTCGCCCCATACTCGAAGCGAGTCACCTGGTCGAGAGGGCTCCGCTCCGTCTCCAGTTCTCCCCGCGGCGTGTACGTGAAGCTGGTGGTCTCGTTCAGCGGGTTTTTGAGAGTGAGGAGCGTCCCCTTAACGGGGTCGTACGTGAATTGCCAGCGCTGCGGCTGGTCCGCCTCATCGAATCGGGTGATGCTCGTGACCAGGCGCCACGTCGGGTCGTACGAGAACTCGTGACCCGGCCCAAGGGATCGGTTTCCTCGACAGGTTTCCCTTCGGCGTCATAGGCATACTTCCACCTTCGACCGAGCGCGTCCGTGAGCTCGGTCAGGCGGTTGGCCGCGTCGAGCGTCCGTGAGAGGCGCTGGCCCTGGGGATCGATCCGGTCGGTCGTCATGCCGCTGGCGTTGAACTCGTTCGTGTAGGTCCGCCCGTCGGGCTTCGTCACCGTGGTGGCAACGACCGTGCCGCCGAACATCCGCCAGCCCTCCTGGAAGTTCTCCCACGAGTCGACCGATGGGCAATGCGGGCCTTCGCAGATCGTGTCCGGGCTCGAAACGTGCGTGACGCACGCGCCGGTGACGTCGTAATCGAAACGGTGCTCGCGTCCGTCGAAACCCATCTGCCGGAGCACCCTGCGCCCCGGACCGTAGAAGTTCTCGGTGGGATTCGGTCGGCCGGGATACGCGATGGTCTTCAAGCGCCGGCCGAACGAGGGCTGCGGCGGGCACGCCGGCGGAACCGTGAACTCCTCGTCTCCGACATAGGTGTAGCGAGTCACGAGGCCGTCGGCGTCGGTCACCGTCTCGAGGTGGTTGTCCGCGGTGTACGTGTACCGCATCGTGCGACCGGCGCTGTCGCGGATCTCGGAGACGAAGCCGTTCCCACCATAGGTCATCGAAACGCGCCGGGCGCTCGTGCCGACGGACAGGATACGGCCGTTCGACTGACGCTGGATCGGGAGCACGTTCCCCTGCGGGTCGATCATCTCGGTGACGAAGGTGGGCGGCCCGCCGCGGATGACGCCAGGGATCCCGGGGAACGGACGGAAACGCCACTTGCTCCGGTCGCGCAAGGTGAGCTCCCAGTGGTTCGTCGCGATGTCGATAGCGCGGAACACCGCACCATCGAAGCGAGGGTCGTCGAAGGGCCGATAATTTCCCGAACCGTCGTCGACGAAGTTGACTCGCCGGTTCCCAGGCAGCACGAGGCGCTTCTGCGGTCCCGTGAACGGCAGGAACGAGATGTCGTAGTCGAGCACCCAGCCGAAGCCCAGCGATCCGACGGTGCCCGCGATGTTGTTGAAGGCATCCACGGGGTTGTAGGTCATGCCGGTCGCAATCGGTGTGAGACCGCGACAGACCAGACCTCCCGTGCTCGGAAGCTCCTGCCCCGTGTACAGCTCGACCGGGTTGCCCGCCCCTTCGCAATCCGGAGGCGGATCGGGAGCCGGCGGCTGCTTGCCGAGGCACATGAGACCGCAGACCCCGCAGAATCGAGCGATACCGGTGCCGGGTGGCATCCGCGCCGACTTGCCGTCGGGAGTGACGATCGCCGGACCCGCGATCTTCCACTCTCCCGACATCGCCGTCGGGCTTCCATCGAAGAACCAGACGTCGACGCTCTCGCCGGGCTCGGCCCCGACGTCGTTCGGAAGCGTCACCGGGATCGGGACGCTCGGGACGCCGCCCATCGGCGTTCCGAAGTAGAGCTGATAGGCCGCTCCCGTCGGCGTCGGAGGCGCCGGCACCGGCAGCTCGCGGATATCGATCTTCTCCACGGCGATCCGGGTCTTTGGCACGTTGTCCCAGCCGATGATCGAGGCGCCCGCCGGAAGCCGGATCTCGAGTCCGGGAAACCTCTCATCCGTGATCACTTGCTGCTGTGTTGCGTTGGCGATCGGCGTGAACTGGTCGTTGCTCGGAGGCGGGTTGATGGTCCAATCCGGCAGCACCGTGACCTGGTTCGCTGGAAGCTCCGTGGTGTAGGGCCAGATGGGGTACAGCGGGTTGGCCGGCGTGGCGTCGAATCGGAAAGTCACCTCTCCGCCCGCGAGACCCACGAGCTGGAAATTCCCGGCGGCGTCGGTCGTCGTCTGAAGGCTGGGACCGAACTCGGCGCGCACGATCACGCCGGGAATGCCTATCCCCTCAGGGGTGACGAAGCGACCCTTCACGCCGGTGACGCCGGTCGAGGACTCGATGATCAGTTGGAGCCCGGCAGTCCGCACGAGCGACTGCCCGGCTTCGAGGAATTCTCCGCGCAACAGGATCGGGTAGGTTCCCGGTGTCGCGGCGCCCGTGGCCGTGAGCTCCGACACGACGATCTGATTGGCCCCGACGACAGGAGCGGGCTCGAAGCTCGCGCTCGCGCCCGCGGGGAGACCCTGGGTCGTGAGAGTGACGAGTCCCGTGAATGGCTGCGTTCCGGTCGAAACGAGCTGCACCTGCGCCGAATTGCTCGCACCCGCGAGGACCCTCACGACGCCCGGGCTCACCACGAGCTGGAAATCGCTCTCCCGAACTACCGTGAACGGCGGGCTCGTCGCGCTGCCGAGAGCGTTGGTGACGCGGATGGGTCCGCTCTCGGCCGTCGGCGGGACCACCACGGTCAACCGGCTCGAACTGGCGTCCATCACACTTCCCGCCAGGACCCCTTGAGGTTGAGCGGTGGGAAATTCCACGAGGTTCGCGGCGGGAGCGGTGTCGAACCCGCTGCCGACGAGCTCTACGATCGATCCGACCGGCCCGCTCGTGGGAGTGATGGAGTCGATGCTCAGCTCGCCGTGGATCGTGAAGGTGAGCGAGTCCGAAACCCTCTCCGGAGCGGTTGCGGTGACCGTGACCTCGCCGGCCGCGTCGGCCGAGAGGTCGAACTCGACCGCGCTACTGCCGGCAGGGATCGTCACCATCGCGGGGAAGCTCGCTGCACCCGTTCCTGTCGCGGAAAGCGCGACGAGAAGCCCGCCCGCCGGTGCTACGGCAGCTCGAAGCGACTTGGACGCGGACCGATTCTCCGACGTTGAGATCGGTCGCGGGAGCGGTGAGCTGAAGGGTCGCCCGCTCGAGGACGGTAAGTAGCGTGCTTGCGATGAGAGTGGTCGGCTGCCCGGTCGCGATGGGCGTGAAGGTATGGCTCGCGGCAATCACGGTCTCTCCGGCGCCGAGCGCAGCCGCGTTTCCCTGCGAGTCGATCGAAGCGACGGACCCGTCCGACGAAGACCACTCCACCAGCAGCGTGAAGTCCTCCGTGCTGCCGTCGGTCATCGCGGCGCTGGCGGAGAAAGAAACGCTGTCCCCGACGAAGGCCGTCGGGGCGTCGGGCACCACGGTGAGACCCAGTGGCTCGGGGTCGCCGACGGTCACCCGCGCACTCTCGGACTGACCGCCGAGCGAGGCGACGATTGTCGCTTCGCCGATCCCTATCGAAGCCACGGCGAAATCGGCGAACAACTCGCCGGCGGGAACCGTCACGGTCGGCGGCACGGAGGCAACGGAGTCGTCGCTCGAGGACAGCGCCACCTGGACGGGGCTAGCCGGTCCACGGGAGAGCGTGACTCGGAGCTCTCCGGGTGTCCCTTTCGGAAGGAGGAGGACGTCCGGCGTCAGGCTCGTCACTACGGGCGCGGGCGAAGTCACCTCGACGAGCGCTTCGACCGAGCTTCCGTTCACGCTCGCCGTGATCGAGGCTTCGCCGGGAGATAGTGCGCTCACCGGGATCTCGGCGGATAGCGTTCCCGCGATGACCGTCACGCTCGCGGGCACCTGTGCGACGCCGGGCGCGTCGTTGGTCAATGCGATTACGGTGTCCTGCGCCTGCGCGACGTTGATATGGACCGTGAGCGTCCCGGTCGCCCCCTCCTGGAGCGGAAGGAAGCTCGGGACGAGGTCGACGACCGCGGCGGGCTCCGCGACGACTTCGACCGACGACTGGCGAGAAGTGCCATTGGCGGAAGCCGTGACGACGGCGTCGCCTATCGCGAGGGCGTTCCCGACGAAGCTCGCGCTCGTTTGGCCCGCCTCGATGGTCACGGTTTCCGGGACCGAAAGGACCGCCGGATCGCTCGAGTCGAGCTCGACCTCGGTATGGCCGACCTGCGCGGCGTTGATCCGGACGGTGAACCCGGTCGTGGAACCTACCGTCACCCTCACGAATTCCGGTTCTAGAGCGACGACCTCGAGCGGCGGCGCGACGACGTTCACCAGCGCCGAAACCGTCGAGCCGTTCAGCATCGCGGTTACGGTGCCCTGACCGAAGTCGAGGCCTTCGACGGGCACGTCGGTCGTCACCTCACCCGCGGGGACGACCACCTCCGGTGGGACGGAGAGGATTCCGGCCGGCGTGCTGTCGAGGAGCACCGTGGTGTCCGAAGCCTGGGCCGCTGAGATCGTGAGCTGAAAGCGTCGTCGTTGCGCCGATCGTGATCGTCGAAAGGGATGGAACGAGGGATACCAGCTCGGCCGCCGCGGGCGTCACCGTGACCGCGCTCGAGGCGCTCGAGCCGTTCAGGCTGACCGTCACCTGCGCCATGCCCGGGGCCATTCCATCGACGGGCACGAGGGCCTCGCTCTGTCCCGCCGGAACGGTCACGACTCCCGGCACGTTCGCGACGTCCGGGTCGCTGCTCGTGACGGTGACGTCCGTGTCCGCAGCGGGTGCGGCCGAGAGATTCACGGTGAAGGTCCCGGAGGCGCCCTCGGTGATGGCGAGTGATGGAGGCACCAGGCTGACCACTCTCGGGAGTCCCGGCGTGACGCGCACGGTTGAAGTCGCGCTTCCCCCGTTGAGCGTGGCTCGAATCGTCGTGATGCCTTCGGAAAGTCCCGAGACGGGGATCAGAACCTCGGTTTGACCCGCTACGAATGCCGCGGAGGCCGGGACGGCCGCGACGTTCCCGTCCTCGCTTTGGAGCTCGACAGAACCAGGGGCGAAGGGGGCCGGCGCGAGTGTCGCCGTGAGCTGGCCCACGGCTCCCACCTCGATTGCGAGGGGATCCGGCGCCAGGTTCGTGACCAGAGTATCGGGACGATGCGCAAAGAACGTCGCCTCGAAGAAGACGCCGCGACCGCCCGAAACAATGACCAGGACGCGGTTCGTCGACGAGAGAGACACGGGCCGATCGAACTCGTACTGCTGCGGGTCGAAGTCGAGCGGGCCGGCTACCAGCTCTCCGTTCACGAACAACGAGGCCGAATCGACACGGTCGCGTCCGTCGGGTCGTCCGTTCTTGATGTGGACGCGAAAGGGTCCGGTGGCGCCGGGAGGCAGATGGAAAAGATCCGGCCTTTGCGCCAAACGCTCGTACTTTTTCGGTCCGAAGACCACCTGCTCGGCGGCGTTGGCGGGGGTAAGGGGACCGAGCGCAAACGTGAGCAAAGCCGCGCTGAGAGCGCCGATCCTCGTCCTTGCGTGCTCCACGTTTCCCACTCGCTTGAAAGCTGACGGCGATTACCGCGTCCAGGCGGTGATCCGGACCACCACGTTCTGCGGGAGATCCACGTTCACCGTGACCTCGTTGGACACATCCATATCGATCTCGGTCTCCGCGACGATCCGCGGACCCGACGCTGGCGTAACGACCACAGCAATCGGGACCTGGCCCACGAAGCCGGTCGCGCGAACCCTGATGGCCTGACTTGTTGGAGAGTTGAAGGGAAGGGTGAACACGAGCGGGCTCGGTGTTCCGGGAGGAATGTTGTTCCCGGCCACGTGGACGATGTCGAGCTGGGGAATGGTGGTTGGAAACACACTCATGAAGGAGCCCACGGACAGAGAGCTCGGCTGCGAGAAATTAAGCGTGAATCCCGATCGATCGATCAGATCGACGCGAACCCGTCCGTTACCTCCCCATCCCGCGGAGCCCCCCACATGGACGGTCCCATTTCCACCAACGAAGGGCGAGAGGATGCGGATGGCGCCTCCACTTCCGGCACCCACTGTACGTCCGGTCGGCGACCCTTGGGATTCGATCGTACCGTTGACGATTATCCGTGTTGGCGAACACACGAGCACTGCGCCCCCGCCTCCACCGCCCCCGAGGTTTTCGTCTCCGCCACCACCCGAGCCGCCGGCGAGCGGGACCAGCAATGGGCTCCCGTAGATAACCCCGTCGGTGGCGTTGTTCGAGAAAGGAGGATCACCGCCGTAGGCTGCGTTCCCGGCGGCCGCGGCCCCGGTTCCCGGGCCGCCCGCTCCGGGGCCGTGACCCGCCCCCGGATTTCCGCCACCGACTCCCGCCTCTCCACCGTCGAAGCCACCCGGCCCACCGAGTCCACCGGTGACGGAGGTGCCGTTCAAGCCACTGACCCGGATCACACCGCCGGCGTTGATCGTGAGATCTCCCGTCGCCAGGAGGATGACCGGCGGGTTGAATGCAGGATTCCGCGTGAAGGTCAGCAGGCTGGATATCGCGACGGTGGTGAAATGAAAGATACCGTCGTCCGGAACGGCCAGGGTCAACGGCTGCCCGGCATTGACAACGAGGGGACCCCGTGCGCCCGTGCTTCCACAGCTGAATTGCGCGCGAGCGAAGTGGGGGCTCACGAAAAGCACGAAGCCGATGAAGGCGCAGCACAGGGTATCTCTCAGTCTCATGGCTCTTCTCCTAGACGGTCATTGACGCTGGACCTTGATGTCGTGCGGGCGGGCGACCGTGACATTGGGCGTCAGGCCACCTGCCTCGCCGATTCCCGGACGCACCACCTTTACCGAGGCCGGCGCTCCGACGATTACATTGATTGGAAGGCCGGTCGGGTCGCCCGTACCCGGACGCGTGACGGCCACGTACGGAGGAGCCGCCACGGTGACGTTGGCCGACAAGCCACCCACATCGCCGAGTCCCGGTCGAACGACGCGAATCGTGTGCGGGCCGGCGGTGGTCAGATTGAGCGCGAGACCACCAGGATCTCCAGTTCCCGATCGAACCACCCGGACATCGAAAGGCCCGGCGACGACGAAAGCCACTGGCGGTCCGATGGTGATGTCGGCATCCGCGAAAAGGGTCGGGAACGGGACGCTGGTCACCCGGATCCGTACCGTCGCAGGGACCGGAACTTCGGCCGGCGCCGTGTAGAGACCGTTAGGAGTAATCGTTCCGACGACCTCGTTCCCGCCTTCGATACCCTCGACGCTCCAGAACCCCCGCTGATCGGGCCAGTCGACGACGGTGGCCGTGAACTGCCGGCTTTTTTCGACGACCACGGAAGCGTGAAGTGGAGAGATCGTGAGACTTGGCACGCGGAACGGGTCCGGCGACACAGCCGAGCCCACAGGGGTCGTCACCGTGATGGGGCCGGAAGTCGCGCCGATGGGCACCTGCGTCGTGATGTGCGTGGGGTCGGAGGCGAGGACGGGAGCAGAAACTCCGTTGAAGCTGACCTGGTTCTCGTCAGCTACGTCACGGAAGCCTACGCCGAAAATCTCGACCTGCGTACCCGCGGGTCCGGCGATCGGGTGGACGAGATTGATTTCGAGGTCGCTTCCGACATCCGATCGTCGGATCGAAATGAGATTCCCGACCGCATCGTATTCGTAGAAAGTGGCTTCCCCCTGGTCGACGACAGCAAGAAGCCGTCCCAGCGGGTCGTAGAGGTACCGAGTTTCCTGACCGAGCCCTGGGGTGGAGACGATCAGCAGAAGGGCTGCGGCAATCGAGCGAAGGCCCCCTTTGCGAAATCCCACCTCAGCCCCCCAGCCAGGTCGTCGGCAGCCGCGTCTTCCGAAGGCAGTGAGTGTAATACGGCGTCCCGTCGAAGATCAAGAAGTCTGCGCGTTGTCATGATCGATGGCAGCGCTTGGGAGTCGCCGCGAAATCAAGGAGGATGTCTTTGAGGAGGATGCTCTCTATGCGTCTTCGAAGTTTCATGGCGTACTCCGCTCGTGTGGGCCGATTGGGCCTGATTGCCGCCGCGGCCTGTCTCGCCTGCGCCGACGAGGAGCGCGGTCCTCGGAGCTCGCCAGACAATCCCCTGACGCCGCCTCTCGCGTGCACGTTGATCGGCTGCGAAGACGGCCTCAAGGTCGAGCTTCGGCCCGCGTCCGGCTGGCCCGCGGGAGAGTATCGTTTCCGAATCCAGGCGGACGGGGTGGAGGTAACCTGCCGCGGGTCGCTTCCCCTGAAGAACTGCGTCGGATTGAGCGATCCAGGCGCTCAGGAAAACGTCAGCTGCGACGTCGAGGGCGTGGTTCAGGTCGTCGAGAGCGGATGCGCGCTTCCGGCCGACGCACAGGCGTTCCCCGGGCTCTGGTTCGACCCCAAGCTCCGCCCGACGACGGGTGGAAATCTCGATTACCCGGGACGGTCAGCTCGTGGCCGAGGCGGAAATCGCGCCGAGCTTCGAAAGAGTTCAGCCGAACGGTCCCGCTTGTCCTCCGACCTGTGACGTCGCCCAGGCGGTAGTCGATGTCAAGTTCTAGCTCGGGCAGAGGTCGCAACCCTAAGAGGCTTCGTCGGACCTGGGCTTCGCCGGCGGAAGGAAGGCGAATACGTCGAAGGACCATTTCAGGCCACGCTTCCGGTGTGACGCGCGCCGTCTCATCGAGCGAGAAGGATTCGAGGTATGCCCGGTTCAGCGGCTTTCGAAAGATGACCAGGGCCCGCGCGACGAGATTCAGGACCCAGTACTCCGGGACGCCCGCCTCCGCATAGACGGCCGCCTTTTCGAAAACGTCATATTCCAGAGATGAGTCCGCGACCTCGATGATTAGAAGCGGCTTCGTCTGCGATGTGCCATAAGCCAAGGGATCCGGATTGGAGCAAATCAGAAGGTCCGGCTCCGGTTCCGAGTCAAGCCTCTCGACGGTGAGTGGTGCGCCTTGGTAGACGCTCGCCGTTCCGCGAAGAGCTTTGTCGATGAGGCCGTAGGTGAATGCGGTAGCGATTACATGCTCCCGGCTCTTGCGGACTTTCGTGTTGATGAGGCCACGGATGAGCTCGACGCGCTCGTCGGGGCCGAGGATTCCGGTCTCCGCCATCCGGTGGTATTCCTCAACGGTGAAGCGGCGCTGCACGACGCGTTGGAAAGTCGGCATGACGACATTGTATCTCCCCTCGTCTCGAAGAGACGCAAAGGAGGCCGCGAATCCTCCCTGAAGCAGGAGAACAATCCGTGGGCTCGGAAACGAGCCCCGCGCGTCGGCCCGGAACGCTCGCGCAGAGTCGAGTTGATCCGATAGCATGGCGTGGTCGTTGGCGACGTTCGGCGCAGGCGGGGAAACGCATGCTGCAGCTCGCACTCAGAACCGCAGCTTGGTTCTTGATCGCAGCTCTGGCCAGTCCGGCAGGCATCGAGGCGCAGCGCACGCTCCTGGCAACGAAGCCATCCGAGCGTGAGACCGTTCTAACACGACGCTTTGCCGCTCCCCCTCAGGCCGTTTTCGACGTCCTCACAAAGCCGCAACATCTCCTGCAGTGGATGAAAACGTCGAGCATGTCCCTCGTGGCGTGCGATGTCGATTTCAAGGCTGGCGGGTCCTTCCGCTAGGTCTTCGAACGCCGGAGCGGCGTCAGGCTCGAGGTTCGTGGAGCGTACCAATCCGTCGATCCTCCTCATCACTTCGTCTACCTCGAGACCTACGACTTCTCACCGCTCCAGATTCTCGTGACTACGACTTTAAATGAGGAGAGCGGTCAGACCGTCTCCACCCAAACGCTCCTGTATTCCTCGAAACTGGATCGAGACGGGGACTACGAGAGCGTTGTCAGTAGCGCTGAGGAAGTCTACCTACAACTGGAGCGATATTTGACGTCAAGGGAGGATCCGTAGATCGGGCCCGAGTCGCTCTCCATGAATCCGCAGGTGTCCCGTCGGTCTCAAGTCCTCTTGACATCCCGCAATCGCAATCCCAGTCCTGAAATGGCGGCGGAGCGTGACGGAGAGCCTCTCTTGGACGGGTTGGCGGATTGTCTGGAACGGGTGCACTAAGGCAGCGTCAGCTTCTTCTGGCTCCTCTTGATGGCGGCTTCGAGCCGTGGAGCTTTTCGAGGACCCACTCGCGGAGGAGAGCCGCTTCCTCGAGGCCGCGCTCACTGGCGATCCGCCTCAGGCTCTCCAGCTCCTCCGGACTCAAGCGGATGCGGAAGCTGACGCTTGGTTGTCCCTGGAATACCGGCTCCCGAACCTCCTCCAGTTGGTCCTCCAACTCCGTCACGTCGTGCGAGTCCCAGAAGCGCGCGAGCTCCTCGATGGAATCCGTTCCCGGAATTCTCTTGCTTTTCATCGCTTCGCCCATTCGCCGAACCGTCGCTTTTCCTTGGCGGTCATCGCGCGCGCCGTCACGACGTAACCCTTCTCTCCTGGAAATTGTGTCACCACGCAGAACAGGTAACGCCCGGCGTCGGTTTGGCCCAGAACATGGTAGACGGGGGCTCGTTCCCGATGCCTTCGTCCGAAGCACCATTGACCGTCCGAAACACACTTGCTCGACCTCTTCGGGAGCAACCTCGTGCCGCGCGATGTGCTCGACTCGGTCCGATGTCTACAGAAACTCTTTGTCGTCAAAAGCCAAGCTCCCCCTCCCAAAGACGACAACGGAAGGAGCGACCCGCCATGGAGTTGAATTTGCCAAGGCTAGGTCTTCTGCAGGCTCGCCGCCCCGCGGTCTCCTTCCCGCGGTCGTCAGCGATCGAGGCCGAGATCGGAAAGAGACGTTGCCGTGAGGATTCCTTCCAGGTATCCGTCGAGCTCCGGCTCCGAGGCGATCGCATCGATGCGGCCCTCGATCCAGGGGGGAAGTTGCCCGAATTTGCTGGTGAGCTGCCGCTTGAGGGTCTGGCGCTTGCCTTCGAAGAATCCCCTGAGCATCAGTCTCTCGGCCCACGTCGCCTCGTATTCACGCAAGTGACGATACTCCTCTCCGGCGATGGACGCCTCGTATCGTTCCCGCAGGTCCTCCGGAACCGGCATGAAGGTCTGGACCAGGTCATAGAGAAGAAGCTTTGCGTACTCGCCCGGCCTGGTATTTCGTTCCAGAGCATCCCTCAGAAGCTGAGTCCGGGCGTCCATGTCTCGTTGGACCAAGGTCCTCCGTCGCCGGGTCACTCCGGAAGACCCAGTTCCGAAAGGGTCGCCGCGGTAATCACCCGATCGAGGCACCGATCCAGCTCCTCCGCGGAACCGAGAGCGTCGATGCTCGCGAGGATGCCAGGGGGGAGAGCGCCGAATTTCACCGTCAGCAGGCGTTTCAGCGTCTGCCGTTTTCCCTCGATGAGCCCGGCTTCCTCTTCCCTCTTCTCTTCCCTTGTCGTGGCCCTCCTGCCGCAGCCTGTCGGCCCAGGTCATCTCCACTTCCTGCACTTTTCGATACTCCTCTCTCGAGATCAGCTGCCGGTACCGCTCCCGCAACTCCTCTGGAACGGGAAAGTACGTCTCGATTAAGTTGATGAGCAAGAACATCGCCTCTTCGTCGAGACCGCTCGACGCTACCCGATTCCTCACACCGGCGTGAGCCCGGAGCCTCATCGGACTCCTCCTCCCAGCGCATGAAGGGAGCGAGCGCGGCCGCGAGCGGGCCCTTCTCAAGATACTCCCATCCGGAGAACCCGGCCAGCGCGACGCTGGCAAACTGAAACTTCATCACTTCCCGCCCGAGCACCTCGTGACGGTACGTCCTGGTCGCGATCCCCTGGCGCCCACCTCCCTTGACGAACAGGACGATGGGGAAAACCGGGATGTCGTAGGAAAGCCAGAGAAGCGAGTAGTACTCGAACATGCGCCGCCCGAAGCGCCACCCCGTCCCGGCCTGCGCTTCGATGTGCACGATCACCATCTCGGGCCGCCCCTCCCGGGTTCGGACCCGGACGACGAAGTCGGGTGTCCGCTGCACGCCGTCGGGAAACCCCTTGAAGAGCTCCTTGTCCAGGAGCTCCACGGAGGCGAAGTCCAGAGACTCCGCGACGTCCGGGAAGAAGAGCTCCATGAAGTCCTGAAAGAACCGCCGCAGAATCCCCTTGAACACCTGGTCGTACCCCACTGCGTCGCCTTGATGGGATAGACGAGAAACGGAACCGAAATCCTCCTGACCGGTGACTCTCGAGCAGGACGGTAACCCGGAAAGGCGACTGACCCGGAGCGGCTTCTTTCATGGCCCCTTCGCCGTGGGAAACGGCCGCCGCGGAGCACCTAAGGGAGCGGCGCGATTCTTACCGGGGACTCGAGGCTCTGTGCTCTCCTCCAAGCCTCTCGGAGCTCTTCCTGAGGGAGGGCGGCCCATGGTCGTTCGAGAACATGCGGACGACGATTCCCTAGAACCGGCTCAGTTCAGGCATCTACGGCTGAGCGAGCGCAATGTGAGGGAACAAATCCTCCGGCTTCTTTCCCGTCAGTTCGAGGTAGATGCTGTCGCCACAGAGCTCGACGTCGTCCGTCCAAGCGATGCTTCCGTGGGGAGACACGTGCACCTTTTCGAAGAATGCGCGGTCCGTCAAGGCGGAGAAGACGCCTCTGCCGGCGAACCGCGAGAGGTCGACCTCGCCGGCCACCGCATCTTCGTAGCGCACCCGGATTCTGTATCCGGGAAGCGCCTGGACTTCGAGAACTTCAACATGACAGGCCCATTCTAACGCTCGTCGTCCGACCGCAAACGAAGCGCATCGGCCAGAGCCTCACGCCCGCTGCTTGCTGCGCCGAACCGGATTCGCGTTTCTCTCCCACCCCAGGAACGATTTATCGCGATGCCTCTCAAGGAAGAGCCTGCTCGGCCGCGTCCGTAAGCACCCGTCGCGGAAGTCGCCCGCATCCACTCCCGTTCCCCGCTTCCTCGCCACCAGAATCATCCGAGGGGAGGTCAGGGCATGGTACGGACTCAGGCGGTAGTCGCCGTGAACCTCCTCGAGGCTCAGGTCGTGAGGCGCAAACAAACGCCGGAAATCCTGCAGCGTGAACTTGGCGACGCGCTCCACGTACTCGAGCGGTCCACTGTCACCGTCCTCGACCACGATCCGCTTGAAGAAGTGACGGGCGTCCGTCCAGCGCCACAGTCGGTAAATGACGCCGTCGATCTCCTTGACCTCTTCGGAGGTGAGCCTTGCCTCGGTGTGGCGGACGTTCAGGTAGTCGAGCACCAGCCTGCCGCCGGGCCGCAGCGATGTCGCCATGTTCCGAACGACCGCGATGTGCTCGTGCGGCTCTTCGAAGTAGCCAAAGCTCGTGAAGAAGTTGAAGACATAGTCGAAGGCCTCGCGGCCGAATGGGACCCGCATGTCGTGCTGGAAGAAGCGGAGGCCGGGCCGCTCGGACTTCTTCGCTTCCCTGATGCTGCCGGCTGCGAGGTCCATGCCGGTGACCCGAAGATCCTTCGACGCGAGGTATTTCGAGTGACGTCCGGCGCCGCATCCGAGGTCGAGCACCCGAGCCCCACTGCGAGGGTGGAGCCGTGGGAGCAGTTCGTCGAGAAAACGCTCTGCTTCTGTGTCGTCACGGTGCGCGTACAGTTTGTGATAGTGGACGGAGTCAAACCAGGAGGCGAACCATTCCGAAAGCTCCGGAGCGGGCTGAACCGTCGTCGTCGTCATCATGTGTCACCGCCTGTCCGTGAAATCGTGTTGGTGAGACCTCCTCTTCGTCATTCGACGCGCACGGCCTTGACTGTGACGGGATTGGCGAACGGGCCATTCTGGTTTCGCTGTTGGGTCACCCAGATCGTGTCGCCGTCCAGCTTGTAGGAGTACGTGATGAACACCCCCGGACCCATCACCGCGGGGTTCTTCGCGACGATGGGTCGCATCGTGATGAAATGGTCGGTCGTCACTTCATAGGTGCCGGCTTCGCCTACGAATGGTCCCCACACCGCCCGCAGCTCGTCGGCGCTTGCCTTTGTGACATCTGCCAACATCGGACGAGGCCCTTCGGCGTCGATGTGGATTCGGCTGTAGTGCCTCGCCGTGAGGATGGTCAGGTTGGGTTGTATCTGGCTGATCGTGCGGGCCGCTGGTCCCGTCATCGTCACCTCCACGGTCCGCCATACGCCTTGAATCGATTCCGCTTTCGACTGCCCTGCGATCCCTTGGCTTTCGAGCAGCCCCACCGTGAGCACCACGAACAACAACTTCACCAAGCACCTCCTTGAAGAACGCCGCCCTGTATTGAACGTGAGCCCAGTCTGCGGCCGAGTTTCCGCTGCTCAAAGCGCCGTGACATGCCACGGACGGTGTGGCGTCTTTTGGCGTATGTCTGCGTTATCCTGTCGTCTTCATGGCCGACAAGCCGGACGCGCAACCCACCCAAAGCCCGATGCATGCCCCTGAGGGTCGGCTGGACTCCTGGAAGGAGATCGCTGCGTATCTCCGCCGTGGCATCCGGACCGTGCAGCGCTGGGAGCGTGAGGAGGGGCTGCCCGTGCATCGCCTCGCCCACGACAAGCGCGGCAGCGTCTACGCGCGAAGAGAAGAGTTGGCCGCGTGGTGGGAAAGCCGGCGACTCACGCTCGCCGCCCCCCCAACCCCTGATGCCCCTGATACCGTTGACGCGCCGGTGGCACCCCGTCTCGAACGAGTGACGTGGACAGCGGCACTGACCAGCTGGCCGGCGCTGTCGTCCGACGCACGCCTGATCGCCTATGTCTCGGATGCCGGGCAGGACGGGACGACACCGCAGATCTGGATTCAGCAGATTGGCGGCGCGGCATTGCGGTTGACGAACGGTGAGCGTGAGTATTCACATCTCTCGTTCTCACCGGACGACACCCGAATCATTTTTTCCGCCAGCGACGATGCGGGTCCGAATGTCTACGAGGTTCCGACGCTTGGCGGTGAACCGCGGCTCCTGCAGCAAGGCGCGAGCCGCGGCCGGATTTCCCCCGATGGTCACTGTCTCGCGTGTATCCCGCAGGACGCCGCCGGTATTCGGGTCACTGCCCGCGGCGGCGGTTTTCGAACGATCGCGTCGGAATTGGTCGATGTGGCGTGCGCGACGTGGTTGCCGGACAGCCGATCGGTGCTCGTCTATGCCCGTCCGGGTCCGGCGCTCGAGGCGGATTGGTGGATTGTGCCGATGGACGGCGGTCCCTCGACCAACACCGGAGTGGTCCAGCAATTCCGCAAGGCAGGGATGTTCACCTTGCCCATCGGTGTGGCGTGGGTACAGGACTCGTTGGTGTTCTCCGCGGCTGGGGCTCAGGGCGTAAATCTCTACCGACAGCGACTCGTGGAGTCGACGTTCCAGCCAGCGGGTGCGCCGGTGCGGCTAACGAGCGGCAGCGACACGGCGTGGCTTCCCACGGCTGCCGCCGGGCGCCTGGCGTTCCTCAGCAGCCGCGCGGACGCGAATCTGTGGTCCGTGGCCTTGGATGCGCGGAGTGGCATCGCGCAGGGTCCGCTGCGCCGGATGACTCGAGGCCCGGCTCCTCTCGGCTATTTGACTCTCACGAACGACTTCCGAACGCTCGCCTATTTCTCATTTCGGTCCGGAGACGGTGACGTCTTCCTGAGGGAACTCCAAACGGGCTCGGAAAAGGTTCTCGCCGAGGGACCGCCCGGCGCGAAGGGATATCCAGCGATCTCGCCGAGCGGACGCCTGCTGGCGTACGGCACGAGGATGATGGGAGGAGAGCGCGCGTTACGGCCCATCTTTGTCGCCTGCTTAACTGACAGGACCTGGCGAAAGCTGGGTGACGATTGCGGCGGTCGGCCGCGCGAATGGGTGGATGAACGCCGGCTCATCATCGAACGGTTTGCGCGCCTGAACTCGATTGCGCTCATCGATACGGAGACTGGAGACCAGCGGGAGCTGCTCCAGAGCGCCGAAGGGTCGGTCAGCAATCCGCGATTGTCGCCGGATCGACGATGGATCGCGTTCGATGCCTCGCGTCCGAGCGAACCGGCGAGTGTATTTGTTGCTCCGTTCCGAGAACAGCCGATTCCAGAGTCCGAGTGGGCGGTGGTGGATCGCTCCGCGAGCCATCCTTTCTGGTCTGCCGACGGTCGGTTCCTGTATTACACGGCCACGGGCACGAACCCGTTGATTCGTAGCGCCGTTCGTGCGCGGCATTTCGTCCCCGCATCCGGACTGGCGGAAAGCGAACCGATGGCGGTATACGCATCAACCGAAATGCTGATGCCCGCGTACCTTCCAGGCACCGCGCCAATCGCCACGCCCGATCAGATCATTCTCGTGCTCGGCGACTACAGGGGCGACGTCTGGATGATGGAGCTGACCTAGCACGTGCATAAGACGCCAGTGTAAAAAGCCGTCTCTCCATGGCTGTCCTCTCCCTCGGGGCCGGGGATTGTGCTCTCGGCCCCCGTCAACGAATGCGCGGCGAAGGCCCGCACTTGTCGAGCGCTAGGAAGCTTCGTCGAACGGCTCGCGCGCCTCCCGGGGGAGGAAAGCCGATACCTCGAAGGCCATTTCCGGCCAGGCTTCCGGTATGACGCGCGTCTTCTCATCGAGGGAGAAGGATTCGCGGTACGCCCCATTCAGCGGCTTTCGAAAGACGACCAGGGTCCGCCCGACGAGATTCAGGACCCAGTACTCCGGTACTCCCGCCTCTGCATAGAGGGCCGCCTTCTCGCCCAGGTCGTACTCGAGCGAGGACTCCGCGACTTCGATGACCAGAACGGGCTTCGTCCGCGTCGATCGATAGGCCCGTTCATCCGGGTTGGAGCATACGAGCACATCCGGCTCCGGCTCCGAATCGATTGCGTCCGCAGCGAGCGGCGCCTCCTGGTAGACGCTCGCTCTACCTCGGAGCGCGCGCTCAAGCTCCAGGAAAACTGCTCTCGTGGCCATCACGTGAGCCCAGTTCTTGGGGCTCATCTCTCGGATGACCCCTCGGACGAGCTCGACACGCTCGTCGGGTCCGAGAATGCCCGTCTCTGCCATTCGATGGTATTCCTCGACGGTGAAGCGGCGCTGCGCGACGCTTTCGAGAGCTCTCGACATAACGACATTCTACCTCCCTCCGTCTCGGAGAGACGAAAAGGAGGCAGCCGATCCTCCCTCGGCTCCTGGCGCTCGACTGCTGGTGGACCCGGCGTATCGCGCGATCACTTCGCGCTGGCTCGAGAACCCGAAGGAGTCGAAGCCGCTTTCGCCCGGGCGTTGTTCAAGCTGACTCACCGCGACCTGGGTCCGACGTCGCGCTACTTCGGCAACTTGGTGCCCGCCCCAGGAGTTCTCGTGGCAAGACCCCATTCCCAAAATCGGCGGTGCTCACGAGCGTCGTCGCGCTCGTCACGCGGCTGCGCGTCGTCACCGCCGCCGTTCTGTTTGAGGACGCAGGCCCTTCACGAGCCGTTCTGCCTCCCCCGATGAGGGGGATCGCGCCTTCGCGACGTTCCTTATGCCAGGGAGGATGACGATGTCGACCAAAGGACCACTATTCGGTTGGTTTCTGGCTCTCGCCGCGATATCCCCGGCGGAGGCGGCCGGCCGGCGGCCGTTCTTTCAAATGCCCGTCCCTTGCGGCCAGACCTGGGACGCCTCGACCTATGACGAACACTGGCCGGATCAGGACAGCATCGACCTGGCGGAGCGGGACGACGATGGGAACAACATCAGCGAAGGCGAGCCGGTCCTGGCCTCGAGCGCGGGAACGGTGCAGAACGTCTTCACCACTTCGGGCGGCGAGCACCGCGTCTACCTCGACCACGGCGGCGGCTGGGTGACGCACTACATCCACATCGAGGAAAAGCCGCCCCTCAGCGTGGGGCAGCTCGTCGCCCAGGGAGAGCAGATCGGCCGGACGAGCAACAGCGGCGCCACCGCGGTTCACCTGCACTATTCGCAGCTGGCCGACGCCGACGCGGTCCGGATCCGTTTCAACGGCGCCGCCATCGACACCCATGCCGGGAACCTGGACTCCTACGGCACCTGGGGCACGGACGATGCGGAGGAGCTCACGAGCCTGAACTGCGCCGGGAACTCCTTCCTGGGCTGGAACCAGAGCGGGGAGCGCTATTACCTTATTTATAAGCCGTCCACGGGAGACGTGAAGATCGTGCGGATGGACGCGGACGGGGCCGGGGTCACCACGACCTGGACCGGGAGCTGGACCCGGGGCTGGACTCATTTCATTCCCTTCTACCAGCCGGGCGGCGGCCACCCCCACGCCATCCTCTACAAGCAGTCGACGGGCCAGGTGAAATTCCTGCGGCTGAGCCTCTGGGGCGAGGGCGTGACGACCCTGACGAGCGGGACCTGGTGGGCCGGGTGGACTCACTTCGTACCCTTCACCCGCAACAACGACCCGTACTTCCTCGCCTACGACTCCCTCCACGGGTATGCCAACATCGACCGCATCCATCCGACGGGAGACGGATCGTCGACCGTTTATCAAAGCACCTGGGGCAAGGGCCGCACGTCGATCGTGCCGTTCGAGCTCGGAAGCGCCCAGTACCTCCTGTTGTACAAAGGAGGAAGCGGACAGGTCGAGATCAACAAGGTCACCGGAAGCGACGACGACATCGCCCTCACCCAGGTATGGTCCGGGTCGTGGACCAAAGGGTGGACGGACCTCGTTCCCATGTCCCACGAGGGAGCGCGATATCTCCTGGGCTACAAGGCCGCTTCCGGCCAGTCGAAGATCATGAAATTCAAGGCCGCGGGTCAGGGCGTCGACAGCATCGCCACCTTGAGCTGGACGAAGCCGTGGACCGCGTTCTCGCCGTTCACCATCGACGGCAAGGGCCACGTGGTCGTCTACAAGGCGGGCACCGGCGAGGTGAAGACGCTGAAGTTGAAGGCCGGCGGCAACGGCTTCATCACCGTGTGGCAGGGCTCGTGGAGCAAGGGCTGGACGTGAGAACCAGGGACAGGCACTCCTTTCGCTCGAAACGAGTGCCTGTCCCGAGATTCACTCGATGGAGAAGCTCGCCTCGGCTCTGCTCTCCTGCCCCTCACGTGAGGAAGACGGGCAAGGTCGACCAGCGTGCCGCGCCGTTTGACTATTGTGGGGAGCTCGATTTCGTGAGCTGGAAGGGAGAGAAGCCCATCACCCTCGTCTGGCAACTGCGAAAGAGGCTTTCCGAGAATCTCATTCGAAACCTCACCACCCCCTGACATGTGCGAACCGCAGACGACGAGCAAATCCTGTCGCCTCGAATGGCACCGCCTCTACGCGCGTGCTAGCATCTCGTCATGGCTGCTCACGTGACAACTCCCGTGGGAGATCACGTTCCCACCGCCGACCAGCGCGTCGTCACCTACGCTGTGCCCTGGGATCACTACGAAGCTCAGCTCGCGATGCGCGGAGACCGTTCCGTGCCTCGCATGGCCTATCTGGAAGGAGCGCTGGAGCTGATGCGCCCGTCGAAGGACCACGAGCGCATCAAGTCGTACATCGGTCGCCTCATCGAGGCCTACGCCCTGGAGCGAGGGATCGATCTCTCCCCTTACGGCGCATGGACGCTCAAAAGCGCGCCTGAGAAGAGCGGGTTAGAGCCGGATGAGTGCTACCTCGTCGGTGACCAAAACAAGGATACGCCGGATTTGGCTATCGAAGTCGTGTGGACGAGCGGCGGAATCGATAAGCTGGAGATTTACCGCCGCCTCGGCGTTCGAGAGGTTTGGATCTGGCAGGACTCGCAGATCGAGGTCCACGTTCTGCGACAGCAGCGCTACGAGTTGGTGGAAAAGAGCGCCCTCTTTCCGGACCTCGAGGTGCCGCTTCTCGCTTCGTTCCTTGATCGCCCCACAGCGCTCCAGGCCGTAAAGGCATTCCGCGAAGCGCTTCGCGGTTGAGGGTTCGTTTCTCCCCACGTCTATTCTTTCTGCCGAACGATCTCCATCCGAAGCCCTCGCGAATCCCGCCGTGGCTCACTGGGTAGACGAATCTCCTCGTTCTTCATGACCCACGCTCGTCCTGGACGCTTCTTCTTCGGCTCCACGACTGGCGACGCCGATTCATTTCATAGAAGCACAATTGCGGGTGGACCTCGATAACGCGGTTCTGACGCGCCCTGGCAGCTCGCGAGCGGAAAGGGCGAGGTCGCGCTCTTCGAGGCGGAGTTCTTGTAGTCCGTGATCTGCCGCGTGACCTCGGCAATCCTGTTCGAAGTCGCGCTCTGGCCGACCCAAAGCCCCGCAGAGAAACGGACCTCGCCGAGCGCTGTCCCTGGGCGGATTAGCGTTAAGACCTACGGGTCGTCTTCCCGACTGGATTCGAGACCGTCGACGGTGACTCAGCGGGAACGGGTTCTTTCCAAAGTCCTTGGATGCCCGAATCTCACTGGACCCCCAGAATCCAACCCTCGATTTCAGCCACCTGGCGCTCGCTCGGTGTGAAATGATGGCACCCAGCCAAACCAGTGATCGGAGAGAAACATGGACACGAAGACCGAGGACAAGAGCGCGGGCCAGTGCCCGTTCAACCACATCGCCGGCGTCGGCAGGACGAACCGCGACTGGTGGCCGAACCAGCTGCGGCTGGAGCTGCTGCACCAGCATTCCTCGAAGTCCGACCCGATGGGCGAGGGCTTCGACTACGCGAAGGAATTCAAGAGCCTCGACTACAAGGCGCTGAAGAAGGACCTGGTCAAGCTGATGACCGACTCGCAGGACTGGTGGCCGGCGGACTTCGGCCATTACGGGCCGCAGTTCATCCGCATGGCCTGGCACGCCGCCGGAACCTACCGCATCCACGACGGCCGAGGCGGCGCCGGCCGCGGCCAGCAGCGCTTCGCCCCGCTCAACAGCTGGCCCGACAACGTCAACATCGACAAGTCGCGCCGCCTGCTGTGGCCGATCAAGCAGAAGTACGGCAAGAAGATCTCCTGGGCCGACCTGCTGATCCTCGCCGGCAACGTCGCGCTGGAGTCGATGGGCTTCAGGACCTTCGGCTTCGGCGGCGGCCGTGCCGACGTGTGGGAGCCGGACGAGGACGTGAACTGGGGCGGCGAGATCGCCTGGCTGGGCGTCGACAAGCGCTTCAGCGGCGACCGCGAGCTGGATCGCGCCGTTTGGCGCCACCCACATGGGCCTGATCTACGTCAACCCGGAAGGCCCGAACGCCAGCGGCGACTACATGGCGGCGGCCAAGGACATCCGTGCCACCTTCGGCCGCATGGCGATGAACGACGAGGAGACCGTCGCCCTCATCGCCGGCGGCCACACCTTCGGCAAGGCCCATGGCGCCGCCCCGGAATCGCACAAGGGTCCGGAACCGGAAGGCGCGCCGCTGGAAGCGCAGGGCCTGGGCTGGATGAGCAACTACGGCACGGGGCACGGCGGCGACACGATTTCGAGCGGCATCGAGGTGACCTGGACCAAGACCCCGGCGCTGTGGAGCAACAACTTCTTCGAGAACCTGTTCAAGTACGAATGGGAGCTGACCAAGTCGCCGGCCGGCGCCAAGCAATGGGTGGCCAAGAACGCGCCGGAGATCATTCCCGACGCGCACGACCCGTCGAAGAAGCACAAGCCGACCATGCTGACCACCGACCTGACGCTGCGCTTCGATCCGGAGTTCGGCAAGATCTCGCGCCGGTTCCTCGACGACCCGCAGGCCTTCGCCGATGCCTTCGCGCGCGCCTGGTTCAAGCTGACGCACCGCGACATGGGCCCGCGCGCCCGCTACCTCGGACCGGAAGTGCCGAAGGAAGAGCTGATCTGGCAGGACCCGATTCCCGCGGTCGACCACAAGCTGATCGACGAGCAAGGACATCGCCGCCCTCAAGGCGAAGATCCTCGCCTCGAAGCTGTCGGTGGCGCAGCTCGTGTCCACCGCCTGGGCGTCGGCCTCCACGTTCCGCGGCTCCGACAAGCGCGGCGGCGCCAACGGCGCGCGCATCCGGCTCGCGCCGCAGAAGGACTGGGAAGTCAACCAGCCGGCGCAGCTCGCGAAGGTGCTGAAGACGCTCGAGGGCATCCAGGCGGACTTCAACAAGAAGGCGAAGGGCGGCAAGAAGGTGTCGCTCGCCGACCTGATCGTGCTCGCGCGGCTGCGCGGGCGTCGAGCAGGCCGCGAAGAAGGCCGGCGTCGCCGTGAAGGTGCCGTTCGCGCCGGGCCGCATGGACGCCTCGCAGGCGCAGACGGACGTCGAGTCCTTCGCCGTGCTCGAGCCGCTCGCCGACGGCTTCCGCAACTACCTGAAGGGAAAGTTCGAGGTACCGGCCGAGGCGCTGCTGGTCGACAAGGCGCAGCTCCTGACGCTGACGGCGCCCGAGATGACGGTGCTGGTCGGCGGCCTGCGCGTGCTCGGCGCCAACGCCGGCGGCTCGAAGCACGGCGTCTTCACCTCGAAGCCGGAGGCGCTGACCAACGACTTCTTCGTCAACCTGCTCGACATGGGCACCGAGTGGAAGCCGACCTCGGACGCGAGGGAGCTGTTCGAAGGGCGCGACCGCAAGACCGGGAAGGTCAAGTGGACCGGGACCCGCGTCGACCTCGTCTTCGGCTCGAACTCCCAGCTGCGCGCCCTCGCCGAGGTCTATGCGAGCGCGGACGCGAAGGAGAAGTTCGTGAAGGACTTCGTGGCGGCGTGGACCAAGGTGATGAACCTGGACCGCTTCGAGCTCAAGTAGGGCTGCTCATGGCGTGCGCCAGTTGCGCTCCATCTCGAGGTAGGTGAACGACGCCGACCAGGCGATGAGGACGAAGCCGGTGAGCGCCTCCATGCCGGAGAGGAAGCGGATTGCGCCCCTGCGGACCAGGTCGCCGAACCCGACGGTGGTGTAAGTCTTGGCCGAGAAGCGCGCGGCGCCGTTCACCTACTGCGGGGAGCTGGATTTCGCAGGCTGGGAGGGCGAAAAGCCGATCACGATGACATGGAAGCTCCAGCATCGGCTTCCCGATGCGTTGTCTCGGCAATTCGGCGCATGAAATCCGCGGGGAGGGATCATCGACCCATGATCGTAACCGACGAGGACTTGAGGACGGCCCGGGGATCTCGATCACCGTGACCAGCAAAAGCTGTCGGCCCTGGTCCAACCCACTCTCAACGACCCTCTTCAGCATCCGAGCTCGAAGCTCGAGATTCTCGGAGCCTTTGGGCCGCCCCATCAGCGCCGCGAGGGCCGCTCCGAGCGGACTGGTTTCAAGATACTCCCGCGCGGAAAGCCGTGCCAGTACGATCTCCCGCTCGCCCTCCTGGCTTCGGAGCTCTGCCACGACGTCGGGCTCGCGGGGGTGTTCGTCGGGAAACCCTTTGAAGAGCTCCTTGTTCGGAAACTGGGAGGGCGAGAAACCAATCACGGTCATCTGGAAACATCGAAACAAGCTTTCGGACAGTCTCGCCGACAATCTCATGGTGTGACGCCTGGGAGCTTGGTGGCAGAACGTTGACGCTTATCAATTTAGGTCTACACTTTGCCACATGGGCCACGTCGACTCAGGCGACCGTCTGATTCACCTTGCGAGCAAGCAAGATGTTGTAACTATACGAGATGTCGTCCGAGCCGGAATCCATGGGCAGACCCTGAGTCGACCGATTTGCTAGGCGCCGAAGGTCTCGACCTTTCGGCAGCGCTACTCTGGCTTCGTCCGGGGACTTCGTCGACGCGGAATCGGTTCCGTCTGACCTTGGAAGGTATCCCTCTCCCCCGTCCCGTAAAGCTCCGATTCAGCCAGCGGCGTCGAAAGTCGGATCAGCATAAGCTGTGCCGGCTGGTCCACTTCGGCTCGCAAATCCACTGGAACGCGGCCGAAGTTTGCCATCTCCAGCGTGATGTGAGCGTCGAATCCCGGATCGATCTTGGGAGCCGTCATGTGAATCGTGACCCCGACGCGGGCCCAACTGCTTCGCCCCTCGACGAATCCCGCGAGATCGTTCGGAATCCGAATCCTCTCCAGGGTCTGGGCGAGAACGAACTGCCCGGGGTTCAAACGAAACTGGTCCTGCTCGTAGTCCTGCCAGAGGTCGGCAGATTCCCATAACGAAGGGTCGACGTAGATCGCCGGAAGATAATGGGGTGGCTCCTTGAAGACGATGAACTTCCTACCGAGCCTCAGATCGACGGAGACTTGCTTGATGCTTTTTTCCGGAATCGGCGGTTGGATCTCAAGCTTCCCTCGGGCAATGTACTCAAGGATGTCCGGCCTCGACAGAATCAACCGATTCCACCTGCGATAGGCCGGTCACCAAGAGTGAGCTCGAGAGAGACTCTCCCGGCAAGGTTGCCAAGACACGATCTCCCCGAATTTCGAGGACCCGAGCGGGAATCAAGGTCCTGCCTTGGCTCACGGGATCCTTCAAAGACGTGACCGGCACGAATCCAACCCAGTCCCCGTATTCGGATGCGACTCGAACCATTCGTTCGTTCGAGAAAGGTCCCGGCTTCACCTCGCAGGGAAGCCATACGTACGCCCCAACTTTCAAAGACAAGTCTCCCCTCCTTCGTGCTTGCCTGGATGCTATTGCAGGCATCCATTGGGATCAAGGCCAAGCAATCCTCCTGGATACAGCTGTGCGTTCGCAACATCGGTTCCACTCCGGTTTTCTCTATACGTAGACGAAAACCGAGAAGGCAGTCCTCCCTCCTCACGCGTCGCTGCCTTTGAACAGGATTCTCAGGCTTTTGTTACAAGGGCCGACTCGATGAGACCGCGCCACTGGTGGACGAGGCGGGTCGCGAGGCCGGGGTCGTCGACCAGGACACCCATCTCGATGTTGCGGGTCTGGCCGCGACGTCTCCCCCTATGAGGACGCTCTTCTGGGCGTTCTCGAAATGCTCTCTCACGACGACGAGCGTGTCGCGGGCAGGTCGAAACGAGGCATCCTGCCACCCTCCGTCGGTTCGCCCTCACCTCGCAACCAGCGCGGCTAGCCCATGCATCACCGGCGGAAGTAGAAATCCAGATTCTATGCTGCTAGCCTACTCGCCCCCAACACGAGACACCGCTCTACGGGTGTCATAGGAGCCGATGATGTGGAGCGAGCTCGTCGAGGACGTTCTCCGAAGACTCGATGCCGAGGAGAAACTCCCCGAAGCCGTCTCGAGTCTCGTGCTCGCTTCTCTCCTCGGCGAGATCGAAGAGTGCCTGGGCGGGCAACCTCCCGAAAGACCGAGTCCCGACGTAATTCAGTCCGCCAAGCCCGTTCGGGCCTACATCGACTCGATCGAGGCCGAGGGGTTTCGGGGAATCGGTCCGAGAACGAAGCTCTCGCTCACGCCCGGACCGGGCCTGACCCTGGTCGTCGGCCGTAACGGATCGGGAAAGTCGAGCTTCGCTGAGGCCCTTGAGCTTCTGCTCACAGGCGACAACCAACGCTGGAGCTCGCGGCGCACGAAGATTTGGCGCGAGGGCTGGCGCAACCTCCATACCTCGGAGGGAACGAGCCTCGAGGCACGTCTTCTCATCGATGGAGAGGCCGGTCCCTATGTCGTGAGCCGCACATGGGGCGCCGACGAGGACCTCGACGACGGCGAAGCGAGCGTCGTCCACGACACCAAGAGCTCTCCCCTGTCGGAGCTCGGATGGGAAGAGCCGCTCGCGACCTACCGTCCCTTCCTCTCCTACAACGAGCTCGGCTCGATGCTCGAGGACGGTCCTTCGAAGCTCTTCGACGCCCTCGCCTCGATCCTTGGCCTCGAGGAGCTGGTCCGCGCCTCCGACGCCCTCAAAGAGTCTCGCTCGCGCCGGAGCCAGGCGCATGGTGCCGTGAAGGATAGCCTCAAGGCGCTTCGCGCCGGGCTCGAAGCCCACGAGGACGAGCGCGCCGCGACATGCCTCGAGCTCCTGAAGGGCACGAAATGGAAGCTCCAAGAGCTGGAAGAGCTCGTCGCCGGAGGTACTGGAACCGCAGCAGACGACACCCAGCTTGCCGCCCTCCGCGACCTCGCCCAGCTGACGGCCCCCGACCCCGAGACCACAACCCAAGCCGCGAGAGAGCTCCGCGATGCGCTTCGAAGAGCGCGCAGCCCTCGCCGGGACGGACACCGAGAAGGCGCGCCGTTTCGCCGACATCCTCGAAAAAGCCCTCGAGATTCACGAGCACCACGGAGACGGCGATTGCCCCGTCTGCGGTCGCTCCTCTGCTCTAACGGAACCGTGGCGGAAGCGTGCCGAAGAGGAGATCCAAACGCTCCGCGAAAAAGCCGCGGCCGCGGATGGCGCCGTCCGACGTCTCGTGGAAGCGGAGCGACGAGCGCGCGACCCCATCAAGCCGCCGCCTGCCGTTCTGAATCGTATCGAGCTCCCGCATTCCGAGACCGTCCAGAAGTGCTGGGAGGACTGGCGCCAAGCGAGCCAAACCTCCGGCGCGGATCTCGCTGACGCCCTCGAGCGAACGACCCCCGCTCTCTCGACGGCCATCGAGGAGCTTCGCAAGGAAGCGCGGGGTGAGCTCCAAAAACGCGAGGACGTATGGCGCCCGATCGCCCTCTCGCTCGCCGCCTGGCTTCCGGAAGCAAAGAAAATGCTCTCAGAGGCCGACGTCATCAGCCATTTGAAATCTGCGGAGGATTGGATTCGCACGACCGCGACCACGATTCGAAACGAGCGTTTCCTCCCCATCAAACAGCAAGTGAGAGGAATCTGGGATCTCCTCCGAACCCGAAGCCACGTCGAGCTCGAGGACATCACCTTCGAGGGCAAGTCGACATCCCGACACGTCAGCCTCGACGTTACCGTGGACGGAACCCAGGGAGCCGCGCTCGGCGTCATGAGCCAGGGCGAGCTCCACTCCTTGGCACTCGCGCTCTTCCTACCTCGAGCCACGGTCGAAACCAGCCCGTTCCGCTTTCTCGTCATCGATGACCCCGTGCAATCCATGGACCCGGCGCGCGTCGACGGCCTCGCCCGAGTCCTCGACCAGTTCGCGAAAGGCCGTCAGGTCGTCGTCTTCACTCACGACGATCGCCTTCCCGAGGCGGCGAGACGCCTCGGCATCCAGACCAAGATTATCGAGGTCCTGCGGGGCGAAGGATCCTTAGTGGAGCTTCGGGAAGTTCGAAGCCCCGTCCAGCAATATTTGGAGGACGCCTTCGCCCTCGCGAGCACCAAGGACCTCCCCAAGATCGTCGTCGAGCGCGTGATTCCGGGACTCTGCCGGCAAAGCCTCGAGGCCGCCTGTGTGGAGGTCGTTCGTCGGCGACGACTCGAGCGAGGCGAGCCCCACCATGACGTCGAGGCGCTTCTCCGTACGCACACGAAGCTCGTCCCGCGACTCGCTCTTGCCCTCCACGACGACCCCGAGCGCGGCGGCGACGTCTACTGCGGGCGTCAAGAACCGCTTCGGCCCGTGGAGCGTCGACGTCGTCAAGGAGTGCAACGCCGGCTCCCACAAAGGCCTCGTCGCCGACGACACTCTGAAGTTCGTCCGCAACGTCGACACGATCGCGAAAGGGATTCTCGCACTCTCATGATTCCCGTCGCCGATTACACTCCAGAGGATCTCCTTGACGCCGCCCGCACGCTCCTCGCCCGACCCGACGCACGAACCAGCGGCGTCTGGCCCCGAGCCGCCGCGCATCTCTTGCGCCAGGCGCTCGAGGAGAGCCTGGATGAGTTCTGGAAGGCCCGCCTCCCCGTGCTCGCGTCCACTTCGATGCGTGTCCAGTTGACCTCGTTGCCAACGTTCCTGGCCAATTCTGACGCTGCCGCGAACGCCGCCTACACATGGGCGTGCCTCAGCAACGCGTGCCATCACCATCCCTACGAGCTCGCGCCTTCGGACACCGAGCTCAGGGCCTGGATCGAAGAGATTGAGCGGGTACGGGAGGAGATCGTTCGCGCGCTATCCAGACGAGAGCCACCGGTACCCTGACCATG